>JADIZV010000002.1 GCA_016704565.1 Candidatus Phosphoribacter baldrii
TCGAAGACGGAGCGCACGGCGGCAAGGGCTCCCCGGCCCACGCGGCCACCGTCATCGGCGACACCGTCGGCGACCCGTTCAAGGACACCGCCGGCCCGGCCATCAACCCGCTGCTCAAGGTGATGAACCTCGTCTCGGTGCTCGTCGCCCCGGCGATCGTCGGCCTCACCATCGGTGCGGGCGCCAACGCCGGTATCCGCTACGGCATCGCGCTGCTGTGCCTGGCCGTCGTCGTGGCCGCCGTCGTCGTGTCCAAGCGTCGCGACCTGGCGATCACCGGCGACGCCTCGCCGGCCGCCGCCCGCGTCGGGAGCTGAGCACCCGGCATACCCCCTGCCGGATCCCGGCAGACCACGAGAGGGTCGGTTCCCCGTTCTGGGGAGCCGACCCTCTCGGTATGCCGTGTGCCCGCGCCTGCGGTCAGCGCGGCTTGGTCGCCCGGATCGACGCGCTGGCGAACGCGCCCTCCAGCGCCGCAACGGTCGCCGGGACGTCGAACCCGTCGGCCAGCTCGCCCGGTGCCAACGAGCTCGCGAGCTCCTCCAGATCGAGCCTGTCGTAGCTGCGGGTCACCTCGATGGAGGCGTCGATGAAACCTGCCTCGCCGAGCTTCGCGAGGTAGTCGGAGTCCACCAACGCCCCGGACACGCACCCGGTCCACAGCCCCACCACGCCGACGAGCTCCTCGGGGATCGGCCGCAGGAGAACGATGTCCGACACGGCGAACCGTCCGCCGGGACGCAGCACCCGGAACGCCTCGCCGAGCACGGCATCCTTGTCCGGCGACAGGTTGATGACGCAGTTGGAGATGACGACGTCGATCGACTCGTCCGGCAGCGGCACCGCCTCGATGGTCCCGAGGAGGAACGTCGCGTTCTCGACGCCGGCCTCGGCCTGGTTGCGCCGCGCGAGCTCCAGCATCTCCGGGGTCATATCCAGCCCGTATGCCGTCCCGCCGGGCGCGACCCGCCGCGCCGAGAGCAGGACGTCCAGTCCTCCACCGGAGCCCAGGTCCAGAACGGTCTGCCCCGGCTGGAGGTCGGCCAGGACGGTCGGGTTGCCGCAGCCGAGGGAGGCGATCAAGGCGCCCTCCGACGGAGCGTCCCCGGGCTCGTAGAGGTCCCGGGTGATCGGGTCGGCGCCCGACGGCTCCGCGCAACACGACGTGCCGCAGCAGGAGCCCTTGGCCGACCCGCCTCCGTCCAGCAGGTCGAGTGTGGTGCGCGCCGCCGCGGCATACCGGTCCTGAACGACGGCTCGGACCGCTTCGGCGACGGCGCCGGCGCCGGAGCGGGGCTCCTCGGGATGGGACGGGGCGGGCTGCGCGGTCATGGCGTCTCCTTGATTAGACAACTGTCTAAACACGATGCTCGCACTCTGTTTCGATCCCTGTCAAGATAGGTCCCATGATGACGACCCGGCTCACCCTTGCGGCGCCCTGCTGCGCGCTCGGAGCGCCGCCCGTGTCGTCGGCCGAGGCCGAGAGCATCGCCCCGATGTTCAAGGCACTCGGTGACCCGGTGCGGCTGCGGCTCGTGTCGCTCATCGCCGCCCAGCCGGAGGCCTGCGTGTGCGACCTCGTTGCCGCCTTCCCGTTGTCCGGCCCGACGATCTCGCATCACCTCAAGGTCCTGCGTGCGGCCGGGCTGGTCGACTGTGAGCGGCGCGGCACCTGGGTCTATTACTGGGTCCGCCCTGAGGCGCTCGCCCAACTCAGCGCCCTGCTGGGCCGCCCCACGTCCGCCGCCGAATCGAGGTAATCCGCCGTCACCGGGCGACGGCGGAATACCTAGACCCGGAGGTGGCCGAGCGTGGGCGCAGGCAAAGACGCGGGCTCCGAGCGGAATACGCTAGGCGCCGTGAGTCCGACGCCTGTGCCCGACCCCGACCTGTTGCCGCGCCTGCGCGCCGACCTGGCTGCCGCGGCATACACCGTCGATGGGGTGGAGGACACCCTAGGGCCGGTCGCCGCGGGGGCTCTGCACCGCGAGCAGCGCCTACCCGCCGACCTGGCCACTCGGCACCGCCCCGAGCCCGCCGCGGTCCTCATCCGGTTGTTCGCGCTCGGTTTCCCGGTGGCGTGGGATGACGCCGACCGCGCGCTGCCCACCCTGCGCGCGGACGGTGCGGTGCGGCTGGGCCTCGCGCGGGCCGAGGGCGCGGACCTGCGCGCGACCTGCGACCTGCGCCCGTATGCCGATGAGAGCCACCAGTGGTGGGTCGCCTCCGACCTCTCCGAGATCGCCACCGGACGCCCGCTCGCTGAGACGCATGTCTTGGGGATCGGGAACGCCTCGACGACGCTCGCAGAGTGGACGATCCGCCGGCCGACCCGGCGCGCGCTCGACCTCGGTGTCGGCAGCGCCGTCCAGTCCCTGCACCTGGCCGCCCACGCGCAGGAGATCACCGGCACCGACCTGTCCGAGCGGGCCCTGGCGTTCGCGCGCTTCAACGCCGACCTCAACGGCCTGGACATCGAGCTGCGCCAGGGCAGTCTGTTGGATCCCGTTGCGGGACAACGGTTCGACCTTGTCGTCAGCAACCCGCCCTTCGTCATCACCCCGCGGTCGGCGGGCGTGCCGCGCTACGAATACCGAGACGCCGGTCTCGTCGGCGACGGTGTCGTCGAAGCGCTGGTCCGCCGGGTGGGGGATCACCTCGAGCCCGGTGGCGTCGCGCAGTTCCTCGGCAACTGGGAGATCCGTCGCGGCTCCGACTGGCGCGACCGGTGGCGCGAGTGGCTCGCCGACACCGGCCTGGACGCGTGGGTCATCCAACGCGACGTCCAGGACCCGGCCGAGTATGCCGAGCTGTGGGCGCGCGACGCCGGAGCCCGTTCCGGGGCAACGAGTTTCGACCACATGTATGCCGCGTGGCTGGCGGACTTCGCCGACCGCGACGTCGAGGGGATCGGGTTCGGGATCGTCACGGTGCAGCGCCCTGCAACCGACCGGGAACCGTGGATCGACCTCGCCGAGGTCCCCGGCCCGGTGGCTCCGGGCGTCGGCCATGCCGTCGACGCCGGCCTGCGGGCGCGGACCGCGATCGCCGAGGGCGGGACGGCATACCTGCTGGACACTGCGTGGACCGCGGCGCCGGACGTGACCGAGGAGCGTCACCAACTGCCCGGTGCCGACGACCCGTCGGCGATCCTCGCCCGCCAAGGTGGCGGGCTGCGCCGGACCGTCCAGCTCGACACGGTGGCGGCGGGCCTGCTCGGGGTCTGCGACGGCTCGCTCACGCCACGGGTGGCGCTCGCCGCGATCGCCAGCCTGTTGGAGCTCGACGATGCGCACGTCACCGACGCTGCCCTCCCGACGTTGCGTGCCCTCGTCGCTGACGGGTTCCTCGTCCCGTAGATGGCCGAGTGAACGTCGAGACCTAGCCGGTGATGGTTGCTGAGCCGAAATCCGTCGGCTGCCACGTCGAGTGGGAGCTCATGAACGGGTCTAGCTAGCAGCCGAATTGGCGTCGCAGGCGCGATCCGACGGGCAGGCCTGTCCCTCGGCGAGGCAGGCCGTCGGGTCGCACGCCCGGCAGAACCGGCTGGGGTCCACCGCGTCACCGGCGGCAGCCATGGCGATGAGGTCGAGGACCTCCAGGGCGGGGATGAGTCGGCTGGCGTCGGGAAGAGCTCGGCTGACCAACGCCTCGACGGTGCCCGACGTGGCCGCGATGATCCGCCGCGCGGCGTGTTCGCCCTCTGGAGTCACGGTGACCCAGACCCGACGGTCTCGTGGCTCTCGGTCACGGGCGATCAACCCCGCCGCCTGTAGCCGATCCAGCAGTCGGACGCAGGCCGACTGCGACAAGCCGAGAGCCTCCTCGATGGCCGGCGCCGGTGTCCGTCCCCGCCACGAGAGCAGGGTGAGCGCATCGCGGGCACTGACGTGGTCCAGGGGCGGGGTGAAGTCGGTGCGTGCCGCCGAGTCCCCGAGGGAATCGATGGCGTGGGCCAGCGCGCGCAGGACGTTCGCGCCGTGGGCGATGCCCGCGGCATACCGAGGGTGGGTCTCTGTCTTGGGCACTCTCGTCCCCTTCCTTCCCTTGACGTGCGCCACCCAAGTATGCATGATGCAGACATCTAATAATGCACGCTGCATAGATAGGAGCTCGACATGTCCCGTCGCACTCGATCGCTCCGAGCGATCGTCGCCATGACCGGCGCCCTGGTCGCTGGTGTGGTGACGTCCCCGGTCGCTCAGGCTTCCCAGCCGGACACCGTCTTCATCGACTTCGACCACAACGTGCGGGTGCTGCCCGCCGGAGGTCCCTACTGCTCGTTCCCGGTCGAGCGCGTCCTCGACGGGCGGTTGTGGGACCGGGTCTACGCCCCGGACGCGGACGGCACGGTCCGCGACATCGCCTGGGTGAGCGACTTCACCTACACGTTGCGCAATCCCGCCAACGGTCGGGAGCTGCGGTCGGTCCTGGCCGGCACCGTGACGACCTATGTCTACGCCGACGGGTCGGTGCGCAGCGTGGTCGCCGGCAACGACATCAACTTCACCGTTCCTGGGGAGGGGCGGCTCACCGGCTACGTCGGCCGCTACGAGGAGCTGCTGTCCGGCGACGGCGACTTCACGGTCCTGGCCCAGACCCACAACTTCGCCGACTCGGTCTTCCCGGCAGCCTGCGCCTACCTGGGCTGAGCGGGCATCCCCGCGAGCAGCGAGGCCGAACGCCCGAACCCGGGCGAACGGCATACCGACTTGTGAGTGAGTGCTCACTCACTTAGAGTCACCCCATGATGTCCGCCCTGCCCAAGACCGGTCGAGCCCCGGCCTTGGCGCCGGAGGACCGGCGGGCGGCGCTCATCGAAGCCGCCGTCCCGCTGGTCCTCCAGCGCGGGTTCGAGGTGACGACCAAGGACCTTGCCGCCGCCGCTGGCGTCGCCGAGGGCACGATCTTCCGCGTGTTCGACACCAAGGACGACCTCGTCGTCGCCGCGGCCCGCAGCGTCTTCGCCCGCACCGACCATCTCGACGAGCTGCGGGCGATCAGCCATGACCTCCCTCTTGAGGCACGCCTCACCGCCGCGGTGACCATCTGGCAGACCGTGGCCCGGCGGATGATCTCGGTCTTCGTCGCCTTCCACGGCGCCACCGACCGCCAACGGCTCGGTGATCCCCACAGCCTGCTCGACCCCTCCATCACGGCACGCGCCGGTGCGATCGTCGCCGGCCTGCTCGCGCCCGACGCCGACCGGCTGCGCCGCCCGATCCCGGACGTCGTGCGGATCCTGGGCTCGCTCGTCCTGGCCAGCGTCCACCCGATCGATGCGCTGCGCGCCGCCTCGGCGCCGGACGACATCGTCGACCTGCTCCTGCACGGCGTGCTCGACGACCACGTCGCGGCGCCCGACGCATGCTTGACCATCCCCCCACGTGAGGCGCCAGCATCGTGCCCGGCTCACGCGGCATACACCGAACGATAGGAACCCGACCCGATGCTCTGGCGACTGATCCGCCCCCGTCTCGCGCCCCACCTGAGCGCGATCGTGGTCATCGTCGTGCTGCAGCTGGCGAGCACCATCGCCAGCCTCTACCTGCCCAACCTCAACGGCGACATCATCGACCAGGGGATTGCGCGGGGAGACACCGGCTACATCCTGCGGACGGGTGGGTGGATGCTCGGCATCAGCGTGCTGCAGATCGCCGCCAGTGTGTATGCCGTCTACCTTGCCGCCCGCACGTCGATGGCCTTCGGACGAGACACCCGCGCCGAGGTGTTCCACGGGGTCGTCGACTTCTCGGCCCGCGAGGTTGCCCAGTTCGGCGCCCCTACCCTCATCAGCCGGACGACCAACGACGTCCAGCAGACCCAGATGGTCGTCTTCATGGCTTTGTCGATGATGGTGGGCGCTCCGATCATGATGGTCGGCGGGGTCATCATGGCGTTGCGCACGGACGTCGGGCTGTCGTGGTTGGTGGCCGTGTCCGTGCCGCTGCTGGCCCTGCTCGTCGGGCTGGTCCTGCGTCAGATGCTGCCGCGGTTCCGCGTCATGCAGGAGTCGATCGACTCGGTGAATCGCATTCTGCGCGAACAGATCACGGGCATCCGGGTCGTGCGGGCGTTCGTCCGTGAGCCGCACGAGCGGGCCCGCTTCGCGGTCGCCAACGACTCGCTCACCGGAGCCTCGCTCGGGGTCGGCCAGCTCATGGCGCTGGTCTTCCCGCTGGTCATGCTCGTTTTCAACGCCTCGACCGTCGCGGTCCTGTGGTTCGGCGCCCACCGGGTGGACGACGGCGACATGCTGGTCGGCGCCCTCACGGCCTTCATGTCCTACCTCATGCAGATCCTCATGAGCGTGATGATGGCGACGATGATGTCGATGATGATCCCGCGGGCGGCCGTGTCGGCGGAGCGGATCATGAAGGTCCTCGACACCGTCCCTTCCGTCCACCCGCCGACCCACCCCGTCACCGCGCTGGCCTCGCCCGCGTCGGTGGTGCTCGAGGGTGTGGAGTTCCGCTATCCAGGTGCGGAACGCTCTGTCCTGCAAGACATCTCGTTCGAGGCTCGGCCCGGCGAGACCACGGCGATCATCGGCTCGACCGGCGCTGGCAAGACGACGCTGATGACGCTGATCCCGCGGTTGGTCGACGTTACGGGTGGCCGTCTGCTGGTCGGGGGCGTGGACGTCCGGGATGCCGACCCTGACACGCTGTGGTCGCGGATCGGGTTGGTCCCCCAGAAGCCCTATCTCTTCTCCGGCACCGTTGCGACCAACCTGCGCTACGGCAACCCCGACGCCACCGACGACGAGTTGTGGGAGGCCCTGCGGATCGCCCAAGCGGAGGACTTCGTCCGTGCCATGCCTGACGGCCTCGGGGCAGCCATCGCCCAGGGCGGCACCAACGTGTCGGGTGGCCAGCGCCAACGACTGGCCATCGCACGGGCGCTCATCCGCCGCCCCGAGGTGTTCCTCTTCGACGACGCCTTCTCGGCGCTGGACGTCGCGACCGACGCCCGGTTGCGCGCCGCGCTCGCTCCGGTCACTCGCGAAGCCACGGTCATCGTTGTCGCCCAACGGGTTTCAACGATCATCGACGCCGAGCAGATCATCGTGCTGGACGACGGGCTGGTCGTCGGGCGGGGGCGGCATACCGAGTTGGTGGAGTCCTGCCCCACCTACCAGGAGATCGTCGTCTCCCAGCGCGCGGCTGAGGAGGTGGCAGCATGAGCACCTCCGAGGGTGTGAAGACCGCCGAGGAGAAGGCAGCCGAGGCACGTCGCGGACCGCGCCGCACCGGGGGCCCGCCGCACATGGCGATGGGTATGCCGACCGAGAAGTCGATCTCGTTCGGCCCCTCCGCGCGCCGCCTGCTGTCCTGGCTGGTGCCCGAGCGGCTCAAGGTCACCACGGTCATCGTCCTGGTCGTGCTGTCCGTCGTGCTGAACTCGGTCGGCCCGAAGATCCTCGGCCAGGCGACCGACCTCATCTTCGCCGGCCTGGTCGGCAGGATGCTGGGCACCAACATCCCAGCCGGCACGACGAGCGCTCAGGTCATCGAAGCGATGCGCGCCCAGGGCCAGGACCGGATGGCTGACATGCTCGCCGGAGTCGCCTTCGTCCCCGGCCAGGGGATCGACTTCTCGGCCGTCGCCAACGTGCTCCTGCTCGTCATGGCGATCTACGCGGTGGCCTCGGTGCTGTCGTGGCTGGGCACCAAGATGCTCGTCGGCGTCGTCCAGCGGGCGATGTACCGGATGCGCGAGCAGGTCCAGGCCAAGCTCGACCGCCTCCCGTTGGCCTACTTCGACAACCAGCCCCGCGGTGAGCTGCTCAGCCGGGTGACGAACGACATCGACAACGTGTCGATGTCGTTGCAGCAGACCATGTCCCAGCTGCTCAACTCGCTCCTGACCGTCGTCGCGATGCTCGGGATGATGTTCTGGATCTCCTGGCTGCTCGCGCTCATCGCGCTGGTCACCATCCCGATCTCGATGGCCGTGGCAGCCGCGATCGGCAAGCGGAGCCAGAAGCTGTTCGTCCAGCAGTGGGCGGCCACCGGTCAGCTCAACGGGATCATCGAGGAGAGCTTCACCGGGCATCAGCTCGTCAAGGTCTTCGGACGCCAGCGTGAGGTCCAGGCCCAGTTCGACGCCAAGAACCGCGAGCTGTTCAACGCCGCGTTCGGCGCCCAGTTCGTCAGCGGCATCATCATGCCGGTGATGATGTTCGTCGGGAACCTCACCTACGTCGCCATCGCGGTCGTCGGCGGTCTCAAGGTCGCCCTGGGGCAGATCTCGCTCGGCGACGTGCAGGCGTTCATCCAGTACTCCCGCCAGTTCACCCAGCCGCTCACCCAGGTCGCGTCGATGGCCAACCTGCTGCAGTCGGGCGTCGCGTCGGCCGAGCGGGTGTTCGAGGTGCTGGACGCGCCGGAACAGGAGGCCGAGGCGGCATACCCGGTCACCATCACCGAGCCACACGGGGAGGTGCGCTTCGAGGACGTCTCCTTCTCGTATGCCGCCGACCGTCCCCTCATCGAGCACCTCGACCTCGTCGTCGACCCCGGTCACACGGTGGCGATCGTCGGGCCGACCGGTGCAGGCAAGACGACATTGGTCAACCTCGTCATGCGGTTCTATGAGCTCGACGGTGGGCGGATCACCTTGGACGGTGTGGACATCCGCGAGCTGACCCGCGAAGACCTGCGCGGCCGGATCGGCATGGTGCTGCAGGACACCTGGCTGTTTGCCGGGACGATCCGCGAGAACATCGCCTACGGGCGGCCCGGCGCGACCGAGGCCGAGGTCATCGCGGCTGCGCGGGCGACATTCGTCGACCGTTTCGTCCACTCGCTGCCCGACGGCTACGACACGGTGCTCGACGCCGAGGCGTCCAACCTGTCGGCTGGCGAACGGCAGCTGGTGACGATCGCCCGGGCGTTCCTGTCCGAGCCGGCGCTGCTCATCCTCGACGAGGCCACATCGTCGGTCGACACCCGCACCGAGCTGCTCGTCCAGCAGGCAATGCGGGCGTTGCGCTCGGACCGGACCTCGTTCGTCATCGCCCACCGTCTGTCGACGATCCGCGACGCCGACGTCATCCTCGTCATGGAGGAGGGCCGGATCGTCGAGCACGGAACCCACGCGCAGCTGCTCGCCCAGCAGGGCGCCTACGCCCGCCTGTATGCCGCCCAGTTCTCCGGAGCGGCGGCGGAGGCGAGCATCGGCGCCGCCTGACCGGCGGCTCGTCCGCCAGCCCTGCCCCTCCTCCTAACGACCTGGCCCGATTGCTCTGGTGGCACTTCAACCGTTCTCATGGCAGAAACATCTGCCACGAGAACGCGTGAAGTGCCACCGGCTGAGGGTGCACCTGGCAGGTGCGACGAAGGCCTGCGGCTGAGGTGTCTGGTCGGTCACTCTCTGAGGCCAAGTCCCTTCTCGGATGGCCGGTATGCGACCGTGAGACATGACCAGCACTGCGCCCACGCTTGCCCTCTCTGGCGGCACCCGGATGCCGCAGATCGCCCTCGGAACCTGGCCTCTGGACGACCACGAGGCCGAGAAAGCCCTCCTCAGCGCCATGGAGGTCGGCTATCGCCACGTCGACACCGCCGAGAACTACGAGAACGAACGGGGAGTTGGCCGCGCCCTCGCGGCATCCGGTATGCCGCGTGCCGACCTGTTCGTCACGACGAAGCTCAACGCCCACTGGCACGGGGTCACGGAGGCGGCCGAAGGCCTAGACCGCGCCCTCGACCGGCTCGGACTCGACTATGTCGACCTGGTGTTGCTGCACTGGCCCAACCCGGCCCGGGACCGTTACGTCCACGGGTGGGAGGGGCTCATCGCCCTACGGGCGGCGGGCAAGGCTCGGGCGATCGGGGTGTCGAACTTCAAGCCCAAGCACCTGCGCCGGGTCATCGCGGAGACCGGAGTGACGCCGGAGGTCAACCAGATCGAACGGCACCCCTACCTCATTCGGTCGGCGTCGGTCGCCTTCAACAGCGAGCATGGAATCATCACCGAGGGGTGGAGCCCACTCGGCCGGGGCAACGGTTTGCTGGACCACCCGGTCGTGACCGGGATCGCCGAGCAGGTGAATCGGACGCCGAGTCAGGTGCTGCTGCGCTGGGCGGTCCAAGAAGGTCACGCGGTCGCGGTCAAGTCCAAGAGTCGGGAGCGCCAGGCCGAGAACCTCCAGATCTTCGACTTCAGCCTCACTGCGGCCCAGATGGCCGACCTCGACGACCTCGACACCGGGGAGCACCACGCCGTCGACTCGGACGTCTTCGGGCACTGAGCGTTTGGCGCTTGGGCTGAAAGGTCAGCCCAACTGCAAGGTCAGCCCAACTGCCAGGACCGCTTGGACAAGCCGTACCAGAACCCGTCGATGACACTGCGGTTGGCCAACGAGCCGCCGCCCGCTGCCGCGCCCAGCGCGACATAGAGCGGAGCCCAGTGCTCCGTCCGTGGGTGCGCCTGACGAGCCGCGGGCGCCTTGGCAAGCATGTCCAACAGGGCGTCCACGTCCTGGGCGGCCATCGCCTCAGCCGCCCAATGGTCGAACTCGCGTGAGGGCGCCGGGGCCGGGGCGTCAGCCGGTGCGCCCGGGTTGAACCACCCGAGATTGTGGGTCGTGAAACCCGATCCGACGATCAGCGTCCCCTCGTCCCGCAGCGGTGCCAGGCGCTTGCCCACCGCGAAGAGGGTCCGCGGGTCCAACGTCGGCAACGACAGCTGGATGACCGGCACATCGGCCTCCGGGAACATCTCCACCAGGGGCACGTAGGCGCCGTGGTCCAAGCCGCGGCTCTCGTCGCGGGCCACGCCCATCCCGGCGTCGGCCAAGAGCCGCTCGGTCCGGGCCGCGAGGTCGGGAGCCGGCGGGGCGGCATACGTCACCTCGTAGTAGCGCTGCGGGAACCCCCAGAAGTCGTAGAGCAGCGGCGCGCCCGTCGTTGACGAGAGGGCGACCGGCGCCGCCTCCCAGTGCGCCGAGACCATGAGGATGTCCGTTGGGCGCGCAAGCGTGGCCGCCCAGCCCGCGAGCTCGCGGGTCCACGTCGGGTCGTCGGCCAGCGGCGGCGCGCCGTGACCGAGGTAGAGCACCGGCGTAGTCATCGCGCACCTCACACAAGTTGACGGTTCAAGCAAGTATGCCGTGCAACCGCCCCCACCTCGGCCGCATTCCGCTCGCGCTCTTGTCTAAGCACCCGCCCGGTGTCGTGGAACGATGGTCCGTCGGCTGCAATGTCCACCCATCAGCAAGGATTGCTCCGTGGAGCTTCTCACCGCGATAGTCGCAGCGTGCGCAGCGCTCGTCACGGCTGGCCTGGGTGTCGTCGCCTTCAGGTTGAGTCGAGCGGGAAGCCGGTATGCCGCGCGGCGTGCCATCGGCGACCTGGCCAACTCCTTGGCGACCTTTCGGGCGGAATACCCCGAGGTGATGAGTGTCGCGAGGAACTGGACGCCCGCCTCGTGGGAACGGTTGTTCGCGGCGCCTGCCACAGACGAGAGCAAGGGTCTGGCCCGCTACTACTCGTTTGTGGAGATAGGTCTGGAGTTCTGCAACACGACTCTGGGTGCCTACGCGGAGGGCCACCTTCCCCGAGATGCCTTCGAGCGGCATTACCGACCGTTGGTGCGACTATTCGTCACCGAGAACTGGCCGATGATCTCGGACCTCCTGACGAAGCCCTACCTCTCGGACTATCTGCGAGACGAGGTTGACGCCGGCGGGGCCGGTGGGTGGGCCTGGGCCACTGAACACCGAAAGATGTTGGGTATGCCCAAAGTGTGAGTGCTTGGATGCCATCCAGCCCTTGGTGGACCGGAAGCTCAGGCGATTGGGGTGCGGGGGAGGCGGGCCACGCCGGGGAGCAGCGCCGCCACCTGGGTCCAGGCGGTCTCCAGCGAGCCACCGAGCCACTCGACCACCCCGCGCCGCTCGTCGCCACCCAGGCCATGGATCGCGTCGAGGTATGCCGTCGACCCGGCCTGCGCGACCAGCCGCTCGGTGAGTCCAGGCGGAGGTGGGCCGACCGCGGAGGTGACCACACGGCATACCTCGTCGAGGTGGTCACGTGCGGCGGCAGCGGCCGCGTTGTCCGATGGCACTTTGGTGAGCATCGCGCGCAACCGCGAAACCCGTTCCGCCCGAGCCGATTCCAGCATCGCCAGAGCGCCCGCCGCGACGATGGCCCCCAACTCCTGCGCCGCGAAGAACGGTGCGCGCACGTGCCGGTGCCACGCCTCCAATGCGGCCAGCTCACCGAGATAGCGCAGGTTCTTGGCGACCAGGCGATTGGCCGACCGATAGTCAGCTGGCGACCGATCGACGGTCATCGCCGGCGGCGGACCGACGACGACCAACTTCCCCGGACCGACGTCCGAGCGCAGCACTGACCCGGCTGCCACGACCGACCCGAAGCCCACGGTGACCGGCCCGACGGTCCCGCCCTGACCGCCGAGGAACACCGCCGGCTGGTCGAGCAGCACCCCGTGGACGACGTCGCCGAACAGCGACGGGGTCGTCTTGTCGCCATCGGGGGTGAAGTTGAAGTGGATGTAGCTCGACCCGACCTCGGAGTGATCGCGCCTGGACGTGCCGCCCGACATGAGGCAGTCGCAGAAGTTGATGAGGCTGCCGAGGGTCACATACGGCAACAGGATCGTCTGCTTGAGCCCCACCGTGTGAGCCGTGCTGGCCTGCTCCTCGAGCAACGTCCCTTCGCGCACATGCGCCCCAGACCCGAGGGAGGCGCCTTCCAGGAGAACGGTTTTCGCGGCATACCCGGCGGCGATGGAGGACCGCGGGCCGAGCCGGACGTCGTGGATCGTCACTGGCCCTTCGGCGCCCAGCGAGACACCCGCCGAGATGACCGTCTCGGCTCCCGAGATGCGGCACCCCGGGTGGATGACCACCCCGTCGCCGCTCACGCGGGCAGGGTCCACGTCATCGGCGACCTGGACGGTGTCCGGCAGGGGCATCTGCACCCCGGCGGCGAGCAGGGCGGCAACCCCGGAGTCCGTGCGCATGACCAGCCAGTATGCCGTCTGCGTCTTGTTTGGACCGCGACCGGGTTGTTCTGTCGGGGGGTGCGTTCGCGACTCAGGCGAGCCGTCCGCTACCGTGGCGCGGGCACCGACGTCCGCGCAGCGACGAATCCGCTGCACGTCGGGCAAGGACAGCAAGGGGTATGCCGTGGCAGCAGGGAAGGGCCGCAAGCTCGTCATCGTCGAGTCGCCGGCCAAGGCCAAGAAGATCGCCGAATACCTCGGCGGGGACTTCGAGGTCGAAGCATCGGTCGGTCACATCCGCGATCTGCCCAACCCGCGCGACCTGCCGGCCGAGCTCAAGAAGGGCCCGTTCGGGAAGTTCGCCGTCGACGTGGACAACGGGTTCGAGCCCTACTACGTCGTCGACGCCGACAAACGCAAGAAGGTCGCCGACCTCAAGCGTCTGGTCAAAGAATCCTCCGAGCTCTACCTCGCCACCGATGAAGACCGCGAGGGCGAGGCGATCGCCTGGCATCTGTTGGAGGCGTTGCAGCCGCGAATCCCGGTGAAGCGCATGGTGTTCCACGAGATCACCCGCGAGGCGATCCAGCGTGCCGTCACCGACACCCGAGAGTTGGACACTCGGTTGGTCGACGCCCAGGAGACCCGCCGGATCCTCGACCGGCTCTACGGCTACGAGGTCTCGCCCGTCTTGTGGCGCAAGGTTCGTCAAGGGCTGTCGGCCGGCCGCGTCCAGTCAGTCGCGACTCGGATGGTCGTTGAGCGCGAGCGCGAGCGAATGGCGTTCGTCGCCGCGTCCTATTGGGACGTCGAGGCGGACGTCACGCCCCGCGCGAGCAAGGAACCGTTCACCGCGCGGCTCACCGGCGTCGACGGCCGCAAGGTCGCCACGGGCCGGGACTTCGGTGACGACGGGCGGCTCAAAGGGTCGGCCGTCCAGCTCGACCAGGCCGCCGCCCGGGCCATCGCGGAGGGGTTGCGGTCAGCCGAGGTCACTGTCACCGAGGTCGCCGAGAAGCCCTACACGCGGCGTCCCGCTGCGCCCTTCACGACGTCGACGTTGCAGCAGGAGGCATCGCGCAAGCTGCGAATGTCGTCCAAGCACGCGATGCGGGTCGCTCAGCGGCTCTACGAGAACGGCTACATCACTTATATGCGGACCGACTCGGTCACCCTTTCGGGGGCGGCCGTGTCTGCGGCGCGGCGACAAGCCCGCGACCTCTACGGCGCCGACTATGTGCCCGGGACGCCGCGGGTCTACACCGCCAAGGTGAAGAACGCCCAGGAGGCCCACGAGGCGATCCGCCCGGCCGGTGACCATTTCCGCACCCCGGCTCAGGTCGCCGGCGAGTTGCGTGGCGAGGACTTCGCTCTTTACGAGCTCATCTGGAAGCGCACCATTGCCTCGCAGATGACCGATGCGCGCGGCTCGACGGCGACGGTGAAACTCGGCGCCGCGGTTGGGCTCCCGCAGGCGGGCACGGTCGAACTGTCCGCGAGCGGGACCGTCATCACCTTCCGTGGGTTCCTCGCGGCATACGAAGAGGGCGTCGACGAGGACCGCCTGGCCCGCGCGCGCGAGGACGAAGCCGAGCGGCGCCTGCCGAAGTTGTCCGTGGGCGTCCCGGTCGACGTCCTGCGCGCCGACGCGGACGGTCACGAGACCACGCCGCCGCCGCGGTTCACCGAGGCGACCCTCGTAAAAGCGATGGAGGAGAAGGGGATCGGCCGTCCGAGCACGTATGCCGCGACCGTGGGCACGATCCAGGACCGCGGCTATGTGCGCACTCGCGGGTCGGCTCTCATCCCGACCTGGCTCGCCTTCGCGGTCACCCGGTTGTTGGAGGAGCACTTCACCGATTTGGTGGACTACGACTTCACGGCCTCGATGGAGGAGGACCTCGACCGGATCGCCGCCGGTGACGAGCACCGTTCGGAGTGGCTGCGGCGGTTCTACTTCGGCGACGAGTCGGCGACCGGTCAGGGGCTACGCGAGCTCGTGGAGGACTTGGGGGAGATCGACGCTCGGGAGATTTCCACGATCCACCTGGGCGACGGCATGGTCGTGCGGGTGGGTCGCTACGGCCCCTACGTCGAGGAACTGGTGTCGGCGCAGGACGGCGGCGCAGGCGCCGGGGCGGCTGCTGGCGACGAGCCGGTCCAGCCGCGCCGGGCCACGATCAGCGACGATGTCGCGCCGGATGAGATGACGCCGGCCAAGGCCCGCGAACTGCTTGACGCGGCCGGCGACGACGGCCGGGTGTTGGGTCGCGATCCCCACAACGGGCATGAAATCGTCGCCAAGGCAGGGCGTTATGGGCCCTATGTCACCGAGGTCCTGCCCGATCCGCTTGAGGCGGAAGCCGGCACCAAACACGCCAAGAAGTCCGCCAAAGGCAGCAAGGACGCCAAACCTCGCACGGCGTCGCTGTTCAAAGACATGGACCTGGCGACGATCGACCTGGACACGGCGCTGCGCCTGCTGTCGCTGCCGCGCGTGGTCGGCGTCGATGCCGAGGGCATCGAGATCACCGCCCAAAACGGTCGCTACGGGCCGTATCTCAAGCGCGGCACGGATTCCCGCTCGCTGGCCACCGAGTCGCAACTGTTCGACGTGACGCTGGAACAGGCCCTGGCGATCTATGCCCAGCCCAAGACCCGAGGTGGTCGGACCGCCGCGGCCCCCTTGCGCGAGTTCGGTGCCGACCCGGTCTCGGGTCGACCGGTCGTGCTCAAGGACGGCCGATTCGGTCCCTACGTCACCGACGGCGAGACCAACGCGACTCTCCGCAAGGCCGACGACCCGGCGACCATGGCGGCCGAGCGGGCCTTCGAGCTCATCGCCGAGAAGCGCGCTCGCGGCCCGGTGACCCGCAAACGCGCCGCCCCCGCGCGCAAGACCGCGACGAAGACCGCAACGAAGGCCGCGGCGAAGACCGCGGTAAAGACGGCGGCGAAGACCGCAGCCAAGGCGGGGGCTCGCAAGACGGCGACGAAGTCGACGAGCAAGACGACGAGCACGCGGACTGCGAAGGCAACCTCACCCCGAGCGTCGGGCTGAGACCATTCCGACTGTATGCCGTTCGCAACTCGACGCGCGAGTCCCCTTGATCCGCAGGGAGATTCGTCTTCCGCTTGGATGATTACCTTGTCAGGAAACGGTTTTCGAGACCATGTGTTCCCGAATGACCATTTCCTCGGGTATCCTCAGAAGGTTGGCCCGAAATCGCCCGGTCGGTGACCGGACGGCATACCAGTGTTCGCACCCCCGTGAGGCGGTGGACCGAGCGCTAGGGAGGAGAACCCGTGACGCGAGATCTGCGACCGGACGACCTGCGATTCCTGGACCCGCTGACCCCCGAACAGATCACGCATGCGGCCAGCCTGCATGCTCGGCTGCGCGCGCATCGTGGCGAATGGGGCCACTGGGAGGGCGGCAAACCCAGCCCAGACGGCGGCACCACCGCCTACTACGTGGTGTTGGCGCCGATCGCGCAGCAGGCGTATGACTGGCTCATCGACTCCGGCGTGCTGCCGGTCTTCGACTGGGTCGCCTGGTCGGCCAAGCGCGACCTGGTCCGAGGCAACGTCTCGGGGCTGGCTCCCGACGTGGCCCGCGCCCTGTTGACGACCCTCGTCCTGCAGCACCGGTCGTCGGACGGCTCGCTGCTCGGCGCCTTCCGGCACGGCATCATCACCGAACTCCTTGGCGTGCTCGGCACGCATCCCGAGGTGGCCCGAGCCATGGTGAGAGCGGACGAGGCGCCCGAAACCCACGCGGCCCCTGAGGCCCGCGAGGCTCGGGTCCTCGAACCCATCTGAGGAGCCCGGGCCGTCGAGCCTTGGGGTAGGCAGGTACTACGACCAAAGCCCGATGGCGGCTGCCCGCGCATGCCCCGCAGTGTTGAGCCATGGCCGGACCACCCCGGCCGCTCGACCTGAAAGGAAGCGCACCATGAAGCGCGTCGCAATCGTTATCGCCGCAACGGCGGCCGTTGTGCCAGCTGCCCTCGGCTTGCTGGGCAACGAGTCATTCGCCCAGTCGCTGCCGACCACCGTCCCCGCGTCCGTCCAGCTCGTCAGCAGTTCGTCGAGCACCCCCGCGGCGAGCGTTGACGACCACGGCGGGGACCGCACCACCCGGGCTCCCGAACCGGGAGACGACCACGGCGGCGACCGTCCGAGGGCCTCGTCGGACGACTCCACGTCGGCCAGCTCGTCAGCGTCTTCAAGCTCGGTCGGCTCCTCTGCGACTTCGAGCTCGGCCAGCTCCTCTACGTCTTCGAGCTCGTCGTCCTCGCGTTCGTCCTCAAGCTCGTCCTCAAGCACCTCGGATGACGGCCCCGGCCACGACGCCGGCGACGACTCGGGTTCCGGTTCGTCGGGTTCCGGCTCGGGTTCCGGTTCGTCGGGCTCGGGTTCCGGCTCGTCAGGCTCTGGCGGGGGCGATGATGGTCCCGGCGATGACCATGGCTCCGGCGGCCACGGCGCCGACGACTGAAAGGGTGCGCATCCTGACCGCGTCACCTACCCCGCGCGTGGGCGCCGAGGACCGGCCCCCCTCGGCGCCCGCCGTGGCATGGGTGACCCTCGCCGACGGCCAGCCAGGACCGCGCAGCCAAGCCCTACCCACCCCGGGTCGCACCCTGGCACAGCTCGTGGTTGCGGCTCTCGTGGTGTTCGGCTTGGTCCTGATCGGGACGTCGGTTGCCGCGAGTCGACTCGCGGAGCGCGAGGCGGTCAACGATGCTGCGCACACCGCAAACCTGCTCGCCCAGGCGGTCGTCCAACCGGCCCTCACCGAGGCGCTCGTGGCTGGTGACCAGGCAGCGTATGCCGCGTTCGACCGGATCGTGCGCGACAGCGTCCTGCCCAACAACATCGTCCGGGTCAAGCTGTGGAAGCCCGACGGCACGATCGTCTATGCCGACGAGACTCGGCTGGTCGGCCAGCGCTTCCCCCTGGACCCCGAACAGCTCGACGTGCTCACGACCCCGCAGACCAAAGCCGAGGTCTCCGATCTGGACCGGTCTGAGAACGAGTTCGAGCGCTACGGCGGCAAGCTGCTTGAGGTCTATCGGCCGGTGTGGAGCCCCAGCGGTCAGCCGTTGCTCTTCGAGGTGTATGGCGCCTATGCGCCGGTTGCCGAGCGCACGAGTGACCTGTGGCGCGGGCTGGCCGGGTTGCTTGCCAGCAGCCTGCTCCTGCTCTTCGTCCTGATGACCCCCATCCTGTGGAAGGTCCTCGGACGCCTGCGTCAGGCCCACGAGCAGCGCGAGGCCCTCTTGCGGCGCGCCGTCGATGCCTCCGAGGAGGAGCGTCGCCGGATCGCCGCCACCTTGCACGACGGCCCGGTCCAGGAACTGGTCGCCAGCTCGCTCGTCGTTGCTGGGGTTGCCGAACAGGCTGCTGCTGCAGGCCAGCCCGCGATGGCGGACGACATCCGCGAGGCCGGCGGGACCGTCCGAGCCACGGTGGCCAGCCTGCGCTCGCTGCTCGTCGATCTCTACCCTGACCGCCTGGCCGACGCGGGGCTCGCCGCCGCAGTTGACGACCTGGCCCGCCCGCTGCGATCCAGGGGGACGACCGTCACGGTCGACCTCGACCCTGCGACTGTCGTCGCCCTGGACGAGGAATCGACCCACCTCATCTACCGGGTGACCCGCGAGTGTCTGCGAAACGTCGCCAAGCACGCCGGTGCGTGCACCGTGTCGGTGACCTTGGCGCGGGAGGTGAGCACCCGGCATACGGAGCTCGTGGTCGAGGACAACGGTGTCGGGTTCGACGTCGCAGCCAGCCGCACTCGCCACGGCCACTTCGGCCTGCGCGTGCTCACCGATCTTGCTGAGGGCGCCGGGGCCGTGCTCCAGGTCGCCTCCGCCCCCGGAGTCGGCACCCGTTGGCGCTTGCTCCTGCCGCCCCCTTCAGGAGGTATGCCGTGACCGCTACTCCCGCATCCCCGCTCACGGACCCGTCGGTGGGCTCCACGGACCAGGGGGGCCGCGCGCCGAGCCGACCGATCACGGTCGTCCTCGTTGACGACCACCGACTGGTCCGCGCCGGTCTTCGCGGCATCATCGACGCGGCCGCCGATCTCACCGTCGTGGGGGAAGCCGCCGATGGCTCGGAGGCGCTGGCCGTCGTGCGGGCGGCCCAGCCCGACGTGGTGCTCATGGACCTGTCGATGCCCGGCGTCGATGGCATCGAGGGGACGGCGCGGCTGCGGGACGCCGGAGAGTCGGCCCGGGTCGTCGTGCTCACGTCGTTCGTCGAGCACGATCGGGTCACCGCGGCGTTGGCGGCGGGGGCTGTCGGCTATCTGCTCAAGGACAGCGACCCGCGCGACGTGCTTGAGGCGATCCGGTCGGCCGCGGCCGGTCACGCTCCGTTGGATGCGCGAGTGGCGCGTGCCTTGCTGCCCAGCTCCAAACCCGCCGACCCTGCGGCCGCCCTCAGCGGGCGTGAGCGGGAGGTGCTCCTCCTCGTCGCCCAGGGGATGGCGAACAAGCAGGTGGCTCGGCAGTTAGGGATCTCCGAGCGGACCGTCAAGGCCCACTTGGGCAACGTGTTCCGTCATATCGGGGTCGCCGACCGGACCAGCGCGGCGCTGTGGGCCCGCGATCACGGCGTGGTCTGAGGGCGCCCCCCGTTCTGCCCGCGAAAAGGCAGGGCGAGGCGGCATACAGTGCCGGGAAACGGACTTGACCCTCACGCGAGGTGAGGCGCGAACGTAAGGGCATGACGACGACCATGACCGACATCGACACCCTGCTGACGGTGGGCCAGGTGGCCGACCTGTTCGGGGTGACGGTGCGGACGCTGCACCACTACGACGAGATCGGGCTGGTCGTGCCGAGCGAGCGCTCACGGGCCGGCTACCGGCTCTACACCGCCGCGGATCTCGTCCGGCTGCAGCACGTCGTCGTCTACCGCCGGTTGGAGTTCCCGCTTGAGCAGATCGCGACGCTGCTCGAGCAGGGCGCCACCGATCCGCGGGCCAGCGCCGAGCATTTGCGTCGGCAGCGGGCCGCGGTCCTGCATCGGCTGGACGAGCTGCGGGAGCTCGTCACGGCCATCGACACGGCCTTGGAGGCAACGATGAACGACCGACCGGCAACGCGCGAGGAGATGAGGGAGCTGTTCGGCGACGGCTTCTCCGACGACTACGAGGCGGAGGCGCAGCAGCGCTGGGGCGAGACCGACGCCTGGCGGCAGTCGCGGGAGCGGACGGCGCGCTACACCGTGGCGGACTGGGCCCAGGTGAAGGAGGAGATGCAGGCCGTCGGAGAGGGTTTCGCGGCGGCCATGGACGCCGGTATGCCGCCCACGAGCCAGGCCGCGCTGGAGGCCGCCGAGGCGCATCGGCGGTCGATCGAGCGGTTCTACGACTGCTCGTATGCCATGCACCGAGGGCTGGCGGACCTGTACCTGGCCGATCCTCGGTTCACCAAGACCTACGAGGACATCAGGGTGGGGATGGCGCAGTATGTCCACGACGCCATCCACGCCAACGCCGATCAAGGTCAAGGTCAAGGCGCTCCGGGCTGACGGGCGGCCCGTCACCGAGGTCGGTGCCCTGGCCTAGGCTCTGGACCGTGAGCCACAGCCCCGCATCGACACCCCCCAGGGGGTTGTTCGTCGCCTTCGAAGGGGGCGACGGGGCCGGGAAATCCACCCAGGTGCGGCTGCTCGCGGCGGCCCTGCACGCGGCCGGGCGCGAGGTCCTGGTCACCCGACAACCGGGTGGGACGCCGCTCGGGGCGGAGATCCGCCGGTTGGTCATGCACGGTGACCACGTCAGCCCGCGCGCCGAGGCTCTCCTGTATGCCGCCGACAAGGCTCACCATGTCGACGAGCTGATCCGCCCAACCCTGCACCGCGGTGCCGACGTGCTCACCGACCGCTACACCGACTCCTCGATCGCCTATCAGGGGGCCGGGCGCGATCTGGGGCCGCAGGAGATCCACGACCTGCTCGTCTGGGCGGTCGATGGCCTCTTCCCGGACGTGACCTTCGTCGTTGACGTGCCAGCGGCCGTGGGGCGAGCCCGTCGGGGGGCGGTCCACGACCGGATCGAGGCTGAAGGTGACGACTTCCACGAGCGGGTCCGCCAGCACTTCCTCGACCTCGCGGCCGCGGCCCCCGAGCGCTACCTCGTGCTGGACGGCACCGCCGACCCGGCCGACCTGCACGTCGCCGTGGTCGCTCGGCTCCGAGCACAGGGGGTCGCGCTATGAGCGTGTGGGACGAGGTCGTCGGCCAGTCGCAGACGGTCCGAACGCTCAGCCATGCCGCCACCGACCCGGCCGGGATGACCCACTCGTGGCTGCTCACCGGCCCCCCGGGGTCCGGCCGATCGACCGCAGCCCGAGCCTTCGCCGCCGCGCTGCAATGCCCCGACCACGGGTGCGGCACCTGCCGTGAGTGCCGCACGGCCACCGAGGGGACCCACGCTGACGTGCGGATCGTCTCGACCGAAGGACTGTCGATCAAGGTCGAAGACACCCGCGCACTCGTGCAGGAGGCCGGCTTGCGGCCGTCTGTGGGCGCCTGGCGGGTCATCGTCGTCGAAGACGCCGACCGGCTCACCGAACGCGCGGCCGATGCCCTGCTCAAGGCCCTGGAGGAGCCGACCCCTCGCACCGTCTGGATCCTGTGCGCCCCCTCCCTGGAGGACGTCATCGTCACCATCCGCTCCCGGTGCCGGCACGTCCGCCTGCGGACCCCGCCCGTCGCGGCGGTGGCCGACCTGCTGACCCGGCGGGACGGCATACCGGAGCCGATGGCCAGGTATGCCGCCCGGGCGGCGCAGTGCCATGTCGGGATGGCCCGGCGGCTGGCCCGCGACGAGGGGGCCCGTAACCGGCGGCACGAGGTGATCAGCCTCCCCTGCGGATCCGCGGGGTCGGCGACGCCGTCGGTGCGGCCGCCGACCTCGCGAGCATCGCCGAGGCCGAAGCCGGCGCGTCGTCCGCGACCCGCGACGCTGCCGAGCGCACGCGGCTCATGGAGACCCTCGGCGCCGACCCCGGCGCGCGCACCCAGCCACCGCACGTCCGGGCCCAGCTCGCTGCGCTGGAGAAGGAGCAGAAAGCCCGCGCGACCCGGTTCGGTCGGGATGTCGTCGACCGGTCGCTCGTCGACTTGCTATCGATGTATCGCGATGCGCTCCTGGTCCGCACCGGGGCCACCGTCGAGCTCGTCAACGCCGAAGCGCTCGACCAGGTCCGAGCGCTCGCCGGTGCGATGAGCGCCGAGAGACTCCTGCAATGCATGGACGCGATCGGCGAAGCCCGCGAGCGGATCAACCTCAACGTCCCGCCGCTGCTCGCCCTGGAGGCCATGGCGGTCACGCTCCAGGTCCCGACACCCTCGAACGGGTAGCCTCGGGCGCGGCGGATCCGTCTCGGGCATGGGACGATTCGGTATGCCGCACACCCTCGGGGACGACAAGGAGCACCACCGGTCATGAGACTCTCGACCGCCCGGATGCGCATGCGAGACCTGGACCACGGACGCGTCCGTGCCAGGCTGGCGCTGGTCGCCACCGGCACCGTGGCGGCGTTGTCCTTGTCGGCGTGCCTCGTCCTGCCGTTCGTTCCCGGGAACGACCCGACGCCGGGAGTCGGCGGTGGCGGGGCGACCGGCTCATCAGGCAACCCGACGGCGGTCCAGCAACCTCCGGCAGGCACGACCGGGCTCGGGCGCTTCTACTCCCAACGACTTGACTGGCGCAGTTGCTCGGCCGGAGAGTGCGCCAAGCTTGAGGTGCCCGTTGACTATGCGCAACCGCAGGGGTCGACGATCCAGCTCGCCCTGCTGCGGGTCAAGGCGAAGTCCCCCTCGGCTCGGATCGGGTCGCTGGTGGTCAACCCGGGCGGTCCGGGCGGCTCCGGGGTGGAATACGCCAGCTATGCCAACCAGATCGTCGGTGCACCGGTGCGCGCGGCATACGACATCGTCGGTTTCGACCCTCGGGGGGTGGGCGCGTCCGCCCCGATCGACTGCCTGGACGACGCGGGCTTGGACGCATTCCTCGGGATGGATCCGACCCCGGACACCCCGGCGGAGGAGCAGGCGTTCGTCGCAGGCTCGAAGCTGCTCGCCGACGGGTGCAAAGCCAAGGGTGGCGCGTTGCTCGCTCACGTGTCGACCGTTGACGCGGCCAAGGATATGGACGTCTTGCGGGCCGCCCTCGGCGAGGCCAAGCTGCACTACCTCGGCAAGTCCTATGGCACGTTCCTCGGCTCCACGTATGCCGGTCTGTTCCCTGACAAGGTCGGCCGCTTCGTCCTTGACGGGGTCGTCCCGCCGGACCTCACGTCGCAGCAACTGTCCGAGGGGCAGGCCCGTGGTTTTGAGGCGGCCACCCGCGCCTATGTCGCCAGCTGCATCAAGCGCAGCACCTGTCCGATCGGATCGACGGTGGACGAGGGGATGCAGTGGCTGCAGGACTTCCTCAAGAGCTTGGATGCCCAGCCCATCCGGGTCACCAGCGACCAGAAGATCACGGAGCTCACCGAGGCCTGGGGTGCCATCGGGATGGCCTATGCGATGTATTCGCAGCAGGCCTGGCCATCCCTGACCTCTGCTCTCACCGCTGCCAAGAACGGCGACGGCAACCAGCTCATGGAGCTGGCCAACCAGTATGCCGACCGCACCTCCAGCGGCAAGTACTCGGGCAACATCATGGAGGTCATCTACGCCGTCAACTGCCTGGACCGGCCGGACACCGCAGACGTGGCGATCGTCGAGAAGAACGGCGAGGCGTTCGCCAAGGTGGCCCCGACGTGGGGGCGGTTCCTCGCCTGGGGCTCGGTGCCGTGTGGGGTGTGGCCGATCCAGAGTGGAACGACCCCAGCGAAGATCACCGCTGCCGGCAGCGGACCGATCGTCGTGGTCGGCACGACCCGCGACCCGGCCACCATTTACGAATGGTCGGTGCGGTTGAAGAACGAGCTGGCCAACGCGGTCCTGCTCACCTTCGACGGCGACGGCCACACGGCATACACCCGGTCCAACGCGTGCATCGACCGGCCGATCGACGACTACTACGTCAAGGGGACGGTGCCGACCGACGGCCTCAAGTGCTGACGGTTGGGGGCGCTGCCGACACCGGTGCGGTCAGCGGCCCGCGATGTCCAGGCCCTTGGTGTCGCCTCCCAGCGCCGTCAGGGCTTTGACGGTGCGGTCATAGAAGACCCGGTATGCCGCCTTGCGGGCCTCGCTGACGGCCGGGTCGGCCAACAGCGTGGCCAGGTCGATATAGCGCAACGGCTCGTTGAGGTTGCTCATCACCGCCGGGCGGGCCTGCGCCTGGGTGACGGTCCAACGGCCGTCGCTGCCCTGGGTGAAGGTGAATCGGGCCATGACCTCGTGCTGGGCCTTGACCAGCTCGGGGAGCCGGTGCTGGTGGGCGATCATATTGCCCAGCCCATAGGCCACCCAGGTGTCGCCGATCTTGTCGATCGGCTGGACCACGTGCGCATGGTGCCCGTAGATGAGGTTGATGTCGGGCGAGGCCGCCAATGCCGTCGCCACCTCGCGCTGCTGAGCGGTCGGGAGGATCTGGTATTCCGTGCCCGCATGGAGGGCGACGAGGACGATCTGGGCGCCCGACGCCCGCGCAGCCTTGGCGTCGGCCAGGATCTTGGCCGTGTCGATGACATCGACGGCCCACTTCTTGTCGGCCGGAAGCTGGAAACCGTTGAGCCCGTAAGCGTAGGCGAGCAGCGCCACCTTGACGCCGTGCGCGTCGAGCATCGTCGTGCCGGCCTCCTCCTGGGCGCTGCGGTTGCTGCCCGCGTGCTTGAGGCCGGCGGCGTCCATGGCGTCGAGGGTCCGCTTGACGCCGTCGACGCCCTTGTCGATGGAGTGGTTCGACGCGGTCGTGCACGCATCGAAGCCGGTGTCGACGAGGGCGGGGAGGATCTCCTGCGGCACCGAGAAGACCGGATAGCTCGTGTAGGGACCGCCGGGAGGCGCGATCGGCGTCTCCAAGTTGCAGATGGCCAGGTCGGCGCTCTCGACGAACGGTTTCGCGCCGGCCAACAGCGGCCGGTAGTCCAGGCCGTTGCTTGCTTTGGCCGGGTTGGCCGCGGCGTCCTTGCGGGCCTGGTCGGTGACGCCGGCGTGCAGGAGGACGTCGCCGGTGAGGGCGACGGTCACGGTCGACCGGCCGCCTGAGCCCGGCGCCGAGCCGGACGTGGCTGGCGAGGTCGGTGCCTTGCCGGACCCTGAGCCGGACGCGGTCGCGGGGCCCCCCGCGAGGGGCACCGGGGTCGAGGACGCGGAACAGGCCGAGAGCGCGAGGACGACGCCCGCAGCGAGCGCGGCCCCAGAGCGGGAGAGGAGGCCCCTGGAAGTCACGGGTACGAGGGTAGGCCACCAGGGCGGCATACCGGCGCAGGCGTGGCGTATGCCGCCCTCCCGGACTCCGCGACGCGAACCGGTTTCGTGCGGTGGGGGCCGGGTCCGTATACTCGGTGCCCGCGCCCCGGCTGGGGCGCAGGCCGCCTTAGCTCAGTCGGCAGAGCGATTCACTCGTAATGAATAGGTCTGGGGTTCGACTCCCCAAGGCGGCTCAGCAGATGCCCTCGACTCCGGTCGGGGGCATTTCTGCTGGTCAGTACGGCCCTGTGGCATCGAGCTGCACAGCGTGTTTCTACTCGATGGATGGCACTGTTGCTCCATGGAACCCAACCCTTACGGTGTCGAGTCCAGCGCGAATGAGGTGGCGGCACGGAGTGCCGTGCGGCTCGCATTCGAGCCCAAAGGAGACATGGTCAACTACCGGCATGAGTTGCGGACGGCGCTCCGCGGCCTGGGCCGCGCGCACGATCAGGTGCTCCTTGCGGAGTACGCAAGTCCCGACCAGGCGCACGCTGATCTTGAGAATGTCCTGCTCTACAACGTCGGCGCCAGCGCCTACTCTCACCTCGTCGACTCTGGGGTTATCTGTCGACGACTCCAGAGCACGGACAGCCTTCACCACGTTCGCTACTCGCAGACCGATCAGGTTGATTGGCCCGACTTCCACGGAATGGTGCTCGCCACCAGCACCGTGGTGGACGCTCCGCTGAGGTCCAGTCCGCTGAGCTGGTGGCGCGCCTTCCGCGAGGCCATTCAGCCCGCTTCCGGCCAACACCTTGGGCGGGTGGCTGTCTCGGTGAAACTAGGAAGAGCTCTGCAGGACTATGCGTTGACGGCGCTCGTCAAGCCGTTGATGGACGGTTTGGTTTCCGCCCTTCACGCGCACGATGGATCCAACGCAGACCACCTCTCGGCGTTGCTGCCCGACGAGCAGGCGTGGGAGCTGATCACCGATCCCAGTGCCGCGGTGCTCGGTCGACGTCGGCTGGTTCGTCCGCACGGGCGGGGCCTTGCTTGGAATCCTGCTGACGAGCGCTGTGCCGCCTTCAGGATCTTGCGCACCACGGAGCCGGAGGCAGTCACGGCTGTGGTGTCCGCCTTTTGACCACCCCAGGGGGATGACTCAAGCAGGGCCAACAGACTTCGCGGTCCACGTTCAGCCTGACTCTTGACAGTTCGTCCACCTAGTATGCAATATATTGCATGCCCACGGAGCATCGACTTGAGCCGGTCCACCGGCCGTTGCTGCGTGACGAGGTCTACGGGCGGCTTCGGGACGCGATCGTCGACGGCACCCTGGCCCCGGGCGAGGTCCTGCGCGACGGCGACCTGGCCGGCTGGCTCGGCGTGAGCCGCACCCCGGTCCGCGAGGCGCTGCTGCGGCTCGGCCAGGCCGGGCTGGTGCACCCCACGCCCGGGCGCTCGACCATCGTCGCGACCCTGGACCGCCGCGAGATCCGCAGCGCCCAGTCGGTGGTCGCGGCGATGCACCGCCTGGCCGTCCACGAGTCGGTCGCCCTGCTCACCGCAGCCGACCTCGCCGCGATGCGCGCCGCCAACGACCGGTTCGCGGCAGCTCTGCGGGCCGGCGACGTTGACGCGGCGTTGGCTGCGGACGACGAGTTCCACGGCATACCGGTTGCGGCTGCGGGCAACCCCGCGATCTGCACGGTGCTCGATCAGTTCACCCCCGTGCTGCGGCGACTGGAGCGCCTGCGGTTCGGGTCGCTCACCGGGCGCACGTCGGTGAGCCTGCACGCGCGCCTGCTCCACCTGTGCGAGACCGGCGACGTCGAGGCTGCCGCCGCTACCGCCCACGAGACCTGGCAGACCCTCACCCCGCTGTTGGACACCTTGGACACCTTGGAGACCTCATGAAACTGCACGAGTTCCCGCGCCACCCGCTCACCTTCGGGCCGAGCCCGGTCCACCCGCTCAACCGGCTCTCCGACCACCTCGGCGGCGCCCGGATCTGGGCCAAGCGCGAGGACGTGAGCAGCGGGCTCGCCTACGGCGGCAACAAGGTCCGCAAGCTCGAATACATCGTCCCCGACGTCCTGGCCAGCGGCGCCGACACCCTCGTGTCGATCGGCGGCTACCAGTCCAACCACACCCGCCAGGTCGCGGCGGTCGCGGCATACCTCGGGCTCAAGTGCCGACTCGTCCAGGAGAAGTGGGTCCCCTGGGAGGACCCGGTCAACGACAAGGTCGGCAACATCCTGCTGTCCCGGATGCTGGGCGCCGATTCGCGGCTGGACCCGCACGGCTTCGACATCGGCATCCGCGACTCGTGGAAGGAGGCGCTCGCCGAGGTCGAGGCGGGCGGCGGCACGCCCTACCCGATCCCGGCCGGGGCATCCGAACACCCGCTCGGCGGGCTGGGATTCGCCAACTGGGCCTTCGAGGTGGCCGAGCAGGAGAAGGCCCTCGGCGTCTTCTTCGACACGATCGTCGTCTGCACCGTCACCGGGTCGACCCACGCGGGCATGATCGCCGGGTTTGCCGCGCTGGAGGACCTCACCGGCGTCCGGCGCCGGGTCATCGGCATCGACGCCTCGGCGACCATCGACAAGACGCGCGACCAGGTGGCCCGGATCGCACGGCATACGGCCGAGCTCATCGAGCTGGGACGCGACCTGCGCGACGACGAGATCACCGTGCTCGAGGGGTGGGCGGGCGACCTCTACGGCATCCCCGTCGACTCGACGATGGAGGCGATCCGGCTCGGGGCACAGTTCGAGGCGATGATCACCGACCCGGTCTACGAGGGGAAGTCGCTCGCCGGCCTCGTCGACCTCGTCCGCAGCGGCGACATCCCGGCGTCCTCGACCGTCCTCTACGCGCACCTCGGCGGGCAGCAGGCGATCAACGCCTACCACCGGCTGTGGTCGTGACGGCCCCCGCGCAACACAGCGAATGACATTGGTCGCGGGCGGGCGGCATACGCGTGCTCAGCTGCCGCCTGCCAGCCGACCATTGGTATGCCGTGTGCGCGCGGGCGGGAGCGGCAGGTCGAGCATCCCGCCCGCCGGGTCGGCCGCCAGCAGGTCCACGTATGCCGCGACCGCCCGGATCCGCTCGCCTCTCACCTGGGCGCTGACCGAGGGGTCCTCCAACACCTCGACAAGCGACGTGACCAGGGGAGCCGGGACGCCGGCCTGGACCAGCCGGTGCAGGTGGGTCGCCATGGGGACCTGCGCGGCGGCATACCGGCGATAACCGAACTCGTCACGAGCGGTCGGTGAGAGGAGACCGGCCGCCTCGTAGCGGCGCAACTGGGCGACGGACACCCCGGTGAGGCGCGCGAACTCGCCGATCCGCACGGTCCACCTCCCCTCGCCGGGTCGGGACTCTTGGCCCATGGTAGGACGAAGGGCGTGGCTAGCCTGGCCGGTGTGATGGAGGCCGACCACCCTTGGCCGGAGCCGCTTCGTCGGATGCCCGACGGGACGGTCAAGCAGATCAACCCCTATTCGGGGACCTCGGTGTGGACCGTGCCCGGGCGCGGCAACCGACCGATCGCCTCCGGCCTGCCCGCGCCCGGACCGATCGACTCGGCCCTGGACGGGCGGCACTGCGCGTTCTGCGAGCTCCGATATCTGGACACCCCGCCGGAGAAGGCGCGGCTGGTCGCCGACCCCGACGGGTGGCATCTGTTGCGCGGACTGGGTGCCGACCGGATCGAGCAGTCGGTTGCCCAGTTCCGGCGGATCCCCAACCTGTTCGAGATCGTCGCCTATGACTATTGGCGGCTCAATTACGGGTTCGAGCCGGGTCGCGAAGCCCGCGAGCACCACGATCGCTATCTGTCGTCCGAGCCCGGCCGTGCCCATGTCGAGCGCATGGTCCGCACCCGGGCGATGGCTGGAGGAATGAGCGAAGCCGAGTGGGCGGGGCTGACAACGCACGACAAAGCCCAGCGAGCGATGTCGTTCTTCGCTGGCACCCACGACGTCATCGTCGCCCGGCGTCATTTCGTCGAGGGCGCGACGACGACCGACCAACTGGCCGGTTCGGGGTCGCTCACGCCCGACGAGCACGCGGCATACATCCGGTTCACGGTGGAGGCACTGCGCTCGCTCTACGACGCGAACCGTTATGCGCGCTTCGTGGCGGTCTTCCAGAACTGGCTGCGGCCCGCGGGCGCGTCGTTCGACCATCTGCACAAGCAGTTGGTCGCCGTCGATGAGCGCAGCGTCCGGACCGAGCACGAGCTGCGGCGCTTGCGGGACAACCTCAACCTCTACAACGAGTTCGCGGTCGACTACGCCGCGCGGCAGAACCTCATCGTCGCCGAGAACCCGTATGCCGTGGCCTTCGCCGGGTTCGGCCACCGGTATCCGTCGCTGGAGATCTACAGCAAGAGTGAGTTCGCGCGGCCGTGGGAGCAACCGGCGGAGGACCTTCGGGGGTTCTCGGACCTGCTGCATGCCTGTCATGCGGCGACGGGTGCAGCCGTGCCCTCGAACGAGGAGTGGCACTACCAACCGCCCGACGTCGATCTGCCGATGCCCTGGCGGACCGTCCTCAAGTGGCGGGTGTCGACGTTGGCGGGGTTCGAGGGCGGGACCAAGATCTACCTCAACACCATCGACCCGTGGCATCTGCGAGATCGGGTGGTCCGGGAGTTGTTCGTGCTGCGTGAGCACGGGCGGATCGCCCCGGACCTCAAGATCGCCACCGAGTGCACCTGTCGGCCCAACTCGTTGAAGTACAACCCGCTGCTGCACTGATCGCGCGCCCGGGCTTCCGGTCTTCGTTATCACATCGTTATCCGAGTCGAACACTCGGCCGAATTCACGCGCTCATCTGCGAAAAAACAACGGTGTCATTCCGCGAATAACACGCTTGTCATTTTTGAAACCCGGCGTGTCGCAACGTGATTGGAGTGAGCGCTGTTTCGCGTGTGACGAATGAGTTCTACTCTCGGAGGCGTCCTGGGGGAGAGGTTGCGGGCAATTCGGGAACCCGCCATTTGGCAGCGAAGGAGTGCGTGGCGTGGCCAACACACGACGGGCTGTCCGGCGCACGCTGCGCTGGGCCGTGTCGGGTTGTGCTGCGGCGGCACTGGTCGGGACCAGCATCGCCTCCGCGGCCGCCGATCCGACTCCGGTCGTCCCGTCTGCGGCGCAGGTGGCCGCGGCGCAAGCCGCAGCCGCTTCCGCTGCCACTCAAGCGAGTGTGATCGACGCTGAGTTGGCGGCCGCGCGTGCAACCCTGCAGGACCAGCAGGAACGTGCCGGGGCCGCGGCGGAGGAATACAACCGCACTGTCGAGGAACTTGACGAGGCCATCGCCCAGAGCACGGAAGCAACCACGAAAGCCCTCGCGGCCGCGGTCGCCGCCGACGAGGCCACCCTTGCGCTCTCCCGGTATGCCGCCGAGGTGTTCCAGAGCGGTGGCGGGTTGGGGCAGCTCGACGTGTTCTTCGGGGCAGGCGGTCCCGGGCTGACCCTTGAGCGGGCTGCGGGCCTAGAAGCGGTCGGCGAAGAACGTGCCCGGGTGATGCGGGAGGCCACCGAGGCCCGACACCTGGCGACCATGTTGCAGCAGGCGGCGACCGAGGCGCAGGAACGTCAGCAACGCGCTGCCGACGCCGCCCGGAGGGCTCGCGACATCGCCCAGCGCGACAACGACGCCGCGGCAGCGGCGGCTGCGAGTGTGGCGACCCGGCAGGAGCAGGCGTTGGCCCAACTGGCCACCTTGCGCAACACCTCCGTCGAGCTCGAGCGCCAACGCCAGGAAGGTCTCGCGGCGATCGAGGCCGCGCGGATCGCCGAAGAGGCCCGGCGCAAGGCCGCTGAGGAGGCGGCCCGCAAGGCAGCCGAGGAAGCCGCTGCCCGCAAGGCCGCAGAAGAGGCAGCCGCTCGCAAGGCCGCCGAGGAAGCCGCTCGCAAGAGGGCTGAGGAAGACGCCAAGAAGGCGGCCTCAAGCCCGACGACGGCTCCGAAGACCTCGACATCCTCCACGACCAAGCCGACCACATCACCGACGTCGTCGCCCTCCCCGAGCACGCCGGTCGGGCCGGCGCCGGCTCCCAAGGCCGGTGTCGACGCCGTCATCGCCTTCGCTCGTGCTCAGTTGGGTGAACCCTACGTGTGGGCGTCAGCAGGCCCTGATTCGTGGGACTGCTCGGGTCTGACGATGATGGCCTGGGCCCAGGCAGGCGTGAAGCTGTCGCATTACACGGGAAGCCAGTACAAGCAGACAGCCCGGGTCCCGGTCGACGAGCTGAAGCCAGGCGACCTCGTCTTCTTCGGCCCGAGCGTTGCCGGCATCCACCACGTGGGCCTCTTTATCGGCAACGGTCAGATGATCCACGCGCCCTACACCGGCACCGTGGTCAAGATCTCCACGATCTGGCGCAAGGACCTCATCCCCTACGGGGGCCGCCCCTGAGGTAGGTCGCGTTCGTCGTGCGACCTGACGGATCGGTGAAGACGAAGTTCGCGGCCTCCGCGTTGACCGTGTAGTCGATCCGTCCCGCCTTCCCGTCGATCGAGTAGTCCAGCCGGTAGCCGTCCGTGCCCACCGCGGTGAAGCCGGTGATCGTCGCTCCCCTCAGGGGTGCACCAGCCGGCCGGAACGGTTGGGTCGTCGGCTGCGGCTCGATCTGATCCTGGGCGACCACGACGACCCCGTGGAGGCCACCGTTGATGTACGGGTAGGTGTTGGAGGCGTGGTAGTGGTATCCACCCGTGCCCTCGTGGCCGTTGAACTCGTCCAACCCATTGACTGCCGACCCGTCCGACTCGGTCAGCCCGTAGATGGGGAAGCCATCCAGGGCCCAGGCGATCGGCGACGAGGTGCCGACTCGGCCCAGCAGGTGCAGCGGAGCGACGTGATAGTGGTAGTCGTCAGCCCGACCTGAGTGCCCTCCCCAGTGGTCAAGCTCGCCGGCCAGGAATGCGTCATCCCCCCGGTTGTTCAGCGCGTTGAAGATCGGAACGCCATTGACGGCCAAGGCAATTGCGCCGCGATAGAGCGACGTGCGCGCGGACACCGGATGATCGGACACTCTGGGATTCCGGGGGATCTGCCACGCGTTGTCCCCAGAGTACGGCTGTGGGGTGGGGACCTGTTGTTGCCAGCTGGTGATACCCACCATCATGCCGTGCAACGGCATACCAGAACTCTGCACGAGCCACATGTCCGGCCGCGCGAGGACCGTGACCGAGTCGGCGAACTCGGCGAACCCCGCAGGTAATCCCGAGCCGTTCGACGTGCCCGCGCTTCCCGGAACGCGGGCGAGGCCCGACCCCGTCTCCGCGGGCACGCCCGGGCGCTCCGCCACACACGAGGCCAACAGAAGAGCACCGACGCTGCCTCCCGCTGCGACGAGCAACGAACGGCGGGTCACCGGACGACCGATGGGGTGGTCATGCGGGTGACTCGGGGACTGGCTGAAGGAACCCATGGCGCGAGACAAGCCGCGACGTGTTAGACGCCGCTGTGTTGGGCCTGTGTGATCGACCCTGTGCTCGCTCTCACAGCGGGGGACCTCGCGGCTACCGGCTGATCCGCAGTGGCTCGTCCCAGTCCTAATGGGAGTCGGTCGGCCGCCAGCGGGCGGTCGTGTGGCCGGCGGTCTTGGCCCGCTCGATCGCCTCGATGATGACGCGCTCGGCAACGACCCGGCCGAACCAGCGCGAGCTGTCGACCGACTTGCCGGGCTCCAGGTCCTTGTAGGTGTTGAAGAAGTGCCCGATGGCCGCGGTCTCGAACTTGTTCACCTGGTCGAGCTCGGTGATGTGAGCCTGCCGCGGGTCACCGGCCGGGATGCACAGGATCTTGTCGTCGCCACCGGCCTCGTCGGTCATCTGGAACACGCCGATCGCACGCGCCCGCACGACACAACCCGGGAAGGTCGGCTCGTCGAGCAGCAGCACGGCGTCGAGCGGGTCGCCGTCTTCGCCGAGGGTGTCCTCGATGTAGCCGTAGTCACCCGGATAGGCCATCGACGTGAACAGCATCCGGTCCAGCCGGATCCGCCCGGTCGCGTGGTCCACCTCGTACTTGTTGCGGTGTCCCTTGGGGATCTCGATGGTGACGTCGAACTCCACGTCCGTGCCCCTCTTCGCTGGTCTCGGGTGACCTACGCTTTCGGTTGTCGTCGGTCTCATCACAGCCTAGGGGGTGCCGCGTGCGCCGAGTCGCCGTCGTCGCCCTCGCCACGGTCGTCGCCCTCGGGGGCTATGGGGCCGCTGACGTGTTCGACCTCGCGCCGGGGATCTTCACGTTGGCACCCGAGCCCGCGGCATACGCCTCGCCCTCGGCGACCACCCCGGTGCCAGGTCCCCTTCCGCTCCCGTCGCCACCCCCATCCGGTATGCCGGTCGCCCCCGTCGACGAGCAGGCTCCCCTCCCGAGTGTGGCTGGGCTCAAGGCCGCGGTGGCTCCGGCACTGGCCGACTCCGACCTGGCCGGGGCCGCGGTTGTCGTGCGCGACGCTCTCACCGGCGCCCACCTGCTGGACACCGCACCCAACGACCCGCGGATCCCGGCGTCGACCCTGAAGATCATTGCGGCACTAGCAGTCGAGAGCACCTTCCCGCCTGGGGCCACCCTCTCGACCCGAGTGGTGGCCGGGCCCCGGCCGGATCAGGTGATCCTCGTCGCAGGTGGCGACATGTTCCTCGCCCCGGACAAGGGTGACCCGTCGGCGATCGTGGGGCGAGCTGGTCTCGGTGATCTCGCCGACCGCGTGGTTGCCTCCCTGCAACCCACCGGAGTCCGCTCCCTGACCGTCCACGTCGACACCAGCTATGCGCCCGGGTCGGCCGTGGCCACCGGCTGGCAACCCGCCTTCCGCGCGACGGGGATCGTCGGCCCGGTCGCCATGCTCGGGCTGTCCACCCAGTGGGCCCACGACGGGAAGATCGCTCCGGCCGACCCGGTGCGCGAGGTCACTTCAGCCTTCGTGGCCCGGCTGAACGAGCGAGGGATCGCCGCCACGCTCGGCGGCCCAGCAGTCGCCCCGCCGCCGGTCAGCGGACAGCCCGCCGGTGCGGAGCTCGCGTCGGTCCGGTCGGCCCCCGTGACCGACCTCATGGGCTTGGCTCTCGAGCTCAGCGACAACACCCTGACCGAGTCGCTGGCGCGTCAGGCGGCCTTCCTGGCTGGCCGGTCGAGCGACTTCGAGGGGACGGCGGCATACCTGCGCGACGCGCTCGCCATCGCGGGCGTGGACGCCACGGGTGTCGTCCTGCACGACGCGTCGGGCCTCAGTCGGACCAACGCGGTGCCAGCGCGGGTGCTGGCCGACGTCCTGCAGGTTGCGGTCCTGGAGGGGTCGCCCCCCTTCACAGCGGCCGTTCGGCATCTGCCGGTCGCGGCCCTCACCGGCACCTTGGCCGAGCGGTTCACGGCGGCCCCCGAGAGCCGCGGCGCTGGAGTCGTGCGGGCCAAGACCGGCACTCTCAACGGGGTCAACTCCCTGGCCGGGACCGTCGTCACCGCAGACGGCCGGTTGTTGATCTTCGCCGTCATGCAGCAAGGCCCGGTGGGAACGACCAACGCCCGGGCCGCGTTGGATCGGTTCGGAGCGGCACTCGCGACCTGCGGGTGCCGTTGACCATGAAGGGATTCCCCCGGTGACCGAGCTGTCCGCCGACCACACGCCTGAGTCGTTCATCGACTGGGACTTCGCCCGAGCCACCGCCGCACGCCTGGCCGGTCCTGGCCCCAAAGTGACCGCCAGCGAAGCCGCGGGCGTGGTCGCCGACCTGCGCCGAGCCGCCGATGCAGCCCATGACCCCGTCGCCGAGACCTCGCGGCTCACCTCACCTCCCGGCTCAGCGCCCGTCCTCGTCGTCGACCGGGCCGGCTGGTCGGCAGCCAACATCGACTCGATGCGTGAGCTGATGGACCCTGTCGTCGCCAAGATCACCGCTGGTATGCCGTCCCAGTCCACTCCTGGCGTGGCGTCGATGGGCGGCAAGGTCACCGGGGCCGAGACCGGCGCCCTCTTGGCGTTTATGGCGAGCAAGGTGCTCGGGCAATACGACCTGGCGCCGTCGGGCCAACCGAGGCTCCTGCTGGTCGCCCCGAACATCGTCCAGGCCGAGCGTGACATGGGCGTCTCGCCCCGTGACTTCCGGCTCTGGGTGGCGATGCACGAGGAGACCCACCGGGTGCAGTTCACCGCCGTTCCGTGGCTGCGTGAGCACATGATCGAGCGGACCCGCACCCTGGCCGTCGAGCTGGCGCCAACGCCGACCGAGCTGGCCGAGCGCCTGCAGCAGATCGTCCAGCGCCTGCCAGAGGCGTTCCAACCCGGTTCCACTGGTCTCGCCGAGGTCTTCCTCACCCCCGAGCAGAAGAGCAAGATCGCCGAGATCACCGCGGTCATGTCGCTGTTGGAGGGCCACGCGGACGTGGTCATGGACGACGTGGGTCCGTCCGTCATCCCTTCGGTCGCCCAGATCCGCGAGAAGTTCACCCAACGCCGCGCCGGCCTGGGTCAGCTCGACCGGCTCATTCGCCGCATGCTGGGTCTGGAGGCCAAGATGCGGCAATACGCCGATGGTGCCGTGTTCGTCCGGGCCGTCATCGACCGGGTCGGGTTGGACGGGTTCAACGCCGTGTGGACCTCGCCCGAGACCCTGCCAACCGCCGCCGAGATGGCCGATCCGCACTCCTGGGTCGCCCGCGTCCACGGCTGAGCGCGGCGGCATACGGTGCCCGGTCCCGGCCCAGCGGTGGCGGCGGTCCGCCTCGCGGTGCGGGCCGCGGTGGCCGATCTGCCGCCCTGGTCGCAGGTGCTCGTGGCGTGTTCCGGCGGGGCCGACTCGCTGGCACTGGCCGCTGCGGCGGCGTTCGAGGGTTCACGGGCAGGGGTCCGCGTCGGAGCAGTCATCGTCGATCACGGGTTGCAGGTCGGGTCCGCCCAGGTCGCGGCCCGCGCGGCCGAGCAATGCCGCGCGCTGGGCCTGGACCCCGTCGACGTCGTCCGGGTTGACGTGCCCGCATCGCCCGCCGGGCCGGAGGAGGCCGCCCGCACCGCCCGGTATGCCGCGCTCGCGGACGCAGCCACCCGGCATACGGCGGCCGTGATCCTGTTGGGGCACACCCGGGACGATCAGGCGGAACAGGTCTTGTTGGGACTTGCTCGCGGCTCCGGGGCACGATCCCTTTCCGGTATGCCGCCCACCCGTGGCGGTTACGTGCGGCCCCTTCTCGGGGTCAGCCGCACCCAAACGCAGGCGGCGTGTGCGGAGGCGGGTCTTGAGCCCTGGCTGGATCCGCACAACGACGACTCCCGGTTCGCCCGAGTGCGGGCGCGTCGGGCGGTGGCCGACCTGGAGCGTGATCTCGGGCCGGGTCTGACAGCGGCCCTCGCGCGCTCGGCAGACCTGCTGCGCGACGACGCCGACCTGCTCGATGAACTGGCCGGCCAGGCCCGGGCAGGGTTGGCAGCGGGTGAGGAACCGCCTGCGTCGTCATCGTCAGCCGAACCCTCCACCGGGGGTCGGGCGCAGGGAGATGTCCGCGTGTCTGTGCACGCCGTGGCGGCCTTGCCCGCTGCGCTTCGGCGCCGCGTGTGGCGCATCCTCGCCGCTGAGGCCGGGACCCGATCGGTGTCGGCTGTGCACGTCGAGTCGCTGGACGCCCTGGTGATGGCGTGGCGGGGGCAGGGCACGGTCGACCTGCCCGGCGGCGTCGTTTGCGAGCGGGTCGCCGGGTCGATCCGCCTGGGTCGCCGACGCTGAGGCGCTGCTCACTAGATGTAAGCAGTGCCTCATAGCCAGGAACCCTTGGCGGCGAAGACTGAGGCGCTGCTCACTGTGAGTGAGCAGTGCCTCATAGCCAGGAACCCTTGGCGGCAAAGACTGAGGCGCTGCTCACGGTGAGTGAGCAATGCCTCAGCGGTTTGCACCCTGTGGTGCCCGAGACGGCCGTCGGCAGACATGCCGCTTCGATAGGGTCAGACCCGACCGCGACCGGACGGCGCCCCGCGCCGGTGATTGCCAGGAGGACGCGTCGTGGACGCTGCCAGCATGGGTTCGAGCCTCACCAAGGTCCTGCTCTCCGAAGAACAGATCCTCGCCCGGCTTGAGGAGCTGGCCGGGCAGATCTGGGCGGACTACGCCGGGAAGGACCTCCTGCTGGTCGGTGTGCTCAAGGGTGCCGTGCTGGTCATGGCCGACCTGATGCGGGCGATGCCGGGAACCGTTCGGATGGACTGGATGGCCGTGTCGAGCTATGGCTCGGGCACCAAGTCCTCCGGCGTCGTGCGGATCATCAAGGACCTCGACACCGACATCACCGACAAACATGTGCTCGTCGTGGAGGACATCATCGACTCCGGCCTGACCTTGTCCTGGATCATGGCCAACCTCAGCTCCCGCAAGCCGGCTTCACTTGAGATCTGTGCGCTCCTGCGCAAGCCCGAGGTCGCCAAAGTGAAGATCGACGTCAAGTATGTCGGGTTCGACATCCCCAACGAGTTCGTTGTCGGCTACGGCCTGGACTACGCCGAGGACTACCGCAACCTGCGGTGCATTGGCACCCTCTCCCCGTCGGTCTACAGCTGAACCCGGCCACCCGGCATACCCCCCGGCGGTCCGGCGGGCATCCGGCGGAACACGTGCGCGCGTCCGGGCGTTGACCTGCGAGAATCCATCCCGAGGGCAATCGGTGACCGCAGCCGTCCCCCCGTGAGCGACGCACGACGACCAGGAGGCTGGGGCAGCGCCCCGTAGAGGCATGACGACCAAACGCGCGATTCGCCCCCAGTGGCTCATCATCATCCTGCTCGGTGTCGGGCTGACCGCTTTCCTCATGTTCTTCTCGGACAGCGGGGGCTACACCCGGGTTGACACGTCTGCGGCCCTGGAGCTCATCTCCCAGGACAAGGTCGAGTCCGCACGGGTCGTCAACAACGAGCGGCTTGAGCTCACCCTCAAGGAGGGCGTCACCTACTCCGACGGAGCCAAGGTCAAGGACGCGACGAAGGTCTACGCCTTCTACGTCGACGCCCGTGGCCCGCAAATCGTCAAGGCCCTCGACGAGCACAAGCCCACCAAGGGCTTCACCGACCAGATCGACACCCAAAACTGGTTCGCCTCGATGCTCAGCCTGGTGCTGCCGATGATCATCGTCCTGGGTCTGTTCTGGTTCCTCATGGGTCAGATGCAGGGCGGGGGCAACCGGGTCATGCAGTTCGGCAAGTCCCGCGCCAAGCTCGCTTCCAAGGACATGCCCAAGGTGACCTTCGCCGACGTCGCTGGCGCCGACGAGGCTGTCGAGGAGCTGCACGAGATCAAGGAGTTCCTCCAGGACCCGGCCCGATTCCTCGCCGTCGGGGCCAAGATCCCCAAGGGCGTGTTGCTCTACGGTCAGCCGGGCACAGGCAAAACCCTGCTGGCCCGGGCCGTTGCGGGCGAGGCCGGGGTGCCGTTCTACTCCATCTCGGGCTCGGACTTCGTGGAGATGTTCGTCGGTGTTGGCGCCTCGCGGGTGCGTGACCTGTTCGAGCAGGCCAAGGCCAACGCCCCGGCCATCGTCTTCGTCGACGAGATCGACGCCGTCGGTCGGCACCGCGGCGCCGGCCTGGGCGGCGGGCACGACGAGCGCGAGCAGACCCTCAACCAGCTCTTGGTTGAGATGGACGGGTTCGACGTCAAGACCAACGTCATCCTCATCGCCGCCACCAACCGCCCCGACATCCTCGACCCGGCCCTGCTGCGCCCTGGCCGGTTCGACCGGCAGATCGCCGTCGAGGCCCCGGACATGATCGGCCGCCACCGCATCCTGCAGGTCCACGCCCAGGGCAAGCCGATGGCTCCTGACGTCGACCTGCTGGCTGTCGCTCGGCGCACCCCCGGCTTCACGGGCGCCGACCTGGCCAACGTCCTCAACGAGGCCGCACTGCTCACCGCCCGCACCAACAAGCGGCTCATCGACAACCCCGCCTTGGACGAGGCGATCGATCGGGTCATCGCCGGCCCGCAGAAGCGCACCCGGATCATGTCGGCCAAGGAACGCAAGATCACGGCATACCACGAGGGTGGTCACGCGATCGTCGCCGCGGCGATGAACCACACCGACCCCGTGACCAAGGTGACCATCCTGCCGCGTGGCCGTGCGCTCGGTTACACGATGGTCATGCCGCAGGACGACAAATACTCCACGACGCGCAACGAGATCCTCGACCAGCTCGCCTACGCCCTCGGCGGGCGGGTCGCCGAGGAGATCGTCTTCCACGACCCGACGACCGGCGCGGCCAACGACATCGAGAAGGCCACCGCGATGGCCCGCAAGATGGTCACCGAGTTCGGGATGAGCGAGCGGGTCGGTGCGATCAAACTCGGTCAGAGCACCGGAGAGGTGTTCCTGGGCCGGGACATGGGCCACCAGCGCGACTACTCCGAGCAGGTTGCCGCCGTCGTCGACGAAGAGGTCCGCAAGCTCATCGAGCAGGCCCACGACGAGGCCTGGCATGTCGTCAACGACAACCGGGACATCCTTGACCAACTCGTCCTGGAGTTGCTTGAGAAGGAGACCCTGGGCACCAAGGAGCTCGCCGAGATCTTCGCCCCCATCGTCAAGCGGCCGCTTCGGCCGACCTGGCTGTCCAGCGAAGACCGCGGCATCAGCGAACGTCCGCCGGTCCTCACCCCCGCCGAAGCCGCGGCCACCAGCAACGGTCACGTTCCCGCGATGCCTCCACCGGGGAGCGCGCCGCAGGACCTCGGCGCGGCGCAGCAAGGGCACTGACCGGTATGCCGGTCGACCACCCTCGCGCGCAGGCTGCGGTCCGCGAGCTGCTGCTGGCCATCGGTGAGGACCCCGATCGGGAGGGCCTGCGGGAGACCCCGGCTCGGGTCGCGCGGGCCTTGGCCGAGGTGTTCGCCGGACTCGACCAGAGCCCGCAAGACGTGCTGGCGACGACCTTTGACATCGACCACGACGAGCTGATCCTCGTGCGCGACATCGAGGTCTACAGCACCTGTGAACACCACCTGGTGCCCTTCCACGGCGTCGCCCACGTCGGATACATCCCGGCCAAGGATGGCAAGGTCACTGGGCTGTCCAAGATCGCGCGCTTGGTCGACGTGTTCGCCAAGCGGCCTCAGGTCCAGGAGCGGCTGACCACCCAGGTGGCCGACGCACTCGTCGAACACCTCGGGGTCCAAGGGTGCATCGTCGTCATCGAGTGTGAGCATCTGTGCATGTCGATGCGCGGCGTCAAGAAGCCCGGCTCCCGCACGATCACGTCCGCGGTGCGTGGCCAGCTGCGCAGTGCCGCAACGCGCGCCGAGGCCATGGCGCTCCTGCTCGGCGGCAAGCGGTGACCGCCCCCGCACGGGCGGGGGGCGTGGTGGCGGACATGGCCAGGGACATGGCGGTCGTCGATGGCGTGCCCGCTCGCGCGACGAAGGTGGGTCGGCGGCATACCCCCGGGCCGTTCTCCGATGGGAGCCGGACGCTCATCATGGGGGTCGTCAACGTCACCCCAGATTCGTTCAGCGACGGAGGGCAGTGGTTCGAGCCGGACGCGGCCGTGACCCACGGGCTGGCGCTGCTGGCCGACGGGGCGGACCTCCTCGATGTGGGTGGTGAGTCAACCCGCCCCGGCGCGCAACGCCCGACGGTTGCAGAGGAGCTGCGCCGCGTCATCCCCGTCGTGTCGACACTGGCCGCAGAGGGGGCACGGGTCTCGGTCGACACGATGCGGGCGGAGGTCGCCGAGGCAGCCCTCGATGCCGGTGCCCTGCTCGTCAACGACGTCAGCGGCGGGCTCGCTGACCCGGCGATGCTGCCGCTGGTCGCGGCCCGGGAGGTCCCGTTGGTCCTCATGCACTGGCGCGGACACAGTGTGGACATGCAGGACCGCGCGGCATACGGCGATGTCGTCGCGGAGGTATGCCGCGAGCTTGCCGCCCGCCGCGATGCCGCCTTGGCCGCGGGGATCCGCCTCGACCGGTTGGTCCTCGACCCCGGGCTAGGCTTCGCCAAGTTGGCCGAGCACAACTGGACGCTGCTCGCGCGCCTTTCCGCGCTCGCTGACCTGGGCCTGCCGCTGCTGCTCGGCGCGTCACGAAAGGCCTTCTTGGGCAAAGTCGGACGCCCGGAAGGCAGCGTCCCTAGGCCCCCGATCGAGCGCGACGCTGCGACGGCCGCGACGTCCGTCCTGGCCGCCCTGGCCGGGGTCTGGGCAGTCCGTGTGCACGACGTCCGCTCCACCCGCGACGCCCTCGACGTCGTCGAGGCGAGCCTGGCGCACGGAGGTGTCGGATGACCGATCGGATCGTCGTCACGGGCATCCGCGGGACCGGCTACCACGGGGTCTTCGAGCACGAACGTCGGGACGGCCAGGAGTTCGTCGTCGACATCGCGATCGAACGCGACCTTCGTCGGCCGGGGCGCTCGGACGACCTCGTCGACACCGTGCACTATGGCGAGGTTGCCGCCGAGGTGCTGGCTCGCATCGAAGGGGATCCGTTCGACCTCATCGAGGCCCTCGCGGAGGTCATCGCCAGCGACATTCTCGCCCGGGACGGGGTCGACGCGGTCGATGTCGTCGTCCACAAACCCCAGGCGCCGGTGGGTGTCCCGGTCAGTGACGTTCGGGTCGAGATCCGTCGGGAGCGCGGCACGCGGGTCGTCGTCGCGCTGGGATCGAACGTCGGTGATCGGGTCGCGACCCTCACCGACGCGGTCGAACAGCTGGCCGAGGTGCCGAAGCTGACCCTGACCGCCGTGTCCGAACTCGTCGAGTCGGACCCGTTCGGGGGGCCCGACCAACCGGCATACCTCAACGGGGTGGTCCTGGCGACGTATGCCGGCTCGCCTGCGGCCCTGCTCCGGGCCCTACACGCCATCGAACACCGGAATGGCCGAACCCGCGAGGTCCGTTGGGGAGCAAGGACATTGGATCTGGATCTCGTGCAGTTCGGGATCCCGGGCAGCGATCGGGAGCGGCTGTCCGACACCCCGGCGCTGCTGCTGCCCCACCCCCGGGCCCACGAACGGAACTTCGTCCTCATCCCGTGGGCACGGCTTGACCCCGAGGCCACTCTGCGGGTCGGGCCGACCGTCGCCCACCCGATCCAGCGGGTCGCCGACCTGGCGGCTGATCTCGGCGCGCGCGGCGTCCGGACCGGACCGATCTGGGGCCCGGCATGGTGAGCTCGGGGGGTGTTCGGCTGCGACACCTCGTCGTCATTACGCTCGTCGTCGGGCTGGTCGGCCTCGTGGTCCTGCGTCTTATCGGTGGTCCGGTGCCCAACCCGGGGTGGGCCGGCGTCCTTCTGCTGTTGTTCATGGCTGTGGGGGTCTTTTTCGCGGCGCTTCCGGTCAAACGTTTGCGTGAGCGGCGAGCCTCGTCTCCGGGGAGCGCCTTGCGGGCTGCCCGCTCCCTGGTCCTCGCGCAGGCCGCAGCGCTGACTGGTGCCGGGTTGCTCGGTTGGTATGCCGCGCAGGCCCTGTCGCTCCTGCCTGACCTGGACGTCGATTCGCAACGGTCCCGGATGTGGCTGCTGATAGGTCACGCGCTGGCCGCGCTGGTGCTCATTGTGAGCGGGTTAGTGGCGCAACGGATCTGCCGCATCGACCCGCCGGACCCCGGCGGCCCGGGCGAACGAGCCGCCAGCGCCGGAGGGGTCGCACCCGCCTGACGGATCAGTTGGCGATGCCCCGGCCACCCTTTCGACGGCGCCGCTTCGCGCGCCACCCGGCCATCCCGTCGATGGCATACCCTCCTTCGCCCACCGCATCGGCCGTGCGGAAGACCCGGACCTGACCCATGATCATGGCGCCGACCACTCGGACGACGGGGGCCCCGGCGCCTGGCGCCGGGAGCTGCTCGGATGGGACGTCGTGAAACTCGCCCACGATGGCTGACCCGCTGCACTCCACGCGGACCGACTCAGGCACGACGATCTTCACCTCGCCCATCAGGCCCTGAACCTCGATGGTGGTGATCGGGGCGGTCAGTCGGGCTTCGCGCAGGTCCACATAGACGTCGCCCAGGGCGACGGGCAGGACGATGCGCTCCGGCACCACCCAGTCACCACGCCGCTTGGTGTTGCTCATGACGGTCCACACCCGGTCTACGACGTCCCGGGACGCGTCCTGGGGACCGTACGGCTGGGGCACTCCCGGGTATGCCGCTCCCGATGGGTGCCCGGGGCTCGGGGGCTGCGCTGGGATGGGCGCCGGGGGCCAGGTGGGCGAATCCTGCGGGGAGTGACTGGTCATGTCGTCCATGGTGGGCTCTGGGGCCGGGTCTGCGCCATCGGGTGTCCCCCCGAACGGACCCCGAGAACCGCGGGCTGCGCCTGGCCCCGAGGCCGCCCTATTGCTTGAACACCTCACCGCCGACCGTCCCCATCCCCTGGTGCACCATGCCTCCGGCCACCCATCGCCTGCCCGCGTGGACATACCGGGCCGTGGCCACCGCGGCCTTGACGGCGAGATACTTCGCGTCAGGATCGGCCGCGTACCAGAGGAAGACCGCCTCTCCGGCCAACGAGCTTTGACAGACGATGGCTGCTGGCGTGGTCCCCGAGGCCGGGATGACGATCGGCTCGGGCACTTTAGGGCAGCCGAAGGCGGCGGGCAGATCGCCGAGTGCCGTGATGATGTTGGCGTCGACGGGCGACGGCGTGCTGGACAAGACCTTTGGCAACGGACCGAGCGTGCTGGTGGTCGGCCCCGTTGCGCTCGCGGTGGGTCGCGGCTTGCTCTTGGTCGTGGCAGTGGCCGGTGCTGAGGTGGGGACGAACGTCGTGAGCGACGCACTGGCGAAGTCACTTGACCCGCAGCCCGCCAGCCCTAGGACCAGAAGGCCGCTCACCGCTGCGATCACGGGCCGTCGGGGCGTCGTTGAGCGTGGTGACGTGACGGACGTGTGACTCGGCGCGCCGAGGTCCCCCCTCATGCCCCGAAGCGCCAGTTCCCCGAGAACTGACGGCATGCTCGCCAGTGTGCCGCAGCCGAACCGACCCACTACGGTGACGCGCGTGAATGATGTGGACTTTTCGCCGGCCGCACCCGACGTGGCCCCCCTGCTCGACCTCACCGATCCGCAGGTGGTTGCAGACCCGTATGCCGCCCTGGCCGCGTGCCGCTCAACGGCGCCCGTCGGCTGGCATGGGGCGCTGGGGATGTATGTGGCCACGAGCCATGCGGCCTGCAACGCGGTCTTGAGGGATCGGGCCCTCGGACGGATCTTCCAGGAGCGGGCCCCAGAGGCGGACTGGGACACGTTCAACTGGCTGCACGCGGACTCGATCCTGGACAGCGAGCCCCCGAAACATACGCGGCTGCGGCGGCTCATCGCGGGCGCATTCGGCCGCGGCCACGTCCAACGGTTGGCTCCTCGCATCGAGAAGCTCGCCGCCGGTCTCGTGCAGGACTGTGCTGCAACGGTTTCCGAGTCAGGGTCGGTCGATGTTATCGAGGGGTTGGCCGAGCCGCTGCCGGTGCTCGTCATCGCCGAGCTGCTCGGCGTCCCCGAGGCCGATCGGCACCTGCTGCGCCCGTGGTCACAGGCCATCGTCCGGATGTACGAGATGACTCGCACGCCCCACGAGGAGGCCGAAGCACAACGTGCCAGCCGGGAGTTCGCGGCATACGTGGAGGACCTGGCGGCCGACCGGGCCCGGCACCCGGGGGAGGACCTGCTGTCCGACCTCGTCGCCGCGCGCGACGGGAGTGACCGGCTCTCGCCACGCGAGCTCGTGGCGACCGCGGTCCTGCTGCTCAACGCGGGGCACGAGGCGAGTGTCAATGGCTTTGGCAACGGGCTGGCGTCGTTGCTCGCCGCCGGAGGCGACTTCGGCGACCCGGTGACCCTCGTCGAGGAAATGCTGCGGCACGACTCGCCGCTGCACCTGTTCGAGCGAACCGCGACCCACGACACCGTGATCGAGGGAGTCCCGGTCCGGGCCGGGCAGAAGATCGCCGCGCTGCTCGGGGCGGCCAACCGCGACCCCGCCGTCTTCGATGACCCGGACGACTTCCGGCCCGACCGCGACCCGAACCCCCATCTGGCTTTTGGTGCAGGCATCCATTTCTGTGTTGGCGCGCCGCTGGCCCGGCTCGAGTTGGCCACGTCGGCGGGAGTCCTCTTGGGGCGGTGGCCGAGGCTGCAAGTGGTCGAGGCGGTGCGTCGGCCGACCTTCGTGCTGCGCGGCTACGAGCGACTCGTGATCGCACCGGCCTGACGGACGACCACCCAGCGGAACGCCCCGTGCCCAGCCGGGTCGGTGAGCTGCGCCGCCGACGTGGCGCGCCGGAGGCGGCGCCGGTATGCCGCCTCGTCGCACCGCGCGAGCGCCGGGTCCGGCATCGGCGCCCACACGCCGAATGACTCGAACGCCGTTGTCTGAGTGTGGATCTCATCGTGGCGCAGGGAGTCGACGGCTACTTGAGCGGACAGGTCGCAGCTGCCGTCCGGCACCGGTCGCACCACCTCATCACCCCGGTATGCCGCGAGGCTCCCGTGTCGGGGGCGGGTCGCCACGACGTGACCGGCGTCGATCGCGATGGCGGCGCCACGGCATACCCGGGTGAGCAGGTCGGCCCAGGCAAGGTCACGCGCGCGGCCGATCTCCACCCGATCACCCTCATGGGCGAGCGGCCAAAACTGGTGTTGCCAGGCCAGATCGGCGTCGTCCAGCGGATCACCGAGCGCCTCGTCGCCGGTCGCGGGGTCGACGAGCACTTCGCGGACCACCCCCGAACCGTCGAGCTGGCCGATGACGCACGGCACGACGTCGAGCCACTCGTGGGCGACGACGAGGACGTCGTCGAGATCTGCGAGCTCGTCAGGCAGCGGCGCGCCTCCGGGTCCCCGCAACCACCGGACACCCGCCGGCAGTTCGTCGGGTCGCTCGATGACGTCGACTCCGAGGAGTGGTCGGTCCGGGCGGTGGGAGTGCAATGCGCCGATGAGCTCGCCCCGGCCCGCTCCGATGTCGACGACGCCAGAGAGCTCGAGCAGGTCGGCGTAGTGCCAGATCGCTTCGGCCAGAACGGCACCCAACGGTGGGTGGGTTGCCGTCCCGAACTGGCGCGCCGGAACCTGGGCGCGGTAGAACCCGTGGGCGCCGTAGAGCGCCTCCTGCCACGCGTGGACCCAGCCGACCTTCCCCATAGTGGGCAACCTACTCGCGCATCGACCCGCGGCGAGGGACGGTAGGTTCGGACAGTGAGCACGCCATCGAGGCCGACGGCCCGGCTGCGTGTCGGGGTGGTCGGCGCCGGGCGTGCCGGCGCGGTCCTCGGCGCAGCACTCGCCCGCGCCGGACATCTTCCCGTCGCGGTCTCCGCCGTGAGCGACGCATCCAGAGGTCGCGCTGAGGCGTTGCTGCCCGGTGTTCCGATCCGCGAAGCTCTGGACGTTGTCGTTGAGGCTGACCTCGTCCTGCTGGCCGTCCCCGACGACGTGTTGCCAGGCCTGGTCATCGGACTCGCCGCGGCAGGGGCCTTCCACCCCGGTCAGGTGCTCGTCCACACGAGCGCGCGCCACGGGATCGGGGTCCTGGAGCCGGCCGCCGCTCACGATGTGCTCCCCGTGGCCATCCACCCTGCCGTCGCGCTCACCGGGCAATCCGCCGACGCCGAGCGGCTGTCGGCGGCCGTGTTCGCTGTCACCACCCTCAAGTCGCTGCGTCCCTTGGGTGAGGCGCTCGTGCTGGAGATGGGCGGTGAACCGGTGTGGATCGAGGAGGAGGACCGCCCGGCGTATGCCGCCGCGCTCGGTGCTGTCCGCGACGGCTTGGAGGGGGTGCTTGGCGCGGCCGGGCGCGTGCTGGCGGACTGCGGCATACCGTCGCCCTCCCGTGCCCTCACCCCGCTGGTGCTCACCGCCCTTGAGGACGCGTTCCGGAGCGGTAGCGTTGCCCGCGACCCGGAGGCGTATGCCGCGCCGGTGGTGGATCGGCCCGCCGTCGGGCCCGAGCCGTTGGAGGACGACGAGTGACCTCGATCCACATCCCGCGCTGGTTGCGTGCGCCGTCCCCTGGGTGGACCACCTCGGCCGACGTCATCGTCGTGGGGTCGGGGATCGCGGGGCTCACCGCCGCGCTGCGGCTGCGGGAGCGGGGCGTCACCGTCCTGCTCGTCACCAAGACGTTGTTGACCGAGGGATCCACGGCCTGGGCGCAAGGCGGCATCGCTGCGGCCCTGGCTGACGACGACTCGCCGCGGGAACATCTGCACGACACCCTCGTCGCCGGAGTCGGCTTGTGCGACGTCCCAGCCGTGACCGCCCTCGTGCACGAGGGTCCCACTCGGGTTCGTGAACTGGTCACTCTTGGCGCCGAGTTCGACCGCGGCAGCGACGGCGCCATCAGCCTCACCCGTGAGGGTGGGCATCACCGCGACCGGATCCTCCACGCGGGGGGCGACGCGACCGGCAAGGAGATCTCGCGAGCTCTCATCGAAGCGCTCCACCGAGTCAAGGGCGACCCGGGCATCGAGGTCATCGAACACGCGCTCGTCGTGGACCTCCTGCAGGACGACTCCAGCCGGGTCTGCGGGGCCACCATCCACGTCATCGGCGAGGGCCAGATCGACGGGGTCGGGGCGGCGCACTGTCGGGCAGTGGTGCTGGCCACGGGTGGCTTGGGACAGATCTATTCGTCGACGACCAACCCGCCGGTGGCCACCGGCGACGGAATGGCGATTGCGTTGCGGGCCGGGGCGGTCATGGCCGACACGGAGTTCGTCCAGTTCCATCCCACGGTGCTGTTCCTCGGCGACGACTCCACGGGGCAGCAGCCGCTCATCTCGGAGGCCGTTCGTGGGGAGGGGGCGTTCCTCGTGGACGTCCACGGGGTCCGGTTCATGCAGGGCGTGCACCCCCTGGCCGATCTCGCGCCGCGCGACGTTGTCTCCCGGGCGATCGTCAAGCAGATGGCCGCGACGGGCACCGACCACGTCTTCCTCGACGCTCGGCATCTGGGTGGGGAGTTCCTTGAGCGGCGGTTCCCGTCGATCGTCGCCTCGTGTCGCGAGCACGGGTTCGACCCGGCCACAACGTTGCTGCCGGTCGCGCCCGCGCAGCACTATGCCAGTGGGGGGATCCGCACCGACCTCAACGGCCGCTCGTCGTTGCCGGGGTTGTATGCCTGCGGCGAGTGCTCGTGCACTGGAGTCCACGGCGCCAACCGGCTGGCCTCCAACTCGTTGTTAGAAGGCCTGGTCTTCGCCCACCGGATCGCCGAGGACATCGTCGAGCGCTTCGAACACGGCGAGCTGCCCGCGGTGACCCCGGGACCCGCGGCGCCACAGCCCCCGCGCGATGCGGATCCTGTCGAAGGCCCCTTCAGCCCGGCGCTGGCCGACACAGTCCTGCTGCGCTCCGCCCACCGAAAGGCCATCCAGCACGCCATGACCGACGGGTCCGGTGTGGTGCGCTCGCACAGCTCGCTGGCCTCGACTGCGGCCGCCTTAGCAGGTCTGGCGGCCGCCGATGATGGCGTCGAGGGCGGACCGAAGTCGTGGGAGACGACCAACCTCCTGCACCTGGGCCAACTCCTCACCCATGTCGCGACCTTGCGCGAGGAAACCCGCGGGGGCCACGTGCGCAGCGACTTCCCCGACCGCGACGACGCCCAATGGCTCGGCCACCTGGCCGCCGTGCGGATGCCGGACGGCATACTCGCCATGTCTTTCCATCCCACTGAGCCGCAGGATCTCTCGTGACCACCGACCTTCCCTTCCCCGCAGCCGACGCCCGCGCCCTGGTCCGCACCGCGCTGGACGAGGACCTCGGCCCACGCCATCTCGACGTAACGACGTTGGCGACCATCCCCGCCGATCAGGTCCGCACGGCGCATGTTGTGGCTCGCGCGCCGGGTGTCGTTGCAGGGGTGCCGGTGGTGGCCGAGGTGTTCGCCGCGGTGGCTGACCTCATCGGCTGTGCGGCACCTGATGTCGAACTCCTGGTCGCCGACGGCACCGCCGTCGTTCGGGGTGACGTGGTCGCTCGAGTCTCCGGGCCGGTCCGCGCGATCCTCATCGGCGAGCGGACGATGCTCAACATCGTCTGTCGGCTCTCGGGGGTCGCCACCCACACGCGCCGCTGGGCCGACCGGCTCGACGGGACCGGCGCCATGGTGCTGGACACCCGCAAGACGACGCCGGGGATGCGTCACCTGGAGAAATACGCCGTGCGCGCCGGCGGGGGCACCAACAAGCGGATGGGCCTTTACGACTGCGCGATGATCAAGGACAACCACAAGATCGCGGCCGGTGGGCTCGCCCAGGCGTATGCCGCCGTGCGCCGCACCTTCCCCGACGTCGACATCCAGGTCGAGGTCACCACCGTGGCCGAAGCCCTGGAGGCGTATGCCGCGGGCGCTCGCTTCATCATGTGCGACAACATGTCGGTGGCCCTGCTCGGTGAGACCGTGGCCGCTTTGCGGGCACAGGACGAGCCGGTCGAGATCGAGGCCACGGGCGGGCTCACCCTTGAGGTGGCCCGCGACTACGCGCTCACCGGGGTGGACTACCTGTCGGTCGGCGGCCTGACCCACTCGTCGCCCATCCTCGACCTGGCCCTGGATCTGATCGACTGAGCGGTCTGGCCGTCGGTTGGGGTCGACCCTTGGGGCCAGGAGCCTCGCACTGAGTCGTGCGCCAGCCTGCGCAGGCGCACACGATCCTCCTTGAGTTGGCCGCGGATCGGGATGGCCCAGTCGTGATACACGTCGTCGGGCAACGGCACGCCCGTCCACAGGGACAGGGCTGCGTGGATGCGAGCGTCTGCTGGCCGAGCGCCGGCGCCGCCGGCGGCACTTCGCGCCAACGCACGGAAGGCGTTGACATCGACCCAGGCAGAACCCACCAACAGTCGTGAGCGGTCCCGGCGGACCAGGCTCGAGCCAATAGCCGCATGCAACCGATGAAGGGCATTGCGCAGGTGTTTCGGCCCCGCGGTGGGGGTCGCCGCGGGCCAAAGCTGGTCGATCACCTGCTCAGACGGCACCCCGCTTGGATGGACTGCCACGAGCCGAAACAGCTCGCCCGGCTTTCCTGCTGGCACAGCCACGTCGTCGTCGCCGATCCGCAGGGTCGGGGTTCCGAACAGCTGAACGAGGAAGCGGTCCGGGCTGAGCAGTCGAGCCGCCACCTCGGATCCGGCGGCCGCGGCCAGCGGTGCCAGGAGCACGAGGGGCTCCGCCGCGCCGTCGCGGCGCAGCGCTGCCCCCGCTACACGAGCGCCTTGCTCGAGCGCTGCCGCCGCGACTCTCGGAACTTCCGCATATCGACCGGCCCGAAGCAACGCCAGGGCTCGCAACATCGTCAGGTGCCACTCAAGGCGTGGCTCCCAGGGGCCATCCTCATAAGGAAGCCGATCTAGCGCGTGCAAAGCAGCGATCGGGTCGCCGTGGACGGCGAGGATCTCGCACTGGGCGTGGAAGGGATCGACCAGACCCAGGGGGCGCGACAGGGCCTTGTCGAGCCACTGGAGGGCACCCGCGACATCCCCGACGCGGGACAGCAATTGCGCTCCCTCGGCAAGGAACCCCGTGCCTCCGACCGTGTCGATCCATGGATCGGCTGTGGCGGCGGCCTCCTTGAGCCAGCGAACCGTGCCGACCTGATCGCCTCGCGCGCTGGCTTCTTTGGCTCGACCCCAGGCGATGTAGTCCCACCCGAGCACGAAGTCATCCGGGCATAGTTCACTGGCGCGGTCGAGGGCGGCGTCGACGGCGGCCCAGTCGCCCCGTTCGCACAGCACGTCGGCCAGGAAGGTCAACACCGTCACCTGACGATGAGGTGAGCGCAGCAGCGCGAGCCCTTCCCGCATGAGCGCCTCAGCGCGGTCATGGTCACCGGACATGTAGTAGCCGGCATACCCAAGCCAGGTGAGGGCGAACCCCGCCCATTCGTTCGAACCCAGGGCGCGGTAGCTGCGTATCGCGTCCTCCATGAGCCGTATGCCGCGCGACCGGCCGGCGTTATCCCCGCTCCACAGCTCCACCCGACCCAACGCCTCAAGGGCCCGAGCGCTGGCAAAGGGGTCAGTCGAGTGAGCCAGGACCTCGTCGGCGAGGTGACGGGCACGTTGGGCGTCGTTGGTGGCGGCGGCGTCGCAGGCGTGCTCCGACACCACCTGCCAGTGCAGGGCCGGATCGGAAGCGGCCCGTTCCAGCGCTCTCGCCCGGAGTTCCCGGCGTTGCTCGCGGCCGGCCGCGCGCGCCAGGTTCATCTGGACCGCTGGCGAGTCACTCGGCGGGTAGTCGTGCGCACACAGGTGTTCGACCTGTGGCCAGGAGCCCCCGAAATCGAGCAGTTCTCGCAACGCCATCCCTTGTGCCGACGCGTGAGCGTGGTGAATGGGCCTCGATGCTAGCGCCGTGGGCTGCGGATCTGCGAGACGTCCGTGAGACGCACCTGGGCGATCATGAGGGGGCGTTGGTGACGGGGACGGCATACGGGAGGATGGACGGCGTGCGCGCGGCAGGGTGGACTGTGATGACTGAGCAGACACTGATCGACCCGCGGCGCATGGACGTGATGTGGGTGCTCCTGGCGTTCGTGGGCACCAGCCTGGTGACCCGGATGATCACTCGGTACATTCGCCATCGAAGTCACCGTGCGGGCAACTCACCGGCTCCGGTTCCCGCCCGTCGTCAGGTGATCAAGGATGTGCGGCTGGCCGGGATCCACGTCCACCATCAGGTGTGGGGCATCCTGTTGGTCCTGCTGGTCGGGTTGCTGGCCTTCGGGTTCAGTCCGGAGGGCACCGCTCGGAGCCTGCTCGCTGCGGCGTTCGGCATCGGTGCCGCGCTTGCGCTGGACGAGTTCGCCATGTGGCTGCACCTCGACGATGTCTACTGGTCGGCCGAAGGGCGCAAGTCGATCAGCGCTCTCATGGTCGCGGCTGCCATCTGCGCCGTGGTCCTCGTCGGCGCCAACCCGTTGGGGATCGGGGATGACACCGACGGACTGGCGACGCCCTGGGCAGCCGCCATCGTGCTGGTCAATCTCGCGCTGGTCGCCGTGTGCATCTGGAAGGGCAAACTGCTCCTGGGACTGATCGGGCTGTTCTTCCCCTTCCTTGCGTTCGTCGGCGCTTGGCGGCTGGCCAAGCCCGAGTCACCATGGGGGAAGCGACGCTATGCACCTGGGTCAGCCAAGTTGGACCGGAGTCGGCAGCGTTTCGGAGAGCGCTACGAGCTCCGGTGGCGTCGCGTTCACGATGTTCTCGGCGGTGCGCCCTCGATCTCGGGCGACGCCATCGATGCAGTTCCCAACGAGGCCTCGCCCGGCGAAAGCAGCGTCTGACCGGCCGTCAACAAGACAAGCCGTAGCGCGCAGGCCTGACGGATGATGACCACGGCAGCGTCGGTCGCGTCCTGGCGCAGTCGTGCATCGGTCGCGGACACCAACATGTAGTTGAACCCGGAGAAGGTCGCAAGGAAGCCTGCGACCCGCAGTTGCTGCCAGCACACGATGTGCTCAGCGCGTCCAATCCGCAGCGAGAACAACACGGACGGGTCGGTCTTGGTCCAGGCCAGCACGGTGTCCGGACCGATCACGATGAATCCGAGGATGACGAACACCGAGAACACGGCCGCGGCCAGGACCGAGGCGGTGGCGAGGCGGGACAAGACGGCGACCAGGCGCAGGTTGAACGTCTGACGCCCCCGTAGCGAGCAGTGTGCCGGTGTCTTGAGTCGAGCGGCGGGGTCGCCCTCGACCGGTGTGCCCCGCAGCGCTTCCTCGAGGTCGGATGTGGTGGCGAAGGTCGACAGGGCGGCCAGGTCGAACTGCTTCTGGCTTCCCACGAACAAGCCGCCGCAGGTGAGCAGGAACCCGAGCAACGCGGCATACGAGAGACCGTCGACGTTCGCGATGCCGGCCCAGACGCCGGGGTTGAGGAAGAAGAAGAACACGAAGCCGAGCAGCACGGGGATGACGGTTGCAAGGGTGCCGCCGGTGCGGGATACCGCGCCGAGCAACTCGCGCACCAGCAGGCTCACCAGGGAGCCCAGCCCTGAGACGACGACGAGATAGACCGCCGCGAGGATGAGGAACAGCAAGATCGCGGATGTCAGGGCGAACACCGCCCGCCACATCCCGTCGGGCATGTCTGGAACGCCGTCTTCGAGGGCGAAGGCGATCCGCGGTGAGAAGAGCGCGAGCGCACTGGGCACGCCGACGAAGGCCAGCGCCTCGATCCAGCCGATCCGTGCGACGGGCGCGAACGGTCGACGTCGACGGGCGAGGTTTGCCAAGACCCAGGTGACGACGATGGTCCCGATCGCGATGAGGGCGCCCGGCAGGAGGGGGACCCCCAGCAGGTCAGGCACGCCCCAGAGCATGATGACGAGGAAGATGACAACCAGCGCCGGGGCAGCGCGTACCCCCGCCGTGGACTCGACTCCGGTGCCGTCGAGAAGGGTGACCAAACCGCGTTGTCGGAACCACCGTTCGGTCGTCATGGACCCGATGACGGGTAGTGGCACGGCACCCTCCGAGTGGCTTAGCGTTGCGGCAGTCCCTGGACAGGGTAGATGTCGCCGCGCGTCCATCGGCGCACGACGCGGAACGTCTGCACGACGCCGAGCACCCCGAGTGCCGAGGCCAGGACACTCACCGCGTTCGCGGAAGCACCCAAGGTCTGCAGATAGATGTTGAGGAAGGCGGCGCTGTCCCACACGGCGTGGAGAAGGATCGGCAGCAGCAACGAACGGGTCCCCATCGCAGCGAGGAGGAACAGGGTCCCGAGGATGCACGTGAAGGTGACCTGGATCAGCGTCTGGCCGATCGGGGCACCACCGAGGACGTTGATGCCGTGCACCACGCCGAAGCACAGGCTGGACACCAGCACGCCCCCGCCGATCCCCAGGGCCCGGACGAGCGCGACCAACAGCAGGCCCCGGAAAAGCACCTCCTCGACGAACCCGACCAGCAGCGAGGTGGTGACCGTTCGCCCCACGAGGACCGCGTCGATCGCCGCCGACCGCGGCAGGCTGGCGTAGGTGAGGGCCGCGGAGAGGACGGCCAGCCCCACGGCGAGCAGGGGCAGGACGAGCCATGATCGCGTCCGCCCTTCGCCGCGACGCCAGCCCAGTTGGCCCCGGTCCGGGACGGTGAGAAGGACGAAGGCGACGACCAGGGCAGCGACGATCTCGACCGGAAGGTGTGCCGAGCCGAAGCGCGGCGAGTCGTACTTCTCGGGGTTGATCCGCATCCCCACGACAAGGATGCCGACGACGGCGAAGAAGACCCCGGCAATCTTCCCAGGGGAGTTGAGCAACCTCCCCAGCCCATTGGTGGCGCTGCCTCGGTTGGTCTCTGCTTCGGACATCTCTGCCTCCGTTTCGTGCGTGGCCGCCTGTCGTGCCGGGGAGTGGCACACCACCGGCGAGCGGCCGCATGCCGCGTGGTCACATCATCGGGAGGGCGCGTCTCACGCTTGTCTCATCAGCGACGCATCGCTCCGCGGGCGGTCAGCTTTGACTGGCGGGGGGCTCAGCCCTCGCTGAGGACATGACGCAGGTAGCGCTCAGGAGCGGCGAGAAACCTGCGGTAGTGGTCGACGACGGCGAGGTGGTCCCACTCGGCCGGGTGGAGGCCGCTCTCGTCGAGTTGCAGGATCCGCGCCCCTGGTAGGGCGGCGATGACGGGCGAGTGGGTGGCGACGAGGACCTGCGCCCCCCGGCGTTTCCCAAGCTGCGCCAAGTGGCCCACGAGGGTGAGCTGGGCCTCGAACGCGAGCCCCGCCTCCGGCTCGTCCATGACGAAGAACCCTTCCCCCGCAAAGCGATTCGTCGTCATCAGCGCCTGGAACGACTCCCCGTGGCTGAACCGGTGGAACACTGGGTCCCGGGTGTAGGAGTCGCGGGCCGTCGCGTCGAGATAGCCCATCAGCCCGTGCATCGTCTCGGCTCGCACGAAGTAGCCCCACCGACTGCCGCCCGGCCCCCGGACGATCTGCAGCGCCTCGTGCAGCGGCGACTCACTGACATAGCTGCGATGTTGCGCCCCCGTCGACCCGCCTTCGGGTGCTAACCCGAACGCCATAGCGATGCCTTCGACGAGCGTCGACTTGCCGCTGCCGTTGGCCCCCACGAGCACCGTCACCGGCCCGAGGTCCAGCCCTTCGCGCAACACCTGCGCGATCGGTGCCAGGGTTGCTGGCCAGGCTTCCGCGGGCAGGTCGGCGTCCGCTCGCCGCTGCACTCGACGGACCGGCAGCGGCGGGAACGGGTCGGCAGCCGCGCGACGAGGGCGGGAGGGCGGCATACCGGAGCGCTTGGTCACCACGCGGCCACGGTATGCCGCCCCGCTGACACCCGCAGGAAACGGCGACGGGCCGCCCCACCCCGGTGACCCGGGGGAGGCGGCCCGTCGATCCGAACCGGCTGGCTCGTCAGGCCGTCCTGAGGTCAGGCCGCTCGATAGGTGGACCACTGAGCGACCATCCGCGAGGACTGGCCGGATGTGAACTGGAACATGCACGAGTCGTCGGTGTAGTCCATGAAGTTGGTGATCGGGTCGAGGCCGGGCTTGGTGCGGCAAGTGTCACGCCCGGTCGGGCATCCGTAGGCGGCCGACTTCTCGGCCGCGGTGTCCGAGACCTGGTCGCCGCTGCCGTTACAACCGCCCTGGAAGGTGTGGTAGAGCCCGAGCCAGTGCCCGATCTCGTGGGTCGCGGTGTCGCCGAGGTTGTAGGGCGAGGCGGTCCCGCCGGGCAACGACTGGTCGAGCAGCACGACGCCGTCCATGGGGTCGACGGTCGCCTTCGGGAACGTGGCCCAGCCGAGCAGCCCGCCGCCGAGGTTTGCGGTGTAGATGTTGAGAGCGGCCTTGCCCCCTTGGTGCAGGGTGTTCTTCATGTCCTTCTCGGCCGTCGAACCGTAGCTGAGGTTGTACCAGGCGGCGTTGTTCGTCGAGTCCTGGCCGATGATCGTGAAGGCGAACCCAGAGCCGGCATAGGCGGCGTTGAGGACCGAGATCTGGTTGTTGATCTGGGTCTGGGACATCACGCCGAGGGAGCCGTTGGTGATCTGGTGCCAGTAGACGCCGACGGTGGTGGTGGTTCCGACCGCCGCCGTCGCCTGCGGCAATACCGAGGCTGACGACGTGGCCCTCAGTCGCGCCTGGAAGTCGTTCTCCCGGGCGGCTACCTCGGTTGCGCTCAGTTCGTGGGGGTCGAACCGGTTGCCGCCGGCGGCGCCACGAGCAGCGTTGACTGAATCCGTGTGCTCGACGCACGCCTGGACGTCGGCGCCGTCGAGCGCCGGCGCGGCCACCGCAGCGGCGGGGGTGCCCATGCCGAGCGCGGCGAGAGCGCCCATGGCAGGCACGAAGATGAGGGCTTTGCGCAAGGTCATCGATCGACCGTCCTTTGCATCGGGTCAGACAGCATGAGATCGGGCACGGGTCTCGATCGCACAGGGGGCGAGGAGACGGTATGCCGTGCGCCCCCCGCCGTAGTCCACCGAACGGTCAGTTCTCGGTCAAGAAAGAGTCAGGAACACGGGGGTTTGCCCGGAATCTTCTTCGCCGAGTCGCCCTTGCGGCGGGCGAATGTCCGTCAAGGGGCCCAGGCGAGACTCGATACCCTGGGTCGGTGACCAGCGCGCCCTCCGATCAGACCGGATCCCTCGACCCAGCGGCCGAGCCGACCGAGGTCGACGACCTCCCCGAGCAGTTGCGGGTGCGTCGGGAGAAGCGCGAGCGGCTCATCGCCAGTGGGCACGCGGCATACCCGGTGTGGGTGGACCGGACCCACAGCCTCGGTGACATCCGCCGCGATTGGGCGCACCTGGAGGCGGGCCAAGAGACCGACGCGACCGTGCGGACTGCGGGGCGGGTCATGTATGTCCGCAACACCGGCAAGCTGTGCTTCGCGACGTTGCAGGAGGGGGAGGGCACCCGGTTGCAGGTCATGGTGAGCCTCGCCGAGGTGGGCGAGGCGGCGCTGGCCGACTGGAAGGCCCTGGTCGACCTCGGTGATCACGTGGCGGTCGAGGGTCGCGTCGTGAGCAGCAAGCGCGGGGAACTGTCCGTCATGGCGACCTCGTGGCAGATGGCGTCAAAGGCGTTGCGCCCCATGCCGACGCTGCACAAGGACCTCTCCGAGGAGACCCGAGTCCGGCAGCGGTATGCCGATCTGGTGGTCCGCCAGGAGGCCCGCGACATGGTGAGACTGCGCGGTCGAGCGACCCGGGCGATCCGCGAGGTGCTGCACGATCAGGGCTATCTGGAGATCGAGACCCCCGTCCTGCAACTCATCCACGGCGGCGCTGCGGCCCGGCCGTTCCACACCCACCTCAACGCCTTCGACCAACGGATGACCCTGCGGATCGCGCTCGAGCTCAACCTCAAGAAGGCCGTCGTCGGCGGGATCGACCGGGTCTATGAGATGGGACGCATCTTCCGCAACGAGGGGATCGACGCCACCCACTCGGCCGAGTTCACCATGCTGGAGGCTTACCAGGCATACGGCGACCAGACCACCATCGCCGGCTTGATCCGGGACCTCTACCTCGGCGTGGCCGACGCATTGGGCAGTCGGGTCGTCCAGACGCCCCGCGGCGAGGTCGACCTCGGCGGCGAATGGCGCTGGCTGCCGGTCTACGACGCGGTCAGCGAGGCGGTCGGGGAGGAAGTCACCCTCGCCACGCCGCTGGAGACATTGCGCCGGTATGCCGCCGCCCGCGACCTTGCGCTCGACCCCGCGTGGGGGGCGGACAAGGTAGTGCTGGAGTTGCTGTCCGAGCTGGTCGAGCCGCACGTCGTCCAACCGACGTTCTTCTGCGACTACCCAGCCATCGCTCAGCCGCTGGCGCGGCCGCATCGGTCGCAGCCGGGGCTCATCGAGGCATGGGACCTCATCATCGCCGGGGTCGAGCGGGGCACGGGCTTCTCCGAGCTCATCGATCCGGTGATCCAGCGGGACGTCCTCACCGCCCAGTCGCTGCTGGCCGCTGGCGGGGACCCCGAGGCCATGCAGTTGGACGAGGACTTCCTGCGTGCCCTGGAGTTCGGAGCCCCACCGATGGGTGGGCTGGGCCTGGGCATCGACCGCCTCGTCATGCTCTTCACCGGGGCGTCCATCCGCGAAACGATCCTCTTTCCCCTGCTCAAGCCCGAGGACTAGTCATGTGGGACGCGATCTCCCCCTATCTGGCCGCCATCCTGCCGACGATCGGCCTGCTGGTCATCGCCTATGTCGTCTTCAAGACGATCTTTGAAGCGGATCGTCGAGAACGCAAAGCCGTTGCCGAATGGGAAGCCGGTCGAACCGCTCGGCCCGACGATCTCGACAATGGTGACGACATATCCGGCTGACCGGCAGTGACCAATCATCTCTGACCAGATGATTGCCATTCCGGTTTCTGGGTGAGTTCTCACGGGGCTCTCAATAGGTCTGCACTGGCTTCTCGGCGGGTCTTGTCGCTAGTCGAGACTGCGTGAAGCCGGTGGCCCTATGGTGCGCGAAGCCCCGCCCGCGGACGTCAACTTGGGGTTGACATACAGTCACCAGGGGGTTTTCGCCGTGTTACGATCAGTCGCCGACCGAGAAGTTTCGCGGGATTCTTCCCGGTCGCACCGTTCAGGGGTCTCGGGGCCGTTAACCTGAGTCCTATGCACCTGTAGTTCGTCACGACGGCGCCGGGCAACCGGCGTCAATCCTCCGCAGCAGTTCCTCACATGAATGGAGCACACACCGTGGCCAAGCGTGTCCAGGTCGTCCTTGAGGACGACGTCGACGGCAGCCTCGCCGACGAGACCGTCTCTTTTGGTCTTGACGGAGTTTCGTACGAAATCGACCTGTCGGCGTCAAATGCGTCCGCTTTGCGCGACCAACTCGCCAAGTGGATCGGTGCCGCCCAGCGCACCGGCGGCCGTCGGGCAGTTGCGCGTCGCGGCGCGGGTTCGGCTCGTCGGAGCGATGTCTCCGCAGTCCGGGCGTGGGCGCGGGCCAACGGCCACCAGATCAATGACCGTGGCCGGGTTCCGGCTGCTGTCCAGGCGGCCTACGACAAGGCCAACGGCTGATCAGGTCGGCATCGCACGTCCGGACGGGCCGTCCTCCTGCGGGAGGGCGGCCCGTCCGCTTGCTAGAGGATTCCGGCGGCGAGGTCGCCGAACCGCTCGATGCGGTCGAGCACCTCGTCAGCGGTCGCGTGGGTGAGCACCCCGGGAGCGGCTGCACCGGCCTCGACCTCGGCCCACGTGCGCGGGGTCGCGACGAATGGTGCGGTCCGGCCGCGCAATGAATAGGGCGAGATCGTCGTCTTGGCGGCGACGTTCTGGCTCCAATCGAAGAACACCTTGCCGGGGCGCAACGACGTCGTCATCTTCCACACGACAAGATCCGGGTGAGCAGCGGTGAGTTCCTGAGCCAAGGCCTGGGCGATCGTCGCGATGTCTGCTGACGAATGGGAGCCCGGGAGGGCGGCATACAGTTGCATGCCTTTGGAGCCGCTGGTGACCGGCACCGGGTCCAGCCCCAAGGCCGTGAGCCGGTCACGAGCGAGCAGCGCGACCGTGGAGCATTCCTGCAATCCGGCGCCGGGGCCCGGGTCGAGGTCGACGACGAGCCGGTCGGGATTGGCTGGTTGCCCGTCCGCGCCGATCCGCCATTGCGGCACATGCAACTCCAGTGAGGCCAGGTTGGCCAGATAGGTCAACGCGTCCAGACCGGTGACCAAGGGGTAGGTGATCGGCTCGCTCGTGTGCGTCAGGGTGACCCGGGGCAGCCAGTCCGGCGCGCCGGACGGGAGGTTCTTCTCGAAGAAGTTCAATCCCTCGACGCCGTGGGGGAAACGGACCCGGGTGACCGGGCGCCCGGCGAGATGGGGCAGGAGCACTGGGGCGATCCGCGCGTAATAGTTCAACACCTCGCCCTTGGTCGTCTCAGTCGCGGGATAGAGGACCTTGTCGAGGCTCGACACGACCAGCCGTCGGCCGCCGGCCTCGACGGACACCTTGGCGGGGCCGGTCGGCTCAGGCATCGGGCAACTCCCCAGGGTCGATGTCACCGGGGGTGAGGTCCGGTCGCAGCCCTCGGTATGCCGGTTGGCGCAGTCGGCGGCTGTTGGTCAGCCCCAGCGCGTGGACGTCACAGACCAGGACTGGGTGGACCCAGGTGGTGCCCAGCGCGTCATCGGCGGGCACGGCATCCGTGAACGGGCAGTCCGCGGTGGTGAGCGGGGCCAGGTCGGCGGCGAGAGCCCGGGCGGTCTTGCCGGCAATCCCCGAGCCGACACGCCCCAGATAGCGCAGGCCGCCGACGCCCGGCACGCCGACCAGCACAGCGCCCAGCCGATCAACCTGATCGGTCTCCGGGCGCCAGCCGCCGATGACCACTGATTGCGACGTCCGATGCGGCACCTTGAGCCAATCCTCGGTGCGGGCGCCCGCGGCATACCGGCTGGTGCGACGCTTGCTGACGGTCCCTTCCAGCCCCCGTTCGCGGGTGGCCTGCCACAGGGCATCGCCATCGGTGAAAGTGGGCGGCACCTGCCAGTGCGGCCCAGTGAGCTCCAGCCGCTCGAGCGTGGCCCGGCGGTCGGTCCACGACCGGGCGGTGAGGTCGACTCCGTAGAGCCGCAGCAGGTCGAAAACCATGAAGGTCACCGGCGCGCGGGCGGCCAGGGTCGCGGCCTTGGCAGCGCTGGTCACGTGGAAACGCTCCGCGAGGGCCGCGAAGGAGGGTATGCCGTCCCGCATCACCACTGCTTCGCCGTCCAGGAGCATGTCCGCGAATTCGCCTGCCAGGCCTGACAACTCGGGGAATGCCACGGTGACGTCACGTTCGGTGCGAGTGGTCAGCCTCACCCGGCCATCGTGGACGTCGGCAAGCAGCCGCATGCCGTCCCACTTGACCTCATGCGCCCAATCGGCCCCCGTCGGCACTCGACGGGCGGGGGAGGCGAGCATGGGCCGCACGGGCTCCCCTTTCAGAGGATGGCCACCAGGACCGCCGAGCTGGCCCGTGCTGCCCGGCGATAGAACTTCCGCAGCTGCTTGTAGCGGGGCCGCAGCCACGTGTGGAAGACGTCCTGCTCGTCCCAGAACCCGGGGTAGATGTTGGCGTCGAGCATGGCGTCGAAGTCGACCCGGGCGGCGACCTCGGAGGCGGGCAGGGCGTCAAGCGCAGCGCTGATCTTCTTGACCGTCCGTGGGTCGATGAGGTGCGCGGGACCGTGGCCCAGGTCGGCGCCGATGGCATCCCCGCCGAAGATCGCCTGTCCGGCGTGGCTCTCCGTGTCGTATGCCGTCCCCGTCAGCAGCCAGTGGATGCCGTGCCATGCGGTGTCCAGGTCGACACCGCGCTTGGGATCCGGAGGCTCGTCCTCGATGAGGGTGGCCGCCGCCTTGGCGTTGGAGCGGACGACGTCGTGCTCCTCGTCCGTCAGCGCGCGAGCGGTCCAGGTCATCACCATGATCGGGATTATGCCGCTCCTGCATGAACAGCAGCGCGCCGGACAGCGAGCGACAAGGTGCGGGAGGGCGACAAGGTGCGGGAGGGCGGCAGGTGCGGGAGGGCGGCATACGGGATGGGTCGCTGCGTGTGGGATGCGCCGCTGCGTTGTGGGGAAGGTGAGCGGTGAGTCATGCTGGTGACTTACGTGACCACTGGGAAGGGTGGGGCCGATGCGGGCGATGTGGAAGGGCGCGGTGTCCTTCGGGCTGGTCAACGTGCCGGTCAAGCTCTACTCGGCGACGGAGAACCACGACATCTCCTTCCGTCAGGTGCACCGGGCCGACGGCGGGCAGATCCGCTACCAGCGGGTGTGCAGCGCATGCGGAGAGGTCGTGGCGTTCGACGACGTGGCCAAGGGGTATGAGACGCCCGACGGGCAGATGGTCGTGCTGACCGACGAGGATCTGGCCGCGCTGCCCAACCAGTCGAGCAAGGAGGTTGCGGTCGCGAAGTTCGTCCCGGCCGGCCAGATCGACCCGATGCTGTTCGACAAGGCCTACTACCTTGAGCCCGAGAAGGCCGCGACCAAGGCCTATGCCCTGTTGCGGGACGCACTGTCGACCGCCGACCGGGTGGCACTGGTGACCGTGTCGATCCGCCAGCGGATGACGATGGCGGTGCTGCGGGTGCACGAGGGAATCATCGTCCTGCAGACATTGCTGTGGCCCGACGAGATCCGCGCCGCCGACCAGATCAACCTCGGCGACACCGGACATGCGAGCGACAAAGAGCTGGCGATGGCCAGCATGCTCGTCGACTCGCTGTCGGGCGACTATGACCCGGGCGAGTTCGAGGACGACTATGCGGCGGCCGTGGCGTCGCTCGTTGACTCGAAGATCGCCGGGGGAGTGGTCGCCGAAGCTCCGGCGGCGGCGGCCGACACCGGCGAGGTCGTCGACCTGCTGGAGGCGTTGCAGCGCAGCGTCGACCGGGCCAAGGCTGCTCGGGGCGAGCCGGTGACCGGGTCCTCGTCGGCCCCGACCAAACCTGCCCCGACCAAAGCTGCCCCGACCAAACCTGCGCCCGCCAACCCTGCCGCGGCCAAGAAGACCGCCGCGAAGAAGACCGCCGCGCGCAAGGCCGGCTGACCGGATGCCCGAAGGTCACACCCTGCATCGGCTCGCGGGGTCGCTCAACGGTGCGTTCGCGGGGACGGTGCCCACGCTGTCCAGCCCGCAAGGGCGCTTCGCCGACGGGGCGGCATACCTGTCGGGACGCGAGCTGCACGAAGCGGCGGCCTGGGGGAAGCACCTGTTCGTCGAGTTCGCGGGCGAGGCGCACTTGCACGTCCACTTGGGGCTGATCGGGGCCTTCGACGTCACGGCATACTCCGCGCGTGGCGGCGACGACGAGGGGTATGCCGCGGGCTCACCTGGGGGTGCGCTGCCTCCACCCGTGGGTGCGGTGCGGTTGCGGATCGCCACCGGCACCCATGTCGCGGACCTGCGTGGTGCCACGGTGTGCGAGGTGGCGACCACCCAGGAGGTGGACGCGGTCATCGCCCGGCTGGGTCCGGACCCGTTGCGGGCCGACGCCGACCCCGATCGGGCCTGGCGGCGGATCGTCAAGAGCCCTCGCAGCATCGCGGACCTGCTCATGGACCAGGCAGTGTTGGCCGGGGTCGGCAACGTCTATCGCAGCGAGATCCTCTTCCGGCATCGGGTGGACCCGTGGCGTCCGGGACGTGACATCCGGCCGGTGACCTGGCGGGCTCTGTGGCGAGATCTGTTGCTGCTCATGCCGATCGGCGTGCAGCTCGGGCAGATCATCACGATGAGCGACCAGGTGGAGACGGTGCTGGCCGGGGACTTCGACCCGGCTGCCGTGCCCACGTCGCCGACCGGGGTCTCCGCGTGGCGACCCAACCCGCACGGAGCGCTCGAACGGCGCTACTACGTCTACAAACGCCAGGGCGAGCCGTGCCGGGTCTGCGGGTCCCGCGTGCGGATGGCCGAGGTCGCGGGACGCAACCTCTACTGGTGCGGCCGCTGTCAGCGCCGCCGCTGAGCGCCCGTTTGCCCACCTGATCGCCGTTATCGGCAGGCGGTGAGCGGGCGGCATACCTAGACTCGCGGCTCGTGGACGACTATCTGCAGACCAACCGCGCCAACTGGGACGACCGGGCACCTGCGCACGCCGCCTCCCCCGGGTATGCCGTGTCGCGCCTGGTGGCCGACCCCACCGCCCTCTCCGGCGTGGTCGAGTTCGACCGACCGCTGTTGGGCGATGTGACCGGGCTGCGCGGCATACACCTGCAGTGCCACATCGGCACCGACACGTTGTCCCTGCACCGGCTCGGGGCGCGGATGACCGGGCTGGACTTCTCTCCGGCGGCGCTGCACCAGGCGCGGGCGCTCGCGAGCCGGGCCGGGGCCGACATCGACTACGTCGAGTCGACCGTGGACGGGGCCGTCGCGGCGCTGGGCGCGGGTGGGTTCGACCTCGTCTACACCGGCATCGGGGCGCTGTGCTGGCTGCCGCGGATCCGGGATTGGGCTCAAACGGTCGCCGCGCTGCTGCGCCCGGGCGGGCGGCTGTTCATCCGGGAGGGGCATCCGGTGCTTGCGACGATGGCCGACCCGACCGGGCCGGACAGCCAGTTGGTGATCGCCTACCCCTATTTCGAACAGCCCGACCCGCAGATGTGGGATGAGCCGGGGACCTACGTCGAGACCGACATCGAGTTCGACCACAACGTCACCTATGAGTGGAACCGCGGGCTCGGCGAGATCGTCACCGCACTGCTGGACGCGGGGATGCAGGTCACCGGCTTGGTCGAGCACGACAGCGTCCCGTGGGAGGCGTTGCCGGGGCTCATGGTGGTCGACGACCGTGGCGAGTGGCGGCTGCGTCAGCATCCCGAGCGGATGCCCGCGAGCTACACCCTCCAGGCGGTCAAGAGCCCCTGAGCCGCTGAGGCGCGCGCCGCCAGCACAGCGGGGCGCGGCTCAGCGCTCATCCTGTATGCCGGGCGGCGACCTCCCGCTCTACCGGTGGATCACCGCGACCGGCACCGGCGAGGCGGCCAATGCCTTGAGCGCGTTGGAGCCCAGCAGCAGCCCGCTGAACCCGCCGCGCCCACGGGCGCCGACCACCAACAGGTCGGCGTCCTTGGCCTGCTCGACGAGGGCCGACGTCACGTCACCCTCGACCGAGACACCAGTGAAGGTGACCTCGGGGTGGCGCTTCTGGGCGGCTGCGGCGATGTTGCGGACCCCGCGTGCATGGCGGGCCCGGATCTTGTCCTCTTCGACGAGGTCACCACCGGCGAGCGAGCCGCCCTCCGTCATGCTGAACCACCAGCCGTTGACGACGTTGACGTGCCCGTCCTCGCCCGCGAACTGCGCGGCGGCGTCGATGGCGATCGAGGAGTCCCGCGACCCGTCGACACCGACGACGACGTGAGCCGGGCCGGCCGCGTGAGCCGTGGAACGGTCCGGGTGGACGATGACGACCGGGCAGGTGGCGTGCATCGCGGTGGTTGAGGCGGTGGTGCCGAGAGCGGCATACGCCTGCTTGTGCCGGCCGTGGCTTCCCACGACGACCAGCGCGGCGGACTTCGAGGCTTTGATGAGGCGGCGGGCGGGCTGCCCCTCCGGGCGCATCGTGCTCACCTTGAGGCCGGGGAAGGCCTCCCGCGCGGCCTCGGCGGCCGTCCGCGCGGTGACGTCGGTGTCGGCATCGGTGATTGCGGTGACCTCGTCGACACCTGCGCCGAACGCCAGCGCGTTGGTGTGGGCCTCCTGCACCGTCATGACGACCAGGCGGGCCTTGCGGCGGGCAGCCTCGGCGGCAGCCCACAGGAGTGCCGCCTGCGTGGTGTCATGACCGTCGACACCCACGACGACTGCACCAGCGAACGACGGGACCTGAGACTGTTTCTTTGCCATGTCACCATTATCGATTGTCAGTGATCTGACAACCAGGACTGAAGGCCCAGCCGGGCTCCGATGTGATCAACGGATCTAGCATTCGGGTCATGACGGCGACGCCCGATCACCCGAGTCCCGACGTGGCGGCCCTCGCCGCGCCGCAGTGGTGGGCGGGAGCCGAGCCCGCGGGGCGCCCGGCCGTGGTGCGCGCGATCGGTGGCCCCTTCCTCGCCATGGCCATCACGGTGGTTGGCTGGGTTTTGACGGGCGACGGCGGAGGGGATAGCCCCTGGCTCGTCGCGGTCCTCGCCCAGGGCGTGCTAGTGGCTTCCTACATCTGGGTATGCCGGTGGCTCACCTACGCGTGCGGTGTTGCCCAGCGTCGTTCGCCCCTGCTGCGCACGGTGCAGCCGTGGCATATCTGGGCCTTCTGGTGGTTCCCCCTCGCGGGGCTGTGGTTGCCCTACGTCCTCGTTCGGGACACCGCGCGATCCACGGCTCCAGGTCGCGGAGTGCGCGTCTTGGTCGCGCTGTGGTGGGTGTGTTTCGTTCTCGGGCTCCACCGGTACGTGGCCCTGCCACGGATGAGCCCACCGGTACACGTGGTCGCGACGGTCCTCGCCGCCCTCGCGTGGTCGCGCATCGTCGTGGTCATCCAGCGCTCCCAGACCGTGACAGCTGCACCGAGCACCGTCGAGAGTTGAGCCAAACGCGGCGGCGTCGGCCGCCGAGCGATCACCCAACCGGCGCTGAGTCGACTGGTGCTTGGGCGGGGGCGAGGTCGGTGTGAGGTGTTGGGAGGCCGACCTGGACTGACGCGTGCCGAACGACAATCGTCAGCTCCTCTAGGTCCAGGCCAGTGCCCTCGAAGCGCAGCCACCGGGTGTCGGCGCCCGGCATGTGCTGCCACACGACGACGATCCCTGACGCGTGAGGCGGCTCGGCTCGCAGCCGCAGATCGCTGTCCACCGGCCGGGCCAGCTCGTCCGAGGGGGCGTCTGGGACGACTCGCGCGCTGATGGTGACCACGTTCGTCACAGGGACGTTGCGAAGCCCAACCCGGACCATCTCCCCCATCGGGCACGTCGCCGGACCGGGGTCGCGCAGACACGCGGAGGGGGTGACCTCGATGTCGAAGATCAGGTCCATCGTGCGAACCGCAGGGCCACCCGCCGTGGCCACCACCACGGCCTCGCCCCGTGGCCCCTGCGTCAACGGCGTGACCAATAGGTCGGGCGTCAGCGTCGGCCGCCAGCCGCCCGATGCGACAGCGAGCCACAGGCCCAGACCCGCTGCCGCTAGCGTCGCACCCGCCACTCGGCCACGTCGCGCGCGCCGGGCCCCATCGCGGCCGGCGGCAACGAAACGCTCGACGTCACCGACCTCGCCCAGGTCGTCGGCGATCGAGCGGAAGGCAGCGCGCAGGTGCGTCTCAAAGTCGCGAGGTTCAGGGGAGCGCATGGTCGGTCTCCTTGGTCGCCGCGCCCTCAAGGGTCCGACTGGTGGCGACGAGTTCACGCAGCTTGACCAGGGCGTGGTGGGTTTGGGATTTGACCGTCCCGGTCGAGCAGCCGAGGATCTCGGCGACCTGCTCGACCGGCAGATCCTCGAAGTAGCGCAGCACCAGGACGGCCCGTTGCCGCGGCGGCAGGGCCCGAGTCGCCCGCACCAGGGCGTCGCGCAGGACGATGGTCTCCACATCGGCTCCGGTCGCTGCGGGGTCACGGTGCGCGGGCGGCATACCGTCCAGGGGGGTCTCCACGACGCGACGCGCGCGGGCGCGCCGACGGTCCTTCACGAGGTTGACCAGCACGGCGCGCGCGTATGCCGTGGGCGCGCCCTTCGCGTCGCGCCACCGGCGGGCGGTGCGGACCAGGGCCGTCTGGACGAGGTCCTCGGCGTGCCCGAGGTCACCGACGAGCAGGTATGCCGTCCGCACCAGGCGCGGGGAGGCGGCGCGGACGAACTCGTCGAAGTCGTCACCGAGGGGCTGCTGCAGCATCGTCGCCCCCTCTCCCACCGATACCCATGCCCTATCAAACTCCGCGGCAGGTTCCTCGGTTGGCCCGGCGGTCCGGCAACTGATCGACGACGTGCCTACGCTGGGCAGGTGAGCGAGACAGCAGGGCGGCACGGCGACGCGGCAGGGCGGCCGGATGACCCGGCGCACCCCCGGATGGTGCGCCGCCTGGTCGTCGCGCCTGACGGGGTCCCGCCGGCCGGGCGGGTGCTCGTGCGGACCGGCCGGGTCCTGCTCGTCGAGGTGGCCGACTCGGAGCTGGTCGCACTGGCCGCCGCAGACCCCGAGGCTGCGGCCACGCTGTGGGCGCCCGAGGAGTCGGAGCCGGACGGCATACCCCTGCTGACCGCTGCCGAGCGCGAGGCGGTATCTGCGGCGGTGCTTGTGACTCCTTCTGATACAGCCCGCCGTCTTGAGGGGGCCGACTGGGATGACCCGGCGGCCGAGCCACCGGACCGGCCGCGCTGACCCGGCCACGGGGGCCGCCGTGGCGCCTCTCCCCAAGGAGCTTCGCGATGCCCAAGGCCACCTCGGACCATCACCACCACCCCCACCACCCTCATGCGGCGGAGCCACCGCCCACGTCGGTCGTCGTGCTCGACGCTCCCAAGCGGCCCCGCGGCCCACTGCCCGGGCCCACCCAAGTGCAGCCGCTTCCCGACGATCTCGCGGGCCGGGTCCTCGTCCGGTTCGGTGACCGCGTCCTCATCGTCGACGACACGGTCGCACCGCAGGGAACCGCCCCGTCCACCGGTCGAACCAGGGCCGCCACCAAGGGCCTGGCTCCCGGAAGCGTCGACCGCGAGGTCGTCGCGTCCCTGTCCGAGACCGAACGCCTCGGTCTGGACGCCCTCACGATGCGCCGGACCAAGGCGTGGGGGCGGGTCAAGGCGAACCGGCCGCGCGCCGGCGAGCCGTGGGACATGGTCAGCTGCGACGGCTTGCGTCCTCGGCTTGACGACGGGAAGCTGCGCGACCTCCTGCCGGACGTCATGCCCGGCGCGCAGGAGGAGGGCGAGGCCGCCATCCTGCGCGACCTGCCCGGACCGGCCGAGGGTCTCAACGACTACCTCGAAGGCCCAGTGGCCGTCTCGGTCGTCTTCGTCAACGGTCCGACCGCCGCGGTGCAGATGTCGGCGGCCGAGCGGCTCAAGGTGGTCGCCGAGATCCAGGAGGGCTACGCCTGGCTTGCCGCGGCCAACCCCTCGGCCCACCTGAGCTTCACCGTCGAGACCCACACGGTGAGCATCACGACGGCCGACGCCACCGGGCTGGCCGAGCTCACCTGGCGCAACGCTGCCATGGGCGCTCTCGGGTATGCCGCGGGCGACGCCGGCGTCGAGGCCATGGCCCGCGAGATCCGGGACCGGACCCGATCCCGATGGGGGTACGTCCTGTTCGTCACCCGCTACAACCTCTGGCACTTCGCCTATGCGAGTGGCAACCGCGTTGTCATGGACCCCCGCAACGACGGCTGGGGCATCGACAACTTCGACCGGGTCTTCATCCACGAGACCGGACACATCTTCGGCGCGCCCGACGAGTATGCCGTGTCCGGCTGCTCGACCGGCGGGTCGTTCGGGCGCTTCGGCGAGCCCAACAGCAACTGCGCCAACGGTGCCGCGGCGAGCGTCGACTGCCTCATGAAGGCCAACTCGTGGGCGTTCTGCCCGGTCACGCCGCGACACTTCGGTTGGGGTTTGGACCGACTGCGGTTGCCCTCGACGTCCTCGCCGGTCCACGTCGTGTCGATGGGCCCCAACAGCCTCACCGCGCTGGCCGCCGACGAACTCGGCGACATCAGGTTCGCCTCGTGGCAACCGGGCGGCCCCGCGTGGTGGCAGGGCTGGACCTATCTCCTGCGCGGCAAGACGGCACCCGGTGGGCACGTTACGGCGGTCAGCCGCCGACCGGGCTACCTCGACGTCTTCACCGTCGGCACCGACGGTCGGGTGTGGACGGCGGCATACGACCCGTCCAACTTCTGGAAGGGGTGGTGGCCGATCGGGACGCTGCGTGCGCCCGTGGGGTCCTATGTCGGCGCGGTGTCCCGCAGCCTGGACAAGCTGGACATCTTCGTCACCGACAACTCCGGCCGGATCATGTCCGCCGCCTGGGAGCCGGCCTTCACCGACGGCTGGCACGGCTGGTGGCACATCCGGGGCGGCATGGCGGCGCCGGGCGCTCCTGTGACCGCGGTGTCGCGCAGCAGCAACAAGCTGGACATCTTCGTCACTGGCGTGGACTGCCGGATCTACACCGCCGCGTGGGAGCCGGTTTTCGCGGACGGCTGGCACGGGTGGTGGCGCATCGGTGATGCCATCGCAGCGCCCCGGGCGTTCGTCACCTGCGTCTCCCGCTCGACCGACAAGCTCGACGTCTTCGTCGTCGACGGGGCCCGGCGGACGCTGACGGCGGCGTGGGAGCCCGCCTTCGCCGACGGCTGGCACGGCTGGTGGCACATCCGGGGCGGCTTGGCCCAACCCGGCAGCCCCATGTATGCCGTGTCCCGCTCCCGGGACAAGCTCGACATCTTCGTCGCCGGACTGGACGGCGGGACCTACACGGCCGCCTGGGAGCCGGGCTTCGCCGACGGTTGGCACGGCTGGTGGCGGCTTCGCGGGGGCATCACCGGCCTCGGCGGGACCATCGACGCCGCGGTGCGCAGTGCCGACCACCTTGATGTCGTCACCGTCGGGCTCGATCGTCGGGTCTACACCGCTGCGTGGGAGCCGGCGTTCACCGACTGGTGGCACGGCTGGTGGCCGATGGGCGGCTGAGCCGTCCCCTGATCGGTCGGCGAGCTGCTCAGACAGCAGCACTCGATCGTCCCGGGCCCGGTCGTGTTCGCTCAGCGCGGACGCGATCGGGCCCTGAGGGCTGGCTGGGAGGGAACAGCACGGCATACGGGGGCGTTGCACGGGGGACCATCCCGTAACGCTCCGGTAACCAGCCGGGGTCTGTGGTGTGGCACGGTTACCATCGAGGCACCTCGATCGACGGCAGGAGTGTTCAACGATGTTCGAACGGTTCACGGACCGCGCCCGGCGAGTGGTCGTGCTCGCGCAGGAAGAGGCGCGGATGCTCAACCACAACTACATCGGCACCGAGCACATCCTCCTCGGTCTCATCCACGAGGGTGAGGGCCTGGCCGCCAAGGCGCTGGAGAACCTCGGCATCTCGCTCAACGCGGTGCGCGAACAGGTCACCGAGATCATCGGCAAGGGCCAGCAGGCGCCGACCGGGCACATCCCTTTCACGCCGCGGGCCAAGAAGGTCCTCGAATACTCGCTGCGCGAGGGGCTGCAGCTCGGCCACACCTACATCGGCACCGAGCACATCCTCCTCGGGCTCATCCGCGAGGGCGAGGGCGTCGCCGCCCAGGTCCTCGTCAAGCTCGGCGCCGACCTCAACAAGGTGCGCCAGCAGGTCATCCAGCTGCTCGCCGGCTATCAGTCGGGGCAGGGCGAGAAGGCGGCGGCGGGCGTGGGCCAGGCTTCCGGCCCGGCCGAAGGCACGCCAGCGGGCTCGCTCGTGCTCGACCAGTTCGGCCGCAACCTCACCCAGGCCGCGCGGGAGGGCAAGCTCGACCCGGTCATCGGGCGCGAGAAGGAGATCGAGCGGGTCATGCAGGTGCTGTCCCGCCGCACCAAGAACAACCCGGTCCTCATCGGCGAGCCCGGCGTCGGCAAGACGGCCGTCGTCGAGGGGCTGGCCCAGGACATCGTCCGCGGCACCGTGCCCGAGACCCTCAAGGACAAGCACCTCTACACCCTCGACCTGGGCGCCCTCGTCGCCGGGTCGCGCTACCGCGGTGACTTCGAGGAGCGGCTCAAGAAGGTCCTCAAGGAGATCCGCACCCGCGGCGACATCATCATCTTCATCGACGAGATCCACACCCTGGTGGGTGCGGGTGCGGCCGAGGGTGCCATCGACGCGGCGTCGATCCTCAAGCCCATGTTGGCCCGCGGCGAGTTGCAGACCATCGGGGCGACGACCCTTGACGAATACCGCAAGCACATCGAGAAGGATTCGGCGCTTGAGCGCCGGTTCCAGCCGATCCAGGTCGCCGAGCCCACGCTCGCGCACACCATCGAGATCCTCAAGGGCCTGCGCGACCGTTACGAGGCCCACCACCGGGTGTCGATCACCGACGGTGCGCTGGTGGCTGCGGCCACCATGGCCGACCGGTATGTCAACGATCGGTTCCTGCCGGACAAGGCCATCGATCTCATCGACGAGGCGGGCGCCCGACTGCGGATCCGCCGGATGACCGCGCCGCCGGACCTGCGTGAATACGACGAGAAGATCGCCGAGGTGCGCCGCCAGAAGGAGGCCGCCATCGACGGGCAGGACTTCGAGAAGGCCGCCCGCCTGCGTGACGACGAGAAGCAGCTCACCCTGGCCCGCAACGAGCGCGAGGCCCAGTGGAAGTCCGGCGACATGGACGTCGTCGCCGAGGTGGACGAAGAGCTCATCGCCGAGGTGCTGGCCGCCTCGACCGGCATCCCCGTCTTCAAGCTCACCGAGGAGGAGTCCGCGCGGCTGCTCAACATGGAGAGCGAGTTGCACAAGCGGATCGTCGGCATGAACGACGCCATCAAGGCGCTCTCCCAGGCGATCCGGCGCACCCGGGCCGGCCTCAAGGACCCCCGCCGCCCGGGTGGGTCGTTCATCTTCGCCGGCCCGACCGGCGTCGGCAAGACCGAGCTGGCCAAGACGCTCGCCGAGTTCCTCTTCGGCGACGAGGATGCCCTCATCCAGCTCGACATGTCCGAGTACTCCGAGAAGCACACCGTCTCGCGCCTGTTCGGGTCGCCCCCTGGCTACGTCGGCTATGAGGAGGGTGGCCAGCTCACCGAGAAGGTGCGTCGGCGCCCGTTCTCGGTCGTCCTCTTCGACGAGGTCGAGAAGGCCCACCCGGACATCTTCAACAGCCTCCTGCAGGTCCTCGAAGACGGTCGGCTCACCGACAGCCAGGGCCGGATGGTCGACTTCAAGAACACCGTCATCATCATGACGACCAACCTCGGCACCCGCGACATCACCAAGGGATCGCTGGGCTTCTCGGCCGGCCCGGACAGCCGCTCGGAGTACGAGCGGATGAAGAACAAGGTCACCGACGAGCTGAAGAACCACTTCCGGCCCGAGTTCCTCAACCGGGTGGACGACATCATCGTCTTCCCGCAGCTCACCCAGGATGAGATCGTCGCGATCGTCGACCTGGAGATTGCCAAGCTCGACAAGCGGCTGCGCGACAAGGACATGGGCCTGGAGCTCACGCTGGCAGCCAAGGCGCTGCTGGCCAAGAAGGGCTACGACCCCGTGCTGGGAGCTCGTCCGCTGCGGCGCACGATCCAGCGCGAGATCGAGGACATGTTGTCCGAAAAGATCCTCTACGGCGAGTTGCGTAGCGGAGAGTTCGTGCTCGTGGACGCCACCGGGGAGGAGAAGGATTCGACCTTCACTTTCACAGGGTCGCTTCGACGCGATACGATTCCCGACATTCCGGATGTTCCTCCGGTCGACACGGTCGGAGGTCCGCAAGATGCGCCGGCCAGTGCCTCTGGCTCCTGAGGCCCGAACGAACACGCGGGAGGTCGGTGGGTGTCGTACCCTCTGGGCATGACCGACGTGGGTCTCGACCCCCTCATCCGTGAGGAGGCAACACATTATGTGCTGCCTCTGGTCGGGCGTGAGGTCGACCAGTTGTGCATCGACTACGCCGTGACGTTGGTCGTCGAAGGCACCGACACTGTTCGGCTGGAGAGCCCGTTCACGCTGCACGTCGACGGGACGACGCACGTCGTCGACCCCGAACGGCTGGACACGGTCGCCATCGTTCTGCAGTTGCACCGTGCCGTCGTCACTCGTGCCGAAGCAGGCAAGGACGGCTCGCTAACGATCGCTTTCGACAGTGATCGGTGGCTGCGAGTCGACCCGCTTGAGGACGGCGAGGCGTGGGAGATCGGCGGAGGCCTGCCCCCCGTCACCCCGAGCTACTTCATCGCCGCCGAGCCAGGCGGCGGCGTCCGCCTGTCCTGAGCGGCACCCCCTACGATCAGGACCTGTGACCGGCCTGACGACCCGCCCGGCCCGCACGAGCGACGTGCGCGCCATCCGTGACATCGTCGCACCCCTGGTTGCCGCCCGCCGTCTGGTCGCCAAGGATGCGGTGGCCTACTACGAGTCGATCCAGCAGTTCCGGATCGCCGAGATCGACGGGATCGTCGTCGGGTGCGGAGCGCTGCACGTGTTATGGGACGACCTGGCCGAAGTGCGGACCCTCGCGACCGCCCCCGGACACGCCGGTCACGGGGTTGGACACGCCGTCCTGGAGGCGCTCATCGACGACGCCCGAGTGCTCGGCGTGCAGCGGATCTTCTGCCTCACCTTCGAGACCGGCTTCTTCCGCCGACATGGCTTCCAACCCATCGACGGGCAGGCCGTCCCGCCCGAGGTGTATGCCGAGCTGCTGCGGTCCTACGACGAAGGTGTCGCCGAGTTCCTCGACCTGGAACGCGTCAAGCCCAACACTCTCGGCAACACTCGGATGCTGCTCACCCTGTGATCCCGCCGGGCGGCGCCGAGTAGATCCGGCGCACGACGTCCTCGATATCGGGCTCCTCGATGCTCAGGTCCCGCAGGGTCGCCCGCTCGGCCACAGCCGCCAGCACAGCCGCAGCCGTCGTGTCCGCGGCGTCGAAGGCCAGCCGCTGACGGACTCCCTCACCCTCTGCCCCCAGCCACCGGGTGTGCGGTATGCCGTGCAGCGCGTCCGTGGGCCGGTCCAGGTCGACGATGAGAACCCGTTGCGCCCCAACGGTTCCCGCAAGGCCGGACAAGGTGCCGTCGAACGCCAACCGGCCGTGGTCGACGACCAACACCCGGTCACAGAGCCGCTCGATGTCGCCCATGTCATGCGTCGTGAGCAACAACGTGGTGCCGTGCTCACGGCGCTGGGCGATGAGGAACTCCCGCAGCCGAGCCTTGGACAGCACGTCCAGCCCGATCGTCGGCTCGTCGAGGATGATGAGTTCGGGCTCGTGCAGCAGCGCCGCCGCCACCTCGGCCCGCATCCGTTGTCCGAGGGACAGCGAGCGCACCGGTTGGGCGAGGGTGGGGCCCAGGTCGAGCAACTCGATCAACTGGCCGACCCGCGTGGCAGCCCGGCGGGGCTCGAGACGGTGGATGGCGGCGAGGATGTCGAAAGATTCCCCCAACGGCAGGTCCCACCACAGTTGAGACCGCTGCCCGAAGACGACGCCGATCCGTCGGGCCAGCTCGCGGCGCCCGCGCATCGGGTCCAGGCCGCAGGTGCGCGCGGTGCCCGAGGTGGGGGCGAGGATGCCGGTGAGCATCTTGATCGTCGTGGACTTGCCTGCCCCGTTGGCACCGATGTAGCCGACCGCCTCGCCACGCCCTACCGAGAAGGTCATCGCGTCAACCGCGGCGAGATCGGTGTCGCCGCGACGCCGGAACACCCGGGTGAGCCGTTCAACGGAGATGACCGCGTCCGAGTGCGCGTCCGAGTCCGCGTCGCCGTGCGCGGCCGCGGCCGACCCGTCGTCAGGCCGTCCAGCCGTCGGTCTGAAGGCCCTGCCAGTCGTCATCGTCATCCTCCCGCGCCTTGATAGTGCCGCACGCCGCGACCCCAGGCCAGCAGCGCGACGCCCCAGACCCACGCCGCCGCGACCGGGAGCCACCAGGCCATCGACGGGCTGGCCGCGTCGCCGCCGGGCAGCCCGAGGATCACCAACGTCGGCAGGTATGCCGTGAACGCCGCCGGCACGACGAAGGTGAAGAAGATCCGCACCGGGTCGGGGAAGACGAGCGAACTCTGCTGCGCGGCATACGCGCCGCCGTAGGTGAAGACGTTGGCGAACTCACGACCGTCCAACAGCCAGAACTGCAGGCCCGCGACGGCGACGAAGAGCGCGGCCATGATCGCGGTCCCGAACGTGATGGCAAGAGCGAGCATCCCGATGGTTGCCGCCGTCGGCTGCACGCCGCCCCGGATCAGCGCGATGGCCAGGACGACGACCGCCACGCTGATCCGGCCGAGCCGGCGCAGCGACACCTCGCTGGTCATGAGCTGCCCGAGCAGCGAGAGCGGACGCAGGTAGAAGACGTCGAGCTTGCCTTCCCGGATGTAGGTCGGCAGGCGGTCGCAGTGGCCGACGAGCAGGTCGGCGGCGGCGAAGGTGAGGTTGGCGAGGGCGAAGACGAGCAACGCGGCGGTGAAGTCCAGACCGCCCAGCCGCGGGGTGTTGTGGAAGATGACGTAGACCTCGGTCAGCTCGGCCAGCCCAGCAAACAGGGTGGCGAACAGGTCGGTGGCGAACGACACGCGGTAGCCCGCCTGGGCGCGCACCCGCGAGCGCAGGATCGTCCGGTATGCCGCCCACGACCCTTCACGGTTAGCCACCCTGCACCTCCAACCGGCGTCGACCCGCAGCGGTGGTCAGAGCAGCGCCGATCCCAAGCCCGAGCACCCAGCCGACCTGGATGGCGACCAGACGCGCGGCACCCGGGCCTGCGGCATACCCGCTGAGGATGTCGATCGGAGTCTGGATGAGCGATGGGAACGGGGTCGCAGCGGCGAGGGCACGCAGCCAGTCGGGGAACCAGTGGACCGGAACGTAGAGGCCGGCGAACAGCGTCGCAACGATGCCGTAGGCAAGGAGGATCCCGCGAATCTCGATGATCCAGAACGCAATACAGTTAACGAGGTAGTGACCGAGGAACGCGATCGCGACAGCGAGAGCAATCGAGACCAGGCCGAGGACCCACTCAACCGGGCCTGCTGGGAAGGTCATCCCCGAGTAGAGCGAGCCGATGACGATCATCGGTGCTCCGCGCACCAGCAGGGCCAGGGCGCCCCGACCGAGGTCGGCCGCGAGGTAACTCAGATACGGCGGGACCGGCCGCAGGAAGTCCGCCGCGATGTCGCCCGTGCGCACGCGATCGGCGAGCTCGCTCCAGCCCCACACCGCGACCGAGCCGAGCAACACCTGGCCCCACCATGCGTAGGACGACATCGCGCGCTCGTCGTAGCCAGCCACGGTCGCCCCGGCACCGGCCACCGCGCCCATGAGGATCGAGGCTCGGATGACGCCGAAGACGGAGTTGGTGACTATCCCGGCCGCCAGGGCCAGCCGGTAGGTCGCCTGCCTCCGGAACCCGGCCCGGGCCAGCAGCCCGTAGGTCCGTAGGTCAGCGCGCACAAACTCGCGAGCCTACGCCCGGGTATGCCGTCCGGCAACCTACGCCTGCGCAAGGACGGTGCGGGCGACGGAGTGGGGCGGCATACCCGATGCGAGGGCAGTCAGAGCCGGGCCTGCCATTTGTCCGCCCAGACCAGGTCGTTGGGCGTGCCCCGGAAGGGCGAGCGGCCCTCCAACTTGTCGATGACCTGGCGGATCGTCTCGGGGTTGGCGTCGTAGGCGTTGACCAGGCACTTGACCATCGTCGCGTCGTGCAGGTGGGTCGTGTAGTTGTGGGAGACCATGAAGGTGGGGACCTCCCAGACGTACCACGGGCATTCGTTGCTCATCGCGGTCTTCCAGATGATCCGGTAGTTGTTCTGCGCGCCGTAACCGACGACCTCGGCGACGATGAGCGCCGCATCGACCTCGCGACGGTAGGCCAGGGTCGAGCCCTTGACTCGGCTCGTGCCGTCGTTGACGGTCACCTCGTAGCCGCGCTCGGTGAGCAGCCGGAGGTAGGTCTGCACCGTGGCGTCGGAGGCGGCCATGATGCCGCCCTGCTCGCCGGTGAGGTGATAGAGCCGAATCCGGCGGTGGTCGCGGGGGTTGAGCGGCAGCTGGTCGAGGGTGTTCTTGACCAGCGTGATGCCTCGGTCCGCGGCGTCGGCCCGCATGGCCAGGTGCTCCTCGCAGCCGACGACGGCGAGGTCCTCGGGCGTGCGCAGCAACGTGCCAGCGGCCTGCTGGAGGTGCAGGTTGAGCTTGGCCTTGAGCCCGAGGATGCGTCGGTTGGCGTCGTCGAGGCGCTCCTTGGTGATGATCCCGCGCTCGATGCCGGCCTTCATGAAGCCGAAGTCCTCCTTCAGGTCGTTGAAGAAGAGGAAGGCGTCGCAGCCGGCGGCGATGGCCTGGGGGACGTAGTCCTCGCGGCGCATCGCCGACGTCATGCCGAGCATGTGCGACGCGTCGGTGATGACGGCCCCGTTGAAGCCCAGCTGGGTCTTGAGCAGCCCGTTGATGAGTTCCTCGGCCAGGGTGGCCGGGAGGATGTCGGCGTCGGTCAGCGCCGGGTTGAGCTGCTGTTGGTAGTGCGGCAGGGCGATGTGCCCTGCCATCACCATCTCAACGCCGTTGGCGATGTGGGCTCGGTAGACCTCGCCGAAGCCGGCCTCCCACTCGGCCGGGGTGAGCTCGTTGACGCCCAGGACGAGATGCTGGTCGCGCTCCTCGGTGCCGTCGCCGGGCCAGTGCTTGATGCAGGTGAGCACGCCGGACTCGCGCTGCCCCTGGACGAACGGGATCGTGTAGCGGATGACGTCGGCGGCGTTCGTGCCGTAGGCGCGGGTGTTGACGATGGTGTTGCGCCAGTTCTGCAGGACATCGACGCAGGGGTCGAAGTTGAGGTTGACGCCGATGGCCCGCATCTCCCGCCCGGAGACAAAGCCGGCATTGAAGGCGACATCGGTCGAGCCGGACGCTTCGGTCTGGGCGCCCGAGGCGACGTAGGTGCCGTCGGACATCGCGCCGTTGCCGCCGGAGTCGCAGTTGGCGGCGACGAGCATGGGGATCTTGGACGCGCTCTGCAGCCGGTTGAGCAGGCCCTGCACGGTCGCCGCGTCGCCGCCGTGATAGCGGGCCAGCCCGATGTGGAACTTCTCGATGATCTGCTCGGCGGTGTAGGCGTTGCCCGAGAAGCTGTCCTCGCCGAAGAAGAACAGGTTGGTGAACAGCTGCCCGACCTGCTCGTCGAGGGTCATCGAGGCCAAGGTCTGCTCGACCCAGGCGATCTGGTCGGCGTCGAGGTGGTAGGGAGCGGCGGTGAGGTCGACGAGGGTGGGCATGTCAGTGGGTCCCTTTCACTTGCCCTGAGGCATGGTGATGGTCGTGACGCCCGAGCGGGTCTCCCAGGGGACCTCGCCGGGCAATGTGGCGTTGAACTCGTCGATAAGTCGGCGCTGATAGTCGCCGGCGAAGCTGCCGTCGAGGAACTTCGGCAGCGCCTCGGCGGTGAACCGGCGCCACGAGCCGGCCTCGTCACCGGGGAGGATCGGGTAGTAGAGACACCCCACCTTCGCGGCAGCGTCGCGGTCGCCGGGGGCGTCGCCGATGAGCAGGATCTTGTCGTCCGCGTACTTTCCCTTCGCGGCATACTCGACGTGCTCGGCCTTGCTGCCCATCTCCTGGCCGGCGATGACCTTCATGTAGGGCGCCAGACCGTGCGCGGCCCATTCATATTCCAGCGCGTGCAGCGGCGTCGCCGACACGGTCATGCAGTCGACGTCGGCCTGCATCGCCTCGAAGGCCGCACGGACGCCCGGGAACGGCCCGCACCCGTGCACCATGTCCGCGATCGCGGCATTGACCGCGTCGCCCCACGCGATCGCGCGGTGGATCGTCTCGGAGGGGTATGCCGCCGCGAACGCCGCGATTCCCTTGTCGGTCAGCGGGTATTCGCTCTCGATGAACTGGGTCAGCTCGGGGTAGTCGGGGATGACGACGCCGCGCTCGGCCACGTCGACCCGGTCGCGCAGCAGGTCGAGCACCTGGCGCAGCGCCAGCCACCGGTTCAGGCCCCGGGTCACCGAGCCGAGGTTGACAAACAGGGCCGTCTGTCGGGCCAGCGTCGAGATCGGCTGGAGCCCCCAGTGCTTGATGTAGCACGGCGTGAAGCATTCCTGGTGCTTGATGTCCATCGCGTCCATCGCGCAGCCGTCCGAGTCGATGCCGACGAAGAACTGGTGTTCGGGCTGAAAGTCGACAAGGACTCGGGCGACGTCGGGGATGGGGGTCATCGGTGACTCCTGCGCGTTCGGGGCTGCGGCTGGCCGTGGCTTCGTGTCCAGACCAGTCCACTCCGGCTCGGCCGCAACGGCTACCGGTTGCCGTCGGTTGCCACTGGGGACCCGTCCCCGCCGTATGCCGTGCCGCCCGGCTCCCACGCCGAGGGTTGCCTGGGCGCGTGGCAACGGACGGCAACCTTCGCGGATGGGCGGGGGTGGGCGGCATACGGTATGCCGCATGGTCCAGCCCCGGGAGGTGACAGTCCCCTCCGTCGTCGTCATCGGGGTGTCCGGCTCGGGCAAGTCGACGGTGGCCGCGCGTCTGGCCGCGCGTCTGGGCCGGGAGTTTGTCGAAGGGGACGAGTTCCACCCGGCCGAGAATGTTGCCAAGATGTCCGCCGGCATCCCGCTCACCGATGAGGATCGGTTGCCCTGGCTGGGTGCCCTGGCGGGCGTCCTGGCCGAGCGGGCCGCGAGCGGCATACCGGTCGTGCTGTCCTGCTCGGCGCTGCGGCGGCGCTACCGCGAGATCCTGCGCGCGGGCGACCCGAGTCTGGTCCTCATCCACGTGCATGGCACGGCAGAGGTGCTCCGCAACCGGATCGAGGCGCGACGCGACCACTTCATGCCGCCAAACCTCCTGGAGAGCCAACTGGCGAGCATGGAGCCGCTCGCGCAGGACGAGCCGGGTGTGACGGTGAGCGTCGTGGGCAGCCCGGACGAGGTGTTCGAGCGGGCCGTGGCGGCGTTGGCTGGGCTGAGGTCCGTCAGGACCGGTTGAGGAGCGCGTCGACGAACACGCCAGTGATCTGCTCAGGAGCGGTCGCGGTGTAGGACCGCCCGCCTGTCACCTGGGTGACCCGTTGGAGCGTGGCGGCATCGGCATCCGGCCCGATCGCCACCGTGATGACGACGATGGGCTTGGCGGGGTCTTTGGCGGCGGCCAGTTTGGCCAGCAGGTCGTCGAGGGTGATCGACCGAGGGTCCTCGTTCTTGCCGTCGGTGAGCAACACGACCGAGTTGACCCGGGTCGGGTCATAGCCTGCCTTGGCTTGCTCATAGGCGGCCAGGATCGTGTCGTAGAGGCCCGTGCTGCCCCCTGGCCTGGCGGCGAGCTTGGCGAATCCCTCCACGAGCAGGGTCCGTTGGTCTTTGCCGCCAGTGACGTCGTTGAGCCCGCGCTGCGGGACCATCACTTGCCAGTCCTGGGTCGGGCCGCCCAGTTGATAGCCGAACCGCCATAGCCCGATGACCGATCCGGGCGGGAACGCCGAGAGGGCAACGAGCCCGGCCTGGTGAGCCAGGGCCATGCGGGTGCTGGCTCCCGCGGGGTCTTTCATCGACCCGGACGTGTCGACGACGGCGAGCATCCGCATCTCTGTGCCGACGGCCGCCCACGAGCGCTGCAGGGCAGCCACGGCTTCGGCGGGTGGCGGCGGGAGGTAGGTCGGAGCCCCGCCGATGACGTGGGCGACCTTGCCGGTGGCGTCTGCGAGACCAGTGCGGAAACCGGCGGCCACGACGGCCGCCTTGCCGGGATCGCTCTGCAGGGCGGCGAGAAGCGCATCGGCACCGGCTTTGACGGCGGCCGTTGGAGTCCCGACCGTGAGGAACGGGTGATCGAAGGCGCTCGTCCCATCCGCGGGGATGGTCACCGATAGCGGGGTGCTCGGGTGAGCCGCGTTGTATGCCGCGATCGCGGCCTCCTCCGCCGGGAAGGCCACCACCGGGGTCGCACCGGATTCGGCCCGCTGATAGAGCAGATCGTCGGAGGCGACCTTGGTCCGGCTCAGCCGGATCATTGCTGCACCGAGGGCGATCCGGGCTTCGGATGAGGTGCCGAGGGCGGCATACGCGGCGCTAAGGGCCAGTCGCGAACTGGTGCTGGCGGTGGGGTCGGCGAAAAGCACGGGGACCTTGAACGCCACGAGTTCGGCCCACGACGGTGCCGTGGTCACCGATCCAGCCAGGCTCTTGGGGAGCGCGAGAACCAGCGGTGAGAGCGCGACGGCGGGTCCGATGGTGACCGCATTGGGGGCTTTGCTCGTCACGTCGTTGACCCACGCAGACGAATCGGGGATCCAGACGTTCGGCCCCTTGCCTGCCGCGAGCGAGGCTGCGGTGACCGGGGCTGCTTCGGCGGTCACGGCATACGTGGCGCAGGCTCCGGACGCCTGGGCGAGACCGGCGGCGGTCTTGACCGCGCTCACCAGCGGACCGGCGACCGAGACCTGGATCGTTGTGGGGGCGCTGCACGAGGCGCCGGTCGGCAACTGAGACGCGGAGACCGTGCCCGCAGCGCCAGAGGTTGAGCCACTGCCTGATCGGGCGAGCGTCCACCAGGTGCCGACGCCGCCGATGACAACGGCCAGAGCGACGACAGGGATCAGCCACCGGGGGCGTGCCGTGGTGGTGTCGGATTCGTGACGACCCATGCGCGCGTTGTCCTCCGGACCGGGAGATTGGGACCGAGAGCCCCACCGTAGTTGCCTTCGCCCCAGCGCGGGAGTGGGACGAGGCGCTGATTCGGCCGAACGGGCCGCTCGCTCAGTGGGTGGTCGTTCCCGGGAGCCGGTAGCGACCCTTCGACAAGGGCTCGACCAGCCCATCGGCGATGAGGCCGTCCAGGCAGCGGGCCCGCTGCGCCGGGTCCGGCCACGCGGCCGCCAACGTCGGCTCGGTGACGGGTGTGGTCGCGTCCCGCAGGACCTGTAGGAGGGCGCCGCGGGCCTGACGGTCGGTGCCATCCCAGGCCTGTCCTCGTCGGGCCGGGCCGCTTGGCGGTGGTGCACCCGCAGCCTGCCAGGCGCACGTCGCGCGGATCGGACACGCTGGGCAGTGGGGGGTGCGGGCGGTGCACACCAGGGCGCCGAGCTCCATGACCGCGACGTTCCACAGCAGGGCATCCTCCCGGTCGGTCGGCATCGCCGTTGTCGCCAGGGCGGTCTCCGCGGTGGTGAGGGCGGGCGCGGCGAGCGCGGTCCCGGTGAGCGCCCGAGCGAGCACGCGTCGGACGTTGGTGTCGACCACGGTCAGAGGTATGCCGTGCGCGAAGCAGGCGACCGCGGCGGCGGTATAGGAGCCGACCCCTGGAAGGGCCAACAGGTCGGCGTGTTGTGTCGGGACCTGCCCGCCGTGCCGCTGCACCATGGCTCGGGCGGCTTCGTGCAGGCGCAAGGCGCGGCGGGGGTAGCCCAGCCGCCCCCACGCCCGCACGGCCTCACCTGGTGGGTCGGCGGCGAGCGCGGCCGGCGTCGGCCAACGGGCCATCCACGTCAGCCAGACCGGCTCGACCCGGGCCACCGGCGTCTGTTGGGCCATGACCTCGCTGACGAACACTCCCCAGGCGCTCGTCCCCGGGGCCCGCCAGGGCAGTGGCCGGGCGTGGACGGCATACCAGGGGAGGATGGCAGCGTGTATGGCGGCGAGGCGGGACGGCGAGGGGCGTTGGCCTGGCACCGGTCGCAGTCGGGAAGGGGATCCGGCGGGCGTGGAGCCGGCGGAGGGCAGCACGCTGTCCGTCAGACGTAGCGCTCGAGGATGCTCGACTCGGCCATCCGGGAGAGACCTTCGCGGACCGCACGGGCCCGGCTCTCGCCGACTCCCTCGACGGCCATGAGGTCATCGATGTTGGCGGCGAGCAGTCGCTGGAGCGAGTCGAAGTGCTCGACCAGCCGGTCGATGATCGCGCCCGGGAGCCGGGGAACCCGCGTGAGCAGCCGGTAGCCGCGAGGCGACACTGACGTGTCCAGACCGTCTGACGGACCGGCGAAACCGACCGCCCGGGCACCGGCCGCGAGGTCGAGCAGCTCGGTCGCCGACAGGCCCACGAGGTCGGACATCGCAGCGTCGACGGTCTTGACCCCCTTACCGATCGGCAAGTAGTCGCGGATCACCAACTCGCGGTCGTTGCCGAGCCCGCCGACGAGTTCCTCCAACTGCAAGCTGAGCAGGCGACCGTCGGTGCCGAGTTCCACGGCATACCCGTGGATCTCTTCGCTGATCCGCCGGACCATTTCGAGGCGCTGCAGGACGGCGGCGACGTCGCGGACGGTGACCAGGTCCTCGATCTCCAGTGCCGACAGGGTGCCGGTCACCTCGTCAAGGCGGCCCTTATAGCGCTCCAGGGTCTGCAGGGCCTGGTTGGCGCGGGACAGGATGCTCGCGGAGTTCTCGACGACGTGCCGACGCCCGCCGACGTAGAGCGCGATGGTTTGCATCGACTTGCTCACCGAGATGACCGGCAGGCCGGTCTGCTTGGCGACGCGCTCGGCGGTGCGGTGGCGCGTGCCCGACTCGGAGGTCTCGATGCGCGAATCGGGGACGAGCTGGGTGTTGGCCCGGACGATCTTGGCGATGTCCTTGTCGATGACGACGGCCCCGTCCATCTTGGTCAGCTCACGAAGTCGGGTCGCCGAGAACTCGGCGTCGATCCGGAATCCGCCGGAGCACAACGCCTCGACGGACTTGTCGCTGCCGATGACGATGAGGGCACCCGTGCCGCTGCGCAGGATCCGCTCAAGGCCGTCCCGCAACTCCGTGCCCGGCGCGACTGCAGCAAGCGTCGCGATGAGCAGGTCGTCGTCGGAGCGTTCCACGGTGCGGAGTCTAGTCGGCGGTGGGTGCATCCGGCTCGGTCGTGCGGTCGGGAGGACTCGGCCATCTGGTGGAGGACTGCCTAGCCGGCGGGGATGCCCGCGCGACCGGCTGTCCCGCGGTCGTCCTGCGGTCGTGTAGCGGCCGTCTCGCGGACGTCACCGGGTCGGCGCGCTGAGCGCCCGGCCCACCGCCTCCCACACCTGCCGGACCTCGATGACCCGTATGCCGTCCGGCACCGGTCCGCTGCCCGCCACCCCCGGGGGGACCCAAGCCCGCTTGAAGCCGAGCCGGGCTGCCTCGGCCAGGCGGCGCGGCATACCGGAGACGGACCGGATCTCACCCGCGAGGCCGATCTCGCCGAAGGCGATGCCGTCAGACGGGAACGGTTCGTCACGGACGGCCGAGGCGACCGCGAGCGCGATGGCCAGGTCGGCGGCAGGCTCGGTGACCTTGACCCCGCCGACGGTGGCGACATAGGCGTCTTGGCCCCCGATCGTCGCGCCCGCCCGTTGCTGGAGCACGGCGAGGATCATCGCGATCCGGGAGGCGTCCAGGCCGTGGGTCGCGCGGCGGGGAGTTGGCAGCGTCGATGCGGTGACGAGCGACTGGATCTCGGCGACGAGGGGCCGACGGCCTTCGAGGGTGACCGTGACGCACGTGCCGGGGACTGCGGCGTCTCGACTGGACAGGAACAGCCCACTCGGGTCGGGCAGCCCGACGATGCCGACGTCCGACAGGTCGAAGCATCCGACCTCATCGGTCGGGCCGTAACGGTTCTTCGCGGCCCGGACCAGGCGGAGCCGAGAGTGGCGTTCGCCCTCGAACTGGACGACGACGTCGACGAGGTGCTCAAGCAGGCGGGGCCCGGCGATCGACCCGTCCTTGGTGACATGCCCGACGAGTAGGACGGCGATACCCCGGGATTTCGCGACGTGGATGAGGCTGGCGGCCACCTCGCGGACCTGGGCGACGTTGCCGGCGGCGCCTTCGACCTGGGCGCTCGCGACCGTCTGCACGGAGTCGACGACGACGAGGTCGGGGTTGACCGAGTCGATCTGGCCGAGCACGGTGCCGAGGTCGGTCTCGGCGGCGAGGTAGAGGGTCGAGGCCATCGCCTCGATCCGCTCTGCCCGCAGCCGGACCTGGGCGGCGGATTCCTCGCCGCTGACATAGAGGACGTTGCGACCGGATCTGGCCGCCCGGGCCGCCACGTCGAGCAGCAGGGTGGACTTGCCGATCCCGGGCTCGCCCGCGACGAGGATGACCGCGCCGGGCACCAAGCCGCCGCCGAGCACGCGATCGAACTCCCCGACGCCGGTCGGCCTCGCGACCGCAGCTTCGCGGTCGACGTCCCCGATCCGGGACGGCGGCGGCACTACTCGGGCAGGGGCCGTCGTGCGCGGTCGGCCGTCGCCGACCTCGGCTACCGTCCCCCACGCCTGGCACTCGCCGCACCGGCCCACCCACTTGAGCGTGCTCCACCCGCACTCTGAGCACCGGTATGCCGTGCCCCGCTCGCGGGCGCGCAGCGCGTTGTTCGTTGCCATGACCTTGACCGTAGGGGCCGGCACTGACACCGGTCGGGGCCTGCGTCGAAAACGTGCGCGGGTGTGAGGGTTTCGGGCCGATCCGGTCGGCGTGGGCCGGAAGTCATCGGTGGGTGTGAGGAATTCGGGTGGATCGGGCCTGGTCGGGGACGAAATTGTCGGCGGGTGTGAGGGTTTCGGGCGGGTCGGGCCTCGCGGGGCGCGAAACCATCGGTGGGTGTGAGGAATTCGGGACAGCGCGGGCAATTCGGCCAGGTGTTCGTTGCGCGTTCGGCGAACGACCCTTGCGCCACGCCCGCTGCCGACCTGCACTTAGAACATGAGACTGCTTCTTCTTGGCGGCACCGCCTGGTTGGGCGGCCAGATCGCCGGCATCGCCGTCGAACGCGGGCACTCCGTCACCGCGCTCGCCCGCGGCACCTCGGGCTCCGTCCCGCCCGGTGTCCACCTCGTCGTCGCCGACCGCGACACCCCCGACACCCGCGACACCCCCGACACCCGCGACGCCCCCGACACCCCCGATGCGTATGCCGCCGTCCCCGGCGAGTGGGACGCGGTCCTCGACGTGACCCGCCACCCGGGCCACGTCCGCGGAGCCGCTTCCGCGCTCAATGAGCGGGCGGCATACTTCGCGCTCGTCTCCTCGGCGAGTGTGTATGCCGCGAACGACACCCCCGGCGGGACCACCACCGACCCGCTCCTGCCGCCCATCGACACTGACCTGATGCAGGGCCCGGAGGTCTATGGCGAGGCGAAGGTGGCCTGTGAGCAGGCCGCGCTGGCGGGGTTCGGCGCCGATCGCACGCTCATCGCGCGCGCCGGGCTGATCGGCGGCCCGGGCGACCAGTCGAGCCGAAGCGGCTACTGGCCGTGGCGGTTTGCCCACCCCGGCACACCCGATGGCGCAGTCGTGGTCCCCGACGTTCCAGGCCTCGCCACCCAGGTCATCGACGTTCGCGACCTGGCTGGGTGGTTGGTCGACTGCTGCGAGCGGCGCACCGCAGGCATCGTCGATGCGGTGGGCGAGATGATGTCGCTTCCCGAGCACCTCGCCGTTGCCAGGGCCGTGGCGGGTCATCAGGGTCAAGTCCTGCGGGCCGACCCGGATTGGCTTCTCGCGCAAGGAATTCAGCACTGGTCTGGGGAGCGTTCCCTGCCGATGTGGTTGCCGCTGCCGGAGTATGCCGGGTTCATGGCTCGCGCCGAAGCCCCCGCTCGCGCCGCAGGCCTGCACCCGCGCCCCCTCGCGCAGACCCTCGCGGACGCCTTGGCCTGGGAGGAGCCCCGAGGAGCCCTCACAGATCGGGCCAGCGGCCTCACCGACGACGACGCGCGCGACCTGGCCGAGCGACTCAGAAGCGGCGCCACCACAGGTTGAGGGCGTAGTCGATCCCGGTCCGGTCGGGGTCCTCGGCGAGGATGCGACCGGCATACGTCGGCGCAAACTCCAGCCGCACGACGGCCTCGAAGTCGGCCCGTGAGGTCATCTCCCACGCCACCTCGAGTCGCTCCTGCACCCACCCTTGCCGACGCCAGAACCGTTCCACCGCAGCGGGATCGTAGTCAGGCAGCGATCCTCGGAACCACGCCCCAAACGTCGATCGGGACGCGTCGACATCAATAACAAAGCCGATCCCGCCGGGCCGCATGATCCGAGTCAGCTCCACTAGCCCGGGCTCGCAACCTGGCCCGAAGAAGTAGGCCAACCGCGCGATCGCAACGTCGACGGACCCGTCCACCAAACCCGTGGCCTGCGCCGAAGCCAACCGCACTGACACGTTCTCAAGCCCAGCCGTGCGCTCCTGAGCCAGCGCCATGAGGGGCGCGTGCGGCTCGACGCCGATGACCGAAGTCGCGGTCTGGGCGTAGTGCGGCAAGTGGAACCCGGTCCCGCACCCGATATCCAGCACCGTCGCCCCCGACCAGTCGGTGCGCCCGGCGAGCGCAAGCATGCTCGCGCACACCAGCCCCGCGCGGTCGGTGGCTCGGTTTTCGATCTCGTAGACCTCCGGTGCGCCCCAGATGTTCGGGCTGCGGATCGCTCCGTCGGCGTCGATCGTCTTGCTCTTGGCCGCCACTGGCTTGCGTCGCGTCTGGCGGCGGGCCTGGGCGAGCAACGTCGCTGGGTGCACAAGGAGGGGAAGCATCGCCCGTCCCGCCCCGCGATGGGCCGCGTTGACGCTGCGCAGGTATGCCGTGCACCTCACCACGAGTTGGTCATAGGCCGCCTCACCCATGAGCTCGACAAGCTCGTCGCGGTTGTTGCGGAAGACCGGCTCCAGGCCGATGTGGGCGTCGGGACTGCCCGAGCAGTACCAGTCCAGGTCGTGGCCGCCCGGGCCCCACCCGCGCCGGTCGAACTCGGTGATGGTGATCTCCAGATAGTCGGTGCCGTCGGGCAGCTCGACCGTCCGATAGGACCGCCGGATCGGCAACTGCCAACACACCTCGGGCTTGACCTCGTGCGGCTTGACCCCGTCGAGAACCGCCCGTTGGTGCAGGGCGCACCCGGCTCCGGCCGGGAAGCCCGGCCGGTTGAGGAAGATGCAGGCACCGTCGACGACCTTGGTCTTGCGGGCCGTCTCCTCCCGCTGCGTCCAGTTGCCTCGGGACATCGACCCACCGGCATACGCGACGTCGCGGAACTGCCACTCGTCGGGCCCGAGGGTCGCGGCGGCATCCCGGACGCGCTCGTAATCGGCCTTCTCGGTGAAGTGTGCCCCCAACGTGCAACAACCGTCGTCGGGACGGTCAGCGTAGAGGCCGCGGCAGGCCGTGCCATAGACGCAGGTCCACCGCGAGGTCAGCCAGGTGAGGTCACACCGGAAGCGCTGGCGGGGGTTGTCCGGATCGGTGAACTCGACCCAGGTGCGAGCCAGGTCCAGTGGAGCTTCAGGCACGGCGTAACTCTAATCGCGCCGCGCGGCTGCCTCGTTCGTCGGGTCGGCGGCGACCCCGACTTGCGAGGAGGCAAACCCGAGCCGCCCGGCCCCTCAGCGTCCTCCGACCGCTGCGTGGACCGCTGGTGTCCGCGCGGGTGGTCAGGCGGTCACAATGAGGGCATGCACATCCGGGTCACGCTGTCGACCGCCTCGGTCTATCCCGGCACCTGTGCGACTGCCTTCGAGCTGGCCTCCCGGCTCGGCTACGACGGCATCGAGGTCATGGTCTGGACCGACGTCGTGTCCCAAGAGGCCGGCGCGTTGCGGGCGTTGTCCAAGCACTACGGCATACCGGTCCTCTCGGTCCACGCGCCCACCCTGCTCATCACGCAACGGGTCTGGGGGCCGGACCCGTGGACCAAGATCGACCGCTCCATCGAGATGGCCCACGACCTGGATGCGCCGACAGTCGTCCTGCACCCGCCGTTCCGTTGGCAGAAGGACTACGCGGCCGAGTTCGTTGACGGGGTGGCCGAGCGGGAAGCCGAGTCGGGGATCCGGCTCGCGGTGGAGAACATGTTCCCCTGGCGGGCTCGCGGGCGGGACCTGCAGGCCTACCTGCCGCACTGGGATCCGGTGCCGATGACCTACGACCACGTGACGCTCGACCTGTCCCACACGGCGACGGCCGGTTCTGATGCGCTCGCCATGGCTGCCGACCTTGGTGAGCGGCTGGTCCACGTCCACCTGGCCGACGGGTCCGGGTCAGTCCGCGACGAACACCTGGTCCCCGGACGCGGGGGCCAGCCCTGCGCGGAGTTCCTCCAGCTATTGCCCAGTGCCGGGTTCGCGGGCGATGTCGTCGTTGAGGTCGGCACCCGCAAGCACACCGACGTCCAGCGCACCGAGGACCTGCGCGAGTCGCTCGACTTCGCCCGAGCGCACCTGGGGGACTAGGGCCTGTTACGAAAGTGACAGGTGAGGTTAGGCGTGTCGTCTCGGACGAGGTGAGGCTCCCGGAGTAGCGCTGGTGGTGTCTAGTCCGCCGCACACAACGGGAGCCTCGATGCCCACCATAGACGCCGCCGTCCGCCACGACCTCACCGATGCTCAGTGGGCCCTGCTTGAGCCCTTGCTGCCGGTGTCGGCTCGGCGTGGTCGTCCTCGCCGGTGGCCGTTGCGGGGGCTGGTCGACGGGATCCGGCACCGGGTCCGTGTCGGCTGTCCTTGGCGCGATGTCCCGGACCGGTACGGCCCGTGGTGGCGGGTGTACGCACTGTTCGCGTGTTGGCAGGTGCTGGGGGTGTGGGATCGGGCGGAGGCCGCGCTACATGCCTGTGCCGACGCGAGTGGGAAGTTGTCGTGGCAGGTGTCGGTGGACTCCACGACCTCCAGGGCTCACGTTCATGCCGCTGGTGCCCGCCGAGACAGTGTGGATCGCGTTGCGGGAGAACCGGATCACCACGCGCTAGGTCGATCCCGGGGAGGGTGGGGCACCAAGACCCATGCTGCGGTGGACCAGCGTCGTGGCGTGTTGTCGTTCCTGCTGACTCCCGGCCAGGATGGCGACAGTCCCCAACTGGTCCCGGTCTTGGAGAAGATCCGTGTCCGCCGGGTTGGCCCCGGTCGTCCCCGCCGCCGTCCCGATCGTGTCTTGGCCGATAAGGCCTATTCCTCCAAGGCCAACCGGGCCTGGCTGCGTGCCCACCGGATCGCCGCGACGATCCCGGTTCCGGCCGACCAAGTCGGGCACCGACGGCGGCGAGGATCAGCCGGTGGCCGACCCCGGCCTTCGACACCGACACCTACAAGGACCGGCACGCCGTCGAGTGCGGCTTCAACCACCTCAAACACCACCGCGGCTTCGCCACCCGCTACGACAAGCTCGCTGTCCGCTTCGCGGCAACCGTTCACATCGCCAGCATCAACCACTGGCTCAAGCGACTTTCGTAACAGGCCCTAGCGGATTCGCGGGGTCAGCTCCACTCGATCTTCTGGTCGCGCCGCCACGCGTCGATCAGGGATGCCCGCCCGGTCTCGGTGAACTCCTCGCCCCGGTTCCACAACCCGAGGTAGAGCCCGGTCGCGGTCCCCTCCCACACGACATCCGGTATGCCGTGCGCCTCCTCCTGCTGAGCCCGGGTGCCGGTGGTCGTCACGACGGGTCCGGCGGACAGCCGCAGCGTCCAGGCCCGGTCGATGTCGTAGGCCAGCACCAGCAATGTGAGCGGGTCCTCGCCGGCCTCGGTCCGCAGCTGTCCGCTCTTGCGTGGCACGAACCCCATGAGCAGCTCGTCGATCCCGTCGGCGGAGAGCTCCGGCGAGAGCCAGGTCTGTGCAGCGCTCGGCAACCGACCCAGCCGGGCCGCCATCGCGTCGACCGCGTGAATCGTCGTCTCGTGACACTGCCGTCGAGCCCAGGCCTCCCGCGGGCGCGGCGCATCCTTGAGGAAGAAGAACGCCTGCAGGTCCTCCGGCGAGCTGGCCAGCACGTGCAGCAGGTGGGCCATCCCGTCGTCGAACCAGTCCAGCACGTCACCGCTGGCCTGTCCCTCGGCCCGCACCGACTCTTCGGTCGGCCACTGCTCCCGTGGGGTGCCGTGCAGGATGGCCACGGCCCAGCGGTGGGCCAGGCCGACGTGCAGCACCAGGTCGCGGACCGTCCAGCCGGGGCACGGTGGGACGGGGGAATCGAGGCCCGCGCTGACCGCGTTGGCGCGGATCACCGCCCCTGCGTTGCCGATTCCCTCACCGTGCTGGGCAAAACTGACGCTCGTGGGCATGCCACCAGCCTAGGTGCGACCCCCCGGCAGGCGAGGCGTATGCCGCCCGCACGGCATACGTCCCGGTTGGCGGAAGAGACGGTCGTGCAGGCTGACCGGCGGCAATAGAGTGGGCGGGTGGACGCCAGGGACCTCTTGCGTGGCTCGCTCTTGCAGCTGGCCAAGATGAATCGGGTGCGCGACGTTGTCGAGAAGGCCCCGGTCAGTCGATCCGTCGTGCGGCGCTTCGTCGCCGGCGCCACCGTGGCTGACGCCGTTCGAGCCACGGGTCAGCTCGCGACGGTCGGCCGGGCCAGCACCATCGACTACCTCGGTGAGGACACCACGCACCTGGACCAGGCACGGCATACCAGGGACACCTATCTCACCCTGCTGCGCGACCTGTCCGCGCGAGGTCTGACCCATGGCGCGAAGGCCGAGGTGTCGGTCAAGCTCACCGCGCTGGGGCTGCACCTGCCTGACGGCCCGGCGGTGGCTCTGGAGCATGCGCGGGAGATCGCCCAGGCGGCGCTCAACGCCGGGACGACGATGACCGTCGACATGGAGGACCACACGACGACCGACTCGACGCTGGCCATTGTGGGGGAACTGCGCCAGGACTTCCCGTCAGTCGGGGCGGTCCTGCAGGCCTACCTGCGCCGCACCGAAGGGGACTGTCGCGATCTGGCGCACGCGGGATCCCGGATCCGGTTGTGCAAGGGGGCCTACCAGGAGCCGGAGTCGGTGGCTTTCCAGGACGGCGCCGAGGTCGACAAGTCGTATGTCCGGTGTCTCAAGATCCTCATGGCGGGTGAGGGTTATCCGATGGTGGCTAGCCACGATCCCCGGATCGTCGAGATCGCCGCAGCTCTGGCGGGGCGGGCCGGCCGCGAGCCGAAGACCTTCGAATACCAGATGCTCTATGGGGTCCGGCCCGACGAACAGCAACGGATCGCCGATCGCGGCGACCAGATGAGGGTCTATATCCCGTTCGGCGAGGAGTGGTACGGCTACCTCATGCGCCGGATGGCCGAGCGCCCGGCCAACGTCGGGTTCTTCCTCCGCGGGCTCGCCACCAAAGGCTGAGCAGTATGCCGTTCGCTCAGCTCCGCCTTTCACCCCGCCGATCGCGGCTGCCCCTCTTCAACCGCCGAGATTGACCTTGTGACCGCCTGGCCCGGCGTGTCCTACACCTAAGGTCAATCTCGGCGGGCTCGGTAGGCTGCCTCCGCAGACCGGATCATCGGGCCCACAGATGGGCCCGCGGGGCCGACAGCGATGGGCAAGCTGCGACGGGCAAGCTGAACGGGAAGAGGCACACAGCATGGGAACTACGGCGATCTTCGGCGCTGGCGTGATGGGCGAGACCCTCCTTTCGGGCCTGCTTCGCTCGGGCCGACCGGCGGCCGACATCGTCATCACCGAGAAGCGGGCCGACCACGCGGCGACGCTGCGCGAGCGCTACGGCGTGCGGGTCCTGGGCAACGCCGAGGCTGCCCAGATCGCCGATGTCCTCGTCCTGGTCGTCAAGCCCCAGGACATGGACGGGCTGCTCAGCGAGATCCGAGACCACATCGCACCCGGCAACCTCGTCGTCTCGCTCGCAGCAGGTATCCCCACGGCATACCTGGAAAGCCGCCTGCCCGAAGGCTCCTCGGTCGTGCGGGTCATGCCCAACACCCCCGCGCTGGTCGACCAGGGGATGGCAGCGGTCAGCCCGGGACGTAACTGCACGCAAGCCCACCTCGCCGAGGCCGAGAGCCTGCTCGCCTCGTGCGGCAAGGTCGTCCAGGTCGCCGAGAAGCACCAGGACGCCATTACTGCCATCTCCGGGAGCGGACCGGCATACATCTTCTATGTCGTCGAGTCGATGATCGAGGCGGGGGTGCTGCTCGGTCTGCCGCGGGCCACCTCGACCGAGCTCGTCGTGCAGACCCTCTACGGCGCCGCGACGATGCTCCGCGAGACCGGCGAACACCCCACAGTCCTGCGCGAGCGGGTCTCCAGCCCCGGCGGCACGACCATCGCCGCGATCCGCCAGCTTGAGGACCACAAGGTGCGCGCGGCGTTCATGACCGCCATGGAGGCGGCCGCGGCCCGCTCCGCGGAGCTCGCCGCAGGCCTCGGATGACCAGGGTCGTCGAGATCGTCCGGCTTGCTCCCGACGACTGGGAGGCCCACCGCGACCTGCGGTTGGAGGCGCTGACCACCGACCCGGAGGCGTTCGGCGCGACCTATGCCCAAAACGCGGCATACGACGAAGCGACCTGGCGCGCGCGGCTGGCGGCGGTGACCTACTGGCAGGCGCAGGAATCCGGTATGCCGCTCGGCATGGTCGGCCTATGGGACCCGACGACCGATCCCGATGACCTCGCCGGCGACGAGGAGGCCGAGGTGATCCCGTTCATCATCGCCATGTTCGTCCGCCCGTCGGCGCGCGGGCGCGGGATCGGCGCCGCGCTGGTTGAGGCCGCGGTCAGCGAAGCCGCAGCGAGGGGTCACCGGCGGGTGCTCCTCGACGTGCGGGAGGCCAACGGGACGGCTCGCGCGCTCTACCGGCGGATGAGGTTCATCGAGACCGACGAGCGGGCGCCCGACCCGGGCCATGGCGGGTGCGAGCTGAGCATGGTGCGCCAGCTCTGAGCCACGACCCGGCAAGCGGCTGTGCACGCCGCGGTGCACGCCGCGGTGCACGCCGCCCGGCCGATGACCGTGGGACAGCGCCCCGATGCCGTTGCGCCCGTGACAGGGTGGGTGCATGAGTGAGAGCACCAGTCCCATCACCGTTCGCCGGTTGGCCGACTCCAACTGGGCGCAGTTCCGCCAGGTCCGCCTGGACGCGTTGCGCGAGTCGCCCGAGGCGTTCTCGGCCACCCGCGCCGATGAGGAGGCGCTCAGCGAGGCGGCCTGGCTCGAGCGGGTTCGCCGCTCGCCCCGGTTCCTGGCCGAACGCGATGGCGCAGTCCTGGGGACGGCCAGCGTGGGCCGCCATCGGACCCAGGGGGATGGTTCTGAGGAGGCACTTCTCGAGGACCTGACGCAGGTGGGGGAGTCCGAGTCCGCCAACGTCGCCGAGATCTACGGCCTCTGGGTGACCCCCGCAGCCCGGGGCACCGGGGTGGCCACCGCGCTCGTCGATGCGGCCTGCCAGCAGGCTCGGGACGACGGCCGCTCGCACATCGTCTACTGGGTGAGCACGTCCAACGGTCGGGCCGTCGCCTTCGCGTCCGGACTGGGCTTCCGGCCCTCTGATTCGCGTCGACCCATGCGTGGCGTCGGCCACGTCGACGAGGAGGAGATCGCGATGATCCTTCCACTCGGCCTGGACCGTGGGTGGTCCGGGGCCGGGTCTGGCGGCGCCTGATCGCCCGCCTGGCGGAACGGCATACCGGATCGCCTTCCGCTGCGCGGCACCTCGGCGGGGTGGTCGCCGCGACATTCCCGGTATGCCGTCGTGAGCCTTCCGACGCACGCGTCCGCAGCGCCGCCGACAAGGGGTAACGTCGGCATATGCCCAGCCAGGCACGGGTCGTCTGGGACCCGGACTTTACGAAGTACAACTTCGGACCCGCGCACCCCATGCAGCCGGTCCGCCTGGCCCTGACCGCTCGGCTCTGTGAGGAGTTCGGGCTCTTCGCAGCCGACGACGTCGAGGTGCTATCCCCGGACGTGGTCGACGATGCGTGGCTGCACACCGTCCACGAGCCCTACTTCGTCGAGGCCGTCAAGACCGCGTCGCTCAACCCTGAGCACACCAGCGAGCATCTGGGCATCGGCACGGACGACGTCCCGGCGTTCCTCGGCATGCACGAGGCCAGCGCCCGGATCGTCGAAGGCACCCGCGCCCTGTGCGAAGCGGTGTGGACCGGCCAGACGACCCACGGCGTCAACTTCTGCGGCGGACTGCACCACGCGATGGCCGCCAATGCCTCCGGCTTCTGCGTCTACAACGACATCGCCGTGGGCATCCAGTGGCTGTTGGACCACGGCGCCGATCGCGTCGCCTACGTCGACGTCGACGTCCATCACGGCGACGGCGTCGAGTCGATCTTTTGGGACGACCCGAGGGTGCTCACGGTGTCGATCCACGAGACGGGCCGCGCGCTGTTTCCTGGGACCGGGTGGGCGACCGACATCGGCGGGGGAGCGGCGCTAGGCCATGCGGTCAACGTGTCGCTGCCGCCGGGGTTGTCCGACTCGGGGTGGTTGCGGGCGCTGCACTCCGTGGCGATGCCGGTCGTGCGGGCCTTCCGGCCCCAGGTGCTCGTCACCCAGCACGGGGCCGACACGCACTATCAAGACCCGCTAGCCCACTTCGCGCTCTCGGTCGACGCCCAGCGCGACGCGATGATCGCTCTGCACAAGCTCAGCCACGAGGTCTGCGGCGGACGCTGGGTGGCCCTCGGCGGCGGCGGCTATGAAGTCGTTGACGTCGTCCCGCGCACGTGGACCCACCTCACGGCGATCGCGGCGCACCGGCCGATCCTGCCTGGAGTAGCCGTGCCCGAGGCATGGCGCGACCACGTGCAGACCCTGTTCGGCAAGCCCGGCCCGGCCCGGATGGGCGACCTGCCCGATGGCGAGCCGATCTGGTGGCGATCGTGGGACTTGGGTTATGACCCAGGCAACGAGGTCGACCGAGCCGTGATGGCGACCCGCCAGGCGGTCTTCCCCCTGCACGGCCTGGACGTCTGGTTCGACTGAGCAGCCCGGGCGTCGTGGGCAACGTGCGGCGGGCGGGTGCGGCATACCGGGTGGGGGACTGTCGGCGTGTCGGCTGGACTTTTCGTCACAAGGTGATCTCGCGACTTCCCTCCTGTCACACCAGCCCCTAGAGTTGCGACGCACACGCGGACCGTTCGCCGGCGGGGAAGCCGGCGCTGCGTGGGCGCATCCGAGGAGTCCGATGTCAACCGAGCGTCAGCTCTCAGAGGTCCGGTTCCTGACCGTGGCCGAGGTCGCCTCGATCATGCGCGTGTCGAAGATGACGGTCTACCGGCTCGTGCATGGTGGCGAGTTGCCGGCCGTTCGGGTGGGGCGGTCCTTCCGGGTTCCGGAGGACGCCGTCCACACCTACCTCAGCACGTCCTTCGTCGACACCGCCTGACCGCGCGAAGCACCGCACCCGAACGGGGCTGGACCGGCATCCTGTATGCCGCTCCCGCCCCGTTCTCGTGTGCCATCTGATCTCAGCGACGGATGTTCCTTGACTCACCTTCCTAACCTGAGTTAGCGAATCGGCGCTCGGGTCAACGCGATGGAGCCAAGTGTCAAGCAAGTGTCTGGCAATAGTAAAGATTCTTCCAGGTGTGGGTATAGATATGCCAGATCGTTCTTCACATTCCCCTAGCCGTCCTACAGTCGTCATGAGCGGCGAAAGAACAGGGTGCCGCTTGACCTTGGGCGTGGGGGGGAAACGAGAAATGACAATGTTTCGTGCTCGTCTTCGTCGGCTATCGACGATCAGTGCAATAAGCGGAATGCTCGCTGCGGGCGGGATCATGACGGCCGGTAGCGCGTCCGCGGCGGTCACTCCGCTCACCGTCGCAGTGAGCCCCGCGCACGGGGCTCAGACCATCGGGGTCACGGCCAACGTGTTGGCGACCTTTAGCCTCAACGTGACGGGGGTCGACTCGACGAGTTTTACCCTTGTCGATGTCGCGGCAGGAACCTCAGTGGTTGCGACCGTGACCTACGACAGCACAACCCGGGTCGCCAAACTCGACCCAACGTCGAACCTGGCCGCGGACAAGCAGTTCCGCGCAACGCTGACCTCGGCGATCCGAGCCGGGAGCGAGAACCTCGTGACCACCACGTGGACCTTCACCACTGGACCGGCGCCGGCGGCGATGTACCGGTGGCCGTTGGTGGAGTCCCGGGGTGTTGAGCCCTGGACGATTGCTCAGGTGAGCTTCAACGAGGCGGTGACGGGGGTCAATAGTGCGACGTTCACCATCACCAACAACTCGACCGGCGCGGTCGTTCCTGGGCTGGTCGTGGGCAGCAGCTACGACAAGGTGTGGCGCATCTACCCGACCGCGAACCTTGCTGAAGACACGTGGTACACGGTCAAGGCCGTCGGAGGCGTTTCGGCCATTCGCGACCTGGCTGGCAATCCATTCTCGACGATCCAGTGGCGCTTCCTCACCGGTTTGGCCCCGATGATGTCTTCGCGGAACGTCTCAACGAATGCCGTTGGAGTTCCAGTATCGACGACACTCGACATCGGCTTCACCGAAACCATTATCGGAATGTCCACCACGACGTTCACCCTGAAGGTGTTGGCCACGGGGGCTCCGGTGCCGGCGACGGTGAACTGGTCGGCAGCAACCGGCAAGTGGGTCCTCACCCCTAGTGCCTCGTTGCTGCCCGCGACGCAGTACCGTCTGCAGTTGACCGGAGGGACGACGGCCATCCGTGACCTCGTTGGTAACCCGTTCTCGACCTTGGCGTGGAACTTCACGACGGCTTGAGTTGAGGCGCACGGCATACCCAAAGGGGTGGCCCACCACGACACGTGGCGGGCCACCCCCTTTGCTTCGTGACACGCAGGGTGCGACGGAATTGGCATCCAAGCGAGCGTGGCACCGGACTAGGCCAGGCTGAGACCGTCCGAACCTGATGCTTCGCCGTCGGCCTGCCCCGCCCGAACCCGGCTGGCGATCCGGCTCAAGCCGACCGGAGTGATCCCCAGGTGCCGGGCGATGTCCTTCTGCGGAAGGTCGTCCAGTAGGTGCGGATAGTCGCGGACGAACTGGCGGTAGCGCTCCTCGGGCGTCATGGTCAGCAACTCGCGCTCGCGCTTCTCCTTGGCGAGCGTGTGAGCAAACAGTGCAGAGAGCACGGCATTGGACCACTCGACATGCCGGAGGCACAGCATCTCGATGTGACGTCCGTCGATGCGATCGAGTTCCGTATGCCGCAGAGCCGACGCCTTGGTGTGACTCACGCCCAGTTCGGTCAAGGCGGGCACCTTGGGGATGTGGCTGAGGGCGACCAGACGCCGCAAACCGGGAGGCGCAAGCGAGGACATCGACGCGACGGCGTCGCCCGGTTCGCAGAAGTTGACAATCCACTCACGTCCGTGGGCATCTGGAGCTGAGACGATGACGGTGCCACGTCGCACGACGTAAAAGTAGGGAGCGTTGCTGCCCACGTCGTAGAGGGTCTGCCCCTTGCGCAGGCGGATGGTGTGGACGTGTGGGGCGAGGGTATCCCAAGCGGGCAGCGGAACCCCCGCGAGAGTCTCAAGCACTGCCCGCAGGGTGACGCCCGGAGCTGGCCCGGTCAGACTCGACATGTTGAACCCCCGAATATGAGAGCCACTCCGCTGCGCCAATCTGGCCGCGGGGTGGACTTAAGCGGCTACGTCCCCCCCGGGGGGGAACGTACCCCTCGGCCCGGCATACGCACTGCCAGCGATTAACCTTGAGCAAGATCTCGGGCATCTCGTTAACCGAGATTAAGAGTGTGGATGACATTCCTCGTCCGTGGTGTCATGCTACCCGGTGCAGCGTGTGGACCCGGGGGGGAGCCGGCGTCATGAGCTGCGCGGATACGTGATGCAGAGGCGAGCACGCCGATGCTGGGGACGCCCGCGTGCGGGAATACCGCGCGCGGACCTACGTGGCAACGGTCAGGGAGTGACCGTGGGATTGGGGAAATTTTCATGGATCAACTGACAGCGTCTGCGCCGACGCGTTCGGCTGCGGCTGCGCGCCGACGCCTCGCGCGCGCTCGGCGGAGGGTTGCGGCCGGCGTTGCTGCACTTCTGTCGACGATTGGCATCCTGGCGACAGTGACACCACTGGCCCAGGCGGCTAACAACTGTGGGGAAGGGGTGGTGACCTGTGGGACGGTGGACAAGGAGGTCGTCAACCCCAAGCCGGTCTATCAAGTCGGCGAGAGTGTCACCTATCGCTTGACGCTGCAGTGCAGCTCCCTTGAGGGCAACTGCGGCATCGGCACGGTGACTTCGACCCCAATCTGACCATCCCTGGCGGGGCGGTCGTCCTGCCTAACCCGCTGCCCTACCCGATGACTTACTCGTGGGCCGGCAACACGCTTACCCTGAAGCTGGGCAACGCCACGACCGCCTGGCCGGACGGGCCGACCTCGGCCGTATACGTCACGGCCATTGTCAAGGACTACCCGCTGACGGCTCCGGTGGGCGTCATCAACAACCAGGCCACGTTGGCTGTCACCAAGGGGAGTTCCCTTAACTCGGCGATCGTCCCCATCAACGTTGAGAAGCCGGTGAAGGACTTCGGCCTTTCCAAGTCCTCGGCCTCGGGCATCGCCCCGGGGGAGATCTACACCTTCCAGATGAAGTTCACTCGGCCGACCCTGGTCGGGGGCATCGACGTGACCTCCGCCGTCGTGACCGACCCCCTGCCTGCCGATCTCGAGTACGTGACGAGCACAGCCGACTATGCCTCGCCGGGGTGGACGACCTCGTATGACTCGGCCAGCCACACCGTCACCTGGAACCTCACTGGGATCCCAGCTCGTTCGAGCATGAACTGCGATGCCCAGGGTCTCAATTGCAGCTCCTACACCACGCTCTTCGTGACGGTAAAGGTGCCACCGAACGCTCGCCAGAGCGCTGTGCCGGCCGCCGGCACGGTCTACACCAACACGGCGACGGCCGTGTTGACCTACAAGGACGGCGGGACCGAGACGGTGACGGCGACGGGGACCCTGTCCACTGCCGCTCCCCAGCCCAACTCCTGGTTCGTGAAGGAAGGGCCGGCCAAGATCGCCCCTGGTGGCAACATCCGCTGGCGGGTCTACGTGCAGAACACGGGCAACATGACGCTGAGCGACGCGACGGTGACCGATGCGTTGCCGACCAACACCTTGCAGGCGCTCACCCTGGACCGGATCTACTGGGACTACAACCCCTTGACGCCCAGGGGCGGGTTGGTCACCTTCGAATTCTCCTCCGACGGTGGCACGACCTGGGGTTCGTCAACAGTGATCGACAGCAACGTGTCGACACCATTGACCATCCCGGTGCCGGCGGGAAGCACGCACTGGCGGATGTCAACGCCAGCCCTCAAGCCTGGCCAGTACCTAACCATGTACGTCACCGCCACGGTGCCGGCCGACACATCCTTGGACGACACCATCGTCAACTGCGCGTCGATGACGTCGACGACCCCCGGCTTCACCGCACCTGCGGACAAGTGCGTCACGACGAACGTCGACCCCGCCGAGGCCTTCATCACCCCGATCAAAGGTTTGAAGATCACCGGACCAAATGCTCCGACGTCGGTGACTCCTCTTGAGGTATTCGACTGGATCGTCGGCTTCGCGGTGGAGTCCAGCATTCCAGTCAAGACGATGACGCTCTCGGACGTCATCCCGCCCCAGTTCGAGGTCATCGGGGTGACCTGTTTCTCCACCCGCGGCACCGGCAGTGGTGAGGGAAGCTCGGTCCTCGATGCGCCATGCCCGTCTACGCGGCCCATCCCGGACCACACCATCCAGGTGCAGGCGGACGGCTCCGGCACGCTCGTCACTTTCAAGGACATGGTTCTGCCGACGGACACCTTGGCCGGTCAGAACTCCATCGGCTACAGCCTGCACATCCAGGTTCGGGTCAAGCCGGGCACGTCGGTGGCCGACTACACCAACACCGTCAAGGTCAACACCAACGACCAAGTCACCACGTGTGACACCTCGTGGTACGTCCAGACGGAGACGACCGACCCGGCTGACATTGACGGGGACAACATCAAGGACGAGCTCGTCTGCACCAACAAGGCGGTCGTCAAGGTCATCGAGGCAGAGACGGTCCAGGTCCGAAAGTGGGACATCGGTGACCCGGACCTTGACAACATCTTTGAGGCCACCGGGACGACCACTGCTCCGGCTGGATCAGACGAGGCGGTCTGCCCGGACTGGGACGGCTACACTCGCTACCCTTGCGTGGCACAAACGCTGCCCGGCGGTTCATTCAGCTACCGCGTGGAAATGCAGAACGTCGGCAACGTCCCTATGACCAACTACGTGCTCTACGACGTGTTGCCGGTGATCGGCGACACGGGGGTCGGGCAACTGCTCAGCGGCGGACAGCGGGCCACCGAATGGTCACCGGTGCTCACTGGGCCGGTCGTCCTCAACTCGGCACTGTCCACGGCCACCAACAGTGGCTACGTCGTCGAGTACAACCTCACGAGCAACCCGTGCCGCCCCGAGCTGAACATCGACCTGGCGACGCCGAACGCTCCGTGGCAGACGTCGTGCGACGACAACTGGCTCAATGAGGGCGATATCACCGACTGGACGTCGGTGAAGTCCTACCGGATCACGCTCTTCCAGCAGGCCAACGGCACCTACCCCGAGTGGGGAGCCGGTCAGACGCTGGTCTTTACCGTTCCGATGAAGGCGCCGCTGTCGGCTCCGCAATCCACCACGGACGACCCGACAACGCCGGAGGTGGAGCCTCTGGATCTCTCCGTGGCCTGGAACTCAGTGGCCTACCGTGGGTACCGCGTCATGGCGGGCTCAGACCCCAAGTGGTTGAAGCCATCGGAGCCGCGCAAGGTCGGCATCGTCGTGCCCTTCACCATCCCGCCGGCCGTGTCCGTTGGTGACTACTTCTGGTACGACGCCGACAAGGACGGCTTCCAGGATGCGGATGAACTGCCGGTGAAGAACGCCGTGGTCCGACTGCTCAACGCGGATGGAACCGAGGAACTCGGCGCGACGACGACGAACGAGAAGGGCTACTACTCCTTCGTCAACCTCGTCCCGGACACCGACTACATCATCGAATTCGTCAACCCCGACCCGGCTGCCTACACGTTCACCGAGCAGAACGCTGGAGCGGACACCTCCAACAGCCGCACCGAGGACCTGACTGACTCCGATGTGGCCGTCGCAACCGGCCGGGTGTCGTTCAACTCGGGCCCGGCGGGCGACAACCTGCCCGGCGGTCCGACTCAGGCCGACGCCGGCACCGACAACCCCGGCCTGGACGCTGGGCTGGTGGAGAAGATCAAGTTCGTGTCGGTCGGTGACTACGTCTGGTACGACGTTGACCGTGATGGTGCCCAGGACTCGACGGAACCGGTGTATGCCGGCATGACCGTTCAGTTGCTGCACTCCAACGGAACCCCGGTCCTCGACGCTTCGGGTAACCCCCGGACGGCAACGACCGACGCAGGTGGCTACTACTCGTTCACCGACCTCGAGCCGAGCACGGCATACGTCATCAAGTTCGTCAAGAAGGCGGACGAGTCGTTCACGACCACCAACGCCAGTGGCGTCTCGACGAACAGCCCGACCGCGGATCTGACCGACTCCGACGCTCAGTCCGACGGGACGGTCGCCTTCACCACGACGGCGACCGGGTCGAACTTGGCGAGCTCGGCGGTTGACGGCGCCAAGGCCGACAACCCGGGCATTGACGCGGGCATCGTCCGCTACAACCTGGTCCTGGACAAGGCGTTGACCTCGTCCGGCCCGTACTACGAGGGCGGGACGGTCACCTACTCGCTGACGCCGAGCAACGATGGCCCGGTCGACGCGCTGAAGGGCTGGTCGGTCACCGACATCCTGCCGGTGGGTCTGACGCTGGTCTCGATGACGGGAACCGGCTACGACTGCACCACCACCCCGGGCACCTGCGTCAGCACGGACACCGGGTTGGCGGCAGGTCAGAAGGGCAACGTCATCACCGTCACGGCGACGATCGGCGCGAACGTCACCGGCGACCTGAAGAACGTCGCCTATGTGTCGCCGTCGCAGAACGATGGCCCGGAGACGATCCCGTTGGTGACTCCGGACCTGACGACCGACACCACTCAGCCGAACACAGACAACGACGACGAGCAGAAGATCACCGTCTTGTCGAAGGTGTCGATCGGTGACTATGTGTGGTTGGACGTCAACCGCGACGGTCTGCAGGCCGGCGAGGCCGGCATTGCCGGTGTCACGGTGACGCTGACCGACGCTGCCGGCGCCACCCGTTCGACGACGACCGACGCGTCTGGCTACTACTGGTTCGACGACCTCACGCCGGGTGCGGCATACACTCTGACGTTCACCAAGCCCACCGGCTATGTGTGGACGACCCAGAATGTCGCTGGCGACACGGCCGACAAGGACGCTGGAACCGACTCGGACGTGAACCCGGCCGATGGCAAGGTCTCCTTCACGGCTCCGACCTCCGGCTCCAACCGCACCGGCGCGCTGGTGACGGACAACCCGACGCTCGACGCTGGTTTGATCGAGTTGGTGTCGGTGGGTGACTACACCTGGTTGGACGTCAACCGGGATGGTATCCAGGATGCTGGGGAGTCTCCGTTGGCTGGCGTGACGGTCAACTTGTACGACGCCGCTGGTGGGTTGGTGGGTACAAAGACCACCGACGCTGCCGGGTACTACTGGTTCACGGATTTGCTGGCTGGTGCGACGTACACGATCGAGTTCGTGAAGCCTGCGGGTTACACGTACACGCCGGTCGTGAACGCTGACCCGACGGCCAACAAGGACGGTGGCCTGGACTCGGATGCTCCGGTGACCGACGGCAAGGTGACGTTCGTGGCTGAGGCCACCGGCAGCAACGCTGCGGGTGCGAAGGCGACGGATAACCCGACGATTGATGCTGGGTTCGTTGAGCTGGTGTCGATTGGTGACTATGTCTGGTATGACCGGAACCGGGATGGCCTGCAGGGTGCGGTCGCGGACGAGCCGGTGGTGGCGGGTGTCGTGGTGAACTTGTATGCCGCGGATGGGACGACGTTGGTCAAGACGACGACGACGAACGCTGCCGGGTTCTACTCGTTCACCGACCTGTTGGCGGGTGCCACCTATGTGGTCGAGTTCGTGAAGCCTGCTGACACGGTGTTCACCCAAGCGAATGCGGTGGGTAACACCGAGGACACGAAGGATTCGGATGCGAATGTGTCGACGGGTCGGGTGACGGTGGTTGCTCCGACGTCGGGTGCGAACTCGGCGACGACTCCGGACAACCCGACGATCGATGCCGGTTTGATCGAGTTGGTGTCGATTGGTGACTTCGTCTGGTATGACCGGAACCGGGATGGTCAGCAGTCTGCTGGGGAGCCGGCGGTGCCGGGTGTGATCGTCAACTTGACTGGACCGGATGGGTTCTCCGCGTCGACGACGACGGACGCGAACGGGTTCTACTCGTTCAACAACTTGATCGGTGGGGTCACCTACACGGTTGAGTTCGTTAAGCCGGCGGACACGATCTTCACCTCGCAGAACACGGGTGCGGATGCGACCGATTCGGACGCGGATGTGGTGACCGGCAAGGTGACGTTCCCGGCGCCGGTGTCGGGGAACAACTCGTTGACGGCTCCGGATGACCCGTCGATCGATGCTGGGTTGGTTGAGTTGGTGTCGGTCGGTGACTACGTGTGGTGGGACACCAACCGGGATGGCCTGCAGGACGGCACCGATGTCCCGCTCAAGGACGTGGTCGTCCACCTGCTCGACGCCGCCGGCAACCCGGCAGTCTTGCCGGGTGGCGCGCCGGTCACGGCGACGACCGACGCGGCTGGCGCCTACTGGTTCACCAACCTCATCGCTGGGGTGACCTACCAGGTCAAGTTCGACACGCCAACGCAGTACGTGGCGACGACGAGCAATGTCTCTGGGGACACCTCCAACTCGGCGACGGCTGACCTGACTGACTCTGACCCGATCGCGGGCGTGGTGACGTTCACGGCTCCGGTGACCGGCGACAACAAGGCCGGTGCCGAGGTCACGGACAACCCGGGTCTGGACGCGGGCTTCGTCAAGCTGGTGTCGGTGGGTGACTACGTCTGGTACGACGCGAACCGTGACGGCGTGCAGTCTGAGGGTGAGTTGCCGGTCGAGGGCGTTGTCGTGAACTTGTATGACAAGGACGGCAAGCTGGTTGATTCGGCGACGACGAACGCAGATGGGTTCTACTCGTTCATCAACCTGCTGGCTGGTGCGACGTACACGATTGAGTTCGTGAAGCCTGCGAACACGATCTTCACCGCGGCGGAAGCTGGGGCGAAGGATGTCGATTCGAACGCTGACGTGGTGTTCGGGAAGTACACCTTCCCGGCTCCCACGGATGGTCTGAACTCGGCGACCACCCCGGATGACCCGACGATCGATGCTGGTTTGATCGAGTTGGTCTCGATTGGTGACTACGTCTGGTGGGACCGCGACCTGGATGGTCTGCAGTCTGAGGGTGAGCCGGTGGTTGCTGGCGTGACGGTGAACCTGATGGACGCTGACGGCAACCCGGCCGTGTTGCCTGGCGGTGCGCCGGTGACGACCACGACGAATGCTGCTGGGTTCTACTCGTTCACCAACTTGGTGGCTGGTGTGACCTATCAGGTGCAGTTCGTAAAGCCCGCGGACACGATCTTCACGTCGCAGGACGTGGAGGGTGATGTCAGCAACGACACCACCACGGATGTGGCTGATTCGGATGCTCACGAGGTGACCGGTCTGGTGACGGTGGTGGCTCCGGCCACGGGTACGAACTCGGCGACGGATCCGGACAACCCAACGATCGACGCTGGTCTGATCGAGTTGGTGTCGGTCGGCAACTATGTCTGGTTGGACATCAACCGGGATGGTTTGCAGTCTGAGGGTGAACCGGTGGTTGCTGGTGTCACGGTCAACTTGCTGGATGCCGAGGGCAACCCGGCGGTCCTGCCGGGTGACGCGTCGGTGACGACGGTGACCGATGAGAACGGGTACTACGCGTTCAACAACCTGATCGGTGGGGTGACCTACCGGATCGAGTTCGTCACGCCCGAGGGCAAGGTGTTGACCTTCCAAGACGTGGAGGGCGACACCAGCAACAGCATCGAGACCGACGTGGCTGACTCGGACGCTGACCAGCTCACTGGCTTGGTGGAGTTCGTTGCTCCGGTGACTGGTGACAACCTGATCGACCCGATGCTGGTGGACAACCCAACGATCGATGCTGGGTTGGTCACGTTGGTGTCGGTCGGTGACTACGTGTGGTACGACGTGGACCGTGACGGTGTCCAGGACGAGGGCGAAGCCCCGGTGCCTGGTGTGACGGTCAACCTGTACGACGAGGACGGCGAGTTGTTGGCGACCGCGACCACGGACGAGAACGGGTTCTACTCGTTCACCGATCTGTGGGCCGGTGCCACGTACACGATCGAGTTCGTCAAGCCGGCTGGGACGTCGTTCACGTCGATGGGTGCCGGTGAGGATGACACGGTCGACTCGAACGCCGACGTGGTGTCCGGGGCGTACACCTTCCAGGCCCCGGCTGACGGGTCCAACTCGGCCATCACGCCGGATGACCCGACGATCGATGCGGGTCTGGTGAAGTACAACCTGAACCTGGTGAAGAAGTTGGTTGGTCCGCGGGTGGTGAACCCTGGGGACACGGTGACGTTTACGTTGACTCCGCACAACGACGGACCGGTCAACGCGTTGGCCGGCTGGTCGGTCACTGAGGTCATGCCTGAGGGGTTGACGTTGGTGTCGATGTCTGGGCAGGGGTACACGTGCACGGGGAATGTGTGTGTTGCTTCTGGTGTGCTGCCAGCGGGTGAGTTTGGTCCGGTGGTGACGGTGACCGCGACAGTGACACACACGTACTTGGGTTTGTCCCGGAACGTGGCTTACGTGGACAGGGCGCCTGGGGATGGGGATGAGACGATCCCGTTGGGTCCGGTTCCTGCTCCGGGGACGGACACGGACTTGACAGCGACGGACAATGATGATGCTGCTGCTGTGATCATCGTGCCGAAGCCGACTCCGACGACGACTCCGACTGGCACGGTGACGCCAACTCCGAGCCCGACGGTAACGCCATCTCCGAATCCGACTGTCACTCCGACTGGGACGGCGACTCCCACGGGGTCGGTCACCCCGTCCCCGAGCCCATCCTCGACCGGTACGGACGGTGGTAGCCCCCTGCCGCAGACCGGAACGGACTCGCTTTGGGTGGTAGTCGGCGGCCTTCTGCTCGTCGCGGTTGGCGGCATTATCCTGGTGGCCTCCCGGCGGCGCCGGTCCACGCAGGAGTGATCCAGTAACGAGGTGGTGACCTCGTTGTGACAGACCCGGCCCGGGCGACTTCAGTCGCCCGGGCCGGGTCGGTTGGGAATTACGTCAGCTTGTCCGGGTGAGGTCATGGCGTCGAAGCAACGGCGGGTCTGACTGGTCCTGTCGGTGGGCGGCTGGGAGGGTCGGGCCATGGCTGGGACGCGCAGGATGTTGACGGCTTCGGATCGGGTGGAGATCTCGACGGGGTTGAAGGCGGGTTGGACGATCACGCGGATCGCGGGGCACATCGGCCGGGACAAGTCGGTGGTCTCGCGGGAGGTGGCGCGTAACTCGACGCGGACTCGGGGGTATCGGATGGTCCGGGCAGACTGCCAAGCAGCCAGGCGTCGTGCTCGCCCCCAGGTGGGCAAGGTCGCGGCCAGTGTGGTGTTGTCCGCGCGGGTGCGCGCGGACCTGAAACAGGGCCGTTCCCCGAAGGCGATCGCGGGCCGGCTGGCGGCAGAGGCTGCCGATCCGGGCCTGCCGGTGGCGTTCGGGGCGCCGAACGCGCATGGTGAGCGGGTGAGCCATGAAGCGGTATACGCCTACATCTATGCCCTGCCCAAGGGAGAACTGGCCCGGCACGGGATCATGCTGAGTCCAAACGCACCCGCCGAAAGCCACGTAAACCGTTGGGAGAGCGCAAGACTGGCCCGATCGTGGGGATGCGTTCGATCCATGACCGCCCAGCCGAGGTCGAAGGCCGGAAAGTCCCCGGGCATTGGGAATCTCAATGGTCTTGTCAAGCGGCTGCTGGGGTCCGCAGGGGTGGTTGCGTGGTGTAGGTGCGGTGGTCGCGGATCAGGGCCCACAGGACGTCGACGCGTCGGCGGGCGAGGGCGATCAGGGCTTGCTTGTGAGTGCGGCCGGCGTCGCGTTTCTTCTGGTAGTGGTCGCGGTTGACGCCCTCGGTGCGCAGGCTGGATAGGGCCGAGAGGTACAGGGCGTGCCTTAGCGGTCGGGAGTAGCGGCGGGGTTTGTGGACGTTGCCGACTCGCCGTCCGGAGTCCTTCGGGACGGGCACCAGCCCAGCCGCGGCGGCGAGGTGACCGGGGTCGGGGTAGCTGCTGAGGTCGCCGACAGCGGTGAGCAGCATCGCGCCGAGGACGGGTCCGAAGCCGGGCATCGACTCGATCGCCCTCGCGTGGGGGTGGGCCCGAAACGCGGTGGCCAGCTGGGCCTCGAGGGTCTTGAGTCGTTCGTCCAGGGCCAGGATGTCGGCCGCGAGCTCGACGACGAGAGCAGCAGCGACGTCCTCGCCGGGCAAGCGCACCTGCTGGGCGCGGGCTGCCTCGATCGCTCGCGCAGCGACCAGCGCGCAGGAGCGGACCCCGCGGGCTCGCAGCCATCGCGTCAGGCGGGTCTGACCGATCCTGGTCAGCCGTTGCGGCGTCGGGTACCCCGTCAGCAACACCATCGCGCCCTTGTGGGTGCCGTACTCGAACGCCCGCTCCAACGCGGGCGCCACGCTCGTCAGCAGCGACCGCAGCCGGTTCAGCATCCGCACCCGGTCAGCGACCAGGTCCGCCCGCCGCGTGGTCAGCAACATCAACTCCTGGCTGCTGTCGGACGCGGACGTGACCACCGGCAGGCCGCGGCGGACCCGGGCGGTCTCCGCGATGACGAACGCGTCCTTGGCGTCGGTCTTGCCCTCCCCGACGTAGGCGGTGCTCATCGTGTTCACAACCTGGCCGGCGACATACCGTACCTCCTGACCTGCGACGGTCAGCAGCGTCAGCAGCAACACCGAGAGGGTGTCGACGATGTCGACCGCCCAGGTGACCTCGGCCCCGTAGCTGGTCGCCTTCTCGATGACCGCGGTCAGGTCGCCCTCGTCGTTGGCGACCTTCCGGGACAGCAGGACCCGTCCCTGATCGTCGAGCAGGCACACCCAGTGCGAGGCCTTGCCGATGTCGACCCCTGCGTACAGCTGACGTGCCAACGGCGCGGACGACGGTGATGGTTCGGTGGTGCCCACAGCAGCTCCTTGCTCCTTGGAAACGGTGTCCTGCCCGGGACCGTGGAGCACCCCACCGACACATCCGTAACCAGCGACCTATGCGCACATCTCAATCAGCGGCCAAGGGTGCCCCGGAGAGCCGGGCGGACACTCCCAGTAAGCGACAACCACCGCAAGGCGACCTCAGCCACACCCGACTCTCCCGGGCACCCTCAGTCTTACGGAGGGCGATTTGATCATCGGCCGGGCCGGCAAGACCGCCGCAGCCACGTTGGTGGAGCGGACCACCCGGTTCACCGCGATCCTCGGGCTGCCGTTCGGTAAAGACAGCACCGGGCTGGCTGACGCCCTGATCGAGCACACGACCGTCCTGCCGGCGTTGTTCCGTAAGACCCTCACCTGGGACCAAGGATCCGAGATGGCCCGCCACACCCACCTAGCCCAGGCCACTGGCCTGGAGGTCTACTTCGCCGACCCGCGCTCACGCTGGCAGCGGGGCAGCAACGAGAACACCAACCGGCGGATCCGCCGCTACCTGCCCAAGGGCACCGACATCACCGACCACCAGCCCTACCTGAACGCCATCGCCGAAGAACTCAACGAGATGCCCATGAAGTGCCTGGACTGGCTCACCCCACGCGAAGCCTACGAACGCCTCCTGACCAGCGACGTTGCTTCCACGGCTTGACCCTGCCCCGCCCCCACGCGACAGTTGACGGAAGTTAATGGGCTCATCCCAATTGAGGGTGTAGTTGTGGTCTGAATCCGCCGGCCTCTAGGAGGCAGCGGGTGATGTAGTTGGTGAGGTTGCGGAAGCCGAGGGCGGAGCCGCGCAGGTGTTCGAGTCGGCCGTTGATCGGAGGGTGTCAAGCGGGTTGAGACACGTCTGGTTATGCGGTCTGTATGAGGGCCTCCTGTGAGGGCTGGTTGATCCAGGCGACGGCGGGCAGTTTCGGTGGCTGGGGTCGGCGGTTCCCGAAGCGCTCGGGGTGGGCGGTGTAGGCGGCATTCAGGGTCTGCTGCCGTAGGGCGCGGACCTCGGTCGCGGTGCCGAAGTGCACTGACGCCGGGGTGTGCAGGCCGATCCCGGAGTGGCGATGATCGTGGTTGTTGTAGCTGAAGAACCGCTCCCCCGAACGCACGGGCATCGGCCAGCGAGCCGAACCGCTCGGGGAAGACCGGGGCGTACTTCAACGTCTTGAACGCGGCCTCGCTGTAGGGGTTGTCGTTCGACACGTGCGGACGCGAGTGCGAGCGGGCGACGCCAAGGTCGACCATCAGCTGGGCGACGGGTTTCGAGGTCATTGAGGTGCCGCGGTCGGCGTGGACCGCCTGGGGGATGCCGTGTACGCCCATCGCCTGCTCGAGCATGGTCTTGGCGATCTGGCTGTCCTCACTGGCGGCGATCGTCCAGGCCACGACGAAGCGCGAGAAGATGTCGAGCACCACGTAGAGGTCGTAGTAGACCCCGCGGTTTGGGCCACGGAGCTTGGTGATATCCCATGACCAGACCTGCCCCGGCTTGGTGGCCACCAACTCGGGCTTGGTCCTGGCCGGGTGCGTGGCCTGGGCACGGCGCTCACCGCCAGCCCCGTGGGCGCGCAGGATCCGGTGCATCGTCGACATTGAGCACAGGTAGGTGCCCTCGTCCAGCAGCGTCGCCCAGGTCTGGGCCACCGACTTGTCGACGAACCGGTCACTGGTCAACACGCCGAGCACCCGCTGGCGTTCAGCCTCGTTGAGCGCGTTCGGCGGCGTCGTCCGAGCCCCGCTGCTCGGGCCGGTTTGGGTGCCTTGGCCCGGTAGTGACTGCCGCGAGGGCGGCCGAGCAGGTCGCAGGCGGTCTTGACGTTGGTATGCGAGGCGAGCTCGTCGACCAGCGGTTTGATCACCGCGGCGACCGCTTCGGCGGCTCCGCGCTCTCGGAGAGCGTCTCCAAGAGCGGCTTGATATGTAGGTGATCGGCGCGTTGGTCCCGGGCGGTTCCCAGCCGCGGGTGGAGGCTCGTGCTGAGACATCCGTCGAGGAGGTTGCGACGTCTGATTTCGGGTCATTCATGCCGTGCCTGGTGCGCCCGGTGGGAAGCGTGCCGAGCTTGGGTCATCCGCTGGTCGATGAGTACCTGCGGTTCACCGCGGCCCGGGTGCGGTCGAACACTCTGACGGCGCAGGTGTTCGACCTGAAGGTCTTCTTCACGATGGTGCCCAAGGCGCCGCAGGAGGTCACCGTCACGGACGTGCTGTCCTTCATTGAGGCCCAGCGTTCGCCTCGTCGTGGTGGCAACGTGATCCGCCTCGCCGATGGCGAGGCCGGCTTGGCCGCGGCGACGATCAAGCGGCGGCTGGCCACGGTGTCCTCGCTGTTCGACTACCTGTTCCTGCGTGGGATCTGTGACCGCAACCCCGTCCCGCGCAGCCTGGGTGCACGTCATGCCCGGCCTGACGGGCGAGGCCACGGCGGGCGGCGTGGGGCGCCACTGGTGCGGGCACCGCGCAAGCTGCCGCGCGTGCTGGCCCCGGCCGAGGTGAACGCCTTGACCGGGGCGCTGCGTACCGACCGGGACCGGGCGATGGTTGCGTTGATGGTCCACGGCGGGCTGCGCCGATGCGAGGTCCTCGGGCTGCGGTTCGAGCACGTGCAGGTCGGGGACCGGCGGGTGTTCGTCGCGGACGGCAAGGGCGGGCATCAACGCCTCGTCCCGGTCGCCGACGCCTTCTTCACCACGCTGGCCGCTTACCTAAGCAGCGAGCGGCCTACCGAGGCGATCGACGACCACGTCTTCGTGGTCCTCAAAGGACCCAACAGGGGTCGGCCGTTGACCGCGGCCGGGCTCGATGAGGTCATGGCCGGTGCCCGGGGCCGGGCCGGGCTGACGCATGCGTCCTGCCACGAGCTGCGGCACACCTGCTTCACCCGGCTGCGTGAGGCCGGGATGGCGCTCGAGGCGATCCAGGCCCAGGCCGGGCATGCCTCGATCGAAACCACCCGGGTGTACCTGCACCTGTCCAACGACTGGCTCGCCGGGGAGTACCAGCGGGCGATGGCCATCCTCGATGGCCTGCACGAGGAGGAACCGTGAGCACCCCAGCGGCAGCCGTCCACAACCCAGCCCCGCACGGGACGACCATGCCGGTGCCGGTGCCGGTCGCGCTGTCGTTGGCGGCCGTGGCCCGCACCTACGTCCAGGCTGGGGCCACGCCCTGCGCGCGCCGGATCCGGCGTGCTGGAGTCGAAGCCTTCCGGCACAGGTTCGGGGACCTGCAGGGCTGGTGCGCGGCGTCAGTGGCCGAGCGGCGGCAGGTCCGCACCGAGGTCGCCTCGTTCGCAGGGCGCGCCGTGATCGCCTGCGGCGTCGCGGTGGACGTCGACTTCGTCGTCGCCTCCGGCTGCCGGTGGGGCAAGTACCTGCGCGAGGCCTACCCGCAGCAGGCCGACACGTTCCAGGCGCAGGCCTCCTCACTTGGGTTCTGTGACAGGGAGATCGGCCGAATGTGGGCGTGGCTGGCGAAGATCTGCATCGTCACCGGGAGGAGTCCCGAAGGGCTGACCGCGACCCAGTACCCGCAGGCCAGGGCCGCAGTGCACGACACCGTCATCGCGCAGCGCGGGTACCGGCCCAAGACGTTGTCGACGCCGCTGTTCGGGCTCGACGCGGTGATGTTCCACCGCGGGCAGGCGCCGGCACTAGACATCCGGCGGCGCTGGAGCAGCCACCCCGCCAACGAGGTCGACTGGGACGACCTCACCGCCGCGGCCCCGGTCATGGTCACCACGATGCGCCGTTACCTGCACCAGTGCTCCCTGTCCCTGCGGGCCTCTTCGGTGGCCCTGTTCGACACCACCCTGCGCCAGTTCGCCGCGACCCTGGTGGCCTCGGACCCGCCGGTGACCCGGGTGCGCGACATCAACCGTGAGCACGTCGAGGCGTTCAAGGCGCAGCTGGCTGACCGGCCCGGCTACCGCGGCAAACCGTTGACGAAGACCACCCTGGGGATGCGGATGGGCCACCTGCACACGTTCTTCACGCGGATCATCGAGTGGGACTACGACGACGTCCCCGCCCGGATCCCGGTGTACTGCACCGACCGGCCCCGCCTGGACAAGCCCCTGCCGAAGTTCCTCGACGACGCCCAAGCCGCCGCGTTCATCACCGCCGCCAAGAACCTGCCCGACCCGCTCGACCGGCTCATCGTCCTGGCCCTGGCCCGCACCGGGATGCGCCGCGGCGAGCTGCTCGGGCTGACCGTGGACGCCGTCGTGCAGATCGGCACCGGCTACTGGCTACGCACCCCCGTCGGCAAGCTCCACACCGACCGGTACATCCCGCTACACCCCCAGCTGAAGGACCTCCTCGATGCCTGGATCGCTGAGCGCCCCGACTGGCAGGCCAGCACCGTGCTGCTGACCGAGCGAGGCCGCCCGATCCCACCGACCCGGGTCGACAAGGCCGTCCAGAAGGCCGCGACCGCAGCAGGGCTCGGGCACGTCCACCCCCACCAGTTGCGCCACACCCTGGCCACCCAAGCCATCAACCGCGGGATGAGCCTGGAGGCCATCGCTGCCCTGCTCGGTCACCATGACCTGTCGATGACCATGGTGTACGCCCGGATCGCTGACCGCACCGTCGCCGACGAGTACTTCGCCGTCACCAAGAAGGTCGAGACCCTGTACGCCACCAGCCAGCCAGCCGTGCTCCCCCGACGACGCGGCCGGACCGGCCATGCGAGCCCTTCGCGCCGAGGCCACCAAGCGCCTGCTCGGCAACGGCTACTGCACCCGCCCCTCGAGCTCGACTGCCGCTACGAGACGATCTGCGAGTCCTGCACCATGTTCTTCACCACCATCGAACACCGCCCCACCCTCCAAGCCCAACGCGACGACGCCGACGCCAAAGGCCAGACCGGCCGCCGCGACGCCTACGAAGCCCTCCTCAAACAACTCGACCCGACACCCGCTTGACACCGATCACCCACATAAGCGTGTGCTTTTCCCACCAGGCCCAACGCCGCGCGGGTCCTGGCCAGCTCGGCCTCGGCCTTGGTTACCCTGGCCCGTAGCTGCTCGATCTCGCGGTCTCGGCGGTCCCTGATGGCCGGGGTCAGGCCCGGAACGGGCACCAGCATCGGCAGCCTTGCGCCACTCCACGATGTGCGAGAAGTACAGGCCCTCGCGGCGCAGGATCGCACCACGCTCACCGCGATCTGCTGCCTCGTACTCGGCAAGCAGGTTCGCCTTGTACTCCCCGGTGAAGGTCCGGCGCTTGGGCCGGTCAGCTCGAGGTCCCATGCCCCCATCATCGACGCAGGAATCAGCCAAGGTCATCGTCATCAGCAGCAACTCGATTCTCGCCCCGTGCAGGGAAGGAACTCAGCGGATGTGTCTCACCTCAGCCTGCAAGGCCGCCGCCAACATGCGCCGCGCCCCTTCACGGGCCAACTCGTCCAACATGTCCCCACCGACCGCGACCGGTGCATGCGTGTCGTGGGCATCGTCAACTACCGTGAGCATGAGCGCACCTTCCCGAACCAGCGCGCCAACGCCGGTCCTGATCAGAGCTACCTGGACTTCAGATCTTCCTCGGGAAGGTGCGCCCCTTCACCACACCCCTCCGAGGGCCATCCACAAGTTCTGATCATTGCTCGTCTTTGCTCAAGGCTTCCCAGTAGCGTTTCGAGGCGTACCGGAACGTGCCGCGGATCAGGTGGATGACACAGGTCTGCACGATCGTGGCCGGAACACCGCCCCGACCGAGTCCGGTAGGCCCTTGAGGCCGTCACAGACGAGGAAGAACACGTCCCTGACTCCGCGGTGCTTCAGATCGGTGAGCACAGCGAGCCAGAACTTGGCGCTCTCACCGGCGCCGCTGGTGCCGGCCCACAGGCCCAGGACATCGCGTTTGCCGGCCAGGTCGACCCCGATCGCCGCGTAGAACGGCTGGTTGCCGACCTGCCCGTCACGGACCTTCACGTAGATCGCGTCGATGAACACCGCGGCGTACACGTGCTGCAGTGGTCGACTGGACCAGGTCGTCATGTCCTCGATGACCTTGTCGGTGATCCGGCTGATCGTGTCCTTACTGACCGACGCCCCGTACACCTCCGTGAAATGCGCTGCGATCTCCCCCAGAGGGGGCACCCCCACCCAGTGGTCAACCCCCGGGAGTACAGCGAGATCACCACCGCGTCCACGTCACTGAGTCGGCGTTGACGCTTACCCACGATCACCGGCGTGAACGTGCCATCCCGGTCCCGGGGGACCTCGATGTCGACCTTGCCGGCGTTGTCGGTCAACACCGTCTTGGTTCGCGTGCCGTTGCGGGAGTTGCCGTGGTTGCGGCCTTCCACGGCGTGCTTGTCATACCCCAGGTGCTCGCTCATCTCCTCCGCCAACGCGGTCTCGATCACCTGCTTCGTGATCGACTTGAGCAGCCCGTCCGGGCCGGTCAGATCGTCGCCGCGGGCTCGGGCGGCCTTCACCAACTCCCGGATCGCGGCCCGCTCCACCTGCTCGGGCGTCTTTGTCCTGCGTGCTGCCTGTTCCAACGGGCTCATACCCGCCAGGATCTCGGTCACGGTGACCAACCTTCCTCACCGAACACACGTTCGGCGTGTCGAGCCAGTTACACCGGAAGTCGGACAGTCTCTCCCATGGCGATCCGTGACGACGTGAGAACGACTTAGCGAATCGTCATGCCGCACGCGGCCGATACCCTTGGTCCACGTGAGCGCCACTCCGATCGTCGTCCTCGTCTCGGGGACCGGGTCGCTGCTGCAGGCCCTCATCGACGCGAGCCTGGACCCCGCCTATGGCGTCCAGGTCGCCGCCGTCGGAGCCGACCGCGCCGGGACCCTCGGCCAGGCACGGGCGGAGGCGGCCGGCATACCGACCTTTGTATGCCGCGTCGCGGACTTCCCGTCTCGCGCGGATTGGGACGCGGCGCTCGCGGACACGATCACGGCATACCGGCCGGTGTTCGTCGTCTCGGCGGGGTTCATGAAACTGCTCGGACCGGCCACGCTCGCGGCGCATACGGTGGTCAACACCCATCCCGCCCTGCTGCCATCATTCCCCGGCGCGCACGCGGTGCGGGATGCCCTCGCCTACGGCGTGACCGTCACCGGGACGACCTGCCATCTCGTCGACGCGGGCGTCGACACCGGGCCGATCATCGAGCAGCACGCCGTGGCGATCGAGCCCGGCGACACCGAGGCCAGCCTCCACGAACGGATCAAGGTCGTCGAGCGCTCGATGCTCGTCGACGTCGTGGGCCGGTTGGCCCGGCACAGGTTCACCGTCACCGGCAGGAAGGTCACCATCCCGTGAACGCCACCGTGAGCGCGCCCGGCCCCACCCAGGACGTGCGGCCCGTACGTCGTGCGCTGGTCTCGGTCTACGACAAGACCGGTCTGGAGGAGCTCGTCCGCGGCCTGGCCGACGCTAGCGTCGAGCTGGTCTCGACCGGCGGGTCGGCCGCGCTCATCGCCGGTCTCGGCCTTCCGGTGACCACGGTCGAGGACCTCACCGGCTTCCCCGAGTGCCTCGAAGGCCGGGTGAAGACCCTGCACCCGCGGGTCCATGCGGGGATCCTCGCCGACACCCGCAAACTCGACCACCTGGCGCAGCTGGCCGACCTTGGTGTGGCAGCCTTCGAGCTCGTCGTCGTCAACCTCTACCCGTTCGCGGCGACGGTCGCCTCGGGCGCCACGCCCGACGAGTGCGTCGAGCAGATCGACATCGGCGGCCCGTCGATGGTCCGGGCCGCCGCCAAGAACCACCCGAGTGTCGCGGTGCTCACCAACCCCAGCCAGTATGCCGCGGCGCTGGCTGCCGTCCGCTCGGGCGGCTTCACCTTCGCGGCCCGCCAGCGCCTCGCGGCCGAGGCGTTCGCCCACACGGCGGCATACGACGTGGCGGTGGCGTCGTGGATGGGCAGTGGCACCTACGCGGACACCTCGGACGGGACGGGGTTCGCGGCGTTCGCGGGGGCGACCTACACGCGCGCAGCGGGGCTTCGCTACGGCGAGAACCCGCACCAGCGGGCCGCGCTGTATCTCAGTGGGGCACCGGGCATCGCGTCAGTGGCCTTCGGCGGGGTCATCGCGGTCAACCGGACGGTGACGCTGGAGATGGCGCAGACCGTGAAGGACATCTTCACCGAGGTCGTCGTGGCGCCGGGCTATGACGACGACGCCCTCGCGGTGCTGACGGCCAAGAAGAACATCCGGCTGCTCACCGTTGACTTCGCGGCGCTCGACGCGGCGGGCACCGCAGGCACAGCGGGCACAGCAGGCAGCGCATCCGGGATCGGGCAGCTCGAATCCCGTCCGGTGTCAGGCGGATTGCTCGTCCAAAGCGTCGATCGGGTCGACGCGATCGTGCGCGACGATGCCGGCACGGCGACGGGTGGTGACGACCCGGCATACTGGCAGCTCGCCTGCGGCGACCCCGCAGATGAGGTGACCTTGGCCGACCTCGCCTTCGCGTGGCGGGCGGTGCGCGCGGTGAAGTCCAACGCGATCCTCTTGGCCCGCGACGGTGCGTCGGTGGGGATCGGCATGGGGCAGGTCAACCGGGTCGACTCGTGCCGACTGGCGGTGTCGCGCGCCGGCGAAGACCGGGCTCGTGGGTCGGTCGCCGCGTCGGACGCCTTCTTCCCGTTCGCGGACGGCCCCCAGATCCTCATCGACGCTGGCGTCCGGGCGATCGTCCAGCCGGGCGGGTCGATGCGCGATGCCGAGACGGTGGCAGCGGCCACGGCGGCAGGCGTGACGATGTACTTCACCGGGACCCGGCACTTCGCCCACTGATCGCAGCAGACGGGCGTCACTCGTAGAGGACGTATTCCGGCTGGGGCGTGAGGCCGAGCACCTGGGTCGGCGTCATGAGCGGCCCTGTCGCGGTGTCCTCGTCGTAGAACAGCTTGAACCCCTTGTGCACATGCTCGGGGGTCACGGCCACGATGCTGCGCCACGTCGCGGTCTTCTGCCCCGGGGTCCCGATCCCGTCCACCGAGACGACCAACGCGACGCCGGGGTGCGGCCGCAGCCCGGCCGGCTCGCGGACGATCGACGTGTGCAGCTGGTGATAGAGGACGACCTTCTCCGGCAGGCGGTTCGCGGCGACGATCCCCGCGACGTATGCCGCGATCGTGTCCAGCTCCGCCCCGGTCGTCCGGCCGAACACCTTGCCGGGCACTTGGCCGGCCTTGACCGCCCATTCGGGGTCGAGGGCCAGGCCGACGTCCGGCTCGCGCAGCCAGGGTTCCCAGAACTTCACCTCATCGAGGAACGCCGCCCGGCCGGGCTGGATGTTGAGCAGGATGATCGCCCCATGCCGCCGGGCGGCATCGAGGTGGCGACGGACGATCTCTTGGTCGATCCGGGTCCGATACAGCCCGTCCGGGCCGGGCTTGGCGTGCACGACGGTCGCGATGAGCTCGAACACTGGCAGCGGGCGTCGGCCAGCGGCATACTGGCCGGCCAGGGTGGTGATCTCGGCGGCGCGGTCGTCGAGGTTGCCGACGCCGAGGCGACCGAGGGCCGGCGACCCGGGGTAGCCGGAGTAGCCCACCAGCCGATGGTCGGGGAAGACCCGGGTGCCACCGCCGGGGAGGGTGCTGGCGGGCGACTGGCTCGTCGTCTGGCCGCCGACGCCCGTGGCTGCCCCCGACCCTGGTGAGCCGGCCGCAGCCGCTGCGGCGGAGCTGGATGGGTCGGTCGTCACTATGGATGTGCTCGCGATGGATGGGCTCGCGGGGTCCCCCGTGGGGGATCCCGTCGAGGGCCTGGGCTGCAGCCACCCCGAGCCCGGTCCCGACTTCTCGGCGGACGGACGGGATGTCCCTGACGGGTCTGACGGGTTCCCGCATCCGGCGAGCAGGAGGGCGAGGGTCAGGCCGCCGAGGACGGGACGCGCGAGCAGGCGGTGGGCGGACGGCACGCGCGCTGCCGTTCGCGGGTGTGGCATGTGGTGACCTACCAGGGGTGTCGGAAGGGGGAGCAGCCAACCTTACGGGGGAGGTGCATGGGCGTGGAAGGATTGGCTGCATGGTGGCACAGATCCTCGACGGCAAGGCCACGCTGGCCACGGTCAAGGCCGAGCTGGCGGCGCGCGTGGCGGCCCTGGCCGAGCGGGGGATCGTGCCCGGGTTGGGCACCGTGCTTGTTGGCGACGATCCGGGCAGCCATTGGTATGTCGGGGCCAAGCATCAGGACTGCGCCGAGCTGGGCATCCGCAGCATCCGCCGCGACCTGCCGGCGACCGCCACCCAGGCTGAGGTCGAGGCGGTCATCGACGAGCTCAACGCCGACCCCGCCTGCACGGGCTTCTTGGTGCAGCAGCCGACCGGGCTCGACGAGATGGCGTTGTTGTCCCGGGTCGACCCCGCCAAGGACGTCGATGGGCTGCACCCGACGAACCTCGGCTGGCTGGTGTTGGGGCGCCCGGCACCGTTGCCGTGCACGCCGATGGGGGTCATCGAGCTGCTGCGCCGGTTCGGAGTGCCAATCGCCGGAGCCAAGGTGGTCGTCGTGGGACGCGGGCTGACGGTCGGTCGGCCGCTCGGACTGATCCTCACGCGCAAGAGCGAGAACGCCACGGTCACGTTGTGCCACACCGGGACCCGAGACCTGGCCGCCGAGGTGCGACAAGCGGACATCGTCGTGGCCGCTGCCGGGGTGCCCGACATCATCACCGCCGACATGGTCAAGCCGGGCGCGGCGGTGCTCGACGTCGGGGTCAGCAGGGTGACCGATCCGACAACCGGCAAGTCGCGGGTCGCCGGTGATGTCGCCGCCGGGGTCGCCGAGGTCGCGGGCTGGGTCAGCCCCAACCCGGGTGGCGTCGGGCCGATGACCCGAGCGTTGTTGCTGTCCAACGTCGTCCTGGCCGCCGAGCGCCAAGCTGCTGCCGGATGATCGACGCCCGCTCGGCCCTGGCAGCCGCCCGTCGCCTGGGGGTGTGGTGGGTGACGGCGCTGTTGGCCGGCCTCGGTGTCGTGGTGATTGCATCCGGTCAACTGCGGGCCGGGGGCTATCTGCTCGCCGCCGGATGCGCAGCCGGGGGCATGCTCCGGGCGATCCGGCCGCTCGGCCACGCCGGCGGGCTAGCCGTGCGACGACGCTCGGTCGATGTCGTCCTGTGGCTCGGCCTGGCGGGCCTGGTCGCGCTGGCCTTCACCCTCGTCCGGCTCTGAGCCTGCGGCTGGCACTGGTTCCCCGATTCGCCCGCGGGCCACTTGCGTGGATGACGCGCTGAGCTCCCCGAGCCACCACTGCCAATCCGCCTCCAGGGCCGAAGCGAGTCCCGACGCGGCCAGCCCAACGAGGCGGTCACCCGCTGCCACCCCTCGCCCGCAGCACCGGCGAGGGGTGCCATGGGCAGGATCGGTATCCCGGCCTGCCCGCGGAAGTGCTCCAGGTGCAGCTGGAGGTTGCGCAGGAAAAGCCCCCAGCCTTTGACCATACCGTCGTATTGGGCGTCCCACTCGGCGCCAGTCCCGAACCCGGTGTTGACCCGGCGCACGACGCACGAGCCCCCGTCACGAGCTTCGACGGGCCATACGAAGGCCAGCCAGTCGACGCCCTCGCCGCCGTCGAGGACGATCCGGTGCGGCGGCTCCCACGCGGCCACCCGACCGTTGACGTGCTCGCGGATACCGCCGTCGGGCATCGACCGCTGGCGGCCACGGCCTCTTGGGCACCAACGCGATCGCCGCACGGACGGTCTCGGTGAGCGCGAACCCGATCGAGTACTCAACCGATCGACACCTCAAGCACCTCGACCGCCGCGATGAGGCCCGCCCTTGGGTTTGGTGCATGCCGTGTTGACAGGCCGAAGAAGCACTTGGCGAAGGCCATCGCACAGGCCGGTGTGCTCGCCAGGGCCCCGGTAGGTACACCGACCGGGTGCGTCGCTTGTCGACGGCGCTTGAAAACTGATCGGTTTCGGCGGTCGAAGAGTGAGCGGGTTCAGTTTAGGGATTCTTGCTCGGCTTTGATGCTGGGCAGGGTGTCGACGCCGCGGTCGCGTAGGCGGTAGGAGGCGCCTTTGAGGGCGATGACGTCGGCGTGGTGGACGATGCGGTCGATCATCGCGGCGGCGACGATCTGGTCGCCGAAGACGCCGGCCCAGGAGCTGAACGGCAGGTTGCTGGTGAGGATCAGGGAGGCGTGCTCGTACCGGGAGGAGACGAGTTGGAAGAAGAGGTTGGCGGCGTCCTGGGCGAAGGGTAGGTAGCCGACCTCGTCGATGATGATCAGCCCATACCGTCGCAGCCGGGTCAGCTCGGTCGCGAGGCGGCCGCGGTCGTGGGCGTCGGTGAGGCGGGTGACCCAGTCGGTGGCGGTCGCGAACAGGACGCGGTGTCCTTGGCGGGCGGCGGCGACGCCCAGGGCGGTGGCTAGGTGTGTCTTGCCGGTGCCCGGCGGGCCGAGCAGGACGACGTTGCGGTGCTCGGTCAGGTAGGCACCCGAGGCCAGGGCTTGGATCGGGGTGCGGGCGGCTGGTTGGTGGTCGAAGTCGAAGTCGTCCAGGGTTTTGACCGCGCCGAAGCCGGCGGCGCGGATGCGTAGCCGGGCGCCGGAGGCGCCTCGGGCGGCGACCTCGCGTTCCAGGACCGCGGCCAGGTAGTCCTCGTGGGTCCATCCGGTGTCGCGGGCGTGGTCGGCCAGGCGGGCGGCGGCTTCGGTGATCCGCGGTGCTTTCAGCGCGGCGGCCAGGTGGGTGATCTGCTTGAGTGACTCGGTCCCGGCGGTGGGCTTGGGTGTCATGGCTGGCTCACCTGGCCCAGGCCGAAGGCGCGGTCGTAGTCGGCGAGGTCCCGCACCATCGTGTCCTCGCCCGGTGCCGCCGCTGGGGTGGGGTGTTGGTAGTTGTGCCGCAGCGTGGCGGCTGTCGCGACATGCGTGGGGTCGGTGACGGTCATGCCGCGGGCCCAGCGGCGCGGGTGCTGGGCCACCAGCTGGCTACCGTGACGGACCCGCACGAGGTTCAGGTCGGCGGCCACGTCGACCCGGGCGCCTATCGCGCGGGGGTCGACGGAATAGTCGTTGGTGTCGACGCGCACGTAGTAGTCCCGGCCTAGTCGGACGTGGTTGCGCCAGCCCAGGTGCAGCACCGCCGGCGGTAGGGGCAGCATCGACTCCTTGTCCGCGGCGAGCAGATCGGTCGGCCGTGCCTTGAGGGTGCGCACCGTCCGCGCGTTGGCGGTGGTCAGCCACTTGGTGAACTGGGCGTTGAAGTCGGCCGGGGACTCAAAGTGTCGGCCGGGCATGAAGGACGTCTCGAAGAAGCCGTTGCGCCGCTCGACGATGCCTTTGGACTGCGGGTCCCTAGGCGGCAGCAGCACCACCTTCGTGGCCAGCGTCCCAGCGAACACCGCGACCGGTTCGGTGACCTTGCGTCGTCCGATGCCGGGCTCGTTGTCCCAGATCAATCGGCGCGGCACCCGACCCAGCTCACTGAGCAGTTCCCACGTCCCCAGCAGCAGGTCCGGTGTCTTGCGCGTCGGGATCATCCGCCCGAGCATGTAGCGGGAGTACCCGCAGGTCATGACCAGCACCGGAAGCAGCGTCCTTGAGCCGTCCTCGAGCAGGATCTTGCGCGGCGGGAACCACAGGTCGCACTGGGCCACGTCCCCGGCCGTCCACGTCAGCCGGTCGGCCGGATCAATCGGGCGGTGCTCAGCCCGCACCCGGTTGACGTTGTCGCGGAACCAGCGGATCGAGCCGGTCCACCCGACACGTTCGGCCAGCACTGTCGCCGGCATGTCCGGGGTGTCCGCCAACAGCTGATGCACCCGCGCTTCGTACGGCGTGAACGACGTCGGCCCCGCCTTGCGTTCGTACTTCGGTGGACCGTCCGAGGCCACGGCAGCAGCGACCGTGTTCCTCGCGATGCCCAACCTCCTGGCGATCTTGGCCTTCGGCACACCCTCGGCAGCCAGCCTCCTGATCAGCGCCCAGTCCTCCATAGTGATCACACTCCAATCGTCGAAGAGTGCTCACTTTTCAAGCGCCGTACCTGCTCAGTCTTCAAGCGCCGCCGACATCGCTCAGGTGACGCGCCAGTAGATGACGTAGTTGAACTGCCAATTGATGGTGGCTGTACCCGTGGCCCCGCTAACCTTGACAGGGAACACCCAATTTCCCCAGTCGTTTTACTCAACTCCGTCGCTGTGCGTTGGGCATGACCAATGGAAGAAGTAGCTGACCGACTCGCCCCGCTTGTCGCACGTACAGTTGCCGGGAGTGCGCCAGGCGTAAGCCTTGGTCACGGGGCCACTCGCGATGGCTCTGAGCGCTGGGCTCACCTGGAAACCGAAGGCCACAGGCAGATTGCTGCTATAGGTGACCTGGGCACTAAAAGTGCTGTTCTGGTCCGAGCGCGAGTAGAACGGCGAACTTGGAAGGAAGATCTTGGTCCCGAACGCGATGGGTCCTGTGGCGCTAGGCGTGGGCGGCCAAGTCCTGACCATCGCCAACGCAGTCGGATGCCGACACGACTGGCTTGTCTGTCAGCGCCTTGCGAGTTTCATCGAATCCACGAGTGGTTCCATCTGCCAGTCGGATCGCCACGGACGCAACAAACGCACACCGCGCACCCATCGCTCCGAAGTCAGATGAGATTGATCCTGCAGGGCTTGGGGGCGCGCCAGCCGCGAGCGATACGGGGACGTTGCTGCCTATCGCAAAGGATGTGAGCACGAGCGCGACCGTCGCCAGCCTTGGCCATCTTCTCAGCACGAAGGCCTCCCTGCGTGTTCTTGCATTGTCTGTTCAGGTGGCGCGAGACCGGGGTCTACTTCTTGCCCTTCTCGTCCGCCAAGGAGGCGCACGACCCGTGTCTCGCCTTACCGGCAAGTTGGCCACGCACATTCTTTCATGGACACACCCTCTGGCAACCCCGAGTTCGTGACTCGCCGGGGCGACTCACTCTGGGCTCGGGGAGATCTCCAGGATCTCCACGGCTCTGCGCGAGGTGTACGCGAGAGGGGGTATGCCGCGCGGCATACCCCCCTCTGCGATCTCGCCTGGCTGGGAGGCGAGCCGAGAACCTGGCTCAGATGAGGCCGAGGGCCTTGACCTGGTCGCGCTCGGACTCCAGGCGAGCCACGGACGCCTTGATCCGCTCCATGGAGAAGTCGGACAGCTCGATGCCCTGGACGATCTCGTAGCCGCCGTCCTTGCACACGCACGGGAACGACGAGACGACGCCCTCGGTGAGGCCATAGGAACCGTCCGACGGCACCGACATCGACACCCAGTCGCTCGTGCCGAGGGCCCAGTCGCGCATGTGGTCGATCGTCGCGTTGGCGGCCGAGGCGGCGGAGGACAGGCCCCGCGCCTTGATAATCGCGCCGCCGCGAGTGGCCACGGTCGGGATGAACGTGTCGGTGATCCAGGCCTCGTCGACCAGGTCGGCTGCGGTCTTGCCGTCAACCTTGGTGTTGTAGAGGTCGGGGTACATCGAGTCGTCGTGGTTGCCCCAGATCGCCAGGTTGGTGATCGAGTCGACGGGGACGCCAAGCTTCTGAGCGAGCTGGGTCTTGGCGCGGTTGTGGTCCAGGCGGGTGAGGGCGTTGAAGCGCTCGCGCGGGATGTCGGGGGCGTTCGCCATCGCGATGAGGGCGTTGGTGTTGGCCGGGTTTCCGGTGACGAGGATCTTGACGTCGTCGGCTGCGACCTTGTTGAGCGCCGCGCCCTGGCCGGTGAAGATCTTGCCGTTGGCGGCCAGCAGATCGGCCCGGTCCATGCCCTCCTTGCGCGGCATGGCGCCGACGAGCATGGCCAAATTGGTGCCTTCGAAGACCTTCTCGGCGTCGTCGCCGATCTCGACGCCGGCCAAGGTCGGGAACGCGCAGTCGTCGAGCTCCATGACGACGCCTTCGAGCGCCTTGAGGGCGGGCGTGATCTCAAGCAACCGCAGTTGGACGGGGGTGTCCGGGCCGAGCAGCGCACCACTGGCGATGCGGAACAGCAGGCTGTAGCCGATCTGACCGGCGGCGCCGGTGACGGCCACCTTGACGGGGGCGGTGCTCACGGGATCTCCCTCTCGCGACGGGTGGTTGGGGGTCGGTCCGACGCTACCAGCAGCCGTCGCCACCGCTCCCAGCCGAGTCCCACGCTTCGGGTATGCCGTCGATCACGGACCGGGGGATGGCGGTCGGGACCGCCCATCATCACCTTCGTCGAACATCTCCTGGAAGGGCTCCAGGAAGGGCTCCAGGAAGGGCTCCAGGAAGGCCCAGGGGAGACCGCTGCCAGTCCGGTCCTGGCAGTCGATCCTCCCGCGGCACCTGGAGGGGCTGCGACCAGCCTCGATGCGCGGCATACCTGGCCTCCCGCTGTTTGGGTGCCACGTGTGTGGGTGGGTCTCGCGCTCTGGACGTGTGGATAACTCTCGTGGGTGGTTGGGGTGATATGTGAGACTTGCCGGGTCGGTGAGTTCGACTCGGGAGGCACCTGCCGTGGTTGCAAGGACGTGGCGGTATGCCGCCGGGCTGGCGTTGCTGGGTGCGTTGGCTGGGGGGTTGGTCGGGTGCACGAGCGGCCCGGCCGGGTCGGGGTCGACGGGCAGTTCCACGGTGAGTGGTTCGGCCGCTTCGACGACGACGGGGTCCTCGTCTACCTCGTCGGTGACCTCCAGTGCGACGTCGACATCGGGGGCGACGTTGGCGTATCCGGCGGACGTGCCGGCCGAGGCGCGGGTGAACTCCCCGGCGGGGGCGATGGCGTTCGCGAGGCACTTCTTCGCGCAGGTGAACAAGGCCTACACCACCCCACAGGCTGGCCTCATCGCCCCGTTGTCAACCCCGAACTGCAAGTCATGTGCGGGATATGAAGAGCGTGCGCGGGGTCTTGAAGCCAGTAAGGAACGGTACGACCGCCTTCCTTTGGCCATTCTGGAAGTCTCTCCCGCACCTGATCGGGTTGATGGCCTGACGCTGATTGACGTGGTCTTCCGTCAGACCGACGCACGCCTGATCGATTCCGCCGGTCACGAACTCAGTAGGTTCACGACCAAGTCCGGGATCTTCGTCCTGCACGTGCGTTGGAGCTCAGGGTTATGGGTTGCCAACGAGATCCAGGTGCGACAACCGTGAGGGCGCGGATGGTCGCCATCCTCGCGCTGGTGTTGGCCCTTTGTGTTGCGCCTCTGACGTACGCCGATGACGAGGGGAAGCCCGGCGTGCCCGGCGACATGATCACACCGGTCACGACGGGCGGCGGTGTTGCGACGGGAGGAGTCTCAGAACAGCAAGTGGGGAATTTGGGGCAGGGCAAGGATTTGCGGGGGAATGCGTTTGGGGTGCCGATGGTGTTTTCGGTGCGGATCGCGTGTCAGGCTGCCGATCCGGGAGATCCGGATCCGAGTGCGTGTCAGAAGGCCGCGTTGGGGTGTCTGACCAACGGTGTGCAGGTGGGGATCGGGTTGTTGTACGAGATCTATGCCCGTCCGGCTGGGTCGAGCGGGGCGTGGCAGTACGTGGGGTCCACGTGTTTCGCTGACCAGGTCCCGGGAGCCAGCCCGACCTTGTCCATGGGCCGGATCATCGACGCGTTCCACCTCACCCCGTGGGCGACCGCGACTGTCCTCACTCAACCCGAAGGCAACACGACGTTGGTGAACCTGCCGGTGTACGCGCGGATCTCGTGGTCCGTCCAGGGACACCAACCTGGTGAGATCGACACCCTCGATCCGGCGAGCATGTTCGGGTTGACGGTGCAGATCAGACCGAAAGTCGACCATTACACCTACGTTTGGGGCGATGGCACCACGACCGGCCCCAGCCGCAGCGATGGCGGAGTCTGGCCCACCGGCGACATCACCCACAGCTACCCGAGCCCCGGCACCTACCAGGCCAGGGTCGACACCACCTTCACCGGTGACTTCCGGATCAACGGTGGCCCATGGACCCAGATCCCCGACACGGTCACCATCACCGGACCCACCACCACCATCACCGTCCACGCCGCCAAAGCCGTCCTGGTCGGCTAACCCGTTCCGACCCAACACCCGCAACCCCAGGGCCGGTGGCAGTTACACCGGTTTCCTGGCACAAACATCCGCCACGAAACCGCAACAACTGCCACCACACGGGGGCGTGCCCGATGGGCAGGCTGAGCAGTCCGGGCGCGTCGGCGACCTGCGCAGGCTGAGCAGTCCGGGCGCGTCGGCGACCTGCGCTGGCGTGGGTGACATTCTTGTCCCGAACCGGTTGTCGGTCTACGGAATGGGGTCGGCGCTTACGACGAGGTGGAGATGGCCAATTCCCCTGAGCCAGCCGAACCAGGCTGGACAGTCGGGGCAGGCTTAGCGTCGCCGGGGTTCGAACCACGTCGACGCCGCCGACGGGGACGGCGGGCAGCGGTGCCTTCGCCGGAGTCAGTGTGCCCGCCCTGTCCTGGCCCTGCGTCCGACCGGCCGGAGTCCGAGCCGACGTCCGACCTCGACCCCGATGCCGTGGCGCTCGAGTCGTCGCCGACGTCGCGGGCGCCACGGGAACCGCTGCGCTCGCGTGCACCTGAGGCGTCCGCGCCTTCGCCGCCTCTGGTGCGACGGCGACTGCGCTGCCGACGCGGCTGATCCGATCCAGCCCCCGTCCCTGACCCAGAGCCGTCACCAGCACCGGCGTCACCACCAGCAGCGCCCGAGTTCGTCGCGGAGGTGCCGCGAGCGGCATACCCCTCGTCGCGACGCGCGCCCTCGCGACGGCGACCGTCACGCTCGCCATCCCGACCGCGCCCGTCCCGGCCACCCGAGCGGTCACCCGAACGACCGCCACCCGACCGGCCGCCAGCACCACTGCCGGCCCCGCCGCCAGCTCCGCGGCGCCCGCCGGACCGGCCGGTCTCGCCGAGGTCCTCAAGCTCCTCGGCATCCAGGCCGGCGCGAGTGCGCTTGGCGCTAGGCAGATACCCCGAGACGTCAGTGGGGATGTCGAGCTCGGCATACAAGTGCTCGGAGGAGGAGTAGGTCTCGACCGGCTCCGGGATCCCGAGGTCAAGCTGCCGGTCGATCATCGACCACCTCGGCATGTCCTCCCAGTCCACCAAGGTGATCGCGATCCCCGTGTTGCCAGCCCGCCCGGTCCGCCCGATCCGGTGGACGTAGGTCTTCTCGTCCTCGGGGCACTGGTAGTTGACGACGTGGGTGATGTTCTCGACGTCGATGCCACGCGCGGCGACATCCGTGGCGACCAGGACATCGACGTTGCCATGGCGGAAGGCGCGCAGCGCCTGCTCGCGCGCACCCTGGCCGAGGTCGCCGTGGATGGCCGCAGCGGCGAACCCGCGCTCGACCAAGTCGTCAGTGACCCGAGCCGCAGCCCGCTTGGTCCGCGTGAAGATCAGCACCAGCCCGCGGTCGCGCGCTTGCAACACCCGCGACAGCAACTCGACCTTGTCCAACGAGTGCGCCCGATAAATGAACTGCTCGATCGCCTTGACGGTGTGGGCGTTCTCGGTCTCGTCACCCATTGCCCGGATGTGGGTCGGCTGGGTCATGTAGCGACGCGCCAGCGCGACGATCGCGCCAGGCATCGTCGCCGAGAACAGCATCGTCTGGCGCCCGGCCGGCGTGAGCGACATCAGCGTCTCGACGTCGGGCAGGAAGCCCAGGTCGAGCATCTCGTCGGCCTCATCGAGCACGACGATCCGGGCCTGCGACAGGTCCAGATGGCCCTGCTTGGCCAAGTCGATGAGCCGCCCCGGCGTGCCGACGACGATCTCGACGCCGCGCTTGAGTGCCTCGACCTGCGGCTCGTAGGCCCGGCCGCCGTAGACCGTCAGCACCCGCACGCCACGCTGCTTGCCGGCCCGCTCAAGGTCACCGGACACCTGCACGGCCAGCTCGCGGGTCGGGGCGACGGCCAACGCCTGAGGCTTGCCCGGCTTGACCAGGTCGCCCCACCCTTGGTCGCCAGGTGCGACGACGCGCTGGATCATCGGCACGCCGAAGCCCAACGTTTTGCCCGTCCCCGTCTTGGCCTGGCCGATGATGTCGTGCCCGCCGAGGGCGACCGGCAGGGTCATCGACTGGATGGGGAACGGGTGGACGATCCCGGCGTCGGCCAGGGCGGCGACGATGTCGGGGTGGACGCCGAAGTCGGCGAAAGTAGGTTCGGCCTCTTGAGGCACCAAAGGAGTCACGCGAAAGGGTCGCTTCCGATCGGGCCGAGATCGCGGGGGCGCAGCGTGCGCGCGGCCGTCTCGGCGTGAGGGGCCGATCGGAAGTCTTCGTGGAGATCGCCGAGCCACTCGGCGGAGGTCGATTCGGGCCGATCGGGCACCGTGGTCGCGCCCAGTCTAGCCCGTGCCCGCTGTTTCCCCGGTATGCCGCGTCACCGCACCGTGATGGCCGCGCCTTCGGCGACCGCGGGCGTGCCGTCGGGAAGCACCAGGGCCCAGACGAGCTTGTACTCCCCGGGCTGATCTGGGGTCGGGAGCTGCATGGCGAACCGCACGGGCACGCCGGCCGGGAGGTAGGGCTGTCCCTGACTGTTCCGGGACGGCACGCCCGAGCAGTTGAGCCCGAACCGCGCCGTGGTCGCCGACTGCTGCCCGATGGACATCGTCAGGTCCGGGCACGGGTCCAGGGCGAGGTCGGCAGCGGCGGTCAGCGTGACCTCGACGGTGAGGACGCCACTCGCGGCGACGGGTGGCGGCGCCGCGATGGCAATGGCGACCTTCGCGTATGCCGTGCTGACCGTCTCCGGGGTGTAGACGGCTGGAGCGAACGTCGTGATGACGAACGGCGAGCGCACGGTCACCTGCGGGTCCCCCTGACAGCTGGGCGAGTGACCGAAACCAGCCACGGTGATCGTTCCGCCCGACCCGGGCCAGGACACGCGAACCTGGCTCTGCTGGACCGCCGGAGCGCACCAGTTGCTCCACGACAGAGTGAATGTCGCAGGGGTATCGGCGGCGACGCGCACGGTCCTGGGATAGGAGCTCACTGGCGGGGAGTAGGGGTCGGTGACGGGTCGGTTCTCCGATGGGATCGTCACCACGGCTCCGTTGGCCAGGGACACGATCGTCGGGAACGCCTCAAGTCGACACGCCGGCCGACCTGGCACCTCAACCAGTTGCACGAACAGGTAGGACGTCCCGGTCGCCCCCGTCAGCTCGCTCGTCGCGCGAAGGTCGGCGGCACGGCATACGGGAAGGCCTTGGGCGAGTGCGGGATCGGGTGACTCGGGGACGCCCGTCGTGGGGATGACCGGGAAGGTGGGCGGCAGCGGCGCCCAGGGAACGACCCCGCTGACGGTCGTCGAGGTGCTCGTCGGGGTCGCGCTCGTCGTCGCGCTGCTGGTCGCGGTCGGTCCGCCGCTGACACCGCGATCCACTCCGTTCACGGCATCAGCTCCGGGACGGATGGCGAGCACGACCACGACGGCCAGCACGGCAGCAGCGGCACCCAAGGGCAGCCACCACCCTCCCGAGAACCGCCGCACCCCAGTGGCAGCTCGCTGCGGCGGAAGGTCGGCGGGCACCGCGGGAGGTGGGGGAAGTGCGTCACGCCAGCGGGCGGCATACCCCTGCAAACGGTCGTCGATCGGGTCGGGACGGTCAGTCATCGGAGTCTCCCAACAGCTCGCGCAGCCGCGCTCGGGCATGGTGCAAGGTGGCCTGGACGGTGCCGGGCGCGCAGCCCATCGTCTGCGCGACCGAAGCGACGTCCAGGCCGACGAAGTAGTAGAGGTCGACAGCCTGACGCTGGCGTTCGGACAGGCGGGCCACGGCGCGCTCCAGGTCGACATCAGGCTCCGGTAGGTCCGGTGCTGGCTGCGTCGTCGGCCAGCACTGCCGGGGGCTGGGGCGCTCGGGTACGGTGTCGGCGCGCCTGGTCGGCGACGATGGCGAGCAGCCACGGGGCCGCGGCTCCGCGCGACGGATCGTAGGTCGACCACCGTGACCAAGCGCGCACGAGCGCCTCCTGGACGACGTCGTCCGCGACGTCGGCGGGCACGAGGCGGTGGGCATACCGCGACAGGGCCGACACGTGGGGGGTGACCCACGTCCCGAACGCCCCGGGGTCGGCGGCCGCGCTGGTATGCCGCCCCCCTGGGGCATGCCGTCCCAGTCCGGTCATCGTCACACCCCCTCTACGCCAAGTGTGGCTCCTGGCGTTTAGTGCCGGCGAGAAGTCTCCTGCCGACGGGAGCGCGCGCCGCGCAGGTCGGCTGGTGCGCTGAGTGGTCTCGTTGGCTCGCGGGGAGTGCGCCACTACAGTCGGGCCCATGACCGACCAGAGCGGGGCGTCCGTGAGCGAGGCCGTTGTCGACCTGCTGGGGGCCCTCAGCTATGCGCAGCTCAGCGGCTTCGAGGCACTGGCCGCCGACGCGCAGATGACCCCGCACCTGCGCGCCAAGATGGCGTTCGCGCGCATGGGGGTGGAGATGTTCCATCGCTGCGAACAGGTCGGCGTGCGTCTGGGTGAGCTCGGGATGAGCCAGGAGCAGGCGATGACGCCGTTCGTCGCCGCGGTCGATGCCTTCCACGAGCGCAGCAAGCCCAGCGACTGGCTCGAAGGCATCGTCAAGGCATACGTCGGGGACGGGATCGTCCGCGACTTCTACACCGAGATGGCCGCACATCTGGACCCCGAGAACCGAGCGTTCATGACCCGCATGTTGACCAACGCGGGAGGCGCCGACGCGATCGTCGACGAGGTGCGCCTGGCCATGCAGGGCGATCCGCGCCTGGGTGGTCGGCTCGCCCTATGGGCACGGCGGATCATGGGCGAGGCGATCCATGCGACGCAAAGCGTTGCGGTCGAACGCGATTCGCTCACTGCGTTGCTGGTCGGCGGCGAGCCCGGGTCGGACCTCAACGAGGTCGGCCGGATGTTTGCCCGGATCACCCAGGCCCACACGGTCCGGATGGAGCTGCTCGGGCTGTCTGCCTGACTCAGCGCAGGCCGAGCGGCCTGATTGAACGCAGTGCGGGGCCCGGCCGACCGGCCGGGCCCCGCACTGCGTGTTGCTCGCTCAGGACTTCTTCGTCACCGCGCCGTAGCCGACGATGCCGACCGCAGCGATGATGATGCTGATGATCCAGCGCAGCCAGTCAATGCCCGACGTGCTCTGGACACCCAGCACGCCGGCAACCCACCAGCCAATCAGGGCGGCGACGATGCCGATGGCCGCCGTGATCGGCAGGCTGAGGTTCTGCCGACCCGGCAGGATGAAGCGTGCGAGCAGGCCCACGATGAGACCGCCGACGATTGCCCCCAGGATGCTCATGTCATCTCCTTTTTGGCCGCGGTTGCGGCCGGTGGTGAACCCGGTAGCCCGGGTGGGGCAGGCTCCCCATGACTCCAAACTCTCACGAACTGGGAGCCATTCCGGGGATTGGGCAGCAACTTTCCGTGGCCGGACGGCGAATGCCGGGCGCTGCGAGCGGGAGGCTGCGGCAGGCGGCCGAGTCCTGCAGCACCCGCTCAGTGCGCCCCGAAGCCGACCTTGCCCTTCTCGGACTCGCCGACGTGAACGAAGCCGATCATCGTGGCGGGCACGAAATAGCGCCGCCCCTTGTCATCGGTGAGATCCAGCAGCGTGCCGTCACGCAGGGCATCGGCTATGGCCGCGCCGATGGCGTCGCCACTCTCGTTGGTCTCGAACGTAATCTCGCGCGCCACATCGCGCACGCCGATCCTGACCTCCACGTCGGGTTCCCTTCGTCAGTTCCTGTATGCCGTGTGCTTGCCACTGCGACCTGCGCGCCGCACCCGATGAGTCCGGGGACGAAGGGCGCAGACCCGGGTGGGACGGCATACCCGGGCGGGCTGTGCATCCCCTCAACTCTAGGCGGGCGCGGGGTGTTCCCCGGCGTCCGGGGCAGCGACCAACGCCCCGTCCGGTTGGGCCTTGGGGAAGCCACCCAAGCCGCGCCAGGCGAGCTGCCCGACCAAGCGGGCTGCTTCGGCGCGGCCGACCGACGTGTCCAGCGCCGCCCAGTTGCGCGCGGCGACCTGGGCCATGCCGGTGAGCGCCATTGCCAGGACCATCGCATCGGCCCGCGACATGTGGGTGTCGGCGGCGATGGCATCGGCGAATGCCTCGCCGCAGCGGGTCAGCGCACCGTCGATCCGGCTGCTGACGGCCTCCTCGTTGATGAGGTCGCTCTCGAAGAGCAGCCGGAAGGCTGACCCCTCCTTGGCGACGAAGTCGAAGTAGGCGGAGACCGTCGCGAAGACCCGGGCCTTGTTGTCGGTGGAGCTTGCCAGGGCGTTGCTCACTGACTCGACCAACTCGCTGGCCCGGTCGTCCAAGAGCGCGAGATAAAGCTCAAGTTTGCTCGGGAAGTGCTGGTAGAGAACAGGTTTGGAGACACCGGCCCGCTCGGCGATGTCGTCCATCGCCGCCGCGTAGTAGCCCGACTCGACGAACGCCGCTTGGGCCGCCTCAAGGAGCTGGGCGCGACGAGCGGGGCGCGGCAGCCGCTGACCGCGCACCGGCGCTTCGAGGTTCGCAGGTCGGAGCCCGGGGACCGTGGGGCGGGTCGGGGCGCTCGCAGGAGTCGCTGCTCCCGCTCGTGGGTCGCTCACCACCGTTGTTACCACCCTCGCCGTTGTGCCCGGGACGTCATGGCCACGCAGCGACCGGGACGGCCGCCGGCGCCCTGCTCGGCAGGCCGCCACCGGCCATCGTACTCACGGGTATCCCCACGGCCATGACGTAATCTCGGCCTCGATGGACACCGGACCCGGGCAGGGCCCAGACGAGCTCGCCGACGCCACCGCCCGCACGCGCTACGCCCGGCATCTGCTGCTGCCCGAGGTGGGGATGGCCGGTCAGCGGCGCCTGGCTGCCGCCCGGGTGCTCGTGCTGGGCGCGGGCGGACTCGGCTCGCCGGCGCTGCTCTATCTCGCGGCTGCCGGGGTCGGGACGCTGGGGATCGCCGACGACGACGTCGTCGAGCTCACCAACCTTCAGCGCCAGATCGTGCACGGCACCGGGGACGTCGGGCGGAGCAAGGTCGAGTCGGCGGCCGAGGCGGTTGCCCGGGTCAACCCCGGCGTGCGGGTCGAGACCCACCCCGAGCGGGTGACGGCGGCGACCGCGGACCGGTTGGTGGCGGCATACGACGTGGTCGTCGACGGGACCGACAACTTCCCCACCCGGTATGCCGTGAACGACGCCTGCGTGCGCGCGGGCGTGCCGCTGGTGTGGGCGTCGGTGCTGCGGTTCGACGCCCAGGTGGCGGTGTGGTGGGCGGGGCACGGGCCGTGTCTGCGGTGCGTGTTCCCGCACGAGCCGGCGGCCGGGGACGTGCCGTCGTGCGCGGAGGCAGGGGTGCTCGGGGCCTTGTGCGGGACGGTGGGGTCGGTGCAGGCCGCCGAGGCGCTCAAGCTCGTGCTGGGGATCGGCGAGCCGCTCGTCGGTCGGTTGCTCATCCACGATGCGCTCCGAGCGCGGTGGGACACCGTTGCGGTGCAAGCAGATCCGTCGTGTGCTGCCTGCGGGTTAGGTGCTGGCGTCGGTGCTGGCGTCGATGCTGGGGTCGGCGCTGGGGTAGACGGTGGGCGAGCGCACGGTGCGGGCGGGCTGGGAGTGCGGGAGGGCGGCATACCGGATGGCGGTGGCGAGCCGGTCGCGACGGTGAGCGTGCGCGCGTTGGCCGCAGAGTTGCGCCGCCCGCATCCGCCGGTGCTGGTCGACGTGCGGCCGGGGCCGGAACGGTCGATCGTCTCGATTCCGGGGGCGGTGACGATCGATCTCGCGGATTTCCGCTCGGGAGAGGCGTTTTCGCGCCCTGAGCTTGGCGGACCGGGGACGCCACTCGTGCTCTACTGCAAGACGGGCGCCCGCTCGGAGGAGGCCACCCGACTCGTGGTCGCCGCTGGCTGGCGGTATGCCGCGAACCTCACCGGCGGCGTCCTGGCCTGGGTGCGTGAGGTCGACCCGAGCCTGGCGACCTACTGATGCCGGGCGGCGCGGGAGGTAAGGGCGGCGCGGGCGACGCGAGCGACGCACAGGGCCCGGTGGGCCTTCCGGAGCACGCCGAAGCGGTGCTCGCCCTGGCGCGCGCCATTCCGGCCGGTCAGGTGGCGACCTATGGCGACCTGGCCCGCCTCGTCGGGTCGGGCGGGCCGCGTCAGGTGGGGCAAGTGATGAGCCGATACGGCTCGGGCGTCCCGTGGTGGCGGGTGCTGCGCGCGAGTGGGCGCCCTCCGGTGGGACACGAGGAACTGGCGCTGGAGCACTACCGCGTCGAGGGGACGCCCTTTGTCGGTGGGCTCCCCAACGGCGCCGGTATGCCGCACGGCGACTACCGCGTCGACCTGCGCCGGGCGCGGTGGTCGCCGGAGTCGGTGGGGTCGCCGGGTGGCCAGAGGCCGGGTGGGCAGACTCAGGGTGGGCAGACTCAGGGTGGGCAGATGGCTGGCGGGCGTGTGGGTGGTGGGCGGACGGCATACGGGCGCGGTGGGCTGCACCACGTGGAGGTGTGGGTCGCCGATCTTGGTGCGGCGCGGGCCAGTTGGGGCTGGCTTTTGGGGGAGTTGGGCTGGGTGCTCGGTGACGACTGGGGGCACGGGATCGCCTGGGAGCTCGGCCCGGTCTACCTCGTCGTGGAGTCGGGGCCGGACCTGGTGGCCGGCGATCACGAGCGCACGCGGCCCGGTGTCAACCATCTGGCCTTCCACGGTGGCACCCGCGAGCAGGTCGACGCTCTCGTGGCGGCGGCGTCGGCACATGGGTGGGAGTTGCTGTTCGCCGACCGACATCCGTATGCCGGTGGGCCGGAGCATTACGCGGCCTATCTGCACGATGGCCAGGGCTTCGAGGTCGAGGTGGTCGCGACCTGAGCGGGGTGCGGCGACGTCACGCTGCCGACGTGGGTGTCGGTGGGGGAGGTGGCGTGGGGCACGTGGCGGCACCCAGGATCTTGGTGGACCGGCTGTCGGTGCACCGTGATGGGATGAGTCCATGCTCACCCTGCGGCGCGCCCCGGCAGTCGTCGTCGAGCCTCCCGTGCTCGACGCGACTCAGCGTGCCGCCGTGGCGGCGACGGGGCCCGTGGTTCGGGTGCTCGGCGGGCCGGGGACGGGCAGCTCGACCGTGGCCGTCGAGATCGTCGTCGACCGGGTCGACCGGCACGGGTTGACCCCCGACCAGTGTCTCGTCCTGGCGCCGACCCGGTTGGCGGCAGCCGGGCTGCGGGAGCGGATCACTGCCCGGCTGGCGCGCACGTCGACCGAGCCGTTGGCGCGCACTCATCAGGCGTTCGGCTTTGCGATCCTGCGCCGGGAGGCCGCCCTGCGGGGGGCGCCGACCCCGCGGCTGCTCAGCGGACCGGAGCAGGATGTTGTGCTGCGCGACCTCCTAGCCGGGCACGCGGCATCGGGCGTCGGGCCGCAGTGGCCCGATCGGGTGCTGGCCGCGCTGGGCACCCGCGGGTTCCGGGCCGAGCTGCGCGACCTGCTCATGCGGGCCGTCGAGCACGGGGTTGAGGCGCCCCGGCTCGCCGAGCTCGGGCACCTCCATGACCGACCCGAGTGGGTCGCGGCGGCGACCGTCCTGGATGAATACGACGAGGTGACCGCGCTCTCGCAGCCTGGCGCATATGACCCGGCGTGGATCCTCACGGCGGCAGCCGACCTGCTCGACGACGACCCGGAGGCGTTGGCCCGGCTGCGCGACGACGTGCGGCTCATCGTCGTCGATGACGCCCAAGAGCTCACCTGGGCGGCGGCCCGGCTGCTGAGGACCATCGCCCATCCCGGAATGCAGATCGTCCTGGTCGGTGACCCCGACTCGGCGGTCCAGACCTTCCGTGGCGCCGATCCCCGGCTGCTGTGGTGGGACCAGTGGCCCGCCCTCGGTGACGCGCCCACGGTGGTGCTGCGCACGGCGTACCGGACGCCGCACCGGCTGCACACGGCGGCGGGTGAGGTGGTGCGTCGGATCGGAGCGACCGGCGGAGGCGAACAGCGCGACAGCCGGCCGGCGCGCGAGGGCGGCGAGCTGGAGGTCGCGCTGCTGCGGTCGGTGGCCCAGGAGGCGGGCTTCATCGCCTCGACGCTGCGCCGTGCCCACCTAGACGGGGGTATGCCGTGGCGCGAGATGGCCGTGCTCGTCCGGGGCCGGGGGCGCGCGGGGACCTTGCGACGGGTGTTGGCGGCGGCGGGGGTGCCGCTCGCGCCGCCCGACGGTGAGGTGCCGGTCCGTGACGAGGTCGCGGTCCGTCCGCTCCTGGCGCTGCTCGACCTGTGCGTGCGGCTGGCCCGAGACCCGGCTGCTCTCATCACCCCGACCGAGGCGGTCGATCTGTGTCTGTCGCCGGTCGGCGGGGCCGACGCGGTGTCGTTGCGGCGCTTGCGGCGGGCGCTGCGACGCGTCGAGCTCGACGGCGGCGGGCGCCGATCCAGCGACGAGCTGTTGGCGGCGGCGCTGGGGGACCCGGTGCTCAGTGCTGGTTCCGGCGTCGACGGCGAGCCGCTGCGGCGGTTGACCCGGGCGATCCTTGCCGGGGTGGCTGCGGCGAGACGGTCGCCTGACGGGGACGGGTGGGCACCCGAGGTCAGCGCCGAGACGGTGTTGTGGGCCATCTGGTCGGCGCTCGGGCTGGCCGCTGGGTGGCGGCGGGCGGCGCTGGAGGGTGGCAGCCGGGGGGCGCGGGCCGACCGCGACCTCGACGCCGTCGTGGGTGTGTTCGACGCCGCAGCTCGGTATGCCGACCGGTTGCCCGGGTCGGGCCCCGACGCGTTCCTCGACCACGTCCGCGGGGAGGAGGTGCCGGGGGACACGCTGGCCTTGCGGGCGCCGGTGCTGGACACGGTTGCCGTGTTGACTCCTGCTGCGGCAGCGGGTCGGCAGTGGCGGCTGGTGTGCGTGGCGGGGGTCCAGGAAGGGGTCTGGCCCGACCTGAGGTTGCGCGGGTCGCTGTTGGGGTCGGAGCACCTGGTCGACGTGGTGACCGGCCGTGGGGGGTCGGTGCGGGCGGCCCAGGCGGCGGTGCGCTACGACGAGACCCGGCTGTTTCACGTGGCGGCGACTCGGGCCAGCGAACGGCTCATCGTCAGCGCCGTCCGCAACGACGACGAACAGCCGTCGGTCTATCTCGACCTGCTCGATCCGCTGCCCGAGGGCGCGGATGCCGGGCGTCCGTTCACCACCGTGGCTCGGGCGCTAACGACCGCCGCTGTCGTGGGCGCGTTGCGGCAGGTGGCTGCCTCGGAGTGCACGGATCCGGTTGCAGCGGTCCGGGCCGGGCGGTTGTTGGCCCGACTGGCCGATGACGGTGTGGTGGCCGCCGACCCCGGGCAGTGGTGGGCCCTGGTTCCGGCTGCCGACGGGCGTCCGCGCCGGGCGCCTGACGCAACGGTCCGGGTTTCGCCGTCCAAGGTCGAGCAGTTCGCCACATGCGAGCTGGCCTGGGTGTTGCGGGCGAGCGGCGGCGACGGGACGAAAAGTCCGTCAGCGTCGATCGGGACCCTCGTCCACGACGTTATCGCCGAGCTCGGCGACGTCGATGCGGCGACGTTGCAGGCGGAGATCGAGCGTCGGTGGGGGCAGCTGGGGCTGGCTCCGGGGTGGGTGCAGGACCGCAAGCGTCAGGAGGCCCGGGCGATGGCCCAGAAGGCAGCCGACTACTTCACGTCGAAGGAGTCGGCCGGCTGGGAGCGGGTCGGGGTCGAGATGGAGGCGCAGGTCCAGGTGGGGCGAGCGCTGCTCAAGGGACGGGTGGACCGGCTCGAACGGCATACCGACGGGTCGTTGCGTGTCGTCGACTACAAGACCGGGTCGAGCAAACCCACCACCGCCGAGCTGGCCCGGCACCCGCAGCTGGGGGTCTATCAGGTGGCCGTCGAGCAGGGCGCGTTCGGGGAGCTGGGGGACCGGTCGGCCGGGGCGGCGCTGTTGCAGTTGGGCAAGGCGGCCAACAAGTCGGTCACGGTGCAGAGTCAGCCGGCCTTGGCCGACGACGAGGACCCAGTCTGGGCGCAACGACTCGTCGAGCAGACTGCGGACGGCATGGGCGGAATGCGGTTCGCGGCCACGCCGGGGGAGCACTGTCGGATGTGCCCCGTCGTCGCGTCCTGTCCAGCGCGTCCGGAAGGGCAGACGATCTGATGACCGGGGGACGTCGCAGCGCCGTCGAGGTGGCCCGCGCCGCGGGGTTGGCGCACGCCCCGACGCCGGAACAGACCGCGGTCATCGAGGCGCCACTGCGGCCCATGCTCGTCGTGGCGGGGGCCGGCAGCGGCAAGACCGAGACGATGGCCGCGCGGGTCGTCTGGCTCGTGGCCAACGGTCTGGTCGCGCCCGATCAGGTGCTCGGGCTGACCTTCACCCGCAAGGCCGCCGCCGAGCTGGCCGAGCGGATCGAGGTGCGCCTTCGACGACTGCAGGCTGCGGGGCTATGGGCGCCAGCGCCCGACGAAGAGGGGGCGGAGGTTCTCGGCGGCACCCCGACCGTCGCGACCTACCACTCGTATGCCGGTCGCCTCGTCCGCGAGCACGCCCTCCGGCTTGGCTATGAGCCCGACTCGCGGCTGCTGTCCGAGGCGGCCGCGTGGCAGTATGCCGCCGAGGCGGTGTCCCGCTACGACGGTGACATGTCGGAGATGGGCTACGCCGAGTCGACGGCGATCGGGGCGGTCGTCGACCTTGCGGGGGAGCTGGCCGAACACCTCGTCGGGACCGACCAGATGCGTGACGAGCTCGATCGGGTCGTCGCAGCCATCGACGCGACGCCGCTCGCGCCTCGGGCTCGAGCCACTCCTGAGGACGTCGTCAAACTGCGAACAGCGCTCCGCGCGCGTCGGGCGTTGCTGCCCATCGTCGACGCCTTCGCCGCGCTCAAGCGCTCGCGGGACGCGGTCGACTTCGCCGACGAGGTTGCCCTGGCCGCGCGACTCGCCCTGGGCTTCCCCGACATCGGCGCAGCGGAGCGGGCGCGGTTCCGGGTGGTGCTGCTCGACGAGTTCCAGGACACGTCCGAGGCCCAGCTGGTCCTGCTGCGGGCGCTGTTCGCCACCGGGGACGGCGGAGTCCCGGTCACGGCGGTCGGTGACCCCAACCAGTCGATCTACGGGTGGCGCGGTGCCAGCGCGACGACGCTGACGCGCTTCCCGGCGGAGTTCACCGACGGATCCCCTACGCCGGTGCGGCAGCTGGCCACGACGTGGCGCAACGACGCGTCGATCCTGCGGGTGGCCAACCACCTTGCGGCGCCCCTGCGTGCCTCGGCCCGGGTCGATGTGGCCCCGTTGGCGGTCCGGCCCGACGCCGGTCCCGGGGACGTCACGGTGGCGAGGGTCGGCACCCATCTGGAGGAGGCGGCATACCTGGCCGCCTGGCTGGCGCAGGCGCGCAGCCGCGCGGGGACGACGGCAGCGGTGCTGTGCCGCAAGCGTTCGCAGTTCGGTCCGGTCATGGAGGCACTGGACCAGGCCGACATCCCCTACGAAGTGGTCGGGCTGGGGGGCCTGCTGCTCACCCCCGAGATCCTCGACCTCGTCGCGGCGCTGCGGGCGGTTGCCGATCCGAGTCGCGGCGACGCCCTCATGCGGCTGCTGACCGGCCCGATGTGTCGGCTCGGCGCCGCGGACCTCGACGGACTGCACGCGTGGGCCAAGTTCCGCCAGCGGGTCGTCAAGGCCGAAGCACTCGGCCGACTCCCTCTCGACCTCGACCCAGGTCACCGCGACGAGGACGAGGGGCTGGACGACACGGCCGACCAGCTGGTCGACCTGGCTCCCGAGGTGCTCGACGAGCCGAGCATTGTCGAAGCCCTCGACGATCTCCCCCCAGACGTGTGGCGCGGGCCCGAGGGCGAGCACATCGGGGTGGCTCAGCTTGGACGGCTGCGCGGACTGGCCGGAGCGCTGCGACGACTGCGGCGCCAGGCCGCACTCCCTCTGCCCGACCTCGTGGGCGAGACTGAACGTGCCCTCGGGCTTGATGTCGAGGTGCTGTCGAGACCCGGCTACACACCCGACACCGCCCGGGCGCACCTGGACGCATTTGCCGATGTCGCGGCCGATTTTGCGTCGTCGGCTGACCGCCCGACGCTCATCGGGTTCCTCGCCTGGCTGGACGCCGCGATCGCCGAGGAGCGCGGGCTCGAACGGGCCACTGTGGAGCCCTCGGCCGAGGCGGTGCAGATCCTCACCGTCCATGCCGCCAAGGGGCTGGAGTGGGACGTCGTGGTGGTGCCGGGTCTGGTGGAAGGCACCTTCCCGGCCCGGCAGCACTCCCCGGCTCCGAGGCATGACGGCGAACGGTGGACGGTCAAGGACCCGACGACAAGCGGTTGGTTGGTGGGTTTGGCGGCGCTGCCCTACTCGTTGCGCGGTGACCGCGACGGGCTGCCGACCTTGCGCTATGCCGGTGCCGCCGACACCAAGGAGCTGGCGAGCCGCATCGAGGAGTTCAAAGGGGCCGAAGGTCAGCGTGAGCTCGCGGAGGAACGCCGGTTGGCCTATGTCGCGGTCACCCGAGCTCGGCGACGGCTCCTGCTGACGGCCAGTGTGTGGACGACAACGAAGGCCCACAAAGTGACTTCGCAGTTCCTGCGCGAGGTTGTTCGCGCCCGTGAGGAGTTGGGGGTCCGGGTGGATCGATGGGACCCGATGCCCGATCCAGCGGACGTCGGCACCAACCCGGTCGCCGAGGAGTCGGTGCTCGTTCTGTGGCCCATGCCCCCCGATCAGGACCGGCTGACCGAGGCTCAGCGAGCGGCGGCTGCGGTAGCCGCCGCCCGTGCCGAGCTCGGTTCTAGCGACGCAGCCAGCAGCCAAGGGGTCGGTGCAGGACGCGGGTCTGCAGATGGCGAGGCCGGTGGCGAGCGCAGGGGCGGAACTCAGGGGACGGACGGCGGGGCGGCATCCGGGACGGACGGCGGGGCAGCCTCCGGGACGGACGGCGGGGCGGCATACCCGCGCGCAGCCCTGCACGCGCTGCCCCGGCCCGCTTCCGTGTCGGCGATCGGCGACCCGTATGCCGCCGACGTCGACCTTTTGCTCGCCGAGCGGGCCGCCGCGCGCCAGGCTGGCCCAGCAGTGGTGGAGGTGTCTCGGCATCTCTCGGCCTCCGATCTCGTGCAGTTGGCCCAAGACCCGCAGCGCTTCGCCAGCGAGCGGAGGCGGCCCATGCCCGCCGAGCCCGCTCTCGCCGCACGTCGGGGGACGGCCTTCCACGCCTGGGTGGAACAGCACTATGCGCGAGCAGCACTGCTCGATCCGAGCGAGCTGCCCGGCGCGGCGGACGACGACCCGGGTTCGGACGCTGAGCTGCCTGCGCTCAAGGCCCAGTTCCTGGCCAGCGAGTGGGCCGCCCGCACCCCTGTCGATGTCGAGGTCGCCATCGAGACGGTCCTTGACGGGATCGCCGTCCGAGGGCGGATCGACGCGGTCTTCTCCCGACCCGACGGCGGCGTGACGGTCGTGGACTGGAAGACCGGATCGGCGCCCTCGGGGGTGGAGGCCGAGCACCGCTCACTCCAGCTCGGTGCCTATGCCGTGGCCTACGCGCGATTGCGGGGGCTGACGGCCGACCAGGTCGACGCGGCCTTCTACTACGCGCGCACCGGGACCACGGTGCGGCCGGACCTGCCAGGTGAGGACCAGTTGCTCCGGCTCTTGCGGGCCATCGAGTAGCCGCTTGGGTCGCGAGCTACGCGCCCCGGTCGGCCTCGGTCACCTTGGCCACCCTCGGTCACTCGGCTACCCAGGCCACCTGGGCCACCCCGGTCACCTCGGCAACCTCGGTCACTCGGCTACCTCGGTCACCTTGGCCTCGCCTTGCTGGCCCCGGTCTTGAGCTCCTCGGGCTCAGCCGCGTCCTCGGACGCTCGATCGGTTTCGTCACGGGATGTTTCGCGCGCGGCGTGGGCCTGGCGGACGGCCTGCAGCTGCTCGGGCGGGATCTCCTCCGTTGCGTCGAACATCGTCCGGGGATCCATGGCGACCGTGTCCTGGTCGGTCACCAGTGCGAGCTGATCGGTGGCGGCTGACCCGCCCGGCCCGGCCATGGCGGCCGTGTCCTCAAGGGACCCCAAGTCGGCTGCAGCAGAGGTGGCCGGGGCCGCACCAGTCCGGTCCCGTGGCACGGGGACTTCTTTCGGCGTGACGGCCACGGGGGCCGGCGCCTTGAGGTCATCAGGCTCCACCTGCCGGCTGAGTTGGGTCAACCGATCGGCGACCGCCCGGACCCGGTCGGGCACCCCGAGGGTCACCGCGGCCAACAACTCGCCCAACAGGCCGAGCTCCGACGCCAGCAGGGCGCGACGGCGCAGGTGCGGATCTGGGCGTTCGATCCGCGAGTTGGCGTAGGCCTCCAACACCGACTCCACCGCCCCCGGACTCGCCGTGGTGACGACCGCGGCGAAGTCTTCGGCCGGATCGGCCACCCGAGCGTCCTCCCACCCGACCACCGCGCGCACGTGGCCCGACCCCGCGTCGTCGTCGGAGTCGAAGACCGCTAGCACTTGCGACCGGGTGAGCCCGCCGTGCACCGGCGCAGGCGCAAACCGCCAGAGGGTGACGTCATCGAGAGCGGACTCCCAGCGGGACAGCAGAGCGGTCGGCACATGACCCGTGGCTGCGGCCCGGTCCAGGTCGGCCAGCCTCCGGGTGCGGTAGGCGTCGGCGTCATAGGACGGCACCCCGGCCTCCTCGTAGACGCCCCGGTCGACGTTGTGGATCGCCGCGATGGTGCGGCCGAGCTCGGCTGCCAGTCCCGGTCCGGACGGCAGGCCCGCGAAGGCCAACGGTCGCCCAGGCAGCAACGGATAGACGGCCGCGCGACCATCGGGCACTGCGACGAACCCCTTGGGCACCGGCACCTGGAACGGCAACCGTCGGGCCAACAGGGCGACCAGGGCCGCGGCTGACTCGAGCCGTGCTCCCGCCGCGGGCGTCCGGGGGCACCGGATGAACCACGAGCGGTCCTGATCGTCGATGACGATCGCCGAATCGAACTCGGCTGTCCGCCCTGGGTGCACCGCGCGTGCCGAGACGGGCTCAAGTCCCGGCACGGCCGCACTGGCCAGGGCGGCGAGGAAGGCCGGGCTGCGGCTCTCGGGACTCACGGTGACCACGGTATGCCGTGAACGTCACCACAACGTGGCGCCTCGCCCGTGCTTGACTTCGCGGGTGACTGACGCCCACTCACCTTCGGGCCTGCGCGGACTGCTGTTGTGCACCGACGGACTCGATCGTGCCGCCCACGTGCGCGATGATCCGACTCTCATCGGCGGGCTGCTCGCGGACCCGGCGACCCGGGTGGTGGCCGTCCGCGCCGACCGGGTGCTGGTCGATCCCGACGACCGGTTGGTCTATCGGTCGCCGGAGGCGGCGGACGCAGATCGGCTGACGATCTTCCTCGGGCGCGAGCCACACAGCGACGGCCGGGAGCCGGACGGGGAAGGTGAGCGGACGGCATACCTGGGCGTCGTGGAGCAGCCGACGGCAGGTGACGCCGACAACGGATGGCGCACGCTGCGCGCGGTGGGCGCGCAGCTGAGCGATCGGGACGCGGCGGTCGCCACCACGCTGATCGCGCTCGCCAACTGGCATCGAGGGCACGAGCACTGCGAGCGGTGCGGCGGCCCGACGCAGCCCGTGACGGCAGGCTGGGTCCGGCGCTGTGTGCGAAACGGTGACGAACACTTTCCGCGGATGGACTCCTCGGTCATCATGTCGGTCATCGACGCCGAGGATCGGCTGTTGCTCGGCCGAGGCGTGACCTGGCCGGAGAACCAGTTCTCGGTGCTGGCGGGCTTTGTCGAGCCGGGCGAGTCGCTCGAAGCGGCCGTCGTGCGCGAGGTGTTCGAGGAGGCCGGGGTGCAGGTGGCCGACGTGCGTTACCTCGGGAGCCAGCCGTGGCCGTTCCCGTCCTCGCTCATGCTCGGGTTCACGGCGCGGGCGGTCACCACCGACCTCACCCACGACCCCGCCGAGATGGCCGAGGTGCGCTGGGTGACGCGGCAGGAGTATGCCGTGCTGCTGCGATCCGGGGCGATCCGCGTGCCGGGGAGCATCTCGATCGCCCGGCGGCTCATCGAGCGATGGCTCGGCGAGGATGTCGAGACGGTGGCCGGTGGTCCGGTGATCGAGGGGTGGCGGCCGACCCGTTGAGCCGGCCGGCCCGCTGAAGCCGGCCGACCCGCTGAGTCGGCCGGGACCTGCCCTCAGCCCAGGCGCGCCTTGACCTGGGCGATCGACGGGTTCGTCGCGGCACTGCCGTCGGGGAAGATCACGGTCGGCACGGTCTGGTTGCCGCCGTTGAGGCTCATGACGACGTCGGCGGCTTCGGGGAGGTGCTCGATGTCGACCTCGGTGAAGCCGATCCCCTCGCGCTCCATCTGACTCTTGAGCCGGCGGCAGTAGCCGCACCACGTCGTCGTGAACATCGTCACCGAACCGGCGGTGGGCGTGAAGTCGGACATCGGGTGCGGGCTCCTCGGATGGCTACCAGCGGGCGGACCTCGGGCGGGTGGTTGAGTGGTCAACCACGTCGGCGTCGCCGTTGTTCCGGGGCGCGACAGGAGCCGGAGTGTATGCCGTCCTGCGCCCGCCCGCCAAGGACTTCGACGCAGATGAACACGAGATGAACGGCATACGAGACACTGCAAGACAGGCGCCCGCTGGGAGTGGAACAATGCCCGCCATGGCGAAGCGAACCGCGAACGGGACCCTCAAGCTGGACACGGCCACCTACGAGAAGGAACTGTTCCGACTCCAGGCTGAGCTCGTGACGATGCAGCAATGGGTCATCGGCACTGGGAGCCGGTTGGTCGTCCTCTTCGAGGGGCGCGACGCGGCGGGCAAGGGCTCGGCGATCAAGCGGATGACCGAATACCTCAACCCCCGTCACGCTCGGGTGGCGGCGCTGCCAGCGCCGACGGAGCGGCAAAAGACGCAGTGGTACTTCCAGCGTTATGTCGAGCACCTGCCGGCGGCGGGCGAGATCGTGCTCTTCGACCGGTCCTGGTACAACCGGGCCGGTGTTGAGCGGGTCATGGGTTTCTGCTCCGACGTCGAATACGCGCGCTTCCTGCGCCAGGCGCCGAGCTTCGAGCGGATGCTCATCGACGACGGGATCATGCTGCGCAAGTACTGGTTCTCGGTGAGCGACGTCGAGCAGGAGGCTCGGTTCCGCTCGCGCGCCCAGGACCCGATGCGCCGGTGGAAGCTCTCGCCGATGGACATGCAGTCGATCACCCGGTGGGAGGACTACAGCCGGGCCAAGGACACCATGATGCAGTTCACCGACATCTCCGACTCGCCCTGGTACACGGTCGAATCCGACGACAAGAAGACCTCCCGGATCAACGTCATCGCGCATCTGCTCTCGACGGTGCCTTATGAGGACCTGCACCCCAAGACGGTCGAGATCCCCAGCCGTCCGGTGGCCGTGGGCTACCACCGGCCGCCGCGCGAGTCCAACCGCTATGTGCCCGACCACGCGCACACGCTGCCGATCGTCACTGTGGGTGGCAAGAACTCCGGAAAGGGCTCATCGAAGAAGGACGAGGGGAAGAAGGACGGCGCCAAGCAGCACAAGGATCACGGGCACAGGGCTGGGCATGGCCCCGACAATGGGCCCGCCTCGGTGGCCGTGACGGCTGACGCGGCCGAGGCTGTCGTCGAGACCCCGATGGTCGCCCCCGCATCCGCGGCGTCGGAAGCGCCATCCGCGCCCGAGGTGACGGCCGCCGCCGAGGCGGCTGCCGTGGAGCCGGCGGAAGACTGACCTGCGCGATACCGACGCGATACCGACGCGACACCGACAGGCGGGAGCGGGCGGCATACCGATGCGGTATGCCGCCCGCTCGCGTCCCGGGGCTCGCTCACGTGGCGTGGCCCGACGGCGGGAGGTCGGGCACGATGGCGTGAGGCGCGCGGTCGCGCTCATTCGCTATGTCGCCGACGAGGCGTGGGTTTGGGCACGTGGGCGTGGGGCGTTGAGGCTCGGGCGCGTCGGCCTCGACCACGGGCTGCTGGCCTGGAAACTGTGAGCAGATCGTGACCAATCTGCCTGTGGATAAAGGGGATTGGGGCAGGGTGGCTGTCAGACCTCCCGGCTAGGTTGGGGTCATGAGCAGCGAGCTGGGCACCCCGGTTGGAGGGGCGTCGGTCCAGGACCGACGTGCCGTCCTGGCTGCTGCCCGCGTTGCCATCGACGGGTTGGCCGGGCTGCTCTGGCAGGTCACCGGACCTGAGCTGGCCCCGTTGGTGGAAGAGCTCGATGCGCTGTCCTGCGCCGCTGGGGGCGCGGTCGTGGCGGTGGTTGCGGAGGCCGACGCCAGAGGGGAGATCGCCGCAAGCCAGGCTGGGACCAGCGCCCAGTGGGTTGCCCGGCACGCTCCGTCGCTCGCCGCCGAGGGTGCCGGGCAGGTGGCCCGGCTGGTCCAGGAGTGTCGTCGGCCCGAGCTGGCGCCCGTGCGCGACGCGGTCGAACGCGGCAGGCTGCCGGTCGGGGTGGGGCTCACCGTTGTGTCCGAGTTCCGAGCCCTGCGACCGATGCTGCACGACGAGGCCCGGCCCACCGTCCTCGACGGGCTGCTGCAGATGGGCGCCGAACACGGTCGAGTGGGTGTTCGTCGGTTGCGACCGGCGATGCTGGCCCGGTTCGGTGACCCCGGGGTGTTCCAAGAGGTGCAGGACTCCGCCGGACGGCTCGTCGCCTTGAGTCGGCCGGTGGGGGACGAGCTCGGCGCGTTCACCTACCGGCTCGTCCTCGACGCACACGGCAAGGCCGCCTTGGAAGCGGCGATCGGACCCCTGTCGGCGCCAGCCCCCGAGCCCGACGGGTCCCGCGACCCGCGCCCGCCCGAGCGCCGCCGTGGTGAGGCTCTCATCGAGGTTTGCCGTCGCGCCGCGGCGGTGGGCGGGGGCGGCATACCTCCCAGCGGGGTCAAGTCGACGCTCCTGGTGACGATGCCGTTCGCCGACCTGGCCGCGCGGCTGGGTGCCGGTGAGGTGCTCGGGTCGAGCGAGGTCGGGGCGCTGCTGGCGCCGGAGTCGGTGCGGAGATTGGCCTGCGACGCTGGGCTGATCCCCGTCGTGCTCGGCGCGGAGGGCGAGATCCTCGACCTTGGCCGGGCGACTCGCCTGTTCAGTCGGGGCCAGACGGCCGCGCTGTGGCTGCGTGATCGGGTGTGCACGTTCCCCGGATGCTCGACACCCGCCCACTGGTGCGACGCTCACCACCTCATCCACTGGGTCGACGGCGGGGCTTCGGACCTATCCAACGCAGCGTTGTTGTGCGGGCGACATCACACCGTGGTCCATCGGGATCGCTTGTTCGGATGGGTCGCCGCCGATGGGGTGCAGTGGGATCGATGTCCCGGGTCCTACGACCGCGCGCTGGAACGATCCGGGCCTCGGCAGGACGATCTGGCCGGGCCAGCGCCCCCGGCCGCCTAAGCCGGCGGGAGCCTGCACGTGTTCTGGAACAACAAACGAAATCGCCCAATCGGACTCGGTTACGTAGTTTCGTTAGGCGGTCCGGGTGGTTCCTGCAGGTCGGCAAGCTTGGCCGCTCTCCTTCGGCGCTTGTATGCGCCCACGGCGCCCTCGGCACCCTCGGCGGTGCTACCCGGGCCATGCAGCCGCGGGGCGGCATACCCATGAGGTATGCCGCCCCGCGGGAAAGCCGTGTGCGCGCTCAGTCCTTGGGACCGCCGGCCACGTAGATGACCTGGCCGTTGACGAAGCCGGCCTCGTCGCTGGTGAGGAACGACACCGTGGCGGCGATGTCCTCGGGCTGGCCGACCCGCGCCACCGGGATTTCTTTGGCTGCGTGGGCGATGAAGTCCTCGAACGACACCCCGAGCCGGTCGGCCGTCGCCTTGGTCATCTCGGTCTGGATGAAGCCAGGGGCGATCGAGTTGCAGGTCACGCCGAACTTGCCGAGCTCGATGGCCAGCGTCTTGGTGAAGCCCTGCATGCCCGCCTTAGCCGCCGCGTAGTTGGCCTGCCCGCGGTTGCCCTGCGCGGACGTGGAGGACAGGTTGACGATGCGGCCGAACTTCGCCTCGGTCATGTACTTCTGGCACGCCTTGGACATGAGGAACGCGCCGCGCAGGTGCACGGCCATGACGCTGTCCCAGTCCTCCTCGGTCATCTTGAACAGCAGGTTGTCGCGGGTGATCCCGGCGTTGTTGACGACGATCGTCGGGCCACCGAGCTCGGCCGCGACCCGCTCCACCCCGGCCGCGACCGACGCGGCGTCGGCGACATTGACGCCGACGGCCAGCGCCTTGCCGCCCGCGTCAACGATCGCGGACACTGTTGCGGCGCAAGCGGCTTCGTCCAGGTCGAAGACGCCGACGGCGTGCCCGTCAGCGGCCAGGCGCTTGGCGGTGGCGGCGCCGATCCCACGGGCGGCGCCGGTGACGATGGCGGTTCGGGGGGTAGTGCTCACGGGAGACTCCTCGGGTGGTCGGGTTGCGCGCGCGACCGGCGCGTGTCGTTTTCGAGCCTACGACGGAGGGTATGCCGCGGGCAGCCCGCCCGCCGCCCCGTCTCCGTGGGGTGCGTCACCAGAAGCCCAGAAGCGGCCCGCCGCGAGGCCACCCGGCACGGCCGACTGGCGCTGCCAAGCCCGGGCGAAGGCACCGACACGAGGGCTGGCGACGCGGGTGGCCCTCAAGCCTCGGTCACGACTTGAGGCGAAGCATGCCTTCCTGGGCGATCGAGGCGAGGAGGGTGCCGTCGGCGGCATACATCCGGCCCAGGCCGAGGCCGCGCCCGCCGGACGCCGAGGGGGAGTGCCCGGTGTGCAGCACCCACTCGTCGGCGCGCCCGGTCCGGTGGAACCACATCGCGTGGTCGAGGCTGGCCTGACGCAGCCGCGGGTCCGACCATGCCGTGCCGTGGCGGCGCAGGACCGACTCGAGGATCGAGTAGTCCGAGGCATAGGCGAGGAACGCCGCGTGGATGATCGGGGCGTCGGGCAGCGTCCGTCGCGACCTCAGCCAGACCCCTTGGCGCGCAACGAGATCGGGTCGGGGACCGGCATACAGATGCCCTTCGACGTGGCGCAGCTCGATCGGGCCGTCGAGGATGCAGACGACGGCATACGGCTCGGGGACCCCGGCCAGGGCCTGCGCGACGTTGGGCAACGTCTCGGGGGTGGGCACGTCGGCGGGCATCGGCTCGGCGTGGTCCCACCCGTCCGAGACCTCCTGGAACGAGGCCGTGACGACGGCGAGCAGCGTCCCGTGTTGCACCGCGCAGACCCGGCGCGTCGAGAAGGACCGGCCGTCCGAGAGCGGCTCGACGACGTAATGGACGTCGTCGGTGTCGGCACCCGACAGCAGGAAGGTGGTGTGGGTCGAGTGCAGCAGCCGCCCGCGTCCGGCGGGATCGGCGACCACGGTGCGCCCGGCCGCGACAATCGCCTGGGCGAGCAACTGCCCGCCGAAGGTCCGCTCGTAGCGCTGCTTCTGGCTGGCCCCGCGGAACACCCGAGCCGCCCGCTGGCCACGTCCGACCTCGGCGGCCAGGCCCTCCTCGGCCAGGCCCTCGGCGGCCAGGCCCTCAGCGGCGTCTACGGACCAGCCGGTTCGAAGCGTCCCCACCTCGCGAAGGTCGAGGAGGTCCAGAAGGTCGCTGACGGCATACGGGGTCGGCGTGTCGGTCACGACCCCGAGGGTATGCCGCCCGCTCACTCTCCCGCACGGGTGGAGGTATTCCCGGTCGGGAGGTCCGACCGGGAATACCTCCACCCACAAGGCTCACGAGTCCTTGAGTCGGAGCATGCCTTCCTGAGCGACCGACGCCATGAGCACGCCGTCAGCAGTGAACATCCGCCCCACGCCAAGCCCCCGCCCACCCGAAGCCGACGGGCTGGCCATCGTGTAGAGCACCCAGTCGTCGGCCCGCGGGACTCGGTGGAACCACATCGCGTGGTCGAGGCTGGCCGGGCGCAGCCGAGGATCGCGCCAGGCGACCCCATGACGGCGCAGCACCGGCTCGAGCAGGGGATAGTCGGAGGCATAGGCCAACACCGCGGCGTGGATGACCGGGTCGTCGGGCAACTCGCCCCGGGCCCGCAACCACACGCTCTGCCGCGGGGCCCGCTGCCGACCCGGCCGCACGTAGATGTTGCCCTCGACATGTCGCAATTCGATCGGCCGCCGAGCCGCGAAGAACTGCGCCGCAGCCGGATCCAGATGCTCGCCGAGGGCGTCGGCCAGGGTGGGGACGTCCATCGGGTCTGGCGCGGGCGGCATCGGGTCCTGGTGGTCCAAGCCCTGCGCGGGCTCCTGGAACGAGCACCCCATCGACAGGATGGTCCGCCCGTACTGCACCGCCTGCACGCGACGGGTCGAAAACGACGCACCGTCCCGGACCCGCTCGACGACGAACCGGATCGGGTGGCTGTCGTCGCCGCCGCGGACGAAGTAGGCGTGCAGCGAGTGGATCGGCCTGGCCACTCCGTCGACCGGGTCGACGGTGCGCGCCGCCGCGACGAGCGACTGGGCGAGCACCTGTCCGCCGAACACGCGCCCGTGGGTCTGCTTCTGGCTGCGCCCGACAAACACGATCGGCGTCGACTCGCCGAGGTCGGTCTCGTCATCGCCGGGCGCTCCCTGCACGGTGATCCGTGCTTCGCCCAGGCAGGTGAGGTCGAGAACGTCGAGCAGATCGGCGACGGCGTCAGGTGTCGGCTCGGGCAGTCTCATGCACTTGAGGCTAGACCCGGGCCTGAGAGGATGACCGCCATGTCTGCCGAGCCGCCGGTCCACGTGCCCACCGAGACGGTCGTGCCCACCGAGACGGTCGTGCCCACCGAGACGGTCGTGCCCACCGAGACGGTCGTGCCCACCGAGGTGCTCGTCCCCTTGCGGTGGTCGGACATGGACGCCTACGGCCACGTCAACAACACCCAGTTCCTCCGGCTGCTCGAAGACGCCCGCGTGGCAGCCCTATCGCGCTGGTTCCCCGAGGGGCTCGCCCTCCTTGAGCGAGGCATCCTCGTCGTCCGGCACGAGATCGAATACCGGGCCCAGCTCGACTACCGCCCCGAACCGGTCGCCATCGACCTGTGGGTCACCCGGATCGGCGGCGCGGGATACGACCTCGGTTACGTCGTCCGCGACCCGCACGGGGTCGGCACAGGCACTGTGTATGCCGTTGCTGAGACGTCGATGGCCCTGTTCGACTTCGCCACCAACGCCCCGCGCCGCGCGACCGCGCTGGAACGCGACTGTCTCGCGGCCCAACTCGGCGGGCCCGCCCCGCTGCGCAAGCGCCGGTGACACCGATGCTCACCGAACTCGTCTTCCCCGACCCGCAGGGGTATGCCGATCTGGCCACGCTCGTTCGCCGCGCGAAGCAGGCCGACCCAGGCGCCGCTGTCCGACTCCAGGCAAGCGGCGGCGTCCTTCGGGCCTGGGTCGGTGTCCTGCCCGGGTCGGGGTTGCTCGCCGATGGTGCTGCCGTGGGAGTCCGTGGCATCGCGCTGGCCGCCCCGATTGCGGGATCGACCACCCAGCCCTCGCCCACCGAAACCTCGACCGACCTCGACCTCGTCTGTTCGGCAGCGGCGCTGCTCGACCGCTTTGCCCGAGACGGGGTCGGCGCCACATCGTTGACGCTCCCCACCGTCAGCACGTATGCCGCCTGGTCCGGCGCCCTTCCCGCCACCGGCGGGTGGGCGTCCGCCGGGGAGGTGTCCGCCGCTGACCTGATCGGTGCTGCCACCTCCGGCATCGCCGAGATCGCCGAAGGAGTGGGCCCGGCCGGCACGGTGGCCGGAGCCCGAGCCGTTGAGGAGCTGCGGCGACGGGTCTGGGCCCGACCTGTGCCAGCGCGAGCGGTTGAGGCGACCGGCTCAGGGCTAGACCGGCTGGCGGAGGCTGGTGCGGCGAGAGGCGCAGGCGTCGACAGGCTCGTGGAACCAGCTGGAATGCGTGGTGCCGAAGTCGACGAGCCCGCGAGGAATCGTGAAGCACCAAGCGCTGCGGTCGACGTGCCCGCGGGGGCCGCGTTCGCGGCATACGTGCTGGGGTTCTTGCCCGACGAGAGGGCGACGGTTCGGGTGTGGCGAAACGGGCGATGGGTCCGGCTACAGACTCAGGTCGGCCACGTGGTCGCGCGACCGTGACGCGTTGGTGGCGCACCGGGAGGCGCTGAGCACTCCCACGGCGCCGAAGCAGGCCAACCCGATCCACACGATGACGTAGCCGCGGTGCTCCCCAGGGGTGTGCCACACGCCGAAGGCAGCGGTTGCACCGGCGATCCCGACCACAGTGCCGAGCACGTCGGCCAGCTGCAGGGCGGCAGACGCCCGCCCGTGCTCGTGGTCAGGGCTGAGCTCCAGCACGAGGCCGGACAAGGTTGTCGATCCGAGCCCCATCCCCAGCCCACCGACGACGATGGTGGCTGCGAATGTCCACACCGGCGCGTGCGCGATGGTGAGAGCGACGAAGACGACCCATCCAGCGGTGAGCAGCAGAGCGCCCAGGACGACCAATCGGGCCCGCTCGTCGACGCCAGCGCGGCGGGAGCGTCCTTGGGCCCATGAGCCGGCGCTCCATCCCAGCGAGCCGACGGCCAGGACCAGCCCGGCCGTCGCCGGCTCAAGGCCCCGCTCCTGGGTGAGCAGGAGGGGCAGATAGGCGAATCCGCCGAGGAAAGACCCGTTGAGCAGCGCCCGGGTGAGCACGACCGACGGCAGTCCGCGGGCGCTGCGGAAGGTGCCCGGTGGCAACAGCTTCGGCGCGGCGCCCGCGACACCGAGCAGTCCCAACACGGCAAGACCGCTGAGCAGCGAGACCAGCGGCGGCCGTTCGTGGATCGCCAACTGCACCAAGCCAGCCGATCCGGCGACGAGTGCACCGAGCCGCGCCGTCCGGCGATGCTCACGCCGCCCGTCCGCGGGGTTGCCCGAGTCGGCAGGGCTAGTTCTGTCGGCAGGGCTTGTTCTGTCGGCAGGGCGCGGTTGCTTGTGTCGGCAGGGTTGCTTGAGTGGGCAGGGTCGCCGGTCTTGCCCCGGTCGCCTAGGGTGCCCGGGCTGGGTCTAGACCGCAGCGCCGCACGTCGCAGCAACAGCAGACCACCGGCGATCCCCGCGGGCAGGACGACGACCCAGAAGACCCAGCGCCAGCTCACGTTCGAGGCCAACCATCCGGCGATCGGGCCGCCGAGCAACGACGGCAGGACCCAAGCCGCGGACATCCACGAGAAGACCCTCGGTCGTTGCGCTGGCTCGAACGTCCTTGCCACGACAACGAATTCGACGACGATGACCAGGCCGGCGCCAAGTCCGGTGATCACCCGCCCGACCAACAGCACCCCGAACGAGGGCGCGGCGCCGCACACGATCGCGCCCATCGCGAAGAACGCCTGCCCCCAGAAGACCGGCGCCAACGGCCCCGCCCGGTCCGTCCACGGACCCGCGAGGACGATCCCGAGCAGCATCGCGGTCATCATGGAAGAGAACGCCAAGCCATAGGACCCGAGGGCGCCGAGCTCAGCCGCCACGACCGGCATGGCCGTGGCGACCGCCATGTTCTCGAAGGCGATCATCGTCGTCAGCAGCAGCAGGGCGGCCGTGATCGCCCGGTCGGTCCGTGGCGCGCCGGGTCCGGCAAGGTCGGCTGGGTGGGTCGGGTCGGCAAGGGCGGCGCGGCTGGCTGGGGCGGCAGGGGCGGCTGGGGAATCGAGGTCGGCTGGGGAATCGAGGTCGGCGGACGCCGTGAGGTCGCGGCCGGTCACATCGGTCATGTCGGCCACGCGCCCCGCGCGGCCAACACGTCGCGCAGCACGTCGATCCGGTCGCTCACGATGCCGTCGACGCCGAGGTCGAGCAGTCGCTCCATCTCGTCCCGCGCGTCGATAGTCCACACGTGCACCTGCATCCCGAACCGATGCGCGGCCGCCACCAGGCCAGGCGTGACGAGCGCCAGTGTCCGCCCGCGCACCTCGTGGGTGGTAGGGATCTGCAGGACCTGTCCGGGGGAGTGCGCCAGCGCCGACACCCGCTCCGGCAGGTAGCGCAACGCCGCCGTCCCCACTTGGCCTGCCGCGGTGGCCACCCGCGCCCCGGCCAGCCGCCGGAACGCCCGCAGCCGCCTCCCCGAGAACGACCCCACACACACCCGCTCGTATGCCGCGTGCGCCCGGATCGTCTCCCACAGCGGGTCGACCGCACCTGGCGCCTTGATGTCGATGTTGATCCGGGCGTCGGGGAAGGCGTCGAGCAGTTCGTCCACGGTGGGGACCGGCTCGCGGCCACCGATCCGCGCCGCGGCCACCTCCCGCCAGGGCAGATCCGCGATTGCCCCGACCCGGTCGGTCACTCGGTCCAGGTGCTCGTCGTGGAAGGCCACCAGTCGCCCGTCGCGGGTCGCATGGACATCGGTTTCCAGATATCGAAACCCCAGCTCGACGGCGGTCCGGAAGGCCGCGAGGGTGTTTTCGATCCCGACATTGGCAGGGTTAGCGGCACCGCCTCGATGGGCCAGGCCGATCGGAGGCGGCGCGAAATACGGGTAATCGGCCGCGCTCACGGCATACCGAGTGTCACGCGGCCACGCCCTAGCGCCCGTCGAACATGTTCGCCATGAGCACCCGGCCGAACTCCGTGGCCGTGCGGCCCTGCTGGACCACGGCGGTGACATTGGCGACGATCGGCATGTCGACCCCGTGGGCCTGAGCCAGCGCAAGGATCGCGCCGCACGAGGCGACTCCCTCGGCGGTCTGCTTGGTCACGGCGACGACCTCCTCGACGGTCATCCCCTTTCCGAGGTTGCGCCCGAACGTCGAGTTGCGCGAGTGCGGCGAGAGGCAGGTGACGACGAGGTCGCCGACGCCAGCCAACCCGGAGAACGTGGCGGGGTGGGCGCCCATGGCCTTGCCGAGCTCGCTCATCTCGGTCAGCCCCCGGGTGATGACGGCCGCGGTCACCGAATGCCCGAGCCCGAGGCCCTCGGTCATGCCCGACGCCACGGCGATGACGTTCTTCACGCAGCCGCCCAACTCGGCGCCGACGACGTCGTCATGGACATACGGCCGGAAGGCGGGCGTCGCGCACGCGTCAGCGACTCGTTGAGCCGTGGCGAGCGAAGCACTAGCCACGGTGGTGGCCGCCGGCTCCCGCGCCGCGATCTCGCGCGCGATGTTCGGCCCGGACACCGCGACCACCTGTTCTGGTGGCAGGTCCAGGCATTCCATGACGACCTCGGTCATCCGCTTCGAGGTGCCCTTTTCCAGGCCCTTCATCAGCGAGACGAGGACGATCCCGGGCGGCAGCAACGGCCCCCATTCGGCGAGGTTCGCCCGCAAGGTCTGGGCCGGCACCGCCAGCACCCCGATCCCGGCGCCCGCCAACGCCTCGGCCGGGTCGGTCGTCGCGGTGACCGTGTCGGGCAGGTGCAGGTCGGGCAGGTAGCGCACGCTCGCGTGGTGGCGCTGGATGTCGGCCACCTCGTCGTCGAACTTGCCCCACATCCGCACGTGGCAGCCAGCCTCGGCGAGCACCGAGGTAAACGCCGTCCCCCAGCTGCCGGTCCCGAAGACCGCCACCTGCTCCCGTGCCCTCGCGGCTGCGCTGCTCACGGGCGCAAGCCTGGCACGTCACCCGGGCGGACCGCGAGAGGGGAGGGGTATGCCGCCCGCCCGGCTGCGCGGCATACCGAGTGCTCAGCCAAGTCCCCGGGAAGTCCCCGGGAACATGACACGATGGGCGTCAGGGGTCGGCCACCCGCTCGACCCGACGACGTGACCCTCAACGAGGAGGAACCCTCCGATGGATGCCCTGTTCCGTGTGCCCGCTCCGGCGAACGAGCCGGTCCTCGGATATGCGCCAGGCAGTCCCGAACGCGCGAGCCTGGAAGCCGAGCTCGTCCGGATCGGCGGCGAGCAGATCGAGCTGCCGAGCACGATCGGCGGACGCAAGATCATGGGTGGCGGACGCGCTGCCAAGGTCGTCCAGCCGCACGCCCACCGCAAGGTGCTCGGGACGATGAAGCTCGTCACCCCGAACGAAGCCCAGAGCGCCATCGACGCGGCCAAGGCTGCCGCCCCGATGTGGCGCGACATGCCGTTCGCCGACCGGGCCGCGATCCTGCTCAAGGCCGCCGAGCTGCTGTCCGGCCCGTGGCGGGCCACCCTCAACGCCGCGACGATGCTCGGGCAGAGCAAGACCGCCCCCCAGGCCGAGATCGACTCGGCGTGCGAGCTCATCGACTTCTGGCGGATCAACGTCCACTTCGCCCAGCAGATCCTCGCCGAGCAGCCGCCGCTGAACTCCAAGGGCGTCTGGAACCGCAGCGACTACCGCTCGCTGGAGGGCTTCGTCTACGCGATCACGCCGTTCAACTTCACCGCGATCGGCGGCAACCTGCCGACCGCGCCCGCGCTCATGGGCAACACGGTCGTCTGGAAGCCGGCCCGCACCCAGCAACTGGCCGCGCACTACACGATGCTCATCCTCGAAGCCGCGGGCCTGCCTCCCGGGGTCATCAACCTGGTCACCTCCGACGGTGCAACGCTGTCCAACGCGGTCCTGGCCGACCCGGACTTCGCCGGCATCCACTTCACCGGCTCGACCGGCGTCTTCCACTCGATGTGGGAGCAGGTCGGGGCCAACATCGGTCGCTACAAGACCTACCCGCGGCTGGTCGGCGAGACCGGTGGCAAGGACTTCGTCGTCGCCCACCCGTCGGCCGACATCGATGTCCTGCGCACGGCCCTGGTCCGGGGCGCCTTCGAGTTCCAGGGCCAGAAGTGCTCGGCGGCCTCGCGCGCCTACGTCCCGGCCTCGCTCTGGAAGCGGATGGGCAAAGACTTCACCGACGAGGTCCAGTCCCTCACCCAGGGTGACGTCACCGACTTCGGCAACTTCATGGGCGCGGTGATCGACGGCGGCGCCTTCGCCGACCACAAGGCTGCGATCGACCGGGCGCACGCGACTCCGGGCGTCTCGGTCGTCGCCGGCGGCACCTACGACGCCTCCGAGGGCTTCTTCGTCCGCCCGACCGTGCTCAAGTGCGACGACCCGACCGACGAGTCGCTGCGCACCGAATACTTCGGCCCGATCCTCTCGGTGCACGTCTACCCCGACCGGTCCTACGAGCGGATGCTCGACCAGATGGAGTCGTTCGCGCCCTACGCGCTCACCGGCTCGATCATCGCCCAGGACCGTGCGGCCATCGTCGCGGCCAGCCACAAGCTGCGGTATGCCGCGGGCAACTTCTACATCAACGACAAGCCGACCGGTGCGGTCGTCGGCCAGCAGCCCTTCGGTGGCGGTCGCGCGTCGGGCACCAACGACAAGGCCGGCGCGGCCCAGAACCTCATGCGCTGGACGTCGGTCCGCTCGATCAAGGAGACGTTCGTCCCGCCGACCGACTACCGCTACCCCTCGATGGGCTGAGTTCGACCGCAGCCACGGTGCGGTGGGGCGCGGCGACACCGCGCCACACCCGTTCTCGTGGTCACCGCCCTCGCGTCGGTATGCCGCCCGCTCGGGTGAGCGGGCGGCATACCGGAGGCGTGCTGCTGGGTCAGGTTTGGGCGACGTGCCCTCGTTCGGCGAGCCAGGCGAGGCCGACGCCGTATTCCTTGTGGATCCCGGAGATGACCGACGGCGCGGCGGCCGACTCGACCTTGCCCCCGACGAACGGGATGCTCGCCTTGAGGTTGCCCTCGATGACGACCTCGGTGCCGTCGTCGGCGGGCATGATGCGGATATCGCCCTTGAGGGCGATCGGGGCGGTCCCCATGGTGATCGACATCTCGCCGATCCGAGTGCCGTGCGGGCCGGGAGGGCCGTAGACGATCGTCTCGACGATGTCGATGCTGCGCCCGACCATCGACCGGGCGAACTCCGGGAACCCGTCCGTGGGCATCTCCCGGTGGGTGATGACGGTCGCGCCGTCGCTCTGGCGGCTCACCGTCGCGGAGTGGCTCATGGCGTGCGTCGCCTCGCACACCAGGGCGTGGAAGGCCTCATCGGTCATCATGTCGAAGACGATCTCGATGGACGCCGGGTAGACCAGGGTCTCGGTGATCTGCATGGCTCCCGACCTTAGCGACTCGGCTCGCCGATCACGTGCGGGCGCGCGCCACCTCGGCGGCCTGGGCCAGGTGAGCTCGGGCCTGGGCCAGCTCGCGAACGAGCCGGGACCGGGTCCGAGCGACCTGCGCCGCCAACCGGTCGGCCTGGGCCTGCAACGGGGCCTGGCTCGGCGGTGCGGCGCGCGGCGACCTCGGCGGACACGACCCCGAACGGCTCGATGACCGACCACTCGCGCAGCTCGAGCCCGGCGGCGGTGGCGCGCTCGCGTAGCCGCGACCGCGCCACCGCCGCCTCCGCGAGCTCTTGGGCCTGCACCTGCAACGCCGACCCCATGGAATCCAGGTGCGTTGCGGTGGTGACGCAGAGGGTCACGAGCGGTGTGCCTGGGTGGAGTTCGGCCGCACCGGCGGCCAGTGCCGCGGCGGTGGTGCGCAGGATCCCACCCAGCTGCGAAACCGACCCTGGGTCCGTGCCACGCAGCGGCGTCACCATCGCGCCAACCCGGGGTCGGTCGGGGCGGACGGGTCGGCCGGGGCGGCCATCATCGCGACGGCCCGAAGCGCGTCGACCGCCTGCTCGACGAAGCTGTCAACCTCGCGTTGCACGGTCGGGTCGCCCAGGAGCGGGTCGACAGCGAACAACTCATCGGCACTCGCGAGGGCATGACGGCGGACCCGGGCCAGGACGTCGGGCGGGTCGCGATCAGGCACGGGACCACCATAGACAAGGCCGCGCAGCTTCTGCCGAAGTTGTCCCCAGGCCGAAGGTCCCGCGGAACTCGACCCGCCGTCTCACTGGCCGATACGCTCGGGTGAGGGCACACCGTCGTGCCCACGACCGACGAGAAACGGGTTACTCACCATGACCACCTCGCTTGAGCAGTCTCGCGGCAACCTGCTGCGCAGTGCTGCGGGCCTGGCACAGAAGGGTTCCGGAGATCCCGTCGAACCCCTCCTGGCGCGCTACTACCGACACGTGTCGACCGATGACCTGCTGGCCCGGTCGCCAGAGGACATCCTTGGGGCGGCACTGTCCCACCTCGACCTCGCCCGGGAGCGGCCGGTCGGGACGGCTAACGTCCTGGTCGACAACCCCACGGTCGAGTCGCAGGGTTGGAGTTCCGGGCACACCGCCATCCAGATCGTCACCGACGACATGCCCTTCCTCGTCGACTCCGTGACGATGGCGCTCACCCGGCGAGGTCTGGGCGTGCACCTGCTGGTCCACCCCCAGTTGGTGGTCCGTCGGGACGCCCGCGGTGTCCTCGAGCAGGTCCTCGACGTCGACAAGGCCCCAGACGGCGAGTTCGGGGTCGGCGTCGAGTCGTGGATGCACATCGAGATCGACCGGTTGAGCGACGCGGCCGACCGCGAGGGCGTCGCCGCCGAGATCCACAGCCTGCTCGGCAACGTCCGCGACGCGGTCGAGGACTGGCCCAAGATGCGCGAGCACTGCACTGAAGTCGCCGACCAGTTGCGCGCGACGCCCCCGTCGGGCATCGATGCCGCCGAGGTCGCCCAAGGGGTGCGCTTCTTGGACTGGCTGGCGGCCAACCACTTCACCTTCCTCGGCTACCGGCAATATGTCCTCGGTGAAGAGGCCGGGGAGACGGTGTTGCACCCGGTGACCGGCACCGGTTTGGGTCTGCTGCGCTACGACGCGGCGGGTTCGACGGCGTTCGCTCGACTCAGCCCGCCAGCCCAGGAGCGGGCTCGTGACCGCGAGTTGCTCATCATCACCAAGGCCAACTCTCGCGCGACCGTGCACCGCCCGGTCTACCTCGACTACGTCGGGATCAAGACCTTCGACGCCGCCGGCGACGTCACCGGCGAGCACCGGTTCCTCGGACTCTTCGCGGCTGCGGCATACACGGCCTCGATCATGGACATCCCGATCGTTGGTGACCGCGCGCGCGAGGTGCTCAACTCGGTCGGTTTCTCCAGTGACAGCCACTCTGGCAAGGACATGCTGCAGGTCCTGGAGAGTTACCCGCGGGACGAGCTCTTCCAGACCGACTCGGCCACGCTGGCGGACATCGCCGAGAGCGTCGTCCATCTGCACGAGCGCATCCGCACCCGGCTGTTCCTGCGTAAGGACGTCTACGGCCGGTTCATGTCGGCCTTGGTCTACCTGCCCCGCGACCGCTACAACACCAACGTCCGACTGCGGATGGAAGCGTTGCTGCGCAAGGCGTTCGGTGCCGAAAGCGTCGACTACACGACCCGGGTGACCGAGTCGCCGCTGGCCCAGGTCCACTTCGTCATGCGGGTGCCCAAGGGTGCCCAGGTCAAGGACGTCGACGCCGCCGCGCTCGAGGCCGAGATCGTCGATGCGACCCGCACGTGGGACGAGGACCTGCTCGAGAGCGCCCGCTCCGAGCACGGCGAGGAACTCGGCGCGCGGTTCTCCGCCCTCTACGGCAAGGCCTTCCCCGAGGCCTACAAGGAGGACTTCACCCCGCGCGTCGCGATCGCCGACATCCGCCGCATCGAGGCCCTCGACGCCGACGAGGCCGTCGAGTTCAACATGTATGCCGAGCCCGGTGGCCCCCGCGACGAGCGCCGGTTCAAGCTCTACACACGCAGCCCGCTGTCGCTCACTCGGGTGCTCCCGGTCTTCACCCACATGGGGGTCGAGGTCACCGACGAGCGGCCCTACGTTCTGCACCGGGCCGACGGGGCCAGGGTGCACGTCTACGACTTCGGCTTGCGGGCCACGTCGGCGGCTCTCTGGGGCGAGGGAGCCGAGCGCGAACCGTGTCGGGTGCGCTTCCAGGAGGCGTTCAGCGCCGTCTGGCAGGGCCAAGCCGAGTCCGACGGGTTCAACGCGCTCGTGCTGCAGGCTGGTCTGCACTGGCGCGAGGTGCTCGTCCTGCGCGCCTTGGCCAAGTACCTCCGCCAGACCCAGTCGACCTTCTCGCAGGACTACGTCGAAGCGGCGCTGTCGGCCAACGCGGGCATCGCCCGCGACCTCGTCGAACTGTTCTCCACCCGGATGGACCCCGCCCGGTATGCCGGTCTGCCCGGCGAGGAGCGCACGGCCGCTGCCCAGGCAATCGTCGAGCGGATCACCGATGCCCTGGTCCAGGTGCAAAGCCTGGACCACGACCGGATCGTCCGGGCGCTGCTGGCGATCGTCTTGGCCTCGATGCGGACCAACCACTACCAGGTTGACGCCGAGGGTGCTCCCAAGAGCTATCTGTCAGTGAAGCTCGACCCGAAGGCGATCCCCGACCTGCCAGCACCTCGGCCGATGTTCGAGATCTGGGTCTACAGCCCCCGGGTCGAAGGCGTCCACCTGCGCTTCGGCAAGGTGGCCCGCGGTGGTCTGCGCTGGAGCGACCGCCGCGAGGACTTCCGCACCGAGGTTCTTGGGCTGGTCAAGGCCCAGATGGTCAAGAACGCCGTCATCGTCCCGACCGGCTCCAAGGGCTGCTTCTTCCCCAAGCATCTGCCCGACCCGGCCCAGGACCGCGACGCGTGGCTCGCGGAAGGCAAGGCGGCATACCGGATCTTCATCTCCGGCCTGCTCGACCTGACGGACAACCGGGTTGCCGGCGAGATGGTCCCGCCAACCAACGTCGTGCGGCATGACCCCGACGACTCCTACCTCGTCGTGGCGGCCGACAAGGGCACGGCCTCGTTCTCGGACATCGCCAATGCCAAGGCGCAGGAATACGGCTTCTGGCTCGACGACGCCTTCGCCTCCGGTGGGTCGGCGGGCTATGACCACAAGGGCATGGGCATCACGGCTCGTGGAGCGTGGGAGTCGGTCAAGCGCCACTTCCGCGAGATGGGCCACGACACCCAGACCCAGGACTTCACCTGCGTTGGCATCGGCGACATGTCCGGTGACGTGTTCGGCAACGGCATGTTGCTGTCCGAACACATCCGGCTTGTGGCGGCCTTCGACCACCGGCACCTGTTCGTCGACCCCAACCCCGACTCGGCCGAGTCGTTCGTCGAGCGCAAGCGGCTCTTCGAACTCCCACGGTCCTCGTGGGCCGACTACGACCGGTCGCTCATCAGCGAGGGCGGTGGCGTTTTCGAGCGCTCGGCCAAGTCGGTGCCGGTGAGCCCGCAGATGGCCGCGGCTCTGTCGATCGAGCCTCAGACGACCTCGCTCACCCCGGCCGAGCTCATGAAGGCGATCCTGCTGGCCAAGGTCGACCTGCTCTGGAACGGTGGCATCGGCACCTACGTCAAGTCCCTCGGCGAGTCCAACGCTGAGGTCGGTGACCGGGCCAACGACGCCATCCGGGTCAACGGTCGCTCGCTGCGCTGCCGGGTTGTCGGCGAGGGTGGCAACCTCGGCTGCACCCAGCTCGGCCGCATCGAGGCCGCCCAGGCCGGCGTGCGGATCAACACCGACGCCATCGACAACTCGGCTGGCGTCGACACCAGCGACCACGAGGTCAACATCAAGATCCTGCTCGGCCAGCTCGTGCGGGACGGCGACATGACGATCAAGCAGCGCAACACGCTGCTCGCGTCGATGACCGACGAGGTCGCAGCCCAGGTGCTCCGGGACAACTACGAGCAGAACGTCCTGCTCGGCAACGCCCGGGCCCAGGAGTTGCCGATGCTCCCGGTGCACCAGCGGCTCATCCACCACCTGGAGCAGCACGCCGACCTCGACCGCGGCCTGGAATACCTGCCCGGCGACGCCGAGATCGTCGGACGACAGGCGGACGGCCGGGGGCTCACGTCCCCGGAGTTCTCGGTCCTCGTGGCCTACTCCAAGCTCGATCTCAAGGCGGCGTTGCTGCCGACGTCGCTGCCCGACGACCCGTGGTTCGCTCGCACCCTCGCGGACTACTTCCCGTCGCGGCTGCGGGCCGAACACGCCGACCAGCTCGACCGTCACCCGCTCAAGCGCGAGATCATCATCAACTCGGTGGTCAACTCGATGATCAACCGGGGTGGGATCACCTTCGCGTTCCGCGCCAAGGAGGAGACCGGTGCCTCGGCCGAGCAGATCGCTCGGGCGTTCATCGTCTGCCGTGAGGTGTTCGACCTGGCCTCGTTCGCGGGCTCGGTCGAGGCCCTCGACGCGACCCTGTCGGCCAAGACCCAGACGGTCCTCTACCTGGAGTTCCGTCGGCTGCTCGACCGCGCCGTCCGCTGGTTCCTGGCCAACCGGCCGGGCACCATCGACGTCGCCGCCGACATTGAGCGGTTCCGCCAGCCCGTCCAAGACCATGCCGCCCTGGTCCCCGAGGTGTTGCAGGGGTCCGAGCGTCGGCGCCTGGATCGTCGCGCCGCCGAACTGGTGGGGATGGGCGTTCCCGAGGCGCTGGCACTGCGCACCGCCGCACTGCTGGATGTCTTCTCGATGCTCGACATCGTCGAGATCGCCCAGGCGGCCGGCACGCCCGCCGAGGACGTCCTACGCGTCTACTACCACGCGTCCGAGCGCTTCGGGATCGACGACATGCTCTTCCGGGTGTCCCAGCTCCCGCGCGACGACCGATGGGACTCGGCCGCACGCGGGGCCTTGCGCGATGACCTGTATGCCGTGCTCGACGGCATCACGCGCAACGTCCTGGCCACGAGCGACCCGAGCGCCGAGGCCAAGGCCAGGTTCAACCAGTGGGCCAAGGCCAACAGCGAAGCCTTGGACCGGGCCCGGTCGGGCTTGCAGGCGATCCTGCGACTGGACTCGGCGAACATTGCGGCCTTGTCGGTCGCGCTGCGGACCCTGCGGGCGTTCGTCAAGACGGCCAGCCCCACGGAAGGCTGAGCCGGGCAGCGCCAGATAGGCAGCGGGGGCCGGGGCGGCGTGAGCCGCCCCGGCCCCTTCTTGTTGCTGCTGCCCCTTGGGGCCGCGAGTCGCCGACACCCGCCCCTCGCTCCTGCTGCCCCTTGCTGCTGCTGCCTCCTGAGGCCGCGAGCCGCCGACACCCGCCCCTCGCTCCTGCTGCCCCTTGCTGCTGCTGCCTCCCGGGGCCGCGGGCCTCCCCAGCACCCAACTGCCCTGGCCCGCCCCAGCACCCAACTGCCCTGGCCCGCCCTCGATCCGCCCACCGTCGGCGCTAGAGTCGCGCACGTGGCGACCCTCTCCGAGCTCATCCAGGAGCACGCCGCGCTCCCGCCCGTCGACGAGGAGTGGCTGCGCCTGCTCGTCTCGGACTGGCAGCTGTTGTCGGACCTGTCTTTCGCCGACTTGGTCCTGTGGGTTCGCAGCTCGGCTCGGCGGTGGCAGGCGGTCGCCCACGTCCGCCCGACGACCGGCCAGACCGTCTACTTCCGCGATCAGGTGGGTCGCGTCGCGGGCGCGAGCCGTGCGGAGCTGCTGGACACGGCATACACCGAGCATCGGATCGTCCGCGAACGCGACACTGAGTGGGACCCCGACGACCCGGTGCGCGAGGAGTCGCTCCCCGTGGTCCGCTCGGGTCGGGCGATCGCGGTGCTGACCCGGCATACCAACCTGTCCATGCTGCGCACCCCGAGCCGGCTGGAGCTCACCTATCTGGCCACCGCGGACGCGCTGTCGCGGATGGTCGCCAGCGGGGAGTTCCCCCACCCGACCGCGCCGACCGGGCTGCGTCGCGGTGCGCCGCGGGTCGGCGATGGCGTCATCCGGTTGGACACCGAGGGCACCATCACCTACGCGAGCCCCAACTCGGTGTCGGCGCTGCACCGCCTGGGCTATGTCGGGGAGATTCTCGGGGCGTCGCTCGCCGAAGTGGTCACGTCGGTCTTGCGGGACACCTCGCCGGTCGACGAGGGGATGCCGCTCGTGCTCACCGGGCGCCAGCCCTGGCGAACCGAGGTGACCAGTGCCGGACAGGTGATCTCGATGCGGGCCATCCCGCTCTCCGAGTCTGGTCAGCGGATCGGTGCCATCCTGCTCGTCCGAGACATCAGCGAGCTTCGGCGCCGCGAGCAGGAGTTGATGACCAAGGACGCGACGATTCGCGAGATCCATCACCGGGTGAAGAACAACCTCCAGTCCGTCGCCGCGCTGCTGCGGCTGCAGGCCCGACGGATGCCCGACGCTCAAGGGCGGGCGGCCCTGGAAGAGGCGGTGCGCCGAGTGGGGACGATCGCCCTGGTCCACGACACGCTCAGCCATGGCCTCGACGAGACGGTCGCCTTCGACGAGGTCGCGGACGTCGCGGTCCGCGCCGTCGTCGAAGTCGCCGGTAGCGGGCACCCGATCGCCGTGCGGCGGGTGGGTTCGTTCGGGCGAGTGCGCGCCGAAGACGCCACATCGTTGGCCATGGTCGTCAGCGAGCTGGTCCAGAACGCCGCCGAACACGGGGTCGCCTCACGGGGCGGTTCCATCACCGTGGACGTCAAACGCAAGGAGGGCAAGCGCAAGGACGGCAAGGACGAGACCGACCTGCTCACCGTCACCGTGACCGACGACGGGGTGGGCCTGCCACATGGTCACCTGCCTGCCGGAGCTGGGCTGGGGACCCAGATCGTTCAGTCGCTGGTCCAGGATCTGCGCGGCAAGATCACCTGGGCTCCGGCCGAGCCGCAGGGGACTCGGGTGCGGTTCACCGCGAAGCTGCGAACCCTGCCGAGCTAGGGCTGCCGCGGGACGGGAGCACACGGCATACCAATGGTCGGGCGGGGAGCTCTTATCACGCACGGACAGGCACTTGATGGCCGACCAATGGTATTCGGCGTGCGGAGGTTCCCCAGTGGCGGGGCAATCAGGGCGCTTCTGGTCAGCCGGCCCGGCGGGCCCGAGCATTGCGACGCTTGAGTGCCCGGCGCTCGTCCTCGGAGAGCCCGCCCCACACGCCGGCGTCCTGGCCGGACTCCAGCGCCCAGCGCAGGCACGTGTCGAGAACCTCACACCGACGGCAAACCGCCTTGGCCTCCTCGATCTGCAGGATCGCGGGGCCGGTGTTCCCAATCGGGAAGAACAGCTCCGGGTCCTCATCGAGGCAGGCAGCGCGGTCGCGCCAGTCCATGTGGATCGTGCTCCTTGTTCGAGGTCATGCCGTCTGGGGTCAAGCTGAGGTCGGTGGTGCAGGTTCTGTCCAGGACCGTCGTGGCCCACATCAGGCGGTGCGGATGCAGGCCGGGTGGTTGGTGTGCGCCCAACTCCCCCCGGCGCTCACAACCGTCGTGGCACCCGCGACTTTGGAGGCCAACACGACATTGTGGACCAGTGGACGTCCCCCGGGCAACGGGAGATCCGTCACGTTTGTTCCCGAGCGGTTGTTCTGGCTCGCCAAGCGGTCGAATTCGGGCCTCGATCGGTGGTTTCACTGGGGATTCCGCGGACTTGCCGGGAGGGCCGACGAGTCATCCACGGGTCATCCGCGAAGTCATCCGCGAAGTCATCCACGAGTCATCCACCACGGCAACGCCTGCGCGTGGCTGGCTGTGGACTCCCCGTTAGGCTCGGCGCCGTGAGCACCCGTTCGTTCCGTCTGACCGCCAACCCCGCCCGCCGCGTCGCCGCCGTCGTCTGTGGGCTCGAAGCCCTCGTCATGGCCGGGTTCGGGGTCTATGGGCTTGTCGAACTCGCGCGGGGCGGCGGCACCGACACGGCACGAGTCATCACCGAGTCGGCCCTCATCCTGCTCTTCGCGGTCGGCATGGGCGCGCTCGCCCGCCTCTGGCTGGGTCGGTCGTCGTGGCCGGGCACCCCCACCGTCGTTTGGCATGCCCTGCTCATCCCGGTTGTCGTGAGCATGGCCCAAGCGGGCCAATGGCTGGTCACCGTCGCCTTGGTCGGGGCGATCGTCGCCGCCATCGGTGCCGTGGTGCTCGCCCGCGGATCGAGCGAGGACTGAGCCAGGACTTGAGCCAGGGCTGAGCTGGGCTCACCCTCGGGAGGACCGACGCAGCACCTCGCTGATCCGACGGGAGGCATCCGCCAGGATCGCCACCAATTCGGCAGTCTGGTCCGCGGTGAGCCCATGCTGGCGCCACGCGCGTCGGGCCTGGTCGCGGACCTCGTATGCCGCCCGCTCCAGATCCGCCCACTCCGACCCTGCTGACGAGCCTGCCGACGACCCTGCCGAGGTCCCCCGATGACCGCCGGGACTGTCGGGCCCGGTGCCCGGCGATCTGCTCCCGAAGACGAAACCACTGAGCGGAGAGCCCAAGCCGAAGCCCCGGAAACCACCCGACCACGGTGCGTCGTAGCCCCGTCCGTCGGTCCACGGTTGCTCGGCCCAGGCTTCTTCTGCCCAGGCTTCCACGTCCGGCGGGGCATCCGAGAGCCCCTCACGCGTGTCGTGGCCCGCGGGTCGCCTGGCCTCGTCGTCGAACCAGGCGTCATCCGGGCGGCCCCACGCGTGTGTTGGCTCCCAACGATCGCGACGCTCCGGTCGATCCCCACGGTCTGATCGATCTCCACGGTCTGACCGATCCCGGCGGCCCGGTCGATCTGCGGGGCCTGGTCGATCTGCGGGGCCCGGTCGATCTGCGCGGCCCGGTCGATCGCGCCTGTCTGCTCCATCCGACTGGTCTGGCGGGGTGGCGCCCGCGGGGCGCGCCGTGGCTCTAGCCTCTCGGGCCGCCGCCTTGAGCTCGGCCCGCAGATCCGCCGATCGACCCTGGACGGTGGTTCGAACCTGATCGGCGAGCCGACGGACCGACTGGTCCAGGTCGGCCTCCAGGTCTTGGACTTCGCGGTGGCGGGCACGGACTTCGGCCAGTCCGGCCTCCGTGATGCGATAGGTGGCCTTGCGGCCTTCGTCCGAGCGCGCGACCAGGCCCTCGTCCTCCAGCTTCGACAAGCGGGGATAGACCGTGCCCGCGCTCGGCGTATAGAGCCCGCCGAATCGGGCCTCCAGATCCTGGATGACCTCGTATCCATGCCGTGGCGCCTCGGCAAGCAGCGCCAGCAGGTAGAGCCGCAGCTGGCCGTGCGCAAAGACCGGGCTCATCGGTGGTCCCAGCCCTCGGGGACGGCTGCCGCGCCCAGATGATCTCCGGAAGGAGAATCCTGCGGGGCGGCCGGGACCCCCGACCCATCCGGTCCTTCTGGCCCATTCGGCCCCTCCGGCCAATCCGGATCGTCTGGCCCATCCGGCCAATCCGAGGGACCCGGGCCGCCGGTCGGCCCCTCAGCCGGGCCGTCTTGCGGTTCCTGGGACGGACCATCCTGTGGTCCATCGGGCGGCGCGTCCTGGGGGCCTTCGGGTGGCCACCCCTGGGGGCCGGGTCCGGCGCCCGTATGCCGTCCTTGCAGGAGGATGACGTCGCCCGACACCGAGTTGGCCCGCAACCGCAACGACTCAGCGCCGCTGCGCAGGGTGCCCGACTGGCCGGGGGCGCCGTCCGCGGTGCCGCCGGACGGCATACGCCCGCGTTTGCCGCCACGCAGGGACTGGCCGTCGACGATGACCTGACCTGTGGCGCTGGAGGCGGTCACGGCATACCCGGAGAAGGGCGCGCGGATCGTCACGTCGCCAGACACCGAGTTGGACTGGACGTCGACGTGGGTGTTGACCAGGTCCAGGGCGATCTCGCCCGACACGGTGTTGATCCGAGCCTTGGGAATGTCGCTGCCCTGGACGGTGATCGCCCCCGACACGGAGTTGAGCTTGACCTCGCCGACCAGGTCAGCGCACTCGGTGGAGCCGCTCACCGTGTTGACGATGGTGGAGCCGTGGACGTCGCTGATCGTCATCTCCCCGGACACGGTGTTGGCCGTGAGCCCGCGGCGCAGGCCGTTGGCGACGATGGGGGCGCTCACGGTCGCGAGAGTGACGTGCGCGGAGGCCGGGACCGAAAGGCTGACCTCGACCCGCTGGCCGTCAACCCGCTCGACCAGGCGACGAAGGGTGTCCAGCACGCTCGTTTGGGCATCCTTGCCGTGCATGACCTTGAGGGTTCGTCCGTCCCAGGACACCCGAAGCGGAAGTCCCTCGACGCTGGACACCTCGACCCGGGCGCCGAAGGAGTCGTCGTGGGTGACGACGTCCACCGTCCCCCCGATGATTGCCACGACGACCTTCTCGACCCGGTCGCGCTCGCTGCCGACGTCGATGACGCGCGGCCCGTCGACCAACCACTGTTCGGGCATGCTGCCTCCTTGGTCATCACCACGCGCTATATCGCGTTCAGGGAACACGTTATATCGCGAGTGTATGACTCGCAAGGGGCGTTAACCGATCTGCAGCCAGGCATTCCATCCGGCGTGCAGCACCAACCAGGCGATCAGCCCATAGCCGACCTGCCCGGGGTGGACCCCGTCTCCCGCCGCGAGATCGGCTGCCCATTGCTCGTGGGCCACCAACGGCCGGAAGCAGTCGACGTAGGTGACGCCGCGCCGGGAACACACGTCGGCCTGCGCCTGGGAGAGCCCGTCGATCCGCGCATTGAACTCTGGGTCCAACGACGGAGTGAGACCGACGACGAAGGTCGCGATCCCCTTCGCCGCGGCGTCGTCGAGGATGTTGGCGAGGTTGAGTCGCGACCGGGCAGTGGTCAGGCCCTGAGCCAGGTCATTGAGGCCGACCGACACGACGAGGCGCCGTTCGCCGCGGCCGGCCCAGCGCGGCATACACTCACCGCGCCAGCGGGCCATCACGTCACCGGAGTCCTGGCCGCGGACCCCCAGGTTGTATGCCGTGATCTCCACGTCCGGGTGATGGCTGCGGCTGACGACCCGGCCCACCCAACCGAGGGCCTTGGGATCGCCGAATCCCGCGGTGAGGGAGGCGCCCACGAAGCACAGACCGATGTCGCGCCGTCCGTCGTCAGCCACGGTGAACGTCGCGCTCGGGGTGAACTCCGGAGTGGGGTCGCCGTCGGTCGCGCTGGGATACGCCGGGCCGTCGCTGGCATGGTCATGGGTGTGGTCGTCGGTCACGAAGGGGTCACTCCTCGTCGTCGTCGAGCCGGGCGAGGTAGGTCGCCAACCGCTCGACTGGGGTTTCGAACTCCGGGTGCTGGTCGACGAAGGCGCGCAACTGCTCGGCCAGCCACGAGAAGGTGACCTCCTCGTCGCCCCGGCGTGCGTCCAACTCCTCGATGCCGCGGTCGGTGAAGTACACCCTTGGAGGCTATCGCGCCCGGTCCCGTCCGCCACCTCACCGCACCCGGTGCGGCGCAACGGTTTCGCGGTGCACCCCCGTGCACTCCCCGTGCACTCCCGGTGCACTCCTGGGCGCACCGGTGGGCGCACCGGTGCGGGCGCAACCTCGCCTGCACATGGTCACAGTGACCGGGAGATCAGTTCCTTCATGATCTCGTTGGTGCCGGCGTAGATCTTCTGCACCCGAGCCGCCGCATAGAGCCGAGCGATCGGGTATTCCATCATGTAGCCGTAGCCTCCGAAGACCTGCAGGCACCGGTCGATCACCGAGCACTGCATGTCGGTCGCCCAGTACTTGATCCGCGAGGCCAGCACCGCATCCAGCCGGCCGGCCAAGTGCTCGCCGATGCAGTGGTCCAAGAAGGTCCGCGCGGCCAGCACGTCGGTCGAGCACTCCGCGAGCAGGAACCGGGTGTGCTGGAAGTCCACGATCTTGCGTCCGAACGCCTCCCGCTCCTTGGCGTATGCCGTGGCGAGGCGCACGGCATACTCCGCCGCCGCGACCGCGCCCACCGACACGACGAGCCGTTCCTGGGGGAGCTGCTCCATGAGCTGGGCGAACCCCTGCCCTTCGTCGCCGAGCCGGTTGGCCACGGGCACGCGCATGTCCGAGAAGGCCAGCTCGCGGGTGTCCTGCCCGTGCTGCCCGATCTTGGCCAGCACCCGACCACGGGTGAAGCCGGGCAGGTCATCGACCTCGGCGACGATGAGCGAGATGCCCTTGGCGCCGACCCCACCCGTCCGGGCGACGACGATGACCAGATCGGCGTGCGACGCGTTGGTGATGAAGGTCTTGCTCCCGTTGATGACGTAATCCTCGCCATCCCGGCGGGCCGACGTCCGCACCGCCTGCAGGTCCGACCCGGTGCCCGGCTCGGTCATCGCGATCGCGCCCACCCACTCCCCGGAGGCGAGCTTGGGCAGCCAGCGGCGCTTCTGCTCGTCGGTGCCGAACTCGGCGATGTAGTGGGGGACGATCCCGCTGTGGATGTGCAGGCCGAGCGCGTCGTCACCGACCCAGCCCTGCTCCTGCAGCACGACCGCCTCGTGCGCGAACGTCCCTCCGCCGCCGCCGAACTCCTCCGGCAGGCTCAGCCCGAGGATCCCGGCCTGCCCCGCCTTGAGCCAGGTCTCGCGGTCGACCTGGTGTTGGGCGGCGAACCGCTCCGCATGTGGCACGACCTCTCGGGCGAAGAACGTCCGGGCCAGGGTCGCGAGGTCCTCAAGGTCCTCGGTCAGCCATGGTGAACGGTAGGGCGGGGCAACGACGCGGGCCACGATGTCCTCCTGAGGGGTGGTCCCTCTTGGTCTATCGCGGCCGGGGGGCCGAGTCCAGGCTTGGCGGCCCCCAGCGGGTGCGGCGCTCACCACATCTCGGGACACCGCGGATCCGGGTCGGTCGCCGACGTCGGTGGCCCCGGCCCGAGCAACAGGCCCGAGCAACAGCCCCGAGCAACAGCCCCGAGCAACACAGGCCCGAGCAACAGGCCCGAGCAACAGGTATGCCGCACGCCCAGGTGAGCGCACGGCATACCGATCGGTCGGGCTGGGCGTCAGCGAGCGAAAGCCGCCTCGAGCAACGCGGCCTGCTCGACCTCGTGCTTCTTGTGCGAGCCGGTGGCCGGCGACGCGGAGGCCTTGCGGCAGACCACGCGCAGCCCTCGGTGCTCGCCGAGTTCGGCCAGTTGCTCGGGCAGGTTGAGCGCCATGAACGGCCAGGCGCCCTGGTTCTTGGGCTCGTCCTGCACCCAGACCAGCTCCGCGTTGGGGTAACCCCGCAGAGCCTGCGCGATCTCGGCCGCTGGGATCGGGGCCAGCTGCTCGACCCGCAGGATCGCCGTCGCTGAGTCGCCGCGCTTCTCCCGCTCGGCCTCCAGCTCCCAGACGACCTTGCCGGAGGCCAGGATCACCCGGGTCACCGCGCCGCCGTCGAGCTGACGGGTGTCGGGCAGCACCGGCCGGAAGGTGCCGGTCGTGAAGTCCTCCGGCATCGACGAGGCGGCCTTGAGCCGCAGCATGGACTTGGGGGCGAACACGATGAGCGGACGCCGCGGCCGGGCGTAGGCCTGGCGGCGCAGCAGGTGGAAGTGCGACGCCGGCGTCGACGGGTAGGCGACCGTCATGTTGTCCTCGGCGAACAGCTGCAGGTAGCGCTCGATCCGCGCCGAGGAGTGGTCCGGCCCTTGGCCCTCGTAGCCGTGGGGGAGCAGGAGCACGACCGAGGACCGCTGGGCCCACTTCTGCTCCGACGAGGAGATGAACTCATCAACGATCGTCTGCGCACCGTCGGCGAAGTCACCGAACTGGGCCTCCCACAGCACGAGCGCGTCGGGGCGCTCGACCGAGTAGCCGTATTCGAAGCCCATCGCGGCATACTCCGAGAGCAGCGAGTTATAGACCCAGAACTTGGCCTGGTCCTCGCGCAGGTGATGCAGCGGGGTCCACTCCTTGCCGGTGACCTTGTCGATGAGCACCGCGTGCCGCTGGACGAAGGTGCCGCGCTGGCTGTCCTGGCCGGCCAACCGGACCGGCGTGCCCTCCAGCAGGAGTGACCCGAAGGCCAGCAATTCGCCCATGCCCCAGTCGATCCCGCCTTCGCGGACCATCGCCGCGCGGCGGTCCATCAGGGCCTTGAGCTTGGGGTGGACCGTGAAGCCTTCGGGCGTGCGAATCCACGAGTCGCCGAGGGCGTGCATGGTCTCGGTCGAGATCGCGGTCTGGCGCCAGTCGCGTGGGCGGGCGACGTCGTCGAGCGCCTGCGCGGTCGGCTTCTCGAGCCCGCCGTGGCCGGCGACGTCGGACGAGGAGTCGACGTATGCCGTCGGGCTGGCTGCCGGGGCGGCCTGGGCTTCGCGGGTCTCCAGGAACACCCGCTCGAGCTGTTGCTGGTAGTCCCGCAGCGCGGCCTCGGCGTCCTCGACGGAGATGTCGCCACGGCCGATGAGCGACTCGGTGTAGAGCTTGCGGACCGATCGCTTGGCCTCGATGAGGGCGTACATGAGCGGCTGGGTCATCGACGGGTCGTCGCCCTCGTTGTGGCCCCGGCGGCGGTAGCACACCATGTCGACGACGACGTCCTTCTTGAACGTCTGCCGGAACTCGAAAGCCAGCTCGGCGACCCGGACGCAGGCCTCGGGGTCGTCACCGTTGACGTGGAAGATCGGCGCCTGGATCATCCGAGCGACGTCGGTGGAGTAGACCGACGAGCGGGACGAGGACGGCGCGGTCGTGAAGCCGACCTGGTTGTTGACGATGACGTGGATGGTGCCGCCGGTGCGGTAGCCGCGCAGCTCGGACTGCTGCAGGGTCTCCGCGACGACCCCTTGACCGGCGAACGCGGCGTCCCCGTGCATGAGGATCGGCAGCACGGTGAAGGCGTCACCGCCGAGGTTGAGCCGGTCCTGCTTGGCCCGGACAATGCCCTCCAGGACCGGGTTGACGGCCTCCAGGTGCGAGGGGTTGGCGGCCAGGTAGACCTTGGTCGAGGCTCCACCCTCGGCGGTGAAGGTGCCTTCGGTGCCAAGGTGGTACTTCACGTCGCCCGAGCCCTGGACCGACTTCGGGTCGGCCCTGCCCTCGAACTCACGGAAGATCTGCGCGGGTGCCTTGCCGGCGATGTTGGCCAGCACGTTGAGGCGGCCGCGGTGCGGCATACCGATGCAGACCTCGTCCAACGATGCGTCCGCAGCGCAGGAGAGGATCCGGTCCAGGAGGGCGATCGCGGACTCGCCACCTTCGAGGGAGAAGCGCTTCTGGCCGACGAACTTGGTCTGCAGGAACGTCTCGAAGGCCTCTGCGGCGTTGAGTCGACGCAGGATGCGCATCTGCTCGTCGCGGGTCGGCTTCTCGTGGACGACCTCGCACTTGTCTTGGATCCACCGGCGCTGGTCGGGGTCCTGGATGTGCATGTACTCGATGCCGACGGTCCGGCAGTAGGAGTCGCGCAGGATCCCGAGGATCTGGCGCAGTTTGAGGAACGGTTTGCCGCCGAACCCGCCGGTGGCGAAGTGCCGGTCCAGGTCCCACAGGGTGAGCCCGTGCGAGGTGACGTCGAGGTCGGGGTGGCGACGCTGGCGGTATTCCAGCGGGTCGGTGTCGGCCATGAGGTGGCCGCGCACCCGGTAGGCGTGGATGATCTCCTGCACCCGCGCGACCTTGTTGATGTCGTCGTCGTGGCTGGCGGTGACGTCCTGGACCCAGCGGATCGGTTCGTAGGGAATGCGCAGGCTCTCGAAGATCTCGTCGTAGAACCGGTCGCTGCCCAGCAGTAACTGGTGGACGATCCGCAGGAAGTCCCCGCTCTGGGCGCCCTGGATGATCCGGTGGTCGTAGGTCGAGGTGAGCGTGAGGATCTTGGACACGGCGTTGCGGTTGAGGGTGTCGGCCGACGCGCCCTGCCATTCGGCCGGGTATTCCATGGCCCCGACGCCGATGATCGCGCCCTGGCCCTGCATGAGCCGGGGCACCGAGTGGACCGTGCCGATCGTGCCGGGGTTGGTCAGCGAGATCGTCGTCCCGGCGAAGTCGTCCACGGTCAGCTTGCCGCCGCGGGCCTTCTTCACCATGTCTTCGTATGCCGACCAGAAGTGGACGAAGTCCATCAGCTCGGCCGACTTGATCGACGGGACAAGCAGCTGGCGGGTGCCGTCGGGCTTGGCCAGGTCGATGGCCAAGCCGAGGTTGATGTGCGCGGGCGCGATGACGACGGGCTTGCCGTCCTGCTCGCCGAAGGCGTGGTTCATCTCGGGCAGCGCCTTGAGCGCCTTGACCAGAGCGAAACCGATGATGTGGGTGAAGGAGACCTTGCCACCGCGGGAGCGGGCCAGGTGGTTGTTGATGACGACCCGGTTGTCGATGAGCAGCTTGGCCGGCACCGAGCGCACTGAGGTAGCCGTCGGCACCTCAAGCGAGGACTGCATGTTGGCGACGACCCGGGCGGCCGGACCGCGCAGCGGGCGGACCTCCGCCTCCGACGGGGGCGGGGTGGACTTCGGCGCGGGGATGTCCCGCGGCATCGGGGCAGCCGGGGCCGCTGCCGCAGATCCCGAGCCGCCCGAGCTAGCCGAGCCACCCGAGCCGACCGAGGCAGCCGGTGCCGCCGACTCGCGAGGGGGCTGGGTGACAGGGATCGCCGGAGCCGGGGCAGGTGCCGACGCGGGTGCAGCGGCGGCGCCGTTGTTGCTCAATGCTCCGGACGGGTGCCCGGGCCTGTAGTCCTCAAAGAACTCCCACCAGGCTCGGTCGACCGAGTCCTTGTCGGCGAGCCACTGTTCGTAGAGCTCGTCGACGAGCCACTCATTGGGCCCGAAGGCGCCGATGGGGTTGTCGCTCATGGCCTGGTCTGGCACGGGTGCCTCGCCTCTTTCGGTGCGTCGACGTTGACGTCGGTGGACGGCTGTGCAGGACGGACAGACCGGGCGGGGCCGAGCCCGTCCGGACGGGTCTCAGCCTAGCCCCGGGTGTCGCGGCCCAACCACCGGCACCGCCATCCGAAACGCGCCTGGGCGCCCCCGTCGGTGACGGGGGCGCCCAGGGTGAGCGGACGGCATACGGGAAGGCGCGGGGTCGGCCCGAGCCGGAGGTATGCCGGGTGGCCGCGTCCGCAGGCCCCTGCGCTCAGGTGACGTCGCGGCGCAGGGTGAGCATGGTGCCGATCACGGCCATGACGACCGCGTAGGCCCCGAGGACGAGCGCTGCCCCCCACCACTCGAACACCGGGATGGTGACTCCTTCGCCGGCCTGGTTGGTCGCCCCTAGCACGGCGGTCGTCGCGCTGGAGGGGAAGAACTTGACGATCCCACGGCCCCAGTCCTGGGTGGCGAACAGGAAGCTCAGCAGGGGTTCGACGATCCAGGCGACGCCGATGGCGATGAACAGGGCGGCGATCTGGTTGGGGATAAGGATGCCGATGCCCAGGCCGATGAGCGCCCACAGGCCAAGGACCAACAACGACAGGGCCAGCGTCCGGGCGATCGACACGTCCGGCCACACTGCGTGGCCCTTCATGTTGAGGATGGCGGCGCCGACCGCGAACGACGAGAGCACGGAGGCCAGGCCGTACATCACCCCGATGCCCAGCAGGGCGATGACCTTGGCCAACATGACCTTGGCCCGTTTGGGGGTCGCCAGCAAGGTGCCGGTGATCGTCTTGTGGCGGTATTCGGAGCCGACGGTGAGCACGCCGATGGCCAGGGTGAGCAGGTAGGAGACCTGGATGCCGCCGGTGTAGACCGTGCGGGCCAGCTCGGCGTCGGACATCGTCCCGAAGCCGAACCCCTCGGACGCCGAACTGGTGAGCAGCAAGGCGTTGAGGGCCGAAAAGGCCAGCCCGGACAGGACGACGGCCAGGCCCATGCCCCACCACATCCGGGTGGTGAAGAACTTGCGGAACTCGGAGCGGATGGCGAGCACCATCAGATGGACCCTCCGTCCTGGGAGGTGGCGGGCGCGGGTGGCAATCCGTCTCCGGGCGGCGGCGCGCCCAGGTTGCGGTTGCGGTGTTCGGGGGCCGAGGTCAGCCGGAAGAAGAGGTCTTCCAGGTCGCTGGCCAGCGGGCGCAGCTCGTGCAGCGCGACGCCGCCGAGGAAGGCGAGCTCGCCGACGCGAGCCACGTCGTGGCTCTTGACGGTGAGGCCACCGCCGCCGTCGGTGGCCGGCTCGGACAGCAGACCTCCCGCCAGCAGTGCGCTGCGCAGGGCGGCCTCGTCGGCGGCGCGGACGAAGACGGTCGGCTCGCCGCGCAGGCTCGCGATCGGCCCCTGCGCGACGCTGCGGCCGTTGGCGATGATGACGACGTCATCGACGGTCTGCTCGACCTCGGAGAGCATGTGGCTGGATACGAGGATCGTCTTCCCCTGGGCGGCCAAGTGCCGCAGGAACTCGCGCAGCCACCGGATCCCTTCGGGGTCCAGGCCGTTGGCCGGCTCGTCGAGCAGCAACACCTGCGGGTCGCCCAGCAGCGCCGCCGCGAGGGCGAGCCGCTGCCGCATCCCCATCGAGTAGCCGCCGGCCCGTTGCCGCGCCGGTGCCGGGATGCCGACCAGTTCCAGGAGCTCATCGACCCGTCGGGTCGGTATGCCGCTCGCATCGGCGAGCACGCGCAGGTGGTCACGACCGCTGCGGCCGGGGTGGAAGTTGCTGGCCTCGAGTGAGGCGCCGACGGTCTGCAACGGCTGCGCCAGGTCGTGATACGTCGACCCGCCGATCGTGGCGGTGCCCGCCGTCGGCTGGACGAGCCCGAGCAGCATCCGCAAGGTGGTCGTCTTGCCGGCCCCGTTGGGGCCGAGGAAGCCGGTGACCCGGCCGGGCTCGACGGTGAAGTCGAGATTGTCGACGGCGGTGAGCCGGCCAAAGCGTTTGGTGAGCCCGGCGACGGCGATCTGCACGCCGGGCCGGGCGGGAGCCCCGGGGGAGCCGGGGCCGTGGGAGAGGGTAGCGGTCGTCATGGTCGGGTCAGTGTCCCCTGAGTGGTGGTCATACCCCCATCGAAACCCGCCAAGCGACATCCCGCCACCCGGAAACGCGGGATTCAGCCAACGTTCAGGGTCCGCTCAGGGTCTTCCCCCGGTTCGGGGAGGCCGAGAACGCTGCGGGAGCGGTGGTCGAGGTAGGCGACGGCGGCCCCGAACTCGGCGAAGGCCGGGTTGGTCGTCTGGCCGTGGAAGAACCGGAAGTGGATCTGCTGAGCGATGACGGCGAGGCGGAACAACCCGAACACCTCGTAGAACCGCCACTGCTCCGTGCTGACCTCCAGCCCGGCCCGGTCGGCGTAGTGCTCGACAACCTCGGCCCGGGTGAGCATTCCCGGCGCGTGCGTGGGCTGGCGGCGCAGGCGGCGCATCACCGGGTCGTCGTCGGCCTGCACCCAGTAGGCGAGGGCCGACCCGAGGTCCATGAGCGGGTCTCCGACCGTGGCCAGCTCCCAGTCGAGGACGCCGACGATGCGGGTCGGCTCGGCGGGGTCGAGCACGAGGTTGTCGAACCGGAAGTCGTTGTGGATCAACGCGGTTCCGCGGTCCGGGGGTTGGTGGCCCGCGAGCCAGGCCATCACCGTCTCAGCGTCCGGGACGTCAGGCGTGCGGGCCCGGCGATAGCGCTCGGACCATCCGGCGACCTGTCGCGCGACGTAGCCGGGCCCCCGGCCGAGGGCGGACAAGCCGGCGGCGTCGACATCGACGGCATGCAGATCGGCCAGCGTGTCGATCGCTGTGACGCAGAGGCGCCGCGTGGCATCGGCGCTCAGACCCAGCTCCGGCGGGATGTCCCGGCGCAGGATGAGACCCTCGACGCGCTCCATGACATAGAAGTCACTGCCCAGGATCGCCTCGTCCTGGCAGTAGGCCACCATTCGCGGGACGAGCGGGAAGGCCGGGGCGAGAGCCGCCTGCAGGTCGTGCTCGCGCCGCATGTCGTGAGCACCTTTGGCCTTGGTGCCGACCGGGGGGCGGCGCAGCACGAGGTCGCGGCCGGAGGGGAAGGTGGGCGAGGCGGCATACCGCAGGAGGTAGGTGAGGTTCGACGCACCGCCACCGAACTGCCCAACCGTGGGTATCCCGGCCAACCCCGTTGCGTCTGTGGCGTTCTCGCGCAGCCACCCGGCCACGCGCTCGATGTCGAAGGCGTCCTCGTCGCGCACCGGCCCCGCGCCGTCCGGGGGAGCGGCGGCGGTCACCGGTGGTCTGACTGGTAGGGCCGCAGCAGGTGGCGGGCGACGACGCCGAGGTGGACCTCGTCCGGCCCGTCCGCGAGGCGCAGGGCACGTGCCCCCGCGTATGCCGCAGCAAGCGGGGTGTCCGCGCTGACGCCCGCGCCGCCGTGCAGCTGGATCGCCAGGTCGATGACCTGGCAGGCCATCCGGGGGACGGCTGCCTTGATCTCGCTCACCTCGGAAGCCGCGCCGGCGACGCCGACGGTGTCCAGCTTCCAGGCGCAGTGCAGGACGTGCAGTCGGGCCTGGTTGATGGCGATCCGGGCCTCGGCGAGGCGCTCGCGGTTACCGCCGAGGTTGGCCAGCGGCTTGCCGAAGGCGACCCGGGCGCTGGCTCGCGCGCAGGCGAGCTCGAGGGCCCGCTCGGCCAGCCCGATGAGCCGCATGCAGTGGTGGACCCGACCGGGACCGAGCCGTCCTTGGGCGATGGCGAAGGCCTGGCCGGGCCCGCCGATGATCGCCGAGGCGGGCAGCCGGACGTCCGTGAGCGAGACCTGGCCGTGCCCGAGCGGCTCGTCCCACTGGCCGAGGGCGGGCATGACCCGCTCGATGGTGACGCCGGGGGCGTCGAGGGGCACGAGGACCATCGAGTGCCGGGCATGCTTGGGGGCCAGCGGGTCGGTCACCCCCATGAAGATCCCGACCGCGCAGTCGGGGTGACCGACACCGGTCGACCACCACTTGCGGCCGTCCACGACGACCTCGTCGCCGTCCAAGCGCGCGGTGGCTGCCATCGTCGTCGCGTCGGAGGAGGCCACGTCGGGCTCGGTCATGAGGAAGGCGCTGCGGATCCGCCCGTCGAGGAGGGGTTCGAGCCAGGTGCCCTTCTGTTCCGCAGAGCCATACCTGAGCAGCACCTCCATGTTGCCGGTGTCCGGGGCGTTGCAGTTGAAGATGAGCGGCGCCAGGCCGCTGCGTCCGGTCTGCTCGGCGATGGGGGCGTAGTCGACGTTCGTGAGGCCCGCGGCGCCGTCGGTGCCGAAGCGGGCGGCATACGGGCCCTCGTGGCCGGCCGGGAGGAAGAGGTTCCACAGTCCCTGGGAGCGGGCCTGGCTCTGCAGTTCACCGATGAGCGGATGGACGGTCCACGGGTTGCCGCCGGTGTCGCGGCGGGTCTGGACGTCGGCGAGGATCTCGGGCTCGACCGGCTCGATGCGGCTGTCGATGAAGTCTCGGACGCGGGCGGTGAGGTCGGCAGACCTCGGCGAAGGCGTGAAGTCCACCTCTTGACCCTAGCCCCGGTCGGCTCCAGACGTGAGTGCACGTGCGTGCGCTCGTTACAGTGGGCGGACTATGGGCGAATGGCTGCTGGCGCTCCTCGCGGTGGTCCTCACCGTGGGGACGGCGGTGTTCGTCGCGACCGAGTTCTCGCTGGTGGCCCTGGACCGGCCGACGGTTCAACAGGCGATCGACTCCGGTGACACGCGCGCTCGCGGGGTGCTGGCTTCGCTGCGCCGGCTGTCGACGCAGCTCTCGGCAGCCCAGGTCGGCATCACCATGACCACCCTCATGGTCGGCTATTTGGCCCAACCGTCGATCGGACGGCTGTTATCGGTCCCGCTCGGGACGTTCTTGCCGGCAACATCGGTCGAGTCGGTCTCGACCGGAGTGGCATTGGTGCTCGTCACGCTGTTCTCGATGGTGTTCGGCGAGTTGGTGCCGCAGTTCCTCGGCATCTCGGCACCGTTAGCGACGGCCAAGGTCGTCGCGCTGCCGGTTCGGGCGTTCTCGGCCGCGGCCAAGCCTCTCATCGTGCTGCTCAATGGGTCGGCCAACGGCTTCCTGCGCGGGATGGGGATCGAGCCGCAGGAAGAGCTGTCCGGGGCGCGCACGCCGCAGGAGCTCGCCAGCCTGGTGCGGCGCTCGGCCGAGGCCGGGACGATGGAGCTCACGACCGCCGAGCGGGTGACCCGGACCCTGGACTTCGGCGACCGGACCGCGGCGGACGTCATGACCTCAAGGGTCCGGGCGACAAGCATCGAGCGCCGAGCCACGGCGACGGATGTTGCCGAGCTGGCCCGGCGGACGGGCCACTCGAGGTTCCCGGTGGTCGGGGAGGACTGGGACGACGTCGATGGGATCGTCCATGTCAAGCGAGCCTTGGCCGTCCCACCCGAACGTCGCGACCTGGTCCCGGTGTCCGCCCTCATGGTGGACCACGTGATGGTGCCGGAGACGATCCGGCTGGATGCGCTGCTCGGGCAGCTGCGCGAGTCGGGGCTGCAGATGGCGGTCGTCGTCGACGAATACGGCGGGACGGCCGGGGTGGTCACCCTGGAGGACGTCGTCGAGGAGATCGTCGGGGACATCGCCGACGAGCACGACTGGTCGGGGGTCACCGGCCGCCGCGCCAAGGACGGATCGTGGTCGGTCCCGGGCACGTGGCGTCCCGACGAGGTGCGGACCCGGCTGGGCGCTCCGGTGCCGGACCACCCGGCATACGCGACGGTCGGTGGGTTTCTCATGGCGGCCCTGGGGCGGGTGCCCGAGCGCGGTGATGTCGTCACCCTTCCGGGCTGGAAGGTGCGGGTCCAGCGGATGGAAGGACGCCGGGTGGCGCGGGTCCGGGTCATCCCGGCGACCTCGCGGGAGTTGTCCGTCCCCTCGCCCGCGGGTGCGATCGAGCCCACTCGGGCGCCCCGAGGTCCCGGTGGTGCAGTGCGCTCGGGCCGGGCCGAGTCAGCCGATCCCGTGGGTTCGTCGGCGCCTGCCATCGAGGTTTCGGATCGGCCCGAGGTCCAGCCGTGAGCCACGCGAGCGCTTTGTGGATCTCCCTCGGGCTGTTGCTCGGGAATGCCTTCTTCGTCGGCGCGGAGTTCGCCGCGATGGCTGCCCGGCGCTCGGCGCTGGAGCCGATGGCGGCGGCCGGAAGCGCCCGCGCCGCAACGTGTTTGGCCGCCCTGGAACAGATGGGGTCGATGCTCGCGACGGCTCAGCTGGGCATCACTATCTGCTCGGTGGGGCTGGGCGCCCTGGCCGAAGCGGCGCTGCACGAGGTGCTCCATCCTGTCTTCGCGCTGTTGCCGTTGGGGGAGGTGTGGGTCAACGGGCTGTCCTTCGCCGGGGCGCTGCTGGTCGTGGTCTATCTCCACGTCGTCGCCGGCGAGATGATCCCGAAGAACCTCGCGCTCGCCGGTCCCGAGCGCTCGGCGCTCATCCTCGTCCCCGCGCTGTTGTTCGTCTCACGGGTGCTGCGCCCGGTGGTTGGGGTCATGGAGTGGATCGCCAAGGGCCTGGTGCGAGTGCTGTTCCGGATCGAGCCGAAGGACGAAATCGCCTCGGCGTTCACCGTCGATGAGGTCGCTCACATCCTCGCCGAGAGTGAGCGGGAGGGGCTCATCGAGGACCGGGCCGAGGGGCTGGTGCGATCCGCCCTGGAGTTCTCGGCCAAGCAGGCGGGCGACGTGTGCGTGCCAGTCGACCGCCTCGTGACGGTCGCCAAAGGGATCACGCCTGAGGAGGTCGAGCGTCTGGTCGCCCGGACGGGCTTCTCGCGCTATCCCTTCATCGACAAGGACGGCCAGGTCGCGGGCTATCTCCACCTCAAAGATGTCCTGTATGCCGCCGACGCCGCCGCCCGGACCGAGAAGGTCCCGCGCAAGCGCCTGCGACGGATGGCGACCGTGGCACCCACCGAGGAGATCGAGGACGTGCTCGCGATCATGCGCAGCAACGGGACTCACCTGGCCCGCGTCGTCGAGGCGGACGGCAGGGTGACCGGCGTGGTGTTCCTTGAAGACGTCATCGAAGAGCTCGTCGGCACCATTCGCGACGCGGAGACTCGCTGACCGGACCCGCTCGTGCTCCTGTCAGGCGAGGCGGCGCGCGGCTCGACGGCACGCTCGCGCACAACGCACGAACGGACCGACCAGCAGCGAGTCTCGCTGCCAGACGGTCCGTGTGGGCCGTGCCCCCGGCAGGATTCGAACCTGCGCCCCCGCCTCCGGAGGGCGGTGCTCTATCCCCTGAGCTACGGGGGCTCAACGCTCCGGCGTCCATCATGTGGACGACTCATCTGTGGATGCTGCCGAATGTCGCGCCTGGAGGAGGGTATCAGCCTAGGCTGACCATCGTGGAACCCACGCTGGGGGCAGGGTGGGGGGGTCGTGGCGTCGTGCTCGTGTGCGACGACACTGAGTCGATCCGTCGGCTGCTCCGGATCAACCTCGAGCTGGATGGCTTCGAGGTTCTTGAGGCATGCGACGGAGCGGCCGCCCTCGGGATGCTCAACGCGCTCAAGGACCAGGATCGGCTCCCAAACGTGGTGCTTCTCGACGCCCAGATGTCCCCGTTCGACGGCTGGTGGGCGCTGGACCAGATCCGGGCCTGCCCGCGCCTGTCGAAGATCCCGGTCCTCATGGCCACCGCCGAAAACGTGTGCGAGGACAAGCAGGCGATGCTCGCCCGCGGCCTGGACGCCTGCATCCAGAAGCCGTTCGACCCTGATGCCGTGCTCGATCTCGTGGCTGGATACGTCCGCGAGGGCCGCGCCCATGTCCCCCAGGTGATGTGAGCCTCGACGCGCTCGCCCGGGCGGTCGCTGACGCCGCGGCATACCTCTCCCGTATGCCGGTCACCCCGGCACCCCTGGAACGCACCGACCGCGCGCCCTGGGTGTGGGTCACTGCCCAGGCTCGGCGCGCCCAGGTGGACCCGCGTGCGTTGGCCGCCGCCCTGCGGCGCGACGACCGGATCGACGCGGTGGCGACCCGCCCCGACGGTCTGCTGGAGGTCACCGTCACCCCGAACTTCGTCGCTGCGGCCCTGCGCGACCTGGCTTCCGGGTCCGGTATGCCGTCCGCCCCCCTACCGCTCGTGCCCGCCGGTCCCGAGGGTGACGCCTTCCGACTGGCGGTCAGCCGGTTCGAGGCAGCCCGCATCGCTGGTGGCGCTGCGCCGCTGCCTGCGCAGATCGCGGCTCGGCGCACCCTCGATAACCCGGTCATGGTGGTCCTGCTCGCTCACGCCAGGGCGGCCCGGGTTGCGGAGCAGGTTCTGGGCTCCGGGCCGTCCTCGGTCGACCCGAGCGCGCTTCGCACACTCACTGATCCCCTGGACCTGGCCCTGCTCGCCGAAGTCCTCGACGCGCCCCGCCGACTGGCCTGGCACGAGACCCGACCCCAGGAGGTGGCGGCGGGCCTGCTCGCGGTGGCGACGGCATACCTGGCCTGGGAGGAGCACTGCCCCGGGCTCCCGACCCGACCCGGCGAGGTGACGACCGCGCGGCACCTGGCCCGCCAGCTCGTCTCGCTGGCCGGACGAAGTGTCTTGGAGCGTGGAATGGCGGTGCTCGGCGTCAGCGCCCCCGCGAGGATGTGACCCATGCGCGCACACGAGGCCGGCGCTCTGCACGCCGACGGCTACCGAGGGCCGACCTGGCTGCACCAGCCGCAGGACGTCAACGCCCTGCACTCGATCCTCTGGGCGAGCAGCGTGGGCCGGTCCACGGACGGGGTGCTTGCCGTCGGCGGGGTGTCCGTCACCGACTTGGCGCAGCAGTTCGGGACCCCGGCCTACGTCGTCGACGAGGCCGATTTCCGCGGGCGCGCGGCGGAGTTCGTCCGCACCTACTCCGAGATCTTCGACGGCCTGTGCGGCGGCGCCGACGTCTATTACGCCGGCAAGGCATTCCTGTGCACCGAGATCGCCCGGTGGATCCGCGACGATGGCCTGTTCCTCGACGTGTGTAGTGGCGGCGAGCTTGCGGTCGCCATCCGCGCCGGTATGCCGGGTGCCCGGATCGGCATGCACGGCAACAACAAGAGCCTGGCTGAGCTGGAAGCGGCCGTCGACTACGGCGTCGGCCGGATCATCGTCGACTCGTTCGAGGAGATCGACCGGCTCGCCGCGATCGCCGCCCGACTGGGCCGCAGCGCACCGGTCTTGGTCCGGGTGACCGTCGGCGTCGAGGCGCACACCCACGAGTTCATCGCGACCGCGCACGAGGACCAGAAGTTCGGCTTCTCATTGGCCACCGGCGATGCGGCCGAGGCGGTCCGGCGAATCCTCGCCCACGCCCCCCACCTGCGGCTGCTCGGCCTGCACAGCCACATCGGCTCGCAGATCTTCGACACCTCCGGCTATGAGGTGTCGGCCCGGCGGATCCTGCGCCTGCACGCCCAGGTCGCCCGCGAGCACGGGATCGAGCTGCCCGAGCTCGACCTCGGCGGCGGCTTCGGCATCGCCTACACGAGCGAGCACGACCCGTTGCCGCCCAAGTCCCTGGCCGCCGAGATGGCCGAGATCGTCGACCGGGAGTGCCGGGCCAACGGCGTTGCCGTGCCGCGGATCTCGATCGAGCCCGGCCGCGCGATCGCCGGCCCCAGCACCTTCACCCTCTATGAGGTCGGCACGGTCAAGCAGGTCCGGCTCGACGGCGGCGCCAACCGCAGGTATGTCTCCGTCGACGGGGGGATGAGCGACAACGTCCGAACCGCGCTCTATGACGCCGACTTCTCCGCCACCCTGGCCGGCCGTGCGTCCAGCGCTGCCCCCGTGCTCACCCGCGTCGTCGGCAAGCACTGCGAGAGTGGCGACATCGTCGTCAAGGACGAGTTTCTCCCGGCCGACATCGTCGCCGGTGACCTCATCGCCGTGCCCGGGACGGGCGCCTACTGTCGGGCGTTGTCCAGCCAGTACAACCACACCCCCCGGCCCCCGGTCGTCGCGGTTCGCGACGGCCAGGCGCGGGTCATCGTCCGGCGCGAGACCGTCGATGACCTGCTGGCATTGGACGTGTGACCGATGCGGGATCATGGTGTCTTGTGGTGAGTGAACGTCATGACATGCAGGGGGGCCCGGTGAGGGTCGCCCTCATCGGCGCTGGGGTCGTCGGCTCGTCGGTGGCCCAACTGCTCATCGAACACTCCGACGACCTCGCGGCCCGGGTCGGGCGCCCGCTTGAGCTCGTCGGCATCGGGGTGCGTCGCGCCGGTCGCGCCCGCTCCGTGCCAGGCGTCGACCCGGCGTTGTTCACCACCGACGCCACCGAGTTGGTCACCCGCGCCGACATCGTCATCGAGGTCGTCGGCGGCATCGAGCCAGCCCGCAGCCTGATCCTGCGTGCGATGGAGCACGGCGCCTCCGTGGTCACGGCCAACAAGGCGCTGCTCGCCGAGGACGGACCCACCCTGTATGCCGCAGCCGCCCGGCACGGCGTCGACCTCTACTTCGAGGCGGCGGTCGCGGGCGGCATACCTCTGCTGCGGCCGCTGCGGGAGAGCCTCGCGGGCGACTCCGTGCGCAAGGTGATGGGGATCGTCAACGGGACGACCAACTATGTCCTGGACAAGATGGACACGACCGGGCAGGGCTTCGCCGACGCGGTGAGCCAGGCGCAGGCGCTCGGCTATGCCGAGGCCGACCCGACCGCCGATGTCGAGGGGTTCGATGCCGCGGCCAAGGCGGCGATCCTCGCCAGCCTCGCCTTCCACACCCGGGTCGCCAGCAAGGACGTGCACCGCGAGGGCATCACCGAGGTCACCGCGGCTGACATCCAGGCCGCCAAGGAGATGGACTGCGTTGTCAAGCTGCTCGCGATCTGCGAGCGCACCGACGACGAGAATGGCTCTCCCGCAGGGATTTCCGTGCGGGTTCACCCGGCGATGATCCCGCGGCGTCACCCGCTGGCCGGGGTCCGCGAGGCATTCAACGCGGTCTTCGTCGAGGCCCAGGCCGCCGGCCAGTTGATGTTCTACGGGCGCGGGGCGGGCGGCGAACCCACGGCCAGCGCAGTCCTCGGTGACGTCGTCGCCGTGGCGCGGCACCGGGTCCTGGGCGGGCGCGGACCGGGGGAGAGCGCCTATGCCGACCTTCCGCTGCTCGGGATGGGGCAGGCGATGACGCGCTACCACATCAGCCTCGACGTCGCCGATCGGCCAGGCGTGCTCGCCCAGGTGGCGACCGCTTTCGCCGAGCACCATGTGTCGATCGAGACGGTCCGCCAACAGCAGGTGCCCGCCAGTGGCGATGCCTCCGATGGTTCGGCCGCAGCGGCCCGGGCCAACCTCGTCGTTGTCACCCACGCCGCGCCCGACGCGGCGCTGTCGGCGACCGTCGACGCCCTTGCTGCCCTCCCCGTCGTGCGCGGGGTCAATTCCGTCATGCGTGTGGAAGGTGTCTGACATGGCCCACCAGTGGCGCGGGGTCATCCGCGAGTATGCCGACCGGTTGCCGATGCTCGCCGGGGCCCCGACCGTCACCCTCCTGGAGGGCGGCACCCCGCTCATCCCCGCGGCATACCTCTCGGAGCGGGTGGGCGCGCAGGTGTGGCTCAAGTTCGAGGGGCTCAACCCGACCGGGTCGTTCAAGGACCGCGGGATGACGACGGCGATCTCGGTGGCAGCCGCGCGCGGGGCCAAGGTGGTCATCTGCGCGTCGACCGGCAACACGAGCGCGAGCGCGGCGGCATACGCGACCAAGGCGGGCATGGCCTGCGCGGTGTTGGTGCCCGACGGCAAGATCGCCATGGGCAAGCTCAGCCAGGCGGTGGCCCACGGCGCGACCCTCCTGCAGGTCGAGGGCAACTTCGACGACTGCCTCACCGTCGCGCGCAAGCTGGCCGAGGCCTATCCCGTCGAGCTGGTCAACTCGGTCAACCCGGCCCGAATCGAGGGTCAGAAGACCGCGGCGTTCGAAATCGTGGACGCCCTCGGTGACGCCCCCGACATCCACTGCCTGCCGGTCGGCAACGCGGGCAACATCACCGCCTATTGGCAGGGTTACCGCGAGTATGCCGCAGGCACGCCGGGAGCGGTCGGCGACGCCGGGACGGGTGGTCCGGCCACCCACCTGCCCCAGATGTGGGGCTTCCAGGCCGCCGGAGCGGCGCCGATCGTCCTCGGGCACCCGGTCGACGCGCCGGAGACGATCGCGACCGCGATCCGGATCGGCAACCCGGCCTCGTGGGCCCAGGCTGTGGCCGCGCGCGACGACTCGGGCGGGCGGATCGACGCGGTGACCGACGAGCAGATCCTCCAGGCCCACCGGATCCTCTCGGGCAAAGAAGGGGTCTTCGTCGAGCCCGGGTCTGCGGCTTCGGTCGCCGGGCTGCTCGCGTGCTCGGAGGCCGGCGACGTGCCGGCCGGGGCGCGGATCGTCTGCACGGTGACGGGGCATGGGCTCAAGGACCCGCAGTGGGCGCTCAAGCGCGCCGACGGCAGCGAGGTCACCCCGACCCGGATCAGCGCCGAGGCGTATGCCGCCGCCGTCGCCCTTGGCCTGGAGCGCTGACCCTCCCGATGCGTGAGGTCCCTGTCGGCACCGCGATCCGGGTCCGCACCCCGGCGAGCAGTGCCAACCTCGGGCCCGGCTTCGACTCGATCGGGCTTGCGCTCGGGGTGTGGGACGAGCTCTCGGTGACGGTCGTGGCCGAGCCCGGACTGCGGATCGAGGTCAGTGGTTCCGGCGCCGACGGGGTGCCGCGCGACGAGTCCCATCTGGTCTATCGGTCGATGGCCCGGGGGTTGCGCGAGCTCGGGGTGTCGGTGCCGGCGGGGCTGGTGCTGGAGGCGACAAACGCGGTGCCGCACGGTCGGGGGATGGGGTCCTCGGCGACGGCGATCGTGTCGGGTGTGGCTGCGGCCCAAGGACTTTCGGTCTGTGCGCAAGCCGCGGGCGACGGTCTGGCCGGGGTGCCCGGCGAGGTGCTGGACATCGATCTCGATGCCGTCAACTCGTTGGCCAGCGAGCTCGAGGGCCACCCCGACAACGCCTCGGCAACGGTCTACGGCGGGATGACCCTGTCCTGGTCGGAGTTGGATGACCTGACGTCGGTATCGGTGGGATCGACGGGTCCGGTGTCACCGCGCGGCGCTGGCGAGGTGGGACAGGCGGGGGAGGTGGGCGGACGGCAGACGGTCACCGTGCGACTGCCCCTGCACCCGGACCTCACCGCCGTTGTCTTCGTCCCGGAGGCGACCCTGGCCACCCACACGGCCCGCGCGTTGCTGCCCGAGCGGGTGCTGCTGCGCGACGCGGCCCGCAACTCCGCGCGCGCCGCGCTGCTCGTCGAGGCGGCGACGCGCAGTCCCGGATTGTTGGTCCCCGCGACCCGCGACTGGCTGCACCAAGAGGCCCGGCGGCCCTCGTATGCCGCGTCGATGGATCTCGTCGACCGGCTGCGGGCGCAGGGTCACGCGGCGATGATTTCCGGGGCGGGGCCGAGCGTGCTCGTGCTGACGACGACTGAGCGAGTCGCAGGCGTCCGGTCCGGGGCCGATGCGGTGTGGCGACGGTTGGTCCCGGGCATCCCGGAGCGGGGAGTCACCGTCCGACGGCGTTGAGGGGTGCGACCCCCGCCGATCGACGCGCCATCGACGTTTGATGGGCCAGGCGGGCAAGGGCACGGCGGAGGTGTTACATTGAGCGTGCACCGCACCGGAGGGCCGTTGGGCCCCTGACGGCGCGGCGGCACCACCCCCACGCGACAGGCAATCTCCGCCTCGGTCCGCGTTGTGCGCGTCCACCGTGGGGTCCACTCACCGGTCAGTCGTTGCTGACCGCAGCACCCGGCACCCTGAGGGTTGCCGACGAACGAGGGGAAGGATCCTTCGTGACAGACACCATCGAGGCCGCGGCGGCTGGTAAGCCGGCCAAGGGCGGTCTCACCGGTCTCAAACTGGCCGAGCTCAAGGACGTTGCCTCCGGGCTCGGCATCACCGGGACCGCCAAGATGCGCAAGGACGACCTGGTGGCCGCCATTTCGGCGCGCCGTAGCGGGGGCTCGGCGTCGACCTCGGGGCGTGCCGGCCGTTCCGGGGGGTCCGCGCGGGCTGAGGCTCCCGCCGCTTCGACTCCGACGTCGGACTCCTCGTCCCACGTCGCCGGGTCCACCGCAGGATCGGGTTCCGGTGCAGAGTCTGGCGTCCAGCAGTCCGCCTCCGCGGATTCCGCCTCCGGTGGGGCGTCGGGTCGCGCACGAGCGGGTTCGCGGCGGGTGCGCGCGGCCGCTGGATCCCCCCAAGGCAACCCGGCGACGGAGGACGGTTCTGCGTCGGTTGCTGCCGATGCTCGGGACGCTCGCACTGACCGGTCCGATCGAGGCGACCGGGGCGACCGGTCAGATCGGGGTGACCGGGGCGACCGGGGTGACCGCGCTGCGAGCGACCGGGGTCAGGCCGGCGAGGGCCGCGACGAGGCGTCGGCTTCTTTCGGGGATTCGGGTGCCTCCGGTGCTGGGGACGACGGCCAGCGGGGCTCCCGGGATCGCGCTGAGCGCTACGCACGTCGGGACGGCCAGTCGAACGACCGCCAGGGCCAGCAGGGCCAGCAAGATCGTCAGGGCCAGCAGGGCCAGCAGGATCGTCAGGGCCAGCAGGGTCAGGGCGAACGTCAGGGCCAGCAGGGTGATCGTCAGGGCCAGCAGGGTCAGGGCCAGTACCGTGACCGCCAGCAGGGCAACCAGGGCGCCGCCCAGGGAAACCAAGGCGGCGGCCAGCAGGGCCAATCCCGCTATGACGACGACTACGACAGCCGAACCGGACGCCGTCGCAACCGTCAGCGCAGCCGGGATCGCAAGCGGGGCCGCGGCACGATGGGTATGCCGATGGGCGCGGGCGGCCAGGACCTCAACGAGGCGGACGTCCAGATCGCCGATGACGATGTGATCGTGCCGGTGGCCGGCATACTCGATGTGTTGGACAACTACGCGTTCGTCCGCACCTCTGGCTACCTCCCCGGCCCCGGGGACGTCTACGTCCCGCTCGGCCTGGTTCGTCGACACGGTCTGCGTAAGGGTGACGCCGTCACCGGCGCCGTCAAGGCGCTGCGCGAAGGGGAGATCCCCGTCGGTCAGGCCGGCAACCGGGCCAAGTTCAACCCGTTGGTCCGCCTCGACACCGTCAACGGGATGACCCCGGAGCAGGCCAAGACACGGGTGGAGTTCGCCAAGTTGACCCCCCTCTACCCGCAGGACCGTCTGCGGTTGGAGACGGCGTCGAACATCATCACGACGCGGGTCGTCGACCTCGTCTCGCCGATCGGCAAGGGCCAGCGCGGTCTCATCGTCAGCCCGCCCAAAGCCGGCAAGACGTTGATCCTGCAGGCCATCGCCAATGCGATCACGACCAACAACCCCGAGGTCCACCTCATGGTCGTGCTCGTCGACGAGCGCCCCGAGGAAGTCACCGACATGCAGCGGACGGTCCGGGGCGAGGTCATTGCCTCGACCTTCGACCGCCCAGCCGACGACCACACGACGGTCGCCGAGCTGGCGATCGAGCGCGCCAAGCGGCTTGTCGAGCTCGGACACGACGTGGTCATCCTCTTGGACGGCATCACTCGATTGGGCCGCGCCTACAACCTGGCCGCTCCCGCAAGCGGGCGCATCCTCTCCGGTGGTGTCGACTCGGCTGCGCTCTACCCGCCCAAGAAGTTCTTCGGCGCCGCGCGCAACATCGAGGATGGCGGATCGCTCACCATCCTCGCGACCGCCTTGGTTGAGACCGGGTCCAAGATGGACGAGGTGATCTTCGAGGAGTTCAAGGGCACCGGCAACTGGGAGCTCAAGCTCTCGCGCCAGCTGGCCAACCGCCGGATCTTCCCCGCGGTCGACGTCAACGCCTCCGGGACCCGGCGTGAGGACATCCTCATGTCGACGGAGGAGCTGCGGATCATGTGGAAGCTGCGTCGGGTGCTCTCGGCCCTCGATGAGACCCAAGGGATCGAGTTGCTGCTCGATCGGCTCAAGAAGACCAAGAGCAACCTCGAGTTCCTCGTCCAGGTCCAGCGCACCTCGTCGATCAAGCTGGACGGCGAAGACGAAAACTGACCCGGCGGGCTAACTCCCCGCCGAGATTGACGTTGCGACCGCGGGTTGCGGCGTGTCCTGCGCCCAACGTCAATCTCGGCGGGCGCAGGTCGTCGGGTGGGGGTCGGGGTCACGCCGACTCCGGGTCGAGCCAGGCCCGCAGTTGGGCGTAGACGGCCGGGTGGTTGAGCAGGTCGAGGTGATGCATCCCCGCCACCAACACCGTGTGCTCCGACGGGTCAGCCGGCACCGGAACCAGGCCGTCACCGACCCGGGGCACCGCAGGATGCCAGGAGTCGGGAGTGAGAGTCGCGAGCACGGCATACTCCTGCACCCAGGGCGGCAGCGGCGGATGGGCGACGGGATGACGCAGGTCGCGGATGCCGTCGCTGCGCATGCCGACCAAACCTCCGAACCATCGACCGTAGCCGCTGGCTTCGGCGACCTCCTCAGCGAGCACTGCGAACCGCTCCAGCGGCGCGCCCTCCCGCGGGCTGCCGATGGTGACGACCGCCCGCACGACGCGCGTCCACGCGGGATCCCCGTGCCCTAGCGCGTGCAGCGCGACCAGCCCGCCCATCGAGTGTCCGACGACGACGAGCTCGCCGACGCCCCCAGGAAATCCGCGCACGAGGTCGCCCAGCAAGGTGCCGAGAGCCTCGGCGTTCGCCGCGATCGGCTCGCCGCTGTTGTAGCGCACCTGCACCGGCCGCCAGTCGGTCTCCTGCTCCAACAGCGACGCGTAGCTCGTCCCCGCCTGCCCCCACCGCTGCCGCGATCGGAACCGCCACGAGTGTTCGGTCTCCACCAGCCCGTGGAGGAAAACCACCACCCGCGCCGGACCCGTCTTGGCCGCGTCGCCCGTCCCGTATGCCGCCGCCAACCCGTCCGGGGTCGGTGCCACGTCCCGCCCGTCCACCCGCAGGCTCATTCGGAAGGCCAGCGACGAGCCGTCCTCGGCGAGTCGGTGCCCGGTGACCCCGTTGACGATGCCGAGGGCGGACTGGGCGCGCACACCGGCGAGCGCGCTCTCGCCGTCGCGGACGGCATACGGGGACAGGGCGGCAGCCAACCACCCGGCGGCGCCGAGCCCGTGTCGCACCCAGAAGAAGGTATGCCGTGCTGCCAGGTCGTGGAGGACGTGCACGGGTCGTGAGGCGCCGCCGGTCAGCACCCCAACCGCCCGATAGACCCGTTCGGTCACTCCGTGGTGGGTGTGCTCGACCAGCCCGGCGACCCCGGTGGCGGCTCGCCCGCCTAGCCTGGCGAGGTCGCGGGCCTCGTCGGGTGTCATGGCCGGCCGGCTCGGCGCTGCATCTCTCCACTGTACCTACGGTGGCGTAACTTAGGGACCGACGTGACCCATCCCTCCACGCGAAGGCTCACTCGTCGAGGGGGCCCTCCGCCATGGCTCGAGGGCTGGCTGCCCGCCAGCGGAACCGCAGTGACGCGATCCGGATCGCGGAGACTGCTGCGGCGACGGCCAACAGGGCAGCGATGGAGTGCGCGCCGGCGATCCAGAGTGCGGCGGTGACGCCGCCACCGGCCAGCGCGGGGATGACGTAGAGCCGCGACCCATGGCGGAAGACTGAGGGGATCTCGCCGGCCAGCACATCGCGAAGCACCCCGCCACCCACCCCGGTCAGCATGCCGACGACGGCGGCGGCATACGGGTTGAGCCCGAAGCCGAGCGCCTTGACGGTCCCTTCGACGCAGAACAGTCCCAGCCCGAGGGCGTCGAGCACGAGCATCGGTCGCCGCGGCAGCCGCCAGCGTGCGTGCGACCAGAACACGACCAGCGATCCGCCGAAGGCGACGGGTACGAGCGTCCAGTCGGTCAGGGCGGCGGGCGGAACTGCGCCGATGAGCACGTCCCGCAGGATCCCTCCGCCGACCGCCGTGACGATGCCAAGTGAACAGATCCCCACGACGTCCATCCGCTTGCCGACCGCCTGCAGCGCGCCGGACATCGCGAACGCGATCACCCCGGCCAACACGAACAGGTCGTGGGCGAGGTCGATCCATCGGGTCACAGCCGCCCACGCTAGTCCCAGGCCGGCAGGCTCCGACCCGCGCGTCCCGCGCGTCCGTCCCCGCGCGTCCCGCGCATCCATCCCCGGACACCCATCCCTGGACGGTCGGCCGGCCAAGGGAATGCCCCAGATCCCTCGGCCGTTAGGTCCCCTGCCCGGGGTCTGGCACACTTGACCCTCGGCCCGGTTCACGGCACTGGCAGCAGACCGCTGCAGACAGCACCCCCAGCCGACCCGGCGCCGCCACGACAAGGAGAGCACCGTGAAGAAGGACATCCACCCCGCCTACGGGGAGACCCAGGTGACCTGCACCTGCGGCAACACGTTCGTCACCCGCAGCACCGCCAAGAACGGCGTCATCCACGCCGACGTGTGCGCGGCCTGCCACCCGTTCTACACGGGCAAGCAGAAGATCCTCGACACCGGTGGCCGCGTGGCCCGCTTCGAGGCCCGCTACGGCAAGAAGGCCGCCAAGTAGCGTCCCGTCCGCCGGCCCGGCGCATCCCCCGCACCACGCGGAGGGTATGCCGCGGGGTCGGCGTTCGTGTTCCCGCCTCCGGGCGTGCCCGCCCGGTTGCGCCCCAGCCACCGACCCGATCCGGAGCCCGCGATGAGCGACCACACCACCGAAGCGGCGCAGGCGCTGCTCGCGTCGGCGGCCCCGCTCGTCGCCGAGCACGCCGAGCTCGAGCGCGCCATGACCGACCCAGCGCTGCACGCCGACCAGACCGCGCTGCGCCGCACGACCAAGAGGTATGCCGCGCTGGGACCGGTCGTCGCGGCATACCGGACTCTTGCCGCGGCCCGCGCGGATCTGGCGGCCGCCCACGAGCTCGCCTCGGAGGACCCGGCGTTCGCCGAAGAACTGCCCGCGATCGAGGCAACATCAGCGGCCGCGCAGGAGCGGTTGCACACCCTCCTGCTGCCGCGTGACCCTGACGATGACCGTGACGCGATCCTCGAAGTCAAGGCAGGGGAGGGCGGGGAGGAGTCGGCGCTCTTCGCGGGGGATCTGCTGCGGATGTACCTCCGCTATGCCGAGCGGCGCGGCTGGAAGGCCGAGGTGCTCGACGAGACCGAGTCCGACCTCGGCGGCATCAAGGAAGCGCGGGTCGCGGTGCGCGCCAAGGGAACTCCACAGCCCGGCGAGGCGCCGTGGGCGCGGCTGAAATTCGAGGGCGGTGTGCACCGGGTCCAGCGCGTGCCAGTCACCGAGAGCCAGGGACGCATCCACACCTCGGCTGCGGGCATTCTGGTCATGCCCGACATTGACGAGGGTGACGACGAGATCGAGATCTCGCCGGCTGACCTGCGGATCGACGTCTATCGCTCCAGTGGCCCCGGGGGACAGTCGGTCAACACGACCGACTCGGCCGTGCGGATCACCCATCTGCCGACCGGCCTGGTTGTCTCCTGCCAGAACGAGAAGTCCCAGCTGCAAAACAAGGAGTCGGCGCTGCGGGTGCTCAAGGCCCGACTGCGGCAGGCTGCCCGCGAGGCGGCCGAGGCGCAGGCGTCGGCCGCCCGCCGCAGCCAGGTCCGCACCGTCGACCGCTCCGAGCGGATCCGCACCTACAACTTCCCGGAGAACCGGATCGCCGATCACCGCACCGGGTTCAAGGCCTACAACCTCGACATTGTCCTTGAGGGTGACCTCGACCCGGTCATCCAGTCCTGCCTCGACGCCGATGAGGCCGAGCGGATGGCCGGGGCGGGTGGCGTCGGCGGCAGCGGCGAGCTGACGCGCTCGTGACCGCGTCCACGGCAGACGGATTGGGCGACGGATCGGGAGAGGGTGCGCGGGAAAGCGCGCGGGACGGCGCGCGGGGCGGGGCTACCGCCCTCCGGGACGCGGTCCGGGAGGCGACCCACCGGCTGGCCGGAGCAGGCATCGCGTCGGCTCCCGTCGACGCCCTCGTGCTGGCCGCCCACACGCTCGGCGTCGAGGTGGGGGAGGCACGTCGGCTGCTCGTCCTCGGGGGTGTCCAGGTCCCGCCGGGGTATGCCGCCCTCGTCGCCGAACGTGCTCGGCGCGTGCCGTTGCAGCACCTCACTGGTGAGGCGCACTTCCGGGGGTTGACCCTGCGGGTCGGCCCAGGGGTGTTCATCCCCCGTCCGGAGACCGAGACGCTCGTCTCACTCGCGCTCACTGCAGTGGACGAGATTATCTGCGACGGCGCGGCCTCGGTCGTCGATCTGTGCGTCGGGTCGGGGGCAATTGCCTTGTCCCTCAAGGCCGAACGGCCCACCCTGACCGTCCGCGCCATCGAGGTCGATCCGCTCGCTCACGGCTGGGCCGTGGCCAATCGCGACCGGCTCGGGCTCGATGTCGCCGTGGACCTGGGAGATGCGCGGACGGCATACCCCGACCTGGTCGGCGCCGTCGATGTGGTGACGTGCAACCCGCCCTACATCCCCGACGACCAGGTGCCGGTGGACCCAGAGGTGCGCGACCACGACCCGGCGCTGGCGCTCTATGGGGGCAGCGCCGACGGCCTGGCGTTGCCCTTGACGATGGCGGCACGGGCGGCGGAGCTGCTGCGCCCCGGCGGCACTCTCGTCATGGAGCATGCCGACGTGCAAGGGCCTGGGCTGCTGCGGGCTCTCGTGGCCACGGATGCGTGGAGCGAGGCCGTCGACCACGCGGACCTCACCGGTCGGCCCCGGGTGGTTGTTGCTCGCCGCAAGGGCGCAACCGGATAACCCCGGCTCATCTCCGTCTCGACAGTCCGCCGTGGTCGTGGTGTGCTCTGCCCATGACTCCGCACCTGCCGATGACCGGACAGACCGTGCTCATCACCGGAGCGACGGGTGGGATCGGCCTGGCGACCGCGGTCGGCCTCGCCGGTCTCGGCGCCCGGATCGGCGTCGTCGGGCGCGACGAGCAACGCACTGCTGCTGCGGTGGACGCGGTGCGAGCCGTGCCTGGGTCCGGCGGCGCCGACGCGTTCCTCGCGGATCTATCGGTCCAGCGCGAGGTGCGGGCGCTCGCTTCGGCGGTGCTCACGGCATACCCGCGGGTCGATGTCCTGGTCAACAACGCTGGCGGCTTCTGGAGTGCTCGGCACGTGACCGCTGACGGTTTGGAGTGGACGTTCGCCGTCAACCATCTCGCGCCGTTCCTGCTCACGACCCTGTTGCTGGACCGATTGGGCGACAGCGCTCCGGCGCGGGTGGTGACCGTCTCCTCGGACGCGCATCGCGCCGGACGAATGGATTTCGACGACCTGCAGGCGCAGCACGGCTATTCGGGGATCCGGGCCTATGCCCAGTCCAAGCTCGCCAACATCCTGTTCACCCGAGAGCTGGCCCGACGCCTGGACGGCAGCACCGTCACGGCCAACGCTTTGCACCCTGGGACGGTTCGGACCGGTTTCGCCCGTGAGGATGCGGGCGGCCTGATGAGGCTTGCCCTGCGCGTCGGCGCCATCCTCATGAAGTCACCCGAGCAGGGCGCCAGGACTTCGGTGTATGCCGCCTCCTCACCCGACCTGGCGCACGTCACCGGCGCCTACCTCGCCAACTCGCGGCTGGCCACCCCACATCAGCGGGCCCAGGACGATGCCGCGGCTGCCCGACTGTGGGCAGTGAGCGAAGACCTGGTCGCGCGGTCGGCGGGACGGTAGTTGTTCAAGGGCAATGTGAGACTACGGACATGGCCCCGTCCGTGAACCTCCCAGTCCTGGTCTTCGACGGGGACTGCGCCTTCTGCACCCGCTCCGCTGAGGTGGCCGAGCGTTGGGTCCGCAGTGGCGACGGGTATGCCGTTGCACCCTGGCAGCACCTCGATCTCGCTGCCCTGGGGCTCACCGCTGCGCAGTGTGACGCGGCGCTGACGTTCGTTGACGCGCAGGGTGCAGTCACCTCGGGGGCCGACGCGGTCGCGAATGCCCTTCGCTGTGGGCGACGACCTTGGCGACCACTGGGGGTGCTGCTCTCGGCCCCGGCGATGCGCCCGGTCGCTGCGGGCATCTACCGTTGGATCGCCGCGAACCGGCACTCGCTTCCCGGGGGCACCGCGGCCTGCCGACTGGACCAGAACCAGTGAGCACCGGCTGACCCTTGATCGTCGGCACCAGGCGTCGAAAGTCGCGCCGAACCACGCGACATCGGCCTGGGGCGGGGGACTCGCTGCGGTGGGCCGGTCGCGCCCCGCGCGTCGTACAGTGTGCGCCATGCCCGAGGTCTTCGACTGTTCCACCGCTGACGGACTGAGCGCTGGGGTTGCGGCGGCTGCGGACGCCGTCCGCACCGGCCACGTTGTCGTGTTGCCGACCGACACGGTCTATGGGGTGGGATGCGACGCGTTCGATGCGTCGGCGGTGACCGCGGTGCTGGCCGCCAAGGGTCGCGGCCGCGAGATGCCACCGCCGGTGCTCGTGCCGGGGCCCCGGACGGTCGACGGCCTCGCCCGCGAGGTGCCCGACTATGCGCGCGCACTCATCGACCGGTTCTGGCCCGGCGCCCTCACGGTCGTCCTCCGGGCCCAGTCGTCGCTGCAGTGGGACCTCGGGGAGACCAACGGCACGGTCGCCGTGCGCATGCCGGATGACCCGGTCGCCCTGGCCCTGTTGACCGAGATCGGCCCGATGGCCGTGACCAGCGCCAACCGCACCGGTATGCCGCCTGCCTCCACCGTCGCTGACGCCCAGGAGCAGCTCGGTGACGCGGTGGCGGTCTATCTCGACGGCGGCCCGGCCCACGGTGGCCCCGCCTCGACGATTGTCGACTGCACGGGGGACGATCCGGTCATCTTGCGCCCAGGGGCGGTGGGCGAGCCGGAGATCCTCGAGGTCGTGGCAGCGGCCCGGGCCACCGCCGACCAGGCCGCCGCAGTCGCCGCCGCAGCCATCGCCCTGGAACAAGCCCGGCTACGCAAGATCGCCGAAAGGGAACAAGCCGACCGCGACCGCGTCGCCGATCCGCGTCGACGGCCTGGTGCGACCAAAAAGGTCGCCGGCTCCCGCCGTCGACCCAGCTGATGCACGCACACTCACGGGGGAGGCCTTCGCATGGTCACGTCAGCGCGACATCCCGACCTGCGCCGTGGGACGGGTTCGGGACCGGACGGCGCCAGGGTCGGGATGCCGGTCGCCGGGGTGATCGCGGTCCTGCTCGTGGTGCTGACCGGGGGCTGCTCAGTCGGGAAGTCGTCGGAGCGGCGCACCCTTGAGGTAGTGCCGACCTCGTCAGGTGTGGGATCGGACGCTTCGGCAGCGCCCTCCGGCACCGTTCCGGGCCCTGCGCCGACGGTGGCCTCCGGGTCGGCCGCATCCGGCGTCGCCCGGCCGTCGGGCGGGGCGTCCGCTGGCCCGGCATACGCGCCGGAAGGGCCGGTGATGGATGCCGACCGGTTCTGGGGTTTGCTCGCTGGGCTTCCGGCCACGACGGAGTGGAAGCTCGCCAAGCTCGAAGGGCGACTGACCGGGCTCAACGACAGCGACCGTCGGGCCTTCGGTCGACGGTTCATCACCGAAAGCACCGCGTTGCTCACCTGGCGGCACATCCAGGCGGCCGAAGTCATCATGGGTTCGGTGAGTGAGGACGTGTTCGTGGACTTCCGCTCCTGGGTGGTGCTGCAGGGCCCAGAGGTGAGTCGGGCCTTCCTCACCGATCCGGACTCGTTGGCTGCTGTCGGCCCGACCGACGAGGAGGAGATCGGGATGGCGCAGGTGTTTGAGGCTTTGGCAACGGAACTGCTGGGGGACGAGGTAGCGGCCCTCTACGCCGAACCATTGGGAGACTCGCCCAAAGACACCTACGAAGTCCTGGCCCAGCGCTATCCACGGCTCGCGGCGGCATACTTGCCCAGCCCCGCCCCGACGGGCACTCCGTGGGACTCCGGCCCCCGCCCGATCCGGCGCCGGTCCTAGCCCGCCCTGCCTCCTGCCGCCCGCTCGCGTCGTCACCTTCCGCTGGGCCAAGCACCACGCGCGCGGGAACGGGCGCACGGTATGCCGCACGGCATACAGTGGGTGCTTGCCGACCCCCCGTCCCCGAGAGGCGTAGCGAGACCCCTATGAGCGAGTTCTACGGCAGCGACTTCGACGCACTGACCGCCTTCGACCCGGACATCGCCGGCGTCCTGCTGTCCGAGCTCGGCCGGATCCGCAGCGGCCTGCAGCTCATCGCCAGCGAGAACATCTCCAGCCCCGCGGTGCTCACCGCGCTCGGCTCGACGCTGTCCAACAAGTACGCCGAGGGCTACCCGGGACGGCGCTACTACGGCGGCTGCGCCGAAGTCGACAAGGCCGAGCAGATCGCCATCGACCGCTGCAAGGCTCTCTTCGGCGCCGACCACGCCAACGTCCAGCCGCACAGTGGCGCGAGTGCCAACCAGGCCGTCTATGGGGCGTTCCTCAAGCCCGGCGAGACCATCCTGGCGATGAGCCTCCCGCACGGCGGGCACCTCACCCACGGCAGCAAGGTCTCCTTCAGCGGCAAGTGGTTCAACGCCGTCCACTACGGGGTCGACAAGAACACCGAAGACATCGACTACGACCAGGTCGAGGCCTTGGCCAAGGAGCACCGCCCCAAGGTCATCCTCGCCGGTGGCTCGGCGATCCCGCGGCTCATCGACTTCGCCCGCTTCCGGGCCATCGCCGACGAGATCGGCGCGATCTTCTGGGTCGATGCGGCCCACTTCATCGGATTGGTGGCGGGCAAGGCGATCCCGAGCCCCGTCCCGCATGCCGACGTCGTGTCGTTCACGACGCACAAGGTGCTGCGCGGCCCGCGCTCGGGCGCCATCGTCTGCACCGCCGAGCATGCTGCCGCAATCGACAAGGCGGTCTTCCCGATGATGCAGGGCGGCCCGCAGATGCACACCGTGGCCGCCAAGGCGGTCAACTTCAAGGAATGCGCGACGCCGGAATACGCCGCGTATGCCGCACAGGTCGTCCGCAACGCGGCCATCCTCGCGACCGAGCTGGGTGAGCACGGCATCCGCCCGACCACGGGTGGCACCGACACCCACCTGTCGCTGCATGACCTGCAGGGGGTCGGGGTCACCGGCAAGGACGCCGAAGCCCGCGCCGATGCGGCCGGAATCGTGTTGAACAAGAACGCGATCCCCTTCGACCCGGCTCCGCCGAGCGTGGCCTCCGGGATCCGGGTCGGGACGCCGTGCGTGACAACCCAAGGGATGGGCGAGGAGGAGATGCGTCGGATCGCCCGGCTCATCGCCACCGCCGTCACCCAGGGCGACGCCGACCCTGAGCACGCCGTCTCCAAGGCGGTGCGCGCGGAGGTGACCGAGCTGGTCACTGCTCACCCGGCATACCCTCGGCCGTAAGTCCCCACTCGCCCACCGGGCGATTCCGACCAGACGAAGCGGCCCCGTCCCGTGCGCGAATACCTGCTCATCTGTGTGGTGGCTCTGGCGGTCACCTTCCTGATGACGCCGGTCGTGCGCGCCTTGGCGGTGGTCGTCAAGGCCGTGACCCCGCTACGCGAGCGCGATGTCCACACGGTTCCCATCCCGCGCCTGGGTGGGCTGGCCATCCTCTGTGGACTCACAGCGGCGACCCTGGTGGCGCGACAGCTGCCCTACCTCAAGGGGGTCTACACCAGCGGCCAGATGACCGGTGTGCTCCTGGGCGCCGTGGTCATCTGTCTCATTGGGGCGATCGACGACATCCGCGAGCTCGACTGGGTGACCAAGTTCGCCGGTCAGGCCCTGGCGGCCGGGGTGATGGCCTACAAGGGCGTCGTCATGCTGCACATCCCCTTCTTCGGCACCAGCACCGTCCTGCCCCAACCGGTGCTCGTCGCCGTGACGATCGGGATCGTCCTCGTGACGGTCAACGCGGTCAACTGGATCGACGGCCTGGACGGGTTGGCCGCCGGCATCGTCGCCATCGCCGCCGCCGCGTTCTTCGCCTATTCCTACCTGTTGAGCTACACGTTCAACCCGCCCAACGTCTTCTCGACGGCGACCTTCGTGACGGCGGCGACCCTGGGCTGCTGCTTGGGTTTCCTGCCGCACAACTTCAACCCGGCGCGGTTGTTCATGGGGGATTCCGGCTCGCTGCTGCTCGGCCTGTTGCTGGCGGCCGCAACCATCTCGATCACCGGAAACGTCGATCCGAGCGCGGTCAGCGGCGACCAGGTGACCGCTGCGCTGCTGCCGATCCTCGCTCCTCTGGCGGTGCTGTCGTTGCCGTTCCTCGACGTGGTGCTGGCGGTCATCCGGCGGACCCGGGCGGGTCAAAAGCCGTGGCAGGCCGACAGCAAGCACCTGCACCATCGGATGCTGCGGATCGGTCACGGACACCGTGGTGCTGTGCTCATCCTCTACCTGTGGGCATCGGTGCTCGCGTTCGGCACGGTGCTCTGGGTCGTCATCGGAGGCTGGCCGACCTTGACCGCCATCGCCGTCGCCGTCGCGGTCGCGGTGACGCTCACGGCATACCTGCCGCGTTGGGTCCGCGCGAGGCGCTTGTGATACCTTTCACAAGCTCGCTTGCGTGCTCCCACCACCTCGACCAAGGCGGACGATGACCCTCACCCCCGGACCGCTGGACGGCACCTCCGTCGGCCCGTCGGACGGGGCCTTGGAGAGCGACGCGTTCGCCGAATTGCTCCGCGGCGCCCTGCGCCCGACGCTCGTGGTGGCAGCCCTGGCCGTCCTCGTCGCTGCCTTCTCCGGCGTGACCGCCGCCTGGTCGGCGGCCCTGGGCGCCGTCCTGGTGCTGGGGTTCTTCACCGCCAGCCTGCTGGTGATGAAGCGCACCGCGCACCTGCCGCCAACGACGGTCATGGCTGTGGTGATGATCACCTACACGGTCAAGGTGGTCGTGCTCGGGGTTGTCCTGTTCGCCGTCCGCGACGCGTCCTGGCTCAACGGGTATGCCGCTGGAGTCACCATCACGGTGTGCGCCCTCGTGTGGCTGTTCTTCGAGATGCGCGCCTACAAGCGGCTGCGCATCTTCGCGTTCTCGCCGGGTGAGAAGGCGGGCGCGTGATCCTGCTCACCGACCCCCTCCGGTATGCCGCTCGCGACACCATCCGGGCACGGCGTACGGACCGGCTGCGAGAGGATTCCGACCATGGCACCCACCCCTCCGTCACCCCCCTCGGGAAGCTCCCCGGAAGAGCGAGAGGCGTTGCGCGAGTTCAACATGCGCGAAGCGGACTCGGCCTGGAAGGCGGTCGCCTACCTGCTGACCGGACCCGCGATCTACGGGGGTCTGGGGTGGCTGCTGGACCGCTGGTGGGGGACTGCGTTCATGGCCCCCGTGGGCATCGTCGGGGGCATGGCCCTGTCGATCTACCTCATCTGGTTCCGGTACGGTTCTCACTGAAACCGGTTCTGTCCCCACCCTGCTTCGCGGCGCCCTCGAAAGCCTCGCAACCGCGGCCGGAACGAACGGGTTTCAGCCGATGCGGCCACCCGGTCCTGACCACTCGAAGGAGAGTCTCGTGAGCATCATCGCTCTCGGTATGGAGGGTGGGGGCGACGGCTTCACCGCTCCCGACGCCTCGATCTTCTGGGAGCCACTCATCGGCCACGAGGCAACGGCCATCACCCGGCCGGTGTTCCTCATGGTCATCTCCGGCGTCCTGGTTGCCTGGTTCCTGCTGGCCACGACCAAGCGCCGTGCCTTGGTGCCGAGCAAGGGCCAGCTGATGACCGAGAGCGTTTATGGCCTGGTGCGCAACAGCATCGCCAAGGACATCATCGGCAGTCACGACTTCCTGCGCTTCGTGCCGCTGTTGTTCACGATGTTCCTGCTCATCCTGGTCAACAACTTCTTCGGGGTCATCCCGCCGTTCAACTACCCGACGATGAGCCGGATCGGCTTCCCGGTCGCGCTTGCGCTGATCATCTGGGTCGTCTTCCACATCGTCGGCATGCGCAAGCATGGCTTCGTCGGCTACTGGAAGTCGCTCGTCCCGACCGGGTTGCCCAAGGGCATGATCCCGGCGATCTTCATCCTCGAGCTCATCACCGACCTGTTCACCCGGCCGGTCACCCTGGGCCTGCGGCTCTTCGGCAACATGTTCGCCGGTCACATCCTCATGGCGCTGTTCATCTCGGGCGGCTGGTACATGCTGCAGGCTGGCGGGATCCTCCCTGTCGCCGGCGCGGTGACGTGGCTGTTCGCCGTCGTCATGACCCTGTTCGAGATGTTGGTCGAGTTCCTCCAGGCCTACGTCTTCACCCTGCTGTCCGCGCTCTACATCGCCGGCGCCGTCGCCGACTCACACTGACCCGCACCACCTCAGATCAACCCGATTGACCCCGCCGGGCTCACCCGCTGGGACCAACGAAAAGGAAATGGAATCGACATGATGACCGGCAACATCGCGATCCTCGGTTACGGCCTCTCCGCCATCGGCCCCGGCATCGGTGTCGGCCTGATCTTCGCGGCCTACATCAACGGTGTCGCACGTCAGCCCGAGGCCCGTGGCATGCTCCAGCCGATCGCCTTCCTCGGCATGGCCATCACCGAGGCGCTCGCGATCTTCGGTATCGCCCTCGCCTTCGTCTTCAAGGCCTGATCAGCGCCCTTTGCTCGTCCACCCGTGCGCTTGTCCGTGAGGAGACACCCGTGCACATGCTGACCATTCCCGCATCCGGCGGCGAAGGGGGCGGGTTCTGGGCCACCGCGGCCCCGATCATCCCGCACCCGATCGAGTTCTTCTTCAGCCTCGTCGTCTTCGCCGGCCTGTTCTGGGTCGTGGCGAAGAAGGTCGTGCCCCGGCTGGAGCAGATCTACGCCGAGCGCACCGCCGCGATCGAGGGCGGCATGGCTCGGGCCGAACAGGCTCAGGCCGAGGCCAAGGCCGCGCTCGACTCCTACAACGCCCAGTTGCAGGATGCGCGCGGCGAAGCCAACAAGATCCGCGAGGACGCTCGAGCCCAAGGCGCGCAGATCGTCGCCGAGATGCGGGCCCAGGCTCAGGCCGAGTCGGCCCGCATCGTCGAGGCAGCCCAGCGCCAGATCGAGGCCGAGCGTCAGAGCGCCGTCACCTCGTTGCGCGGTGAGGTCGGTCGGTTGTCGACCGATCTGGCCAGCCGCATCGTCGGCGAGTCGCTGCAGGACGAGGTCCGTCAGAAGGGCATCGTCGAGCGCTTCTTGGCCGAGCTCGAAGCTGGCGACATCCGCCCCGAGCGCGTGGGCGGCGACCGCTGATGCAAGGATCCTCGCGCGCGTCGGCCGCTCACGGCCAGCGGGCCTTGGACGCACTGCTGGTCGGTGGTCCGGGCCGGACGGTGGCGTATGCCGGTCTGGCAGACGAGTTGTTCAGCGTCTGCGCGGCGTTGGAGTCCAGCGCAGCACTGCGCCGGGCTCTCACCGACCCGACCCGCGAGGCGGCCGCCAAGGCGCAGCTCGCGAATCGGCTGTTCGGCGACAAGCTCAGCGCCCCTGCAGTGCAGCTGGTGACCACCCTCGTCGAGCAGCGGTGGTCGTCTGAGCGGGACCTGGTCGACACGGTCGAGAACTTCGCCGTCCAGTCACTCGCGGCCGGCGCCGAGACCCGTGGACGGTCCGACTCGGTCGAGGACGAGTTGTTCCGGTTTGAGCGGATCGTCGCCGGGACGGCGTCGCTGCGCGACGCGGTGACCGATCGCAAGGCCGACCCGGCCACCCGGGCCCAGGTTGTCGCGACCCTCTTGGAGGGCAAGGCCCAACCGGAGACCGTTCGCCTGGCCCGCCAGGCGGTCCTCGCACCCCGGGGCCGTCGTTTCGACCGGGTGATCGCTGGCTACCTGTCGATCATCTCCACCCGCCGCGAGCAGCTGTCCGCGACGGTGACCAGCGCCATCGAGCTCGACGCCGACCAGAGTCGGCGCCTGGTTGCGGCCCTCACCCGCATCTATGGCAAGCCGGTCCACCTCAAGGTTGTGATCGACCCCGGCATCGTCGGCGGCATCCGTGTCCAGATCGGCGACGAGGTCGTCGATGGCACGGTGCTGCGCAAACTCGAAGGGGCGCGCCGCCACCTCGGTGGTTGAGCGCCCAACCCAGCCAGACGGCATACCGCACCACCCGCAAACCACCGGCTCACCGGCCGCGACATTCCGATAACAGGAGAAGACCACAGATGACGGAGCTGACGATCCGTCCGGAGGAGATCCGGGACGCACTGGACCAGTTCGTGCAGTCCTACGATCCGGGCGCCGCGAGCCGCGAAGAGGTCGGTCGGGTCTCCGACGCCGCCGACGGCATCGCGCACGTCGAGGGCCTGCCCTCGGCGATGACCAACGAGCTGCTGCAGTTCGAGGACGGCACGCTGGGCATCGCGCTCAACCTCGACGTCCACGAGATCGGTGTCGTCGTCCTGGGCGACTTCGCCGGCATCGAGGAGGGCCAGGAGGTCAAGCGCACGGGCGAGGTCCTCTCGGTCCCCGTCGGCGACGCCTTCCTCGGCCGCGTGGTCAACCCGCTCGGCCAGCCCATCGACGGCCTCGGTGAGATCAAGGCCGAGGGTCGCCGCGCGCTTGAGCTGCAGGCCCCCACGGTCGTCCAGCGCAAGTCGGTGCACCAGCCGCTGCAGACCGGCCTCAAGGCCGTCGACGCGATGACCCCGATCGGCCGGGGCCAGCGCCAGCTCATCATCGGTGACCGGCAGACCGGCAAGACCACCGTCGCGGTCGACACGATCATCAACCAGAAGCGCAACTGGGAGTCCGGCGACCCCGAGCAGCAGGTCCGCTGCATCTATGTCGCCATCGGCCAGAAGGGCTCGACGATCGCGGCCGTCCGCGGCACGCTCGAAGACGCTGGCGCCCTGGAATATACGACGATCGTCGCGGCCCCCGCCTCCGACGCGGCTGGCTTCAAGTACCTCGCGCCCTACACCGGGTCCGCGATCGGCCAGCACTGGATGTATGCCGGCAAGCACGTCCTCATCGTGTTCGACGACCTGTCCAAGCAGGCCGAGGCCTACCGCGCCGTGTCGCTGCTGCTGCGCCGTCCGCCGGGCCGCGAGGCCTACCCCGGCGACGTGTTCTACCTGCACAGCCGCCTGCTTGAGCGTTGCGCCAAGCTGTCCGATGACCTGGGCGCCGGTTCGATGACCGGTCTGCCGATCATCGAGACCAAGGCCGGTGACGTGTCGGCCTACATCCCGACCAACGTCATCTCCATCACCGACGGTCAGATCTACCTGCAGTCCGACCTGTTCAACGCCAACGTCCGTCCCGCGATCGACGTGGGTGTCTCGGTGTCCCGCGTCGGTGGCGCCGCCCAGATCAAGGCCATGAAGGAGGTCGCCGGCCGACTCAAGCTCGACCTCGCGCAGTTCCGCGCCATGGAGGCCTTCGCGATGTTCGCCTCCGACCTCGACGCGGCCTCCCGCGCCCAGCTGGCCAAGGGTGCCCGCCTCGTGGAGCTGCTCAAGCAGCGCCAGAGCGCGCCCTACCCGGTCGAGGAGCAGGTCGTGTCCGTGTGGGCCGGCACCACGGGTCAGCTCGACTCCGTCGCCGTCGAGGACGTCCGCCGGTTCGAGACCGACTTCCTTGACTACCTGCGCCGCGAGAAGGCCGGTCTGCTGGCCGCCATCCGTGAGACCGGCAAGTTCGAGGACAGCACCCGGGCCGGGCTTGAGGACGCCGTCAAGGACTTCAAACTTCGCTTCTTCGGCCAGGGCAGCGACAACCTCGTCGACGCTGGCACCGAGGCGACGCCCGACGCCCTGACCGACGCCGACATCGACCAGGTCCAGATCGTCAAGAAACGCTGACGGCGCTCGGCCGGGAGCGGACCACCCGCCCCCGGCCGACCCGGCAAGCCAGCAGCACGGCATACCACTGACCCACCGAGCACGACAGGAAGGCGGCCCCTATGGGAGCGCAGATGCGGGTCTACCGCCAGCGCATCCGTTCGGTCCAGGCGACCAAGAAGATCACTCGCGCCATGGAGTTGATCGCCGCGTCTCGCGTGGTCAAGGCGCGCCAGCGGGTCGTCGAATCCGGTCCCTACACCCACGCGTTGACCAAGGCACTCTCGGCCCTGGCCACCTACAGCAACGAGGCGCACGCCCTCATCACCGAGAAGTCCGAGATCAAGCGCGCGGCGGTGCTCGTCATCGCCGGTGACCGAGGCCTGTCGGGTGGCTACAACTCCTCGGTCATCAAGGAGAGCGAGCAACTGGTCCAGAAGCTGCAGGCGGAGGGCAAGGAGGTCGTCGTCTACCTCTGCGGGCAGCGCGCCATCAACTTCTACAAGTTCCGGCACCGCACGTATGCCGCGGAGTGGAGCGGGTTCTCCGACGCGCCGCAGTTCCACCACGCCAAGGCGATCGCCGACCGGCTCGTCGCCGACTTCACCCTGGACATCGACGCGGGGGGCAACGACGAGGTCCACATCGTCTACACCCGATTCAAGTCGATGGTGACCCAGGAGCCGCGGGTGCTGCGCCTGGTTCCGCTGGAGGTCATCGAGGGCGAGGCGTCGGCCACGCCCGAGGTGCTGCCGCTCTACTCCTTCGAGCCCAGCGTCGAAGAAGTCCTCGACGCCCTGCTGCCGAAGTACGTCACCAACCGCATCTATACCTGTCTGCTCGGGTCGGCCGCCTCGCAGTTGGCCGCGCAGCAGCGGGCCATGAAGTCGGCGACCGACAACGCCGACACCCTCATCAAGACCTACACCCGGCTGGCGAACCAGGCCCGCCAGGCCGAGATCACCCAAGAGATCAGCGAAATCGTGGGCGGCGCCAACGCCCTCGCGTCCGCCTAGCCGAGAAGGAACGACACATGACTGCCACTGTTGCCGAAGGCACTGCGAACGCCCCCGCCGAGGGCGGCGTCGGCCGGATCTCCCGCATCATCGGTCCGGTCGTCGACGTCGAGTTCCCGGCCGACGCGATGCCCGAGCAGTACAACCTGCTGACCACCGATGTCGAGCTCGACGGCGAGAAGAAGAACATCTTCCTCGAGGTCGCCCAGCACATCGGCGACAGCATGGTCCGCGCCATCTCCCTGCAGCCCACCGACGGCCTGGTCCGCGGCACGGCGGTCAAGGACACCGGCGGCCCGATCTCCGTCCCGGTCGGCAATGTGACCCTCGGGCACGTGTTCAACACCACCGGTGCCTGCCTCAACCTCAAGGAGGGCGAGGTCCTGGACATCACCGAGCGGTGGGGCATCCACCGCTCGGCCCCGGCCTTCGACCAGCTCGAGTCCAAGACGGTCATGTTCGAGACCGGCCTCAAGGTCATCGACCTGCTCACGCCGTATGTCCAGGGCGGCAAGATCGGCCTGTTCGGTGGCGCCGGTGTGGGCAAGACGGTCCTCATCCAGGAGATGATCGCCCGAGTCGCGCGCGACCACGGCGGTGTGTCGGTGTTCGCCGGGGTCGGCGAGCGCACCCGTGAGGGCAACGACCTCATCCAGGAAATGACCGAGACCGGCGTTATGGGCCAGACGGCGCTCGTCTTCGGTCAGATGGACGAGCCGCCGGGCACCCGTCTTCGCGTGGCCCTCTCGGCGCTGACCATGGCCGAGTACTTCCGGGACGTGCAGAAGCAGGACGTGCTGTTGTTCATCGACAACATCTTCCGCTTCACCCAGGCCGGTTCCGAGGTGTCCACGCTGCTGGGCCGTATGCCGTCCGCCGTGGGCTACCAGCCGACCCTCGCCGACGAGATGGGCGTGCTCCAGGAGCGGATCACCTCCACGCGTGGCCACTCGATCACCTCGATGCAGGCGATCTACGTGCCCGCCGACGACTACACCGACCCGGCGCCGGCCACGACCTTCGCCCACCTCGACGCGACGACCGAGCTCTCCCGTGAGATCGCCTCGCTCGGTATCTACCCGGCCGTGGACCCCCTCACCTCGACCAGCCGGATCCTCGACCGCCGCTACATCACCGAGGAGCACTACAGCACGGCGGTGCGGGTCAAGCAGATCCTCCAGCGCAACAAGGAACTGCAGGACATCATCGCCATCCTCGGCATCGACGAGCTCTCCGAAGAGGACAAGGTCCTGGTCAACCGCGCTCGCCGCATCCAGCGCTTCCTCTCGCAGAACACGTATGCCGCCACGCAGTTCACCGGCATCGAGGGCTCCACGGTCCCGCTGACCGACACGATCGAGGCCTTCACGAAGATCTGTGACGGTGACTACGACCACGTCGCCGAGCAGGCGTTCTTCATGTGTGGTGGCCTGGACGACGTCGAGCGTCAGTGGGCCGAGATCCAGAAGAACCTCTGACCCCCTGATGGCGTCCGGCCGGGCGCCATCGTCATCGGTCTCCACCAGGGGCCGGTCACCGCGTGCGGTGACCGGCCCCTGGTCTCGTCACGCGGGCACCGGGGTCGGGTCTCGCCAGGTATGCCGTGCCCACACGGCATACCTCATCGCCATGCGGCAGCGGCTGGGTGGCAGACGCTAGCGGGCGTTCAGCAGGAACGCCGCGGTGGACACGAAGACACCGAGAGCGAGCGCGGCAGCCGTCAAGGCAGTGGCCAAGGCAAAGGCGCTCAGTCGGCGCCGTGCGATTCTGCGGGCTGCGACCAGCCGTGCGATCTGGGCAAGTTCGCTGAGGCCGAGGGAGCCGTCCCGGTCGGGGGCGTCCAGCATGGTGGTGGTCCTTGGTCAGTAGAGGTTCCTTGGTCAGTAGAGGTGAGGGATGAGCCGCCAGGGAACCTGTCGTCGGTAGGTGGGCAGATCCGCGGGGAACTCCTCGGCGAGGAGCTCCTCCTCAAGTGACATTCGCCAGATGACACCAGCGACGAGCGGCGCCATGGCCACCAGACCCCACGAACCGGCGGCGAGGATCGAGAGACCTGCGAAGGCCGAGACCAGGCCGAGGTAGCCGGGATGACGCACGACGCGGTAGGGGCCGACAACCACCAGACCTCCGGCATCGGGCTGCTGAAGGGGAGTGAGCCGGTAACGGCGGCCGAGCGTTTGCATTGAGCGCGCGCGCAACACGGCTCCGCCGAGGCCCAGGCCCAACCCGGCCAGCATCATGGGCCACTCCGGTGGCGCCGCTCCGCCGACCACCATGAGCGGCGGGACGCCGAATGCGATGACCGTCGCGATCTGCAGGAGGTGGTCGGAGGCCAGCGCCGCAAGGGTTGCATCGGGCGCTGGGGCGGCGTTGCTCCACCGCCGCTCACTCGCCGCGACGGTGACAGCGACGACGACCCAGCAGAGGGCCGCGCTTGCGGCCGCCCCGAGGGTCATCGGCGTCCCGTCGAGGATGGCCGGCGGATCGCTGCGATGAGGGCCAGGACTGACACGAGCACCGGGGTGGCCAGCAGAACGATGGCGCCCCACTGGACGTGGACGCCATGGCGACCCGCACTGCGGAAACCTTCGAGCAGCGGAAGCCCGAGCAGGCTTCGGGGGAACACCGCATCCGACCCCGACTCGGCTGCCGCGGACGACGCGGTCACGAACGCGTAGCCGAGGACAAGCAAGGCGACGAGGGCGACGAGATAGCCCATGCGCGTGGCCAGCTGCAGGGACGAGGCGGTGCGCTTGACTGGTGTGGAGGTCATCGGTGCTGCCTTTCTGGTGGGGTCTTGAGGGAAACCGGGTGGACGGGATCGGCACAACGGCGAAGGTCGTCCTTGGCGGAGGCTCGCGGTGTGGCGCTGCTGACGAGCTGCCAGCGCGTGCGCTCCCGGATCGCTCCCAGGACCAGCCAGAGGCCCAGAAGCAGGCCGCCGACCGCGAGGCCGACACCCGTCGCACGCTCGGCCGACTGGGTGACCAGCCAGGTGCCCGCGCCGCTCACCGTGAGATAGGCCACCGCGCCAAGGATCTGCAGTGGCGGGTCATCAACGGACGCTGGCATGAGCCACATGAGCCCCACCATGCTGCCGAGGCAGGCCAGCAGGCAGCCGGACAGCGCCTCGGGGTCGACGGCGAGCATGCTCGGGTGTCCCGCGACGCGTCCCGCGATCACCAGCACTGCCATCGGGGTCAGCCCGATAGCGAACAGCACGCCGGCCGTGACGGTGAGCCGCCCGAACCACGGTCGCCAGGTCGTTCCGCCATGCAGCGGTGCCGGCCACGCCACGGAGAAGGTCCCTCGCACCATTCGAGGGGCCAGACCCGCCGTCGTGACCGACAGGACCGACACCGGACCGGCGAGCACGGTCCCGATCTGCGGGTCGACCCACCCAAGGACGAGCATGAGCGCGCTGCACAGCATCAGCCCGGCGATGAGGTTGGACAAGACGGCGCCCGATCTCAGGACGTGGAGAACCTCGCCGACGGTGAGCGACGGCCGCTCGGACACGCGCCAAGCCGGCCAGGCCGGCGAGACCTCACGGTGCACATCGGCCCGGACGATCACGGCGAGGGCCACCGCGCCAGCGAGGGCGGCCAAGGCGCTGACCAGCCAACCCTCCAGGCTGATCCGGGCATTCACCTGGATGTCGTTGATGAGGAGGGGGGCGAGCACCGCGCGATGCAGGATGGACTGCTCGTCCCGGTGCCGGAGGGCACCGGTGATGACGATCGCCGTCACCGCCAGATAGGCCAGAAGGGTGATCGGGTAGTGAGCCGACGCCCAGGAGGGAGCGCGCAGCATTGCCTTCGAGGCGGCCAGGAGGACAAGGGCCACGGCGTATGCCGCGATGATGACGGACCCGGTGGCCGTCAGCGCGTCCGCCCAGCCCGTCCCGCCGTGGACCAGCATGACGACTGCGGGTGGGACCAGGACGAGGGTGCACACACCACAAAGCAGCGCCACAGGGGTCCACGAATGGGCCACCACCTGCCATCTGGTCAGTGGAAGGTTCCTCAGAACCTTCTGCAGACTGCTCGACCCGCCCCGGGCATTGTCGGCGAGGAGCACAACCGGTCCCGTGGCCGCGAACAAGCAGACCAATGCGAAGGTCGGCAGCAGTAGCCGGACGCCCAGGTCCGATGAGCCAGACAGCCATCTGGCCAGGCCTGCCGTCAGGGCCGCCACGGCGAGAAGGACGCCGACGGCACCGCGTGCTGCCGCCAGCTCCGGTCGATCGCCGCCGTAACCCAGTGACCGCGAGAGCAGGCGAACCGCGTGACGAGCGGTGTCGGCATACGACCCGGTCATGTCGTCACCCGACGGGCGCCCCGGATGGCATCCAGAACGTGGCTCTCCAACGCGTCGACTCCACCGACCTCGGCCACCCGCTCGTCCAGGCGCAGCTCTCCGTCGGTGAGCACGAGCAACCGCGTTGCGATCCGAGCAGCCAGATCCAGATCGTGGCTCGAGGACAGGACGGTCGTGCCCTCGGCGACACACTCGCGCAGGACCTCCTCGAACGCCCGGGCAGCCATGAAGTCCAGCCCGATGAAGGGCTCGTCGAGCACGAGAAGCTCGGGGGAGCACTGCAGGGCGGCGACGAGCTGCGCCTTGCGGCGAGTGCCCAGACTGCATGACGTGAGCGGTTTGGCCGGGTCAGGGTAGTCCAGCGCCCGCGCCAACCGAGCCGCGCGGTCCCGTGCCGACCGAGCGATACCGGGGACCGCGCGGTCGCGGACTCCACGGCAGTACTGCCAGAACTCGTCGGCACTGAACTGCGCGAACACGTCGTCGGCACTGTCGCTCACGAAGCTGATCCGCGCGACGACCGCGGGATCGCGGGCTGACAGGTCCGATCCTTGCCAAGAGCCCGACCCCTCAGCGGGGGCCAGCAGCCCGAGCAGTGCCGTGATCAGCGTGCTTTTTCCGGATCCGTTGGGGCCGACCACGCAGACGAACTCCCCGGGGGCCGCCGAGAACGAGACCGGCCCGAGGTGGAAGCCAGGATGGCGGACGACGAGCTTCGACACCGTCAGCATCGAGATCTTCCTTCCATGAACCACGCGCCGACGTGGACGAGGATGGTCCGGCCGTCGCGGGTGATCGGGGTGAGGGCAAGGGCCTGCATGAGCGCCAACGCCGCCAGCGCCACGAGGACCGACAGGCCGAGTTGGTCGATGCCCGCAAGGATCCAGAACGGCTTGGCGAGCATCCAGACGCACCCGACAAGGACTACCGACGCGATGCCGGACAACGGACCGGCGAGGGTGATCAGAACGGCGGCCCCGCGTCGGGCGGTTGGGTAGGTCACCCCGGCGACACCGCGGCGCACGTAGCACCCGGTACATGCGACCCCGAGCCGGGCGGCGGCATACACGTGGCCGAACTCGTGGGCCATCGCGGTGACGGGCACAAGGAGGAAGAAACCGAGGACCACCAGGAGCAGCGCGGGCCCGGTGTCGGCGGTGACCCGGTTGAGCGTCTCGATCCGGCTACGGGTCAGCGCGAGAGCCAGACAAACCAACACACCGATCCACAGGACGCTCTGGTGCGCCTCCAAGCACCCGCGCACGAGCGCCCGTGGAGTCGCGGCATATCGGCGCAGTGGGAAGCGGGTGCCGCGCAACAGCGAGCGGTCGATCCGCGATGCGAGCAGCAGCATGGGCAGCTGTCGGGCGACCAACCAGGTCTCCCGAGCGAACGACTGGTGGATCGACAGCAGGCCGCGGCTACCCAGCGCGGAGAGGAAGCCCACAAGTTCCGTGCGCACGTCAGGGACCGGCCGTTGGGAGCGTTCGGCGAGGCCGTCGACGAGGGTGTCGATGTCCGTTGGCTCGCGACCGATGCGGCATAGCAGCCGACCAACCTCGTTGAGGGGGTAGACGTGGCCAGCCTCATCCGCAAGCCCGCCTGGCACGATGCGGACACCTGGTGCCAGGTGGTATGCCGCGCCCGGCAGCACCCAGGTGGGCTGGTCGAGTCGAAGGTCCATCTGCGCTCCTTCGGTTGGGTGGATCGGGTCGCCTACGATGACGGGAAGGGGGCGGGTCGTGAGTCCGTCGACAGGCATGCACGGCCCGCTCCCTCTCCGGACTCGTGGGTCAGCAGCCCGCACCCCAGTAGTTGCGAACCGCGCTCATGCAGGCCCAGAACGACCGTGCGCCGCAGACGCCACAGATGTAGGCGACGACGCTGACGGCGATGCCGAGCACGGCAGCGACAGCGCCGAACACGGCCCATTCGCCTTCCTGCAGGTCCCGCGCGTCCGCGGTCAGCGCCTCCGGCCTGGCCCACGCGGCGAGGTCGAGATCGAGGTCGGCGAGATCGTGGTCGATCAAGGTGTTCACGATGGTCTCCATTCGGGTGAGAGAGAGCGGACGAGGGAGTTCGCCCGCTTCTATGCTCACCGCTCCCCGGCTCGACGCGACCGCGCGAAGGGTGTCAGCAACCGGCCATGGCAGGGTCCTGCCGCACCGTGCCCAAAGGTCACCCCTGCTGCCGAGGTGGCGACGGAGAGCCCGGTATGCCGCGCTGCAGGTAGGTTCCGCACCATGGCTGAGTCGGTCGAGGACTACGACGCGAGGATCCTGGCGGCCACGGAGGAGCACACCTGCACGTGTTCTTCTTCGGTCGTCCGGTCCGGGTCGGCCAGTTCCGCGGCTCGCCCTTGCTGGACTGGGAGGAGAACCTCCCGAAGGTGCCGGATGAGGTCGCCGCGGAGAACGCGAGGTTCGTCGCGGAGCGGCTGGTCGCGGCATACGGTGGCCGCGCCCACCCCGCCCCTGTGCCGGAGTAACCGCTTCAGTGTTGGCAAATCTACGTTCAACGACCCTTGGAGCGCGGAATCGCCAACAGTGAAGCGGTTACTCGCGAGCAGGGGAAAGGGTGGGGGCAGAGGGGAGTGTCGCGGCATACGGTGGCCGCGCCCACATCGCGGACGGGGAGGGGCCGTCGGACCGATAGACTCGGGCGGCAGTAGGGCGCTGGAGCTGATCGTGCGGAGGGCATCGTGAGTGAACTGCAGGTCGAGTTGGTCGCCGCGGACCGGCGCGTCTGGGTGGGAGCGGCCAGCATGGTGCGCTGCCGCACCGCGTCTGGCGAGTTGGGCGTCATGCCCGGCCACACACCGCTGCTCGGGGTCCTCGTCAACGGTGACCTGGTCATCCACCAGGCCGACGGGGGCAAGCAGGCCGCGACCATCGACAGCGGCTTCCTCTCTGTCGAGCACGACCGCGTGACGATTGTTGCCGACCACGTCACTGTCGCGGGCTGACCGGAGCTGCTCGTGCCCGACCTGATCTTCTCCCTCGAGATCGCGGTCGGGCTGATCGTGGGCGTCATCGGCGCCTACTTGCTCGCTGTCACGCTGCGTCGGCGGGCCATTGCTCGAGGTCGACTGCTGGCCATGTGTGCCTATGCCAGAGAGGGCGCCCACATGTGGCGCAATGGCTTCATCCGGTTCGGCGAGGGTGAGGTCGAGTGGTATCCGATCGGGGGCATCTCGGTGCGGCCCCGGCACTCCTGGCCCCGTCGCACCCTCGACCTTGGGGCTCCGCTGGCCGTTGACGCCCGCGAGCGGCTGGACCTCATCGAGGACGCCATCTGGGTGCCGTGCCACGACGGCGAACGCCGGTTCCGACTGGCGATGTCTCGGTCCGCCTACACCGCGCTGCGCTCCTTCGTCGAGGCCGCGCCGCCCGAGTCGGCGTCCTCGGTCACCTGACTCAGCCTCGGTCACCTGGCTTCCAGCTCGCCCAGGCGGTGTATGCCGTCGCCGTCGGACGTCCCGTCCGCGCGGGCCGGTTCAGCGCTCGGGGGCCGCGACTCTCCCGCCGCCGGGCTGCCACAGGACGTCTCCGCCCGGCAGGTTGGCCACTCGCGCCAGGACGAACAACAGGTCGGACAGCCGGTTGAGGTAGGTCGCGGTCAGCGGGTTGACCCCGCCCTCCCCGCGCTCGGTCCCCGCGTCCGTGCCGTAGTGCTCCAGCGCCGCCCAGGTCGCCCGCTCCGCCCGCCGCACGACCGTCGTCGCCACATGCAGGTATGCCGCGCCAGCACTCCCGCCCGGGAGGATGAAGGACCGAAGCGGCTCCAACTCGGCCAGATAGCGGTCGCAGTCGGCCTCCAGATCGTCGATCCACGGCTGTTGCACGCGCAGCGGCGGGTAGTCGTAGGTCTCACGCAACGGCATACAGAGGTCCGCGCCGACATCGAAGAGCTCGTTCTGGATCCGCAGCAGGGTCGCCCGCACGTCCTCGCGCAGCCCGCCCGCGGCGATCGCGACCCCCAGGCACGCATTGGCCTCGTTGGCGTCGGCGTATGCCGCGAGCCTCGGGTCGGTCTTCGGCGTGCGGCTGAAGTCGCCGAGGGCAGTCGTCCCGTCGTCGCCGGTGCGCGTGTAGATGCGGGTGAGGTTGACCATGGCCCCAGCCTGTCAGATCCGGGCCACGGGCATGGGTCGGGCAGCTCACATCCCAGCCGTCACGGCATACACTTGTGTCTCTTTCGTAACATCCGTAACAGCGTGTCTCAAACTCTCCGGTCGATGCTCCTCACCTACCGTGATGACTCGACCGGCGCCGCGACCGCGCCACCGACCACTGTTTCCCGTCGCCGCAGGGGGTGACCGCACCATGACTCGCCGGATCGAGCACGGCGTCGCGCCCTCGACGTCGGTGGAGGTCGTCGCCCTCCCGGCCGGGGTGCGCGTGCGGGTGGACGGGCGCCTGGACTCGCATTCCGTGGCCCAGGTCCGCGACGCCCTCCATCGGGTCATCGACGCCGGGTCTGGGCCAGTCCTCATCGAGCTGCCGGATGCCGAGATCGGGGACGCGACGGCGTTGGGTCTGCTCGTCGGCGCTCACCATCGGGCCCGCCGGCAGGGCCGCGAGCTCTATGTCGGCGAGGTCTCCGAGCGGACGGCGAGGCTGCTGCGGATGTCGCATCTGGATCGGGTGCTTGCTCAAGGCCGCGAGGCCACCCGCACTGTGGCCGCACTCACGGCCTGACCCTGCCTCGTCGCGCCAGCCTGCCGGTAGCGTCGGAACCATGGCCGAGACCACTTCCGCTGCCGCGCGCCCACCGGCTGACTCCACCCCCGTCCGCACCACCCGCGAGCGCCCCTGGGTGATGCGCACGTATGCCGGCCACTCCAGCGCCGCTGCGAGCAACGCCCTCTATCGGCGCAACCTCGCCAAGGGCCAGACCGGGCTGTCGGTGGCCTTCGATCTGCCCACCCAGACCGGGTATGACTCCGACCATGTCCTGTCCCGGGGCGAAGTGGGCAAGGTCGGTGTGCCGATCAGCCACATCGGCGACATGGCGGCGCTCTTTGACGGCATCCCGCTCAAGGCGATGAACACCTCGATGACGATCAACGCCACGGCCATGTGGATGCTGGCGATGTATCAAGTCGCTGCCGAAGAGCAGGCGGCCGCCGCAGGGGAGGACCCGGCGACCTGGGTGCAGGCCCTCACCGGCACCACCCAGAACGACATCATCAAGGAATACCTCTCACGCGGGACCTATGCCTTCCCGCCTGCGCCGTCGCTGCGGCTGATCACCGACATGATCGCCTACACCGTGTCGGAGATCCCCAAGTGGAACCCGACGAACATCTGCTCCTACCACCTGCAAGAGGCGGGCGCGACGCCGGTGCAGGAGATCGCCTACGCCATGTGCACCGCGATCGCGGTGCTCGACGCGGTCCGCGACTCCGGGCAGGTTCCGCCGGAGCGGTTCGGTGAGGTCGTCGCCCGGATCTCGTTCTTCGTCAACGCGGGTGTGCGTTTCATCGAAGAGATGTGCAAGATGCGCGCGTTCGTCCAGTTGTGGGACGAGATCACCCAGGAGCGGTATGCCGTGTCCGACCCGGTCGCGCGTCGGTTCCGCTACGGGGTGCAGGTCAACTCCCTCGGGCTCACCGAAGCTCAGCCGGAGAACAACGTCCAGCGGATCGTCCTGGAGATGCTCGCGGTCACCCTGTCCAAGGACGCTCGGGCCCGCGCCGTGCAGTTGCCGGCCTGGAATGAGGCGTTGGGTCTGCCCCGGCCCTGGGACCAGCAATGGTCGCTGCGCATCCAGCAGGTGCTGGCTTTTGAGAGCGACCTGCTCGAATACGACGACCTGTTCACCGGGTCGGTCGTCATCGAGGCCAAGGTCCGCGAGCTCGTCGAGGGCGCCCGGGCCGAGATCGCCCGCGTGCAGGAGATGGGCGGGGCCGTCGTTGCGGTGGAGTCCGGCTACATGAAGTCGGCTTTGGTCGCCTCACACGCGTTGCGTCGGCAGCGGATCGAGGCCGGGGAGGACGTCGTCGTCGGGCTCAACCAGTTCACCTCGACCGAGCCCAACCCGCTCACCGCTGACCTGGACACCGCGATCCAGACCGTCGACCCCGCCGTCGAGCAGGCGGCCATCGAAGCGATCCGGGCGTGGCGGCATACCCGCGACGCCGACCCCGACGCGAAGGCGCGCGCCGAAGCGGCCTTGGCCCGGCTCAAGGCCGATGCTGCAAGCGGTGTCAACCTCATGCCGGCCACCTTGGAGTGCGCCCGGGCCAAGCTGACGACCGGCGAGTGGGCCCACGCCCTGCGGGAGCAGTTCGGTGAATACCGGGCTCCCACGGGTGTTTCCGGGTCCGTGGGGGTGTCCTCAAGTGCGACGCCCTCCGGTGACCTTGCCCGGGTGCGGGCCGACGTGGCCCGCACGGGCGAGGAGCTCGGCGAGAAGCTGCGCGTCCTGGTCGGCAAGCCGGGCTTGGACGGGCACAGCAACGGCGCCGAGCAGATCGCGGTGCGGGCCCGGGACGCCGGGTTCGAGGTGATCTACCAGGGCATCCGGCTGACACCCGATCAGATCGTCGCCGCCGCCGTGGCCGAGGACGTCCACCTGGTCGGCCTGTCGATCCTGTCCGGCTCGCACCTGGAGTTGGTCCCGGACGTGCTCCGCGGGCTGCGTGAGGCAGGAGCAGGTGACGTGCCGGTCGTTGTCGGCGGCATCATCCCCGAGTCCGACGGCGCCACGCTGCGAGCGCAGGGGGTGGCTGCCGTGTTCACTCCCAAGGACTTCGGGCTCAACGACATCATGGGCCGATTCGTCGAGATCATCCGCGAGTCCCGCGGTCTGGCGCCGCTCGTCGCCGAGCCCGTCTGACCCCGCTCGGGCGCGCCGGGTCGCGCGTGGATGTGCGCCGGTTCCGACCGACGGGTGAGAGCCCGCCCAAGTGTTGCCAAAGCCGCCCGCACAGGCGTCGGCGGCGGCATACTCGGGCATATGGGCGACTCGGGCGGCGCCGCACGTCTCTCCCTCGTGCGGAGCGCCGAGGCCGGGTATGACCGGCCGGACGTGCTCAGTGAGGAGGGCGGTCGGCTGACCCGCCGTGGGCGGGAGCAGGCGCTGATCGTGGCGACCCGCCTGCGCGACCAGGAGGTGCACGCGGTCTACGGCAGTCCGATGACCCGAGCTCAGGAGACCGCGGAGATCCTCGGGTCGGTCCTTGCCGTGCCCGTCACCACCCTGCCTGGTCTCGAAGAGCCGTGGGTGGGGGATCTGGACGGAGCCGGGTTCGAACGGGGCCGGGCCGTCTACCAGCGCTGGCTAGCCGGCGATCTGGCGGTGCGTTGGCCCGGAGCCGAGACGGGCCAGGAGGTCATCGCCCGGATGACCCACGCTCTGGAGTACGTCGCGGCCCGCCACCGCGGACGGTCGGCGATCGTCGTCAGCCATGGGGGCGTCATGTCGCTCACCTTGCCGCGGATCGCCCGCGACAGCGGGGTGCCGATGCACGCGCCGCCGACCCTGGCGCACGGCGCGGTCCTGCAGATCGAGGCCGGCGAGGACACCTGGCGGTTCACCTCACGTTGGGGCGATTGACCCCTGCAGGTTCCCCGACAAACCCCCGCCGAGGTCCGTTTGAACGCATACTCGGGAGTCATGAGCGATCTGCAGTGTCCCGCGCGGGTGTATCTGGCCCGCAACGACCTGCCACCCGGGCGGGTCCGCTCAGCTGTCGAGGGTGAACAGATCGCCGCCGAGTATGCCGTCCCGCCGGATCACCCGGTCGACTCGGCGTGGCTGGATGACATCGTCGACCGCCATCGGGGTGAGGCGGTCCTCGTCGTCGCTCCCGTGGCCGTCATCACCGGATGGCTGCATGACGCCGGTCGACGGGTCAACCCCGCGGATGTGCTCGCCTTCGATGTCGACTCCGATGGGTGGCGGGCTCGTGCGGTCGTGACCGGGCCGATCCCGATCCAACGCGCCGAACCCCCTCAGGTGGAGTCAGAACAGGCGTGACTCGGTGTCGTCGATGCCCCGCAGCGCCTCGTAATCCAGCACCACACAACGGATCCCGCGATCCTCGGCGAGGGTGCGCGCCTGAGGTTTGATCTCCTGCGCGGCGAACACCCCGGTGACGGGAGCCAGCAACGGGTCGCGGTTGAGCAGTTCGAGGTAGCGGGTGAGCTGTTCGACGCCGTCGATCTCGCCGCGACGCTTGATCTCGACCGCCACATGCTGACGCCGGTCGTCGCGGGTCGCGGGCAGATCGACGGCGTCGCCAAGATCCTCATCGGCCTGGTTATCTCACCGCTCATCGGCTTCGGGGTCGGCTTCCTGCTGCAGAAGTTCATGATGCGACTGTTCTCCAGGGCCAAGCCGAGCATCAACAAGTGGTTCCGGCGCTCGCAGTTCGTCACCTCCGCTTTCCTCGCCTTCTCGCACGGTGCCAACGACGCGCAGAAGAGCATGGGCATCATCACCCTCGTCCTGGTCCTGTCCGGTCAGATGACCGAGTTCAAGGTCCCCTTCTGGGTCATCCTCACCTGTGCCACCGCCATCACCCTGGGCATCCTCTCCGGCGGGTGGCGGATCGTGCGGACCGTCGGCTTCGGCATCTACAAGGTGCGCCCGCTGCATGCCCTGGACACCCAGCTCACTGCCGCGGCGGTCATCTACGGCGCGTCGGCGCTGGGTGCCCCGGTGTCCACAACCCACGTCGTCAGCTCGTCGATCATGGGCATCGGCACCGCCGACCGGGCCAAGTCCGTCCGGTGGGGCAAGGCTCAGGAGATCCTCAGCACCTGGCTCATCACGATCCCGGGCGCCGGCATCGTCGGCGTCATCGCCTACCTCGTCAGCATGATCTTCACCCGCTGAGCTCGGCCAGGACCAGCTCACCCCTCGACACATCTCACCCACGATCCCCGGTCAACTAGCCGGTCAACCAGGAGGCACGACATGAGCGGTGGCGCCAACAACCCCCTGTCCAAGGTGGTCGGCCGCATCTTCCCCAAGGTTCCCGACTTTGTCGGCATGATCGCCGAGCAGTCGGCGTTGGCCGTCGACGCCACGTCGGCGTTGGTCTCCTTCATGGAGTCCGGCTCGGAGGAGGCGGCGCTTCGGGTCCGCGAGCTTGAGCACCGCGGCGACTCGATCAAGGACCGCAACGTCGACGAGCTCAACCAGGCCTTCTCCACGCCGATGGACCGCGAGGACCTCTACCGGGCCATGATCTCGATCGACGAGATCCTCAACTACTGCAAGACCACGGTCCGCGAGATGGAGGTGCTCGGGGTCGCCCCCGATGCCCACACCCTGGAGATGGCCCACCACCTCAAGGACGGTGCCGAGGCGCTCAACCAGGGCTACCAGACCTTCTCGACCGCTCCCGCCGGGGCGGAAGGCTTCGCCCAGGCCGCCAAGAAGGCCGAGCGCAACACCGAGAAGACCTACCGCCGGGCACTGGCCGAGCTCTTCGACGTCGAGCAGCACGTCGCCGAGATGGAGTCCATGGAGGGCCACAGCGGTCCCGAGGCGCTGCGCAAGGTCATGGACGTCTTCAAGAAGCGCGAGGTCTACCGGCACATGTCCAACGCCGCCGACAAGCTCGCCGGCGCCGGTGGCTGCCTGCACGACATCGTCGTCAAGACCATCTGACGGTTCCCCACGGCGCCCGCCGCAGACCACCGCAGCGCGTCCCGTATGCCGCCCACGCGGCATACGGGACGCGCGTTGTCCGGGGCGCGGGACCGGTGTGACCACTGTCGCCCCGCGTTCGGTAGCCGCGGCTGGTCCGGCCCTGCGAGACTCGCACAATGGCACGCGAATTCACCACAGTAGGCGTCATCGGACTGGGCACCATGGGCGCGGGGATCGCCGAGATCTTCGCCCGAAACGGCCTGTCGGTCGTCGCGGTCGAGGTCGACGGCGACGCCCTTGAGCATGGCAAGGGCATCCTCGCCAAGTCGACCGCTCGCGCCGTCGGCCGGGGCAAGCTCTCGCCCGAGGATGCCGAGTCCCTGCATGGGCGGATCACCTACGCGACCGATCTGGCCCAGCTCGCCGAGTGTGAGCTCGTCGTCGAGGCGGTCCCCGAGCATCTGGCCCTCAAGAAGCAGATCTTCGCCGCGCTGGACGCGATCGTTCCCGACGACGCGATCCTCGCCACCAACACCTCCTCGCTGTCGGTCACCGAGCTGGCCGTCGCCACCAAGAAGCCCTCGCGCGTCTTGGGCATGCACTTCTTCAACCCGGCGACCGTGATGCAGTTCGTCGAGGTCATCCGCACCGTCGTCACCTCCGACGACGTCTTCAGCGACGTCAAGGCCCTGGCCGAGCGGCTGGACAAGAAGCCGGTCGTCGTCGGCGACAAGGCCGGGTTCATCGCCAACGCGCTGCTGTTCGGCTACCTCAACCACGCGGTCTCGATGTACGAGCAGCGCTACGCCACCCGCGAGGACCTCGACGCGGCCATGCGCTTCGGCTGTGGGCTGCCGATGGGTCCGCTGGCCCTCATGGACCTCATCGGGTTGGACACGGCATACGAGATCCTCGACACGATGTATCACCAGGGCCGCGAGCGCCTGCACGCCCCCAGCCCGATCATCAAGCAGATGGTCAACGCGGGTCTCAAGGGCCGCAAGAGCGGACGCGGCTTCTACACGTATGCCGCCGAAGGCAGCTCCGAGGTCATCGCGGACGGACAGACCCCCAAGAGCGGGGCAACCGAGGACCCTGGGCTGGCCAAGATCGCCAAGGTCGGCGTCGTCGGCTCCGGCACGATGGCCACCGGCATCATGGAGGTCTTCGCCAAGGCCGGCTTCGACGTGGTCTATGTGGCGCGTGGCCAGGACAAGGTCGACGGCGTGCTCGCCTCGATCAAGAAGGGCCAGGCCCGGATGATCGACCGCGGCAAGCTGACCCAGGAAGCCGCCGACGCAGTGACCGCCCGGCTCACCGGCGCCACCGAGCGCGAGGCTCTGGCCGACGTCGACATCGTCGTGGAGGCCATTGCTGAGGACTTGGCGATCAAGCAGGAGCTGTTCCGCGACCTGGACCGGATCTGCAAGCCCGGCGCGATCCTCGCGACGACGACGTCCTCGCTGCCGATCATCCAGTGCGCCAACGTGACCAGCCGCCCCGGCGACGTCATCGGCATGCACTTCTTCAACCCGGCCCAGGTGATGAAGCTCGTCGAGGTCGTGTCGACCGTCGCCACCGACCCGGCGATCACCGCCACGGTTGTTGCGCTCTCCCGTAAGGTCGGCAAGGTGCCGGTCCAGTGCGGCGACCGCTCGGGCTTCATCGTCAACGCGCTGCTGTTCCCCTACCTCAACGACGCGATCAAGATGCTTGAGGCCCACTACGCCACGGCCGACGACATCGACACCGCGATGAAGGCAGGCTGTGGCTACCCCATGGGCCCGTTCGAGTTGCTCGACGTCGTCGGGCTGGACGTGTCGCTGGCCATCCAGCGCGAGCTCTACATGGAGTTCCGCGAGCCGGGCTTTGCGCCCGCTCCGTTGCTGGAGCACCTCGTCACCGCGGGCTATCTGGGCCGCAAGACCAAGCGCGGGTTCCGCACCTACGCCTGACCTTTCCTCAGGCACCCTGGCAGCGCCGGTATGCCGCCCGCTCACCGTGAGCGGGCGGCATACCGCTGCGTGGGGCGGCACCTGGGAGAATCGACGTATGCCCCGCGCCAACCGCCGACGTGACGACGGCGCACCGTTGGATCTCGGGCGTGCCACCGCGGGCGTGCCCGGTCGAGCCGAGTATGCCGGTCGCGACTGGTTCGTCCGTCCGGTCGCCGGTGCGCGTGGAGACTCTGGCGACGCGGCTCGGGCCTATCGGTGCCCCGGCTGTCAGCAGGAGGTCGGTGCACAGGCCCATGTCGTCGCCTGGCCGGCCGAGGGTGTCGGGGGAGCCGACCACCGGCGGCACTGGCACACCAGGTGCTGGGCCAACCGGCATACCCGGCCGCCGCAAGGGTCCTATCGCTGAGGTGAGGCGCGAGGTCGAGCGCTCGGGCGGGGAAGGTCAGGAGATCAATCGCGCGAGGGTGACCTCGTCGCCCTGGGAGCGCATCTCGGCGACCTGGGCGAGATAGAGCTCGGCACAGGCGATCGCGTCGATGAGGCACTCGTGGGCTCGGTAGGTCGGCAGGCCATAGCGCTCACGAGCGGTCCACAGCCGAAGGCCAAGGCGCACCGGAGCCTCCCCCCATCCGACGATGAGCCGACGATGCAGCTCGAGGGTGTCGATCCGCGCCACCGGCATCCGCGAGCCGTAGACCCGCTCGCAGGCCGTCGACAGGAACCGCTCTTCGATGTCGGTGTAGTGCGCGAGCAGCACCCGCCCGCGCAGGGCCTCCAGGACTTCGGGGAGGGCCTCCTCGATCGGGGTCCCGGCGGCGACGGTGTCGTCGGTGAGGCCATGGATCGCGGCGCTCTGGCCGACCTCGACGCCGGACTGCACGACGAAGCGCCGGGCTCCGGACAGGTCGATCGTCAACCCGTCGACGGGCACGAAACCGATCGACAGGAGCCGGTCCTTCTTGGGGTGCAGTCCCGTGGTCTCCAGGTCGACCGCCAACAGGCGCAGGTCCCCGACGGGGGTCGCCGGGTCGGGGAAGGGGGTCTGCAGGTAGTCCTTGAGGGGTCCGGGACGGGCCGAGCGCAAGGCACGGCGACGCTGCTGCTCGGCCGACGGGGTGGCGAACACGCGGGTGCCTTAGGAGATGTAGGTCGAGGGATAGCGGTGCGAGAGCGAGGACTGCGCCGAGCGGACGATGGCGAAGGCCTCCCGCAGGTGCCTTTTCTCGAACGAGCTGAGGTCATCGGGCGCGACGAAGTTGTCGGTGTCCTTGCCGGCGCGCACTTGGGCCGCCTGGTGACGCAGCCGGACGTAGGAGATGAACTCGAAGGCGTCCCGCAGGTCCTGGCCGCGCTCGGGGCTGAGCGCTCCCGCGTCGACTGCCGCTGCCAGGCGGGTCTGGGTGTTGACCGCCCGGGACCCGATCGACAGGGCCAGCACGCGAGCGAGCTCGACGACCGCGCCGACGCCGCCTCGCTTGATGTCGAGGGTGGCCCGATTGGAGCCTTGCTTCTCCAGGACGAAGCCGCGGAAGAAGCCCAACGGCGGTTCGTTCTCGATGGCCCGCTTGGTGAGGTGGGCCAGGAAGAGCTTGGACGAGGGCGCGTGCTTGAGGAAGTGCTTTCGCAACTTGTGGAACAGCCGTGGGTCGCCATAGATGGGGCGCATGTCAAAGAAGATGCTCGCCCGCAGGATGGCGTCGGGGACCGGCTCGGTGAGCCAGGTGGTGAACTCGGTGCGCCATTGGGACAGCGGCACGCGCCACCGGGGGTTGGTCGCCATGACGTCACCGGGGCAACTGGGATAGCCACACTCGACCAGGGCGTCACACACGAACGTGGCCAGCGCTTCGAAGTATGCCGCGTGCTCGGGTCGCACGTCGTTGTCCAGGATGAGGGCGTTGTCCTGGTCGGCCGCGAGCGCCTGCTCCTGACGGGCCCTGGACCCCAGGGACACCCAGCAGTAGGGGACCGGAGGCGGCCCGAGGTGGGCCTCGGCCAATCCGAGCACGCGACGCTCGACCGCATCACCAACCGCCGTGACGATCCGGCCGATGTCCTCGGCCGACGCGTCCTGCGTGACAAGCAACTCGACGATGGGGGCCAGGCGTTTGCTCACCTCGGCCACCGCGCTGACGTCCTGGGCCTGGGTGATGTCCCCGACGAGGTAGATCGGGTTGGTCTGTTCCAGGCGCATCAGGTCGGTCGTCGTGATGACGCCTTCCGGGGTCCCGTCGGGGCTGAGGATCGGCAGGTGGTGAATGTTGCGACTGGTCATCTCCATGAGGATCTGGAACGCCAGGGCATCGGCCGACCCGGTGAACGGATCGGGGGTCATCACGCACGTCACAGGGAGGTCGGTGTCGATCCCCGCGGCCACGACCCGGTTGCGTAGGTCGCGATCGGTGACGATGCCGACGAGTTTCCCCTCGTCGAGGATGAGCAGGCAGGAGACCCGCTTGTGGCACATGACCAGGGCGGCCGACCGGATCGACTCGGAGGCCTGCACCGACACCGCAGGTCGATTGAGGATGTCGGTGGCGTTGGTCTTGAGGATGGCACCGCCGGAGTTGGTCAGGTGCAGCGAGGCGACCGCGCCGCGCATCCGGCTCGTGCGCTGCAGATCGAAGTAGTGCCCGAAGATCGGGTAGGTCGTCGACAGGCCGTGGAAGGTGTCGGCGTCCATGACCAGGCACAGGCTGTCCTCAAGGGCGACCGCCTCGAAGTTGGCCGGGTTGCCCTGGACGAGCGTGTAGGACCCGAACGACGTCCCCACCTCGCCCCGGTCCATGAAGCCACCGTGCATGTCGTGCAGCTCCACAGCGCCGCTGCGCACGACGTAGAGGTGATGGTTGTCCTCGCCCCGCGCGATGATCCGGGTGCCGCGCCGGAAATACTCGATCTTGAGCATCGTGGCCAGGCGTTCGAGTTGCTGGCGCGGCAGGTCGTCGAAGGGATGGTGTTCCGCGAGGAAGTCGCGGACCTCGGCGAGCTCGACGTCCAAAGACATGGGCGTCATCCTGTCAGCCTTGTCAGTCCCGTGGCATCTGCGGCGGACCTCTGACGGCATACGCTGCGACGAGCGCGCCGTCAGCGCGGACGAGCGGTCACGTCAGTGGGCCTGTTTCAGTGGGCCTGTTTCAGTGGGCCTGTTGTCTTGGGACGAGCACTTCCTCGTAGATGAGCAACAGTCCGGCGGCGGTCGGGATGGCCAGCAGCGCCCCCAGGACCCCGGCGAGCGTCCCACCCGCCAGCGCCGCCACCACCGTGATCACGCCGGGCACCGAGACCGTCCGCTGCATCATTCGCGGGGCCACGACGTAGTTCTCGACCTGCTGATAGATGAGGAAGTAGATCAGGGCGATGAGTGCCTTGCCCGGGTCGACGAACAGGGCCACGAAGGCCACGAGGATCGCACCCAGCGTGGCGCCGACCATAGGGATCAGCCCCAGCGTGCCGACCGCGACGGCGAGCACCGCGGCATACGGGATGCCGACGATCTTCATCATGACGTAGGAGCAACACGCATTGATCGTCGCGACGAGGACCTGACCGATGGCGTAGGACCCGACCCGACGCATGATCTCCTCGGCAAGGGACTCCACGCGCGGCCGGCGGCTGGCCGGAACGAGCGCGTATGCCGCTCGCTTGAGCGAGGGGAGGCAGGCGAGGAAGTAGAGGGTGAGGACCAGGACGGTGATCGTCGAGAACAGGCCCGAGACCACGGCGAGCCCCGCCCCGAGGACGCCGCCCACCGCCTGGGACATGAAGCTGCCGTCGCTGAGCCGTCGGGTGATCTCCTCGCGGGCCTTGTCCAGGACGTGGTAGGTCGACTCGAGGTCCCGCAGCCGGGGGTCGGCCAGGAGGTTGTCCAGGTAGCGCGGCGCGTTGCGGGCCAGGTCGCCGCCCTGTTGAGTGACCGGGGGCACGACGACGAGTCCGAGCAGGACGAAGACCACGACGACCAGGCCTGCCACGACGGCGACGGCCCGGGGTCGGCTCATGCCGCGCGCCACGAGTCGTTCGACAAGCGGGTTGAGGGCGAGCGCGAGGAACAGCGCCACGACGATGAGGGTGAGGACGGTGTCGAGCTGGGCCACCGCCTGCCAGAGCCCGTATGCCGTGAGCACGCCAAGCCCGCCGACCAACCCCAGGTAAAAGGGCGAGAGCCGGTTGAGCGGCCGTCCGGCAGGCGGGTGCGCCGACCCGTTGCGTTCGCTCGGGTCAGGAACGTCGACGGTGGGCGTCGTCGGTCGGTCGGGGAGCTCCGTCGGCTCGGTCGATTCTGTCGACGCTGTCGATTCGGGCTCGATGGATCCGATCGTGCTCATTCGCTCACCTCCGGAACGTGGGCTTCCGGCCCCATGCTGCGCCGAGCCTAGTCCTCGCCTCGGCGAGCGGGCAGCGCACGTGACGGGGCGGCATACCCCCGTGGAGGTATGCCGCCCGCTGACGTGAGATGCCGCCGACAGGCGGCGCCGGGTCACTCCGGGAGCAGTTCGCGATCAGTCGCGTGCGGGACGATCCGCGGCGTCGTGTGGGCATCGCCCTCGGGCAGGGTCGGGTGCGGCAGCGCAACGGGTTCCGGGGCGGTAGCGCCCTGGCCGAAGTCCGTCGCGCCGACGAGGACCGCCATGTTCCCGTGCGGGTGCTTGTTGCGGTACATGAGGTCGTGGGCGAGCGGGATCTCGTCGTAGGTGAAGGCTTGCGACAGGCACGGGTCGAGCTTCCCGGCCAGCGCCAGCTGGTTCATCTGGTTGGACTGCACCGCGTTGGCGAAGTGCGAGCCCTGCAGGCGCTTCTGGCGCATCCACAGGTAGCGCAGGTCGACGGTCGCGTTGTAGCCCGTGGTCCCGGCGCACACGACGACCATGCCGCCGGTGTCGCAGACGAAGATCGAGCTGGGGATGGTGCTCTCGCCGGGGTGCTCGAAGACGATGTTCGGTGCGCGGCGCTCGCCCAGGACGTCCCAGATCGCCGAGCCGAACTTGCGCGCGCCCTTGAGCCAGGTCCCGTAGGCCGCGTCGTCCTTCCAGTGCGGCAGCATCCCCCAGTGGTCGAAGTCGTTGCGGTTGATGCAGCCTTTGGCGCCGAGCTTCATGCAGTAGTCGAACTTGTCCTCGCCGGAGACCACGGCGATGGGTATGCCGCCCGCGGCCTTGACGATCTGGATCGCCATCGAGCCCAGACCGCCCGCGCCACCCCAGATGAGGGCGACGTCACCTTCCTTGACGGCGTTCTCGCCCCAGCCGTGCAGCATCCGCCAGGCTGTTGCGGCCACGAGGGTGTAGGCCGAGGCGGCCTCCCAGGTCATGTGCTTCGGCTTGGGCATGCACTGCTGCGCCTGGACCTTGGTGAACTGAGCGAAGCTGCCGTAGTTGGTCTCGTAGCCCCAGATGCGGAAACTCGGCGAATACATCGGGTCGCCGCCGCGCACGACGGTCGGACAGGTGCGGTCCCACTTGCCGCAGTGCAGGACGACCTCGTCGCCGACCTTGACGTTGGTGACGTCCTTGCCGACGGCATACACGATGCCGGAGGCGTCGCTGCCGCCGATGTGGAAGCGCTCCGGCTCACCCGCCTTGTTTCGAGCCCCGATCACATCGACGGGGATACCCAGGCCAGCCCAGACGTTGTTGTAGTTGATTCCTGCGGCCATGACATAGACGAGCACCTCGTCGTCGGCGATCGTCGGGACGTCGACGACCTCCTTCTGGAAGGCCTCCAGCGGCGGGCCGAAGCGCTCCGGCCGGATCAGCCAGGCGTGCATCGTGGCGGGCACCTCACCGAGGGGAGGCTGCTCGCCCAGGTCGTAGAGCTCTTTGGTCATCGTGGGTCCTCTCTGCATGGGCGGGCCGCCCGCGGGCTGGGCGGCAAGCGCCGGAGATCGACGACGCGCCAACGATCTGGCGCTCTTTCATCGACCGTACCCGCAAGCCGAGGGGCTGCTGAGGGGCTCAACCCGTGACGTTGCCCACCCAGCCGTGGCCGGCCGACGAGGAAGGCCAGGGTGGAGGGAAACCCACCGCATGCGTGGGTTTCCCTCCACCGAGAGGTATGCCGCGGGGTCCGGTCCCGGACGAGGCGCCGGTCCGGCTGTGGATAACTGAGCGAGCCATCGCACGAGCCTTGCCATGCTGACCGTATGCGCGCCAACCGTGACGATCGCACCAATGATGGCGATCCCGACCTTGCGCCGATGCAGGGAGCGCCCTATTGGCGGCCCGACCATGCCCTCGACGCCGCCGGGCTGCTGCGGTTGGCCCACGAGCAGTTCGGCGTCCTCACCTTGGCGCAGGCCCGAAGTGGGGGGCTCACCGAGCGACGGATCGCCGGGAGGGTTGCTGCCGGCCAGTGGATCCGGCTGCACCACGGGGTCTACCTCATCGAACCGGGTCGCACCCAGTGGCACACGCGCGCCGTCGCCGGACTATTGGCGTGCGGGTCTGGAGCCGCACTCGTGGGCGGCAGCGCGGCATACCTGTGGGGACTGGCCTCGACGCCCTCGTCGGTGGAGATCGCCGTCCCGTTGAACCGACGACTCGATCCCAAGGACGGGGTGGCGATCCGCCGCAGCGCGTGGATCGCCGACCGCACCCACGAACTCGCGTGGCCCTGGCGGACGACGGTCGAGCACACGGTTCTCGACGTTGCCGCGACCCGGGATCTCGACGCGGCGATCGCCATCGCGGCGCGGGCCACCCAACGGCGCCTCACCACGGCCCGCGCGCTCATGACGGTGTTGGAGCAGAGGGGGCGCCATCGGTGGCGACGCGAGTTGGGCGAGGCGCTGGCCGTGGTGTCGGGAGGTGCGGAGAGCATTCTTGAGGTGCGGTATGTGCGTGACGTGGAGCAGGCTCACGGCCTGCCGCGCGGCGTGGCGCAAGTCTCCTCGGCGACGGGTATGCCGTGGCGGCACGACATCGGCTACCCGCAGTTCCGGGTGCTCGTCGAACTCGACGGGCGCCTCGGTCACGAGGGTCGATCCCGGGTGGCCGACACCCGTCGGGATCGGGGCAATGCGGCGGCTGGCTGGCTGACCCTGCGAGCGGGCTGGCTGGATGTCACCACCGCGCCTTGTCCACTCGCGGCGGAGGTGGGTGCGGTGCTGCAGTCACGCGGTTGGGGCGGTCGGCCGCGTCGCTGCCGCAGGCGCGGTTGCCTGGCCGAGGTGTCGATGCCGCGGCCGGGGTCCGCCATGTCGTGACCGACCAGGGTGGAGGGAAACCCACCGCTGGCGTGGGTTTCCCTCCACCCTGCGGTCGGGTGGCTGTGATCGACCCGGGCGAACGTCAGTGCTGGGGCGAGCTGGCGGCGGGCTCCACGAGCTCGACGAGGACACCGCCAGCGTCCTTGGGGTGGATGAAGTTGACCCGGCTGTCACTCGTCCCGCGCTTGGGGGTGTCATAGAGCAACCGCACCCCGCGCTCCCGCAGCGTCGCGCACACCGCGTCGATGTCCTCGACCCGGTAGGCCATCTGCTGGATGCCCGGCCCAGAGCGGGCCAGGAACTTGCCAATCGGCGAGTCCGGCGAGAGCGGCGCGAGCAACTGAATGCATGAGCCCGACGACCCGACGGCCATCATCGCCTCGCGCACGCCCTGCTCCGCGTTGGTCTCCTCGTGCAGCAACTGCATCCCGTAGGTGTCCCGATAGAAGGCAATGGCCGCGTCGAGGTCGGCGACAGCGATGCCGACGTGGTCGATCATGGTGAAGAGGGCAGCGTCCATACCCGCAGACTAGGCCCGCGGCATACCGGAGTATGCCGCCCGCGCGCGGATGTGACGCCCTTCATGTCGACCCGGTCCTCCTACGGAATCCGCACTTCCGATATCCCAAGTCAAGGGAATCGCGCAATTTGATCGAAAACGTGTGCCGATTCGTGAGATTCCTCTAGTCACAACGTCGACGCGGGGCCTAGGGTCCCTCCACCAAGGGTCCGTCAAGGAAGTGAGAACACATGAGCTCGTCGACCGATGTCGCGCCACTGGGCTACCCCGAGGCGTCCGAAAAGGGTCTCAAAGGCGGTGCGCTCGGATTGCTGTCGAGTGTCGTCGTCGGTATGGCATCCACGGCTCCGGCCTACTCGTTGGCGGCATCCCTTGGACTGGTCGTCGCAGTCACCAGTGCGGAGGGCAGCGTTGGGCTGAAGGCGCCAGCGGTCATGTTGCTCGCCTTCATCCCCATGTACTTCATCGCCATCGCCTACCAGGAGCTCAACAAGGCCGAGCCCGACTGCGGGACGACCTTCACTTGGGCGGCGCGCGCCTTCGGCCCGAAGACCGGGTGGCTTGGTGGCTGGGGCATCATCGCGGCGGACGTCATTGTCATGGCCAACCTCGCCCAAGTGGCCGGGTCCTACTCCTACACCTTCGTTGCCGAGGTGGGTGGATTGCTCGGCCAGGACTGGTCGGGGGTCGGTGACTTGGCCGATTCGACATTCTGGTCGACGGTCGCTGGCGTCATCTGGATCGCCGTGATGACCTACATCTGCTACCGCGGCATCGAAGTCAGCGCTCGCCTTCAGTACGCGCTGCTGGGCATCGAGGTCGTCGTCCTGGTCGTCTTCGCCGTGACGGCTCTGGTCAAGGTCTACTCCGGCACGGCCGAGGAGTACTCGTTGACTCCGTCTCTGGGCTGGTTGATCCCGACCGACTTGCCGTTCGGGTCGGTGCTCGCCCCGGCCCTGTTGATCGCCTTCTTCATCTACTGGGGCTGGGACACCGCGGTGACGTGCAACGAGGAGAGCGACGACCCGGGCAAGACGCCCGGTCGGGCTGCTGTGATCTCCACGCTGCTGCTGCTGGCGACCTACGCCCTGGTCTCCATCGCTGCGGTCGCCTTCGCGGGCGTCGGCGAGGAAGGGGTGGGGCTGGGCAACCCGGAGAACAGCGCTGATGTCTTTGCCGCCATCGGTCCCGACCTGTTCGGCGACTCCGCGCTGGGCAAGGCGGGCCTCATCCTGCTGGCGGCTTCGATCCTCACCTCGGCCTCGGCCTCGACCCAGACGACGATCCTGCCGACGGCGCGCACCGCCCTCTCGATGGGCGTCTTCCGTGCGCTGCCCCACAAGTTCAGCCGGATCCACCCGCGCTACCTGACCCCGACCTGGTCGACGGTCGGGATGGGGATCATCTCCACGGTCTTCTATGTCCTGTTCACCCTGATCAGCCCGAATCTGCTCATGGCACTCATCGGGTCCGTCGGCCTGATGATCGCCTTCTACTACGGGCTCACCGGTTTCGTGTGTGTGTGGTTCTACCGCAAGACCTTCACCCGCACGGTCCGGGACCTGTTCATGCAGGGGATCATCCCGCTGCTCGGTGGGCTGATCATGCTCGCCACCTTTGCCTACGGTCTGATCACCTTCCTCGGTCCGGACTACCTGACAGACGACGAGGACAATCCGATCACGATCTTCGGCTACGGCGCCGTCGGGGTTGTCGGGCTGCTCGCCCTAGCCTTGGGGCTGGTCCTCATGTTTGCGTGGATGATGGTTCACCCCGACTACTTCCGAGGTGAGACCCTGCCCAAGCGGGCTGCCCACGATCTGGTCCTTGCCGGACCGCACACCGACCACACCTCGGTCCGCCTGCCCGACTCGGGCCTGCCCGAGTTGGTCATCGCCCCCGACCTGTCCAACCTGCCGCCGGGGCAGCACGCCATTGACCTCACCAGCCATGACATCGTCGACAAGCCGGAGGATGGGGGAGCCCGGCCCGTCTGACCTGGGAGGGAGAGCCGGCCGCGCGGCATACCAGGTGGGACCACCACCCGCCGGTATGCCGCGCGTTCGCGCGTGTGGTGCGTCCCACCTAGCGATCCCGGGCCTGTGCACACGCTCGCGGATACAGTGGACGCACATCTGACGTTCCGTCCTGACCGCCCCTGGAGGCTGCGCTATGAGCTCGAACACCTCTGTCATCGTCGCCGGTGCCCGCACCGGCATGGGCCGCTTGCTGGGCTCGCTCAAGGACTTCTCGGCGACCGACCTCGGCGGTGTGGCCATCAAGGGCGCCCTGGAGAAGGCCGGCATCTCCGGCGACCAGGTCGACTACGTCGTCATGGGTCACGTCCTGCAGGCCGGCTGCGGCCAGGTGACTGCCCGCCAGGCCGCGGTCAAGGGCGGCATCCCCATGGACGTCCCGGCGATCACCGTCAACAAGGTGTGTCTGTCGGGCATCAACGCGATCACCATGGCCGACCAGCTCATCCGCTCGGGCGAGTGCGAGGTCGTCGTCGCCGGTGGCATGGAGTCGATGACCAACGCTCCGCACCTGCTGGAGAAGTCTCGCGAGGGCTACAAGTACGGCACCGTCAAGATGCGCGACCACATGGACTACGACGCCCTGTGGGACGTCTACACCGACCAGGGCATGGGCAACCTCACCGAGTCGGCCAATCACGGCGACCGCGAGTTCAGCCGCGAGGAGCAGGACGCCTTCTCCGCACGCAGCCACGAACTGTCCGCCAAGGCATGGAAGGACGGCCTGTTCGACGACGAGGTCGTGCCGGTGCTGATCCCCCAGCGCAAGGGTGACCCGATCGAGTTCAAGGCCGACGAGGGCATCCGCGCGGCGACAACCGCCGAGAGTCTGGCCGGGCTGCGGCCAGCCTTCCGCAAGGACGGCACGATCACCGCGGGCAGCGCCTCGCAGATCTCCGACGGTGCTGCAGCGGTCGTGGTCATGAGCAAGGCCAAGGCGCAGGCGCTCGGGCTCACCTGGCTGGCCGAGATCGGCGCCGCGGGCTATGTCGCCGGCCCCGACTCGACGCTGCAGTCCCAGCCGGCGCTCGCGGTCAAGAAGGCCTGCGAGAAGGAAGGCATCGCGCCCACCGACCTGGACCTGCTCGAGCTCAACGAGGCCTTCGCCGCGGTCGGTCTGGCCTCGACCAAGGAGCTCGGTGTCGACCCCGACAAGGTCAACGTCAACGGCGGCGCCATCGCCATGGGCCACCCGGTCGGCATGTCCGGCGCCCGGATCGTCCTGCACCTGGCCAACGAGCTCAAGCGTCGCGGCGGCGGCGTCGGCGCCGCGGCCCTGTGCGGCGGCGGCGGTCAGGGCGACGCCCTCATCGTCCGCGTCCCCAAGGCCTGAGTTTCGCCCCGGAGGGAACCTCGCCACCCCCTCCGGGGTTGTCAGCGTGTATGCCGCGTGGCCGCCCGACCCCCTGCGGGCGCCACGCGGCATACCCTGTCTCTCGCCAGTCTGTCGCCTGCTTCTGACGCCCCTTCCGAGAGGACGGTATGCCGCCCCGCCCGGTCGATGTCCCCGCCCTGGTCGCCGCCGCCCGGGAGGGTGCTCCGCGTGCTGTTGCGCGCCTCATCTCCCTTGTCGAGGACCATCACCCCGCGCTGCGCGAGGTGATGGCAGCGCTGGCCCCGCACACCGGCAAGGCGCACATCATCGGCCTCACCGGCTCACCCGGCGTCGGCAAGTCGACCTCGACGAGCGCGCTGGTCGCAGCGTTCCGGGCTCGGGGCAAGCGCGTCGGGATCCTCGCGGTCGACCCCTCCTCGCCGTTCTCGGGAGGCGCGTTGCTCGGGGACCGGGTGCGGATGCAGGAGCATGCCCTCGACCCCGAGGTCTACATCCGCTCGATGGCCTCGCGCGGGCACCTCGGCGGCCTGTCCTGGACGACGCCGCAGGCCATCCGGGTGCTCGACGCCGCCGGGTGCGAGGTCGTCCTCGTCGAGACGGTCGGCGTCGGACAGTCCGAGGTCGAGATCGCGGGCCTGGCCGACACGACGATCGTCCTGCTGGCCCCGGGATGGGCGACGGCATCCAGGCCGCCAAGGCCGGCATCCTGGAGATCGGCGACGTTTTCGTCGTCAACAAGGCCGACCGCGACGGCGCGGATGCGACCGTGCGCGACCTGCGGCACATGATCTCCCTCGGTGACCGCACCGAGCCGGGCCTATGGCGACCGCCCGTGTGCAAGACCGTCGCCTCCCGTGGCGAGGGCGTCGAGGAGGTCATGGAGGCCATCGACAAGCACGAAGGCTGGCTCGATGCCTCGGGCACGCGGCATACCCGCCGGTTGAAGCGCGCCGCGGACGAGATCGAGGCGATCGCGGTCGCGGCCTTGCGTGCTCGGATGGGTGACCTGCGGGCCGGGCACGGGATCGCCGAACACGCGGCCGCCGTCGTGGCTGGCACCATCGACCCGTATGCCGCCGCCGACGACGTCGTCGCCCACCTCACCTGACGGAGTGCCTGACGGAGTGCGCCTGGCGGGGTGATCGTCCCCTCGATTGCACTCCGTCGCGCACGCACTCCGTCACATCCCCCAGGTCGCCCCCTGCCGCGGGAGTGCGGCGGGCGGGGGGGGGGCGCCGCGGGGGGGGGGGGGGGCGGAGTGCGCCTGGCGGGGTGATCGTCCCCTCGATTGCACTCCGTCGCGCGCGCACTCCGTCACATCCCCACCGACGACGTCGTCGCCCACCTGACCTGAGGGAGTGCCCGACGGAGTGCGCCTGGCGGGGTGATCGCCCCCTCGGTCGCACACCGTGGCGCACTCGCACCGGCTGATCACCCTCGCGGGAGTGGGATGCGATGGCCCCTCTGGGGGTGTCCTGGCAGGATGGGGGTGTCCGGCGGGGAGGCCGGGAGTCGACCGGACGGCATACCCCCCTCGTCCATCCCTAGCCACCCGTGAAGGTGACGATGCAGATCTGGCCCGGAAAGCCCTACCCCCTCGGTGCGACCTACGACGGGTCGGGGGTCAACTTCGCGCTGTTCTCCGAGATCGCTGATCGTGTCGAGCTGTGCCTCATCGCCGATGACGGCACCGAGACCCGCGTCGAGATGCCCGAGCACGACGCGTTCGTCTGGCACGTCTATCTGCCGACGGTGCAGCCTGGCCAGCGCTACGGCTACCGCGTCCACGGCCCCTACGACCCGGCAAACGGGCATCGCTGCAACCCTGCCAAGCTGCTGCTGGACCCCTACGCCAAGGCCATCGACGGGGAGATGCGCGGCGACCAGGCGCTGTTCGGCTACTCCTTCGACGATCCGGAGCTCGGTCTGTCGGCCGTGCCCAACGAGGTCGACTCGCTCGGGCACACGATGCTCTCGGTGGTCACCAACCCGTTCTTCGACTGGGGCAAGGACCGCTCGCCGGGGCACCGCTACCACGAGTCGGTCATCTATGAGGCGCACGTCAAGGGGCTGACGATGCGCCATCCCGACGTGCCCGAGGAGATCCGCGGGACGTATGCCGGCATCGCCCACCCCGCGACCATCGAGCACCTGCGAGGGCTCGGCGTCACGGCGCTGGAACTCATGCCGGTGCATCAGTTCGTCCAGGACTTCACCTTGCAGGACAAGGGACTTCGCAACTACTGGGGCTACAACACCATCGGTTTCCTCGCCCCCCACAACGGGTATGCCGCCTACGGCACCAGGGGGGAGCAGGTCGCCGAGTTCAAGACGATGGTCAAGGCGCTGCACGAGGCCGACATCGAGGTCATCCTCGACGTCGTTTACAACCACACGGCCGAAGGCAACCACCTCGGGCCCACCCTGGCCTTCCGCGGGATCGACAACGACAACTACTACCGGTTGGTCGGCGGCGACCTCGCGCACTACTACGACACCACGGGCACCGGCAACAGCCTGCTCATGCGCAGCCCGCACGTCCTACAGCTCATCATGGACTCGCTGCGCTACTGGGTCACCGACATGCACGTCGACGGGTTCCGGTTCGACCTGGCGGCAACGCTGGCCCGGCAGTTCCACGAGGTCGACAAGCTGTCGGCGTTCTTCGACCTCATCCAGCAGGACCCCATCGTCAGCCAGGTCAAGCTCATCGCCGAGCCGTGGGACCTCGGCGACGGGGGTTATCAGGTCGGTGGCTTCCCGGCTTTGTGGACCGAGTGGAACGGCAAGTTCCGCGACACGGTGCGCGACTTCTGGCGGGGCGAGGCGGCGACGTTGGGGGAGTTCGCCTCCCGGTTCACCGGGTCCTCGGACCTCTACGCCCACTCCGGGCGGCGGCCGGTCGCATCGGTCAACTTCGTCGTGGCGCACGACGGCTTCACCCTGCGCGACCTGGTCTCCTACAACGACAAGCACAACGAGGCCAACGGCGAGGGCAACCGCGACGGCGAGAGCCACAACCGGTCGTGGAACTGCGGCGCCGAAGGCCCGAGCGACGACCCGGCGGTGCGCTCGCTGCGGCTGCGCCAGCAGCGCAACATGCTGACCACCCTGTTGTTGGCCCAGGGCGTGCCGATGATCGCCCACGGCGACGAGTTCGGCCGCACCCAGCTGGGCAACAACAACGTCTACTGCCAAGACAACGAATTGGCTTGGGTCGACTGGGAGTTGGACGCCGAGCAGGAGTCGCTGCTCGACTTCACCCGCCACGTCGTCCGACTGCGGGCCGAGCACCCGGTCTTCCGGCGGCGCCGGTTCTTCGCCGGGAGTGCCGACCACGGCGGCGAGAGCGAGCTCGGTGACATCGCCTGGTTCGAGCCGGACGGCCAGCACATGGACGAGGAGGCCTGGGCCAACGGCTATGCCAAGACCCTCATGGTCTTCCTCAACGGCCGGGCGATCCGCGAAACCGACGCCCGCGGTGGGGCGATCCGGGACGACTCGTTCCTCGTGTTGTTCAACGCCCACTACGAGCCGATCGACTTCGTCATCCCCGAGCGGTCGTATGGCGAGGAGTGGTTCGTCGAGATCGACACCGCCGGCGGTGAGGTGGTCCAGGCCACGGGTGGCGTCACTGCCGGTGCGACATCGACGGCAACGCCCGAGGCCACTGCCGGAGCCAGCGCCGGAGCCAGCGCCGGAGCCACTGCCGGAGCCACTGCCGGAACCACTGCCGCCGCCAGCGCCGGGGCCGCAACGGGGGGCAGTGCCGGTGCCGCCTCGGTGGGGACCCCGAACCACGTCGAACCCGGCGCCACAGTCACCGTCCAGGCCCGCAGCATCGTGGTCCTGGGTTGCCCGCTCAGCGACGACGACTGACCTGCCGGACCGCCGCGTCCGGACCGCCGTGTCCGGGCCGATTGCGGTTCGGGTGCGGAGCTCGTGAGAAAACCGCGCGCGCTGGCCACCACCCTCGCTCTAGCCTGGCCGGGTGACCGTGACCCCGATGGACCTCGCCGATGACGCGCTGATGTCCCAGATGTATGCCGTGGTGGTCGCCGTCCGGTGCTTTGAGCGACCCCACTTCGTCCCGGCCCCGGAAGCCGCGGCGGTGGCCGATCTGCGCCACATCGACCCGGGCGAGAGCACCCATCTGTGGGGGATGTGGGAGGAGGGCACTCTCGCCGGGGTGCTCACGGCCTGGCTCCCTCTCCACGACAATGTCGACACCGTCTGGACCCAGGTGGACATCCATCCCGACCACCGTCGTCGCGGCCACGGAACCCGGGCGATCGCCGCATTGGTCGACTTCGCTAGGGAGAACACCCGCGCTCGGGTGGTGGCCGAGGCCCATTACCCGGCCGACCGGGCCGACGACCATCCCTATCGGGTCTTCGCCGAGCGCAACGGATTCCGGCTCGGGCAGACCCAGATCATCCGGCGGCTCATGCTTCCGGTGGCCGATGACCTGCTGGCCGAGATCGCGCAGGAGGCGAGGGCGGCATACCAAGGGCGCTATCGGGTCGAGGCGTTCGGCGAGGTGCCGCGCGACCTCTGGCCGTCGTTGTGTGCCTGCATGAACCGGCTCGGCAGCGACGCCCCTTCCGGCGAGATCGACTGGGAGCCCGAGTCGCTGACACCCGAGCGATATGAGGGCTTCCTTGACCTCGACCGGCAGACCGGCCGGGTCCGGTTGACGGCCGTCGCGATCGACGAGGACTCGGGCGAGGTCGTCGCCTACTCCGAGCTTGCGCTGCCGCCTGGCAACTCCCGCGCCGACCAGTGGGGCACTCTCGTCCTCACCGAACACCGCGGCCACCGTCTCGGTCAGGCCGTCAAGGTCGCGAATCTCCTTGCCCTGCAAGCCAACCACCCCGACCGCGTCGATGTCATCACGGGCAACGCGCACGACAACCCGTGGATGGTGTCGATCAACGAACGGCTGGGTTTCCTCCCGCTGGAGCTCTGCCCCGCCTTCTACCGGACCCTCGACACGCCCTGACCACCCCGCGGACGACGACCGGACGGCATACCGTGTGAGGGTCCGGCATCGCGGCGAACGGGAGGTCAGGGGGTGGTGGGATGACGTGGGCTGCGTTGCGGTACCGCCCTGAGCAAGCGCTGCTGCTGGCCGTCCTCACCGCCCTGGTGGTCGGCTGTGCCGCGTTCGCGCCGCTCTACGAACGCGCGCTCGCCCAGTCGTTGCTGCGCGAGGGCCTGTCCCGTATGCCGCCCGCCTCCACGGCGATCGAGCTCACCTCCTCGCGGGAGCCGGGTCTGCGGGTGCGCGCCGAACCGCTGCGCGAGGTCTTCCCGGCGACGCTGGCCGGGGTCTACGGGCCCGGAGTCGAGCGGTGGTCAGGGCGGGTCTTCGTCACGGGCTCGCAGGGCGTCTCGACGGTGACCTTGTGGGGGAGCCCGACGCCATGCGAGGGGTTGGTGCTCGATGCCGGCCGGTGCCCACAGGCCGCGTTCGAGGTGCTCGCCTCGACCGCCGAGGCCCGCCTGCAAGGGTGGGTTCTGGGGACCGTCCTCACCGCTGTCGAGGCGCGCGGGATCACGCGGGGACCGGCCTTCCCCAGCCCCGTGACCGTCGTCGGCACCTACACCGAGGGCGCCCCAGCCGTCGGGCCGTGGGCAGGGCTGCGGCTCGGCGGGCGTGCCGGGACCGTGTCCGCGGGGCTGGCGGCGACGCCGCTCATGGATGCGTTGGTCACCACTGACCGGACCTTTGCGGTGGACCAGCAGGCCACCTCGTTCGGGCCTGGTGCGGTCGGCTGGTTCCAGTCCGCCATCACCGTCACCCACTCCCTGGATCGCGTTGCGATCACCCTTGAGGACCTGGACGCGATCCCTGCCGCGCTGGCCGGACTCGGGGACGCGGCCGCCCGAACGCAGCCACGGATCGCCGTGTCGAGCGCGGTGGCCGACCTGGCCACCGACGTCGCCGAGGGGCGCCGCCAGGTACTTGTCATCGTCCCGCTACTCATGGCCCAGCTCGCCCTCCTCGCCGTCGTCGTCCTCGGGCTCGTGGCCGGGTCCGCCGTCGAACAACGCCGACCCGAGGCGGCGCTGGCCCGTCTGCGCGGAGGCGGTGCATCCGGCGCGCGGCGGTTGCTCGTCGCCGAGCTCGGTGCGGCCGCGACCGTGGGTGCGCCCCTGGGACTGCTCGGTGCGCTCGGCGTCACGTCCCTCGTTCGGGCGAACTGGCTGGCCCCTGGCGTCCCGGCCGAACTGCCGTGGACAACCTTCGCCGCAGCCGGGTTGGGCCTGATCCTGGCCTGGCTGGCGATCTTCGTCGCTGTCGGCGGCGTGGTCCGCGAGTCCGTTGCAGCTCTCCTGCGCCGGGTGCCCAGCCGCCAACGAGGTCGGCGGATGGGCCTGGTCGATGCCGGGATCGTCGGGGTCTCGGTGGCTGGTGTTGCCGCACTGGCCAGCGGCAACCTCGCCGGCCCGCTCGCCCTGGCCACCCCTGCGTTGGTGGCGCTGGCCGTCGGGATCGTCCTGGCCCATCTGGTCACCCCGGTCGCCGCGGCCGTCGGGCGTCGGTCGCTGGCCCGGGGCCGGCTGACGGCGACGCTCACGGCGGTCCAGATCGCCCGCCGCCCCGCGGTCCGGCGCATTGTCACGATCATCACGGTGGCGACGGCACTGGCGGTCTTCGCGGTCAACGCGCTCGTCGTCGGGCAGGACAACCGCCAACTGCGCTCGCGGGTCGAGACCGGCGCCGCCGTCGTGCTGACGACCGACTCCGACGACCCCGCTCGGGTCGAGAAGGTGTTGCGTCAGGTCGACCCCGCGGCCGCGAAGGCCACCCCGGTCGCGTGGATCCGGCAGGGGTCGTCCGAGTCGATCACGACGATGGCGGTGATGCCGGAGGAGTTCGCCCGGGTGGCCGACCTGGCCGTCGACCCGGCAGCCTTCGACCTGCGGCCCCTCCAGGTGGCCGGCACCCTCCCCCCGAGCATCACCGGAACCCGTCTCTCGGTCACCATCGGATCGAGCGCGTTCGACGAGATCGTCGAGGCGAGCGACGCCCCGAAACGCACCGGCGAAGGCCCGATCCTGGCCGTGCGTCTGGGCAAACCTGGCGGGTCCGAGCAGACCCTGAGCCTTGACCCGATCCCCCTGTCCAGCACGGCACCAACGGTGTTCACCGCCGAGGTGGACTGTCCCCAAGGATGCTCGGTGCTCGGTATCGGCATCGACCGCGTCGGTCTTGACTACCGGATCCTGCGGGGTCGGTTCACCATCGCGGATCTGCGCGCCGACGCGGGCCCGCCTGCGGCCATCGGCCGTCCGGACACGTGGCTCGGGTCCGGGGTCAAGCGCACCGATGTGCTCGCCCCTTATGCGCTCCCGGTGGACGGCGGGAGCCCGACCAGCCTGACGCTCGACCTGCTCAGCGACCGCTCCGGCGTTCGGATCAGCGCCAAAGGTGCTGTGGGCGAGCTTCCGGCATTCGTCGTCGGCGCCCTGCCTGCGGGCACCGCCCCCGGGGGGACTTTCCAAGGCGCCGGCCTCAACGGGATCGCCGTCCAGCTCAAACCGGTCGGCATGCTGCCCTACACGCCCGGCGGCCCCGCCAACGTGGCGATCGTGAGCCTTCCCGCCCTGCTCGATCGGGCGAGCACCCTGGCACCCGTCGTCGGGAGGTTGCAGGTCTACCTCTCCGACCCCGGCGTCGAGACGTCCGTGCGCGATGCCCTTCTCGCCCAAGGCATCTCGATCAAGGACACCCAGCGCCAGGGCGACCGCCAAGCGCTCTACGACAGCTCGGCCTCGGCCTGGGGGCTGCGCCTGGCCGTCGTTGTCGGACTGCTCGCCGTTCTCATGGCTGCACTCGTCCTCGTCCTCGTCGTGACGACGGCGTGGCGCACCCGCTCCCGTGACTACGCCGCGTTGCGGATGGCAGGCGTGCCCGTCTCGGCCTTGCGCCGGGCCAGCGCACTCGAACAAGGGGTCGTTGTCCTCGTGGCCGGGGCGGCCGGCATACTCTGCGGCCTGCTGGCCTCCCGCCTGGCCCTGCCGATGGTGCCGCTGTTCACCCGGCCGTCCGCGACCTATGTCGCCGACCTGCGCCCGGCGTGGACGGCCGTCGCCGGGGCGACCGCGCTCGTCCTCGGACTGCTCGGCGTCGTTGCTGTCGTCGTCGGGACCCGGCTGGTGTCACGGGCCACCCCAGCCCGACTGCGGGAGCAACTGTGAGCGCCCCTTCCCGCACCGGTCTCGCGATCACGACCCACGGCCTCGTGCACATCTACCACGCGGACGGACACGACCTCGCGGCCCTGTCCGGCGTCGATCTTCGGGTGGCAGGGGGGGAGATCGTCGGCCTGCTCGGACCATCGGGCGCCGGCAAATCGACCCTGTTGACGTTGTGCGGCGGGCTGTTGCGTCCGAGCGCCGGGACCATCCGGGTCGGATCGCACGACCTGGCCCAGCTGGACGACGCTGCGCTGGACCACGTCCGGGCGACCGAGGTCGGGATCGTCCTGCAAGGCGCCGACCGCAACCTGCTGCCCTACCTCACGCCGCGCCGCAACGTCGACTACGCCCAGCGCGGGGCCCGCCAGGCCGGGCGCGACCTGCCCGACGCGAGCGAAATCCTCGACCTCGTCGGCATCCTCCCCGTGGCCAACGCCCCCTTGGCGACCCTGACCCCGGGCCAGCTGCAGCTCGCGGCGCTCGCGGTGGGGATCGCGGCATACCCGGGGGTGTTGCTCGCCGACGAGCCGACCAGCCAGCTGGACCATGCTGCCCGGGACACGGTGCTGGCCGCGATCCGGGAGGTGAACGCCCAGGTGGGGACCACCGTCCTCATCGTCACCCACGACCCGCAGGTCGCGGCCGCACTGCCGCGAACAGTGACGATCCGGGACGGTCGGGTCGGCGGGGAAGGCCGCAGTGGCCAGGAGTATGCCGTGGTGTCGGCCGACGGGTCGCTGCCACTGCCGCCCGAGGCGCTGGACCGGATGCCGCCCGGAACGCTGGTGCGCGTGCACGAAGAGCCCGACGGCCGGTGGGTCATCATTCCGGAGGGGGACAGCCATGGGACGGCATGAGGTGCCAACCGGCGCCCGCGGGCGGGCGCCCGCCGCCGGGGTGCTGCGCGAGGCGCGACCGCTGGACTGCCGGGACGTCACGGTGCGGTTCGGAGCGGTCACGGCGCTGGCAGGCGTGTCGCTGCGGGTCGAGCCAGGGGAGTTCGTCGCCGTCACCGGGCCGTCGGGAGCGGGGAAGTCGACCCTTCTGTGGGCCCTCGCGGGGGCCGTACGACCGAGCGCGGGCGCGGTCATCCTCGGGTCAGTACCCGTGGTGAGCCGCGACCAGACGGCCGTTCTCGGAGTGGCCCTCGTGCCGCAGGGCAACGGACTGGCCGCGGTGCTCACCGCGTTGGAGAACGTCATGCTGCCGCTCCTCGCAGCGAGTCAGGCCCCGGCTGCAGCCCACGCCGCTGCCACGGCTGCCCTGGCCTCGCTCGGGCTGGGCGACTCGATGAACCACCTCGTCGAGGAGCTGTCCGGCGGTCAGCAGCAACGGGTCGCCGTCGCCCGCGGCCTGGCGCTTGGGGCTCCGACCCTGCTCACCGACGAGCCGACCTCCGAGCTCGACCACGGCAACCGCGAGGTCGTCCTCACCTTGTTGCGGGCGCACGCCGACGCGGGGAACGTCGTCGTCATGGCAACGCACGACCCGGAGGCCGCGGCCGTCGCGGATCGCGTCGTCCGACTCGACGAAGGCGTGCTCACCGTCGAGCGCTGACCATCCCGCGTTGTTCGCCGAGCCGGCTCACCACCGGTCGTGGACGTGTCGCCGGAGGTGATGGTCGTAGATATCGGCCATCGCCTCCAGCGTCGCGTGGGGGAGCGGGTCGAGGTGGGCGGCGACGACGTTGTCCAGGGCCTGGCGCGCGGTGCGAGCGCCCGGGATGACGACCGAGACCCCCGGCTGGTCGAGCACCCACCGCAGGGCCAGTTGAGCAGTCGACCACCCCGGCGGGGTGAGTGCCGCGATCTCACGGGCGGCCTGCACCCCGGCGTCGTAAGGCACCCCCGAGAACGTTTCGCCGACATCGAACGCCTCACCGTGCCGGTTGTAGTTCCGGTGGTCGCCCGCGGGGAACGTCGTCGACTCGTCGTAGCGCCCTGTCAGGAGCCCACTGGCCAACGGCACCCGCGCGATGATCGCCACGCCTGCGGCCGCAGCCGCCGGGAGGACCGCTTCGAGGGGCTTGCGCCGGAACGCGTTGAGGATGATCTGGACACTCGCCACCCCGGGTCGCTGGATCGCCGCAAGGGCTTCCGCGCAGGTCTCGACCGATACCCCGTATGCCGCGATCCGCCCCTGTGCGACGAAGCCGTCCAGCGCATCGAACACCGCGTCGTCGGCCAAGACCGGGGTCGGCGGACAGTGCAACTGGACCAGGTCGAGGGTGTCCATCCCGAGGTTGGCGCGGCTGCGGTCGATCCAGGCGGCCATCGCCTCGCGCGTGAACGCTTCTGGCACATGGGGATTGGCGCGGCGTCCGAGTTTGGTGGCGACGAAGATCGGCTCCTCCTCATCGGCGATCCGCTCGGCGCGCATCGTTCCGACCAGTCGCTCCGAGCGCCCGTCACCATAGACGTCCGCGGTGTCGAAACACGTCACCCCGGCGTCGGCCGCGGCGTGCAACGTCGTCAAAGCGTCGTCGTCGCTGACCTGGCCCCAGTCGGCGCCGATCTGCCAACACCCCAACCCGACCACGCCAAGCTCGCGCCCGAGCCGGTCCCACCGTCGTTGCTCCATGTCCCTCCGTCGTTGTTCTATACGGTGACGTTATCGGTAGCCAGGGGGGTGGCGGCACACCGAGAGGGGGGCGGCATACCCGCGGATGGGCGCAGCGCGCTAGCCTGCGGCCGTGCCCTTGGCCTTCGACCCCATCCGCCGGGCCGCCGCGCTGTGGCGGGCCCGCTGGGGGCCGCGCGCCCAGGTGAGCGCGATGGCGGCGGCGACCTCGGTCATGCGGGTGCAGCAAGCGCTGCTGGCCGAGTACGACGCGATCGTCGGCGAACACGGGCTGACCTTCGCCCGTTACGAGGCGCTGGTGCTGCTCACTTTTACCCAGTCGGGCGAGTTGCCGATGAGCAAGATCGGGCAGCGGCTCATGGTCCACCCGACCTCGGCGACCAACATCGTCCAGCGGCTCGAGGCGGCCGGTCTGGTCGAGCGGCGGCCCAACCCACGGGACGGGCGCGGCACGCTGGCGGCGATCACGGCCCGTGGCCGCGAGGTGATGGAGGCGGCGACGGCCGACCTGGTCGCGGCCGGGTTCGGGCTCGACATGCTCAGCGAGGCGGAGCAGAACCAGTTGTTCGAGTTGCTGCGCCGAGTGCGCGACGCCAAGGGGGACTTCGTCGACGGGACCGACGGCCGATTCGGCTGAGCCGTCGATGGTGCTCAGCAGCGCCGCTGAGGCATTCAAGAAGTAGTAGGACGTCCTAGTATCTGCCCGATCCGCCGGGTACCATCGGCCCATGGAGCAGACCTCAGGTGCGGCCCGCTGGCAGGCCCGCTACGACAAGGCGACGGCACGCGGCCAGGTCCGGGACGCGGACTTCACCACCCTGTCCGGTATGCCGCTCGACCCGGTCTACGGGCCGGGGCTGCACGGCATACCGGAGCCGCAGACCGACGCCGAGCGCGAGCGGATGGAGCGGATCGGGTGGCCGGGGGAGTTCCCGTTCACCCGCGGGCTTTACCCGACGGGCTACCGCGGGCGGACCTGGACGATCCGGCAGTTCGCCGGGTTCGGCAACGCGGTCCAGACCAACGAGCGCTACAAGATGATCCTCGAACGCGGCGGTGGCGGTCTGTCGGTCGCGTTCGACATGCCCACGCTCATGGGCCGCGACTCCGACGACCCGCACAGCCTCGGTGAGGTTGGGCACTGCGGCGTGGCGATCGACTCGGCGGCCGACATGGAGGTGCTGTTCGGCGGCATACCGCTGGGCGAGGTGACCACCTCGATGACGATCAGCGGCCCCGCCGTGCCGGTCTTCTGCATGTACCTCGTCGCCGCCGAACGCCAGGGCGTCGACATCGGCATCCTCAACGGGACCTTGCAGACCGACATCTTCAAGGAGTACATCGCACAGAAGGAGTGGCTCTTCGAGCCGGGCCCGCACCTGCGGCTCATCGGCGACCTCATGGAGTTCTGCACCCAGAAGATCCCCAACTACAAGCCGCTGTCGGTCTCGGGCTACCACATCCGCGAGGCGGGGTCGACGGCCGCGCAGGAGTTGGCGTTCACCCTCGCCGACGGGTTCGGCTATGTCGAGCTCGGCCTGTCGCGCGGGCTGGACATCGAGACCTTCGCGCCGGGCCTGTCGTTCTTCTTCGACGCCCACGTCGACTTCTTCGAGGAGATCGCGAAGTTCCGTGCGGCGCGGCGGATTTGGGCCCGCTGGATGCGCGATGTTTACGGCGCCACAACCGACAAGGCCCAGTGGCTGCGGTTCCACACCCAGACCGCTGGCGTGTCCCTCACCGCTCAGCAGCCCTACAACAACGTCGTCCGCACGGCCGTCGAGGCCCTGGCCGCGGTGCTCGGAGGCACCAACTCGCTGCACACCAACGCGCTCGACGAAACCCTCGCACTGCCGACCGAGCAGGCCGCCGAGATCGCCCTGCGCACGCAGCAGGTGATCATGCACGAGACCGGCGTGACCAACGTCGCCGACCCGCTCGGCGGCTCGTGGTATGTCGAGGCCCTCACCGACCGGATCGAGGCCGAGGCCGAGGCGATCTTCGCGCGGATCAAGGACCTCGGTGTGCTCGGGCGACGGGCCGGCGCCAGCGGCCAGGTCGAGCATGAGATCGGCCCGATGACCTCCGGCCTGCTGCGGGGCATCGAGGAGGGCTTCTTCATGTCCGAGATCGCCGACGCGGCCTTCCAATACCAGATCGCCCTTGAGAAGGGCGACAAGAAGGTCGTCGGGGTCAACTGCCTCACCGACTCGGTCAGCCACGACCTGGAGATCCTGCGGGTCAGCCACCAGGTCGAGGTCGATCAGGTCGCCGACCTCACCAGCCGCCGGGCCGCGCGCGACGAAGGCGCCGTCCAGGCCGGGCTCGCCGCCATGCTCGACGCCGCCCGCGGCGGGGTCAACATGATCCCCGCGATGCTCGATGCGGTCCGCGCCGAAGCCACCCTCGGCGAGATCTGCGACGCGCTGCGAGCCGAGTGGGGCGTCTACCGGGAGCCCGCCCGGTTCTGATCGCCGCGCCACACGCACGAGGTATGCCGCGTGCCCCAGGGGGCGCGCGGCATACCTCTGCGTGGGGCTCAGCAGGTGAACGTGGGATGGGCACCGATTTGGCGACCGTAGGGGCGCTGCGCCTACCCTGGACGAACCCCACCGGGAGGAAACACCCCTCATGACGTCCATTCGCCACACCCGCGGCGCCCGACTGGCAGCACTCACCGTGACCGCTCTGGCCCTGGCCACAGCCGCGTCCGCGTGCACCTCGCAAGCGCCTTCGACCGCTTCGGCGACCAGCCGAATGTCCGAGCGGGCTACCTCGACGATCAAGCCGACGGCGCCCACCAAGGCGCCCACCCCCGGGACTGGGGCGGAGACCCCGCAGCAGGCGGCAGCCGAGGTTGCCAAGGTCCTGGCTGCGCAGGCCGCCGCTGCGGCCAAGCCCGGCACCGCCGGCAAGGCCCTGCGTGAGGCTGCCTACGTCGACAAGGCGCTGGCCGCGGCGACCGCTGCAGGCAAGCTCATCGGCACGCTCACCGCCGAGCAGAAGGCCGACCTGGCCCTCAGCCCCAAGGACCCGGTGGTCCTGGCTGTCTCGCGCACGGCGGCCTACCCCCGGGTCATCCTCGCCAAGGCGAGCCTGGCCGGCAGCGGCGCACCCGTCATCGTCACGTTGGTCTCGTCTGCGGCCGCGTCGGGGTATCGGATTGCTTCGGTCGCCCGACTGCTCCCGTCGGCTGTTATCGGCAAGTTCGACGGCATCACGGCCGGATCGCCTCCCATCGGCGACGCCTCGGGTCTGGCCGTCGCCCCAGACGCTCTGCTCGCGGCATACGCTGCGGCGCTGGCCTATCCCGCGCCCGCGGCCGCCGAGCAACCGTTCGCGGAGGACGCCTACTTCACGGCGGTCCGCAAGAGTGTCGCCGAGCAGGCCACCGCCCTCGGCGCGGGTGTGACGCTCAAGCAGACCCATACCCCAGCGGGGATCATCGCGGCAATGCGCGCGGTCTCCGGCCAGGGCGCCTACGTCGTCGCCGTGATCGAGCGCAAAGACACCTTCACCGAGAAGACCGCCAACGCGCTCACACCCCCGAAGGCGTTCACGATCCTGTCGGGCAAGACAGTCGTGGACAAGACCGCGGTGCTGCGCGCCTATGAGTTCGTCGTCGTGCACATCCCCGCCAGCGGCAAGGCCACCGTGGTCGCCGCTGCCGATCAGCTGTATGCCGCCTCCGGCAGCTGAGCGCGCGCCTCGCCGGACGGGTCGGCTAGGGCCGGCGCGGCCCGCCAACCCTGAGACCCGCACGAAGCACCCGGACGGATCGGCGAGAATGACCTTATGAGCAAGCCGCCGTTCACTGCCGCTGCCCTGCGTGGGGCCGTCGACCTGTCCGCCTTCAAACGTCCGGCCCCGGGTGCCGGTGGCTCGCGGCCGGGTTCCGCCGGGGCGGGCGATAGCGGGGGAGTCAGCGGGGCTGCCGGGCCAGGTGCCGGGGGCTCGGCTGGTGCGGGCGGTGGCGTTTCGAGCAGTGAGCTGGTCGTCTCGGTGACCGACGCGACCTTCCAGGACGTGGCCTCCACCAGCCTGCGGGTGCCGGTCGTCGTGGTGCTCTGGTCGTCGCGGCTGGGGCAGACTGCGTCTTTCGTCGGCGTCATGGCCGATGTGGCCCGCGACAGTGGGGGCCGATTCCAGGTGGCCTCGGTCGATGTCGACACCAGCCCCGGCCTGCTGAGGGCCTTCCAGATCCAGTCCGTGCCCGCGAGCATCGGCCTGATCCAAGGGCAGCCGGTGCCGTTGTTCGTCGGTGCCTTGCCGCCGCACGAGATCCAGCCCTGGATCGACGAGCTGCTCAAGCTTGCCGTCCAGATGGGCATCACCGGCCGGGTGTCGGTTGGGGATGGCAGCGAGGGCTCGGCTGGCCCTGCTGCGGGCGACGGTGCCGACGGCGACGGACCGGACGAGGCGGACCTGCCCCCATTGCACCAGGCGGCCTACGACGCGATCGAGCGGGGCGATCTGGCGGCTGCAGTCGCGGCATACGAACAAGCGCTCAAGGAGAACCCCGCGGACGCTGAGGCCGCGCTGGGGCTGGGGCAGGTCCGGCTGCTGACGCGCACCGAGGGCGTCGACCCGGTGGCGGCCCGGGCGGCCGCTGCTGCCGACCCTCTCGACGTCGCGGCGCAGACCGTCGTCGCCGACCTCGACGTGCTCGGCGGGCATGTCGTTGATGCGTTCGCTCGGCTGGTCGACACGGTCCGGAACACCTCCGGCGACGATCGGAATGCCGCCCGTCAGCACCTGCTCGGGCTCTTCGACGTGGTCGGAGCCGGGGATGAGCGGGTCGTCACGGCGCGCAAGGCGCTGATGAGCGCGCTGTTCTGAGCTTGGGCTCGACCCGCGACGTGCTCGGCAGATCCCCGAGTCAGTCCTCGGTCGCGACCCACCAGCGCCGGGCCTCGCCGCGCAGTCGGCCCTGCAGCCACCAGATCGCCTCGATAGCGGCCGCGCCGATCAGCCCGACCGTCAGGCCCGTGCGCATCATCGCGGCGTTGCCCGCGTCGAGGAGGAACAGCGACTGGGTGAACGGGATGAGGAAGATCGCCACGTATGCCGCCGCCGACACCACGAGCAGCGCGACCTTCCACCACTCATAGGGACGGGCAACGACCGAGAGCACCCAGGTCGCCACGACGATGAGGCAGGCCAAGGACGCGGTCGAGGCCTGGGTCCGAACGGCCTCGGCGGCGCCGACGGGCGGTCGGCACAGGAGGTAGGTGGTGAACGTGCACGCCGCCACGACGACCCCGCTGGGCAGCGCCAGCTGGAGCACGCGCCGGGCAAACCCCGGCCGGGCCCGCTCGTGGTTGGGGGCCAACGACAGCAGGAACGCCGGGACGCCGATGGTGAACCAGCCGGTGATCGTCACGTGGATCGGCTGCAGCGGGAACGGCAACTGCCACAGCCCGACCAGCAGCGCGAGCAACACCGAATAAACCGTCTTGGTGAGGAACAGGTTGGCGACGCGTTCGATGTTGCCGATGACCCGACGGCCCTCGGCCACGACGTAGGGGAGCGTCGCAAACTTGTTGTCCAGCAACACGATCTGTGCGACCGCCCGGGTGGCCGGTGACCCGGCGCCCATGGCGACCCCGATGTCGGCCTTCTTGAGGGCGAGCACGTCGTTGACCCCGTCACCGGTCATCGCGACCGTGTGGCCGCGGCTCTTAAGGGCCAGGACCATCGCGCGTTTCTGATCCGGGGTGACCCGTCCGAACACCGTATGCCGTGCCACGGCGTCGATGAATCGTTCCGGCAGCTCGGTGAGGGCTTCTCGGGAGGTGCCGCCGACGAAGCCCAAAGCTGCTGTCGGCCGGCTGTCGGCCGCGTGGCGTGGACCGTCGGCCGGGCCGTCGGGTTGGCCGTCGGCGGTACCGTCGGCCGGGTCGGCGTGCTCCATCGACAGGGTGCGAGCGTCGATCGGGTCGGTGCCTCCGACGACCCCCAGCAGGGCGGTGACGGCGCCGACGGATCGGGCGTTGTCGCCGGAGATGACCTTGACCTGGACCTGCTGCTCGGCGAAGAACTCCAGCGTGGCCCTGGCGTCGGGGCGGACCCGTTGTTCGAGGATGACCAGGGCCGCGGGCGTCACCTGGCCGGGCGCTGCCGGGTCGGTCACCGGTAGTGATGCCTCGGCGAGCAGCAGCACCCGCAGGCCCGTGGACCCGATCTCTTCGGCGGCGTCCCGGGCCGGCGACCCTTCGGGGGCCAGCACGTCCGGGGCGCCTAGCACCCATGACCCTTGGCCGGCGAAGCTCGACCCCGACCATTTGCGGGCCGAAGTGAACGGGGCGTGATGGGTCTCGGACCAGATCGCCGTCGGCGCGTCGATCGCCTCGGAGATCGCCGCCAGGCTGGCGTTGGGGTTGGGTTCGGTTGCCGCGAGCTGTGCGAGGATCTCGGTGACCTCGGCTGGGGCCGGGCCGGACGGCATACCGGAGCCGTCGAAGCCACGCACCTCGGACAGGCGCATCCCCGACTCGGTGAGCGTGCCGGTTTTGTCCGCGCACACGACGTCGACCCGGGCCAGGCCCTCGATGGCGGGCAGTTCCTGGACGAGGCACTGCCGTTGGCCGAGCCGGATGACGCCCACCGCGAAGGCGATCGAGGTCATGAGGACCAGGCCCTCGGGGACCATGGGGACCAATGCCGCGACCATGCCGGTGACGCCGTCGCGCCACGGTTGTCCGAGCCCGAACAGCTGGGTCCAGATCGTCAGCAGCCCGACGGGGACAAGCAGCCACGAGACGACGAGGAGGATGCGGTTGATGCCGTCGCGCAGCTCGGAGCCGACGAGGGTGAACTTGGCGGCCTCCTCGACCAGGCGGGCGGCATACGCCTCGCGGCCGACCTTGGTCGCGCGGTAGGCGCCGGAGCCGGCAACGACGAAACTGCCCGAGAGCACCTGGTCGCCGGGTTCCTTGACAACGGGGTCGGCCTCACCGGTGAGCAGCGACTCGTCGACTTCGAGCGAGGCGGCCTCGAGCACTTCGCCGTCGACGATGAGCTGGTCGCCGGGGCCGAGCTCGATGAGATCGTCGGCGACGATGTCGGTGCGGGTGACCTGTCGGCTGACACCGTCGCGGCGCACGGTGGGGCGTGCCTCGCCGATGACCGCGAGGTTGTCCAGGGTTCGTTTGGCGCGCAGCTCTTGGATGATGCCGATGGCGCTGTTGGCGATGATGAGCAGTCCGAACGCCGCGTTGATGAGCTTGCCGGTGGTGAGGACGATCGCCAGCAGGATGCCCAGGATCGCGTTGATCCGCGTGAAGACGTTGGCCCGGACGATCTCGCCGGTGGTCCGACCGCTGCGGGCGGGCAGGTCGTTGGTGCGGCCGTCGCGCACCCGTTCGGCCACTTCTGCGCTGGTCAGGCCGGGATGGCCCACCTGCCCCGAGACCTGATCCATGGTCGCGATCCTAGGTGAGTTGAGGGTCGCGACGGAGGTCACGTAGGCGGTCAGGCCATGATCAAGACATAGATCTGCCACGCTGAGGCGTCATCGTCGGCGTGATGGCAACAATGCGGTCGGACGTGCAGGAGGGGCGGGCGGGGGCGCTGGACCTGGCTGCCTTCGTCGGCGTCCATTACGCAGAGCTGCGGCGACGGGCCTATCTGTTGACGGGGTCGCTGGCGGACGCCGAGGACCTGGTCCAGGAAGCGCTGGCGCGCACCTGGGAGGCGTCGCGGGGTCGGCCGGTGGACCTGCCGCGCGCCTACGTCCACCGGACGATGGTCAACCTCTACGTCAGCCGGTGGCGGCGTCGCCGGTTGCGTCAGGAGGACCCGGTCGCGGAGGTGCCCGAAGCGACGGGCCGGGTCGACGTCGACGCGGCGGGCGGCGTCGCGGGAACGGTCGCGGAGCGGGACCGACTCTGGCGGGCGCTCGGCGCCCTGCCGCCCAAGCAGCGGGCTGTGCTCGTGCTGCGCTTCTACGAGGACCTCACCGAGACCTCGGCCGCCGAGGTGCTCGGCGTCTCGGTCGGCACGGTCCGCAGCCAGACCTGGAAGGGCCTACGCCGGCTCGAAGCCGTGCTCGGCAGCGATGACGAGGAAGGAGCCCACCGTGGCTGACGTGGAGACCCGACTGCGCGCGACCCTCACCGACCGCGCGGCATACCTTGACGACCCTGCCCAGTATGCCGTTCCGCCGGCTCTCGTCGCGGGCGTCGCCGCTCGCGCCGGGCACCTGCGTCGGCGGCGCACCTGGACCCAGGTCGGCGGGGCTGCCGCAGCGGTGACCGTCGTCGGGCTGCTGGCCGCCGCGGTGGTCCGTGGCCCGGACACTGCCGGCCCGGCCCTGCCGGCGTCGTCCGGGACGGTGTCGACCTCGGGGTGGAGCGACCCGGGCGTGGGCGGCTCGGCCGCCGAGCGATCGGCCGCCGAAGCGAGCGCCCGTGCGTCCGCACAGGCCGCAGCCGAAGCAGCGAGGTACCTGGCCATCTCCGAGGTCACCGAGCTCCCCAACCCCCTGTTCCGAGCCGAGAACGAGATCGTCCGCCAGTTCTTCAGCACTGACCCGGCCTTCCGGCAGCAGTCGGGCCTGGCGGCGGGCGAGGTGCTCGGCTGTGGGTTCGACCTGCACGGCAAGAGCGAGACCCAGGCAGGCCTGGACTGGTATCGCTACGCCTGGATGACCTGTGGGGGCTACCTCAAGGAGCGGGGCGTTGCCGTCGCTCAGTGGGGGTGGTCGGTGCCGGTGCGGTTACACCTCACGGGGGGTGGGTCCTCGCTCACGGTGCTCGGGTTCGACGTCCCCGGTGACGGGTCGGCCTATGAGCCCGACATTCGGCGGATCTTCCCGGCGGACGAGGCGCAGACCCTTCTGGGAACGAACTCGGTTCGACCTCAGTTCGCGCGCGCGGCGTTGGCCGACGCGGCGGTGCAGCTTGGCCTGGGTCCGTTCGGGGTGACCCCCCTGCCGAGGGACACCAGCAGCACGGTGGGGTTCCTCAGCGCGCCCGTCGTCGACATCAACCCTGCCGTTCCTGCGTCCCGAGCGTTGACCACGGCTGCCGCGGCGGGGGCTCTGCCGGCCGACATCTCGACGGCAGTCAGCCTGTGGCAGGCGGGGGCCGACGTGTCGGCGCTGCCTGACCCTCGGGCCCAGGTGTTCCTTGCGCTGCGCGACGGGGCCCCGGTCTGGGTCATCACCGTCCCGGTGACCAAGCCCGGTCCAACGGGAGGCGGCGCCGGTTCGGACCTGACCTGGACATCCCACTGCAGCATCGCTGTTGTCGTCGACGCGACCTCTGGCGCGCTCGTGGCCAACGGCCTCGAGTGCCCCTCCCCGTTCCAAAACGGTAACCCATAGGGGCTGCCGTTCCGCCCCTCGCGGCACGTTTCGTGGAGTGATGGCCTCACTCTGTTGTGGCCACCACTCCACAAACCGCAGGTTCGCTCGGTCGGTGGGTGCGGCGGTCAGCGGGCAGGCATGGGGGAACCGATCGGCCATTCGACCAGATCACCGGAGTCGGTCCGCCAGATCGCCGTCGTCAGACCGGAGTTGGCCAGCAGTTTCTGGCAGCCTGGGCACGGCGGGTGGGTGATCGCGATCCAGCCGCCGCGCCGCCGCACCGGGTCGGCGAACAACAGCGCGTTGGACTCGGCGTGGATGGAAATGCAGAACCCGGGCGAGGACGGGTCCTCGTAGGGCGCATCCGGCGGCAGCTCGTCGTGTCCTAGCGACCCGCGCGGGCAGCCACCTTCCAGACACCCCAGCCGCCCGGCCGGCGCACCGTTGTAACCGGTCGACAGGATCCGGTTGGCCTCGTCGAAGACCACGGCACCCACCCGCCGCCGGGTGCAGTCGGCACGCTGCGCGACGGCATACGCGATGCCGACGCCCCAGTCATGCCACCCGGGGCGGGTGGTGAACTCGGTGGTCACCCGCGCAAGCCTAGTGGCCCCTGTTTTCCTCCTCGGCGCGCGGATTTCCCCGCCTCCCTGAGTTTGGCCGCCATGGTGTCGATGCTGGTCGAAGGCGGTGAGATCTGGCCGCCATCCATGAGTTTGGCCGCCATGGCGGTCAAACTCGGGAGCGACCGTCCGGGGAGCCGCAGCTCGGCGGCCCCAAGGTTGTGGATAACCGGGCAGTCGACCAAGACGAGGCTGCCATCCTGCTCGCATGGACGACGATCCTTCGACGGTCTTCGACCCTGGCCACCTCCGGCTGGGGGGCGCGTTGCGTGCGGCTGGCGTCGAGCCGCGACGGGATGCCCGCTTCGTGCGGATCCGCCATGGCGTGTGGACCGACCGGGTGGTCTGGGATGGCCTCACTCCCGGCGCTCGCCATGTTGCCCTCGTCCATTCCACAGCCACCCAGTGTCCGACCGAGGACATGGTGTTCTCGCACGCGGCCGCAGCTGCCCTCTGGGGCATGCCGCGGATCGAGGACTGGCCGACGACTGTCGACGTGCTCGTGCCGGATGTCCGGATCCGGTCCTCGAAGCAGGTCCGCAAGCACGTTGGTCCGCCGGCGAAGACCACCGTGCTCAACGGTTTGACGGTGACGGTCGCAGCGCGCACCGTGGTGGACGTCGCCAGGACATCCAGCTTCGCGACCGGTCTGGCTGCCGCGGATTTCGCGTTGCGGGCTCGCCTGTGTACGTCAGATGACCTGGATGCTGAGGTCGACGGTCTGGTTGTCGGGAGCCCTGGATTGCGTCAGGCCCGGACAGTGGTGGCCCTAGCCGACCCACGGTCCATGTCGGCAGGCGAGAGTCTGTCTCGCGCGCAGATGTTCCGCTTGGGACTTCCGAAACCAGAGCTTCAGGTGCCCTACTCGGATGCGGCCGGGCTGATCGGTGTGGTCGACTTCGACTGGGATGGCCTCGTCGGAGAGTTCGACGGCAAGGTCAAGTACCGCATTCCCGAGCACGGCGATCCCGTCGAGGCTCAACGGGTTCTGTGGTCGGAGAAGCTGCGGGAGGATCGTTTGCGGCGGCGGGTCAGGGGTCTGGTGAGGTGGGACTGGGCCATCGCGATTCACGACGGCCGTCTGCTGCGTCGACTTGCCGAGCACGGCATACGACCTCAACGAGGGGGAAGCGTCACGTGGTTTGCGGACCGCCCCAAGGCAAGCTAGCCGACCGGGCCGGTCATGAGCCGTTCGCGCGACAAAGTCCCCACTGCGGACCTCTTCACTTTGGACGCCATGGCGCCCAAAGTGGTCGATGGCGTCGAGATATGAACGCCACCCACGAGTAACGCCGCCATGGCGGTCAAACTCAGAGAGGGATGCCGCCATGGCGGTCAAACTCAGAGAGGGATGCCGCCATGGCGGTCAAACTCAGAGAGGGATGCCGCCATGGCGGTCAAACTCAAGAGATCGCGAGGCGAGGGGCGGGGGTGAGGGCAGGTGGTGAACTCGGTGGTCACCCGCCGAGCGCCGCGCTGACGACCTCGCGCGCCTCGGCCTGCACCGCAGCGAGGTGCTCGGGCCCGCGGAAGGACTCGGCGTAGATCTTGTAGACGTCCTCGGTGCCCGACGGCCGAGCCGCGAACCACGCCGATTCGGTGACGACCTTGAGCCCGCCGATCTTCGCGCCGTTGCCTGGCGCCTCGGTGAGCTTCGCCGTGATCGGCTCTCCCGCAAGGGAATCCGCGGCCACATCGGCGGGGGACAAGGCCCCCAGCTTCGCCTTCTGCTCCCGGTTGGCAGGGGCGTCGATCCGCGCGTATGCCGGTGCGCCATGTTTCGCGGTCAACTCGGCATAGTGCTCGCTCGGGCTACGACCGGTGCGGGCGAGGATCTCCGAGGCCAGCAGCGCCAGCAGGATGCCGTCCTTGTCGGTCGTCCACACCGAGCCGTCCATCCGGGCGAACGACGCCCCGGCCGACTCTTCGCCGCCGAACGGTCCGGACCCGTCGAGCAACCCCGGGACGAACCACTTGAAGCCCACCGGCACCTCGACCAGCCGCCGCCCCAAGTCCGTCGCCACCCGGTCGATCATCGACGACGACACGAGGGTCTTGCCGATGAAGCCATCGGCCCGCCAGCCCGGCCGCGCCCCGCCGTAGAGATACTGGATCGCCACCGCGAGGTAATGGTTGGGGTTCATCAGCCCCCCATCGGGCGTGACAATCCCGTGTCGATCGGCGTCGGCGTCGTTGCCCGTCGAGATCGCATAGGCGTTCTTGTTGGCGATGAGCGACGCCATCGCCGACGGCGACGAGCAGTCCATCCGGATCTTGCCGTCCCAGTCCAGGGTCATGAACCGCCAGGTCGGGTCGACGAGCGGGTTGATGACGGTGAGGTCGATCCCGAGCCGTTCGGCAATCGCGCCCCAGAACCCGACCGACGCACCGCCGAGGGGGTCGGCGCCGATCCGCACGCCGGCCGCCCGGATCGCGTCGATGTCCACGACATGCGGCAGGTCCTCGACGTAGGTCCCCACGAAGTCGTATGCCGTCGCCGCACCTCGCGCCCGCGAGAACGGGACCCGCTTCACCCCGGCCAACCCGGCCCGGATGTAGTCGTTGGCCGCAGCCGCGATGACCTTGGTCGCATCGGTGTCAGCAGGCCCGCCATGTGGCGGGTTGTACTTGAACCCACCGTCCGAGGGCGGGTTGTGCGACGGGGTGACGACGATCCCGTCGGCCAGCCCGATGCCGCCCGGCAGGTCATCGACTCCGCCGATCTTGCCCCGGTTGGCCCGCAGGATCGCGTGCGAGACCCCTGGGGTCGGGGTGTAGCCGTCGCGGTCGTCGACCAGCACGGTGACGTCATTGGCCGCCAGCACCTCCAGCGCCGAAGCCCAGGCCGGCTCGGACAGCCCGTGGGTGTCCCGACCGAGGAACAGCGGCCCGTCGAAGCCTCGCGAGCGCCGGTAGTCGACGATCGCCTGGGTCGTGGCCAGGATGTGGGTCTCGTTGAAGGCGGTCCGCAGGCTCGAGCCGCGGTGCCCGGAGGTTCCGAAGGCGACCTGCTGGTCGAGGTTGTCCGGGTCGGGGACGCCCGTGTAGTAGGCGGTGACCAAGTGGGCGACATCGACGAGGTCGGCCGGAGTGGCGAGGGTGCCAGCGCGTTCGTGGGTCATGGGATCAGTCTTCCGGGATCAGCCACACGGTGGACAGCCGCGGGACGGTGACGTTCGCGGCATACGGCTGACCGTCCCAGCCCTCGTCGTCGGCCTCGATGACGACGCCCGCGGAACTCGGCGCGTCGGGGTAGAAGCCGGCCGTGTCGAGGACGACCTTCCACCGGCCGCCGCGAGGGAGGCCGATCCGGTAGGGCTCGTGGGTCTGTCCGCTGAAGTTGACGACCGCGGCGAGCACCGGCCCGGTCGTGCCGAGGTCCTTGTCGCCGAAGCGCAGGTAGGAGAACGTGTTGGCCGCGGCGTTGTCGGCGTTGAGCCACCGGAAGCCGGCCGGGTCGTGGTCCAGCGCCCACAGCGCCGGGTTGGCCCGATAGATGGCGTTCATCTCCTTGACCTGGGCGTGGATCCGGTAGTGCAACGGCTGGTCCAGCAGCCACCAGTCCAGGCTGCGCCCGTCGGACCACTCCGACTCCTGGCCGAACTCACACCCCATGAAGAGCAGCTGTTTGCCTGGCTGACTCCACATGTAGGCGAGGAACGCCCGCAGCGTCGAGATCTGGTCCTCCCGGCTGCCGCGGGACTTGCGCATGAGCGAGCCCTTGCCGTGGACCACCTCGTCGTGGCTGATCGGCAGGACAAAGTTCTCGCTGTAGGCATACATCAGCGCGAACGTCAGCTTGTTGTGGTGGTACTGACGATAAATGGGGTCAGTTCCGAGATAACGCAGGGCGTCGTTCATCCACCCCATGTTCCACTTGAACCCGAAGCCGAGCCCGCCGGTCGAGGTCGGGTGCGACACCCCCGCCCACGACGTCGACTCTTCGGCGATCATCACGACACCAGGCGTGCGCTTGTATGCCGTGGCGTTGGCTTCCTGGAGCAACGCCACCGCGTCGAGGTTCTCGCGTCCGCCGTGGACGTTGGGGATCCACTCGCCCGGTTGGCGGGCGTAGTCGAGGTAGAGCATCGAGGCGACCCCGTCGACCCGCAGGCCGTCGATGTGGAACTCCTCCAGCCAGTAGGTCGCGTTGGCGACGAGGAAGTTGCGGACCTCGTGGCGAGCGAAGTCGAAGATGAGCGAACCCCACTCCTTGTGCCAGCCTTTGCGCGGGTCCGGGTGCTCATAGAGGGCCGCCCCGTCAAACTTGGCCAAGGCCCACGGGTCGGTCGCGAAGTGTCCTGGCACCCAGTCGAGGATCACGCCGATCCCGTTGCGGTGCAGGTAGTCCACCAACAACCGGAACTCGTCAGGCGTCCCCCAACGCGAGGACACCGCGAAGTAGCCGGTGACGTGATAGCCCCACGACGGCACGTAGGGATGCTCGCTCACGGGGAGGAACTCGACGTGGGTGAACCCCAGGTCCTTGACGTAGTTGACGAGGTGCTCGGCGAGTTGGGCGTAGGTCTGTCCCTGGCGCCACGACCCGAGGTGGACCTCGTAGATGCTCATCGGCCCGTGGTGGACGTCGCGCTCGCGCCGGGCTGTCATCCACTCGTCGTCGCCCCACTGGTAGTGGGACTCCCAGACGATCGAGGCCTGCTTGGGCGCCACCTCGGCATACCGGGCCATCGGGTCGGCCTTGAGGCGCGCCACCCCGTCCTGACCGCGGATGAGGTACTGGTAGTTCATCCCCTCATCGGCACCGGGCAGGAACAACTCCCAGACGCCCGAGGGCTGCAGATTGCGCATCGGGTGTGACAGCCGGTCCCACCCGTTGAAGTCCCCGACGACGTGCACCGCCGTCGCGTTGGGCGCCCACACCGCGAACGACACGCCGCGGACCTCGCCGAGCGGCCCGGGATAGGTCCGCACGTGCGACCCGAGCACGGTCCACAGCTGCTCGTGGCGGCCCTCGTTGAACAGGTGCCGGTCGATCTCGCCGAGGGTCGGGGCGAACCGATACGGGTCGTCCTGCTCGTGCCCGAACCCGTCGCCGTAGTCGACCATCAACCGGTAGTCCTGGCTGTGGTTGATCTCCGGGGTGGTCCCCGACCAGATCCCACCCTTGACGTGCGGCAGGTCCAGGAGGGTGCCGTCAGCGAGCTTGGCTCGCACACTCACCGCCATTGGCCGGTAGCACGTGATCGTCAGCCCGCCCGTGCCGAGGTGGTGGCCCAGCAGGTCGTGGGGTTGCGAGTGCCTCCCCTCAAGGAAGGCGTCGACGGCGCTGTAGTCGGCCACGAGCGCGGCAGTGGGGACGGGTTCCATGACGGTCCTTCGTTCGGCGGGAAGGGGACTGGCGTCGGTGGGGGGAGGCAACGTCGGCTCAGCCTGCTCGGCCGCCGGCGCCGACTCGACGTCGAGGTGGTCGACGTCGCTGTCGGGGGTGGTCACCTCACCCCGAGGGTATGCCGTCCGCTCACCCGCCCCGAGCAACTCCCGGACCGCGGTGAGCGGGATCTCCAACCAGCCGGGCCGGTTGCGGGCTTCGTAGACCACTTCGTAGAGCGCCTTGTCGAGCACGAGGGCATCGAGCACCTCGGGGTGGTCGGGCAGGTCGGGGAGTGCCTCGCGGTAGCCGGCGAGGAACTGGTCCTGGCACCGGCGGGACCACGCCCGCGCGGCCGAGGCGGCGTCGGCGCCGAGATCGGGGTGGGCCTGGCGGTGGGCTCCGGCGGCATAGTCGAAAGACCGCACCATCCCGGCGAGGTCCCGCATCGGCAGGTCGGGGGCGGCACGTTCGGCGAGGGGCCGCAGCGGCTCACCCTCGAAGTCCAGGACGATCCAGCCGCGGGTCGGGTGGGCGATGACCTGACCGAGGTGCAGGTCGGCGTGGATCCGTTGCAGCCGTGGCCAGGACGACTGCAGGGCCAGGTCGTAACGAGCGTGCACAGCACCGGCCAGCGGCGCCAACTCGGGGACTTCAGCGGCGGCGGCCCGGAAGCGCTGGCGCAGCCCAGTGATGAGTCGGACGCGGTCTTCGACGGTGGGCGCCTCTGTAGGGAAGGCCTCGGCGAGGAGCCGGTGGATCTGGGCGACGACGGCACCCAGCTGGGCGGCGCCACCGACGAGGTCAGCTCCCGAGGCCACCGAGTCGGCAGCCACCCGCCAGGCGTCCTGGGTGCCTGAGAGGAACTCCTGGGCGAATGCCAAGTGACCGTCATCCAGATCGTCGTCCCAGCGGCCGCTCACCCAGCCGAGGGTGCGCGGCACGTGGGTGCATCCTGCGGCGGCCAACGCCGGTTGCAGGACGATGTCGGGGTTGGGGCCGGGAGCCAGGGTGCGGAACAGCTTGATGATGACCGGCCCGGTGCCCGAGACGCCGACGACGATCGAGGTGTTGGACTGCTCGCCTCCGAGCACCCGCGATGCGGTGACGTCCCCGGGGCGGGTGGGGGCGGCATACGGCGCGGTGACGGTGTGTCCCGTGAAGGCGGGTTCGAGGGTGTTGCTCGCCGACGCCGCCTGGGCGAAGGTGCGGCCCTGGAGCAACCGCCAGAGGGCAGCGACGTAGACCGGGTCGTGCGGCGCGTCGTAGACGTAGCGGGTGCCCAGGACGCTGTGCTCCATCGTGCCGACCAGAGCCGCCTCGGCGCCCCGCAACGGGGCGTCGCGATAGGTGAGCGGCACCTGATACACGGTCGGTTGGGGTGTCGTGTCGTCGCGCAGGACGAGGGTCTCGATGCCGACCCGCCCGTCGGGGTCATCGAGCCGGAAGCCCCGCAGCCGGGTGAGCGCGGGCGTGTGGCCCTTGGCGGCATACCAGCGTTGGGACCCGATCCACGCGGCGACGAGGTCGACCTTGCCCGGGGTGAGCGTCGCGTCGAGGATCTCAGCCACGGGCGCCGCCGATCGCCAGCCAGTAGTAGCCACGCGGCCCGAGCGTCAGCGAAACCCGGCCGTCGGCATCGGTCGCGGGGAAGCCCGCCCCGCCGAAAAGGTCGGTCAGAGCCGCTCGGGCGTGTTGCGTGCCCAGGTCGATGGTGGCCGATTGCGGAACGTCGGAGAGGTTGGCGACGCACAGCACCGAGCGGGCGCCGGTGGGGGCCTCGGGGGCGTTGCGCGAATAGGCAAGCACTGCAGGGTTGTCCGCGTGCGCGACGACGAAGTCACCGAGCCCGAAGACTGGATGCGCCTTGCGGACCGCCAGGATCCGTCGCACCCAGTGCAGGAGTGACGCGGGTGAGGCCTGTGCCGCCTCGACGCTGACCGCGTGATGGTTGAAGGTCAGCGAGGCGATGACCGGGAGGTAGAGCTTGCCTTGGTCTGCGGTGGAGAAGCCGGCGTTGCGATCGGGCGTCCACTGCATCGGGGTGCGGGAGGCGTCCCGGTCGGGCAGCCAGATGTTGTCGCCCATCCCGATCTCGTCGCCGTAGTAGAGGCACGGCGACCCGGGCAGCGACAGGACGAGGGCGTTGATGAGCTCGAGCTGGGCGCGGTCGTTGTCCAGCAGCGACGCCAGCCGCCGCCGGATGCCGACGTTGGCGCGCATCCTCGGGTCGGGGGCGTACCAGCGGTACATGTCGGCCCGCTCCTGGTCGCTGACCATTTCGAGGGTGAGCTCGTCGTGGTTGCGCAGGAACGTGCCCCATTGGGCGCCCGGCGGGATGGGCGGGGTTGCTGCGAGGACGTCGACGATCGGCGCGGCGGTCTGGCTGCGCAGCGCGTAGTAGATCCGCGGCATGACCGGGAAGTGGAAGCACATCTGGCACTCGGGGGCCTCGGGCGTCCCGAAGTAGTCGACGACCTCCGCAGGCAGCTGGTTGGCCTCCGCCAAGAGGATGCGTCCTGGGTATTCGCGGTCGACCATCGCGCGCAATTGGGCGAGGAACGCGTGCGTCTTCGGGTGGTTCTCGCCGCTGTGCCCCTCCTCCTCGAACAGGTAAGGCACGGCGTCGAGCCGGAACCCGTCGATGCCCATGTCCATCCAGAACCGGACGACGTCGAACATCTCGGCCTGGACGCGGGGGTTCTCGAAGTTGAGGTCGGGCTGGTGGGAGAAGAACCGGTGCCAGAAGAACTGCCCGCGCACCGGGTCGAACGTCCAGTTGGACGCCTCCGTGTCGACGAAGATGATCCGGGTGCCGGCATACCGGGTGTCGGTGTCGGACCACACGTAGTAGTCGCCGTAGGGGCCGGTCGGGTCGGTGCGACTGGCCTGGAACCACGGGTGCGCGTCGCTCGTGTGGTTCATGACGAAGTCGGTGATGATCCGTATGCCGCGCGCGTGCGCCTGGGCGACGAGCTCGCGGAAGTCCTGCACGGTGCCGAACTCGGGCAGCACCGCCCGATAGTCGGCGATGTCGTAGCCGCCGTCGCGCAACGGTGAGGCGTAGAACGGCGGGATCCACAGGCAGTCGACTCCGAGCCATTGCAGGTAGTCGAGCTTGCCGATGAGGCCGGTGAAGTCGCCGGTCCCCGACCCCGTCGAGTCGGCGAAGGCGCGCACGAGCACTTCATAGAAGACCGCGGTCCGGAACCAGTCCGGGTCGTCCCGCAGGCCAGGATGCGTGGCGGGCGTGTCCATGGACGAGGCCGGCTCAGGCCGGCAGGACCTCAAGGACGTGGACCGGCTCCGTGTCGGCGCCGAGCCGGACATAGTTGAACTGACCCCAATCCCACACCTGGTCGGTCACCAGGTCATGGACCTTGAACCCGGCGCCCCACGGCAGGCCCAGCTCAGGCAGGGTGAGGTCGACCTGGGTCTCCCGGGTCGAGTGCGGGTCGAGGTTGGCGACGACGATGACCGTGTCACGCGTCCCGTCGGGCAGGACCCGGCTCTTGGAGAAGCACATGATGGCGTCGTCGGGGGCGTGGTGGAACACGAGGTTGCGCAGCCAGTGCAGGGCCGGGTGGGCCTTGCGGGCCGCGTTGAGCATCGTGAGGTAGCCCGCGAGCGACTCGCCTTCCTTCGGCCCACCCGGCTCGTAGTCCTGCCAGCGCCGGTCCTTGAACTCGTACTTCTCGTTGTCGATCTGTTCCTCGACGCCCGGCCGGGCCACGCTCTCCATGAGCTCGTAACCGGTGTAGATCCCGTAGGTCGGCACGAGCAGCGCCGCGAGAGCCGCGCGCAACTTCCACGCGGTCGGCCCGCCGTATTGCATGAACGGGGTGAGGATGTCGTGCGTGGTCGGCCAGAAGGACGGCCGCATGTATGCCGCGGCGTCACCGGCCAGCTCGCGGCAGTAGTCCTCAAGCTCCCACTTGAGGTTGCGCCATGCGTAGTAGGTGTAGGACTGCTGGAACCCGGCCTTGGCCAGCGTGTGCATCATCGCCGGCTTGGTGAACGCCTCGGACAGCCAGATGACCTCGGGGTGCTCACGGGCGACGTCGGCGATGAGCCACTGCCAGAACTCGACCGGCTTGGTGTGCGGGTTGTCGACCCGGAAGATCGTGACGCCGTGGTCGATCCAGACCTGGATCATCCGGCGCATCTCGGTGTAGGACCCGACCGGGTCGTTGTCGAAGTTGAGTGGGTAGATGTCCTGGTACTTCTTCGGGGGGTTCTCGGCATACGCGATCGTGCCGTCGGCTCGCGTGGTGAACCATTCGGGATGCGTGGCCACGTAGGGGTGGTCGGGGGAGCACTGCAGCGCGATGTCCATTGCCACCTCCATCCCGAGGCGCGCGGCTTCGGCGACGAAGGCATCGAAGTCGGCAAACGTGCCGAGCTCGGGGTGCAACGCGTCATGCCCGCCGTCGGGCGAGCCGATGGCATACGGGCTGCCCGGGTCACCCGGCAGGGCGGTGAGGGTGTTGTTCTTGCCCTTGCGCGCGGTCGTGCCGATCGGATGGATCGGGGTGAGGTAGACGACGTCGAAGCCCATTGCCGCGATGGCTGGCAGCCGCTTGGCCGCAGTCTGGAACGTCCCCGAGGTCCACTCGCCGGTCTGCGGGTCTTTGGTCGCGCCCTCGGACCGGGGGAAGATCTCGTACCACGCGCCGCAGAGCGCCAGCTCGCGCTCCACGAGCAGCGGGTATGCCGCCGACGGGCTCACCTTCTCCCGGAACGGGTATGCCGCGAACACGGCGTGGACGTCCGGCGAGGTGGCGGCGCGCAGCCGGGCGATCGGCGGTCGGCTGGCGTCGCGCAGGGCGGTGACAGCCTCACGAAGCTCGGCGCGGGCGCTGTCCGGAGCGGCCGCGGCCAGGGCGGTGATGGCGCGCTCGATGACCCGAGCGCCTTCTTCGAGCATGAGCTCGTCATCGATGCCGGCCTCGATCTTGATCGTGCCGTCGTGCACCCAGGTCTCCCACGGGTCGGACCATCCTTCGACCCGGTAGGACCACCAGCCGGTGCGGTCGGCGCTCACCTGGACATTCCACAGGGACAGCCCGACGTTGGCACAGGTCATCGGGTAGGGGTGGTCGACCCCGTCGGGGTCGGTGAGCACGGCCGTCGCGTTGACCGCGTCGTGGCCCTCGCGGAACACCCGGGCCTCGATCCAGAACTGCTCGTCGACGACCGACTTGGCCGGGCGGGTGCCGCCGTCGACCGACGGCAGCACGCCGACCACCGGGATCCGGCCGATCGGGGCCAACCCAGGGGAGAGGGCAGGGTGCGGGCCCGGCGCCGGGGCAGGCCCGGGAACAGGGGCGGGGCCAGGAAGGTGAGCGGGCGGCATACCGGGTGCTGGCGAGGCGACCACAGCGGGCGCGGCCGGGACCGGGGCGACCAGTGTTGGGGCGACCGGTGCTGCGGAGGCGGGCGGCATACCGGCGGGGGAACCGAGGGGCTCACGCGGTGACGGGGCTGCCTTGGGGCGGAACCGGGAGGCGCGCTTGCGGGCTGAGGAGGCACTCACGGGTCCGACGCTACTCGGTCAGGCGGCCACGAGTCTGCCTGCGCGACCCGTCAGGGATCACATTCTCACCGTTCGGATGTAACCGCTTACTCCACCGAGGCTCGCCGAGCCTTGACTGAGGGCGGTGAGAAGCGTCGACGGAGTCGGTGAACGGCGTGGACGGAGGCGGTGGAGGCGCGTGGACGGAGTCGGTGAAGGGCGTGGACGGAGTCGGTGAACGGCGTGGACGGAGTCGGTGAACCGGCCGGTAGCGTCCTATAGTCGCTCCCCGTGAAGGCCATCCGACGCTTCAACGTCCGCACCGTCCTGCCCGAGCCCATCGCTGCGCTCGGTGACCTTGCTCTCAACCTGCACTGGTCTTGGCACCCCCACACCCGGGATCTCTTCGCGAGCATCGACCCGGTCCGGTGGGCGGAGTGTCATCAGGACCCCACCAAGATGCTTGCCCGCCTCTCGGCGGCCGAGCTGGCCACACTCGCCAAGGACGCCGAGTTCGTCGCACGGGTCGACAGCGCCAAGGCGGCGCTTGACCACTACCTCGAGGCTCCGCGCTGGTACCAGGACTGGGCCGGCGAGCAGGAGGTCGACGGCGTCCCTGGGGCGCCGCGTGCCATCGCCTACTTCAGCCCGGAGTTCGGGATCACCCATGTGCTGCCGCAATACTCCGGCGGCCTGGGCATCCTGGCCGGTGACCACCTCAAGTCCGCCTCCGACCTCGGCGTGCCGATCGTCGGGGTGGGGCTGTTCTACAAGACGGGCTATTTCAAGCAGTCGCTCAACGCGCTGGGGTGGCAGCAAGAGGCCTACCCCGTGCTCGACCCCGACGGGTTGCCGCTGGCGTTGCTGCGCGAGGCTGACGGGACACCGACGGTCATCGAGATCCGGTTGCCCGGATCGCGGGTCCTCAAGGCCCACGTGTGGCGGGCCCAGGTCGGCCGGGTGCCGTTGCTGTTGCTGGACTCGGACGTCACCGGCAACGACGACCCGGCGCGCGCGGTCACCGAAGCGCTCTACGGCGGCGGCGGGGACCGGCGCCTGGAGCAGGAGCTCTTGCTCGGCATCGGCGGAGTGCGGGCGCTGCGCGCATGGTCGCGGCTCACCGGGGCTGCGGAGCCGGACGTCTACCACACCAACGAAGGGCACGCCGGGTTCCTCGGGATCGAGCGGATCTCCGAGCTGGTCCGTGACCACCGGCTCACTTTCGACGAGGCGCTCGAGGCGGTGCGGGCCTCGACGGTGTTCACCACCCACACGCCGGTGCCCGCGGGCATCGACCGCTTCGCCGCGGACCGGATCCACATCTACTTCGGCGGCGACTGCGCGATGACCGGCATACCGCTGGACCGACTGCTCGCGCTGGGTGCTGAGACCTACGAGGGCGGTGACCCGGCCATGTTCAACATGGCCGTCATGGGGCTGCGCCTGGCCCAGCGGGCCAATGGCGTGTCGTTGCTGCACGGCCAGGTGAGCCGGGACATGTTCGACGGACTGTGGCCGGGCTTCGACCACGAAGAAGTGCCGATCGGCAGCATCACCAACGGCGTGCACGCCCCGACCTGGGTCGACCGACGGATGCTGGAGTTCGCCGAGGCGCACCTGGGCGAGGGCGGCCTGGACCGTGACGGCGGCTGGGAGCAGATCCGAACCATCAACTGGGACCAGATGTGGGCGATCAAGCGGGAGCTGCGCCAGCAGCTCGTCGCTGACGCCCGGCGGCGGGTGCGGGCCTCGTGGGTCGAGCGCGGGGCCAGCGCGGCTGAGCTCAAGTGGACCGACGAGATCCTCGACCCCGACGTGCTGACGATCGGGTTCGCCCGGCGGGTGCCGACCTACAAGCGGCTCACCCTGATGCTGCGCGACCCGGCGCGGCTCAAGAAGATCCTCTTGGACAAGAAGCGGCCCGTGCAGTTGGTCATCGCGGGCAAGTCGCACCCGGCCGACGACCTGGGCAAGCGGCTCATCCAGCAGATGGTGCAGTTCGCCGACGACCCCGAGGTGCGTCACCGCATCGTCTTCCTGCCCAACTACGACATTGAGATGGCCCAGGTGCTCTACCCGGGCTGCGACGTGTGGCTCAACAACCCGCTGCGGCCGTTCGAGGCGTGTGGGACATCGGGCATGAAGGCCGCGCTCAACGGCGGGCTCAACCTGTCGATCCTCGACGGGTGGTGGGACGAGTGGTACGACGGTCAGAACGGTTGGGCCATCCCGACCGCCGACGGTGTCGAGGATCCCGACCGGCGCGATGACATCGAGGCCGCGGCTCTGTATGACCTCATCGAAAACAACGTCCGGGTGCACTTCTACGACCAGAACGAGAACGGTCTGCCGCTGCACTGGATGGAGCTGCTCCTGCACACGCTGGAGACCCTCGGCCCCAAGGTGCTCGCCACGCGGATGGTTCGCGACTACGTCACCGAGCTCTACGGGCCGGCCGCTCGTGCCGGGTGGTCGCTCGATGGGCCGAAGTACAGCGGCGCGCGAGAGCTCGCGGCATACAAGGCGAAGGTCCGGGCCGCGTGGCCGTCGGTGCGCGTGGAACACGTGGAGTCCTCGGGCGTCTCGGACTCGCCGCAGGTCGGTGACGAGCTGACGGTGCGGGCGTATGTCGACCTCGGGACGCTGCGGGCCGACGAGGTGCGCGTGCAGATCGTCTATGGCGCATCGTCGGACCGGGACGACACGATCCGGCGCCCGACGGTTGTCAAGCTCAAGCACACCGAGAGCTACGAGGGCGACCGGCATCAGTTCTCCGGGACGGTGACGCTGACCCAGACGGGCACGTTCGGTTACACCGTCCGGGTCCTGCCCAAGCACAAGGGCCTGGTCGCCTCCAGCGAGCTGGGCTTGGTCGCCAACGCCTGACCGAGGGCGGGCGAACGCGTCAGACGTGCGTTGGCCGCGCGGCATACCTCCTGCCGGGTATGCCGCGCAGCCGCGTCGGTGAGGCGCAATATCGGCGCCTTCTTCTGGAAATCCTCACACCCGCCGATGTTTTCGGGGGGCGGGGTCTCGGATTGCCCCGAATTCCTCACACTCGCGGACGACTTCGGCACTTGAGCCGGGGCGCACACCGATTTCCTCACACTCACGGGGGGTTTCGGGGTGGGGGTCTCGGATTGCCTGAATTCCTCACACTCGCTGAGGGATTCGGGCTGGCGAGCCGGTGATTGCCCCGAATTCCTCACACCCGCCGGTGGTTTCGGGCTGGCGAGCCGGTGATTGTCCCAAATTCCTCACACGCGCCGGTGATTCTTGGTGCGAGAAAGTGGCCACCCGGGCTGAGGAGCCCGGCGAGAGTCGGTCAGGCAGTCAGACGCGACCCGGCCGGGAAGTGGTCGCACCAGTCGCGGCGCCGCCGGAATCGTATGCCGCGGACGGCGAGCAGGCTCTCGGCGCGGTCAAGGGTTGATCCGGGGGTGCGGAAGATGTCGGCGGCCGTGAGCACGAGGAAGGCCCACCCTTCACCCTCCAAGTCTTCGCGACGGCGAATGTCGTAAGTCCACTGCTCCTCGCGACGGATGTGGTGGCGGCCGTCGTATTCGACGGCGACCTTGACGGTCGGCCAGGCCAGGTCGATCCGGTAACGCAGCCGACCCGAATCGTCGAAGACCTCGACGTTGACGACCGGCTCGGGAAAGCCCGCCAACACGAAGAGCATCCTCACTCGGGTCTCCATCGGCGAGTCCACTCCGGCTCGGACGTAGCCTGCGGCTAGCCGTGCGAGTTTGGCGCCGGGGCCTTCGTGCTGCCGGGCAGCTTTGACAAGCCCGACCGGGGTGATGTGGCCCTGCCGGACCAAGCCGTCCCCGAGCACGACAAGATCGACGAGCTCAAGGCACTCAGCCAGGTCAAGGAAGGTCTGAGCGGCGTCGGTGCAGGGCAAAGGCGATCGCTGCGCGAGGGGTGGGGGAACGGCATACCGGCGAAGCCTGATCTGGCGGCGGACGGTCATCGCGCCTTCGACCGTCCCGAGGTAGGTCCACGCCGAGTCCGGGACCGTGGCCCCGAGGAGGGTGGCGGCCGTGTGATGCGTCGCAAAACACGGGTGGGTCGTCGTCCGCATCGCCGCGAGGATCCGGGTTGTCGGGGTGACCTCAGCGGCCGCACTGATGTAGATGCCGTGCATCAGCCGTCGGAACGTCGGGCCAACGAGGTCCTGGTCGGTGATCCCGGCCCGCAGCGCGTCACGTCGCCGGAAGGGCCGGTCGGTGTCGAGTGAGCTGGGCCGCGTGGCCGGGTGGGTGATGGGGGTCATCGAGCTCGCCCTCCTGGTTTGTCTGACTCCTCCAGCGAGGATGCCCGATCGCGGACGTCCCGTGCAGGAGTTATCCACAGGGTCGCTCGTGGCTGGGTCGAGGTGAATGGTTCGGTGCTGGAGAGGTGCTCATGTGATCGCAGGGGGGATTCTGGACGTCTCTGGTTCAAGAGCCCGAGATCATCGGCGGGTGTGAGAAATTCGGGGTGGTCTGGGCCCGTGGGGCAGGAAGTTGTCGGTGGGTGTGAGGAATTCTGGTCCTGACGGGATGCGGGAGCACGAAACTATAGGCGAGTGTGGGGAATTCGGGGGTCTAGGCCCGTGGGGAAGGAAGTTATCGGCGGGTGTGAGGAATTCTGGTCCTGACGGCATGCGGGAGCACGAAACTATCGGCGAGTGTGGGGAATTCGGGGGTCTAGGCCCGTGGGGAAGGAAGTTGTCGGTGGGTGTGAGGAATTCTGGTCCTGACGGGATACGGGAGCACGAAACTATCGGCGAGTGTGAGGAATTCGGGGTGGCTCGGGCTGGTCTGGGCCTGGGGCCTGGGGCCAGGGCTGGGGCCAGGGCTGGGGCTGGGCCCTGGGCTGGGGCTGGGGCTGGGGCCAGGGCTGAGGCAGCAGGACGGGCGGTGGATCATGCCAATCCGGGTCAGGTGGGGTCGACGGCGCGGTAGATGCGCATCGAGGCGGGCAGCAGCACGGCCGGCTCATCGAGGGGCACGGCCACCGGCGACTCCAGCGGCCGGTCCCAGGCGCTGTCCCACACCAGTTCGTATGCCGTGAGCCCAGGTGGTCGGGGTAGCGTCACCGATCCCTCGTGGGCATCGCCGTGGAAGACCACAAGCAGCGAGTCGTGCTGCTCCGGCGCACCGTTGAGCAACATCTGCAGGGTGCGCAGCCGATCGTCGCCCCAGCGGTCCATCGTCATCGGCCGTCCGTCCGACCCGAACCACTCGAGGTCTTTCGACCCGTCGAGATGCACCTGTCCGCCACTGAAGAAGTCGCGCTGCCGCAGCACCGGATAGTCCGCCCGCAGCTTCACCAGGAACGCCGTCGTCGCCAGCAGGTCCTCCTGCCATGGCTGCAACGCCCAGTCGTACCACGAGGTCTCGTTGTCCTGGCAGAAGGCGTTGTTGTTGCCGTGCTGGGTGCGCCCGAACTCGTCGCCGCCGTTGATCATCGGCACCCCGGTCGACACCAACAGGGTGCCCAGCAGGTTGCGCATCGACCGGTGCCGCAGCATCGACACCCCGTCGTCGATCTGGCCCTCAATCCCGTGGTTCCACGAGCAGTTGTTGTCGGCCCCGTCGCGGTTGTCCTCGCGGTTGGCTTCGTTGTGCTTGTGGTTGTATGCCGTGAGGTCGGCCGTCGTGAAGCCGTCATGCGCCGCAACGAAGTTGATCGAGGCAATCGGCCCGCGGTCGCGGTGGTGGAACAAGTCGGCCGATCCCGCGAGCCGGGTCGCCAGGTCCTGGACCCCGTGCCCCGGCTGGCCCGACAGGTTGCGGGCCAGGTCGGTGAGCCAGAACGAGCGCACCCGGTCGCGGAAGCGGTCGTTCCATTCGGAGAACAGCGGCGGGAACTGCCCGGTCCGCCAGCCTTGGATCCCCAGGTCCCACGGCTCGGCGATGTTCTTGACCTGCGAGAGCACCGGGTCGGTGCGCAGCGCGATGAGCAACGGGTGGTCGGGGTCGAACTCATCGTTCTTCCCACGCCCCAGCGCCACCGCCAGGTCGAACCGGAACCCGTCGACGTGGCACTCCTGCACCCAGTAGCGCAGCGAGTCGAGGATCATCCGGACCGTGACGACGTGCCGCACGTCCAGGGTGTTGCCGCACCCCGTCACGTCGATGTCGTCGCCGCGGCCGTCCAGGCGGTAGTAGGCCCGGTTGTCCAGACCTCGCCAGGACAAGGTCGCCCCGCGCGCTGACTGTTCGGCCGTGTGGTTGTAGACGACATCCAGCAGGACCTCGATCCCGGCCGCATGGAGCAGTTTGACCATGCCCTTGAACTCGTCGAGCGCGCCTTGCGGGTCGCGGGCGGCGGCATAGCGGGCATGCGGGGCGAAGAAGCCGAGGGTGTTGTAGCCCCAGTGGTTGACCAGCCCGCGCCGCCACACCTCCGGCTCGGTGGTGAAGGAGTGGACCGGCAACAGCTCGACCGCGGTGACCCCCAGCCGGGTGAGGTAGTCGATCGTCACGGGGTGGGCCAGCCCGGCATACGTGCCGCGTAGCTCCGCCGGCACCCCGGGCAGGCGCATCGTCAGGTTGCGCACGTGCGTCTCATAGATCACCGACTCGGACATCGCGCGAGCCGGTGCCCGGTCCCCGCCCCAGTCGAACCTCTCGTCGACGACCACCCCGCGCGGCAGGTATGCCGCCGAGTTGCGGTCGTCGACGGCATACAGGTCCTCGGGGCGCAGGTCGGAGGAGGTGCGGTGCCCGTAGACGTCCGGCACCCACGTGACCTCGCCCTCGATGGCGCGCGCGTAGGGGTCCAGCAACAGCTTGGCCGGGTTGTAGCGCAACCCGTCGTGGGGTGACCAGGGCCCGCTGGCGCGCAGTCCGTAGCGTTGTCCGAGGCCCATGCCCGGGACGAAACCGAACCAGTAGCCGTGGATCCGGTCGGTCAGCGGGACTCGACGCTCGGACTCTCCGCGGGTGTCTCCCGGCTCGAACAGGCACACGTCCAGACTGTCGGCGTGACCGGCATACACACACACCTGGGCCCCGCCCTCGACCAGGGTCACGCCGGGTGCCGGCGGATGATCGCGGGTGGCGAGAGACCGAGGCAACATGTCGTCCAGCCTAGGGGGACACTACGGTTGTGGCATGACGGATCCGACCGCCCTGCCCAACTTCCCGCCGCCTGCAGATGAACATCCGTTGCGCGGAAGGGTTCTCGATGTGCTGCAGGACCTCGAGATCAAACCGAGCATCGACTCCGACGGCGATGTGGCCTTCCAGGTGGGCGACCCGGTCCAACAGTTGTTCGTGCGCTGCCAGGACGGCGACTTCCCGGTGATGCGGATCTTCGGGCAGTGGCAGATCGGTGCGCCCGCGCCCGATGACGCGTTGGCGCGGTTGCAGCGGTGCAACGACGTCAACCTGCAGTGGCAGGTCGCCAAAGTGGGCATCGCGGGCGACAACCTCATCGTCACCTGCGACCAGGTCGTCCTGCCGGGCGTCGATCTCAACCGTCTGGTGCAGTTGTCGGTGACCCTCGTCTTGCAGGTTGTCGGCGCATGGTATGGATCGTGGGACCAAGGGCGCGACGATGCGCCAGGAGCAGGAGGTCAGTGATGGGTGAGTTTGTGCGACTTGAGGTCGCCGACGGCATCGGGACGATCCGGTTGGACCGCCCGAAGATGAATGCGCTCAACCTCCAGGTGCAGAACGAGATCGAGGAGTGCGCCCGCGAGGCCACCGTCCGTGACGATGTCGCGGCCGTCATCGTCTACGGCGGTGAGCGGGTGTTCGCCGCCGGCGCGGACATCAAGGAGATGCAGACGATGTCCTACACCGACATGGCGGTGGCGGTCGAAGGTCTGCACTCGTTCACGACGACCCTCGCCCGCATCCCGAAGCCCTCCGTCGCCGCGATCACCGGTTATGCGCTCGGCGGTGGCTGCGAGCTGGCGATGTGCTGCGACTTCCGGATCGCCGGTGAGTCCGCACAGCTCGGCCAACCCGAGATCCTGCTGGGCATCATCCCGGGGGCCGGCGGCACCCAGCGGCTCACTCGCCTGGTCGGCCCGGCCAAGGCGAAGGAACTCATCTTCTCCGGCCGCTTCATCAAGGCCGACGAGGCGCTCGCGATCGGCCTGGTCGACCGCGTGGTCCCGGACGCCGAGGTGTATGCCGCGGCCCGCGACTGGATGGCCCAGCTGGTCAAGGGTCCGCGGTTCGCGCTCAAGGCGGCGAAGGAGGCGGTCGACCGCGGCGGTGAGTTGGACCTGGACTCCGGACTGGCGCTGGAGAAGTCGTTGTTCGCGGCGCTGTTCGCCACGCACGACCGGCTGGTCGGCATGGAGTCCTTTGTCGCCAACGGACCCGGCAAGGCGCACTTCGAGGGCCGATGAGCCGGGTCGGGCCGGTCGTTCCCGGGCCCGATGACGAGCTGAGCCTGCCGGGGTTCGGCACCGACGACGAGTCCGGTGCGGGCGGCTGGCGGGCCGGGGCGTTGAGCGTCTGGCGACGCCTGGGTCCGTTAGGCCCCCTCGGCCCGCTCGGACCGCTGGGTCCGTTCGGCAAACTCGGGCCGCTCGGACAACTTGGCCCGCTCGGCCCCCTCAGCCCACTGGCGATCCTCACCGGAGCGCGTCGCGGCGAGGGGTTCGACGTCCTGGTCGTCTATGTCCCGCACGAGAGCACCGAAGCCGTGCTCACGGCGCTCTTCGCTGCCGGTGCCGGTGCGATCGGTGACTACCGCGAATGTGCCTGGGTGACGGCGGGGACCGGCCAGTTCCGGGCCTTGCGGGGGGCGACCCCGACGGTCGGCCAGATCGGCGAATTGGTCACCGTGGCCGAAGACCGCTGCGAGCTGGTCATCCCGGCTGGTCGGCGCGATGAGGTCGTCGCGGCCCTGCGCGCAGCTCACCCCTACGAGGAGCCCGCCTTCCACATCCTCGGAACGGCCCACTGACAGCGCTCGCGGGTCCCTGACGTGCCCGTATGCCGTCCGCCCGCGGTGAACGGGGTTTTCGGTCGCGCGCACCCTCTGGTTGGATCGGGAGGATGAGTGTGGCGCGAGACAGTTTCCAGGTGGACCTGAGGGGCATGGTCGACCTGCTGTCCCACCACCTCTACTCCAGCCCACGGGTTTATCTGCGGGAGCTGGTCCAGAACAGCGCCGACGCCATCACGGCCCGGGCTGCAGTCGAGCCGGACTGTCCGCGCCGGATTGAGATCGTCCCCGCGGATGTGGCCGACGACGGGTTCCTGCACATTCACGACACCGGGATCGGTCTGGACGCGGAGTCGATCCGCTCGGTCCTGGCCACGATCGGGGCGTCGACCAAGCGCGACGAGCTCGGCTTCGCTCGGGGGAGCTTCCTCGGCCAGTTCGGCATCGGATTGCTGTCCTGTTTCCTCGTGTGCGACGAGATCGTTCTGCACACCCGCCGGGTCGGCGCTGAGCAGACCTGGACCTGGTCAGGCGCAGCGGACGGCACCTACACCGTCACACCGGCGCAAACACCTCGCGCCGACCCGGGCACCGAGGTCGTCCTGCGGCCGCGGGGCATCGAGCCCCTGTTGGGGTGGAGCCAGGTGGGCGCGCTGGCCGAGCTGTTCGCGGCATACCTGCCGGTGGAACTCATCGTCCACACCCCGGACGGTCCCCGGGACGTGGGCGGACGCACCTTCCCGTGGGAGGACCCGACGCTCACCGGCGGTCGGCGGCGAGAGGCCGCCGAACGCCTCTCCGACGACCTGCTCGGCATCCGCCCGCTCGATGTCATCGAGCTCGCCGACCCGGTCACCGGGGTGCACGGCTTCGCCTTCGTCACCCCCGCCCCCGCCGGGCGCCGCGCCCACCATCGGCTCTACGCCAAACGCATGCTCGTCGGTGAAGCGGTCGAGGCGATCCTGCCCGACTGGGCCTTCTTCGTCCGCGCAGTCCTCGACGGTGATCGCCTCGAGCTCACCGCCTCCCGAGAGTCGTTGCAGGACAACGAGGCCCTGGCCGAGACTCGAGAACGGCTGGGCGCCGCGATCCGCCGATGGCTGCTGCGCACCGCCGCGACCGACCCCGACCGGATGCGCCGGTTCCTGCAGGTGCACCACCTCGGGGCCAAGGCCATGGCTGCCGAGGACGACGAGATGCTCGACATCGTTGCCGGGTTGCTGCCGTGGGAGACGACCCGCGGCCAGATGTCGCTCGCCGACTTCGCGGCCCTTGACCCGGTGCTGCGCTATGCCGAGAGCATCGAGGACTTCCGCCAGATCGCGCCGCTGGCTTCCGTCGGGGGCGTCGCTGTCCTCAACGCTGGCTACGCCTACGACGGCGAGCTCATCCGCCGATGGCTGGCCCGGCACCCTGGCAGCGATGCCCGCCGGATCGCGCCGAGCGAACTCAGCACCGGGTTCGAGCCGGTCGATCCGGCCGAACGGGCCCGCTTCGCGCGGCTGCTCGCAACCGCCCAGGAAGCCCTCGACCGGACCGGCGTGGTCGCCGACGTCCGCCGGTTTGCTCCCGAAGACCTGCAGGCCGTGCTGCTCATCGACCGTGACGGTCGGCGCGAGCGCGATCGCGCCGAGGTCCGCGAGGACCTCGACGGCCCGTGGGCCGCCCTCCTGGACGCGACGGCCAGGCCGCAGGCCAAGGCATCGTTTGTCGTCAACGCCGCCAACCTCACGGTGCGCCGGCTCGCCGAGCACCCCGACGCAACGCTGCAACGACACGTCATCGAAGCGCTCTATGCCCACGCCCTCATCGCCGGACAACACCCCTTGCGTCCGGTCGACAGCGCACTCGTTTCCCGAGCATTGCCCAACCTCATCGATCGTGCCCTCGACGGGAGACCGACATGACCTATCCCAGTGACTGCGACCCCCAGGTCATCGAGTTGCTTCAAGAGATCGAGGCCATGCCTGAGGGCCTGGAACGCGTCCGCCGGTGCGAACACGCCGTCTCGGTCGCCACTCGGTTGGGCGGGTTCGACAACGAGTACTGGACCCGTCTCTACCTCATCGACTCTGCCTACCACGTGCCCAACGACCCCAGCCTGCTCACCCACTACTCGTGGCTGCGCCGGGCGCTGGACACCGCAGGGGAGCGGTTGGACGAGGAGGACCGCCGCTCGGTGCTCTGGCGGCTCAAGTGGGCCCTCACCCAGGTCGTCGGCACCCCGGAGATCCCTCTGGAGACCGCCCGGGCGACCATCGACGACGTCGAGGGGGCCTTCCGCGCGCATGGGGCGGCGCTGCGACCGATCCATCAACACCGTGCGGCACTCGCCGACGAGATCGGCGAGCGGGCGGAGGCGGGCGCGCACCTGGACCGATGGGTCGCCGCATCCCGCGACGACGTCTCGGACTGTCACGCCTGCGAATGCCGTGAGCAGGCGCGGCTGGTCGCCGATGGCGATCCGGAGCGAGCGCTCACCCTCATCCAGCCGGTCGTCGACGGATCGCTCACCTGTGGGGAGGAGCCCCAGTCCTGCCTCGCGTATGCCGCCGAATGGCACACCCGCCTCGGCCAGCGGCAGGAGGCGGCCGCGGCATACCAACGGGGGTGGCGGCTGAGTGCCTCGGACCCGAAGGCCGCGGACGCCGTCGGTCGCCAACTGGTGGCCCTCACCCGCATCGGGAACGTCGACCGCGCCGTCGACCACCTGCTGCCGCGTCTGGAGTGGCTCCCGGACCTCACCGACCCCGGCGAGCGCGAGGTGTTCCTCGCTGCGGGGGCTTTCGTCTTGGCCGTCGCTGAAGCCGCCGGGCTGGCTCCCGCCGAGATCAACGGCCGCCGCGTCACCGAGGTTGCTGCGGACCTCCGAGTCCAGGCGTATGCCGTGGCCGCAGCGTTCGATCGCCGCAACGGTTCCCAGGTGCACACGCAGCGCGTGGATGCCCTGCTCGACGTGGCGAAGGTCAGCCACGAGCCGGTGCTGCCGCCGTTGCGGCTGGCCGTGGCGGGCGAGGGCGCCGGGTCGGCCTCTGACCCAGAGGTGGCGGCACTGCCGATGCCTTCGGGGGTCACGGCCCACGCCAAGGCCCTGCGCGAACGGATCGACGCCCTCGACATCGACGTGGAGCCCGATGTCCAGGCCTGGCTGGCACACCGTGGGGTGTTGCGGGCCCAGGCCGGCCCGGGCGAGTGGGGCGACGTCGCGTTCCTGGACCGGATCGCCGCGGCCCATCAGCCGCCGGCGCGCCGGGACGAGTTGCTGGCCGATGCGCTCGCAGCGGCCGAACGTGCCGTCGACCAGACCCAGCGGCTGCGGGTCCTGGTCGACCAGGCCGTGGCGCAGGGAGTCGAACCCGACTCGGGCGAGGCTGCCGCCGTGGCCACGCTGGCCGAGACGCTCGACACCTCGGGGGCGTTGGAGGACGCCGGGGCGGCGTGGCTCGCGATCGCGCGGCATACGGCCGGGCCGGCCCTCGCCGAATACGACCGTGCGGCGGAGCTTTTCGGCCGGGCCGCTCGCCCCTGGCGACAGGCCCTCGTCCTGCTCGAAGGCGCTCGTGGCGAGGCGGACCCAGCGCTCATCGCGGCGCGCATCGATGCCGCGCAGGCGCATGCGGGCTCCGGCGCTCCGGCCACCCTGCAGGTGCTCATCCTTGATGCGCGCTCCCGTCTCGCCGCGGCCCAAGGCGACCTCGACACGGCCATCGACCTGGCCTCCCGCGCGGTCGACCTAGCTGGTGACCTGCCCGTGCGGGTCCCGGTCCGGGACCTGCTGGCCGACCTGCTCGTCGACGATTCGCGCTGGGACGAGTTGGAGCCCGTCGCCCGCCTGCTCGTGCGCGACGCTCAACAGCGCCGCGATCCGGTGCTGCTCGCGCTGGCCCAGCGCTACCTCGGCGTGGCCCTGGTCGAGCTCGGTTCGTTCGCTGAGGCCGCGGAGTTGCTGGAGGCCAGCCTGGCTCGGGCGACCCAGGACCTGCCCCACTTGGTCGGCCCGATCGGGTGGGCGCTGGGCAACGCCCTGTCCGCCCTCGGGGAGCCGGGAGGTGCGCGCACGGCATACACGGCGGCGGCGGTGAACTTCGAAGCAACGGGACGGCCGGGGGAGACCGGTCACGCGCAGTTCCGGGCCGGATCCGCTGCCTGGGACGCCGGGGACGCGGAAGCGGCCGCCGCGCACTTCGACGCTGCCGCGGCACATGCCCGGCAGGCCGGTGACGCCGGGCTGTTGTCGGGGGCCCTGCGTCAGTTGGCCGCCCTGCGGGTCGAGGCCGGCGAGCTCGTCGAAGGGGTGGCCGACCTGGATGCCATCCCTGCTGTCGTCACCGAGTTCGCGCGGTCGATCGGCGACGAGGATGCCCAGGAGTGGACCGACCGGCTCTCGCTCGGGATCGCCCGCCAAGGCGCGGCGATGCTCGCGGAAGGCGGCGATGCCGCGGGGGCTGCCCAGCGGCTGCGCCGGGTGGAAGCGGGGCTGGACGGGGAGGCCGCGACCGTCGTGGCGGCCGAGCGCGGGGCCTATCTGGCCCAGGCCGGCGACCTGCGGGGCGCCGGGGCGATCCTCGAGGAGGCGCTGCCTCAGCTGCACGCGGAGGACGTGCTCGGGGTGCGCTTCCGCTGCGCGGGGCTATGGGCCGACGCGCTGGCAGCCGCTGGTCGCGTCGAGGAGGCCGACCGGGTGTGGGAGCGCTTCGGCACCGCGTGACCGACGCGGCCAGGGGTATGCCGCGTGAACCGCATCACGCGGCATACCGACGAGGTGGTGGGCATCACGCTTGAGGCGACGGGGAGGCGCGTCTTGACCTGACAGGATGGGCGAGACCCTTACCAGCACACGGGAAGAGGACGTTGCACCCATGAACATCGTCGTCTGCGTGAAGTACGTGCCCGACGCTCAGGCGGAGCGCACCTTCAACGCCTCCGACAGCACCACCGACCGCGTCAACGTCGACGGGCTGCTCTCCGAGCTCGACGAGTATGCCGTCGAGGAGGCCCTCAAGATCGTCGAAGCCGGCGAAGGGGAGGTCACCGTCCTCACCATCGGCCCCGACAATGCCTCCGACGCCATCAAGAAGGCCCTGCAGATGGGCGCCGACAAGGGGGTGCATGTCATCGACGACGCCATCCACGGCTCGGACGCGCTGGCCACCTCGCTGTTGTTGGCCAAGGCGATCGAGAAGATCGGCAGGCCCGACCTGGTCATCACCGGGATGTCCTCGACCGACGGCATCATGGGCGTCGTTCCGACGATGCTCGCCGAGCGGCTCGGCCTGCCTGCCGTGACCTTCGCGTCCGAGCTCACCGTCGGCGCCGGCTCGGTGTCGGCCCGCCGGGACGGTGACGTCGCGAGCCAGACGATCGAGGCGACTCTGCCCGCGCTCGTGTCGGTGACCGACCAGATCAACGAGCCGCGCTACCCGTCGTTCAAGGGGATCATGGCGGCCAAGAAGAAGACGGTCGACACCTGGTCGCTGGCCGACCTGGGTGTCTCGGCCGCCGAGGTCGGGCTGGACGCGGCGTGGACCAAGGTGACCTCCTTCGAGGCCCGGCCCCCGCGCGCCAAGGGCACCATCGTCAAGGACGAGGGCGACGGTGGAGCCAAGCTCGCCGGTTTCCTCGCCGAGCGCAAGTTCATCTGACCAGCGACGTCGGAATAGGAGATCACTGACATGGCTGAAGTTCTCGTCCTGGTCGACCACGTCGACGGCGCGCTGCGCAAGACGACCTCGGAGCTGCTCACCATCGCACGGCGGCTCGGTGAGCCGTCGGCCGTCTTCATCGGATCCGGATTCGATGCCGCGAAGGAGGGGCTCGCGGCATACGGAGCGGAGAAGGTGTATCGCGTTGACGCCGACCTGAGCGGCTTCCTCGTCGTGCCGCAGGCCGAGGCGCTCGCGGCCGTGGTGGCCCAGGCTTCCCCGGCGGCCGTCCTCGTCGCGAGCTCACCCGAAGGCAAGGAGATCGCGGCCCGGCTCGCGGTCAAGCTCGGCTCCGGGCTGATCACCGATGCGGTCGACGTCCAGTCCGACGGAGCAGGCGGGGTCGCGACGACCCAGACCGTATTCGCCGGGTCCTACACCGTCAAGGCGACCGTCACCAAGGGCACGCCTGTGATTGCCGTCAAGCCCAACTCGGCTGCGCCCGAGGCGGTTTCGGGTGCGGCGACTGAAGTGGCCGTGGCCTTCGAGCCGTCGGCGCTCGCGCAGTCGGCCAAGATCGTGTCCGCCGCCCCCAAGGCCAAGACCGGCCGCCCTGAGCTCACCGAGGCGGCGATCGTCGTGTCCGGCGGGCGTGGCACGGGCGGCGACTTCTCGAAGGTCGAGGCGTTCGCCGACTCGCTCGGAGCAGCGGTCGGCGCGAGCCGCGCGGCGGTCGACGCTGGCTGGTATCCCCACAGCCACCAGGTCGGCCAGACCGGCAAGCAGGTCAGCCCCCAGCTTTATGTCGCCTGCGGCATCTCCGGCGCCATCCAGCACCGGGCCGGCATGCAGACCTCCAAGACGATCGTCGCGGTCAACAAGGACGAGGAAGCCCCGATCTTCGAGTTGGTCGACTTCGGCGTGATCGGCGACCTGTTCGCCGTGCTCCCGCAGGCGACCGACGCGGTGGCGGTTGCCAAGGCCTGACGGGCGTCGCGGCGCGACGTCGCTGCACGGCATACCTGCGCGGGGTCTGGACCGAGTGTGGTCCGGACCCCGCTCCCGTATGCCGTCTCGGCGCACCGCCTGACGCCTGCGGTCCACGTCTGGTCCGGATTTCATCACACCCGCCGATGATGTCGGGGTGATGGGGTCTCGTGGGCCCGGATTTCATCACACCCGCCGATGATGTCGGGGTGATGGGGTCTCGTGGGCCCGGATTTCATCACACCCGCCGATGATGTCGGGGGGCGGCCTCAGGTGGTGGATGCAACTTCCCTTGTTGGAGGCTGTTGTGTTGGCTGAGGGTGTCCGGGTCGAGGCGTTGGGGTTGTTGTTGTCGGGTGAGTCGATCGGGGAAGCGGGTCGCCGGCTCGGGATCTCGAACACGACGGTGTGGAGGTGGGCGAGGCTGGCGGGTATGACCGTTCAGCGTGGCAGGATCGGTGGGCTTGCTGGCCCTAGTGAACGACGTCGGGCCGGGTCAGCGTCGGGTTGCCCGGCGCCGGCACCGGAGGGTGACTTCCTGGACGGCCGGGGTCATCTGACGTTTGCGGGGCGGGTGCTGATCGGGATCCGTCTGCGGGAGAAGTGTTCGCAGCGGGTGATCGCGGCCGAGTTGGGTACCACCGCGGCGACGGTGTCACGGGAACTGGCCCGCGGCTGTGGCGGTGACGGCTACCAGGCGCGGGTGGCGCACCAGCGGATGCTGGAGCGTGGCCGCCGTCCCAAGGTGGGCAAGCTGGACCCTGGCACGGTGTTACGTGGTGAGGTCGTGTCCCGGTTGAACCTGAAGCACTCTCCGCAGCAGATCGCTGCTCGTCTTCGGATCGACTTCCCGACCCGGCAGGCTATGTGGGTGAGCCACGAGACGATCTACCAGGCGTTGTACGTCCAAGGCGCCGGGGGTTGCGCCACGAACTGAGCGTGGAGAAGGCGTTACGACACGGCCGGACCAGTCGTCGGCCGGTATCGAAGCTGCCACGCCGCTCGAACCGGCCCTGGATCGGGGACGCGGTCATCGGTGCCCGACCAGCCGATGTCGCCGACCGGGCGGTCCCGGGCCACTGGGAAGGTGACCTGGTCATCGGCGCGGGCGGCCGGTCAGCGTTGATCACCCTGAACGAACGCCACACCCGCTACACGCTGATCAGCCGGGTCACCGTCCACGACACGCTCACCGTCACCGAGCGACTCATCCAGATGGTCACCGCACTACCGCAGGGACTGCTGAAGTCCCTGGCCTGGGACCAGGGCGTCGAGATGGCTGGGCACGCCCGGTTCGCGATCGCCACTGGCGCCCAGGTGTACTTCTGCGACCCGCACTCACCCTGGCAGCGGCCCACCAACGAGAACGGCAACGGCCTGATCAGAGACTTCTACCCCAAGGGCAGCGACTTCACCCAGGTCACCGATCACGCCATCGCCCAAATGGAACACCTCCTGAACACCCGACCCCGCCGCATCTTGGACTACGCCACCCCAGCTGAAAGACTCGACCAACTAATCACCGTTGCGTCGACCACTTGAAACCGCCGGGGTGATGGGGTCTCGTGGCCCCGGATTTCATCACAGTGGCGACCTTCCTGGGCATGGTCGACACGGCGCAACTGCGCAACACCCCGGCCCGGCTTGCCGTCGAGGTCTGCGATTGGTTGACTCCGGCCGTGGACCTGTCGCTGCTCCGGCACCAACCGACCCTGGTCGGTCAGGGTGTCCGGCTTGAGCCGCTTGGCCCCCAGCACTTCGATGGCCTGCGCTCCCTGTTCGTCGGCGAGGCGCCAGGACCGCTTGCCGTGGCGTTGGCCGACCAGGTCAAACTCGGATTGGCTGTGGCCAAGGAGCGGCCGGACCGCGCCGATTGGGCGATCGTTACCACCGCCGACGGCCACGTGGTTGGTGAGGTCGTGTTGTTCTCGCTCGATGCCGATCATGACTCGATGGAGTTCCGGATTGCCTTGTCCGGACCCGAGCGCTTCGACCTCGGCTACGGATCGGAAGCCACCCTGCTGGTCCGTGACTTCGCGTTCGGGCCGCTGGGACTGCGCAGGCTGACCCTGGAGGTGGCCGCAAGCAACGCTCGGGCCCGGAAGGTCTACGACAGAGCGGGATTCGTCGTCGAGGGTGTGCGACGAGCGGTCCGGTTGGTGGACGGCATCTGGGACGACGTGGTCGACATGGCGTTGCTGTCCTCCGACCCGCGCCCCTGACCGCCCAACGCCGACGACCCAACAGTCGGGCTAGGGCGACCCATCAATCGGGCTAGGGCGACTCAGCAATCGGGCTAGGCGACCGATCAGTCGGGCTCGGCGACCGGTCGGCGCCGCCGCGCCGCCCCCGCGCGGCTTCGGGTCCAGGCCTTGGCCGGAGACGCCGCTGCGGAACGCACCGCCCTGCGGGTCCGGTTGGCCACCACCCGCAGCCGTCCCACGTCCACGATCCGCCAGCCCCCGGCCTGGGCCATGAGTCGCAATTCATGATCGGGGTTGACCGCCACGGGATTGCCCACGATAGCGAGCATCGGTTCATCGCTCACCGAGTCGGAATACGCGAAGCACTCGGCCAGGTCGTATCCGTGCGTCGCCGCCAACCCGCGAATGACCTCGGCCTTGCCCTCCTTGTAACAGAACGGCCCGGACAGTGTCCCGTCGAAGCGTCCGTCGGCGTCGCGCCCCGCTGTCGTCCCGACGCCGTAATCCATCCCGGCAGCCACAGCGAACCGTTGGACGATTTCGGTGGGGCTCGCCGACACGAGCACCAGGTCGTGTCCCGCAGCCCGGTGTTCGGCGAGCACCTCCCGCATCGTCGGGGTGATCGTCTCGACCAAGTCGTCGAGGAACCCGTCGGCGAGCCCTTCGACTTCGGACGCCGGGTGCCCCTTGACGCCTCGCAGGATCCGGTCGCGGACCTTGGCCGAGCTGTCGTCGCTGGCACCCCGGAGCATGAACGATGCGTTTCTCGCCAGGTCCACAGCCAGCTCGCGTTTGCTGACGAAACCGGCCCGGAAGGCAGCCTTGGCCAGGGGGATGTTTGCGGACCCGGGGATGAGCGTGCCGTCCAGGTCGAAGAACGCTGCTACGCGGGTGTCAGAGGGGCCGACGTCGGTCATGCTCGCGAAGCTCCTCGGGACGGGGACGAACCCGCCCATCATGGCGCACGAGCGGCCCGCTGGCCAGGGGCCACCGCTCACCGCTCGCTGTGCTCGCCTGGCCCACCCGGTATGCCGTCCGGTCCAGCCGGTGTCGCGGCGCGACGGCATACGGGGACAGCGGCTTAGGATCGGCGGGTGTCCGTCTACCTCGACCACGCTGCGACGACCCCGGTCTTCCCAGAGGTAGCTGCCGCGATGGCCGCCCAACGGGAGCACGTGGGCAACGCGTCCTCGCTGCACACTGCCGGTCGCGCGGCCCGTCGGGTCGTCGAAGAGTCGCGGGAGCGACTGGCCGGAGCGTTGGGCGCACGACCGTCCGAGGTGGTCTTCACCTCCGGGGGCACCGAGTCGGACAACCTCGCCGTCGCGGGCGTCTTCCGCGCTCGACGGGAGGCTGACCCCCGGCGGGTGAGGCTGCTGGTGAGCGCGATCGAGCATCACGCAGTCCTCGACTGCGTCCAGGCGTTGGTCGACCGCGAGGGTGCTCACGTCGAGTGGCTGCCGTGCGACAGCGACGGGGTCGTCCAGGTCGAACACGTCCGGGCCGCCATCGAACGCGACCCGCAGTCGGTGGCGCTGGTCTCGGTGATGTGGGCCAACAACGAGGTGGGCACGGTCCAAGACGTCGCGGCGATGGCTGCTGAGGCGCACGCGCACGGCATACCGATGCACAGTGACGCGGTCCAAGCGGTGGGGCATCTCCCCGTTGACTTCGCCGCCAGCGACGTCGACCTGTTGACGCTCACCGGCCACAAGGTCGGCGGACCGATCGGGTCCGGAGCGCTGCTCGTGCGCCGCGAGCAGCAGGTGATCCCGCTCGTGCATGGCGGGGGCCAGGAGCGCCAGATCCGGTCGGGCACGTTGGACACCGTTGGTGTGCTTGGCCTTTCGCTAGCGACTGAGCTCGCGGTCCAGCGTCTCGCCGCCGAGGGGGAGCGTCTGTGCCGGCTGCGCGACGAGCTGATCGAGGGGGCGGTGAGGCTGGGTTACGGCATCCGTCCGGGAGGGGTCTGGACCCCGGGGGACTGGGCCGGTCGCCTGGCGGGGAATGCCCATCTGCTGGTGCCCGGCTGTGAGGGCGACTCGTTGCTCTATCTGCTCGATGCGGCCGGCATTGAGTGCTCGACCGGATCGGCCTGCCAGGCGGGGGTGCCCCAACCGAGCCACGTGCTGCTGGCCATGGGTCTGTCCGATCGTGATGCCAGGGGAGCGCTGCGGCTGACCCTGGGCCACACGTCTGACGCTGGCGACGTCCAGGCGGTGCTGGCCGCATTGCCCGCTGCGGTCGAGCGGGCCCGCCGGGCCGCCGGAGTCGCGTGATGCGCGTCGTCGCCGCGATGAGTGGGGGCGTTGATTCGGCCGTGGCCGCAGCGCGACTGCTGGACGCCGGGCACGAGGTTGTCGGCGTGCATTTGGCGTTGTCAGAGGACGCCCGCGCCGTCCGCGAGAAGGCGCGCGGTTGCTGCACGTTGGAGGACTCCGCGGACGCCCGTCGGGTGGCCGACCGGCTTGGGATCCCGTTCTACGTGTGGGACCTGTCGGCGCGCTTCCGCACCGACGTGGTCGAGGACTTCGTCGCCGAGTATGCCGCGGGCCGCACCCCCAACCCCTGCCTGCGGTGCAACGAGCGGATCAAATTCGCTGGGCTGTTGGACAAGGCCGTGGCGCTGGGGTTCGATGCAGTCGGGACCGGACATTACGCACGGATCGTGCAGGGGCCCACCGGGCGGGAGTTGCATCGGGCTGTCGACGCCGACAAGGACCAGTCCTACGTCCTCGGGGTGCTCGATGCCGATCAGTTGGCCCGGGCGTTCTTCCCGCTCGGTGACTCGACGAAGGCCGAAGTGCGCGAGGAGGCCGCCGATCGTGGTTTCGCCGTGGCCCGCAAGCCCGACTCGCACGACATCTGCTTCATCCCCGACGGCGACACCCGTGGCTGGCTGGCCGGTCGGCTGGGGGAGCGGCCCGGTGACGTGGTGGACGAGGCTGGGGCTGTTGTCGGGTCGCACCGGGGTGCTTACGGGTTCACTGTCGGGCAGCGTAAGGGGCTTTCCCTGCCGCGCCCGGCGTCGGACGGGCGGCCGCGATATGTGCAGTCGGTGGACGTCCGGACCAATACCGTCGTCGTCGCGCCGGGCGAGTTGTTAGGGGTCGACGTCATCACGGGGGAGCACCTTCGATGGTGTGGCTCTCCACCTCCGGTTGGCGAGTCCGTGCCGGTGTCGGCCCAGGTCCGAGCGCATGGGGAGCCGCTTCCGGGTGTCGCGACGGTTGTTGAGGACGTCGTGAGGGTCACCCTGGACGCCGCGATCCGCGGGGTCGCGACCGGCCAGTCGGTCGTCCTGTATGCCGCCACGCGGGTCATCGGATCAGCAACGATCACCGCGACCGGTCGGCGCGGATCGTCGGTGGCTGGAGATCATCGGCGGGTGTGACGAATTCGGGGGTCTGACCGGCGTGGTGGCTGGAGATCGTCGGCGGGTGTGACGAATTCTGGAGTGTGAGCGGCGTGGACGCTGGAGATCGTCGGCGGGTGTGACGAATTCTGGCCAGGACGGGGCGGCAGTAGGCTCCCGTGAGTGACGTCTGCGAGTGGGATCGGCTCTTGGCCCGGCACCGACATCGCGGAGGCCCTGCGAATCCAGCGGGAGCTGCTGGGCGAGCATGACGAGCGGGCCGACGGGGTGCGCGGCATACCGTCACTTCCCGAGCTGCCGTCCCGCGGACCGGGCGGGGACCTCATCGGGCGGACGGCGGGATTGCTCGTCGACCTGGCCGTCGACCTGCAGCCCGCGGGCTGGCGCTTCGTCGACCGACCGGGTCACGACGCGGCCCGCACCTCCGCTTTCTGGACCGAGGACCTGGACGAGCTGGCCGCCGCCTTCGACGGGTATGCCGGGCCCCTCAAACTGGCCGTGGCCGGGCCCGTCACCCTCGCCGGCGGGATCTGGCTGCATCGCGGCGAACGGGCGCTCGTCGACCAAGGCGCCTGCCGGGACCTGGCCGAATCGCTCGCCGAAGGGTTGCGGGTCTTGCTTGCCTCGCTCACTCGGCTGGTGCCAGGGGCCGACCTCATCGTCCAGCTCGACGAACCGTCGCTGCCAGCGATTCTCGACGGTGGTCTGCCCACGGCTTCCGGGTTTGGTCGGATTCGCGCCGTCGATGGCCAGGAGGCGCTCCCGCTGCTGCAGACGGTGCTGGCAGCGGCCGGAGAGCGGCCGACGGTCGTCCATTGCTGCGCGGCATACCCACCGCTGCCGTTGCTGAGGCGAACGGGCGCGGGCGGGCTGTCGGTGGACACAACCCTGTTGTCCCCGCGCGGCTGGGAGGGTCTAGCCGTCGCCGCCGAGGACGGCGTGGCGCTCTACGCCGGGTGCGTGGCCACGTCACCCGACGCCATGGTCGACCCCGTGTCAGTCGCCGATCGCGTCGGGCAGGCGTGGGAGCGCATCGGTATGCCGCCCGCCCACCTGGACCAGATCGTCGTCACCCCGACCTGCGGGTTGGCCAACCTGACCCCCGCGGCCGCGATCGACCGGCAACGGGCCTGTCTGCAGGTGGCCGCCGAACTCGCGTCCCGGGCGAACGGCTGAGCGACGCTCAGCTGAGCGCGGACCCCTTGACGAACTCCTCGAAGGAGATGTTCCAGTCGGTCCAGCCGTTCCCGCGGTCGAGGGCCCGACCTGTGCCGGTCACCGTGATGGGGTCGCCGACCTTGGCCTGGTTGAACAGCCATTGGGCGTTGGCCGTGCTCATGCCGATGCAGCCATGACTGACGTTGGCCCGGCCTTGCGACCCGACCGACCACGGCGCGGCGTGGACGAACTCGCCACTCCAGGTCTCGCGCATGGCGTACTTCACCGTCACCTTGTAGTAGTCAGGGTCATCGGCCGAGACTCCAGTGGTGGCAGCGTCCATGACGCGCTCGGCGTTCTTCTCGATGATGACCTTGGTGCCGCTGCGGGTCTCGTAGCCGGGCTTACCGCCGGTGATGGGGATGGTCCGGGCCACCGCGCCGTTGATCGTCACGGTCATCTGGTGACTCTTGAGGTCGGCCTTCATCGTCAACGCGTTGCCGACCGTGAAACCACCGCTGAGGTCTGCCTTGCCGTAGGTGTCCTTGCCGGCGGCCAGCCCATTGATGGCCACCTTGACGGCCACCTTGGTGCCCGGCTTCCAGAACTCCTTGGGGCGCCAGTGCGCCTCGCGGCTGCCCACCCAGGCCCAGCCACCGGGCTGGCTCGGCGTCGACGTCACCGTCATCTTGCGTTCGAAGGCCGCCTTGTCGGTGACCGGGCTGCTGAACATGACGATGACCGGCATGGCAACGCCGACGGTGCTGCCGTTTTGGATGAGGGTCGCCGAGATCTGCTGTTTGGCCGTGAGCGCGGTCGTCGAGAACGTCGTCTTCGCGGATTTCTCGGTGCCAGCGGCATTGCTTCCGCGCATGGCCAGCGTATAGGTGACACCCGGTTCGAGCAGGGAGTGAGCCGTCCAGGTGCTGCCGTCACCGGCGATGTCACCGCCGACCGTGACCGCGCCGGCCTTGGGGTCCTGGTAGGACAGCTCGACCGAGGTGACGGTGCCACCCTTGGCCGACACGGTGACCAGGGTGTCGACCGGCACCGAGGCACCGTCGGCCACGCTTGGATTGAGGACGACGGTGTCATCGACGGGCGTCGCGGTGTTGCTGCTGCTGGACGGGGCCGACCCGGCAGCAGTCGGTGCGTTCGACCCAGCGGGGCCGACGGCGGTGGTGGAGGTGGATGTGCCCGACGTGCACGACGCCAGCGCCAGCGCCAGCAGGGCACCCAAGGCGACAGTTCGCGGTGCGGTGGGGATCGCGCGGCGGGCAACGCGGGGCGATCCTGCAGTCGTGGTCGTCATGGGCGGTCTTCCCCTGGGTCAGGCCGGCTCGTCCGTGAGTGTCGGAGCATGAGTGTCGGAGCAACTGTGGTCATAGGCAATCACCAGTGTCCGGCCCCCACCCGATGATGTGCAAATCGCGCCCGACTCGCGGACGGTGTCGGCGGCATACGGCAGGATGGCGCCCGTGTCCAGCACAGGCGACCTGCCCACCAGCGCGCCCGACGTCAGCCCGGTCGGACCCGATGTGCCGCCGGCCGTCCGGCACGCGTGGGCCGACCTCGCCGAGACGATCCGGGGGCACCAGTTCGCCTATCACGTGCAGGACGCACCCACGATCTCCGACGGTGAATATGACGCGCTGATCCGCGAGCTCACCGCGCTCGAAGCGCGCCATCCCGCGCTGCGAACCCCTGATAGCCCGACCCAGCAGGTGGGGGCCGCCGCCTTCTCGACCGACTTCCAGGCCGTCGACCACCTCGAGCGGATGCTCAGCCTGGACAACGCCTTCTCGCCCGAGGAGCTTTCGGCGTGGGCGTCGCGGGTGGCGCGGGATGCGGGTGGGGAGGGCGCGGCGGCATACCGGTTCCTGTGCGAGCTCAAGGTCGACGGACTGGCGATCAACCTCCTCTACGAGCGTGGTCGGCTCACCCGCGCGCTCACCCGGGGTGACGGGCGCACCGGCGAAGACGTGACGCTCAACGTGCGGACGATCCACGGCATACCGACCGTGCTCACCCCGACCCCCGAGGCGCCGGTGCCGGAGGTGGTCGAGGTGCGCGGCGAGGTGTTCTTCCCGGTCGCGGCCTTCGAAGAGCTCAACGCGAGCCTCGTGGCGGCTGGGCGGCCACCGTTCGCCAACCCGCGCAACGCGGCCGCCGGTTCGCTGCGCCAGAAGGACCCACGGGTCACCGCAAGTCGCCCGCTGCGGATGCTCGTCCATGGTCTGGGCGCGCGTCGCGGCTTCGAGGTGTCCCGCCAGAGCGAGGCGTATGCCGTGCTCCACGATTGGGGGCTGCCCACCTCCGCGCGCTGGCGGGTTGTCGAGGACATCGCCCAGGTTCAGCAGTTCGTCGACCACTTCGGCGAGCACCGGCATTCGGTCGAGCACGAGATCGACGGGGTCGTCGTCAAGGTCGACGAGGTGGCGGTGCAGCGGGTCCTGGGGTCGACCTCGCGGGCGCCGCGCTGGGCGATCGCCTACAAATACCCTCCGGAGGAGGTCAACACGGTCCTGCGCGCGATCCAGGTCGGGGTCGGGCGGACCGGGCGGGTGACCCCATACGGGGTGATGGACCCGGTGGTCGTGAGTGGCTCGACCGTCGCCAACGCGACGCTGCACAACGCCTGGGAGGTGGCCCGCAAGGACGTCCGGGTGGGCGACACGGTCGTGCTGCGTAAGGCCGGTGACGTCATCCCGGAGATCGTCGCGCCCGTGCTCGCGCTGCGCCCGGCCGACGCGGTGCCCTGGGTCATGCCGACACACTGCCCGTCATGCGGCAGCCTGCTGGCGACCGAGAAGGAGGGCGACAAGGACATCCGCTGCCTCAACGCCCGCTCGTGTCCGGCCCAGTTGCGCGAGCGGTTGTTCGGGCTGGCCTCGCGCGGGGCCCTGGACATCGAGGCGCTCGGGTGGGAGGGGGCCGCGGCCCTGCTTGATGCGGGCGTCATCGAGGACGAGGGCAGCCTTTTCGGGCTCGACCTGGCCGCCATCGCGAAGGTCCCGCTCTACACGCGGCTGGCCAAGAAGACCGATCCACCGGAGGCCGTCGTCGACGGGCGAGTGTTGTCGGCCAACGGTGAGAAGCTCATCGACAACCTCGCCAAGGCCAAGCAACAGCCGCTGTGGCGGGTGCTGGTGGCCCTGTCGATCCGACACGTCGGACCCACCGCTGCCCGGGCCTTGGCAACCCACTTCGGGTCGATGGAGGCCATCCGTGGCGCCGAGGTCCAGGCCCTGTCAAGCGTGGACGGAGTCGGCGCAGTGATCGCCGAGTCGGTCCGCGAGTGGTTCGATGCCCCCGAGAACCAGTGGCACCGCGCGATCATCGACGCGTGGGCGGCGGCGGGGGTCCGGATGGTCGATGCGCTCGACACGTCGGTCCCTCGCACCCTCGAGGGCAAGACGGTGGTTGTCACCGGGTCCTTGGAGGGGTTCAGCCGCGACGGGGCCAAGGAAGCGATCATCGCCCGGGGAGGCAAGGCGGCCGGGTCGGTCTCCAAGAACACCGACTGGGTCGTCGTCGGTCCAGGGGCCGGCTCCAAGGAGGACAAGGCGCGCGAGCTGGGGCTCACCATCCTCGACGAGGCCGGTTTCGTCCGGCTTCTGCAGACCGGGTCCCCGGAATGATCGTTGCTGCCTCTCCCGCCGGGCTCACAGATCGCTCACGTCCACGAGCGGACGTCCCGTAAGGGCCGCGCCGACGCGCCCATAGGATGGTCGTATGTCCTCACTGTCCCGCGATGACGTCGCCCACCTGGCCATGTTGGCCCGGATCGAGCTGACCGACGGGGAGCTCGACCGGATGCTCGGAGAGCTGTCGGTCATCCTCGACGCCGTCGCGCTCGTCCAGCAGGCGCCGACCGAGGGGGTCGAGCCGATGTCCCATCCGTTGCCTTTGGTCAATGTCGCCCGACCCGACGAGGTCCGCCCTGGCCTGACCGCCGCCCAGGCCCTGTCCGGCGCGCCCGAGGCCGACCAGCAACGCTTCTCCGTCCCGCGGATCCTCACCGACGACTGACCACCCACCTCCCGGTATGCCGTCCACGCGGCCCAGGCGCACGGCATACCGGCTGCTTCCCGAAGCCCCCGACCGTAAGGCCCGATCGTGACCCACGACCTCACCCGCTGGAGTGCCGCCCGGATGGCCGATGCGCTGGCCCGCCGGGAGATCAGCGCCGTCGAGCTCACCCAGGCGCACCTGGACCGGATCGCCGCCGTCGACGGCGCGGTTCACTCCTACCTGCATGTCGACGGTGAGGGGGCGCTGGCTCAGGCGCAAGCCGTGGACGACGCCCGCGGGCGCGACGAGGACCTGCACGTCATGGCCGGCGTCCCGATCGCGGTCAAGGACGTCATTGCCACGAGCGGGCTGCCGACCACCTGCGGGAGCCGGATCCTCGCCGGTTGGGTGCCGCCTTACGACGCGACGCTGGTCACCAAGCTCAAGGCGGCCGGGATGCCCATCCTCGGCAAGACCAACATGGACGAGTTCGCCATGGGCTCCTCGACCGAGCACTCGGCCTACGGGCCCAGCCGCAACCCATGGGACCTGGAGCGGATCCCCGGCGGCTCCGGCGGCGGATCGTCGTCGGTGCTGGCGTCCTTCCAGGCGCCGCTGGCCATCGGCACCGACACCGGTGGCTCGATCCGCCAGCCTGCCGCCGTCACCGGGACCGTCGGCACCAAGCCGACCTATGGCGGGGTGTCCCGCTACGGCCTGGTCGCCTTGGCCTCCAGCCTGGACCAGGCGGGGCCCTGTGCTCGGACCGTGCTCGACACGGCGTTGCTGCACGCGGTGATCGGGGGCTACGACCCTCGTGACTCGACCTCGATCCACGCCCCGGTGCCCGAGGTGGTGCGGGCGGCGCAGCGCGCCGACGTCACCGGGATGCGCATCGGGGTGGTCAAGCAGCTGACCGGCGAGGGCTATCAGCCGGGCGTGCAGGCTCGCTTCGAGGAGTCCGTCCAGCTGCTCGTCGACGCGGGCGCCTCGGTCGTCGAGGTCGACTGCCCGAACTTCCGGTTCGCTCTTGCGGCCTACTATCTCATCCTCCCGTCGGAGGCGTCCTCGAACCTGGCCCGGTTCGATGCGATGCGCTACGGCTTGCGGGTGCTGCCGGACGGGGTCGAGGACCCCAGCGCCGAGCAGGTCATGGCAGCCACCCGCGAGGTCGGCTTCGGCGCCGAGGTGAAGCGGCGGATCATCCTGGGCACATACGCGCTGTCCTCGGGCTACTACGACGCCTACTACGGCCAGGCCCAGAAGGTCCGTCGACTCATCGCCGACGACTTCTCCCGCGCCTTCGAGGTGGCCGACGTGCTCGTCTCACCGACCGCGCCGACGACCGCGTTCAAGATCGGCGAGAAGCTCGACGACCCGCTGGCCATGTATCTCAACGACGTCGCGACCATCCCCGCCAACCTGGCCGGCATCCCCGGCATGTCGCTGCCAAGCGGAGTGGCCGATGAGGACGGGCTGCCGACGGGCTTCCAGATCCTCGCCCCCGCGACCCAGGACCAGCGCCTGTATGCCGTGGGCTCGGCTCTCGAGCGCGAGCTCGCCAGCCGGTGGGGCGGGCATCTGTTGGATCGGGTCCCGGAGTTGGCGACGACAGGCGCGGAGGTGACCAAGTGAGCGAGCAGACCACTGACGCGGCAGGCTCCGACGAGATCCTGGGCACCGACGGGGTGCAGGGCGCTGTCCAGGTCCAGGCGGGCGGCCCCGACGCCGTCTTGACGTGGGACGAGACGGTCGCGGCATACGACCCGGTTTTGGGGTTGGAGGTCCACGTCGAGCTGGGCACGGCCACGAAGATGTTCTGTGGCTGTCCCACCGAGTTCGGCGCCGAGCCCAACTCCCAGGTGTGTCCGGTGTGTCTCGGGCTGCCCGGGTCGCTGCCGGTCGTCAACGAGAAGGGCGTCGAGTCGGCGATCCGGATCGGGTTGGCGCTCAACTGCACCATCGCGCCGTGGTGCCGATTCGCCCGGAAGAACTACTTCTATCCGGACATGCCCAAGAACTTCCAGACCAGCCAGTACGACGAGCCGATCGCCTTCAACGGCTGGCTCGACGTCGAGCTTGAGGACGGCTTCGTCTATCGGGTCGAGATCGAGCGGGCCCACATGGAGGAGGACACCGGCAAGTCGCTGCACGTCGGCGGTGCCACCGGGCGCATCCACGGGGCGGACTATTCGCTCGTCGACTACAACCGGGCCGGCATCCCGCTCATCGAGATCGTCACCAAGCCGATGACCGGGCTGGGGGAGCGCGCACCCGAGGTCGCCAAGGCCTATGTCGCAACGCTGCGCGACCTCCTGCGGGCGCTGGGCGTCTCCGACGTCAAGATGGAGCAGGGGTCGCTGCGATGCGACGCCAACGTCTCGCTGCGCCCGCGCAAGAAGAAGGCCGAGAAGCAGTCCGAGGTCCCGTTCGGCACCCGCACCGAGACCAAGAACGTCAACTCACTGCGCTCGGTCGAGCGGGCCGTGCGCTATGAAATGACCCGGCACGCAGCGGTGCTGGCCGGCGCCGGGTCGATCCTGCAGGAGACCCGGCACTGGCACGAGGACACCGGGGTCACGACCAGTGGCCGGGAGAAGTCCGACGCCGAGGACTACCGCTACTTCCCCGAGCCCGACCTCGTCCCCATCGCTCCGACGCCCGAGACCGTCGAGGCGCTGCGGGCCACGCTGCCCGAGCCGCCGGTCCAACGCCGACGACGACTGCAGGGGGAGTGGGGCTTCTCAGACCTGGAGATGCGCGACGTCGTCAACGCCGGCGCGGTCGAGATCATCGAGGCGACGGTTGCGGCAGGCGCGACGCCAGCCGGCGCTCGCAAGTGGTGGTCGGGCGAGATCGCCCGGCGCGCCAACCTCGAAGGCCGCGAGCTGTCCGACATGGGCATCACGCCGCGGGCCGTGGCCGAGCTCGACGGCCTCGTCCAGGGTGGGCGGCTCAACGACTCGATGGCCCGTCAGGTGCTCGACGGTGTCCTGGCTGGCGAGGGCAACCCCGGCGCGGTCGCCGATGCCCGCGGCCTGGCCCTGGTCTCCGACGAGAGAGCGCTCGGTGCGGCAGTCGACGCGGTCATCACGGCCAACCCCGACCTCGTCGAGAAGATCGAGGCCGGCAAGGTCCAGGCGGCCGGAGCACTCATCGGTCAGGTGATGAAGGCGATGGCTGGTCAGGCCGATGCCGCCCGGGTCCGCGAGCTCATCATGGAGCGCGTCGGCGGCTGAGGCTGGCGCCGCCAGACTCTGGCCGCCGAGCATCTGCCGCCGAGCATCTGTGGAGCGTCAGCCACGCCCCGGTGTGGCCACCACTCCACGAACCCTGCGCTTCCCGCGGGCGGGCGGTCACCCCCGCTATCCGGTATGCCGCGCGCGAACCCTCGCCACGCGGCATACCGGATGGGGGTGGTGAGTCAGCGCTTGCCGCCGCCGAGCAGCCCACCGAGGATGTCGGTGATGCTGGGCCCGGATTGGCTGCTCGACTGCGAGCCTGCGGAACCGGCGCCCGACCCGCCGCCGAGGACCTGGCCGAGGATGTCCCCGAGCACGCCACCCATCGGGTTGTCGGCGCCGCTGCCCGACCCGCGCGAGTCTGCTGAGACATCGGTGAGCTCACCGCCGTCGGTGGGGATGAGCGGGCCGGTCGGCCGTTCGGGCAGGTCGGAGCCACTGTCCTGCGGGTTAGCCGTCGACCCCGACCCACCGCCAAGGACCTGTCCCAGGATGTCACCGAGCCCGCCGCCACCCCCGCCGGACGAGGCCCCGCCCGCACCGCCGGAGGCACCACCGAGGACCTGGCCGAGAATGTCACCGAGCCCACCGCCACCGAGCCCACCGCCGCCCGCAGAGCCACCTGCGCCGCCCGCGGCACCCCCGAGGACCTGACCGAGGATGTCGCCCATGCCGCCCTGGCCGCGCAGCTTCTTGCCCAACCACGCCAACACCAAGGGCGCGAGGATCGGCAGCAGCTTGGCGATGAGCCCAGAACCACCGGCCCCACGGACCCCACCGAGCTGGGCAATGACGTCGTTGGTGTTGCCGCCGAAGATGTTCTCAACGATGGCCTGACCGTCCTGCTGGTCGATCGCACCGAGGTCGGCGCCGAGCAGGCTGCCGTCATGGCCACCAAGGGCCTGGCCGAGGGACAGCGCCCCAGCGGGGTCGCTCGCGTTGGCCTGCAACCCCCCGAGCAGCGCCTCAAGGGCGGTCCGCGAGGACGTTTCGGCTTGGGCTTCGTCGACTCCGAGTTCCTCGGCGATCTGAGCGAGCGGGACCTGCGCGAGCAGCTGGTCGATCTCTGACATGTGGTGTCCCCTCCGCGTTGCGGCAGCCCCAACGGCGGCCTGCGTTAACCCTAACGATCGACGCTCCGTTTGTGATGCCTGGCCGCGGCCGGGTTCCCCGCACACCTGATCAGTGACGCCCGGTGGCCGGTAACGTCACAGCCGTGCCAACCGTGACTCTCCCCGACCCTTCGTGGGTGTGTGACGTCGGGCCCATCGGCGACCTGCAGCTGCGGTCCTGGGACCTGTCCGACGACCTCACCGATCCGACGGTCGAGGTCGTCGTCACCCCGATCGGGGGCCGCTCGCGGTTGGCGCGCCTGGCCGGGCTACCCAGCCTCAAAGTCGTCCAAGTGGTCACCGCCGGATACGACCACGCACTGGACCACCTCCCGCGCGGTGTGACCCTCTGCAATGCCGCCGGGGTCCATGACACCTCGACCGCTGAGTTCGCTGTCGCCCTCATCCTCGCTGCGCAACGCGGCATACCGGAGTTCGTCCTGGCCCAACAGCGGCGGGCGTGGATCGCACACCGCGCCTGGCCCGCGTTGGGCGACCGGCGGGTGCTCATCATCGGTTACGGGCGGATCGGACGGGCCTTGGCGGCCCGCCTGGCACCGTTCGAGGTGTCACTTACGGTCGTGGCCTCGCGCCCCCGCGAGGGCGACGAGTTCGTCGAACGCGTGCATGGCTTCGACGAGTTGCCCTGGCTGCTGCCGCGCCAGGACATCGTCGTGCTCCTCACGCCGCTCACGGCATCGACCCGCGGGCTGGTCGATGCCGCCTTCCTCGCGGCATTGCCTGACGGAGCGCTGGTCGTCAACATCGCCCGGGGCCCCGTCGTCGACACCGACGCGCTGCTCGCCGAGACGGCCTCGGGCCGACTGCGCGCCGCCCTGGACGTCACCGATCCCGAGCCCCTTCCCCCCGAGCACCCGCTGTGGAGCGCGCCAGGCGTGCTCATCGCGCCCCACGTCGGCGGTGCGGGTGACACGTTCCGGCCCCGCATGGTCGCGTTGCTGCGCGAGCAACTCACCCGGTATGCCGCGGGCGCACCGCTGCTGCACGTCGTCGCCGGACCGGGCGGCTGAGGCTGGCGGGCAGGCCCGCTGACCAGGCATGCTCGCGGACGTGACCGCACCGCCACCACCCAAACGTCTCCTGTTGCTTCGGCACGCCAACGCCGAGTCGACCCTGGGCGTCATCGACCATGAGCGGGCCCTGACCGATCGCGGACGTCGGGACGCTGCAGCCGTCGGTGGCTGGCTCGTGACGGCCGGCATCGACTGCGATCTGGTCATCTGCTCCACGGCGCTGCGCACCCGCCAGACCTGGTATTCGGCAGCGGCCGCCGGTGCGCGCGCCGCCGAGATCGACTACCACTCGGCGATCTATCACGGAGGTCCGACCGGGGTGCTTCGGGCGATCGGCGAAGACGCGGGTGACCTGGAGACGGTCCTCGTCGTCGGTCACGCACCGACGATGCCGATGCTGGCCGAGGCGCTGACCGGCGGTCGCGGCGACTCGCGCGCGCAAACCGACCTCGCCGCAGGCTTCCCCACCGCAGCGCTCGCCGTGCTCCGGTATGCCGGTCGCTGGGCCGATCTCGGCCCTGGCACGGCCGAGTTGGAGGCCTTTGCTATCGGCCGCGGCTGACCGCAACGGCTGCCCGCGGCCCGTCGCGACGTCAGCCCTGCACGACTGCCAGAGCCGCGCAGGCCAACTGACCGACCTCGTCGGCCGTCTGAGTGGGCAGCCCGTCCAGCGGCCACCAGCGCAGGTCCAGCGACTCGGCGCTCGCTGTCGCCGCATCCTCCAGCCCCGCCGGCACCACCGCAGCGAACCGAACATCCAGGTGCTCCCGACAGTGCCCGAAGGCTCCCACCAACGTATGCCGGTCAAGCTGTGCGATCCGTGGCACCACCCGCACCCCGTCCAGCCCCGACTCCTCACGGACCTCGCGTTGCGCGGCGGCATACAGGCTGGGGTCGTGCGGCTCCAGGTGGCCGCCGAGCTGCAACCACAGGCCGGCCTTCGCGTGGTGGGTGAGCAGCACCCGGCGCAGGTCAGCATCAAAGACGAGGGCGCTGGCCGTGAGGTGCGCCGGCGGGCCCGCCTTCGCGACCCCGTCGGGGTGCGCGGCCAGGTGGGTGAGGTAGTCGGCGCGCAACCGCTGCTGCCGGGCGTCCGGCGGCTGCCACTGGCTCAGCAGCCGCACCGCGTCGGCATGCAGATGCCGGTATGCCGTCGCGACGCTCACTCCTGCGTCGGGTCCTGGCCCGACAGCAGCCGGTCGAGCTCGGCATCCATCGCGTCGGGAGCGGCGGGGTGTTGGCGCCGGTCGACGTAACCCATGGGATCGTCCAGGTCGGTCGCCGTCGGAGCCAGGTCGGGGTGGGCCCAGGAGCCGTCCCGCAGCGCGATCCCACCGGCGTCTTCCAAGGCCGCCCAGAGGTTGCGGGCGTCGCGCAGCCGACGTGGGCGCAGCTCGAGACCGACCAATCCCGCGAAGGCGCGCTGGGCCGGACCGCCGGCCCGCCGCCGCCGGACAGCTTCGCCGAGGGCTTGGGCCTGCGGCAGGTGCGCCGCGACGGCCCGGTCAGTGACCAGATCGACCCAGCCCTCGACCAGCGCGAGGGTGGCCTCGAGCCGGACCAGGGCGGCGTCCTGTTCGGGGGTGGTGCGACGCCCGAAGAGGTTGGCCTGCGAGAAGGCCTCCTGGACGGCTGCGAGGTTGCTGAGGTCGGTGAGCTCGACCGACCGGACGGCCTCGTCGATGGCGTCGGTGTCGATGACGACGTTGCGCCCGTAGTCGCGGACTGCCGCCTCCAATTGGGCTGCTAGCCAAGGGACTTCGGCGAACAGCCGGACGCGTGCCGCCTCGCGGACCGCAAGGTAGAGACGCACCTGGCCCTCGTCCATTTCCAGCCCGCGGGAGAACTCGGCGACGCGCTCGGGCAAGAGCGCCACGGCCCCCGCGTCGAGAAGCGGCAACCCGACCTCGGTGCCCGAGAGCACATCGGCGGCGAGGGTCCCGACCGCTTGGCCGATCTGGGCGCCGAACATCCCGGCGGACAGCTGCTCCAGGGCCGGACCGAGCTGCCCGAACAACCCACCGATCCCCCCGGACCCGCCGCCTGCGCCACCCAGTCCACCCAGTCCACCCAGTCCACCGAGCAGTGCGTCAAGTCCCGGGACGCTTCCGAGCGCCTCAAGGCCGCCTTCGCCAGCCCCGTCTCCCGTCAGCCCCCCGAGCTGTTCGACCTGGGCGCGCATCGCCGCTCCCGCGGCTGCTGCCACGCCGTCGGCGACTGGCTCGACCAGGGCGTACCAGCGGGGTGTCGTCGCCTCGACCCACTCCGCACCGCTGAGGGCCAGCGCCGGTCCGGCCGGGGCGTCCAACGTGGTGACCGGGTCCAACCAGAGCCGAGCAACCGCGACGGCGTCCTCGACCGCTCGGCGTTGCGCGACCCCGACCGAGGGGTCGCCTTTGGCCGCCACGACCTTGCGCGCCAAGTCTGTGGCGGTCGCGATCCGGTCGGTGGGCGACTGGGCGCCGAACAAGGATCGGAACTGCGCCTGGATCATGCCTGCCAGGGGCGAACCGCTTGGGTCCGCGCGTAGGGCGCCGAGCAGTTGGGTCACCTCAGGCGGGAACTGGGCGTCGGGACCGAACAGTTCGCGCAGGAAGGGTTCCACGTCCGGTATGCCGCCCTGCTGCCCCTGCTGCTCGGGCCGTCCATGCCCCCCGTGTCCCCCCGGTCCAGCAGACTGGTCCTGCGAGCCCCGGAAGCCCGGCGGGATCGGTCGGGTCGGCTGGGTGGGCTCGTCCGAGTCCTCCGGAACGGAGGTGGCGTCGTTCGGCTCGGACATGAATCGTGCTCCTACGCGGGGGGCTGAGAAGATGGCACCCCAGACAACCACAGGAGGGCGGTGTGAGTTCCCGGCCGAGCCCCGGCACCCGGGGCGTGTCCGGCGCGGCTATTCCGCTGGCCGGGTCCGCTCCGCGCGTCGGCGTGCTCGGCGCAGCCAGCATTCCAGGCGCCCGGATCCTTGAGGTCGTGGCCCGCGCTGCTCGGTCAGCGGGTGACTCTCGACCGCCGGTGGCCATCGACAAGCTCCGGGGTCGGGTGGCGACGGCGCAATGGCGACTGGCTGACCCGGCCACCCCGGCCGTGGTTCGAGCCCTGCGCGACCTCGATGTCGCGGTCTGGGTGGCCGCTGAGACCGACCTGGAGAGCGCCCTGCGCGTGCGCCCCACCGAACGTCGCGAGCGCGTCGTGCGCACCGCCCAGACCCTCGTCACGGCAACCGCGGCGGCTGGGGTCCCGCGCCTGATCGTCGTCACGTCGGCGCAGGTCTACGGCGCCGCCGCCGACAATCCAGTGCCCTTGTCCGAGGACGCGCACCTCAACGGCATACGCGACGGGGGCATCGTCGGTGACCTGCTTGCTGTCGAGGACGTCATCGAGGACGCTCGACGGGTCCACCCTGGGCTGTCGATCACTGTCGTTCGACCGGCTGCCCTCGTCGGGCCGGGCATCGACACGGTCGTCACCCGCCACTTCGAGGCCCCTCGGCTGCTCACGGTCAAGGGCGCCAACCCCGCCTGGCAGTTCTGCCACCTCGATGACCTGGCGGCGGCCGTCGGGGTCGTCACCCGCAGTGAGCTTGGCTCGGTCCTCACCGTGGGCGCGCCCGGTTGGCTGAGCCAGGAGCAGGTCGAGGCGCTGACTGGGATGCGCCGCATTCAGCTCTCTGAAGCCACCGCTCTCGGCACGGCGGCCCGGTTGCATCGATTCGGCGTGCTCCCCGCCCCCGCGAGCGAGTTGGCCCACGCCCTGTATCCGTGGGTCATCGACTCGGCGCGGTTGCGAGCGGGCGGCTGGGCGGCGGCATACGACAACGAGACGTGCGTGGGAGTGATGCTGGAGTCGATCAAAGGTCGGCATGCGGTCGTGGCCCGACGGGTCGACCGCAAGGACGCCGCCTTGGGGGCCGCCAGCGCCGCGGTTGCGCTCGTCGGCACGGCCGCGGTCCTCAGGCGGGCGAGGCGGTCATGACGGCCGGTCGCAGCGGCGCCGTCGCCTTCGCCCGCGTTCAGGACGCACCCTTGTCCGTCGATGAGGTCATGGCGGCCGTCCGTCACGACCGGGCGGGCGCCGTGGCCCTGTTCGTCGGCCAGGTCCGCGACCACGACGGGGGCCGGGGGGTCGCGGCCTTGGACTATTCCGCGCATCCGAGCGCGGACTCGGTGGCCGCCACCATCGCTGCCCGGTATGCCGCCCTCCCGGGCATCGAGCGGATCGCCCTTGCCCACCGGGTGGGCGCGCTGGTTGTCGGAGACCTCGCGATCGTCGCCGCCGTCAGCTCGGCCCATCGCGGTGCGGCATTCCAGACGTGTGCCGATCTGGTCGAAGATGTCAAAGCGCATCTGCCGATCTGGAAGCATCAGCAGTTCGAGGACGGCACGCAGGAATGGGTGGGGATCGAATGAGCGGGTCTGGGTCGTGGCCGGGCGAGTGGAGCCCGCCTGACGTCGGGTCTGCGATCATCGACAGCCGCAGCGCACGGCATACGGGTCGACGCCGGTGGCGCCCCTGGATGGGACTCGCGATCGGCATCACCCTCGCGATGGTCGTTGCGGTCCTCGCGGCGGTCGTCCCGGTGCCTTACGCCATCCTCAAGCCTGGGCCGGCGACCGACGTCCTGGCCACCCACGCGGGGTCGGACGGCAAACAGGTGCCGCGAATCCTCATCGAGGGGACCCCGATCTACCCGACGACGGGCTCGCTGGAGTTCACCACGGTCCGGGTCACCGGGGGCCCCGGATTCCCGGTCAACGCCTGGGACCTGCTCTATGCCTGGATCAGCCCGGTGGAGGACGTCTATCCGGTCGACGACCTGTTCCCACCCCAAGCCACCCAGGAGCAGGTTGCCGAGGAGAACAAGGCCGAGATGGCCGGCTCGCAGCAGGAGGCGGCAGCTGTTGCGCTCCGGGCGCTGGGCAAGGACGTCCGTCAGGTTGTCGTCATCCGCCAAGTGGTCGCCGGTGCCCCGTCCGAAGGGGAGCTCAAGGCGGGCGACATCCTGGTGTCGATCGGGGGTTCACCAGCCACCGACTCGACGGCGATCCGGACCGCCATCCAGGCGGTCACCCCAGGTGATGCGGTCGAGGTCGTCGTGGAGCGCAGCGGGTCGAAGGTGACCACGCACCCCCGCACCCGCAAGGCCGACGACGGTCGGACCGTGCTCGGGATCCTGCTCGGGGCCGACTACAAATTGCCTTTCGCCGTGACGATCGACGCCGGCAACGTCGGGGGCCCGTCGGCCGGGCTGATGTTCGCCCTGGGGATCTACGACACCCTCACCGAAGGCTCGATGACCGGTGGGGCGATCATCGCGGGCACGGGCACCATCGACGACGCGGGGAAGGTCGGACCGATCGGCGGGATCGCCCAGAAGATGGTCGGGGCTCGCCAAAGCGGCGCGACGTTCTTCCTGGCCCCCGCGGACAATTGCTCCGAGATCGTCGGGCGTGAGCCCGGCGGTTTGCAGATCGTCAAGGTCGCGACGTTCGAGGACGCCCGCGCGGCCGTCACCGCCATCGGTGCCGGGACCACGTCCGGTCTGCCGCACTGTTGACCGACCGGTGTGTGACCGCCCGGTGCCAGACCGCCCGGGGTGTGACCGCCCGGTGTGTGACCGACGGTATGCCGGTCGGCGATGGTGATCGCATCCACAACCGTAGGTAGATTGACCTGGTGGATGACCAAGAGTGGTTGGACGGCGAATCCGAACAAGCGCAGAACGGCCCGCAGGGCGGTGGTCGGGCCGTCCTCCGCCGGCGGCGCAGCCCCTTGGGCGTCACCGTCACCGTGTTGGTTGGGCTGGGCATCATCGCGTCGGCCATCGCCCAGGTGTGGACCGAGGTCATGTGGTTCGACTCGATCAACCTGCGCTCGGTGTTCACGACCCAGCTCGGCGCGCAGGTGCTGTTGGGCATCGGCGGTGGGCTGATCACGGCTGTTCTCGTGTGGTCGAGTCTGCACTTCGCGCACCGCGCCCGGCCCATCTACCCGCCGGTCACCCCTCAACAGGATGCGTTGGACCGCTATCGCGAGGCCCTGGAGCCGATCCGTCGACTGGCGACCATCGGCATCCCGCTGCTGGCCGGGCTCGTCACCGGCCTCACCGCGTCAGCTCAGTGGGAGACGTTCTTGCTGTGGCGCAACGCCCAGGCATTCGGGGCGACCGACCCGCAGTTCGGGATGGACATCGGGTTCTTCGTCTTCACCTTGCCGTGGCTGACCTTCGCGGTGGGGTTCCTCACCATGGCGGTCGTCCTCGGGGCGATCGCCGCCGCTTTCACCCACTATGTGTATGGCGGACTGCAGCTGGCCAACCGCGGACGGGACACGACTCGCTTCGCGTTGCTACACCTATCGAGCCTGTTCGCCGCCATCGTCGTGTTGCGGGCAGCGAGCTACTGGCTGGAGCGCTACACGCTGTCCTTGTCGACCTCGTCGCTCATGACTGGCATCCAATACACCGACGCCAACGCGGTGCTGCCCACCAAGTCGATCCTTGCCGTTGCCTCGATCATGTGCGGCGCGATGTTCCTGTCGGTCATCTGGACCCGCTCCTGGCGGCTGCCCGTCATCGGCACCGTGCTGCTCCTTGTCACCTCGATCGTCGTCGGCGGGATCTTCCCGGCGCTCATCCAGAGCCTCAAGGTCAAGCCGAGCGAAAAGTCGCTCGAAGCCCCCTTCATCGCACGCAACATCGAGGCGACGCGCGCGGCATACGGGCTCAACGCCATCGAGGTGACGAAATACGTGCCGAGCGACGAGGCGAGCGCCGAGAAGCTGCGCGCGACCGCGGCAGCCATCCCGGGGATCCGCATCGTTGACCCCAACGTCGTGTCGCCGACGGTGCGCCAGAAGCACGCCATCCGCAACTACTACGCGTTCCCGGATGCCCTCGACGTCGACCGCTATACGATCGACGGCACGTTACGGGACGTCATCATCGCGGTCCGCGAGCTCGATCTGGCAGGTGTCCCTGCGGGACAGCGAAACTGGCTGAACGATCACACCGTCTACACGCACGGATACGGGATCGTCGCGGCATACGCCAACCAGCAGGACTCCGAGGGCAACCCGGTCTATGTCGAGGCGGCAGTCCCGGCCGGCAAGGGCCTCGGGGAATACGAGCCCCGGATCTACTTCGGGGAGCAGTCGCCGGACTACGCGATCGTCGGAGCGCCGGCCGGGGCGGCGCCGCGGGAGTTCGACTATCCGGCCCAGGTCGAGTCGCAGCAGGTCAACAACACGTATGCCGGCACTGGCGGGGTCCCCTTGGACAACGCGCTGCGCAAGCTCGCCTACGGCTTGAAGTACCGCGAACTCAACTTCCTGCTCTCCGACGCGGTCAACCCTTCGTCGCGGATCATGGACTACCGCACCCCGAAGGAACGGGTGGCGCGCGCCGCTCCGTGGCTCACTCTCGACGGCAACGCCTACCCGGCGATCGTCGACGGGCGCGTCCTGTGGATCCTCGACGGCTACACGACGACGAACAACTACCCGAACTCCGGACTCACCTCGATGGCCGCGTCGACCCGGGACTCAACGACGAGCACCCGTCGCAGCGTCACCAGCCTGGAGCAAGGGCAGCTCAACTACATCCGCAACTCGGTGAAGGCGACCGTCGACGCGTTCGACGGTTCGGTCCACCTGTATGCGTGGGATGACACCGACCCGATCCTCGGGGCCTGGCGGCAGGCGTTCCCCGGTGTCGTCGAACCGCGCGCCAACATCTCGGCCAGCCTCATGTCGCACCTGCGCTACCCGGAGGACCTGTTCAAGATCCAGCGTTCGCTGCTGGCCAAGTACCACGTCGAGGATCCGGATTCGTTCTACGGCGGGCAGGACTTCTGGCGGGTGCCGCTGGATCCGACCCAGGAGACGGCGCGGACCGACCAGCCGCCCTACTACCTGTCGATCGCCATGCCGGGTCAGACCGCCCCGGAGTTCTCGCTGACGACAACGTTCATGCCGACTGGAAACCGGGAGGTGCTCACCGGATTCCTTGCGGTCGACTCCAACCCGGGCAAGGAGGCCGACGGCAAGGTCCTGGCCGGGTATGGGACGCTGCGGCTGCTGGAGTTGCCGCCGAACAGCTCCGTCAAGGGCCCCGGCCAGGTCCAGAACGACATCGCCTCGTCCAACCAGGCGTCCAAGGCGTTCACCCTGACGCTGTCGCAGTTCATCAACAACGCCCGTCAGCAAGGCTCGGTCGTCACCCTGGGCAACCTGCTCACTCTGCCGATGGGTGGCGGGATGCTCTATGTCGAGCCGATCTACGTCCAGGGCACGGCATCCTCGCAGTTCCCCCTGGGTCGGGCGATCGTCGTCGCCTTCGGCAACAAGTTGGCCTGGTCGAACACTCTCGACGGGGCGCTCAACGAGCTGTTCGGAGGGGCTGTGGTCGTGCCGCCATCGAGCGGTCCGACCACCCCGACGCCGACGCCGTCGCCCACCACCGGTCCCACGACACCGCCGGGAGGGGCCCTGGCGCAGGCGATCGCCGACGCGCAGAAGGCCTTCGCGGACGGCGAGGCGGCCCTCAAGGCGGGCGACTTCGCGGCATACGGGGAGGCGCAGAAGCGGCTCAAGGACGCCCTCGCCCGCGCTGCCGCGGCTTCCCCAACCGGGTCCCTGACCGTCACCCCGGCGCCGACCGCGTCGGGCTGAGTCACGCAGCTCCGGTATGCCGTCCGCTCACCTTGAGTGGGCGGCATACCGTTGCCTGGGGAGGGCGCGCGGCCGTGCGGGAGGCGGCTCTGGATACGCGATTTGGCTCTGCCGCAACGCTCGCGTAAGGTTATGCCTACCGACGCGGGGTGGAGCAGCTCGGTAGCTCGCCGGGCTCATAACCCGGAGGTCACAGGTTCAAATCCTGTCCCCGCTACTGATGAGGTAGCACGACGAAGGCCCGGACCGATCGGTCCGGGCCTTTCTCGTGCGCTGTTGCGCTGTCCACGGACGCTGCGGACGAGGTGGTCAGGTGCGGGTGCAGCCGGGTTCGCCAGCCGGGGCGGTTGCGCACAAGAGGACTCCCAACGGGATGCTCGTCTGCCGGGACGCGCCGGCGGTGGTGTAGGTGATGAGCCAACCGTCGGCGCTCGCGTTCGTCGCAGGGGCGGTGGCCAGCTCGAGCACCAGCTCGTAGCCCTCGCCGCTGGACTCGACACACGGCGCGTCGACGATGTGGTCGGGTTGGACGCCGACGCTGGCCAGGTCACCGTACGCCGAGCCGATGAGCGGACCGAAGTGGAACCGCAGCGCATAGGCGACCACGGTGATCGGCCCGGCCGGGTTCACGGGTGTCACAGCGGTGACCTCGACGCTGCCGGGGGCGGTGAGGCACAGGACCATGCTGCCGACAACTGCGTGGCCGCGACGGTCGAGCTCGCCCATGCTGATGATCGTCGGACGTGGCGTTCCCCCGGGACGCAGCTCGACGGGGCCCGAACAGCCCGCGACGAGCGCGAGGGCAAGGATCAGGGCCGCCGAGAGGGGAAGGGTCGCTGACAGGGGAAAGGCCGCCGACAGGGGTCGCGCCGCTCGGGGGACAGCGCCCGTGCTCGATCGTCGGGACGTGTCCCGAGTTCGCCGCCGCATCGAGAAGTCGCGCATGACGTCGCCTCCACTGTCGTTCCAGCAACAGTGTAGCGGCGACGTCATCGGCGACGTCATGGGCGCGCTGGCCAGGCGAATACCTCAGGCGGCTGCCGGGCGCGCCCACCCGAAACAACAGCAGGCCCGGACCATCCGGCCCGGGTCTGCTGTTGAAGTGGGTCAAACGGTCAGATGCCGCGGACCTTCTCGGCCTGCGGGCCCTTCTGGCCCTGGGTGACGTCGAACTCGACGCGCTGACCCTCGTCGAGCGAGCGGTAGCCGCCCGAGTCGATCGCGGAGTAGTGGACGAAGACGTCCGGGCCGCCTGCATCCTGCGCGATGAAGCCGAAGCCCTTCTCGGCGTTGAACCACTTGACGGTGCCTTGTGCCATGTCTTTGGTGACTTCCTGTTCATTCGGAGGGCACCACCGTGGTGCCGTCCAGGCCGCGGTGTCGCATCACCGGGATCCCGAGGAAGCCTGGAAATGACGAGGCCCGCCGTCGGAGGCGGGCCCTGCTCTTGCGAAAGAACTGCTACTGCAACCGGAGGCCAGTGTATCAGCCCGCGACCGCCCGCGTCCCCAAACGTGTGTCCCCAAACCTCACTCCGGCCAACCCGGCTCGGCTCCTGCCCCTCGGGCCGCCTCGAACCAGGCCACCGCGCGCAGCACCCCGACGTCGTCGAACCGGCGCCCGGCCACCTGCACGCCGACCGTCCGTCCGTCGGGCAAGAACCCAGCGTTAACCGAGCAGGCCGGCTGCCCCGACATCGAGAACGGCACCGTGAACCCGATGTGCGCCATCCCTTCGTCGGCCTCGCCCCACGGCATCGGCCACTCCGCAGGGAACGCCGCCACCGGCGCGACCGGAGACACGATGAAGTCGTATGCCGCGGTCGCCGCCACCGTCGCGGCCCGCATCGCCATGACCGACTGATAGGCCCGCAGCACGTCGACCCCACTCGCCCGTGCGCCACCTTCGGCCCACCGTCGCACGAACGGCAGCACGAGAGAACGATTTTCGGCCGTCATCGCCTCCAGGTCGGCGAACGAGCGCACCCGCCAGAACAGGTCGATGTCAGAGAGCAGCTGCGGCGTGAGCCACGGCTGCACGACGTCGACCTGCGCCCCGCCGTTCTCGAAGACCCGGCCCGCCGCCTCGGTGACGGCGCGGACGGCGAGGTGGCACGGCATACCGGCGCCGGCGTCCAGCCACAGACCGACCCGCAGCCCGCGCACCGCCGCTCCGTCCAACGACCAGTCCAGGGAGGCCGGCGGCAGCGCCGACCAGTCGCGCTCGTCGGGCCGCGCGAGGGCCGTCATCGCGATCGCCGCGTCGGCGGCGGTCCGGGTCAGCGGCCCGGCCACCCGCCCGAGGTACGGCGCGTCCAGCGGCACCCGCCCGAACGACGGCTTGTGTGCAACGAGCCCCAGCCAGGTCCCCGGCAAGCGGATCGACCCACCGATGTCGGTGCCCACGTGGATCGGCCCGTATGCCGCCACGGCCGCTGCCCCCGCGCCCGCCGACGAGCCGCCCGTCGTGAGGGCGGGGTCCCACGGCGAGCGGGTGATCCCGTGCAGCGAGGAGACCCCGGAGGAGAGCATCCCCCAATCGGGCATCGTCGTGGCGCCGACGATGACGGCGCCGGCCTCGCGCAGCCGCTCGACCGCGGGTGCGTCCCTTGTCGGGACGACGGGGGTGGCTCCGGCGCAGCCCGCGCGCATCGGCACGCCCGCGCGAGCGAGGTTCTCCTTGACGGTGACCGGTATGCCGTCCAGCGGGCCGAGCGGCTCGCCGCGCCGCCACCGGGCCTCGGACTGTGCCGCAGCGGTCGCGGCGTCGGACTCAGCTGCGGGGCGGTCCGCGGCGACGAGGGCGTTGATGACCGGCTCCCAGCGATCGATCCTGGCGCGCACGGCGGCGAGGGCCTCGACGGGGGAGAGGGTATGGGCTCGGAAGGCCGCCGTGAGCGTGGCGACGTCCCAGCGTGCCGGATCGGTCATCGGGTCCTCCCTCCGTCTTTGCCCCTGAGGCAGGTTTACCACCCAACCGACCCCTGCACCCCCCACCGACCCCTGCGCACCCAACCGACCCCTGCACCCCCCACCGACCCCTGCGCCCCCAACCGACCCTGCGCCGAGATTGACGTTGCGTGCGCGACACTCCGTGTCGCGCGGCCGCAACGTCAATCTCGGCGGGCCTGAGAAGGTGAGCGACGGCCCCGGTGACGTGCCTCGGGGAGCGGGCCGGACGGCATACGGGCTGGCGGGCCGGGTGAGGAGAAGGTGACGGTTGGGTCTCAACCAGGCGGGGCTGGAAAGGCACCCCTGTGCGGTGGCGTTCCGTCCCCGTAGCCTGTGGCTGCCACAGGACATCGTCGCCGGACCCCAGGGAGCCCCCGTGACCCACCGCCTGCCCCGTCTCATCGCGCCTCTGGCCGCGTTGGCGCTCGCCCTCACCGCCTGCACTGCCGGATCGAGCACCACTCCCACGCCCGCCACCGGTTCCGGCGGCTCCACCGGCGGGGCCTCGACCGAGAAGATCACCCTCGGTCTCATCGCTGAGCCGGCCAACCTCGACTTCACCAAGACCGACGGCGCGGCGATCCCGCAGGCGTTGCTCGTCAATGTCTACGAGGGGCTGGTCAAGCTCGACCAGGACGGCAAGATCGTCCCGGCGCTCGCGACATCGTGGAAGGTGTCCGACGACCACAAGACCTACACGTTCGAGCTCGCGCCGGGCGCGAAGTTCACCAACGGTGCGGCCTTCACGGCCGACGACGCCGTGTTCTCGATCAACCGGGTCAAGACCGATTGGACAACCTCGCTCAAGGCGGCGATGGATGTTGTCACCGAGGCCAAGGCGCTCAGCCCCACCCAACTGCAGGTGACTCTGGCCGCACCGAGCAACGACTGGCTCTACCGGATGACCACCCACCTGGGGGCGATGTTCTCCAAGACGGGCGTCGACGACCTGGCCAACAAGCCGATCGGCACCGGGCCCTACACCTTTACCTCCTGGAACCGCGGCGACTCGATCACGTTGACCCGCAACGAGTCCTACTGGGGGACCAAGCCCTTCTACCAGTCGGTGGTGCTCAAGTACTTCAAGGACGCCACCGCCCTCAACAACGCCTTGCTCACCGGCACCATCAACGTCGTGACGACGGTGCAGGCGCCCGAGGCGCTCGGCCAGTTCACCTCGAACCCGAAATACCAGGTCATCGAGGGCACGACCAACGGTGAGGTGCTGCTGTCGTTCAACAACAAGAACGACATCTTCAAAGACAAGCGCGTCCGTCAGGCGGTGCGTTACGGCATCGACCACAAAGCCCTCATGGACACCTGCTGGGCCGGCAAGGGCACCCTCATCGGCTCATTCGTCCCGCCGACCGACCCGTGGTACGAGGACCTCACCGGCGTCACCCCGTTCAGCAAGGAGAAGGCGACCGCGCTGCTCACCGAGGCGGGCAAGGTGGGCGCCACCCTGCGCCTGCGCGTCCCGACCCTCCCGTATGCCGTGTCCTGCGGCCAGGTGGTCAAGGCCCAGCTCGAGGCGGTCGGCTTCAAGGTCGCGCTGGAGTCGCTGGAGTTCCCGGCGGCGTGGCTCGCTCAGGTGTTCAAGGGCGGCGACTTCGACATGTCGATCGTCGCCCACGTCGAGCCGCGTGATCTCAAGGCCGTGTTCGGCAACCCGGACTACTACACGCACTACGGCACGGCCGACATCCAGGCGCTGCTCAAGGCGGCCGACGAGGGGTCGGCTGACGAGCAGGTGGCCAACCTCAAGAAGGTTGGTCGGCTCCTCGCGGAGGACGCGGCCGCCGACGTGCTGTTCCTCCTGCCCAACCTCATGGTGGCGGACAAGGGGATCACCGGCCTGCCGAAGAACGGCATCGCCGTCGCCTTCGACCTGTCCAAGCTCGCGAAGGGCTGAGGCAGCCTTCCCCCGGCCGAGATTGACGTTGGGTGCGGCCGCCGCGGCGTGTCGTGCAGCCAACGTCAATCTCGGGGAGAGCCATGACAGGCTGACGCCATGCTCCTGCGCATCGCTGAGCGGACCGCGGTGCTCCTGGTGAGCCTCGGGGTCAGTTCGGCGCTGGTTTTCGGGTTCATGGTGCTGCTGCCCGGTGACCCGGCCCGCGTGGCGCTCGGAGTCAACGCCACCGAGGCCGACGTCTCGCGGCTGCGGCTGGAGTTCGGACTGGAGCGCCCGCTGCTAGAGCAATATCTCACCTGGATCGGCGGCCTGATCCGGTTCGACCCGGGGCTGTCCTACGTGAGCCGAGCTCAGATCGGACCCCAGCTTGCCGACCGACTCCAGGTGAGCCTCATCCTGGTTGCTGCTTCGATGCTCATCGCGGTCGCGCTGGCCCTGCCCTTCGGGACGCTCATGGCCGTGCATCACCGCAAAGCCTCCGGACTGGTCCTGTCGGCCGTGTCCCAGGTCGGCGTCGCCGTCCCAGCCTTCCTCGCGGGCATCCTGCTCATCACCGTCTTCGCCGTCCAACTGAGGTGGCTGCCGGCGAGCGGGTGGACGCCACCGGCATACGACCCGGGGATGTTCGTCAAGCAACTGGTGCTGCCGGCGCTCTCCCTGGGGATCGTCCAGGGGGCGGTGCTCACCCGCTACGTGCGCTCGGCGGTGCTCGACGTGCTCCGCGAGGACTTCCTGCGGACCGCACGCGCCAAGGGCCTCACCCCGATGCGGGCCTTGGTGCGACACGGCTTGCGCAACGCGGCCGTCCCCGTCGTCACCGTCCTTGGCCTACAGCTGGCGACGCTGCTGGTCGGCGCGGTCGTCATCGAGCGAGTCTTCGTCATCCCCGGCCTGGGCTCGCTGCTGCTGGACGCCGTCGGTAACCGTGACCTCATCGTCGTCCAGGACGTCGTCATGGTCCTGGTCGTGGCCGTCCTGTTGGTCAACTTCGTCGTCGACCTGCTCTATCTGGCTATCGACCCTCGCCTGCGGACGGCCGCCCGATGAGTCGGCTCTCCCGGGGCGCCGAAGCCCTCCTTCCGCCTCGAGGACGTCGTTCGCGCCTGGGCGTCGGGGCCACCCTCATCGTCGGCGGCGGGATCGTCGCCGTCATCGCGATCCTCGCGGTCATCTCGCTGGTCTGGACCCCGTTCGACGTCGGCGAGATCAACGCCGCCGAGCGGCTGGCCACACCGTCGACCCGGCATTGGCTCGGCACCGACAAGTTCGGCCGCGATGTCGTCTCGCTGCTCATGGTCGGGTCGCGCACCACCCTGCTCGTCGGCCTGGTCTCGGTCGGGGTCGCCGCCGTCGTCGGTGTGCCGCTGGGCATCCTCTCGGCGATGGTCCCCAAGTGGTGGGGCGAAGTGGTCATGCGCGCCAACGACCTGCTCCTCGCCTTCCCTGCGCTGCTGTTGGCGATCATGCTCACCGCGGTCCACGGCCAGGGGGTCGTCACCGCGATGATCGCCATCGGCATCTCGACGATCCCGTCGTTCGCCCGGGTGGTGCGCAGCGGGGCCATCGGCGTGATGAAGACCGAATACGTCTTGGCCGCACGAGCCGCCGGCCGTCGCCCGGTCGCCATCGCCGCGCGCCACGTGTTGCCCAACGTCGGCAGCCTGGTCATCGTCCAGGCCTCGGTGTCGTTCGCTATCGCCGTCCTCGCCGAAGCGGCCCTGTCCTACCTCGGCCTCGGCGCCCCGCCCGGGACGCCGTCGTGGGGCCGGATGCTCCAGGAAGGTCAGGAACTGCTCTTCGTCGCCCCACGCCTGGAGCTCTATCCCGGCGTCGCCATCGCCTTGGCCGTGTTGGGTTTCAACCTCCTCGGAGACGGTTTGCGGGACCGCTTCGACCCGCGCCTGGAGGACCGGCGGTGACCACGGCACCCGAGCGCACGGCATACCCACCACCTGGTATGCCGCCTGCGGACGTCGTGCGCGTGCGCGACCTTGCGGTGGTGGTCGGGGACAAACCGTTGCTCGTCGACGTCGACCTCACGGTGCGGCGCGGGGAGCGGGTCGGGCTGATCGGGGAGTCGGGCTCCGGGAAGTCGCTCACCGCGCTCGCGATCATGGGGCTGCTGCCGGAGGAGCTGCATCCGTCGGGGTCGGTCGTCGTCACGGGGCAGGGGCCGGCGGGCGGCGAGCGGGTGACGTCGGTCTTGGAGGCCGGGGAGCCCGGGCTGGCGGCGATGCGCGGACGTGATGTCGCGATGGTGTTCCAGGAGCCGATGACCGCGCTCAACCCGACGATGCGGGTGGGTGCCCAGGTGGCCGAGATCATGACCATCCACGGGACGGTGGCCGATCGCGGTGCGGCAGCGGCTCGGGCCGTCGACCTGCTGGACAAGGTGGGGCTGCCCGACCCGGCGGATGCCGCGCGGGCCTATCCGCACCAACTGTCCGGCGGTCAACGGCAGCGGGTCGTCGTGGCGATGGCGCTCGCCAACGACCCGGCGTTGCTCATCTGCGACGAGCCGACGACGGCGCTGGACGTCACGGTGCAAGCGCTGGTGCTCGATCTCATCGTCCGCGGGGTCCAGGCGCGCGATGCCGGGCTGCTGTTCATCACCCACGACCTGGCCGTCGTCGCCAGCGTGTGCGAGCGAGTGCTGGTGATGTATGGCGGGCGGGTCGTCGAGGCGGGTCCGGTGCTCGATGTGTTTACCCGACCGCGGCACCGCTACACGCGCGGGTTGATCGGGGCGTCAGATCTGGACCTCACCCGGCCGGACGGTGGGCTCTACACGATCCAGGGGTCGGTTCCGGCGGCGGGTCGGTTCCCCGCTGGGTGCGTCTTCCGGAACCGGTGCACGCACGCCACGACCACGTGCGAGACGGTCCCCGAGTGGGATGGTCCGGGGCCTGAGGACGGGTTCGCCTGCTGGCATCCAGTGGTGCACCGTGGTTGAACTGGCGATCGCCGTTCGCGATGTCGTGCGGGACTACCGACGGCCGCGGACCTCACTGACCCGGCCGGGGCCGGTCGTCCACGCGCTGCGAGGGGTCAGCCTCGACGTCGCGCGGGGGCAGCGGTTCGGCATCGTCGGGGAGTCGGGATGCGGCAAGTCGACCTTGTTGCGAATCATCGCCGGACTCGACCAGCCCACGTCGGGTTCAGTGCAAGTCGGCGGGGTGGAGATCTCGCGGCTGCCGGAGCGGCGGCTGGGCTTCCTGCGGGCGCAGCTGCAACTGGTCTTCCAGGACCCAATGGGGTCGCTCGATCCTCGGATGCGAGTGCGGGACATCATCGCCGAACCGCTTGTGGCACAAGGGCATCGGAACAACCTGGCGCGGGTCCACGAGCTCCTTGAGGCCGTGGGTCTGCAGCCGGAGTCGGCCGATCGGTTCCCCCACCAGTTCTCCGGAGGGCAACGCCAACGGATCTCGATCGCGCGGGCCTTGGCTCCGGACCCACGCATCCTCGTGGCCGACGAACCGGTGAGTGCGCTGGACGTGTCGGTCCGTGCCCAGGTGCTCAACCTGCTCGACGAACTGGTCCACCGGCTCTCGCTGACCTTGGTCTTCGTATCGCACGACCTGTCGGTGGTGCGACACGTGTGCGACACGGTCGCGGTGATGAACCGTGGCGAGATCGTCGAGATGGGGCCGACCGATCAGGTCTACGACAGGCCGGTTCACCCCTATGCCCGTCAACTCGTCGCGGCAGCGCCCCGGCTGCAGGCGGCGTTGGCGGGTCGGACGGCCGCGGTGCTGGCGGCGGAAACCCTTGCGGCACGGACTGTTTCGTCGGACTCGGTGGGTTCGCCGAACCCGCTGGCCCGTCCGGAAGCACCGGGCCTGGCGACGACAACGGCCCCGAGAGACTCCTCGACCCCGACCCCAGACCCGACCCCAGACCCGACTCCGACCCCAGACCCGACCCCAGCTTCCGGCCCGGCCCCGAAGGACGCACCATGACCGCATCGCACCCGGCTCACCGTCCGGGCAGGACCAACACGCTGACCGACGTGGACGGCATACGGGTCGGGCATGCGACGCGAATCGGTGACGGGTGGTTGACCGGGACCACCGTCGTCCTCGCGCCCGCGGCCGGGGCCGTGGCCGGGGTGGACGTGCGGGGCGGTGGACCGGGGACCCGGGAGACCGATGCCCTGGACCCGCGCAACATGGTCGAGCGGGTCCACGCGGTCGTGTTGTCCGGCGGATCGGCCTTCGGGCTCGCTGCAGCCGACGGAGTGATGAGCCGATTGTCTTCTGCTGGAATCGGATTCCCGGTCGGCGGGCCGGGCGAGGTGGTGCCGATCGTGCCGGCCGCGGTGATCTTCGACCTCGGGCGCGGCGGCGATTTCGGGAAGCGGCCCGATGCGGCGATGGGGAACGACGCGTTCGTGGTCGCCAACGATGGACCGGTCCAGCAGGGGTGTGTCGGCGCGGGGACGGGCGCGCGGGCGGGCGGGTTCAAAGGCGGCGTCGGCTCTGCGTCAGTGGTGCTCCCGGACGGGACGACCGTGGGCGCCTTGGTTGTTGTCAACGCCGTCGGCTCCACGGTCGATCCGGTGACCGGCGAGCTGTATGCCGCTCGCTTCGGCCTGCCTGGCGAATTCCCTTCCCTGGGGCGGGTTTCCGAGCACGATCTCGCTGAGGCACGATCACGGGCGGCCACTGCTGGGGCGGCTCTTGGCTTGGGCCCGGGCTTGGCAACGACGATCGGGGTCATCGCGACCGACGCCACCTTGACCAAGGCGCAGTGCGCCAAGGTCTCGGGGATCGGGCATGACGGAATGGCCCGGGCGATCCGGCCGGTGCACACGATGTTCGACGGCGACACCTTGTTTACCCTGGCAACGGGAGCGCGGGGGGCTGGTGGGGCTCCGGACCCGATGGCGTTCCACGCCTTGCTCGACGCGGCCGGGGACTGCGTCACGAGGGCGATCGGTCACGCGATGCTGTCCGCGAGGACGGTGGCGCCGCCGACCGGCGAGATCCGCAGCCTGCAGGACGCCTTTCCGTCCGCGTTCCCGGTCCGCCGACCGGTGACCGGTGACCGCTGACCGGTGACCGGTGACCGCTCAGGCTTCCCGCCGAGATTGACGTTGCAGCCGCTGGAGTCGGCGTGTCCTGCAGCTAACGTCAATCTCGGCGGGAGGGGTGCGGGGGGTGGGGAGGTCGAGAGCACACGGTGGAGGCAGGCTGACAGAATCACGGGCATGGACAACGTTGCCCAGGCCGCCCCGACAGCTGCACCGAGTGTGGCGCCTCCCGCTGGTGCGCCCGTCAACCAACTTGCGAACCTGTTCCGGCTGGACGGTCGGCGAGCCGTCGTCGTCGGGGCCGGCTCGGGCATCGGCCAGGCCGTCGCCCTGGGCCTGGCCGCCCACGGGGCGCAGGTCACCTGTGTCGACCGCGATCTCGCGGCGGCCGGGGCCACCGCCGCCCAGGCGGTCGAGGGCTGGGGGCCGATGACGGCATACGAGCTGGATGTCCTGGACACCGCGGCGGTGACGCGCGCGGTCGAAGACCTCGGCGCGGTCGACGTCCTCGTGGTCACCCCGGCGGTCAACGTCCGCAAGCGCCTGCTGGCCTACACCGGGGAGGAGTTCGACACGGTCGTGCGGCTCAACCTGCGCGCGGCGTTCGACCTGATGACGGGCTTCGGGCGCGGCATGGCCGAGCGCGGCCGGGGCAGCATCATCGGCTTCAGCTCGATCCGCAGCCAGACGACCGAGCCCGGCCAAGGGGTCTATGCGATGACCAAGGGCGGCCTGGTCATGCTCCTTCGCACCCTCGCGGCCGAGCTCGGCACCAGCGGCGTGCGCGTCAACGCCATCGCGCCCGGCGTCATCGACACGCCCCTCACTGCTCCGATCAAGAACAACGCCGACTGGTATGCCGCCTATGGCGCCAAGAGCATCCTCGGCCGGTGGGGGAGGCCGCACGAATTGGCAGGCGCGGCAGTCTATTTGGCGTCCGATGCGGCGAGCTATGTCACCGGGACCGTCCTGTTCGTCGACGGTGGCTGGACCGCGATCGACGGACGGTTCGACCCGCCGGCCTAACCCGACCGCCACGACGGCGCCGCACGAGCGGGCCTACCGGCCGCCCAACCCAGGCGCCAGGCAAAGGTGACGACGCGGCATACCGGCAGGAGTGGAAGAATCGGCGCCGACGACCCCCATCCCAGCCGAGGCAGGACCGATGCCCGACCCCGCCGTCCCCGTTGAGGAGTCTGCCGCGCCCCCCGGGGCAGTCGACCCCACGACCCCCGCGGCCTCTGCAGCCTCCCTGCCTCCGACACTCGACCAACTGCAGGCCCTGGCCAAGGCATACGGCGTCGGCATCGACTTCTGGGGCTTCTACGGCGACCTGCACCCGGTCTCGGCGATGACCCTGACCCAGATCCTCGCGGCGCTTGGCGTCGACGCCAGCACCGAAGCAGCCTGCGAACGCGCCCTGGCCGACCGCACGGCTCAACCGTGGCGTCAACTCCTGCCGCCCACCGTCGTCATGCGCGAAGGCGCCGCCACTCGGATCCCCGTGCACGTCCACCACGGCGACGACGTCCGCGTGTGGGTCGTCGACGAGTCCGGCACCGAATGGCCGGTCGTGCAGGGCGAGGACGACACACCTCCGCGGGAGATCGACGGGGTGACGATGGGTCAGGCGACGTTCTGGTTGCCGCAGGCCCTGCCGTTGGGCTGGCATGTCATCCGTGCCGAGAGCCACGGGCGGCAGTCCGAGGCCACCCTCGTCGTCGTGCCCAACCGGCTCACGACTGCCGACACGCTGCCCGCTCGGGCCGGCAAGGATCGGACCTGGGGCCTGATGACCCAGCTCTACTCCGTGCGCTCGGCCCGCTCGTGGGGCGTCGGCGACGTCGAGGACCTGGCCGACTTGGCCGCAATCAGCGGTGCTGCGGGCGCCGACTGGATCCTGGTCAACCCTCTGCACGCCGCCGAGCCGACCCCGCCGATGGAGGCTTCGCCCTACCTGCCGACGACGCGGCGCTTCTTCAGCCCGCTCTACATCCGCATCGAGGCGATCCCCGAGTCGATCTACCTCACCACCGCCGCCCGTCGGCACGTCTCGCTCATCTGGACCCAGGCGACCGCGCGTAACCATGACGCGAGCGAGGTGCCGCGCGACGCGGCATACGGGAGCAAGCTCGAGGCACTGCAACTCGTGTATGCCGTCCCGCGCAGTCCCAGTCGCGAGGGCCGATTCGCCGCCTTCCGGGCCGAACACGGGCGCGGCCTGGAGGATTTCGCGCTGTGGTGCGCGCTGCGGGAGCGCTCCGCCGAGGACGCGGTGATGTGGGAGGATCTGCGGCCGCACGACGAGGCGGCGTTCGCCCTGCGGCAACGACTGCGCGACCGGATCGACTTCCACTGCTGGCTGCAGTGGGTGCTCGACGAGCAACTCGAAGCCGCCCAGGCCAGCGCGCTGCGCTCCGGCATGGCGCTTGGGATCGTCCACGATCTGGCCGTCGGGGTGCACCCGCTCGGCTCTGATGCCTGGGTCTTGCGGGATGTTCTTGCCCCCCACGCCGAGGTGGGGGCGCCGCCGGACATGTACAACCAGCAAGGGCAGAACTGGTCGCAGCCGCCGTGGCATCCGCAGCGGCTTGCCGAGGCAGGCTATGCGCCGTTCCGCGACATGGTGCGCACGATCCTGCGGCATGCCGGCGGCATCCGGGTCGATCACGTGCTCGGGCTCTTCCGGCTGTGGTGGGTGCCCAAAGGACTCCCGGCCGATCAGGGCACCTACGTCTACTACGACCACGAGGCCCTCGTGGGCATCCTGTGTCTGGAGGCGCAGCGGGCCGGCGCCGTCGTCATCGGGGAGGATCTGGGCACCTTCGAGCCGTGGGTGCGGGACTACCTTGCCGGGCGCGGCCTGCTCGGGACGTCGATCCTGTGGTTCGAGTATGCCGCCGACAAGACGCCCATGGCTCCCGAGGCCTATCGGCGCGGGTGCCTCGCGTCGGTCAACACTCATGACCTGCCGCCAACGGCTGGGTATCTGGCCGGTGAGCACATCGCGCTGCGCGACCGCCTCGGGCTGTTGACCCGTTCGGTCGAGCAAGAGATTGCGGCCGATCGCGAGGAGCAGGACAGGGTGCTGGACATGTGCCGACGGCGCGGCCTGCTGCCTCCGGCGGGCGAGCCGATGCCCGACGGCACCGAGGTCGGCGAGCAGCAGATCGTCGAGGCGCTCTATGCCCTCCTGGCGGCTGCGCCGTCGCTCATGCAGGGCGTCGCGTTGGTCGATGCGGTCGGAGAGCGCCGGGTGCAGAACCAACCGGGGACGGACAAGGAATACGCCAACTGGAAGATCCCGCTGGCCGGGCCCGACGGCGCGGTGGTGTCCGTCGAGGAGTTGGCGACCAACCCGCGGGCTCAGTCGTTGTTCCGCACCGTGCGCGAGGCGCTCGCGTGACGCTGGGGGCGAGGCGCCGGACTAACCGGACTAACCGGACTAACCGGGGCGACCGGGCCTGACAGGACCGACTGACCCGACCAGAACGACCGGAAGACCGGAACGACCGGAACGACCGGAACGACTGGCGTGATCGGGCGTGGCCAACCGCTCAGTGGCCGCCGATGGCGACCGTCCAGGGTCGCACCACGTGGTCTGCCGCGACGCCCGCGGCCGTGTAGGGATCGTCGGCGATGATCGCCCGGACCTCCTCCTCGGAGTCGGCCCGCAGCACGACGAGGGCGCCACTGCCGTCGCCGACCGGCCCGCCCATGACGACGCGGCCCCGATCATGCAGACCCGCCATATAGGCCAGGTGGTCCGGGCGCACCCGGGCGCGGGCGTCGGGATCGACGTATCGGTATTCCAGGACCCAGTGGCTCATGGTCGCAGCATGCCAGAGTCAGGGCGTCGGCCCCGGGCTGGGCAGCGCTCAGGCCGGCGCGTCCGCCTGGCCCTCGTCGTCGCACTCACCGAGGGCCGTGACGACCGCAGCGACGACCTTGAGCGGTTTGGGCGAGAGGAAATAGGAGAAGTGGTCGGAGTCGACCTCGCGATAGATGACGTCGGTCGGTTCCGTGAGTCGATCGACGACGGCCCGTATGCCGTCCACCTGGCAGAGCTCGTCCTGGCGGCCGGCGACAACCCCGACCCGGACTCCCGTGGCGAGCACGTCCTGTAGGTCGGCCGCGCCCTCCTGGGAGATCGCGGCGATGTCGTTGCGCAGCTCGAAGGGGTGGGCCAGCATCTCCTGGGCCAGCCGCACGCTCGCGCCCACGAGGGTGAGCCGGTCCAGCCACCCGGCCTGCGCCATGCCGCGGGCGCTCTCCTGCAGCCCGCGCGCTGCCAGCTCGCGCGGCTTGACCTGCTGGCTGAACCAGGTCGGCGCCACGAGGATGACGCCGTCGACGACGTCAGAATGCTCGACGGTGGCCAGCCGGGCCGGGGCGGAGCCGCGGGAGTAACCCGCCACGATCATGGTCGCCCAGTCGTACATCGTCCGTTCCCGGATGTGGCGGATCACCTCGCCGAAGACCTGAGTGCGGAAGGGGAGGATCTCGTTGACCGCCATCCGCTTACGCGGATATTCGATGGTCGCCGCCATGACGTTGGCGGCGCGCACCAACCCTTCGCATGAGGCGCGCGCGGCACCGAGCCCCTCGCCCCACCCGGAGGAGTAGGGGCTGATGATGTCTGGCTCGCCGTGGATGCCGATCTGACGGATCGAGGGCATGAACAGGGTGACGCCCACATGACCATGGGCGCCCTCGAAGCTGAGGTCGTCATACCGGATGGCGTCGATGTCGCCCCGGGTGACTCCCTCTACTGGCCTGGCCATCTACCCATCGTCCCCCGTTCCTACTCGTCGGTAGCGCCAATGGTCCCGGTGATCACCATCACGGTTCGGCCACAATACGGTGCCAGGTATCCGGTGCCGTGGGCGGGGGTGCACCGGGCGCGAGCCCCGGGGGTCCAGCCGTCCGTGCAGTCGTCAGGACATCGAGGCCGCGGGCAACTCGAACCACCTCAGGTCGTCATAGCCGGGGGAGACCGTCGCCTGCGGCCCGTGGTCATCCGCCCGCTCGCCCAGGATCCGGGCCCCCTCCCGCAGGTATGCCGCGAGCTCACCTTCCGTGGCCCGCGCAGTGTGGCGCGGGAAGACGAAGCTGCCGTCCGCGGCATACCCGACGTCACGCAACCGCAGCGGCGGCTCGACGGGCCCGCTGCGGTGCGCCCAGCGGCCGGTGGCGTTGTCGAAGCGATAGTCGGGGAGCAGCCGCCACCCGTCGCGTGCGACGAGCCGGACCGCCTCGACGATGTAGTCGGTCACCTCGTCGGAGACGAAGTAGTTGAAGTTGACTCGCACCCACCCCGGCTTGATGCCCTCGCAACCGTGGGCGATCTCGGCCTCGAACTCGTGCGAGCGGTCCAGGTCGATCCCGAGCAAGGCATGACCGTAGGGCCCGGCGCACGAACAGCCGCCTCGGGACTGGATGCCGAACAGGTCGTTGAGGACGGCGACGACGAAGTTGTGGTGCAGGTAGCGCCCGCTGGGGGCCTTGACGACGAACGACACGATCGACAAGCGCTCGGCGTCGAGGTTGCCCAGGATCTGAATGGTCGGCTCCTGGGTCCAGGCGGCGACGGCGCGGCGCAGCAGCCGCTCCTCCTGGGCGCGGATCGTCTCGACGCCGACGGCCGCCTTGAGTTGGAAGACCAGCCCGGCCCGGATCGACTCGATGATCGCGGGCGTGCCGGCTTCCTCGCGGTGTGCGGGGTCGGCGAGGTAGAGGTGGTCGGTCGGGTTGACGTAGGCGACGGTCCCCCCGCCGACGACCGCGGGCACCCGGTTGCCGAGCAGCTCGCGGCGCACGACGAGGACCCCGGGGGTCGCGGGGCCGCCGATGAACTTGTGGGGGGACAGGAAGATCGCGTCTTTGTATGCCGCGCTGCTCCCCTTGGTCGCCCGGCCGCCGGAATACATCTCAATGTCGATGTAGGGACCGGCGGCGGCGAAGTCCCAGAACGAGAGCGCGCCGTGCTCGTGCAGGAGCGTGCTGATCGCCGCGCTGTCCGAGACGATGCCTGTGACGTTCGAGGCGGCCGAGAACGAGCCGATCTTGAGCGGGCGAGCGGCATACTCCTGCAGGCGTTCTCGCAGGACCGAGAGGGAGATGTGGCCGTCGAGGTCCTGCGGGATGACGACGACGTCGGCGATCGACTCACGCCAGGGCAGCTCGTTGGAGTGGTGCTCGTAAGGGCCGATGAACACCACCGGCCGCGCCTCGGCCGGGATGTGGCGGCTCAGGTGATGGGCGTCCTCAAGCCCGCTGGGGATGCGCAGGCCGAGGATGCCCACGAGCTTGTCGATCGCCCCGGTGCAGCCCGATCCGGCGAAGATGACGACGGTGTCCTCGTCGCCGCCGACGGCGTCGCGGATGATCGCGCGCGCGTCCTCGCGCAGCCGGGTGGTCTGCAGGCCAGTGCCGGAAGACTCGGTGTGGGTGTTGGCGTAACGGGGGAGGACCTCGTCGCGGATGAAGTCCTCGATGAACGAGAGGGCACGGCCGGAGGCGGTGTAGTCGGCATAGGTGACCCGGCGCGGGCCGTAGGGGCCGGGAAGGACCTGGTCGTCACCGATGACGCTCTCGCGGATGGTGCGCAGCAGCGGGCTGTCCACACGGCCAGAATAGCGTCAGGTTTCAGTTAGCGGTCAAGAGATAACCCAGCATTATGTATGCCGTCGTCCAGTCACTCGCTCGCGAGGTGGGGATCATCCTCGGGCCGGTGCGGTTTGGGCAGGGCGATCGTCGCGAGGAGGCCCAGCGCCAGAGCGGCAGCGGCGAACCCGGCCGTGCGCCTGCTCGCGTCCACCATGGCATCGCGGGCCAGCTCGGCGGCGCCGGCCCCGCGCGGGTCGGCTGCCAGAGCCGGTATGCCGGCCCCCGCCGAGCCCCGGACCAGCTCGACGATCGGCTGGGAGGCCGCGGACGGCATACCGGATGCCGTCAGGCGGTCCTGCAATCCGGCGCCGAGGGAGGTGACCAGGAGGGTCCCGAGGACGGCGATTCCGAGCGCCGACCCCAGTTGGCGGACGGTCGACTGCAACCCCGACGCCTGGCCACCCTGGGCAGGGGGCACCTCGCTCATGATGACCGAGCTCAGTTGCGCCGTGGCCATCCCGACGCCCAGGCCATAGACGAACAGCCACCCGGCCAGCGGCCAGGTCCCGATCGTCCGGGAGATCGTCAGGGCCAGGCCACCGACCGCCACCGCCTCCAGCGCCAAGCCGATCCGCACGACGGCCCGCTGGCCGATGGCTTCAGTGAGCTGCGGAGTGGCCCCGGAAATGAGGAAGGCCCCGACGGCCAAGCTGACCAACAGCCATCCGGCGCCGAGCGCGGAGTAACCGAGGGTGCCCTGCAGCAACAGCGGGAGGGTGAACATCAGCCCGAACTCGCCGAAGGCCACGATGGTCGCCGCGATGAGGCCGTAACGCAGCGTCGGCAGCCGCAGCAGGCTGACGTCGATCATCGCGGGGCGACCGGCCCCTCGGCTGCGGACCTCGCGGACGAAGAACCACACCGTGGCCAGGACCGCCGCCACAGCGACGATCGGCACCGGCGAGATCGCGCCCGTCGGCTGCAGCCACCAGCCATAGGTCGCGGCCTCGATGAGCGCGAAGACGACTCCACCCATGCCGATGGCAGACAGGGTGGCTCCCAGCAGGTCGAAGTGGGAGTCAGCGCCGGGATCGCGGGTCTCGGGGACGGCGCGCCAGATGCCGGCCAGCACGAGCAGCCCGAAGGGGATGTTGAGCCAGAACGCCCACCGCCACGACACGTCGGTCGCCAGCCAACCACCGACGAGGGGTCCGACGGCCGCCATGCCGCCGATCGTCGACCCATAGACGGCGAAGGCGATGCCGCGCTCGCGGCCCCGGAAGATCGAGTTCATCGTCGAGAGCGTGGTCGTGAGGATCGCCGAGGCGCCGATCCCCTGCAGGAGCCGGGCTCCGATGAGCACCACCGCTCCTTGAGCGCTACCGGCCAGCACCGAGGCGAGCATGAAGACGACCATGCCGCCCGCGAAGAGCAGCCGCCGACCACGCAGGTCGCCCAGGTGGCCCACCGTGAGCAGGAGGGCGGCGAAGGTGAGGGAGTAGATCGCGTTCATCCACTCGGCCTGGTTGGCCGTGAGGTCTAGATCGCGGATGACCACGGGGAGGGCGACGTTGACGATCGTCGCGTCCATGATGATGAGCGACGTCCCCAAGGCGATCGTGGCTAGCGCCCACCAGCGACGGATTCCCAGTGGATGATCGGAGGTGGGCGGGGTGCTGGGCGAGGGCGTGGAGCGCACGAGAGTAGGTTATCGACACAACTGTCGAGAAAGCAAGCGGGCCGGACAGAAGTGAAGCCGCATAAACTCGGTGGTATGCCGCGCATCGAGGCCCCCACCGTCGCCGAACACAACGCCATGCGCCGACGCCAGGTGATCGAGGCCGCTGCCGACGAGTTGCGCGACGGCGGGCTGGCCGGCTTCACCCCCGCAGCCGTGGCCAAGCGGGCGGGGCTGGCCCGCAGCAGCATGTACCAGTACTACCCGTCGACCGACGCGCTGCTTGGCGCCGCCATCACGACGCTGCTCCAGCGCAGCCGCGACCGGGCCATCGCCGCCGTCGACACGGCTGACACCCCGGCCGCGCGGGTCTCGGCATACATCCGGGCAGCCATTGCCGACGCGCGGGACGGGCACAGCGCGGCGCTTGAGATCAGTGGGGTCGCCATGCCGGAGGTATGCCGCGAAGGCGTCCGGGTCCTGCACGAGCAGCTGCGGGAACCGCTGCTGTCGGCCCTGCGGGACGCCGAGGTCCCAGACCCTCAGACGTTGGCCGTCCTCGTCCAGGGGCTCGTCAACGCGGCCGCGTCGGCGGTGGCGCACGGGGCGGCGCTGGAGCGCATCGAGGCAGGCACCATCGACCTCGTGTTACGCGGCGCCGGGCTGGTCACGCCTGCTGACGTCCGCTGACGTCCGCCGACCGCCCGCTGTCCGGCCGCCGCCCGCCCGACGACCGCTCAGCCCAGCAGCGCCTGCCCGAGCGTCTGGCCCTCGGCGGGGCCGGGGAGGATGGCGAACACGGCTGACCCGATCGGCGTGGTCCAGAAGTTGAGCAGGTCCTTCGCGGCCAACCGCTCCTGCATCGGGACAAACTGCGCGAGGGGATCGCGCTGATAGGCCACGAACAACAGGCCGGCCTCCGCGCTGCTGCCCGCCGCCGGGGTGTCGTCGTAGTTGTAGGGCCGTCGCAGGATCTTCTGCGCCACTGAGGTGACGGCCGCGTGGCGGATGTGCGCGAAGTCCGGGATGACCGGCAGCCCGTCGACGGTGGCGGTGAGGTCGGGCACGTCAGTCTCTTTCGTCCCGGTCAACGGCGCCCCTGAGGTCATCCGACGCCCGATGACCTGCTCCTTGGCTTGTGGGTCGAGCGCATCCCAGGTGTCCAGGTCCATCCGGATCCGACGGACCACCACGGAGCTGCCGCCGCGCAGCCACTCGGGTCCGTCCGCGCCGATCCACACCGCCTGGTCGAGCTCGCCATCGGCCGGCTGGACCGTGCCATCGACCTGACCCATGAGGTTGCGCATGGCGCTCGTGGAAGTGACCGGCCGCCGGAACCCGCGCTGTTGCCAGTGCAGCGTGGCGATGCCCGACGCCGAGAGCAACAGAGCGCGCACGGCGTGGGCGAGGATGATCGGATCTTCTGAGCACACCTGGGCCAGCACGTCGCCGTCGTTCCACCGTTGCTCGAGCTTGTCGACCGAGAAGACCGGCAGCGGCGCCAGCCACGCCGGGGCGCGATCGAGCAGCCCCGCCTCGGCCAGGGCCCCCCGCCCCAACCCCACGGTCACCGTCAGTCGGGAAGGCGGTGACGCCAAGTCGGGTTGTGGGTCCCCGAGGGTCGGTATGCCGCGCTGCAGCCGGCTCGCGTCGCTCGTCCACTGCCGCATCAGTCGCCGCAGCCCCTCCTTGCCGACGCCTGGAACAAGGTTGAGGGCGAGGAACGTGGCGTGTGCCTGGGGCGGTGTTGCGATTCCGGCCTGATGCGGGCCGATGAACGGCACGACCGCCCCGGCCCATTCGGTGGCCGCGGCCCCCTCACCGCCACTGGCTGCTCCGGCCGAGGCGATGGCACCGCTGGCCGTGGTGGCTGCCGCTGATCCAGTGGCTCTCGACGTGCCGAGGCCGAAACCGACGAGCCCGGCACCGGCGCCGCCCGCGAGGGCGGCGCCGGTGCCGAGGAACGACCGCCGGGACGGCGCGGCCGAGGTTTCCTCGGCCGCGCCGCCCGACACCTGCTGGTGTTTAGCCATGAGATCCCGTCGTCATCCCCGAGCCGGTCATCCCGGGCATCGAGTTGGAGCCCGTTGTGGCGCCGGGGACATACGTCTCCTTGGCGCCGGTGAACGTGCGCACCTCGGCCGTCACCGGCAGGGTGGACCCGTCCTCGAAGGCGAGGGTGAAGGTCACGGTCGTCCCTGACTTGACCGGGGCGCTGATGCCCATGAACATCACGTGGTCGCTCCCAGGCTTGAACTCGTGTGAGCCACCGGCCGGGATGGTGAAGCCACCGGGCTTCTCCTGCATCGCCATGGTTCCGCCGGTCCCCATGACCGTCTCGTGCAGCTGCATCATCGGGCTGATGGTGCTCTTGGCTGAGACGAGGTGGACGGGCGACGAGCCGGTGTTCTTGAGGACGAAGAACGCTCCGGTCATCCCGGTGTCTACGGCTTTGACCCACGGGTCGCTCACGGTGACCGACGCTGCTTGGCCGTTTGCCTTGGCTGCAGTGGCGGCTGGGGTTGTGGTTGACGTCGTCGTCGTGGAGCCGCCGCAGGCCCCAAGGCCGAGCGTCAGGGCGAGGGCGGCCGAGGCAGTCACTGCCCGAATCATGTTGGTGCGCATCGAAAGTGATCCTTGTCTGTCGAAAGGGGGATGTCTGGCGTGCGCCGGGAGGTGTCCCGGCGCAGAGCAACGCGAGCAAAGGGACATGCCCGACCGCAGCCCGGACCCTCCGCTCGACGACCTGGTCAAGGCGGGGTCGATGCCAGGCTCCGACGATTCCGGACTAGCTCGGGCAGCCGTCCGCCAGCGGAGGGCCCCGCGGGCTGGTGAAGCGCAACGGTGCCGGGGACGGCATACCCGCGCCCGCGTCGGCAACCACGAGAGCAGGTGCGCGCACGAGCGGCACTGGGGCCATGACCAACGTCGGCCGCAACGACTCCCACAGCAGCCACAGCACTCGCTCGCCGTGACTGAGGGCCAACCCGGTGAGCACGGTCGCGACCGCGTGGGCGACGAGCATGCCAGTGCCCGCCTGACCGGCACCCGAAGCGGCCACCAGGGTGGCCGACCCCGTCGACTCGGTGAGCGGCATACCGGCCGCTGTCGCAGCATGGGCGTGACCGCCGGTGACCCCCAACGTGAGAGCACCGGTCGCGGTAGCCGCGAAGAGCCCGTGCAAGATCGCCTCGACGGGCGCCAACCAGGCCAGCAGCGCGATCGGCCCGAGTCGGCGACGAGTGAGCAGGGCCGACCCCAGCGCGAGCGGGCCCAGGGCGACGGCCAGCACCGGGAGGCCGGGCACCTGGCCCCCGCCGACCACGTGGGCCGCAGCGGCTAGGCCGAGCGTCACCGCAGCGAGGACGCCCGCGCGCAGAGCGCGCACGCCGCCGCCTGCCGGGTCCGCCGTCATGCCAGTCAGGGTAGGGCCTAGGGTGACGAGCATGGACCCGGCCCCCGGTGAACCCCGCCACCTCGCCCCATCTGCTAACCCGGATCACCCCAAAACGGGCTCGGAGCAGCGCTTCTCCTGGGACTTCCAGGTCCGCTTCATGGACCTCAACGCCAGCGGCCACCTGGACAACCTGCAGATCCTGCGGGCCGTCGACGAAGCCCGCCATCGCCTCCTCGGGGTCGGGGAGCCCGGCGGCCCGCAGATCCTCGCGGGCCTGCTCCAGCCCGCGCCGCCCGAGGTCGCCATGCTCGTCGCGGCCCACCGCGTCGAATACCGCCGGGAGCTCTGGTATGCCGCCGCCCCCCTCTCGCTCACCCTGTGGGTATGCCGGATCGGCACCTCGTCCCTCGATGTCGCCACCGAGGTCCGCCAGACCCCCGCAGACCCCGTCGGGGCCCTGGCGATAACGACCGTTGTCCTTGTCGACACCGCTCGGGGCGGCCCGTGGCCGCTGACCGGCGAGGTTCGGGCGGCGCTGACGGCATACGAGGGTCCGGCACCGGCCTTTCGCTGACGGGCGAGCGTCGACGCGGACGGTAAGGTCTGCCCGTGGTCGACATCTCCTACCCGATCTGCGAGCGGATCCTGCCCAACGGGCTGCGCGTCATCGTCTCTCAGGACCGGACGGTGCCCTCGGTCACGGTCAACCTCTGGGTCAAGGTCGGCTCCCGTGACGAGGTGCCCGGCCGGACCGGGTTCGCCCACCTCTTCGAGCACCTCATGTTCCAGGGATCGGCCAACGTCGCCTCCGGTGAGCACTTCTCGGCGCTCATGGCCGTGGGTGGTCGGCTCAACGCGACGACCTGGTTTGACCGGACGAACTACTTCGAGACCGTGCCCAAGGGGGCGATGGAGCTCGCTCTCTGGCTGGAGGCCGACCGGCATAGTCGCCTGCTTGAAGCGCTCACCCAGGAGAACCTCGACAACCAGCGCGACGTCGTCAAGGAGGAGAAGCGCCAGCGCTACGACAACGCCCCCTACGGGCATGCGCTGCGCGACGTCTACGCCACACTTTTCCCCGAGGGGCACCCCTATCACCACCCGACCATCGGGTCGATGGAGGACCTCGAGGCCGCGACGCTTGAGGACGTCCACGCCTTCTACACCCGGCATTACGGCCCCAACAACTCCGTGCTGACCCTCGTGGGCGACGTCTCGCCGGAGGAAGGCTTTGCGGCCGTCGAGAAGTACTTCGGCCCGTTGCCTCCCAGCGCGGTCCCCCGCGAAGAGGGCCGTATGCCGCCGCTGCCGCCCCTCGCCGGGCCGGTGCGCCTGGAGCGGGTCGAGTCGGTGCCGAACGACCGGCTCTACATCGCGTTCCGGCTGCCCGCCGATGCCACCCCCGAGTTCCATGCGGTCGGCTTGGCCTTGGACGCCATCGGGGGGTTGTCCTCGTCACGCTTGGTCGAACACCTCGTCCGCCAGGACCAGGTCGTCACCGGGTTGACCGCTCACCCCATGGGGTTCGCCGGGGGAGTGTCGCTCGGGCTCATCTCCGCCGATGTCTCCGCCGGGGTTGATCCCAGTGAGGTCGAGCGGGCCATCTGCGCCGAGCTGGAGCGGTTCGCCGAGACGGGTCCGACCGAGATCGAGTTGGAGTCGGCGATCTCCGAGACCGAGCGGGCCTGGCTTTCGGCGTTGGCCAGCCACGACGACCGGGCCGACCACATCAGCCACTATGCGGCGTTGCATGACGACCCGGCATACATCAACACGTTCCTGAATCAGCTGCGATCGGTGAGCGCCGAGCACGTCCGGGCAGCGGCAGCGCGCTACCTCACGCCCTCGTCCCGGGCGGTCGTCGCCTACCTCGTCGCGCACGACGACCAGGCCGAAGCGTCGGACGCGAAAGACGCGTCGGATGCGTCGGACGCGGAGATGATCGTCGAGGAGTCAGCATGACCGCGATCCCGCCCCGCGCCCGGATGCCTGTCCCCGAGGCGCTTGCGCGTCCGAATGTCGTTGCGCCCCAACCCTACTCGCTGCCCACGCCGACCCGGTTCCGGCTGTCCAACGGCGCCAAAGGCCTCGCCTACGACCTGCCCGGCCAATATGTCCTGTCGGTGCGGATGGCGATCCCCATGCCGCTGCGGGTGGAACCCCGTGAGGTGGAAGGGGTCGCGACGATCATGGCGCGCACCCTCGACGAGGGGACGGCACGGCATACGTCCGTGGCGTTCGCGCGGCTGCTGGAACGGCGCGGAGTCGCGATCGGGTGCGGCGTCGGTGACTCGGGGCTGTCCGTCGAGCTCGACGTGGCCAAGCACAACCTCGCCTACGGGCTAGACCTGTTGCGCCAGTGTCTGGCCGAGCCCGCGTTCCCCGAGGACGAGGTCGCCCGGCAGATCGCCACCCGTCTGGCCGAGATCGAGCAGGAACGGTCGGTGGCCTCGCATCGTGCTGCGGCGGAGTTCGCGGCGACCTTCTTCGACCCGGACGCCCGAGCCGCACGACCGGTCGGCGGGACGGCTGACACGGTCGCGGCCATCTCGCGCGAGGCCGTCGTGGCGTTCCACGCCCGGCACGTCGCCCCCGCTGAGGCGACCGTCGTGGTCGCCGGTGACCTCGCCGGGCTCGATGTGGTGTCCGAGGTGGAGGCGACGCTGGGCCAGTGGCAGACGCCCGCGGGCTATCTCAGCCCAGGACCTTGGCAACCCACGCTGCTCGCCGAGGATCGCGCCCGGATCGTCGTCGTCGACCGGCCCGGCTCGGTGCAGACCGAGCTCATGGTCGGTGCGCCGGGGCCGGACCGTCACCATCCGAAGGGCTGGGCTCCCTACCCGCTGTTGGGCTTCCTCGTCGGTGGCTCACCGACCGCGCGGATCGATACGGTGCTGCGGGAGGACAAGGGCTATACGTATGGCATTCGCTCAACCTTCCGACCCCGCCGACGCGGGGGCATCTTCGTCACGGCAGGCAGCGTGCGCTCTGAGGTCAGTTCCGACGCGCTGAGGTTGCTGCTGGACGTGCTGGACGGCGGCCGCGACGGGTTCACGTCCGACGAGGTCGACCAGGCGGCCCAGTTCCTCGTGCTGACCGCGCCCAGCCGCTATGCCACCGCCGACACCATCGCCGATGAGGCAGCCTCGTTGTCCTATGACGGGCTGGACACCGAGTTCACCAGTCGCAACCTCGGCGAGGTGGCGAGGATGGACGCAGACCGGGCGGGGGCGGCATACCGGGAGTTCGTGGACGGGCGGTGGACGGTCGTCCTCGTGGGCGACGCGGCTGGCTTCGTGGCCGACGTCCGGGCCCTCGGTCGCGGCGACGTGACGGTCGTGCCCAACTAGAGTCGGCCCATGCCCTCGGCCCTCGTCGTCGACAGCCTCATCGGTCCGCTGCGGCTGGAGAGTGCCGATAGCGTGGCGCTGACGGCGATCCGGTTCGACGGGCGGTCCCGGTCGGAAGACCCGGTCGACGCTGCTGCGGAGGTGCTGCGCGAGGCGGCCGCCCAGCTGGCGAGCTACTTCGCCGGCACGCTGCGCGTCTTCGACCTGCCGCTCGCGCCGCGGGGGACCGAGTTCCAGCAGTCGGTCTGGCGCGAGCTGGCCGAGATCCCCTACGGAACGACAGTGACCTATGGCGAGCTGGCCGTGCGGCTCGGGCTGTCCGTGTCAGCCTCGCGGGCGATCGGGTCGGCCAACGGCGCCAACCCGATCCCCATCGTGCTTCCGTGTCATCGGGTCATCGGGGCGGATGGCACCCTCACCGGGTATGCCGGTGGGCTGGCTCGCAAGCAGGCCCTCCTGCACCTCGAGGGCGTGGCCACCGAGCGCGATCAGCTCGAACTGTTCTGAGAGCCCCGGGCAGCGCGTCAGCCGGCCAGTCAATCCCCGATGAGGTCGAGCACCTCGTCGTGGAGCAACCCGTTGGTCGCGGCCACGTTTCCGCTCCAACACCCCGGCCGCCCGTCCAGGCCGGTGAAGGTGCCCCCCGCCTCGGTGACCACAGGCACGAGCGCGGCCATGTCGTAGGTCGCCAGCGACGGCTCGGCCGCGATGTCGACGCAGCCCTCGGCCAGCAGCATGTAGGACCAGAAGTCCCCATAGGCGCGGGTCCGCCAACAGGCGTCCATCAGCTCAAGGAAGTCCTCGCGGCGGCCGATGTCGGCCCAGCCCGCCAACGACGCGTAGGACAACGAGGCGTCAGCCAGGCGGGACACCCCGGACACCTGCAGGCGACGGGCGGACGACAGGCTGCGACCGGCATACGCGCCCGTGCCCTTGGCGGCCCACCACCGGCGGGCCAGAGCGGGGGCGGCGACCAGCCCGACAACCGGCTCGTCCCCGTCGACCAGGGCGATGAGGGTCGCCCAGACCGGCACGCCGCGCACGAAGTTCTTCGTGCCGTCGATCGGGTCGAGGATCCATCGGCGCGGCCCGTGTCCGGTCGTGCCGAACTCCTCGCCCTCGACGGCATCACGCGGCCGGGTGCGGGCCAACTGGTGGCGGATGAGCTCTTCGGCGGCGCGGTCGGCGTCGCTGACCGGGGTGAGGTCAGGTTTGGTCTCGACCCGCAGGTCCTCGGCCCGGAACCGCGCCATGGTCACCCGCTCGACCGCGTCGGCGAGAACATGGGCCAGGCGCAAGTCGTCGTCATAGCTCACCCTCACAGGCTAGAGGTATGCCGCCCGCCCACCCAGGCTCCTGTGGCTGCGGCACGCGGGCAGGGGCCTCGCCAGCTCGATGCCCTAGTCGGCGACCTTGGTGTCGACCTCGGTGTCGACCTCGTCGCGATGGTCCTGGGCAACATCGCGCACGGTCGGGGCCCGGTCCTTGGTTCGTAGCCTGACGTAGAGCCAATGCCCGAGGATCACCGCGAGCGCCCAGGCTCCGCCGACGGCGGCCCCAGCCAGGACATCGGTGAGCCAGTGATGACCGAGATAGACCCGGGACAGGCCCATCAGCCCGGCGAACCCGGCGAGCCCCACGCAGGTGAGCACCCTCCCGCGGCGGCTGCGGACATACAGCAGGACGAGGTAGGCGATGATGCTCGTGATGAGCACGGCGTTGAGGGTGTGTCCGCTCGGGAACGACGGAGAGGTCTCCAGCGGCGGGACGGCCTGTTCGGCGGGGGGCCTCGCGCGGGCGGTGAGGTCCTTGCCGAGGGTCGTCATCGTCAGCGACCCGGCGGTGGCCCCCACCATGACGACGATGGGCGTCCAAGTGCGCCACCATCGAGCCAGGGCGAGGACCGTGAGCGTGGCCAGGATGGTCATCCCAACCTTGCCGCCGAGGTTGGTGAACCAGGTTGCCGCGGTGTCCAGCCACGGGATCCGATGAGCGAGCATCCACGCCTGGACCGGTTCGTCGAACGCCGCCGCCCCGCGCCCCGCCTGGACCGATACGTAGGTCTCCCGGGTGGCCATCACCCCGGCCACCAGGCCGACGAAGGCGACGACGACGGGGATCGTCCCGACCACGCGTGCCGTCGGTTTGCTCGCGTGTCCGGGGCTCAGCTCGCTCGGCTGGCTCGCGTGGCTCGGGTGGTTCGCGTCGCTCATGGTTCAGCCTTCCGTGTCGGCGTCGCCGGAGCGGGCCCGCAGCAGCCGTCGGAACGAGTCCAGCCGGGCCGCCCCTGACCCGCCGCCGCCACCGCTGGCGACGAACTCGTCGAGACCGCACTCGGGCTCGTCGTGGGTGCAGCCCCGCGGGCAGGTGTCGGTGCCCGGTTCGAGGTCGGGGAAGTGGGTGACGATCCGCGCAACGTCAACGTGGGCGAGCCCGAACGAACGCACCCCAGGGGTGTCGATGACCCACCCCGAATCGTCCGGCAGGCGCAACGCGACGGCCGACGTCGAGGTATGCCGCCCGCGCCCGGTCACGTCGTTGACCCGCCCGACGCTGCGGTCGGCTCCCGGGACGAGGGCGTTGACGAGGGTCGACTTGCCGACGCCGGAGTGTCCGACGAGCACCGACACCCGGCCGACCAACCGGGCGCGGACCTCGTCGAGGCCGATGAGGCTGCGGTCGGGGCGACGCGAGGTGACGATGCACGGGACCGCGAGGGGTGCGTAGTGCCCGAGGAAGTCGTCCGCAGCCACGAGGTCGGCCTTGGTGAGGACAAGCAGGGGGTCCATCCCCGCGTCGTATGCCGCCACCAGGCACCGGTCGATGAGCCGTGGCCGGGGCGGTGGGTTGGTGAGCGAAGACACGACGACGAGTTGGTCGGCGTTGGCGACGAGGACCCGCTCGACCGGGTCGACGTCGTCGGCGCTGCGGCGCAGAACGGTGCGGCGTGGCTCGACCCGCACGATTCGGGCCAGCGCGTCCGGATGGCCGGAGGTGTCACCGACCACCCCGACGTCGTCGCCGACGACGATCCCCTTGCGGCCGAGTTCGCGGGCCTTCATCGCGATCAGGGTGCGCTCGTGCGTCTTGCGGCCGCCCATTCCGGCGGCCATCAGCACGCCATATCGCCCCCGATCGACCGTGACGACGGTGCCGACGAGAGCGTCGCCGTGGGCGGGACGATCCTTGGTCCGCGGGCGTGATCCCCGACCGGGGCGGACCCGGACGTCGGACTCGTCAAGGTGGTCCCAGCTCATCGGTCGAGCCGTCCCGCGAGCAGGTCAGCCCAACGGCCGGTGAAGTCGGGCAGGGTCTTGGCGGTGGTGTCGACGTTCTCAACGATCACATCGGGCACCCGCAACCCGAGGATCGCACCGGCCGTCGCCATCCGATGATCGTGATACGTGTGGAAAAGCCTGCCCTGCAACGGCGCTGGTTGGATCCGTAGCCCGTCGTCGGTCTGGACGACGTCGGCTCCCATGGCGGTGAGCTCGGTGTCCAGGGCGGCCAGCCGGTCGGTCTCATGGCCACGGATATGGGCGACCCCTCGGATCCAGGAGGGCGAGACGGCCAGCGCCGCCAGCGCAGCCACGGTCGGTGTGAGCTCGCTCGCCTCGTGGAGGTCGACGTCGATGCCCTGGACTACGCCGTCGCTGGTGACCCGTAGGCCGCTGCGGCTCCATTCGACGTGGGCACCCATCGCCCCGAGGATCTCGCGCAGGAGATCCCCGGCCTGGGTCGTTTGCCGTGGCCAGTCGGGGACGAGCACCGTGCCGCCCGCGACGAGCGCGGCGGCGAGGAACGGCCCAGCATTGGACAGGTCGGGTTCCACGACGACATCCAGCCCGTTGATCGGCCCGGGCTCGACCCGCCAGGTGTTGGCCTCGGTGTCGTCGACGACGACCCCAGCCGCACGCAAGGTCGCCACGGTCATCTCGATGTGCGGTTGGCTCGGCACCGGTTTGCCGTCGTGGTGGACAGTCACACCGCGCTCGTAGCGAGCGCCGGCCAGCAGCAACGCCGACACGAACTGCGAACTCTGCGAAGCGTCCAGGGTGACCGCGCCCCCCGGAACGCCCTGGACGCCGCAGCCCTGGACCGTAAAGGGAAGCGCGCTGGTCGCACCGTCGACGCCCACGCCCAGCGCTCGCAGCGCGTCGAGGATCGGCCCCATCGGGCGGAGTCGGGCGCCCTCGTCGCCGTCGAAGCGCACCGGGCCGTCGGCCAGCGCGGCCACCGGGGGCAGGAACCGCATGACCGTTCCGGCCAGCCCGCAGTCCAGCTGCCCGCCGCCGCGGACCGCCCCAGGCGTCACCTGCCAGTCGCCGTCGCCGTCGGCGAGGTCGACGATGTCGGCGCCAAGGGTGCGAAGCCCCTCGGCCATGAGCAGGCTGTCCCGCGACCGCAGCGGGGCCCTCAGCCGGGAGCCGGAGTCGGCCAGCGCGGCCAGCACGAGGTAGCGGTTGGTGAGGGACTTGCTGCCCGGCAGGCGCACCACCGCGTCCAACGGACCGGTGGTCAGCGGTGCCGGCCAGTGGTCGGCACCGTGTGCCGTCATGAGGCGCTCACGGGCAGGCTGGTCGCGGGGGAGGGTGACGCTTGGGCCAACGGGCTTCCTCGACAGTCGACAGGGGGACAACGACCCCTCCACCGTAGTTGGTGCGGCCACACTCCGGACGTGGGGCGACCCTTTCCTCGGCCGCGCGGCATACGCTGTCGCCCATGTGCGGGAGGTATGCCGCGGCCAAGGACCAGGCCGACCTCGTCCTTGAGTTCGACATCGAAGTCGTTGCGACGGGCGAGCCGACCCGCAGCGTCCTCGTCAAGCCCCAGGAGCCACCCGCGGGGGCCCCCGACTACAACCTGGCCCCGAGCAAGCAGGCCCCCGTGGTGCTCACCCGCCCGATCAGAGGCGGGGTCGCTGTCGAGTCGGCTCGGCAGCTGCGCCTGCTTACGTGGGGCCTGGTGCCAAGCTGGGCCAAGGACGTCAAGATCGGGATGCGCTTCATCAACGCCCGCGCCGAAACCGCCCTGGCCGCCGGACCGTTCGGGCGCGCGGCACTGGCCCGGCGCTGCCTGGTGCCGGCCGACGGCTGGTATGAGTGGCAGGCCTCACCAACGGTCCTGGACGCCAAGGGCAAGCCCCGCAAGCAACCGTTCTTCATCCACCGGACCGACGGGACCCCGTTGGCGTTCGCCGGGCTCTATGAGTTTTGGCGTGACCCATCAGTGGCCGACAAGGACGACCCGTTGGCCTGGCTGACGTCGTTCACCATCGTCACGACCGCAGCCGAGCCGGGGCTGGACCGCATCCACGACCGGCAGCCCCTCGTCCTGGAGCCCGACGACTGGGAGCGCTGGTTGGATCCGACCCTCACCGATCCCGACCCGGTGGCCACCATGCTGGCCTTCGCGCGGCCGGGAAGGTTCGCGGCATACCCCGTCTCGACGGCGGTCAACGGATCGGCGGGCAACGGTCCGCACCTGCTCGACCCGCTGCCTGCGCAGGCCCTGCGGGGAGTGGTCGACCCGACGACGGGCGAGGTGATCGGCGGATGAGCCCCGCGGCAAACCCGGTCGTCGTGGACCTACCGACCCCGGTCGGCGCGGCCAGGGTGCACCTGCGTCGGCCCCGGGGCTCCCGCGGTGTGCTCCTGCTCGGTCACGGTGCCGGACCGAGCATCACCACCGTCGACCTCACCGCGGCCTCCGAGGCGGCCGTTGCTGCGGGGTGGGCGGTCGCGCTCGTCGAGCAGCCCTGGCTGGTTGCTGGAGGCAGGGTCGCGGCCCGCCCCGCGATCCTGGACGCCGCCTGGGTGGCCGTGGCTACGGCCCTGCGCGACCGGGGAGGCGCGCTGGCCGCCACGCGGGGACCGTGGGTGGCCTCGGGCCGCAGCGCCGGAGCGCGGGTCGCCTGCCGGACCGCGGTCGAGATCCGAGCCGCGGCGGTCCTGTGCCTGAGCTTCCCGCTGCACCCGCCAGGGAAGCCCGAGAAGAGCCGCGCCGACGAGCTCGTCGGGGCTCTCAGCGCCGGGCTTCCAGTCGTGGTCATCCAGGGTGAGCGCGATCCGTTCGGCACCCCCGCCCAGGTCCTCGCCGCCACATCGCTCCACCCGCCCGACGTGTATGCCGTCCCCGGCACCCACACCATCCCGCGCGGCTCCGCGGCGGCGGTCGGTGCGGCGGTCACGGCGGCGTTGCACGGCATACGCGAGTGACCGTGGGGAGCAGCGGCGAAGGTGACGGCGCTGCGGCGCGGGAATGAACGGGTCGTGCGGGGGCGTTGCAGGACACGATCCGAACCCACCCTCGTCCGCAAGGAGCGTCGACATGTTCGTCATGCCGGTTGCTGCGGGTGGTTCGATCGCGGCCGGCAGTCACCGGGGACCGTTACTGTGGGGCGCGATGACCACCGATAGCGTGTCCGAACCCGTGCCCGACGCCGCGGCCGACGCCGTGCCCGACCTCGCCGACTCGGCTGACCCGGCAGTCTCCGCTGACCTCGCGGCGGTCGATGTGGCGACCGAGACCCCGCAAGAGCGTCGCGAGCGGTTCGAGCGCGAGGCGTTGCCCTTGCTCGACCAGCTCTACTCGGCGGCATTGCGGACCGCGCGCAACGCTGCCGACGCGGAAGACCTGGTCCAGGAGACCTACGCCAAGGCGTGGGCGGCCTTCCACCAGTACCAGCCGGGCACCAACCTCAAGGCGTGGATGTATCGCATCCTCACCAACACCTACATCAACTCCTATCGCAAGCGGCAGCGCGAGCCGTTGCAGTCCGATGCGGCGGACATCGAGGACTATCAACTGCACCGGGCCGACACCCACTCCTCGTCCGGAGGTCGGTCGGCCGAAGACGTCGCGCTGGACCATCTGCCCGACAGTGATGTCAAGCGAGCCCTCCTGTCGATCCCCGAAGAGTTCCGGCTCGCGGTCTACTTCGCTGACGTGGAGGGCTACTCCTACAAGGAGATTGCCGACATCATGCAGACGCCGATCGGCACCGTGATGTCCCGCCTCCATCGCGGGCGGCGGCAACTGCGCGATCTGCTGACTGAGTATGCCGCCGAGCGCGGTTTCGTCCGGACGGAGGGGCGATGACGACCGACGACATCCAGCCTCAGCCGGGGGAACCGGTGAGGGACCCCGGACATCACCACCCGCACAGCGGGCCATCCGCGTTGGACTGCTCCGAGGCGCTGTTGCGTGCGTTTGAGTTCCTCGACGGCGAGATGGAGGCGGGCGACTTCGCGAAGGTCAGGGCACACCTCGACGCGTGTGCCGAGTGCCTTCGGCAGTACGACCTAGACCACATGGTCAAGCTGATGGTCAAGCGGTCCTGCGCGCCGGAGCCGGCTCCCACGAACCTGCGAGCGACCATCGTCAGCCGTCTCACCGTCATCCGGATCGAGACGGCCGACTAGGTCGATCGGTGCCGTTCGCCGGTCAGGCGTTCGGCTTGCGCCCGTGGTTGGCGGCGTGGCTCTTACGGGCGCGCCGCTTGCGGGATCGCTTGCTCATGGTGTGGCTCCCAGGGTTGTGCGTGCCGGACGGTCCGGCCTCGCATGATGTCGCCCGCGCATGATAGCGGGTTACCTCACAAAAAGTCGTCAGTGTTTCGACTGGATTGTCCGGGTTTGATGTCGCACACTAGGGGGCGACGAGCACGCCTCAAGCTCGTGTACGACTCCCGCAGTCGACACTCTCCCGATCTTCGAGGACGCAGATGAAGCCTCTCCGCCGCCTTCTCGTGGCGATGTTGACCTATGACGTCACCCCGTTGTGGAGTTCCGCGTCCGCGGCGCTCGCCGCGGGGCGATGACCCCTGCCTCACCACCTGTCAGCATTGCCATGGGCAGTCTGAGGTCATTCTGCGCTGCCTTTTCCCATCACCAATTCACGTTCAAAGGATCTGACATGAAGACTGTGTCCAAGGTGTTTCAGGCCATGTTGACCAAGGAGACGACCCCGGTGTGGGCCGGCCGCGCTGCAACGCCGGTCGATGGCCCGACCGCGATGTTCACCTGGGAGCCGGACCGCCGGAAGGTTGGCTGACCCGATCTGACGTCCCGCTGGCTTATCTGCTGTGTCTGGCAGACCGGCACCTTTTCCCTACTGCTGCTTCCCTTCTGCTTTCTCTCGACGTAAAGGAACCTGTCATGTTCGCTCAGTCCCCCCGCTTTGATGGCCCGACCGCGATGTTCACCTGGGAGCCGGACCGCCGGAAGTTCGATGGCCCGACCGCGATGTTCACCTGGGAGCCGGACCGCCGGAAGGTTGGCTGACCCGATCTGACGTCCCGCTGGCTTATCTGCTGTGTCTGGCAGACCGGCACCTTTTCCCTACTGCTGCTTCCCTTCTGCTTTCTCTCGACGTAAAGGAACCTGTCATGTTCGCTCAGTCCCCCCGCTTTGATGGCCCGACCGCGATGTTCACCTGGGAGCCGGACCGCCGGAAGTTCGATGGCCCGACCGCGATGTTCACCTGGGAGCCGGACCGCCGGAAGTTCGATGGCCCGACCGCGATGTTCACCTGGGAGCCGGACCGTCGGAAGCTCGGCTGACCCGATCTCGTTGTCCTGCATCTGCTTTCCCGAGCTTCTCCCACACTAAGGACCTGACATGAAGACCGTTTCGAAGCTGTTCGAGGCCATGCTGACCAAAGAGACGACCCCCGTGTGGGGTGGTCGTTCGTCGACGCCAGTTGGTGGCCCGACGGCCATGTTCACCTGGGAACCCCCCAGGCGTAAGTAGCCTCCTCCTTCCCCACGCGGTTGGGCCTGACCGCCATAGCCCGACTCCTTGGCCTGGTCCGAGCGACCGTTGCGATACCAGTCGCCGCGCCCGCTTCGGTTGCGCCCGCTAGCGTGGGCCCATGACTGGGCAAGCGGCGGTCGGCGCTGACATCCGCGATCGCCGGGTGAACGCTGTCATCGCGTTCGCCCTCGTCGCTGCGGTGGCGCTCACCATCACCGGGTGGCTCTATGACGGCCCGCCTCACGACTATGTCGCCCTTGCGGTCCTCACTGTTCTCACGCTCGTCACCCGGCTGGTGCGCGTCCGAGTGGTCGAGCGCGTGGCTGTCGCAGCCAGCGGCATTGTGTCCTTGGCTTCGTGCGTGTTGGTTGGGCCGGTAGGCAGCGCTGTCATGCTGGTGCTCGCCATCCTGATCGAGCGTGGCTCGATCAGGTGGCCCGCCCGGATCTTCAACGCCGCACTCGGTGCCATCCTCGGTTCGGTCGGCGGAATCGTCTATCTGGTCCTGGGCGGGCCACGGAACCTCACGTCCGTCTCCGGCCCCGGCGAAGTGCTCTGGCACGTTGGCGTGCCGTTCTTCGCGGCGAGTCTGGCCTTCAGCCTGGTCAACTTCGGAAGCATTGCTCTGATCGTCCGGGTGGATAGCGGTGCGTCTTTCCGGTCGATGTTCTTCGCGATGCTCACCACGTCCGGCCTGGCCCAGATCGGGTATGGCGTGGTCGGGTTGCTCTTCGTCATTCTTTGGGTGCCAGCCCAAGTCGGCCCGTTCAGCGCCTTGCTCATCCTCATCCCCCTCTTCGTCGCCCAATGGGCGTTCGTGCAATACGCGGAGGAGGAGCGGGCGCATGAACGGACCCTTGCCGCCCTCGTCGCGGCCGGAGAGACGCGGGACCCGTATGCCGTTGGGCACAGCGAGCGGGTTGCCCGCCTCTCCGTTTTGCTTGCCGAAGGCATGGGGCTCGGACCGGCACAGATCGAGTCGCTTCGTTATGCCGCGATGCTGCATGACATCGGCTGGTTGGGTGCCCGTGCGTCGGGTGCAGACCAGGGCGATGTCCCCAAGACATCCGACCGGGATCTGGTCCTCGGCCATCCCGGCGTGGGTGCGACCCTTCTGGATGACATCTCGTTTCTCCAAGACTCCCTGGAAGGCATCAAACACCACCACGAGCGGTGGGACGGGCGGGGCTATCCTTCGCGACTGGCCGGTGACGCCATCCCGTTGGCGTCCCGCATCATCGCCGTGGCGGACGCGCTCGACAGCGTGACACGGGGTCGACCTGGGCACGATGCGCCCCCGATCGTGTCGGCGGTCCAGGACCTTCAACTGCGCGCCGGTAGCCATCTGGATCCCGCGGTCGTGGCCGCGCTCGTGCGGGTCGGTGAGAGCAGCCCCTCGCAGTTGGGAGAGGCCCTGGGTCTCGGCTCGCCCGACGGACCCCCCTGGGACCACGATGATCCGTCGGTGTCCGATCTCCTGGCCGGACTGGAACCCTCGACGCGATCCGGTCAGCGCGGATGACCACATCAACAGTTGCGTCACGGCGCAGCTCGCACGACCAGACATCACGTCGGTCGGCCAGTGGTTGGCCCGTTCGGCTGGCGGTCGTCGTGGCCGGCCTTTCCGTTGTGCTGACGCTGCGGGATCCGGTGCCCTTGGCCAATGCGTGGATGGTGGTCGCGGCGTTCGCCCTCCTCATCGGTATCGGCGAGTACTACCGGTTTGGGATTGACGAGGGCCGCCAGCTTGCGCCGATGACCCTCGGGGCGGGGCTTGCCTTCGCGCTCACCTCGCGGTCGTGGAACATCGACCTCACCACGCTCAGCCCCAGCCCCATCATTGCGGTGAGCGGCCTGGCCATGGTCTGTGGTGCCTTGCCGCACCGCGTGCGCGGGCGATCCATGCACCCCGATGAGATGGCAGCGCGCTTCTTGGCTATCGCGGTGACCGCGGTGATCTTCCGGTGGCTGCCCCTCTGGTTGGGACACACCCTGCTCGACGTCGACGCGGCTTGGGTGGGGTCCCGGTGGCTGGTGGCCGTCGTTTTGGCCGCAGTTGCCGCGGTGGGCCTGATCACCTTCCTGGTGCTCTCGGCCTTCGTCGAGGCCGCCCGTTCGTCCGGAAGCCTGCGCCTGGCACTGCTCGACGAGATCCGATCCGGCGCTGGTCTGGGGCTGGCGCTCAGCGCCACCGGCGCACTCATCGCTCTCGCCGAGCGGCCCTTGGGGGTGTTGGCCCTTCCCCTGTTCCTCGTCCCTCTCGTCCTCACCCAGTTCGCGCTGCGGCAGTATGCCGCGATCCGCCGCACCTACTCGCAGAGCGTCCGGGTGCTCTCCCGGCTCACTGAGATCGGGGGTTTCACCCGCGCCGGACACCCCGACCGGGTCGCCCAGCTCTCCGTCCAGATCGGCCGTGAGTTGGGTCTGGCTGCCCGTGAGATCCGCAACCTGGAGAATGCCGCCCTGCTACACGACATCGGCCAGGTCGCCTTGCGGGCCCCCATCCCGGCGGGGGCAACCCTCATGGCAGCCCCTGCCGACCAACGCCGGATTGCCGTCGACAGCGCGGACATCGTGCGTAAGGCGGGCCTGCCCCCGGAGGTGGCCGAGGCGGTTGCCCAGCAGGCCACCCCCTATCGGGTGGTTCGTGAACGACGGGAGGACGTGCCGTTGCTGAGCAGGATCGTCAAGGTGGCCAACGCCTACGACGACCTCGTCGGCGGCTCCATCGCCGCCCGACGCCGGGAGGCGGCCGTCGAACGCATCCACCTGGGCCTCGGTTATGAGTACGACCCCCGCGTGGTCGATGCGCTCGTGCGGGTCTTGGCGAGACGGCATACGAAAGGGCCCTGACGGCACCACCGCCGTCCGGGCCCTTCCGCGTGTCGGGTATGCCGCGTCAGCGGCACGAGTGCCGAGCCGAGGCTCAGGCCTTCTTGGTCTCCCAGAAAATCTCGGCGATCTGGTCGATCTTGGCCAACAGCTCATCGGCCTTAGCCAGGTCCCAGGAGCCCTTGGTCCCCGCCGCGCCGGCGGCCTTGGTGGCCTCGTTGAACAGCGTGTGCAGCTGGGGGTACTTCTCGAAGTGCGGGGCCTTGAAGTAGTCGGTCCAGAGCACCCACAGGTGCTCCTTGACCAGGTGCGAGCGCTGCTCCTTGACGAGCATGGCGCGGGTCTTGAAGTCGGGGTCGTCGCTGGCCAGGGCCTTCTCGATGGTGGCCTTGACCGACTGTGCCTCGATGCGGGCCTGGGCGGGGTCGTAGACGCCGCACGGCAGGTCGCAGTGGGCGCTGACCTCAACGGCCTTTGCGAAGAAGCGCAAACGCATGGTGGATGTCCCTTCGTCGTCGATCCGGTGGGTGCCTCGGGCGGCTCTCCGGATCACCCCAACCTACCCCGGGTGAGCCGTCGCAGCGAACCCCGCAGGGCGGGAAGAGCCGGGATCCGCGCCACGACGAGCGCGGCCACGTCCGACGCCGGTATGCCGCCCACCTGCCAGGAGTCGACGCCCTCCCGCGGGTTGTCCCGCTCGATCCACCAGTGGCCCGGGCGATCGGCCTCCGGGCCGGAGACCCGCTTGACCGATAGTGGGCGCGGCCCGCCGGGGCTGTCGGGCAGACGCACGAGAGCTAGGCGCCCGGGGATGACCGGGCCGCCCCAGAGCACGATCAACCGGTCACCCTCATGCAGCGTCGGCTCCATAGACCGCCCATGGACCGTAGCGAGCCCGGGACGCGGGAGGTGAGCAGGCCGCGGAAGCGAACCCACCCTGGCGGGAAGGGCCCGAGCCCCCTCAGTCGCGGCAGTCACCGCCGTGCGAGCCAAACCGACAACCTGGGACACCCGGCCTTGCGGGGCAGGCTGGGACCTGGCGCGCACCGAACGGGCGATGTCGCTGAGTCGTTGGGTCGCCGACGTGGCCACGTGGATGGCCGGATGCCGCCTTGACGGCGGTGAGTTCGGGTCGTGCGGTTGCGGCGGCTGGGAAGGTTGCGGCGGCATACGGGTCAGCCACGCAGCGAACGGCGGAAGTCCACGCACTGGGCGTAGTCGGGGAGCAGGCCGGCGGCCCGGGCTTCCTCCAGGGTCGGCGCCGCCGCGTCCTTGTCCGACACGATGGGAACGAAGCCGGCCGGAAGGTCAAGGGCGACGGTGGGGTCCAGTGGGGTGACCCCCTTCTCAGCCGCGGGGTTGTAGACCTCGCTGCACAGATACATGGCGGTGCCGTCCTCGAGGCAGGCCAGGGCGTGACCGAGGCCCTCGGAGAGGTAGACCGCCTTGCGGTCGACCGTGTCCAGGCGCACGACGTCCCATTGTCCGAAGGTGGGCGAGCCGACCCGGATGTCGATGATGAAGTCGAGGAAGACACCGGCCAAGGCGGTGACGTATTTGGCCTGGGAGGGCGGCAGCGAGGCGTAGTGGATCCCGCGGACCGCGCCCGCGCTGGACACGCTGATGTTGGTCTGGCGCACTCGCAGCTCATGACCGATGTGTTCGGCCAGCTTGTCAGCGCGGAAACCTTCGGCGAACATCCCTCTGCTGTCGGGGAATTGGCGTGGGGTGACCTCGATAGCACCTTCGACGCGCAGGGGGCGGAACTGCATCAGAGGTCGCCTTTCTCGGCCAGCAGGCCCTTGAGGTAGATGCCGTAGCCGCTCTTGGCGAGGCGATCGGCCAGGACGGTGAGCTGGGCGTCGTCGATCCACCCGTTGCGCCAGGCGATCTCCTCAACACAGCCGATCTTGTGTCCTTGGCGGGCCTCGACGACGTGGACGAACTGGCTTGCGTCAAGCAGCCCCTGGAAGGTCCCCGTGTCGAACCACGCAGTACCGCGGGGGAGAACGGTCACGGTGAGCTCGCCTCGTTTAAGGTAGACGTCGTTGACCCCGGTGATCTCCAGCTCTCCCCGGGCGCTCGGCTTGAGCTCGCGGGCCACCTGGACGACTGAGTTGTCGTAGAAGTAGACGCCGGGAACGGCGTAGTTGGACTTGGGCTTGGCCGGCTTCTCCTCGATCGACAGGACCGTCCCCTCGGCGTCGAATTCGACGACCCCGTAGTGCTGCGGGTTGGCCACGCGGTAGGCGAAGACGTGCCCGCCGGAGATGTCGGTGCCTTCGCGCAACTGCTCCTCCAGGGAGGCGCCATAGAAGATGTTGTCGCCGAGCACGAGGGCCACCGAGTCGGTCCCGATGAAGTCGGCGCCGATGATGAACGCCTGCGCCAAGCCGTCGGGACTGGGTTGCACGGCATACGTGATGCTGATGCCCCAGTCCGAGCCGGTGCCGAGCAGGCGCTGGAACTGGGGGGAGTCCTCCGGGGTCGTGATGACGAGGACCTCGCGGATGCCGGCCAGCATGAGCGTCGACAAGGGGTAGTAGATCATCGGCTTGTCGTAGACGGGCATGAGCTGCTTGCTGATGCCTTTGGTGATCGGGTGCAGCCGGGTGCCCGAACCGCCGGCCAGGATGATGCCCTTCATGCCCCCAAGGCTATCGGCCGGGGCGTGACGAGCCGACCGCTAGACTCGCCGCTGTGAAGATACTCATCACCGGGGCCAACGGCATGCTTGGGCAGGACGTTGCGCGGGACTTCCGCGACGCCGGGCATGTCGCAGTCGGTGTCGGGCGAGGCGATCTGGATATCACCGATGCTCGTGCCTGCGAAGCGGCTTTGGTCGGGTTCGGCTGGGTCGTCAACTGCGCGGCATACACGGCGGTCGACCTCGCACAGATTGATGAGGCCGCTGCTTTCCGGGTCAACTCCGAGGGTGCGGCCAACCTCGCGCGGGCTGCCCATCGCGCCGGAGCGCGAATGCTTCAGGTGTCAACGGACTACGTCTTCGCGGGGGACGGAGTGACCCCGTACGCCGAGGACGCGCCCCTGGCACCGCGGACGGCGTACGGACGGACCAAGGCCGCGGGAGAGTGGGCCACGCGGGCGGAGTGCCCAGACGCGCTGATCGTCCGGACAGCGTGGCTCTATGGTCCGGGTGGGGCCAACATTGTCAAGACGATGGCGCGCCTGTCCCGCGAGCGTGAGCAGCTGGCGTTCGTCGACGACCAACGCGGCCAGCCGACGACGACCGCTCACTTGGCGCGGTACCTCGCCGACCTCATCGGGGTGGGGGCTCCGGCTGGCGTCTACCACGGCACCTGTGAGGGGGAGGCGACATGGTGCGGGTTGGCTCGCGCGGTCTTCGAGGAGCTGGGCTTGGATCCTGGGCGCGTCCGAGGGATCACGACCGCCGAGTACCCGCTGCCGGCGCCACGACCGGCATACAGCGTGCTTCGGCATGATCGGAGCGACGCGGTGGGTGTGGCGCGGCTTCCACATTGGCGCGATGCGTTGAAGGAGACGATCAGCGACGTGGTGGTCCGTTCCGGCTAGCTCGCCGCTGCCGATCTCCCGGGCGAATGACCGCTGCGCATGGTCGTTACCTCAGCGTGACAAACCTCGCTACTGTCGCGTAACCTGTGCGGCGACCCCCTATTTGGCCGGATAACGAGGTGCAGATGCCGACGCGTGACCGATATGCCGGGCGCCACCGCGCTCCCGGTCGGCACCGGGCCCCGCGCTCTGCCGCCGTCGTGCCTAGGAGGGCCGGTGCCGCTGCGATCGGTGTCGGCATGGCCGTGGCAGTGGTGACCGTGCCAACGCTGCATGGTGGCGACGGCAGCTTGGACGCTGTGAGTGGTCCGCAACCAAACGGTCTGGCGCTGGCTGAGTTGTCTTTGGCCGACGCACCGACGACGTTCGTGACGCGGGTGAACAGCAGCCTGTCGGCGTCCCGGTCGCGCACTCGCGAGAGCGTGCTGGACTTGGAAGACCAGACCCGAGCGGCGGTCGCCCCGACCGCGTTGTCCGCGGCCCCAGCGGCTCCGGCGGCCCCAGCGGCTCCGGCGCCGAAACCGGTGGCCAGCCCGCCAGCTGCGGTCTCCTTGAGTGCTTTCGATGCCGCGGCAGCCCGGATCGGGTTGCGCGGGTATGCCCGGGTGGTCTATTCGGCAGTGCGCTCGACGTTCGGCATCACCACCATCGGCGGGTTGCGCCCCGGCGATCCCCGTGACCACGGCACGGGTCACGCGGTCGACGTGATGATCACGAGCAAGTCGCAAGGTGACGCGGTCGCGGCCTTCGTCATGGCGCACGCTGCCGAGTTCCACGTGAAGTACATCATCTGGCGGCAGCGGATCTGGTATCCGGGCGGCTCATGGCACGCGATGGCCGACCGCGGCAGCATCACCGCCAACCACTACGACCACGTGCACGTCTCAGTCACTAGCTGACCCAACGTCACCCGGACGGGTGGTCACCCGTGCCGCTCCCCGTATGCCGTGACGCCGCGCGCGATCAGCGCGGCATACCGTGGAGCCGGAAGGCCGCGCGCGATCAGCGCGGCATACCGTGGAGCCGGAAGGCCGCGCGCGATCAGCGCGGCATACCGGAGAAGCGCCAGCTGTCCCGGCCGGGACCGCCCGAACCTAGGCGTGCGGCGGGTCCGGACCAGCGGGACTCAGTCGGCGGCGCTCCAGGCGCGTCGCCACCGCCGGCGGCCGACAGCAGGGCGACGACCACCCCAAGTTCCTCGGGTGTCGGGTCGCCGTGCAGCACCCGGATGACGGGGGGTGACAGCTCAGTCGACGCGGCAGTGCTCATCACATGTCCTCGGGGTACGTAGGGTCAGAGCGGGATGTTGCCGTGCTTCTTGGGGGGCAGGCTCTCGCGCTTGGTGCGCAAGGCCCGAAGCGCCCGGGTGACGTTCATCCGGGTGTTCGACGGGCTGATGACGGTGTCGATGTAGCCGCGCTCGGCCGCGATGTAGGGGTTGGCGAGGGTCTCTTCATAGAGCTTGATGAAGTCGGCCCGGGCCTTTTCGACGTCGCGGCCCTCCTCGCGCGCCTTCTGCAACTCCTTGCGATAGAGGATGTTGACGGCGCCTTGAGCGCCCATGACGGCGATCTGGGCGGTCGGCCAGGCCAGGTTGATGTCGGCGCCTAGGTGCTTGGAGCCCATGACGTCGTAGGCGCCGCCGTAGGCCTTGCGGGTGATGACGGTGATCTTCGGGACGGTGGCCTCGGCATACGCGTAGATGAGCTTGGCGCCGCGGCGGATGATGCCGTTCCACTCCTGGTCGGTGCCCGGCAGGAAGCCGGGGACGTCGACGAAGGTGACAACGGGGACGTTGAACGCATCGCACGTGCGGACGAACCGCGCGGCCTTCTCGGACGCCTCGATGTCCAGGCAGCCAGCGAACTGCATGGGCTGGTTGGCGACGATGCCGACGCTCATCCCGTCGATCCGCGCGAACCCGACGACGATGTTCGGCGCGAAGAGCGCGTGGACCTCGAGGAACTCCTCGTCGTCGACGACATGCTTGATGACCTGCAGCATGTCGTAAGGCTGGTTGGGCGAGTCGGGGATGCAGGTGTCCAACCACAGATCATTCTCGTTCGGGGTGAGATCGGCCTCCCCGTCGCCGAACGACGGCGGCAACTCCATGTTGTTGCTCGGCAGATAGGACAGCAGCGCCTTGACGTATTCGATGGCGTCGTCCTCGTCGACGCCCATGTAGTGCGCCACACCGGATTTGGTGTTGTGGGCGCGCGCACCACCGAGGTCCTCGAACTCGACCTCCTCACCGGTGACCGTCTTGATGACGTCCGGACCGGTGATGAACATGTGCGAGGTCTTGTCGACCATGACGGTGAAGTCGGTGATCGCGGGGGAGTAGACGGCCCCGCCGGCGCACGGGCCCATGATGACCGAGATCTGCGGGATGACGCCCGAGGAGCGGACGTTGCGGAAGAAGATCTCGCCGTAGAGCCCGAGCGAGACGACACCCTCCTGGATCCGGGCCCCGCCGGAGTCGTTGAGGCCGATGACCGGGACGCCGATCTTGGCCGCCCAGTCCATCACCTTGACGATCTTCTCGCCGAAGACCTCACCGAGCGAACCGCCGAAGACGGTGAAGTCCTGAGCGAACACAGCCACCTGGCGGCCGTCCACCTGGCCGTAGCCGGTGACGACGCCGTCGCCGTAGGGCCGGTGCTTCTCCTGCCCGAATTGGCTACTGCGGTGGCGGGCGTACTTGTCCATCTCGATGAACGTGCCCTCGTCCAGGAGCATGGCGATCCGCTCCCTGGCGGTCTTCTTGCCCTTGGCGTGCTGCTTCTCAACAGCCGTCGTCGAGCCGGCGTTGGCCACTTCGGCGACGCGGCGACGCAGCTCGGCAAGCTTGCCTGCGGTTGTCGACAGATCGGGGGCGGCAGCGGTCGCGTCAGGAACACCATCGTTCGACATGATCCGAACAATAGCCTTGTGTCATGGCGCTTCCCATGGCGAATGAGGGACACCTTGATGTTGCTCGCCTCACCTCGCGGTTGTGTCGACCCCCACGATCGTGGAGTTCGGTCCACGTCCACGACGAACTCCCGTCGACGAACGCTGTGGCGATGGAGCGTGGGCGGGCCTGGGAGGTGCTCGTCACCGAGCACCAGAGCGCCGGGCGGGGGCGACTAGATCGGTCCTGGGGGACGCCCGCCGGGACGTCCCTCACCTTCTCGGCCACGGTCCCCGCCCCGGTCGATGCAGTGGGTTGGTTGCCGCTCATCTCCGGCTTGGCGGTGGCCGAAGCCGTGCACGCCCTCACCGGCTTGCGCGCTGCCCTCAAGTGGCCCAACGACGTGTTGCTCACCTCGGAGGGCAACCGCAAGGTGTGCGGAATCCTCTGCGAGTATCGACCCGCGCTCAGGTCGGCCGAGGCCCTCGTCGTGGTCGGCATCGGCATCAACGTCAGCCAAACCCGCGATCAGCTCCCGGTCGACACGGCGACCTCCCTGGCGCTCGCGGGCGCTGGCGACGTGGACCGCGAAGACCTCCTCACCACCGTGCTGGACCGTTTCGCGACCCGGTATGCCGCCCTGGCGGCGGGTGGGTCGGCGGCGAACGGGGTGCGGGCGGCATACCGGAGTGCCTGTGTGACGGTGGGCACCCGGGTGCGTCTGGAGCGTCCGGGCCAGGACCCGTGTCTGGCAGACGCCGTCGACGTGGACACCGACGGTGCCCTCATCGTCGATGACGGTTCCGGGCCGGTGAGGTATGCCGCGGGCGACGTCACCCACCTGCGCCCTGCGAGCCACGACGGTGGGTTGGCATGATGCATCCATGACGGTCAGCCCGGCACCGCAGCACGAGGGGTTCCTCTCCTCGACCGGTGCTGCGGCCCGAGCTGTCGAAGCGTTGGACGGGGACGACGTCGCATCACTGCTTGTCGGGACCAGCCGGGAGTTTTCGCGCAACGACGTGAGCCGGTTGGCCGGCGTGTCCGTCGTCGGGGCCCGGAGGTTTTGGCATGCCCTGGGCTTCCCGTCGACGACGTCGAGTGACCGGATGTTCACCGAGGCGGACCTGCGCGCGTTGCGCCGGATGACCGTCCTGGTCCGCAGCGGGGTGATCGACGAGGACACAGCGCTGGCATTGACCCGGGCGTTCGCCCGCAACACCGACCGTCTAGCCGCCTGGCAGGTGCAACTCATCGCCGAGTCGATGACCGCCTCGGGCGGGGGCACCGAGGTCATCGGCCCGTTGGACGAACCGACCGCCCAGGCCACCGCGCGGGTGATCCTCGACCTGGCCGACGAGTTGGAGCCCATGCTCGTCTATGCCTGGCGGCGGCATTTGGCCGATGCCGTCTCGCGGTTGCTGGCCGATGTCAGTTCGGATGCTCAGACCCCGGGACAGATGCGGTGCGTGGGGTTTGCTGATCTGGTGGCGTTCACCACCCTGGTCCGCCAACTCTCCGAACGCGATCTAGCCCGGACCGTCCAACGCTTCGAGGCATTGGCCACCGACGTCGTCACCGCGCACGGCGGTCGCGTCATCAAGACGGTGGGCGACGAGGTGCTGTTCGCCACCCAGACTCCTGCGCCGGGTGCCGCGATCGCCCTCGACTTGGTCGATGCCCTGGCCGACGACGACGTGTTGCCCGACCTTCGGGTCGGTGTCGCATTTGGCCGGGTCGTTTCCCGGCTGGGGGACGTGTTCGGCACGACGGTCAACCGGGCCGCGCGCTTGACAGCGCTTGCCCACCCCAACGCCGTGCTCGTCGACGGCCCGCTTGCCACCGCCCTCGCCAGCCAGTCCGGCTTCCGGATCACCTCGATGCGACGCCGGACCTTGCGTGGGGTGGGCTCGGTGACCCCCCATGTGCTCGCCCGATCGAGCACCCCGACCCGACGAGGGAGATACCTGTGAGCAATGACGTCATCGACCCACACACTGCCGCCGAGGCTGCGCCGCGGCCGCTCGTGCGCATCGAGCGCCACGGCGCGGACCGACACATCGCCGAGCTCGTGTTGGACCGTCCAGAGGCCATGAACGCCGTGTCCACGGCGATGGCGCAGGCCATTGCGGCGGCCACCTCGGCCCTGGCTGCAGACCCGGACGTCCGCTGCGTCGTGCTCAGCTCGTCCCACGACAAGGCGTTCTGCGTCGGAGCCGACCTCAAGGAACGCAACACGATGACCGACGCCGATCTGGTGGCGCAGCGTCCGCTGGCGCGGGCGGCATACGGCGGGGTGCTCGCCTTGCCCATGCCCGCTGTGGCAGCGGTCGACGGGTTTGCGTTCGGTGGGGGTTTGGAGTTGGCGCTGTCCTGTGACCTGCTCGTCGTCGGGGATGGGGCGAGCCTGGGCCTGCCTGAGGTGTCCGTCGGGGTCATCCCCGGCGGCGGAGGCACCCAGTTGCTCGCGCGCCGGATCGGCTGGTCGAAGGCAGCTCACCTGATTTTCACGGCGGCGAAGCTGCCCGCCACTGAGGCGGCCGCATTCGGGTTCATCGACGAACTCGTTCCGGCAGGGTCGGCGCGGGCGCGCGCGTTGGAGCTGGCCACGCAGATCGCCCGCAACTCACCGGTTGGGCTGCGTTCGGCCAAGCGGGCCATGCGCCTGGGGCTGGACGTCGACCTGGCCGCAGGGCTGGAGATCGAGGACGCGTGCTGGCGGGCGACCGCTTTCAGCGGTGATCGGGCCGAAGGCGTGCGAGCCTTCGCTGAGAAGCGGGCGCCGCGCTGGCCGGGTCGCTGATCGTTTCGCCCTCCGGTCCTGTGTGCGCCGTTCGGTGTGACGGCATACCATCTGGGCCATGACCCGGGTGCTGCTCGTCGAGGACGATCCGGGCATTTCCGAACCCCTGGCGCGTGCGTTGCGGCGGGAAGGCTACGACGTCGACGTCCGCGAAGATGGCCGGGCCGCGTTGGAAGGGGCCCGGGAGCACCCGGATCTCGTCGTGCTCGACCTCGGCCTTCCGCACCTCGACGGCTTGGAGGTATGCCGTCGCATGCGTGCGGACGGACGCACCATGCCGGTCCTCATCCTCACCGCTCGCGCGGATGAGGTCGACACCGTGGTGGGTCTGGATGCCGGTGCCGACGACTACGTGACCAAGCCCTTCCGCCTGGCCGAGCTGTTGGCCCGGGTCCGAGCACTGCTGCGACGCACTCCGGAGGGCGTCGGCCCCTCTGACACGGAGGACGTGCGGATCGACGCCGAGGGGCGGCGCGCGTGGTTCCTTGGTGAGGAGTTGCAGCTCACGGCCAAGGAGTTCGACCTGCTGCGGGTGCTGGTCCGCGAGCAGGGTCGCGTGGTGACCCGCGAACAGTTGATGAAAGAGATCTGGGACACGACGTGGTTCGGGTCCACCAAGACGCTCGATATGCACATTTCCGTCCTGCGTAAGAAGCTCGGCGACGACGTCGCCCAGCCTCGGCACATATCCACGGTTCGCGGGTTGGGGTTCCGGTTCGAGCGGCCTGACAGCCCGGTCGAGCTCGGCTGACCGGTCATGCAGCGGATCATGATGCGGGCCACCCGGACCGCGATGCTCGCTGGGAGTTTGTGCGCGGGCCTGCCGTTCTTCGCCGGCGTCCTCTGGCTGTCCACCCGGCACGAAGCCGTCGACGCCTGGTTGGACCGGCCGGTCTGGTTGCGGGCCCTCGATCTGTTCGGCCTGCTCGTGCTCATGACCCTCATCGGGGGCGTGACGGCGATGGTGATCTCCCGTCACGCGACTGCCTCGGTCATGGGGCCGCTGCGGGAGCTGAGCCATCGCGCTGAGCAGGTCGGTGGCGGGGAGACCCAGGTGCCTTTTGAAGCCACCGGCCTCGACGAGATCGACCGGGTGTCCGATGCCCTGGCGCAGTCAGCCCAACGGCTGTCGCGCGCCTTGGCCACCGAGCGAGGCTTCGCCTCCGACGCGTCGCATCAACTGCGCACGCCGCTGACTGCGCTCATGATGCGCATCGAGGAGATCGCCGCAACCGACGATCTGGCCGTCGCCCACGAGGAAGCCGCCGTGGCGATCGCCCAGGTCGATCGCATGAGCCGGGTGGTCGATGACCTGCTGCAACGACGCCGCAGCGATCCCGGAGGCGATCTCCCGGAAGTCTCGTTGGACACGGTCATCGCCACGTTGCAGCGGGAGTGGCAACCGGCCTTCGAGACCGCGCGCCGCAGCGTGCGCGTGCACGGCGAGCGCGGCCTGGTGGTCCGGGCCACCCCGATCGCCGTGAGCCAGATCCTGTCCACCTTGTTGGAGAACTCCTTGGTGCACGGCCGAGGCACGGTCGATGTGCATGCGCGGCGCAGCGGCCCCTCTGCGGTCGTCGAGGTCCGCGACGAAGGGGACGGCATACCGGCGGCCTTGGCCCCGCACATCTTCGAGCGGGCCGTGAGCGGCGGGCAGGGGTCCAGCACTGGCCTAGGGCTGGCGCTGGCCCGCGATCTCGCCGAGTCGTGTGGCGGGCGGCTGGACCTCATCGCGCGGACGCCGGCAACCTTCGCGGTGTTCCTCTCCGAGGCCCGTGACGGCTATCAACCGTCTGCCGTCGGTCGCTGAACCGGCCAGCTGGTCCGCGAAGGTGAAGGGCGCTCGACCCAGGAGTCAGCGGCAGGGCGGGTAGGCTCCTGAGGTTGTGAGCGGACCGACGGCCTTGCAGCGCCATCGGCGCAGCATCCGCCAGTTCGTCAAGTTCGGGATCGTCGGGGGGTCCGGCGTCGTCGTCAACATGCTCGTGACGGTCGCCATGCACAAGCTGCACGGCGGCACGGTCAACGGGCGCGCCCCGCTGTTCCCCTTGCCATCCACGCCCTACTACGCGCGCTATCTGCACCTGGTGTGGATCGTCGCGTTCCTCGTGGCCAACGTCTGGAACTTCCAGCTCAACCGAGGGTGGACTTTCCGAGCCTCCCGGCACTCGACGTGGTGGCGCCAGTTCTGGCCGTTCCTCGTCGTCGGCAGCGGCGCCGCCCTCGTCGGGTTGTTCGTCATCACCGCACTGACCCACCCCGAGTCGCCGGTCTATCTGCCGGACCCCTTCTTCCACGAGCAGGCCGGGCTGCGGTCTCGCTTCTACTGGGCCCAGCTGATCACGATCGTCGTGACGATGCCGATCAACTTCGTCGCCAACAAGCTGTGGACCTTCCGCGCGGTGCGTCACCATGTGCCCGACGTCGAGTTGCCGTTGCTCGCGCCAGTGGTCGCGGCGGAGTTGGTCGACGAGACGGGTCACGTGGAGGACCCGCTCCATGGCCAGCGATCGGAGCGAGCGTGACGACGCCCCGTCGGGCACCGGGCGGCTTCCCGGTGGTCGGTGTCATCGGTGGGGGGCAGCTGGCCCGGATGCTCCAGGCCCCGGCCGTTGCGCTCGGGGTGCAGCTGAGCGTCCTCGCCGAGGCGGACGACGCATCGGCGGCCTTGGTCATCCCCTCGGCCCCCGTCGGGGACCACACCGACCTCGATGCCGTATGCCGGTTCGCCGCCTCCTGCGACGTCGTCACCTTCGACCACGAGCACGTTCCCGCCGATGTCCTGGCCGCCCTTGAGGCCGATGGGGTGCCGCTGCACCCGTCGCCACGGGCCCTGCGGCTTGCCCAGGACAAGCTGGCCATGCGCCGACGGCTCGCCGAGATCGGGGTGTCCTGCCCTCGCTGGGTCGCCGCTGTCACCCGGGCCGACGTCGAAGCCTTCGGGGGGCAGGTCGGGTGGCCCATCGTCGCCAAGACCCCCCGAGGCGGCTACGACGGCAAGGGAGTTCGGGTCCTGCGCACCCCTGCCGACCTGGACACCCTGGCCGATTGGCTCGATGCCGTGGGAGCTTCGGGGCCTCTCGCCGAGGGGATCCTGCTCGAGGAGCTCGTGCCCTTCGAACGCGAGCTGGCCGTGCTCGTCGCTCGTAGCCCCAGCGGGCAGGCGGCCGCGTGGCCCGTCGTGGAGACCGTCCAAACTGACGGCATCTGCACGGAGGTCCTTGCTCCCGCGCCCGACCTTGACCCGGCGACGGCCGCCGAGGCCACCCACGCGGCGTTGCGGATTGCGGGCGAGCTCGGTGTCACCGGGGTCCTGGCCGTCGAGATGTTCCAGGTCGCGCGCGCCGCCGACGGGGCACGCTCCGGTGGTGGGCGGGCGGCATACCTCGTCAACGAACTCGCGATGCGCCCCCACAACAGTGGGCACTGGAGCATCGACGGCGCGGTGACCAGCCAGTTCGAGCAGCACCTGCGCGCCGTGCTCGACCTGCCGCTCGGCGACCCGCGACCGCTCGCGCCATGGACGGTGATGGCGAACGTTCTCGGCGGTGACTACGCCGAGATCTACCCCGCCTATCGGCACGTCATGGCCCGCGATCCGGGGTTGAAGGTGCACATGTATGGCAAAGGAGTGCGGCCCGGGCGCAAGATCGGACATGTCAACGTGAGCGGTCCGGATCTGAGCGAGGCCCGCGGCCGGGCCCAACACGCCGCCGACTACCTGCAAGGAGTCATCGATGAGTGAGCATCCTTCTGCCGCAAGGTCATCCGGTGCCTCGCTCAGCGAGGACCCGGTCGTCGGGATCGTCATGGGCAGCGACAGCGACTGGCCGGTCATGGCGCTGGCAGCCGAAGCCCTCGACGAGTTCGGGGTCCCCTACGAGGTCGATGTCGTGTCGGCCCATCGGATGCCCGAGGAGATGATCGCCTACGGCAAAGGGGCGGTCGCGCGCGGCATCCGGGTCATCGTCGCCGGCGCCGGGGGAGCGGCGCACCTGCCCGGGATGCTCGCGTCGGTGACGCCGCTGCCGGTCATCGGGGTGCCGGTGCCGCTGGCACACCTGGACGGGATGGACTCGCTGCTGTCGATCGTCCAGATGCCGGCCGGCGTGCCCGTGGCGACCGTGTCGGTGGGCGGGGCTCGTAACGCCGGGCTGCTCGCCGCCCGGATCCTCGCGGCGGGTGAAGGTCCGGAGGCGGCTCGGCTGCGGGCCGAGATGGTCCGTTTCCAGGGGCGGCTGCGCGACCAGGCCCACGCCAAGGGTGCCGCGCTGCGTGCCTCTCGGGCCTAAGCCCGAGCCGATCTAAAGGCGCGGCCACTCGATCTTGGGGCAGGTGTCCATGACGACCGCGAGCCCTGCCTGCACCGCCCGCGCCGCCGCCGCTTCGTCGACCACCCCGAGCTGCAGCCACACCGCGCGGATCCCCAACCGCTCGCGCTGCTCGATGGCCGCGTCGACGACCGCCCCCACCAGGTCGGAGCGCACGAAGCAGTCGACCACCGCGACGGTCGTCCCGTCAGGGATCTCCGCGAGCGCGGCATACCCGGCCTCACCCAGCACGGGTGGGTCGAACGGCGCGCTCGGGTGCACTGGGAGCACGTGCATCCCCAGTCGCGTCCTCAGCCACGCAGCCACCCCGTATGCCGTCCGCCCCCGGTTGCCGGACAGCCCCACCACCGCCCAGGTCGCCGGGGTGGTGAGCAGCTCACGGACGACGGCAGGGTCGTTGCGGTGCGCGGTCATGGCGGTCAGTCTCACACGCGCGCCGGGCTCCATGCCCGGTCATCGATGTCGGTGACATGATGACGTCAGGCCCGCAGCAAGCCGCATGGCAGCACCGCGAGGCCCTCACATCGACCGGGAGGCAGGACATGCGGTTCGGAGCGTTCGTCCCACAGGGTTGGCGACTGGATCTCGTGGGGATCGACCCGGCGCTGCATTGGGGCGTCATGGACGGGTTGGCGCGGCGCTTCGATGCGGTCGAGGACTGGGAGTCGCTGTGGGTCTACGACCACTTCCACACGGTGCCCAAGCCCTCCGACGAGGCGACCCACGAGGCGTGGACGCTCATGGCGGCGTTCGCCGCGTCCACCAACCGGATCCGACTGGGTCAGATGTGCACGTGCATGGCCTATCGCAACCCGGCCTACCTCGCCAAGGTCGCCGCCACGGTCGACATCATCAGCGGCGGCCGGGTCGAGATGGGCATCGGCGCCGGCTGGTATGAGCACGAGTGGCGCGCCTACGGTTACGGCTTCCCCGAGGCACGCGACCGGCTCGGCGCGCTGCGCGATGGCGTCGAGATCTTCCGGCAGATGTGGATGCAGGGCAGCGCCACGTATGCCGGTCGCTACTACACCGTCGACGGCGCCATCTGCGCCCCGCGCCCCCTGCAAGGCACGTCGGTCCCGGGAAGCCCGGCGAACGGCATACCGATGTGGGTGGCCGGTGGCGGCGAGAAGGTGACCCTCAAGATCGCGGCGCAGTATGCCGACTACACGAACTTCTTCGGCGACCTGGCGGAGTTCACCCGCAAGAACGAGATCCTCAAGGAGCACTGCCGCACGGTGGGTCGCGACGAGTCGGAGATCGTCCGCTCGATCAACGTCAACGTCTTCATCGGCGAGACGGAGGTCGAACTGCAGGACCGGCTCGACTGGTATCTCGACCAGCGGGTCCGTGCCTGTGGCCTGCAGGAAGCGGTCGTGCGCCGCGAGATCGACGGGCTGCGGGGGTCGGTCGGCTGCGGCACCCCCGACCAGGTCGTCGAACGGTTGACCGCGCTGCGCGATGCCGGGCTCGGCTACACCATCGCCTACTTCGCCGACGCGGCCTACGACACGACCTCCATCGACCTGTTCGAGCGGGCGGTCATCCCCGAGTTGAAGGGCTGACCGACGTGGCGTGGAGCATCGAGGAGATCCCCGACCAGAGCGGGCGGACCATCCTGGTCACCGGGGCCAACAGCGGGATCGGCCTGGAGGCATCCAGCGTGCTGGCCGCGCGAGGAGCGCACGTCATCCTCGGCTGCCGCGACCCGCTCAAGGGTGAGGCCGCTCAGCGCCAGATCACGGGGAGCACCGAGGTGCTTCGGATCGACGTGTCGTCATTGGCCTCGGTGCGGGAGGCCGCTGAGTGCCTGGCAGGGCGGGCGATCGATGTCCTGGTCAACAACGCCGGCATCATGGCCACACCTCACGAAGTATCCGTCGACGGCCACGAGCTGCAGTTCGCGACCAATGTGCTCGGGCCGTTCGCGCTGACCAGCCTCCTGCTCGGACACGTCACCGACCGGGTCGTGTGGCTGAGCTCGGTGATGCACCGGGGCGCCCGGCTAGATCTGGCCGACCCGAGCTTCCGTCACCACCGTTACAACGCGTGGCGGGCCTATTCCGCGACGAAGCTGGCTGACCTCATGCTCGCCTACGAGCTGCAGCGCCGACTCACCCTGGCCCAGTCCAGCGTCCGCTCGTATGCCGCCCACCCCGGTTACGCGCAGACCGGCCTCCAGCGGCACAACCCCGCCCTTGGCTGGCCCGTCCTACACCAACTGGAGACCTTGCTCAAGGTCGCCCAATCCGCCGATGCGGGGGCCTGGCCGATTCTGTATGCCGCGACCGCCCCCGACCTGCCGCCGGGCTGCTACGTCGGGCCGTCGGGGTTCGGTGAGCTGTCCGGGCCGCCGCGGATCGTCGGGTCGTCACCGGCGTCTCACGACCGCGACACCCAGCGCACCCTCTGGGCGATGTGTGAGGGCCTGACCGGCACGTCGCCGGGACTGCCCGGCTGACCGGCGTGCCCGGGCTAGCCGACGTCAGCAACCCAGCCGGTGTCACTAACCCAGCCGGTCATTCGCTGACGACGACGCCCTTCCAGAACGCCACCCGGTCGGCGACCATCGCGGCCTTCGGCTTGGGGTCCGGGTAGTACCACACGGCGTCCGGGTTGACCTGCCCGTCGACCTCAAGCGAGTAGTAGCTGGCCGTGCCTTTCCACGGGCAGACGGTGTGGGTGTCCGACGGTCGCACCACGTCGTCGCGCAGCGCCGCCCGCGGGAAGTAGTGGTTGCCCTCGACGACGACCGTGTCGTCGCTCTGCGCGATGACCGTTCCGTTCCACATGGCACGCATGGCGGGCTCCTTCGGCTGGGCTTGACGTGTTCCCGTCCCAACGCCACGGCTGGCCGGGGTGTTCCTCGTCGGCGTCCGCGGCCCTGCCGCGGTGAACCTCGCCGCACCGCCGGGCACGGCGGCATACCACGGAGTAGCGTGAGCGCCGTGAACCCGGACTTCGACGCCTTCCAGCTCCCCGACTCCCACCGTCAGCTGCGCGCCGCCGTGCGCGAGCTCTCCGAGGCCCAGATCGAGCCGTATGCCGCGGACGTCGACGAGAACGCCCGCTATCCGCAAGAGGCTCACGACGCGCTGGTCGCCTCCGACTTCTTCGCCCCCCACGTGCCCGAGGAGTACGGCGGCGCCGGTGCCGACGCGCTCGCGGTGTGCATCGTCATCGAGGAGGTGGCCCGGGTCTGCGCGTCCAGCTCGCTCATCCCTGCGGTCAACAAACTCGGCAGTATGCCGCTCATCCTCGCCGCCAACGAGGACCTCAAGCACCGTTACCTCACGCCGATGGCGGAGGGGAAGACCGGCTTCTGTTACGGCTTGTCCGAGCGCGAGGCCGGGTCCGACACGTCGGGGATGACCTGCACGGCGACCGAGCAGGCCGACGGCTCGTGGATCCTCAACGGGCACAAGGCATGGATCACCAACGCGGGCGCCAACGACTTCTACACGGTCCTGGCGGTCACCGACCCCGAGGGACGCCGCGGCGCCAACATCTCGGCCTTCGTCGTCGAGAAGAGCGACCCGGGCTTCACCTTCGGTGAGAAGGAGCGCAAGCTCGGCATCAAGGGCAGCCCGACCCGCGAGCTGTGGTTCGACAACTGCACCATCCCCGGCGACCGGATGATCGGCGCCCGCGGCGAGGGTCTGAAGATCGCGTTGCGGACCCTGGACCACACGCGGATCACCATTGGGGCGCAGGCCGTCGGGATCGCGCAAGGCGCGTTGGACAAGTCGATCGCCTACGTCAAGGAGCGCCAGCAGTTCGGCAAGCAGATCTCGCAGTTCCAGGGCGTGCAGTTCATGCTTGCCGACATGGCGATGGAGCTCGAGGCGGCCCGGCAGCTGGTCTATGTCGCGGCGGCCAAGTCCGAGCGCGGCGACCGCGACCTGTCCTTCTTCGGGGCGGCGGCCAAGTGCTTCGCCAGTGATGTCGCGATGAAGGTGACCGTCGACGCTGTCCAGCTCATGGGCGGCATGGGCTATACCCGCGACTTCCCCGTCGAGCGGATGATGCGCGACGCCAAGATCACCCAGATCTACGAAGGGACCAACCAGGTCCAGCGGATTGTCATGGCCCGCAGCGTCCTGGCCTGACGAGCGGGCGTCCACTGGGCTGTCCCGGTCGGCTGCCTAGGATGTCTGCATGACCTCCGAGGATCGCGCGGCGCGTGCCAGCGCCCGCGGGGTCGTCGCCGTCGTGGTGACCTGGAACCGCCGCGAGCTGCTTGAGCGCTGCTTGGCTGCCGTCCTGGGTCAAACCCTGCGACCTACTCGGGTAGTCATCGTGGACAATGCCTCCGACGACGGCACTGCCACGGTGCTCAACGACCGGTATGCCGCCCTTCCGGGCGTCCAGATCGTCCGGACGAAGACCAACATCGGCGGCGCCGGTGGGTTCGCCCTCGGGCTCAACCTCGCCCTGGGTGGGCCAGGGGAGACTGCATGGCTCCTCGACGACGACACGGTGCCCAGCCCGGGAGCCCTGGAGGCCCTGGTCGGTGCGCGGACGGCATACCTCGCACGGACCGGGACCGCCCCCGTCCTCGTCGCGAGTCGGGCGGTGTGGACGGACGGGCGTGAGCATCCGATGAACACGCCGCGCCCCAAGCCGGGAGCGGGTGCTGTCGAGCGCGCCCACGCGCAGGGCGTCGGATGCATCCCGATCCGGACAGCATCCTTCGTCTCGATCCTCGTCGACCTCCAGCGCACTCGAGAGGTGGGCCTCCCTCAGGCGGGGTTCTTCTTGTGGAACGACGACTTCGAGTTCACCGCCCGGTTGGTGCGCGACCGGCGCGCGCTCTACTGTCCGGCGTCGACGGTCGTGCACGAGACCAAGGTCTTCGGCGGCACTGACGCCGACCCCGGGCCGCGCTTCCACCTTGAGGTCCGCAACAAGGTGTGGACGTTCGGGCGAAGCCCCGGCCTGAGCGTCCCCGAGAAACTCGTGTACGGCGGGGCGACCCTCCGCAGATGGGGCCGGACGGTCGCGCGGTCGTCGGATCGGGCGACCCTTTGGGCCGGCCTGGTGGGCGGCCTCAGGGAAGGCGTCGGGCAGGCGCCCCCGTCCACCGCCACGGTGCTCACGGCAGCCCTCGGGAATGCCGCCCACCCCCGACGAGGGCCCCACCCCCGGAAGACGGACGGCTTCTCGGTCCTCATGAGCTGCTATGGCGGCGACCGGGCTGACTTCTTCGAAACGGCGTTTCGGTCGGTGACCAGTGACCAGACCCGACCGCCCGACCAGGTGGTGCTCGTCGTGGACGGGCCGTTGCCGCCCGGCCTGGCCGCCCGGGTCGACGCCGTTATCGCCGCATCGCCGGTGCCGGTGTCGGTGGAGAGGTTGCCGGTCAACGGTGGACTCGGTCCGGCGTTGCAGGCAGGGCTGATCCGGTGCGATTTTGAGATCGTTGCCCGAATGGATGCAGACGACGTCTCGCTGCCTAGACGCTTCGAGGTTCAAGTGCCGTTGGTGGAGGGAGGCCTGGACCTCGTCGGCTCGGCCCTCCTTGAGTTCGCTGATATTCCTGAACGGATCGTGGCGCGGCGGGACGTCAACACCGACCCGGGCCGGATCCGAGCCGGCGCGCGGTTCCGACAGACGCTCAACCACCCGTCGGTGGTCTTCCGGGCCAGTGCCGTCGAAGCGGTGGGCGGCTACTCCGACCTGCCGTCGCTGGAGGACTATCTGCTGTTCTCCAGGATGATCCAGGCTGGCGCCAAGGTCGCCAACGTCGAGGAGCCGCTCGTGCTCTATCGAGTGGGAGCGGGGGCCTATGCCCGGCGAGGCGGACGGCGGCTCCTGCGATCGGAGTTGGCGCTGCAGCGTGAGTTCCGCCGGAGTGGTTTCACCAGTCGATCGCAGTGGGTCCGCAACGTCGTGGTGCGCGGCGGATACCGAGTCGTGCCGGAGGAACTGCGGCGCGCGGCATACCGGACGTTCTTAGCTCGGCGCACCGGCGACCCACGGCAGGCGCCCTGAGCCGGACCAGTGGCCAGCGCCCCCAGCTCAGGGATCGGTGCCCGGCGGTGGCGCGGTGAGGCTCTCGTCCTTGAGCAGTGAGCTGAACAGAGCCTTGGCCTGAGCCGGGTGCCACTTGACGGCCACCCCGGCATTCTTGGTCTGCAGGGACGCCGTCTCGATCGGGACCTGCAGCGACAGCCCGTCGCCGTTGCCGACCGCACGAAGTGCCTGGGCAATGGCGATCGCATCCCCCAACGACGTCTGCGAACCGACGGCCAGCCCTGCGCTGACGGCGTCGGCGAAGGCGCTGTAGCGGGTCGGGACGAGGACGGTCGCGGGGTTGGCCGCCTTCTTCATCACGGCGCCGAGGAACTGCCGCTGCCGTTCGGCGCGGCCCAGGTCGCCGCGCGGGTCGTTGTGTCGGGACCTGACGTAGCCCAGGGCGTTCTTGCCGTCGAGGGTCTGGCAGCCAGCCTTGAGGTTGATCCCGGCCAGCTCGTCCTTCATATCCCGGGTGACGCAGATATCCACGCCTCCGAGGCTGTCAACGATCCGGGCGAAGCCACCGAAGCCGATCTCGAGATATCCGTCGATATGCAAACCGGTCGCCTGCTCGACGGTCTCGGTGAGCAACCTGGCGCCGCCGAAGGCGAAAGCCGCGTTGATCTTGTTGCTGCTTCCCTTCCCGGGGATCGGCACGTAGCTGTCGCGAGGGATCGACACGATGACCGGCTTACCGCCGTGGTCGGAGACGTGGACCAGCATGATCGAGTCGGTGCGCTTCCCGCCGCCGTCGTCAGGACCGGTCGCCAGCTCGGCTTGCTGGGCGGGCGTCAGCCCTTCCCGGCTGTCCGATCCGACGAGAAGGTAGTTGCGGCCGGCCGTGTCGGGCGGGCTTGTCGGTGGAGTGTTGTCGACCCGCTCGACGCCGCGCCACGCGTTGAACGGGACCCACGCCAGGTAACCCCCCGCAGCGAGAGCACTCACGATGACCAGCGCCACGGTACGCCGAAGGATGAGCCGAGCCCGACCCGGCCGTGGGGGCCGCACCGGCCGGTATGCCGCGCCGCCGACGCTACGGCCGGCCACCGGCCCCGTGCCGTCCGCGACCGGGCCTGTCCGGGTCCGCGGCGCCGGCCGGCTCGCACCTGGCGGTCGCGGCGTGGGCGGCGGCTGTGGAGTGGATCGCGCGAAGCTGACCTTGCGTCGGGTGTCCACCACGTAGGCCGGGGCCTCGTCCGCTGCCCGACTGGGACCGCCGGACTGCGGGATCGGCCGGGCGTGTCCCTCGGGGGAGTCCGAAGCGGACACGGCATACCTCCCTGTGGTGAGTCCGAACGGACTGCCAGTTTCGCATGCCGACCACGGTCGGGCGTGTCAAGACCGGCCGGTTCCGTGCCCGTAAGATGCCGAGGGTCGGACCACGAGCGCTCAGGAGGATGCCCGGTGGACGCGGATCTGGTCGTCGTGGGCGCCGGGCTCTTCGGACTCACGGTCGCCCAGCAGTGCGCCGAGCGGTTCGGGGTGCGGGTCCTCGTCGTGGACCGTCGGGACCATATCGGTGGGAACGCCTACAGCGAGACGGAACCGCAGACGGGCATCGAGGTGCATCGCTACGGCGCCCACCTGTTCCACACGTCCAACGAGCGGGTCTGGGACTACGTCAACCGATTCACCAGGTTCACCAACTACGTCCACCGGGTCTACACCTGCCACCGCGGCGAGGTGTTTCCCATGCCGATCAACCTGGGGACGATCAACCAGTTCTTCCGCGCTGCCTATGGACCACAGCAGGCCCGGGACCTGATCGCTGACCAAGCAGCCGAGGTGGCCGGACGCGAGCCCACCAACTTCGTCGAGAAGGGCATCTCCCTCATCGGGCGGCCGCTGTATGAGGCCTTCATCGCGCACTACACGGCCAAGCAGTGGCAGACCGATCCTGAGTTGCTGGGAGCCGAGATCATCAGCCGCCTGCCTGTGCGCTACACCTATGACAACCGCTACTTCAGCGACACCTACGAAGGCTTGCCCACTGGCGGCTACACGAGGTGGCTGGAGCGGATGGTCGACGACCCGCGGATCGAGGTTCGGCTCGGGACTGACTTCTTCGACGAGGGCCACCCCGTGCACCAGCGGGCTGTGGTGGGTGCCGTGCCGGTCGTCTACACCGGTCCGGTCGACCGCTTCTTCGGGGAATCCGAAGGCCCGCTGGCGTGGCGGACGCTCGACTTCGACCAGGAGGTCCTCCCCGTCGGTGACTTCCAGGGGACCTCGGTGATGAACTACCCCGACCCCGACGTGCCATTCACCCGGATCCACGAGTTCCGCCACTTCCACCCCGAGCGGGACTATCCGACCGACCGCACGGTGATCATGCGCGAGTTCTCCCGGTTCGCGAAGCCTGGCGACGAGCCCTATTACCCGGTGAACACCCCCCAGGACCGAGCCAGACTGCTCGCCTATCGGGAGCGGGCCAAGGCAGAGCCAGGCGTGCTGTTCGGTGGCCGCCTCGGCACCTACCAGTACCTCGACATGCATATGGCGATCGGGTCGGCGCTGTCGATGGTCGACAACCGTCTCGACGGTCACTTCAGCCGCGGTGAATCCTTGGCCGACCAGACCGACGAAGGGACCCATCCGTGACCACCGATCCCCCGTGGTCCCTCGCCGCCCGTGTCGTGCTCCCGGTCGACCACGACGAGGACGTCCTGCCCCTCTACGTGGAGTACGGCCGCCGGTATGCCGGTCGCGACGACCGCTTCGACACGATCTCCCGACAGTGGGGGACCGAGAAGGGCAACGAGCCTCCCGCCGCCTTGCTGCTCACCGAAGGGCATAGCGAGGACATCCTCTCCCGGACCTCGTTGATGATCCGGCCAGGTTCTCGGGCCTCCTTCGCCACCTATGTCAACGCTTTCCCGGCCTCCTACTGGCGGCGGTGGACGACCGTTGATCGGGTCCGATTCGAGGTCTGCGCTCAGGGTCCGGCCACCGTGCATGTGTATCGCTCCAATGCCCGAGGTGCCTCAATCAGGCTGCACAGCTTGGCGATTCCCGACACAGGCGCGGGCGAGCCAACCGCCGTCCACGTCGAGCTCGATCTTGTCCCGTTCGCCGACGGCGGATGGTACTGGTTCGACATCGTCGGCGGGTCCAAGGCGGCAGTCCTGCGGTGGGCGCAATGGTGGGTACGCGGCATACCTCAACGTGAGGCCCGCCTGTCGATCGGGGTGACCACCGTCGACAAGCCTGAGTACGTCCGCAGGATCGTTGAGACCGTCGTCGGCGACGTGGAGCTGCGCGAGCACCTTGATCGGCTGTGGATCGTTGACCAGGGCGGTCGCGCAGTCACGGAGTCTCCGGGCTGGGACTCTGCCACAGCAGCGCTCGGCGAACAGCTCACCGTCATCAGTCAGCGCAACCTCGGCGGTTCTGGTGGCTTCTCGCGCGGCATGTACGAAACCCTCACCGAAGGGCGCAGCACCTTCCACATGGTCCTTGACGACGACGTGACCATCGAGCCAGAAGGGATCCTGCGAGCGCTGCGTTTCGGTGCGCTGTGTCGACGGGCCACGATCGTCGGCGCGCACATGTTCGACCTGCACAACCCGACGGTGCTGCATTCCTTCGGGGAGCGCGTGGACCCCGTCAAGTGGACCTTCGGTCCCGTTCGGGGCGTGCAAGAAGAGCACAACCTCGCGTATGCCGGTCTGCGTGAGACCCCGTGGCTGCACCGGCGCACCGACGTCACCTACACCGGCTGGTGGATGTGTCTCATCCCCGTCGAGGTGCTTCGGGCTGTCGGTCTGTCCCTGCCGGTCTTCATCAAGTGGGACGACGCCGAGCATTGCTTGCGCGCCGGAGCGGCAGGGTATCCGACCGTCACCTTTCCCGGATCGCATGTGTGGCACGTGTCCTGGAACGACAAGGACGACACCGTCGAGTGGCAGGCCTACTTCCACCAGCGCAATCTGGTGATCTCCGCACTCCTGCACTCTCGGTTGCCCCATGGCGGCGGCGTGCCGCGGGCATCGATCGAGTGGCTGTTCAAGCACGGCTACTCGATGCGCTACTACGCCAACGCGATTCGACTGCGTGCCTTGCGTGATCTCTTTGGCGGACCGGAGCATCTCCACGCCAGCATCGGGACGATCCTTCCCGAGCTGCGGGCCGTAGCCGCGAACTACCCCGATGTGCAGGCCCGTCCCGACGCCGACGCGTTCCCAGCTCCCGACGGCGAGCCGATCGGCCCGGCTCCCCGCCTGCCAAAACGCAGTCGTCTGCTGCTGTGGGCGGCCAAGACCGCCGTTCGCCACCTGCGCGGGGTCGCTCCAGGCAGTTCCGAGGCCCCACAACTCGTCATCCCCTATCGCTACGCGATGTGGTGGTACCTCTCGCAATACGACTCAGCCATCGTGTCCAAGGCGGACAACACCGGCGTGGCCTTCCTTACCCGTCAGCCCGACATCTTCCGGGCCCAAGTCGCCGAAGGTCTGCGGCTGCACGTGCGTCTCTACCGCGAGTGGGAGAGCCTCGCGGCGGCATACCGAGCGGCTCTAGCTGACGTCACCTCACCGCAGGCATGGGCGCGGACTTTCGGGCTGGCCGACGAGGTTGCTCATCCCGATGACTGACGCGACATCCGACCTGGACGCCACCGATCCCGGGTGGCTGCTGCGTCGGGTCCGGGACCAGCGCCTGGCCTTCCTTCTCGTGGGCGGGTTCAACACCGCGTTCGGCTTCCTTGCCTTCGTCGGCTTCGATCGCCTGTATGCCGCCCTCGCCCCGCAGTGGGGCGACGTCGTCCACAACACCGTCACCCTGGCCTGCGCGCACCTCGTGTCGGTCATCGTGGCGTTCGTCCTATACCGGACCCTGGTGTTCCGGGTCACCGGACAGGTCTGGCGCGATCTGGTGCGGTTCGAGAGCGTCTACCTCGTGTCGCTGGGCGTCAACTGGGTGCTGCTCAACCTGCTCACCGTGGTGCTCGGGTTGCCGGCGATCCTGGCGCAGGCTCTGGTCGTGAGCGTCATCGCGGTCGTGAGCTTCTTTGGGCACAAGCACTTCTCGTTCCGCAGGCCCGGCGTCCCGACCGACCCACCGGAGCACGCATGAGCACGCCGGAGCGTGCGCCACGGGTCTCTGTCGTCGTTCCGACCTTCCACAACGTCGACTTCGTCGAGGCGACGGTCGAGTCGATCCTCGCCCAGACCTTCACTGATTTCGAACTGCTCATCAGCGACCACACGTCGAGCGACGGGACGTGGGAGCGGTTGGCCCGTTTCGCGTCCGATCCCCGAGTCCGCCTGTGGCAGACACCGACCGGCGGTGGGGCTCCGGCGAACTGGACGGCAGTCACGGACGCAGCGCGTGGGGAGTTCGTCAAGCTCGTCTGTGGCGACGACCTGCTCTATCCAGCGTGCTTGCAGGAGCAGGTCGACGCCATGGATGCGCACCCAACGGTGACCCTGGTCTGTTGCCGCCGCGACCTCATCGACGCGCAGGGCGGCATCGTCATGGGCGGACGGGGGATGACCCGGATCCGTGGATTCCATGACGGTCGAGCGGCGATCCGACGCACCGTGCGAGTGGGGACGAACATCTTCGGCGAACCGGCGTCGGTCCTCTTCCGCCGAGCCGCGCTGGTCGAGGCTGGCGGCTGGTGGTCGGATTTCCCCTACGTCATCGACGAGGCCACCTACGCGCTGGTCCTGTTGCGCGGTGACCTGTATGCCGTCGACCGACCCCTCGCTGCGTTCCGGATCAGTGCCGGCCAGTGGAGTGTCGATCTTGCCGACCAGCAGGCTGCCCAAGTTGTCGCGTTCCACGACGCCCTCGCCGCGAGGGAGCCGGGGCTGCTGTCTCGAGCCGACCTGGCCCGGGGCAAGACGATGGCCAAGGGCTTGAGCACCGCGCGGCGGCTGGTCTACTTCGCCCTGCGGCGCCGGATGTCGACCAGCGAGTAGCAGCAGGGCAGCAGTGAGGACGATCCTGGATCACGAACCGGGATCACGCTGGATCACGCACGCGATCACGCTGGATCACGCACCCTGGATCACGCACGGGAGTGCGGATCAACCACGTGATCTCCGCCCCACCGGAGGGGTCGGCAGGACTCCGGGCCCGGACGCAGCGCCGCCGCCCGACTAGAGTCGAGCCCATGGACAAAGTCGTCTCATCCGCTGTCGACGCGATCGCGGGCATCGAATCGGGCATGTCGCTCGCCGTCGGTGGTTTCGGTCTCTGCGGCATCCCTTCCGTTCTCATCCAAGCCCTGCACGACAGCGGCGCCGACCAGCTCGAGGTCATTTCCAACAACTGCGGCGTCGACGACTGGGGTCTGGGAATCCTCTTGCGAGACAAGCGGATCCGCCGCATGGTCTCCTCTTACGTCGGTGAGAACAAGGAGTTCGAGCGCCAGTACCTCTCTGGTGAGCTCGAGGTCGAGCTCACCCCGCAGGGCACCCTGGCCGAGCGCATGCGGGCCGGGGGGAGCGGCATACCGGCGTTCTTCACGATGACCGGGGTTGGCACCCAGGTGGCTGAGGGCGGGATGCCTTGGCGGTATGCCGCGGACGGCAGCGTCGCGGTCGCGTCCCCGCCCAAGGAGGTCCGCGAGTACGACTGGATGGGCAAGCGCCGCGAGTTCGTCCTTGAGCGGGCGATCGTCGCCGACTATGCCCTCGTCCGCGCCGACAAGGGCGACCGGCACGGCAACCTCGTCTTCAACGAGTCGGCCCGCAACTTCAACCCGCTGGCCGCGATGGCCGGTCGGATCACCATCGCCGAGGTCGAGGAGCTCGTCGAGCCGGGCGAGCTGGACCCCGACCACATCCACCTGCCGGGCATCTTCGTCCAGCGCGTGCTGGCCCTGACTCCTGAGCAGGCCGCGACCAAGCGGATCGAGCGCCGGACCGTCCGCCCCAAGCCCGCCGCGGATGCTGCGGCCACGACCGAGCAGGAGGCCTGAGCCATGGCGCTCACCCGTGAGCAGATGGCGGCCCGGGCCGCGCTGGAGCTGAAGGATGGCGACTACGTCAACCTCGGCATCGGCCTTCCGACCCTCGTGCCCAACTACGTGCCCGACGACGTCGAGATCGTCCTGCAGTCCGAGAACGGCATCCTCGGGGTCGGGGCCTACCCGATCGACGGCGAGGAAGACCCCGACCTCATCAACGCCGGCAAGGAGACCGTGACGATCCGCCGGGGCGCGTCGTTCTTCGACTCGGCGACCAGCTTCGGGATGATCCGCGGCGGCAAGGTCAACGCCGCGATCCTCGGCGCGATGCAGGTCTCGGCCGCTGGCGACATCGCCAACTGGATGATCCCCGGCAAGATGGTCAAGGGCATGGGCGGCGCGATGGACCTCGTCCACGGCGCTCAGCACGTCATCGTCCTCATGGAGCACGTGGCCCGCGACGGCACCCACAAGATCGTCCAGGAGTGTTCGCTGCCCTACACCGGCAAGCGGGTCGTCCACCGGATCATCACCGACCTTGCGGTCATGGACGTCACCCCCGATGGGCTGGTCCTGCGCGAGCTGGCGCCGGGCGTCACCGTCGATGAGGTGCGCACCGCGACCGGCCCGGACTTCCGGGTCGAGCTCGACGGCTGAGCAGCCTTCGCGTCGGACCCTCAGGGGTCGATCACGGTCACCACCTGGATCAGGCGGTGACCGTGACGTTTTCGGCGGCCAGGCGCTGGGTCTGGTCACCGCTCGGGGTGGTGATGACGACGACCGAGCCGTCGGCCGCCCAGGCACTGAGCATGGCGCGCAAGGCAGGTCCCAGCGGTCCGGTGACGTGGACGCGTGCTCGCTGCGGCCAGTCGCGGGTCACCACGACCTGCCCGTATGCCGTCCGCTCACCGTCCGCGCTCAGCGCCGGCTCGGCGGGGTCGGCGCTGTCCCACGCCGCGAACTGGTCGCCGAAGCTGGACAGTTCCTTGGCCTCGTCGAGCACGTCTGCGGGCGTCTGCGGGTTGCCCCGGGCCAGCGCAGCGAGGGTGACGAGCACGGCATACCGGCCGTCGTCGACCGTCCCGATGGCGACGGCGGGGGACGTGGTGACGACGACGTCTGCGCCCGCCGCGTCGGGGCCGGTGATGACGTGGCAGCCGACCGACCAGGCGGCCAGGGCCCAATAGGCCGCGCGCCAGTGCAGCGGGAGGTCGAGGCCGACGGTGTTGCCGACGGTGACGTCGCCCTCGTCCTGCAGGAGGTTGGCCGCCTTGGCGACCCAGTTGGCCAGGGTCTTGGCCGACAGCTCGATCCGCTCGCCGGTGGCGTCGTCGTAGCACGTGATCCGCGGGCGGGTGGCGTCTGAGCGCAGCATGGTGGCCAGGACGTCGGCGGGGGCGGGGGCGGGGCGCGGCACGGCGTCAGCCTACGTCGATAGAGTCCGGGCCATGACCGAGCCGGACGCCCAACGTCGTTGGCGCAGCCCGCGTCCGGTGCAGCTCGCGGCGATCATGGCCTCGTTCCGGCGGGGTGGCGGCGACCCGACGTTCCGGGTGGGGGCGGGCGGGTCGGTGGTGCGCGGCATACGGACTCCTGGCGGGCCCGCCACCCTCGAACTGGACTGTGCCCCAAAGGAGTCCGAGGTGTCGGCGCGAGCGTGGGGGGCTGGGGCTTCGTGGGCGGTGGAGCAAGCTCCGGCGTTGCTGGGGGAGGGTGACGACGCCGGTGGGTTCGTGGCGTTGCGCCCGCCAGTCGCTGCGGCGATCCGGCGCTTTCCCGGATGGCGGGTGCCTCGCAGCGGGCTGGTCCTGGATGCTCTCGTGCCGGCGATCATCGAGCAGAAGGTGACCGGCAAGGAGGCATTCAGCGGCTATCAGCGGTTGGTTCGGCGCTTCGGCGAGGTCGCGCCCGGGCCGTGGGGCGACGCGGGTCTGCGAGTGCCGCCGGATGCGGCCGGGTGGCGGGCGATCCCGTCGTGGGACTTCCTGGGTGCGTCGGTTGACGCCGGTCGTGCGGACACGATCCAGCGGGTATGCCGGGTGGCTGGCTCCCTGGAGCGGCTCACCGCCGGTGCGCCTGAGGCTGGTCGGGCCGGGCTGCGGACGGTGCCGGGGATTGGCGTGTGGACGGCAGCGGAGGTGGCCCAGCGGGCCTGGGGCGATGCCGACGCGGTGAGCTTCGGGGACTACCACGTGGCGCGCAACATCGGGTGGACGTTGGTGGGGGAGGAGTTGGACGACGCTGGGTTGGCGCAGCTGTTGGAGCCGTATGCCGGGCATCGGTTCCGGGTCCAGCGGCTGTTGGAACTGGCCGGCCACCAGCGGCCGCGGCATGGCCCCCGGATGGCGCCGCGGACCCACCTGCCGAGCTGAGCGGCACCTCCCCGCGCGGCCTTGGCCATGCCGAGTCTGCCCTGCCAGACCTGCCCTGCCCTGCCGGAAACCCTCACACTGGGGTGGGGGGGGGGGGGGGGGGGGTTGGGGGGGGGGGGGGGGGGGGGGGGGGGGGGGGGGGGGGACGCCGATGCTTTCGGGGTCCGAGGACCCTGTTTTGCCCGAAACCCTCACACTCGCAGGAGGTTTCGTGGCGTGGTGAGCGGCTCCGATCGAGATCCTCACACCCGCCGATGCTTTCGGGGTCCGGCGGCCCTGCTTTGCCCGAGATCCTCACACCCGCCGAGGCTTTGCGACGACGGTCCTCGGGCTGAGGTCACGGACGTTGGTCGACGCGGATCGCGAAGCCCACCTGCAACCACCCGTGGGCGTCGCGGGTCGGCTCGGGAGCGATGTCGAACGCCACACCCTCACCCTTCAGAGCCACCTGAAGCCGGGCAGCCACAACGCCGACGCCGAACGCGTCGACGCCGGACACGCTCAGGTTGCCCCAGAGATCGGTGGCGTCCTCGCCCTGGCTCACGGCCTCCGGCCCGGAGACGACGACCCCGCCCTGCCAGCGGTCCAGCTGCGGGCAGAACGCGACGTCCACGGCTCGCTGCACCTTGGCGATGAGCGTGTCGCCCGCGACCGGGCGCGGCCCGAGGGAGCTGCCAGGATCGGGGCCTGGCGGCACTCCGAGGGCGGCCCGGACCGCTTCCTGAGACCCCAGCGCGAACCAATCCCCGTCGCCGACCCGCACCAGTCGGCTCGCCCCGACACCCGCTATCGCCCCGACGCCACTGCCAACCCCAGTTCCACTGCCAACACTGCCAATCCCGGCGCCGCTGCCAGCCCCTTCCGCGCCACGTGCATGCTCCACAACCGGCAGCACCAGGTCGGCCAGGCCGCGCACCAGCGCCGCGGGCACACCGCTCGTCTTCCCTTTGACCAGGTCGGCAGCGGCCGCGATCTCATCCGCCACCGCTCGTGCGGTAACCTCAAGTGGTCGACCATCAGCATCGACCGACCCCCGCAGATCGTCGAGCACGCGCAGCCCGTGCGACCCCAACGCGAAGTCGACCTGACCCTCCCGCCAGGGCCGACCCGCGGTATCGGTGAGGACCACCGCAAAACCCCGCATCCCGGTGGCGGCACGAAGGGCGGCGTGCAGGTCGCGGCATACGGCATCGGGGTCGCGGGGGAGCAGGAGCAGCACGTCGCGTCCCCCCGTGTTGGACGCATCGACCCCGGCGGCAGCCATGACCGGACCGGCCTTGCTCTGCACGATGCGGGTGATGCCACTCGCGCCCATCCGTTCGGCCACCACGCGAACCGTCTCCGCCGCGACGACGGCGTCCTTGTCAGCGGTCGGCGCGGTGAGGCCGAGCGCCTTGGACACGACCTTGCTGGAGACGGCGAGGATGTCCCCGTCATCCAGTGGGACCCCCGCCCGCCCGCACGCGGCCACGAGCAGGGTTGCGAGGTCGTCGCCTTCCGCAATTTCCGGTATGCCGTGCAGCGGGGTGACCGTCACAGCCCCGGCCCGAGGGCTACCGGTCATGATCGGGCGAGCTCGACGCCTAGGTCGAGCGCGGCCCCGGCGATGTCCGCGGCCGCCGAGATGTCGGTCATGAGCAGGGGCCGAGCCCGGGACGTGACACCGGACGGCATCGCTGCGTCGGCGTCCGCGTCGTCCACCAGCCAGCCACCGAGGAAGTCGGCGTAGAGCGCGGCCACCGCGGACGACGTCGCCGACACCCCGATCGCGGCCAGGCACGCATCGGCATGACCGCGCACGGGTCGCCCGGACACCAGCGGCGAGACGCCGACGACGGGGGCGCGGGTGCCGCGCAGCGCGTCGCGGACCCCGGGGACGCCGAGGATGATGCCGATCGAGACGACCGGATTGCTGGGCGGCAGCAGGACGACATCGGCGGTCCGGATCGCGTCGAGCACTCCGGGAGCGGCTGTCGCTCGGTCCATCCCCGCGACGACGAACCGCTGCGCCGGAACTGCGGCCCGCATCCGCACCCACCACTCCTGGAAATGCACCGCCTGGGGACCCCCACCTTCGTCCACGACGACGTGGGTCTCAACGGGGACATCGGTCATGGGCAGCAGAGTGACCCCGCGGTCCGGCAAGCCCCACCGGCGGGCCAGCCGAGCGGTCACCTCGCTGAGCGAGTGGCCCTGTCCGAGCCACAGGGACCTGGCGATGTGGGTGCCGAAGTCCTTGTCGCCCAACGAGAACCAGTCGGGTGGGACGCCGAGCGCGGACAACTCGGCGTGCACGGCATACCCCTCGTCGGCGCGGCCCCACCCCTGGCCCTCGTGGACGCCCCGTCCGAGGGTGTAGAGCACGGTGTCCAGATCAGGGCACACCCGCAACCCGAAAAGGGTGATGTCGTCGCCGGTGTTCCCGATGATGGTCACGGTGCTGTCGGCGAGCGCGGGGGTCCGGTCGAGGTGGGCCAGGAGGCCGCGCAGGAATCGGGCTCCGCCCACGCCGCCGGACAAGGCAGTCACACGCATGGGGGCAGTCTGTCAGCCCGCCACGGATCGCCGGTGTCCCGTCCGCGCCACGCAACCGCCGTCAGGGGGGCCGTGAGCGCCGGTTTCGGGCCGAATCGGGGGTCAGACCGCGGAAAATCGCTCAAATATCAGATTCGGCTTGACGAAACGGGTATGACACGCGTGTAATTCCACCAGTGTCGTTCACATCGGTCGAGACCCAGGCATGGCTCTTGGGGGGGCGACGACCGCAGGACAGGTGGGTGCATGCCAACGAAGGGTCGAGGAGGCGACATGCACGAACTGCAGTTGGTGCCGATTGACGGTGCGCATGAGGAGGAGCTGGGGTGGCAGGAACGTTCGCTGTGCGCCCAGACCGATCCGGAGGCGTTCTTCCCTGAGAAGGGCGGGTCCACGCGCGAGGCCAAGCGGGTCTGCGTCGGGTGCGAGGTCCGGGTCGAGTGCCTTGAGTACGCGTTGGCCCACGACGAGCGCTTCGGCATTTGGGGCGGGTTGTCGGAGCGCGAGCGCCGCAAGCTGAAGAAGCGCGCGGTCTGAGCGCGCCACTGCGGCCCAGCGCCGCACCGCCTCGAGGAACCTTGTGACCGCAACGCCCCCCGCGCCCGCCCAGCCGCCAGCACTCTCTCCGCCGGTCGCGCCTGACTCGACCCCGGCCACCCGGCGTCCGTTCGTCACTGCCATTCTCGTATGCCGTGTCGGCGCCACAGCCGCCACGGCGACGGCGGCCGCCATCGAGGCACAGACGCGTCCCGTCGACCGCCTGGTGGCCGTTGACCTCACGGCGGGGATCGAGCTGGGCGCAATCCTGGCCGACGCTGGGCTCGGATCCCACGGTGCCGTGTCAGCGGTGACCGTGATCCGGCCAGCGGGTTCCGGACGTGGACCCGGGTCTCGGCCCGGAACGAGCGCGGTCGGGCCGGTGGGGCCGCTGGTCAACGAGGTGGTGGCGCAGCTCGCGCCCCCTCCGCAGGCAAGCACCGAGTGGCTGTGGCTCGTGGCTGACGATGTCGCACCCGAGCCCGATGCCCTGGCCCGGCTGGTCGACGCCGTGCGGCGTTCGCCCTCGGTGGGGGTGGCTGGCCCCAAAGTGCTCGACCGGGAACGACCACGCCTGCTCATCGAGGTGGGGCATCAACTGACCCGGTCCGGGCGGGTCATCGCGGACCCGTGGATCGGCGAGCCGGATCAGGGGCAGTTTGACACCCGGACCGACGTCCTGGCCGTTGGCCTTCCGGGCATGGTGGTTCGGCGGGCTCTCTTCGAACAACTCGGCGGGTTCGAGGCAGCCTTCGGTGGGCCCGGCGAGGCGCTGGATCTGGGGTGGCGCGCCCAACTTGCCGGCGAGCGGGTGGTCGTGGTGCCACGTGCCCGGGTCTACCTCGGCCCCCCACCAGCAGCCTCACTGCCGGACTCGGTCACCGGGCCGTCCACGGCCCCAACGGAAGCCCCAGCATCCCCTGCGTCGCCTCCTACCGCCCCTTCGGCTGCTTCGGCCCCATCTATTGCTGCCGTCCCATCTGGTGCTTCGGACAGTTTGGCCCACCGTCGGGCTGCCCGTAGCGCGGCTCGACGGGTCGCCCTGGCGCGCTGCTCACCGTGGGTCGCCCCGTTGCTCGCTGGGTGGGTCCTGGTGAGCTCGCTCGTCTCGGCGCTGGTCCTGCTCGTCCTCAAGCGACCGGCGCACGCCTGGGTGGAGCTCGGTGACCTCGGTGCCCTTGCCCATCCGGTCAGCGCCGTGGGGGCCCGGTGGCGCTTCCGTCGCCACCGACGCCTTCGTCGACGTGACCTCGCGACCTTGTTCGTCACGTCCGGTGACGCGCTGCGGCATACGGCCGACCGGGTCCAGGACGCGCTCACCCCGGACCGCAGCGAGCAGGACCGGGCGACGCTCGCCTCCGAGGCCGGCAGCGAGTCCGGGCCGGTCGCTGAGGAGGCTGAGGACCTCAACGTCCAGTCCGCGTCGATCCCCGAGCGGATCTTCACCAATCCCGGGGTCCTGGTGACCGTGGGGGCCGCCCTGGTCGGGGCCGTGGGTTTCCGGTCGTCGCTGCGCGGTGGGCTGCTCGACGCCCGAGGGACCGGGTTGGCCGGAGGCGAACTATCCCGGGTAGCCACCGATGCCGCTGGGCTCTGGCATGCGTTCCGCGACTCCTGGCACGGGGCCGGCTGGGGAACCAGCGCCGACTCCGGTCCCTATGTCGGCATCCTCGCTGCCCTCACCTGGCTGGTCGAACGGCTGCCCTACGTCGGCGGTGGCCGATCGCCCGCGTCGGTCATGCTCGCGTGGACCCTCGTCCTGGGTATGCCGCTCGCGACCAGCGCGGCATACCTGGCCGGACGGGTCGTCACCACGGCCCGATGGCCGCGGGCGCTGGTCGCCCTGGCCTGGGGCACCACTGGTGTCCTGGCCACGAGCATCAGCCAGGGCCGGGTCACCCTGGTGCTGGCCCACATGGTGGTCCCGCTGGTGGCCGCGGGCGTCGTGCGGGCGGCCCGCGCAGAAGGAACGTTCACGGCGGCGGCCGCAACCGCGTTGGGGGCGGGCGTCCTGGGGGCTCTGGTCCCGCCATATCTTGCGCTCGTCGCGCTAGCTGCGGTTGGCCTCGTTGTCGTCGGCCCTGGGTGGGCGCGGCGGGCGCGCGGGCTGGCGCTGCTCGTCCTGCCGCTGGGGTTGCAAGGAGCCTGGTTGGAGGCACTGCGTGACCCGGTGACCTGGCTGGCCGCCCCTGGGGCGCTCGACGCCGCCGGGGCCGGGGAGCCCCCGTGGTGGGCCTTGCTTGCCGGATTCCCGGATGGTGGGGCCACCTGGCTGCTCGTGGTGTCGTCGCCCGTCCTCATCGCGGGGGTGCTTGCCCTCATCCGGCGACCGACAACCCGCGGCCACGCCGTCGCGATGGCGTCGCTGGTCCTGCTGGCCCTCGTGGGCTTGGGTTGGGGGCTGCTCGCCCGGCGCGTTGTCGTCGGCTCCGCCCTGGGTGTGGGGGGAGCGCTTGAGGAGGCCACGCCCTGGCCGGGTATCGGACTCCAGCTTTATCTTCTGGCCCTGTTGGCCCTTGCCCTGCTCGGCTCGGTAGGGATGCGCACCGTTCTGCGTGGCACGAGGTTCGCTCCGCGCCGGGTGGTGGCAGGGACCGGGCTGGCCATCCTCACGGCGGCTGTCGTGACGTCGGGTGCCCTCATCGGGTGGTCGCGCCTGGATGGCGTCGTCGGGGTGGGATTCGACGCCCTGCCTGCCGTTGCGGTCGAGCAGGCCCGCGGCCCGGAGGCCAACCGGCTGCTCACTCTCGCGGTCAGCGACGCGGGAGTTGAGTACGAGCTCATCGCCCGCGAGCCGGGGGACGTCCTGCGTGGCCCGACCAGGCCTGGAACTGCCGCCGACCCCGGAGTCGCGACAGCGGTCGCAGCACTCGTGGCCGGTCGGACCGGAACGGGGTCCGGGCCGGCCGCCGCGCTAGCCAACCTCGGAGTCGGGTTCGTCTCGGTGCAGGGCACCCCTGCGCCGGGTGTCATCCGCACGCTGGACGCCACGGCCGGACTCACCCGACTCGGGAACACCGACGACCAGATCCTTTGGCGGGTGTTGGCCCGGCCCTCGGTGACAACGCCGACCGATGTCGTCCCGGCCAGTCGGGCCTGGATCACCACGGCCGACGGTCGCCCCAGCGCCTGGGTCCGCGTCGATGGAGCGCACGGCGCACTGTCGGCGCCGGTCCCGGCTGGTCCGACCGGCCGACGCTTGGTGCTCGCCGAGCCGCGGGAGTGGATCGACCACGCAGACGTCCGGTTCGACGGGGTCCGACTGGAGTCCACGGGGACGGGGCTGCCGACCTACGTGCTCCCCGAACGGCCGGGGTTGCTCACGGTGGACATTCCTCCCAACACCCCCCGGTGGTTCGCGGCCCAGCTCGCGTTGCTGGGGTTGACGGTCTTCCTCGCCGTGCCCTTCGGAAACCGCCGGTCCAGGAGGGTTCGATGACCCCGAAGACGTGGGGCGCGCTACGGCTGAGCGGGTTTGCCGTGCTGGTGGCCGCCGCCGTTGCCGGCGCCGCACAGATGCCGGCCAGGATTCCGATCGGTGCCGTTGGCGCGGTCGGCGGTCCCGGCTCAGTCGGACCGCCCTCCATCGCCCCGGGATCAGTCGTCGCAGCCCCTGTCAGTGAGACTGTGCTCGACTGCCCCGGGCCTGAGACGGAGGGCATCTCGGGGCTGGAACCGGTCACCGGCGAAGCCGTGACGGTGTTCGCGGCGACCGCGCCAGTCGTCGCCTTGACCGGGGTTGCGACCGTCTCTGGGCCGGGCTCGCTCACTGCGCAAAGCCACCCGTCGGGGGCGGCGCTCGCGACGTCCTCCACGCGGGGCAGCGTTATCTCCGGCGCCCTGTCCGGTTCGTCCACCGCTGCGGTCACCGGCCTCGGCGGGTTGGCGGCTGGGGTGGCCGCCCTCCAGACGGGGTTACGCCGCGACGGCGACGAGCGGGGGCTCCAGGCCGTGACCTGCCAGACCCCACGGTCCGACGTGTGGTTGCTCGCGGGAGGAGGCGCGGCAACTCGCCGCGAACGTCTCGTGGTGAGCAACTCGGGGGCCAACGCGCTCAGCGTCGACGTCCAGGTCCTTGGTGCCAGTGGTCCCGTGCCGTCGATCAGCGGCTCCCGCGTGGCGGTGCCGCCGCATGGCCGGGTCGGGGTGCTTGTCGACGCGCTCGCTCCGGGTGAGCCGAGCCCGGCCGTGCACGTCACGGCCAGCGGCGGGCTCATCACGGCGTTACTGGAAGACAGTTGGATCGACGGGGCCACCGGCCGGGGTCGGGACAACGTCGGGCCTGCCGACGGCCCGGCAACCGAGCAGACCATTCCCGCCGCGTTCCTCACCGGCGCGGGGACGTTGCGCATCGCCGTCCCCGGCTCCGACGAAGCAGTCGTCCAGGCCCGGTTGATCGGCACCGCAGGAGCGCTTGCGCTGCCCAGCGACGGGGTGGTGCGCATCCCTGGAGGCACTGTGCGCGACATCGATCTGGCAGCTGTCCCACCGGGAGCGTATGCCGTGCAAGTGCGCTCCGACCGGCCGGTCGTGGCGTCTGTCCTCGTCCAACGACGCCCGACTCCCGAGGGCCCCTCCGACCTGGGGTGGGCCGCCGCAAGCCCCGTCATCCCGGAACTTGCCGGGACGCCGGTGCCGCCAGGCACCACCGCAACGCTGCTCGTCGTGGGCGTGGGCGAGGTGTGGTCAGCCACCGTGTATGCCGTGAGCGCCACCGGCGAGGTCACCACCCTTGACGCCACAGCAGACGCGGACACCGCCTGGGTGAGCGCCGTCCCGGCCGGGGCGGTGTCGGTCTGGGTGCGTCCGACGGCCGGAGCGGTCCGCGCCGGACTCGTCGCGGAAGCCTCGGACGCCGGAGGGCCTCTGGTCACCGTGTTCGGCCTGGAACCGATCACCCTGTCCACCTCGGAACGGCCGGTCCGCGAAGTTCGCCGCTGAGCCCTCAGCGGGCTCCGCAGGCGCGCCGACGACTCATTCCTCGTCGTAACGCGGGTCCAGATCCCGCGGACGCACCCCAAGCAGGGCGGCCAACTGCTCGGCGACCACCTCGTCGACCAACAGGCCCAGCTCCTGAGGGGATTGGACCCGTGTCTCGATCGGGCGGCGATAGATGACTACCCGGGCATCGCGACGCGTGTCTGCCGCGAAGAACCGCCCGAGCGGCACCTCGTCGTGTTCCCACGGAGCAGGGTCGCTCGGCGGCACATCCTCAACGCCCAGCTCGAACGCCGGGAACGGGCGGCCCCAGTTGCGCTCGAGCCGGGTCGCCGCGTCGACGACCAGGTCGTCGAACCCCTCGGCGCGGCTGCGCATCGCCGGCACCGGGGGCCAGGCCAGCGGGCCGCGTGGGCCACGGCCGTGCCGCCTGCGGGTGCGCCGGATCCGGGGCTCGTCGCCGTTCACAGGTCCCACCTTAGGGCTGGCGTATGCCGCTCCGCTGAGTCCTATGGCCCCCACGGGGGCGCAAGGGTCGCAGCCGCGCGGCGTGCCGACGCGGCATACGGGAGTCCGCCCTCTAGAGTGCCCGCGTGGGGTTGACTCGGCAGTGCTCGAAAACCGGGTGTCGGCGACCGGCCGTCGCGACACTCACCTACGTCTATGCCGACCAGACGGCCGTCCTGGGACCGTTGGCCACGTATGCCGAGCCCCACACCTACGACTTGTGCGGGCAGCACGCTGAGGGGCTCACCGTCCCGCGCGGCTGGGACGTCGTGCGCCTGGCCTTCGACCCCAACCCGCCGGCGCCCTCCTCCGATGACCTCCTGGCCCTGGCCGACGCGGTGCGCGAGGCCGGGCGCCCACGCTCCCGGACCAGTTCCGCTGCCGCTGCCACCCTGCCTCCCGGCGTCCCCGACCCCGCCGCTCCGATCGGTTCGCGGCGGCCGCACCTGCGGGTGTTGCCCAACAACTGACCCGCGGCTGCCGCACTAGGCTGCCGTTCGTGACCAGTGGCGAGATCCCCGACCTGACCGAGTTCGTCAAGGCCTACGACGTGCGCGGTCTGGTCCCCGAGCAGCTCAACGCGTCGGTAGCCCGAGCGCTGGGTCGAGCGTTCGCCGAGATCATCGCGATCCCCGACGGAGCCGCGGCCGTCGTGGTGGGGCACGACATGCGCCCCAGTTCACCGGAGTTGTCGGCTGCCTTCGCCGAGGGGGCCGCGACCGTCGGCGTCGACGTCGTCGTGATCGGGCTGGCGTCGACCGACCAGCTCTACTACGCCAGTGGCGCACTCGACGTCCCGGGGGCGATGTTCACCGCCAGCCACAATCCAGCTCAGTACAACGGGATCAAGTTGTGTCGCGCCGGGGCTCGCCCGGTCGGCCAGGACACCGGTCTGGCCGAGGTGCGCGACCGCGCTCAGGCCCTGCTCGGCGCCGTGGGATCCCCCGCCGAGGACCCGGCCGCACAGGACATCAACCCGGGCAGCGTGACCCGCCGCGACGTCCTCGGGGAGTATGCCGCGTTCCTGCGGTCCCTCGTCGACCTGTCGGCCGGCCGCCCGCTGCGGGTGGTCGTCGACGCTGGCAACGGCATGGCGGGACATACGGTCCCCGCGGTCCTCGGCGCGGGTGCGGGGCTCCCGTCGCTGCCGCTGGAGATCATCCCGCTGTACTTCGAACTGGACGGCACCTTCCCCAACCATGAGGCCAACCCCCTGGAACCGGAGAACCTGCGCGACCTGCAGCGGGCCGTCCTTGAGCACGTCGCGGACCTCGGCTTGGCCTTCGACGGCGACGCCGATCGCTGTTTCGTCGTCGACGAGCGCGGCGAACCGGTGAGCCCGAGCGCGGTCACGGCGCTGGTCGCCTCCCGCGAGATCGCCAAGGCGGTCCAGGCGGGCGCAGCGCCCGGCGACGTCCGGATCGTCCACAACGTCATCACCTCGAAGGCCGTCGCCGAGATCGTCAGCGAAGCGGGGGCGGTGCCGGTCCGCACCCGCGTCGGCCACTCCTTCATCAAGGCCGAGATGGCTACGGCCGCAGCGGTGTTCGGCGGTGAGCACTCGGCTCATTACTACTTCCGCGACTTCTGGTTCGCCGACACGGGCATGCTCGCCGCGATGCACGTCCTCGCAGCGCTCGCAGAGGCGACCGGCCCACTGTCCGGGCTTGCGGCGGCATACCAGAGGTATGCCGCGTCCGGCGAGATCAACTCGACGGTGACCGACCGCGCGGCCGCCACGGAGCGGGCCCTGGCTTGGGCGCGGTCACAGGGGCCGGTCGAGGTCGACACCCTCGACGGGACGACGGTCCGATATCTCGCTGAGCCGATGTGGTGGTTCAACGTCCGGGCCTCCAACACCGAGCCGCTGTTGCGGCTCAACGTCGAGGCCGCCGACGAGCCGACGATGGCCCAGGTGCGTGACGCCGTGCTCGCCCTGCTGCGTCAAGCAGAGGAGCCGGGCGCGGCCGCTGCGGTCGTCGCTTCCGCACCCGCCCTCGACCCCTGGTTGCGGGAGATCGTGCGCTGTCCGGTCTGCAAGGCCGCGCTGCGCGATGAGGACGGGCCGACTGGGCCGGAACTGGTGTGCACGGCGCCCGGTTGCGGGCTGGCCTACCCCATCGATGCGGGGATCCCGGTCCTGTTGCCCGATCTGGCCCGCCGACCCGGCTGACCGCACGTCACCTCGGCGCTCGGCACGACGGAGGAGTTGGTATGCCGCACTGGGACGAATCCCTGGTCGATGACGAGGTCGAGCGGGAGCGCTTGGACAGCAGGGGAGTGTTGCGTGCGCTCGCGACGGCCGGGGCCCAGGTCCGGGCCGCCGTGGGTTTGTCGCAGGAAGCCGGCATCGACCGAGTGGCCGGAGGGGAACGGCCGCGCGGGGTGCTCGTGGCAGCGGTCGGGGGCTCGGCCGTCGTCGGTGAAACCCTGAGCAGGCTCGCCGAGCCGGGGTCGCCCGTCCCGTTGGCGCAGGCGACCACCCTGCCGTTGCCCGGCTGGGTCGGACCGCTCGACCTGGTTGTCGCCGTGTCCGAGTCGGGTCGCGCTGCTGGCCCATTGGCGCTGGCCGCCGAGGCGTCCCGCCGCGGTGCCTCGCTGCTGACGGTGGGAGCGGTCGACTCACCGTTGGCCGCGGTCTGCGCCTCAGCGCGTGGAGTTCACGTGGGGCTCGCCTTGGGCGGCATGTCGAGTCGGACGGCGCTGTGGGCTTTGCTCACCCCGGTGTTGCTGGCCGGACACGCCCTGGGTCTGACGCGCACCCCTGCGGACGTGTTGGCGGCGGTGGCGGATCGGCTCGACGCGGGCGCGACGGCATACCGACCCTCGTCGGAGGCGTTCGTCAACCCGGCGAAGTTGTTGGCGGCGGACCTCGCGGGCGGCCTGCCCGTCATCCTCGGCGACGGCCCAGTGGCCGGGGTGGCGGCGCGGCGCGCGGCGACCATGCTGGCGCGCACGGCCCGCGTCCCGGCGCCCAGCGGAGAGCTGCCCAGCGCGGCCTCGGAGATCGTCGCGCTGTTCGACGGCCCCTTCACCGGTCAGGGCGCCCGGGAGACGGACCTGGCCGCGGCTGTCGACGACATCTTCCGCGACCCGTTCCTCGATGGTGCTCCCGACCCACGGCTGGTCCTCGTGCTGTTGCGCGGTGCGCTGACCGGGCCGACGGGCTCCTGGACCGCGCATGCCGACGCCGATGGAGACGAGCTCGGCGATGCGGTCGCGGCGGCAGCCCAGGACGCCGGCGTCAAGGTGCGCCAGCACCGGGCCGAACCGGGTCATCCGTTGGAGCAGTTCGCCGACCTCATGTGCCTCGTTGATTTCACGGCGACCTATCTCGCGCTCGGGCTCGGCCTCGACCCCGGGGTGTCGGCTCACGTGCGGGCATTACGAGACTACGGGCGGTGAGACGGCGATGCCGGGTGATCGCCCCCGAGGCGACCACCCGGCATACCGGGTCTTTGTTGCTTCAATCCTTGTTGTCTTCAATCCTTGTTGACTTCAGTCCTCCGGGACCATGGTGATCGACCCGCACGGACATTCGGCCACACACAGCCCGCAGCCCTTGCAGTAGTCGTAGTCGATGGCATAGCCCTTGGCGAAGTCGACCTTCTTCACCGCGTTGTCCGGGCACACCCCGAAGCAGTTGTCGCAGGCGAAGCAGTTGCCGCAGGACATGCACCGGCGCGCCTCGAACTTGGCATTGCCCTCGTCCAGTCCGTGGACGACCTCGTCGAACGTCGACGAGCGCCGGGCACCTTCGAGGTGCTCGCGGTGTTGGTGGGGGGCGTCGGCGTAGTACCAGGTGGTCAACTTCTCGAAGGTCGCCACCGGGCGCTTGGCTGGCGGGTTGTATGCCGCGCCGCGCAGGAACCCGTCGATGTGTCGAGCCGCCTTCTTGCCGTGGCCGACCGCGACGGTGACGGTGCGTTCTGCCGGGACCATGTCGCCCCCGGCGAAGATGCCCCGGCGCCCGGTCATCATCGAGCCGTCGACGGCGACGACGCCGTCTTCCACCGCGATGCCTTCGACGCCCTCCAAGAAGCTGAGATCGGCCTCCTGGCCGAGCGCGAGGATGAGCGAGTCAGCCTCAAGCTCCTCGAATTCACCAGTGGGCTGCGGGAATCCGCTCTCGTCAAGAGCCATCTTCTCGACGAGCATCTTGCCTTCGTCGACGTGCTTGATCGTCGAGAGCCACTTGAGCATGATGCCTTCTTCGAGCGCCTCTTCGACCTCGAAGTCGTGCGCGGGCATCTTGTCGCGGTTACGCCGGTAGACGATGATCGCCTCTTCGGCGCCAAGGCGCTTGGCGGTGCGGGCCGCGTCGATGGCGGTGTTGCCGCCGCCGTAGACGACGACCTTGCGGCCGAGCATCGGCTTCTCTTCCTCGGTCTCGACGTCGTGCAGGTAGGTCACCGCGTCGAGGATCTTCGCGGACTCACCGGCCGGGATGTAAGCCCGCTTGCCGATGTGCGCGCCCACCGCAAGGAAGATCGCGTCGAAGCCCTCAGCGAGGGCGGCTTCGAGGTCGGTGACCTTGGCGTTGAGCTCGATGCTCACACCGATGTCGGTGATCCGCTTGACCTCAGCGTCCAGGATCGGGCGGGGGAGCCGGTAGGACGGGATCCCGAAGCGCATCATGCCGCCCGCCATCGGGCCCGCGTCGCGCACCGTCACGTCGTGCCCGAGTCGGCGCAGGTGGTATGCCGCCGACAGCCCCGACGGGCCGGCCCCGACGACCAGGACCCGTTTGCCCGAGAGGGTTTCGGCAGCCGGGGGCTCAAAGGCCCAGCCCCTGGTCAGGGCCTCGTCGCCGAGGAAACGTTCGACGGCGTTGATGCCGACAGCCTCGTCGACCTCAGCGCGATTGCAGGCGTCCTGACACGGGTGGTAGCAGACCCGGCCCATGATCGCCGGGAACGGGTTGTCCTGAGTCAACTGCCGCCAGGCCGCCTCGTAGTTGCCCTCCTCGGCGTGGAACAGCCACTGCTGGATGTTCTCGCCGGCCGGGCAGGCCTGGTTGCACGGGGGCAACAGGTCGACATAGAGCGGCTTCTCGGTGCGCCAGGACCCGGTGTGGTTGGCCAGGCTCGAACCGAGGTCGAGGGTGATGGCAAAGGGCTTTTCCATCAGACGGTTCCCTCCGTCCCTGCGCCGGTAGGCAGCAGGTTGTAGCGGCGGATGTTGCGGTCGGCCTGGGCCTGCAGGCGGTCGATGACGTCCTGGCGCTTGGTCGGTGCGAAGAGGTGGGCAAAGCGCTTCTGCACCTTGAGGTAGTCCTCGACGGGCACCTGGCGGCGGATCGGGGAGGACGCGACGACCTCGCCGTACTCCGCCTCGAACACCGGGAAAAGCCCGCTCTGGGTGGCCAGTCGGGCGACGCTGAGGGTCTCGCTGGAGGCGGTGCCCCAGCCGAGCGGACACGGCACCATGACGTGGATGTAGCGCGCGCCGCGCATCGACATGGCCCGACGGACCTTGGCTTCAAGGTCGCGCAGGTCGGCGACGGATGCCGTTGCGACGTAAGGGATCTCGTGGGCCATCGCGATCCGCGGCAGGTCCTTGCCCTGGCCGAACGTGTTGCCCGGATCTTCACCGACGGCCTGGGTGGTGGCGGTCCGCGCGGCCGGGGGAGTGGCCCCCGAGCGCTGGATGCCGGTGTTCATGTAGGCCTCGTTGTCATAGCAGATGTAGAGCACGTCGTCGTTGCGCTCGAACATCCCGGACAAGCAGCCGAAACCGATGTCGACGGTCCCACCGTCGCCACCCTGCGCGACCACCCGCACGTCGCTGCGGCCCATCGCCTTGTATGCCGCCGCGACGCCGGATGCCACGGCGGGCGCGTTGCCGAACAGCGAGTGCAACCAGGCGACCCGCCACGAGGTTTCCGGGTAGGGCGTCGAGAACACCTCAAGGCAGCCGGTCGCGTTGACCGCGACAAGTTGCCCGTCGACCGCGGCCATCGCCGCATCGAGGGCGTAGCGGGCACCGAGGGCCTCGCCGCACCCTTGACAGGCCCGGTGGCCGGAGGTGAGGGCGTTGGTGCGGTTAGGGTCGGACTGGACCGAGCGGACCTCCAGGGGCAACAACCGGTTGCCCACCGCGAAGGAGCCCACCTGGTAGAACTTCACCGGCTTGCTCGCCGGGTCCTCGTGCAGGACCTCGGGAACGATTCCGTGGTGGAAGCCGGCCTGCTCGACGGTCGTGTCGTTCGTCGTCATCTCAGCGTCTCTCCTGCTCAGGCCGTCGGAACGCGCGAGGCGCCCAGGTCGCGGAGCATGTTCTCGGCGGCCGGGCCGGAGCGGCCCCCGGCTCGGGTGCGGGCGAGCTCGCGCTCGACCAGATCGGTGTCCAGGTCGAGGAAGGTCAGCGGCTCAAGGGAGTCCGTGACCGCCTTGTCGAGCAGCCCGTGCAGAGAGCCCTTAAGGATCGGCCGACCACCCAGCCCAGCGACGACGGTGTAGTTCTTGATCGGGTGGGAGGACATCGCCATCCGCACGTGGGAGGCGACGATGCCACCGATGCCGACCGAGAACGCCTTCTCCAGGCAGATGAAGCGCTTGGCGTTGCCGATGGCCGCTTCAACGGCCTTGAGCGGGAACGGCCGGAACGACGTGATGCCCAGGACGCCGATCTTCTCGCCGCGAGCGCGACGCTCGTCGACGACGTCCTTGATCGTGCCGAGGACCGAGCCGAGGGCGATGACGACGGTCTCGGCGTCATCGAGCAGATAGGTGTGCACCAACCCGCCGGAGTCGCGGCCAAAGATCTCCTTGAAGTCGGCGGCCACCTGGGGGATGAGCTCAAGGGCGCGCATCTGCCGGTCGTGCGCGAGGTAGCGCACCTCGGTGAAGGCCTCGGGCCCGACCATCGCGCCGATGGAGACCGGGTTCGCTGGGTCGAGGACCTGGCGCGGTTCGAACGGCGGCAGGAACCGGTCGACATCGGCCTGCTCGGGCACATCGACCTCTTCGACCGCGTGGGTGAGGATGAAGCCGTCCATGCAGACCATGACCGGCAGCGAGAGTTCCTCGGCGATCCGGAAGGCCTGGACGTGCAGGTCCGCTGCCTCCTGGTTGGTCTCGGCATACAGCTGGATCCACCCGGAGTCACGCTGGCTCATCGAGTCAGTGTGGTCGTTCCAGATGTTGATCGGCGCGCCGATGGCCCGGTTGGCGACGGTCATGACGATCGGCAGGCCCAGGCCGCTGGCGTTGTAGACCGCCTCGACCATGTAGAGCAGCCCTTGGCTGGCGGTGGCGGTGTAGGACCGCGCGCCGGCCGCCGAGGCGCCGATCGCCACCGACATCGCGGCGAACTCGCTCTCGACGTTGACGTATTCGCAGCCGGTCAGCTCACCGCGCTTGACGATCGCAGACAGGCCTTCGACGATGTGCGTCTGAGGGGAGATGGGGTAGGCGCAGATCACCTGCGGCCGGCACGCGGCGACCGCCTGGGCGACCGCCAGCGAGCCCTCGATCTGGGTGCGCAAGACGTCTCCTAGGTGTGGGACGGAACGAGGGACTGGACAAGCTCGTATGCCGCGGTAGCGGCTGCGACGTTCTTGGCGCCCAAGGCGCCGGGGAAGTGCTCCTGCATGGCGGTGAGCAGGCCCGGAAGGTGGACCAGGCCGGTGAAGGCGGCCAGACCGCCGAGCATGACGAGATTAGGCACCGGACGGCCGATGTGCTCCCGCGCGATGTCGGTCGCGGGGATGGTGAGCAGCCGACTGCCGGCCACCCGCTGGGACAACTCGTCCAGTCCCAGCTCTGCCGGGGACGACGTCGAGTTGATCAGCACATAGCCCCCGGGTTTGAGCCCGGCGAAGACGTCGACCTGGTGCAGCAGAGTGGCGTCCTGCACGACAAGTGCGTCCGGGGCCACGACTGGCTCCCGGACGCGGATCTCCTGGTCGGCAACCCGACAGAAGGCGACGACCGGAGCTCCTGTGCGCTCCGAACCGAAGCTGGGGAAGGCCTGCGCGTGGCGACCTTCGGCGAACGCGGCAACGGAGAGGAGCTCGGCGGCGGTGACCACGCCTTGCCCACCTCGGCCGTGGATGCGGACCTCGAACATGGCTGAAACGTATGCTGCGCGTCACGCCCGCGCAAAGGGACCAATGGTCCTCAGTTCCCCAGATGGCCTCTCGGTGAACGATCGACGACATCCGGACGTTCGACCGTGCGGGCAGCGATGGCGGGCCAGAGGTCCCGGGACAAGTCCCCGTCATCTGTGGCAGATTTGCGCCGACGACGGTATGCCGTGCCCCACATCCGGGTGCTTGCGCGGTTCCGTCAGGTCTGTCGCCGTCGGAAGGTTGCGCCACGATGAGCAAGAAGATCGACGTCACGGAGCTCGCTCTCCGGGACGCCCACCAGAGCCTGTTCGCCACTCGCATGGCCATCGAGGACATGGTCCCGATTTGCGAGGAGATCGATCAGGCTGGCTATTGGAGCGTGGAGTGTTGGGGTGGGGCGACGTTCGACGCCTGCATCCGCTTCCTCAACGAAGACCCGTGGCAGCGGCTGCGGACCTTCCGCGAGTTGCTCCCCAACTCCAAGCTGCAGATGCTCCTTCGTGGGCAAAACCTCCTGGGCTACCGCCACTACGAGGACGACGTTGTCGACCGGTTCGTCGGCAAGGCCGTCGAAAACGGCATGGATGTCTTCCGGACCTTCGACGCGCTCAACGACGTCCGCAACGTCAAGCGCGCGATCGCGGCGGTCAAGCGTGAGGGCGCCCATGCTCAGGGCACGCTCTGCTACACGGTGAGCGAACTGCACACCGTCCAGGGCTATGTCCAGATGGCCCGCGACCTCATGGACCTCGGGTGCGACTCGCTGTGCCTCAAGGACATGGCCGCGCTGCTGCAGCCGCAACCGGCATACGACATCGTCAAGGCGATCAAGGACGACCTCGGTGAGGATGTCCGGATCCACATCCACTGCCACGCGACGACGGGCGTCACGCTCGTCTCGCTGATGAAGGGCATCGAGGCCGGGGCTGACTGTGTCGACGCCGCGATCTCCTCGATGAGCCTGGGCCCGGGTCACAACCCGACCGAGTCGCTCGTCGAGATGTTGCCGGGCACGGGCTTCCACACCGAGCTCGACGAGGCCCGCCTCATCAAGATCAAGGACTACTTCGCCGGCATCCGGCCCAAGTACGCCGAGTTCGCGTCGAACATCGTTGGTGTCGAGACCGAGATCTTCAAGAGCCAGATCCCCGGCGGGATGATCTCCAACATGGAGAGCCAGCTCAAGGCTCAGGGGGCCGCGCACCGGATCAAGGAGGTCCTCGAGGAGGTCCCGCGGGTGCGCGCCGACGCCGGCTACCCGCCCCTGGTCACCCCGTCGAGCCAGATCGTGGGCACCCAGGCCGTCTTCAACGTCATGATGGGCCGCTACAAGGTCCTCACCGGCGAGTTCGCCGACGTCATGCTCGGCTACTACGGAAGCACGCTCGGCACCCCCAACCCGGAGGTCGTCGAGATCGCTCGCCAGCAGGCCAAGAAGGACCCGATCACCTGCCGTCCGGCCGACCTGCTCCCTGCCGAGTGGGAGAAGGACCGCGAAGAGGCGGGCGCGCTGCAGGGCTTCAACGGCTCTGACGAGGACGTCCTCACCTACGCGATGTTCCCGAAGGTGGCCCCGACGTTCTTCGGCACCCGGCACGAGGGCCCCAAGAACGTCGGCAAGGATCCCGAGACTCTGGCGGCCGAGAAGAACGCCGCCGCCGCTGGCGCGCAGCCCGGACAGCCGGTCCGCACGCCCATCCGCTACAAGGTCATCGTCAACGGCGCTCCCCACAGCGTCCAAGTTCAGCCGTCCTGAAAGGTCAGCCGTGGCAGCGCAAAGCATGCAGGACAAGATCGAAGAACTGCACCAACGTCGGGCCTCCCTCGCCTCCGCCGGAGGCGAGCAGCGGGTCGCCAAGCAGCACGAGCAGGGCAAACTCACCGCGCGTGAGCGGATCGCGGAGCTCCTCGACGAGCACTCGTTCCAGGAAACGGCCGTGTATGCCGTGCACCGCGCCAACCGCTTCGGAATGTCCGACAAGGACGTGCCGAGCGACGGCGTCGTCGTGGGGCAGGGGACGGTGCTGGGCCGACTGGTCCACGTCGCCAGCCAGGACTTCACCATCCTCGGCGGGACGATCGGTGAGTTGCACGCCGACAAGATCGCCCAAGCGGCCAACATGGCGCTGCGCACGGGGTCGCCGTTCGTGTGCATCAACGACTCCGGTGGTGCCCGGGTGCAGGAGGGTGTCGACGCGCTCAACGGGTGCGGACACATCTTCTACGCCAACGTGCTGCTCTCGGGTGTCGTGCCGCAGATCTCGATCCTGGCCGGACCGTGCGCCGGGGCCGCGGCATACTCGCCGGCCCTGACGGACTTCATCATCCAGACCAAGCAAGCGCAGATGTACATCACCGGTCCCGATGTCATCAAGCAGGTCACCGGTGAAGAGGTCAGCCACGAGGACCTCGGCGGGGCAGCGGTCCACGCCGGCCGCTCCGGTGTCGTTCACTTCGTCGCCGAGGACGATGCGCAAGCGGCCTTGATCGCCAAGAAGCTCCTGAGCTTCCTCCCGCAGAACAACACCGAGGACCCGCCCGAGGTGGAGCACAACGGCAACGTCGACGACGACCCGGCACTCGATTCGGTGATCCCGGACGACTACCGCAAGCCTTACGACGTCCGGGACGTCATCGCTCGCGTTGTCGACGATGCGGATTTCCTTGAGGTGCACGCCAGTTGGGCGGTCAACGCGGTCGTCGGCTTCGGCCGGGTGGTCGGTCGGACGGTCGGCGTCATCGCCAACCAGCCCAACCAGCTCTCCGGCGTGTTGGACATCAACGCCTCCGACAAGATCGCGCGCTTCGTCCGGTTCTGCAACGCCTTCAACATCCCGCTGCTCACCTTCGTCGACACTCCCGGCTTCATGCCTGGTGTCGACCAGGAATACAACGGGATCATCCGGCACGGCGCCAAGGTGCTGTTCGCCTACTCAGCGGCGACTGTGCCGAAGGTGACCGTTGTCCTGCGCAAGGCCTTCGGCGGTGCCTACATCGCCATGTGTGCTCGGGCCCTGGGTGCCGACAAGGTCTTCGCTTGGCCTTCTGCCGAGATTGCCGTGATGGGGGCCGAAGGGGCCGCGGGGATCGTCTTCCGTAAGGAGATCAAGGCAGCCGAGGACCCGGCGGTCAAGCGTCAGGAGCTCATCGACGAATACCGCGGCACCTTCGCCAACCCCTACGTTGCCAGCGAGCACGGTCTGGTCGACGACGTCATCGTCCCGTCCGAGACCCGCCGCTATGTGGCCCAGGCGTTGGAGTCCTTGACGACCAAGCGCGACATGCGTCCGCCCAAGAAGCACGGCCTCATGCCGATGTGACCTGGCGACCGACGATGACCATGAGAGGTTCTCAATGACAAGCACCCCGATGGACGTCGCTCGCTTGGCCGACCTGGTCGAGGAGATGCAGCGACGGATCACCAAGCTGGAGAAGCAGCTTGCCGAGGCACAGGGGCCGCAGGGCCCCGTGCCGATCGACACGATCCTGGCCATCTCGGCTGCGGTCGCGGCATACCTGGGCAAGAAGGCGACCGTCCGGCAGATCCACTACAGCCACACCAACTCGTGGGCCCGGATGGGTCGCTCCAACATCCACGCCTCCCACACCTTCACGCACACCCGGTCACACTGACCCGCGACTGACAAGGAACGCCCATGCGACTCAAGGTGACCGTTGACGGGGTCGAATACGACGTGCTCGTCGACGTCGAAGCCGAGCCCAAGCCCGCCCTGGGCGGGTTCGTCTTCTCCTCCACCGGGACGGCGGCGATGCCGCGCTCCGGTCCGGCGGCTCCCGCTGGCGAAGCAGCCGGCGGCGGTGGGGGCGAGAACGCGCTACGGGCGCCGATCGCCGGGACCGTCCTGCAGGTCAACGTCCAACCCGGCGCGGAGGTGAAGGAGGGCGACACCCTCATCATCCTCGAGGCGATGAAGATGGAGACCGAGATCACCGCCCCCGTCGCCGGGACCGTCAAGTCGGTGCCGGTCCAGGTCGGCTCGCCGGTCCAGGGCGGCGACATCCTCGTCGACTTCGAGTAGTCCCGTCGCGCGTCCCTGCCGCGCTTCGCTCGTTTCGCTCCATCGGTATGCCGTCCGCTCACCCGAGCGGGCGGCATACCGGCGTCTGGTGCGTCTGGTGGGAAGGCACCGCATCTCACAAAGTGGACCCCCGAGAGCGAGCTTCTCGCCCGGATGGTCCGAGGCGAGCATCGGCCGCCTCCGAAATGCCCGGTTTAAGGTGATACGTCGGGTCGTGACAACCACCTTTCCGGGATAGGGACGACCAATTCGGGAAAAAGGCTGCGAGCAGACCCCTCAGTCCGCTTGATTACTCCCAGGCACATGGCCATACGCCCGGGTAGCGTATGGATCGACTGCCGCTTGGGGTAAGGGGCTCGGGGCAATGCGCGCTCGTTTTGTTGCTGGTTTGTTGGCGATCCTGATGGTCTGGGCGGCTCCGACCGCCGAGGCATTGAGGCAGACGCCGTTGGAGGACAGCGGTCGCAAGGACGGGAAGATCGACGTCCGAGCGGATCTCAAGGCAAAGAAGGCGCAGAACAAGGCGGGTGAGACCACCACCGCCATGCGTCTGGCCGCCGCCAAGGCGCAGGCTGCCAAGGGCAAGAAGACGCCGGTGCTCACCACGGCCGGTATCGCCGCGGAGTTGGCGCGGGAGCCGGAAAAGGCGGACGCCAAGGCGCAGATGGATGTCGGCAAGGTGCAGTTCGACCGCAAGGTCAAGGGCCTGGCCGCCAAGGGCGCCGGTGGCGCCAAGCGTCTCGTGGACGACCTCGCGCTGCCGACTCAGACGCCGCCCGCATGCACCCAGATCGTCTGCGAGCAGCCGGACTTCTATGCCACGCCCAACTACGCCAACAGCCCGCTGCGGATGGCCGACGCGGTCGTGACTCTGGGCGCCCCGGACGTCGCCGGTGGGACGCAGGCGACCGCAGCGGCCCAGGTCGACCTGGTCACCGGGGTCATCACCGGCTTCACCGTGACCGAGCCCGGGTCGGGATACACCACGGCCCCGACGGTGACCATCACCAGTGTGGGTTCGGGGACGATCGGCGGGACCGGGTCGGGCGCAGCGGCGCTCGCAACGGTCAACGCCGTGACCGACCCGGAGACCGGTGCCGTGACGGCTGGAGGTGTCACCGCGGTGACGCTTGAGCCAACGAACACCGGCGGCGCGGGCTATGTCACCAAGGGCATCCGCAAGTTCGTCGACGGGCTGCCGGGCCTGGGCTCAGGCGGCGCCAACAACCTCGGGCAGTACATCCCGGTCGCCGTGCCCGACACGACGACCTACCCGGGCAGCGACTACTACGAGATCGCTCTCGTCCAATACACCGAGCAGTTGCACAGCGACCTGCCGGCCACGCTGCTTCGCGGCTACGTTCAACTCTCGACCGCTGCGGTCCCGGGCGCGCATGTCGCCCTCACCACTCCCGGCGGCGGGCCCATCACCCTTCCCAGCGGGGCACCGGCATACGGCGTCGACAAACCCAGCTACCTCGGGCCGTTCATCCAGGCGACCAAGGACAAGCCGACCCGGATCCTCTTCCGCAACCTGCTGCCCACCGGCGAGGCGGGCAACCTCTTCCTGCCCGTCGACACGACGGTCATGGGCGCTGGCCCGGGTCCGAACATGGACATGGAGATGCCGCACAACGACCAGATGCCGATGTGCGCGGACAGCCCCAAGCGCACGGATTGCTTCTCCGAGAACCGCGCCACGCTGCACCTGCACGGTGGGATCACCCCGTGGATCTCCGATGGCACGCCGCACCAGTGGATCACCCCGGCGGGGGAGTCGACCGACTACCCCAAGGGCGTCTCGGTCTCCAACGTGCCGGACATGCCCGACCCAGGCCCCGGCGCGCAGACGTTCTTCTACACCAACCAGCAGAGTGCGCGGCTGATGTTCTACCACGACCACGCGTGGGGCATCACCCGGCTCAACGTGTATGCCGGTGAGGCTGCGGGCTACTCGATCACCGACGCCGTCGAACAGCGCCTCATCACCGACGGGCTGCTTCCGGGCGCTGCCGACACGCTGCCGCTCATCGTCCAGGACAAGACCTTCGTCCCCGACTCGGCGCAGCTCGCGGTGACCGACCCCCAGTGGAGCACCTCGAAGTGGGGCGGCTATGGCCAGCTGTGGGCTCCGCACGTCTACATGCCCAACCAGAGCCAGGACTCGTCGGGGGCCAACCCGTTCGGCCGGTGGGCGTATGGCTGGTGGTTCCACCCGCAGACCAACGACGTCAAGGTCCCGCCGATCCCCAACGCCTACTTCGACCCCGACTGTGACCCCGACCTCACCTACTGCCAGCCGAGCCTGGCTCCGGGCGTGCCCTGGGTGTCGATGGGCATGGAGGCGTTCAACGACACGGCGATGGTCAACGGGACGGCATACCCGACCGTGACCGTCGACCCGAAGGCCTACCGCGTGCGCCTGCTCAACGCGAGCAACGACCGGTTCTTCAACTTCAGCCTCTACCAGGCCGACATGACCGCGGGCACCCTGCCTGGACAGGGCTACACCGAGGTGGCGCTCAACCCCGCTGAGGTCGCCGCGGCCAAGGACGACCCGACGGTGTTCCCGACCCCGGACCCGGCGAAGTCGCCAGCTGGTCCGTCGTGGACCATGCTCGCGAGCGAGGGTGGCTGGCTGCCAGCTCCCGCGGTCATCCCGGCCCAGCCGACGACGTGGGTGACCGACCCGGCGCGATTCGACGCCGGCAACGTCGACAAGCACTCGCTGCTGCTGGCTCCGGCCGAGCGCGCTGACACGATCGTCGACTTCTCGGCCTTTGCCGGCAAGACGCTCATCCTCTACAACGACGCGCCCGCTGCCTTCCCGGCGCGTGACTCACGTCAGGACTACTACACCGACAACGCCGATCTCACCTCGGTCGGTGGCGCGCCGACGACCCCGCGTGGTTACGGGCCGAACACCCGCACGATCATGCAGATCAAGGTCGCGGCCAAGACGCCGGCTCCCTACGGGGCGACCAAGATGGCCGCGCTGACCAACGCCTTCACCCACAAGGCCGACGGGTCGGGCGTCTTCGAGTCCGGCCAGCACCCGATCGTCGTGGGGCAGAAGGCCTACAACACGGCATACGGGACGACCTTCGACACCGGTTCGCTGGGCACGTCGCCCAACGAGCGCCTCGACGGACTGGTCCGGATGACCGACACGACGCTGGACTTCCAGACCCTCGCCAAGGACCCGGGCGCGCGTGATGGGCAGGTGCGACTGCGCTCGTTCCCGTTGCAGCCCAAGGCGATCCACGACGAGATGAGTGCGTCCTACGACAGGGAATACGGCCGGATGAGCGGCAACCTCGGCCTTGAGGGGCCGAACAAGACCGCCGTCGGGCAACAGCTCATGCTGTATCCCTACGTCAATCCACCTGACTACTACGGGACGCCTGCGATCGAGGCGAAGTACCCGTTCAACGGGATGACCTCGCTCGAACCGCTCGCGACCCTCGATGACGGCACCCAGATCTGGAAGATCACCCATAACGGTGTGGACACCCACCCGATCCACTTCCACCTGTTCGACATCCAGTTGGTCAACCGGGTCGGCTGGGACAACATCATCCGGAAACCGGAGCCGAGCGAGCTCGGCTGGAAGGACACGGTGCGGGTCAGCCCGCTGGAGGACACGATCGTGGCCCTCCGGCCGATCCTGCCCAAGATCCCCTGGGGAGTCCCGGACAGCAAGCGCCCCCTCGACCCGTCGATGGCCCTCGGGACGAACGCGCAGTTCAACCAGGTCGGCGCCGACGGCAACCAGGTCAGCACTCCGATCGTCAACGAGATCTTCAACTTCAAGTGGGAATACGTCTGGCACTGCCACATCCTCAGCCACGAGGAAATGGACATGATGCGGCCGTATGCCGTTAACGCCCCCAACCTCGATCCGCTCGCTCCCACATCACCCTCCTGGTGGGTGGACGCGAGCGGCATACAGGTGCGGTGGGGCGACGCGACCCCGGTGACACCGGGCGTCAACGATCCCGGCTCCGGCTGGGGGGTGTGGTCGGCGGAATATCAGTTCGTCCTCCAATACGCCCCTGCGGCTGACCCGACCACGTGGACCGACGCGGGGACCGGGCTGGCCAACGCCACGTCGGCGACGCTGACCCCGGGACCCGTGACGGCTGCCAACCAGGGCAGTTATGTGTTCCGGGTCGTGGCCCGCAACGCGATGGGCGACGCCCCCTCGGCGGCGGTGGCTCCAAGCATCCCGCCGTCGATCCCCGCCGGCCTCACCGCGACGGCCGTGCCGGTCGCCCCGGCCGACACCACGGCCAGCGTGCAGCTGTCCTGGACCGCCTCCACACCGGACCCGGCGAACGGGTATGCCGTCCAACGCGCCACTGACGCGGCCTTCACCGCCGGTGTCACCGACGTCGGCACGACCATCGACCCCACGGTCACTCTCACCGACTCTGGCCTGCCGTTCGGCTCGACGGTCTACTACCGCGTCCGTGGCACCACGACCGGCGCGGCGGTGTCGGGTTGGAGCGAGGCCGTCGGCGTGACGACCGGTTTGCCCGCGCCGACGTCCGCGCTGCTCGCCCCGGCGAGCGTCACGGCGGTCTCCGGCGCCAGCGCTCCGCCCTCGGTCACCGTGACCTGGACTCCGGTGGCCGGTGCCACTGGATACGAGGTCGTCCGCTCCGACGGCACGGTCTTCAACGCGAGCGCGTTGACCTGGACGGCAAGCGCCACCGGCTCGGCGACGTCAGCCACCGACCCGACTCCGTTGGCCAACACGGCATACACGTATGCCGTGCGGGCGACGGCGACGGTCTCGGGCTTCCCGATGATGTCGGCCTACACCGCGGCACCCTCCGTCGTGACCATCCCCTCCGCCCCGGCGCTCCAGCCGGTCGCGCAGGGCGGCGCGCAGGACGCCCTCGTCGTGTCGTGGACGGCGCCGAGCGGGCAACTCAGCCCGGTTACTGGCTACGTCTTGGAGCGGTCGCTCACCGGCACCGGCGGCTGGACCTCGGTCCCGACGACCGGAACGGCGACGAGCGTCACCGACACCGGTCTGGCCTTCCTCACGACCTACCACTACCGGGTGGCCACGGTCACCGCGGTCGGGCAGTCGGACTGGTCGGCGATCCAGAGCGGCACGACCGGGCTCTCCGCGCCCGCCGCGGCGTCCGCGACGGCGAGCACGACGGGCGCCGAGGTCACGGTGACCTGGACCGCGGTCCCGACGGTCACGGCATACGAGGTCGCCCGTTCCGATGGCGCGTCCTTCGTCCCGCCGGGCACGTCGCTCACGACGACGGCGGCCGGGCTGAGCTTCGTCGACCCGACGGTCGCGTTCGGCAGCACCTACACGTATGCCGTGCGCGCCCTTGTCGGGCCGACGTCCTCGGGCTGGGCGACCACCAACCCGGTGACGACCATCCCGACGGCTCCGAGCGGGCTTGTCGTCACCGCAACGGCCACCTCGGTCAACGCGACGGCCAACCTGGCGTGGACGGCCGATCCGGCTGCGACCGGATATGTCGTCCAGCGCTCGACCGACGCCGCCTTCACCGCGCCGGTGGCCGTCACGGCCATCGACATGGCGACGGCGAGCGACCTGGGGCTGGCCTTCGTCACGACGTATTACTACCGAGTGGCCGCGGTCAACCCGACCGGCCAGTCGGCGTGGTCGGCGTCCTCCTCGGTGACGACGCCGTTGGGTCAGCCTTCGGCGTTCACCGCGACCGACACAGCTTCACCGCCGGTCAGCGTGACGCTGAGCTGGAGCGGCAACCCGTCGACCGCCTCCTACGAGGTGCGCCGTAGTGTCGGCGCCACCTTCACCGAGGCCGGATCGGCCCTGGTCTATGCGGGCCTGGACACGACGACGACCGACGTTGGTGCGGCGGCGGGCAGGGCATACACGTATGCCGTCCGCGGTCTCACCACGGGCGGTGCCGTCCAGTCGGCGTGGACGACGGTCGGGGTCACCACCCTGCCCGACGCCCCGACCGGCGTGACGGCGGTCGCGACCTCCGGGTCGGTGACGGTCTCGTGGACGGCCTCGGCAGCAGCGGGGGTCACCTACGCGGTCGAACGGTCGACAGCGGTTGACTTCTCCGCCAACGCCGTTGCCGTTGCTGCTGCGGTCAGCGGGACGTCGGTCATCGACCCCGTCTCCGACATCGCGACCTACTATTACCGGGTCCGGGCAAGCAACACCGAGGGCACCTCGGCGTGGTCGGCCACGGCGGCAGCCAGCACGACGCTCACTGCGCCGGCGAGCCTGTCGACGTCGGTCTCCACCGCGTGGCCGCTCGTGGTGACGCTCACCTGGCCGGCCGTGCCGGGCGCGACGGGCTACGAGGTCCAACGCTCGACGTCCGCCGCCTTCGTGACGACCACCAGCGTCGCCACCAGCGGCTCGTCGACGTCGACCACGGACACCACCGCGGCGCCGACGACCACCTACTACTACCGCGTGCGCGCCACGGCCAGTGCCGGCACGTCGGTGTCCGGGTGGACGAACGCGGCCGCTGCGGTGACCACTCCGAGCACCGCGATCGTGCGGGTGACCGGCCTGGCGCTGCAGATCGCACCGACGGGTGCCAGCCCCACGGTCAACGCGACGTGGACGGCCCAACCATGGGCGGCGACCTACACAGTCCAGTTCGCGAGGAACAGCTCCTTCACCCTGGGGCTGGTCACCCGGTCGGTGACCAGTGCAGCGACGTCCTACAACGGGCTGACGGTCGGCGTGCGCTATTACGTCCGGGTGCGCGCCGAACAGCCGACAGTGGTCACGACGTGGTCCTCGACGGCGTCGATCACGGTCAGCCCGCCGAACCGCCCGGCCAGCCTCACCGTTAGCCTGCTCTCCGCGGCCGCTGGGACCGCCGACGTCCGGTTGACCTGGACGCCGGGAACGACCGCGCCAATCAGCGGGTATGTCCTGCAACGAGCCACCGACTCGGCGTTCGCCACTGCGGTGACTCTAGGGCCGATAGGTCCAGGGGTTACCACCTACGACAACGCCGGTCTGGCCCGCAACGTCCGCTACTACTGGCGGATCGCCGCGGTGTCCAGCGCCGGTCAGTCGACCTGGCGGACGGTGCGCGTTCGTCGTGGACCACGTCATCCCGCTCGAGCGGTGTCCAGCGCCGGTCAGTCGACCTGGCGGACGGTGAATTACCGCACGCCGGTCTAGCCGGTCCAGGCCCCATCCGGTATGCCGCCCACTCGAGTGGGCGGGCGGCATACCGGGGCTCGGGTAGACTGCCGGGACATTGCCGGCGTGGGTGGAGGACCCGCGTGCGGTATGCCGCGTCAGGTGCCGGTCCGTTGGGACCGTCCACGGGACGCAAGCACACGGCATACCGAAGCCCTGAAGGGCGACGCCGGGTCAGCCCACGTTAGATCCCAGGGAGCCCTGCTATGTCCTTCACCGATTTCAAGGTCGCCGACCTGCACCTCGCTGCCCCTGGTCGGCACCAGCTGCGGCTGGCCGAACACGAGATGCCCGGCCTCATGGCGTTGCGCGCGCAATACCGGGATAGCCAGCCGTTGGCGGGCGCCCGCATCGCCGGATCGCTGCACATGACCGTCCAGACCGCCGTGCTCATCGAGACCCTCGTCGCGCTCGGTGCGCAGGTGCGGTGGGCCTCGTGCAACATCTTCTCCACCCAGGACGAGGCGGCCGCGGCCGTCGTCGTCGGTCCGACCGGCACCCCGCAGGACCCGCAGGGCGTGCCGGTGTTCGCCTGGAAGGGCGAGTCGCTTGAGGACTACTGGTGGTGCACCGACCAGATTCTCACCTGGGGGCAGGACGCCGACGGGCACGCGACCGGCCCGAACATGATCCTCGACGACGGTGGCGACGCGACGATGCTCGTCCACAAGGGCCGCGAATGGGAGCGGGCCGGCCAGGTGCCTCCGACGACCGAGGCCGACTCCGAGGAGTTCGCCGTCTTCAAGGCGCTCGTGCGCCAGACGATGGCCGCCGACGCCGACAAGTGGACGCGGATCGCCGCGGGCATCAAGGGCGTCACCGAGGAGACGACCACAGGAGTCCACCGGCTCTACCAACTCGCCGAGGCGGGGGAGTTGCTCTTCCCGGCGATCAATGTCAACGACTCGGTGACCAAGAGCAAGTTCGACAACAAGTACGGCTGCCGCCACTCGCTCGTCGACGGGCTCAACCGGGCCACCGATGTGCTCATCGGCGGCAAGGTCGCGGTGGTCTGCGGGTTCGGTGACGTCGGCAAGGGCTGCGCTCAGTCGCTCGCCGGGCAGGGCGCCCGGGTCATCGTCACCGAGGTCGACCCGATCTGTGCGTTGCAGGCGGCCATGGAGGGCTACCAGGTGGCCCGGCTTGAGGACGTCATCGGCCGTGCCGACATCGTCATCACCGCGACGGGCTGCTTCGACGTCGTCACCGCCGAGCACATGGGCGCGATGAAGGACAAGGCGATCGTCGCCAACATCGGTCACTTCGACAACGAGATCGACATGGCCGGGCTCGCCCGGATCCCCGGAATCGTCAAGACCGAGATCAAGCCCCAGGTCCACGAGTGGACCTTCCCGGCCTCGGTGGGCGAGGACGGGCGCGAGCGCGCGGAACACTCGGTCATCGTGCTGTCCGAGGGCCGGCTGATGAACCTCGGCAACGCCACGGGCCACCCGAGCTTCGTCATGAGCAACTCGTTCAGCAACCAGACGATCGCTCAGATCGAGCTGTTCACCAAGACCGACGACTACGACCTGCAGGTCTACACCCTGCCCAAGGTCCTCGACGAGCTCGTCGCGCGGCTGCACCTGGAGGCCCTCGGGGTCGAGCTCACCGAGCTCACCAAGGAGCAGGCCGAATACCTCGGTGTCGACGTCGCGGGCCCGTTCAAGCCCGACCACTACCGCTACTGACCAACCTCCTGGACACCGCGGTTCCTCGGTCAGGCCCCGGGCGAGCCGGTATGCCGCCGGGTCATGTTTGACCCAGCGCTAACCGGCGCTGACGGAGCTGCGACGCTGTGCCGATCCGGCCGCAACATGAGGCCGATCCGGCCGCGACATGAGGCCGATCCGGCCGCGACAGGAGGCCGAGTCGGCATGTCCGTCTGGGCTTCCCCGGGGCTGCGCGCACCCGACGGGTGAGCGATGTGTGATGATTCTGCACAGTTGGGGGAACCGCGGAAAGGAGCGCACGTGAAGGGCCGCGTGCTGGTCGTCGATGACGACCTCGCCCTCTCGGAGATGCTGAGCATCGTGCTGCGCCAGGAAGGACTGGACGTCACCCACGTGGCCGACGGCACCTCGGCGGTGGCCGCCTTCCGCGACTCCCGCCCAGACCTCGTGTTGTTGGACGTCATGCTCCCCGGCATGGACGGCATGGAGGTATGCCGTCGCATCCGCGCCGAGTCCGGTGTCCCCATCGTCATGCTCACCGCCCGCACCGACACGGTCGACGTCGTCGTGGGACTTGAGTCGGGGGCCGACGACTATGTCGTCAAGCCGTTCAAGCCGCAGGAGCTTGTTGCCAGGATCCGAGCGCGCCTGCGGCGTGGCGACGAACCCGAGCCCGAGCGCCTGGACATCGGCGACCTGCAGATCGACGTGGCCGGACATTCGGTGAAGCGAGATGGCCGGGCGCTCTCGCTCACACCGTTGGAGTTCGACCTGCTTGTGGCCCTGGCCCGCAAGCCGTGGCAGGTGTTCACCCGTGAGGTGCTTCTGGAGCAGGTGTGGGGCTACCGACACGCTGGCGACACCAGGCTGGTCAACGTCCATGTCCAGCGGCTGCGCAGCAAGATCGAACACGACCCGGAGCGGCCGCAGATCGTCGTGACGGTTCGGGGCGTGGGCTACAAGGCCGGTCCGGCCTGAGCGGATGACCGGTTCGAGCCAGCTCCCTGCTCCCAACGACGTGTCGCAGCCCCGGGACGACACGGTTCTGGGGTCACTCTCAGGGCCGACGTTGGGTCCGTTGCCCGCTCGTCCGGCTCGACCAGCACCGGGGCGAGGAGCTTCGGCAGCCTCTCGCGTGGTCCATGCGTGGCGAGGATCGTTGCAGTTCCGAGTGGTGACCACGACGATGCTGCTCGGCATGCTGGTGCTGGGCGTGGTGGGGTCCTACCTCTATCAGCGGATCGGTGATCGGCTGGTCCAAAGTCGCACCGACCAGGCGACCGCTGAGGCGTTATCGCTCACGGAGCTGGCCCAGGCGAAGTTCTACTCCACCGACAAGACTCAGAACACCGACGCATTGACGGTCGCCGCCCAGTCGATCATTGCCGAGATCGCCGGCACGGAGCGCTCCCGCTATGTCGTTCTGGCCCGCCTCTCGACGAACGTGAGCAGTTACGTCATCAACCCGGTGGTGTCGGGCGAGGTCAACGATTCGCACATCCCCGATGAGCTGGAAACGGCCGTCGCGGAGGACCCTGCGGTGCAGAAGGTCCAGATCGTCTCGGTTCCTCTCGCCGGGGAGCCCGACCTCGTCCCCTGTTTGGTCGTCGGACAACAACTCGACCTGCCCCTCGCGCGCGGCACCGGCATCTACTACGTCTATCCGTTGCAGCGGGAACGCTCGTCGCTGGCGGTCATCTCGCAGATCTTCCTGTCCGGCGGGATCGTGCTCGTGGCGCTCATCGGCGGGGTGGCCTACGTCGTCACCCGGCTCGTGGTCACCCCGGTGCGCCAAGCGGCCCTGGTCGCCGAGCGGCTCGCCGCTGGGCGGCTCACCGAGCGGATGGTGGCCCGCGGCGAAGATGACCTGGCCAGCCTGGCCACCTCGTTCAACGCGATGGCCGAGGGGCTCCAGCGTCAGATCCGGCAGTTGGAGGATCTGTCCCGTGTGCAGCAACGTTTCGTCTCGGACGTCTCCCACGAGCTGCGCACGCCGCTCACGACCATCCGGATGGCCGGCGAGCTCATCCACGACTCCCGGGCCCAGTTCGAACCCGCAGTGGCGCGCTCGGCGGAACTCCTGAGTGGCGAGCTCGACCGGTTCGAGGCACTGTTGGCCGACCTGCTCGAGGTGAGCCGCTTCGATGCCGGAGCGGCTGTCCTGGACGTCGAACCCACCGATCTGCGTCGGACCGTGGCCAAGGTCGTCGACGGCTGTCAACAACTGGCCGAACGCAAGGGCAGCCGGATCACGCTGCGTGATCCCGGCGTGCCCTGCGACGCGACCTACGATCCCCGCCGGGTCGAACGCGTGCTGCGCAACCTCATCGTCAACGCCATCGAACACGGCGAGGGCAAGCCGGTCGACATTCGGGTCGCCGCTAACGACGGGGCCGTCGCTGTCGTCGTCCGCGACCACGGGGTCGGGTTGCGGCCGGGAGAGTCGGGTCAGGTGTTCAACCGGTTCTGGCGGGCTGACCCGGCCCGGGCCCGCACGACGGGCGGCACCGGCCTCGGGCTAGCCATCGCTTTGGAGGATGCTCGGCTGCACTCGGGCTGGCTGCAGGCGTGGGGCGCCCCGGGGGAGGGGTCCTCGTTCCGGCTCACCCTGCCGCGTTCACCCGGGACGCACATCGCGTCCTCGCCGCTCCCGCTGAAACCCGTGGTCGAGTCACCCGAGGATCCGACGTGAGCCCGCGGCGCCCGTATGCCGTGGCACGCGGCATACCGGGTCTTCGCCGGAACCAGCGGCGGCGGGTGAGGGGCGCACTTGTCGCAGCAGGTGCCGTGGTGGCTCTGGCGGTCACGGCCTGTTCCGGGCTCCCCAACAGCAGCCCCGTGCAATCCGGCCGGAGCGTCAACGAGAAGGTGGCGCCCCAGGTGCGGATCGTCGTGTCCCCACCCAGACCCGGGGCCAGCCAAGAACAGATCGTCCGCGACTTCTTCCGGGCAGGTGCCGCATTCCAGGACAACGCCGACAACGGCCAACCGGTGGGCAATGCCTACCTGGCCCCTGGCTCGGTCGGGCGGTGGCGGCCCGCCACATCGGTGACGGTGTTCGACCGGCTACAGATCGTGGCCGTCGAGCAGTTGCCGGGCGACCAGGTCCGGGCCACTGTCGGCGTGGTCGCGACCCTCGACAACACCGGCCACTACCGAGAGGCCGCGCCTGGAACGGTGGCGCAGGTCGTGCTCGGACTGGTGCGGGTGTCGGGTGAGTGGCGCATCGAACTGCCGACCGAGGGGTTTGGGCTCTGGCTCAACACTGATGACTTCGGGCGGGTCTTTGACCCACACCGGGTCTACTACCCGACGGCCGGTGGCAAGCATCTTGTGCCCGACGTTCGGTGGTTTGCGGGCGGTCCCCGGCTGGTCACCGCCTTGGCTCGAGCGCAGCTCGGTCCCGTGCCTGACTATCTCGCCGGGGCAGTGGACACGGGCTTTCCAGCCGACGTCACCCTGGCGGTCGACGCGGTGAGCGTCGAAAGCGGCATCGCCACCGTGGTCCTCACCCCTCCGGCCAGCACCACCGACGTCGCACGCCGCAGAGCGATCTGGGCGCAAATGGTGGCCACCCTCCTGCCAGTGCCTGGTGTCACGGCCGTGTCCGTGGAGGTGCAAGGGGCCGGGAGGCTAGCCGTGCCGGAGGTGACCGGCCCGCTGCGGTCTGCCTCCGATGTCGGATTCGGTGCGGAGCCGCTGCCGCTGCCGCGGACCGCGCTCCTGAGGTTCGGCGATCGGCTGACCTCGATCGAGGTGAGCAGGCTGGACGACCTGGACGGCCTGGGTCCGACGAAGAGCCCCGCGAGCCCCCCTGCGGGTCCCGGCCCCTCCACCTCCGTCGGTGGGGTCGTGGCGCCGCCTGGCTCGTCATCGTCAGCGGACCTACCAAGCATTCCAACGGCATACGTCGGGCTGGCGGTCTCGGCAGACGGAGCCGACCTCGCGGCCGTGTCTGCGGGGGGCAGCGAGGTGGCCCGATGGCATGAGCGGGGGCGGGTGTCGGTGCCCGCGCTCGCTCCGCTCATGCTTCGACCCGCCTATGACGCCTTAGGGCGCCTGTGGGTCGGGGGCAACACTGCCGCCGGTGGGCAATTGTGGACCTTCGATGCCCGGTCGCCACTGGACCTTGCCACGCCAGTGGGCGCGCCGTGGCTCGGCGGGCGGGTCCTCGTGGCCTTCGCCGTGTCCCGGGACGGGAGCCGGGTCAGCCTGGTGAGCACCGGCGTCGACGGTGCGGACGTGCGGTTGGACGTCGCAGGCGTGGTGCGTGACACGTCGCGACGCCCCCTGGCGCTGGCTGAGCCTTATCGACAAGGTGACCCGCTGGCTCGGATCAGCGACGTCGTCTGGATCGACGACACGACCATGGCGGCACTCGGCGCTGTCGGCAATGACGACGCCCTTCGGCCGTGGATCGTCCAGCTTGGGCAAGGCATCGGGTTGCGTCGCATCGGAATTGCCGACCCGACGACCAACCTCATCCCGGTGGCGGCGGGCGCGCGCTACCTCGTGTCCACGAGTGGGCCGCGAGGGATCGTCGCCGTTGCCCAGCCCGGTGGCGTGCTTGTCCGGATCGGCGGCTCGTGGCGCGCGGTCGAGGGCGTCAGCGAACTGGCCGTCCCCCCGTCCGGCTGATCCGCCTACCGGGCTTCCGTCACCCTCACCGCCTGCGTCGGCCCACTCCCGGGATGAGCTGACCCGTTCGGGCTGCGTATGCCGCGTAGCCAGGCAGGTGCGCGCTCAGCAGGAGCTCCTCCTCGTGGGCCCGGTAGAGCTGCATGGCGAGCAGAGCCACCCACACCACGACGCCCCACAGCGAGCCGACGAGCAGGGTGAGGCCGAGGGCCGCCAGCAACTCACCGGCATACAGGGGATGGCGGACCCATCGGTAGGGGCCCGTGGTGACGATGGCCCGTGCCTGGGGGACGATGCTGAAACTGCGGTCGAGGTGGCGAACTCCCCACGTGGCGAATCCGGTCCCGGCGATCAGAAGGACGTCGACGATGAGCAGGGGATAGACGCCGGTCGTGTGGTAGCCCAGGAAGGTGAATGCGAACGGGAGGAAGGTCGCTGCCATCGCCGCGGCGAACGCAGTGGACGAAGCGCTGGTCGCGAGGGGCGGGCGGCGCCGCAGATAGGCGAAGACGATCAGACAGTAGAAGGCGATCGTGGCCAGGCGAGAGGCAAGCGCCAACCCCGAGGCAACGGGGTGATCGTGCTGCCAGCCGAATGAGAAGAGCGATGCAATGCTGAGGTATGCCGCCATCGCCAGGAGCGGCAGAGCGACGAGCCGGCCCCAGTCGGCGCCTTGGCCGCGCTCCGAGGGCATGACCTGATCGTCCGAAGCAGGTTCTGGAACACGCATGTGGGCATGGTCTCGGAAACCACGGCGGATCGGGCCATCGCCATCTGGAGTCACCCGTTCGGGGGATGCGGGGATGACCGAGCGACTGACCGAGGTCGAGATGGTCGGGTGATCCGCACGGCGCGCGACCGGCGCATGCTCGTCAGTAGGCCCGGAGATGGTCCGGCACCCTGCACTTCGTTTCGGAGGGAATCCACAATGCTCAAGGTTCTTGCCAAGATCCGTCGCGACCACGGCGCCACCATGGTGGAGTACGGCCTCATGGTCGCGCTCATCGCCGTCATCGTCCTCGTGGCCGTCGGTCCGCTCGGTCAAGCCATCTCGGCGTTGTTCGACGACGTCACAGGCCACCTCTGATCTCTCGCGGCGGAGGGGCGGTTTCGGCAGAAACCGCCCCACCGCCGTTCACCCTCGTCTACGCTCACGAAAGGCTGAGAACCTTGGGGGGTCTTCGTCGAACCAGGCGGGACCGCGGAGCCACGATGGCGGAGTACGCCATGCTCGCGGCGTTCATCGCAGCTGTCGCTGCCCTGGCAGTGACCAACTTTGGAACTGCGGTGTCCGGGCTCTTCACCGGCTTTCCGCCTGGGCTGTAGGAGGCAAGGTGAGCATGCGCCGTCAGGGGTCCGAGCGGGGCGCCTCAGCCGTTGAGCTTGCCATCGTCCTGCCCGTCCTGCTGCTGGTCATCGGCGGCATCATCGACTTCGGCCGCGCTTTCGCCGCGCAGATGGCTATCACCCAGGCGGCCCGCGAAGGCGCCCGGATGGTCGCCCTGAACTACTCGTCGGCAGACGTGACCAGCCGCGTCAACACCGCGGCCACCGGGTTTACGGTGGCGACCACCATCGTCACGGCGTGCCCGGCCAAGGGCACCACGATCAGCACCCAGGCGTCTTCGGTGCGGGTGGACAACACCTTCAGTTTCCTCATCCTCGACGGCGTGATGAACCTCTTCGGCGGTGGCTTGGCGCCGACGATGATCCTTTCCTCGACCGGGAGCATGCGATGCACGGGATGACCGCTCGGCAGTCGGCAGGTCGTCGGCTACTGGTGTTGGGGCGCGAACAAGGTTCCGTGACGACGATCGTCGCGGCCCTGTTCGGATTCATGGTCATCCTTGGAGCGGCGGCCCTGTCCATCGACGTCGGCTCGCTGATGTGGGAGCGCCGACAACTGCAGTCGGGTGCCGACGCGGCCAGCATGGCGATGGCTCGGGTCTGTGCCCTTGACGCAACCGCCTGCAAGGCCGCTGCCATGACGGCTGCGGCTGGCTCGGGGATGAGCATCAGGGATCTTGCCAACAGCACGGCCGGCGACGGCACCAATGGCTACTCCACGGCATACGTCAATGGGGTGTGCGGGAAGGTCCCGGCGGGCAGTGACATCCCCCCGTGCACGGGAGCGTCAGTCACCAACCTCACCCAATGCCCGCCGTTGTCCCCGGACACTCCGGTCAGCGCCAACTGGGTGGAGGTCCACACCCGGACCCGGATGACCGACGGCTCCACCGTCGTTCCGCCCTTCGTCGCCCAAGCGTTGGGCATCGGCGGCCAGACCGTCGACTCCTGCGCCCGGGCCGCATGGGGGCCAGCCAAGTTGAGTGGTGGGAACATTCCGTTCACCATCTCGGCCTGTGAGTGGGAGAACGCGGGCGGAAACGTCAACGGCAGCGGCGCTGGCGCATTGCCGCCCCCGCCCTACGGCGGGAGCAACCCGTGGCCCAACCCCTCCAAGGAGGAGACCCTCTGGGTCAACGTGCCCGCGAGCAAGAAAAACCCGCCGCCCTGCAAGAACTTCCAGGGCCATGACCAACCGGGTGGGTTCGGCTTCCTGGAGACGACAGCCGACCCGTGCGTTGTGAAGAAATACGGTGACGGCAACTGGTATCACACCGATCCGGGCAGCAGCGTTGACTGCGACCTGTCCAAGCTTGTCGGCACCGTGGTCACCCTCCCCATCTTCAGCTGCACGCTGGACGCCGTGCCGGTCGGCGGAGGCGCGCCGGCTCCGCTTGACCCTTGCTACGACTCGGCCAACGGCACTCACGCCTACTACTACGCGGCGAACTACGGCCGGTTCTTCCTCACCGGCTACGACGTCACCACGACCGGGGGCATCCCGAACAAGGTCAAGAGCATCCTCACCGGGCATTTCCCGAACTGCCCCGGCGGACAGAGCTGCATCACCGGCTGGTTCGTCACGGGTGTGGGGGACGGCGGGATCGTTGACAGTGGGGTGGGGACCTTCGGTCAGGTGGGTGTTCAGGCAGCGGGGTAGCCGCCGCCGTTCCAGGTCAGTGAGGGCAACCTCCCAAGCATCGAGCAGGAAGTGTTCTGGTGGGACGACGGGTCATAGCTGTGCTTCTCGCAGCGGTCATTGCGATTTTCGGTGCCGGGGCCGTGTTCATCTACGCGCGAGGGGCGGATGCCCGGGCCATTGCGGGTGCCGATCCCCGGACGGTCTACGTGTCTGAGAAACCGGTCTCGGCGGGGACGTCGCTGGCCGATGCGGTGCGCGACCGCGCGTTGGTCAAGACCCAGGTCGCCGCACGAGCACTGCCGGTGGGTGCGTTGACCGAGGTGACGACGGCCAACGAGACCCTCGTGGCCATCACTGACATCGGCGTCGGGGAATACATCCTCGCGGCGCGGTTCGGCACCACCCCGTCGGGCCGCAAGGCCATCCAGGTGCCGCCTGGCCAGGTGGCGGTGTCCGTCCGTCTGGAGGATCCGGCGCGGGTCGGTAGCTTTGTGACCCCCGGGTCCCGCATCGTCATCTATGACACGTTCCAGGTCCCTGCCCCCACGACTGGGCCGACGCCCACGGCGGGCGCCCAACAAAACCGGCCGAAGGCGACCCGAGTCCTGCTCGGTGACGTCCTCGTCATCGCCATGGGCGACACGTCGCTGACGCCGGTGGACAACGGGTCGCAGCAGACATCCCAGCAGGATCAGACGAGGGCGACCTTCCTCGTCACCCTCGCGCTCAGCCCGGTCGACGCGAACCGGCTCGTGCACGGCATACAGACCGGGGAGTTGTATGCCGGTCTGCGCGGTGCCGATACGACCATCGACCCGACGTTGCAGATCACGGACTACAACGTGTTCGAGGTCGGGCCGTGACGATCCTCTGGGATCGCGACCCAGCAGCGGCGGAGCGGTTCAGTTTTGCTTTGGGGCCCCGGGTGAACCGGGTCGACAGCGGGGCTGCCCTGAGCCGCGCCCTCACCGCCGACCCCGACGAGGATGCGGTGATCGTTGGCCCGGACGTTGACCTCGACGCGGCCTGTGGGGTCGTGGAGGGCCTTCGGATCGAGCACACCTCACTCGGGGTGATCCTGATCCGGCGCCGACTGGACGTCACCGTGCTGGCCCAAGCCCTGCGGGCTGGGTTCCGTGAGGTGGTGTCCTCCGACGATCTCCCCGCAGTCGCGGAGGCCCTGCGGCGCAGTCGCGAATTGAGTTTCCGGCTGCGGGGGGCCGGGCCCGATGCGGCGACCAGGACGGGGAAGGTCGTCACCGTCTTCTCCGCGAAGGGGGGCGTCGGCAAGACGACCTTCTCGACCAACCTTGGGGCCTATCTGGCCTCGGTCGGACACCGGACCCTGCTCGTGGATCTGGACCTTGAGTTCGGTGACGTTGGGATTGCGCTGCAGATGTTGCCCCAGCGCAGCATGACCGACCTGGTCAACATGAGCGGCCACCTCGACGAGCAGGGGCTTGCCTCGGTCGTGACCACCCATTCCAGTGGGCTCGATGCGGTGTGCGCCCCAGCCGAGCCGGGCGAAGCCGAACGGATTCCGCCGGCCACGGTCGCCGAACTCCTGCGGGTCGCACGACACATCTATGACTTCATCGTCATCGACACGCCGCCTGCGTTGACCGAGCACGTGCTGACCGCTTTCGACCTCAGCGACACCCTCGTGCTCATCGCGACGTTGGACATCCCCGCACTGAAGAACCTGCGCCTCACCCTGGACACGCTGGATCTGCTGGGCAGCCCTCGAGAGGCCCGCCACATCGTGTTGAACCGATCAGACGCGAAGGTCGGCCTGCGTGCCGAGGATGTGGTGACGTCGATCAAGCAGGACATTGCGGTCATGGTGCCCAGCAGCCACGACGTCCCGGCCTCGATCAATCGGGGGGTCCCGATCATCCTGGATGACCCCCGCCACCCGGTGAGCGTCGCGTTGCGACACCTGGCCGATGAACATCTTCGTGGCGTTGCCGCGACGGCCAGCCCGTCGGGTGCGACGCGACGGCTACTTCCGTGGGGAGGGCGCAAGTGAGCCTGTACGACCGTCTGGAGACGGTGCGGCGGACCCAGAGTCCGGTCGGCCACCCCGGGCAGGTGGATGCACCGCTTCGGCCACATGCCCCGGCCAGAGCCAGCGTGGACCCGTTCGCTACCGTCAAGGCGGCCGTTCATCAGACGCTGCTGGAGTCGCTAGGCCCGCAGCTCTACGACCCCAACCTCGAACAGGCCGACCTCGATCAGCGGGTCAGGCAGACTCTCCAGGTCGTCATCGACGGCCAGCAGACCCCGCTGTCTGCGGCCGACCGGACCCGCATCGCCCAAGAGGTGTCCGACGAAATCCTCGGGCACGGTCCGTTGGAGCCCTACCTGCGCGACAACGACGTCACCGAGGTGATGGTCAACGGTCACGAGAACATCTACGTCGAACGCGCGGGTCGCATCTTCCGGGTCGACGCGAGGTTCACCAGCGAGGCGCACCTTCGGCGGACGATCGACAAGATCGTCGGCCGCATCGGCCGACGGGTCGACGAGGCGAGCCCCCTGGTCGACTCCCGTCTGCCGGACGGGTCTCGGGTGAACGCCGTCATCCCGCCGGTCGCGCTGGATGGGTCGATGTTGACGATCCGCAAGTTCGCCGCCGATCCCTTCACTGATCGGGACCTCATCGCGTTCGGCACGCTCAACGAGACAGTGGCGGAGTTCTTGTCCGCCTGCGTCCGGGGTCGTCGCAACATCATCATCTCGGGTGGCACTGGGTCGGGTAAGACCACGACGCTCAACGTTCTGTCGTCCTACGTCGCCGACGACGAGCGGATCATCACCATCGAGGACGCCGCCGAACTCCAGCTCCACCAGCAACACGTTCTGCGACTGGAATCGCGCCCGTCCAACATCGAGGGGCGTGGACAGATCGCGATCCGCGACCTGGTCCGCAACTCCCTTCGTATGCGGCCCGATCGGATCATCGTCGGAGAGGTCCGGGACGGGGCAGCGTTGGACATGCTGCAGGCCATGAACACCGGTCACGACGGGTCGATCACGACGGTCCACGCCAACAGCCCGCGGGACAGCCTCAGTCGTCTCGAGACGATGGTCCTCATGGCCGGGGTGGAGCTCCCCGTCCGAGCCATTCGCGACCAGGTGTCCAGTGCCATCGACCTGGTCATCCAACAGGCCCGTCTGCGCGACGGCAGCCGCCGCATCGTCTCGATCGTGGAGGTCGAAGGGATGGAAGGCGACATCATCACCCTTCAGGACATCTTCACCTTCGACTACAAGGCCGGTCGAGACGAGAACGGGCGCTTCCTGGGTGGCCTGGTCAGCACCGGCCTTCGGCCGAAGTTCCTCGACACCCTGGCCGACCAGGGGATCGTCCTGCCTCATTCGATGTTCGTCCGAGGGAACAGATGAGGGGTCGTGCGCGCGCGAGGAGGGGTGGCTCGAGCCGGGCGACCCGCTGGCTAGCGCTGCTGTCGACCGGCTTGCTGGCCGTGCTCGTTGCCGCCCCCGTCGCATCGGGTGCCCCCGAGCCCAGCCCGGCAACCCTCACCCAACTTGCCTACGACGGAACAACGCTCGCGGGGGTCCTCACGCTGCGGGCCACATCCGGGGATGTTGTCGTGGACCCGGCATCCCTACAGGTCACGGCCGCAGGCACCACAACTCAAGCCACGGTCGAGTCCGCCACCACCATGCGTCGGGCGGTGTTCCTCGTCGTCGACACGAGTGGGTCGATGAAGGCCAACACGGGCATGCCGATCATCAAGTCGGCCGTCGGGGAGTTCCTCGACACGGTTCCGCCCGATGTCGAGGTCGGACTTATCTCTTTCGCCAATGTGGCGGGAGTTGACATCGACCTGACCAAGGACCGGGCGGCCGTTCGGTCGGCAACGGACGCCCTCAGCGCCGGCGGCGAGACGGCGCTGTTCGATGCGGTCGCGTTGGCCCTGGAGAAGCTCGGTCCGACCGGCGAGCGGAGCATCGTCGTCCTCAGCGACGGGGTCAACACGATGGGCCGTCGCACCGTCGACTCGGTCGCCGGCGCAGTGACCCAAGCCGGGGTCAGGGTCGACACGATCGGCCTGCGCACCAAGGTGACGGCGGATCAGGTGCTGATCAAGCTGGCCTCAGCAGGCGGTGGCAACTTTGCGCCGGCCAACGACCAAGCCGCCGTGACCGGAGCTTTCGCGGCGGCCGCCCGTGCCCTGGACCGTCAGGTGATGTGGACCGTTCGCCCTGGGACGTTGCCCGTGGGCAACGTGCCCGTCCAGGTCCGTGGCCTGGCCTCCGGAGTTCCCTTCGCAGCGACGGGCACCGTGGTCGTTGCCGTGACACCGAGCGCGCTGCCGTCGGTGACCTTGGCCCCGACGGCAGCCGAGGTCGCCGCTGCACCCGCTGCGCCGGTAGACACCGTCCCGCGCTGGCTGCTCATCGTGGGGATCGTGGGCACGTTCCTCGGGCTACTTGGCCTCACCGCCGCTGCCGTGGCGCCAACTCTGCGAACGCGGCGTGAAGACCGCATCCACACCCTTGAGGCGTATGCCGCCCGCCTCCCTCAGGTGGCGCCAGTGCGCCGAGACACCCCGAGCGTGATCGCCTCGAACCTGGTCGACCTGGGAGATCGGGTCATGGCGTCCCGGGAGTCGACTTCCCGGACCATGGCGCTGCTCCAGCGGGCCGATCTTGCCTGGCGACCTGGCGAATGGGCAGTCCTGCGCGTGCTGGGAGTCGTCGTGGGGATCATCGTCGGCGCGCTCGTGTTCCGCGACGGTTTGGTGGCGGTCTTTGGGGTCGTCGTGGGGGCGTTGGCGGGGCTGCTGCTGCCGTCGATCATTCTGCGGCTGCTCGCTCGGCGCCGGTCAGTGAAGTTGGAGCGTCAGCTACCGGACATCCTGCTCCTGGTCGCATCGAGCCTGTCGACGGGTTTCTCCCTTCCCCAGGCTCTGGATGCGGTGGCCAAGGACGTGTCCGAGCCGGCCGCCAAGGAGTTCGCCCGGGTCATGGCCGAGACCCGCATCGGGTCTGACCTGGAGACCGCGTTGGAGCGGATGGCCGTGCGAATGGACAGCGACAACATGCGGTGGACCTCGATGGCGATCGGGATCCAACGCCAGGTGGGTGGCAACCTCGCCGAGACGCTGCGGACGACGGCCGCAACGTTGCGGGAGCGGGAATACCTGCGCCGCCATGTGCGCGCCCTGTCCGCGGAAGGTCGGCTGTCGGCCTACATCCTCATCGCCTTGCCGATTGCCCTCTTCCTTTATGAGGTCAACGTCAACCGGTCCTATATCTCGCTGCTGTGGACGACCACCCTGGGCTGGGTCATGATCGTCGGTGCCCTGATTCTCATGGCCGTCGGAGTGGTGTGGATGAACAAGGCAGTCAAGGTGGAGGTCTGAGATGCTCCTCTTGGCCATTGCGGCTACCTCGGTCTGCCTCGCCGTGGCGATCATCGTCTACCTGCTGGCCACCGCTCGTAGCGAGCCCACGGGCGTCGCGCGAAGCCTGGCCATCGTCGAACGGCGGATCGACCGTCACGAGGTCGCGCGGAACGAGCTTGGGGCGAAGGATCGGCTTATCATCCCGATCCTGCACCGGACGCGGAACCTCGGTGTTCGGCTGTCTCCGAGCGACGCGGGCCAACGCCTGGCCCGATTGCTCGACCAGGCCGGTAACCCGTCGGGGTGGACGCCCGAGAATCTCTTGGGAGCCAAAGGCGCCGGCCTGCTGGTCGGAATCCTTTTCGGGTTGCTGATCGGCGGGTTCTCGCTCCGAGGTCTGTTCTGGATGATCGGACTGGGGGCAGGGTTCTTCTTCCTCCCCGACCTCTTCGTCTACAACTTGGGACTGCGTCGCCAGGAGGAGTTGCGTCGCGGCCTGGCAGATGCGTTGGACATGTTGACCGTCTGTGTCGAAGCGGGCCAAGGGTTCAACGCCGCGCTCATGCAGGTGGCTCGGTCGGTCACGGGCCCGGTCGCCGGCGAGTTCGCCCGCGTCCTGTCCGAGGTCCAGATCGGTCGATCCCGTGCCGATGCGTTCGCGGCGATGGGGGAGCGCACCAGAGTCCCCGAGATCCGGACCTTCGTCAGTGCCCTCGTCCAAGCGGACCGGCTCGGCCTGCCGATCGCCAACGTTCTCCGTGAGCAGGCCAAGGAGATGCGGGTGGCCCGTCGGCAGCACGCAGAGGAAAAGGCTCAGAAGGTGCCGGTGAAGATCATCTTTCCGGTCCTGATCTGCATCTTCCCCTCGATCTTCGTCGTCATCCTCGGGCCGGCTGTGATCCGGATCATCGCCGTCTTCACGGGCCTGCGGTGAGCGGCCCCACTGAGCTCCCTCCGGACGAGAAGGCCAGACCAGGGGAGCTGCGGCGGGAGCGGTTGATGCTGCTCGTCTCCACCGTGATGTTCACGATCATTGCTGCGGTGCTGCTCGTGGCCTGGACAACCTCGACGCTGCGTTGATCCGCCCGCCCAACTGTGGGGCCACGCTTATCGAGGGGCGTCGATGAGCCCCAACCGGATGGCCGCCATGACCGCTGACGCGCGGTTGTTCGCGCCCAACTTGTCGTAGAGCTTGGCGATGTGGGTCTTGACCGTCGACTCACTCATGTAGAGGGCTTTGGCGACCTGGGCCACTGACGCGCCCCCAGCCAACTCCCGGAGCACTTCGTTCTCCCGGGCCGTCAAGCGGACCGTGGCGACCGACGAGCGTCGTCGGATGGCATCGGCCAGACCAACCGCTGAGAAACGATCAGGGGCAGCCGCCGCCTGGTGGACGACCGCGATGACGTCCTCAGCGGACCTGCTCTTGTGGATGAGGGCCGAGGCACCCGCATCCAGCGCCCCCAGCAGCGTGTCGTCGTCCTGGTGCATGGTGAGCACGACGATGCCCATCGAGGGGTGTCGGCGGCGGAACTCCGCGACCAGATCCAGGCCCGACCCGTCCCCCAGCGAGACGTCGACCACGAGCACGTCGGCCACCGCGACGCGGGCCAGCGCCATCCCCTCGGCAAGCGACGCCGCCTGGGCGACGACCTGTAAGGAGCGGTCCAGCGAGATGAGCGAGGCGATGCCTTGGCGGACGAGGTCATGGTCGTCGATGAGGATGACCGTTGTGGTCGGCACCCGCGCGCCAGCCTGGTTGACGTAGGGCGTAGCGGCATGGGACGCGTGAGTGGTCATCTGCCCGACCCCTCAGGCACGAGGGTGCGGCTGGACCGGAGGCGGGGCCATCCTGCCCGTATGCCGCCCACCTCCGCGCGGTCGCTGGTTCGCGCCGACTCGACGCACACTCGAAGTCCGGACGGCTGTCCCGGGTCCAGGGGGAGCAGCGTGAGGACGCTGGTGGGATCCTCAAGTCGTTCGTGCAGCGCTTCGGCGGTGAGCGACGTGGCGCCGGAATGCCCGATGGTGAGGGCGAAGTGTGGAGCAGCCACGACCAGCTCGACCTCCACGTGCGCGGCCCGATGCCGCTGGGCGTCCGCGAGGACGTCGAGCAGCAGGCGATACAACCGGATCTCCGTGGAGGCCGGCAGCCGGAACCCCGACTCGCGCAGGACGACCGTGACAACGGCCCCGGTCGCCGCCCCGAACTGTTGCAACCGAGTCGAGACGGCCGCGCCTAGCCCGTGCTCGGGCCGCAGGCCGACCCGCAGGTCGGTGATGTCGTTCCTGAGGTCGACCAGGATTCGCGCGACTTCGGCTCGCAGGCTGGCCAACTCGGGAGCCGTCGCATCGCCGGCGTGTTCGGCGGCATATCGGATCATGTCGAGGTGGAAACCAACTGCGGCGATCTCTTGGGCGATCCCGTCGTGCATGGCTCGCGCAAGGTGGCGCCGCTCGTCCACTCCGGCTTGTTCGCGAAGGTGGGCATAGGACAAGGCGACGGACAGGCCCGCCGAACTGCGCTCGCCCAGGGCGCCGAGGGCGGCCAGGTCGGCCGCCGACGGCCGGGCCGCGGCGGGCCAGTCGGCGACGAGCATCCCGATCTGTTGCCCGCGGACGTCCCGCAGCGGCACCGCGACGACGGCTCGGTCATCGACCAGATCCCCACTCAACTGACCCTGGTCCCAGGCCAAACGCAGCACGTCGGGAGCGCCTTCATGCGGCTCGGGCCAGGGAACTCGAGCCGCCCCCCGCAGGGCGATAGGGATGGCCACCGAGTCCGCGGCGCCGGCCAGGACGACCCCGCGCAGCCCCGGACGGCTGGGCAGCTCGGCGAGCATCCGTTCGGCGAGTGCCGCCGGGTCCAAGCCGCCCTCAAGGCCCGCGGACAACTGGGTCAACCGGTCGAGCAAGACCGCAGCCTCGCCGGCGACGGGGTCCAGAGTGCGTGCGGATGGGCTGATCCGGGCCTCCCAGGCAGCCAGGATGCCCAGGGCGACCGCCAGCCCTCCCCAGAGCACGACCTGGCCTGCCGGGAGACCGGCAGGAGGGCTGACTACCTGAGCGATTCCGGCGCCCACCGCCAAGGCCCCGCCGGTCAACGCCACACCTCCCCGCCCCTGACGTTCGCCGGCCCGATAGAGGGGGATGACGAACAAGGGCAGCGCTCCGCCGCCTGCCAGCAGCGACAAGCCGGCAGCCACCGCTCCTGACGCAGTCGCGACGGCGCCAGCCCGACGCGACCGATGGGGGAGCAGGACGTCTTCGTGGGCGAGCAGGAAGCCCGTGCTGAGGTCGAAGATCACGACGAGCAAGACCCAGGGCAGCACAATGCTGCCCGTGCCCAACAGGGCATTGACGATGAGGACGACCGCTGCGATGGCAATCCGCAGTCGAGTCGCCGTGGTGAGAACGCCCCGCACCCGCGCCTTTGGCTTCCTCCCCGAGGAGACCTGCCGTGCGGACCAATGATGGCACTGCCCCGGGGTCCGCGGCGGCGTAATGGCCGAATTCGGCGTCGTTTTCCTCCACACGCCCCTGCTCCGTCGTCCCGTCATCCACAGGCCGGTCGGGGGTCGGGTGCGTCCGGCGTCCGCGCGGGTGAGGATCGTCAGCCATGAAGACCCTGACCCTGCTCAGACAGGGGTGGCATGAGCTGCTCGACCTCGTGTTGCCCCTGGAGTGTGGGGGCTGCGGTCGCGCTGGCGCCGGCTGGTGCAGCTCGTGTGCCGTGGACCTGCGCGCGGTCACCTTCCCGGGGCCACGGCATACGCCACCGTCGCCCGCCCCGCCCGGGATGCCGCTGGTGATCGCGAGCGGCCGGTATGCCGGTCCCTTGCGAGCCGCGATCGTGGCCGCCAAGGATGGGGGCCGCGCCGACCTGCGACCGATGTTGGCCACCCTGCTCGCGCCAGCGATCGAGGTGGCCGCGGGGGCCGCACCGCACGCGGTGCTCGTGCCGATGCCCTCGTCCCGGGCGGCGGTCCGACGCCGGGGGGAGGCCACGGTCGTCGAGCTGTTGCGGCATACCTCGCCCCTGCTCCGCCATGGTCACCGGGTCGCGACGGCACTCGTCCCCGCGCGGCAGCTTGCCGACCAAGCAGGGCTGGACAGTGCGGCACGCGCGGCGAATCTGCTTGGGGCGTATGCCGTCTCGTCGCGGCACCGGGCCTGGCTGGCGGGACGAGAGGTGGTGCTGGTCGACGACGTCGTCACGACGGGGGCCACCCTCACCGAGGGCGCTCGGGCGCTGCGGGCCGCGGGCGCTCAGGTCATCGCAGCCGCGGTCGTGGCGGCCACGGAACGCCGACACAGGTGATGTCGTGGCCCAGTGGCTTGATCGAGAGAACCCGACTACGGTGGAAGAACACCGTCCGAGACGTCTGGAGGTGATGGTCAGGTTCGCGGGGTCTGCCCGGCCCGCTACCTCGTCACGTCACACGTCTAGGAGGAATTGTGGACATCGTCGTCACCGGTCGTCACACCCAGATCTCCGATCGTTTCCGGGCCTACTTGGACGACAAACTGGCCAAGGTCGCGCAGATCGCCCCCAAGGTCACCCGGGTCGACGTCGTGGTCACCCACGAGCGGACCCCACGCAACTCGGAGTTCGTCGAGCTCACCTGTCGGGACCGTGGATCGGTCGTTCGGGCCGAGGCATCCAGCGACGACAAGTACAACGCGCTCGACCAGGCCATCGAGAAGTTGCTCGAACGGCTGCGCCGGGCCAGCGGGCGCCGTCGAGCCGCTGTGCGCGCGCCCCGGCCCGAGTTGGCCGCGATCTCGGTCGGCGACCTGACGGCCCAGCCGACAGCGCCTGCCGACAGCGGCTCAGCGGATGCTCCCGATGGGGCCGATGCAGCGGCCGGTCCGTTCGGAGCCGTGGGTGACTCACCGATCGAGGTCCGCGAGAAGGTCCACTCCAGCGAGCCGATGAGCCTGGCCGAAGCGGTCAACCAGATGGAGTTGGTCGGGCACGACTTCTATCTGTTCAACGACGCCGACACCGGCAAGGCCAGTGTCGTCTACCGACGTCGTGGGTGGTCCTATGGCGTCATCCACCTGGAGCCGGCCCCGGGCCACTGAACCTCGTCCGGCACCCTGGCTCTGCACCACCACCTCCCGGCCGACTGCCTCGTCGAGCAAGGTGGAGCGGAGCCAGGGTCGGTCATCCGGCTGAGGCGCGACCCGATGACCCGTGCCATCATGAACGGGTGACCGATGGCTGGCCCCGTGAACACCCGATCCGGGTGCTGATCGCTGACGACCACGCGCTGTTCCGTCGAGGCCTGCGCACGGTCCTGGAACTCGACGGCGACATCGTTGTCGTCGACGAGGCGGATGACGGGATGGCCGCGGTAGAACGCGCCGAAGCGACGGTTCCCGATGTCGTGCTCATGGACGTGCGGATGCCCCGGTGCGGTGGGATCGAGGCGTGCCAGGCCATCCGCGAGCGGGTGCCCTCCGCACGCATCGTCATGCTGACGATGTCCGACGAAGAGTCCGACCTCTTCGAGGCCGTGCGGGCTGGCGCCAACGGCTACGTCCTCAAAGACGTCCCTGGCGACGAGATCGCAGCGGGCATCCGGGCCGTGCACGCCGGCGACTCCCTCATCTCTCCCTCGATGGCCTCCAAGCTGCTCGCCGAGTTCGCCCAGATGCGCCGACGGGACGTCGAGGTGGTCGGCGGTCATCTGCCCAAGCTCACCGAGCGCGAGATCGAGGTGCTCGGCCTGGTCGCCCGGGGCCTGGGCAACCGCGAGATCGGCCGCGAGTTGTTCATCTCGGAGAACACCGTGAAAAACCACGTCCGCAACATCCTCGAGAAGCTCCAGTTGCACACCCGCATGGAAGCGGCGATGTATGCCGTGCAGCAGAACCTCATCCACCCGCCCAGCGCGGGGTGAGCACACGGCATACGGGCGGGCCGTGCGGGCCGTGCGGGCTGGGCGGGCGCCGCTGCGGGCAGCGACGCGGGCAGCGACGCGGTGCCCGATGCGCGGGCTGACCCTCGCCCAGGCGCGGCGGATCGCGCTCGCCGCCCAAGGCTTCACGGCACCCCGCCCCGCGCCCGGCACCGTCACGACCCGTCACCTGCAGTCGGTCGTTGACCGGATCGGGGTCGTCCAGATCGACTCGGTCAACGTCCTCACCCGCAGCCACTACCTGCCGTTCTTCAGCCGACTGGGTCCGTATGACCGCACCGCCCTGGACCGGATGCGCGACCAGGCCCCGCGCCGGCTGGTCGAATACTGGGCGCACGAGGCAGCGCTCGTCAGCCCCGCCACCTGGCCGTTGTTCGCCGGGCGGATGCGGGCCGCCGAGGCGCAGGCCTGGGGCGGGATGCGGCGGGTCCGCGACGAACACCCGGGCCTGGTCGAGGCTGTGCTCGACGAAGTGAACCGGCGCGGACCGTTGACCTCCCGCCAGGTCGAGGCCGCCCTGGCTCACGACGTCCCGCGCTCACGCGAGCAGTGGGGGTGGAACTGGTCGGAGGTCAAACGGGCGCTGGAGTGGCTGTTCTGGTCGGGGCAGATCGCCTCCGCCGGACGCTCGACGCAGTTCGAGCGCCGGTATGCCGCCCTCGCCCGGGTCGCGCCCCCGGCCCACCGAGCCGCCTGGGCAGGTCGCGAGCAGGACCGGACCGAGGCCGAGGCGATCGTCGAGTTGGTCCGAATTGCCGCGCGGGCCATGGGGATTGCCACCGAGGCGAGCCTGGCCGACTACTTCCGACTCACCCGGGCGCAAGCCCGCAGCGCCATCGAGGACCTGCTCCGGGAGGGGACGCTGCAGGAGGTGGCCGTCGCGGGGTGGCGGGAGACGGCATACCTGGACTCGCGGGCTCGCATCCCCCGCACGGTGCACGTGGCCGCGTTGGTGAGCCCGTTCGACTCGCTCGTGTGGCATCGACCGCGGACGGAGGCCTTGTTCGGGGTGCGCTTCCGGCTGGAGATCTACACACCGGCCCCGCAACGGGTGCATGGCTACTACGTGCTCCCGTTCGTCTACGGCGACACCATCGTCGCGCGAGTCGACCTCAAGGCTGACCGCTCGGCCGGGGTGTTGCGGGTGCCGCAGCTCACCTGGGAGCCGGAGGCGCCACCGGATGCGGCCCAGGCCCTGGAGCGGGAGCTGGCCTCTCTCGCCGCCTGGCTTGGACTTGGCGAGGTCGCCGAGCCTGCCACCCTCCGGCAGATCCCGTCCCCCGTCAGCTAGGCCGCACGTCAGGGGAGTCTGGTCCGATACCGTCCCCGCATGACCGCATCCACGTCTCCCCCAGGGGCTCACCGGGGCGTCCACCGCGCGTGGTGGGTGGCGTTGGCAGTGTTGGGTGCCCTCGTGGCAGCCGCGGGCTTCCGCTCCTCGACCGGTGCGTTGCTTGAGCCGTTGGAGCACGAGTTCGGCTGGAGCCGGACGATGACCTCGGGCGCGGTCACGGCCAACCTCGTCATCTATGGCCTCACCGCGCCCTTCGCGGCGGCACTCATGGACCGCTTGGGCCTGCGCCGGGTGATCGTCACCGCGCTGTTGCTCGTCGGGATCGGCAGCGGGTTGACCACCGTGATGACGGCCCCGTGGCAGCTGTGGATCCTCTGGGGTGGCTTCGTCGGTCTGGGGACCGGGGCGATGGCGTTGGTCCTGGGCTCGGTCGTCGCCAACCGGTGGTTCGCCACGCGCCGCGGCCTGGTCACCGGCCTGTTCTCCGCGGCCTCCTCGACCGGGCAGTTGGTCTTCCTCCCGTCGATCGCCGCGCTCGCGGCTGGGCCAGGCTGGCGGTATGCCGCCCTCGTCGTCGCCGGTGCCGCCGTCGCCCTCATCCCGGTCATCGTCCTCGTCGTCGCCGACCACCCGGCCGATGTCGGAGCCCGACCCTACGGAGCGGCCCCGGAGCCCGATGCGTTGGCGACCAACGACGCAAGGGTGACGCGCGAGGAGAAGGTGAGCGGGCGGCATACGGGAGCGTCGGCGGCAACCGCCCCGGGACCGTCGCCGGCGCGCGTCGCCCTGCGCGCGCTCGGGGAGGCGAGCCGAGGTATGCCGTTCTGGCTGCTCGCAGGGACGTTCTTCGTCTGCGGGTGGTCGACCAACGGCCTCATCGGCACGCACTTCATCCCGGCGGCCCACGACCACGGGATGCCGCCGACGACCGCGGCCGGTCTCCTCGCGCTCATCGGCATCTTCGATATCGCTGGGACCGTGGCGTCGGGGTGGCTCACCGACCGGGTCGATCCGCGGCTGCTGCTGCTCGCTTACTACGTCCTGCGCGGACTGTCACTGCTGGTCGTGCCCAGCGTGCTCGGGCCGGATGTCGAGCCGAGCCTCTTCCTCTTCGTCGTGTTCTATGGGTTGGACTGGGTGGCGACCGTGCCGCCGACGATGGCGCTGTGTCGGCACCACTTCGGCCTGGCCCGGTCGAGCGTCGTCTTTGGGTGGGTGTTCGCCTCCCACATGGTGGGTGCCGGGATCGCCGCGACGTATGCCGGGTGGATCCGCCAGTCGACGGGCGACTACTTCTGGGCCTGGCTGACTGCTGGAATCCTCTGTCTCGTCGCGGGATTCGCGTGCCTGGCGATCCCGCGCCGGGCCGCTGACGACGCCGCCGCGCCGATCGCGCCGACCGCGCCCACCGGGGCGTCCGGCACGGGCGCTCAGCGCGGATCGGTCGCCAGCAGCTCGGAGTAGACCCCGTCGGTCAACGTCCCGTCGATCCGGCGCCAGGCCTGTCGGTCCCGACCCCACTCGCGCAGCCCGGCTCGGCGCATGATCGCCACCGACGCGTCGTTGTCGGCGTCGGCGCCGGCATGCACGCGGGTGACCCCCAACCCGCCCTCGGCTCGAGGCCGGAAGGCATACTCGATGACGTGGGCGAGCGCTTCGCTGACATAGCCGCGGCCACGCGCCGACGGAAACACCCAGTAGCCGATCTCGGCGTCGAAGTCGATCGGTCCGTCGCCGCGATGGAACAACCCGACCGAGCCGAGCGGCCGGTCCGTGGCGCGGTCGGCGATGCACCAGTCCAGCGAGCTCCCCTCGTCGCGGAAGCGCTGCTTGCGGGCCAGCCAGGCGTCGAAGTCATCGTGCCCCGGCTGGGCACCCGCGGGCATGAACCGGCGGGCGGCATCGTCTGGGTCGTCCGCCGGGTCGGGCCGGTCGCTCGCCCGCCAGGGCCGCAGCCGCAGCCGTTCGGTCTCGATGACCGGGGCAACCAGCGGACGGACCCGTTGACGTTCGCGGTCGTCGCTCGCCAACACATCGAACAGCATCGCGTCCGCGGGTGGCTCGCCCTCGTGGGTGTATGCCGCCCGCTCCCGTCCGCACCCGACGAACCCGACCGCTCGCAGCACCCGCGCCGACTCGGGGTTGGTTGCATCGACGACGGCCCGCAGAGCCCGCAGGCCCAGCCCGCCCGGCGTGTCCGCGGGGTCGGCCAGCGCCGTGGTGACGACGAGGTCCAGGCCCTCGGTCATCAGCCCCCGGCCCCGCCACTGGGGGAGCAGCCAGTAGCCGACCATCCCCGTGCCCGCCGTTCGGGGGTGGCCGAGCTGGGTGAGCACGATCGCCCCCAGCACCTCGTCGGTATGCCGGTCGGCCAAGGCCCACTGGATGGTGTGGCCTTCGGCGGCGCCGGAGCGCTGCTCGGTGAGCCACGCGGCATACCGGTCGCGCGTCGGCATCCCGCGGGTGAGGAACCGGGCTGCGCGAGCGTCCCGGGCATCGGGCAGGAACCCCTCGTCGTCCTCACGGAACTCACGCAACCGGACCCGGTCGCCCTCGACGGCAGGCACGTGCAGCCACGGAGCCCGTGGGTGCATCGGCTCGTCGTGCCGCAGGGTGGCGTGCCACATGTCCCGCGGGCGACCGGCGTGGTCCAGGCCGTTGCCCCGGACGATGACCGGGGTGTCGAAGCCGCAGGTCCACGCGACCCGCCGGGACGACCAGTTGCCAACTTCGGCACGCCACTGGACGACCTCGACGCCCTGGGCGAAGGCCCAGGCGGCCAGCAGCCGCACCGCTCGGGACATCACCCCGACACCGCGGGCGTCGGGGTGCAGCCCGAACCCCACCTCGCACCGGCCGGCCGATCGGTCGAAGAGGCCGATCGTGCCCAGATAGGTCCCGTGCTGATTGCGGATGGCCCACTCCCGCCGACCGTCCGGGTCACGCCACCCGTCGGCCACCCGCGTGAGGAACTCGGTGGCGTGCTCGGGCAGATACGGGCTGGGCACCGGCACCCACCGCTGCATCGCGGGGCTGGCGCACTGCGCCACGATCCGGTCCGCGTCATCGGGCCGGTGCGCCCCGATCGTGATGACGTCATCGGTCAGGACCGGCACGCACTCCGGGTAGCCCGGAAGGTCTTCGGGGACATCAACCGGCGGGGCGGGGTCGGTGGGAGGGGGCGCGGGCGGCATACCCCTCAGCGTGGCAACCCGGTATGCCGCCCGGCAACCGGATTCCGCGCACGGCCTCCTCGATGGGCAGCCGCGACATCAGGCGTCCGATCGCCGGGTGGGGTCTGCGTGAACGAGGTGGTTTCGCCATACTGGGCGCCGTGTCCGACTCTCCAGCGCCGCGCCCCGAGCGTCCCGCGGGCCGCCACCGGGCCCGGCCTGGGCAGGGGCCGGTGGCCGGGGGTGCTGCAGGGCCCGGCGCGGCTCAGGTCACCCGACGCGTGGCGATGGCGGCCTTCGGCGGTGCCGCGGTCGGTGGGCTCATCGAGGTGCTCACCGACCGGACTCCCGCTGCTGCTCCGGTGGCCGCGCCGACGGGCTCGCCGACCACCACCCGGGCCACCGCCGGGACAACCGCCGGGACAACCGGCGCAACGACGGCCACCGCGAGGCCCGCGACCTCGGCACCGACACCAGCACCGACGACGAACCCCAGCCCAAGTCCGTCACCTCCCATCGGCATCCCTTTCCCGGCTGATGAGGCGCTGCGAACCACGCTGACGGACCTTCCGCGCGGGAAGAACGTCGCGTTCGGAGTCGGCCTGCTGGACGCGGCGACGGGCCGGCGGTTCGTCTTCGAGGCTGGGTCCCCGTTCGAGATGGCCAGCACGGTCAAGGTCGACATCCTCGTTGCGACCTATCTGCGAGCGACCGACGCCGGGCGCGACCTCACGGCGAGCGAGAAGGCCTTGGCCTCCAAGATGATCCGTAACTCCGACAACACCGCCGCCACGTCGCTCTTCCGGGCCGCGGGGCGCGCGCCCGGGATGACCACGGTCTACCGGCGGATGGGGATGGACGCCACAAAGTCCGCTGCGTCCTGGGGACTGACCACGACAACCCCCGGCGACCGGCTCATCGTGCTTGATGCACTGGCACGCGGTGGGGGAGCGCTCGCGGCCCAGGACGGTGCCGAGATCCTCGGCCTGATGCGGGCCGTGGCCACCGACCAACGGTGGGGGGTCGGAGGTGCGGCCCGGGCGGGCGAGACGGTGGCGGTGAAGAACGGTTGGCTGCCCCGCAGCAACCAGGCCGGGCGCTGGATCGTCTCGACCTCGGGCCTGCTCACCGGTCCGGCCACGGACCTGCGCCTGGCCGTCTGCAGTCGGGGCCACGCCAGCCAGGCTGCGGGGATCGCCTTCATCGAGCAGGTGCTTCGGACCGCTCGCGACCAGCTGGGCGTGTAGTCCGTCTCGCCTGCGGCCCGTGCGCGGCGTTGGTCGCCTGGTATGCCGCGTGCGCGGCGTCGGTCGAACGCGTATGCCGGGTGCGCGGCATACCGGCATACCACCTGGATGGCCGCGGAACCGCACGGGTGCCGGGATGCGTTGGTGAGGTGACCCGCGAGCCCGGGCACTACCCTGGGTGTCTGGCTCGTGATTGGCTCGGATGAGCCGCCCCCTGTTCGTCGTTCGAGGAGTTCCTGTGGCCAAAGTGTTCGAGAAGCTGCTGCGTGCCGGCGAGGGCCGGGTCGTCAAGCGGCTCGAAGCGGTGGCAGCGCAGGTCAATGTCCTCGAGGAGGATTTCGAGAAGCTCACCGACGCAGAGCTGCGCGGCGAGACCGACTCGTTCAAGAAGCGCTTGGCCAACGGTGAGAGTCTCGACGCGATCCTGCCCGAGGCGTTCGCGGCTGTGCGGGAAGCCTCCAAACGGACGCTGGGCAAGCGGCACTTCGACGTGCAGATCATGGGCGGGGTGGCGTTGCACCAGGGCAACGTCGCCGAGATGCGCACCGGTGAGGGCAAGACCCTCGTCGCAACGCTGCCGTCCTACCTCAACGCGCTCACCGGCAAGGGCGTGCACGTCATCACGGTCAACGACTACTTGGCCGAGTACCAGTCCGAGCTCATGGGCCGCATCCACCGGATGCTCGGCCTGGAGACCGGCTGCATCCTGGCCTCGATGACCCCGGACCAGCGGCGGGTCGAATACGGCAAGGACATCACCTACGGCACGAACAACGAGTTCGGCTTCGACTACCTGCGCGACAACATGGCCTGGACCACCGCCGAGCTGGTCCAGCGTGGGCACCACTACGCCATCGTCGACGAGGTCGACTCGATCCTCATCGACGAGGCGCGCACGCCGCTCATCATCTCCGGCCCCGCCGACCAGGCGACCAAGTGGTATGTCGAGTTCGCCAAGATCGCCCAGCGTCTGGTCCGCGGCGAGCTGGAGTCGGGCGAGGGTGACTACGAGGTCGACGAGAAGAAGCGGACGATCGGCGTCCTCGAACAAGGCATCGCCAAGGTCGAGGACCTGCTAGGCATCGACAACCTCTACGAGTCGGTCAACACCCCGCTCATCGGCTTCCTCAACAACGCCATCAAGGCCAAGGAGCTGTTCAAACGGGACAAGGACTACGTCAACATGGACGGTGAGATCCTCATCGTCGACGAGCACACCGGCCGCATGCTGCCGGGCCGGCGTTATAACGAGGGGATGCACCAGGCCATCGAGGCCAAAGAGGGCGTCGAGATCAAGAACGAGAACCAGACCCTCGCGACGATCACCCTGCAGAACTACTTCCGGATGTACTCCAAGCTGGCCGGCATGACCGGCACGGCCCAGACCGAGGCGGCCGAGCTCAACTCGATCTACAAGCTCGGGGTCATCACCATCCCGACGAACATGCCGATGATCCGGCTCGACCAGGCCGACTTGGTCTACCGCACGGCGGACGCCAAGTTCGAGGCGGTTGTCGAGGACATTGTCGAGCGGCACGCCGAAGGGCAGCCGATCCTCGTCGGCACCGTGTCGGTCGAGAAGAGCGAGCACCTGTCCAACCTGCTGCGTCGCCGCGGGGTCCGCCACGAGGTGCTCAACGCCAAGCAGCACGCCCGCGAGGCCGCGATCGTCGCCGAGGCCGGGCGCCTGGGCGCGGTGACCGTCGCGACGAACATGGCCGGCCGTGGCACCGACATCATGCTCGGCGGCAACTCGGAGTTCCGCGCGGTCCAGGAGCTCAAACGGCGCGGGCTGGACCCCGAGGAGACCCCGCAGGAGTACGAAGAGGCCTGGGACGACGCCCTGGCTGCCGCCGAGGCCGCCGTGGCCAAGGAGCACGACGAGGTCAAGGACCTCGGTGGGCTCTACGTCCTGGGCACCGAACGGCACGAGTCGCGGCGCATCGACAACCAGCTGCGTGGTCGTTCGGGTCGTCAGGGTGACCCGGGGGAGTCGCGGTTCTACCTGTCGTTGCAGGACGACCTCATGCTGCGCTTCAACGCCGGCATGGTCGACCGGGTCATGCAGACCGCCCGGATCGAGGACAGCGTCCCCATCGAGTCCAAGATCGTCAGCCGCTCGATCGCCGGCGCGCAGAGCCAGGTCGAGGCGCAGAACTACGAGATCCGCAAGAACGTCCTCAAGTACGACGACGTCCTCAACCGCCAGCGCCAGGTCATCTACGCCGAGCGTCGTCAGGTCCTCGAGGGCGCCGACATGGAAGAGCAGATCCGCCACTTCGTCAACGACGTGGTCGCGGCATACGTCTCCTCCGCCACGGCCGAGGGGTATGCCGAGGACTGGGACCTCGACCAGTTGTGGACAGCTCTGCGCACCCTGTTCCCCGTGTCGATCACGGTCGACGACGTGGCGGAGCGGGCCGGTGGCCGCACGGCGATCTCCCGTGAGGTGCTCCTGGAAGAGCTGACCAACGACGCACACCACGCCTACGACCAGCGCGAGGCGCTGCTGGGCGAGGACAACATGCGCGAGATCGAGCGTCGGGTCGTCATGTCGGTCCTGGACCGCAAGTGGCGGGAACACCTCTACGAGATGGACTACCTGCAGGAGGGCATCGGTCTGCGGGCGATGGCCCAGCGCGACCCGCTCGTGGAATACCAGCGCGAGGGCTTCCAGCTCTTCGAGGCGATGATGGACGGGATCAAGGAGGAGTCGGTCGGGTTCCTGTTCAACGCCCCGGTCCAGATCGAGCAGGAGCCCGACCCGGCTCCTGCCCCCCGGCCCGTGCGGGTGAGCGACCTGGTCAAGGGCCTGGCCGGCTCGGGTGCGTCGGTCCAGGACGCGACGGATCGCGACCTGGCGGACGACCTCGCCGACGAGGGTGACGAGGACGAGGACGGTATGCCGTCCGCCCCCGACCCGCTGGCCGGCACGGCGTTCTCTCGGGCGACTCCCGGCGTCACGGTCAAGGGGCTGGAGCAGAACCGCCCAGCGGCTCGCCTGCACTATTCGGCGCCGAGCGAGAGCGGTGCGGTCGAGCACCGCGATGTCGAAGCGTCCGGTGACAGCGTGCCCAACTCGGGTGGTTACCGTCGCCCGACGCCGCGCAGGTCGAGCAAGAAGGCCCGTCGTCGGGGCAAGTGACCCGCCCGCGGTGAGGTGGTGAGGTGCTGACCGACCAGCCCGGTGCGTCTGGTCCGTGCCGAGTTGCATGTTGTGTCGGGTGGGGATCTTGTGTCGGGGCGGGGTGTCGTGTCGGGTGGGAGCCGCACCGCGGCGGCCCGGCCGGGTCAGCCCACGGACATCTCTGAGATGACCCACCGGCGGTCCAGGCCGACCAGTCGCAAGGCCAGGGCCCTGACTCGGTCCTGATGGATGACGACGACCGCGGCCTCGACGACCCCGTCCGCGGGCTCTTGAACGCGCACGCGACGCACGACGGCCGGGCGCCGCGAGGTCGGGCCGCGTCGAAGGGCGACGGCCGATCGACGGCAGAGGGCGGCATACACGTCGGGGGACGTCCACCGGCTGACCTGCGGAGGCGGACGCAACCCGGCCATGACCTCGACGACGGCCTGCGCGAGCGCTGTCACCACGGGCGTCGGGTCGGGCAACTCCGAGCGAGTGAAGGGCTGCCGGGCATCCATGAGGTCCGACAGATGACGGAAGTCCAGGGCCAGGCTCTCCTGCAGGAAGCCACCAGCGCGTGTAGCGAAAACCTCGTCAGGGGGGAGAACCGGCGGTCGGCTGTCGGGCAGCGGCACCACCTGGACCCGTCGGACGGGGCGGGCGAGTGGCGATGGGCGGGTCGCGGGAGCGGAGGTCGTCATCGGGCTGATCCCTGGGCGACCCGGGCGGGGGTGGCGGCTGATCGGTTGTCGCCTGCGGCCGGTGGGACGAGCCGCTGACCGGGCACGATGACCGCGGGGTCCGGACCGATGACGTGCCGGTTGACGGCATACCACCGGGGCCAGGCGGCGGCGATCTGGGCAGGCGTGGCGCCGGGACCGAGTCGCGCGGCAGCGATGTCCCACAGCGTGTCGCCCCTTCGCACGACGTGTGGCTCGCCGGCTTCGGGCAGATGGCGGGGCGCGTGTGCCAGTGCGCCGATCTCGGTGGGGGTCGGCGCGGGGGCGCTGGGCGCGATGGGGACGAACCCGGGATCCGGTGTGGCCACGCCCATTGGTGGGTGCGTCGCCAAGGGCGGCCGGGTCCGGAAGTGGACGGAAGGCCGGGTCGGGTGCCTGGGTGATGACAGTGACCCCGGTATGCCGTGTCGCCGAAGACTCTTGCTGTGCCGCTGCGATAGCGGGGGAGGCTCCTGCGACGAGGGCCGTGCCGATCGCCACGGTGACGATGCGACGCAGGACAGCGGGCGCGATGCGATCGGACAACCGGGAACAGAACCAGCCGATGGTCCCCGGTAGCTCACCGAGCGCGGAGGCCACGGTGGCCAGCCCGAGCCAGGCGGTCACCAGGGCGCCGAGGACGGCGACGATGAGCAACAGCACGTCCGCTGGATCGGCTGCAATGAGGGGACTGCTCAGGGCCCAGCTGCTGCGGGCGATGGCGATGAAGACCGCCAGAGCCCCCGCCCATCCCGCGGCACCGATCAGAGCAACCGCTAGCGCTCGGCCGGTCCGCCGTGGAATCTGCGTCATATTGACCCCTAAGTCACGTGGATGACGGTGTTTGCTTATGTTTGCCTGTGTTCAATGCGTTTGTCAAGCGTTCGCTGAACGCTCTGAGCAGGGTTCAATGGGATGATCTGGACGTGCGATGGGAGCGGTTGTTCGACGATCTGGAGGCCCAGCTGGCCGCTGAGGCCGGCCTTGAACTCACCGCAGAGGTTGCCGACCGCACGAGACGCGAGCGTGCTCTGCTGGGTTTGCAGGACCGACTCGCGGGGATGCGCAACGCACGCGCCATCTCCGTCGACGTGGCCGGGCTGGGGAGCGTGCGCGCAAGGGTGACTGACGTCGGCGCTGACTGGGTCCTGTTGGAGCCTTCGCCGGATCGAGCGCTTCTCGTGCCGTTCCACGCGATCCGTTCGATGACGGGCCTCGCGGGCCGGGTCGCCCCCATGAGTGCGGTTGCCAAAGCCTTCACGATCGGCGCCGCCCTGCGAGCGATCAGCCGAGATCGAGCGGTGGTGGTCGTCGTCGACCGAGACGGTGTGCGGCGCTCGGGAACGTTCGACGGCGTGGGTCAGGATGCCGTCGACCTCGCCGAGCACCCCACCGATCTGCCGCGTCGTCCGGAACATGTCGTTGAGGTGCGGACCATCCCGTTCCTGGGCCTTGCGGCGGTGCAACGCGTCTAGCGTGGTGCGCCAGTCTCGGCGCGTCAGGCCCGGTCAGGCCCGGTCGGCCTCGTCGCCCTCGTCGTCTGCGCCGCCCCCAAGGGGGTGGGTGAGGACGAACTCGCGGGTCGCGGCATACATCCGCTGGATGTAGGTCTCGAGTTGTTCGCTCTCCACGCGCCACTGCCCCCGGCCCCCGACCTTGATGGCCGGAAGGTCACCCGACCGAACCAGTGCATAAGCCTGGGCCGAAGAGATGTTGAGGATCTCGGCGACGTCGGCGAGCTGCAGGAAGCGCGGCGGCATGGGCACAGTCTAGGCGGGCCCACCGAGCGCCGCAGGTTTCATCCACAGGTGCTCGTGGGTTATCCACAAGGAGAAAGCGGCGGTGGAACGAGGCGTGACAAATCAGCACAATGGGCCTGTGAGCACTCTCGGGGGACAAATCGGACTGCCGCCCAGCGGGCGGGCGACGCGGCTGCAACCACCGTCGTGGCGCAACCATCGGCTCATGATCGGCATCGCGCTGGTCTTGCTGGCCACGGCTGCGGGGGCGAAAGTCATCGCGAGCGCGGACGACCGGGTGCCTCGGTATGCCGCGGCGACCACGCTCAAACCCGGCGATCGGATCGATGCCACCACCGTGATGCGGGTCGAGGTGCTTCTGGACGACGCGGTCGCTGCCTACCTGTCCGCGCAGACTCCACTTCCGGCCGACGCGTTCGCTGTGCGCGAGGTCCGCGCCGGTGAGCTGGTCCCGTTTTCAGCTGTGGGCACGAGCGCTCAAGTGGGCGTTCAACCGGTCACCGTGCGCGTGGACCGCGATTCCGTGGCCGGCCTGGTGGCCGGGTCGGTCGTGGACGTGTGGGTGAGCCCCCGCGACCCAGCCTCGAACCAGGAGCGATACCTTCCAGCGGCGCTGGGCCTGCAGGCTGTCACTGTCGCCTGGATCCCGACAGACCAGAGCGCTTTCGGTGTCTCGGCCAGCTCCTCGGCCGTCGCATTGCTGGTGGCCGCCGCCGACGTGCAGAAGCTCATCGCCGCGCAAGACGCCCGGTCGCGGCTGACTCTCGTCCCGGTGCCTGGCTCGCTGCACGGGCGCGCCCCGTGACCTCCCCGGTCCCAGCTGTGCTCACCGCGGTTGCGGCGCGGTGGGACGGCCCGGTCGCGGCGGCCGTGGATGCCTCGCCGGAACTCACCATCGCCCGCCGCTGCGCCGATCTGGCGGACCTGCTCGCGACCGCCGCCTCGGGCACCGGGCGGGTGGCGGTGGTGTCCGGCCAACTGCGCGGGCTCACCCTCTCAAGTGTGGCAACCCTGCGTGAGTCCGGCGTCGAGGTTGTCGGGCTGGCCGACCCCGACGACGACCAGGACGAGCGGCGTCTCTGGCAGCTCGGCGTCCACTCAGTCGTTCTCGCCGACGCCGCCTCCGACGTGTTGGTGGCAGCCCTGCTCGCCGCCGCCAGTCACGGATCGCTCAGCGGGGCGGATTCGCGGTCGCTGACGGGTGCGTCGCTGGGTTGGGTTCCCCAGCTGTTTGCTGAGGGAGCGACCCCTCATGCCGCCGAGCCGACCCGCGAGAGCGCGTCGGCAGTGCCCGGGCGCGAGGTCCCCGGACGAGTCATCGTGGTCTGGGGCCCCAACGGGGCGCCGGGCCGGACGGCCGTGGCCGTCAACCTGGCCGTCGAGCTCGCGATGCTCGACCGGCACGTCGTGCTGGTCGACGCGGACACCTATGGCGGCTGCGTGGCCCAGACGTTGGCGCTGCTCGATGAGGCGCCGGGCGTGGCGGCCGCGGCTCGGTCGGCCGATCAAGGTGCCCTCGATGTGGCCCTCCTGTCGCGCCTCCTGCTGGAGGTCCGTCCCGGGCTGCGCGTCCTCACGGGGATTCCCAAGGCCGACCGCTGGCCAGAGGTCCGCGGCGCCGCGCTGGAACGGGTTCTGCAGGTATGCCGTGCGGTTGCCGACGACGTCGTTGTGGACGTCGGCTTCTCCTTGGAGGACGACGAGGAGTTGAGCTACGACACCCAGGCTCCCCGCCGCAACCAAGCGACCCTCACCGCCTTGCAGTCGGCGGACGCAGCAGTCGTCGTCGGTGGTTGTGACCCGATCTCGTTGCAGCGCCTGGTGCGCGGCCTGCAGGAGCTGGGGACGGTTCGAGCACCTGAGCCGATGGTGGTCGTCAACCGGCTGCGATCCGGCCCGATCGGGTCCCCGCCAGCCCGGCTCGTGGCCGACGCGCTCGCTCGATTCGCTGGGGTCACCGATCTGCACACCGTGCCCGACGATCCGGCGGCCTTCGACGCTGCCATGCTCGCCGGACGAGCACTCGCTGAGGTGGCCCCCCACTCTCCGGCGCGCCGGTCGATCGCACAACTGGCTGTTCGGCTCGACCAACTCGCCCCGATCGAGGGGTCGTTGCGCCGGACCGGAGCGGCCCGGCCGGGCGCCGGAGGAGGGGGACGGCGGCATACCCGGCGATGGGGCCGGACCCGCGGCTGAGGCGACCTGCGAGGGCACTGGAGCACGGCTGCAGATCTGACAGGATGGTGAGGTGGCTGACCGCTTGACCTCCCTGGACACCTCGTTCCTCTATATGGAGGACCGCTCGACGGTCATGCACGTCGGTGAGGTCATGGTGTTCGACCCGCCGGACGGGCGCCTGGACCACGAGCGTCTGATGACGCTGTTCTCCCAGCGGATCGCCCACCTGCCGCGCTACCGGCAGAAGGTGCGGTGGGTCCCCGGCAACCTGGCCAACCCGGTGTGGGTCGACGACGAGACGTTCGACCTCAGCTATCACGTGCGTCGGGCCGCCCTGCCCAAGCCCGGCAACGACGCCCAGCTCGAGGATTTCGTCGCCCGGGTGCAGCCACGCCCCTTGGACCGGGGACGTCCGCTGTGGGAGGCCTACATCGTCGAGGGCCTGGAACACGGCCGCTTCGCGATCGTCACCAAGACCCACCACGCGCTGGTCGACGGTGCTCACCCGCTGGACATCGGGCAGGTGCTCGTCACCGACACCCCTGGGTGGGAGAAGCCGACCCAGGATCTGTGGCGACCTCGGCACGCTCCCAGCGACCTCAGCCTGCTCGGGTCGGCGGTCGTCGACTCGGTCAAAGGCCCGCGCGCGCTCGTCCGCTCGGTGCGCGGAGGGTCCCAAGAGCTCGTCGATTTCGGCGGTCGGGTGCTCTCCGGCGTCGGGTCGCTGGTGTCCACGGTGGCCCGGGGAGCCGCTCGCCCCGCGCCCACTTCGCCGCTCAACGCCCACGTCGGCCAGGCGCGGCGGTTCGTCATGGTCGGCACCGACCTCGCGGCATACCGGCAGGTCCGTCGCCGTCTGTCCAAGGGGCCGCACGCTGACGACGTCTCGATCAACGACATCGTGCTGGCGTGCATCGCCGGTGCCCTGCGGTCGTGGCTGCTCACCCGCGGCTCGCCGGTCCACTCGACGACCGTTGTCCGGGCGCTCGTCCCGGTCAGCGTCGAGGATGACACCGGCCAGGGGTTGCACCAACTCGCTGCCTGCCTGGTCGACCTGCCGGTCGGCGAGCCCGCCGCATCGATGCGGCTGCACCAGATCGCCTTCCTCACCCGTCAGCAGATCGCTGGCGGACGCGCGGTCGGCGCCGACCGACTCGTCGGGCTGGCCGGGTTCGCCCCGCCGACGCTGCACGCGATGGGCGCGCGTCTGGGCAGCGACATGTCCAAGCGGCTGTTCAACCTCATCGTCACCAACGTGCCCGGTCCGCAGTTCTCCCTGTATGCCGGTGACGCCCGCCTGCTCGCCACCTACCCGGTGATCCCACTCGCCAAGGGTCAAGCCCTCGCCATCGGGTTGACCTCCTACGACGGCGGCGTCTACTACGGCCTCAACGCCGACCGTGATGCGATGCCCGACATCGAGGTTCTCGGTCAAGGGATCGCCGACGCTCTCGCCGAGCTCGCCGACACCGGGGACGCCGGGGCATGACCCGGCGGGGCTTGGTCCTCGGCGGCGGGGGAGTGCTCGGGGCTGCCTGGACTGTCGGCGCATTGACTGCCCTTGAGGAGCAGTTGGGCATTGACGCCCGGGAGTTCGACGAGTTCGTCGGGACCTCGGCGGGGTCGGTGTTGGCCGCGCTGCTGGCCTGTGGCGCCGGGGTCGCCCAGCTGCGCGAGCACCAGCTCGGTGGGGAGATCACGGCGGGGCCGTTAGTGGGCTTCCACTACGACCACGACAACGCCGCGGGAGGCTCGCGGCCAACCCGGCCGCGCGCCGCCCTCGGCGCTCCGGCAGTCCTTCGGCGGGGGGTCAGTGGTCTGCGCCGGTTGCCCCCGACCACCGTCATCTCGTCCTTCCTCCCGCTGGGCACCGGCCGACTCGACCGCGTCGGCGCACTCGTTCGGCACGTGGCGCCATCCGGCTGGGCGCCACGGCCCGGACTGACCGTGGTTGCCCTCGACTACGACGCATCAGAGCGGATCTCCTTCGGCCGCAAGGGCTTTCCTGAGGTCGACCTGGCTGACGCCGTGATGGCTTCGTGCGCCATCCCTGCGTGGTACGAGCCGGTGATGATCGGGGGTCGGCGCTACGTCGACGGTGGGGCGTGGTCGTCGACGAACATCGACTTGGTCGCTGGGCTCAATCTCGACGAGGTCTATGTCCTCGCTCCAGCGGTCACATTCGACCCCGACACGCCCACGCGAGCGATGACCCGGCTGGAGCGTCGCTGGCGCTCGCGCGTCACCCGACGGGCACTCATCGAGCTTGCCGAGGTGCATCGCGGTGGCACCCACGTCACCCTCCTCGGGCCCAGCAGCGTCGACCTTGAGGTCATGGGACACAACGCCATGGCGGCCCAGCGGCGCATCGGCGTGCTGCAGACCTCGCTGCACACCTCGCGGGTCTCCCTCGGTGACCCCCACCACCTGACGGTGGACCAGGGTCATGCCCCGCAGGAGCCCGACCACCCCGACGAGGTGACCGCCTACACCGCGGTCTCAGCCGAGGAACGCGTCTTCGCCGACGGCGCGGCATACCCGACAGCGTCCCAGCAGGAGGGCCAGCGATGAGCCGCGTCCGGATCTACCTGCCGTTGACCGCCGCGGAGGTGGACGTGCTCCTCGCCGGAGGCTCGCTGCGCCCCGCGACGGCGTATGCCGTCACCGTGCGGCTAGCCAGCGTCACCCCGGGTGCTGATGTCGAGGAGTTGGAGTATGCCGCGTTCCTCGACGCCGCGGCGGCCGCCGGTCGGGCGCGCTCGGGCGACATCGCAGCCAGGCGGGTGATTGCCGCCGCCGACGTGGATCCTGGCGCGGTCACTGAACTGGCGCTCCCGCACGAGCGAACCCCGGCCGAGGTGGCACTGGGTGCGCCGGTCGATCTGCGGGCGATCGCATCACTGCACGTTGACGAGGAACCCGGCAGCGACGACGACAGCGACCTGCTGTGGTTCGATGCCACGGAGGCCCTCAGCGTCCGGCAATTGCTGACCTGACTGCCCTGGATCCCTCCTCGACTTGTGCCACAAGGGTGCTTGGCACCGTCGTATAGGCAGGCACCCCGGACGCCCAGGCTCGGAATCGAGCGTGCTGAGCGCTGCTCTGCTGGTCAAGGGGCAACGGTCGTCCATCCGGGCCGCAGAAGGAGACGCCCGGGTGGGAGCTCAGCCAGCGCAGCGGATCGTCGTCAGGATCCCAAGACCCCGACGCGCTGACCAGATCGAAACCGAGTTTGCGCAGGGTGTCGTCCAGCTCCGAGCGGGCCGCTGCGGCGTTGCGTTGCGCCCGCTGTGCGTGGTCGACCGAAGTGTCGCCGTAGCCCAACTGTTGAATCGCGGATCGGACGGCTGACAAGAGGGTCGATGCGACAAGCCCCGGAAGGTTGCGTTTGAGCAGCCCCGGCAGCTGCAGGGACGAGGTCACGGCGTCGACCAGGTCCCGGCGGGCCTGGGCGCTCTTGTCGGCCCCGGTCGCCAAGACGATGAGCGCCGCTCCGGCTGACTCGGCGAGGAAGCCACTCACCTGTCCCAACCGCACGAGAGCAGCCTGGCGTCTCTCGGGGTCGGCGGACGCCAGCGCCGCGCTGACTTCGTCAGATTCCAGATCGATGAGGGCGCCGAGCAGTGTCGCCAGGGCCGGCCCTGTGCCGTCACCTGATGCGCCTTCTCGGTCCTTGGCGAACTCGCCGATGAGAGCCGCCAACCTGGACCGATTGAGGACTCGGACCGTCCACCCGTTCGGGCCAAGGGCCGCCCACGGGTGAGAACTGCCGGACTTCTCCGGCCAATCGACAGCGTCGAGTGGGTCATTGAGCGCATCCCATACCGCGTCCGGGTGTTGGGTCATCAGGGCGCCCACGATGGGACGAAGCACTTGCAGGTCGTGGTCGACGAGCACCGCCCAATCGGGGCCCAGCTTCCCCACGAGCTCCGCCGTCGCCGCGAAGCCATCTATCGCGGCTCCCGCAATCGCCACTGACCGCTCGTCTACGCCCATCGCGGTGCGGCGCAGTGCGTCGGCGAAGGCGCCGATCGCGGGCGAACGCCCTCCGCCGCCGTGCACGAGACGCTCACCCGCCAGGTATCGCGCAATGGGATAGCCGTCGCCCAGGTCGCGAAGGAGCAGGTCGCTCAGCGTGTCGACATCGCCCTGCAACGCGCGCAGCAGCGACGCAACGGGATCGATGCCGTCGCCGGCCAGCCGACGATCCCAGCAGTCCTGCACCACGCGCGGAAGCGCTGCAGCCTGGCGGTCCGCTTCGACCAGAGCCGGTCCCACGATCCTCGCGTATGCCGCGAGCGTGCCTTTCCCGACCAGCGCCGGATCGGCCCGGTCCAGGAGGGCGGCCTGAGCCACAAACCCGGTGAAGGGCGGGTCGGTGCGCTGACCGTCGACGGGAAGCGGGCCTGTCGTGGCCAATTCGCCGAGCCAGCGCACCCGCCAAGAAGTCAACCGCGCCAGGGTCGCTGAGTCGGCCCCGGCCATGGACTGTCCATCGGCTGCCCGCACCAACGCTGCGGCGAGAGCGGCAAGAGCGGACTCCACATGCTCCGAGGACTCCTCCCGATGCAGCGTCGTGGCATACGCCTGAGTGAGTAGTCGCTCGACGAGCCGACCCAGGCACTCGGGCCGGATCGCCTCCATGAGTGCCTGGGCGATGAGCGGGTCCTGAACTCGCCCTCCGAGCGAGGCGATGAGGGCGGCCTCGGCGGGGCCCCACTGCTCGACCGGGCGACCGGACTCGGCGATGAGGCGGGCGACCTCAGCTCGCGCGTCGGCGAGCCGGAGGGCCCCGTCAGTGAGCGGCAAGTGGGCCAGGAGCCCGGCTCGAACCTCTGCAGCCGACCCTCCGGGCAGGCTCCGCAGGAAGCCCCAGACGCAGGCCGTCGCCCGCTCGCCGGCCGCCGTGACCGGGCGCAGGGCAGCCGTATGCCGCCCGCGCAACTCCGCTTGCAGCCGATCCCACTCTCGGTCGGCCGTTCGCTGTGCAGCGGCGAGCGTCATTCCCAGCAGGGTCGGGTCGGCCATGCCGACAGTGGCCTCATGTGTGGCCTGCTCGCGGTGGCGGGCACCCCGGTCCCACTCTTCGCGCAGCGCGTCGATGCGTCGGCGAGCTTCGGTGAGCGCTGCGGCATACGCCTGCAGCGCAGTGACCACGGGCCGCAGAGCGGCGCCGAAGTCGGCGCTGCGGGAGGCGACGACCGCAGCTTCGGCGCGAGCCGCCTCGAAGGCGGGGCCGCTCCAGGACCGGGCCAACCCCCACCCGCGGCCGCCCTCTCGGGTCACGGCCGTGTCATCGACCCGAGCTGCGACGAGGGCCAGCTGGCCCGCGATCCGGTCGCTGCTGGCCGGGTCGCCATCGGGCCACGGCAACAGTGCATCGCGTCCGGTCATCCGATGATCCTCCGACCCATCACCGCGAGCCGGTCCTCGACGTCGCCGTAACGTCGGCCCGAGTCCGCGAGCCCGGCTGCCAACGTCTCGGCGGCCGAGGCGAGGACGGCCAAGGCAGCCGCCCCCCGTTCGCCGAGTGCGCGCAAGGCACCCTCGAGCGCCGGGTCGTTGCCCGCAGCGGCCCTCGCCAGGCCGCCGCATCCCGACATGAGGGTGGCCAGGGCGCGCAGCGCTGGACCGTCCTCGGACAACCGATGTCCGGCGGCGATCAGCTCGTCCGGCTCCACGTGCAGCAGCATGACGGCAGGCTAAGCCTTCGCGCCGACGGACCGCCGAAGTTATCCACAGGTTCGAGCGGGGGCCAGCCAGACGGCCGTATCGACCGGCACCGCGTCGGCCGACTCAAGCGGCCCCGACTGGCAGATGACCGACCACCCGTCCGGAAGCGCCGCCGTTTCCGAGCTCAGATTGACCATCACCCGCACCCCGCAGGTGTCGAACGCCAGCACCTCGGAGCTCATTGCGGACACCCACGCCAGCCGCCCGCGCCCCAGGCGGTGCTCTCGCCGCAGCCGCAGCGCCGCCCGATACAGCTCCACGGTCGAGCCGGGCACCCCGTCCTGGGCGTCGGCGGCATACTCGGCGAACTCGGGCGGCTGCGGCAGCCACGTGGCGCCCGTGGGGGAGAAGCCGAACCCGGGCGCCTGCGCCGACCACGGGATCGGCACCCGGCAACCGTCGCGTCCCGCGTGGGCGTGCTCACTGCGGACCCACACCGGGTCCTCGCGCACCTCGTCGGGCAGTCGGGTGTGTTCGGGCAGTCCGAGCTCCTCACCCTGATAGAGGTATGCCGCCCCCGGCAAGGCCAGCATGAGCAGCGTCGCCGCCCGGGCTCGCCGCAACCCCAGCGCTCGGTCGGGCTGCGGGTCGCCGGCTCGGATCCCACCGGTCACCGGCCCGGGATCAGCGGTGCCCAGGCGACTGGCGTGCCGGACGACGTCGTGGTTGGACAGCACCCAGGTGCTTGGGGCGCCCACCGCGCCCATCGTGTGCAGCTCGGCATCGATGACCTGGCGCAATTGCGTTGCGTCCCAACGGCAGCCGAGGAAGTCGAAGGCAAACCCCTGATGCATCTCCTCGGGTCGCAGATAGCGGGCCATCCGCTCGGGAGGGCTGACCCAGGCCTCCGCGCACAACACCCGGTCGGGCGGTCCGTAGGACTCCAACAGCCGACGCCACGCGGCATACACCTCGTGCACGCCGTCCTGGTCCCAGAACGGGCTGGCGTGGGTCGGGAGGGTCGCGAGCTCCTCCGGGGTCCGGGTGAGATCGGGCAACCCCGGCGCCTTGATGAGGCCGTGGGCGACGTCGACCCGGAAGCCGGCCACTCCACGGTCCAGCCAGAAGCGCAGCACCGACTCGAACTCGGCCCGCACGTCCGGGCACGTCCAGTCAAAGTCGGGTTGATGGACGTCGAACAGGTGCAGATACCACTGGCCGGGTCGGCCGTCCGGCTCGGTGATCCGGGTCCAGCCTGGTCCACCGAAGCCCGATCGCCAGTTGTTCGGCGGCAGTTCGCCGGTGGCGCCCCGTCCGTCGCGGAAGAGATAGCGAGCCCGTTCGGGCGACCCCGGCCCCGCCGCCACCGCCGCCTGGAACCACGGATGCTGGTCAGACGAGTGGTTGGGCACGAGGTCGACGAGCACCGCCAGGCCGAGGTCGTCGGCCCGCGCGATGAGCGTGTCGACGTCGGCCAGCGTCCCGAAGCGCGGATCGACGTCCCGATAGTCGGCCACGTCATAGCCGGCATCGGCCAGCGGCGATCGATAGAACGGCGACAGCCACAGGCCGTCGACGCCCAGGTCGGCGAGGTAGGGCAGCCGGGCGGTGACCCCGGGCAGGTCCCCGGTGCCGTCACCGTCGGAGTCGGCGAACGACCGCGGGTAGACCTGATAGATGACCGCGTCGCGCCACCAGTCTCGCTCGCGGAGCGTGGGTTTCACGTCAGGACGACCCAGCCTCAGCATCGCTCACCGTCGGCTCATCCTCCGGTGCGTTGACCAACATGTATGCCGCCCGCACCAGGTAGTCGACGAGCATCGCCTCCTGGTCGTGGTCCAGGCCCAGGCCAGCGACCGAGGCGAGCATGTGCCGCAGCCAGCGGTCGCGCTGCTGCGGGGTCACGGCATACGGGGCGTGCCGCATCCGCAGACGAGGGTGACCCCGTTGCTCGGAGTAGGTGTTGGGTCCGCCCCAATACTGCTCAAGGAACATCCGCAGCCGGACCTCGGCCGGTCCGAGGTCTTCCTCGGGATACATCGCCCGCAGCACGGGGTCGCCGGCCACTCCTTCGTAGAAGCCCCGGACGAGGCGCACGAACGTGTCGTGGCCGCCGACCAGGTCGTAGAAGGTCCCTTCCGGCTGCCCTGGCTGTCCCGCCTCATCGCTCACGTGTTCACACCGTCCCACTCGTCCACGGCCCGGAGACCGGGGCCGCCATGGCGATCCCCGCCTTGTCGAGCGCGGCCTTGACCAGCATCCGCAGGTCACGTTGTACGTCCAGGTGGACGGTCGGCACACATTTGGCCGACACCCGCACCGTGATCGCTCCGGCCGAGAGCGACTCGACGACGACCGATGGCGGCTCCAACACCCGCTCGTCGGTCTCCGGCAGTGTGGCCAGGGCCGCGCGCAGCACCTCGGTCACGGCCGGGACGTCGGCATCGAGCGCGAACGGCACAGTGATGGCTGCTGTCGACCACCCCTGCGACTGGTTTCCGACTCGCAGGATCTCCCCGTTGCGGACATACCAGATGACTCCGTTGCGATCTCGCAACCGGGTCACCCGCAGGGTGACGTCCTCGACCTGGCCGATCACCTCGCCCGTGTCGATGGTGTCGCCCACGCCGTATTGGTCCTCGACGATCATGAAGATCCCCGACAGGAAATCCCGCACGAGGCTCTGTGCCCCGAAGCCCAACGCCACCCCGCCAACACCAGCCGACGCCAGCAGCGGCGCCAGTGGCACCCCGAGGGTCGCCATGATCGTCAGCACCGCGAGGGAGGCGACGACGACGGTCACGACACTGCGCAGCACTGCTCCCACGGTCTGAGTGCGCTGGACATACCGCTCATGCGCCAGCCCGCTTGCATCGGCGAGAATGTCCCCGGCTCGCCCTGGTAGCAGCCGGATTCGTTCCGCGTGACGTTCGCTGGCCCGGTCGACGGCCGACCGGATCAGTCGGTGCAGCAGCCAGCGACCCACGAGCGCGCCGACGAGGATGCCGCCGATCTGCAGGGGAGGGCCCAGGAAGCGATCGAGCGTCACCAACCACTCGCCGGGGCTTGCGATGAGGGGGTATGCCGTCACAAGCCTTCGCGCTCCTGGGCCGCCACCGCGGTCTCGACAACGGCCAACTGCTCGATGACCAGGCGTCGCAGACCCGCGGGGGCGTCCTCATGGTCTGCCAGCCAGGCCCGGGTGCGATCCCGAAGCGCCGCATCGGCGATGTCCAGGGGGTAGAAGTACTTCACGGCCCGCTCAGCGATCGCATAGGAGCGAGAGGCGAAGACCGGTTCGAGCATCTCGTGGTAGCGCTCGACGAACGGGCGCAACAGTGCCGGGTCGTCGCACCGGCGGAAGCCCGCCCCGATGGCCTCCATCGCGGCGTTCGTCTGGGTGTCGGAGTCGATGGCCATGGCCCAGGCGGTCTCCTTGGCCTCGGCCGTCGGCATCGCGGCGCGCGCTTTGAGGGCCAGCTCTCGACCGGCGAGGGATGGGTCGCGGTCCAACTCGGCGGCCACGTCCGCCTCGGACACGCCTCCGGCCGAAGCCATCTGGGTGATGAGGGTCCAGCGCAGATCCTGGTCGACCGACAGGCCAGGCACGACGACGGAGCCGTCAAGGATGCCGCGCAGCCGGGTGAGGTCGGCCGTATGCCGGGCCAGCGCGGCATACGCGACGACCAACTGTTGCTGCTTGTCACTGCCAGGGACCGCGGCGTCGAGGGCGGCGCGGATGACGGCCACGGCCTTGTCGACCATCGCGGGGCGGGCCGCCTCCGGGAGGAACCAGCGCAGGGTGGCCAGCAACATCGAGGGGATCTGCTTGGTCGTGCGCAGGATGGTCCGCAGGACCACGGTGTGCTCCTCGACCGGGATGACCCGCAGCGCCACCTCGGTGAACTCCGAGGGGGCCAGGGCGCCGTCGCGCAGTCGCTCCCAGAGCGACCCGATGACAAGGCTGCGGGCAAGACTGTCCTCGAAGGCGTCGATGTGCTCGATCGCGGTCTGCAACGACACCTCGTCGAGCGCGATCTTGGCGTAGGTGAGGTCCTCGTCGTTGGGCAACAGCAGCGCAGGGCGGGGCAGTCCGACCAGGCTCGGCAACTCGGTCCGGGCACCGTCGATGTCGACCTCGTCGAAGCCGACCCGGATCAGCCGCCCGTCCACGAGGTCGTAGCGACCGATCCCGACCCGGTGCGGGCGCAAGGTCGGGTCGGTGCCGGCGACGCTCTGGGTCATCGCAGCGGCGGTGATCACTCCGTCGGCGTCCGTCGCGATGTCCAGGGCCAGCGTGCTCGGGCCCGAGGTCTGCAGCCACCGCCGGGCCCAGTCGGACAGGTCACGACCGGAGGCCGCCTCAAGCTCGGCGAACAGGTCGCCCATCGTCGTGTTGCCCCAGGCGTGCTTGCGGAAGTAGCTGCGCAGCCCCTCCCTGAACGCCTCGCGCCCGACATAGGCGACCAGTTGCTTGAGGACCGAGCCGCCCTTGGCGTAGGTGATCCCGTCGAAGTTGACCGCGACGTCGACGAGGTCGCGCATGTCGGCATACACGGGGTGGGTGTCGGACTGCTGGTCCTGCTGATAGGCCCAGGTCTTCTCGTGGCTGTGGAAGGTGGTCCAGGCATCGGGCCATTCGGTCGCCTCGGCCTGACACACCGACGAGGCCCATTCGGCGAACGACTCGTTGAGCCACAGGTCATCCCACCACTTCATGGTGACCAGGTCCCCGAACCACATGTGCGCCAGCTCGTGCAGGATCGTCAGCGCGCGTCGCTCGACCAGCGGCTCGGAGGCTTGTCCACGGAAGACATAGATGTCGGTGATCGTCACGCAGCCGGCGTTCTCCATCGCTCCGGCGTTGTACTCCGGCACGAAGAGCTGGTCGTACTTCGCGAAGGGGAAGGCTCCGTCGAACTCCTTCTCGAAGAACAGGATTCCCTTCTTGGTGCAGTCGAACAGGTTGTCGTAGTCGACGAACTCGGTGATCGACTTTCGAGCGAAGATGCCCATAGGGATCGTCGCGTCGCGCCCCTGCACCGAGTCCCACTGCACGGTGTAGGGACCGGCGCAAAGGGCGGTGATGTAGGAGGAGATCCGCGGGGTCGGCTCGAAGGCCCACGTCGCGCGACCTTCGCCCGCCGGGACCGGCTGCGGTGCCGGCTGGTTGGACACGACGACCCAGTGCTCGGGCACGGTGGCCGTGAACGCGAAGGTGGCCTTGAGGTCGGGCTGCTCGAACACGGCATACACGCGCCTGCTGTCCGGGACCTCGAACTGGCTGTAGAGGTAGACCTCGTCGTCGACCGGGTCGACGAACCGGTGCAGCCCCTCGCCGCTGTTGGTGTAGCGGCCGATCGCGTCGACGACGAGCACATTGTCGGCGGCCAGACCGGGCAACGCGATCCGGCTGTCGGCGAAGACCTCCGCCGGGTCCAGCGTCCGCCCGTTGAGGGTCACTGAGGTCACCGAGTCACCGACGAAGTCGATCCACGTGTCCGCGCCGGGAGTGCGAGCGGTGAAGCGCACCGTCGTCACCGTGTGGAACGTCGTCGGTCCCGTGGTGAGATCGAGCACCACCTCGTAACTGTCGACATGCAGCAGAGCGGCGCGGGTCGCCGCCTCGTCGCGGGTGAGGTTGGTGCCGGGCACAGGACGCTCCTTGGGGTGTGGTGGCGTGACGCAGGGGTATGCCGCGGGGCCGGGTCAACGGTCCCTCGGCGCTCGATCCGCCGACCATCCTCCCACGCCCTGGGCCTCGGGACGCAGAGCCGGGCGCTCGTGAGGATGGCACAATGCCGACCATGACCACCACTGCCGCTGCTCGCCCGACCCGGGTCCGTCGCCAGCCCGTCGAGATGTGGTTCGACCCCATCTGCCCGTGGGCCTGGATGACGTCCCGGTGGCTCATGCAGGTCGAGCAGGTCCGCCCCGTCCGGGTGACCTGGTCGGTGATGAGCCTGGCTGTCCTCAACGAGGGCCGCGAGTTGCCGCCGCAGTATGTCGAGCTCATGGCCAAGGCCTGGGGACCGGTGCGGGTCATCATCGCGGCCCAGCAGGCCCACGGCGACAAGGTCGTCAAGAAGCTCTACGACGCCATGGGGACCCGGATCCACCTGCAGGGCATGAAGGACTTCGACGAGGTCATCGCGGCGGCCCTGGCCGAGTGCAAGCTCCCCGCCGAGCTGGCCAAGGCCGCGCACCAGAAGAAGAACGACCCGGCCCTCAAGCGGAGCCACAAGCGCGCCATCTCCTTGGTCGGCACCGACGTCGGCACGCCGGTCATCTCCGTCGGCGGGGTCGCGTTCTTCGGCCCGGTCATGAGCCCGGCTCCCAAGGGTGAGGCTGCCGGTCGACTCTGGGACGGGTGCGTCCTGGTCGCCGGAACCCCTGGCTTCTACGAACTCAAGCGCACCCGCACTGTCGGGCCGATCTTCGACTGAAAGAGACTGTCTCCCATGCGAGTTCACCTCGGGGGTGACCACGCGGCATACGAGTTGCAGCGCGCCTTGGTCACTCACCTCACCGCCGCCGGACACGACGTCGTCGATCACGGACCGGTGGCCTTCGACGCGCTGGACGACTATCCGGTGTTCGTCCTGCGGGCGGCGCTGGCCGTCGCGGACGAGCCTGGATCGCTGGGCATCGTCCTGGGCGGATCGGGCAACGGCGAGCTCATCGCGGCCAACAAGGTGCCCGGGATCCGTGCGGCCTATGCCTCCAGCGTCGAGCTGGCGCAGCTGGCGCGGCAGCACAACGACGCTCAGGTCATCTCGATGGGTGGCCGGTTCACCGACATCGAGACCGGATGCGCGATCGCGGATGCCTTCCTCACCACGAGCTTCTCGGGCGACGCGCGGCATGCCCGCAGGCTGGCGATGGTCACCGACTTTGAGCTCGACGGGAGCCTCCCTGAAGCCTGAGCGTCGCTGATGACCGCCTCGGCGGCGTCGACCTCACCCACCACCCCCACCTCGCGACGGTGGGCGGTGGTCCCCGAGCGTTTCGGCCCACGGCTGCGCGCCCTGCGTCGGGCCCGGCAACCGGTGCGGGCCGTCGGTCTGATCCTTGCGGGTTTCGCGCTCTTGGGCCTCATGTGCGTCTGGCCGGCGGACGTCTCGTGGGCGCTGTTCGGTCCACTGGTCGTCCTCGCTGGCTTGTTCCTCACCCCTCGGTGGTTCCTCCTGGTCTGCCTCTCGTATGCCGCGTGCCTGGGCTACTCGGCCGTCATGGTTCGCGGGTGGTCGCCGTTGCAGGGGTTCACCCTGCTGGCGCTCGGCCTGACCATGGCGCTGATGATCATCCGGACCCGTTCTCGGGAGCGGCTCGGGGTCCAGGGCAACGGTGGCGAGGACATGCTCGTCGACCTTCGTGATCGCCTGTTGGCGCTGGGGGTCATGCCCGTGCTGCCTGCCGGGTGGCATGCGGAGTCAGCGATCCAGTCGGCATACGGGGACAAGTTCTCCGGCGACCTCGCGGTGACCTCGCTGTCCCCGGACGGCAGGCGGCTGGAGGTGGCGTTGGTCGACCTGTCCGGCAAGGGGCGCACGGCTGGGACCCGGTCGCTGCTGTGTTCGGGTGCGATCGGCGGGTTGCTGGGGCAGGTCGAGCCCGACCGGCTGCTCGCTGCCGCCAACCACTATCTGCTGCGCCAGGAATGGTCCGAGGGTTTCGCCACCGCCGTGCATCTGGCGATCGACCTGTCGACAGGGGAGTTCAGTCTGGGCAACGCGGGGCATCCTGCGCCCATCCAGTTCGCGGCGGGCTCCGGGCTGTGGTCCGTGCACGACTCGGCGGGAGGTCCGGCGCTCGGCCTGATCCCGGACGCGGGGTTCCCGCGCAGCATCGGGCGGCTGGGTCGCGGTGACGCACTGGTCCTTTACACCGATGGGGTGGTCGAGGCCCGTAGCCTCGACCTCAGCCGGGGCCTGGATCGCTTGTTGGGCAATGCCGAGCGCCTCGTGACAGTCGGCTTTGAGTCGGGCGCGCGCCGACTGTGCGCCGACGCCAAGGCCGGCGACTCCGACGACCGCGCCGTCGTCATCATTTGGCGCGACTGACCTCACCGCTGGCGCCACCCCTCCTCTCGCCCTGCCCCGCCCTCGCCTCGCGTCACCCTCTCCCTCGTCTCGCACTGCCGCCCCGCCCCCGTCACTCCTCGCCCCAACCGTCCCCGAGTTCCTCACACTCGCCGATGAATTCGGGGCTTCAGGCCGCTCCGTGACCGGATTTCCTCACTGTCGCTGATGAATTCGGGGTTTGTGGCTGGTCCTGGGCCGGATTTCCTCACAGCCGCCGGGGGTTTCGTCGAACCGCCGCCCCAACACGAGCCGCCCCAACACGAGCCGCCCCGAACGTGCCTGGTGGAGCCGCCCCCGCGCCACCCGGCATACGAGAACGGCCGCCGCCCACCCCAAGGTGAGCGGCGGCCGTCCGCCTGCAACGAGGCGATGCGCTCAGTTGGCCTGGTCGAGGCCGTCGGCAATCTCCTTGGCCTTCTCCTGCGCCATGTCGACCTTGTCGGAGAACTGGCCGCCAGTCTTCTCGTCGAGAAGGTCGCCAGCCTTCTCCACCGCGTCGTCGACCTTGTCGCTGTTGCCCTGGATGAGCTCGGTCGCCTTGTCCTTCATCTCGTCGAAAAGGCCCATGTCGGCCCTCCTCCCCACTCGGTGGTCGCCGCCCAACCGGCCGGCCTGACCCACTCTAAGCGCCCTGGGCCCTCGCCGAGTTCCCGCGGCATACCCTGTCCGCGTGCCAGAACAGCGGGTCCGCACCTTCCACGCTCGCCGGGGGCGCCGCTCGCAGCTCACCGAGAGCCGACTGGCCACCCTGCTGCCCCGGTATGCCGTCCCGCCGGCCGCCCTCGCGCCTCCCGGCTCGCCGGGCCGCCCCACGCAGGTCGTCGTCGAGGTCGGTTGTGGCCACGGCGCCGCCGCGCTCGGGTTTGCGGCCGCCCACCCCGACACCCACCTCATCGCTCTCGACGTCCACCCTCCAGGAGTCGCCCGGATGCTCGCGGCGGCAGCCGAGGCGGGCCTGACCAACCTGTCGGCCGAGCTCGGCGACGCGGTCGAGTTCCTCACCGACCGCATCCCGCCGGGGTCGCTCGACGCCGTGCACCTGTTCTTCCCCGACCCGTGGCCCAAGGTCCGTCACCACCGGCGGCGCTTCGTCTCGCCCGACACGCTCGACCTGTTGGCCTCCCGCCTCACGCCCGACGGCCACGTCCTGGTGGCGACCGACTGGGCCGACTACGCGGCATACGTGCGGGCGCTGGTGACCCAGGACGGGAGGTTCATGGTGCGCGAGGCGACCCGGCCAGCCTGGCGACCGGTGGCGGGCTTCGAGGCCAAGGGCCTGGCTGCCGGCCGGGAGATCACCGACCTGGCGCTGGAGCGGGCGACGAGAATCGAACTCGCGTAGCCAGTTTGGAAGACTGGGGCTCTACCATTGAGCTACGCCCGCGGGCGGTGGCCGTCGCGATGTGACGGGGCCACCACGGGGGGCTAGCCTAGTGCCGCCCGCCCGGATCGCGCGAACCACATCGTCTCGCGCGTCTCGTCGCGGGCTCGGTGCGTCGGATCCGGTATGCCGCCCGCCCACCGACCGGGGTATGGCGCAGTTTGGTAGCGCGTCCGCTTTGGGAGCGGAAGGCCGTCGGTTCGAATCCGGCTACCCCGACCACCACGCCCGGCGACGAGTCGTCGCTGGACCGGCATCGGGGCCCGGCTCCACCAGAGTGTGGCGCGTCATGACGGCGCCCATGGCGGCGCCCTGACTGTCGTGAGGACAGCAGCGGCGGCGCCGTCATCAGCGCCGTCACGTGTCACGTGGGCGGGAGCGGTCCCAGAGCGATTCGGCCGGGCTGGACCTTCGCCGCTAGCATGGACCGGATTGCCCGCCGTCGTCCGCGTCAGCCCGCCCATGCCCCCGTGCCCCGCACGAGGCAGGGCCAGCCGGACGGCATACCCGACCTTCCCGATCTGGAGTATCCGCAGTGAAGAGTGCGCTCGAGACCCTCAGCCCGACCCGGGTGAAGCTCACCATCGAGGTGTCCGCCGAGGAGTTCCAGCCCAGTCTGGAGCAGGCGTACAAGACCATCGGCAGCCAGATCCAGGTGCCGGGCTTCCGGCGCGGCAAGGTCCCGTCGCGGATCATCGACCAGCGTCTGGGCAAGGGGGCGGTCCTGCAGGAGGCCGTCAACGACGCGATGCCCAAGTTCTACGGGCAAGCGCTCGATGAGCACTCGGTGCGCCCGCTCGGGCAGCCCGAGGTCGACGTCACCGAGATCCCGGTCGAGGCCGACCAGGGTCTGGTCTTCACCGCTGAGGTCGACAAGCGGCCCGAGATCGAGCTGCCCGACTTCGCCGGTCTGGCCGTCCAGGTCGACGCCATCGAGGTCGACGACGCCGACATCGAGGAGCGGCTCACCACCCTCCGCCAGCGGTTCGGCACCCTCAAGGGCGTCGAGCGCGCCGCCGCCACCGGCGACTTCGTCTCCATCGACCTCAGTGCCGAGATCGACGGCGAGGAGATCGACACGGTCACCGGGGTCTCCTACGAGGTCGGTGCGGGCAACATGCTCGACGGCATGGACGAGGCTCTCGTCGGGATGGCCGCTGGCGACACCAAGACCTTCAAGGCCCCTCTCGCCGGCGGCGACCACGCTGGTGATTCGGCCGACTGCACCGTCACCGTGCAGTCCGTCAAAGAGCGCGAGCTGCCCGAGCTCAACGACGAGTTCGCCCAATTGGCAAGCGAGTTCGACACCCTCGACGAGCTCAAGGCCGACCTGGTGAAGGACGCCGAGCGCGGCAAGCGGTTCGGTCAGGGCATGCAGGCTCGCGACAAGGTCATGGAGGCGTTGCTGGCCGCCACCGAGATCCCCGTCCCCGAAGGCATCGTCGAAGCCGAGGTCCACTCGCACCTTGAGGGCGAGGGCCGCCTTGAGGACGCCGAGCACCGCGCCGAGGTCGACGCCGAGACCCGCAAGGGCCTGGCCACCCAGTTCCTCCTGGACGCCATCGTCGAGAAGGAAGACATCCGCGTCGAGCAGCCCGAGCTCATCGAATACCTGCTCATGTCGGCCCAGCAGTACGGCATGGACCCCAACCAGTTCGCCCAGGCCATCGACGCCCAGGGTCAGATCCCCGCGATGATCGGCGAGGTCGCCCGGCGCAAGGCCCTGGCCAAGGTCCTCGAGCAGGCGACCGTGACGGACAGCGCTGGCGCCCCTGTCGACCTGGAGGCCGTCCTGGCCCCGCGCGCGCCGCTCGCGCACGACCACGACCACGACCACGACCACGACCACGAGGGTCACGACCACGATCACGAGGGTCACGACCACGACCACTGAGCCGGCCGCGGGTCCGCCCGCCCTTGACCCTCCGGGGTCCTCAGTCGCCGCACCGACCGTGCGGGTCGCCATCCTCGCGGTGTATGCCGTGTTTGCCCTCGCGGGCGTGCAGTTCGCTGCGTTCGCCTCGCGGATCCCGCAGATCAAGTCACTACTGGACCTGACCCCCGGCGAGCTGGGCATCACCCTCCTGGCCGCCTCAGCAGGCTCGGTGCTCGGGCTCCCCGCAGCGGGGTGGCTCGCCCACCGCTTCGGGGCCACCCGCACGGTCCTGGCCGCGGTCGTGTTATCGGTCGTCGGGCTGATCGGAGTGGGCGTCTCGGCCGAAGTCCTGCGCTCCCGACCCGGTGTCATGCTGGCGCTGTTCGTCGCCGGGCTGGGCATCGGGGTCTGGGACGTCGCGATGAACCTCGAGGGCGCGGCCGTCGAGCGCCTGGCCGGCCGCTCGATCATGCCCCGCTTCCACGCCGCGTTCAGTGCAGGCACGGTCGCCTCCGCCCTCATCGGGAGCGGGCTCACGGCCTGGGGCGTCGGCGTCCTGCCACACCTCGCCGTGACCTCGCTGCTGGTCCTGGCCGTGGCGCTCGCCGCAACGCCCCGGTTCCTGCCCGCGGGAGGTGAGGGGCACGGCATACCGGATGCCGCCGAGCCATCCCGCGCGGGACTGGGGCTGCGCGCCGCCTGGACCGAGCGACGCACCCTGCTCATCGGACTCGTCGTGCTGGTCGCGGCGTTCACCGAGGGCAGTGCCAACGACTGGCTCGCGGTCGCGTTCGTCGACGGGCACGGGCTGCCGGCGTGGGCGGGCGTGCTCGCGTTCGCGACGTTCCTGGCCAGCATGACGGCAGGTCGGGTCGCCGGGACGACGGTGTTGGACCGCCACGGCCGGGTTCCGGTGCTGCGCGCCACCTCCGGCCTCGCCCTGGTCGGGGCCGGGCTGGTCGTCTTCGGAGGTCCGTGGCTCGCCTTCGTGGGCGCCGCGCTGTGGGGTCTCGGGGCGAGTCTCGGCTTCCCCGTCGGGATGTCGGCTGCCGCGGACGACCCCGCGCGCGCCGCCGCCCGGGTCAGTGTCGTCAGCACGATCGGGTATGCCGCGTTCCTCGTCGGTCCGCCGCTGCTCGGCTTCGTCGGTGACCGGGTCGGCGTGCTGCGGGCCTTGCTCGTCGTGGGGCTGGCGCTCGTGGTGACGTTCGGCGCCCTCCCCGCAATGCGGGAGTCCTGAGACCACGTTCACGCAAACTGTGCCCGCCGTTCGGCCCGATGTGGGCCGGTGATGGGAGACGATGGAGTTTCCCTCACGAGTGGAGGTGGCCCATGGACGCGGATCTCGCGGTCTATCTGGACAAGGTCAAGGAACGACGCTCGGAGCTCGGGGAGTCGATGGTGGCCCTGCAAGCGGTCCTCGACGAGCCCCCCGGCGATCCGGAGCACTGGCTGCAGCAAGCACGAGCCGCTGCCGCTGAGGTGCGGACCGACCTCGCCGAACACATCGAGGTGACCGAGGCGTCGGGCGGGCTTTATGACTCGCTGCGGGCCGAGGCCGCCCGCCTGGCCGGGCCGCTGCGGCACCTGCAGGGCGAGCATCCCGACCTGGTGGCGCTGGCCGATGAGCTCATCGCGGTGCTCGATCGTCCGGCGGCCGACGATCGGGCGGCGGCCCCCGCGTTGGTCAAGGAGCTGCTGCGGCGGCTGTCCCACCATCGCCAGCGAGGTGGCGACCTCATCTTCGAGGCCTACCAGGTGGATGTCGGCGGCACCGGCTGACGACCGACCGGCATACCCGCTGGTCTTCCTGGCCCCCCGCTTGCGCCCCACTTGCCCCCTTCTTGCGCCCGGCTTACCCCCCTTCTTGCGCCGAGATTGACGTTGGGAGCGGTCGCTCCGGCGTGTCCCGACGGCAACGTCAATCTCGGCGGGTGAAGAAGGTGAGGAGGAGGGGGCGGGAAAAGGGATGGGTGTGCGCTCACGGCGAACACGCGGCATACGGGGATTGTCGGCACGGCCCCGGACGTTAGGGTCGGGAGAGCGGGCGAGCCGTCCCGCACCGACCGACGCATGGAGTCACAGGTGAGCCAGAGCAACGAGGTCGTCATGGCCGGGGCGCCGATGCCCGGAGGTTTGGACGACCACATCTACAACCGGCTGCTCAAGGAGCGGATCATCTTCCTGGGCTCGGAGGTTCGCGACGAGAACGCCAACGCGATCTGCGCCCAGATGCTCCTGCTGGCGGCGGAGGACCCCGACAAGGACATCTGGCTCTACATCAACTCCCCGGGTGGGTCGGTCACGGCTGGCATGGCGATCTTCGACACCATGCAGTGGGTCAAGCCCGACGTCGCGACGGTTGCCATGGGGATGGCCGCGTCGATGGGCCAGTTCCTGCTGTCGGCCGGGACACCGGGCAAGCGCTATGCCACCCCGCACGCGCGAGTGATGATGCACCAGCCCTCCGGCGGCATCGGCGGCACCGCGTCGGACATCAAGATCCAGGCCGAGCAGATGCTGCACATCAAGAAGCAGATGGCCGCACTCATCGCCGAGCACACCGGCCAGCCGCTGGAGCAGATCGAGCGCGACTCCGACCGGGACCGTTGGTTCACCGCGGAGGAGGCCAAGGCCTACGGCTTCGTCGACCACGTGGTCGAACGAGCCTCGAGCGTGGCCCACCGCGCCGACAACCCGGCGTCCGGCAACTGACCCCGAGACACCTCAGACGCGCGAGACGACGGAGACCACTGATGACCATTCACGGCATGCCCAGGAACGCCGGGCCCCTGGCCCCGACCGGGCGCTACATTCTGCCCCAGTTCGAAGAGCGCACGTCCTACGGGATGAAGCGGCTGGACCCTTACACGAAGATGTTCGAGGACCGGATCATCTTCCTCGGCGTCCAGGTCGATGACGCGTCGGCCGACGACATCATCGCCCAGCTCATCGTCCTGGAGTCCCAGGACCCCGACCGCGACATCCTCATGTACATCAACAGCCCCGGTGGCTCGTTCACGGCGATGACCGCGATCTACGACACGATGCAATACATCCGGCCCGACATCCAGACGTTCGTCGTCGGCCAGGCCGCCTCGGCGGCAGCCGTGCTGCTGGGGGCGGGGGCACCCGGCAAGCGCTATGCGCTGCCCAACGCTCGGATCCTCATCCACCAGCCGGCCCTGGCCGGTGGCGACTATGGTCAGGCCTCCGACATCGAGATCCAGGCCAACGAGGTGCTGCGGATGCGCACCTGGCTTGAGGAGACCCTCGCCAAGCACACGGGCCGCTCCGCCGAGCAGACCGCCCGCGACATCGAGCGCGACAAGATTCTCTCGTCGGCCGAGGCCAAGGACTACGGCCTCATCGACGAAGTGCTCCTCTCGCGCAAGGGCTCGGCCCAGAAGTAAGACACCCACGCACCGGTATGCCGCCCGCTCACCCGGGCGGACGGCATACCGGTGACGTTTGTCCGCCCTCAGCGGACATGAGGCGCCGACGGGCATGTCGGGGCGTGTAATGAAGAGCGCAACCGGCGCCGGGCAGGTAGCGTCGGCGATGAACGTGACCGCACAACGTGGTCGGGACGGCGGGAGGACCCAGATGGCGCGCGTGGGTGACGGCGGCGACCTGCTCAAGTGCTCCTTCTGCGGGAAGAGCCAGAAACAGGTCAAGAAGCTCATTGCCGGTCCCGGCGTCTACATCTGCGACGAGTGCATCGACCTGTGCAACGAGATCATCGAGGAAGAGCTGGCCGAGTCGTCCGAGCTGGGCCTGGACGAACTGCCCAAGCCGCGTGAGATTTTCGACTTCCTGGGCACCTATGTCGTCGGCCAGGAGACCGCCAAACGGTCGCTCGCCGTAGCCGTCTACAACCACTACAAGCGGATCCAGGCCGGGGAGGGGATGGGCCGCAAGGGTGAGGACGCGATCGACATCGCCAAGTCCAACATCCTGTTGATCGGCCCCACCGGGTGCGGCAAGACCTACCTCGCCCAGACGCTCGCGCGCATGCTCAATGTCCCGTTCGCCATCGCCGACGCCACCGCGCTGACCGAGGCGGGCTACGTCGGTGAGGACGTCGAGAACATCCTCCTCAAGCTCATCCAGGCCGCCGACTACGACGTCAAGAAGGCCGAGACCGGGATCATCTACATCGACGAGGTCGACAAGATCGCCCGCAAGAGCGAGAACCCGTCGATCACCCGTGACGTCTCTGGTGAGGGCGTCCAGCAGGCCCTGCTGAAGATCCTCGAAGGCACCACTGCCTCGGTCCCGCCGCAGGGCGGTCGCAAGCACCCGCACCAGGAGTTCATCCAGATCGACACGACGAACGTCCTGTTCATCGTCGGGGGAGCGTTCGCCGGGCTCGAGAAGCTCATCGAGGCGCGCTCAGGCAAGAAGGGCCTGGGCTTCGGCTCGCAGCTGCACCTGGCCAAAGACGAAGGCTATTCCTACTCCGACGTCATGCCCGAAGACTTGATGAAGTTCGGCCTCATCCCCGAGTTCATCGGCCGGCTCCCCGTCATCACGACGGTCACCCCGCTGGACCGCCCCGCCCTCGTTGCGATCCTCACCGAACCGCGCAACGCCCTGGTCAAGCAATACCAGCGGATGTTCGAGATCGACGGCGTCGAGCTTGAGTTCACCCCCGAGGCCGTCGACGCGGTCGCCGACCAGGCCCTCTTGCGTGGCACGGGCGCTCGCGGCCTGCGGGCCATCATGGAGGAAGTCCTCCTCCCGGTGATGTTCGACGTCCCCAGCGAGAACGACATCGCCCGGGTCGTCATCACCCGCGAGGCCGTCCTGGACAACGTCAACCCGACCATCGTGCGCCGCGAGGCACCGCGCGTGGTCAAGCGCGCCCCTCGCCGCCAGTCGGCCTAGCCCACCTGGCAGGGTCAGCCTGCACACCTGGTGGTATGCCGTCCAAACCACCTTCGACTGACCCCGGCGTGACGCGGTCTATCAGCTGACCCGAGCCCACGGCAGGTCAGTGGGACTGTCGTTCATGCCGCTGTCGCATTGCCGTCATGAGAGGGGCCCGACGAACTTGCCGGGGTTGAGGATGGCGACTTGCGCGTCCCAGTTGGACCGTTCCAGGTACGTTCTGGTGGTCTCGCGGGCCCAGTCCAAAGTGAGTCTCGCGGAGACCGGAGGGTCTCGGTCCGGGTTGATTTGCTCGACGTAGGTCACGTCGAAGCCCGCGATGTGTTCAGTCATGCCGATGACGAAGAGCGTCGAGGGAAGGAAGACCACCTCGCGCTCCTGAGGGGCCTGGCTGATCGTCTCCAACTGCGCCCCGAGATCGCCGAGGACGGCATACAGGCTGGTGATAGTGCCGTTGAGAGTGGCCACACGCGGATCTCGGCTGGTAGCCACCAAACCCGTGCTGACCACGGCCCCCTTGGCGGCTCCCTCGATCGCCTCTTGATGGCCCCGGAAGGTGAGTCCGATGAGGCGCGGCGACTTGGCCAGAGCTCGCAGCAAAGTGGCGTAGAACCGATCGACATCCTCGGGCGGCGGAGGTTGCGCCGAGGGCGGCTGCATGGTCACGGCAACTCCTTGAGGGTGATCTTCCAGGCCTTGAGCTGAGCCTCCCAGGTCTTGCTGACGACCTCGAAGGCGGTGCCCTTGTCGAACAGGATTTCGGCCTCGCTCGGCCCGACAGTCGAGACGGCAGACAGGTCACGCCCCGTCCGCCCGTTGAACTCCAGGAGGGCGTTTCCGTTGTGCATCAGCCGGAAGTTCTCGGCGACGGCCGGATTGAGGCTCGAGCTGGTGAACGCAGGATCGCGGAAGACCCCGGTCCTGGTCATCTCGTCGAGAACCGACTGGGGGAGATTGGTCCCCCGGTAACTGGTGCCCTCGTAGGCCGGCATCTTCGACAAGCCGCTGCTGAGGTCGTCGGCCATCTTGGCCAGCTCGCTCGTGGAGTACGGACCGGGCCCGTAGCTTGGCGGAACCCCTCGAAGTTGCGCATTGAGATACTCGTAGCCGCTTCCGGTGTAGTAGCCGCGAGCGAACTCCTCTTCGCGAGTCAGGGCGGACGACACATCGAACGCGTCGTCGAGTTTGCCGAGGTCGGCCAGGTCGTCGAGTTTGGTGATGTTGGAGGCGATGTCTTCGGCGTTCTCCAGGCCGCGGACGGCACCGAGGGCGCCGCGTTCGGCGGCGACGGCGCCGGAGCCGGCACCGAGGGTGGCGACGGTGAGGACGATCTCGGGGATGAGATGTCCGATGGCCTTGCCTGGGTCGTCGGTCCAGGTGTCCCAGTCGACGATGGCCTTCCCGATCGCTTTGGCAACCTCGCCCGGGTGTTCGATGACCGCGGTCACGAATGCTTGGGCGTCCTCGATCTTGAGTTGATACTTCGCCTGCAACTCTTCGACCGTGAGCCGACCCGTCCCGATGTCGGCAATGTCGTTGATCAGTCCGACCAGCATCAGTTGTGGCGTCATCGCCAGCGTGACGAGGCTACCGAGCCCTTCGAACAGCCCGATGAAGATGTCCCCGACGAAGGCCAATCCGGTCTCCCACCAGGCTCGCGACTGTGGCGCCCCCGCGCAGCCCTGGCGAACTTCCGCTGCCGCTACCGCGCCCGCGTGCCGGACCTCCGCCCGCGCGCGCTCGCCCGTAGCGACCGCGCTGTCCCGGATCACCTGACCGGGGTCGTGGAACGGCTCCACGATGAGCACATAGGGGACCCCGGCGGCCTCGGACTCGCGTTGCTCCTGTCGGCCTCGCCGGACGTCTGCGTCGTATGCGGCCCGCGCTCGGGTTGTCGTGTCGACGCCCCGTTGGTATTCCTCGGCGGCCCACTTCGCCGTCTCCTGGGCGGTGGCCAGCACCGCGGCATACGCATCAAGGGCGGCTGCCGCGCGTCGGAAGCCGCGACCGGCCTCGCGCCATCTGGTCGCCTCCGGGGCGAACTTCTCGCGGAATCGGTCGGCGGACAACGACACCCAGCCGTCGGTGCGGACCGAGTCCAGTCCGTTGGCGACTCCTGCGAAGGCGGTCCCGCGGACCCGCAACTCCGCGGCCTTCTCGTGGATGGCGCCGGGCTCGCCCGGGACGTCGAAGGAGGGCGGGCTCACGGCAACTGGGGGAGGCGCAGGGCGGCGAACTGGGCGGACAGCGCCTTCATGAGCGCGGCTGCGTCTCGTTCGTACTCGATGTAGTTCATGGCGATCTTCCCCAGTCGACCACCGGCCTCTTGGGCGTCCTCGACCATGTGCTTGGTGCCCCGCTCCCACCTGTCCTGGAACTCGTCCAAGGCCTCCCACAGTGTGTCGTCGCCGACGGCCAGCCGACTCGGGATGAGGTCGGCGACGTCTTTGTCCTTGATCAGCTGGGCCGTCTCCGCGATGCCTTTGGCCGCGGTCGCCAACGACTGCAGGTCGACGTCGAAGTCATGCCGGCCCATTGGTTCAGCCCACCCTCCCCTGTCGGTGTTGTGGAGTCCACCCTACGACAGCCTCGCCATGCGTTCCTGTCTACGAGGGGCGCTCCCGCGCAACGGTTGTTAGCATCAGCCCAGGGCGAGCGTGAGAGGGGAGCAGCATGGGGCAACGTACCCTGGTCTACCGCTCTGCCAACGTCGACTCGATTCGCGCCGAGTTCACCAGCGCCCGTGCTTCTCTGCAGGCCGAACTGGACGCCCTGTTCAGCACCGTCGACTCAACCCTCGCAGAATGGTCGCACGAAACCGATTCGCGCCAGGCGGAACGACGCGCGATCCGCGGGCTGCGAGAGGCGATCGATCGCCTCCTTGCGGGCCTGGACCGGCTGGAGCGGGAACTCGGCGTCGTCCAGGATGCAGCCGAGACCGCGGAGGCCCGCAACGTCGGGCTCCTCGACTGAGGACATCGGTGGCTGACGACGCGGACCAGCCTGGGCAGCCGACTCTGGTTGGGCCCACGGCTACCGATCATCGGCCCGGTTCACTCCACCTCGTCGTCGGCGCTCCCGCCCCCCAGCAGTTGGATGGCCGCACCTGCGGCCCGACGGCACTGACCACGGCCAGGATGCTTCGCGACCCCGCCCTCGCCGACTGGGTGCGGACCGGCGCCACACACGGTCGTGCGTTTCCAGACGGGGCGAGCGCCCAAGTGCGGCTCGCGGCATACCACGCGCTTGTCCATGCCCGCACGAACGCCCTGGTCGGTCCTGGCGGACGCCTGCAGGTGCCGTGGCCGCGCGCTCTGGGCACCACTCCCTGGGGGGTATGCCGTGAGCTCGAGGCGGGCGCGGCCGCCCCCGGAACGCGCTACCGGACGGTGACGGTCCGTTGGGCCACGCGCGATCGGCGGGCTGAACTGGTGGAGGCGTTGGCCGATCACCTGGGGCCGGGGCGCCCGGGCATCCTGTTCATCGGCAGTGCAGTGTTGCCCCGACACGTCGCGCTGCTCGTGCCCGGGCCAGACGGTCTGGTGGTGGTGCACGACCCGGCCACCGGTTCGGTCAGTGAGCTGGACGTCGGAGCCTTGGCCGACCAGCGCCGACTGGTGGCGGGGTGGACCCACCCGTGGTTCCTCATCGGGCCAGTGGGCTGAGCAGCGCGATGAGGCTCGGCGGCCGCCGCTCCGGATCAGGGCGCTCGGCCGCGAACCGACAGGGCCCAGCCGCAGATGCCGAAGAGCACTGAGGTCGTGAGCGCAACCGACCCGGCGAGCTGTCGCCCGGACACCCACGTCCCCAACGCCCACACGCCGACGGTGATCGCGAGGACCACGACCGTCCGGCCCGCCCAGAGACCCGCCAAAGCCCGGTCGACGGTGGCATCGGGTGGGGCCCCGACGACGTATGCCGTGGCCAGATGGCTCAGCAGGGCAACCGCGGCCGCGGGCAGGACAAGCCAGTGGGTGTCGGCGACCATGCACCACAGGGCGCCCAACGCCAGCCAGACCAGGGTTGGCAGCACCGAGTCGGGCGATCGGACCAGCGCGAGGCCGACAAGGGCCAGCGCCAACCAGCCCGTCGACAGGCCCGACCCGGTCGCCGCCAGCAGCGCCAGGTATGCCGCGGGGCCAAGGAGGATGACGGCATACGCGATCGCCAACTGGCCCGAGCGGGGACGGCGCGCGCGAGTCGATCCGGAACGCCGCGCAGCGCCGGAGCGCAAGTAGCGGCCCGCGCGCTCGCGGGCGATGTAGCGGCCGCGGGTCATCGTCGGACCAACCGGGGGGATCGGGCCCGCGCACCCAGGTCGCGCAACACCAGGTCCAGACTTCCGGGTCCGTGCCAGGGCACGACGGGAACGCCGGCGGTGCGCAACCGGTGCAGCTCGTCTTGGCGGTCCAGGCGGCGGATCCGCCAGGCGAGGGTGAGGAAGGGGTCGTCCGCGTCGGCGCCCAGATGGGTGGGCAACGTGTCGACGACGATGGTGGTCAGGCCACGGGATGCGGTTCGGGCCACCACCGCTGCCATCGCATGGTGGACCAGCGGCGTGAAGATGACGACCAGCGATCCCGAGGAGAGCCCGTCGACCCCGGCCACCGTAGCGAGGTCACGGTCGGCTGCCGGCGTGATCCGGGCCAGCACGTCCAGGACCCGGCGGCGTTGTCCCGGACCCGATCCGGCTGGTATCCGGGCGGGGCCGTCGGAACCGAGGACCCGCAGCGACACTCGATCCCCGGACCCGAGATAGTGCTGGGCGACCGCGGCGGCCGAGCGGACGGTGAGATCGAGGCTGGTCGGCCGTCCGTCGATGCCCTCCCGGGGGCCGAGGTCGCTGAAGGCGTCGACGACCAGGACCACGTGGGCGTCCGCGTCGGCGTGCGTCGTCCGGACCTGGAGTGTCCCCGTGCGTTGTGAGGCAGGCCAATGGATTCGGCGCAGTCGATCGCCGACCTGGAACGGCCGGATCGTCGCGAACTCACTTCCGCTGCCTAGCCGACCCGCGCGGTGGACGCCGACGATCCCCTCGGGTTGCGGGGTCGGCGCATGCGCGTCGAAGGTGGTCGTCGCCGGGGTGACCACCACGTCAAAAGCGCCCACCTCGATGACCGGCGTCCGGTAGGCCCACCACGGAGATCGGGCCGCGACCAGGCCCGGACCGATCCGGCGTCGGCCCCAGCGAGTGGCCCGGGCTGGGATGACCCGCTCGGTCGAGGTGCCGTCCCCGGGTCGTCGAACCGCGCTCCGGTCGGTGGCTGGGTCCTCCTCGACGAACGCGCCAGGCGAGAGACGAACCGTCGTCTCGTCGGCATGGGCGGGTATCTCAAGGGTGGCCGTCCACCGGATGGCTTGACCCTCCGCGAGGGTGTCGTTGCCCAGGTGGGCGCGGACGCCGAGCGGGTGGCGCGGTCGGGTCAGGGCACCCCAAGTGGCCACGACGAGGAACGGCACGGCAAGGACCAGCAGGTCGATCCGGTGGGAGACCACCGCGGCAAGGGCGCCGCCCCCACCGAGGACGATCGCCCGCACGTGCGCAGTGGTCAACTCCCACCCGGCCGTATGCCGCCCGCTCACCCGACCGGCCGCGCCCCGACCCGCCGTCATCGCGGCATACCGCCGGGCTCCGGTCGATGGAAGGAGAGCTCGCGGGGCGTGGGGGTCGCGACCGACCGCAAGACGTCGCCGACCACCGACCGCCCGCTGGCTGCGCTCATCCACAGCTCGGGTTTGATGGTGATGCGATGGGCGAGGACCGGCTCGGCGACGGCCTTGACGTCTTCGGGGGTGAGGTAGTCGCGGCCGTGGAGCACGGCATACCCTCGCGCCACGAGCATGAGACCGAGGCTGCCGCGAGGGGAAGACCCCATGAGGACGTGCACGTGTTGTCTTGTCGCGCGGGCCAATTCGACGCAATAGCGGCCGATGCTGGGGTCGACGGTGACCGTCTCCACCGCGGCCTGAAGGCTGAGCACGCCCTCCGCGTCGGTCACCTGATCCACAGTGGTCTCTTCACGGCGACGCTCGATGCGGCGGGCAAGGACGTCGGCTTCCTCGGCGGCGGTGGGATAGCCGAAGGAGATCCGAGCGAGGAACCGGTCGAGCTGGGCTTCGGGGAGTGGGTAGGTGCCCTCGTATTCGATGGGGTTCGCGGTGGCCATGACGTGGAAGGGCTGGTCGAGGACGAAGGTCTGGCCTTCGACGGTGATCTGGCGTTCCTGCATCGCTTCCAGGAGTGCGGACTGGGTCTTGGGGGGTGTCCGGTTGATCTCGTCGGCCAGAAGTAGGCCGGTGAAGAGCGGGCCGCGCCGGAAGACGAAGTCGGACGACTTCTGGTCGTAGATGAAGGAACCGGTGAGGTCACCCGGAAGCAGGTCCGGGGTGAACTGGGCCCGAGTGAAGTCCAAGCCGAGGGCCTGGGCGAACGAGCGGGCCGCCAGAGTCTTGCCCAGGCCGGGGAAGTCCTCGAGCAGGACGTGGCCACCGGCAAGGATGCAGGCCAGCACGAGGGTGAGCGGCTCCCGCTTGCCGACCACGGCCCGCTCGACCTGGTCGAGGATGGCGGATCCGAGCCGGGAGACCTCGGCGATCGACATGGTCACAGGTTCTCGATTCTCGTGAGCAGGTGGTCGAGCCGGTCCTGGCGCAGGTCCTGCGGGTCGACCCGTCCTCGGTAGAAGTCGGCAAGGTCTCGTGGCAGCAACGACGTTGCCCAGTCGGCGTTGCGGCGCAGGTCGACCTGTTGGGTGCGCCAGACCCAGGCCTCAAGGATGGCGCGCAGCCGGTCGTGCACGAGTCTGGTCAGCTCCTCGGTCGTCGCCGGCGACGCCTCGATCCGGGCGAGATGCTCAGCCAGGGATGTGGTCGCGTGATCGGACCCCCGCCACAGCCCCGCCCCCGTCAGGTCCCCGGCCACCCAGGATCGGTCCTGGGTGGCGGTCGGGGTGTCCATGGCGAACCACAGGCCCAGCGTGGCGACCACCAGTCCGGCGAGCAGGGGCACGGACGGGGATGCATCGACGGCGGCCAGGAGCGCGATGGCGACGACAAAGGCCAGGCCCACCCGGATGAGCCGGGCTTGCCACTCGGCGTTGACGCGACTCCAGGCGGCTTTCATCAGGTCCCCTCCCGGGCGGCGCTCGGTGGTGGCGGTGCCGCAGCGGCGAGGTCCGCGTGGAGTCGATCGAGGTCGGTGACGGCGCGCTCCCGATGACCCTCGGTGATCTCGTGGGAGGAGAAGCGGGCCTCGCGATAGAGGGCCGCAAGGTCACCGATCGCACGGTCGTCGATGTCCCAGGTCGCCAGCACCCGGGACACGTATTCGGTTGGCGTCTCTGCGCGTTGGCGGGGGAGTCCGGACTCGGCCGCGGCCGCCTCCAGGTCGACCCAGCACGCGACGACGGCGTTGCGCGGCTGCCCGTGGAAGAGTTTCGAGCGACGCTCCTGGGCTGCCGCGCCTGTCAACTGTTCGGGCACGTCAGGCAGGGGGACCGAGGATCCCTGCTGGGGGAGGGCTGCCTCCTCGACCCACAGGTCCAGGAGCAACCGCCACCCGGCCCGGACCAACAGCACGAGGAGGTAGAGCAGAAACAGCGCGACCCCCCCGAGGAGAAGCTGGATCAGAACGATGAGCCAGCGCGGCAGATCCGGATCGCCGTCCTCCCCGCCCTGCACGCCGAAGTGGGTCACCACCGCCGTTGGCTGTGGGACGTCGACGGATCGCCCGGTGGTCGGCATCGATGTCGAGACATAGTCGACCGCCCCGCCGGCCACCACCCAGGTCAGCGCAAGGAGCGCGGCAACCCCGCCGAGGACGGTCAGGGCCGAGGCCACCCTGGTCCTCGGGATCTGAACCACCCGCGGTGTCACCACGGTCCGACGCTACCTCGCCTCTGCCTCGCGAGCGCCGGGTCTTGGCGGAGAGTATGCCGCTGCGTCCGCTCAGGCGGCGGTGTCGCGTTTGTCGTGGGGGTGGGTGGTGTAGGTGCGGCCGGTGGGTGAGGTCCAGGTGAGGGTGGCGTTGTCGGGGTTGAGGTGGATGGTCCAGCCGGCGTGGTGTTTGAAGCCGTGGTGGCGTCGGCAGAGGGCGTGGAGGTTGTCGGGGGTGGTGGGGCCTTGGGGGTAGGGGATGGCGTGGTCGAGGTCGCAGTGGGTGGCGGGGGTGTTGCAGCCGGGGAATCGGCAGGTGCCGTCGCGGTCGCGGACCAGGCGGGCCAGGGCGGTGCCGGGTCGGTAGGCGTCGGTGGATAGGTGGGTGGTGGCGCCGGTGGTCGGGTGGAGGCGGGCGAGGCGGATGAGGGTGTCGGGGTGGGTGAGGATCGCGGCGATGTCGGTGGCCGGTAGCCATCCGCAGGGTCCGGTGTCGATGAGCGCGGGTGGCCGGGCTACCGGGTCAGGGTTCGGGCCGATGTCGGGCTTGGGGTCGCCGAAGATGGTGTGGGTGAGGGCGGTGCGGGTGTGGGGTGGATGCCGGTCGGCGGGTAGGTAGGGGAAAGCTGGTTCGGGTAAGGCGACCGCACGCGAATCGCTGGCTGCCTTGGCGGTCGCGGTGGTGGTGGTTGTCGCGGTGGTGGTGGCCGGGCCAGCGAGGTGGGTGAGCGTGGTGTCGGTGATGTTGATGGTGACGACGGTTTGCACGTGGGCTCGCCGTAGCAGCAGGTCCAGGAACGCGTTGGTTCGGGCTTGTCCGATGCTCAGGTCGGGGTTACCGGCCGCGTATTCATCAGCCAACGCACACACGGCCGCCCAGGCTTGCAGGGACGTCTCGGTGGCGGCGGTGGCGGTCCAGTCGGTGGTGCCGGGCAACACACCCGGCGCGACCCGGACGGTGTGGGAGCGTTGCCCGGCCTGAACTCGTTGGGCCAGGCTGTCGGGGTCGATGCGGGCGGCGGCTTTCTCGGCCCGTTTACGTAGGGCGCTGGCGGTCACGTCGCCGATCCCGTGGTCCCCGAACACGGCAACCTCATAGTCCGGCATCCGGGCCGGGGACACTCCGAGGGAGCCGGTGATGATCGCTTGGACCCGCCAGGGTTCCAGGTCACCAGTCAACCCGGCCCTTAGGGTGCGGGGGAGGTCGTTGACCAGGATCCGGGCATCAGCGACCCGTCCGGCCATGGTCCGGGGTGCGACATGTAGCAGCGGAGCCAGGATCGAGGGTGTGTAGTCATCGCCGGTGCCCCATCCGGCGGGGAACCGTCCGGCTAAACGGTCGGCGTCTTTCGCGATTTCGACATCCGCCTCGACGCGTCGGGCGACGGTTTCGATGAGGATTGCCTGTAGGGCGGTCAGTTGGTTGAGGGCGGTCTGCAGGTCGGCGATGACGGTTTCGGCGACCGCCTGGTCCAGGTCCAGTAACGCCAGCGGGTCGATCCGCAGGAGGGCGTCGGCGGCTTGTAGGGGGGACAGGCCGGTCAGGGGTCGCCCGGCCAGGACCTGGAGTTGGTCATGGCCGGGTTCCCAAGCGGTCCCGTCGAACATGTCCTCATCGTACCGAACACCTGTCTGACCGTCAACCCGCACTAACGTCAATCTCGCTGCAGCACAGTCACATTCATCACACTAATCACACCACCATCACTCGCCAAGCCAACCCCAAGCCACCGATCCAGAAGGCTTGCCTGGACAGCCGCAGAGCGGGTTTGGGAGGCCGGTCACCGCGCGCCGGAGCGTTCTCGTGAGGGTCCAACGTCAGCGCGTTCAAGCCCACGCCACTGCCCGCATGACGAAGCCCCCGGCGTCCACGACACAGGGGGCTTCGACGGTGCGAGGTCGGCCGAACAGTCGGCCGAACAGTCGGCCGGACCCGGTCAGGCGGTCGGTTTCTCCACGGGGATGAGTTGCGCGTCGCGCACCTCGACCGAGTCGGACACGGCATACGTCATGGCGGTGATGCGCCCCGCGGCCCGCAGGTCCGCCTCGGCGAGCAGGACCCGCTCGCCTACCTCGGACGGCACGGCGAGGGTCATCGAAGCCACCTCGGCGCGCATGCCCATCTTGGCCTCGGACTTCACCTTGCGAACCGCGGCCAGCGCCATGCCGACGGCTGTGAGCACGGCTGGGTCACCCGGCATACCGTCGACGGACTCGGCACCCACGACGTCGGCAGGCGTCGGCCACGGCTGCCGGTGGACCGACCCTTCGCGCCACCATGACCACACTTCTTCAGTGACGTAGGGCAGGATCGGGGCGAGCAGGCGCAGCAACACGTCGAGTGCGATCCGCAACGCGGCTCGCGCGGACGCAGCGGCCGCCTCGCCCTGGCCGCCGTAGGCGCGATCCTTGACCAGCTCAAGGTAGTCGTCGCAGAACGTCCAGAAGAACGACTCGGTGATCTCCAACGACCGCGTGTAATCCCACGCCTCGAACCCCGCTGTGGCAGAACGGACCACGTCAGCCAAACCAGCGAGCATCGACTGGTCGAGCGGCTCGGTGACCGCCGCGCCAAGGTCACCGTCGACGGTCCCGAACGACAGCGCGAACTTGCTCGCGTTGAGGATCTTGATCGCCAGGCGCCGACCGACCTTGATCTGCCCCGCGTCGAACGCCGCGTCCGTCCCGAGCCGCCCGGAGGCCGCCCAATAGCGCACCGCATCGGCCGAGTGCTCTTTGACCAAGCCCTCGGGCGTCACGACGTTGCCCTTGGACTTGCTCATCTTCTTGCGGTCGGGGTCAAGGATCCAGCCCGAGATCGCCGCGTTGGTCCACGGCACCGAGCCATGCTCGTGGTGCGCTCGCACGATCGTCGCGAACAGCCAGGTGCGGATGATGTCGTGCGCCTGGGGACGCAGGTCCATCGGGAAGACCGCCCCGAACAGCTCTGGGTCACCGCGCCAGCCGGCCGCGATCTGCGGGGACAACGACGAGGTCGCCCACGTATCCATCACGTCGGGGTCGCCCACGAATCCGCCTGGTATGCCGCGCTGTTCGGCGGTGAATCCCTCGGGCACGTCGGCGGCCGGGTCGACTGGCAGCTGGTCCTCGCGCGGCACAAGAGGCGTCGCATAGTCCGGCTCGCCTTGGGCGTCGAGCCGGTACCAGACCGGGATCGGCACGCCGAAGAAGCGCTGTCGCGAGATCAGCCAGTCGCCGTTGAGGCCCTGCACCCAGTTCTCATAGCGGCTACGCATGAAGCCGGGATGGAACGCCATCTCCCGACCGCGCGCGACCAGAGCAGCGTTGAGGTCGGCATCGCGCCCGCCGTTACGGATGTACCACTGTCGCGACGACACGATCTCCAGCGGCTTCTCGCCCCGCTCGTAGAAGTTCGCCTTGCGCATCGTCGCGGTCGGCTCGCCGTCGAGGTCGCCGCTCTCGCGCAGCGCCGCGACAATCGCCTCACGCGCCGCGTATGCCGTCGCGCCCGCGAGCTTCGCGGCATACAGGGCGGCGCCGTCCCCGGCCAACCACGTGGGGGTCTCGGCGTCCAGGCGACCCGAGCGGGTGATGAGGGAGCGGTTGGGCAACTGCAGCTCGCGCCACCAGATGACGTCGGTGAGGTCACCGAACGTGCAGCACATCGCGATGCCCGCGCCCTTGTCGGGCTCGGCGGCCGGGTGCGGCAGGACGGGCAGCTCGACGCCGAACAGCGGCGAGGTCACCGTCGACCCGAACAGCGGCTGATAGCGCTCGTCGTCGGGGTGGGCGATGAGCGCCACACACGCCGGGATGAGCTCTGGCCGGGTCGTCTCGATGTGCACCGGCGACCCGTCGGGCCGGTGGAAGGCCACCCGGTGGTAGTGCCCCGGGTAGTCCTTCGGCTCAAGCTCGGCCTGGGCCACCGCGGTCTGGAAGGTGACATCCCACAATCCGGGCGCTTCGGATGTATACGCCTCGCCGCGAGCGAGATTGCGCAGGAACGCCTGCTGCGCTGTCGCTCGCGAGTGGTCGTCGATCGTCCGGTAGGAGATCGTCCAGTCCAGCGAGAAGCCCATCCGCCGGAAGAGCGCCTCGAACGCCTCCTCATCGAGCACGGTCAGCTCGTCACACAGCTCGATGAAGTTCTGTCGGCTGATCGGCACTTGGTCGGCCGCGCGGATCGACGCGACATCGCCGTGGTGCGGCGGCCGGAAGTCAGACGTGTAGGGCAGCGCCGAGTCGCCGCGCACGCCGTAGTAGTTCTGCACGCGCTTCTCGGTGGGCAGCCCGTTGTCGTCCCAGCCGATCGGGTAGAAGACCTCGAAGCCGGCCATCCGCTTGTAGCGGGCCATGCAGTCGGTGTGCGTGTAGGAGAACACGTGACCCATGTGCAGGCTGCCCGACGCCGTCGGCGGCGGGGTGTCTATGGAGAAGACCACGCTGCGCGGCCCGGCGATCGCCTTTGCCCGGTCGAACCGGTAGGTCCCATCGGCCTGCCATACGGCGCCCCACTTCTCCTCGAGGCCGTCGACCGTGGGCCGGTCGGGGATCGAGGTGGACGGGTGCGGCGTGCTGGTCATGGGGGGCATCTTCTCAGAAGCGCGCAGGCGCTCACGAACCCGTTTCGACGTGGCCGGGTCCGTTGCTGCCGTATGCCGTCCCCCTGGTGTCCGCCTGCCGTCTGCCGCCTGCTCGGGGCCGACAAGAGGTGTGATCGGGCCCACTGGTGGCGCAGGTCGCAGGTCCCCTCCGGCCGACCCATCGCGGGCTAGGTTCGGAACGCGAAGAGGAGGGAGGCCGCACACGATGTCCACGGTGACCTGCGCGACGGTCTTTCCTGGCACGACCCATTGGCGGGTCGGTCTGCCGGTCTCCCTGCACGATTCGCGCGGCACGGAGCTGTTCCTGCGCTTCCTCGTGCCTGCCGACGAACCGGCCATCCGAGGGCTGCACGAGCGGTGCTCCACGGCCACGTTGCGCTGGCGCTACTTCGGCGGTGGAGCCCAGGTCGAGCACCTGTTGAGTTGGATCTTCGACACGAGCCAGGGCGAAGCCGTCGGCGTCTGGGCCGAAGGTCGCCTGGTCGCGATTGGCAACCTCCTTCTGCCGGACGCCACCGGCACCGGCGAGGTCGCGTTCCTCGTCGAGGACGCTTGGCAGGGCCGCGGGATCGGGTCGGCCCTCGTCGACCTCATCACCGACCTCGGCCGGGATGAAGGTTGCCGCTGCCTGCACGCCGATGTCTCCCTCGATAACGGCCGGATGCGGGTGCTCTTCGCCAAGCGGGATTGGCACGGCACCGTCATCGACGGCGACTACTCGATGGATCTCGCGCTCGCCGAGTGACTCGGAGAACCGGGTGAGGGGACCGTTGGTCTGTCCGTCAGGTTCGCGCAAGCGGTGACCGCCGCGGACCGTCGACCCCGACAGGACTCAAGACATGCGAGAGGCACTGAGCCAGATCCTCGTCCTGGGTGGCCTTTTGTGGGTCTACGGCCTCATCCTGTTCGGCGCCCGCCGCCGCAAGGGAGGTCAGGCCAAGGGCCTCTTCCAGCGCTTCACGGACCCATCCGATGCGCCGATCGCCTCGACCGCACTCGCCGTGCTGGCTGCACTGGAGCTGCTGCCGATCCGCGACTTCCTCAGTCTGGCCTTCTTCGGGGCGATGAGTGGCGTCGTCCTCGCGGTGGCTTTCAAGCTCTTCAAGACGCCGGCGTCGATCGCCCTGAGTATTCTCGGGCTGGCCGCCGCCGTGGTGAAGGCATACTCCTTCGTTACCGAGCCGGCAGCCTCCGCATTGGCGGCTCTGGGCCGATGGGGCTACATGACGGCGATCATCCTGGTCTTCTTCCTGGTGGCAGCCCTGTTCCAACGCAGTCGGCTCCTGACCAAGCGCGGCGGGCTGTCCCTCTTCGCCATCGTGGAGATTGCCACCTTCCTGGCGGCCCCAGGCGGCCAGGACGTCATCGGCCTGACCGGCAAACCGGACTGGATGGCAATTGCCCTGGCCCTTGCCCTGGCGATCGTCATGGGATTCGCGGCTTCGGAGTTCATCCTCGGCCTGGTGGCGATCGCCATAGCGTGGATCTCGTGGAGCATGGACCTCGTCATGGGCGGCGCGTCTAGTGTGGTGAGCGCCGGTGCTGGCATGGCCGTTCTCATCGCGATCATCGTCGTCGGCGTGTTCGGGTAGTCAGCCTCTGGACAGGCCCAGGGTCGCCGGGTCCGCACGGGTCGCCGTCGCGCGGAAGGTTGCCGGAGTCTCCCCGGTCACCGCCTTGAAGTCGCGGCTGAGGTGCGCTTGATCGGCATACCCCAGGTATGCCGCGAGCCCAGCAAGGTCGGTCTCGCCCCTGCGCAGCCGGTCGGCCGCTTCGTGCAGCCGCCGCCGCTGGACCAGCCACCGAGGGGTGAGCCCGAGCCGACGGGCCATCATCCGCTGCAAGGAGCGCTCAGTGACGGCGAAGAGCGCAGCGAGCTGGTCGACCCGCAGTAACTCGGGGTCGCCTTCGACCGCGTCGACGATGGCGTTGACCAGGGCCCCCTCCTGGTCGAGCTTGATGTGTGCGCGGACGGCGTCCTCGATCAGGCCGGCAGCGCGCCGCTGAGCTCTCGGATCGGTCGGGTCGGGCGACATCACCGACCGGACCGCCGGGATCAGGGCGGACCACGGCATACCGAGGTCGTGAAGGTCCACCCACGTGTCGGTGAGGCGCGACACCGGTCGCCCCGCGACCAGCCATCCGGCCCCGGGCTGGAGCGCTACCCCGACCACCCAACCGCGGCCGGCGAGGGTGACCCGGGATAGGCCGCGGACCACGCCGTAGAACCGCGCGTAATCGCTCCCGATGACGACCTGGCAGCACGGGTAGTTGAGGACGTGCTGCTCCCACTCCTGGCCTGCGGGGATGTCCCAGACCGGCACCCAGATGTGCCGGACCCGGTCGGCGAGGTCAGCCGCCGGCTCATGGCGAAAGACGGGCGGGGTCGGGCGACCCTGCACCCGCAGGTGTGCCTTGGCGACCGGGTGGTCCGGGCCGGTCGCCCTGCCACGATGTCGCGAATCTTCAAGACCGATCAGTGCTGGACCCCTCACGCTGGCGTCATGACGACTGTTTCCCTGTCACCGTACCGAGCGGCGCTGACACCGCTCACCGACATCATCGCCGCCGTCCCCGACTGGAGCGCGCCCTCTCCGTGCGAAGGCTGGAGCGCCCTGGACGTCCTGGACCATGTGCTGATGACCCAGCGCGGCCTGCTGGCCGAACGGGGCATCGCCCTGACACCCGACCCGGACATCCCCGCCGACCCCGCCGCAGCGTGGCGAGAACACTCGACGATGGTCGCCGGGCTGCTCGACGACCCGCAGATCTCCGGCATCGCCTATGACGGCTTCTTCGGGCCGACCACGCTCGGGGAGACGATGGACCGGTTTTACGTCTTCGACATGCTCGTCCATCGCTGGGACCTGGCCCGCGCCGCGGGCACCGACACGCGCTTCACCGATGCCGAGCTCGACCTCATCGAGGCCTCCGCCGCGTCGTTCGGGCCGATGCTCTACATGGACGGGATCTGCCGATCCGGCGTCGAGGCACCCGCCGACGCCGACCGGCAGACCCGGGTCCTGGCAATGCTGGGCCGCCGCGGCTGAGGCGAGCGGGCGGCATACGAGCGGGTATGCCGCCCGCCCACCTACAGTGAGGGCGTGGACCACGTCTACTTCCCGGTCATCGGGATCGCCAAGACCCTGTTCGCCCTCCAAGGGCTGCGCTTCACCGTGACCGGTGCCGAGAACGTGCCGCGGCGTGGGGGAGCGGTGCTGGCGATCAACCACACCGGTTACCTCGACTTCACGTATGCCGGTAACGCGGTCCTCCCGCGCGGACGGTTCGTGCGGTTCATGGCCAAGGAGTCGATCTTCCGCAATCCGGTCGCCGGTCCCTTGATGAAGGGGATGAAGCACATCCCCGTCGACCGGGCGGCCGGTGGAGCGGCATACCGGAAGGCAGTGGAGGCACTGCGCTCGGGGGAGATCGTCGGTGTCTATCCCGAGGCGACGATCTCGCGGGCCTTCGAGCTCAAGGAGTTCAAGGTCGGGGCCGCGCGGATGGCGCAGGAGGCCGGCGTCCCGATCATCCCGTGCGTCATTTGGGGGGCCCAACGGGTGTGGACCAAGGACCACCCCAAGCGGATGGGCCGCACCAATACCCCGATCTACGTCGACCTCGGCGCGCCGATCACCGTCGGCCCGCAGGACAACGCACACGAGGTCACCGCCCGGCTCAAGGAGACGATGGCGGCGATGCTCGAAGGGCTGTGGGAGGTCTATCCGCCCGTGCCACCCGAGGACCAGGTCTTCGTCCCCAAGCGGATCGGGGGAGCGGCCCCCACGCTTGAGGAGGCGGCTGAGCTCTACAAGCAGGAGCTGGCCCGCAAGGCGGCCAAGCGCGCGGCGAAGGCCACGGAGGCCACTGAGGCCGCGAAGCAGGCCGACAGCAACGGCGGCTGACTGGGGGACTGGCTGGCACGGCATACCCTGTCCGCCGTGGGAATGCGACAGCGGGAACCGGAAGGGCCGCCTCCGGCACCGGCGGTGCAGAAGTTGCGGATCCGCTATGCCAAGCGTGGGCGGTTGCGGTTCTCCTCGACGCGCGACTTCCAGCGGGCCCTGGAGCGGGCGTTGCGTCGCGCGGACGTGCCGATGGCCTTCTCGGCCGGCTTCCACCCCCACCCGAAGATTTCCTACGCGAATGCGGCGGCGACCGGGACCGCGAGCGAGGCGGAGTACGTCGAGATCTCGGTCACCGAGCGCCTGGACCCGGGGGCCGTCCGGGAGGCCCTCGACGCGGCCCTGCCGGTCGGGTTGGACGTCCTGGAGGTTGTTGAGGCCGCTCCTGGGGCGCTCGCCGATCGTCTCCAGGCCAGCGAGTGGGTCATCGCGCTGCGTGGTATGCCGCTCGCCCACGTCCGCGAGGCGGCCGATACCTTCTGGGGGGAGACGCGCGTCGAGGTGACCCGGGTGCTCAAGACGGGGCCGCGGACCTTCGATGCCCGGGCTGCTGTCGTCGAGGTGACGGTCGACACGGCCGATTCGGAGGTGATCCTGGCAGGCGTCGTCCCGGCAGAGTGTGCGATACTCCGCTTGGTCGTTCGGCACACCACACCGGCCGTTCGCCCCGACGACGTTCTGACCGCGCTGCGTGTAGTTGCTGGTCTGGAGCCGCCGACACCGCCCCTGGTGATCCGGCTGGCCCAAGGCCCCCTGCAAGAGGGCAGCGTGAGGGTGGCCGATCCATTGGCCGCCAACGAGAGTGGCGCCGGCGACTGATTGGTGCCGCGCATCCCGCGCGAACCGTTCAGGCGTAGCAGAGACGACTTCCGTCCTGCCGCATCCGCGGCGGTGACGACGCAAACCGCGCCACGCGGTGACGAGGGGCCCGGCCCCGGCGGTGTGGGCGTCCTCGCGTGGGTGACGAGAGGACGCCGCATGGCATCCACCGAAAACCAGACAGACATCGCCGACGCTCGCGAGGGCACCCCGCAGGCCCCAGCTGAGGCATCGCCCACGACCAAAGCTCCGGCGCGGACCCGCCGCAGCCGCGCTTCGGCGGCCGCTCCCGCTGAGGGCCCGACGGCCGGGCTGGCCGCGGCCGACACGCCGGTCGGCTCGACGTCGCTTGAGCCTGCGAGCGCAGGGGGGCAGACGCCGACAGAGCCGGTGCGGAAGACCCCTTCCCGGCGCACGCGCAAGGTGGCCGCGCCCGCGCAGGCACCCCAGGCAGACGAGGTGCTGCCCCTTGACCCAATGGGCGGTGCGGCTGACGTCGAGCCGAAGCCAGTGGAAGCGCAAAGCCCGGCACCGCGCAAGCGAGCCGCTCGACGGGTCACCGCCTCGACCGCCACTCCCGAGGAGTCGGCCCAAGCGTCGGCCGAAGCGCCAGCCGCCGAGGCGGCCGAAACACGGGTGACCGCCCCGGCCGAAGCGTCCTCAGAAGCGACCGTCAACCCCTCCGAGTCGTCGGCCGGACGGGCCCCCCGCAAGCGGGCCACCCGGAAGACCACCGCGGCAGCCGCCGCCGTCGTGGTTGCCCCAACCCCGGTGGAGCCGGTCGCCGACGACCTCGCCGACGCCGGGATCGATGAGGACAGCCCGACCGAGGCGACGCAGGAGTCCGAGGCGAGCGACCCGGCATACCAGGCGTCGGTCGTGCCGAGTTTCGGGCTGCTCTTCCAGGCTCCTGTGGTCGTGCCGACCCGCCGCCGGGCTACCCGTCCGAGCGGCACCCCGATCCTGCCCCCCGCGGGCCAGGAAGACCCCGGGCCTGAAGAGGCGACCGATCAGCCTTCGGACGACGTCGAGGACCTCGAGGACGTCCACGACGTCGAGGGCGTCGAGGGGGACACCGACGGCACGCTCGATGCCCTGGACCAGGGCGAGGATGCGACCAGCCCGGCCGCCAGGCGGCGGCGTCGTCGTGGTGGCAAGGGCCGTCGCGGCCGCGTCATCGACGGCCCTGCGGGTGCCAGTGCGTCTGGTCCCGGCGCCTCGGGTGGCGTTCCTGCCGACGCGGCTGACACCGACTCCGAGGCCCCTGATGCGGCTGACGAGGGCGGCGAGGATGACAGCGACCCCGGAGCCGAGACGCGGACCGATGTGGCCAGCCGTCGGCGAACCCGGCGTCGCCGCCGCGGGTCGAGCACCGGCGAGGTCGAGGACGCCCCTGGTGTCGTGACCCGGGTCCGCGAGGTGCGCGCGACCCGGGATGAGGTCGTCGGCGTCCGCGGATCGACCCGGCTCGAGGCCAAGAAGCAGCGCCGCCGTGAAGGCCGCGAGGCAGGCCGCCGCCGTCAGGTCATCACCGAGGCCGAGTTCCTCGCCCGTCGCGAGAGCGTCGAGCGGGTCATGGTGGTGCGCGCCAAGGAAGGCCGCACCCAGATCGGTGTCCTCGAGGACGGCGTGCTCGTGGAGCACTATGTTTCCCGCGAGACCAACGCCTCGATGGCTGGCAACATCTACCTCGGCAAAGTCCAGAACGTCCTGCCCTCCATGGAGGCCGCCTTCGTCGACATCGGTCGGGGCCGCAACGCCGTCCTGTATGCCGGTGAGGTCAACTGGGATGCCGCCGGCATGGAGGCCGGTGCCTCCAAGCGGATCGAAAACGCCCTCGAATCGGGCCAGTCGGTCCTCGTCCAGGTCACGAAGGACCCGATCGGCCACAAGGGCGCCCGGCTGACGTCCCAGGTCTCGCTGCCCGGCCGCTACCTCGTCTATGTGCCGGACAGCTCGATGACGGGCATCTCCCGCAAGCTCCCCGACACCGAGCGGGCCCGGCTCAAGCGGATCCTGCGCGATGTGGTCCCCGAGACGGCTGGCGTGATCGTCCGAACCGCCGCCGAAGGGGCCTCGGAAGAGGAGTTGCGCGCCGATGTCGAGCGGCTCACCGCGATCTGGGAGCAGATCAAGGCCAAGGCCGAGGCGGCCGGTGGTGGCAAGAAGGGCAAAGGCAACGCCCCCGTGCTGCTGCACGGCGAGCCCGACTTGACGGTCCGGGTCATCCGGGACGTCTTCAACGAGGACTTCGCCCAGATGGTCGTCGCTGGCGACGCCGCTTGGGCGCAGATCAACGACTACGTCGGCTCGGTTGCGCCCGATTTGGCCCCTCGCCTGACCAAGTGGACGGGCGAGAAGGACGTCTTCAGCCAGCACCGGATCGACGAACAGCTCGCCAAGGCGATGGATCGCAAGGTGTGGCTGCCCTCAGGCGGGTCGCTCGTTATCGACCGCACCGAGGCGATGACCGTCGTCGACGTCAACACCGGCAAGTTCGTCGGCGCGGGCGGCAACCTCGAAGAGACGGTCACCCGCAACAACATCGAGGCCGCCGAGGAGATCGTCCGCCAACTGCGGCTGCGTGACATCGGCGGGATCATCGTCATCGACTTCATCGACATGGTCCTGGAGTCCAACCGTGACCTGGTCGTTCGGCGGCTGCTGGAGTGCCTCGGGCGCGACCGCACCAAGCACCAGGTCGCCGAGGTCACCTCACTCGGTCTGGTCCAGATGACCCGTAAGCGGGTCGGGTCGGGGCTCATCGAGGTCTTCTCCCAGCCGTGCGAACACTGCAACGGCCGGGGTTACATCGTCCAGTCCGAGCCGGTGGAGCGGGCCGGGTCACCGGTCGCCGAGCCCGAGCCGACCTCGCCGGTCGGGGGCGGCGCACCTCGGTCGCGGTCCCGCCGCGGTCGGTCCGGTATGCCGTCCGAGCAGTCCCAGCCCCAGGTCGCCACCCTGCCGACCCCGGCTCCGGGCGGTCCGACGCCCGCCCAGATCGCGGCCGCTGCTCACGCTGCTGCGCTCAAGAGCACGGTCGGCCCCGGAGCAGAAGACTCTGATGCGGGCCCTGAGGCCGCTGACGGTCTGGTCGACGGGGACCTATCCGTGACTTCCGACGCAACTGGCGGCGATCATGAGGGCTTAGGCACCTCCAGCGCCGCCCCAGCCCCTGTCGAGGTCGACGCGATGGTCGAGGTCGACGCGATAGTCGTGGGGGTCGAGTCAGGCGCCGATGCCGGTGGAGCTGCCGCCGATGTGGCTGATGTGGTCGATGCACCTGGAGCCACTGACGAGCCGACCGGCGGCGACATCGATGGCGCGGACGGCGATGGCGCCGACGGCGATGCCTCGGACACCGAAGGTGCGGACACCGACGCCTTAGACACCGACGCCTCAGACACCGATAGCGCCGACGAGGCCGGTGGTGCGGGCGACCCGACACCGACGCGCCGGCGCACCGGCGGCCGGCTGAGGGGCGACGGACGCCTCAGACACCGACTACGCGCCGACCGAGTTGGCCGGCCGGTGAGTAGACCCTGGGTGCGCCCGACCGATCTGTGCCCTGCGTCCCCGCAGGCTGCTACGTGACGGTTCCCGAGAGCGCGTGCCCTTGTGAAATGGAAGTGAGTTTCGACGTGTACGCGATTGTTCGCGCTGGCGGGCGCCAGGAAAAGGTCGCCGTGGGCGATGTGTTGCTCATCGACAAGGTGGCCGACGGAGCGGCGGGCGCGACGCTCACCCTCCCGGTGCTGATGCTCGTCGACGGCGACGCGGTGACCACCGACGCGGCCAAGCTGGCCAAGGTCACGGTCTCGGCCGAGGTCGTCAAGCCGGCCAAGGGCCCCAAGATCATCCGCGCCAGGGACCAGGACAAGACCGGCTACGGCCCGCGCAGGGCCACCGCGCTGACCGGTCGGCCGCACAGCGACTCGGCGTCAAGCGCTTCGGCGGCCAGCTGGTCAATGCGGGCGAGATCATCGTCCGCCAGCGCGGCACGCACTTCCACCCCGGTGACGGCGTCGGCCGTGGCGGCGACGACACGCTGTTCGCGCTTGTCGCGGGTGCGGTGAAGTTCGGCACCAAGCGCGGCCGCAAGACCGTCAACATCGAGGCCGTCGAGACCGCCGACGCCAAGTAGTTCCCAGACGCACCGAGGGGCGGGCCGGTTCACGGCCCGCCCCTCGCGCGTTGCTCCACTCGCACCGCGCCAGACCCGGTATGCCGTGCGGCATACCATCACAGCGGGTGAGGCCATGGCGACGGAGTTCGTCGACCGCGCGGTCCTGCACGTGTTCGCCGGGGACGGTGGCCACGGCGTGGCCTCGATCAGGCGGGAGAAGTTCAAACCGCTCGGTGGGCCCGACGGGGGCAACGGCGGGCGAGGCGGCTCGGTCATCCTGCGGGTGGACCCGCAGGCGACGACGCTGCTGGACTACCACCGCAGTCCGCACCGCCGCGCGTCGGCGGGCAAGCCCGGTGGCGGCCACGCGCCCCGCCCCCGCCGCCCCCCCCCCGCCGGGGCCGGAGGGCACCGGCGCAGGCGAAGGGGAGGTCGTCGCCGACCTGCTCGGCATGGGAACCGAGCACATCGTGGCTCGTGGGGGCCGCGGCGGGCTGGGCAACAAGGCGCTCGCGTCGCCGCGGCGCAAGGCCCCAGGCTTCGCGCTGCTCGGGGAGCCGGGGGAGACCGCCGACATCGTCCTGGAGCTCAAGACGCTCGCCGACGTCGGGCTCATCGGGTTCCCGTCGGCGGGGAAGTCTTCGCTCGTGTCGGTGTTGTCCGCGGCACGACCCAAGATCGCCGACTACCCGTTCACGACCTTGGTGCCCAACCTCGGGGTCGTCACGGCCGGTCAGGAACGGTTCACCATCGCCGACGTGCCCGGCCTCATCCCGGGCGCCCACGAGGGCAAGGGCCTGGGGCTGGAGTTCCTGCGGCACATCGAACGCTGTTCGGTGCTGGTCCACGTCGTCGACTGCGCGACGCTGGAGCCGGGCCGCGACCCGCTGACCGACCTCGACGTCATCGAACGCGAGTTGGCGCTCTATGTGCCCGACGCAGCACTGGGCGGTCGACCGCTCGCAGACCGCACCCGGGTCATCGTGCTCAACAAGGCCGATGTCCCCGAGGCTCGCGAGCTGGCCGAGCTCGTGCGCCCGGACCTAGAGGCCCGCGGGCTCGAGGTGCACATCGTCTCGGCGGTGGCCCGCACCGGGCTCAAGGAGCTGTCCTTCTCGCTCGCCCGGCATGTGAAGGCGGCTCGCGACTCCGTCGAAGCGATCATTCGGCCACGAATCGTGTTGCGGCCCAAGCCGGTTGACGACTCTGGGTTCTCCATCCGCAAGGAGCGCACGCCCGAGGGCGAGGCGGCATACCGGGTGGTCGGGGAGCGGCCGACCCGGTGGGTGCGTCAGACCGACTTCTCCAACGACGAGGCGGTGGGCTACCTCGCCGACCGACTGCAGCGGCTCGGGGTCGAGGACGCGCTCTACAAGGCGGGCGCGGTCGCGGGCGACACGGTGCTCATCGGCGATGCCGACAACGCGGTCGTCTTCGACTGGCAGCCGACGCTGTCCTCCGGGGCCGAGTTGCTCGCCGGGCCGCGGGGCACCGATCTGCGCCTGGAAGACCATTCGCGTCCCTCGCGCGAGGAGAAGCGCGAGCGGATGCGCGATCGGTATGCCGCCCGCGCCCAGACCCAGGCCGAGCTCGACGCCGAACGCCGGGCCGGGCACTGGGCGACCGCAGCCGAGGCGGCCGAGGCGGCCGAGATCACGAGTGGACCCACTGAAGGAGAGTCGGAATGAGCGGCGGTCACGCGGACTGGAACCAGCAGATCATCGACACGTTCCGGGCCAACAACGGGGTCGTGCCGCAGTTCGGGCGCTCGCTCATCCTCGTCCACCACCGAGGGGCCAAGTCGGGAATCGAGCGGATCAGCCCGCTGATGGGCCGACGCGATGGCGAGGACACCTGGCTCATCGCTGCGTCCAAGGCCGGTGCCCCGGACAACCCGGCCTGGTATCACAACCTCCTGGCCCACCCGGACGTCGACATCGAAACCCCGGACGGCGTCGTTCCCGTGCGGGCGGAGGAACTGACCGGGGCGGAGCGCGAGGCCGCCTGGGCAAAGTTCACCGTCATCCCGACTTTCGCGGAATACCAACGCAACACCACGCGGACCATCCCGGTCCTCGCTTTGCGCCGTCGGCCCGCCTGAGCGGGGTGCGACCGGCTCCTCAGCCCAACCAGCGGGTCAGGTCGTCGTGTCCGGCGCCGGCCAGGCGTTCCAGCGCGGCCGGGCGCCCGGTGAGGGCCAGGCCGATGGCGTATGCCGGCCCGCTCACCTGAGGTCCCTCGCCATGATGCCAGTCGAGATCGGTCGCGACGAGCTCGACTGGCGGGGTGCCACGACTGGTGAATCCGGCCTGGGCGGCCGGTGACACGAGGAAGTCGAGCGACTGACGCCACACCTCCGGGTCGCGGGGATCGTTGATGCCCAACGGGATTCGCAAGTCCTGACCGTGGACGAGGTTGTCGGTCAGCGGCGCCAACGGCCCCTGGCCGGGCGGCGTGAAGTGGCTCTCGGCGTTGGCCCGCAGGTCGGCGATGAGGTCGGCTGTCGGGCGGCGGCCCTGGGATTTGGCGAGGGAGTTGTTGGCCCGATGGAAGCTGCCGCGGGCCTTGACCATGGCCAGCCCGAAGGCCGGCAGGGAAACCTTGAACGGGACGACGAGGTGCCCGGCCAGCTCTCGCACCGTCCACGTGCCGCACAGGCTGGGTGTCTGCCACTGGTCCTCGGTGAGGCCGTCGAGCACGTCGGCAATGCCTCGCCGTTCCGCGGCGATGTCATCCCAGATCGTCATGGGCGCAGCCTAAGCCCGGATGTAGGCGCGGCATCGGAGAACCCGAGGCTCAATGCGGCATACCGAAGGGCCGGTCCGGCACGCGCCCTAGTTGTCGGTCCACGAAGGCAGCGCGCACTACGATCATCCGATGCACGGGGAGCTCAAAGACTACCGCCAACCCATGGTCACCTCGATGGGCATCCTGCTCGGATTCTTGCTCAACTTCCTTGCGGGGTGGGGGATTCGGACGGGGCAAGCGGTCGAGGACTTCGCCGACGGACTGATCCTGGGCACCGTCGTCCTCGCGGTGGCGGGGATGCTCGTCACCCTGCTGCGCATCCTCCGAGCCGATCTCGGCAGTCGCGATCCCGCTCTCTACTACCGGGACACCTTGCGGCTCTACGTCGCCAGCGTGGGATTTGCGTTCGCTGGCCTGGTGGTTGGCATTCTGTTGTGAAAGTGCCCGCCACCTAGACTGGTATGCCGTGCCCCGAACCGCCGTCGCCCGGGCCCGTCGCCTCGTGGTCAAGGTCGGGTCCAGTTCGCTGACCACGCCCCGTGGGGGGCTGGACCCGAGCCGTCTCACCGCCCTCGTCGAGGCGCTGGCCGCCCGACACCAGCGCGACACCCAACTCGTGCTCGTCTCCTCTGGTGCTATCGCCGCGGGGATGGGGCCGCTTGGCCTGACCAAGCGACCGAAAGACCTGGCGACCCAGCAGGCGGCGGCGAGCGTCGGGCAGGGAGCCCTGATCGCGGCATACCAGCAGGCGTTCGGCAACCACGCGATCACGGTGGGCCAGGTCCTGCTCACGATCGATGACGTGACCCGGCGGACCCACTACCTCAACGCCCGGCGCACCTTGGAGCGGTTGCTGGACCTGCGGGTCCTGCCCGTGGTCAACGAGAACGACACCGTGGCCACCCACGAGATCCGTTTCGGCGACAACGATCGCCTGGCCGCGCTCGTCGCGTTGCTCATCCAGGCCGACGCTCTGGTGTTGCTCTCGGATGTCGATGCGCTCTATGACGGGCCGCCCAGTCAGCCTGGGGCACAACGGATCCCGATCGTCCGGGGAGCGCATGACCTCCAGGATGTCGTCGTCGCGGGTGCCGGGACGCAGGTCGGCACTGGGGGCATGGCGACCAAGGTGGAGGCGGCCGCGATCGCCAACGCGGCCGGCATACCCACCCTGCTCACGGCGACCGACCGCGTGTCGGACGCATTGCGCGGCAAGGACGTCGGGACGGTCTTCCTGCCGGGCACCCGCCGCCCTCCGTCGCGCCTGTTGTGGCTGGCGCATGCGACCACCCCGCACGGCCGACTCGTCCTCGACGACGGGGCGGTGCAGGCGGTCGTCACCCGCCGCAAGTCACTCTTGCCCGCAGGCATCGTGCGCGTGGAAGGCAGTTTCGTCGGCGGTGACCCGGTCGATGTCTGCGACCCCCAGGGCCGTGCGGTGGCCCGCGGGATCGTCAACTACGGCTCTGACGAACTGCCGACGCTCCTCGGGCGGTCGACCCGCGACCTGGCCCGTGAGCTCGGTCCCGAGTACCAACGCGAGGTCATCCACCGGGACGCCCTCGTCGTCCTTTAGGCGTTCGACCCCGCCTCGCGGGCTCTGCGGTCCGGGCTGTTGATCGTCAGCGCCGCGGCCAGGACCACGCCGAACCCGGCGACCGCGGCCCAGGTGAGGTGCTCGCCGAGCACGAGCGTCCCGAGCAGAACCGACACCACCGGGATGAGGTAGGTGATCGTCGACCCGACCACCGGCCCCGCCGCGCGCACGACGTCGTACTGGAACATGAAGGCCAGCCCCGTCCCGAGCGCGCCAAGCGCCAGGACCGCGAGCAACGGCAACCAGGCCCGTATGCCGCCCACCGTGCCATGCGTGGCCCACGGGGTCGCGAGGTGGTCGCGGTCGAGCCACCACGCGACAAGCGAGGTGGGGATGAGGAAGCCGCTGCCGACGAGCAGCACCGCGGCCGGTTGCGACAACCCGCCGAGGTCGGCCCCCGACAGGAACCGGCGGTAGTAGGTCCAGCCCACGCCATAGGACGCGCCCCCGGCGACCGCCATCCCGAAGCCCAGCAGGTCGGGACGCTCGGCGACCGTCCACGGCTGGGCGATGAGCACGACCCCGAGGAAGCCGACTGTCACGGCGGCGAGCTTGCGCGCCGAGGGTCGCTCGTGCGGCAGCAACACCAGCCCGGCCAACACGGTCGCGATAGGGGTCGTCGAGTTGCCGATCCCGGCCAGCGCCGAGGAAACCCGGGTCTCGGACATCGCGAACAGGGTGAACGGGAACGCGGAGAGGAAGAACCCGAAGACGATCATGTGCCGCCAGACCTGCCAGCCGCGCGGCAACCGCCCGCCAGCCATCGCCAGGAGGCCGAGGACGACGGCCGTGCCGGTGAGCACCCGCAGCGTCGCGATCTGGACCGGGCTCATCGCCTCAAGCCCGACCTTCATGAACAGGAAGCTCGACCCCCAGATGAGCACGAGCACGGCGAACTTCACCTGCCAGGCAACGCGGGGCGCGCGCACCGAGCCAGGGGTAGGCCGTGTGGTCGCCGACGTGGTCACCGAGACAGTGTGGGCCATACCACTGACAACGCTCCTCAGCCGTCCGCCGTGAGTGACCTCGGCTCGGTCCCAGGAACACCGGCTGCGGACGTCGAGGCAAGGGTGAGGGCAGCGGCATACCCTTGGGACATGGTTGACCGCACCGCGCCGGACCCCGCCGTCGTCGCCCTTGTCGCCGAGCTGGCCGGGCGCGCCAAGACCGCCTCACGGCGGCTGGCCCTGCTGTCGCGGGCCGACAAGGATGCCGCGCTGCACGCCATCGCCGACGCTCTCGATGCGGCCATCCCACTCGTCGTGGAGGCCAACGCCGACGACCTGACCCGCGGCCGCGAGCGCGGCATGGCTGAGGGGTTGCTCGACCGGCTCATGCTCGACGAGGCGCGGATCCGCGCCATCGCGCAGGCGGTCCGCGACGTGGCCGCGTTGCCCGACCCGGTCGGTGAGGTCGTCCGCGGCTCGACCTTGCCCAACGGGCTGCAGATCCGCCAGGTCCGGGTGCCCATGGGGGTCGTGGGGATGATCTACGAGGCCCGGCCCAACGTCACGGTCGATGCGGCAGCGCTTGGGCTCAAGTCCGGCAACGCGGTTGTCCTGCGTGGCGGGTCTGCGGCGGGCGCGAGCAACCGGGCCCTCGTCGGCGTGGTGCGCGCTGCGCTCGTGGCTCGGGGGCTGCCCGCGGACGCGGTCGTCCTGCTCGATGAGGGCGGGCACGACGCGGCCCGCGCTCTCATGACGGCCCGCGGCCTGGTCGACCTGGTCATCCCGCGTGGCGGGGCCGACCTCATCCGGACCGTCGTCATGGAGTCGACGGTCCCGGTCATCGAGACCGGCATCGGGGTCAACCATGTCTACGTCGACGCCGCCGCCGACCTCGACAAGGCGCTCACCCTCGTCATGAACTCCAAGACCCACCGGCCGAGCGTCTGCAACGCCGCGGAGTCGCTCCTGGTGCACGAAGCGGTGGCCGAGGACTTCCTGCCCAAGGCCCTCACCGCGCTCGCCGGCGCCGGTGTGGTTCTGCACGTGGCGCCCGAGGTGAGTCGGCACGCGGAGGCGGCGGGGGCGGCATACGAGCTCGCGACCGATGCGGACTACGCGACGGAGTGGCACCGGCTGGAGATGAATGTCCGCACCGTCCGCGACCTCGACGCGGCCCTGGACCACATCCGGGTCAACGGGTCGATGCACACCGAGGTGATTGTCACCGAGAGTCGTTCCGCGGCAAGACGATTCGTCGCCGAGGTGGACGCGGCCGTCGTCATGGTCAACGCGTCCAGCCGCTTCACCGACGGCGGTCAGTTCGGGATGGGTGCCGAGATCGGCATCTCCACCCAGAAGCTGCACGCGCGCGGCCCGATGGCCCTCCCGGAGCTGACGACGACCAAGTGGATCGTCGATGGCGACGGACAGGTGCGTGGTTGACCGGACGGCCAGTGCGCGACGAACCGAATCCAACGACAGGGGTTAGCCATGAAGCCAGACGAGTTGCGTGAGCTCTACCGCGGCGGACGCCCCAACGAGCGGGCCAAGTCGATCCAGCGTCGCCTGATGCCGATCGCGCGCCTTGGCCTGGTCCCGTTCAGCGCGGTCCTGGAAGTCACCGGACGGCGAAGCGGGCGGCCGATCCAGCTGCCGATCGTCGTCCTCACGGTGGCGGGTTCGCGTTACGTCGTGTCGATGCTCGGGCCGACGGTCAACTGGGTCCGCAATGTCGAGGCGGCCGACGGCAAGGCCGTGGTGATGCGCGGGCGCCGCCGCTACGTGCGGCTGGTTCGCGTCGCCCCTGGCGAGGCGGCCCCGGTGTTGCGCCGCTATCTGCGCATCGCCCGCTCCGGCCGAGTCCACATGGACCTCACCTCGACCAGCACCGACCAGGAGTTGGCTGCCGCTGCCGACCGTTATCCGGTCTTCCGGATCGACCCCGCACCGGCTGGCTAGTCGACGAGTGAGTCTATGAGCGAGTCGGAGGCGATGAAGTATGCCGGCCGCCCCTGCAACTGGGTATACATCCGCCCGACGTACTCACCGAGCAAGCCGAGGCAGAACAGCTGCACTGCACCGACACCAGCGACGATGACCACGGTCGAGGTCCACCCGGGGATCGTCGTGCCGGGGGTCCTCGAGGCGATGACCAGGACGATCGCGGCGACGAGCATCAACGCGCCGCCGATGAGCCCGAGGTAGGTGGCCAGCCGAAGCGGGAAGAGCGAGAAGCCGGTCACCGAGTCGACCGAGAGCTTGAGCATCGTGAGGAACGGATACTTCGAGGTCCCTGCGGCCCGCTCCTCCCGGCGGTAGGCGACACTCGTGGACGGGAAACCCAACGCCGGCACGACGAAGCGCAGCACTCGGTTGGTGTCGGGCAGGCTGTTCACGGCATCGACGGTGGCCCGGGACATCAGCCGGAAGTCGCCCGCGTCGGACTGCGCGGTCGTGCCGGAGATCCGGCGGATGAGCGAGTAGAACATCCGGGCGGTCGTCCGCTTGAACACCGAGTCGGTCGAGCGGTCCGAGCGCACCCCATAGACGACGTCGACCCCGTCCCGGCGAGCGGTCTGCAGCATCTCGGCGATGACCTCGGGCGGGTCCTGCAGGTCGGCGTCGATCGTCACCATGTAGTCGCCTCGGGCTCGGGCCAGCCCGGCCGAGATCGCCGCCTGGTGCCCCGCGTTGGCCCGCAGCCGCACGACCCGCACCTGCGCCCACTCCCGGGCCAGCTTGTGCAGCAGCGCAGGGGTGAGGTCGCGGCTGCCGTCGTCGACGCAGACCACCTCGTAGCGCTCGGTCAGCGCGTCGAGCACCGGCCGCAAGCGCTGCGCGAGAAGCGGCAGCACCTCTTGCTCGTTGAACATGGGGATGACCACGGACAGTTCGGGGCGCTCGGTGGTCGGGTCCGCGGTCATGGTCCCAAGGGTACGGGCCCACACGTGAGCCGCCTGCGAGCTGGCTGTGCGTCTCCGGTGAGATAGCGCGCGCGGTGGGCGGGCGGCATACGGGGACGACGTGAGGTATGCCGCGCGCACGGTGAGGGGAGGCACCCGCTAGCATGTGCCCATGTCCGCGAGCGTGCTTCCTGCCCTTGTCCGTGCGGAGGGCGAGGCCCACCGCCAGCTGCCGATGCCGGCGGAGATCTACGGCGTCATCGCCCTGGTGCTGTTCATCCTCCTGCTCGCCCTGCTGTGGTCGTTCCGTGGCACCGCCTACAAGGTGCGCGACAAGCACTCCAAGCCCAGCGGGGGCCACCACTGATCCAGCGGATCGGGGTGATGGGTGGGACCTTCGATCCCGTCCACCATGGCCACCTGGTCGCTGCCAGCGAGGTCCAGGCGCTCCTGAACCTCGACGAGGTCGTCTTCGTCCCCACCGGCCAGCCGTGGCAGAAGGACGGGACGGATGTCTCGCCAGCCGAACATCGCTATCTCATGACGGTCATCGCGACCGCCTCGAACCCTCGGTTCACCGTCAGCCGGGTCGACATCGACCGGGACGGGCCGACCTACACCATCGACACCCTGCGGGACCTGCGCGAGCAGCGGCCTGACGCGGAGCTGTTCTTCATCACCGGCGCCGACGCCCTCGCCCAGATCCTCACCTGGAAGGACGTCAACGAGCTCTGGTCGCTGGCCCACTTCGTCGGAGTGACCAGGCCCGGGCACGTGCTCAGTGACAAGGGACTGCCGACCGACAAGATCACGCTCACCGAGGTGCCTGCCCTGGCGATCTCGTCCACGGACTGCCGGGAGCGGGTCGGGCGTGGGGAGCCGGTGTGGTACCTCGTGCCCGACGGCGTGGTCCAATACATCGGGAAGCACCGCCTCTATCACCCTCACGACGAGCACCCCGCCAACGCACACCCTGCCCACGAGCACCCTAGGAACCTGTGACTGCCTCGCCCCACGCCATCGACCTCGCCCGCGCCGCTGCTGCCGGGGCAGCGGAGAAGAAGGCTGAGAACGTCATCGCCATCGACGTGTCCAGCCAACTGGCCCTCACTGACATCTTCGTCATCGCCTCGGCGACCAACGAACGCCAGATCGGCGCCATCGTCGACGAGATCGAGGAGCAGGTGCGCCTGGCCGGGACCAAACCGCTGCGCCGCGAAGGCGGCCGCGACGACCGGTGGGTGCTCATCGACTTCGGCGACATCGTCGTGCACGTCCAGCACCAGGAGGAGCGGGCGTTCTATCAGCTCGAGCGGCTGTGGCGCGACTGCCCGACAGTCGACCTCGGGCTGGCCGATCTTGCCGAGCTGGACGAAGCAGGTGCCTCGCGTGTGTCCGCGGCGCCCAGTGCGAGGGACCAGTAGGAGCGTGCCCACCCGGATGAGCGGGTTCCCTGCGGGGGACACCCGCAGGCTCGTGCTCGTCCGCCATGGCCGGACCGCCTGGAACTTCGACAAGCGCGCCCAGGGCCACACCGACATCCCGCTCGACGAGGTCGGGCACGCTCAGGCGCAGGCCATGGCGCCGTTCGTGGCGGCTCTGGGACCCAGCCGCCTGTGGACCTCGGACCTGCTGCGGGCCAGTGAGACCGCGGCATACGTTGGGACGCTGACGGGACTGACCGCGGAACCGGACGCGCGGCTGCGGGAGTACTCCGTGGGGGAGCGGTCCGGGCTCACCCGCGCCGAGTTCGCGGCTCGTTTCCCCCGCGAGTATGCCGCGTGGCTGGCCGAGGACGAGGGTTGCCTCGTGCCCGGGGCCGAGTCCACGGCGGACGTGCTGGCCCGGATGGTGCCGGCGTTGCGGGCCTATGTTGCGGCGCTGGGGCCCGGCGAAGTGGGGGTCGTTGTCACGCATGGAGCGTGCCTGCGGGCGGCGATGCTGGAGCTTGTCGGGCTCCCGCAGAGTGCCGATGCAGCGTTCGCGACGATGGGCAACTGCACGTGGACGACGGTGCAGGAGGCCGAGTTCGGGGGGCGGTTACGGGTTGCGGCATACAACGAAGGCGTGGCTGTGCCCGATTTCGCGTCCGGCGACGAGGTTGGGTAGGATTCACGGGTTGCCCGGTGCGAGCCGGGTGGCGGGGCTGTAGCGCAGTTGGTAGCGCACCTCCATGGCATGGAGGGGGTCAGGGGTTCGAATCCCCTCAGCTCCACAAAACGTGATCGAAGCCCCCGAACCTGCGGTTCGGGGGCTTCGTGGTTTCGGGGGCTTCGTGGTTTCGGGGGCTTCGTGGTGTCGCAGCACACCGAATGACATTGGTCGGGCTCGTGGCGGCCACTCGTGCTCAGACCGCCTTGACTGACCCGACCATTGGTATGCCGTGTGCGAGCCTCAGGAGTCGAGGAACGCCCGCAGGCCATCGAGCAGCCGCTGGACGTCGGACTCATCGGTGTAGGGCGCCAACCCGACCCGCAGACCGTGGGTGTCGGCCAGGGCCAACCGCTGGAAGGGCTCGTAGGCGTAGAAGGACCCCGCAGGAGCCTGTATGCCGCGCGCCGACAGGAACTGGTAGGCGTCCCACGAGCGCCGCCCGGGGAAGGTGAGCAACAGCGTCGGCGTGCGGTCGGCAGCCCGGGAGTGCATGACGACCCGGTCACCCAGCTCGCCAAGCCCGGCTTCGAGCAACAACCGCAATCGGCTCTCATGGGAGTGGACCGCCTCCCACGCCGTGGCCAGCCGCTCTCGACGCCCCACACCCGCGGCGACCGGGCCAGCCAGATCGGCGAGCACGTCAACCGCCGCAGTAGCACCGGCCAAGACCTCATAGGGCAAGGTCCCCAACTCGAAGCGCTCCGGCACGACATCGGTCGAGGGCAGCAGCTTGTCGGGGTGCAGCGTCTCCAACAGCTCGGGAGCCGCTCCGAGCACGCCGCAGTGCGGTCCGAGGAACTTGTAGGGCGAGCACACGAAGACATCCGCCCCCAGCGCGCCCACGTCCACCAGGCGGTGCGCCGCGACATGCACCCCGTCGACCCACACGAGCGCGCCCACCGCGTGCGCCCGCTGGGCGATCGCGGCGACCGGAGGGATCGTCCCGATGAGGTTGGACGCACCAGTGACCGCAACCAGCCGGGTCCGCTCGCCGATCGCGGATTCCACGCTCTCCCCAACGATTTCAGAGGTCTGCGGATCGAAGTCCAGCCACCGCACGACTACCCCGGCCCGCTCGGCGAACTGCAGCCACGGCCGCACGTTCGCATCGTGGTCCAAGCGTGAGACGACGATCTCGTCGCCCGGACGCCAGGTCGCCGCGACCGCCCGGCCCACGTCGTAGGTCAACTGGGTTGCGCTGCGCCCGTAGACCACCCCCCGCGGGGGCACCCCAAGGAAGTCCGCGTATGCCGCCCGGAAGGCCGCCACCGCCGCCTCGGCGTTCGACTCGGACAGCCCGGTCGTGCCTCGGTTGGACAACGGCCCGGTGAGGGTGGCCGCGATGGCGGCGCCGACGGCATACGGGGTCTGCGTGCCGCCAGGCCCGTCAAAGTGGGCGATCCCCGATTGCAGCGACGGGAACTGGGCGCGCAGGGCCGCAACATCGAAGCCGGACACGGGAGGCCTCCTAGGAGCTGACGGGCACTGCGGTGTCCGCGGGCCAGGGCAGGGCGCGCAGCATGAGGTTGATCGAGCGGCCGGTCTTGACCTCGCGCGAGCCGAGCGCGGCGGGGTCGATCCGCTCCAGGACCGCCTTGTCCTCACGCACGACATAGGTATGCCGCAGCCCCGCCTCCCGCAGCAGCGTCACCGGGGTGAGCGGGTCGAGGCCGGCCAGCCGGGCCTGGGCAGGGGAGTACTCGAGGATGACGGTGACTCCAGGGTTGCTCGCCACGGTCGACAGCATCCCGGCGACCACCGAGCCCTCATGTCCCTCGACGTCGATCTTGATGACGTCGACCGGAGCCTCTCCGATGACGGTGTCGACGGTCGTCAGGTCGACGAGCACCCGCTTGCCGCGGGCCGTCTCGCCGGCGGGAGCCAAGCGGTGCCAACCGGTCTCGGAGGAGTTGATCGACAGCTCGTGTTGTCCGACGCGGTCGGCGCACGCCGCCTGGATGACGGTCACCTGGCGCAGGTCGTTGGCGGCGACATTGCCGGTCAGCACGGTGTGGTTGCGCGGCTCCGGTTCGAAGGCGACAACTCGACCCGTCGGGCCGGTCAACAGGGCCGAGAGCACGGTGAAGTAGCCAATGTTGGCACCGACGTCGACCACCGTTGCCCCACGCGCGATGAGTGCTTCGAGCACGCGTGCAGTGGTGGGTTCGTAGCTCCCGGAAAGCAGCTGGCTGCCGATGGTGTCCATCCCCGAAAACCGGTCCTCGTGCAGCCGCAGGGTCGCCGTGGTTCCGTCCGGCCCGACGACAACGACGCTGCGATCTCGCCCCAACCGCAGGACGCCTCGGATGGCGGCGGCGACGGTGCCATGCACCGAACCGATGACCTCGGCGGTCAGGTCGGTCAGGCGCGTCAACGCGCGACCTACCGACTGGCCGGACAAGGCGGCTCCTTCGTCTCGTTTGCGGGTCATCGACCCGCCCCCACCGAAGGACACGCTAGCGCTCAGGACAGGCAGTCGGAAATATCCACGCGCAGACCGCAACGGGTCAGTGCGAGGGCTGCCCCTTGGCCGACATCGGGTGCGCTGGCACGCTCTGGGTCCCCGCAAAGAGCTTGTGGGTGTTCACCCGCGGAGCCTTGTGCTGCGAGGCGAGGTCGACATACGACCGGCCCAACTCGTCTTTGATCGTGCCGATGACCGAGGCGACCATGGCGAGGTTCTCGGGCAGGTGGGTCGCGTCGACCTCCTTGACCATGAACTTCCAGACCGTCTCCTCCAGCGCGTTGAAGTGGGTCTGGACCTCCTCAAGGAGGAACCCGGCGTGGTAGCAGCGGCGCGCGACTTCACGGGCGTAGTCGATGACCGGCAAGGGGGTCCGCTCGGTGAGGGCCGTCGTCACCGTCGTCATCGTTTGGTGCAGGCGTCGACGCAGCACCTCACGGTCGACCTGCTTGTAGGGCGGGTTGAGCCGGTGCTCAAGGAGCCCAAGTGCCTCGTCAACGAGTTCGTGGGAACGGGCCTCCAGGGCCGCGATGACCGCCACGTCAGTCCTGCCTTTCACCGGTGGAGCGTTGTCGTGAGGGCAGCCGAACGGCATACCGCGCACAGGGGACGAGCCGCACAGGGGAGGGGCACTGCGTTGTGCTCAGCGTGGCGGCTGCGCCCGTTGAGGACAGGGTACCGGCCGCGCCGGGCTGACGAGGTCGGGCCAGAAGTCCCGCCATGGGTGAACAGGCGGTGAACGATGCGGTGGTCAGGCGCCGAGCTGGCGGTAGCGATCCAGCCGGGCGGCTAGTCGGGCCCGCGGGTCAGACCGCCAGAGCTCGTCGAGCTCCTGGTGGATCGCCTCAGCCATCCGTCGACAGAAGGCCTCCGGCTCGGACGCCGCGTCTGGGTGCTCGGGGACGATCCGGTCGACGATCCCGTCGGCTCGCAGGTCGATCGAACGCACCCGCTGGGCTTCGGCCATCTCGTCGGCCCGGTCGGTGGTGCGGTGCACGATCGCCGAGGCGCCCTCCGGCGGCAGCGGGGACAGCCAGGCGTGCTGGGCGCAGATGACCCGGTCGGCCGGCAGGATCGCCAGCGCACCACCGCCGGTGCCCTGCCCGAGCAGGACGCACAACGTCGGCGCAGGCAGCATGACCAGATCGGCCAACGAACGCGCGATCTCACCGGCCAGGCCGCCCTCCTCGGCCTCCTTGGACAAGGCAGCGCCCTCGGTGTCGATGATCGACACCAGCGGCAGGTCGAGGTCGGCGGCCAGCCGGATCCCACGGCGGGCCACCCGCAGTCCGCCCGGTCCCAGCGGCTCCTCAAGGGTTTTGCGGTGCCGATCCTGGCCCAGGACGATGCACGGCGTCCCACCGAACCGCGCCAGCGCGAGCAGCATGCCCGGGTCGTGCTCACCCTGGCCGGTGCCCCGCAGCAGCAATACGTCGGACGCCCCAAGCTTGAGCAAGGTCTTGACGCCCGGCCGGTCGGTGCGGCGCGACAGCAGGATCGACTCCCAGGCGCCGCTGGGTGGTTCCAGACCGGCATACGGGTCGGGGGTCGGCTCACCGGGGCGGGGGACGGGCGGGTGGTCGGTATGCCGTGCATCCAACACCGAGAGCGTCCGCGCCGCCATCTCGGCCAGGCGCTCGACGGGCACCACCGCGTCGACGATGCCGCGGGCGTGCAGGTTCTCCGCCACCTGCACCCCGTCGGGGAACGGCTTGCCGTAGAGCGCCTCATAGACCCGGGCGCCGAGGAAGCCGATCATTGCGCCTGGTTCAGCGACTGTCACGTGGCCGAGCGACCCCCAGGAGGCCAGGACGCCGCCGGTCGTCGGGTGGCGCAGGTAGACGACGTAGGGCAGTCCGGCCGCCTTGAACTGCGCAACCGCCGCCGAGATCTTCACCATGCCGAGGAAGGCGGGCGTGCCTTCCTGCATCCGCGTGCCGCCGGACGTCGGTGCCGCGAACAGGGGCAGCTGCTCCTGACGGGCTCGCTCGAAGGCCAGGGTGATCCGCTCGGCTGCAGCCCGTCCGATCGACCCGGCCAGGAACCGGAACTCGCCGGCGACACAGGCGACCCGACGGCCGCGGATGCGCCCCTCGCCGGTCAGCACCGACTCGTCGGTGCCGGCGGTGGCTGCGGCGGAGGCGAGGTCGGCGGCATACGGGCTGCCGGGCTCGGCCACCGACAGCGGTGGCGCGTCCCACGACACCCAACTTCCTTCGTCGAGGACGGTGTCGAGCAGTTCTCTCGCCCCGATGCGCCGCGTCGCGCTCATGGCCGGGCCTTTCGTGTCGTCGGGGTGCTGTGGGGCCGCTATGCCGTGGTGATCGGGTGGCTGGTCGAAGCCGTGACGCGCGCCATGAATCGCTGCGGATCGATGACGCGGCGGTGCAGCTCGCCAACGGCGAGCTGTGACCCGACGAGATCGTTCGCCTGGACGTGGAAGATCAGCCGACCCGCGTCGATGATCGGCGTCGAACAGGTCACGATGACCTGCGAGCCGACCGGGCTGGCCTTGAGGTGCTCGACCTGGACCAGCGTGCCAACCGTGGTTTGGGGAGGTTGGACGACGGTCTGCGCGGCCGTGAACGTGGCCCGCTCCAGCCAGGTGATGAGGCGCGGCGTCGCCAACACCGGCAGGTCGCCGCTACCGAGCGCGGCTGCGGTGTCTGCCTCGGTGACCGTGTGCTCGAACGTGGACGCCACCATGTCTGGCAGTCTATGGCGGCTGCGGGCGTGCCGAACCGCCGCGGTGCCGTCGATGCGAGAGGGTGAGTGCCGATGAACATCTATGCCTGGGTGCTGCTGTTCGCCTTCGCTGTGGCGGCCCTTGCCGACTGGACCGCAGTGGCGAGGCGACGCCCCGACGTCGAGTCGGTCGCCAAGCCGGCGGTGCTCATCATCCTCATCCTGCTGGCCTGGCTGCTGCGGGCCGACTCGGTGGACTACGGCGGGCAACTGCTCATCGGGCTGGTGATGTGTCTGGTCGGAGACATCCTCTTGCTGGGGAAGTCCGACCGGCACTTCCTTGCCGGGTTGATCGCCTTCCTGGTGGGGCATGTTGCGTATATCGCCGCGTTCCGCCGGATCCCGGGCGAGGCCCCAATCTGGCTCGGTGTCGTCCTGGTCTCGGTGCTCGTCGTGGCCGTCGTGGTGATCCGCATCCTGCCCATCGTGCGTTCCAGTTGGCGGGACGGCATACCCCTGCTCGCGTATGCCGCGGTCGTCGGTGGGATGGCGGCGCTCGCCTGGGCCACAGGGTTGCCGGTGGTCGGGATCGGGGCGACGTTGTTCCTGCTCAGCGACGGGGTGATCGCCTACAACAGGTTTGTCCGAGAGGTCAGCTGGGCGCATCTGGTGGTCCACATCACCTATCACCTGGGTCAGCTGCTCATCGTCCTGGGGATGCTGCGCAGCTGAAGGGCCCCCGGCCGCGGGACGACGGCGGGCGACTGCGGGCGGCATACGGGCGGCATACGGGAAATGCGTGCCGGAGGGCCTGGGGGAGGTGCGCTACCCTGGGGCGCGTGGCACGGAGCCAGCTCCTTATCGAGCCGCGCTGAGCAGTCGGACGTCAGCGCGGCATCCCCTCCTGCGTGAGGGGTTTCTTTTTGCCCACGAGGCATTGGACTCCGACCGGACCGCGACCACGAGAGCACGCCCGAGGACAAGAGAGCACGATGAGCGACGAGACGCCGTACCGCTATACCGCCGCGCTGGCCGACACGATCGAGCAGGCCTGGCAGGACCGCTGGGAGCAGGACGGGGTGTTCCACGCGGACAACCCCGCAGGGCCGTGGGCCTCGCCTGATGCGGTCGCCGCGCGCGGACCCAAACTGCTCGTCCTGGACATGTTCCCCTACCCCTCCGGGGCGGGGCTGCACGTCGGGCACCCGTTGGGCTACATCGCGACGGACGTCTTCTCGCGCTACCACCGGATGCAGGGCCGCAACGTCCTGCACGCCTTGGGTTATGACGCGTTCGGGTTGCCGGCGGAGCAGTATGCCGTGCAGACCGGTCAGCACCCGCGCAAGACGACCGAGGACAACATCGTCATCATGCGCCGCCAGTTGCGGCGCCTGGGGCTGGGATTCGACGACCGGCGCTCGTATGCAACGATCGACGAGGACTACTACCGGTGGACCCAGTGGATCTTCACCCAGATCCGGGAGAGCTGGTATGACCCGCAGGCCGTGCGACCGGACGGCTCGCGTGGGGCGGCTCGCCCCATCGCCGAGCTGGTCGCTCAGCTGGCGGCGGGGGAGCGGTCTGTGCCTGAGCAGGAGGGGCGGGCATGGACCGAGTTGTCGGCACGCGAGCAGGCGCGCGTGCTGGAGGGTTACCGGCTGGCCTATCCGTCGGAGGCGCCGGTCAACTGGTGCCCCGGCCTGGGCACGGTGCTGTCCAACGAAGAGGTGACCAACGACGGCCGCTCGGAGCGGGGCAACTACCCCGTGTTCCGGCGCAACCTGCGTCAGTGGATGATGCGGATCACTTCGTATGCCGACCGGCTGGCCGACGACCTGGACCGGGTCGAGTGGCCTGAGAAGGTCAAGATCATGCAGCGCAACTGGATCGGCCGGTCCGAGGGCGCGATGGTGACCTTCCCGGTGGCGACCGCCTCCGGTGAGCAGGCGGGGATCGAGGTCTTCACGACCCGACCGGACACGTTGTTCGGGGCGACCTTCATGGTCCTGGCGCCGGAACACCCCTTGGTGGACGCCATCGTCCCGGCCGGCGGGTGGCCGGAGGGCACCCGCGAGGTGTGGAAGGGCGCGGACGCGGAGGCGACGAGCACGCCGGAGGCGGCGGTCGCGGCATACCGGCGAGCGACCTCGCGCAAGAGCGACGTCGAGCGGCAGATGGACGACCGGACCAAGACAGGGGTCTTCACGGGTGCGTTCGCGACGAACCCGGTGAACGGCAAGCCGATTCCGGTGTTCGTGGCCGATTACGTGCTGATGGGCTATGGGACGGGCGCCATCATGGCGGTGCCCGCGGGCGACCAGCGCGACTACGACTATGCGAGCGCGTTCGAGCTGCCGATCGTCGACGTCGTGGCGCCTGCGGGTTTGGCGGGCGGCGGCGAGGCATTGACTGGCTGGGCCGGGACGGTGGCTTTGGGCCAGGCATTCACCGAGGCTGGCGTCGCGGTCAACTCGGCGAACGACGAGGTGTCGCTCGACGGCCTGGGGACGGCCGAGGCGAAGGCGAGGATCACGGCATACCTGCAGGACAAGGGGATCGGTCGCGGGACGGTCAACTACCGCCTGCGGGACTGGTTGTTCAGTCGGCAGCGCTACTGGGGCGAGCCGTTCCCCGTCGTGTGGGACGAGGACGGTGTCGCGCACGCCCTGCCCGACTCGATGCTGCCGCTGACCCTGCCGGACGTGCCGGACTATTCGCCGAAGACCTACGACCCCGACGACTCGGGCAGCGAGCCGGAGCCGCCGCTGTCGCGGGTCGCCGAATGGGTCAACGTCGAGCTGGATCTGGGTGACGGGCGGGGGGTGCGACGGTTCCGCCGCGAGACCAACACGATGCCCAACTGGGCCGGATCCTGTTGGTACTACTTGCGTTACCTGGACCCGGCCAACGGCGATGCGCTGGTCGACCCGGAGAACGAGCGCTATTGGGTGGGCCCGCAGGCAACCCCGGTGCCGGGTGCACCGGCGGGGACGCGGGACCCGGGCGGCGTCGACCTCTATGTCGGCGGCGTCGAGCATGCCGTGCTGCACCTGCTGTATGCCCGGTTCTGGCACAAGGTGCTGTTCGACTTGGGGCACCTGTCCAGTGAGGAGCCGTTCCGGACCTATTTCTCGCAGGGCTACATCCAGGCACCGGCGTTCACCGATGAGCGTGGGCAGTATGTCCCGGCGGACGAGGTCATCGAGACGCCAGGGGCGCATGGGGCTGAGCCGACGTTCACCTGGGACGGGCAGCCGGTCCGCCGCGAGTTCGGCAAGATCGGCAAGTCGCTGAAGAACATGGTCAGCCCGGACGAGATGTATGCCGTCTACGGCGCCGACACCTTCCGGATCTACGAGATGTCGATGGGTCCGCTGGAGCTGTCCAAGCCCTGGGAGACCCGGGCTGTCGTGGGGTCGCAGCGGTTCCTGCAGCGGTTGTGGCGCAACGTCGTCGACGAAGTGACCGGGGGTTGCCGGGTCGTCGACGTGGCCGAGTCCGACCTGGACCCGGCGCTGCGGACGTTGCTGCACAAGACGATTGCCGGGGTTCGCGAGGACTACGAGGGGCTGCGCTTCAACACCGCCATCGCCAAGCTCATCGAGCTCAACAACGCAGTGACCAAGCTGGCCGAGCCGCCCCGCTCGGTCATGGAGCCGTTGGTGCAGATGGTCGCGCCGGTCGCGCCGCATATCGCCGACGAGCTGTGGGAGCGGATGGGCGGGACCGGGTCGTTGGCGCTGGGACCGTTCCCCGTGGCCGACGAGGCGCTGCTCATCGAGGACACCGTCACGTGCGTCATCCAGATCAAGGGCAAGGTCCGGGATCGGGTCGACGTGCCGGCTGACATCTCCGAGGCCGACTTGCGCGAGCTGGTGCTGGCCCGTGAGAAGGTGTTGGCGGCGACGGCCGAGGGCATCCGCACCGTCATCGTCCGGCCGCCAACCCTGGTCAACGTCGTCCCCATGTGAGGTCAGGAGGCACCCAGATGGGCGTCGCGATCGTCACCGACTCCACGGCATACCTCACCCCTGCCCAGGTGGCAGCGGCAGGTGCGCCGATCCGCGTGGTGCCCCTGCACGTCGTCATCGGGGGTCGCGAGCATCGTGAGGGCGTCGACGTGCGCGTCGAGGATCTCGCCGAGGCGCTGCGCCGGTTCGTGCCCGTGACGACCTCGCGGCCAGCACCGGCGGAGTTCCTCGCCATGTATGAGCAGCTGGCTGCCGATGGCGCGGATGCCATTGTCTCCGTGCACATTTCGGCGGACATGTCGGCGACGGTGCAGGGGGCGCACCTGGCCGCCGCCCAGTCGCCCGTCCCCGTCACCGTGGTGGACTCCCGGGTGCTCGGGGCGGCCATGGGGTATGCCGCCCTGTCCGCGGCAGCGGCTGCGGGTGCGGGAGCCGATGCGGAAACCGTTGCGGCCGTGGCCCGTTCGCGGGCATCGGACGCCACGGTGGTGTTCTACGTCCACACCCTGGAGCATCTGCGGCGCGGCGGCCGGATCGGGTCGGCGTCGGCGTTGCTCGGCTCGGCGCTGGCGATCAAGCCGATCCTTGCCCTGACCGACGGGCATATCGCGCCCATCGAGAAGGTCCGCACCTCCGGCAAGGCTCTGGCGCGGATGGTGGAGCTAGCCGGAGCGGCCGCCGATCGGGCCCGGATGGCCGGGCGGATCGTGGACATCGAGGTGCAGCACCTGGACTTCGCGGCGCGGGCGACCGAGGTGGCCGACTCGCTGAGCGAACGGGTGGCCGACGCTGGGGAGATCAGAGTCGGGGAGTTGGGCGCGGTCGTCGGCGCGCACGTCGGGCCTGGGACGCTGGCGATCACGGTGTCGCCGCGTCCCGAGGGCGGTCGATAAGCATGCTCTCGGTAGGCAGGCTCGAGGTGGCGGGTGTGTTCCCGCTGGGACCGATCCAGATCTCGGTCGCTGACCTGTTGTGGTTCCTGGCCGGGGTGGCGGCGATGGTCGCCGTCGCGTTCTTCTGGGGTGGGATCAACCCGGCCACTCTCATTGGCAGACTTCTGGGTCGAGACGTCACTCGCGCCGGGTCGGGTAACCCGGGCGCGACCAACGCCGGCCGCGTCCTGGGGCGCAAGTGGGGAATCCTCGTCGGGGTGCTCGACGTCCTCAAGGGGTTCCTGCCGGCTTTCCTGGCCGCGCAGTTCTACGGACTGTTGGTGGGCTATCTGTTGGGGATCGCCGCAGTCCTTGGCCACGTCTTCTCGCCCTATTTGCGTGGCCGGGGAGGCAAGGGGGTCGCGACCGCCTTGGGTGCCATCCTCGGCGTGCACCCCTGGTATGCCGTCGTCCTCCTTCTCGTCTTCGTCGTCGTGTTCGCGCTGTCGCGGTGGGTGGCGCTGGGGTCGTTGGTCGCCGCGGGGGTCATGCTCGTAGGCGGGGCGTTGGCGGCCTCTGGAAATCTGCCTGGAGCGGCCGGTCTTCCGACGACGATCTGGGCGTGGGTGCTCGGCCTCATCATCTTGGCGCGGCATCGCGGGAACATCATCGCGCGGCTGCGGGCGTTGGGTCGGTTGGACTGAATCGTCTGGTGATTGCGATGGCCGGGGCTTCGGAGGGGAGCATCGGTCCTTCGGTTATCCACATGGGTCCGGACCGTCGTCCCACTGTCCACAGCTGATCGGGCGAGCCTGAGCGGGAGGGGGGCGGGCGGCATACCGTCCGGGCATGGCGCGCACCCTGGATCTGGACGGAGCTTTGTCGGCGCGCGCTCGGGCCCTGTTGCACGGGACCGGTCGCGGGTCAGGTCCATTGCCGGGGTGGGTGCCGTCGCCTCCTCAAGCAACGGTTGGCGCCGCGGGTGCTCCCGTCGAGGGGGTTGCCGCGGCGGTTCGGTCCTGGGCGGTCGCGTGGCCGGACCCACGAGAGAAGCGCTCAACGGCGACTGCGACGGTCTCGGAGCCGGTTGAGGGTGACCCAGCTGCGGGGTCGTCGGCACGCCGCCCGGTGGGACGGCACCGCGCCCCCAGTCCATCGATGGTCACTATTCCTGGCAGTCTGACCGGAGCTCGCCTGCGGGCACGGGGGAGCGCCGTGCTCGCTGTGCTCGGGGTCGCCCTCGTGGCAGGCGTGGTGTTCGCGTTGCGGGTCACGGCCGCAACGCGCGCCGCCGAACCGGTGCCGCTGGCCCCGAGCCGGACTGGGCTGGTTGCTCGGTCGGTGCCGGTGGCCTTCGCCTCGGGCTCGGGCTCCGGCCTTGGCTCGACGGGGCCGCCAACGGGGGATGCCGGGGCCACAGCGCGCCTGCTGGTTATCCATGTCGTGGGCGACGTGGCTGACCCAGGGGTCGTCCGAGTCCCCGAAGGGTCCCGGGTCGTTGATGTCATTGCCGCCGCTGGAGGAGCGCTCGCGTCGGCCGACCTGGAACGGATCAACCTGGCCAGAGTGGTGGTTGATGGGGAACAGGTGCACGTCCCGGCCCCTGGCGAGCAGCTTCTCCCTAACACCAACGGTTCCGGGGGTGGCGGGGCGGTCGGACAGGGAAGCGGCACCGGCCCCATTGCCGCAGGCCCGGTGAACCTCAATACGGCCGACCTAGCCCAGCTGGACACCTTGCCGGGGGTCGGTCCGGTCCTGGCCCAGCGGATCCTGGACTGGCGCAGCGCTCATGGCCGCTTCTCCAGCGTGGATGAGCTGGGGGAGGTGAGTGGCATCGGGGAGAAGCTGTTGGCCCAACTCACTCCGAAGGTGACCGTGTGAACGGGCCGAAGAGCCCCGCTGAGCGACGCGTCGATGTCCGGCTGTTGATCCCCGCCCTCGCGGCATGGGCTGTGGACGTCCTGCTGTTGTGGGCCGGTTCGCCCGCTGGGGTGGTCGCCACGGTGGCCGTGGTCTCAGGTCTGGGCGCGGCCCTGGTCCTGATGCGGACCCTCGCTCCGGGCCTCATGCCGGGCCGAGGAGGGGGCCCGGCTAGGGGCCGGGCAGGGAGCACACAACGATCTCGGTCGCCATCAGCCGGGGCGCAGGTCTGGTCGATGGTGGCTGGGCTCACCGGTGCCGCAGTCGCCCTGACGACGACGTGCTTGGCGGGACAGGGGGCGATCCGCACGGCAGGCGCCGTGGGGGAGTGGGCCGGCGAGCGGGCGAGCGTCGTCGTCGAAGGCGTCGCCGTGAGCGATCCGAGGCGGGTGCGGGCGCGTGCGGATCGGCTCGGAGAGGCTGGCCGCGTGGTTCTCACGGCCAGGCTGGTCACCGTGACCGCGCGGGGAGCGGTGAGCCAGGTCGATGCGCCCGTGCTCATCATCGGCGACGCCTCCTGGGCGGGGCTGCAGTGGCGGGAAGGGTTCGTGGCCCGAGGGCGGCTGGCACCTGCCGAGCCTGGCGACGATGTCGTCGCCCTGCTCCGAGCAGCCGGCCCACCCGAGGTCACCGTCGAGGCGCCCTGGGTGGCGCGGGGGGCGGCATACATCCGAGAACGGTTCCGAGCGGCGACGGCGCGCTTGCCGCCGGATGCCGCAGGGCTGGTGCCAGCCCTCGTCATCGGCGACACGTCAACCACTCCTGATGACCTCGCTGCGGCGATGACCACCGCCGGGATGTCCCACCTGTCTGCGGTCAGTGGCTCGAACGTCGCTATTGTTCTGGCGGCTGCGTTGGGGCTGGCCCGGCTGGCGGGGGTTCGGCGCCGTTGGCGTCCCGTGGTGGCGTGCGCCGTCCTTGCAGGATTCGTCGTCCTGGCCCGTCCGGAGCCCAGCGTCGTTCGGGCTGCGGTCATGGGCGTGGTGGGCCTAGCGGGGCTCACCGTGTCGCGGCGCCGCGCGGGCGTTCCGGCGCTGGCTGGGTCGGTTGTCGTGCTGCTGTGCTGGGATCCGTGGTTGGCGCGCTCGTATGGCTTCGCCCTGTCGGTCCTCGCGACGTTGGGACTGCTCGTCCTGGCCCGTCCATGGGGTGAGCGGATCGGTGCGCTGCTGCCCTCGCCGCTGAGGAGCTGGGGACCGGCGTTGGCGGTCCCTGTCGCGGCGCAAGTGATGTGCGCTCCTGTCGTCGTGCTGTTGCAGGCCACGGTGTCACTGGTGGCCATTCCGGCCAATCTCGTGGCCGATCCGTTTGTCGCCCCCGCGACCATCCTTGGGGTGGCGACGGCCGTCGTGTCCGTGGTTTGGGTCGATGCGGCGGCGCTGCTCGCCTGGCTGGCGGCCGTGCCCGCCCTCGCCATTGCGGCCGTGGCCCGGACCGGAGCTGGTATGCCGTTCGGCTCGCTCCCGTGGCCCGCTGGACCAGGTGGGGCTCTGTTGTTGGCCGGGTTGACGGTGGCGGGGCTCGTCATGGCGCCGTGGTTGCGATTGCGGGTCGTCCAACGGCCGGTGGCGGCGCTCGCTGCTGTCGCGGTGACGGTCGGCGCCACGATGCCGACCCGTGACCTGACTTGGCCGATGCCAGGGTGGGCCCTCGTGGCGTGCGATGTCGGGCAAGGGGACAGTTTCGTCCTTGCGACCACACCCGGTCATGCGGTGCTTGTCGACGTCGGCCCAGATCCGGCGCTCGTCGATGCCTGCCTGGGACGTTTGGGGGTCCGGGTGCTGGATGCGGTCGTTCTCACGCACTTCCATGCCGATCACGTTGACGGGCTCCCTGGCGCACTTCGGGGCCGGGAGGTCCGCGAGATCCTCACGTCAGCCGTGGAGGACCCGGCGTTTCAGGTGGGGCAGGTGCTCGAATGGGCCACCCGGGCTGGGGTGGCGATCGAGCCGCTGGTGGCCGGTGATCGGCTGGAGTGGCCGGGGATCACGGCCCGGGTGTGGTGGCCAGCCAGGGTGATCCACGACGGGTCGGTCCCGAACAACGGGTCGGTGGTGATGACCGTTGACGTGGGCGGGCTCCATGCGGTGCTGCTGGGCGACATCGAACGTGAAGCAGCACGGGCGGTCCTCGGGTTGATTCGGCGCGACTCCGAGGTCCCGGGCTGGGCGGTTGACATCGTCAAGGTCGCCCACCACGGGTCGGCCAACACCGAGCCGGCCCTGTTGGACGCCCTACCGGCCGCAGTCGCCGTGATCAGCGTGGGCGCCGGGAACGACTACGGTCACCCCGCTCCCTCGACCTTGGCTGCGTTGGGGGCCAGGGGTATGCAGGTCCTGCGCACTGACACCGACGGAGACATCGCCCTCGGGCGGCCATCCGGCGGCCCTCTGCTCGTCGCGACCCGGGGGCCGTGATCCAGAGCGTTCGGGATCGCCACGGATCAGCGCGGTCGGCGAAGGTCAGCGCGGGAAGATCAGCATGGGTCGGGCCTGGCCGGCTGCGAAGGGTCGGGTGATTCTGGCGGCTCAAGCGGTTTGTTGGCTCGCCAACGCCGTCCGGCTCGTGATGTCGGCGCACTCCAGGCAGATCCGCTCGGGGACCCAACCCAGCCGGATGAGCTGGGCGAAGACGACGCAGCCGACACAGATGCCGGCGGCAGCTTCGAGGGCCGGGAAGACGACCATGATCGCGCCGATGGCGAACACTGTAGTCGCGGCGCCAGCCGATCCGGTGGCTGCATGAACGAGGGCGAACACCGTTGCCAACGAGGTGAGGACCGCGCCGATGCTGGCGGCGAACCGCTTCGGTGCGCCCGGCGTGGGACGACCGCCAGCGGAAACCCGCGGACGGACCGTGCGCAGGACGAGCTGCGCGATCGGGCTGAGCCGGGGCCCGAACACACTGCGCAGGACGAAGTCGACGGCGAGGACGGCATACAGCCACCAGGCTCCCGAGACCAAGGCGACGATGCCGACGATCAACACGACAGCGGCGACGAGGCGGACGGTCACCTCGTCGACGACGGAGGGAAACCCGGGGCGCAGATCCATGCGGAGATTATGGGTCTGATAAGGAAGACTTATGACAGGTGCCCGCGATATGGACAGGGCGGTCGCACCATGGATGCTTGGGGGAGCGGGTCAGCGGCGAACCAGTGTCTTCGTCCGAGACCTGGCGCTCTCTTCCAGCGCTTCCAGGGTGGCCGCGACGGCCGGGACGCGTTGCAGGTCCTCAGTCGTCACCGCGTGAATCTGTCGGCGCGAGGGCGGCATGAGCGGGCGCGCGACGATGCCGTCCTCGTGGGCGGCTTCGAGGATGAGATCGGGGACCAACGCCACCCCGAGTCCCGCCCGGACCAGCCCAAGCACCGCGACGTAATCCTCGGTCTCGAAGGCCACGTTGGGGGAGAAGCCGGCCCCCTGCGCCAGGGACACCAAGTGCCCCCGGCAGCGCGGACACCCTGCAATCCAGGAATCCTGCGACACATCGGCAAGGTTGACGACCGACTGACCTGCCTGCGGGTGATCCGGTGGCATCGCCAAACGGACCTCGTCCTCCATGAGGGGGCGGATGACGAACGCGTCGAGGTCCTCGCCGCGCCCCACGTCGGTCCCCTCGTAGGCGAACGCCACCGCCAGATCGCAGTCCCCGGCCCGCAGCGCGGCGAGGGATTCGGGCGGCTCGCCCTCAGAGAATCGCACCGAGACCTCGGGGAACCGCCGCTTGAGCAGGGCCAGCGCCTTGGGCACGAGCGAGGCCGAGGAGGACGGGAAGGCCATCAGTCGCACTCGGCCGGAGCGCAGCCCCGCGATTGCGGCGACCTCCTCCTCGGCCGCATCGAGGGCCGCGAGCACGGTGACGGCATGGCGGGCGAGCACCTCGCCGGCCTCGGTGAGCCGGACGTTGCGCCCCAGGCGTTCGACGAGGGCCGTGCCGGTGCGCTGCTCGAGGCGCCGAACCATCTGCGAGATCGCCGGTTGGGTGAACCCGAGGGAGGTCGCCGCAGCGGTGAAGCTGCCCTCGTCGGCGATGGCCTTCATGACCCGAAGGCCGGCGGCGTCGATCATGGGCCGATCATAACGTCCGGTTATCGCACCGCAAAGGATGCGGCGCACAGGTAATGCCTGGGTGTGGCGGCATACTTGCGGAGCATGTCGTATGCCGTGCACCCCGCCGAGGCGACTGACCCGCCCGAGCGCGTGGGTCGCCTCGTCGAGCAGGTGCGCGCAGGCGGGGTGTTCGTGCTCACCGGGGCGGGGCTGTCGACCGATTCGGGGATCCCGGACTACCGCGGCCGCGACGGGGTGCGCCGGGTGATGCCGATGCAGTATGCCGAGTTCGCCGGTTCCAGCGCGGCGCGCCGCCGCTACTGGGCCAGGTCGTTCGTTGGCTGGCAACGGTTCCGGGAGGCGGCCCCCAACGACGGGCACCGTTCGGTGGCACGCCTCCAACAGCTCGGGGTGGTCGAGGAACTGGTCACCCAGAACGTCGACGGCCTGCACCAGCGCGCTGGCTCGCCCGATGTCGTCGAGCTGCACGGCTCGCTGGGCGAGGTCGTCTGCCTGACCTGCGGCGACCGCAGCGCACGCCCACACGTCCAGGAGCGGCTGGCCGAGGCCAACCCGGGCTTCACCGACCATGTCCGAGGGGCGGCCCGGGACGGGTCACAGGTCAGCAGCCAGATCCGCCCGGATGGTGACATCGTCCTGGCCGACGAGGTCGTCGAGACCTTCCGTGCCCCCACGTGCCTGGTCTGCGGGGTCGACACCCTCAAGCCCGACGTGGTCTTCTTCGGCGAGTCAGTGCCGCGCGAGCGGGTGCAGCGGTGCCTGGACGCGGTCGATGCCAGCCGCTCGGTCCTGGTCCTCGGGTCGTCGCTGGCGGTGATGTCCGGCTACCGGTTCGTCCGGCGGGCGGCGGCACGCGGCATACCGGTCGCCATCGTCACGCGCGGGGCGACGCGCGGTGACGGCGAGGCGACCCTGCACCTGGACGCACCTCTTGCCCCGACCCTGTCGGCGCTCGTCGACGCTCTCAGGTGATCGGCTGCTCCAAGACCTGGGTGATGGCGCTCAGCGCGGCTTCGTCCCCCGCCTGTTCCACCGGGGCGAGAGTGGGTCGGCTCCAGAGCCAGCACAACAGATCCTCGGCCGTCGCCGTGATGGACGCCGGCGCGACAACGTCTGAATCCGCCTCTGCGACAAGGATGTCCGGCTCGTCGTGGGACACCTCGTCCGGATCGGTCCCGGTGAATCGCGCCGGACTGACCAGCCAGGCGTCGCCGGTGTCCCGTGCGAACAAGCGGACCGGCAGGCCGCCGGTCGGGATGATCCGGCCCCACGGCGGGCACCCACCGAACATCACCCGCAGCGCCTCGTCGACGCCGTCGGCGCACAACTGCGGGTCCATGGGCGTGCGCACGCCAGCGGTGAGTTCGGCGTCCAGGCGATGGACCAAGGCTTCGAGGGCCTGGCGGCGATAGGTGAACCCCACGGTCTGCTCGGTCGACCAGGTGTATGCCGGCGTTGCCGGGGGAGTCGCGGCGAGCGCGGCGACCAGTGCGGCGGAGGCGGCGCGCACGTCGTCGACCTGCTGCTCAAGGGTGCTCGCGCACGCAGGCTCGTCCACCTGTTGCACCTGGTCTCTGGTCAGCAGCGGGCCGTTGACGACCGCGGTCCAGAAGGACTGCACTTGGGTGAGGTGATGGGCCAGATCGATCGCCGTCCAGTCCGGGCAGGTCGGCACCGGGCGATCAGCCGGAACGCCGCCCAGGGCGTTGGCGAACAACTCGGACTCGGAGACGAGGTGCTCGATATAGCGGGCGAAGGGCAGTCGGGTGCTCATCGATTCAGCGTGGCATCCGGACGACCATGCCCGCCAAGGGTTTTCGACATCTGAAGGGTTTCGATGCCTCAGATGCGGCGCAGCACCGCGGTGACCTTGCCCAGAATGCTCGCGTCGCGGCCGTCGATCGGCTCGTATGCCGCGTTGTGAGGGATGAGCAGCACCCGTCCCGCCTTGCGCTGGAACGTCTTCACCGTTGCCTCGCCATCGATCATCGCCGCGACGATGTCGCCGTTGTCAGCGGTCGGCTGCTGCCGCACGACGACCCAGTCGCCGTCGCAGATCGCCGCGTCGACCATCGAGTCGCCGACGACCTTGAGCAGGAACAGCTGTCCTTCGCCGACGATCTGGCGGGGGAGCGGGAAGACGTCTTCGACAGCCTCTTCGGCCAGGATCGGTCCACCGGCCGCGATCCGGCCGACGACTGGGACGTAGGACGCCTCGGGTCGGGCATCACCCGAGCCGGTCTCGGTGTCATGGGTCGAGCCGTGCTCCCACGAGTCGGCGCCGGCGGACGGCATACCGGTGCTGCCGCGGTAACCACGGTCCGTAGCCTTCGCGTCCGGGGAGACGACCTCAAGGGCGCGCGGCCGATTGGGGTCCTTACGCAGGTAGCCCTTGCGCTCGAGGGCGGCGAGCTGGTGGGCGACGCTCGACGGACTGGTCAGCCCGACGGCCTCGCCGATCTCGCGCAAACTGGGCGGGTAGCCACGGCGGTCCACCGAGTTGCGGATGACCTCAAGAACGCGCCGCTGGCGCACGGTGAGCCCGTCGCCCTCGCGCTCGGGGAGCTCGGTGACCTCGGCCATGGCTTCTACCTCCAGGTGACATGACGGGTGGTTCGGGGTGGCGGGGAAGGGCCTGTCGGGAGCCTTCGGAGCCGGTCCAGGACCCTCTGTCGGTGGTCGCTGCTGGACTTGCGTCCATGCACACAGGGTATGCCGTTCGGACGCATGTGCCAAACATCTGTTCGAGGCGTGTCTCGACTTTATCGAACGAGTGTGCTAGACATCGAACAGACGTTCTGTCGGACGCACGTTCGATGGGACAGGCCAAGGCCGACTCGGGGACGAGGCGGCACCACCGTGACAAGGAGAGCCAGATGAGCGCCCTCGCTGCTTGGGACGTCGTCCCCGCCACCGCGCCGATCCGTGATCGTCGCGCCCACCTGCGCCTGGTCCCGCCGGTGTCGGCCGCCGTCGACGCCGCGCGCCGATCCGCTCCGGTGCGGCTGACCCTCGCCGGTCGGCTGGTCCTCGGCGCCCTGCTCGCCGTCGCTGCCCTGCTCCTGCTGAGCAGCACGGTCGGCGCGGCGCGGGCCGCCACCCCGGCGCGTGCGACGATCACGGTCCAAGCTGGCCAGACCCTGTCGGAGCTTGCTGTCGCCCATCTTCCGGAGTTGTCAGTCTCCGAAGGGGTCGCCCAACTGCAGCTCGCCAACGGCCTCAACACGCCGGCGATCCACGCCGGTCAGCGGTTGGTCATCCCCGCCGTGCCCTGAGCGCGGCCCTTCGACGGTGCCACGCCTCGACCCCGTGGCATCGACCCTGTCGGGTCCGGTGCGTCCCGTCCGCTGTCCAGCGGGCGGGACGTGCTGCATCGGGAGACAGGACGGGGCGAAAGCCCCACCTGTGGAAAACGTCAAAGGGGCGACGCGCGACTGGCCTAGAGTCCGGACAGGGTTGGGGTGATCGAGCCGATGGCGGAAGGAGCCACCGGTGTATCTGCGCGTACGCCCCGACTCACTCGACCACGCGGCAAGCGGCCTGGCGGCTCTGGCCAAGTCCATGCCCCAGGCTCAGCTGATCCGGCGCGATCTGGAGGCCGTCGGAGCGTGCCTCCCTGGGTTCGCCGCCGGGTCGGTGACGGCAAGCTCCGCCTCGGCGTCGGTGACGGCAAGCTCCGCCTCGGCGTCGGTGACCACCGGAACCGAAGGGGATCCCTGGGGGCAGTCAGTGGCCGCCCTGCGGACAGCCCTGCTTGGGCACGGAGGTGACCTTGGGCGATCGGCTCAGGGCTACCGCGACGTCGACGCAGGTCTGTCCGCCACTCGAACCGCTCTGTCCCGATGACCACCAGGATCGCCGTCAGCATCGGGGATATCCGGCGTGCACATCCTCCGGCACTGCGTGAGGTCGCCTCAAGGCTGTCGTCCCACGCCGCGATCCTCCGCGACATCTCCACGGCCGCAACCAGATTCGCCCCGTCCACCGACGACTGGAGTGGGCCAGCGAGCGGGAGTGCGGGAGGGCGGCATACCGAGATCGCGGTCGCGGCACGCACCCTCGGTGAGGGGTTGCAGCGGTGCGCGCAGGCGATCCATGCGGCGGCCGACCAGGCGTCCGACGCAGCCCGCGCGGTCGGGCACGCGGACCGGCTCGCGGCCACGGTTGGGGCCCGGTTGCGGGACGACGGGGTCGTCGTCGGCGTGTCGGCCGTCGCCACCGGGGCCGACGCCGGGACGGTCGACGAGGTGCGCCGGATCGCGGAGCGCGCGCGGGGAGACTATGCGGCCACGCTGCTGACGCTGCGGTCCCGCCTGGCCAGCACGGCCGCCCGGTATGCCGTGTCGCCCGACGCCGGGAGCCACCCGGGGGTCCTCGGCGCGGTCACCCCCCTGGGGCTGACCGGGTCGTTCCGCCTAGCCAGGTGGGGCAAGCGGGTCGGCCCGGACCTCACCGAGGGCATGGCCACGAACGTCGGGTGGCCGGAGATCACGGTCTTTCCGCCGCCCGACGCGCCTGCTGCGGCGAGCGCCTGGTTCGCGGCGCTCACCGGGCGCGAGCGGGACTGGCTGATCTCCCAACGGCCCGACTGGGTCGGACCGGCCGACGGGCTGCCGGCCTGGGCACGGGACCGAGCCAACCGGATCCGACTCGATCAGCTCACACAGCAGGGGGCGGCTGAGCTCACCGCCCTGCAGGAGGCGGAGCTGGACTCCGGCGAGAGAGCACGCCGACTCGGCGAGGTCAGGGCCATCGTGGACGGACTCGCCGCAGTCCGAGCCCTCCTGGCGACCGACGACGGGCGGACTCGGCAACTGCTGAGCCTGGACCTGCAGGGACAGGTGCTCACCGCCGCGGTCACCACCGGGGACCTGGACGGGGCGGGCCACATCCCGATCTTCGTTCCCGGATTCCAGGCAGATGTGGCGGGTGACCTGGCGCGCTACTCGGCGTTGGTCGAGTCGGCCGCCGACCGCGCCGACCGCCTCTCACGCACGGCCGGGGACGGTCGCCCCGTCGTGGGCATCACCTGGCTCGGGTATGCCGCCCCGCAAGTCGGCCAGGTGCTCGTCCCGGGCAGGTCGGTGGTCGGGTGGGGACCGGCCAACGCCGGGGCGCCACGACTGGATCAGTTGCTCACCGGGCTGGATGCGGCCGGGCGCACGGCATACCCGGACGACCCGCCGCGGCTCGTGCTGTGGGGACACTCCTACGGGTCGCTTGTCGCTGGGCTGGCCCTGCGGGACGCGACCGTCCCGGTGGCGGCGGCGGTCGTCTTCGGGTCGCCGGGAATGGGGGTCAACTCGGTGGCACAGCTGCGATTGCCGCCCCAAAGGCTTTTCGTGCAGGAGGCGCTCGACGATGTCGTCGCGGCGACCAGCCGGTTCGGGGCGGACCCGGGGCTGTGGTCGGACGCGACCCAGCTGAGCGTCGGCGAGCACCTGTTGCCGGACGGCTCACCGGGCACGGTCGCCCGGGGGCACGAGGAATACCTCACGCCCGGCTCGACCAGTCAGTGGAACCTCGCCGCGGTGGCCGCGGGACGCACCGACCTCGTGGTCGGTCTGCCGCCGTGTCCGCCGTGGTCGCCGCTGTCCAGGAAACCGCCGCCCGTCTGCGAACGTCCGCTGCGGATCGGCTGGCTGCCCTCCCCCTTGTGACCTTCGCCGCGGCGCCCTCATCCCGGGCCGAGCGCGCACCCGCCTAAGCCACCGACACGTGCGCACCTGCCGAAGCCACCGAAACGCGCGACACGCGCGACACGCTGCGGATTCCGCAGGATCGCTTGACAGGACCTGGGTCGACAGGTCACAGTTACCCCTACATCTAGTAGTTACAGGCGTGTAACTCATCCACATGTAGTCCACAAGCACAGGTGAGTTACCCACACGCTGTCCACACGGCATACCAGGGTCGTCCACCGGACATCCCCAGGAATGTCCACAGGGACGCAGTCTGACGCAAAAGTCGAGGGGGAGGGGGTCCGCACATGCACTGTCCATTCTGTCGCCACGGGGACTCCCGGGTCATCGACTCGCGCACCACCGACGACGGCACCGCGATCCGCCGACGTCGGCAGTGTCCCGAGTGCGGACGACGGTTCACGACGGTCGAGACGGCCAGCTTGTCGGTCGTCAAGCGGTCGGGGGCGACCGAACCGTTCAGCCGCCAGAAGGTCCTCGTCGGCGTCCGCAAGGCCTGCCAGGGCCGACCGGTGACCGAGGACCAGCTCGCCCTGCTGGCCCAGCGCGTCGAGGAGTCGGTCCGCGCCACCGGCAGCGCCGAGGTCGACGCCCACGAGGTCGGGTTGGCGGTCCTTGAGCCGCTGCGCGAGCTTGACGAGGTCGCCTACTTGCGGTTCGCCTCGGTCTACCAGGCGTTCAACAGCCTCGAGGACTTCGAGGCCGCGATCACCCTGCTGCGTGCCGAACGGGAGGCGACCGGCCGCGAGCCGGCCCACCTGCTCGGCGGGACGGCATACCACGCTGGTATGCCGCACACCACCTCAGGCGCGCTCGCGGGCTCCGCGGGACCCGGCACGAGACTCGGCGCGGGACCGGGCGTGAGACCGGGCGCGGGACCCGGCGCCACCCCAGTCACACCCCACTGAACGGCCCGGCCCCGACACCCGGATAAGCACGGGAGGGCTGTCGGTGGTCGGTGATGGACTTGATACGAGCTCGACGAAGACACCAAAGACGAAGACAGCACAGTCAGGGAGGACCCCAGTCATGACGGAAACCGCGAACCGGTCGACCGCCCGCAAGAGCCCACGCGGCAAGGGCGTCACGGTGGAGCGCATCTACACCACGCCCGGCGTGCACCCGTATGACGAGGTGACCTGGGAGCGACGGGATGTCGTCCAGACCAACTGGAAGAGCGGCGAGACGATCTTCGAGCAGCGCGGGGTGGAGTTCCCCGACTTCTGGTCGGTCAACGCTGGCGCGATCGTCACGACGAAGTATTTCCGCGGCGCGCTCGGCACGCCGGCCCGCGAGTGGTCGCTGCGCCAGCTCATCGACCGCGTCGTGCTCACCTACGCCAAGGCGGGCAAGGAGCATGGCTACTTCGGGTCCGACGAGGACGCCGAGATCTTCGAGCACGAGCTGACCTATGCGCTGCTGCACCAGGTGTTCTCGTTCAACTCCCCGGTGTGGTTCAACGTCGGCACGCCCAGCCACAGCAGGTGTCGGCGTGTTTCATTCTCTCCGTTGACGATTCGATGGACTCGATCCTCAACTGGTACAAGGAGGAGGGGAAGATCTTCCAGGGTGGGTCCGGTGCCGGGCTCAACCTGAGCCGGATCCGCGCCTCCAGCGAGCTGCTCTCCTCGGGCGGCACGGCTTCCGGTCCGGTGTCGTTCATGCGCGGCGCCGACGCGTCCGCCGGGACGATCAAGTCCGGCGGGGCGACCCGGCGGGCGGCCAAGATGGTCGTCCTCGACGTCGACCACCCCGACATCGAGGAGTTCATCGACACCAAGGCGCGCGAGGAAGACAAGATCCGCGCCCTGCGTGACGCCGGGTTCGACATGGACCTGGGCGGCAAGGACATCGTGTCCGTGCAATACCAGAACGCCAACAACTCGGTCCGGGTCTCCGACGAGTTCATGCGGGCCGTCGAGGAAGGCACGTCCTTCGGGCTGCGTGGCCGGATGGACAACCGCGTGCTGCGCGAGGTCGACGCCCGGGAGCTGTTCGACAAGATCGCCAAGGCCGCGTGGGAGTGCGCCGACCCGGGCATTCAGTACGACGACACGATCAACGACTGGCACACCAACCCCGAGACCGGCCGGATCACCGCGTCCAACCCCTGCTCGGAGTACATGTCGCTGGACAACTCCTCGTGCAACCTCGCCTCGCTCAACCTGCTGAAGTTCCTGCGCGACGACGACACCTTCGATGCCGCGACCTTCCAGAAGGTCGTCGAGCTCGTCATCACGGCGATGGACATCTCGATCTGCTTCGCCGACTTCCCGACCGAGTCGATCGGGATCACCACCCGCGACTACCGCCAGCTGGGCATCGGTTACGCCAACCTCGGCGCGCTGCTCATGGCCACCGGCCACGGCTACGACTCCGACGGTGGCCGCTCGCTCGCGGCGAGCATCACCAGCCTGCTCACCGGGGCGGCATACAAGCGCTCCGCCGAGATGGCGGCCGTGGTCGGTCCGTATGCCGGTTACGCCCGCAACGCCAAGGCCCACCAGCGGGTGATGCGCAAGCACCAGGGCGCCAATGACGCAGTCCGCACCTACGACGTCATGGACCGTGAGATCCACGACGCGGCCACCAAGGCCTGGGACGCGGTCGTCAAGCTGGGAGAGCGCAACGGCTTCCGCAACGCGCAGGCGTCGGTGCTGGCCCCCACGGGGACCATCGGCTTCATGATGGACTGCGACACGACTGGCATCGAGCCGGACTTCTCGCTGGTCAAGTTCAAGAAGCTCGTCGGTGGCGGGTCGATGCAGATCGTCAACCTCACCATCCCGCGGGCGCTGAAGAAGCTGGGCTACCAGCAGGAGTCGATCGAGGCGATCGTCGAGTACATCGCCGACAAGGGTCACGTCATCGACGCCCCGGGTCTCAAGCCCGAGCACTACGACATCTTCGACTGCGCGATGGGTGCCCGGGCGATCTCGCCGATGGGCCACGTGCGGATGATGGCGGCCTGCCAGCCGTTCCTGTCCGGTGCCATCTCCAAGACGGTCAACCTGCCCGAGACGGCCACGGTCGAGGAGATCGCCGACGTCTACATGCAGGGCTGGAAGCTGGGCATCAAGGCCCTGGCGGTCTACCGCGACAACTGCAAGGTCGGTCAGCCGCTGTCCGACGGCGGGTCGACCGCCAAGGACGCGGCTGCCGCCAAGGTCGCAGGGGCGGCCGCGGCTGCTGAGCCGGTCGTCAAGGTGGTCGAGCGGGTCGAATACCGCCCGGTCCGCAAGCGTCTGCCCAAGCGTCGCCCGAGCCAGACGATCTCGTTCTCGGTCGGTGGCGCGGAGGGTTACCTCACCGCCGGGTCCTACCCCGACGACGGTCTGGGCGAGTTGTTCGTCAAGCTCGGCAAGCAGGGCTCGACCCTGGCCGGCGTGATGGACTCGTTCGCCATCGCTGTGTCGATCGGCCTGCAATACGGGGTGCCGTTGGAGACCTTTGTCGAGAAGTTCACCAACCTGCGCTTCGAGCCGGCCGGACCGACCGACGACCCGGACATCCGGATGGCGCAGTCGATCATGGACTACGTCTTCCGTCGTCTGGCGCTGGACTACCTCGACTTCGAGACCCGCTCGTTCATGGGGATCCACACGGCCGAGGAGCGCGCGCGTCACCTGGAGACCGGCTCGTATGCCGCCCCCGACGCCTCCGACGACGACTACGAGGACGAGCTCGAAGCCTCGGCGCAGTCGATGGTCCGGCACTCGCCAGTGGCGCCGGAGAAGCCGACCACGGCTGGTGCTGGCGCAGCGGCAGGCGGGTCGTCGGCGCAGGCTCCGGTGGTCGCGACGGCTCTCGCGGGCAAGTCGGTCGACCATGCGGACGAGGTCATCTCTGGTGCAGGCGCTGCGTCGGCCCGCGAGGTGTCGATCGAGATCCACTCGTCGCAGGACCTGCTGGCCAAGTTCCAGGGCAAGGCCGCCGACGCTCCGATGTGCATGACCTGCGGGACCAAGATGCGCCCCGCCGGCTCCTGCTACGTCTGCGAAGGCTGCGGCAGCACCAGCGGCTGCAGCTGAAAGCGAGCCATATTCAACGGATGCAACGTTGGGGCCGCTCGTCCAGCGGGCGGCCCCAACATCTCGTGACGAGGTTACAGTCGATCGAGCCCTGTTCAACCGAAGTAACTTGCGGGGCCATTCACGCCCTAGCCGCGATGGGAGAGTAATCATGACCGACAAGAAGGTTGTATTCGTCGCGTTCGCGATCGAAGACGAGAGGATGCGGGACCTCTTCAAGGGACAATCCCTGCACCCGCGCCACCCCTACGAGTTCATCGACATGTCGGTCAAGAAGCCGTACGACACTGAGTGGAAAGAAAAGGTCCGCACCCGGATTCGCCGCTCCGACGGAATTGTGGCTTTGGTCAGTAAGAACTCGCTCACGTCATCTGGTCAGAAGTGGGAGATCCAGTGCGCCAAGGAGGAGGGGAAGAAGATCCGAGGCATCTGGATCTACTCCAATGACCGGACTGCGCTGGCGGGCGTCCAAACCGTCGAATGGACCGACGCTAACGTGGCGAATTTCATCGACTCGCTCTGAGCTATGCGTAAGGCACTCATCGTGGGGATCGACTACTACGAGTCGATAGTATCGCTGCACGGAGCAGCCAATGACGCGCACAATGTCAAGGGGGTCCTGGACCGGCACGCCGACGGGACCACGAACTTCACTCAGCCCAAGTTGCTTGTGGCGACGAGCGAGGATAGTGCCGTGTCGCGAACCGAGTTGCGCGAATCCGTCCAGGAACTGTTTCGGGACAAGGCCGACATCGCGCTGTTCTACTTCTCGGGCCACGGCTATATCGACAGCACGGGCGGATTCCTGTGCCCTAGCGACTGTGCTGACGGCCATGACGGACTCGCCCTCAGCGATGTGATGACGTTGGCCAGTCAGTCCCCGGCGGAGAACAAGGTCATCATCCTCGACTGCTGCCACAGCGGAGGAGCGGGGAACAATCCGATTTCTCCCGCGTTTGCCGAGATCAAGGACGGCGTGACGATTCTCACCGCGTCAACGGCGAAACAGTATTCACTGGAATCGAATGGTTCTGGGGTGTTCACCAACCTCCTCGTGGATGCTCTCAGCGGTGCCGCGGCTAACCTGGTTGGTGAGGTTACGCCGGGCAGTGTGTACGCACATGTCGATCAATCGCTAGGGCCTTGGGCCCAGCGGCCGGTCTTCAAGACCAACGTTGAGCGCTTCGTTTCACTGCGAAAGGCAGAAGCTCCGATCGCATTGACAGCTTTGCAGAGGCTGACCGAGCTGTTTCAGGACCCGGCGTTGGAACTCCCGTTGGATCCGTCCTACGAGCCCGAGCGTAATGGGAGCGAGCCCCCGGGCACTCCGCTGCCGGATCCCCTGAAGAACGCAGATTTCGCGATCTTGCAGGAACTCGCAAAGGTCAACCTCGTACGGCCCGTTGGGGAGAAGCACATGTGGCACGCAGCGATGAACTCAAAGGCTTGCGAACTGACCGTCCTTGGTCAGCATTACTGGGGACTAGTCAACCAAGAGCTCATCTAATGTCCGAGAGCGACAGGATCCGACAGGTCCTCGAGAGCAAGAGGATCCTCGATCGGCTCGCCTCGATCGAGCACGAGCGATGGGCCCACTGGCAACGCTACGTCCATGCCCACTGCCAACGACGTGACGATGGGTCCCTCGTCATCCCACCAGATCTTGTCGCAAGGTGGGAGCGGCAGATCGAGACGCCGTTTGTCAACCTCCCGGAGGGAGAACAGGAGAGCGATCGCGAACAGGTCCAGCGATACCTGCCAGTCGTCATCAGAGCACTGGAGGACTGGCAGGCCCTGGACAGCTAGCGAGAGCAGGGGCGCGACGCTTGGCCCGCAGGCCTTGGGTGATCCATCCGCATCAATGATGCATATAATGCAACAGTGACGAACGTTGTTGCGGGACGATTCCCCGGGGTTGCCCCTTCTGTGGATCCCGAGCGCATCGTCTTCGACGCGATGCAGGAAGGGTGGGCCGCTCAACAGAGGTCGCGGCAGTTGAAGGCCTCGACGATCGAGGGCCGGCTGGCTGTCGTGAGGCGCTTCGCGGAGTACACCAACCAGTACCCATGGCAGTGGACAGCAACCGAGTTCGAAGCCTTCGTCACCAGCCTGGTCGGGGCTCGACCGACGACGATCCGCGGCTACCAAGCAGCCTTGCGAATCTTCCTGGAGTACGTCACGAGCGCGGACTACGAGTGGGTAAGCCGATGCAAGGACGAGTTCGGGTCTGCCCCGACCCAGGTCGTCACCGAGTGGAACAGCTACCACCACACCACGCCTTACGAAGGCGACCCCGGACGCCGCCCACTCACCTACGACGAGGTTCAGGCACTATTCGACGCCGCTGACGGTCTCGTGGAGAGCATTCGTTGCCGAGGCCGGAAAGGCGCGATCGCCGCGCAGCGTGACGCCATCGTCCTCAAGGTGGTGTATGCCTTTGGGCTTCGACGCCGCGAGCTCTGGGGCCTTGACCTCGCCGATCTCCACGGCAACCCCAAGGTGCCCGAGTACGGCAAGGCGGGCTGTCTGTTCGTGAGATGGGGCAAGAGTTCGCGTGGCGGTCCTCCGAAGCGTCGATCCGTATTGCTGGTGCCGGAGATGGACTGGGTCGTTGCCTCGGTGCGGCAGTGGATCGATGAACTGAGACCGATGTTCGGGCCGACGGGCCACCCTGCGCTGTTCCTCTCCGAGCGAGCTGGACGTCTCTCTCTGAGGTCGATCAACCGAGCGTTCAACGACGCCCGCGAGGAAGCGGGCCTGCCCGGAGAACTGGACTTGCACTCGCTCCGCCACTCCTACGTGACCCACCTGATCGAGTTCGACTACCCGGAACGCTTCGTTCAGGACCAGGTAGGCCACCAATACGCCTCCACCACAGCGGTCTACGCCGGCGTCTCAGACGATTACCGGCATCGGCTGCTTCAGCGCGTCATCGACCGGGACCGACACCGATGGGAGATCACTCATGATCCGCAAGATGGGCTATGACTGGCACTTGCGCCAGCTCATGGCAACGCATGGCATGTTCCAAACGAGCGACCTGCTTCCACTCCTCGAGGAGCGAGGCATTCATCTATCACGGGAGCAGGTCTACCGGCTGGTGACCCAGCCGCCGCAGCGGCTGTCCATGGACACCCCTCGCAGCGCTGTGCGACATCCTCGGGTGTGGGCCGGGAGACCTCATCAGCGTGTCGGTGGTGAATCGGGAGGTTGCCAAGACCGGCACGACGGCAGCTCGTGAGCAACCTCCCGTTCGACGCACGACAATCCGGCGGCCCAAGGGTCTATGACGTGCTCTCCTGGCCGACTGATCCACGGCTGGTCGAGGCGATCTGTCGGTTGCTGGACAACCCCGACGTCCGGGACTCTGTTGCCGAGATTCTCGGTGGGCTCAACCTGTACCCCAAGGTCCAAGCCAAGTTGCTCAGCTACTTGGACAGCCACCCCGATGCTCTGGTGTCAGGACGATCGGACGGCCCTGCAAGTCGCCTGCGCCTTCTCAAGGCCCTTGCCGAGACACACCCAGGGCTCGTCGTCCCAGCCAAGTGCTCGGGTTGCGGGCGTCAAGTGGTTCTCAACCGCTGGGGCGCCAACGGCGACCGAGTCTGCGGCACCTGCTATCTCGCCAATCGGCTTGTCCCCTGCGGGCGTTGCGGCCGCATCAGGCCAGTCGGCGGCCGCCACTCCACGGATGGCCTGGTCTGCACGGCGTGCATCAGGCATGATCCGGCGCGTCGCCAGGAATGCTCCCTCTGCGGCCGGGTCAACCCCGTAGCAGCCCGAACTCCAGGTGGCGAGCCCCTGTGCCAGACCTGCCGACCGCGGGAGAGCTTCGTCTGCCTGAGTTGCGGGCGCACGCACACGGTGAAGAGCCTCAACGTCGCCGGTGCTGCCTTGTGCTGGGCCTGCTACAAGCGTCACCACAAGCAGGCGTGTTCTGACTGCGGTCGAGAGCACGCGCAGGTCCCCCGGCGGGGACCACGGGGGGAGCGACTATGCGACCGATGCTGGGACCCGAGACCGGTCTCTTGCCGGGACTGTGGCAAGGGCACGTCGCCCAAAGTCAGGCGGGTCAATGGCGGGCATCTCTGTTACGCCTGCTACGTCCTCAGTCGCCCGCAACGACCCTGCGGGGCGTGCGGTCGTACCTCGCCCGTGTGGGCCGAGCTTCCCCTCGGACCTGTGTGCAGCGCCTGCTACCAACAGATCCGCACCAAGCCTCACCCTTGCTTTCAGTGCGGCGAGAGTAGACCCCTGGTCGGGATCGCCAGCGGTGATCGCCGGATCTGCGGTGCATGCGCGGGCCAACGACGCCCGTGGACCTGCCACGCCTGCGGTGTCCTCGCTGCTCCCTACTCTCGTGGACGATGTCCGAGGTGCACCGCTCAGGAAGAACTGATGTCTGTGATCTCACGCGACGGTGATGTGGTTGAGAGCCTCAGACCGCTGCTGGACTACTTCGACATCGAGAACCGCCCCATGACCGCGATTGGCTGGACGCGCAGCCGATCCGCGGCCATCCTTCGCGAACTCCTCAACGGCAAAGGTCTGAGCCACGAGGCGCTCGATGCCGAGAACAACACCGCAGCCGCCAACTTCCTTCGAGCACTTCTCATGTTCACCGGAGTCTTGCCAGGTCGTGCATCGGAACTAGACGACACCCTTGAGTGGCTGACCCAGCGACTTGGCGCCGTACAGCCCCAGCACCAGACGATCGTTCGACGGTACGCGATGTGGCACGTACTGCGACGGGCGAAGGGGCGCCCTCACCGCCCGGCAACTCGTCATCACGCACGCGAACGTCTCCTCCTCGCCCTACGCCTTCTGTCGTGGCTGGAAGCCGAAGGGCATGGGCTCCAAGAGTTGTCGCAGTCGGGGTTCGACCGTTGGCTCGCCAATGGACCGCCGGCTCGCGTGGAGATCCGTGACTTCATCAGCTGGGCCCATCGCCAAGGCTTGGTGGACGAGCTGCGGGTACCGCTGCGGCGACATAGCCAGCCATCGGAGTTCCTCCCCACGGATCGGCGCTGGGAGACGCTTCACCGGTGCATCGTCGACTCCTCACTTCCGTTAAACATCCGTGTGGCTGGCGCCCTCCTTCTCCTTTTCGCCCTCGGGCCGACCGCCTTGACCACGATGAGCGTGGAACAGGTCGTCGAACATGAAGGCCGCGTCGAACTCATCGTCGGGCGAACGCCGATCCACCTCCCTGACTCTCTAGCGGATCTCGTGCTGCAGCAGCGGAAAGTGGCCGAAGAGTCGATGAGCGGCTGGCTCTTCCCCGGTCAACACCCCGGCCGACACCTCAACCCCGGCAGTCTGGCAGCACGCACGAAGCAGTGCTTGGGAATCGGAGTCCGTCCTTCCAGGAACGCCGCACTCGCGCATCTCGCTAAGGAGCTGCCCGTCCCCGTACTCGCGGATTACCTCGGCCTGGCACACACCACCGCTTCCCAGTGGGCTGCCCTGGTCGAGCGCCAGTGGACTGAGTACGTCGTCCTGCGCCGAGCTCAGGATCCGGCGTGAGGAACGCTGGTCGGGTTGAACACCGCCAGGCGCTTACCTCAGGATCCACGCGGGCGCCAGGCCTCCCGCCGTCGGTCGTCAACCTCGCCGGCGGCTGCGTTGACCGCGATTGGTGCGTGTCGGTGGCGGAGACGTCCCCGTCGTGCGGAACAGGTCGACCCATGCCATCGTGCTCATCGACTTGGGCACGTCGGATCCCGCGAGTCTGTGCTTGAGCAACCAGGACGTGGCGTCCTTCGGACTTCCGAGGGCGGTATTGCGAGCGAGAATCTGAGCCAATCCGTGTCCCGGACCGGTGTACACCCGATGGACAAGGGCCTGAAAGCGGCGACGATCGCGCATGCGGATGGGCGGGTCTGGGCAGCGCCGGATCGCCATCAGGCCTCCGTCGACTCCCGGAGCCGGGGTGAACGCTCGGGCCGGCACGCGACCGTGAAGGGTGAACTCGAACCATGGTGACCATTGAGCGGTCATCATGCTGGCTCCACCCACGCCGGCCCGTCGTCGGGCAACCTCCCACTGGACGAGTAGCACCGCGTCGGTCCACCCGGGTGCATGCAGGATGTGGCGGAGGATGGCAGTGGTCTGGTGGAAGGGGAGGTTCCCGACGAGCACGTGCGGATAGTCAGGGATCCTGTGCTTGAGGAAGTCGCCCTCGGTGATCGTGGCGAGACCAAGCTCTTGGTTGAGCTTTCGGGCGAGACGGGGGTCGATCTCGACGGCGTGGACGGGTCTACCAAGGCTCAGGAGTGGGCGGGTTAACGCGCCCTCGCCTGGTCCGATCTCCAAGATCGGTCCGCACGTGTCGCGGACCAGGTCGATGATGCGTCGGATCGTCTGGCGGTCGGTGAGGTAGTTCTGGCCGTGCTCGTGACGGCCGTGGCGGTAGGTGGGCACTGCTTCGCTCCGTTGTTCGTGGCGGAGCCGGGCATGGCATAGCGGCCGCCCGGCATGACTCCGGGGGCGGGAGCGTCACGAAGAGAAGTGCTGCTCGCCGCCGTCAGCGGCTGCGCAGGCGCAGCGAGGCAGTGCCCTGAACCAACATGCCCACCACCCTAGAGCACGGACCAGGAAGTTCCCATCGAGTATCTGAAGTACCGCCCGCGCTCACACGATGCCCTCCCTGTGAGCATTCCCCCGGCGGTGCGGACGCCGCGTCGGTCATTCCAGGGTCGAGAACTCGCAGGCTGCGAAAGGAGAACTGTGCTCACCCCGAATAGTGCACCCCTACCAGTATGTGAGTTGGGCGCCCCGTGTGACTGGGGCGCCACACCACCCCGAGACACAGCGGGTGGGGCCAGAGGGGAAGCCCGGCCCCACCCGCTGTCATGTCCCCCTCCCGCCTTCCCCCTCCATTCCGCCTTCCCCTTCACCCTCCCCCTTCCCTCCTCTTTCACTCGCCGAGATTGACATTGGGTGCAGGACACGCCGTGCTGATTGGTCGCAACGCCAATCTCGGCGGAGGGGAAGCCGACCCTGTGGAAAACTTCTGCAGCGTGATCGCGGTTCCGGGCACAGTGCAGGTATGAGCTTTCAGGACCTTCCGGCCGACTGGCCGCAACGACCCATCACCGATCCGGCGATCTTCACCGACGCCGTCGACCTCTTGGCCAGCGAGGCAGACCGGCGCGCCGGCGCCATTTATGTCTTGCTGTGCGAACCCGACGGCCGCCTCGCCCAACCGTGCGTCATCACCGATCTGGACGACACGGCATACCGGAACAAGGGCGCGGTTTTCGCGCCGTTCACGCACTTCCCCGACCTGGGTCTGGTCGTCATCATCGCCCGGCCTGGGCGGGTGCAGACCGTCGACGCCGACCGTGAGTGGCACGAGGCCGCCGCGAGGGTATGCCGTGACGCCGGGATGCCGCTCTTGGCTGTCGCCGTGGCCACGCCACCGGCGATCTGGCGCGTCGACGACCAGATCGACAGCGCCATGACGGTGACCCGTTCAGCCTGAGATCGGCGCGCGGCCTCGCCATGTGATTCAACACTCAACCACGTGGGACCAACGGCCCTGCGACACGTCGGGACGTCTCGCTGACGATTGATGTGTCAACCAGACACCCGACTCCGGCCCTGCCGGAACGACAAGGACACGATCCTGATGCGCAAGATGCTCGACAAGTTGATCTCTTGGACCGGCCTGGTCATGGCCGCCGTTCTGCTCGTCGCAGGCGGTCTGCTCACCTGGGCCAGCAACTTCGTCGCCGAGAACGTTCGCACCCAACTGGCCGACCAGCACATCACGATGCCCGCTGGCCCAGCCATCGAGGACCCGCTCATCAAGCCCTATCTCACCCAGTTCGCGGGTCAGCCGATGGAGAACGGCGAGCAGGCGCGCGCCTACGCCGACCACTACATCCTCGTCCACATGAACAAGTCATCCAATGGCAAGACCTACGCCGAGGTTTCATCCGAGTACAACAAGCTCAAGGCCACAGCGGGTGCCGACCAGGCCGAGGTAGCCAAGCTCGGTGAGCTGCGCCAGTCCCTGTTCATGGGCTCAACGCTGCGCGGCTTGCTGCTCAACGCCTACGCCTTCGGGACGATGGGCACGATCGCCATGTATGCCGCCTACGCCGCCTTCGGTGGCGCCGCGCTGCTGTTCGTGCTCGGCCTGCTCGGCTTGCGGCATGCGGCCACTGTGACCCCGACGACGGTCGAGCGCAAAGAGCCTGCGCTCGTCTGAGCCGGATACGAACACCTGGCACATCAAGGAAGGGGCGCCCCCGCTCAGTGCGGGGGCGCCCCTTCAGCGTGTCCGACCCAGTGGGTGCGCCGCATCGCTCTTCCAGCCCGAGTAACCGCTTCGATGTTGGCGATTCGACGAACTTCGGGCCAGAATCCGTGAAATCGCCAACACTCAAGCGGTTACTCGCCAAGGTCACTCTTGAGTCGGGCGGCCTCGGCGGGGGAGCGGGCGGGCCTCGCGCGGCATACGGCCCTCCTCGGTGAGCGCCCGGCGGACGATGAGCTCGATCTGTGCGTTGACGCTGCGCAGTTCGTCGTCGGCCCACCGGGCGACCGCCGTGTGCACGGCCGGGTCCAGCCGGAGCAGCACCGCATGCCGGGCCGGTTTGGCTCGGCGAGACTCCGGTGGCTGCGCCGTGGGCTCGGTCATGGGGACGCCTGTCTCAGTGCTGTCGGTCTCAGGGCTGCCGGTCTCAGTGATACAGCGACCCAGCGTTGACGACCGGCGACGCCTTGGCCTCGCTGCACAGGACGACGAGCAGGTTGGACACCATTGCCGCCTTGCGTTCGTCGTCGAGGACAACGATGTCCTGACTCTCCAACCGCTGCAGGGCCATCTCGACCATGCCCACGGCGCCGTCGACGATCTTGGAGCGCGCCGCGATGATCGCCGACGCCTGCTGTCGCTGCAGCATCGCCTGAGCGATCTCGGGCGAGTAGGCCAGGTGGCTGATCCGGACCTCGAGCACCTCGACGCCGGCGACCCGCACCCGCTCGGCGACCTCGGTCGCCAGCTCGCCGGACACGACGTCGGTCGAGCCGCGCAACGACTCGCCGTGGCCGTCTGGGTCGTCGTAGGGATGGCTCGTCGCGACGTGCCGCAGGGCAGCCTCGGACTGCACCTTGACGAAGTCTTTGTAGGCCTCGACCGCGAACGATGCCTTGGCGGTGTCGGCCACCTGCCAGACGATGATCGCCGCGATCTCGACCGGGTTGCCCTCGGCGTCGTTGACCTTGAGCACGTTGGTCTCGAAGTTGTTGACCCGCACCGACACTTTCCGCTTGGTGGTCAACGGCATGAGCATCGACAGGCCCGTGCGCCGCGCGGTCCCGACGTAGCGGCCGAAGAACTGAACGACCTTGGTCTGGCCCGGCTGGATGACGACCACCGCGCTGAAGACCAGCGCAGCGAGAAGGGTCAGGACGACGATGATGGTGATGTCGCTGGCGCTGGGGTTGCTGACCCCCGACGTGGCCAGAACGATGATTCGCCACACCGCCAGGGCGACCAGGACGAGGCCGACCAACAGGGCGAGGAAGCCGTCGACCGCAAACGCGGACCGTTCGGTCACGGTGACCCGGGCGCCGGCATGCCCGACCGGGCGTCCGGCCGGGGGCACAGTGATGGGGTCAACACTGGGAGAGGTGGGCGAAGAAGGGGTGGTGCTCATGGCTGGCGCCTCCGTGGACGAGATCACATATGTGACATCTAAGTGATATCACATTACTAGGACGTCGTCCAAGGCCCTCCGGTTCCTGCCGATCTCACCGCGGCGGTTGATCCCGGCCTCACTCACCCCGCCCGTCAGCGGAGTTCGAGTACGAACATGGGGAAGATGCGCGACGTCTTCGTCTGGTATGCCGCGAAGTCGCCGAACACTGCGACGCACCGCTGCCACCACTCCTCGCGCTCCGAACCGCGCAGCTCCCGGGCCCGGACCGGCAACACCGCCGTTCCGTCCTGGAGCAGGATGTCGGGATCGGCCCGAAGGTTGGCCACCCACTTCGGGTCCGCAGGGGAACCGCCCAGGCTGCCGACGACGGCATACCGACCCCCGTGCTCCACCCGGATGAGGGGGACTTTGCGCGTCAGGCCGGTGGACCGTCCGCGCATCGTCAACAGGACGACGTGTTGGCCATGGATCGACACCGCCCCGGTGTCGCCGGCGGCTTCGATCGTGGCCACCTGGTCGCGCACCCACGAGGTCGGGCTCGGTCCATATTCACCCGGCAACTCACCCGCCAACTCACCCGCCAACTCACCCGGAAGACCGCCCTGCCGAACACCTGGATCAATGCCCTCGGTCATGTGGGCCAGTCAACCACGGGTGGCCCTGTCGTCCGGAAAGGCGACCCACTACCCTCATCACAACGCAGCCGAGAAGGGACGATGATGTCCGAATCCACCGCAGCAACCAATGCCGCTGAGACCCTCGACGGGGCGGCCACCGACGGCGCGCCCGCGCCGGAGCAGAAGCCGTCCGAGACCCTCGGCCAGGCGGTGACCGACGGCGAGTTCACCTACTCGACGTCGACGTTCACTCCTGCGACGGCGACCCTGGACGAGCTGCGCAACCGGATGCTGCTGGACCAAGAGAGTGACGACGCCAAGCTGCGCTACGTCCCGGGCGAACCGCTCGACCCTGACCCGATCGCGTGGAAGCAGAACTACCCCTACTCCAAGAAGCTCAAGCTCGCCGAATACGAAGCGACCAAGCGCCTCCTGCAGATCGAGCTGCTCAAACTCCAACACCATGTCAAGGAGCAGGGTCTCAAGGTCGTCGTCGTCTTCGAGGGCCGCGACGCCGCTGGCAAGGGCGGGGCGATCAAGCGCTTCATGGAGCACCTCAACCCGCGTGGCGCCCGGGTCGTCGCGCTGGAGAAGCCGACCGACCAAGAGCGCACCCAGTGGTACTTCCAGCGTTACGTCCGGCACATGCCGCACGCCGGCGAGATCGTCCTCATGGACCGCAGTTGGTACAACCGCGCCGGTGTCGAGCGGGTCATGGGCTTCTGCACCCCGGCGGAATACCTCGAGTTCCTGCGCCAGTGCCCCTCGTTCGAGAAGATGCTCATCGGCTCGGGCGTCATCCTCGTCAAGCTGTGGTTCTCGGTCGGTCGCGCCGAGCAGGTCCGCCGGTTCGAGCGGCGCAAGATCGACCCGGTCCGCCAGTGGAAGCTCTCGCCGACCGACCTGGCGAGCCTGGACAAGTGGGACGCCTACACGCAGGCCAAAGAGGCGATGTTCTTCTACACCGACACCATGGACGCCCCTGGACTGTCGTGAAGTCCAACGACAAGAAGCGCGCGCGCCTCGAAGCAATGCGCGTCATCTTGTCCCGCATCGACTACCCCGATAAGGACGTCAACGTCGTCGGCGTCCCCGACCCGCTGCTCGTCGGCCGCCCCGAGCTGGTCTACGACCAGGGCGAGCGCCCCATCCGCCCGCACCTCACCGTCTGAGGCTTCGCGCGCGCACGTCACCCGGGCGGACGGCATACCCAGTGCCCGCCCGTATGCCGTGTGCCCACCATGCGCTCCCCGTATGCCGCCGCGGCGGCATACGTCACAGGCGGCGGGCTCGCGCCGCGTCGGTGAGGTAGGGGAACACGAGCGTGTCGTCCGGGCTGACGGCGGCCACCTCGACGCCCAGGGCGCGCACTGCGGCGAGGATTCGCTCGCGGCGCGGGCTGATCGCCACGTGTGACCACGAGGCGACGGTCGCGACCAGGTCATCGACGGACATCGTTTGCTGATAAGCGAATTCGCGTTCCTCGAAGGGCTCGAAGCCGGCCACGACGAGCGCTTCGGAACCGGACCCCATGTCGGTGCGCTCGGCGCGCTCGTCCAACTCGACTACCCAACTGACCGACCGGTCCGGGCGGTGCCAGGCCATCCCGAGGATGCCGCCGGGCCGCAGGACCCGCACGCACTCCGGGGCAGCGGCGTCCGGATCGACCCAGTGCCAGGCCTGGAAGCAGGTGATCGCATCGACCGTGGCGTCACCCAAGGGGATGGCCTCCGCGCCTGCGAAATGAGTCGGGACCTCGGCCGTCTCGGGTTGGTGAGCCAGCACCTCGAGCATCTGGGCCGACGGGTCGACGCCGACAACTCGATGGCCGAGCCGGACCAGCGCCGCGGTGCCCTTGCCAGTGCCGCACCCGAGGTCCAGGACGTCCAGGGTTGACGTCGGCTCGCCGAGCAGCCAAGCGACCGCGTCGGCAGGCCAGCCCGGGCGGACCCGGTGGTAGTCCGCGGCATACCCGCCGAAGGCCAGGCGCCGGGCCTGCTTGACCTCTTCGGTGATGCCGATCCCGCTGGTCGGCGTGCTCGGGTCGAGGTCAGTCATGCGGTCGTCCCTCCCGTCAGGACACGGGGACCGGGCAGGTGACGGCGCCGCGCAGGCGGGCCCGCAAGGCCCAGGCGAGCAAGGCGACGCCAGCAAGAGCGAGGACCGGCTGCAGCGGCGCGAACCACTGCAGCGCACCGCTATAGCCCAACGCCAGCAGCGCGATCTTGTTGCAGACCGGGCAGCCGACCGCGAGGAACGACAGCAACCCACCGATCCCGGCCGCTCGGGTTCCTTCCGCGGCGGGCTCCGCCGCCCCCGCCCCTGCGGCGCCAGGTTCGCGGACGTAGGTCGCGAAGAGCAATCCGCTCAGCACGCTGGTCACGACAAGGACCGGCCACGACCAGGCAGTCGGGGGGACCTCCCGGCCGAAGACGGGGGTCGGGATGAGCGCCGTCGGCACCCCGATGACCAGGCCGGTGACGACGGCCGCGCCGAGGGCGGCCAGCCAGCGTCGCCTGCTCCAGGACGCCAACGCGGTGGTCATCCGGCGATGCTACCCGGCGCTCTCGATGGCCGGTTCCATCGGTGGTCGCCCGGGCTGCGCCGACTGTGCTCGACCGGCGGTCGTCCAGATTCAGAGACGGACGTGTCGAGGCCTGGACGGCTCACGTAACCTCAGCCCTAGGTCATGAGTGTCAGCGACAAGCCCCGGCTCGCTGACCGGCAACCCTTCCATCCGCGATGGGGTGCCCCGGGTGAAGACCAGGCTGGCGCCCGACCGGGCCGTCAGCAAGCGCGGAGTCGCTGCGGCGACTCCCTGGCACGAAAGAGCACCCACACATGAGCGACACCTGGGCATTCGAGACCAAGCAGGTCCACGCCGGACAGTCCGCCGACAGCGCCACCGGCGCCCGGGCCCTGCCGATCTACCAGACGACGTCCTACGTCTTCAACGACACCGACCACGCGGCAAACCTGTTCGCGCTCAAGGAGTTCGGGAACATCTACACCCGGATCATGAATCCGACTCAAGACGCCGTCGAGCAGCGGATCGCCGCTCTTGAGGGTGGCCTGGCCGCCCTGCTCGTCGCCTCTGGTCAGGCCGCCGAGACCCTGGCGATCCTCAATATCGCCGAGGCCGGCGACCACGTCGTGGCGTCCCCGTCGCTCTATGGCGGCACGCTCAACCTGCTCAAGTTCACCCTCCCCAAATACGGCATCCAGGTCTCCTTCGTCGAGAACCCCGGCGACCTGGACTCGTGGCGCGCGGCCATCCGGCCCAACACCAAGTTGTTCTTCGGCGAGACGATCGCCAACCCCAAGGTCGAGGTCCTCGACATCGAAGGAGTGGCGGCCATCGCCCACGAGGCGGGCGTTCCGCTCATCGTCGACAACACCATCGCGACGCCGTATGTCATCCGCCCGTTGGAGTGGGGCGCCGACATCGTCGTCCACTCGGCGACGAAGTATCTCGGCGGTCACGGCACCTCGATCGGTGGCGTCATCGTCGACGGCGGCACCTTCGACTTCGGCAAGGACCCGGCCAAGTTCCCCAACTACAACACGCCCGAGGAGAGCTACCACGGGCTGGTCTTCGCCCGCGACCTCGGTGTCGGAGGCGCGCTGGGTGCCAACCTCGCCTTCATCCTCAAGGCCCGGGTGCAGTTGCTGCGCGACCTCGGTCCGGCCATCTCGCCGTTCAATGCCTTCCTCATCAGCCAGGGCATCGAGACCTTGTCGCTGCGGGTTGAACGACACCTGGAAAACACCGCCAAGGTGGCCCAGTTCCTCCAAGGCCACGCCCAGGTCGAGTCGGTCCGGTGGGCGTCTCTTCCGGACAGCCCCGAATACGCCAAGGCCCAGAAGTACTGCCCCAAAGGCTCCGGCGCCGTCCTCGCCTTCGAGATCGCGGGTGGGCTCGAGGCGGGCAAGAAGTTCGTCGAGGCCCTCACCCTGCACTCGCACGTGGCCAACATCGGCGACGTCCGCTCGCTGGTCATCCACCCCGCGTCGACGACCCACTCCCAGGGTGGCGACGCCGACCGCCTCGCCGCCGGCGTGACGCCCGGCCTGGTCCGCCTCGCCGTCGGCATCGAGCACATCGACGACATCCTCGCCGACCTCGCGCAAGGGTTCGCCGCCGCGGCGGGCTAGGACCGCAGCGCGTAGCGCCCGGAGTGTGGGAGGGCGGCATACGGGAGGGGTATGCCGCCCTCCCGCACGTCCGCGCTCAACGGAATCGGTGGGCCGGTGATCGTGGGCCTGGAGTGCTGCGTGGCTATTCTGGGCCCGCCTCGGGGACGGGATGGGGACGAAGGTGGCGCCTCGTCCTCCTGATTGATTTACCGTAACACGCAAAGTAGATTGCAGGTTATGCAATCTCCCAGCCCGCCGCTGCTGCCGCTGCTGCGGTCCGCACTACAGGGGAGATCCTCGCCCTCATCTTGCTGAACCCGGGGCAGGAGTGGTCACTGACCGACCTCGCCTCCCGGGTGGGCGCCTCGGTCTCGACCGCCCAGCGTGAGGTGTCCCGCGCCGAGGACGCCGGCGTCGTCACCTCGCGCCGGGTCGGGAACACCCGGCTGGTCCGTGCGATGCCGTCGCCCATCACCGAACCGCTGACCGAGCTGCTCCTCCGGTCGTTCGGTCCGCCACAGGTGATTGCCGAGGAGTTCGCGTCCGTTGGTGGCATCGAGGGGATTTACCTGTTCGGATCGTGGGCCGCGCGGTATGCCGGTGCGTCGGGGCGGTCTCCGGCCGATCTCGACGTCCTCGTGATAGGCCGACCTGACCGCGACGATGTCGACGATGCGGCGGAACGTGCGCGCCATAGGCTAGGCCGAGAGGTCAACGTGACCATCCGCTCGCCGCAGTGGTGGCGTCACGGCACCGACGGCTTCCACGCCGAGGTCACCACCCGCCCCCTGGTCATGATTCGGGCAGCGCACGACGAAGGTGACACGCCATGACGTGGGAGCCCGGGCATGCCGAGGTGGACGCGCTCCTCAAGGGCGGGGAGCTTGAGCGGGTCACTCCGGATTCCGAGCTGGCCGTTCGCCTGCTCGCCGACAGCGCCCGGCACATCGAGACCGCCCGATCCGCCGAGGCGCTGGGCGACCTGACCGGCGCCTACCAGCTCGCCTACGACGCACTGCGCAAGGCGGCCGCGGCGCTGCTCGCGGCACAGGGACTCCGAGCCACCAGCCGCGGCGGCCACATCGCCATCCAGGATGCCGTTCGGGCCCAGTTCGGGGGACCGGGGTCGCCCTTCCGTTCGTTCAGCCGGATCCGGCGCAACCGCAACGCCTACGAGTACCCGGACTCCGACGAGGCCGGCCCCGACGTGGGTGACGTCGACGACGCGGTGGCGGTCTCGCGGGCCGCCCTCACGGCCGCCCACGCCCTCATGCACTTGGGCAAGCTCGGGGTGTGGGACTAGTCCCGGGGTCCGCGGAGAAGGGGCAGGCTACCGGACGCTCACGAGAGCCATACCGACTTCCCGCACGTCCGCGGTCAACCCGCCGACCGCTCGGGACGTCACCATGATGAGAGCCGAGTGGCAATGAGGAGAGGACGATGCGGGAGCGGGTGGCACTCATCGGGGCGGTCCTCGCCCTGTGCGCCGCGTGTGCCGCGGGCACCCCCGACTCACCCGTGACAGTGACCGTCACGCCGAGTCGCACATCGGCACAGGCACCATCGCCTGGCGCCACGCTTCCTCAGACCGCCTCCGCGGGGCCGAGCTCCTCGACGACCGGGGCCACCGGCCCGACCGGGCCGACATCGTCGGCGACCACCGCGTGTCCGCTCCCCTCGGCGTCGACGAAGTCGACGAAGCCGGCCGCGCCGACGTCGACCGCACCGAGAACGACCACGCCGACGTCCAGACCAACGCCCCCGGCCTCGCCGTCAACGCCGGTCACACGGCCCGCGACGGTGCTCGGGGTGCTGCCGACCACCGACAAGGTCGTCGCCCTGACCTTCGACGGCGGGGGCGACGACGGCGGGGCCGCTGCGATCCTCGCGACCCTGCGCTGTTCTGGCGTGCCCGCGAGTTTCTTCGTCACGGGCAGGTTCGTCACGGCATACCCGAGCCTCATCGGCGACCTCGCCGCAGTGGGGCCGGTCGGCAACCACTCGTGGGACCACCCGCACTTCCCGACGCTCACCGACACCCAGGTGGCCAGTCAGCTCGACCGGACCCGCTCGGCGATCATCGCCGCGACCGGCAAAGACCCGATCCCGTTCTTCCGGTTCCCCTTCGGGGACTCCGACGGGCGGACCCGGACGCTCGTGGGCGCGCAGGGCTATCAGGCGGTCGGCTGGACCGTCGACAGCCTCGGGTGGAAGGGCACCTCGGGCGGGATGACCGCCAGCAAAGTGGTCGACCGGGTCGTCAGCGCGGCCAGACCTGGGGAGATCGTTCTCATGCACCTGGGCGCCAATCCCGACGACCACACCACCCTCGACGCAGATGCCCTCCCACAGATCATCGAGCGGCTGCGCGCGACGGGCTACCGGTTCGTCACGCTCGAGTCGCTGCGGTGATCGCCGGAACCTCCACGTGCCAGCAGTGACCGACCCAGGTCCATCCCCGGCCTATCCTGGCTGGCGTGTCCGACCCTGTCCCCGATCAGCCGCAGCGCGCCCGCCGGCGGCCGCGACGGAAACCGGCGGCGCGGCATACGGGATCGGCGGGGCCATCGACCGCGCAAGGTGCGGGGCAGCCGCCTCGGGAGGGGACGGACCAGCGGCGGGGGGCCCGGGGGACGCCGGAGGCGCGGGCTGCGCGGGCCGAGCGGATGGCTCGGCGGCGGGCGTCGGTGCCGGTCATCAAATATCCGGGTGACCTGCCGATTGCCGCACGCCGCAACGATATTGCGGCAGCGATCCGCGAGCATCAGGTCGTCGTCGTGGCGGGGGAGACGGGGTCGGGCAAGACGACCCAGCTGCCGAAGATCCTCCTGGAGCTGGGTCGCGGGATCCGCGGAACGATCGGGCACACCCAACCACGGCGGATCGCCGCGCGGGCCGTCGCCGAACGCCTCGCTGACGAGTTGGGCGTCGAGCTCGGGGGAGTGGTCGGCTATCAGGTGCGGTTCACCGACCAGTCCAGCCGCGACTCGCTGGTCAAGGTGATGACCGACGGCATCCTGCTGGCCGAGATGCAGCGGGATCGGGAGCTGCGCCGCTACGACACGATCATCATCGACGAGGCGCACGAGCGCAGCCTCAACATCGACTTCATCCTGGGCTACCTCAAGCAGCTGTTGCCGAGGCGCCCGGACCTCAAGGTCGTCATCACGTCGGCGACCATTGACCCGGGGCGGTTCGCGGCGCACTTCGCCGATGCGGCGGGTCGGCCGGCGCCGATCATCGAAGTGTCCGGGCGGACCTATCCGGTGGCCGTGCGCTACCGGCCGCTCGTCCGCGAAGGGGCGCCGGCCAAGGACGGGACGCCCGGGCCACCGGTCGAGGTCGACCAGGTGACCGGCATCTGTGAGGCGGTCGAAGAGCTGTGGACCGAGGCGTCCGGACACGACGAGGTCGCGGCCCACGACATCCTCGTGTTCCTCTCGGGGGAGCGCGAAATCCGTGACGCCGCAGACGCGTTGGTGGGGCTGGGGTTGCCGGGAACCGAGATCGTGCCGTTGTTCGGGCGGCTGTCGGCGGCCGAGCAGCACCGGGTCTTCGCCTCGCACGACACCCGTCGGGTGGTGCTGGCGACCAACGTCGCGGAGACCTCACTGACCGTGCCGGGGATCCGCTACGTCGTCGACACGGGGACCGCCCGAATCTCGCGCTACAGCCAACGGACCAAGGTGCAGCGGCTGCCGATCGAGCCAGTGTCCAAGGCCAGCGCGCGCCAGCGGGCCGGGCGCTGCGGGCGGCTCGCCGACGGGGTGTGCATCCGGCTCTATGCCGAGGAGGACTTCGAGGCGCGGCCGGACTTCACCGACCCGGAGATCCTGCGGACCAACCTTGCCTCGGTCATCCTCCAGATGACGACGCTCGGCCTGGGCGAGGTCGCCGCGTTCCCGTTCGTCGACCCGCCCGATGCTCGCAACGTCACCGACGGGGTCCGGCTGCTCGAGGAGCTGCGGGCCTTCGAGCAGGGGGAGGGGGACGACACGAGGCGCAGGCTCACGGCATACGGGAAGACGATCGCCCTGCTCCCCGTGGACCCGCGCCTGGCACGGATGGCGATCGAAGCCGACCGCCTCGGGTGCCTGCACGACGTCCTCGTCGTCGTCGCGGCGCTGTCGATCCAGGACCCGCGCGAGCGGCCACTGGAGCAGCAGGAGGCAGCGGCGTTGTCGCACAAGCGGTTTGCCGACGAGCACTCCGACTTCGTCGCCTATCTGCGGCTGTGGGACTACCTGCAGGAGCAACAGAAGGCGTTGTCCGGCAGCGCTTTTCGGCGCATGTGCAAGAGCGAGTTCCTCCACTACCTGCGGATCCGGGAGTGGCAGGACCTCGTCGGGCAGCTCCGGGCGGCCTGCAAGAGTGCGGGATTCGTCGTCGGCGGACGAAACGCCCAGGATGCCCAAGACGCTGCTGGCACCCGTGATGTCGACGCCATCCACCGGGCGCTGCTGTCCGGCCTGCTCAGCCAGGTCGGCGTCCGCGACGAGGCCAAGCGCGACTACCTTGGGGCACGCAGCGCCCGCTTCGGGATCTCGCCGGGCTCGGGCCTGTTCAAGAAGCAACCCCAGGTCGTCATGGCCGGCGAGCTCGTCGAGACGACGCGCCTGTGGGCGCACGACGTGGCCCGGATCGACCCGGTCTGGGCCGAGGAGCTAGGCAGCCATCTGGTCAAACGCCAATACTCCGAGCCCCGGTGGTCTTCCCGGCAGGGCTCCGCCGTGGCGACCGAGCGGGTCACCCTCTATGGCGTGCCCCTCGTCGTCGGCCGGACCGTCGGGCTGGCCAAGGTCGACCCGACGCTGGCCCGCGAGTTGTTCATCCGGCACGCCCTCGTCGAGGGCGACTGGAGCACCCACCATCGGTTCTTCCACGACAACCGAGAGCTGCTCCGCCGCCTGGAGGAGCTCGAAGCCCGCACCCGGCGGCGCGACATCATCGTCGGCGACGACGTCTTGCTCGCCTTCTACGACCAGCGGCTGCCCGCCGAGGTCGTCTCGGCACGGCACTTCGACACCTGGTGGAAGCGCGCCCGCCGCACCACCCCCGACCTGCTCACTTTCACCGAGGACCTGCTCGTCCGCGACGAAGCAGGCGACATCGGGGCCGACGCCTTCCCGACGACCTGGCACCAAGGCGACCTCGACCTGCCGCTCACCTACCAGTTCGAGCCCGGCGCAGCCGCCGACGGGGTGACCGTCCACATCGGCACCGAGATCCTCAACCGGGTCGTCGCCGACGGATTCGACTGGCAAGTGCCGGGATTGCGCGAGGAGCTCGTCACCGCGCTCATCCGGACCCTGCCCAAGACGACCCGCCGCCTGCTCGTCCCCGCCCCGGAGCACGCCGCCGCCACCGTCCGCGCGCTGCGCGACCGCGGGCTCGGCCCCACCGACGGCCCCCTCACCGAGGTCTTGGCGCGGCTGCTGCGCGAGACCCACGGCGTCGTCATCCGTCCCGACGACTGGGACCTCGCCCGCCTGCCCGATCACCTGCGGGTGACGTATGCCGTGCACGACCGCCCCGGGCACGTCGTCGCCAGTGGCAAGGACCTCGCCGCCCTACGGGAGCAGGCTGCCCCACAGGTCCGCCGACAGGTGGCCGCCGCCGGCCGCGCCATCACTCGCGCCGGGATGCGGACCTGGGAGATCGACGAGGTCCCCCGCGAGCACGACGCGGTCGTCGGGGGCGTGCGGGTGCACGGCTTCCCGGCCCTCGTCGACGAGGGGGATGCCGTCGCGCTCCGGGTCCTGCCGACCCCTGCCGAGGCCGATGCGGAGCACCGGTTGGGCGTCCGGCGGCTGCTGCTGCTCGGCACCACGCCGCCGTGGAAGCACGTCCTCGGTCGGCTCACCAACACCCAGAAGCTCGCCCTCGGCCACAACCCGCACGGCTCGGTCCCCGCGCTGCTCGAGGACGTCCTGGCCGCCGCCGTCGACGCCATCGCCGCCGAGCGCGTCCACCATGTGCCGCGCACCCGGGCCGAGTTCGCGGCCGCGCAGGACGCCGTCCGCACCCACCTTGGCGCCCGCGTCGTCGCCGCGGTGGGCCACGTCGAGCCGATCCTCGCCAAACACCTGCAGATCGTCCGCCGGCTCGACGCGATGACCGCCCCACACCTGGGCGACCTCGTCGCCGACGTCCGCGCCCAGCTCGCCGAGCTCATCCGTCCGGGTTTCGTCGCCGACACGGGCCTGGACCGACTGCCCGACCTCGACCGCTACCTGCGCGCGGTCCTGCACCGCCTGGACAAGGCCCCCACCGACCTCACCCGGGACCGGCAGCGGCTCACCGACCTGCTCGCCGCCGAGGGCGCGTATGCCGCCCTGCTGGCCACCCTGCGCCCGTCCCAACGGGGCGCGGCGGACGTCACGGCGATCGCGTGGATGATCGAGGAGCTGCGGGTGTCTCTGTTCGCGCAGAGTCTGGGCACGGCATACGCCATCTCGGTCAAGCGGATCGAGAAGGCGATCGCCGCGATCCCGCGCGGGACCTGACGGTCAGCGGCCCAGGACGAGGAACCCGGCGATGACGACCCACACCATGAACAGCCCGAGGATCCCGATGACCACGCCGATCGCGGTGCGCGACAACCCGCCGCGGTAGGGCTCCTGCGGGCTCGAGCCGATCCGCCCCGGGTCGCGCGCCGACATGGGCGCTGCGTAGAAGACTTCCGCGGTCCGGCCCGCCTCGACGTCCACCTCGTGGGTGGCCGCGCCGAACTCGCCTCCGCCCGTGTTCACCGCGCACGCCACCGTATGCCGTCCCGGCGCCACCGCGTAGGTGTTCCGTCCCGCTGTGTGCGACCGGGACACCCCGTCGATCGTCACCGACGGTCGCAGGGTGACGCCCAACGTCCAGGGCAGCCCGACGGTCACGGCCAGCGTGCCCGAGTCGGTCGCGGAGGTGGAGTCGGTCGCGGAGGTGGAGTCAGGTGCGGAGGTGGAGTCAGGTGCGGGCGAAGGGTCAGGGGCGGGCGAGTGGCCCTGCGGGTCGGTCATGAGGTCCCTGCCAAATCAAGTGGCGCGTCCTGGCCAGCCTACTGCGGGGCAGGAACTCGTCGACGAACCCCTGGCGGCTCGGATCGTCGGGGTGGTCAGCGGCCGGTGAGGATGAGGATGAACCCCACAATGACGGCCAGCGCGATCACGCCGACGATCCCTATCGTCACGCCGGTGAACGCTCGAATTGCCTTTGTGCTGTAGGGGGCTTGCGGGGTCAGCCCGATCCGCCCCGGCTTGCGGGCGTCCATGGGCGCCGAGTAATAGACCTCGGTGGTCTGACCGGGGAGCACCTCCACCGCGATGTCGGCCTGGCCGAAGGTGGACCCGCCCACGTTGACCTCGCAGGAGAGCATGTGTTGTCCGGGGGCGACCGGGTAGACGTTGCGCCCAACGGTGTTGACCATGCGCGTGCCGTCGAGCAGCACGTTGGACTTGGGCGTCATGCCGATCGGCTTGGCCACCGTCACGGTGACGGCGACGGCGCTCTGCGTCGTCGGGACCAGCGCATCCTGAGGCTGCGTCATCAAAATCCCCCTGAGGAAGAAGGTGTCGTGGTGGTGATGCTACGTGACCAGGCCCGTGATGGCCCGTCCAGTCCGGTCGGCGGGGTGGGCGGCATACGGGGGAGAGTGGGGTGGGCGGCGTACGGGAGAGGGTGTGGGCGGCATACGGAAGGAATGCTCACTCGGCCCCGTGCGTTGACGCGGCATCAGCACTTGGGAGGATGGGCACGTGCAGGACCCGACCACGCTCTATCGATTCGAGAACGACGCCGACCCGCGCGAGGCCCGGGCCGGGGTGCTCGTTGCCGCGCTCGGCGGTTTCGTCGACGCCGGGGGCACCCAGCGGTTGCTCACGGCGCACTTGCTCGAACACCACATCTCCCGGGTGGTCGCCTCCTTCGACGTCGACCAGCTGCTGGACTACCGCGGGCGGCGCCCGACGATGACCTTCGACAAGGACCGCTGGACGGGGTATGACGACCCGGCGCTGGTCCTGCACCGCGTGGTCGACCGGGCCGGCACGCCGTTCCTGCTGCTCGCCGGGCCGGAGCCGGACTACCAGTGGGAGCGGGTCACCGCCGCGATCCTGCACCTCGTGCAGTTGCTGGACGTGCAGCTGACGGTGAGCGTGCACGGCATACCGATGGCAGTCCCGCACACCCGCCCGCTGGGGACGACCCCGCACGCGACGACCAGCCGGCTGCTCGGCGAGGTGGAGCCGGTGTTCGGCACCATCCAGGTCCCCGGGAGCATCACCGGTCTGCTCGAACTGCGCCTCGGTGAGGCGGGCCGCGACGCGATGGGGTATGCCGTGCACGTGCCCCATTACCTCGCGCAGGCGGAGTTCCACGACGCGGCGCTGGTGGCGTTCGACGCGCTCGTGGGGGCGACGGGGCTGGATCTGGCGCGCGACGAGCTCGCGACCTCGGCCGTGCGGACCCGTGAGCAGGTGGCGACCGAGCTGGCCGACAACGACGAGGTGCGCACGCTGGTGGGCGCGTTGGAGCGGCAGTACGACGCGTTCATGGAGGGGCGGACCCGCCCGAGCCTGCTGGCGTCGGGGATGGGCGAGGTGCCGTCCGCTGACGAGATCGCCGCCGATGTCGAGGCGTTCTTGCGGGAAGTCAACGACGAAGGCCGCCAGAGCTGAGGCGCAACGTGGGACGGGTAGAACCCTGAGCTACCAGATTCGTCGTTGTGGGGGCCGCCCGGGCAGCTCGCCGTTCGCGAATCCCGATTGCGTATGTCGACGGGCAGGTTTCGCGGTCCCGAGGCCGTCTTCGGGCATGTGCACGCCCACAAGCAACGCGGACTGTTGTCAACCCTCGTCGCTCGATCCGAGAGCTTGAGTCGAGTGAGGTTGGACCGCTCAGCCCCTTGTGTCCGATTTGGCGGGAGTACAGGGAGACGGCAGCAGCGGCTGGTCAGGCTCGTCGCGGCAGAGGAGTGCGTCACTCGCGGCGGTGTGACGCAAGCCGTGTGACCACCGTGCAGTGGCTGGACGCCGTCTGCGGTCAACCGATGGCGGTCCCGCGACCGATGCGCCTGGCAGAAACAACCAGATCAGTCCGAGGAGTTGACCGACAAGGTCGAGGCGACCCCCTCAAGGGTTCTCCGGCGACCTCGCCGCACATGCGCACGCCGCATAGGATCCCGTCGTGAAGGACTCGATCCACCACTGGCTGCCCGATCACCAACTCGGGGTGGCCGCGACCTTGTCGCATGCGGACGAGTTGATCGGCCAGGTCGCCGACGTGCTCTTCGCCTATCAGACGCGGCCCGATGGAACCTTCGAGCTGGAGGAACAGCTCGCCTTCCCCAACACGCGGACCGTTGTGACGCATGTGGCCCCAATTCCCCGAAAGGTCCCCCTGCTCGTCGCCGATGCGCTGGTCGCGCTCCGAGCGGCGCTCGAGCACGCTCTGTTCGCGGAGGTCGAGTTCCGCGACGGAACCCTGAACGAGAAGGCCGCGCGCGTGGTCGAGATCCCGGCGACCCGCAAGGTCGAGGACTTCGAGTCCTGGGGGAAGGGTCGCGTGAAGAACGGCCCTGCCTCGCTGAATCCCGGCAGCGACCTGGTGACGCGGATCGAAGCACTGCAGCCCTTCAACCGGAAGGACGCCGAGAACCACCCGTTGGCTCGCCTCGTGCTCCACACGAACCATGCGAAGCACCGAACTCCAGCGATCACGGCGGTCCGCATCGCCGCCATGTACAAGGAGGACCAGGTGCCGCGCTCCGTCCGCAGCCTCCCGCCACGGCCCGAGGTGCCGCTGCGGGTGGGGGACGTCATCGCGGAGACCCCGTTCGGCACGCGTGTGCCGGTCACGCTCTTTCCGACGATCGGCATCAACCGGCCCGGTACGGAGCGGTGGCCGGTCCTCATGCAGGAGCTCGAGGAGATCTCCCATTGGGTCCGCACCCAGGCGGTGCCGCGCCTCGTCACCGGCATGGAGCCGCCCAAGCCCGAGCTGCCGACGCGCTACGACATCGCGGTCGGGCACGTCGATGAGCGCCGCGCGATCTCGGCGGGGTCGACCATTTCAGCAGCCGACCGGCACAAACAGCGCCTGGGCGCGGCGTCGGTCCGGATCGACATGGTCGACACGCTCAGCCAGATGGACGGCTCCCTGAGTGTCGAGCAGATCGCGGCATGGCTGGACCACCTGCCCGACGGGGAGGTGCTCGAGCGCATGTCCCGGCTGAAGCCCACCCGCATCCACAACCCTGACATCGTGCTTCGCAACTTCGAGGTTCTGGCGCGCATGCGCGACGAGGCCGTGGCGTTCGGAACGGACGAGGGAGTAGGCGACTGAGCGGCGGAGCAATTGCGGCCTTCCGACCTTGTGCACCTCTCACTCGGCCAGGTCGTCGGGCTCCGGTGCGGGCGACACGGCGAGAGCGGCCGCGTGCGACTCTTGACCTCGGCTCCCATGCAGCGCGTGATCGATTCGAGAACGGAGGGCCCGCGATGGCCGAAAACGAGGCTTCGGTCGGTCTTGAGTTGGGCGTCGGCGGCGGCATCTTCCCTGTCAACGCCAAGCTTGCTGTCTCCCTGAAACGGGGTTGGAGCAGGCGGGGCCGCGAGGTACTGGACAGCGTGACCCACGCGGTTGATGGCGAGGTTCTCGCGCGTCGCCTTCTTCATGAACCGTCCTGAGTTCCCCGGAGGGTGCTGATTCAGCAAGGGAGACTCTTCTCATGGGAGCACCGAAGAAGTACGACGTGGAGTTCCGGGAGCGGGCGGTGCGGATGTATCGCGATCGCCTGGCCGAGAAGCAGGATTCCAAGGTGGGCACGCGGCGGCATGTCGGGGCCCTGCTGGACCTGAATCCGGCCACGCTGCGGAACTGGATCGAGGACGGCGAACGCGCTGAGGGGTTGCGGGCCCCGTCGGCCGCGGCGCGGGTTGCGGATTCTGGGGAGGTGCGTGCGCTCAAGAAGCGGGTGGCTGAGCTGGAGCGGGCCAACGAGATCCTCAAGACCAGCGCCGCGTTTTTCGCTCAGGCGGAGCTCGACCGCCGACTCAAGTGATCGTGGCCTACATCGACGCCTACCGGGCGCGATTCGGCGTCGAGCCGATCTGTGCGGTGCTCACTGAGCACGGCATCACGATCGCGCCGTCCACGTATCACGCGCACAAGGCCTGCCCGGTCTCACCGGCGGCGTTGGAGCAGGCGTACCTGGCCAACGCGCTGTACACCCTGTGGGTGGAGAACTGGGGCGTGTACGGGGTCCGCAAGCTCCACCACGCCGCCCGCCGTGCCGGCCTGGCCGTTGGCCGGGACCAGGTCGGGCGGGTGATGGCGATCGCGGGCATCCAGGGCGTGACCCGCGGCCGTCACAGCGTGCGCACCACCGTGCGGGACCAGGACGCGCCGCGGCACCCGGACCTGGTCAAGCGGGGCTGGGACGCGCCGACCGGTGTCGACCAGCTGTGGGTGGCCGACTTCTCGTACGTGTGGACGTTGACCGGGTTCGTGTACGTCGCGTTCATCGTCGACGTATTCTCCCGCCGGATCCTGGGCTGGCGGGTCTCGACCAGCAAAGAGACACCATTGGTCACCGACGCGCTGCAGCAGGCTGTCGCAACCCGCCGGTTCAGTGAATCACATTGGACCGCAACACGATTGGTCCACCACTCGGACGCGGGAAGTCAATACACGTCGGTGGCGTTCACCGCCGAACTACTCAACCACGGCATGCACGGCTTGATCGGTACCGTCGGCGATGCGTTCGACAACGCCCTATGCGAGAGCGCCATCGGCCTCTTCAAGACTGAAGCCATCAACGACGGCGGACCCACCTGAGCCGACCGCCGCGCCGTCGAATGGCAAGTCGCCCGCTGGGTCCACTGGTACAACCACCAGCGACTGCACTCCTCAATCGGGAACCTGCCACCCGTTGAGTTCGAACATGATCAACGGCAGGCTAAGACCGTGGCCCCCATCCCGGAGGTCGCGTAACCAACACACCCTCCGGGAAACTCAGGACGGTTCAGGTTTCGGATCATCGAAAACCGCGGATACCTTGTGCGATGCTTGCACTTGTCGAGTGCCCCTTCGGACGTGGTGGATCAGACCCTAAGCAAGTCCAATCCTCCCGCCCCGCAGGGGCATTCGCGTGTCACGACCCGCCCGCACCCCCAACTGATCGGTGGATCAGGGCTGAGCCGAGCCCCGGACCAGCGTTCCAGGCGTTACTGACCAGTGCGAGCGAGGCAGTGGAACGAAGTCCGGAACGATGACCAGGCGCCCGCTGACGGTCTTACGGGGCTCGTTGGCGAAGCGCCGGCCCTGTCGCGGCGCCGACGGCTCACGACGACACGCGGTCGTAGTTGAGAGCGATGGCGATTGGCCCTGGGGTGACAGGGGCGACACGGGGTTGAACGTTCATGCTCGGGATGTGTGCGGGGGCGCCCAAAGGCACCATATGGGGCCCGTGAACGCTGCAGTCTTACCCGGCAGCGATGTCGACGGAAATGGTCCGTATCGGGCCGGTCGGCCTGTGATGACGTCCGGGAACACAGGCTCGCTCACTCTTCCAGTGAATACTCGGGGCCGGGCTGGCCGTGCGCCTCTATCGGCTCAGCGAACACAATGCCTCGCTCGGGTCTACCGGCAGGTCTGGAGGCAGGTCGCCGGCCCACTGTCCGATCAGGCCACCACGCTGACCGATGACCGCGGCGGGCCACTGCCCGGACTGGACACCTCGCTGCGGAGCCCACAGCCAGCCGTGGACCGTGACGCCGACCAGCGAACCGACGACCAGGATCCTGGTGCCCGATCGAGCGACCGGCGGGGTCACCAACACGATGTCGCGTGGCGTGAACGGGTCTGGACAGGGCCGGGTCGCCGGGACAAGCACAGCGTGCGCTGCCCAGCGTTCGGTCAGGACGTCCTGCCGGTCGTGGCCAGGCTCGAAATCCAGCAGATGCAGCCGGTCTCGGAATCAGCCGAGCGACCGGTGGCCGCGGGCGTAGAGGAAGTGGGGCTCGTCGCCGATTAGCCCTTCGATGATCGAGACGTTGCCGGAAGCGGAGAGGGTCAACGCGCTGACCGGGCCGGACAGGGCGAACACCTGATCGGCGAGCGTGCCGGGGGCTCGGGAACGTCGAAGCGACCGAGTGGGCGTACGCCACCAGGTGCGGCGCGAAGTCGGCGGCGAACACCTGCCGGGCGGCGGACGGGACGAGACGGGACACGTCCAGTGTGGGTGCGGCAGGGGAGTGCGTCAGGAAGCCAGGATGTTCGCGGAGTCCGGGCGCTGCAGCAGCGCGCGGTGGGTGCGGAGCTCGGCCGGGTGAACGCGAGCGTCATCCGCTCCATGTCTCATCGGTTGGTCTGCACTGGAAGACCTGTGACACCCCGCAGCCTGCGTGTGGCTAGTCTCGAGGCATGCAGACTCTCCGTGACCACCTCACATCCTTTTTGGTCGCCACCCTAAGTGGACTATTGGGAGTCTTGGCCGGCGCGTACATTGGGGTCCGTTCCGCCAACGAATCGCAGTTGCGCGCCCAACGCTTGGATGCGTACGTGGCCGCGTCGCAGGCTCTCGGTGACTGGGAGCGATATTGGGGGGGCGTCCTTCGCCGGTGGCCAAACACGTGTGTCGAGCAGTCAGCCAAACAGGTCATCGGCGGGGATGAATGCGACCTCACCGAGCTGGAAATCCAGAATATTAGAGACATAAGCCAGCAGTCGGCAGCCGCGATCATGCGCCTTCAACTTGTGGGTACCAGGGACGTGACGCGTGCTGCCCTAGATGCAGGATCTTCTCTCACCTACCGGTACAACGCGAGCCGGCCGCACTCGATGGCCGCGCCTAAGATCCTTGCGTTGCGCGAGCTGCGAAAGCGGAATCTTTCTAGTGGCGATTTAAAGGCAGGGTCGGAGATTGAATCGTTCCGACGGACAGCGGCCTGCGAGTTGAACGACTTCTATGTCATTTTCGGCCCCGACGATTCCCCTCCGGTCATAAGCTCGTGTTGAAGCATGTGCTGCGCTCCGTGGGCTCGAAGTCGAGCACCAGCAGATGAGCCTTGATCCACCGACGCTGATTCTTGAGGGCTTCGGAGCCCGATCTCGCGGGCGCGCGCAGGGCTGAGTGGTTTCGGGCGTGGGTGATCAGCCGGTCTGTCCGGCTCTTCCGCGGTTGGGGGTGCTTCCTCGGGGGCTTTGGGGCCGGGGTGGTCAGGTGGTGGCAGGTGCGGCGCTGCCTGAAATCGGCGACGACCGCAGTGACGGTCATGCGCTCATCGCTAGGCTTCCAACAACGTCAGTCCAAATCTTGGTCCAGTTGGGCTCGTACGTCCTCACGGACGGCGTCCCGTTCGTATGACTCTGCAATGGCACGCAGGATCCGTGCAGTTCGGGGCCACTGCACCTGGACGCCCAGACTCCATTGTTTGTACTGCTCAGCCATAGTTCGCTCCTGGCTGCCGCCGTCGTAGGCGCCACGCCAAGTGACACCACGGCTGTTCAGGCGACCGGTGATTGCGCCGTTCTCTAGGTTGCGACTCCCAATGGACTCGATGAGATCTCGAACTGGAACTGGTGGCCAGATTCCGTCGGAGTCGGCAGGCGCGTGAGCAAAGGTTTGGCCGATCAGTTCGTCACCGATGTCCGCTCGGTCGAGGTCGGATAATTGCAGACGAGCCTGTCTGATCCACTCCTGCATTGCGGCTTCATCAAGTGTGCCGTCCTCCTGTCGTCCCGGGAAGCCGTGCCAACCGCGAAGGACCCACCAAGCGTGCTCCGCTAGCGGATCCGCGCCCTTGCTCTGACGGCGAGGCTCGTTCGCGCCCCGGAACGTGCGTTGAACGAGATCAACGAATAGGGCAGGATCCGAGGCAAGTGCCCGGTTGAGGGCGCGTGGCTCGCGGTTGTGCTCTAGGAGCCTGAAGTAGCCGAACTCCAGAGATGCTAACTCGGGAACCGACACCATGGCTGCAGCCAAGTAGTCGAGCAATGTCCCTACGTCGTGGCCGGTCATCTGTGTGACACCCTCCCTACCCGGGTCCTGGGTGATCGCCGCGCGCAAGACGGATAGGACCAGCGTGGCGCTCGGGAGATGCTCCTTCTGGGCTGCTGTCGGGTTGAAGACGCCGTGACTTGCGATCGCAATCGCTGACCAAGCTCGTCCTCGCTCAAGGAGCAACTCGATAGCCCTGGTGAGATCTTCCTGGGGAACGACCTCGAAAGGCGCCTGGGACCAGAAGAGGGCTTCAGCGTCTGGGAACTCGCGGAGAATCTCCCAGAACCGGCTCGCTGTGGGGACGTTGAGCACGAATCGTTTCAGCGCCTGGCTCCCGACGTCGCCACGTCCGAGTGCTCGCCTGAGATCCGCTGGCCCATGGACCGTGAGGTGGCTACGTACCCACGTTGCGGCCGCTTGCTGGAGCGCTGCGCTCTCTGATGACAGCCATTCCAGCATGGTGTCGAGAGCATCAACCGGCTCGTAGGTTGACAGCGCCCAACCGACCTGCGTCGGAGCCCCAGCCCGGGTCGCTACTGCGGCGAGTTGTTCCCATGCGTCGGGGCGGGAAAACAGGACGTCGAGTGCTTCGCGCCGTTTGGCTTCCAGCGCTGTCCGGTAGTGCTCGTAGTCGGTCAGGTCTGCATCGGACAGGTCCGGGTGCCAATTGAAGAGATATGCGTACTGGCGTAGATCGTCAGCAGGTTGAAGCAATTCGGCCAGGTTGTGTAAGCGGGAGCATCGCTCCGCGGGCATCGCCCAGTCCGCGTCTTGGAAACGCTCGTGCCTCGCTACGGTCTCTCGCGCCTGTTCGAACAGGGCTAGCCGATTGTCTTCCTCCAAGTCGCCGCGCGATGCTTCGTCCTCGAGGAACTCGATGATCCGATTCGCTTCGTCAGGGCCAACTGCGGAGAGCGCTTCCACAAGCCAGGGCAGGGCCGTGGGATCTGCCCTGACCCATTCGAGTGCTCGGTCGACCAGGCTGGTCACGAACGCGAACCACTCGCTGTTCGGCATCCGGTCGCTGGGGGGCTTCCAGAGTTGATAGCGCGGCTCATTGGGCGGCGAGGCCCAGGCATTGCTGTCGGGCCAGAGCGCCTTGAGCAGGGCCCAACCTGTCGTCGCGCTCAGGACCCGGCAGGCATCGAGCGCTTGGAGTCGGGTCGCAAGGTCTGCGCCAGTGTTCCGAATCCATCCGCAAAGGACGGTCGACATGCTTGCGAGGGGATTGTTGCCCGAGTTCTTCGGCAGGTCGTAGCGGCAGAGTTGGGTCAGGATTTGTGTTGCGCGAACGAGGTGGTCCGGCGACCAGCAGAGCACTTCCAAGGCCCACAACAGATGATGCTGTTGCCCGGACGGTCCCAGTGCCAGCGGATCGTCAACGGACTGGAACATGCGGCCGACGGTCGGCTCGCTGGTTGCAAGGTCATCTTCCAGGGCCGACAGGAAGGTTTCTGGAGCGGCCTCGGCAAGAAGCGGAAGCACGTCGGCGATAGCTCCCCAGGTGTGACCTTCGGAGCCGCCAACGACCTGACGCAGCACGTCGCGTACGACCCGTTCGGCCACCGAGGAAGCGTGATTGCTGCCACCTGGCACTGATTCGATCGCTCCTGCCAGGGCGAGACTGTCGGCGATGCCGCGTCGCAGAGCAGGAGAGTAGGTTCGGCGCTGTCCCTTCATTTGAGCTGCGATCCGCTCGTGTGAAGTGAGGCCTTCATAGGGATTTGGGTCCAGGAGAACGCTGGTTGCGATCTCTGCCCATCGCGATGCCAGGTCTGATGACACCCGGTTGCCGAACTCGAGGAACGCCTCCTCCAAGGAGGTAAATACAAAGATGTCTCGCGAGTTCCTGATCGCCGGATCGGGTCCACGGCTGGCGTCGGCGATCGCGCGATGCAGTTCGGCCAAGGGGGTGGCGGCCAGTTCGCTCAGGACATGGAGGTCCTCAGGTAGATCGGTCCAACGACTGGCCAGCATCAGTGCGGCGAGCGTGTCGGCCAGCGGCGGCCGAGACCACGTGGGCTGCTGCACGCGGGGTGAGCGCGAAAGGCGGCGCGCCAGTGCGGGCATGCTCCGACGAGCAAGTACCGCGAGGCGATCGGCTTGGTGCCACTCGACGTCGCCTGCTCGGAAGGCCTCGGCCGCTTCGGTTCGGCCAACCCGCGGCAGGCGAATGTCGACGCTGCGGCGCACGGCAGAGCCGCTATCAACGATGGACACGACATGCCTACCGCTAGCGAGGGCGCGGGTCACGTCTGCATTGTCGAAGTCGGGCACCAAGATCCCGGGCCCGGGGAGTGCCACCATTCGATCCCAGACGTCCGTCGACCGGACGATTGTGACGGCGGCGGGTTCACTCGCATAATCGTCGTCGGGCGTGAGGCACGCATGCAGAAATCCCAAGGCGTCGTCGACCCACTCGGTGTGGATTGATGTAATCCTCGGCTCCTCGCCAAGCAGCGAGCGCAGTCGCTGCGCCTCCTTAGCTCGCCCGGCGATGAAGAGCTTCAGCGGAAGAGCCGGTTCGGTCGCCGCGGAAGAGCGGTCCCACCAAGTCTCCAGGGTCAGCGCGTCCCGGGGTCGAAGACCGAGAGTTTCCGAGATCCACAGGTGCGCAGCAGGCGCAACCTGCAGCCAGGCTTCGAGGTCATCAGCATCGATGACGACGACATCCTTGAAGAGTTGCTCGGCTCGTCGTTCGGCGGCCCACGTGTCCTTGCCTTGCCATCGACGGACTGTCACGAAGACGAAGGCCACATCTTGCGATGCCTTGCCCCCCTTTCGTCCGTCGTAGTCCTTGGTGGCCTTGCGTTTAGAGTCCTTGTCGGTGCCGAACTCGAACCAAATCTGTCCGGCCGGCAGCAATTGCGTCTGCCCATCTAGGGTCGCTACGCCGTCCTTACCGGCCAGGGCGACCCCATCCCTTGTCCGAATCGAGATCTGGCCAGCCCCGGGCGTCTCGAACAACAGCCTGCGCACCAACTCTGGAAGCCGATCCTGAGCTTCGCGAGCGTTGGTCTCGGGCCACAGCGCGAGCTGGCTTGCTGTCGCAAGTTCGGGACTCGCCGTTCGTCGTTCGGCAGCAAGACTCACAGCCGGCGCTCCGCGCTGCGTCTTGAGGCGCTCCACGTCGCTCGCACGGAACCTGTAAAACGACGTCCCCGGCACTCGCGCGTCCGGGAGCAGTCCCTGCTTGGCGTACGCCCGCACGGTGTTCTCGTGCACCCCAAGCCGACGGGCGGTCTCGCGGACGCTAAGGAGTTCCGAGGCGCTATCCATACATGCACCCTACCGTATGTGGACTTTCAGCACTCGTGCGCCGCAGAAGTCTCCTACCAGCTGTCGGGGCACCTGTGCCTATCTGGGCGGAGTGACGCGCACCCGGCCGGCCATCCGCGGGGTGTGACACGGCAGTCCTGGTCGGCAGGTTCACCTGTGCCAGCGGTCAGGTTGGTCGCGCCGTCATGCAGGCAAAGACTTTCAGGAACTACCCAACCTTGGCGTTCGCGAGCATCTGATTGGGCCGCCCACAGCCACTCCACCGGTGACATGCCACGTCATGTCAAGAGACATGGAGCGCGTGGGTCCTTGTAGCGGTGCCCTTTAGATAGCGCTTAGTCCGCTGACGTGTGGGCTTCGCGGCCCAATGTGTCAGCGCTTCAGTTCGAACCCGTGAATAGTCGGGCAAGCCCACCGTGTCTCCCTTGACGGGAATCAGCCCTTGGCTTCGTCCCAACGGTGGATGACTGAGACCTCGGCGACGAAACGCACGGGCACCCCAGCGCTCGCCCCGACCCATCTCCGGGCGCTGTCGGCCAACGCCCGATGCAGCACCGCCACGGCAGCCTCCGCCTGCTGCTCAGGCACATGGACCAGCAACTCGTCGTGCAGACACAGCACGATCTGACCACCTAGCGGCCGCACCAGGTGCCGGACCGTCGCCGCCCACGCCTTGAACAGCTCGGCCGCCGCCCCCTGAATGATTGCGTTCCGCGCGAACCGCCCTCGCGCCGCGTCCCAGCCCTCGCCACCACCCTGCCCGGCCTCGGGAGCCAACGCCGTGTCGAGCCGGATCAGCCGCCCCCCGAAGGTGCGCAAAGGACGACGAGCTAGCCCCGCGGCATACGCCTCATCGAGCAACCCCATCGCGACCGGATACGCACGCTGCAGGTCGCGCAGCGCCTCACCCGCCGCGCCGGAGCGTTGGCCGTACATGGCGGCGAGGACGGCGATCTTGGCCACCGAGCGCTCGACCCGCAGCTTCGCCGCGACCGGCGCATAGAGGTCGTCGGCCAGGGTCGCCTCCGCGAACGCCCGGTCGCCGGAGACCGCGGCGAGCACGCGCGGCTCGATCTGCCCGAGGTCGGCGCGGACGAACACGTGCCCGGGCTGCGCCGCCACCGCCGGGCGAAGGGGAGCGGGGAGGTTGTGCAGCCCGGCTTGGGCGGTCATCCGGCCAGCCGCCCCGTCGGAGGCCGTCCACGCGCCGCGGAGCCGGTCGTCCGGGCCGACGTGCTCGTCGAGCCAGCGGTAGCCATAGGTCGTCGCGATCCGCTCGTCCTTGCGCCAGTCCAGCAGCGCCGCGACGAGCGGATGGGTCGCCCGGTAGGGCTCCAACACCCATTTGCGGGTCGTCGCGACCTCGACTCCGGCGGCGGCGAGCAGGTCCTTGACCTGGGCCGGGTTACGCAGGTCGGCGCGCCGCCCGGGGGCGTGTGCCAGCACGCGGGCATCGCGCTCGGCCCGGATCCGGGCGGCGTCGGCCTCCGACGTGGGCCGCGGCCCGGCCGCCTGCGCGACGAGGGCCTCGGCTCGCGCCCGGTCCATCGGCAGGCCATCGCGCTCCAGCTCCAGACACAGCACGGCCGCCGCCGACTCGGAGTATGCCGTCGCCACGGCTCGCGGCCCGAGCTGCGCCATCCGCTGCTGCTGGGTCGCCGCGAGGTCACCGACGAGCCGGGCCAGCGCCACAAGCCGGGAGTCACGGTCGGCCCAGCCAAGGGTGAGCGCCTCGGGGCGCAGGTAGCCGCCCGGGCCGACCGGATCGTCCGGCCGGGTGTCGTCCAACGGATCTGCCGGCAGGTCGAACAGGTCCGCCTCGCGGTCGCGGGGGATGCCGTCCAGGGGCAGCCCGGCGAGCGTGGCGTGAACGACCGCCGGGTGCGCCGCCCAGCCGCCGTGCAGGAGCCGATGCGCCTCGGCCAGGTCCCACGTGCGGGCCACCGGCAGCCCGTCGGCCACCAGCGGCGCCAGGCTCGCCTGGGCGCTCGGCACGACCCAGCGCGGGCCGCCCGCGGCCTCCACCCGGGCTACCTCGGCCAGGACGTCGCGCGCGGAGCCCGCACACGGCATACCGGCGCGCAGGTATGCCGCCCGCTCACCCACGACGACGAGCGGCACGAACTCGCTCCCGGGGCCGGCCATCCCCCCATCCTCGCGTAGGGCGGGGACACCCGCAGGGGTGCGCCGGGCGCGCGGGAAGTTGCGTCGGTGCGATGGCCCGGAAAGGATGGCGCCAGCAGTGGCGCGGCCGTCGGTCGCGCGCCGGCGGAAGGACATCTGGTGGGGATCTTCGACAAGGACGCGTCGACCGAGCTCGCGACGACGCAGCGCGGCGCGTTGGAGCAGGCCGCCAGCGGTCAACAGGAGGGCGGCCTGGCCGGGATGGCGACCGACCTGGTCGAGAAGCTCCTCGACGTGGGGATCGACGGGCGCGGGCCGTTCAACTCGGCCCATGAGGTCGCCGTCGCCGCTCGGGACGGCGTGCGTAGCGACGACGCCGCGATCAAGGCGATCATCCGCAAGCACGTGCGCGCGGGCGCCGTCGGCGGCTTCGTCACTGGGCTCGGCGGCTTCGTGACGATGCCGGTCGCGCTGCCCGCCAACGTGGCGGAGTTCTATCTCGTCGCCACTCGGATGGTTGCGGCGATCGCCGACGTCCGCGGCTACGACCTGTCGCAGCCGCAGATCCGCACCGCCGTGCTGCTCACCCTCGTGGGCGCCGACGCCGAGGACCTGCTCAAGAAGGCCGCCGTCATTCCCGGAGTGTCGCTGGGGACCGGTCGGCTGACCTCGCTCGCGGTCGGTCGGCTGCCTGCGCCCGCGCTCATGGTCGTCAACAAGGCGGTCGGCTTCCGGTTGGTCGCGCAGGCGGGGCGCTCGGTGCTCAGCCGGTTCGGGAAGGCCGTGCCGGTCATCGGCGGCGCGATCGGAGCCGGTGTCGACGGGTTCCTGCTCAACCGGATCGCCGAGTCGGCCAAACGCGAGTTCCCCCGCCGCTCGGCCTAGCCCCGCGCGAGGGTATGCCGTGCGGCTGAGGTGAGCGGACGGCATACGGGGCGCGCTTGGGTGAGTGGAATCTCCGGTGCGGGTTGGTCGTTGATCCTGCCAGTGGGTCGATCGGCCCACTGACGGCATGGTCCACGAGGAGTTTTCAGGACATGGCTGCTGGACGTGCGAGCTCGGCTCGTTGGGGGATGTTCCGGGCGTTGGGGCTTGCGCTGCGCGCAGCCACCCGGCCGGGCGCGCCGGGGATGGGGGAGCGGCTCGCGGCCGTGCCCCGGATGGCGCGCGCGGCGTTGCGCGGCGAGTATGCCGGTCTGACCCGCGGGCGGTTGTTGGGGATGCTGGCGGCGCTGGTCTACATCGTGTCCCCGGTCGACCTCGTGCCTGAGGGGCTGTTCACGGTCTTCGGTCTGGCCGATGACGCGATGCTCGTCGCCTGGCTGGCCAGCGCGCTGGTCAACGACACGGAGGCGTTCCTGCACTGGGAGCGCGGGTTGTCGCACGGTCGGCAGGACTCGGGACAGGGATCATCGGGACAGGGATCATCAGGACAGGGAAGAGGACAGAACACGTGGACCGCTGAGCCCCAGGACGCGTCGGCGGACGTCTGGACGGTGCAGTCGCACGTCGTGCGCTGACCCGGATCGTCGGTCTTGGGGGTGCGGTTGTCCCCATCCCCCTGAGCGGTAGTCCCATCGTCCACAGGCTCGAGTGAGGCCGTAGCCTGCGCCCGGTGCGGCGACCACGATCGTCGGCATGACGACAACGATTCGCATCACCGACCCGGTCGACCTAGTCAAGGTCGTGCCCTATCAGCTGGGCTATCACCCCGAGCGCTCGATCGTCCTGGTCGGGCTGCGTCGCAAGCAGGTCGGCCTGGTGCAGCGACTGGACCTGCCGACCCTGCCGCGCGACTGTGCCGCGGCGGCCGAGCTGATGTCTCGCCACCTTCGAGGCGATGGCTGCACGGCGGCCGTTCTGGTGGTTTACGAGAACGTCGAGGGTGAGGGCGCGCTGGCGCGAGAGACCGTGGCCGCGCGCCTTCATGATGACCGGGTCCAGGTCGTCGACCACGTCGTTGTCCGCGGCGACCGGGCCTTCTTCCCTGGGCAGTCCGGACGGGACGGGCGGCCGGTGGCGGGGGTGGTGCTCCCGCCGGATGACCAAGTGCCCGCGGTCGCGGACTACGTCGCCCATGGGCGCCAGCCGGCCTCGTCGAGGGAGGCGTTGGACGAGCGGTTGGCCCCCTCCGACGATCGTCTGCGTGAGCGGGTGCGTGTCGCCAGCATGCGCCTGGGCGCGATGCGACCCGTCCGGGGGAGCCGACCGAAGGCGATGGCCGACTGGGGTGCCTTCCTCGACGTGCGGGACGAGGCGTGGTTCACCGGCCGGGTGCCCTCGGCCGCTGCGACGGCTCGGATGTGCCACAGCCTGCGTGACCTGCAGGTGCGTGACCTCATCTCCGCCTGGTTGTGCCCAGGCACCTTGGACCTGGGCGTGTTCGACGCCGATCTGCAGGCGCTAGCGATCCAGCACCTGCCACCTGGCCGAGGGTGGTCGGCGGAGTCGGAGGGTCGCGAGACCGGGGGTGCGGATGGCGGCCTGGACAGCGATCGGCTTGTCGAGCGACTGTGCTGGCTGGCGCGGCATACCCCCGACCTGCATGCGCCCGCGGTCTTGACCGTCCTCGCGGCGTTGACCTGGCACCTGGGCGAGGGGACCCTCACGCGGATTGCCCTTGACCGGGCGCTGGCTCTCGAACCGGGCTACCGGCTGGCGCTGCTCCTGGAACGGATGGTGGATCTGGCGATCCGCCCCGGGCAGGTGTTGTCGTCCACGGGATGAGCCGGTCGTGGCGAGGGGTTGGGGACGCGGCATACACTCGGGGCCAGGTCATGAGTGTCAGCGACAAGCCCCGGCTCGCTGACCGGCAACCCTTCTTCGTGATGGGGTGCCCCGGGTGAAGACCCGGCCCGCGCCAACCGCTCGGGCAAGCGCGAGCGTGAGGAGCCCCATTCGTGACCGTGATCGACGACCCACCGGTCGTCTCGGGAGCGTGGCGCGAAGGCGATCCGGTCGGACACCGGCAGTTCGCGGATCTCGGTGACCTCCGGTTGGAGCGTGGGGGCGCCCTGCCCGCGGTCCGAGTGGCATACGAGACGTGGGGCCGGTTGAACGACACGGCCAGCAACGCAGTGCTCATTGAGCACGCCCTCACCGGTGACAGTCACGTCGCCGGGGCTGCTGGGCCGGGCCACCGCTCGCCCGGCTGGTGGGAGGGACTGGTCGGACCGGGGCGGGATATCGACACCGACCACTGGTTCGTCGTGGCTGCGAACGTCATCGGTGGCTGCCAGGGGAGCACTGGACCCGCCTCAACGGCCCCGGATGGCCGTCCGTGGGGCAGCCGCTTCCCCTTCGTCACCGTTCGCGACCAGGTGGCCGCCGAGGCCGCGCTCGCTGACCGGCTGGGCATCGACAGGTGGACAATGGTCATCGGCGGGTCGATGGGCGGGATGCGCGTCATCGAGTGGGCGGTGACGTTCCCGGACCGGGTGGCGCAGGCGGTGGTTCTGGCCAGCACTGCGGCCTCGACTGCTGACCAGATCGCGTGGGCCCAACCGCAACTGCTCGCGATCCGCGCCGATCCGGACTTCGCCGGAGGGGACTATTACGACCAGGGACGCGGGCCGCAAGCGGGCATGGGGATCGCGCGCCGGATCGCGCAAGCGACCTATCGCAGCGCCTCAGAGCTCGACGACCGCTTCGGTCGCGAGCCGCAACCGGGGGAGGACCCGTTGGGTGGGCACGGCAGGTATGCCATCGAGAGCTACCTGGACTACCACAGCGAGAAGCTCGGTCGGCGGTTCGACGCCAACTCCTACCTCGTCCTCACTGAGGCGATGAACTCCCACGATGTCGGCCGAGGTCGTGGCGGAGTGGCTGCCGCGCTGGCACGGGTGACGGCCCGTGTGATCGCTGTCGGGGTCGACTCTGACCGGCTCTACCCGGTCGAGCAATCGGCCGCTCTGGCGCATGGCGTGGCCAACGGCGAACTGCGCACGATCCATTCGCCGTGCGGTCATGACGGTTTCCTGATCGAGGTGGATCAGGTAGGGGCGTTGGTCCGTGATTCACTCGTCAACGCCGAGCAGCCAGGGGTTGGGCGCGACTCGACCCCGATCCGGTAACGTCGTCTCGTAGGACGCGCGGTGCGTCAACAAGGAGGTTTACGGTGGCCGTCGTTGTCGGGTACGTCGCGACCAAGGAAGGGCGAGCTGCCCTCCGTCGCGCGGCCGAGGAGTGCGAACTGCGTCACACCCGTTTGATCGTCATCAACTCCCAGCGCGGCGGCAAGGACTTCGACGCCGACGAGGCTGCCAAGTTCGAGGAAGAGCTTGAGGCCATCCAGAAGAAGCTCACCGACCTCGGTCTGCAGAACGAGGTCCGTCAGCTCGTGCGCGGCAACGAGCCGGCCGAAGACCTGATCGCGGTCGCCGAAGAGGAGAACGCGGAGTTCATCGTCATCGGGCTCCGTCGTCGGACTCCGGTCGGCAAGTTGATTTTGGGGTCCAACGCTCAGCGGATCCTGCTCGACGCGACCTGCCCCGTGCTTGCGGTCAAAGCGGCTCGGGAAGACTGACTCACGCCGATTGTGGGCGGATGACCGGGGCTCAACGGAGCCGCGGTTAACGTCGCTGGGTTCGGGCGTTTTATAATGTCGAGTGTCGGGGCCACGCGGCCCCGAGCGACTCCGATTCTCTCCCGGTGTTTGCTCTGCCGCGTCCCCTCCTCCCACGCTCACTCAGTCCCGCAGTATGCCGCCCCGGGGAGGTCGGCGTGCGCCCACCTGGCGAAAGGTAGTCGGTGCCCGTGTCGCATGTCTCCTCCAAGGATCACAGCGCCGACCGTGCGTTGCCCACGGAGTTTTCGCACCCCCAACTCCAAAAGCTCATCGCCCGCGGCACCACGTTGGGCAGCGTGACGGGTGCAGACGTTCGAGACGCACTGGAGGCGGCCAAGGTGTCCCCGCAGAGGATGAAGGCAGTGTTGCGCGCCATCGAGGAACAGGGGATCACCGTGGCGGTGACCGCAGCAGCGCGGGCCGTTGCGGCGACCGCAAAGCGTTCAGTGGCAACCGTTTCTGCGGAGAGCGCTTCGAGCTCGGCCAAGAAGTCCTCCCCGGCCAAGGCCCCCGCATCGGTCAAGGACCCGACGCCTGCCACGAAGGCGACGGCGGCGAAGGCGGCTCCTGCAACAGGGGCATCAGCCAAGGCAACTCCGGCAGTGAAGGCGGCCGCTTCCGCGAAGAGCGCAGCGCCAGCGAAGGCTGCGGCCCCGGCCAAGACGGCTGCACCCGCCAAGACCGCTGCCCCGGCGAAGACGGCTGCACCGGCGAAGACGGCTGCACCGGCGAAGACGGCTGCAACGGCCAAGGCCGCGGCGTCCGCCAAGACGGCTGCACCCGCCAAGACCGCTGCCCCGGCGAAGACCGCGGCGCCCGCCAAGACGGCTGCACCGGCCAAGTCTGCAGGGTCTGGCACGGTTGCCCCAGCCAAGGCGGCGACCGCGAAAGCCACCCCAGCGAAGCCCGCCGCTTCTTCCAAGGCCACCGCGGCGAAGGCGGCCGAGGCCGCGCCAGTCAAGGCGGCAGCCAAGGCCGCCCCGGCCAAGGCTGCGCCCGCGAGGAAGGCCGTCGCCTCGTCCGATGCCTCCACACCTGATGGCCAGGGCGCCGTTGGTTCGCCCCGGGCGGCGCGGTCCCGCACCGCCAAGGCTGGGTCCGCTCCCGAGTCGGCCGCACCTGCCGCCACCGCAGCCACTGCCGCCACGGCCGCGACGCCGCGCAAGCGGGCCTCCCGCGCGGCCGCGGCCCCTGACGCACCGGCACCGGCGGCAGCCAGCAAGGCCGCCACCCGCAAGGCTGCGGTCGCAGCCGGTGACGTGGGTGCCGACGGCGACGACCTGGACGTCCTGGTTGTCGACGAACTCGTCGTCGATGAGGTCGTTGTTGATGGCGTCGCGGTTGACGACGTCGAGGTCGTGGAAATCGTCGAGATCGAGGTCGATGAGGCTGAGGCCGACGTCGAGCGTGAGGACTCCGAGGACGGCGACGAGGAGACGGCAAAGCCTGCGGCCGAGGAGGAGTCTGAGGACGCTGGGTTCGTCATTCGCGATGACGACGAAGAGGACGCGCCCGCGCAGCAGGTCGTGACCGCTGGCGCAACAGCCGACCCGGTCAAGGACTACCTCAAGCAGATCGGCAAGGTCGCCCTGCTCAACGCCGAGCAAGAGGTCGAGCTCGCCAAGCGGATCGAGGCCGGCCTGTTCGCCGAGGAGAAGCTCAACTCGGGCGAGAAGCTCGACATGAAGCTCAAGCGCGAGCTGTGGTGGATCGCCCAGGACGGCAAGAAGGCCAAGAACCACCTGCTTGAGGCCAACCTGCGTCTGGTCGTCAGCCTGGCCAAGCGCTACACGGGCCGCGGCATGCTCTTCCTCGACCTCATCCAGGAAGGCAACCTTGGCCTCATCCGTGCGGTCGAGAAGTTCGACTACACCAAGGGCTACAAGTTCTCGACCTATGCGACGTGGTGGATCCGGCAGGCCATCACCCGCGCCATGGCCGACCAGGCCCGGACCATCCGCATCCCGGTCCACATGGTCGAGGTCATCAACAAGCTCGCCCGGGTGCAGCGCCAGATGCTGCAGGACCTCGGCCGCGAGCCCACGCCCGAAGAGCTCGCTCGCGAGCTGGACATGACCCCCGAGAAGGTCGTCGAGGTCCAGAAGTATGGTCGCGAACCGATCTCCCTGCACACCCCCCTGGGTGAAGACGGCGACAGCGAGTTCGGTGACCTCATCGAGGACTCCGAGGCAGTCGTCCCCGCGGAGGCTGTCTCGTTCACCCTCCTGCAGGAGCAGTTGCACTCGGTGCTGGACACCCTCTCCGAGCGCGAGGCAGGCGTCGTGTCGATGCGGTTCGGCTTGACCGACGGTCAGCCCAAGACCCTTGACGAGATCGGCAAGGTCTATGGCGTGACTCGCGAGCGGATCCGCCAGATCGAGTCCAAGACGATGAGCAAGTTGCGTCACCCGTCGCGCTCACAGGTCTTGCGGGACTACCTCGACTGATCGCCCCGGCTCGCAAGCGCGGCGCGAGCCCGCCCGCGGAACCCAGGAGGGCGGCATACCGAAGCCTCGGTATGCCGCCCTCCTGCTGGTCAGCGTCCCCGCACCCGGGCCCACCCGCGGCCTGGCGCGGTTCGGATGGTCGTGCCGACCGTGCGCCACCACAGGCGGGCGTCCCCGGGCCAGAAGATCGCTCGCACCCGGTTGCGCCACGAACGGGTGCGCACCACCTGGTGCAGGACCGAGCGGGTGAGCGGGGCGATGTCGACCGGCACCGACGTCCCGGGGCGGCCGTAACGAGCCAGTTCGACGGAGTGGACGACCGTAGCCAGCGACTCACGCGCGGGCTCGTCGAGATATCCGGCCCGCGCGTAGAGGGCCTGGCTGTCTCGCAATGTGCCCCCCGGAGGCGGGCTGATGCCCAGATCGGTGAGCTCACTGGTGAACTGGGCCCAATGCGTCTCAACGATGGCGGCAGGAGGGCCGCCGCGACGCGCGCGCACCCGCCGCAGCGCTGCGGCCGTCACCGGCAGCACCAAGGCCGCGATGACCACCAGGACGGTCACGAGGGTGAGCAGGTTGGGCAGCTTCTGGAGCCAGGCGGTGACCCGGTCGAGGATCGGGACGTCCAGCTCGGTCCGGGCGCCCGTGGTCTCATCGAGATCAGGAGCCTGCCGATCGGGCCGGTCGAGGGGGTCCTCGGTCGGCCTGGCCGTCGAGGTGGGCGCTGGCCCCGGCACGGTCGTCGGCAGCGTCCACGCGGGCGCCGGGCCGGTGCGGATCCCTGGAGTGGGCTCGAACCGCACCCATCCGGCACCGGGGAAGTAGAGCTCCGGCCAGGCATGCGCGTCGCCCGCAGCCACCGTCCAAAGCCCCTCTTGCTGGCTGCCCGGCAGGAACCCGATCGCCATCCGTGCAGGGATGCCGGTCGCGCGAGCCATCATGATCATGGCGGAGGCGAACTGCACGCAGTAGCCCTGCTTGGTCTGCAGGAAGGCCGAGATCGGATCGGCGGTGACCCCGTTGCCCACCGGAGCGTCCGGCAACGTCAAGGTGTAGCTGAACCCGCCCTTGGAACGCAGCCAGTCCTGGATCGCCACCGCCGCGTCGTAGGGAGTCTCGGCACCGGCCGTGACAGCAGACGCGGCCGCCTGCACTGCCGGTCGGGAGCGTGGGTCCAGCTCAAGCGCGGTCGTGATGGCCCGACTGGATGGCAGCCGGTCCGGTCCCGCCTTCCCGTCGACGCCGTTGCGGAGCAGGTCGGCTGTGAGGGACGGCTCCAGGTAGGTCGTGGAGTAGGTCAGTGGCCGGGTCTGCACGTAGACGTCGGAGGTCGTCTCGTCGACCTGGTAGGACACGCCGCTCAGGTCCGCGGTCAGGATCGGTTGCGGGGTGGCTAGAGCGGGCGGTTCCAGCCCGTTGGTCTCCACGATGATCGTCCGCTCCGAACGGGTCACCGAGTCGGCGAGATCCAGCCGGGCGCTGCGCCCGAGCGTCGGCGACGGGCGGCTCCAGTTGGCTCCGTCGTATGCCGTGGCCGCCAGGACCCGCAGGGGCCCAGGGCTGGGGGCGCTCGATCGGTAGGTGAGGATGCGACCAGACCCACCGGAGCTCAGGCTCAACCCGACATCGAGAGTGGAACTGAACCCCACCTTGGCGTTTCCTCGGCCGTCGGCGCTGCGGGCCAGCCCGTCCAACAGATAGCGCGGCGGCAGGTGGGGGAGCACCGCTGGGAGGGCGACGGCAGCCACGAGGCCGATCGCCCCCAGGCGACGGGCGATGGTCCCGAACCGCAGCTCGGGAGCGGTGCTCAGCCCCGAACCGGAGACTGGCGCCATGGGTCGTGCCGCCACCGAAGCCCAGCTGCGCATCCCGACCTGTGCGTGTCGCCCGATGAGGATCAACCACGTGAGGGCGGCGGCCACGAAATAGCCCGGAGGCAGTGCCGAGCCGCTGTTGGCCGCTGCCGCGAGGAAAGCGGTGAGCAGCGGCAGACCGGCGGCCGCCGGTGCGGCGCGAGTGACAGCAAGGAAGTCGACGAGGATCGCCAGCGCCACCCCGATGAGAGCCAGGGTGGCCTCGACGCCGAGGGTGGCCGGCATCGGTGCTGACGACGCGGCCGCGGTCACCCCGAACTCAGCGAACAACACGCCGAAGCGGCGAGCCGTCGCCAGGGTGGGCAGGCCATACCACGTCGAGGAACCGGCATACGTCCACGTGGCCACGAGGACCACAGCGAAAAGCTGCGCCGGAACGACGAGCCAGGCTGACCCCGAGGTAAGCCGACGGACCACCACCCCAACGCCGACGGCGACGATGACGAACCACACCATCCGGGCGAACCAGGTCTGGGTGGTCACGAGCGTCGTGAGGCCGAGCAGCGACGCCACGCTGGCCAGCGCGGCCAGGACGGGGTGCGCCCCACGCACGGTCATGAGGTCACCCCTGACCCGACCCGGGCGTCCCGAGCGGACCCCACCCTGGACCACGCATCAGCGACCGAGTCGGCCGCAGTCACTGCGGTCGCCCGCCACCCGGCACCTCGAAGCAGGTCGGCGGCCCGCGCTGCCGGAACGGCACCCCGCGCCGCTCCGGCGGCCAGGGCCTGGCCCGGGGTCGGACCGTGGCCGGAGAACGACCCCACGTCCAGGACCATCGCCAGCGCGGTCGCTCCGGGATGCCTCAAGGTCGCTACCGACCGCAACGCGGTCTCGTCATGAGCGGCCAGCACGGCCACCAACAGCCCGCCACCGGACAGCAGGCCCAGGCCCGACCGGGTGAGCCGGGCCAACGCCAGGCCCTTGTCGGGTTCGGTGACCGCAAGGACGGACAGCGCGGCAGCAGGCTCGATCGGAACCTCGTCCGGCCCTTCCTGGACCGTCTCGGGGGTGAGCAGATGCACGGCATACCCGAGGCCGGACAGGTGCACAAGCGTCGAGGCGGCGGCGCTCACTGCCCATTCGAAGGAGCTGCTCGCGCCTGTTCCGGCGTGGGCGTCGGCACGCGGATCGAGCAGGACGACGGCTCGGCGGCGGGCGGGACGATCTTCTTGGCGGACCATGAGCTCGCCGGTCCGGGCCGTCGCGGGCCAGTGGATCCGGCGCAGGTCATCTCCGTCACGATATTCGCGGATGGACTGGTCATCCTCGCCGTGCAGCGCGACCATGAACGGGATCTCGCCCTCAGCGCCGACCCCGGTGCCTGGCGGTCGCGAACCACCCAGGGCATGCACCCGCGGCAGGACCAACAGCTCGGTCGGTTCACCGATCTCGACGAAGCGGTGGGCGAGACCGAACGGGTCCCGCAGTTGGACGGTGAGCGGTCCCAACGGGTGACGTCCGCGCAGAGGTGGGCGGACGGCATACGTGAGGGCGCGGCGGTCACCCGCGCTGAGGGAGCCGAGCAGCACCCGGGGCCGTTCCCCCAGGGCATAGTCGAGGTGTTCCTCGGCAAGCATGAGCGGGGACGAGCGGCGGCCGACGTTGGCCACGGTCGTCGTCACGACGGTCGGGTCCCCAGCGCTCACCTGGGCCGGGTCGCAGGCGCGGGTCACGACGATGCCCGGGGGACGTCGTCGGCTGAGCAAGGCCGCGATCAGCGGGAGGGCCAGCAGCAGCACCCCCACCCTGGTGAGGTCACGGAACCCCAAGACGTAACCACACACCACGAGCGTCAGCCCCGCGGAACAGAACGCCCGTCCGCGGGTCGTGAGCACCTCACCGAGTCGTCGCATCACCACCACCTGGCCGTATGCCGTGCGCCTGGGTCAGCGCCGCCCGACCGGGACCGGGGTGGATCGGAGGATCTCGGCCAGGACCTCCGTCGGAGTGCGGTGCGCGAGGGTGGCCTCGCCGGACAGCATGAGCCGATGGCCGAGCACCGCGGGGGCGACCCGCTGGACGTCATCGGGCAGCACGTGGTCCCGAGCTTCCAGCGCGGCATGGGCGCGGGCGGCCCGCAGGACGTGCAGGGCGGCGCGGGGCGAGGCGCCGAGCCGGACCGCCGGGCTGGACCGGGTCGCATTGGCTAGGTCGACGACGTACTGGCGCACGGCCGGGGCGGCATACACGTCCTGGGTCACCATGACGAGCCGGGCGACGGTCTGCGCGTCGGTGACCGGCACGAGGGTGTCCAGCGGCGAACGACCGCCGTGCAGGTCGAGCATCTCCACCTCGGCGGCGGCGGCCGGGTAGCCCATCGAGATCCGGGCCATGAAGCGGTCCCGCTGGGCTTCTGGGAGCGGGTAGGTGCCTTCCATCTCGATGGGGTTCTGGGTGGCCATGACCATGAACGGCTTCTGCAACGCGTAGGTCGTGCCGTCGACGGTGACCTGGCCCTCCTCCATGCACTCCAGCAGGGCCGACTGGGTCTTGGGCGAGGCTCGGTTGATCTCGTCGCCGACGACGACGTTGGCGAAGATCGCGCCGGGCCGGAACTCGAAGTCACGCAGGTCCTGGTTGAACACGCTCACGCCCGTGATGTCGCTGGGCAGCAGGTCGGGGGTGAACTGGATCCGCCGCACCGAGCAGTCGATGGAGCGGGCCAGGGCTTTGGCCAGCATCGTCTTGCCGACCCCGGGCACGTCTTCGATGAGCAGGTGCCCACCGGCCAACAGGACGGTGATCGCCGTCCGCACGACGCCTGGCTTGCCTTCGATGACCGACTCCATGGCGGTGGCGATCCGGGAGGTGACCGCCCGCAGTTCCGCGAGGGCTTCGGGGGTCGAGCGCACCACCTGCCCCGCAGCGAGGTCGGCGTCGGGTCGGATCCGGGCGTCGGTCACGGTGGTTCCTCCGGTCTGGGTGCCGTCACGGCCGTGTCGGGCGGGTCGGCCGGGTAGGGCCGACGCCGTCCTCCACTTCGCTCCACCGGGGGCCTCCGCGGGCGCCCCGGTCTGGTGAGCATAAGTCGGCTGACTGAGGATCACCGGCGAAACCGGGCATCGGCTGGGTAACAGAGGGGTCTCAGCCGGGTCACCGCGTGCTCACCGCCGGACATTCGGTATGCCGTGTGCTCACCTCCGCCCGGCCTCGTCCGGGTGGGCGGTGTCCCAGCCAGGGAGGAGAGGCACGAGGGGCACGGCATACCCTCCACTTCTCTCCACGCCCCTGACCTGCGGCGTTGTCACGTCGAGACACACAAACCCGGGAATTGGCGGCGCAAAGTGGAGGGAAGTGGAGTATGGTGGGGCGCCAAGGAGCGTGGTGGTGCCTCGGCATCGCGCGCTGGGTCGGGTTGGTGGCCCTCAGGGGCTGGGAGGGAAGGGGTGGTGCGCCGTGGCTGATGTCCCCGTCGCCGCACTGCCGACGCCCTTCCTCGGGACCCACACCCCGAAGCTCGACGACAAGGGGCGGCTGATCCTGCCGGCGAAGTTCCGCGAGCCGCTCGCCGCCGGACTGGTCATGGCCAAGGGGCAGGAGCGCTGCATCGTCGTCTACCCGATGGCCGAGTTCTATCGGTTCGCCGCGCAGATGCAGACGGCCCCGAGCTCAGTGGTCGGCGTGCGGGACTACACCCGCGTGCTGGCCTCCAGCGCGTCGCCCGAGGTCCCCGACCGACAAGGCCGGATCACCATCCCGCCGATGCTGCGCGAGTATGCCGCGCTCGACCGGGACCTGGCCGTCATCGGCAACATCAGCCGGGTCGAGATCTGGCAGCTGGACGCGTGGAACACCTACCTCGCCGAGAAGGAGCCGGGCTTCGCCGCCCAGAGCGAGGAGGTGATGCCCGGAAGGTTCTGACCGGCTGTCGTCGCCTGCGCCCAGGTCTCCAGCCGCTTCCGTCCCGACGCGACTTCCCCCGTGTCGGGCCGAGCGGTTCGAGAACCATCCCGAAGCGGATGGGGACCTGAGCGCAGGGCCGTATCGGCCCACCACCGCCCATCTGCCCACCACCCAGCCGCACCACAGCCGCACAACCACAGCCGCACCACCCAGCCGAACGACCAGACCACGGAGCCAGCGTTGACCCACTCGCCAGATCGCGCCCCACAGGACCGGCACGTGCCGGTCCTGCGCGATCGCGTGTTGGAGTTGCTCGGACCCGCGCTGCAAGGTCCGGACCCCGTCTACGTGGACGGGACCCTGGGCATGGGTGGCCACGCCGAAGGTGTGCTCGCGGCCTTCCCCCGAACCCGTCTGGTCGGGATCGACCGCGACCACGAGGCACTGGCCCTCGCCGGAGAGCGGCTGGCTGCGTATGCCGACCGGATCACCCTGGTCCACGCGGTCTACGACGAGTTCGCCCAGGTCGTCGACGCCCTGGGCATCCCGTCGGTGGACGCCGCACTGTTTGACCTCGGGGTGAGCTCGCTGCAGCTCGACGAGGCCGAGCGCGGGTTCGCCTATCGGGTCGATGCCCCGCTGGACATGCGGATGGACCAGTCCCGTGGGGCGACCGCCGCCGAGGTGCTCAACACCTACGAGCCGGCCGATCTGGAGCGGATCCTGCGCGAGTTCGGTGAGGAACGCTACGCGCGCGCCATCGTCCGAGCCGTCGTCGCCGAGCGGGCTCGCGAGCCGTTCACCTCCTCCGGACGCCTGGTCGAGCTGCTCCGGCGGGTCGTGCCGGGTGCTTCCCAACGCAGTGGGGGACACCCCGCCAAGCGCACCTTCCAGGCGCTGCGCATCGAGGTCAACGGCGAGCTGGACGCCTGGCGCCACGCCCTCCCCGCGGCGATCGAACGGCTGCGCGTGGGTGGCCGGATCGCCGTCCTGTCTTACCACTCGCTTGAAGACCGGATCACCAAGCGCGCGTTCGCCGAGGGTGCGACCTCGCGGACCCCCGCCGGTATGCCGGTCGAGCGGCCGCAGGACGCGGCATACCTGCGGCTGTTGACCCGAGGCGCCGAGGTGCCCGGTGACGCCGAGACCGACGACAACTCGCGAGCTGCTTCGGCTCGGCTGCGAGCAGCCGAGCGCACCCGTTCGACCGCCCAGGGGGGACACCGATGAGCCAAGCCAGCGCACTTCGACAGGGATCCGGCACCGTCACCCGGGCCCCGGCACGGGCCAGTGGAGTCGCCCGGCTGCGGGTCGTCCCGGCAGCCATCGAACGCACCGGCACCGGGAAGTTCGCGACGATCTGCATGGTCGTTCTCGCGGTCGGGCTGCTCACCCTGCTCATGCTCAACACCCAACTGGCCCAGGGCGCCTTCACCTTGCACGACCTTCAGGTCAGCTCAGGAACCCTCACCGACCAAGAGCACGAGCTCACCCGAGCCCTGGACGCCGAGCGCAACCCCGCGGCGTTGGCCAAGCGTGCGATCGAGCTGGGCATGGTGCCCGCGACCTCGATGGCCTTCATCCGGCTCGAGGACGGCGTCATCCTCGGCACCGCTGAACCAGCCGCGGACAAGCCACTCGTGATCGTCACCTCGCCGCGCGCACACGCCAATCCGCCCCCCGCAGTGGTGGTGTCCCCGGCACCGGTCACCGCGGTCGCGTCCGATCCCGAAGTCCCGGACACGGCGGTGGTGGCTCCGGGCGTCGCACCGACGGCACCCGCCGCGGCTGCTGTCCCCGCCCCGGCACCAGCGGCCCCTCAACCGACGGCCCGGTGACCCCCGTGACACCGCCGTCTGCGCGTCCGCCCCGCCCCGGTTCCAGCCCCGGTGTGGGTCCGCGGGCTGCCGGCACCCGCTCGCCGGGAACCTCCGCCTCAGGTGCGCCCGCCCGTCCGACCCGCACTCCGCGCCCGGCAGCGCGCCCGGCAGCGCACCCGGACCGACCGGACCGACCGGCCCGTCCGGCCCGTCCAGTCGCTGCCCCCGCCGCTCACCCGCGCGGCGCCGGAGCCCGCGTGATCGATCGTCCCCGGCCCGGCGGCATACCCGCTAGTGCACCAGCCGGTATGCCGCGTCCTGCAGCCCGCACGCGACGCCCGGCAGCACCCGCCCCCGTCACCGCCCCCCGCTCCCGGGCCCCGCGCCCCCCGGCACCGCCGCGTCGTCCGAAGGCACCCATGCGGATCGGTCACACGCCGTGGCGGGTGCGGACCATGTGGGTGGCGTCGCTGTTCGTCCTGTCGATCTTCGCCGCCCAGCTGGTCCGGGTGCAGGCCTTCGACGCCTCCGGAGTGCAACTCGCCGCGCTCAACAAGCGACTCAACACGGAGGTCATCCCCGCGCTGCGGGGAAGGATCGTCGACACCAACGGGACAGTGCTCGCGGCAAGCGTCGAGCGCCGCACCATCACGGTCAACCAGAACGCCGTGGCGACCTACGAACGCACCATCGGCGGCAAGCGGGTCAAGGTCGGCGTGGTCGGTGCGGCCGAGCGACTGGCCCCGCTGCTGGGGACGACGGCCGATGCGCTCGTGCCTGAGCTCATGGGCACCAGTGGCTACCGGGTCATCGCCAAGGGGATCTCACCGTTGGTGTGGCGTGAGATCAATGCCATGGGCATTCCGGGCGTGCTCAGCGAGGTGACGTTCGAGCGGGAGTACCCCGCCGGAATGACCGCGGCACCCATCGTCGGCTTCCTCAGTGACAGCGGCCAGGTGTCCGGGGGGATGGAATACCTCATGCGTGACAAGCTGGCCGGGACCCCTGGCAAGGAGGTCTACGAGCAGGCTCGCGACGGCAAGGCGATCCCGTGGGCACAGCAACTCTCCCAGCCCGCTGTCGACGGTCGGGACGTCCGGTTGACCATCGACGCCGACGTCCAGTGGTTCGCCCAGAACGCCATCGCCAACCTCGTCCAGCGCACGGGTGCCAAGTCCGGCTATGTCGTGGTCATGGAGGCCAAGACCGGCAAGCTGCGGGCCGTCGCGCCCTACCCGAGTTTCGATCCGACCGACCTGGAAAACACCCGGTCCTCGGCGTTGGGCAACAAGGCCTTCGAGGAGGTCTATGAACCGGGGTCCACGGCCAAGGTCATCACCATCTCGGCTGCCCTGGAGGAGAAGCTCATCACTCCGTCGACCGGGGTCATCGTGCCCAACCGGATCAAGCGCTCGGACACGACCTTCCGGGACTCGCACGATCACAAGACTCTTGAGCTCACCGTGGCCGGGGTCCTGGCCAAGTCGAGCAACATCGGCACGATCCTCGCGACCGAGGCCATGCCAGCGACGACCCTGGAGAAGTACCACCGGGCCTACGGGCTGGGAAGCACGTCCGGCACCGGCTTCCCCGGAGAGTCGGCCGGCCTGCTGCCCGCCGCTGCCGCTCAGTCCGGCTCGCAGCGTTACACGACGATGTTCGGCCAGGGCCTGTCCGTGACGGCCATCCAGGCGGCCGGCGTGTTCCAGACCATCGCCAACGGTGGGGTGCGGGTGCCGCCGACCCTCGTCGAGGGCTCGACCGCGGCCGACGGGTCGTTCGAGGCCACCCCGGCGCCGGACGGCATACGAGTCGTCTCGCAGGAGACCGCAACCGCGGTGAGCCAGATGCTTGAGGAGGTCGTGAGCCCCGGCGGCACGGCGCCGCACGTGGCCATCCCCGGCTACCGGATCGCCGGCAAGACCGGCACCGCCAACCGGGCCGAGGGAGGCGGCTACAGCGGTTACACGACCTCGTTCATCGGGTTCGCTCCGGCCGAGAACCCCGAGTTTGTCGTCGCCGTGACGCTGCAGAAGCCGACCTCCGGCAGCCCGAGCGGTGGCAGCCAGTGCGGGCCGATCTTCAAGGACGTCATGACCTACGTGCTGCAGGCCTACCAGGTGCCCCCGACCGGTGAGAAGGGTGCGGAGATCCCGTTGACCCCTTCCGCACCGCTGGTCCCAGGCGCACCCGGGGTCATCAGCGATCGCAAGACCACCGGTTAGCCTGTCGCCGTGCGTTCTCCCCGGCCTCGCTCAACCCCGCCGGTCCCGCTTGACCATGTGGTCGAGTTGGCCTCGGCCCGGGTCGTCTCCGGGTCCGCTGCCGCTGTCTCGGTCCGGGGAGTGAGCCTCGACTCACGCTCGATCGCCCCCGGCGACCTGTATGCCGCCCTCCCGGGCGCCCACGCGCACGGTGCCCAATTCGCCTCCGCCGCAACGGCGGCTGGGGCTGTCGCCGTTCTCACCGACGAGGCCGGCGCGCTGCAGCTCGTTGCGCCTGCCTCGTCCAGCGATGTCGAGGTCCCCGTCCTCGTCGTCAGCGACCCGCGGGCCGTCCTCGGTGACGTTGCCGCTCTCGTCTACGCTCGCGCAGCGTCGGCGCTGCGGATGATCGGCATCACCGGCACCAACGGCAAGACGACGACGGCATACCTCGTCGAATCAGCGCTGCGCGCACTGGGCGCTCGCACCGGACTCATCGGCACGGTGGAGACACGCATCGGCGACGAGCGACTGGCCTCGGTCCGCACCACCCCGGAGGCCCCCGACCTGCACGCGATCCTTGCGGTCATGCACGAGCGGGGGACCGACTCGGTCGTCATGGAGGTCTCCAGCCACGCCCTGGCTCAACACCGGGTCGACGGGGTGCGCTATGACGTGGCGCTGTTCACCAACCTCTCTCAGGACCATCTGGACTTCCACGCCGACATGGCCGACTACTTCGAGGCCAAGGCGGGGCTGTTCACACAAGTGCGGGCCCGCCAGGGGGTCGTCTGCGTCGACGACGACTGGGGGGTCACGCTCGCCCAGCAGGGCGGCATACCCCTGGTCACCGTCTCGTCTCGACGCGAGGCCGACTGGACGCTCACCGCGGGCGATGACCCCCAGGTCGACCTGCTCGGCCCTGGCGGGCAGCGGCTGAGCGTCCCGTGTCACCTTCCCGGCACCTTCAACCGGGTCAACACCGCGATGGCTGCCGTCGCCCTCCTGAGCCTCGGGTATGCCGTCGCCGACGTTGAGCGGGCCATGGCGCTGGAACCGGTGGTCCCGGGCCGGATGGAGCGGGTGTCCGTCGGCGGCGCCGACCATCCGCGCTGCGTGGTGGACTACGCCCATACTCCCGACGCGGTCGACGTGGCCCTGGGGGCGTTGCGGCCCAGCACCCCAGGGCTGCTCGTCGCCATCTTGGGGGCCGGGGGAGACCGCGACCGCAGCAAGCGCCGCGCGATGGGTGCCGCCGCTGCGAAGTGGGCCGACGTCATCTACGTCACCGACGACAACCCCCGCTCCGAGGACCCCGCGTCGATCCGCGACGAAGTGCTCGCGGGCGCGCGCGAGGGGCTGCCCTGGCACGCCGACCTGGCTCCCGACCCGCAGCGACGCCCCGGCCAGGTCCAGCGGATCACGTCAGCCGAGGGACGGGCCGCTCACATCGCCGCAGCCGTGGCGCAAGCCCGGCAGGTCCCCGGCTCCACCGTCGCCGTCCTCGGCAAGGGTCATGAGACCGGCCAGGACATCGGCGGGGTGGTGCACCCCTTCGACGACCGCGCCGCGCTCGCAGCCGCCCTCCGTGGTGAGCCCTACCGCCCGGAGGACGACCGATGATCCCGCGCACCCTTGCGCACCTCGCCCGCGCAACGGGAGCCCGGCTGCTGGATGCCGCGGGAGCTCCGGCCGCCCTGGACTCGGAGGCGGCGGCCGTCGTCGTCGACGGCCCGGTCGTCACCGACTCGCGCGAGTGCCGGCCTGGCAGCCTCTATGTGGCCCGCATCGGCGAGCACGCCGACGGGCATGCCTTCATCGACGCGGCCGTCCAGTCGGGTGCGGTCGCCGCGCTCACCTCCCGGCCGATCATCGGCGTTCCGCACCTGGTCGTCGACGACGTCCAGACCGCCTTCGGAGCGCTGGCCCGGGCCGTGCTCGACGCGGCCCCCCACGTCACCGTCATCGGGATCACCGGCTCGTCCGGCAAGACCTCGACCAAGGACCTGCTCGCCCAGGTCCTCGCGACCGCCGGCGAGACCGTGGCGCCGGTGGGCTCCTTCAACGGCGAGATCGGCGTGCCGCTCACCGTCTGCCGGGTCACCCCGACCACGCGGTTCCTCGTCGCCGAGATGGGGGCCCGGGGGATCGGCCACATCGCCTACCTCACCCGGATCGCACCCCCTCAGATCGGCGTCGTGCTCAACGTCGGGTCCGCCCACGTCGGGGAGTTCGGCGGCCGCGACAACATCGCCCGAGCCAAGGCTGAGTTGGTCCAGGCATTGCCCGCCGACGGGGTGGCCGTCCTCAACGCTGACGACCCGGTGGTCGCGGCGATGGCGGCGCACACGCAGGCTCGGGTGGTCCGGGTCGGCGAGAGTCCCGACGCTGACGTGCGCGCCGAGGACGTCATGCTCGACGCGAGCGGTCGACCGACCTTCGTCCTGGTCACCTCCGGGGGCAGCGCCAGGGTGATGCTGCGGCTGCACGGTCGCCACCACGTCGGGAACGCGCTCGCGGCTGCGGCGGTCGCGCTCGAATGTGGGCTGTCGTTGACCGACATCGGAACCGCCCTTGGGGAGGCCGGCCCGGTGAGCCGCTGGCGGATGGAGGTCACCGAGCGTCCGGACGGCGTGACCGTTGTCAACGACGCCTACAACGCCAACCCCGACTCGATGGGCGCGGCACTGAGCGCCTTGCACGCGATGGGGCAGCCCGAGGGCCGTCCCGAACGGCGCACGTGGGCGGTGCTCGGGGAGATGCTCGAGTTGGGGGCCGACGCTCAAGCCGAGCACGAGGGCGTGGGCGCGACCGTGGTCGCTCAAGACGTCGACCGGCTTGTTGTCGTCGGGCCCGGCGCCGCACCGATCGGAGACGGAGCCGTGGCGGCCGGTATGCCGCCCACCCACCTGTCGCGCGTGCCGGACACGGACACGGCATACGAGCTGCTGTCTGAGAATCTCCGCCCCGGTGACGTCGTGTTGGTCAAGTCGAGCAACGCGGCGGGGCTACGGTGGCTCGGGGACCGCGTCGCCGAGACGGTCACCGGGAGCGAGGTCGGGTCGTGAAGGGCGTATTGGTGGCCGCAGCCACCTCGCTCGTGCTCGCCCTGCTGGGCACTCCGTGGTTCATCAAGTGGCTGGTCAAGAAGCAATACGGCCAGTTCATCCGCGACGACGGACCCACCTCCCACCGGACCAAGCGCGGCACGCCCACCATGGGCGGCACGGTCATCGTCGGTGCCACCCTCGCGGCCTACTTCCTCTCCCACCTGGTCCTGGGCACCTGGCCGTCGGTGAGCGGACTGCTCGTGCTGTTCCTCATGACCGGGCTGGCGCTGGTGGGTTTCCTCGACGACTTCATCAAGATCTCGCGGCAACGCAGCCTCGGCTTGCGGACCAAGCAGAAACTGCTCGGGCAGGGCCTGGTCGGGGTCACCTTCGCGGTGCTCGCGCTGCAGTTCGAGAACGCCGGCTACCGCACCCCGGCCTCGACAGCGATCTCGTTCGTCCGCGACACACAGTTCGACCTGGCCTTCGCCGGCCCGGCCATCGGATTGGTCTTGTTCGTCCTGTGGGCCAACTTCATCATCACGGCGATGTCCAACGGGGCCAACCTCACCGACGGCCTCGACGGCCTGGCGACCGGTGCCTCGACGATGATCTTCGGCGCCTACCTGCTCATCGGGATCTGGACGAGCAACCAGAACTGTCAGACCAACCCGGGCCTGAAGTGCTACGAGGTCCGCGACAGCCTCGACCTGGCCATCGTCGCCGCGGCCGGCATGGGTGCCTGCTTCGGCTTCCTCTGGTGGAACGCATCCCCCGCCAAGATCTTCATGGGCGACACGGGCTCCCTCGGCCTCGGCGGCGCCATCGCGGGTCTGGCGATCACCACCCGCACCGAGTTCCTCTCGGTCATCCTCGCGGGCCTGTTCGTGCTGGAAACGCTCTCCGTGCTCATCCAGGTGAGCGTCTTCAAGACGACCCGCAAACGGTTCTTCCGGATGGCGCCCCTGCATCACCACTTCGAGATGCTCGGGTGGGAGCAGATCACAGTCGTCATCCGGTTCTGGATCATCGCCGGGCTGTTCGCCGCGCTCGGCCTGGGCATCTTCTACGCCGAATGGGTGGTGGGCTCGACATGACCGAGCTGGACGAGCTCTCGGGGGCGGCAGACCACGGTTACGAGCCGCGGCCCGGGCTCACCCACCGCGACGCCGACTGGTCGGGCCTGCGGGTCCTCGTCGCCGGCCTGGGCATCAGTGGGTTCGCCGCCGCCGACGCGCTCTGGGAGCGTGGCGCCGTCGTCACCGTTGTCGACGCCAGCCCTCCCGGCGCGTCGAAGGCGGTCGACGAACGGGCCCAGATCCTTGCCGTGCTCGGCGTGGACGTCCGCCTCGGCCCGGACCACACGCAGGGTATGCCGTCCTCCCCGGCTCACGACCTCGTCGTCACCTCCCCGGGCTGGCGCCCCACCCACCCGGTGCTCGCTGATGCGGCCGCGCACGGCATACCCATCTGGGGGGAGGTGGAGCTCGCCTGGCGGATGCGCGCCCGAGAAGGTGCGGCTCCCTGGCTCACGGTGACCGGGACCAACGGCAAGACGACGACCGTCAACATGCTGGCGAGCATCCTTCGGGCGGCCGGGCTGCGGGCGACGAGCGCCGGCAACGTCGGCACCCCGTTGCTTGAGGCCGTCCTACATCCGCAGCCCTATGACGTGCTCGCGGTCGAGCTGTCCAGCTTCCAGCTGTATTGGCAGCGCTCGCTGTCCCCGGTCGCCTCGGCCTGCCTCAACGTCGCGGCCGACCACATCGACTGGCATGGGTCCTTCGAGGACTACTTGCTGGCCAAGGGTCGGGTGTTCCGCAACACCCATATCGCCTGCATCTACAACGTCGGCGACCCGCTCACCGAACAGCTGGTCATCGATGCCGACGTCATTGACGGGTGTCGTGCCGTCGGCTTCACGCTGGGGGTGCCTGCGCCGTCGATGCTCGGGCTGGTCGATGACGTGCTCGCCGACCGGGCGTTCGTCGAAGCACGCCAGCACTCCGCCGCCGAGCTGGCCACCATCGCCGACGTGCAGGGCGAGGCACCCTCGATCGCTCCGCATTACCTCGCCAACGCCCTGGCGGCCGCGGCCCTGGCCCGGGCCTACGGCGTGGGTCCCATCTCGGTCCGTGACGGGCTGCGGTCGTTCCGGCCCGACCCGCACCGGATCGCCGAGGTGGCCACCGTTGGGGGCGTGCGGTATGTCAACGACTCCAAGGCGACCAACCCGCACGCCGCGGAGGCCGCGTTGGCGTCCTTCGACTGTGTGGTCTGGGTCGCGGGCGGTCTGCTCAAGGGCGCGGACGTGGATGCGCTCGTCGAGAAGGTCGCCGGCAGGTTGCGCGGGGTTGTCCTCATTGGCGCCGACCGGGCTCAGATCGCGGATGCGCTGGCCCGACACGCCCCGGATGTCCCGGTCGTCGATGCCGGTGGGCCGGACACTGGGGGAATGCAGACGACGGGGGATGACGCCGACCTGATCATGGACCGGGTCGTGGCCCGCGCTGCCGACCTGGCGCGCCCAGGGGACGTCGTCCTGTTGGCACCTGCGGCCGCGTCGATGGACATGTTCGTCAACTATGGACAGCGCGGTAGCGCGTTCGAGCGAGCCGTCGCGCGGTTGGCCCAGCGGTCGGGGCCCCAGCAGTGACGAGCACGATCGACCGTCCGGGGCGGGCACCGCGTTCGGTGGGTGCCGCGGACGGGGGCGCCCGATCCCGGGTCGCGGATGTCGGTGGGGCCGCCCAGCCGGGGTTGTCCTCGTCGCTGACGTCGCTGGCGCGCCGTTTCGACAGCCCGGTCACCTCGTATTACCTCATCGTCGGCACGACCACCGCGCTGCTGCTCATCGGTCTCGTGATGGTGTTGTCCGCCTCGATGGTGACCTCCTACAAGGACGATGGTTCGTCGTATGCCGTGTTCCTCAACCAGGCGCGGTTCGCCGGGATCGGTCTGGTGGGTGCGGTCATCGCGGCGCGCCTGTCGGTGGCCTGGTGGAAGCGGCTGGCCATCCCGTCCCTCGGGGTCGCCGTCCTGCTGCAAGCCCTGGTCTTCGTCCCGGGCCTCGGTCTGTCCAAGGGCGGCAACCGCAACTGGCTCAAGCTCACCTCGACCTTGTCGCTGCAACCCTCCGAACTGACCAAGATCGGCCTGGTGCTCGTCGGGGCCCTCATCCTGGCCAACAAGCGCGCCCTGCTCGGCCGGGTGTCGCACGCGATCGTTCCCTACCTGGTCCCGGTGGCCGCCGTGACGATCGGCTTGGTCCTCGTCGGCCACGACCTCGGCACCGCCTTGGTCCTCATCGCGATCGTCGGCGCCGTCATGTATGCCGCGGGCGTGCCTGGACGGCTGTTCGTGGCCGCCGTGGGCGCGGCCGCTGTCCTCGCGGCGGTCCTCGTGCTCACCAGCGCCAACCGGATGGATCGCATCACCAACTGGCTCTCCGGCTCGTGCAACGACCCCAACGGGGAATGCGGTCAGGCGGTCCACGGGCTTTATGCCCTCGCCGACGGTGGCTGGTGGGGGGTCGGGCTGGGGGCGAGCAAAGAGAAGTGGTCCTGGCTCCCCGAGGCGCACAACGACTTCATCTTCGCCATCATCGGCGAGGAGCTCGGGCTGCCTGGGACGTTCATCATCCTGGCGCTGTTCGCCGTCATTGCGACTGCGTGCTACCGGATCGTCAGCCGCTCGACCGACCAGTTCGTCCGGATCGCGGCCGCGGGCGCGATGGCCTGGATCCTCGGCCAAGCGATGATCAACATCGGCGCCGTCATCGGCCTCCTCCCCGTCATCGGGGTCCCGCTGCCGCTCGTCTCGGCGGGAGGCTCGGCCCTGGTGACGACCCTGCTGGCCATGGGGATGTTGGTGTCGTTCGCGCGCACCGAGCCTGGCGCTGCCGAGATCCTCGCGGCCCGGCCCGGGGTCATCAAACGGTCCCTGGCCGTCCTGCCCCGCCGCCGTCAGCGGTGACCCGACCGGAAGTCCCTTGACATGACCCCATCTTCAGGCGTGCCCGACGGCCCCGCAGCCACGACTCCCATGACGCCCACACCTCCCACAACTCCGACAACTCCCAGTTCCGTGCTCCTCGCAGGAGGAGGCACGACCGGACACGTCGCCCCACTGTTGGCCACCGCCGACGCGCTGCGCCGACGGATCCCGGGCATCACTGTGACGGCCCTGGGCACGCAGTCCGGGCTGGAGGCCCGGATCGTGCCCGAGCGCGGCTACGACCTGCGTTTCGTTCCGCGAGTTCCGTTGCCCCGCAAGCCTGATGCCGCGCTCGTCCGGTTCCCTGGGGCCCTGCGTGCCGCGGTGGACGCCGCTGGCCAGGCCATCGACCAGACCGGCGCCCACGTCGTCGTCGGTTTCGGGGGCTATGTCTCCTCACCGGCCTACCTCGCGGCTCGGCGACGCGGCATACCGATCGTCGTCCACGAGGCGAACGCGCGACCGGGCTTCGCCAACCGACTGGGCGCCCGCCTGACCCGCCACGTCGCGACGACCTTCGCCTCCACCCGACTGCCACACGCCACCTGCCTGGGTATGCCGTTGCGTCAGGAGATCTCCGGGTTGGACCGTTCCGCGCTCCGTGCCGAGGCTCGGGGCGCCTTCGGGCTTGACCCGGACCGCACGACGCTGCTCGTCACCGGCGGTTCGCTCGGCGCGGCCAGGCTCAACCAGACGATGGCGGCGCGCAGCCGGGAGCTCACCGCAGCCGGCGTCCAGGTGCTCCACGCCACCGGGGCGGGCAAGGGGTTCGTCCCCGAGCGGGACCCGCAGGCGGCGCCTTACGTGGTGCTGGAGTATGTCGACCGGATGGACCTCGCGTATGCCGCCGCTGACGTCGTCGTCTGCCGCGCCGGCGCCGGGACGGTGTGCGAACTCACCGCAGTAGGTCTGCCCGCCGTCTACGTCCCGCTGCCGGTCGGCAACGGCGAACAGCGGTTCAACGCGGCCGACGTCGTCGCGGCAGGAGGCGGCATTCTCGTCGAGGACGCGGCCCTCACCCCAGTCTGGGTCGAGGTCGTCCTGCTGCCGCTGCTCACCGACCTCGCCCGGATCGCCCGGATGGGCGCTGCCGCTGCCACGGTCGGTCGACGTGACGGCGACGAAGCATTGGTCGATCTCATCCTCGATGCGTTCGCGAGGCGTCGATGACGGGGCCTGTGGGGCTGCCACCGACCCGGTTCGACTACACCGCCCCCGCGGTCGCTGTTGCGGCGCTCGGCCCCGTCCACCTCATCGGCATCGGTGGGGCCGGTATGTCGGGGATCGCCAGGATGTTGCGCGACCGCGGGGTCCGCGTGACCGGCTCGGACTCGCGCGACTCGGCCGCCCTGCAGGCGCTCGCCGCCGAGGGCATCTCGGTCCAGGTCGGCCATGACGTCACGGCCGTGACCGCGGCCCACACGGCCGTCGTATCCTCGGCGATCCGCGAGGACAACCCCGAGCTGACGGCCGCTCGGGCCGCTGGGCTGCGAGTCTTGCACCGTTCTCAGGCCCTGGCCGCACTCGCCGCCGACTCCCGTTGCCGGATCGCCGTGGCGGGAGCCAACGGCAAGACGACCACCTCGTCGATGCTCGCTGCGGTGCTCACGGCAGCCGGATGGGACCCGTCGTATGCCGTCGGGGGAGACCCCGTGCAGCTGCCGGTCAACGCTCACCTCGGCCAGGGCGATACGTTCGTCATCGAGGCCGACGAGAGCGACGGGTCGTTCGTCGGCTATCGCCCGCACGTCGCGCTGGTGACGAGCGTGCAGCCCGACCACCTGGACTTCTACGGGACGGCCGCGGCCGTGGAAGCGGGCTATCGGGCCTTCGTCGGGACCATCGAGCCGGGCGGGCTGCTCGTCGCCTGCGTCGATGACCCGGGCGCTCGACGGCTGGCTGACGCTGCTGCAGCGGCGGGCGTGCGGGTTGTCCGATATGGCACGAGCGACGATGCCGATGTGCGCTTGACCGACCTCGACCCGACCGGGCTGGGAGCCCGCGCGAGCGTCGACGTCGACGGGACGGCATACCCCTTGCGGTTGTCCGTGCCTGGGGAACACAACCTGTTCAATGCTGCCGGAGTGCTGGCGGCGGCGGTGAGCGCGCTCCCCTGGGACGAGCCAGCCCCGGCGCGCCGAGCCCCGGAACGGGTGACCCAATGGCTGGACCTCTTGTGGAGGTTTAGGGGAGTGCGGCGGCGTTTTGAGCGAGTAGGCGACGCCGGCGGCGTGACGATCGTCGATGACTATGCGCACAACCCGGCGAAGGTTCGCGCCGCCGTGGCGACCGGCCGTGGAGCGCTCCCTCACGGCGGTCGACTTGTCGTCGTCTTCCAGCCTCACCTCTACTCCCGCACGCGTGACTTCGCGGCCGAGTTCGGGGCGGCGCTCGCTCCAGCCGACCTCGTTGTCGTCACCGATGTGTATGCCGCCCGCGAAGACCCCATCCCGGGCGTCACCGGGGCGCTGGTTGCCGATGCGGTGCGGGCCGTGCGCCCGCAGACCGAGGTCAAGTTCGTGCCTGGGCCGGCCGATCTCGTTCCCACGGTGATCGGCGCGGTGCGCCCCGGGGACCTCGTTATCACCATCGGCGCTGGCGACATCACCGGCGTCGGACCAGCGTTGCTGGAGCGGCTCGAGCTTCCGGATCAGCGTGGTGGCCGGGTGGCCGACCCGACGGTGGAGGCGATCTGATGCCGACCTTGCGCACCTGGGTCGGTCGGGCCACCCAGAGCGGGCGGGCTGCTCTCGGTCGGGGCGATGCGCAGGTGCGCCGGACTCCGTCCGCTCGGGTGAGGTTCGAACAGCGGGCCGCGGCCGCCCGGCGGCGTCCGTGGCGAGTGTTTGCGATGGTCGCCGCAACCGTGGCCTTCGTGCTCGGGTTGAGTTGGGTGGTCTGGGCCAGCCCGCTGCTCGTCGTCGATGAGGTGCTCGTCAGCGGGGTCGATGGGGCTGATCGGGAGGCAGCGTTGCTGGCTGCCTCGGTCCCCGTCGGTGAGCCGTTGGCGCGGATCGACTCCGCGGCAATCGCCCAGCGAGTGGGCAGCCTTCCCGTGGTCAAACGGGCGGCGGTCACCCGGAGCTGGCCGCGCACCGTCGTCATCACCGTCACCCCTCGGGTGGGACTGTTGGTGGTGCGCACCTCGTCGGGCACGCTGCAAGTGCTTGACGAGGATGGCGTCGCCTTCCGGGAGGTCGATCACGCCCCTGCGGGCCTGGCCATCGTCAACGGCACGGGCGACCAACCGGCGCCGGAAGGCATCCGGGCGGTCATCGAGGTCTTGCGGGTCTTGCCGTCCCAGCACCGGGTGGCCATCTCCGAGATCACCGTGACCAGCGCCAGCCTGGTGTCTTTCACCTTGGGTGAGGTCAAGGTCATCTGGGGCGGACGCGGCTCGGAGGACAAGAAGGTCAAGGTGCTTGCGACGTTGCTCGCGACCAAGCCCAAGGTCATCGACGTCAGTGCCCCGGACACCCCGGTCACCCGCTGAACGAGGCCGCCCGGTGCGGGTCCGGTGAGCGGCCCATCCATCGAGTTGACATCTGTCACGCCAGTCCCATCGGCCTCGTGCGCCACGTGAGTCACATCGGCATACCGGAATCTTCACGGTAGGTCGAAGACACGCCGCGAAGGTCGTTGGAAACCCATGCCGTTGTGCCTACGGTCGGTGCGACAGAAGACTCAACTGAACACTTTATCTCGACTAGACGTTCAGGGTCGACAAGCGGTTCTCCGGCGTGTCGGACGGGGTGTGACAGCACCCCGACCGCAGGCCGGGGTGCCGGGGTCGGGCCCGATCCGAGAACGAATCGCGCCGGAATGCAACGAAAGGCCACCACCGTGGGTGCAGCACCGCAGAACTACCTCGCCGTCATCAAAGTCGTCGGCATCGGTGGTGGTGGCGTCAACGCCATCAATCGGATGATCGACGTCGGTCTCAAAGGCGTGGAGTTCATCGCCATCAACACCGACGCCCAGGCGTTGCTGATGAGCGACGCCGACGTCAAGCTCGACGTGGGCCGCGAGCTCACCCGCGGTCTGGGCGCCGGCGCCGACCCCAACGTGGGTCGCAAGGCGGCCGAGGACCACGCCGAGGAGATCGAAGAGGTCCTGCGCGGGGCCGACATGGTCTTCGTCACGGCGGGCGAAGGCGGCGGCACCGGCACCGGTGGCGCCCCCGTGGTCGCCCGGATCGCCAAGTCACTTGGCGCCCTCACCATCGGCGTCGTCACCCGACCGTTCACCTTCGAGGGTCGGCGCCGGGCCAACCAGGCCGAGGCCGGCATCGGCGGGCTGCGCGAAGAGGTCGACACCCTCATCGTCATCCCCAACGACCGGCTGCTGTCGATCAGCGACCGCAACGTCTCGATGATGGACGCCTTCCGCAGCGCCGACCAGGTCCTGCTCTCGGGTGTTCAGGGCATCACCGACCTCATCACCACGCCCGGTCTGATCAACCTCGACTTCGCCGATGTCAAGTCGGTCATGCAGGGAGCCGGGTCCGCGCTCATGGGCATCGGCTCGGCCCGTGGTGAGGATCGTGCCGTCCAGGCCGCCGAGCTCGCGATCTCCTCGCCGTTGCTCGAAGCGAGCATCGACGGCGCGCACGGCGTGCTGCTGTCGATCTCCGGCGGCTCGGACCTCGGGCTCTTCGAGATCAACGAGGCAGCGCGGCTGGTCCAGGAAGCGGCCCACCCCGAGGCCAACATCATCTTCGGGACGGTCATCGACGACGCCCTGGGCGACGAGGTCCGGGTCACCGTCATCGCCGCCGGGTTCGACGGTGGCAACCCGACGCCGCGCACCGACGCGCGGGCACTGGGCCAGGTCCAGGGGGTCGCGGCACCTCGCCCGGCGGCGACCACGGGGCCAGCCGGGTCCGCCCCGTCCGGTGGCGGCGCGGCGGCATACCAGTCGGGCAGTTCCAGCGAGACCGCCCACGAGGGCGCCCCGTCGGTGCCCGCGGCTCCTGTCGTCGTGCCTCCGGTCCAGGTGCCCCCGCGGGCGTCGACCTTCGACGACGGCGACGACCTGGACGTCCCCGACTTCCTCAAGTAGCCCGCGGCCGGGTGTCCACGGCTGCGGCTAGCGTGGGGTCGTGTTCTTCACCCACGAGCGTCGCGACGGCATCCAGTTGGCCGTCACCGACCGATCCGGTGGGGTGAGTTCAGCGCCCTTCGACGGGCTCAACCTCGCCCGCCACGTCGGTGACGACCCCGACCACGTGTCGATCAACCGGGCCCGGCTCGCTGCCGAGCTCGAACTGCCTGCTGACCGGCTGGTGTTCATGAACCAATGCCACGGTGCGCACGTCGAGGTCGTCGACGGACCGTGGCCGGCTGAGCCGCCCGAGTGCGACGCGGTCGTCACCACGGCCACCGATCTGGCCCTGGTCGTGCTTGTCGCCGACTGTGTGCCAGTGCTCTTGGCCGACCCGGCCGCAGGGGTCATCGCGGCCGTGCACGCCGGTCGACCCGGGCTGCTGGCCGGGATCGTGGGCGCGACGCTGGACGCCATGGCCGACCTCGGCGCTCGGGCCCCGGTTGCCCTGGTCGGCCCCTCCGTGTGCGCTCGCTGCTACGAAGTGCCCGAGGCGATGCGATCGGCAGCTATCGCCGTGGCGCCTGCCAGCGCAGCCGTCTCGTGGACCGGCACCCCTGCCATCGACGTCGCCGGGGGAGTGGTCGAACAGGTGGCGGCCCGCGGCGTGCCCGTGACTTGGGTGCCGGGGTGCACCCGCGAGGACGACCGGCTGTTCTCCTACCGACGCGCCCCCCGCACCGGCCGCTTCGCCGGGGTGATCCGTCGGTATGCCGCCGGAGTCGCCTCGCGCGCGGCAGGCGAGCACCCGGCATACCGGGCTGTGGACACTGGCGAGGCTGGGAGGTGAGGGCATGACCGGAGGGGAGGGAGCGCTCGCGGTGCGGGATGAGCGCAAAGCGGTGCTGGCTGCCAATCTGGCCGCGGTGGGTCAGCGGGTCACCCGGGCCTGCGAAGCGGCCGGTCGTGATCCCGCCGGGGTGACCGTCATCGTCGTGACGAAGTTCTTCCCGGCGTCGGACGTGCGCCGCTTGGCATCCCTCGGGGTCCATGACATGGGGGAGAACCGCGACCAGGAGGCGTCGGTCAAGTATGCCGACGTCCGCTCGGACACCCCCGGCATCCGGCTGCACTTCATCGGTCAGTTACAGACCAACAAGGCACCGTCGGTGGCGAGCTACGCCGACATCGTGCACACGGTCGACCGGTTGAAACTTGCTCGGGCCTTGGACCGGGCCGCGAGCCAGAGCGGTCGGCGGCTTCGGGTGCTCGTCCAACTCGATCTTGACAGCCACCCGGGTCTCGAGCCGGGCAACCCGATGGGGTTGGCCGGTGGCGGACCGATCCACCCGGAGCCGGGCCGAGGAGGCGCTGACCCGATGGTGCTTCCGGACCTGGTCGCGGCGATCCGGGACAGCACGTCGTTGGACCTTGGCGGGGTGATGGCGGTGGCGCCGCTGGGGGCCGACCCGGATCGCGCCTTCGGCCGGTTGGCCGAGTTCGCTGGGCAGGTCCGGGACATGGTCCCGGAGGCATCGTGGGTCTCCGCCGGGATGAGCGGCGACCTGGAGGCGGCAATCCGGCACGGCGCGACACACCTGCGTGTCGGGACGGCAATCCTCGGATCGCGCCCACCCCTTCGCTAACGTCAAGGCAGGCCCGTATGCCGCGAAGCCGCGGCAACCGCTGGCCGTGACGACATCGACACACAAAGGGGATCGGCCCATGGCTGGGGCACTTCGCAAGACGATGGTGTACCTCGGGCTCGCCGAGGAGGACGAGCGTTACGACTCCTACGACGACGCCTACGAGGATGACCGGGCTCCGGAGCGCTCGGCTGCCGTCACGCCGCTGCCCACTCGGCCTAGCCCCGTGTCCGCCGTGGTCCACGACCCCGAGCTCGGGTCGCTCACCCGGATCACGACGATCCACCCGCGGACCTACAACGAGGCCAAGGCGATCGGGGAGTCCTTCCGCGAGGGCACTCCGGTGATTATGAACCTCACCGAGATGGACGACGCGGATGCCAAGCGCCTTGTCGACTTCGCCGCGGGCCTCGTGTTCGGCCTGCACGGGTCCATCGAGCGGGTGACTGCGAAGGTGTTCCTGCTCTCGCCGGCTCACGTCGAGGTCACGGCCGAGGAGTCTCCGGCGATCCGGACCCCCCGCGGCCCGTTCAACCAGAGCTGACCCGGCGGCGCCTGCCGATGCGTCGGGGCCGGACCGACCGAGCAGTAGGGCGATGACGACCGCTGGGTGCAGGTGTGTTCCCGGTTCACAGCCAGATCGGGGACGATAGGTCGATGCGCGGAGTCTGGCAGGTCATCTCGACGCTGTTGTTCGTCTTCTTTGTGTTCCTCATCGGCCGGTTGGTCCTGGATTGGGTGCGGGTGCTGGCCCGGTCCTGGCGCCCCCGAGGGATCGTCCTCGTGCTGGCCGAGGCCGTCTACAGCGTCACCGATCCGCCCCTTCGGGCGGTCCGCCGGGTCGTCCCGGCGTTGACCCTGGGCAACGTCCGCATCGACCTCGCGTTCATCATCTTGTTCCTGCTGACTTCCACCCTGATGAGCCTGCAACCGTTCTGACAGAGCCCAATTGGGGCATCTGACAGATCATGGGCTGGGCCGCTGGACACTGCTTGGCTGATGTGGGTTGAGTGCCCGGTTGGGTCCACAGGACTCGATTCGATAACGTTGGCTCGATACTATCCACCGTCCGTCGAGGTGAACCATGGCGCTCACGCCCGAACAAGTGCTCAACAAGCACTTCCAGACGACCCAATTTCGTAAGGGGTACGACGAGCGCGACGTCGACGACTTCCTTGACGAGATCGTGGCCGAGATGCGTTCGCTGTTGGCTCAGCGTGACGACTACAAGCAACAGCTGGCCGACTGCCGGGCCGGGCGCGGGATGTCTGTGTCCGACGCCCCGACCATCGCGGCACCGCTCGTGGACACTCGGGCCGCCGAGGAGGTCGAGGGCCGGTTGGCCGAGGCGCAGGCGCAGTTGAGTCAGGCCCAGGCCGAGCACGCCCGCGTGACGGAGTCGATCAGCAGCGCTCGGGCCGAGTTCGACGGTCTGCAGTCCCGGCTCGACGGCTTGCGTGGCTCGCTCGCCGACGTCCAGGCCCAGGCCGACGGGGCGCCGCGCCTCGTCCAGGATGCTGAGGCCGCTGTGGCGGACGCTCAGCGTCGCGCCGAGGAGTTCGCTTCTCGGGCCGCCGAGGCCGAGAAGCACCTCTATGAGGTCGAGGCTCGGGTCGCCGACGCCGAGGGCAAGGCCGAGGAAGCGGCCGCCCGGGTCCGGGAAGCCGAAGGTCGGGTTGCCGAGGCCCAGGCCCGTGCCGACCAGGCCGAACAGGCCGCACGTGCCGCCGCCGAGCGCGAGCAGCAGTCCCTCGCCCAGGCGCAAGCCGCTCAGGCGCAGGCTGCCCAGGCCCAGGCCGCCCAGGCTCAGCCGGAGGCCGCTCCGGTGGCAGCCGCCGCCGGGCTCGCGGCCGTGGGCGGTGCCGGAAGCGCCGCCGGACTCATCGAGCTGGCGCAGCGTCTGCACGACGAACATGTGGCGCAGGGCGAGGCAAAGCGCGCCGAGTTGATCAACGCCGCCGAGGCCCGGCACGGTGAGTTGCTGGCGACCGGCCAGGCGCGGTTCGACGAGTTGGTCGGCAGCGGGCAGCGGCAGCACGACGACCTGTTGTCGACGGCGCGTAGCCGCCACGACGAGCTGATCTCCACCGCCCAGAACCGCCACGACGAGCTCATCGGCACGGGCCAGCGTCAGCATGACGAGCTGCTCGCCGAAGCGGCCACCCTCAAGGAGCAGATGCTGACCGAGGCTCGTGAGCGCTCGACCGGCATGGTCGCCGAGGCCCAGCAGAAGAAGGCCACCGTCCTGGAGGAGCTTGAGGGCCAGCGCACCTCGATGGAGCGCAAGATCGAAGATCTGCGGGCCTTCGAGCGCACTTATCGTTCGCAGTTGCGTTCCTACTTCGAGGACAAGCTGTCCGAGTTGGCCGGCACGGGGGTCGACGCAAACGCGTGATCCCGGCGCTTCGCCGTCGGCTGGCCCGTCGGTGAGTATGCCGCCCACCCAACCAGCGAGGGCCCGGACGACCTCCGGGCCCTCGCTGGCGTGTTGGCCTCCTCTCGGTTCCGGGCCCACAGAGGTCAACATCACGTAACGTCACGGCGCGTCACATCCCCTGAGGTGCCGTAGGCCCCGCTCGTGTCTTATCCTCAGCGCGTTCGCCCGTGCACTGAGCGGGCGACCGAACCCGGAAGGGGCCGGACGGCCATGGCTGCGACGAAGGGCAAGGGCGCCGCCGCTGCGGCCGGGCGAGCGACCGCGAGTGTCGCCAGAGCCGTCAAGGCGGCAGTGGGCGCGGCCGCAGCGGCGGGCAAGGATGCTCCCCTCAATGATGCTCCCCTCAAGGCGGCTCCTGCCAAGGCGGCTCCTGCCAAGGCGGCTCCTGCCAAGGCGGCTCCTGCCAAGGCGGCTCCTGTCAAGGCGGCTCCTGCCAAGGCGGCTACTGCCAAGGCGGCTACTGCCAAGGTGGCTCCCGCCAAGACCACCCGGGTGCGGCAGGAAGCCCCAGCCAAGGCGGCTCCCGCCAAGACCGCTCCCGCCAAGACCGCTCCCGCCACGAAGGTCGCGCAGGCGAAGGCAGCTCCGGCCGAACCGGCACTGGGTATGCCTCCGGTTCGACCCGATGAAGAGCCGTGGACCCGGGCCGAACTGCTTGAGGTCCGCCGCGAGATCGAACGGGACATCGCCCGAGGCCTGGCCGACATCCGCACGGCCGAGGAAGATCTGCAAGGCCTCATCTGGGATGCCGGTGACGGCTCTGGCGATGACCAGGCCGACGCCGGCGCCAAGACCTATGAGCGGGAGCAAGAGATCTCTCTGGCCAACATCTCCCGAGACAAACTCGCCCAGAACCGCCATGCGCTCGAGCGCCTGGACAACGGCAGCTATGGCGTGTGCGAGTCCTGCGGTCTGCCGATCGGCAAGTTTCGACTCCAGGCCGCTCCACGTGCGACCCTATGCAGGTCATGCAAGGAGAAAACAGAGCGCGGCTGAGCGACTCAGCCCACCCAGCCCCGGTCACCCCTGCCTCGCCGCGGCTCATCCGGCTGTTCGTGGGGGTGGCCCTCGTGGTGTATGCCGTCGACCAGGCGACCAAAGCGTGGGCGCTCGCGGCGCTCACCGATGCTGCGCCGCGGGAGGTGCTGGGTGACTTCCTGCGGCTATACCTGGTCAGGAACCCCGGTGCGGCGTTCTCGCTCGGCACGGGCAGCACGTGGGTCCTCACCCTGCTCGCCGTGGCCGTCCTCGTGGTCCTCATCAGAGCCAGCCGGCGCCTCGGGAGCCTCGGCTGGACCTGGGCCTTCGGTCTGGTGCTCGGTGGCGCCCTCGGCAACCTCACCGACCGGCTGATCCGCGATCCGGGGTTTGGCCGAGGCCACGTTGTCGACTTCATCGACTACAACGGCTGGTTCGTCGGGAACGTCGCCGACATTGCCATCGTGGGTGCGGCCTTTCTCATCGGCCTGTTGGCGATCCGCGGCATCGGCATCGACGGGCGTCGCGACGGACAGTCTGAGGGGTCCAACCGTGCCACCGGGTCGGATTCGATCGGGCCCGGGGAGGCGGGGGAGGGCGGCATACCTGCTGCGGCGGACGGGACTGAGCGCGATGGGTGACTCGCGCACCTTGTTCGTCCCGGACGGGCTGGATGGTGAGCGAGTCGATGCAGCGATCGCCCGGTTGTTCGGTTTGTCCCGGACGCGCGCTGCCGAACTAGCCGCCGACGGGATGGTCACCCTCAACGAGAGGGTGAGCCCTAAGTCAGCCCGGGTCAGCGCCGGTGACGTGCTGGAGGTCGTCCTTCCGGCGGTTGCAGCGAGCCGGTCCGTCGAGGTCATCGCCGAGCCCGTCCCAGGGATGACGATCGTCCACGACGACGACGATCTGGTCGTCGTCGACAAGCCGGTCGGGGTCGCGGCGCATCCGAGTGTCGGCTGGGTCGGGCCGAACGTCGTTGCTGGGCTCGCGGCGGCGGGTTATCGGATCGCCACCTCGGGAGCCAGCGAGCGTCAGGGGATCGTGAGCCGTCTGGACGTCGGCACCTCGGGGCTCATGGTCGTTGCCAAGAGTGAATACGCCTACAGCCGCCTCAAGAACGCCTTCAGGTCAAGACAGGTCGACAAGACCTATCACGCCCTCGTCCAGGGCCTTCCCGACCCGATGACGGGCACCGTGGACGCGCCGATCGGGCGGCACCCGGCGCACGAGTTCAAGTTCGCGGTCATGGCGTCAGGGAAGCCCGCGGTGACCCACTACGAGGTCATCGAGGCATTCCACGGAGCTTCGTTGCTGGAGGTCAAGCTCGAGACCGGGCGAACCCATCAGATCCGGGTGCACCTGGCCGCCCTCAAGCATCCGTGCTGTGGCGACCCGCTCTATGGCGCGGATCCTCGGCTGTCGGCGCGGCTCGGGCTTGAGCGCCAATGGTTGCACGCGGTCGGGCTCGGCTTCGAACACCCGGGCACGGGTGAGTGGGCGACCTTCACCAGCCCCTATCCGACCGACCTTGAGCACGCCCTTGAGGTCCTGGCCGGATAGTCCGAACGACACGGGCGGCGACACGCGCGGGGGCGTCGGTGGGGCGGCATACAGTAGGCGCGATGTCCACCCCCCCGGCCGCCGAGCGCAGTTTCGCGCACCTGCACGTGCACACCGAGTACTCCATGCTCGACGGTGCCGCGCGCATCGACGAGCTGCTCGACGCGGCCGTGGCGATGGGTATGCCGGCCATCGCGACGACCGACCACGGCTACGTCTTCGGGGCCTACGAGTTCTGGTCCAAGGCCCGCAAGCGGGGCATCACCCCGATCATCGGTGTCGAGGCATACGTCACCCCGGGCACCCACCGCACCGACAAGACCCGGGTGCGGTTCGGGGACGACCCATCCAACAAGGACGATGTCGGTGGCGGTGGGGCCTACACGCACATGACCGTGCTGGCCCGCACCACCGGCGGCATGCACAACCTCTTCCGGATGAGCTCGCTCGCCTCGTTGGAGGGGCACTACTTCAAGCCGCGGATCGACCGAGAGCTGCTCTCGACCTACGCGGGTGGGCTGATCGGCACCACCGGGTGCGTCGGCGGCGAGGTGCAGACCAAACTGCGGGTCGGCCAGTATGCCGCCGCCCGCGCCGCCGCTGCCGAGCTGCGGGACATATTCGGCCCCGGCAACTTCTACGCCGAGATCATGGACCACGGCCTGCCGATCGAGCGGCAGACCCAGCGTGAATTGCTGCGGCTGGCCAAGGACCTCGGCCTGCCGTTGGTGGCCACCAACGATCTGCACTACACCAAGGCGGCCGACGCGACGGCGCACGCGGCCCTGCTGTGTGTGCAGTCCGGCTCGACCCTCATGGACCCGGGTCGCTTCAAGTTCGACGCCGAGGAGTTCTACCTCAAGTCCCCGGCCCAGATGCGCGAGCTGTTCAAGGAGCTGCCCGAGGCGTGCGACAACACGTTGCTCATCGCCGAGCAGTGCGAGGTGACCTTCACCGAGGAGGAGGGGCGCTACATGCCCCGCTTCCCCTGTCCGGCAGGGGAGTCGGAGACCAGCTGGTTCATCAAGGAGGTCCAGCGGGGCCTGCACAAGCGCTACCCGGCGGGCATCCCGGCGGCGGTGCAGGAGCGGGCCGACTTCGAGGCCGAGGTCATCATCGGCAAGGGCTACCCGGGCTATTTCCTCGTCGTCGCCGACTTCATCAACTGGGCCAAGGACCGCGGGATCCGGGTCGGTCCGGGCCGCGGCTCGGGCGCGGGCTCGATGTGCGCCTACGCCATGGGGATCACCGACCTCGATCCGATCGTTCACGGGCTGCTGTTCGAGCGCTTCCTCAACCCCGAGCGACCCTCGATGCCTGACTTCGACGTCGACTTCGACGAGCGTCGCCGGGGCGAGGTGATCCGCTACGTCACCGACACCTACGGCGAGGATCGGGTCGCCCAGATCGTCACCTACGGCACCATCAAGGCCAAGCAGGCGGTCAAAGACGCCGCCCGGGTCATGGGTCACCCCTTCGCCATGGGCGAGAAGCTCACCAAGGTCATGCCCGCCGACGTCATGGGTAAGTCGATGCCGCTCGCGGGCATCTTCGACCCGAAGCACGCCCGCTACGGCGAGGCCGCCGACTTCCGCAAGCTCAACGAGGAAGACCCGCAGGCCGCCGAGGTCGTCGCCACCGCGCTCGGCCTGGAGGGCCTCAAACGACAGTGGGGGGTTCATGCCGCCGGGGTGATCATGTCCAGCGAGCCGCTGGCCGACCTCATCCCCATCATGCGCCGCGAGCAGGACGGCCAGATCATCACCCAGTTCGACTACCCGAGCTGCGAGAAGCTCGGGCTGGTCAAGATGGATTTCCTTGGCCTGCGCAACCTCACCATCCTTGACGACGCCATCGCCAACATCGAGGCCAACCGCGGCGAGACCATCGACCTGGACGAGCTCTCCCGGACTCTGGACGACAAGGCGACCTTCGAGCTGCTGGCCCGGGCCGACACCCTCGGGGTGTTCCAACTCGACGGTGGCGGCATGCGGACCCTGCTGCGGCTCATGCAGCCAGACTCGTTCGAGGACATCTCGGCCGCCCTCTCGCTCTACCGACCCGGGCCGATGGGCGCCAACAGCCACACCAACTACGCCCTGCGCAAGACCGGCAAACAGCCGATCACCCCGATCCACCCCGAGCTGGAAGAGGCGCTGGCCGACATCCTCGGGCCGACCTACGGGCTGATCGTCTACCAGGAGCAGGTCCAGCACATCGCCCAGCGGGTCGCCGGCTACACGCTCGGCAAGGCCGACATGCTGCGCCGGGCCATGGGGAAGAAGAAGAAGGAGATCCTCGACGCCGAGTTCGTCCCGTTCGAGGCCGGCATGCAAGCGAACGGCTACTCGGCGGCCGCGATCAAGGCGCTCTGGGACGTCCTGGTCCCGTTCTCGGACTACGCGTTCAACAAGAGCCACACCGCGGCATACGGGTTGGTCTCCTACTGGACCGGCTACCTCAAGGCGAACTACCCAGCGGAGTACATGGCCGCGCTGCTCACCAGCGTCCGCGACGACAAGGACAAGTCGGCCCTCTATCTCAACGAGTGCCGACACATGGGCATCAAGGTGCTGCCTCCCGACGTCAACACCTCGGTCGGCAACTTCGCGGCGGTCGGTTCCGACATCCGCTTCGGGCTCGAAGCGATCCGCAACGTGGGCCGCAACGTCGTCGAGTCGATCATCGCCGCGCGGACCGAGAAGGGCGACTTCGCCTCGTTCGAGGACTTCCTGCGCAAGTGCCCCGCCACCGTCCTCAACAAGCGCACCATCGAGTCGCTCGTCAAGGCGGGGGCCTTCGACTCCCTCGGCCACCCCCGCGCCGGGCTCATCCGCATCCACGAGGCCTACGTCGACGCGCTCGTCGACGAGAAGCGCCAGGAGGCGATCGGTCAGGACTCCCTCTTCGGCGACTTCGGGTTCGGGGATGGCGAGGGTGGCGAGGCGATCCAGCTCGTTGTCCTGCCGCCAGTGCCCGAGGTCGAGTGGGACAAGCAGACCCTGCTCACCTTCGAGCGGGAGATGCTCGGACTCTATGTCTCCGACCACCCGCTGTTCGGCATCGAGCACGTCCTCGCGGCGCACGCCGACACCTCGATCGCCGCCCTCATGGGCGACGAGCCGCGTCAGGACGGCACCCCGGTCACCGTCGCCGGCCTGGTCACCAACCTGCAGCTCAAGCGCACCAAGAAAGGCGACCTGTGGGCGATCGCCACGGTCGAAGACCTCGACGGGGCCATCGAGTGCCTGTTCTTCCCGTCGGCCTACCAGCAAGTGGCGACCCGCCTGGTGCCCGACCTCGTCGTGTCCGTCCGCGGCCGGGTCAACTCGCGCGACGATGCCGTCTCGATCTACGCCCAGGAGCTCACCGTCCCCGACCTCACCGAAGGCCCACGCGGACCGGTGGTCCTGTCGATGAGCCTGCGCCAGGCGACCGGGGCCGGCATCGAGCGCCTCCGCGACATCCTCGGCCAGCACCCAGGGGTCACCGAGGTGCACGTGCGCCTCAACCAACCCGGCCGCACCGTGCTCATGCGCCTCGATGACGCCTACCGGGTCACTCCCTCGCCGGCCCTCTACGGCGACCTCAAGGCCCTGCTCGGTCAAGGGTGCCTCGTCTGACCGCGCGTGTGGGCCGCACGTGGGGGCCGGAGCACGGGTGGCGGGCCCGCGGCATACCGCCAGGCAGGGGTATGCCGTGACGCCGACGCAGCGCCGCGAGCTCGCCTCCCGTCGGCTCGCCGCGTTGTGGCTGGCTCCCCGCGCCGCCGCGGCCCAGCGAACTCCCCTCGGGGTCGTCGAACATCACCTGGCCATGCAGGCCCAAGACCTGGCCAGTGGCTTGTGGTCCATCGGGGTGCGGACCGGCGGCACGGTCGAGGACGTGGTGACCGCCGTCGAACGGGGCGAGATCACCCGGACCTGGCCGATGCGCGGCACCCTGCACTGGGTCGCGACCGCCGACGCCGGCTGGTTGACCGACCTGTTGGCCGGGCCGTCGATGCGGGCCGCGGCCCGCGTGTTGGCCTCGGTGGGGCTCACTGAGGAGATCATTGCCCAGGCGGGCGTCCGGTGGGCCGAACACCTGGCTTCCGCGGGCGCGATGACTCGAGCAGAAGCGGCCGCAGTGCTCGCCGCCGGCGGGATCGACCCCAGTGGGCAACGGACCTACTACCTGCTGGTCCGCCACCACCAGCTCGGGTTGCTGCGCCAGGGCCCGATCCGTCGTCTGGCGGCGGGGCCGGCGTCGTTCGAGCCCACCTTCGTCCTCGCAGCTGAACCACGTTTGGGGAGAGGCAACGCCCAGACTGACCCCGATGCCTCCGCTGGTGCTGCAGGCCAGGAGAGCTCGCCGGAGTCCCGAGCGCCCCGCCGTCCGGGGCGCGAGGAAGCGCTGGCCCGGCTGGCCGACCGATATGTCACCAGCCACGGCCCGGTCACCGAACGCGACTTCGCCGGCTGGTGCGACCAGCCGTTGCGGCTGGTTCGTGAGGCCGTCGCACTCACCGACGGTCGGGTGCGAACCGAGCAGGTGGGGGAGACGGCATACCTCGTCCATGCCGACGCCCCACCTGCCGCAGCGGCGCACGGGGGCGACGAGGGCACTCTGCTGCTCCCCGGGTTCGACGAGTGGCTGCTCGGCTACAAGGACCGGCGCGCCCAACTCACCCCCGAACAGGAACGTGCGGTCGTGCCCGGTGGCAACGGCATGTTCCGCGGCACCCTCGTTGCCGACTGTGCCGTGGCGGGGACCTGGCGGCGCACCGTGGCACGCGAGCTCGTCACCGTCGAGGTGACGCCGTTCGTCCGAGTCACCCGCGCGCTGCGTGCTGGCGCGGAGGGGGCGGTCGCGGCATACGGGAGGTTCTGGGGGCTGCCCGCGAGAGCGCGGTGGGTCGATGGCTAGAGGTGGGATCCCGGCGTCGCCGCTGCCGCAACGGGACGGGGTCGACGCGGTGCGGTTGCGGATGCCGCAGAGTGGTCCGTGGGTCACCGTGCGCGACCATCTCGTCGAGCGAATCCCATTGTCTCCCAACCAGATCGATGCGATGCTCGCCGAGGGCGCGTTCGTCGGTCCCGACGGTATGCCGGTCGCTTCCGACGCGCCCTTCATCCCCCGGTCGGTCGTCTGGGTCCACCGCGACCTGCCTGACGAGGTGCCAGTGCCGTTCGAGATCGAGGTCCTGCACCAGGACGAACGGGTCGTCGTCGTCGACAAACCGCCGTTCCTCGCCACGACGCCCCGCGGCGAGCACATCCGCGAGACGGTGCTGGCGCGGCTGCGGGTCACCTTGGGGCTCCCGCGACTCGCGCCAGCCCACCGCTTGGACCGGCTGACCTCCGGCGTCCTCCTGCTGACGACCGAACAACGCTGGCGCGGTGCCTATCAGCAGGTGTTCGCCACGGGCGGCGCGACCAAGGACTATCTCGCGTGTGCGCCGCTGCCGCAGCAGGACCTTCCCGCCGTCGTGGACGTTCATCTGGACAAGCCGCACGGGCAGTTGCAGGCCCGGGTGATCCCCGATCGAATCCCCAACAGCCACACCGAGATCGAGCTCGTGGCCCGCGACGAGCCGCGAGGTCTCGGGCTCTATCGGTTGCGCCCCGCCACCGGACGGACGCACCAGCTGCGGGCCCACCTGGCCCATCTGGGCATCCCCATCTGTGGGGACCCCTTGTATCCGACGATCCGCGAGGTCGACTCCGACGACTTCACGACGCCGCTCGGGCTCGTCGCCAAACGGCTCGAGTTTCGTGACCCCGTCGACGGGGCGCCACGGGTCTTCGAGTCCGTTCGGACGCCGGCCCCGTGGCTTCAGGGCGCACCGTCGACTGGTTGAGCGATCAATTGGCCGATATACCTACCCGCATCGCCGACCATGAGGGACAATCTCTGGCGGGAGTAATGGGCCAGGGGGTCTGGGGGTCTGACCAGTTCGCCGTGGTTCAGGGGCTTCCTCGCCGTGCGTCGGTGCGCTTGTCGTGGGGAGACGACGGGTCGGATCGGTGCGGTAGAGGGGGATAAGCCGCGGCGGGTCGTGTCGGGTTCACGGCATACCCGCCGCGGTTCTTTTCTGTGTCCGGGCCCGGCGGCGGCGCTCACTAGAGTGACCAGGTGCCCTCGGCCCACTCGACCCCACGCGCGCCTCGCGCTCCCCGGGACCCGCGGCCCCGGACGGTGCACGGCCACACCGTCGTGGACGACTACGCGTGGATGGCCGATCGCTCCGACCCGCGGTTGCGCACCTACCTCGAGGCGGAGAACGCGTATGCCGCGGCCCGCACCGCCCATCTCAACCCACTCGTCGAGCAGATCGTCGCCGAGCTCAAAGCACGCACGGTCGAAACCGACCTGAGCGTTCCGGTCCATCACGGCGGCTGGTGGTACTACGCCCGGACCATCGAGGGCGCCGAATATCCCGTCCACGGGCGCGTGGCCCGCACCGACTCACCGACCCGTCCCGTGCTCGACGGGCAGCACGCCCCCGCCCACGAGCAGGTCCTGCTCGATGAGAACCTCGAAGCCGGCGACGGGGACTTCTTCGCGCTCGGTGCCAGCGAGGTGAGCCCCGACGGGCGACTACTCGCCTGGTCAGCTGACCGAGACGGCGAGGAGCGTTACGACCTCATCGTGCGCGATATCGCCACCGGAGACATCCTCGACGATCAGGTCCGCCGGATCGGCGAAGGCCTGGCCTGGTCGCGGGACAACCGACACGTCTTCTACACCCGCCAGGACGAGGCCTGGCGTTCGCACGAGATCTGGCGTCATGAGTTGGGCACACGGGCCGAGGCCGACGTGCTCGTGCTCTCCGAGCCGGACGAGCGGTTCTTCCTCAGCGTCGGCGCGACGGCCGACGACCGGTGGGTGGTGCTGTCCTCATCCTCCAAGACGACCGCCCAGGTGTGGCTCGTCGACGCGGCATGTCCGTTGGAGGCGCCCCGCAGCGTGCTGCCCCGCCGGGACGAGGTGATCTACGACGTTGAACCCGTCGCTGACGGGCTGCTCGTCCTGCACAACGCCGAGCGGGCCAACTTCCAGGTCGGGTGGCTGCCAGCGCCGGGGTCGCAGGTCGCCGACCTCCTCGATCTCGGCTGGACCACGCCGGACGAATTCGTCACGGGCGTCGACGCATTCGCTGACTTTGTCGTGCTCAGCCTGCGGGTCGACGGGCTCACGGCCCTGCGCTTCGTGCCGGTCCTGGGGCCAGGGCCGGGCGGCTTCGGTATGCCGCACGACCTGACCTTCCCGGGCGCGACGGGCACGCTCACCCTGGGCTCGACCCCCGACCCGACCTCGCCGACTGTTCAGGTGTGCCATACCTCGATGGCGACGCCGCCCGCCGTCTACGACTACGCCGTCGCAACCCGCGACCTCACCCTGCTCAAGGCCCATCCCGTGCCCGGGGTGGACCTCGGGGCCTTGCGCGAGACCCGGATCTGGGCCACCGCCCCCGACGGCGTGGCCGTCCCGGTGTCCCTCGTCCATCATGCCGACGTGCGACCGGACGGGACGGCTCCGGCGCTGCTTTACGGCTACGGCGCCTACGGCATCTCCTCCGACCCGTGGTTCTCGGTGGCCCGGCTCTCGTTGCTGCACCGCGGGGTCGTCTTCGCGATCGCGCATGTCCGCGGCGGGACTGAGCTCGGCTGGGACTGGTATGTCCAGGGCCGGCTGGAGCACAAGGAGAACAGCTTCACAGATCTGCTTGCTTGCGCCGACGCCCTTGTCGAGCATGGCTGGGCCGCCCCGGATCGGGTTGCCGCAGAAGGGGGTTCAGCCGGCGGGCTGTTGGTTGCCGCCGGCGCGACCCGTGCCCCGAGCCGGTTCCGCGCCATCCTCGCGCAGGTCCCGTTCGTCGACGTGGTCACCACGATGCTCGACCCGAGCCTGCCGCTCACCGTGACCGAGCAGCAGGAGTGGGGCGACCCGATCGGTGACCCCACGGCATACGGGCGCATCGCCGCCTATTCGCCCTACGAGACGGTGCCCGAGGGCGACTTCCCGGCCGTCGTGGTGACGACCAGCGTGCACGACACCCGCGTCTTCGTCACCGAACCGGCCAAGTGGATGGCCCGCCTTCGCGACCGGGTGACCGACGATCCGGTATGCCGTCCGCTCCTCATGCGCACGCAGCTCACCTCCGGGCATGCGGGCCGATCCGGGCGCTACCAAGCCTGGCGGGAGATCGCCTGGGAGTGGGCGGTGCTGCTGGACCTGCTCGGTGCCGCCGATCGCGGCTGAGTGGATCAGGCGGGGCGTGATCAGGCGGAGCGCGCCGCGGAGAAGACTCCCCGCGCCGACAACTCCAAGGTGAGCACCGTGGCGACCGCCGCCACGAGCAACAGGGCCACGAGGACGACCAGCTGCACGGCCGCGGCCTGCAGGGGAGTGGCGCCGCCGAGCAACATCCCGACGAATGCCCCCGGGAGAGTCACCAATCCGACCGTCCTCGTCTGGTCGAGGCCGGGCACCAGAGCAAGACCGGCATCGGCGCGGGTGACGAGAAGCCGCGCGTCCCGGTCGAGCAGGCCCAGCGACAACGCGGCTTCGACCTCGCCGCGACGCGATCGCAAGGCGTCCTGGATGCGCCGACCGGCCAACGTCGTCGCGGTCATCGCGCCGCCGACGAGGATCCCGACCACGGGGACCAGCGCGATCGGGACGAGGGGGACCACGCCGGTGGCCAGCAGCAGCGCAGCCACCGGAAGCGCGGCCGCGCACACCGGCACGAACCCCCAGACCCACCCGCGCGACGGGCGGGGCGCCACCCGACGCCCGGCCGTCACGGACGCAACACTCACCATGAGGGCGGCGAACGCGCAGGTGAGCCACCACGAGTCCAGGACGGCGGCGATGACCGAGCCGACGACGGCCAGTTGCACCGTGGCCCGGCCCGCAGCTGTCAGCTGGGCCCCGGAGTAGCCCAGGCCCCCGGCCCGGCTGACCACCGCGGCCAGCCCCACGATGACGGTGAGCACGACGATGAGCCGGACCAGGTCGGCCGTCGTGTCCACCGAGACCAAGCCCTGCAGGGGGATGCGCATGCCCCCATCCTGGCCCTCTGGGGAGATCGGGTGGACGCGCCGGAGGGCGGGCGGCATACCCGCCTAGACTTTGCCCCGTGATGAACCGGACCGACCTGCGTGGCTCACGCCTGTCGCGGCGCACCCTGCGTGAGGTGCTCCCACGGGCCGAGTTCGACGTGGCTGCCGCCGCCGAAGCGGTGCGCCCCGTCGTGCAGGACGTCGCTCATCGCGGGGCCGCCGCGCTGCGTGAGCTGTCCGAGCGGTTCGACGGGGTCGTGCCGCCGCAGCTGCGGGTGCCGGCTGCCGTCCTGCAGGCCGCCCTCGATCAGCTCGAGCCAGGCCTGCGCGCCGCGCTGGAGGAATCGATCCGACGGGCTCGCCTCGTCCACGCCGACCAGCGTCGGGCCGACGTCACCACCCGCGTCGTCGATGGTGGCACGGTCACCGAGCGCTGGGTGCCGGTCGACCGGGTCGGGCTCTATGTCCCCGGCGGCCTGGCCGTCTATCCCTCCAGCGTGGTCATGAACGTCGTCCCAGCCCAGGCGGCTGGCGTCGGCTCGCTCGCCGTGACCAGCCCCCCGCAGCGCGAGAACACCGGAGTGTTCACCGGCTACCCCAACCCGACGATCCTCGCCACGTGCGCGTTGCTGGGTGTTGACGAGGTGTATGCCGCTGGCGGTGCCCAAGCGATCGCCATGCTCGCCTACGGCTTCGAAGAGACCGTCACCGGCCCGGATGGCATCACGGAAACCCTTGTCTGCGAGCCGGTCTCGCTCATCACGGGGCCGGGGTCGATCTGGGTCACGGCGGCCAAACGGCTCGTCCAGGGTCTGGTCGGCATCGACGCCGAAGCCGGGCCGACCGAGATCGCGGTGCTCGCCGACGACAGCGCTGACCCCGAACACGTGGCGGCCGACCTGGTCAGCCAGGCCGAACACGACCCGCTCGCTGCCTCGGTGCTCGTCACCGACAGCGAGGCGCTCGCCGACGCCGTCGACGTGGCGCTGGCCCGGCGGGTGCCTGAGGCCAAGCACGGCGAGCGGATCCGCGAGGCCCTCACCGGCCGACAGTCGCGGATCGTCCTGGTCGATGACCTCGACGCTGGGGTGCTCGTCTGCGACGTCTATGCCGCCGAACACCTGGAGATCCAGACCCGCGACGCTGGCGCGATTGCTGCGCGGATCCACAACGCCGGGGCGATCTTCGTCGGGCCCTGGTCACCGGTGAGTCTGGGCGACTACGCCGCCGGCTCCAACCACGTCCTACCCACGGCCGGTTCGGCCGTGCACTCCAGCGGGCTGTCGGTGCAGTCGTTCCTGCGCGGCATCCACGTCGTCACCTACGACGAGGCCGCCCTGCGCGGGGTTGCCCACCACGTCGTCACCCTCGCCCAAGCCGAGGACCTGCCCGGGCACGGCCAGGCCGTGACGGCACGCTTCAGCGATGAGGTGCCGACCCCATGACCACGATCGAGGCCGGCGTCACCGACGCGGCGGCGCGGGTCGCCCGACTGTTGCGCGAGGACCTGCGCGGGCAGACGGCATACGGGGCGCCGCAACTGGACGTCCCCGTCCGCTTGAACACCAACGAGAACTCGTATGCCGTGCCCCCCGACGTCGTCGCGGCGATCACGTCAGCGGTGGGAGGGTGCGCGAGCGAGCTCAACCGCTACCCGGATCGGGAGTTCACCGCGCTGCGCGAGGATCTTGCGGCCTGGCTCACCGAGCAGACCGGGGTCGCCGTCCGGGCCGACCAGGTGTGGGCGGGCAACGGGTCCAATGAGGTGCTCCAGCACGTCGTCCAGGCGTTCGCCGGACCGGGGCGGGTGGCGTTGGGGTTCACGCCTGCCTACTCGATGCACCCGATCATCAGCCGGACCATGGGCTCGACCTGGGTCGACGGGCACCGGGGCGGGCCGTCCGGGCCGTTCGAGATCACCGCCGCCGACGTCGTCGCGCAGGTGCGCGAGAGTGCGCCACACGTGGTCTTCCTCTGCTCGCCGAACAATCCGACCGGGACGGCCCTGGACCTCGCGGTGGTGCGGGCGGTGCTCGACGCCGCACCGGACACCGTGGTCGTCGTCGACGAGGCGTATGCCGAGTTCGCCCGGCCGGGGACGCCGTCAGCGGTGAGTCTCCTCGCGGCATACCCCCAGCTCGTCGTGACCCGGACGATGAGCAAGGCGTTCGCGCTTGCCGGCGGGCGGCTCGGCTATCTCGTCGCCGCCCCCGAGATGGTCGACGCGCTGCGGCTGGTCCGAATGCCCTACCACCTGTCCAGCCCGACCCAGGCGATCGCTCGGGCCGCCTTGGCGCACCGGGCAAGCCTGCTCGCCGAGGTCGAGGCGATCAAGGCCCAACGTGACCGGATCGTGGACAGCCTTGCAGCACAAGGGTTCCCGCCAGTGCCAAGCGATGCCAACTTCGTCCTGTTCGGCGGGCTCGCCGACGCCGCTCGCGCCTGGGAGGCGCTGCTGGCGCAGGGTGTGCTGGTCCGCGACGTCGGCATCGCCCACCATCTGCGGGTGACCGCGGGCACGCCCGAGGAGACCACTGCCTTCCTCGACGCCATGGCGGGCCTGCCCGGCGAGCACCGTCTCGATCCGCATCAGCCGTCCGCCGTGAGCCAAGGAGCCACCGCATGAGCGACCAGCCCGCCCGCCGCGCCACTGTGCGCCGGGCTACCAGCGAGTCCAGCGTCGCGCTGACGGTCGACCTGGATGGCACGGGCCGCAGTGCGGTGTCGACCGGTGTCGGGTTCTACGACCACATGCTCGCCTCGCTGGCCAAGCACGCCCTGCTCGACCTGGACATCACTGCCACCGGCGACGTCGAGGTCGACGCCCACCACACCGTCGAGGATGTGGCGATCTGCCTCGGCGACGCGCTGCGCGAAGCCTTGGGTGACAAGCACGGCATCAGCCGGTTCGGCGACGCCACGGTCCCGCTGGACGAGGCGCTGGTCCAGGCTGTCGTCGACGTCGCAGGACGGCCCTATTGCGTGCACACCGGCGAGCCCGCCGGGCAGGAGTTCGTCATCATCGGCGGCAGCTATGTCGGGTCGCTGACTCGGCACGTGTTCGAAACCCTCGCCCACCACGCCGGTATCGCCCTGCACGTTCGGGTCCTAGCCGGACGCGACCCCCACCACATCGTCGAAGCGCAGTTCAAGGCCGTGGCCCGGGCGTTGCGGGCGGCCGTGGCGCGCGACCCGCGCGTGGACGGCATACCCAGTGCGAAGGGGACCCTGTCGCAGTGAGCCCCGATGTGGGCACCGGCCCCGAGCCCGCCGCAGGCGTCGGGTCGAGCGCTGCTGGGCCCGGCGCCGACCGGGACAGGGCGGGCGGTGCAACCGCGGCAGGCCTGTTGCTCGTCCGTGGCGAGGCAGCCCGCGCGCGGGACTGGGTGTTGGACGGGCTCAGCCCGGCCGTCGTCGCGCCGCAGGACGGGGGCTGGACCGCAATCGTTCCCCATGGCGCTCGGTCGTGGGCCGCGGCACCCTTCGACGACGCCGTGGTCGCGTTGCTCGGGCGGCGGGTCAAGCGCCGGTTGCTGCCCGCCATCGGAGTCGCCCTGGTGGGCCGACGCCTGGTGCTGTGCGTCATTCCGGCGGTCTTGCGCCCACGGCGGTCATGGTTGGTCTGGGAGCCCGGTGTGGGGCTGGTGCGACCTGGCACGTTGACGCCGGGCACGGTGGGTCAGCTCGCGGCGGTCGCGGATCACCGGGAGCAGCGGGACGTGGCAGCCCGAATGCTCGCCGACGGTCGCGGCTCTGCCGAACGAGTGCTGCGCGACCTCTGGGACACACTCGGGCTGCCTGGCGCCGACCTGGCCACGGGCGTGCTCGCCGCGGTGCATGCACCGGGTGCCGTGCTCGTGGAGCCCTCGCGAGAGGATGTCGCCAGGTTCAATCGGACGGTGCACGAGGTCCGGCGCTGGCGCGAGGAAGTGGAAGGAGACCGATGAGCCCCACGGTCGTCGTCTTCGACTATGGCAGCGGAAATGTCCGCTCGGCCGTCCGAGCCCTCGAACGAGTCGGGGCGCAGGTCACGCTCACGGCCGACGCCGCGGTGGCGCTGGCGGCGGACGGTTTGTTCGTGCCCGGAGTGGGCAACTTCCACGCGTGTATGGCGGGGCTTCGGGCCGCCGACGGGCCGCGGGTCATCGAGGTCCGGCTGGCCGGAGCACGCCCGGTCCTTGGGGTGTGCGTGGGCATGCAGGTCTTCTTCGACGGCTCCACCGAGCCAGCGGCTCACCTGGAGTCAGGGCTGGGGGAGTGGCCAGGCCTGGTCGAGCGGCTCGCCGCTCCGGTGGTGCCGCACATGGGGTGGTCACCGGTGCGGGCGGCGCTCGGCTCGGCGCTGTTCGCTGGAGTCGAGTCCGAGCGCTTCTACTTCGTCCACTCGTATGCCGTGCAGTCCTGGACGCTGGACCCGCACGGCCCGTTCGCCCCCCGAGCACCGAAAGTGACCTGGTCCGAGCACGGGGGCCCGTTCGTCGCTGCTGTGGAGAATGGGCCGCTGGCGGCCACGCAGTTCCACCCCGAGAAGTCCGGCGACGCCGGAGCACACCTGCTGGAGAACTGGGTGAGGTCCCTATGAGCGCGACCCGATCGCCGCGTCCCCGCCGTTCCTCCACATCGAGTCGTCGTTCCTCCACGTCGAATCGTTCGACGGGCACGCGCCGCCGTTCGACGACGAATAGGTGGTATCCCACGCGCCGCCGCCGTCGCCCCGGGCTGTCCTCGACTGTCGGGTCGGCCATCGGCATGCTCGCGGTGACCACGTTGCTCAACCTGTCGTGGCCCGCCCGCATCGGGCTCCTGGCCCTCGTGGTCGTCATCGGCCTGGGCTACATGCTGTGGCGGCACCGGGGCGAGATCGCAGCGGCTGCCGACCCCGGGAGCCAGGAGAGCGGCATACCGCACGACGCTCCCAACACCCCGCAGGATCAACCGCCGACCCCGGAAGCGAACCCCCAGTGACCGCCGCGACCCGCCTGCAGCTCCTCCCCGCCGTCGACATCTCCGAGGGAGGTGCCGTGCAACTTCAGCAGGGCGTCGCCGGATCGGGCTGGAAGTTCGGCGACCCGTGGTTGGCCGCCAAACGCTGGCAGGACGAGGGCGCCGAGTGGATCCACCTCGTCGACCTCGATGCCGCCTTCGGACGTGGCGACAACCGGGAGATCATCGCCGACATCGTCGGTCGACTGGATCTGCAGGTCGAGCTGTCCGGGGGGATCCGCGACGCCGACTCCTTGGCCTTCGCGCTGTCGACCGGCTGTCGGCGGGTCAACGTCGGAACGGCTGCGTTGGAGCACCCGGAGTGGACGGCTCGGGCCATCGCCGACCACGGGGACCGGGTCGCCGTGGGGCTCGACGTGCGGGGCACTCGGTTGGCTGCCCGAGGTTGGACGTCCGAGGGAGGCGAGTTGTGGGAGACGCTCGAACGCCTTGATGCCGAAGGTTGTTCGCGCTACGTCGTCACCGACGTCAACAAGGACGGAATGCTCGCCGGGCCGAACCTGCGCCTGTTGCGCGACGTGTGCGCTCGCACCGACCGGCCGGTTATTGCGTCCGGTGGGGTCTCGACCCTGGCGGACGTCGAGGCGATCCGGGCCCTCGTTCCGGACGGCGTCGAGGGCGCGATCATCGGATCAGCGCTCTATAAGGGCGCGTTCACGCTTCCGGAGGCTCTCGATCTGGCCGGCCGACCGTGACCGGGGGCCACCCGGGGTGTGACGGGATGGGCGGGTGCGGCGGCCACGGTCACGGCGACGGTGGCCACTCGCACGAGCACGATCACGACCATCACCATGACCACGGGCACCATGACCACGGGCACGACCACGGGCACGACCACGGGCACCATGACCACGGGCACGGTCACCACCACGAGGGGACAGTCGACTCCTCCGGTATGCCGTGGGCTCACCGCGAGCTGTCCCCGTCGGGTTTCGAGGACGACACTGGGGAGGCGGACCCGCTGGTTCGGGAAGCGGCAGCTGCGGTCGCGGCATACCCGAGCAGCGACGGTGAGCGGGAGCTGCTGGCACGCGTTTCGGAGGCGCGCTGGTTGGTGCCAATCGTCGCGAGCGGCGTTGACACCGAGGTCGCCGACGGACGCCGGGTCGACGGACACGCCGAGATGGCGTTCGTGTCGTTGACGGCGCCGGACGGACAGCGGGCGCTGCCGGTCTTCAGCGGCCTGGACTCGTTGGCCGCGTGGGATCCGCAGGCCCGTCCCGTCCCGGTCACCGCTGACCGGGCCGCCCAGTCGGCGGTCAGCGAAGGCTGCGACACGATGCTGCTCGACCTCGGGTCACCGCACGCGGTGGCGCTGCGGCCGAGCATGGTCTGGGCGCTGGCGATGGCCAGGGAGTGGGTGCCGGCGCACGAAGACCCGACGGTGCTCGACGGGGTAGCCCAGGCCGCGGCCTTGGAGCCTGCCGTCGTCTCGGTGGACATCTCTGACGGCACTCCTGCCGCGTCGGGCGTGCTGCGGATCGCGCTCACCCTCCCGGCCGGTCTGTCGGCGGCGGAGGTGTCCGCGCTTGCGACCCGGATCGGGGAGCGGATCGCCTCGGACGGGGAGCTGCGGGCGCGCATCGACGGCGTCGCCTTCTCGGTGCGCGCCGACAGCTCGTCTGGTCCGGCCTGACCGACAAGCGGCCGAAGACGCGTGCTCGCGTCAGGCAACCCACCGCTTGTCCGGTCGCGCAGGCCGGTTGTCGGCCTCGTCCCGCACGAAGTCATCAGGCGCCGGGTCAGCGCACCCCTGGGGAGGCCACCGGAAGTCCAGCGGCGCCCGCTGCGGCGGCCATCCTCGCGTCGTAGGTCACCAGCGCGCTCAGATCGGCTCCGAGCAGGGCAGCAGTCGCGGTGTGAAGGGCAGCCAGCGTTCTCAGGTCGGCAGGGTCCAGCAGGGCCGCCGCCTCCAACACGGGGTCACCCAGAGGGACGACGGCCAGTTCGGCGAGCAGGGCAACGGCGCGTGGCACGGTCGGCCCGCCGCGACGCCGGGCAGCCCGCAGCAACTCGACCCTGGTCAGCGTACTGGTGACGAGGGGGGCGTCTGGCCGTGAGTCCAACCATGCTGCGAGTTGAGCAGACTCAGCCTCCTCCACGACCAACTTGGCCACGGCGGAGGTGTCGAGATAGATCACCAGGCCTCGCGTTCCGCCCGCGCATCCAGGACGTCGGCCGCCAAGCTCGGCGCGGCCAGTCGGGCGTCCTCGGCGAATCGTCGTCGGGGCAAGACCGGTGGCCGGATGTCGTGCCGGGTCACCATCTGGGCCAGGTGGTGCTCCAACGGTGACAACGGGGCCAACTTGGCCACCGGAATGCCACGGTCGGTGACGGTGATCGTCACCCCTGACGCGGCGGCAGCGACATGTTGACTCGCCTCTTGGCGCAACTGTCGGATCCCGATGCTGTTCATGGTTCAAGGTAGCACATGAAGTGCTACATCGAGGTGGAGCCGTCCGAGTTCCCGAGCCCGGCGCCGGACGATCCGTCGCAGCCCGGTCCGTCGCCGCCCGGTCCGTCGCGCACCGGCAGCCAGATGGCGAAGCGGGCTCCCCCTTCGGGTGCCGGCCCGGCCTCGACAGTGCCCCCGTGCCGTGCCACGATCCGGGCCACGATCGCCAACCCGAGACCCGTGCCGACCTCCCGCACACCGCGGTAGCGCTCGTGCAGCACCGATCGCTCGAAGGCCACCGGGAAGTCGTCGGGCGCGAGGCCCGGCCCTCCGTCGCGGACCTCCAGCACGGCATACTCGCCCTCCTGTCGGGCACCAACGACGAGGGGACGTCCGGCAGGAGTGGCCCGCAGGGCGTTGTCGACCAGGCCGTCGACCGCCTGGCGCAGCCGATCGGCATCGGCGGTGACGATGAGTGACCCCAATGGCCGTTCGAGGCCGAAGGCAACCCCCACTGCCTCGCAGCGGGCCCGCCAGACCGGCGCCGCCGCGTCGAGCAGCTGCCCGAGGTCGACCGGGAGGCAGGACAGTGCCAGCTCGTGGGCATCGAGCCGGGCCAGGTCGAGCAGGTCAGTGACCAGCCGCTCCAGTCGCGCCGCCTCGCCCCCGACGATCCGACCAACCTCGGCGACCCGATCCGGGGGGATGACCCCGTCGGCCAGCGACTCGGCATACCCGCTGACGGCGGTGAGCGGAGTGCGCAGGTCGTGTGAGACCGACAGGAGGAACTCGCGTTGTCGTGCCTCTGAGTGCGCCAGCGACCGGGCGAGTCCGTTGAGTGCCGTGCCGACGGCGGCGACCTCGGCCGGTCCAGTCTCCGGCACGGCGACATCGCGGGCGCCAGTCGCCAGTTCGCTTGCAGCCGAAGCCATCTGACGCAGCGGGGTCGTCATCCGGCGCGAGACGAACCATCCCGCCAGCACTGATGCCAACGCCACCAACACGAAAGCCCACCTCAGCTGCCCCACGGCCACCTGGCCCAAGGCGACCGCGTCGCTGCCACGTTGCGCGAGGACGATCGCCCCGGCCTCAGTCGGTCGGGCCTCAAGGAAGACCTTGCCCTCGGAGTCAGGCACCCGCAGCGACACGCCCTCGCCGGCGGCTAACCGCGCGAGCACGTCGGTCGTCAGGAGCCTGCGGGGGAGGGGATCGCCGGTGATGACGGTGCCCCGTTGGGTGTCGGTCCGAACGACAGCGACCTGCACCTGGATCCCGTCCAGAGCCCGACGGGCCCGCTGCTGGCCGGCTTCGGGGGAGACCGCCAGACTGACCAGCGACTGCGCCACATCAGCCATCGCCGCGAGCGACCGGGCTGCTGCGTTGTCGTTGGCCCGCTGGACGAGCAGCACGGCCGCCACCGAACCGACGACGGCCGTCACCAGGACGACCGCGAGGGTCAGGGCCGTGATTCGGGCGGCCAACGTCGACAGCAGCCGCTTCACGGGTTCACCTGGTCCGCCCCGAGGGCTCCTAGCTCGCGGGCCGTGAACGCGGCATACCCGACGCCGCGGACGGTGCGAATGGCGTCGTGCGGGGCGAGTTTGGCGCGCACCTGGGCGATGTGGACATCGACGGTGCGGTCCCCGGCGAGGGTGAGCAGGGCGTCCTCGCCCCACACGGCCCGCAGGAGCTGAGCGCGGGTGAACACCCGCCCCGGCGTGGCCAGTAGGTGGGCTAGGAGGTCGAACTCGGTCGCGGTGAATGCCACGTCCGCCCCGGCGACGATCACCCGGCGCCCGGCCAGATCGCACTCAAGCTGCCCGAGCCGCAGCACCTCGTCCGGGGGCCGCGGCGAGGCCGCGGTGCGCCGCAGCACCGCCTGGACCCGGGCCACGACCTCTCGCGGCGAGAACGGCTTGACGATGTAGTCGTCCGCACCTAGTTCCAACCCGACCACCCGGTCGACGTGGTCGTCCCGTGCGGTGAGGAACAGCACGGGGGTCCAGTCGCCCGCGGACCGCAGCGCGCGGCATACCTCGATGCCGTCCCGTCCCGGGAGCCCAATGTCCAGGACCACGACTGCGGGCGTATGCCGTGCCACCGCCGCGAGGGCCGCGTCGCCGTCGCGCTCGACCAGGGTCGCAAAACCGGCCCGCTCCAGGTGCAGGACCACGAGGTCGGCGATCGCCGGCTCGTCCTCGACGACGAGAACGAGGCGTCGATCGTTAGGGGTGGGGGGCACGGCCACCCAGCCACTCTAGGAGGGGCCGCCCGGGCCTGATGTCACGGCGGCGTTTCGGTCGTGTCAGGGTTAGGTCAGACAAGGGAAGGGATCAGCATGACGACGGTGACCGTCGTGACGGATACGAGCGGCGACGAGCAACGTCGGCGCGGGTTGCGCCAGATGCGCCTCGTGGCGCTGGCGCTGCTGGTGCTCGCCGCGGTCGTCTACGTCCTCACGTTGGGCAAGGACGGCGTCTGGGGGTTTGTCAACGCCGGCGCCGAGGCCTCGATGGTCGGCGCCATGGCCGACTGGTTCGCCGTGACTGCGCTGTTCCGGCACCCACTCGGGCTGCCGATCCCGCACACCGCCCTCATCCCCAAGAAGAAGGACACCCTCGCTCGCAGCCTGCAGGACTTCATGGGCGACAACTTCCTGCGCGAGGACATCATCCGCGACCGGGTGCTGGCCGCTCGGATCTCCGAACGGGCCGCCGCCTGGGCGCTCGTGCCCACGAACACCCGCCGGGCGACCGACGAGGTCGTCGGCGTCACCGTCGCCGCGCTGCACCGGCTGCGCGACGAGTCGGTCGCGGGGCTGCTCGATGAGGCCGTGCTGCCGCGTCTGCGCGAGGAGCCGATCGCTCCGATCGCAGGCACGTTCCTCGGCGAGGTGGTCCGCGACCGCGCGCACCACGGGCTGGTCGACTTGGCGGTCAGCGAGGCGCATCGGTGGCTGCTGGCCAACGAGGAGACCTTCGCCGCTGTCCTTGAAGAGCGAGCCCCATGGTGGGCCCCGCAACGGGTCAACGAGGTCGTCATCAAACGCTTGCACGTCGAGGCGCTGGCCTGGGTCGAGGACATCCGCGACAACCCGCACCACCACGCCCGGGTCGCTCTCGACGATCTGCTCACCCAGCTCGCCGACGACCTGCAGCACGACCCGGAGACGATGGAGCGGGCCGAGCGGATCAAGGTGCGCGTCCTGGACCACCCGCAGCTGTTGGAGACGGCAACCTCGCTGTGGGCCGCCTTCCGCACCGCGCTCATCACGTCACTCGGGGAGAGTGACTCGCCGCTGCGTCGCCGGATCGAGGGCCAGCTGCGGTCGTTCGCCGAGCATGTCCGCGATGACGAGGGTTTGCGGGGCCGACTCGACGGGTATGCCGCGGACCTCACGACCTTCTTCGTCGACCGCTACGGCGACGAGCTGATGACCGTCATCAGCCACACCATCGAGCGTTGGGACGGTCGGGAGACTGCCGAGAAGGTCGAGCTGCATGTCGGCCGCGACCTGCAGTTCATCCGGATCAACGGCACGATCGTGGGTGGCCTGGTCGGCGTCCTCATTCACGCGGTGACGATCCTGCTGGGGCGCTGACGCGACGGCACGGCATACGGAACTCGGGTGAGGGCGGTCGGCGCGAGGTGAGAAACTGAGCGGATGCACGTGAGCGCCTACCGGGACGTGACCGCCATCCCGGCGGCACGGTCGGTGCTCATCCTGGGGTTCATCGTGCGGATGCCGATGTTCGCCACCGGCATCGTGCTCACCCTTCACGTCGTGTCGACGTTAGGTCGTTCGTACGGCGAGGCGGGCCTGGTCTCGGCCGCGTTCACCGTGGCTCTGGCGGTGTCCGCGCCCTGGCGCGGGAGGGTGCTGGACCGTCGGGGGGTGCGCCGGGCCGTGGCCCCGTCGATCGTCGCGACCGGCCTCGTGTGGACCACCTTGCCGTTCCTCCCGTATGCCGTGCTGCTGCCGGCCTGCGTCCTCGGGGGGCTTTTCGCCGTGCCCACCTTCTCCATCCTGCGCCAGGCTCTCATCGCCGCGGTGCCTGACGAACGGCGGCGGACGGCCCTGTCCCTCGACTCGGTGCTCGTCGAGCTGTCGTTCATGATTGCTCCCGCAGTGGCGGTCTGGGCGGCGGCTACCTATGACACCCGGTGGGTCCTGTTCACCCTGGCCGTGTTGAGCCTGCTGGCTGCGGTGGTGGTCTACGTCGTCGATCCGCCGATGCGCTCCGCGTCGGCTGACGACCCCCTGGCCCACGACGCCCCGTCAGCGCTGGACGAGGACTCCTCCCGGGATCACCCCGAATCGGCCGGGCGATGGGTGTCGCTTGGCGTTGTGGCGGTTCTCGGAGCCGCGGCAGCAAGCACGGTGGTCCTGGCCGGCACTGATGTCGCCATCGTGGCAGCTCTGCGCTCCACGGGCGACGCGGCGGCCATCGGGTGGGTGCTCAGCGTCTGGGGTGCCGGGTCGCTGCTGGGCGGTCTGGTCTATGGCGCTTGGCACCGGTCGATCTCGGTGTTCTGGTTGCTGGGTGGTCTGGCGCTGTCCACCATCCCCGTCGCCCTGGCCGGCTCGCTGGGCTGGCTGGTGGTGCTGCTGTTCGTGTGCGGTGTGTTGTGCGCGCCAACGATCACGGCCACCGTCGACCACTTGTCCCGGCTGGTGCCGGAACGCTCTCGCGGCGAAGCGATGGGCTGGCACGGATCGGCCATGACGGCCGGTCAGGCGATCGGCGCGCCGTTGGCCGGGTATGCCATCGACCGCGCCGGCTGGGGGTGGGGCTTCATCTCGGTGTCACTCTTCGGGCTTGCTATCGCAGTCATCGGCCGCGTCGGCGAGCAGCTTCGCCGACGCCATCTCTCGACTCACGCCACCGTGGCAACAAACGCGTAGGCGCAGCCGAGACCCGGCTAGTTCCCGGGCAGATCCCGGGCAGTTTGGAGTCCCGCGTGGCGCCGGGGGTCAGGCCTCGACCCGGCCATAGGGGATCAGCCGCACCGTCAACCACTCGTGCAGGCCCCGCGCGAGAGCGACGCTGGCAGCGGCAGGTGCCGACACGGCATACCGAAGTCCTCCCCAGGTGCCGCCCGCGAACGTAGCGACACTCCCCACCAGTGAGTTCATCGGTCCCCTCCTTGCCGAGTCCCGCCGGACTGGCCGGACAACTGGCTCTCACCTGGTAATCTAGGCCCTTGACCAACCGCGTCTCGTGGCGCCCCCCGGGGCCGCGACGTGCGCGGTGTGCAAGAGAAGCCCCGCTTCCACCCGCGTCGACCACCAGTCGCCGGGTCAGGTCCGGACCCGCCCGGCTCGCCGGGAGCGTCGGTGTATGCCGTCGCGCTGGGTCCCGCGTGTGCGCGCGGCAGGCGACTGCCAGCGCTGCACGCAGCGGACGGACTCGCGAAGGCCTCTTGAGCACCAACGGTGACGAGGGGCCTTCTCTCGTTCCCCGGGGTCATCCGAGACCGACATGAAGGAGCACCACATCAGCGAGCCTCGTATCAACGAGCGCATCCGGGTCCCCGAGGTGCGTCTGGTCGGACCCAACGGGGAGCAGGTCGGCATCGTCCGCGTTGAGGATGCTCTCCGTCTGGCGGCCGAAGCCGATCTCGACCTCGTCGAGGTCGCGCCGATGGCGCGTCCCCCGGTGGCCAAGCTCATGGACTTCGGCAAGTTCAAGTACGAAGCCGCCCTCAAGGCCAGGGAAGCCCGCAAGAACCAGGTCAACACGGTCATCAAGGAGATCAAGCTCCGCCCGAAGATCGACCCGCACGACTACGGCACCAAGAAGGGCCACGTCGAGCGCTTCCTCAAGGGCGGCGACAAGGTCAAGGTGACGATCATGTTCCGCGGCCGCGAGCAGTCGCGCCCGGAGCTGGGCTTCCGGTTGCTGCAGAAGCTCGCCGAGGACATCGCCGAGCTCGGCTTCGTCGAGTCAGCGCCCAAGCAGGACGGGCGCAACATGATCATGGTCATTGGCCCGACAAAGAAGAAGGCCGAAGCCAAGGCCGAGGCGCGCCGCGCCCGGGAGAGCCAGGCCCCCGGTCGCCCGACCTCCCAACCGCAGGGTCAAACATCCCGCTCTCGGGCCGAATCGGCGCTCGACGACGAGTCCGCTCAGCAATTGGCCGCACTCGATGGCGTCTCCGAGTCGCTCGTGGCCGATGCCGCCTCGGCGGCGGCCAACGCTGCGGCGCCCGCGGCTGTTGAGGTGCCTACTGTCGTTGCCGAGCCGGCCCAGGCTGAGCCGGTCGTCGCTGAGGCACCCACCCCCGCTCCGGCACCGGTGAAGCGCACGACCCGTGCGGCCGCCGCCCCGGTCGCCAATGCCGACGCCGCCACGTCGGCCACCACGGCTGCTCCAGCAGCTCCGGCGGCTCCAACTGCAGCAGCCGCCTCGGGCACGCCCAAGCCGGCCGTGCCCCGGCCGAGCGCTCCGCGCCCGGCAGCGCCGCGCCCGGCAGCCACCAAGGCAACCACCCCCCGCTCCACCACCGCCCGGTCCACATCGGCGCCGCGACCGGGACCCGGCCCAACGTCGAGCTGACCTCCAGCCCGGCACCAGACCACCAGACCCCGGCCGACCGACGTCGTCCGGGACTTGACACGAAGGAGATCGGCAGCCATGCCGAAGATGAAGACCCACAGCGGGGCCAAGAAGCGCTTCCGCGTGACCGGCACCGGCAAGATCATGCGCGAGCAGGCTGGCGGTCGTCACCGTCTCGAGGTGAAGTCGAGCAAGGAGATGCGCTCGCTCGCCGGAGACCTGGAGCTGTCCGCACCCGACACCAAGAAGGCCAAGCGGCTTCTCGGCCGCTGAGCCCGACCCAGACACGTAAAGGAGAACTCACGTGGCACGCGTGAAGCGGGCGGTCAACGCCCAGAAGAAGCGCCGGGTCGTCCTCGAACGCGCCAGCGGCTACCGGGGCCAGCGTTCGCGGCTCTACCGCAAGGCCAAGGAGCAGATGCTCCACTCGCTCGGCTACGCCTACCGCGACCGCCGGGCCAAGAAGGGTGACTTCCGTCGCCTGTGGATCCAGCGGATCAACGCTGCGGCTCGCGCCAACGGCATGACCTACAACCGGTTCATGCAGGGCCTCAAGGCCGCCGGTGTCGAGGTCGACCGAAAGATCCTCGCGGACCTCGCGGTCAACGACGCCGCGGCCTTCACCGCTCTGGTCGAGATGGCTCGCACGGCTGTGCCCGCCCAGGGCGCCGCCGCTGGCGACGCGGCCTGAGCCGCACGGCATACCGAAACACCGACGTCGAGCGCCGGGACACCCGCGTGCTGACCAATCCCCGAGCTGATCGGGTGCGGTCGGTCGCGGCCCTGTCCCGGCGCTCGACGCGTCAGCGGACCGGCCTGTTTGTCGCTGAAGGGCCGCAGTCGGTTCGCGAGGCGGTCCGGTTCGCGCCTGACGCAATCCGCGAGCTCTACATCACCGCGGAGGCGGCAACGCGGCATACGGACATCGTCGCGGCGGCGACCACGGCGGGGGTCCTCGTCCACGAGTGCACTCCCGAAGTGCTCGCCGCGATGAGCGACACCGAGGCGCCCCAGGGCCTGCTCGCCGTATGCCGTGTGCTCACCACCTCCCTTGACACGGTCCTTGCGAGCCGTCCCCGGCTCCTGCTCGTCCTGGCCCACGTCCGCGACCCGGGCAACGCCGGGACGGTCCTGAGGGGGGCCGACGCGGCCGGGGCCGACGCGGTCATCGTCAGCGCGGCCAGCGTCGATGTGTGGAGCCCGAAGGTGGTCCGTTCGACAGCGGGCTCGGTGTTCCATCTGCCGGTGGTGACTGGTCTGCCGGTGCCCGAGATCCTCGCCGGCCTGCGGGCCGCAGGCATCGCCACGTTGGCCGCTGACGGCTGCGGTGCTCGGATGCTGCCCGACGTCGACCTAAGTCGTCCGCATGCCTGGGTGATGGGCAACGAGGCGTGGGGCCTGCCGGAGGACGTGCGCGCGGACTGCGACGAGGTGGTGCGGGTGCCGATCTTCGGCCACGCAGAGTCGCTCAACCTCGCGATGGCCGCGACGGTGTGCCTCTATGCCTCCGCGTTGGCCCAACGTTCGGCGGGGTGAGCGGCTTGGCCCCGTGGCGGGCGAAACGTCACTTCCGGGGCGATCCGACTCGAAGCGCTCCCACCGGTGGCTAGTCTGTCTGGCATGAAGGTCGCGGACGGGCCGGCCCTCGCCGGAGTCGATCAGTCACCGGGAGACGTCGTCCGCGCCATTTCCGACACGCTGCCCGACGGCCTGATTGCCGTTGACGGGCGGGGCCTTCTCGCCTTCGCCAACCTGCGCGCCGAAGAGATCCTCCAGGCGCCGATCGGTGACTGCATCGGTCGACCGATCCGCGAAGCCCTGCCGTTGTGGGACTCGGAGGGCCGCCCCTGGTGGGACGTCGCCAACCCTTGGACGGCCTTGCACACGGTCAAGGGCCACCGGGAGAAGCTGCTCTGGACCAGCGACGGGGTCGAGGTGCTGGCCACGGCCCGCTACCTGCGTTCGGCCCCGAGGGAGCCGGTCGAGCGGGTGGTCGTTGCCCTGCGCGGCGCGGTGGCCCGCCAACGGGCCGAGCGCGACCATGCCGCGCTGCTGTCGACGCTCGCGCACGAGTTGCGCTCGCCGCTGACCTCGGTCAAAGGCTTCTCCTCGACCTTGCTGCGGCGCTGGGACCGGTTCACCGATGAGCAGAAGCGGCTCATCATCGAGACCATCGAGGCCGACGCGGACCGCGTGACCAGGCTGGTCTCCGACTTGCTCGATGTCTCCCGGATCGAGGCCGGCCGGATGCAGGTGCGTCGCCAGGAGATCTTCCTGGACCCGATCGTGGCCAAGCACCTCCGGCGGCTGAGCAGCCTCGGGATCCCTGCCGAGCGGATCGAGGTCGTCGTATGCCGCCCCATCCCCGACGGGTGGGCCGACCCGGACCGGATCGACCAGATCATGATCAACCTGATCGACAACGCGCTCACACACGGCGCCGGGAAGATCACCGTGCGAGTCGAGGCGGGCACCGTCGACTTGGCCGATGGCGCGGCTGGCGACCCACGACCTGCGTGTCTCGTCTCGGTGGCTGACGAAGGGCAGGGCATCCCGGAGCGGCTCCGGTCGGTGATCTTCACGCGGTTCTGGCACGGTCCGGGGCAGCGCAACACCGGGTTGGGCCTTTACATCGTCAAGGCCCTCGTCGAAGCGCACGGCGGCCGGGTGCGGGCCAGCAACGGACCCAACGGGGGCGCGGTCTTCACCTTCAGCATCCCCGTCGGCGATCCGACTGCGGGCGCGCTGGGAGCTGGCGATCCGGGGGCAGCCCGAGGGCTGGTTCACGGTCATGACCACACGGTGGCCGGCTCCGCCGATCACCCGCGAGTGTGAGCAAGTCCGGCCCGGCCGGAGTGGTGCTGCCCGACATCATCGGCGAGTGTGTGGAAGTCAAGGCAATCCCTGGGTTGCCTGCACGAAATCGTCGGTGGGTGGGGAAATCATCAGCGAGCGGGGGGCGGAAGGCTGGCGGTGGGGGTGCGGGGACGGCATACAGCCAAAGGGTGGCGCCCAGAGGGCACCGGGTCCAGGCGCTGAACCCGGTGACGCCGTGGGCGTCTTGCAGCCTAGACTCGGGCGCCGAACCCGATCCCGCACCCAGATCGAATGTGGAACGTGATGTCTGGACCCACCACGCCTGATGCAGCAACGCCCGGCCAGGGCGCTGACCTCCCCGCCGCCCTCAGCGAGGAGGCTCTCGCGGCTGCCCTCGAGCAGGCGCAGGTGGCCTTCGCGGCTGCCGCCGACCTTGAGGCCCTCAAGGCCGCCCGGCTCGCACATGTCGATAAAGGCGCCATCGCCGGAGCCCGGCGCGAAATCGGTGCCCTACCCCCGGCCGCCAAGGCTGAGGCCGGCAAGCGGGTGGGGGCGGCGCTGGATGCCGTGCGAGCGGCATACACGGCCCGCGAGGAGGCTCTGCAAGCGGCGCGCGACGAGCGGATCCTCGTTCAGGAGCGGGTCGATGTCACCATGCCGACCGGGCGGCGGCCGCTCGGTTCGCGCCACCCGATCGAGCTCACCCAGGAGCGGCTTGTCGACATTTTCGTCGGGATGGGCTGGGAGGTCGCCGAGGGGCCCGAGGTCGAGTCGGAGTGGATGAACTTCGACGCGCTCAACCTCGGCAAGGACCACCCGGCCAGGCAGATGCAGGACACCTTCTTCGTCGACCCGCCCGACGGGGGCTTGGTGTTGCGCACCCAGACCTCGCCGATCCAGATCCGCACGATGCTCACCCGCGAGCCCCCGATCTACGTCGTGGCGCCGGGCAAGGTGTTCCGCACCGACGACCTCGACGCGACGCACACGCCGGTCTTCCACCAGATCGAGCTGCTTGCCGTCGACAAGGGTCTGACGATGGGGCACCTGCGCGGGGCGATCGACCACTTCGTGCGGGCCATGTTCGGAGACGTCAAGACGCGCGTGCGCGCGTCCTACTTCCCGTTCACCGAACCGTCCATGGAGACCGACTTCCAGTGCTTCGTATGCCGCGGCGCCGACGACTCGTGTCGGCTGTGCGGCGGCTCGGGCTGGATCGAGCTCGGCGGGTCGGGGATGGTCAACCGCAAGGTGCTCACCGCGTGCGGCATCGACCCCGACGTCTACACGGGCTTCGCGTTCGGCTTCGGCATCGAGCGGGCCCTGCAGTTGCGTAACGGCGTCAGCGACATGCGCGACATGGTCGAAGGCGACGTGCGGTTCTCCGGTCAGTTCGGGATGGCGGTGTGACATGAGGGTTCCCCTGTCCTGGCTCGGCGAGCTCGTCGACCTCGCGCCCGGCGCGCGCGGCGCCGAGGTGGCCGCCTCCCTCGTCTCGGTTGGCCTGGAGGAGGAGGCGCTGCACGGCGGCGACATCACCGGCCCGCTCGTCGTCGGGCGAGTGCTGACCTTCGAGGAGCAGATCCAGAAGAACGGCAAGCCGATCCGGTTCTGCACCGTCGACGTTGGCCACCACGGCCAGCGCGTCACCGACGGCATCCCCCAGGAGATCGTCTGTGGCGCAACGAACTTCGAGGTCGGGGATCTCGTCGTCGTTGTGCTGCCGGGCGCGGTCCTGCCCGGCGGGTTCGCCATCTCGGCGCGCAAGACCTACGGCCGGGTGTCCAACGGGATGATCTGCGCCGAGGACGAGCTGGGTCTCGGCGAGGACCACACCGGGATCATCGTGTTGCGCGACTACCTCGGCGAGGCAGCGGTCGCGGGTGTCGCCCCGGGCGATGACGCCTTGGCGTTGCTCGGCCTGGGTGAGCAGGTCCTCGAGCTCAACATCACCCCGGACCGGGGCTACTGCTTCTCGATGCGCGGCATCGCGCGGGAATACTGGCACTCCCAAGGCAGCCCCGCGGGCGCGTTCCGCGACCCCGGCGTCGTCCCCTCCAACCCGCCGGCCAACCTCGACGGGTATGCCGTGCACCTCACCGACGCGACCCCCATCGACGGGTCGCCGGGCTGCGACCGTTATGTGGCCCGGATCGTGCGGGGCATCGACCCGTCCGCGCCGTCGCCCGGGTGGATGCGCAGCCGGCTGACCCAGGCCGGGATGCGCCCCATCTCGCTGGCCGTCGACGTCACCAACTACGTCATGCTCCTGGTCGGGCAACCCCTGCATGCTTTCGACCTGGACACCTTGTCCGGGTCGATCAAGGTCCGCCGGGCCCGGGCGGGGGAGCGGCTGACCACCCTCGACGGCGTCGACCGCGAGTTGTCCCCCGAGGACTTGCTCATCACCGACGGCGGTCAGATCCCGCTAGCGCTCGCCGGTGTCATGGGTGGGGCGACCAGTGAGGTCACCGAGTCGACAACGAACGTCCTCGTCGAAGCGGCCCACTTCGACCCGGTGACGATCGCCCGGACATCGCGTCGGCACCGGCTGGTCAGCGAGGCGTCTAAGCGGTTCGAGCGTGGCGTCGACCCGCGGGTGGCCGACGATGCCGCCCAGCTGGCCGTCGACCTGCTCGTGGAGTTCGGCGGTGGCACCGTCGACCCGGGCGTGACTGATGTCGACACGACGAGTTCGCGGACGGCATACCCCTTGGACGTCACCCTGCCCGGGCGGTTGGTGGGGGTCGACTACTCCCGCGACAAGGTGGTGCAGATCCTCACCGACCTCGGGTGCACCGTCGAGGACCCCGGTGTCGCGCCGCTGGAGGTCGTCTTCGTCACGCCGCCGTCGTGGCGGCCGGATCTCGTCGACGGACCGGACTATGCCGAGGAGGTGGCGCGGGTCGACGGCTACGACCGGATCCCGTCGATCCTGCCGACGCCGACCGACGGTCGCGGGCTCACCCACGCGCAGCTGGTCCGGCGGATCGTCGCCAACGCACTCGTGGGTCGGGGTTACACCGAGGTGCTGAGCTATCCGTTTGTGTCGGCCGACTTCGGCGACATCCTGGGGATGACGGCCGACGACCCGCGGCGCAGTGCCGTCCGCCTGGCCAACCCGCTGTCCGACCAGGCGCCGCTGATGCGGACCTCGGTTCTCGACACGCTGCTGGATTCGTTGCGCCGCAACATCTCTCGTGGACAGCGCGACGTCGCGTTGTTCGAGCTGGGCATGGTGACCCGGCCGCTGCCGGGCGCCTCCCACACGGCACCCGTGCCCGGAGTCGACCGGCGGCCCGACGACGCAACGATCGCTTCGATCGACGCCGCCGTCCCGTCGCAACCGCGCCACGCAGCCGTGGTCCTGACCGGCGACGCCGACCGGGCGGGTTGGTGGGGCGCTGGCCGTGCCGCCGACTGGACCGACGCGCTCGACGCGGTGCGGACGGTGGCGGGAGCCTTGGCCGTCCCGGTCGCGGTGAGCGCCGGCGACGCGGCCCCCTGGCACCCGGGACGGTGCGCCGCGATCACCCTCGCGGACGGGACCCTCGTCGGGTATGCCGGTGAGCTGCACCCCAAGGTGCTCGACCGGCTCGGGCTGCCCGCGCGCACCTGTGCCGCCGAGCTCGACATTGACGTGCTCACCACTGCCAGCGCTGAGCCGACCCGGCTGAAGGGCTTCTCGACGCAACCGGTCGCCTTGACCGACGTCGCCCTCACGCTGGCCGAGGACGTCGCAGCCGGCGATCTCCAGTCCGTGTTGCGCGAGGCAGCCGGGGAGTTCGTCGAGTGGGTCACGCTCTTCGACGTCTACCGCGGCGAGCAGGTCGGCGCCGACAAGAAGTCGATGGCCTTCCGCTTGGCGTTCCGGGCACCCGACCGGACCCTGACGACCGACGAGGTGAGCGGTTTCCGCGACGCTGCCGTGGCGGCGGCCGCAGCCAGGTTCGGCGCCGTCCAGCGCTGACGTCCGAGCCGGGGTGAGCGCCGGGATAAGATCGACCCGGGGTGAACGCCGGGATCAGATCGATCCCGGGGTCAGGGCGTTCCCAGTTCCGCAATCTCCTCGGCGCTCGCGTTCCCGCCTGTGCACACCACAGCGGCCCGTGATGGGCGCCACGCGCTGTGGAGCAGCCCGGCCAGGGCGGCCGCGCCTGCCCCTTCGGCGAGGGTGTGGGCCCGGTGGGCCAGTTCGGTGGCCGCCCGGCTGATGGCCGCGTCGTCGACGAGGACGAAGTCGGCCAGGCCCGTGGCGATGACGGATTGGGGGAGCTCGAAACCCCGTCCGGTGGCTAGCCCACTGTGGCGAGTGAGACACGGCGCCACCTCGATCGCCCCGGCTCGCCAGGACCGGTATGCCGCCTGCGCGGCACTGGACTGCACGCCGATGATGCGGCACTGCGGGGCGACTCGGTCCCGGACGATGCACGCGCCGGCGGCGCCGCTGCCAGAGCCGATCGGGACAAAGATGGCCTCAAGGTCCGGTCGTTGGGTGAGCAACTCGAGATAGACCGTGGCGTGGCCGGCGATGATCGCCGGCGTGTTGCCCGGGTCCACATAGGTCATGCCGTCGAGGTCGGCCAATTCTTGTGCCTTGGCAACTGCTTCGCTCATGGTCGGGCCGCACATGATGACGTTGGCGCCCAACAGTCGCACGGCGGTCACTTTCGCCACGGGTGCACTCTCGGGCATGACGATGGTGGCGAGCGCGCCGTGGAGCCGGGCGGCATACGCGATGGACTGAGCATGGTTGCCCGTCGACGCGGTGATCAGGCCGGCGGCGAGTTGCGCTGGCGCCAGCGTCGCGGCCAGCGCCAGGCCTCCGCGGACCTTGAACGCCCCCGTGGGCTGGGCGTTTTCGTGTTTGACGACCACTTCACACCCGGCCAAGGCATCCAACGTGGGGTAGGACCACGCTGGCGTGACCGGAAGTCGGCCCTGGATCGTTTCGGCCGCCCGCTGGATCTCATCGAAGGTCGGAGGAAGGGGGGTCACTCTCCAGTCACCGCCTGAGTGTGCAGCGCCGACCTCAGCGGGGTCAATTCCCCGACGAGACTCACGTAATAGGTCCGGGAAGGTCAGCGCTTGCCTCACGTGAGGATGTCCGCGTAGCGCGTGGTTCGATCCGGTGTGAGCCAGGAGCTGTCGATGACCGCGCGCCGTGAGATCACCAAGAAGTACGCCCGGCAGTACGCCAAGGCGGGCAAGGCCGACAAGGGTGCCCTGCTGGATGCGCTGGTAGCCACCACGGGCTGGACCCGTGACCATGCCCGCCGGGCGATCCGGGTCGCGTCCGCCCGACACGGCCCGGCCGCAGCGGTCGTGCGTAAGCCTCGACCACGCAAGTACTCCTACGACGCGTTGGTGGTCCTGCAGGAGGTGTGGCGCCTGGCCGGGCAGCCCTCGGGCAAGTACCTGGCCGTGGTGATGGACGACACGCTGGAACGACTGGTCCGGTTCCGGGAACTGGGCAAGGTCGCCGACCGGGCCACCCCGCAGGTTCTGGATGAGGTCCGGGCCATGTCCGCCGCCACCATCGACCGGTACCTCAAACCCCACAAGGACAGCGCCTACCCGAACGCGTTGTCGGCCACGACACCCTCGCACATCCTGCGCTCATCGGTCCCGGTCCGCACCAGCATGGACGACCCGATCACCACGGCGGGGTTCCTGGAACTGGACACTGTCGCGCACTGCGGGCACACCCTCAAAGGCGAGTTCCTGCGCACCCTGACCGGCACCGACCCGGTCACCGGGTGGACGATGCTGCGCACGATCGGCAACAACGCGTTCATCCACATCCACGGCGGGTTGGAATGGATCACCAAGCACGCACCGATCCCGGTGACCGGGGTCGACTTCGACAACGGCAGCGAGTTCATGAACTGGGCCGTGATCACCTGGTGCGACAAGCAAGCCATCCCCGTGACCCGTTCACGCCCGTACAAGCACAACGACAACGCCCACGTCGAACAACGCAACGGCGACTGGGTCCGCCGCCACGCCTTCCGCTACCGCTACGAGACCGACGCCGAACTCGCGTTACTCAACGAGCTGTGGGACCTGGTCATGGCCCGCAAGAACCACCTCCTGCCCTGCGTGAAAGCCACCGGCTGGGACACCACACCCGCCGGCCGCAAGAAACGCACCTACGACAAGCCCCGCACCCCCTACCAACGGCTCATCGATACCGGCACCCTGGACGAGCAGACCCACACCCGGCTACAGGCCGAACACGCCGCCCTCAACCCCGCCAAACTCACCAGAGCCATCACCCACATCCAAACCCAACTCATCGACCTGGCCGCAGCCCGCACCCGCGGCACCCGCCCGGCAGCCTGACCCACGCGGACATTTCATGTGAGGCACGCACGAACACCATCCGGACATCTTGACGTGAGGCAAGAGGTTCCCCAGCAGGCCCGTTCGTCGGCCGCAGGTCGGCCGGTAGATTGCGGGCGTGAGCCAGCCACGCGGCATACCCCCTGCGTGGGTGGTCCTTGCGGCCGGGGTGGCGACCGCATTGCACCTGGGGAAGTTGCCCCCGGCGGTGCCGATCCTGCAGGCCGAGCTCGGGATGACCCTGGTCCAAGCGGGCTTCCTGCTGGCGCTCATCCAGTTCGCCGGGATGTGCCTCGGGCTGGTCATCGGGATCGGGGCCGACGGGATCGGGCTGCGCCGCAGCATGGTTCTCGGCCTGGGCATCCTTTCGGTCGCAGGAGTGGCGAGCGGGTTCACCCACCACGTCGGCGGCTTGCTCGTGCTTCGCGCCGTGGAGGGCTTCGGGTTCCTCCTGGCGACGGTGCCCGCGCCGGGCCTGTTGCGCCGCATCGTGCCCCCGCACCAAGCCACCCGGATCCTCGGCTTCTGGGGGGCTTACGTGCCGTTCGGGACAGCTGTCGGCATGCTCGTCGGCCCGCGCGTGCTCGCGGCGTCGAGCTGGCCGGTGTGGTGGTGGGTCGTTGCGGCGGCGACGGCGGTCATGGCCGTCGCCGTGTGGGTGCGGGTGCCAGCCGACCCGGTGCGTTTGGGGACCGGCTCGGCCGCTGTCGTGCCGTGGCGGGCGAGGGCCGCGCTCACCGTGCGCTCACGCGGCCCCTGGCTGGGGGCGTTGACCTTCGGGGTGTATGCCGCGCAATGGATGGCCGTCATCGGTTTCCTCCCGACCCTGTATGCCGAGTCCGGCTGGGTGGGCGCCGTCGGGGCGACGCTGACGGCAACGGTCGCGGCGGCCAACGTCATCGGGAACGTCGCGGCGGGCTTCCTGCTGCACCGGGGCTGGCGGCCGGTGCTCGTGCTAGGGCTGGGTTTCGCCGGGCAGGCCGTGGGCACCTTCCTTGCGTTCGCCACCCTGACCTCGGGTCAGCCGGTGCTTCGGTATGCCGGTGCGCTGGTGTTCTCGGCTGTCGGCGGGCTCATCCCCGGTGGCATCTTCGGGCTGGCCCCGACGCTGGCTCCGAGTGAGCCGACGATCTCGACGACGGTCGGCTGGATCCAGCAGTGGTCTTCGGCCGGTCAAGTCATCGGGCCGCCGGTCGTCGCCTTTCTGGCGACCCTGTTGGGCGGCTGGCAGTGGACCTGGGCCTTCAGCCTGGGGTGTTGTCTCATGGGTATTGCCCTCGCCACCCGCCTGGGCACGTTCGTACGGACCCGCCAGTCCTGACCAATCGCGCGCCCGGATCACTCACCCTTGAGCAGCCTCCGATTCAGTTCGGCGACACCGTGCCACGTGAGCCCATTCTGCTGATCACGCACCAGTGGATGGTCCGCGCTGGGGTCAACCACGATGCGCGGCACCATGCCCGGCGGGCTGGTGTGGACGTGAGTGGGGAGGCCGAGCGTGGTGGGGTCATAGGGCAGCGCCGTATCGAGCCACCCGAAAGTCGGACGAAGGGCCACTCGGTCGGGGTCCTCCCAGTGTTGGGCGGCCAACGTCATGCTCTCCCGGCTCTGCGAGCACCACACCGACCAGATGAAGGTCTCGCCCCCCCTGTCCGTGATGGGGATCTCGAGGTGTCCGCGAACAAAGAAGTGCGTCGCCTCGCCGAGGGTGAGTGCGCAGACGTCAGCGTTGAGCTCGCCAACTGCGCGCTCGCCGTCGGTGGCCTGTTCCCAGGAATACGGTGCCCTGGACCCGAAGACTGTCGCCATTCCGTCATGCGAGTCACCGCATGTGGCACACGTCCACACGTTGTTCACCCTCTCTCTGTTTGCCGCCCGGGGTGATCCTTCCAGACGAGATGGTGTCCGCCTCTGAGCCGACAGAGTCTCGCCGCACCGTCGGAGCAGGCAACGCGTCGTCCACGTGGCGGGACGCCTCGGCGCATACGTTCTCGGTGCTCTGTATGATCATGCACCATGTGGACGGCGGCGGTAGCGGGTGCCAGCGGGTATGCCGGGGGCGAGATCCTTCGACTCCTCCTCGGGCATCCGCAGATCACGATCGGTGCGGTAACGGCGGACTCGTCCGCGGGTAAGAGCCTCGGGCAGGTGCATCCGCACCTCGCGCCCCTCGCCGGCCGGCTCATCGAGCCGACCACCCCGGACACCCTGGCCGGCCACGACCTGGTCTTCCTCGCCCTGCCGCACGGGGCCTCGGCCGCCCTGGCCGCCCAGCTTTCCGACGAGGTCATCGTCCTGGACTGCGGAGCGGACTTCCGCCTTTCCGAACAGACCGCGTGGACCACCTTCTACGACACCCCGTATGCCGGTCGCTGGCCTTACGGTCTCCCCGAACTTCCCAGCGCGGCCGGGTCCACCGGCCGCCAGGCCCTGGCCGGAGCCCGGCGGATCGCCGTCCCCGGTTGCTACCCGACGGCGTGCTCGCTGGCGCTGGCGCCCGGCTTCACCGCGGGCCTGCTCGACCCCGCCGATGTCGTCATCGTCGCCGCCAGCGGGACGTCCGGCGCCGGGAAGTCCCTCAAGCCTCACCTGCTCAGCGCCGAGATCATGGGGGCAATGTCGCCCTACGGGGTCGGGGGAGTGCACCGGCATACCCCGGAGATCGAGCAGAACCTCACGGCCGCCGCGGGCACGCCGGTGACCGTTTCGTTCACGCCCACGCTCGCGCCGATGTCTCGCGGCATCCTCGCCACCTGCACCGCCCGCCTACGCCCCGGCACCGACCCGGCCGCCGTCCGCGAGGCATGGGAGACGGCATACGCCGACGAGGCTTTCGTCCACCTCCTGCCCGCGGGCACCTGGCCGCGGACTGCCGACGTCCTGGGCAGCAACAGCGTCCACGTCCAAGTGACCGTCGACGAAAGGGTCGGGCGGGTCATCGCGGTCGCCGCGGTCGACAACCTCACCAAGGGCACGGCCGGTGGGGCGATCCAGTGCGCGAACATCGCCCTCGGCCTGCCCGAGACCACCGGACTACCGATCGCAGGAGTGGCACCGTGAGCCCAACCGTCAACCTCCCCAAGGGATTCCGGGCAGCTGGCGTGACCGCGGGGCTCAAGGCCAGCGGCCGCCCAGACCTCGCCCTCGTCGTCAACGATGGCCCCGACCACCATGCCGCCGCCGTCTTCACGAGCAATCGTGTCGAAGCCGCTCCCGTCACGTGGAGCCGCCAGGTCGTCAGCGACGGGCGGGTCGACGCCGTCGTCCTCAACTCGGGCGGGGCCAACGCATGCACCGGCTCGCCTGGTTTCCTCGACACCCACCGCACCGCCGAGCACGTCGCCGCGGTCCTGAGCATCTCGGCCGGCGATGTCGCCGTGTGCTCGACCGGCCTCATCGGCGAACGCCTCCCGATGGACACACTGCTCGCCGGGGTCGATGCGGCCGCCCGCGAGCTGTCCGTCGACGGCCACGACGCGGCAGCGACCGCCATCATGACCACCGACACGGTGAGCAAGCAGGCGACCTACGCCGGCGACGGGTGGTCGGTGTCGGGCATGGCCAAGGGTGCCGGGATGCTCGCCCCGGCCCTTGCGACGATGCTCGTCGTGGTCACCACCGATGCGGTCGCCGACCCCGCGACCCTCGACGAAACGTTGCGCATCGCCGCGGCGGTCACCTTTGACCGGATCGACTCCGACGGGTGCATGTCGACCAACGACACCGTCCTGCTCATGTCCTCTGGAGCCTCGGGCATCACGCCGGACATCGCCGATCTGGCCGAGGGCGTCGTCAAGGTCTGCATGGACCTGGCCGTCCAGCTCATCTCCGACGCCGAGGGCGCCCACCACGACATCGAGGTCGAAGTCCGTTCTGCAGCAACGGAAGCCGACGCCCTAGAGGTCGCCCGGACGATCGCGCGCAACAACCTCTTCAAGTGTGCGGTCTTCGGTAACGACCCCAACTGGGGCCGGGTGCTCGCCGCCGTCGGCACCACCCGGGCGGCGTTCGACCCGGCCCGCCTCGCGGTGACGATGAACGGCGTCCAGGTATGCCGCGACGGCGGCGTCGGGGAGGACCGCGGCCTCGTGGACCTGACCCCACGGCATACCCACGTCGTCGTCGACCTGCACGAAGGGCAGGCGCACGCGACGGTGTGGACCAACGACCTCACCCACGACTACGTCCACGAGAACTCTGCTTACCGCACCTGAAAACTCCGCCTACAGCACCTGAGCCTGAAGGATCCACCGATGATGAGCTCCCTGCGCGGTGTCATCGACGCCGCCGCTCTGCGCGTTGCCGCCGGCAAGGCGGCCACCCTCGTCGAGGCACTCCCGTGGCTCGAGCGCTTCCGTGGGGCGCTCGTTGTCGTGAAGTACGGCGGCAACGCCATGACCGACGACGCCCTCAAGGCCGCCTTCGCGCAGGACGTCGCCTTCCTCCGGTATGCCGGCCTGCATCCGGTCGTCGTCCACGGCGGCGGTCCGCAGATCGCCTCGATGCTCACCCGGCTCGGGCTGACCAGCGAGTTCAAGGGGGGCCTGCGGGTGACCACCCCGGAGGTCATGGAGGTTGTCCGGATGGTCCTCACCGGCCAGGTGCAGCGCGAGCTCGTCGGGCTGCTCAACCAGCACGGGCCGCTGGCCGTCGGCCTCTCCGGTGAGGACGCGCACTTGTTCGAAGCGCGCAAGCGGGGCACCGTCGTCGACGGCGAAGAGGTCGACCTCGGGCTGGTCGGGGACGTTGTCGGTGTCAACCCCGCGGCGGTCCTGGACATCATCGCTGCTGGCCGGATCCCCGTCGTGTCGACGGTCGCGCCCGATCTCGATGAGCCCGGCCAGGTGCTCAACGTCAACGCCGACACCGCCGCTGCGGCGCTCGCCGTCGCGTTGGAAGCGCGCAAACTTGTCGTCCTCACCGACGTCGAGGGCATCTACGCCGCCTGGCCCGACCGCGACTCGTTGCTCTCGGAGATCTCGCTCACCGAGGCGCGTCGGCTGTTGACGAGCGTTGACTCGGGGATGGTGCCCAAGCTGGAGGCATGCATCCGGGCCGTCGAACAGGGCGTCCCGCAGGCGCACGTCATCGACGGACGCGCCGCACACTCGCTGCTGCTTGAGGTCTTCACCGACGAAGGGATCGGCACGATGGTCCTGCCCGACCCGACCGGCGAGGTGTGGGCATGAGCGGCACGGGCGAGTGGCTCGGCCGGTATGCCGCGTCCCTTATCCCGGTCTTCGGCGTCCCCCAGACCGTGCTCTCGCACGGTCACGGCTGCTATGTGGTCGACGTCGACGGCAAGCGCTATCTGGATCTGTTGGCCGGGATCGCGGTCAACACCCTCGGGCACGGCCACCCGGCGCTCGTCGACGCGGTGACCAAGCAGGCGTCCCAGTTGGTCCATGTGTCCAACTTCTTCACCAGCGCCCCGCAGGTCGAGCTGGCCGAAGCTCTGCTGCGGGTCGCCGCCGCCCCGGCGGGGTCTGGGGTGTTCTTCGCCAACTCCGGCACTGAGGCGATCGAGGCTGCGGTCAAACTGTCCCGCCGGACCGGCCGCAGCACGATCATCGCCGCCGAGGGGGCCTTCCACGGCCGCTCGACCGGGGCCTTGGCCCTCACGTGGAAGGCGGCCTACCGCGAGCCGTTCGAGCCACTCATCGGGCGGGTCGTGCACGTGCCCTTCAACGACGAGGCGGCCCTGCGCGACGCCGTCGCCGCCGCCGGATCGGACCTGGCCGCGGTGGTCCTCGAGCCCATCCAAGGCGAGGGCGGAGTCATCCCCAGCAGCACGGCATACCTGCGGCTGGCTCGCGACCTCACCACGGCGAGCGGCGCGTTGCTCATCCTCGACGAGATCCAGTGCGGGATGGGGCGGACCGGGCAGTGGTTCGGCTACCAGGCTCGGGGAGTCGTCCCGGACGCGATCACCTTGGCCAAGGGGTTGGCCGGGGGAGTTCCGATCGGGGCGCTGGTGACGTTCGGACCGGAGGTGACCGGGCTGCTCACCGCAGGACAGCACGGAAGCACGTTCGGGGGCAACCCCCTCGCGTGTGCGGCGGGCCTGGCTGTCGTCGCGACCATCGAGGGTGACGGACTGCTCGACCATGCGCGAGCAATGGGTGACCACCTCGCCTCGGCCATCGAAGCCCTGGCCCACCCGGCGATCGCCGGAGTGCGCGGTGAGGGGCTGCTGCGTGCGGTCGTCCTCACCGAACCCGTTGCGGCGCAAGTGATGTCACTCGCCCGCCAGGCCGGATTCATCGTCAACGCGGTCGCCCCTGACGCACTGCGCCTCGCGCCGCCACTGGTCATCGAGGCGCATGAGCTCGACACCTTCGTCGCCGCCCTCCCGGGGCTGCTCGACGCGGCACGCGCAGTGGGTTCGCCGTGATTCCAGCCACGCCCACGGCGCGCCGGGCCCGGATCGCGGCGCTGCTGAGTGAGCGCGAAGTGCGGTCGCAGGGCGAGTTGCTCGCGCTGCTGGCGGACGCGGGGATCGAGGTCACCCAGGCGACCCTGTCCCGCGATCTCGAAGCCCTCGGCGCCGTCAAAGTGCGCGCCGGTCGGGGCCTGGTGTATGCCGTCCCCGGCGCTTCCGCCTCGCCGGTCGAGCAGGTGCCCGCCCGGTTGCGTCGTTTGTTGGAGGAACTGCTCGTCACCGCCGATGCATCGGGCAACCTCGTCGTCCTGCGCACACCCCCGGGTGCCGCCAATCACCTCGCGTCCTCGATTGACGCGGCTCACCTCGCCGATGTCCTGGGGACGATCGCCGGGGATGACACGATCGTCTTGGTCACCGCTTCTGCCAAGGGCGGCCGGGCCGTCGCGCGCCGACTGCTCGAACTCGCCGGGACGCCGACGTGACCGCTCGTCACCTCCAGGTTGACGCCGCATGACGACAGGAAGGCCAGGTATGCCGCACCACGACACCCCAGCACCCGAGGCGCCCCAGCGGGTCAGCCTCTGGGGCGGACGTTTCGCCGGTGGCCCGGCCGACGCGCTAGCCGAGTTGTCCCGCAGCACCCACTTCGACTGGCGACTGGCGGCATACGACATCGCCGGGTCCCAGGCCCACGCCCGGGTGCTGCATCGCGCGGGTCTGCTCTCCGACGCGGACCTGGCCACGATGCTGGGGGCCTTGGACGAGCTGCTCGTCGACGTCCACACGGGGGCGTTCGGACCGGAGCCCGACGACGAAGACGTGCACACCGCGCTGGAACGAGGGCTGATCGAGCGGGCCGGAGCAGATGTCGGGGGGCGTTTGCGGGCCGGGCGCTCGCGCAACGACCAGATCGCCACGCTGCTGCGGATGTGCCTGCGGGATGCCGCACGCGACCTGGCGGGGCTGATTCTCGACCTCGTCGACGCCCTGGTTGGTCAGGCCGACGCGCATCTTGGGGTCGCCATGCCGGGCCGGACGCACCTGCAGCACGCGCAGCCGGTCTTGTTGTCGCACCACCTGCTCGCGCACGCGTGGGCGCTGCTGCGCGACGTCGACCGACTGCGGGACTGGGACCGGCGGGCGGATGCCTCGCCCTATGGGTCCGGGGCGCTGGCCGGGAGCTCGCTAGGACTGGACCCCGAGGCGGTGGCGCGGGACCTGGGCTTCTCCCGTTCGGTGGAGAACTCCATCGATGGGACGGCGTCCCGGGACGTCGCCGCCGAGTTCGCCTTTGTCCTGGCCATGACCGCGGTGGATGTCTCGCGGATCGCCGAGGAGGTCGTGCTGTGGGCGACCAAGGAGTTCGGCTACGTCACGCTCGACGACGCCTATTCGACCGGGTCGAGCATCATGCCGCAGAAGAAGAACCCGGACATCGCCGAGCTGGCCCGGGGCAAGGCCGGGCGGGTCGTGGGAGACCTGGCCGGGCTGCTGACCACCCTCAAGGGTTTGCCGTTGGCCTACAACCGCGACCTACAGGAGGACAAGGAGCCGGTCTTCGACGCCATCGACACGCTGGCGGTCTTGTTGCCGGCGTTCGCGGGGATGATCCGGACCCTGGTCTTCCATCGGGACCGGCTGGAAAGCCTTGCGCCGCAAGGGTTTGCGCTCGCAACCGACATCGCCGAATGGCTCGTGCGGCAAGGGGTGGCCTTCCGGGTCGCCCACGAGGTCGCCGGAGCCTGCGTGCGCGAGTGCGAAGGCCGCGGCATCGAGCTGTGGGAGCTGTCCGACGCCGACCTGGCCCGGGTGAGCCCGCACCTCACGCCGTCGGTGCGTGAGGTGTTGAGCGTGGCCGGGTCGCTGGCGTCCCGAGACGCCAGGGGAGGGACCGCTCCGGTGCGAGTGGCCGAGCAGTTGGTGGAGGCGCGGGCTGCAGTGCAGTCGGCGCGGGCCTTCGCGACGTCGGTGCCCGGCCGTCCGGGTTCCCGGCAGGGGTAGTCCGGTGGCCAGCATCGGCCGCTGGTTGGCGGCCCTTGGGGCGGGTGCGACTCTCGGGGCGCTCGCCTCATGGGCCGATTGGTATGCCGGTCGCCCACCTTTCGGGGACATCCCACGGGCCGTGGACCTCGTGCTCAACGCGGGGTCGGTGTGGGCGACCACCGCAATCGTCGGAGGCTGGCTGGTCGCCCGGATGCGGGTGGCGTGGTTGGCCGGGGTATTGACGCTCGCGGCTGCCGTGGCGAGCTACTACGCCTACGGAAACTTCGCCGGCGACCGGCTCGGCTATGGGCTCAGCACGTTGTCCGGTGTGCTCAAGTTCTGGCTGGTGGCCGCGGTCGTGGTTGGACCGGTCCTCGGCAGCATCGGTGGGTTGGCCCGGCGACGTGACCGCCGGGGTCTGGCCGCACGGCTGGTGCCGTCGGCAGGGATCCTCGCGGAAGTGGCCCTCGTCCGGGGCATCGGACGCGCCGGTGACGCCGCCGGCAACACAGCCTTGCTGATCCTCGCCGGGGCGGCGGTGGCCTGGGCGGCGGTCGTCGTTGTTCGGCAGGCGACGCGCCCCGCCGGATCGAGGTAATCAGCCGTCACCTGGTGATGGCCGAATACCTCGACCCGGCAGGTCAATGGGTGGGGTCAGCGGGCGGGGGGAGTGGAACGCGGGGTCCGTCCGCAACGCCATGAACTCCACCGCGTGCTGCTGGGCCGCCAGATCCACCGAGGTGGTCGGGCTCCAGGTGGGCACCGGATCTGGACGCCCCTCGGCGTCCAGCGCCACGTAGACACTTGTGCACTGCGTGGCGAGCTCCAGCTCGCCCGTCCGAGGGCTGCCGGCCAACACCCGCAGCGCGATGTGCATCGAGGTCCGCCCGGTGTGCACGAGCCGCCCCTGGATCCACGAGATCCCCGATCCGGATCGGACGCAGGAACGACACCCCACCGGAAAACCGCGACACGACGTGGGTGTGGCTCCACGCCGACGCACACACGTAACCCGTCTCGTCCAGCCACCTCATGAGGATCCCGCCGTGGACCTTGCCGCCCCAGTTGACGTCGGTGGGTGCGGCAAGGAACCGCAGGGTCGAGCCATGAGCGCCCGTCTCGCCGTCCCAGTCCTGCGCCGCGACCAAGGCTTTGACCTGCTCGCGCAGCTGCACTCTCCGGCGCGCTTCGGCCTGGGCGGCCCGCAGCACCGCCCCCGGCGGATTCCATTGCGGCACCTCGACGGTGCGCCCGTCGTCATCGACCGCGACAAAGACCATCCGGCACTCGAAGGCGTGCTCGACACGACCGCCCCGGGGGTTGCCCGAGGACACATCGACGACGATCGTCATGCTCGATCGTCCGGTCAGCACGAGCTGGGCCGACACCTCGACGAGATCTCCGACCTGGACCGGCCGGTGGAAGTCGATGTTCCCGACGTAGGCCGTCACGCAGTAACGCCCCGACCAGCCTGCGGCACAGGCGAACCCGGCCTTGTCGATCCACTCAAGGATGCGCCCGCCGCTCACCGAGCCGCCCTGACCGGCATCCGTGGGCGCCGCGAGGAAGCGCAAGGTGACCTGACCGGTGGTGGCGGTGGACGGCATACCGGAAGCGTATGCCGCGCGCCTGCGCGAGACTGTGGCGCGTGACCCGCCTGCCCCGCGGCTTCTACGACCGGCCGGTCCTCGACGTGGCCGTCGACCTGTTGGGGGCGCGGATCAGCCATGAGGGAGTGACGATCCGGCTCACCGAGGTCGAGGCGTATGCCGGTGTCGGAGATCCCGGATCGCACGCCTTCCGGGGCCAGACGCCGCGCACCGCGGTGATGTTCGGGCCGCCGGGTGGGATCTACGTCTATTTCACCTATGGCATGCACTGGTGCGCCAACCTCGTGTGTGGACCGGAGGGCCAGGCATCGGCCGTCCTCCTGCGGGCCGGGGAGGTCGTGGCGGGGGAGTCGACTGCCCGCGAGCGCCGCGGGGAGGCCTGTCCGACCAGGGATCTGGCCCGCGGGCCAGCCCGACTGGCGTCGGCGCTCGGGTTGTCCGGCCTCCAGAACGGGCTGCAGACGACCGATGGCGACTGCCCGGTCCGCGTCGTTGCCGCAGCCGATCCGCCGGACCCTGCGCTGGTGCGGACCGGCCCGCGGGTCGGGGTGAGCGGGGCGGGAGGTGACGGCACGGCATACCCCTGGCGATTCTGGATCGACGGGGAGTCGACGGTGTCGCCCTACCGGCCGGGCAAGCCGCGGCGTCGCCCTTAGCCGTCGCGCAGGATGGCTTCCAGAGCGCGGCGCATGACGTCGGCGAGTGGGTGTCGTCTGGGCGTGTAGTAGACGACGCCGGCCACGGCCTGCTGGAGGGAGTAGCCCCGGGCTCGCAGCCATGAATCGTCTTCCGCCGCAACGGCTTCCCGGAACCGGGCGGCCGCCTGGCCGTCCAGGACGTCCCACGCCGGGATGAGATCGAGCGCGGGGTCTCCGGCACCGGCGCCGCCCCAGTCGATGACCGCGGAGAGCCGATCGCCCTGCACGAGAAGGTTGCCCGGGATGAGGTCGCCGTGGCTGAGGACGGTGCGGCCGTCCCAGTCCGCAGCCGCGAGCGACTCCTGCCACGAACCGCGGACCGCGTCGACGTCGACGAGACCGTCCGCTTCGGCGAGCCACTCCTGCACGTCGTCGGTGAGCGCCGCGAGCCCGCCGCCGCGTCGCCCTGGGCCTCGGGTCGGCACGGCGCCCTCGTATGCCGCCCGCGGCACCTCCCACAGTGCGGTCACCAGCTGCGCCAGATCCTCAGCCAGCCGCATGCCTTGAGTGCCGGTCAACCCCGCTCGGGCCGTCCAGGCATCCACCCCCGGAAGCCACCGGAGGACCGCCCACGGGTGGGGGTAACGCTCGCTCGCGGTGCCCTCGTGGATGACCTCGGGGATCGCGGTGGGGAGGGCTCCGCTCAGGTGGGGAAGCAGCCGGACTTCGGTGTGCAAACCCGTTGCAGCGGAGGCGGTTCGCGGCATACGGACGACGAGGTCGGGCCCGAGGCGGTAGAGCACGTTGTCGGTCCCCGTGCTGGGGCCCGCGCTCGACATGGGGGCCAAGGGGAGCCGAGCCAACCCGGGAGCCTGGCGCCGCAGCAGGTCGATGACGACGTCGAGTCCGGTGTCGGCCTCGTCGTCGTGGAGCGTGCTCATCCGGCCATCCCAACAGTGCCGCGCACGAGTGTCCACTGGAATTCGGGGAACGCCTCTACGCTCTGGCGGGTGAACCCCTTGCGCCGAGCCGCGATTCGCATCGGATCGTCGACGTGGCTACCTCGGATGGCTCCGGCGGTCGTCCGCGTGGACAAGGGGCTGTATCGGCTATCCGGTGGCCGAGTGGCCCTGATGTCGATGACCGGCCTGCCGGACCTGACCCTGACCGTCGTCGGTCGACGCAGCGGACAGCCCCGCAGCGTGCCGCTGCTCGGGGTGCCCCACGGGACGGGCTGGCTGGTCGCTGGGTCCAACTGGGGCGGTGACACGATGCCTGCCTGGGCCACCAACCTGGACGCCGCCGGGGAGGCCATCGTCACCCGACGCGGGCGCGACACCCCGATGAGCGCTCGGCGTGCACACGGGAGTGAACGCGACGAGCTCTGGGCGGTGATGCTCAGGACCTGGCCGAACTTCGCCCGGTATGCCGAGCGGACGACCCGGGAGATCCCTGTCTTCGTGCTCACCCCCAGCGGCTCGTCGGTCCCGCACCGCCGACCCACGACCTGACCCTGCCCGCCGCGCGGCACTCCTGCCGGTTCGGTTGAGGCGCGGCTGCGAAGCGCAGGCGTGATACCTGTTCGCGGTGGGCGGACGGCATACGGCAGGCTTGACCCGGCCCCGCGCCTGCGGGAGCCGAGCACCGACCATCGAACACAGCGTGATCGCACGACCGACCCGAAGGGAACCCCGTCCCGTGAGCGACATCCTCGACGAGCTGCAGTGGCGCGGATCGGTGGCGCTGACCACCGACGAGTCCGCGCTGCGCCAGACCCTCGCGAGCGGACCGATCACGGCGTATTGCGGATTCGACCCGACGGCCCCGTCGCTGCACTTCGGCAACCTCGTCCAGCTCGTCGTGCTGCGCCGCCTGCAGCGCGCCGGCCACAAGGTCATCTGCCTGGTCGGGGGGTCAACCGGCCTGGTCGGTGACCCGAGGCCGACGGCCGAGCGCGTGCTCAAGACCAAGGAGGAGGCAGCGGCGAACGTCGAGCGGATCAAGGACCTGGTCCGGCCGTTCCTCGACTTCGACGGGTCCGATCCCGATGCTGCATACCCGGCGATCCTCGTCGACAACCTCGACTGGACGGCGCCGATGTCGGCGCTGGACTTCCTGCGCGACATCGGCAAGCACTTCCGGGTCAACCAGATGATCCGCAAGGAGGCCGTGGCGCGGCGACTGGAGAGCCAGGAGGGGATCTCCTACACGGAGTTCAGCTACCAGTTGCTGCAGGCGCTGGACTTCCTCGAGCTCTACCGCGCGCATGGGTGCACGCTGCAGACGGGCGGGTCGGACCAGTGGGGCAACCTCACGGCCGGCGTCGACCTCATCCACAAGGTCGAAGGCGTGTCGGTGCATGCGCTCGCGACGCCGCTGCTCACCGACTCGTCGGGAGCGAAGTTCGGCAAGTCCGAGGGCAACGCGGTGTGGCTGTCGGCGGACATGACCAGCCCCTACGCCTTCTACCAGTACTTCCTCAACGTCGAGGATGCGTCGGTGGTCACCTTGCTCAAGGTGTTCAGCGACCTCGACGCGGCGCAGATCGAAGAGCTTGAGCGCGGGGTGGTCGCCGAGCCATTCCGTCGGGCCGCCCAACGGCGGCTGGCAGCGGACATCACGACCCTCGTGCACGGGGCTGCGGCAACGGCGGCCGTGCAGGCGGCCTCGGAGGCGATCTTCGGCAAAGGCGACCTCGGCGCGCTGGACGCGGCGACCTGGCGGGACGCGGCGGCCGAGTTGCCGCGCGGTGAGGTGGCGGTGGGCGCGACAGTGGTGGATGCGCTGGTCGCCACCGGGCTTGTCGAGTCGCGCAACGCGGCCCGTCGGGTGCTCGCCGAGGGCGGGGTCTCGGTCAATAACGTCAAGGTGAGCGATCCGGAGACGGTTCTCGAGGAGGCCGCCTTCCTGCATGGGTATGCCGCGCTGCTGCGTCGCGGCCGCAAGGCCCAAGCCGCGGCGGTCCGGACCGAGTGACTCTGGTCCGGATCGAGGACCCGTTGCGAGAGAAGGGTTTTCGTTGGGCGGAGGACGCGGATTTGGTCGACGGGCGTCGGTCTGGCTAGAGTTCCACCCCGTCAGCCCGACAGGGAGGAACGGACGCCGCACTAGGTGCGACGGCCGGTCCCGCGAGCTGAAACCCACCGAAAAGCCCCGGCCTGGCCGGGGGCTGCGCAGCCCTACGGGGCGAGCGGGACAGGTCCACGGATCTGCTACAGTGGGAGATCCACCCGCAGAGAGCCAAGTGCGCTCGATCCGCGAGTCGGACGCCCCAAGAGAGGCGGCCGAGCGGATTTGACGCCCAAGAGAGACGCGGGTAAACTTGAAGGGTTGCCCCAAAGCCGGTCCGGAAGGACCAGTGATGGTGTGCGTCCGAACCTTGAGAACTCAACAGCGTGCCAAAAATCGATGCCAATAACCTCGTCTCGAGGTCGGCGCAACCCGGTCATCGACCGGTGAGCAGCGATCGCGAACGAAAATCCTTTGGTTGAACGAACAACAGCTAGTTGTTCACTTCAGCCAGTGAAACAACCCTTCGATGGGTATGAGTTTCCGCGGCCTCCGGGCCGTTGGAGCCAAACATCAACGGAGAGTTTGATCCTGGCTCAGGACGAACGCTGGCGGCGTGCTTAACACATGCAAGTCGAACGGTGACGAGGAGCTTGCTCCTCTGATCAGTGGCGAACGGGTGAGTAACACGTGAGCAACCTGCCCCAGACTCTGGGATAACAGTTGGAAACAGCTGCTAATACCGGATACGAGACGGAGAGGCATCTCTACCGTCTGGAAAGTTTTTCGGTCTGGGATGGACTCGCGGCCTATCAGCTAGTTGGTGAGGTAATGGCTCACCAAGGCGACGACGGGTAGCCGGCCTGAGAGGGCGACCGGCCACACTGGGACTGAGACACGGCCCAGACTCCTACGGGAGGCAGCAGTGGGGAATATTGCACAATGGGCGAAAGCCTGATGCAGCGACGCCGCGTGAGGGATGAAGGCCTTCGGGTTGTAAACCTCTTTCAGCAGGGAAGAAGCGAAAGTGACGGTACCTGCAGAAGAAGCACCGGCTAACTACGTGCCAGCAGCCGCGGTAATACGTAGGGTGCGAGCGTTGTCCGGAATTATTGGGCGTAAAGAGCTTGTAGGCGGTTTGTCGCGTCTGCAGTGAAAATCCGGGGCTCAACCCCGGACTTGCTGTGGGTACGGGCAGACTAGAGTATGGTAGGGGGAGACCGGAATTCCTGGTGTAGCGGTGGAATGCGCAGATATCAGGAGGAACACCGATGGCGAAGGCAGGTCTCTGGGCCATAACTGACGCTGAGAAGCGAAAGCATGGGGAGCGAACAGGATTAGATACCCTGGTAGTCCATGCCGTAAACGTTGGGCGCTAGGTGTGGGACTCATTCCACGAGTTCCGTGCCGCAGCTAACGCATTAAGCGCCCCGCCTGGGGAGTACGGCCGCAAGGCTAAAACTCAAAGGAATTGACGGGGGCCCGCACAAGCGGCGGAGCATGCGGATTAATTCGATGCAACGCGAAGAACCTTACCAAGGCTTGACATATACCGGAAACATCCAGAGATGGGTGCCCCGCAAGGTCGGTATACAGGTGGTGCATGGTTGTCGTCAGCTCGTGTCGTGAGATGTTGGGTTAAGTCCCGCAACGAGCGCAACCCTCGTTCTATGTTGCCAGCGCGTAATGGCGGGGACTCATAGGAGACTGCCGGGGTCAACTCGGAGGAAGGTGGGGATGACGTCAAATCATCATGCCCCTTATGTCTTGGGCTTCACGCATGCTACAATGGCCGGTACAAAGGGCTGCGATACCGCGAGGTGGAGCGAATCCCAAAAAACCGGTCTCAGTTCGGATTGGGGTCTGCAACTCGACCCCATGAAGTCGGAGTCGCTAGTAATCGCAGATCAGCAACGCTGCGGTGAATACGTTCCCGGGCCTTGTACACACCGCCCGTCAAGTCACGAAAGTCGGTAACACCCGAAGCCGGTGGCCCAACCCTTGTGGAGGGAGCCGTCGAAGGTGGGACTGGCGATTGGGACTAAGTCGTAACAAGGTAGCCGTACCGGAAGGTGCGGCTGGATCACCTCCTTTCTAAGGAGCACTGGCCGCCTCGGCGGTCCGGAGCCTGGTCGTGGACGAACGCTTCACGACAGGTGCTCAAGGGTGGAACATCGATTAGTTGGCGCCGACGCGACGTGCGTCGTCCTAGTACAAGCCTTCGGGCAGTGGAACGGACGGACACAGCGAGTCGGCGCTTGGCACGTTGTTGGGTCCTGAAGGCTCGGGCGAGAGCACGACCTTCTGGAGCCGGCCTGGCCGGCGTGGACCCCACCTCATGACGAACCACCGCCTCTGGCGGTAGGCGTGAGTGCACGGTGGAGTACCGCCCGTACGTTGAGAACTACACAGTGGACGCGAGCATCTTTGTGGCTCAAGTTTTTAAGGGCACACGGTGGATGCCTTGGCACCAGGAACCGAAGAAGGACGTAGGAATCTGCGATAAGCCTCGGGGAGTCGATAACCAGACTGTGATCCGAGGATTTCCGAATGGGGAAACCCGGCTGGAGGCAAGTCCAGTCACCCCTGTCTGAACACATAGGGCAGGTGGAGGGAACGTGGGGAAGTGAAACATCTCAGTACCCACAGGAAGAGAAAGCAACCGCGATTCCGTGAGTAGTGGCGAGCGAAAGCGGAAGAGGCTAAACCGTACATGTGTAATAGCTGTCAGGCGTTGCATGTACGGGGTCGTGGGACCTCTTGGTCGGCTCTGACAGGTCGACATGGAGTCAAAAATTCGCGTTATAGTCGAAGGGCATTGAAAGGCCCGGCACAGAGGGTGCTACCCCCGTAGACGAAATGACGCGAACTCCATAGAGACATCCCAAGTAGCACGGGGCCCGAGAAATCCCGTGTGAATCTGGCGGGACCACCCGCTAAGCCTAAATATTCCCTGGTGACCGATAGCGGACAAGTACCGTGAGGGAAAGGTGAAAAGTACCCCGGGAGGGGAGTGAAATAGATCCTGAAACCGTGTGCCTACAATCCGTCGGAGCCTCCTTGTGGGGTGACGGCGTGCCTTTTGAAGAATGAGCCTGCGAGTTAGTGCTCGGTGGCGAGGTTAACCCGTGTGGGGAAGCCGTAGCGAAAGCGAGTCCGAATAGGGCGAATGAGTCGCCGGGTCTAGACCCGAAGCGGAGTGATCTACCCATGGCCAGGTTGAAGCGCAGGTAAGACTGCGTGGAGGACCGAACCCACTTAGGTTGAAAACTGAGGGGATGAGCTGTGGGTAGGGGTGAAAGGCCAATCAAACTCCGTGATAGCTGGTTCTCCCCGAAATGCATTTAGGTGCAGCGTCACGTGTTTCTTACCGGAGGTAGAGCTACTGGATAGCCGATGGGCCCCACCAGGTTACTGACGTTAGCCAAACTCCGAATGCCGGTAAGTGAGAGCGTGGCAGTGAGACTGCGGGGGATAAGCTCCGTAGTCGAGAGGGAAACAGCCCAGATCACCAGCTAAGGTCCCTAAGCGTGTGCTAAGTGGGAAAGGATGTGGAGTTGCATTGACAACCAGGAGGTTGGCTTAGAAGCAGCCACCCTTTAAAGAGTGCGTAATAGCTCACTGGTCAAGTGATTCCGCGCCGACAATGTAGCGGGGCTCAAGCACACCACCGAAGCTGTGGCATTGACACTTTGCCCGGCCGTGAACTCTGAGGACTCACGGTCCAAGCGTGTTGATGGGTAGGGGAGCGTCGTGTGGCCAGGGAAGCGGCGGAGTGATCCAGCCGTGGAGGCTACACGAGTGAGAATGCAGGCATGAGTAGCGAAAGACGGGCGAGAAACCCGTCCGCCGAATAACCAAGGGTTCCAGGGTCAAGCTAATCTGCCCTGGGTAAGTCGGGACCTAAGGCGAGGCCGACAGGCGTAGTCGATGGACATCCGGTTGATATTCCGGAACCGGCGAAGAACCGCCCATACCGAACCACGTAATGCTAAGCGCCTGAAGTGCGGCACCGTCTTCGGATGGTTCCACATGGAGCGCGCGACCCTAGCGTGTAGTAGGTAAGCAATGGAGAGACGCAGGAAGGTAGCCGAACCGCGGCGATGGTAGACCGCGGGTAAGGATGTAGGGCGAGGTGTAGGCAAATCCGCACCTCATGCGCCTGAGATCTGACACGGACCCGTACAGGGGAAGTCGGTGATCCTATGCTGCCAAGAAAATCTTCTAGCGAGGTTCGAGCCGCCCGTACCCCAAACCGACTCAGGTGGTTAGGTAGAGAATACCAAGGCGATCGAGTGAATCGTGGTTAAGGAATTCGGCAAAATACCCCCGTAACTTCGGGAGAAGGGGGGCCCAGAGGGTGACGGGACTTGCTCCCCGAGCCTGAACGGCCGCAGAGACCAGGGAGAAGCGACTGTTTACTAAAAACACAGGTCCGTGCCAAGTCGCAAGACGATGTATACGGACTGACGCCTGCCCGGTGCTGGAACGTTAAGGGGACCGGTTAGCCTCACGGCGAAGCTGAGAACTTAAGCGCCAGTAAACGGCGGTGGTAACTATAACCATCCTAAGGTAGCGAAATTCCTTGTCGGGTAAGTTCCGACCTGCACGAATGGCGTAACGATTTCTCCACTGTCTCAACCACGAACTCGGCGAAATTGCACTACGAGTAAAGATGCTCGTTACGCGCAGAAGGACGGAAAGACCCCGGGACCTTTACTACAGCTTGGTATTGGTGTTCGGTACGGCTTGTGTAGGATAGGTGGGAGACTGTGAAGCTGACACGCCAGTGTCGGTGGAGTCAACGTTGAAATACCACTCTGGTCGTTCTGGATATCTAACCTAGGTCCGTGATCCGGATCAGGGACAGTGCCTGGTGGGTAGTTTAACTGGGGCGGTTGCCTCCTAAAAGGTAACGGAGGCGCCCAAAGGTTCCCTCAGCCTGGTTGGCAATCAGGTTTTGAGTGTAAGTGCACAAGGGAGCTTGACTGTGAGACTGACAAGTCGAACAGGGACGAAAGTCGGGACTAGTGATCCGGCGGTGGCTTGTGGAAGCGCCGTCGCTCAACGGATAAAAGGTACCCCGGGGATAACAGGCTGATCTTGCCCAAGAGTCCATATCGACGGCATGGTTTGGCACCTCGATGTCGGCTCGTCGCATCCTGGGGCTGGAGTAGGTCCCAAGGGTTGGGCTGTTCGCCCATTAAAGCGGTACGCGAGCTGGGTTTAGAACGTCGTGAGACAGTTCGGTCCCTATCCTCTGCGCGCGCAGGAAACTTGAGAAGGGCTGTCCCTAGTACGAGAGGACCGGGATGGACGAACCTCTGGTGTGTCAGTTGTTCTGCCAAGAGCACCGCTGATTAGCTACGTTCGGGAGTGATAACCGCTGAAAGCATCTAAGCGGGAAGCATGCTTCAAGATGAGGTTTCCATGGGGTTTACCCCGAGAGGCTCCCAGCTAGACTACTGGGTTGATAGGCCGGATGTGGAAGTGCGGTAACGCATGGAGCTGACCGGTACTAATAAGCCGATAACTTGACTACAAAGATTCTACGCGTCCACTGTGTGGTTCCCGAGGTACGGTCGGGAACGATTGATATCTCCATAGAGTTTCGGCTGCCATAGCGAAGGGGAAACGCCCGGCTCCATTCCGAACCCGGAAGCTAAGCCCTTCAGCGCCGATGGTACTGCACTGGTGACGGTGTGGGAGAGTAGGACGCAGCCGGACATACTTTGACGAGGGCGCCCCTGGAGAGATCCGGAGGGCGCCCTCGTTCTGTTTTTCCGGGCTCTACGATGAGCTCATTCCCTGCGTGAGGTAGGACGGTTCTGGAAGTGGACAGCCCCGACGGTGACCGCGGAGCACGCGGTGGATCGCGCCCCAGCGACGGTGACAGGAGCCGACAGCGTCAGGAGGGCTCCCGTGGCGAGAGCCCGAGGGGCCAGAGCTCCCGCGGCGATAGCTCCAAGGCACGCAGCGCCAGCCGGTCAGACGGACCCAGGAGTCGCTCGTCCCGCACTGAGGGCGCGGTGGAGCGTCCCATCCGCGCCGACGGAGCACGTGGTTCCGCCCCGCGCTCCGGGGGACCGCGGGGCAGTGCTGCCGGTGCTGCCGGTGGAGCACGCGGCCATGCGCCCCGGGCCGGCGCCGGTCGGCGTGGTCCCGGGGATGCCGAGCGCGCGGGCGCCACTGGCGCACGGCCAGGGCGTGATGACGGAGGGTCACGACCGGGTGACCAGGCCCGTGGTGGGGCGCGTCTCGCTCCCAAGTCGGTCAGGCTTCCAGAACCGGCCATCCCCGAGGGCGTGACCAGCCGTCAGCTGGACCGATCGGTCCGAGCGCAATTGCGCACGCTCAGCAAGGAGAACGCCGAAGGCGTCGGCGCACACCTGGTCATGGTGGCCCAACTCCTGGACACCAACATCCAGGCGGCCGAGGCGCACGCGGAGACCGCGGTTCGCCGAGCCGGCCGGGTGCCCGCCGCGCGCGAGGCGCTCGGTCTGGTGGCCTATCGCAAGGGTGACTGGGCCAGGGCGCTCAACGAGTTCCGCACCGCCCGTCGGCTGTCGGGCTCATCGCACCTGTTGCCGCTCATGGTCGACTGTGAGCGGGGGTTGGGCCGACCCGACAAGGCCCTGGACCTGGCCGCCTCACCCGAGGCGCGGACCTTGGATCAGGCGGAGCGGATCGAGCTCGCCATCGTCGTCTCGGGGATCCGCCGGGACGCCGGGCAGTTCGAGGCCGCAATTGCCGGGCTTGAGGGGCCGGCGCTCAGCAGTGATGCTCGTCGTCCGTGGACCGCCCGACTGCGTTATGCCTATGCCGAGGCCAAACTGGCCCTGGGCGACCGGGACTCCGCGCGGACCTGGTTCGCACGCGCGGCCGACGCCGACGACGAACTGATGACGGACGCGGCCGAGCGCCTCGACGAGCTCGATGGGATCTCCTTCACCGACCTGCTCGGTGACGACGAAGACGACGATCCCAGCGACGTCGCCGAGCGCGTCGACCCGGAGTGAGCGTGGCGGACGAGCCGCTCGTCGCGGCATACGAGGGGGTGGTCTGCGACCTCGACGGGGTGGTCTATCGCGGTTCCGAAGCGATCCCGTATGCCGTGTCCGCCCTCACCGAGGCCGCTCGCCACCGTCCACTGTGTTTCGCGACCAACAACGCATCGCGCACCCCCGCTGAGGTCGCCGCGCAACTACGCGAGCTCGGGCTGACCGTTGACGACGCGGCGGTCGTCACGAGCGCCCAGGCAGGCGCGGCCCTGCTTGCGAGCGAACTCCCTTCCGGAGCAGCGGTGTTGACCGTCGGCGGTCCGGGAGTCGCAGCCGCCGTCCTGGCTGCGGGGCTGACCACGACCTCAGATCCTGACCAGGCGCGCGCCGTCCTGCAGGGCTGGGGTCGGGAGGTCCGGGTGGACGATCTGGCTCGGGCCTCGATCGCCGTTGCCCGCGGTGCGCGATGGGTGGCGACCAACACCGACCGGACCCTTCCGACAGCCCACGGGCTGGTGCCCGGAAACGGCACCCTGGTCGCTGCCGTCGCCGAAGCGACGGGCGCGACGCCCGAGGTCGTGGGCAAGCCACACCCGCCGCTCTACCGAGTCGCAGCCGAGCGGTTGGGTGCCGCGGCGAACGGGCTCCTCGCCGTGGGGGACCGCTTGGACACCGACATCGTCGGCGCCAGCGCGGTCGGCGCCGACTCGCTGTGGGTGCTCACAGGGGTCGACGGCTTCACTCACCTCGCGCGCTCCACGGCCCGCCCCACGTATGCCGCCTGCGACCTGCGCGCGCTGCTCGCCCCCCGGCCGGACGTCGTGCGCAACGGGCGCACCTGGACCTGGGCCGGGACGGGGCTGACACTCGAGGCCGGCGGACCACGGGGGCTGGCGGACGGCATACCCATGGATCTTGGTGACATCCATGCCAACCGGTTGGTTGCGGTCGGGCTGGCGGCGGTCCTGGGCTTGCGCGACGACGGCGAGGTGGGCAAGCGTGGGGCGGCCGTTCTGGCCGAGGCCCTCGACGGTGTCCTGATGCACTGCCGACCGGACGCTCCCGCGCAGTAGCGTGTAGGCACACGTCATTGAGGAGGAGCGCTATGTCGTTCGACGGCATCCGTGGGTATGTGCAGTTTGCTTCTGGGATCGGTGATGCCACCCGAGCCCGCGCCGCCGAAGTGGCGCAAGGGTTGGTGTCGATGCTGAGCCGGACATCACCGACCGAGATGGCGGGTCAGGTGTCGGCGCTGGCCGATGAACTGCTCAACGCCGCCAAGTCCAACCGGGAGGGCCTGGTCAAGCTCATCCGCGGCGAGGTGAGCGACCTGATCGACTCGTCCTCGTCGCTGGCCAAGGCGGCCGATGTGGAGGCCGTCCGCTCGATGCTCAGCCAGTTGGGAACCGACTTGGATGGGCTGAGACAGCAAGTGGGACTTCAGTCGCCTGCAGCTCTGGTGTCCTCGGGCGCCGCCGCCGTCGTGAGCGCCGCCTCAAGTGTCCGGCCGGGTGGTTCGCGCTCGGCGAGCAAGCCAGCTGCCGGCCCGGCCAAGGTCAAGCGGGTGCCGTCCCGGCCACGGGGGACTGCGGTCGCGGCCGCGGCGGCTGAAGCCAAACCCGCGGCTGGTGCGGCGCAGGATGCCGCAGCGCCGACGGTACGCAAGGTTGCCGCCGAAACTCCCTCGGCCCCGCCTGCTGGTGCCGGCGTGCGCAGGCTGTCGGCCAAGCCCGAGGAAGCGCCAGCGAGCACAAAGCCGGCCGCCTCCGGCGGGAAGAAGGCGGCTCCAGCCAAGAAGGCGGCTCCAGCGAAGAAGGCGGCTCCAGCGAAGAAGGCGGCTCCAGCGAAGAAGGCGGCTCCAGCGAAGAAGGCGGCTCCAGCGAAGGCAGTTGCCGCCGCGACGGAGGCATCTGGGGCCAAGAAGGCGGCCCCGGCGAAGAAGGCGGCTCCGGCGAAGACGCCCGCCGTTGCTCCGGCGAAGAAGGCTGCTCCTGCCAAGAAGGCTGCTCCGGCGAAGAAGGCCGCGGCCAAGGTCGCTACGCCCACACCCGCGCCCACACCCGCGCCCGCCGATGAGGCCCCCAGCGCGCCTAGTGCGGAGTGAGCGCCCTGTCCGTGACCGAAGAGTCCGCCACCCCGGTCGCAGTCCCAGCCGACGACGAGTCGGCTGGGGCTGGCACCGCGGAGCACGACGGCTTGTTCCCCGCACCCGCCCCGGCCCCGCCGCACACCGGTGACTCAGTCGTCGACCGGGCACTTGGCGAGCTGCACCAGGCGCTGGGCCGAGACCTCGATGACCAAATCGAGGTGGCCAACACCGTCGGTGAGGCACTGCAGGCCAGACTGCAGGATCTCGACTCGGAGTGAGCCCTCGCCTGGATGCCGAGCTCGTTCGTCGAGGTCTGGCCCGCTCTCGCGCTCAGGCAGCCGAACTGGTCAAGGCCGGACGGGTGCTGGTCGACGGATCATCCGTGCTCAAACCCTCCACGAGCACATCTTCAGACGCCTCCATTGAGGTCGCAGGAGACGAGCCCGGATGGGTGGGGCGGGCGGCATACAAGTTGCTTGGTGCCCTCGACACATTCGGGCCACGGGGGCTGGCGGTCGACGGCAAACGCTGCCTGGACGTCGGCGCCAGCACGGGTGGCTTCACCCAAGTCCTGCTACGTCACGGCGCTGCGCACGTGACGGCGTTGGACGTCGGGCACGGCCAACTCGTGCCCGAACTGGCCGCCGACCCGCGGGTCACTGAACGCTCCGGCACCTCGATCCGCGACGTGACGCCCGCGGAGCTTGGCGGGCGCTTCGACGTCGTCGTCGTCGACCTGTCCTTCATCTCCCTGCGGCTGGTGCTCCCCTCCCTGGCTGACCTCATCGCCGCGCACGGTGATCTCGTCGGCCTCATCAAGCCACAGTTCGAAGTGGGTCGGGAACGGCTCGGCAAAGGCGGAGTGGTTCGCAGCGACGCGCACCGCCGCGACGCACTGCTGACGGTGCTGCGCTCGGCCGCCGACACCGGTCTGCGGCTGCACGGCCTGACGACAAGTCCGATCCGGGGCAGCGCCGGCAACCGCGAGTATCTAGGCTGGTGGACACCCGGAGCGCCACAGCACTCCGCCCACCTTCAGAACCACCCAGAGACCGACTCGGACCTGGAAAGGCTGGTCGCCGCAGTGGAGAGGCCCTCGTGACCCGACGCGTGCTGCTCGTCCCGCACCCCAAACGCCCGGACATCGGCGAGATCACCCGCGATGTCGCCGCCCGGCTGGGCGCCCAAGGGGTGCAGGCGACGATGATCGCCTCGGACGCCAGCGCCCTGCGCGCGCCGGGCTCCGATCCGTTGACCGTCGTCCCGGACGCCGACGCCGCCCAGGACTGCGAGTTGGTCGCCGTCCTCGGTGGTGACGGGACGATCCTGCGCGGCGCCGAGTTGGCCCGGGGCACCGACACCCCTTTGCTGGGCATCAACCTCGGCAAGGTCGGCTTCCTCGCCGAGGTCGAGATGGCCGACCTCACCACCACCGTCGACCGGATCGTGGCCCGCGACTACACGGTCGAGGACCGAATGACGCTCGACGTCACGGTGAGCCACGCCGACCGGGTCGACACCCGCACCTGGGCACTCAACGAGGTGAGCATCGAGAAGGCCGCCCGCGAGCGGATGCTCGAAGTCACCGTCGAGGTCGACGGACGGCCGTTGTCGACGTGGGGCTGCGACGGCGTCATCGTGGCGACGCCGACTGGCTCGACGGCATACGCCTTCTCGGCGGGAGGGCCCGTCGTGTGGCCGGACGTCGAAGCGATCCTGCTGGTCCCCAACTCGGCCCACGCGCTCTTCGCTCGCCCGATCGTCGTCGGCCCCCGATCACACCTGGCGGTCGAGGTCATCCGGGATGCCGAAGGCCAAGGCGTCCTGTGGTGCGACGGCCGTCGGCACGTGGACCTCGCGCCGGGAGCCCGCATCGACGTATGCCGCTCGCCTATCCCCATGCGCCTGGCCCGGCTCTCGCACGCGCCCTTCACCGACCGACTCGTCGAGAAGTTCGACCTCTCGGTGGCCGGGTGGCGAGGCAACGGGTCGGGCCGTCCACAGGCACCCACCGCCTGACGGTGAACGCCCCTAGTCTTGGGGCCGTGCTCCTGCAGATCCGGATCGCCGGGCTCGGCGTCATCGCCGAGGCCGTCCTTCGGCTGCACCCTGGCCTCACCGTCCTCACCGGCGAAACCGGTGCGGGCAAGACGATGGTCGTCCAAGGGCTCGGCCTGCTGCTGGGGTCGCGGGCCGACCCCGCCCTCGTTCGGTCCGGTTGCACCAGCCTCTCGGTCGAGGGCATCGTTCACCTCCCCGCCGACCACCCGGCCCGCCTGCGGGCCGAGGACGCTGGGGGCGAGCTGGATGGCGACGAGTTGGTCCTCGTCCGCACCGTCACGGCCGAAGGTCGGTCCCGCGCACACATCGGTGGACGCTCCGGGCCGGTCGGCGTTCTCTCCGAGATCGGCGAACATCTCGTCGCCGTCCACGGACAGGCCGACCAGTGGCGGCTGCGTCGGCCCGATGAGCATCGAGAGGTGCTCGACGCCTATGGCGGCGACGCGGTCGGCGAGGCACTCGCGGCTTACCGGCAGGTGTATGCCGCGCTCACCGCGGCACTGAGCGAGCGCGACACGCTGCGGGGCCTGGACCGTGACCGGACCCGTGAGATCGACTCGCTCACCGCCGCTCTCGAGCACGTCGAAAGGATCGACCCGCAACCGGGGGAGGACGAGGCGTTGCGCGCCGAAGACTCCCGGCTCGCCCATGCCGAGGGGCTGCGCGAGGCCGCCGGCGCGGCACACGGGCTGCTCCTGGGCGACGACGGGTATGCCGCCGACCCCGCCGATCAGGTCCCGGCCACCGAGCTGCTGGGGCGCGCGCGCGGCCACCTCGGCCCGGTGTCCCGGCACGACGCCCGACTCGCGGCCTTGGACGAGCGGCTGGCCGAAGCCGGCTACCTCGTCGCCGACATCGGGGCCGATCTGGCCGCCTACCTCGCCGACCTCGACGTCGATCCGGCCCGGCTGGCCTGGGTGCAACAACGGCGCGCCGACCTGGCCGGACTCACCCGCCGCTACGGCGAAAGCATCGACGAGGTGCTCGCCTGGTCCGGGCAGGCGGCTGCCCGGCTGGCGCTGCTCCAGTCGTCCGACGACCGGCTGGCTGAGCTCGACACAGCGGTCGCCGCGCTGTCCGATGCGGTGACCGCGAGCGCCGCTCGGCTCACGTCGGCTCGGCGAGGTGCCGCGGATCGGTTCGAAGCTGCAGTCGGTGCCGAGCTCGCCCACCTGGCGATGGGGTCGGCGCGGGTCCAGGTCGCCGTGACTGCGCGGGCGCCCGGGCCGCATGGCGCCGACGACGTGGAGATCCAGCTGGCCGCCAACTCCGGAGCGCCAGCCAGATCGGTGGGCAAGGCCGCCAGCGGCGGCGAACTGTCCAGGCTCATGCTTGCCATTGAGGTCGTCAGCGCGTCGGCGGGCGCTGTCGGGTCAACCGGGGGAACGGCGGCGACGCCCCGGACACCCGTCCCCGCGTTCGTCTTCGACGAGGTCGACGCCGGGGTCGGCGGCAAGGCCGGGCTGGACGTCGGCGCTCGCCTTGCCGAGCTGGCCACCCATGCCCAGGTCGTGGTCGTCACCCATCTCGCCCAGGTCGCCGCGTTCGCCGATCGACACCTTGTCGTCCACAAGTCAGACGACGGATCCGTTACTGCCAGTGAGGTGTCCGAGGTGACCGGCGACGAGCGGCTGCGCGAATTGGCTCGGATGATGGGCGGCGGCACCTCCGATGCTGGGCTCGAACATGCTCGGGTCCTGTTGGCAGAGGCAACCAGCCGTCGAGGTGAGGGTCGGGCGGTGGTGAGCGGACGGCATACGGCGTCATCGGCAGGCGAGCACCCACCGACGGCGACCCGGCAACAGGCGACGCGCCGAGGCGCACGCTCACCGTCCGGCACCGCCTCGTCGATCACATAGACTGGCCCCCCGTGGCGGAGCAGACGAAGCACATCTTTGTGACCGGGGGAGTTGCCTCCTCGCTCGGCAAGGGGCTCACCGCCTCGAGTCTTGGGCACCTTCTCCGCAGCCGAGGTCTGCGGGTGACGATGCAGAAGCTGGACCCCTACCTCAACGTCGACCCCGGCACGATGAACCCGTTCCAACACGGTGAGGTCTTCGTCACCGACGACGGGGCCGAGACCGACCTGGATATCGGTCACTACGAGCGCTTCCTCGATGTCAACCTCGAAGGCAGCTCCAACGTGACGACCGGGCAGGTCTACAGCAGCGTCATCGCCAAGGAGCGCCGCGGGGAGTATCTCGGCGACACCGTCCAGGTCATCCCGCACATCACCAACGAGATCAAGGCCCGGATGCGGGCGTTGGCGACCGGTGCGAAGGATGCGCCCGACCTCATCATCACCGAGATCGGCGGCACCGTCGGCGACATCGAGAGCCTGCCCTTCCTTGAGGCGGCTCGACAGGTGCGTCAGGAGATCGGCCGGGACAACTGCTTCTTCCTGCACGTCTCGCTCGTGCCCTATCTCGCGCCGAGCGGGGAGCTGAAGACCAAGCCGACCCAGCACTCAGTCGCGGCCCTGCGCCAGGTCGGCATCCAGCCCGACGGGCTCGTGTTGCGCGCCGACCGGCCGATCCCCGAGCCGATCAAGCGGAAGATCTCGCTGATGTGCGACGTCGACCAGGATGCCGTGGCCGCTGCCGTCGACGCGCCGTCGATCTATGACATTCCCAAGGTGCTGCACGGCGAGGGCTTGGATGCCTATGTCATCCGCCGCCTCGGACTGGGCTTCCGCGACGTCAACTGGACCTCGTGGAACGAGATGCTCAAGCGGGTCCATGACCCCGAGCACGAGATCGAGATCGCCCTGGTCGGCAAATACATCGACCTGCCCGACGCCTACCTCTCGGTGACTGAGGCGCTGCGCGCTGGCGGCTTCCACCACGACGCCAAGGTCAAGATCCGGTGGGTGGCCAGCGACCTGTGCCAAACCGAATCCGTCGCACAGAAGGCCCTCGGCGGGGTCGACGCGATCCTCGTCCCGGGCGGGTTCGGCGTGCGTGGCATCGAGGGCAAGCTCGGCGCGCTGCGCTGGGCCCGGGAGCGTCAGGTGCCGACGCTCGGGATCTGTCTGGGCCTGCAGTGCATGGTCATCGAATACGCCCGGACCGTGCTGGGGATCGCCGACGCGTCATCCAGCGAGTTCGACCCGCAGACCGAGCACCCCGTCGTCGCGACGATGGCCGAGCAGTTGGCCTTCGTCGAGGGCGCCGGTGACCTGGGCGGCACGATGCGCCTGGGCCGGTATGCCGCCCACCTGCTCCCCGGGACGGTCGTGGCCACGGCATACGGGACGACCGAGGTGAGCGAACGTCACCGGCACCGTTACGAGGTCAACAACGCCTACCGCGAGCAACTCGAGGCAGCCGGACTGGTCTTCTCCGGGCTCTCCCCGGACGGGTCGCTCGTCGAGTTTGTCGAGCTGCCGGCCGACGTCCACCCCTACTACGTGTCGACCCAGGCGCACCCGGAGTTCCTGTCCAGGCCCAACCGAGCGCACCCGCTGTTCGCGGGCCTGGTCGGTGCCGCCCTGGACCGGCAGCGGGCCCAGCGCCTGGTCGAGGTGGAGCGGTCCACCCGGCACGACCCGGCGCCCACCCCGGTCGGCTGACGTGTCGCTCGACGCCCCGGTCGGCGCCCAGGCCGAGGTGCGCGACACCATCGCGCCCAAGACCGTCGTCGAGAGCGAAGTGGCCTGGCGCGGGTTGATCTTCGACGTGCGCCGCGATCGGGTCGACCTGGGGACGGGTGAGGTCGTCACCCGGGACTACATCGATCACCCGGGCGCGGTCCTCATCCTGGCCCTGCGGGAGATCGACGGGGTCGATCACCTCGCGATGATTCGCCAATACCGCCACGCCTGCCGTTCCTACCTCTGGGAGCTGCCCGCCGGGCTGCTCGACATTGCTGGCGAAGCGCCCCGCGATGCCGCTGCCCGCGAACTGCGCGAGGAGGTCGACCTCGTCGCGACCCGGTGGGATGTGCTTATCGACGCCTACGCCTCGGCTGGCGCCTTCCCCGAGGCCTACCGCGTGTTCCTGGCCCGGGACCTCGCCGCAGCACCCGGCGAGCCACACCAGCGCACCGGGGAGGAGGCCGACCTCACCGTCCGCTGGGTCAGCCTCGACGACGCGTATGCCGCGGCGCTGGCCGGCCAGTTGCACAACCCCGGCGCGCTGCTGGGGATCATGGCCGCCTGGGGTGCCCGGGCACAGGGCTGGAGCACCCTGCGGCCGCACGATGCCCCGTGGCCGGAGCACCCGGCATACCGGTTCTGACCGCTGAGAAGACGCGCAGGCAGACTGACACGTGCTGTCCTACCGAGGCGGTCCGTCGACAAGTGGGGGAAAGGCGGTTCCTTCGGTTTGCTCCGTGGCCGGAAGCATCTGCGCGTCCGCGCAGGTCGCCGTGAGACCCCCCGGAGGGATCCCGCTCGGCGGTGCGAAGACGTTCGGATCGTCGAGATGGAAGGGCAACCATGCCTGGGATTCGACGCTGGCGAGGGCCAGATCGTCCGAGCCATACCGTCGGGCGACGAAAGAGCTGACCTGCATCAAGGACCATCCCGACTCGGTGCTTGAGATCTGGCGCCGTGCCTCGACCTGCCAGGACCGGTGCATTTCGACTCCGACCGGGCTGATGATTCCGCATGACGCATAGGTCACCACCCAGCCGCGCTTGCGCAGGTCCCGCATGAGGCCGCTCATCATCAAGGCAGCGCTGGTCTCGTCCTCGGCGAGCACGTGTTCCGCGGTCAGCCCCTTCGTCGAGAACGCCGGGCGCATCGGCAGGAGTGTTCCGACCGTCGTGACCGACGGCCGCAGGTAGCGGAGGTTCCGACTCCCCACGCCTGCGCCACCGAGGCGCACCCCCGTGGCGGGCAATTCCGGATCGCTGGCCAGGAGTGCGTCGACTCGGGCGCGGTCCACGTCGTTCGACTCGATCGGGGGTGCTGGGCAGGCGCCTGCAGTGAGGACCACCGCCATCAGCACAAGCGATAGCCGAGCCACTCCTTTGGGGAGGCGCGCCGGCGCCCACGGCCGCGGCCACGCTCTGGCCCGCGACGTCATCCGCTGCACCCCTGGTTGCATGTTGTTTCTCCTGATTGGGGCCCCATGGCACGACAAGCCAACCACATGACCGCGGGAGAGTAGAGGAGCGCACACCACCTCGCCCGCAAACCCGGTCGAGGCGGTATGCCGTGCCCGCCTAGAATCGTCCGGGTCGCCGCCACCCCGTCCCGACCGTGGTCCGGGGCTGACCCGGCGGCATACCGAGCAGCGACCGAGCAACCCGAGAAGGACACCTACCGTGCTTCGCACCCACGAGGCTGGCACCTTGCGTGCCGCCCACTCCGGCCAGACCGTCACCCTCACGGGTTGGGTGGCCAAGCGGCGCGATCACGGCGGGGTGGCGTTCCTGGACCTGCGGGATGCCTCGGGGGTCGTCCAGGTCGTCGCGCGCGACGAGGTGCTTGAGCAGGGCGGCGGACACGACCTGCGCAACGAATACTGCGTGCGGATCACCGGTGACGTGCGCACCCGACCGGAGGGCAACGCCAACGCCGACCTGCCGACCGGTGAGGATCGAGGTGGTCGCCGCGGTCCTTGAAGTGCTCAACTCCGCTGCGCCGCTGCCGTTCCAAATCGACGAGCGGGTGACGGTGGGGGAGGAGGCACGGTTGAAGTACCGCTACCTCGACCTGCGCCGGCCGGCCCAAGGCGCGGCGATCCGGCTGCGCTCCAAGGTCAACGCGGCGGCACGCGCGGTGCTCGCCGGACACGACTTCGTCGAGATCGAGACGCCGACGCTGACCCGCTCAACGCCGGAGGGCGCCCGGGACTTCGTCGTGCCCGCGCGACTTACCCCAGGCTCGTGGTACGCCCTCCCGCAGAGCCCCCAGCTGTTCAAGCAGCTGCTCATGGTCGCTGGGATGGAGCGCTACTACCAGATTGCCCGGTGCTACCGGGACGAGGACTTCCGGGCTGACCGGCAGCCGGAGTTCACCCAGCTCGACATCGAGATGAGCTTCGTCGAGCAGGACGACATCCTCGCTCTCGGTGAGGAGATCGCCGTCGCGCTGTGGAAGCTCATCGGCGTCGACATCCCGACCCCGTTGCCGCGGCTCACCTACGCCGAAGCGATGGCCCGGTTTGGGACCGACAAGCCTGACACCCGGTTCGGGCAGGAGTTGGTGGAGTGCACGGCATACTTCGCTGACACGCCGTTCCGGGTCTTCCAGGCCGACTACGTCGGGGCCGTCGTCATGCCTGGCGGCGCGAGCCAGCCCCGCAAGACCCTCGACGCCTGGCAGGAGTTCGCCAAGCAGCGCGGTGCGCGAGGTCTGGCCTACGTCCTGGTCCAGGAGGACGGCGAGCTGGGCGGTCCGGTCGCCAAGAACCTCGCCGACGCCGAGCGCTCCGGCCTCGCGGCCCACGTCGGGGCCACCCCCGGGGACTGCATCTTCTTCGCCGCGGGCGCTGCCAAGCCCTCGCGGGCCCTGCTTGGCGCTGTCCGGCTGGAGATCGCCAAGCGCGGTGGACTCATCGCCGAGGGATCGTGGAGCCACCTGTGGGTGCTCGACGCGCCGCTGTTCGAACCCGCGGGTGACGCGGTTGCCGCAGGCGACGTCGCGGTCGGATCGGGTGCCTGGACCGCGGTCCATCACGCCTTCACCTCGCCCAAGGCCGAGTTCATGGACACCTTCGACACCGACCCCGGCTCGGCGCTCGCCTATGCCTATGACATGGTGTGCAACGGCAACGAGATCGGTGGCGGCTCCATCCGAATCCACCGTCGCGACATCCAGGAGCGCGTGTTCGCGGTCATGGGTCTGTCCGAGGCCGAGGCGCGGGAGAAGTTCCACTTCCTGCTCGACGCCTTCGCCTTCGGTGCTCCGCCGCATGGCGGCATCGCCTTCGGGTGGGACCGGATCTGCGCGCTGCTCTCGGGCGCCGAGTCGATCCGCGATGTCATCGCTTTCCCCAAGTCCGGCGGCGGCTACGACCCACTCACCGGCGCCCCCGCTCCCATCACGGCGCAGCAGCGCAAGGAGGCCGGCGTCGACGCGAAGCCGGTCGCCGCGCCGTCGGCCTGACCCGTTACCCCAGTCTCACCTCGACCACGCCTCGCCTCCCTTCCCGGGTGGCGAGGCGCAGTCATTCCCGTATGCCGTTGCTCGCGTGCCAGCGCCGCAGCGGCGCCGGCGCCCACCAGTTGCGTTCGCCGAGCAACTCCATCGTCGCGGGGACAAGCAGCATCCGGACGATGCTCGCGTCCAGGAGCACGGCCACGGTCAAGGCGACACCGATCTCCTTGATGACGAGCATCTTCCCGGCGATGAACCCGGCGAACACGATGACGACCAGGGCCGCCGCCGACGTGATGATCCGGCCCGAACGCTGCAGCCCCAGCTCGACTGCCCGGTTGTTCTCGACGCCGCTCTCGTGCAGCTCCGCGATCCGAGAGATGAGGAACAGCTCGTAGTCCATCGACAACCCGAAGGCGAACGAGATGGCGATGGGCGGGATGATCGACTCCACGGCCCCGACCGGGGTGAAACCCAGACACGCAGATAGGTGCCCCTCCTGGAAGATCCAGGTGACCACCCCCAACGACGCCCCGAGCGACACGACGTTGAGCAGCAGGGCCTTGACCGGGATGACGATCGACCCAGTCATGAGGAAGAGCAGCGCGAAGGTTGCCAGCACGACCAGCGCCGCGGCATACGGAGCACCGGCCGCGATCGACTCGGCCAGGTCGATGAGCGAGGCAGCCTGACCGGTGACCCACGAGGGCACCGCCGGTCGATGGGCGCGCAACGCCTCGACCAGGGACCGGGATGCCGTGTCGAGGGGACCCGCGGACGAATGGACCGCGACCGCGGCATACCCGGTGCCGAGGTCGCGCGCCACCACCTGGGTGACGCCCGGTAGGGAGGCGGCCGTCGCATCGGCCCAGTTCCGCGCCTGGTCGAGCGTCCCCTGGATGACGACCGTCGCGGTCGGCGCCCGCAGGTCTGGGTAGTCATCGGCCAACCGCTCGAAGAAGTCTCGTTGTGGTGACCCCACCGGCACGAGTTCGATGCCCGACGAGGTGAGCCGCATCGACAGGGCAGGCAGCGCGAGGAACAGCAGGAACGCCGTCGAAGCGAGCATCACCGTCCAGGGTCGCCGGTGGACGGCCGCGGCGAGCCGAGAGAACACGCCTTCGTCGGGCGCAGTCTCGGTGCCCCGGGCCAACAATCGTCGGGCTCCGAGGGTGCACAGGGCGGGCATCATCGACACCCCCACGAGCATCGCCACGACGACGACCGACAAGCCGGCTGCGCCGATCGCGCGGATGGTCGGGGACCGGAAGATCATCAGACCGGCCAATGAAATGGCAACCGTCACCCCTGAAAACAGGACGGTGCGTCCCGCAGTCGCCGTCGTCCGGCTAATCGCCCGGCGGATCTGGTCCTTGGTGAGCTCGGCAGGCGGGCGGCCTTGGGCCAAGGCGCGCAACTCTTCACGGAAGCGCGACACGAACAACAGGCCATAGTCGATCGACAGGGCCAGCCCCAACAAGGTGACGACGTTGACCGTTGAGGCGTCGAGGTCCATGACCGAGCTGAAACCATAGAGCGCGGCCAGGGCCCCGCCGATCGACACGATCGCGCCGACGATCGGCATCCCCGCCGCGACGAACCCCCCGAACACGAGCACCATGAGAGCGAAGGACAACGGCAACGCGATGCCCTCGCCCAGGCGCAGATCCGACTCCATCTGCCCGACGATCTCGTCTTCGACGGCACTGCCGCTGCCAACCGCGGTCCGCGCCCCCCCGGGGAGCGCCTGACCCAACCGGGTGTATGCCGCCCGCACCGCCTTCTCTGCTGCGTCCTCGTGGGCCGCGGTGAGACCGGGCTTGAGGTAGGTGACCACGAGGAAGCCGCGGGCGGAGCCTGGTGTCGACGACGCTCCGGCGCCAGTTGTCGGGTTCGTCAGGAGGAAGGCCTTGGCTTGAGGGTCAGCGAGACCGGCGGGGAAGACGAACGGGCTGGCCGTGCTGGCGACTCCATCGATCGCAGCGAGTTGTTGGGCGGCCGCCCCGGCGGCGGCGACGACGGCGGGGCTGGCGACATCCACGTTGTCGACCGTCAGCAGCACCGAGGGTCGATCGGGTTCAGCCGCCCGAAGCAGAGACCGCCCAGTCATCGCCTCGCCGGCCACCGTGGGTTCGCCCGTAGTCAGCCGACTGAACAGCGACGGCCCACCGACACCGGCAGCGGCGACCGCGAAAGCCGCGACGGTGAGCACCGACCAAGCGAGCACGATCCGCCACGGGTGGGTCGAGATCGCCAAACCCCATCGAGCCAAGGGCGGCTGGCGGGGGGCCCGATGGCGCCCGGCGGGCAGCGCAAAGAGAGGGTCGGTCCGCCCCTGGACCTCGTGCCGGCCCCTCCGAGTCGACCTGCGCCGGTCGGTCACCGGGATAGCCTCTCACCACGAGGGTCAACACCGGAACAAGGGAGATGTGGTGACGTCGTCGGGCGATCTGTTCGCTGCTGCCCGCGCCGATGGCGACCGGGGAGCGGGCCCGGGGGGCACGGCATACGGGCGCTCCGACTCGCCTCTCGCGGTGCGGATGCGACCGCGCACCCTCGCCGAGGTGCGCGGCCAGGAGTCGGTGCTCAACGTCGGTAGCCCGTTGCGTCGCCTCGTCGAAGGGTCCGGGGGACCAGCCGGCCCGCTGTCGGCGATCCTCTGGGGGCCGCCGGGCACTGGGAAGACGACGTTGGCGCACCTTGTGGCGGGTGCATCCGGTCGGCGCTTCGTCGAGTTGTCCGCGGTTACCGCAGGGGTGAAGGACGTTCGTGACGTGATGGCACAAGCCGCGCGCGAACGGGACCTGTTCGGGCGGCATACGGTGTTGTTCCTCGACGAGATCCACCGCTTCAGCAAGGCACAGCAGGACGCGCTGCTGCCGGGCGTCGAGGACCGGACCGTGATCCTCGTCGCCGCGACGACCGAAAACCCGAGCTTCGCCGTCATCGCGCCACTGCTGTCGCGGTCGGTCATCGTTGCTCTGGTCCCATTGTCCGACGCCGACCTCATCGACGTCGTGACCAGCGCGCTGTCCGACGCACGTGGTCTGGATGGGGCGTTCGGCATCGAGCCGGAGGCATTGACGGCGTTGGTGCGGTTGGCGGGGGGTGATGCTCGCCGGGCACTGACCGGTTTGGAGGCTGCGGCCGGCGTGGCGGGCGACCACGCCCACCTCGACGCGCCCCGCCCGAGCCGCGAAGCGCCAATGTCGATCACGCAGGCGCATCTCGAGCGGGCCATGGCGCAGGCAACGGTGCGCTACGACCGGGCCGGCGACCAGCACTACGACGTGGCGTCCGCGCTCATCAAGTCGATGCGCGGCTCCGACGTCGACGCGGCGCTGCACTATCTCGCCCGGATGCTCGAGGCGGGGGAGGACCCACGGTTCGTCGCGCGGCGCATCGTCATCGCCGCCAGTGAGGATGTCGGGATGGCCGACCCCACTGCCTTGCAGACGGCCGTCGCCGCCATGCACGCCGTGGCGCAGATCGGTATGCCGGAGGCCCGCATCGTCTTGGCCCAGGCGGTTGTCCACGTCGCCTTGGCGCCGAAGTCGAATGCGGCATACCTGGGGGTCGATGCGGCGATCGCTGACGTGCGGGCGGGACGCGGCGGTCCCGTCCCGCTGCACCTGCGCGGCAGTGGGTATGCCGGTGCCGCCCGGATTGCGGCGTCGTCGGCGGAGGCGGCAAGGGTGGGGACGGGGGCAGCGGGAACGGGGTCAGCGGGCGCGGGGTCAGCGGGCACGGCATACCGGTATGCCCATGACGAGCCGGAGGGGGTCGCGGCCCAGCAGTATCTGCCCGACGACCTGGCCGGCCGGGTCGAGTACTACCGACCGACGGGACGGGGCTTCGAGGAGCGACTCGGGGCGCGCTGGACGTGGCTCAAAGGGCTGCTACGGCCCGAGGCCAGTCCCACCAGGGCCGTGATCGACGAGCATGACCCAGGCAAACCGACCCCAGCGAAGGACATGAACGGCGCGTGAATTTGTCCGGCCGTCGCAGGCATGCACCGAAGCCTTGGTTGCGTAGCGCTTCCGGATAACGATTTGTTATCGCTGCGGCTGCTGTCGCTGTCAGCCGGGCCGGATCTGTGACATGGTGTCGCTCGACCAGCCGCGGCGAGGCTGTCGTGGAGCAACACCTGGTTGTTCTGGTGAGCCCCACGACCACTGCCCCGCACTCGAGGGAAAGCGAGCACCCGCCTTGACGATGGGTCCGACGACCGAAGCAGTGGACACAGGTGTCCCTTCGGCTGCAGTGGCGGATGCGATCGACAAGAGGGCCGGGCGCTCGCCCTCGCAGATCGCGTGGGATCGGCTCAAGAGCGACAAGGTGGCGATCGGATCCTTGGTGATCGTCGTCTTCTTCGTCCTCGTGGCCATCTTCGCGCCGCTGTTGGTGGCCTTGGAGGGCGAAGAGCTGAACAAGTACCACCCCGAGTTGATCTCGGCGGCCAACACCTACCCCATCATCGGTGCCACCCCGCAGCACTGGTTCGGGGTCGAGCCGCGCACCGGCCGAGACCTGTTCGCCGTATGGGCGTGGGGTGCCCGGCCGTCCCTGATCATCGGGTTTACGGCGGCGACGTTCTCGACGTTGCTGGGGATCGCCATTGGGCTGACCGCCGGTTACCTTGGCGGGGTCGTCGACAAGATCATCACGTGGATCATCGACGTTCTGTTGAGCCTGCCCTTCCTGCTCATGGTGTTGGCGCTGGTCCCGGTGATTCAGTCGCGCTTCACCAAGCCCGGAGAGGTGCTCACGGCCGAGGAGACCTCCGGCATCCGGTTCTGGGTGTTGATCGCCATCCTGGTCTTCTTCGGGTGGATCGGTTTGGCGCGCCTGATCCGCGGCGAGGTGCTGTCGCTGCGCGAGCGCGAGTTCGTCCAGGCGGCGAAGGTGATCGGCGTTCCGACGCGACAGATTCTCTTCCGCGAGATCCTGCCCAATCTCGTTGGGCCGATCATCGTCTCCGCGTCGATCGCCGTGCCGGCCTACATCTCGTCCGAGGCGGCGCTGTCCTACCTCGGTGCTGGTTTGGTTGAGCCGACGCCATCCTGGGGCCGGACGGTCTCGAACGCGCAAAACTCGTATGCGCGTTACCCCTTGTTCCTCTGGCCTCCGGTCGCCTCTATCGCACTGATTGTGCTGGCCCTGTCGTTGCTGGGCGAAGCAATCCGTGATGCGTTCGACCCCAACACCCGTCGGTAGCGTCAACAACGCTGCTGTCGAACCGCCCCGCGGATTGTCTCGGGGCAGACCACCAAAGGAGAAATACATGCGCTGGACTCACGTCCTGGCCGTGGGGGCGGCTGCGTCCTTGGGCCTGACGGCAGCCTGCTCAGCCCCTGCGTCGACTCCCGGCTCCACCGGCGGCACGACGGCGTCGAAGTCGGCTGAAGCCAAGGTTGCTGCTGCCATCGACCCGGCCGCCAAGGGCCCGGCCCCCGAGGTCGCCGGTGCGAAGAAGGGCGGCACCCTCACCGTGTCCTACTCGACGGCTCCGGCCGACATGGACCCGAGTGCACAGTTCTACCAGGACTCGGGTGCCATCATGTCTCGCCTGGTGCACCGTTCGCTGACCGCGTTCATCCACCGTGACGGCAAGCAGGTCCTCGTTCCGGACCTGGCCACCGACCTCGGCCAGGTCTCCGCGGACGGTCTCACCTGGACCTTCACGATCAAGGACGGCATCAAGTACTCCGACGGCACGACCGTCACCGCCGACGACATCGCCTACTCGGTCAAGCGCTCTTTCGCCTTCACCGACACGGGCCCGACCTACCAGGTCGACTTCCTCAAGGATGGTGCGAAGTACGAGGGTCCCTGGGACGACGCAAACCGTCAGGACCAGTTCGGTGACACCTTCGCCGGCGTCGAGGCCAAGGGCAACCAGGTCATCTTCCACCTCGAGAAGCGCTGGGAGACCCTGCCCTACTTCGCATCGTTCACTCAGGCCTCGCCGATCCAGAAGGCCAAGGAGACCAAGAACCGCGATTACGGCAACGCCGCCCCTGCCACCGGTCCCTACATGATCAAGTCCTTCACCCAGGGCACCGAGTTGACCTTGGTTCGAAACCCCAACTGGGACCCGAAGACCGACCCGGCTCGCACGGCATACGTCGACTCGTACTCCTTCAAGTTCGGGCAGGACTTCCTGAAGGTCCAGCAGGGCATCCTGGCCAGCAACGGCCCGGACGCCACCACGCTCAACTGGGACGGCATCGACTCGTCACTGGCTGACATGGTCACCGGTGCCAAGGCCAGCCAATTCATCAACGGCCAGTCCTCGTGTGTCGTCGCGGTCAACATGGACTCGCGCAAGATGCCCCTTGAGGTCCGCAAGGCTTTGGCCGTGGCGTACCCCTTCGAGGACATCAACAAGGCTGCCGGTGCCACCGCGTTGTCCCAGACGCCGGCTAGCACGCTGATCCCGCCGCAGATCCCGGGCTGGTTGGACTACAAACTCCCCGGCTTGGGCGGCACCGGCAACGGTGACCCGGCCAAGGCCAAGGAGCTGCTCGCCGCGGCCGGCTTCGGCCCCGGTAAGGAGTTCGAGTTGGTGTACTACTACACCAACGACGACCCGAGCAACGTCGCCCAGCAGGTCAACCAGGTCCGCAAGACCAAGCTGCAGGAAGCTGGCTTCAAGGTCAAGGACATGGGCGTGCCGAACAAGGAACGTCGCAAGTTGATCGCCAAGCTCGACGGCCCGCACAACATGATGCAGAGCCCCGGTGGCTGGTGCTACGACTGGCCGTCCGCCGACTCGATCTTCCCGCCCATGGTGTCCTCGACCCAGATCAAGAACAACGGGACCAACTGGGGCAACCTGTCCGACCCGAAGATCGACGCCGAGATGGAGCGCATTCTCAAGCTCTCGATCGCCGACCAGGGTCCGGAGTGGGGCAAGTTCGACAAGTGGCTCATGGAGAACTACCTGCCGGCCATCCCGTACTACTACGACCGCTCGAACATCCTCTTCGGCACCAAGGTCAAGAACGTCATCAACGACCCCAACCACGGCATGCCCATCCTGGATGCCATCTGGGTCGAGCAGTGACCTGAAGCTCATCGCTTCATGATTGACAGATAGTCCCCCCGGGTGTGCGGGGCGTGGGTTGCTCCACGCCCCGCACACCGCCGCCGTCACCCACCTGCGAGGTCCGTGTTGTGCTGATCTACATTGCCCGGCGCGCCATCATGGCGGTGAGCGTCATCCTGGTTGTGCTCGTCGCCACGTTCTTGCTGTTCTTCGCAGGTCCGGCTGATCCGGCTCAGTCGATGTGTGGGGAAACCCGCTGCACCACCCAACGACTGGAAGACATCCGTCGCAGTCTCGGAACCGACCGACCGGTGGCCATCCAGTTCAAGGAGTACTTCCAGGGTCTGCTAGTCGGTCGCGACATTTATGTGTCCGGGTCGCCCAAGCACTGTGAAGCACCCTGTTTGGGCTTCTCGTTCCGCACCGGCGTCGAAGTCAAAGACGCGCTGGCCACCAGGTTCCCCAACACGGCGATGCTGGCGTTGATGTCGATGGTGATCTTCCTCAGCGTCGGGGTGTCCACCGGCGTGCTGGCTGCCCGTCGACGAGGTAGCGGACTCGACAGGGGAATTGTCGGTTTCAGTCAGGTCTTCGGGTCGATCCCGTCGTATATCACTGGCTTGCTGTTCGCCTTGAACTTCACCGTGCTCTACCCGCTCCTGCCTCGGTATGCGAACCGCAGCGACGGGATCGCCGGCTGGATCGCGGGCCTGGTCGCGCCCGCGATCATCCTGGGGCTGTTCTACGCCACGGGGTATGTCCGATATGCCCGCGCGTCGATGGTGGACACCTTGAACCAGGATTACGTGCGAACCGCGAGGTCCAAAGGCATCAGCGAACAGACCGTGGTCTATAAGCACGGTCTCCGTGCCGCCCTGAGCCCAGTCGTCACGATCCTTGGCCTGGATATGGCTGGTCTGCTGTCGGGCACCCTCATCACGGAGCAGATCTTCGGCGTCGACGGCATCGGGAGGTTTGCCATCGAGTCGCTGCGCAACGACGACCTGCCCATCATCATGGGGACCGTCCTCATCGGCTGTGTCCTCGTCGTCATCATGAACCTCATCGTCGACATCGCCTACTCCTTCCTCGACCCGCGTGTGAGGCTCTCGTGAGCGCCCAGCCCGTCCCCCCAGTCCCTAGCTCCGCGGTGCCGCAGAACGCGGTGGCAGCAGCTCCGGAACGCAACGTGGTCGATCAGGCGCCCAAGGGCGAAGTCGTCCTCAAGATCACCGACCTGTGCGTTCGCTTCCCCTCTGATGAGGGTCCCGTGAACGCAGTCCAGGACCTCACCTACGAGGCGCGACTGGGCCGCACGCTCGCCATCGTCGGCGAGTCCGGCTCGGGCAAGTCGGTGTCGAGCATGGCCGTCTTGGGCTTGCACAACCCCAAGCGAAGCTCGATCACCGGCAGCATCCTCCTCGACGGCACCGAGATCGTCGGTGCCGACGAAGCGACGCTGCGCAAGTTGCGCAGCAACACCGCCGCGATGATCTTCCAGGACCCGCTGTCGGCCCTGCACCCCTTCTATAAGGTCGGCAACCAGATCGCCGAGGCATACCTCGCGCACAACAGCGTCTCCAAGGACGTCGCCCGTAAGCGAGCGGTCGAGATGCTCGAACTCGTCGGGATCCCCAACCCACAGCGACGCGCCAAGCAATTCCCCCATGAGTTCTCCGGTGGTATGCGCCAACGCGCGATGATCGCCCTCGGTTTGGTCAACAACCCCAAACTGCTCATCGCCGACGAGCCCACCACGGCTCTCGACGTCACCGTCCAGGCCCAGATCCTGGACCTGGTCAAGAGCTTACAGCGCGAGTTCGGGTCAGCAGTCATCCTCATCACCCATGACCTGGGCGTCGTGGCCGAAGTCTCCGACGACATCCTCGTCATGTATGCCGGCCGCGCCGTCGAGCGTGGACTGGCCAAGGACGTCCTCGCCCGCCCGCAACACCCTTACACCCACGCCCTCCTGCAGAGTCTGCCGTCGGCTTCTGAGGACAGCGACCAGTTGCAGACGATCAAGGGCACACCGCCGAGCTTGGTCAACCTGCCGTCCGGCTGTTCTTTCCACCCACGGTGCACCGCGCGCGACCGAGTCCCGGGTGACGCCTGTGCCACAGTGCTACCCGACCTGCGCGTCAGTAGCCCAGGGAGGCAGATCCGGTGCCACCTAGCCAACCCGGAGCAGGTTCTCGCGCAGGAAGGGGCGTCATGACCGCCACCCCGGTGTCGCCCACGACACCCACGTCCGAGTCGACACCCACGTCTGAGTCGACACCACTGGTCGAGGTCAGCAACCTCGTCAAGCATTTTGCGGTCCGCGAGGTCCAGGGCCTGACGATGACTCGCAACACGGTCAAGGCCGTCGACAACGTGTCCTTCAGCCTGGCCGAAGGCGAGACGCTCGGCCTCGTCGGCGAGTCCGGCTGCGGGAAGTCCACGGTCTCCCGCTGCATCACCAGGCTGGAGATGCCCACCTCCGGGGCAATTCGTTACAAGGGTAAGGACATCGCGCGGCTGCCGGAACGGCAATTGCGGCCCTTGCGGCGCGAAATCCAGATGATCTTCCAAGACCCCTACAGCTCACTCAACCCGCGCCAGACGGTGGGTGCCATCCTCACCACCCCCTTGCGCGTCCACAACCTGGCCAAGGGCAGGGAGAAGGCGCGAGCCCAAGAGTTGCTTGAACTGGTCGGTCTGAACCCCGAACACATCAACCGCTACCCATCTGAGTTCTCCGGTGGCCAACGTCAGCGCATCGGGATCGCTCGCGCCCTGGCCGTCGAACCCAAGCTCATCATCGCCGACGAGCCGGTCTCGGCCCTGGACGTGTCGGTGCAGGCCCAGGTGATGAACCTGCTGTCCCGGCTTCGCGAGGAGCTCGGCCTGTCGTTCATCTTCATCGCCCACGACCTCGGTGTCATCCGTCACTTCTGCGACCGGGTCGCGGTGATGTACCTCGGCAAGGTTGTGGAGCTGGGGAGCAAGGCGCACATCTACGGCGAGCCGCAGCATCCCTATACCCAGGCGCTGCTGTCCGCCGCCCCCGACATCAACGTCGTGCGCGGCATACCGCCCAAGGAACGGATCCGGCTGGTCGGTGACCCGCCGAGCCCGATCGACCCACCGAGCGGCTGCCGCTTCCGCACCCGGTGCTGGAAGGCGCAGGAGATCTGCGCCACCCAGGAGCCGCCGTTGGAGGACAAGCTCGGCGGTGGCGACGACGACATCCCAGAGACCGGAGATGAGCACGTCATCGCCTGTCACTTCCCGGAGATCAAGAGCACCTTGGTCGCCGAGGTCGCCCGCTGAACCACGCCGTCCGCGCCGCCGCTGCCCGCCCAGGGGCGCGCGGCCTGGTATGCCGTTCGGCTAGGGTGAACCGGTGAGTATCGCGCCCGTTACCGTCGGCGACATCGCCGGGGTCATTGCCGCGCTCGCTTTCGCCTACCTCGTGTGGCGGCTGGGCTCGGTCGTCGGCAAGGCCGGCGAGATCCTGGACGAGACCCGGATCGGGGTCAAAGGCTTGGCCGACGGCAGCGTGCCGTTGCTCGGCGAGGTGACGACCACCGTGTCGACGACCAACGAGCAGCTGGCCCGGATCGACACCGTGACGACCAACATCGCGAGCATGTCCAGCAACGTCAACGCGCTCACCTCGCTGTTCGCTGCGACGCTCGGCAGCCCGTTGGTCAAGGTCGCTGCGTTCAGTTATGGCGTGCGGTCGGCGGTGGGCCAGCGCCGGGCGGCCACCGCTGCAACGACCCCCGCCACCCGCAGAGGCAGGCACGAAGCATGAACCGCAAACTGCTCGCCGTGCTGGGCGGGGCGCTCGTCGGAGTCGGCGCCGTCTACACCTACCGGCTGCTCGCCGACCGTTACGCAAGCGAAGGCGGGCCACCTGACGTCCTGGCTGCGGCGCTCGCCGAAGCCAGCTCGCTGCTGAACGACATCAAGGGTGGCATGGCCGAGCGCGAAGACCAGTTGCGCGTGGCCTTGGGCTTGGACTCGGGCGGGCCGGCAAGGGCGATGGACTCGCAGTCCGCCCGGGAGCTGCTGGACGACCCGGCCCGCTGGCGAGCTCGGTAGGGGTGAGTTCGCGGCCCGACGTCTCGGGCGCATCACCCCGCCACCTGCCCAGCCCACGTCAGCCGTGCTGGACCCGACCTGGACCCGACCTGCACCTGCCGGCAACCACCCGGCATACGTGACCCGACCGCAAGGACCCACCACCATGGAGACCGCCGAGATCAGGCGCCGATTCCTCACCTTCTTCGAGAAGCGGGGGCACACGGTCGTGCCGTCGGCCCCGCTGCTCTACGACGACCCGAACCTGCTGTTTGTCAACGCAGGGATGGTGCCGTTCAAGCCCTACTTCCTCGGGCAGGAGACCCCGCCGTTCGAGCGGGCCACCAGCGTGCAGAAGTGCGTGCGGACCGGCGACATCGAGGAGGTCGGCAAGACCTCCCGGCACGGCACGTTCTTCCAGATGAACGGCAACTTCTCGTTCGGCGACTACTTCAAGAAGGGCGCGATCAAGGCGGCCTGGGAGTTGCTCACCACGTCACAGAAGCAGGGCGGCTACGGCCTGGACGGCGACCGCCTCTGGGCGACGGTCTACCTCGACGACGACGAGGCCGCCGACCTGTGGGTCAAGCACACCGGCATACCGCGCTCCCGGATCGTCAAGCGGGGGATGGCCGACAACTTCTGGTCGATGGGCGTCCCCGGGCCGTGCGGTCCGTGCAGCGAGATCTACTACGACCGTGGGCCCGACTACGGCCGCGAAGGCGGCCCGGCCGTCGACGAGGACCGCTATCTCGAGGTCTGGAACCTCGTCTTCATGCAGAACATCCGTGGTGAGGGCGGGGCCAAAGAGGGCTACCCGATCCTGGGTGACCTGCCGGCCAAGAACGTCGACACCGGCATGGGCCTGGAGCGTATGGCGGCCATCCTGCAGGGCGTGGACAACCTCTACGAGATCGACGAGGTCTACCCGGTCCTGGACAAGGCAGCCGAGCTCACGGGGAAGATCTATGGCGCCAACTCCGGGCGCGACGCCGGCCACAGCCACCCGGACGACGTCCGGTTGCGCGTCGTCGCCGACCACGTGCGCTCAAGCCTCATGCTCATCGGTGACGGCGTCACTCCCGGCAACGAGGGCCGCGGGTATGTCCTGCGCCGGATGCTGCGCCGCGCCGTGCGCTCGATGCGCCTGCTCGGCTTCGACGATCCGGCGCTGCCGCACCTGCTCCCGGTGAGCATGGAGCGGATGAGCAAGTCCTACCCGCAACTGCGCACCGACTTCGGTCGGATCAGTTCCATCGCGTATGCCGAGGAGGAGGCTTTCCGTCGCACCCTCGCCTCCGGGACCACCCTGCTCGACGGCGCCGTGGCCCGGCTCAAGAGCGCCGAGCGCAGCAAGGACGAGGGTGCCAAGCCGACCCTGTCCGGTGATGAGGCGTTCGCGCTGCACGACACTTATGGCTTCCCGATCGACCTCACCTTGGAGATGGCCGCCGAGCAGGGCGTCCAGGTCGACGAGGCTGGGTTCCGCCGACTGATGAAGGAACAGCGCGACCGCGCCAAGGCCGACGCCAAGGCCAAGAAGAGCGCCCACGGCGAGACGGGCGTCTACCGCGAGGTCGCCGACCGGCTCGGGCATGCCGTCGAGTTCACCGGCTATGACGAAGTGGTGTCCGAGGCGCGCGTCGCCGGGATCCTGCGTGGCGGCCAAGCGGTGGCCGTCGCCGGGGCTGGCGAGGAGATCGAGCTGGTCCTGGACCGCACGCCGTTCTATGCCGAAGGCGGCGGCCAGTTGGCCGACGGCGGGCGGATCGAGCTGGCCGGCGGGGCAGTCGTGCAGGTCCGCGACGTCCAGAGCCCGATCACTGGCCTGTCGGTCCACCGGGCGACGGTCGTCGCGGGCGAGGTTGCGGTCGGGGAGCAGGCGCATGCCTTGGTCGACATCGAGCGTCGGCGGTCGATCTCGCGGGCGCACACCGCTACGCACATGGTCCACAAGGCGATCCGCGAGGCGCTGGGCGACACGGCCACCCAGGCTGGCTCAGAGAACGGCCCGGGTCGGTTCCGCTTCGATTTCAACGCCCAGCACGCTATTCCGCTCGGGCAGCTGCAGGAGATCGAGGCCCGGGTCAACGCTGTGCTGCTCGATGACCTCCCCGTGTCGGCCGAGGTGATGACCCAGGCGCAGGCCCGGGACATCGGCGCGATGGCCCTGTTCGGCGAGAAGTACGGCAGCGCCGTTCGCGTCGTCTCCGTCGGCGACTGGGCCCGCGAGCTCTGCGGGGGCACCCACACGCCGCGAACCAGCCAGCTCGGCGTGGTCAAGCTCCTCGGAGAGGCATCCATCGGCTCGGGCGTGCGGCGCGTCGAGGCGCTTGTTGGGGCAGATGCCTATTCCTTCCTCGCTCGCGAGCACGCGATCGTCGGCCAGCTCACCGAGGCGCTCAAGGCCCGCCCCGAAGAGCTTCCCGAGCGGATCAGCGGCATTCTGGCCAAGCTGCGCGATGCCGAGCGCGAGATCGCCGCCGCGCGCCAGCAGCAGGCCCTCGCCGTCGCGCCGGGACTGGTGGACTCCGCCCGGGACGTCGGGCCAGTCCGACTGGTCACTCACGACGCGGGCGAGGGCATCGCCCCCGATGATCTCCGCACGCTGGTCCTGGACGTCCGTGGTCGCCTGGGCGACGCGCGCGCCAGCGTCGTGGCGATGACGGGGTCGGTCAACGCCAAGCCGGTGGTGATCGTCGCCACCAACGCCAGTGCTCGCGAGGCCGGGGTCAAGGCGGGAGCGCTGGTCCGATTGGCGGCCCAGGTGCTCGGAGGTGGCGGCGGCGGCAAGGACGACCTCGCCCAGGGGGGCGGCGTCAACGCGGCCGCGATGGGTGCCGCGTTGGGTGCCGTCGAGGACTCGCTCCGGAGCCAGGGCTAGGCCAGGGATATGCCGTCGCTGGGCCGACGCATGGGTGTCGACGTCGGGGCTGTCCGGGTAGGCGTCGCGCAAAGCGATCCGGACGGCATACTCGCCACTCCGGTGACCACGTTGGTCCGCGACCCGAGCAATCCGCAGGCCGACCTCTCGGCCCTGGCCGACTTGGTCCGCGAAGGGGAGGTGACCTGTGTGTATGTCGGTCTGCCCCTGCACCTGTCCGGCGCGCCGGGCGATGCGGCGCAACTTGCCCGCGCGTATGCCGTCGCGCTTGCTGCGCGGGTGGCACCGGTCCGCGTACGGTTGGTCGACGAGCGGCTCACCAGTGTCGCGTCCCATCGCCTGCTGCACGAAAGCGGACGGCCGGGGCGCACGCACCGGGCCGTCGTCGACCAGGTGGCTGCTGTGCTCATCCTCGATGCCGCACTTGAGGCTGAGCGGGCCACCGGAATCCCGCCGGGGGAACTGGTCAGCACGAGCGGGCGCAAGCCCCGGATGAAGGGACGAGCATGACCGACGGCCCCGAGGGCGCGTCCCGCGACGATGTCTTCGATCAAGACACCTATCTGTCCGACGGTTATGACCACCACGGTGATGACGGCGGGCACGGCGTCCAGGCCCACGCTGACGACTACGGGGGCCACAGCCACGTCGGATACGACTCGGGCGATGCGGCATACGAGACCTATGAGACGTACGGCGAGGACACGGGGGCCTTCGGGTTCGCCGAGGACTCCCGTCGGGCCCGGCGCGAACGACGCAACGCGGGCCGGGGAGCTCGCCGATTCGTCGTGTTGCTCGTGGCCTTGGGCCTGATCGCTGGCGCGGGCTACCTCGGCTACTCCGCGATACGTCCCTTGTTGGAACGGTCGTCGGAGTCGGCGGACTACCCAGGTCCGGGCGGGGCGGCGCTCACCTTCACCGTCAAGGACGGCGACACGGGTCGAGCGATCGGCTCCAGCCTGCAGAGTGCGGGCATTGTGCTCACGGCCAAAGCCTTCGTCGACGCCTGCAACGCCGAGGCACGCTGTGCGGGCATCCAACCCGGGGACTATGCCGTGAAGAAGGAGATGCGGGCGGCGGACGTCCTGGCCATCCTCGTCGATCCCAAGAACCGGCAGAACCCCAAGGTGACCATCCGCGAGGGCCTGTGGGCCAGCGAGATCTATGCCCTGCTCGGCAAGGCGACCAAACATGCGACGAGCGACTACGAGGCCGCGGCCAAGAGCCCCGATGTCTTGGCCCTGTTGCCGACGTCAGCCGGAGGCAACGTCGAGGGTTACCTCTTCCCGGCCACTTACGAGTTCTCCGAGAAGGATTCGGCGGCGACCCAGCTCAAGGCCATGATCGGCAAGGCCGTCAAGGTGCTCAACGACCTCAAGGTCCCCTCGGATCAGGCCGAGAAGCTCATGATCATCGCGAGCATCGTCGAGGCCGAGGCCAAACGGCCCGAGGACCGGGCCAAGGTCGCCCGCGTGGTGCTCAACCGGCTCGCCAAACCGATGCGTCTGCAACTGGACTCGACGGTCAGCTACGGGGTGAAGAAGCGCGCGATCACGACGACTGATGCCGAACGAGCCACCGTCAACGCGTGGAACACCTACACCAAGGACGGCCTGCCGGGTGGCCCGATCTCCAACCCGGGGATCGCGTCGATCGAGGCGGCCGCAGCACCGGTCGCGGGAGCCTGGCTGTTCTTCGTCGCCGTCAACCCCGAAACGGGTGAGACGAAGTTCGCGGCGACTCAGGCCGAGCACGACCAATACGTCGCCGAGTTCCAGGCCTGGTGCAACGCCCCCGAGAACAAGGGGAAGTGCTCTCGGTGAGTTCGTCGGTGCGGATCCGCTGCGGGGTGCGGGGCTCGCCCATCGAGCACTCGCTGTCGCCGGTGCTGCACCGCGCGGCATACCGGGCGCTCGGGCTCGCCGACTGGTGCTATGACCGGGCGCGTGTCGAGGCGGACGAACTGGCCGCGCACGTGGCCGGGCTCGACAGCTCATGGCGTGGGCTCTCGCTCACCATGCCGCTCAAGGAGGCGGCGTTCGAGGTCGTCCACACTGCCTCGGACCTGGCTGTCCGGGTCGGTGCGATCAACACGCTGGTCCGGGACGAGGCCGGTTGGTCGGGGCACAACACCGACGTCTACGGCGTCGCGGAGGCGCTACGTGCGGCGGGAGTGACCCACGCTCGGGCCGCGATCCTCGTCGGCGCCGGTGCCACGGCCCGCTCGGCCCTCGCGGCGCTGGCCGAGCTGGGCGCCGCCTCGGTGAGTTTCATGGTCCGCGACGCCGTGCGCCCCAGCACGCTCGCTCTCGCCGGTGATCTCGGCCTCGATACCCAGACCGTGCCGATGGGGCACTGGCCGTTCGGCACTGACGTCATCGTCAGCACGATCCCGGCGACCGCGTATGCCGGTCTGATCGGCGCCCTGCCCGAAGCCCACCCCGGGCACGCCGTCCTCGACTGCGTCTACGGTGACGGACCGAGCCCCCTGCTCGGGGTCGCCAAGGAGCTGGGCTATGCCGTGGTCGACGGGACCGACCTGCTGCTGCACCAAGCGCGCGAACAAGTCCGGCTGATGACCGGGCACGCCGCCCCCACCGAGGCGATGCGGGACGCGCTGCTGGCTGCGATGGACCGCTGATGGGCACCTCCACGCGATCGGTTCGGAACCCCCGATGACCGTGCTCACCCAGCCCGGACCGTGGTGGCTCGTCCTGGCGGTCGTCATGGCTGGGGCGGGGTTGGGACGATGGCTGGCCAAGCAGCTCGCGAGCGGCGGCTACCGCCTGGACGATGAGTGGGACCGCCCGGTGCCGACCAGGACCTGGTTGCTCGTCGGGCTCCTGCCCTTGGTCTGGGGGTTGATTGCGTGGCGGGTCGGCGGGCCCGGCACGCTGCTGGCGGTCCCGGCCTTGATGCTGGTGGGCTTCTCCGGGGTCGCCCTGGCCTGGATCGACCTGGACATCCATCGGCTGCCCCACGGCCTCACCTATCCCACGGCGATCGCCGCCCAAGGCCTGCTGCTCGTGGCGAGTGCGGTCTCGGGGAGTTGGTGGCCGTTGGGCCGCGCGCTCGCCAGCGGCGCGGCGGCATACATTGTGTTGCTCCTTCTCGCCCTGGTGTCGCGGGGGCAGTTCGGGCTGGGCGACGTCACCCTTGGGGGCATCCTCGGCCTGACGCTGGGCTTCATCGACGCCCGGATGCCGTGGGAGGCCTTGCTGCTGGCCTTCGTCACCAGCGGCGTCGTGTCGCTCGTCGGCCTCATCACGCGTCGGCTCACCTTGCGCTCGGACCTCGCGTTCGGGCCCTATCTGCTCCTCGGCGCGCTGCTCGCGGTCCTGCTCGGCTGACGTCTTGCCATCCGGGTCGCGGCGCGGGCCGAGTCGATCAGCGTGGGAGGATGCCGTCATGCTGCGTTGGCTCACCGCCGGGGAGTCCCACGGCCCCGCCCTCGTCGCGATCCTCGAAGGCCTGCCCGCGGGCGTCGAGGTCTCCCGCACCGACCTTGGGCGGGCGCTGGCCCGTCGGCGCCTGGGTTTCGGGCGAGGCGCACGAATGGCCTTCGAGCAGGACGAGGTCGAGTTCCTCGGCGGAGTCAGGCACGGGCGCACCCTCGGCTCGCCGGTCGCCATCCGGGTCGGCAACTCGGAGTGGCCCAAGTGGCAGACCGTCATGAGCCCGGAGGCGGTCGACCCCGGGGCATATGCCGCCGCCAATGACGTCAACGCTGAGAAGGAGATCGCCCGCAACCGGCCGTTGACGCGCCCCCGGCCGGGCCACGCCGACCTGGTCGGCATGCAGAAGTACGGTTTCGACGACGCCCGCCCGATCCTGGAACGCGCTTCGGCTCGCGAGACGGCCGCCCGGGTGGCGCTCGGCGAGGTCGCGGCCCGGTTCCTCGAACAGGCCGTGGGCATCCGGTTGGTCTCGCACACCGTGGCTATCGGCACGGCGACGGTCGGCGACGACGCGCCGGTGCCCCTGCCCGAGGATGTTGACCGGCTCGACGCCGACCCGGTCCGCACCCTCGACGAGATGGGGTCAGCGGCGATGGTGGCGCAGGTCGAGGCGGCCCGCAGCGACGGTGACACCCTCGGCGGGGTCGTCGAGGTGCTCGCCTACGGCGTGCCCCCGGGCCTGGGCTCGCACGTCCACTGGGACCGGCGGCTGGACGCCCGTCTGGCCGGGGCACTCATGGGCGTCCAGGCGATTAAGGGCGTCGAGGTCGGCGACGGGTTCCAGACCGCGCGGCGGCGCGGCTCACAGGCCCACGACGAGATGGACCGCCGCGCCGACGGGGTCATCGAGCGTCGCACCGGTCGTGCTGGCGGCACCGAAGGTGGCATGTCGACCGGCCAGGTCCTACGGGTGCGGGCCGCGATGAAACCGATCTCCACGGTCCCGCGGTCGCTGGACACCGTCGACATCGCCTCCGACGAACCGGCCAAAGCCATTCACCAGCGCTCGGACGTCTGCGCGGTGCCCGCGGCCGGAGTCGTCGCAGAGGCCATGGTTGCGTTGGTCCTCGCCGAGGCTGTGCTGGAGAAGTTCGGTGGCGACTCGGTGGCCGAGACGGCACGCAACCACACGGCATACCTGGCGGCGATCCCCGAGCGGATGCGGACCTGGTGATGGGGCACGTGCCGTGATCGTGCTCGTCGGCTTCATGGGCGCCGGAAAGAGCACTGTCGGCCGGTCCTTGGCCGACCGCCTGGGCCTGCCGTTCCTGGACAGCGACACGGTGATCGAGGAACGTGCGGGTCGCTCGATCGCGCAGGTCTTCGCCTCGGACGGGGAGTCGGCATTCCGCGCGCTTGAGGCCGCGACGATCGCCGACCTGCTGGACGGGCCATCCGCGGTGCTCTCGTTGGGCGGTGGCGCGTGCGGCAACCCGACGACTCGGGGGCGCTTGGCCGGTCACACCGTGGTCCACCTGGAAGTGTCCTTCGACCAGGCCCTTGCTCGCGTCGGCGCAGACCCGCGCCGTCCCGTTCTCGCCGCGCCCGACCTCGCCGACCGGTATGCCGCCCGCCAGGCCGACTATGCCCGGGTCGCCACCGTGACGGTCCGGACCGACGCCCGCCGACCGGGAGAGGTGGCTGCCGAGATCGCCGCGGCCCTCGCGGCCGACGCCGGACGCGCCGCCCGGCTGGTCCACGTCGGTCCCGACGGACCGGGCGGCTACGACGTGCTCGTGGGGCCGGGAGCCTCGGCCCGGCTGCCCGGCCTCGTTCCAGCCGGTGCGGTGCGTGCCCTGGTGGTGCACACCCGATCGGTGGCCACGCTCGCCGAGGGAGTACGGGCGATGCTGGGTGAGGCGGGGTGCACGGCATACCTTGCTGAAGTCCCCGACGCGGAAGCGGCCAAGACGGCGCAGGTGGCGGCAAGTCTGTGGAGCCTGCTGGGGCAGGCGGGCTTCACCCGCACCGACCTGGTGGTCGGTGTCGGCGGCGGCGCGGTGACCGACCTGGCCGGTTTCGTCGCTGCGAGCTGGCTGCGAGGGGTCCCGGTCATCCAGGTGCCGACGACGTTGGCCGGCATGGTCGACGCCGCGGTCGGCGGGAAGACCGGCATCAACATCGCCGAGGGCAAGAACCTCGTCGGAGCCTTCCACCCTCCGGCCGCCGTGCTGTGCGACACCGACACCCTGCGGACGTTGCCCGCGGCCGAGTTGTCGCCCGGCATGGCCGAGGTCGTCAAGCACGGGTTCATCGCCGACCCGCGCACCCTTGAGCTCATCGAGGCCGACCCGGTGTTGGCGGTCGATCCAACCGGCCCGGTGTTGCCCGAGTTGGTCGAGCGGTCAGTCCGGGTCAAGGCGCACGTCGTCACCGAAGACCTGCGCGAGTCGTCGCTGCGGGAGATCCTCAACTATGGGCACACCTTCGGACACGCCGTCGAACAGGTGGAGGGCTACCTCTGGCGGCACGGGTCGGCGGTCTCGGTCGGTCTCGTGTATGCCGCAGCGCTGGGTCGCCTGTCCGGCCGGACGTCCGCGGACCTGGCCCAGCGGCATACCGACGTGCTGGCGTCCGTGGGGCTGCCGGTGCGCTACCCGGATGCGGCGGGCGAGCGCTGGTCGGCGCTGCTGACCGCGATGAGCCGCGACAAGAAGACCCGCGGCGCCACGCTGCGGTTCGTCGTGCTCGACGGACTCGCTCAACCGGGGCGGCTGGAGGGGCCGAGCGAGGACCTGCTTCGGGCTGCCTACCGTGAGGTCGCGGGCTGACCCGCCCACAGGAGTGGCCGGTCGGTGACGACCGGCCGGGAGGTGAACGACATGTCCGACCGACATCCCATCGGTGCTGACGTCATTGTCCTGGGTGCCGGATCGCTCGGGTCCGCCATCGGGGGCACGCTGGCGGCGGGCGGTATGGACGTCGTGCTCGTCTCGCGCCGTGCCGACCACGTCGAGGCGATCGAGCGCGAGGGCCTGCGGATGATCGGCGATGTCGAGCGCGTGGTCCCCCTGCGGGCGCGGGCCAGCTGTGCCGGCCTGGCCCCCGCGGAGGTCCTCGTCGTGCTCACCAAGGCCAAGGACACGGCGGCGGCCATCGCTTCGGCTCGGGAGGCGATCGGCCCGGACACCCTCGTGCTCACCCTGCAGAACGGGCTGGGCAACGAGGATCTGCTCGCCGCCGCGGTTGGAGCCCAGCGCGTGGTCACCGGCCGCACGTGGATCGGTGGACAACTGGTCGGTCCGGGGCAGGTGCTGGCCCGCGTCGTGGGCAAGCAGACGATCGTGGGGGAGTGCGACGACCGTCCGTCGGCGCGGATCGACGCGCTCGCGGCCGCGTGGACGGCGGCAGGGGTCCCCACCGAGACCTCCGACCGGATGACGTCGGTCATCTGGGACAAACTGCTCACCAACGTTGCGACAGGTGCTCTCGCCGCGGTCACGGGGCTGGGTTACGGCGACCTGTATGCCGTCCCCGAGCTGGCCGCCACCGGCCAGGCAGCGGTCCGCGAGGCGATGGCCGTCGCGGCCGCGGCCGGAGTGCGCCTCGGTGCGACCGATCCGGCGGCGGTCTGGGCCGGAGCTGGGGCGGGGCTTCCGGCCGACTTCCAGACCTCGATGTTGCAGAGCCTGGTCGCCGGTTCGGTCACCGAGGTGGACGTCGTCAACGGCGCGGTATGCCGCCTCGGCGCGCGCCTCGGGGTCCCGACCCCGGTCAACGACACGCTGGTCGCGGCGGTCAAGGGTCGCGAGCGTGCTGTGTCGGCGCATCGGGCCTGCGAGACTACGTCCTGACCGCACCGAAGGAGCGCCGCATGTCCGTCCTGCTCATCAACGGCCCCAACCTCAACCTGCTCGGGCACCGCGAGCCGGCCGTGTATGGGACGACCACGCTCGCCGAGATCGAGGAGCAGGTCGCAGCCGCGGGTGCCGCGGTCGGGGTCGACGTCGCCTGCTTCCAGAGCAACTACGAGGGCGCGATCATCGAGCGGCTGCATGCCGCCCGCACCGACGGCACGCAGTTCGTCATCATCAACCCTGGCGCGTTCACCCACACGAGCATCGCCATCCGCGACGCCTTCCAAGCCGCCGAGGTGCCTTTCGTCGAGGTGCACATCTCCAACGTCCACGCGCGGGAGGCCTTCCGGCACCATTCGTATCTGTCCGACCTCGCGGTCGGCGTCATCGTCGGGTTGGGGACCCGGGGCTACACCCTGGCGATGAGCTTCGTCCTGGAACGGCTGGCCAAGGGCTGACCGCCCGGATCGTCGGTCGAGGTGCGCCGTTCCCGGACCACGCGGGGTGGCACCTCGGCAGAGGTCAGGCCTCGGGAATCGGGTCACCCCGCCCCAGCCCGAGGGTCGAGAGCAGGTCCTCATGCAGCTCGATCCAAATCCGGTGGCACGAGTCGCGTCCGGGGGCGTCCAGCCACGGGGCGGCTCCCTCCTGCGCGCGAGCCAGCGACGCGGCATACCGGGTGGCGTAGCCGTCGAAACGGGTGAGTGAGTCGGCCAGGCGGTCGTTGATCTCCGTGAGTCGCTGACCGCAGGCGCGGAGGGTCTCCCACACGCGGTCATCCCATCGATGATCGGTGTGGTCGTTGGCCGCGAGCCGGTCCCAGGTCTGGGGGCGGATCTGCCAGTCGGTCATGGCTCGAAGGAAGCGGTCGTTGACGGCCTCGAACTCCCGTGCGCCGGCGAGAACGCCGGGCCGACATCCGGCGGCGCCAAGCTCTTCGGACAGGCGACGCTCGTCGGCGAGACGACCTGCCTCGGTCAGCGACCAACCCGAGGCGTCGGCGAAGGCCACCCGCTGCACCAACCCCGCCGCTTGCTCGTCAAGGAGGTGTTCGCCGCCTTCTCGCTGGTCGAGCCGATAGCGCGCGGCGACCTGCGGCCCGGATGCGAACCCCAGCACGCGCACGGCATGCAGGACGAGCAGCTCCGGGGCAGACGACGTCGACACCAGGCCAACCTATGTCCTCGTGGAACTCGGCCACGCTCGAAGCGACCGACCTGCCTTGGCCACGTGCAGACGACGGGACCACCGTCCCTGGTGCGGCGTTCCGAGCGGCCATAGCGTGGCGGAGGATCAACGGCGAACCGCTGGAGTTGCAGGATGAATCTCACCGGAATGCTCTATGGAGCGAAACTTCTCCAGTTTGCGGGGTTCCCCGCGGCGGAGGTGCTCGGCCCTGCGGCCACCGAGGAGGAGATCAAAGACCTCATCTCGCGGCACGGCGAAATCCTCATCAAACCGGTCTTCAAAGGCGGCGTCGGCAAGAAGGGCAAGGCCGGGCTCATCGGCCGGGCCAAGGACCTGCCCACCGCACTGCGCGAGAAGGAACGCCTCTACTTCGCCGAGCACCAGGTGGGCACTACGGTCGCCAAGGCCAACGGGGTCACCTACGAGGCGATGGTCCCGGCCGAGCACGAGGTCTACTTCTCGCTCACCGACTCCACCCACTTCCGGGCCCCCACGATGACGATCACCCATCACGGCGGCGTAGCCATCGAGGAGCTGGACAAGTCGCTCGTCGCTCAGGTCCCGTTCGAAGCCCTCACCGGCATGCGGGCGTTCGTCGTGGCCAACGCCCTCACCGAGCTGCACGCGCCCAACGAGATCGTCTCGCCGCTCGTGCAATACCTACCCGGGCTGTGGGAGCTGTTCCACGAGTTCGGGATGACGACGCTCGAGCTCAACCCGATCCGGATGCGCCCGGACAAGAAGGGCCGGCTCACCCCGGTCGCGTGCGACTTCAAGTGTGCCTTCGACCGGGACGACCCCCGGGTGTCGCGGCTCGGGCTGCCGCGGTCGCTGTTCTCGGCGAGCTACTCCGACTTCGAGCACGAGGTCAACCAGCTGCGCACCTATCAGGGCCAGAGTGACGTCTACGTCGTCAACGACAAGGGCACCATCCTCGCGCCGACCTTCGGCGGTGGCGCCAACTCGCTGGTCTCCGAGATGCTCGGTGACGACGCGATCATCTCCTCGGACTTCGGCGGCAACCCGCCCTACGAGAAGATGAAGGAGCTCGCCCGGATCTGTTACAAATACTGGCTCCCGCAGACCAACGTGCTGTTCATCATCGGCGGCAAGGCCAACAACACCGACATCTTCGAGACCTTCCGGGCCATGGCCGACGCCCTCCGCGAGCACTATGCGACGCACGGACCCACCCCCTTGTATGCCGTGGTCGGACGCGGCGGGCCGAACCTCATCCGGGGCATGGGCGTCCTGCGAGACACCTTCGAGAGCCTCAAGATCCCTTACAAGATGTTCGGCTTCGACTCGGACATGTCCGAGGTCATCAACTACGCGCGAGCGGCCGACGCCTGGATGAAGGCTTCCGGTCGGGAACAGATCGCCCTCCAGCAACAGGCCCTGGCCGGCTGACCCGGCGACGAAGGAGAACCCTCAGATGTACAAGAAGGGCGTCGGCGAGTTCAAGTTCTACGTCGGCATCAGCTCGCTGGCCCAGATCGCCACCCCCGAGGACCGGGTGTGTGTGCTCAACATCCTCGGCGGTGAGTCGACCGACGTCACCCCGGTGAGCCACGAATACTCCGGCGGGAACGTCGTCTTCGGGACCTCGCCCGGCAAGGGCGGCTCGCACATGCCGACCCGCTTGGGCGACATCCCCGTCTACAACAACGTCCTGGAGGGCCTGGCCGACGGGCACCGGTTCAACGCCGGCGTCGTCTACCTGCCCCCGGCGGCCGCCCGGCACGGGGTCGGCGAGCTCATCCGGGTCAACCCCGAGATGCGCAAGATCTTCATCGTCACCGAGAAGATCCCCGCCCACGACGCCCGCGAGATCCGGGCCATGGCCCAGTCCAACGGCGTCGACATCTTCGGCGCCAACAGCCTCGGCGTCGCGGACTCCTGGAACCACATCCGCATTGGTGGGGCCCTCGGCGGCAACACGCCGGAGGAGGCGCTTCGCAAGGGCTCGATCGCGCTGCTGTCCAACTCGGGCAACTTCACGACGACGATCGCCACCTACCTGCGGATGGCCGGTTGGGGCACGACCACCCTGATCTCCAGCGGCAAGGACGTCTACATCCATTACGCCGCACCGGAGTTCGCGTTCGCCCTGGCCAACGACATGCGTAGCAAGGCGGGCGTCCTCTACGTCGAGCCGGGCGGCTACTACGAGCTGGATGCCGAGTTCACCAAGCCGGTCGTCGCCTGCGTCGTCGGCCGGTGGAAGTCCCGGCTGACCCGCGCCGTCGGCCACGCCGGGGCCATGGCCGGGGGCGGTGACGACGCCGCCACCAAGGAACGCTGGTTCATGGAGAAGTTCGGCGTCGACGACACCTTCACCCCCGAACACCCCGTGTGTTCACGGCGCGGTGCCGTGGTCACCAACATCGCCCACATCCCTGCGGCCCTCACCGCGGTCATGGCTCTCAACGCGACAATGCCCGACTTCGCGCCGGAGGGCAGCCTGGCCCTCAAGCCGTGGTTCGGCAAGGCGCGTGACCTCAAGCTGCCGCCCGAGCTCGACCTGCCGAACGTCGTGGCCATGCCGCCCTATGACGAGCAGATCGCCGCACTCAACAAGCAGGTCGGTGCGGTGCTCCCGCGCCAGACGATGAAGGACGCCTCCGGCGTCTCGCAGATGGACCCGATCACCCAGGTCTCCAGCCTGCGCGGCATGTCGATCCTGCACGCCGCCCAACACCCGATGGAGGACAACCTCGTCCTCGCCCTGCTCGGGCGGCGGGCGAGCGATCGCGACCGCGCCCTGATCGACGTCGCCGTCGCGGCGCACGTCAACCTCCACGGCACCGTGTCTCTCGCCGCGGTCGAAGCCGCCCGCGAGGCCGGCAACACCCCCAACACCGTCATCGCTGCGGCGCTCGCGATCGCGGGCCCGCGCCGGACCGAGGCATCCCGGTCGGCCCTGCACGGCTTCATCGACCTGTTCACGGGCAGCGGACTCTCGGTTGACGACACCGGCACCGACCTCGCGGCATACCCGGCGCCCGAGGCCCTGCGCGCGTTGGCGATCGGTCCCGACCCCGACCCCGTGGCCGAAGCGATGCTGGCCGGCATCGCCGAGCGTGGCGCCACGTCCATGCCGCTGCGGTGGCTCGCCGCCCAGGGCGGCCACCCGCAGGTCCCGGGGGTGATGGCTGCCATCGCCGGCACCCTCGTGTGGAAGTCGCTGGCACACAAGGAGATCTCCCGGATCACCGCTGAGGAGCTCCCGTGGTGGCTTGAGCTGATCGGGACGATGATCGGCGCGGCAGCCCCGGTCGCCGGACATACCGCTGATGGGTTCTGCGGCATACCGAACGGCGAGGTCCTTGGACGCGCGACGGTGACCGAGCTCGCCGCCGCAGCATTGCTCGGCGAGCGGCCCACCGCGGACGTCCTGGACGGCTTCGCGATGCTGACTGGGCTGCTGCTCACCAACGGGCCGGGAGCGATCACCGCGCAGGGCGCCAAGGGCGCCGTCTCGGCCGACGGGCCCCAGACACCCGAACGGATCCAGCTCAACAAGGCGATGATCGGCTTCCTCACCCACGCGGGCTACTCGCACGGCGGCAACGGCTACGAGGGCATCGCGTTCCTGCTCGAACGGTTCCGTGGCACCGGGCTAACCGACCCGGGCGACCCCGGCCATGGTGTCGACCTCGACGCGCTCGCCCGCGACTATGCCCAGCAGTTCGCCGCGCTCAAGACCACCCGCAAGGAGCTCGGCGCCGACCGCGCGACGATTCCGTGCATCAACCACCCGGTCTTCAAGGGCAAGGACGTCAACGTCGACCCCCGCGAGGAGTTCGTCCGGACGGTCATGGCGCAGCGGGGCGACTACAACGTCTTCCACGACTACTACCGCCGCCTCGTCGTGGCCCTCAAGGAGGTCGGCGCGACGAGCAACGTCTTCTGCGTCAACGTCGACGCGCTCATCGCGACCGGGCTGCTGAAGATGCTGTGGAGCCGCTACGTCGACGGGTCGTTCACCGAGAAGCAGTTGGAGAACGCCGCCTTCACGGCCTTCCTCTTCGGCCGGATGATCGGGTGCGCCGCCGAGATCGACGACCACCAGAACCGCGGGCGCAACATGGACACCCGCACCCCCGCGAAGGCCATCACCTTCGTCTCGTGACCCCTGGCCAGGGCCGGGTATGCCGCCCACGCACCTCGCGTGAACGGCATACCCGGCAGGCCACCAGCAGCCACCGCGCGGCGACCCGAACGCCGTCTGCGGGGCCGGCGGTCAGTCGGTCGACGGCTCCGGCGTCCCACCCAGCTGCAGGACCAGCCGCGTCCCGGGCGGGGTGGCCTGGACCAGCCGGAGCTGGGCCAGCGCCGGGTGCTCGTCGAGCAGCCGCGCACCGTTGGCCAGTGCGCGCAGTGCAGCGGTCTCAGACCGGGCGGCCTCGAGCGCGGCCGCGCCACGCAGCTTGGCGGTGACGAGCTCAGCCGTCGCCAGGCGCAGGTCGTGGGGGAGCACGACGTCACGCACGGCGACACCCAGCGTCGCGATGCCGACCGCCCGGGTCGCGGCGTCGACCGCAGTGGTGACGTCCAACCGACGCATGGCGCCGATGAGGTCGGTCGCCTCGAGCGCGCCGACCGCCTCGCGCAGCGCGAGCTGGGTCGCGATGTGCAGGACGTCGACCGGAGTCCGCGAGACCTCGAGCCACGCGACCGGGTCGATGACCGCCCAGCGCACGACCGCCGAGACCCGCACGCCCAGGCCGTCGGACGTCGGGATGTCCTGCGGGGCGATGACCTGCTGGCGCTCGCGCAGGTCGACCAGGACGTAGCGGTGCGCCCACCGACGCCGGACGCGCCCAGCGGGCTCGACGCCGACCAAGCGGCCGGCCGAGTAGACGACCGCGGCGTGACGGGTCGGGATGGTGATTCGGAACATGACGGGCACCTCCTTGGTGCGGGTGGTGGGCGGACGGCATACGGGGGACTGGGACTGCGCCACGCGGTGAGTGACGCCGGACGGCGGCCGTGGGGCGGGGCAGCACCCGTCCGCTACCGCGACATGTGCCGCGGCAGCGGGGGAGGGTGGGCCGCAGAGCCCGTGGGGCCGGTGACCCGCCCGACGCCACCCGATGGTGTGCGCGTTTGCAGCGTGCAGGTTCCCGATACCTGTGTCGGTCAGGTCGTGCGCAGGACCGGGAATCCGGTATGCCGTCCCGGCTGCTCCCTCGACCGACTCACTGAGGGTGCCAGTCGGGCCCGCACAGCGGCAACCGGTTTTCCGGGTAGACTTGCCCGGAATCCCACCAGATCTTCGACGGGCGCTGGCGCGTCCGGCATACCCGTGAGCAAGGAAGCGACCACTCGTGGCAACGACGAACGACCTCAAGAACGGCCTTGTGCTCAACATCGACGGGCAGTTGTGGACCGTCATCGAGTTTCAGCATGTCAAGCCCGGCAAGGGCCCGGCCTTCGTGCGCACCAAGCTCAAGAACGTCATGTCCGGCAAGGTCGTCGACAAGACCTTCAACGCTGGTGTCAAGGTCGAGACGTCCAGCGTCGACAAGCGCACCATGCAATACCTCTACAAGGACGGGTCGGACTTCGTCTTCATGGACACCGACACCTACGACCAGATCCACGTGTCCGAGACCGTCGTCGGTGGCGGGGCGGACTACCTGCTGGAGAACCAGAACGCCATCGTCGCCACCCATGAGGGCGTCCCGCTCTACGTTGAGCTCCCCGCGTCGGTCGTTCTGGAGATCACCTTCACCGAGCCGGGCCTGCAGGGTGACCGCGCGACCGGTGGCACCAAGCCGGCCACGCTGGAGACCGGTGCCCAGATCCAGGTTCCGCTTTTCCTCGAGACGGGCACCCGGGTCAAGGTCGACACCCGCGATGGGTCTTATCTCGGCCGGGTCAACGACTGACGTGTCTCGTTTCGCCGCCGCGCGGCATACCCACTGATGGGCGCCCGCACGAAGTCCCGCAAACGCGCGCTGGATATCCTCTTCGAGGCCGACCAGCGCGGGCTCAACGCCCAGACCCTGCTTGTCGAGCGGCTGGTCCGTCCGACGACGCAGGCGCCGTTGGCCGACTACACAGTGACCCTTGTCGAAGGGGTCGTGCGGTGTTGGACTGAGATCAACGAGTTGCTCGCCACCCATAGCCAAGGGTGGACGGTCGAGCGGATGCCCGCTGTCGACCGGGCGATCCTGCGGCTGGCGACCTGGGAGGTCGTCTACTCCGACGAGGTCCCCGACGCTGTGGCGATCGACGAGGCGGTGGAGCTGGCCAAGACCCTGTCCACGGATGAGTCGCCGGTGTTCGTCAACGGCCTGCTGGCTCGGATCGCGGAGGTCAAGCACACGCTCGGGTGAATCGCACCACAGCCCGTGGGCGGCATACGGGTTGGTATGCCGCCCACGGGCGTCTCCGGACGAGGTCAGTTCCCGAGCAAGCCGCCGAGCACGCCGCCGCCACCGCTCTGCTGCTGCTGGTGGCCGCCGGTGACGACGCCCTCGTCGGGTTGGATGAGGACGTAGCCCTGGCCGCCAAAGGCCATCTGGAAGGTCTCGCCGGTGCCGCCGCGAATGAGTGACCCCAGGCCACCGGTGTCGACCCGGATGTCCATCGACACTCCGGAGGTCCACAGGACGACGGCCTGGGCGTCGCCGAAGGTCGGCGCCCCCGACACGTCCAGTGCGACCGGGTCGCCCTTGGTCGTGATCGCGACGTAGCCGGTGCCGCGCAACGAGACGTTGTAGAGACCGCCCGCCATCATGCCGCCGCGAGCCTGCACCCGGTGGATGTCCCACTCGATCGAGGACGAGAAGGCCAGCACGTTGTTGCCGTTGACCGAGACCATGTCGTTCTCGAGGTAGAAGACCTGGACCTCTGCTGCTGCGTCCGCTACGAACAACTCGCCGGAGCCGGTGCACCGCATCATCTTGACGCCTTCACCGGTGACCGCGGCCTTGAACATCTTGTTGAGGCCACCCGAGCCGGTGTTCTCGAACCGCACGTCCCCCTGGTAGGCCACCATCGAGCCGAGCTTGGCGAAGACCGGGCCGTACTGCATCGAGATCTTGAGCATCTTTTTGTTCTGCAGGACGAACGGATCGGCGGACGGGTTCTCTTGGTAGGTCTGGAACAACGATCCGTGAATGGCCATGGGTTGAGAGTCCTTCGGCTCGGAGGGGCGCGGGGTGGAGCTGGTTCTTCGGCCCGACCCTATCGGCCCGATGACCAGATTGTCGGCGTTTCGGTGGCGCGCGACCCGGTCGTGGACCACGATGGGGGACATCGGATTTCCCTCCTGAGGATGGTGTCGAATGGGGTTCCTGGACAAGGCGAAAGCCGCAGCGACCGAGTTGAGCGCCAAGGCCGACCAAGCTCTGGCCAGCCAAGGATTGGCCGGTCCGGCGGCGGCAGGGAAGCAAGCCGACAAGTTCTTCCGCGACTTGGGCGTCTTGGCCTATCTCGACGCAACCGGCCGCCCGGCCGACGCCGACGAGAAGGTGCGGATCATGGCTGCGCTGCAAGGCTTCGAGGGTCAGGGTGCGCTGCCTTCCTTCGCGCTGCAGACCGCCGCCCCCCCGCCTCCTGGCGCCGCCGCTGCCGGGTATGCCGCCCCACCACCTGCTCCCGGCGCCGGCGGATATGCAGCCCCGGCCGCCCCGCCGCCACCGCCGCCGAACTGGGGCACGGCAGCGCCTCCGCCGCCCCCGCCCCCGAACTGGGGCGCGGCGCCCCCGCCTCCGCCGCCCCAATCCCCGCCCCCACCTCCACCTGCCCCCGGAGCCTGATTCACCCGCCGAGATTGACGTTGGCTGCAGGACACGCCGGGCTGAGCGCTCGCAACGTCAATCTCGGCGGTCGGGGTGGGGGAGGAGCGGTCGGAGCGGTCGGTCAATCCTCGTTGGTGAGCGGTCGGTCAATCCTCGTTGGTGTGGTTGGCCAGGGTGCAGACCTGGGCGTATTCCGCCGTCATCAGGTCCATGAGATGTTCGACGTCGGGCACCAGGTCGGCGCAGGCACTGATCCCGACGTCGAGTCGGCCCTGATAGCCCTGGATGGTGATGCTCAACCCCATCCCGTCGCCTAGCGGCGCAAACGGATAGACGGCAGTCACCCGGCGCCCGGCCACGACGAACAGGTCCTGGCCCATCGGCACGTTCGAGATGATGGTGTTGAACGGCAGCCGGACCGTGTCGAGCAGCTTCACCGTCGACGCGACCCAGCTTGCCGGCTCCAAGGTCGGCCCCAGCACTCGCGTCAGCACCCCCAGGGCGCCCTCGCCCAAGACCGGACGCGCTTTGGCCTCGGCCATGTCCTCGCGGGCCGAGAAGATCCGCTCCACCGGATCCTCGATGTCCGTGGGGATCCGGCACAGCCCCAACGACAGCCGGTTCGCCCCGGACGGGTCAGGCGTCAGGTGACGGACCGACATCGGCACGAGCGCCACCAGCGGGCTGCTCGGCAGGGCGTCCTGTTCGATGAGCCATTGCCGCAACCCGGCCGCCGCCACGGCATGGACAACATCGTTGACCGTGACCCCGAAGTGAGCCCGGGTGGGCTTGCTGGCGGCCAGGCCCCAGGTTCGGAACGCCCAGACCCGCCTGGGCCCCACCGACCGGTTGAACGGCGTCGGCGGCGCCGCGTGGACCCCGATGGAGTTGAGGACACCACCCAGCGACCGAGGGTTGTCCGCGATGGCCCGAGCTGCGGCATACACCGACGAGGCAGCCCAACGCGACGCTCCGACGATCCCGCGGGTGGCCAGGTCGAAGGCGCCGGGCGGCCGATGCGGTGACCAGCCGGGAGTGTCGTCCTCTGCGGTGCCGAACAGCGCGTGCAGGATGTCGCGATAGCGCGATCCGTCGGCAATGCTGTGGTGCACCTTGGTCATGACGTAAGCGCGCCGACCCTCACGGATGAGGTGGGCCTGCCAGAGCGGCCGCGAGCGCGGCAGGGTCTCCATCGCCAGTTCCGAGACGACCTCGGTCAGCTCGCGCCGTCCGACGTGGAACTCATCGACGTGCTGGTCGACATCGAAGGACGGATCGTCGATCCACCACGGGCGGTCCAGCGCGTTGGCGCCTTGATGGAGCTTCTGGCGCAACTCGGGCAGGCGGCCTACCCGAGCGCCGACCTGCTCGCGCAGCTGCGCGAGCGTGATCGGTCCGTCCAGCGGCAAGATGAGGCAGACGTGGCCGACCGTGCGGGGTCCGTCGAGCGCGAGGTATGCCGCGTCCAGCGGTCCGACCTGCCGGGCCTGCATCGTTGCTGCCTCCTTCCCGAGTGCGACCCTAGTTTGTCGTCAGCGTGTTGTCCCGGGCTATGGGTCCTGTCCCGCGTCGGCTCTGACCCCGGTCGCGGTGCCGCCATGACTGTGGCGACCGGCATACGGACCCGGCGAGAGCCGACCACCGGCCGGGGGTAGGGTTACCCGCGAGAACCCGACGTCCTTTAACCACCGTCCTGTGAGGCGGGGAAGGAGGTCCGCAAGGTGGCGTCCGACCAGACCCCCTCGCCGACACCCTCAGGCGCACGTGCCGTCATGAGCTCCGGTGACGTTTCCCGGGCCTTGCGCCGAGTCGCCCACGAGATCCTCGAACGTAACAAGGGACCGGCCGACCTGGTCCTGCTCGGCATCCCGTCCCGCGGGGTTCCCCTGGCCCATCGGCTCGCCGCGGTCATTGCCGAGGTCGAAGGGGTCAGCGTCCCCGTCGGCTCCCTCGATGTCACGATGCACCGCGACGACCTGCGCCGCCAACCCACCCGCACCGTCACGCCGACGAAGATCCCCGCCTCGGGAGTCGACGGCAAGGTCGTCGTCCTCGTCGACGACGTCCTCTACTCCGGTCGGACCATCCGGGCGGCGCTGGAGGCCCTCACCGAGCTGGGCCGACCGCGCGCCGTCCGGCTGGCGGTCCTGGTCGACCGGGGGCATCGCGAGCTGCCGATCCGCGCCGACCACGTCGGCAAGAACCTGCCGACCAGCTCGGCCGAACGCGTCCAGGTCGTGCTCGCTGAAAGCGACGGCGGCCTCGACGAAGTGCGCATCAGCGGAGGCGAACGATGACCCGCAAGCACCTGCTGTCTTCGGCCGATCTGTCCCGAGACGAGGTCGAGGCGATCCTCGACACGGCCGCTTCGATGCATGACGTCCAGCGCCGGGAGGTCAAGAAGATCCCGACGCTGCGTGGTCGCACCGTCATCAACCTCTTCTTCGAGGACTCCACCCGCACTCGCTCCTCGTTCGAGATCGCGGGCAAGTGGATGTCGGCCGACACGATCAACATCACCGGCAAGGGGTCCTCGACGTCCAAGGGCGAGTCGTTGCGTGACACCGTCAAGACGATCTGCGCCATGGCCGTCGACGCGCTGGTCATCCGGCACAGCGCGTCCGGCGCCTGCCACCAGGTCGCGCAGTGGGTCGATGCCTCCGTCATCAACGCCGGCGACGGCACCCACGAGCACCCGACCCAGGCCCTCCTGGACGCCTATACCCTGCGCCAGCGGCTGGGTTCCCTCGACGGTCGCCACATCGTCATCGTGGGCGATCTAGCCCACTCGCGGGTGTTCCGCTCCAACGTCATCACCCTGGGTCGCCTCGGCGCCCGAGTCACCGTTGTCGCGCCCCCGACCCTCATGCCCAGCGGCATCGGGGACTGGTCCGCGCGCGACGGCTTCGCAACGAGTTGGGACCTCGACCAGACCCTGTATGCCGCATCGCCGGGCGACCGTCCCGACGCCGTCATGATGCTTCGGGTCCAGCGTGAACGGATGAGCGGCGGGTTCTTCCCGACCGAACGCGAATACACCGCGGGCTACGGTCTCACCCGCGAGCGCCTGACTCGCCTGTATGCCGCCACCCCCGACCTGCCGATCCTGCACCCGGGCCCGATGAACCGGGGCCTGGAGATCTCGGCCGAAGCGGCCGACGCGACAAGCTCGGCGATCCTCGACCAGGTCTCGGCCGGGGTCGCGGTGCGGATGGCGGTCCTCTATCACCTGCTCGCCGGCGAGACGGAGGCGGCGGCATGACCGACGTGCTGATCAAGGGCGCGAAAGTCCTGGGAGACAACGCTGCTGACATCCTGGTCCGCGACGGGATGATCGCACAGATCGGGTCGATCGGCTCGACCCGCTCGTCAGGGGAGCGCGACGGCGCTCGCCTCACCGTCGTCGACGCCGACGGCCTGGTCGTGCTGCCGGGCCTGGTGGACCTGCACACCCATCTGCGTGAGCCGGGCCGCGAGGACGCCGAAACGGTGGCCAGCGGGTCAGCCGCCGCGGCTGCCGGGGGCTTCACGGCTGTCCTGGCGATGGCCAACACCTCGCCCGTGACCGACACGGCCGAGGCAGCCGAGCGGGTGCTCGACCTTGGCCGGGCGGCCGGGCTGGTCGATGTGCAACCGATCGGTGCAGTGTCTAAGGGCCTTGCGGGCGCCGAGCTGGCCGAGCTCGGCCTGATGGCCCGCTCTCGCGCGGCGGTTCGAGTGTTCTCCGACGACGGCCGGTGCGTGCACGACGCCCGGCTCATGCGCCGAGCCCTGGACTACCTCAAGCCCTTCGGCGGTGTGATCTCCCAGCACGCCCAGGACCCCCACCTCGCAGACGGCACAGCATGCTGCCACGAGGGCGAGGTCTCCGGGCGCCTCGGTCTGCCGGCCTGGCCCGCGGTCGCTGAAGACGTCATCGTCGCCCGCGATGTCCAGCTGGCACGGCATACCGGGTCTCGGGTCCATGTCGCGCACGTCTCGACGGCCGCGTCGGTCGAGATCATCCGATGGGCCAAGGCGCAGGGGATCGCGGTGACCGCCGAGGTGACCCCGCACCACCTCGCCCTGGGGACCGAACTGCTGGCTGGCTACGACCCGGTGTTCAAGGTCAACCCGCCGCTGCGGCCCGACGCGGACCGCGCGGCCATCCTCGCGGCTCTCGTCGACGGCACGATCGACGCCGTGGCGACCGACCACGCTCCGCACGCGCGCCACGACAAGGAGCACGCGTTCCCGGACGCGGCCTTCGGCATGCTCGGCCTGGAGACCGCCCTTGCGGTCCTCGCCGAAGTGGCCGTGCGCCCGGGGCTGCTGACGTGGGCACAGCTCGCGCAGCGGATGTCGTTCGCACCGGCCCGGATCGCCGGGCTGGCAGGTCACGGTCGGCCCGTCGCGGTCGGCGAGCCGGCCAACCTCGTCCTGCTCGACCCGGACGCGACCTGGACGGTGGACCGCGCGGCGAGCCAGTCGCTCTCCCGCAACAACCCCTGGCACGGGCGCACGCTGCCCGCCCCGGTCGTCGCGACGTTCCTGCGCGGCGAGTGCACGGCATACCGAGGCCGAGTCCGCGGCCAGTTCGACCCGGAGGAGATCGCGTGAGTCCCGCAACGTCGCTGCTGGGTGATCGGGAGGCGGCAGCGCTGGTCCTCGAGGACGGCCGCACCTTCCTCGGCCACTCGTTCGGTGCAGTGGGGGAGACCGTCGGCGAGGCGGTGTTCTCGACCGGGATGACCGGCTACCAGGAGACCCTCACCGACCCGTCCTACCACCGGCAGGTCGTCGTCATGACCGCGCCGCACGTCGGCAACACCGGATGGAACGACGAGGACGACGAGTCCCGGCGCATCTGGGTGGCCGGGTATGCCGTGCGCGACCCCGCCCTTCGCCCGTCCAACTGGCGCTCTCGGCGGTCGCTGGAGGACCAGCTCGTCGCCCAAGGGATCGTCGGCATCTGCGGGATCGACACCCGGGCACTCACCCGGCATCTGCGTGAGCGTGGAGCGATGCGGGTGGGGATCTTCAGCGGCGACTCCTTCTCGCCGAGCCAGAGCGAGCTGGTGGCCAAGGTGCTGGCCGCACCAGCCATGGCCGGGGCCGAGCTGGCCACCCAGGTCTCGACGCACCAGCCGTATGTCGTTGCCGCTCAAGGTGATCGGCGCTTCACAGTGGCGGCGATCGACCTCGGCATCAAGGGAATGACGCCCACTCTCATGGCCAAGGAAGGGATCGAGGTCCACGTCCTGCCGGCGACCGCCACGATCGCGGACGTCCTGGCCGTGTCCGGCGCCGACGGCACTCCGGGGCCGGACGGCGTGTTCTTCTCCAACGGTCCCGGCGACCCGGCGACCGCCGACCTCACCCTGCTGCGCGAGGTCCTCGACCGGCGGATCCCCTTCTTCGGGATCTGCTTCGGCAACCAGCTGCTGGGCCGAAGCCTGGGCTTCGGCACCTACAAGCTCAAGTACGGACACAGGGGCATCAACCAGCCCGTCATGGACCGCACGACCGGCAAGGTCGAGGTCACGGCACACAACCACGGGTTCGCCGTCAATGCACCCATCAAGCACGACTCGCAGACCCCCTACGGCCGGGTCCGGGTGAGCCACATCTGCCTCAACGACGACGTCGTCGAGGGGCTGGAGTGCCTGGACCGACCGGCCTTCTCGGTGCAATACCACCCGGAGGCAGCAGCGGGGCCGCACGACGCGGCATACCTCTTCGACCGGTTCTGCGCGCTCATGCGCACCCACCCCTGGAAGGGGGCCCAGCATGCCTAGGCGCGAGAACATCACGAGCGTCCTGGTCATCGGGTCCGGCCCGATCGTCATCGGACAGGCCTGCGAGTTCGACTACTCCGGCACCCAGGCCTGCCGGGTGCTGCGCGATGAAGGCATCCGGGTCATCCTCGTCAACTCCAACCCGGCGACGATCATGACCGACCCGGAGTTCGCCGACGCGACCTACGTCGAGCCGATCACCCCCGACGTCGTCGAAGCGATCATCGCCAAGGAACGCCCGGATGCGGTTCTGGCGACCCTCGGCGGGCAGACGGCCCTCAACTGCGCGATGGCCCTGCACGAGCGCGGTGTGCTCGAGCGCTACAACTGCCCGCTCATCGGTGCCAACGTCGAGGCGATCCAGCTCGGCGAGGACCGCGAGAAGTTCAAGGGCGTGGTGGCGCGGTGCGGTGCCGAGTCGGCCCGCTCGATCATCTGCCACACGATGGACGAATGCCTCGCTGCTGCAGTCGAGCTGCGCTATCCCGTCGTGGTCCGCCCGTCGTTCACCATGGGTGGCCTCGGCTCCGGCTTCGCCTATGACGAGGCCGACCTGCGTCGCATCGCCGGTGCTGGGCTGCAGTACTCCCCGGTCACCGAGGTGCTCCTTGAGGAGTCGATCATCGGCTGGAAGGAGTATGAGCTTGAGGTCATGCGCGACCACAAGGACAACGTGGTCGTCGTCTGCTCCATTGAGAACCTCGACCCGATGGGCGTGCACACCGGCGACTCGATCACCGTCGCACCGGCGCTCACCCTGACCGACCGCGAATACCAGCGGCTGCGCGACATCGGCATCTCGGTGATCCGCGAGGTCGGTGTCGACACCGGCGGCTGCAACATCCAGTTCGCCGTCAACCCCGACGACGGCCGGGTCATCGTCATCGAGATGAACCCCCGAGTGTCGCGGTCCTCGGCCCTGGCCTCGAAGGCGACCGGGTTCCCCATCGCCAAGATCGCGGCCAAGATGGCCATCGGCTACACCCTCGACGAAGTCCCCAACGACATCACCAAGCAGACGCCGGCGTCGTTCGAGCCGACGCTGGACTACGTCGTCGTCAAGGTGCCCCGGTTTGCCTTCGAGAAGTTCCCCGCCGCCGACCCGACCCTGACAACGACGATGAAGAGCGTCGGCGAGGCCATGTCGTTGGGCCGCAACTTCACCGAGGCGCTGCAGAAGGCGCTGCGCTCCATCGAGCGCAAGGAGGCCAGCTTCCACTGGGACGGGCCGGTCCCGGACCTGGCCGCCGTCGCGGCGCTGCTCGACCAGATCGCCGTCCCCACTGACGGTCGGATCGTCGGCGTCCAACAGGCCTTGCGTGGTGGGGCCACCGTCGAGCAGGTGTATGCCGCGACCGGCATCGACCCGTGGTTCCTCGACCAGATCGCCCTCATCAACGAGTTGGCCGAGAAGGTCCGCACGGCCGACCGGCTGCACCCCGGGTTGCTCAGCCTGGCCAAGCACCACGGCTTCTCCGACCGGCAGATCGCCAGCCTGCGTCGCATGCCCGAGGCGGTCGTCCGGGGCGTCCGCCATGCGCTGGGCATCCGGCCGGTCTACAAGACCGTCGACACCTGCGCCGCAGAGTTCGCGGCCTCCACGCCCTACTACTACTCGTCCTACGACCGTGAGACCGAGGTGCTGCCTCGCGAACGCCCAGCGGTCATCATCCTGGGCTCCGGACCCAACCGGATCGGTCAGGGCGTCGAGTTCGACTACTCGTGCGTCCACGCCTCGTTCGCCCTGCGCGACGCCGGGTTCGACACGGTGATGGTCAACTGCAACCCCGAGACGGTCTCCACCGACTACGACACGTCCAGCCGCCTCTACTTCGAGCCGCTCACCCTTGAGGACGTGCTTGAGGTGTTTCACGCCGAGGCCGCCGCTGGACCGATCGCTGGCGTCGTCGTGCAGCTGGGAGGGCAGACCCCGCTCGGGCTCGCCCAGGCGCTCAAGGACGAGGGTGTGCCGGTGGTCGGCACCTCACCGGAGGCGATCAACCTCGCCGAGGACCGGGGTGCCTTCGGCCGGGTGCTTGCGGAGGCGGGCCTGCCCGCGCCGCGACACGGGACGGCATACAGCGCCCAGGAGGCGCTCGCGGTGGCGCACGACATCGGCTACCCCGTCCTGGTCCGACCGTCCTACGTCCTGGGCGGGCGGGGGATGCAGATCGTCTACGACGACGCGACCCTCACCACCTACGTCGACGCCGCAACCATCGCCTCGCCCGAGCACCCAATCCTCGTCGACCGGTTCCTCGACGACGCCATCGAGATCGACGTCGACGTCCTCTACGACGGCGTCGACATGTATCTCGGCGGCGTCATGGAGCACATCGAGGAGGCCGGCATCCACTCCGGCGACAGCGCGTGCACCCTCCCGCCGGCGACCCTGGGAGCTGCCGAGATCGAGCGGGTCCGGGGCTCGTCGCTGGCGTTGGCTCAGGGCATCGGCGTCCGCGGGCTGATGAACGTCCAGTTTGCCCTCGTCCAGGACGTCCTTTACGTCCTGGAGGCCAACCCGCGCGCCTCGCGCACCGTCCCGTTTGTCGCCAAGGCGACGGGGGTGCCGCTCGCTAAAGCGGCGGCCCGGATCATGCTCGGCGCGACCATTGCCGAGCTGCGTGTCGAGGGGCTGTTGCCGCCGACCGGTGACGGCGGAACCCTCCCGGCACATGCCCCGATGTCGGTCAAGGAGGCCGTTCTGCCGTTCAGTCGGTTCCGCACGAAGGACGGGCAGATGGTCGATGCCCTGCTCGGCCCGGAGATGAAGTCGACCGGCGAGGTTATGGGGATCGACGCCGACTTCGGCTCCGCGTTCGCCAAGAGTCAGCTCGCGGCATACGGGGGGCTGCCCGAGCGGGGCACCGTCTTCGTCTCGGTCGCCAACCGGGACAAGCGGGCGATGATCTTCCCCGTGCGTGCCCTCGCCGAGCTCGGATTCACCTTGGTGGCCACCTCGGGCACGGCAGATGTGTTGCGACGCAACGGGATCAAGGCTGAGGTCGTCCGCAAGATCACCGAGCGTGCCAACGGGTCCGACGGCGACCCGGTCGAGCGGACCATCGGCGATCGGATCCTCGCCGGCGAGATCGACATGGTGGTCAACACCCCGACCGGCCAGACTGCGCGCGCTGACGGTTATGCGATCCGGGCTGCCGCGATCGCGGCTGACGTCACTCTCATCACCACGGTGCAGGAGCTGGGCGCGGCGGTCCAGGGCATCGAGTCGATGCGCTCGGCGCCCATCCGGGTCACCTCGCTGCAGGAGCACGCCCGGGCGCTGAATCTGTATGGCGCTGCGCGGTGAGCAAGGTCGCCCACGAGGTCGCCCGGGTGCTCTCCAGCGAGCCCGCCGGTGCCTACCGTCACCTGGTCCTCGCCGCACCGACCATCGCCGCGTATGCCGCCCCCGGCCAGTTCGTCGCGGCCACTGTGGGGGGCCCGACCTCGGGGATGTTGTTGCGCCGGTCCTTCTCGATCCACGCGGCCGACCCTGCGGTCGGCACCGTCGAGATCGTCGTTGCCGCCCATGCAGCCGGGACGACCTGGATCACGCAGCGTCGGCCGGGCGATGAGGTGGACCTGGTCGGGCCGCTTGGGCGACCGTTCCCGGTCCCTGTCCGACCAGGACCGGACGGCCGCACCAGCGCCGTCCTCGTCGGCGGGGGTTATGGCAGCGCGCCGCTGTTCTGGCTGGCCCGGGTGCTGCGCGCGCAGGGCACTCATGTCGAGATCGTCCTCGGGGCGGCCAGCGCCGACCGACTCTTCGGGGTCGACCTCGCCAGCGCGGTCGCGGATGCCGTCGCGGTGACCACGGATGACGGCTCGGCGGGCACCCGTGGGTGGGTCAGCGATGTCCTGCCCGAAGTGCTCACTCGCAGTGGAGCCAGCGACGTCTACGCCTGCGGGCCGATGGCGATGCTCAAGGCAGTCACCGACGCCGCAGCGGCTGCCGGCGCCATCGCCCATGTCGCCGTTGAGGAGGCCATGGCCTGCGGAGTCGGGGTCTGCATGACGTGTGTCATGCCGGTCGTCGGCGCGGACGGCCGCACGAGGATGGTCCGGTCCTGTCTTGATGGGCCGGTCTTCGAGGGCAGTCGGGTGCGGTGGGACGCCTTCGGCGACGGCCTGTGCCGGGTGCCCGACGACGCAGTGGGGGCACCCCAGGTCGGAGGGCACTGATGGCTGACCTCACGGCCTCGCTGGCGGGACTCACCCTGCCCAACCCCCTCATGACAGCCTCGGGCTGCGCGGCCAACGGCAAGGAACTGCACCGCTTTTTCGACATCTCCCGACTGGGAGCCTTCGTCACCAAGACGGTCATGGCGGCCCCGCGCAGCGGCCGGGGGACGCCGCGCATGGCCGAGACGCCCTCTGGGATGCTCAACTCGATCGGCCTGCAAGGCCCTGGGATCGACGCCTTCGCCGACGAAGACCTGCCGTGGTTGGCATCGGTCGGTGCTCGGGTCCTCGTCTCCATCGCAGGCGGCACTCCAGCCGAATTCGCCCAGGTGGCAACCCGGTTGCTCGCCAGCCCAGCCGTCACAGCGATCGCCGGGCTCGAAGTGAACATCTCCTGTCCCAACGTCGCCAGCCGGGGCCAGGTGTTCGCCATCGACCCGCACGCCTCCGCCCAAGTGGTCGCCGCGGTCCGCGAGGCCGTCCCCATCCACCTGCCGGTGTTCGCCAAGCTCAGTCCCGACGTCACCGACCTGGTCACTGTCGCCGCGGCCTGCCTCGGCGCCGGAGCCGACGGGCTCACCCTCATCAACACGACCTTAGGCATGGTCATCGACACCGATCGGATGCGACCGCACCTCGGCGGGATCACCGGGGGCCTGAGCGGCCCGGCGATCCGGCCCATCGCGGTCCGGGCGATCTGGCAGGTCAGGTCGGCGATGTTCGCCGAGCGCCTCCCCACGGCGCCCATCATCGGCGTCGGAGGGGTTGCCTCGGGTCGCGATGCGCTCGAGCTCGCCGCTGCTGGTGCGAGCGCCATCCAGGTCGGCACCGCCACCTTCCACGACCCGCAGGCGCCCGCCCACGTCCTCGACGAGTTGGCCTTGTTGCTCGACGCGCGGGGGTATGCCGCGTTCGCCGATGTCGTCGCCGCCGCCCATCCCGAACGGAAGCACCCATGAGCAACGGAAACACCCATGAGCACTGACGCGGCCACACAGGTGAGCGGGCGGCATACTCCGGCCTTCGGGGTGCGGTTGCGCGAGGCAATGGCGACGTACGGGCCGTTGTGTGCCGGCGTCGACCCCCATCGGGCGCTCCTGCACGGGTGGGGGCTGGACTACAGCGTCGCAGGGCTGGAGCGCTTCGCGATGACCTGCGCCGAGGCGTTCGCCGGTCGCGTGGCCGCGGTCAAGCCGCAGTCCGCGTTCTTCGAGGTCTTCGGCGCGGCCGGCGTGGCTGTCCTCGAACGACTCGTCGGTGAGCTGCGGGCTGCCGGCACCCTGGTGATCCTCGACGTCAAGCGCGGAGACATCGGGACGACGATGGACGCGTATGCCGAGGCATTCCTGGGCAAGGACGCCCCAGAGCCCCCCGACGCCATCACGGTCAGCCCCTACCTGGGCTATGGCTCGTTACGAACGGCGGTCGACTTGGCCCATGCGACCGGCCGGGGGATCTTCGTGCTCGCGCTCACCTCCAACCCGGAAGGCGCCGCTGTCCAACATGCGGTGCTCGACGGGCAGAGCGTGGCCGGGCATGTCGTCGCCGGAGCAACCGTGGACAACGCCGACGCACGCAGCCGCGACGAGCTCGGATCGGTCGGCCTCGTGGTGGGGGCGACCGTCGGCGATGCGGTCCAACGGCTTGGTCTGGACCTGGCCGGGATGGGCGGACCGTTCCTCGCGCCCGGGGTTGGTGCCCAGGGCGGCACAGCCGAGAGCCTGCGCCGGGTGTTTGGTTCCGCCCTTCCCAACGTCCTTGCCGCATCGAGCCGGGAGGTCCTCGGGGCTGGTCCCACCGTGGCTGCGCTCGCGGCGCGAGTCGGCGAGACCGCCGCCGCGTTGGCTGAGACGCTCAGGCTGTGACCTGCGGCGTTACCTCACGGCCCGTCCGACGGCGTGCTCGATTCGCTCACAAGTTGTTCATCCCGGGGGTGTCGTTGCACACCGCGGGGCGCCTCGGTAGGTTCGGTCCTTGATGTTGTCCAGCGCCCGATCGAGGAGTGACACGGTGGCTCTGCCCGAACTGACCCCGGAAGAACGAGCGGCTGCCCTCGAGAAGGCCGCCCTCGCTCGCCGGGCCCGGGCCGCGGTCAAGAACCGGCTCAAGTACTCCCAGGGTTCCCTGGCCGAGGTCATCGCCGACGGCAAGGACGACCCGGTGCTGGGCAAGCTCAAGGTGTCGGCCCTCTTGGAGTCGCTTCCTGGGGTGGGTCCGGTTCGAGCCCGGCAGATCATGGCCGAGGTAGGCATCTCGGAGTCTCGGCGCGTCCGCGGGTTGGGGGTCAACCAGGCGGCGGCGCTCATCGCGCGGTTTGACCAGTCGTGAGCGGCGCCGATCCCCAATCGGTGCCGATTGCCTCGCCGGAGGGAACCGGCCGTCTGGTCGTCCTCGCCGGCCCGACTGCGGTCGGGAAGGGGACGATCGCGGCATACATCCGCACGCACTTTCCCCAGGTGTGGCTCTCGGTGTCGATGACAACCCGACCGCCGCGACCGGGTGAGGTCGACGGAGTCCACTACATCTTCGTCGCGGAAGAGGAGTTTGACCGGCTCATCGCAGCGGGGGAGTTCCTTGAGTATGCCGTCGTCCACGGCCGCGCGAAGTATGGCACCCCGCGTGGCCCGGTCGAGCGAGCTCTCGCCGCCGGGCACCCCGCGTTGCTGGAGATCGACTTGCAGGGGGCCCGACAGGTGCGCGAGAGCATGCCCGAGGCGCTGTTGGTCTTTCTCGCCCCGCCCAGTTGGGACGAGCTGGTGGACCGCCTGGTCGGGCGGGGGACTGAGACGCAGGAAGAGCGCACCGTCCGGCTGCACACCGCGACCCGGGAGCTGGAAGCCGTCGACGAGTTCGACGTGGTCATCATCAACGACGATGTCCGCCGAGCCAGTGAACAACTCGTATCATTAATGGGACCGCGTCCTTCTGCGTGAGGGCGCCCGCAGCGACCTGCCCCCGATCGAATCGAGATCCTTGCCGTGTCCGGAACCGTGGCCAACCCCATCGGCATCACCAACCCGCCCATCGACGACCTGCTCGCCGTCGCCGACAGCAAGTACGCCCTGGTGATCTACTCCGCGAAGCGCGCCCGGCAGATCAACGCCTACTACTCGCAGTTGCAGGAGGGCCTGCTCGACTACGTCGGCCCGCTTGTCGAGACCGAGGTCCACGAGAAGCCGCTGTCGATCGCGCTGCGTGAGATCAACGAGCGTCTGCTCACGACCCACGTGACCGAGGACTGACCCCGCTCGGCTCGCCGCGCCGTCACCGACCCCCTCGACCCTGGGAGCCCAACAGATGCGTGTCGTGCTGGGGGTGAGCGGCGGGATCGCCGCCTACAAGGCGGCCTCGCTGCTCCGTCGGTTCACCGAGTCCGGTCACGACGTCACCGTGGTGCCCACGGAGGCCGCGTTGCGGTTTGTCGGGGCGCCGACGTGGGCCGCGCTGTCGGGCAAACCGGTGGCGAGCGACGTCTGGACGGCCGTCGACCGGGTCCCGCATGTGCGCATCGGTCAGGACGCCGACCTGGTGGTGGTCGCTCCGGCCACCGCCGATCTGCTGGCCAAGGCCGCGACCGGTCAGGCCGACGACCTGCTGACCGCCACCTTGCTCACGGCACGCTGCCCGGTCGTGTTCGCGCCGGCGATGCACACCGAGATGTGGTTACACCCGGCCACCCAGGCCAACGTCGCGACCCTCAAGGCTCGGGGCGCGCACGTGGTCGAGCCCGCGTCGGGGCGGCTCACCGGGGCCGACACGGGCCCGGGCCGACTCCCCGAGCCTGAGGAGTTGTATGCCGCGTGCCTGGCTGCCGTCGATGCCAGCGCGCCGCTGGGCTCCGACGGGGCCGCGGTCCGGGGAGGTGACCTGCACGGCATACGGGTTGTTGTCAGTGCCGGTGGCACCCGGGAGGCCCTGGACCCCGTGCGGTTCCTCGGCAACCGCTCGTCGGGCAAGCAGGGCGTCGCTTTGGCCGAAAGGGCAGCCGCGCGCGGCGCTCAGGTGACGTTGGTGGCGTGCAATCTTGCGGTGCCCGTGCGGGATGACCTCGGGATCCGGGTCGTCCCTGCCGAGTCGGCGCTGGATCTGCAGGAGGCTGTGACAACGGTCGCTGGAGACGCCGATGTCGTCGTCATGTGCGCGGCGGTGGCCGACTTCCGGCCCAAGCACTATGTGGCCAGCAAGATCAAGAAGACCCATGCCGCTGATGGGTCGGACCAGGCAGCCCCCACCATCGAGTTGGTGCGCAATCCCGACATCCTCGCCGGGCTGGTGGCGCGACGGGGTTCCGCGGCGCATCCGGTGATCGTCGGGTTCGCGGCCGAGACTGGTGATGAATCCGGGTCGGTCCTGGACCTGGCCCGGGCGAAACTGGCCCGCAAGGGCTGCGACCTGCTCGTTGCCAACGAGGTCGGAGCGACGAAGACCTTCGGGCAAGACACCAATACGGTCCACCTGCTCTTCCGGGACGGCCGCCCGGGCGTGACGGTCGGGCCTGCCAGCAAGGCCGCAGTAGCCGACGCGGTGTGGGACGGCATACGGGACCTCATCCCCGCGTCGCACTAGACTGGATGTGAAGCGCCACCCTCCCGCGGTGGCCGTCCCGAGCCCCATCCCGCTGGAGTCGCGAGTGTCTGCCCGCCTGTTCACATCCGAGTCGGTCACCGAGGGGCACCCGGACAAGATCTGCGACCAGATCAGTGACGCCATCCTCGACGCCATGCTCGAGCAACACCCGCGGTCGCGGGTCGCCGTCGAGACAATGGTGACCACGGGGCTGGTCCATGTCGCCGGCGAGGTGACGACCGAGGCCTATGTCGAGATTCCGTCGATCGTCCGCGAGACAGTGCTGGGCATCGGCTACGACTCGTCGACCAAGGGCTTCGACGGGGCGTCGTGTGGGGTTGAAGTCTCGATCGGGCAGCAAAGCCCGGACATCGCCCAGGGTGTCGACACGGCATACGAGGGGCGGCTCGGGGACATCGGGCTGGATGCCTACGACAAGCAGGGTGCGGGCGACCAAGGGCTGATGTTCGGGTTCGCCTGCGACGACACCGCCGAGTTCATGCCGCTGCCGATCCACCTGGCGCACCGCTTGGCCGAGCGGCTGACGGCGGTGCGCAAGTCGCAGGAGCTGCCCTACCTGCGTCCGGACGGCAAGACCCAAGTGACCATCGCGTATGAAGGTGACCGGGCGGTCCGGCTGGACACGGTCGTGCTGTCCAGCCAGCACGCGGCGGACGTGTCCATCGAGGGATTGCTCGCGCCGGACATCATCGCTCACGTCATCGAGCCCGTGCTCGCCGAGCTCAAGGACGCGGGCAGCGATCTGGATGTCTCGTCCTACCGCACGCTGATCAACCCGACGGGGCGATTCGAGGTCGGGGGCCCGATGGGCGACGCCGGGCTCACCGGACGCAAGATCATCGTCGACACGTATGGCGGCATGGCTCGGCACGGGGGAGGGGCCTTCTCCGGGAAGGACCCCTCGAAGGTGGACCGGTCGGCGGCCTACGCGACCCGGTGGGTCGCCAAGAACGTCGTGGCCGCGGGGCTCGCGCGACGCTGCGAGGTGCAGGTTGCCTATGCGATCGGGGCCGCACATCCGGTCGGGCTCTATGTGGAGACCTTTGGCACTGAGACGGTGCCGGTTGCATCGATCCAGCGGGCGATCACAGCAGTGTTCGACCTGCGGCCGGCGGCGATTGTCGACCAGCTGGACCTGCTTCGGCCGATCTATCAGCGGACTGCGGCATACGGGCACTTCGGACGCGTTGACGGCGACGGTGGGTTCACCTGGGAGCGGACCGACCGCGTAGAAGCGCTTCTTTCGGCCGCTGGTCGCTAAGGCGCTGATCGCTTCCGCGTGGTTTGTTGGTGGAGCGAACAAAAGAGCGCTAGATCGCGGTATGGTCTGGCCATGGTCACGACCGTGCGACGTGAGGACCCCATCCAGCCGACCCTCCTGCGCACTCGGGGGAGCGTCCGTCCGGCCCGTCAGTCGTCGCTGCGGGAACACAACCTCTCGCTGGTGCTGCGCCACATCGTTGACGCGGGCACGCCGATGACTCGAGCTCGGCTGGCCAAAGCCGTAGGCCTCACTCGTCCGGCGGTGTCGGATCTTGTCGACCGGCTCATCGCCGCCAGGCTCGTCGTCGAATCGGCGCCGGAAGCAGTCGAGCGCGCTGGGCGGCCCGGAGTCCCGCTGTTGCCGGCGCCGGGATCGTTCGTCGGCGTCGGCCTAGAAGTGGCCGTCGACCATATCGGCGTGCGTGCTCTCGACCTGGGCGGGACGCTGGTCACCGAGCGCATCGTCGAGGGGGACTTCCGGGCGAGCGAGCCGAACTCGATCTTCGAGCGGCTGCTGTCGCTCTGTGATCTTGTTGTGGCGCAACTTGATTCGAGCAGTGCGACGGTGGCCGGAGTATGCGTCTCGGTGCCCGGGTTGACCAACCCTGGCGGCGGGATGGTGCGGTATGCCCCCAACCTGGTGTGGCAGGACGTCGATGCGATTGCTGTGCTGCGGCGCAGCCCCAAGCTACGGGAACTGCCCATCGAGGTGGGCAACGATGCGGATCTGGCGGCTCGCGCGGAGGCGCGCCAGCGGTCCCGGGCCTCTGGGGGCTCCAGGCTCGATCAGAACTTCCTGTTCATCAGCGGCGAGGTCGGCATCGGCGGCGCCATCGTTCTCGGCGGCGAGTTGGCCGGCGGCCTGCACGGCTGGAGCGGCGAAATCGGGCACGCTGTGGTGGACCCGAGGGGCCCCCAATGTGGTTGCGGCGCAACGGGTTGCCTTGAACAGTATGCCGGCAAGGACGCGCTGGTGCGCAGGGCAGGACTTCCTCCGGGGACAACCATCACAAACTTGCTGGCTCGGGTGGCAGCAGGGGATGAGTCGGCCCGAACCGCGGTGGAGGAGGCTGGGCAGGCTGTCGGTCTGGCGTCGTCGTCGGCCCTGAATCTGCTCGACCTGGACACTGTGGTGCTGGGTGGGTCGTATGCGCAGATGTTCGATGTGCTCGGTCCGACCGTTCATGCGATCCTCACCGAGCGGGTGCTGGCCGCCCGTTGGGTGCCAGTTCGCGTCGAGTCGGCGGTCAGTGGCGACTTTGCGTCCTTGACCGGTGCGGCGATGCGAGTCGTCGACCGGGTCGTGACTCACCCGACGCCGTGGCTCGGGTGAGTCGAGGTGGAGCCGAGCCATCCTCCCGGTTACCGAATCGTTACGCAGGGGCGGGTTTGGCCTCTTGACCCGTCCCGTTCTGGACAATATGTTGATTCACATAACAAATAGGTCTTGACCACGATCGAGCCGCCAGGTTAGGCCGTACGTCGGGGCCGACAGGTCAGGCGTTCGGTGCATAGCGACGAGGGAAGGTGGCAAGGTGTCAGACGTCATCCTCGAGATGCGCAACATCACCAAGGAGTTCCCTGGGGTCAAGGCCCTGGAGAACGTGTCCATGGTGGTCCGCCGAGGCGAGGTGCACGCCATCTGCGGAGAGAACGGTGCTGGGAAGTCCACCCTGATGAAGGTCCTATCAGGGGTGTGGCCGTATGGCAGCTACACCGGGGAGATCATCTTCGACGGCAAGCCGGTCGAGTTCAAGAACATCCGACAGTCCGAGCACGCCGGGATCGTCATCATCCACCAAGAGTTGGCGCTGATCCCTGAGCTGAGCATCGCGGAGAACATCTTCCTGGGCAACGAGTACGTCAAGAACGGGGTCATCGACTGGGTCGAGACCAACCGTCGAGCACGGGAACTTCTGGAGCACGTCGGCCTCAACGACGAACCGCAGACCGCGATCAAGAACATCGGCGTCGGCAAGCAGCAACTCGTCGAGATCGCCAAAGCCCTCAACAAGGACGTGCGGCTGCTCATCCTTGACGAACCGACTGCCGCGCTCAACGAGGAAGACTCACAGCACCTGCTCGGCCTCATCGACGAGCTGCGCCGCAAGGGCATCACCTGCATCATCATCAGCCACAAGCTCAACGAGATCGAGCAGATCGCCGACTCGATCACCATCATCCGCGACGGCCAATCGGTCGAGACGCTCGATGTCAAAGGCGACAAGGTCGACGAGGACCGGATCATCCGGGGCATGGTCGGCCGTGAGATGAGTTCCCGGTTCCCGGACTACACCCCCAACGTCGGTGAAACATTCGTCGAGGTCCGCAACTGGACGGTCGAGAGCCCTGTCATCCCGGGCCGGCTGGTCTGCAAGGGCTCGAACTTCTACGTCCGCCGCGGTGAGATCGTCGGGTTCGCCGGGCTCATGGGCGCGGGGCGCACCGAGCTCATGCGCTCGATCTTCGGCCAGTCCTACGGGATCTTCCGCGGTGGCGAGCTCTACCTCGACGGCAAGAAGGTCAGCCTCAAGAGCGTTCCAGCCGCCATCGACGCCGGGATCGGCTATGTCACCGAGGACCGCAAGGTGCTCGGTTTGAACCTGCTCGATGACATCAAGACGACCACTGTCTCTGCCAAGCTCAAGAAGATCTCGAAGCGGTCGGTCGTCGACCGGCGCGCCGAGTTCGAGGCGGCCGAGGGCTACCGCAAGTCCCTGCGGACCAAGACCCCCACGGTCAACGAGGGCGTCGGCAAGCTCTCCGGAGGCAACCAGCAGAAGGTCGTACTGGCCAAGTGGCTGTTCACCGACCCTGACCTGCTCATCCTCGACGAGCCCACGCGAGGGATCGACGTCGGCGCCAAATACGAGATCTACGGCATCGTCCAGGAACTGGCCAAGAGCGGGAAGGCAGTCATTGTCGTCTCCTCCGAACTGCCAGAACTGCTCGGGCTCTCCGATCGGATCTACACGATCTGCGAGGGCGCCATCACTGGATGCCTCGCCAAGGGTGAGGCCACCCAGGAGAACCTCATGAAGCTCATGACCACCCTGTCCGACCGCTCCGCCGCCGCGTCAGCCTGACACCAAGGACTCTCTGATGAAGAAACTCAAGGACATCTTCGGCGGCGACACCCGCCAGTTCGGCATGATCTTCGCGCTCGTCGCGCTCATCGCGCTCTTCCAGGTGATGACCAACGGACTGGTGCTCAAGCCCGAGAACGTCATCAACATCTTCAACGGCAACTCATACATCCTCGTCATGGCGATCGGGATGGTGCTGGTTATCATCGCTGGCCACATCGACCTGTCCGTGGGGTCGGTGGCGGCAGCGGTAGGCATTGTCGTTGCCCTCCTCATGCGCGACACCGGGATGCATTGGGTCCTCGCCGTGCTGGTCGGCCTGGCCTTCGGAGCGCTGATCGGCGCGTGGCAGGGCTTCTGGGTGGCCTACGTCGGCATCCCAGCGTTCATCGTCACCCTCTCGGGAATGATGGTCTTCCGCGGGGTCAACCAGCTCATCGGGAAGTCGAACACGATCCCGGTCAAGGAGGACTTCCAAGTCATCGGTGCTGGCTACCTTCCCGAGGTCGGCCCCAACACCGGATACAACAACCTCACCGTGCTGCTCGGGCTCATCCTCGTCGCCGCCGTCGTCCTTGGGGCCATTCGCACCCGCCGCAACCAGGTGAAGATCGGTGCCGCCACCGGGTCGGCGACCGCCATGTGGGTCCGCACCGGGCTGATCAGCTTCGCCATCCTGGCTGTGGCTCTACTCATGGCGTCGGGCCGCCGGGGCACCTCGTTCCCGGTGTCCGGCTTGATCCTGGGCGCCCTCGTTCTGATCTACGGCTTCATCTCGACACGGACAATCATCGGCCGTCACGTCTACGCCGTGGGTGGTAACCGCCACGCCGCCGAGCTCTCGGGTGTTCGCAGCAAGCGGGTCAACTTCCTGGTCATGATGAACATGTCCATCCTCGCGGCCCTCGCCGGGATGATGTTCGTTGCCCGCTCCAACGCGTCGGGCCCGTTCGACGGCGTGGGCTGGGAGCTGGACGCCATCGCTGCCGTCTTCATCGGTGGCGCGGCCGTCACCGGTGGCGTTGGGACGGTCATCGGTTCGATCGTCGGTGGCCTGGTCATGGCGGTCCTCAACAACGGCCTGCAGCTGCTCGGTGTCGGCGCGGACCTCACCCAGATCATCAAGGGTCTGGTGCTGCTCGCCGCGGTCGCCTTCGACGTCTACAACAAGATGCAGGGCCGCCCGTCGATCATCGGGTTGCTCACGCGTGGCTCCAAGAAGGGAACGACGCCCGACGCTGCTGGCAAGTCGGCCTGATCACTATCCAGCTCCAGTTCCAGATCCAGCTGACCGCTTTCACGAGTAAGTCTCATCCAACAAGAGAGAGAAACAGAATGCGCACACCCATCAAGTCCCTCCTGGCGGTTGCCGCGGTTGCCGCCCTGGCCCTTTCCGGCTGCGGCCGGACCGACAGCGGCACGACAACAACCGCCGGTTCGACCGGCGCTGCGGCCGGCGGCGACACCCTCATCGGTGTGGCTCTCCCGCAGAAGACCTCGGAGAACTGGGTGCTCGCCGAGCAGCTGTTCAAGGATGGTCTGGCCGCTGCTGGCTACAAGAGCGACGTCCAGTTTGCCAACGGCGGCGTCTCGGAGCAGCAGAACCAGATTCAGTCGATGGTGACCAAGGGCGCCAAGGTCATCGTCGTCGGCGCGATCGACGGCTCGCAGTTGGGAACCCAGCTCAAGGCCGCCAAGGACGCCGGGGCCACCGTCATCGCCTACGACCGGCTCGTGAAGAACACCGCTGCCGTGGACTACTACGTGGCCTACGACAACTTCAAGGTCGGTGTGCTGCAGGGCAACGCGCTCCTCGAAGGCCTCAAGGCCAAGAAGCCCAACGGCCCCTACAACGTCGAGTTGTTCGCCGGTTCGCCCGACGACGCCAACGCGCAGGTCTTCTTCGATGGCGCGATGAGCGTCCTCACCCCGAAGATCGCGGACGGAACCCTCAAGGTCGTCTCCGGTCAGAAGGACTTCGCTCAGGTTGTCACCCAGGGCTGGAAGGCCGAAAACGCGCAGAAGCGCATGGACACCCTCCTTGCGGCCAACTACTCGGCCACCGACCTGGACGGCGTCCTTTCCCCGAACGACACCCTGGCCCGCGCCATCCTTACCTCGGTCAAGGCGACCGGCAAGGCCAACCCGGTCGTCACCGGTCAGGACTCCGAGGTCGAGTCGGTCAAGTCGATCATGGAGGGCGTGCAGTACTCCACGATCAACAAGGACACTCGCAACCTGGTGAAGGCCACCATCGAGATGGTTCAGGCCATCACCAAGGGCGGCAAGCCCACGGTGAACGACGAGAAGTCCTACAACAACGGCGTCAAGGTCGTCCCCGCCAACCTGCTGGCCCCGATGATCGTGACCAAGGCCAACGCCAAGGAGGCCTACGCCAACGACCCGACCCTCTCGCAGTACGTGAAGTGACCCGCGTCTGAGGTGAGCGTCACCTAGCACGACGGGTGGGTCCAGGGCTGCGGATGCGGCCCTGGACCCACTGGCTTTCCCTGCCCGCCACCGAAGGAGTCCCGATGAACGTCAGCCTTCCTGCCGCGCACGCGCAGCGCCTGGACCAGCACGCCACCAGCCTGGCTGCGCTTGTAGCCAACGCGGCCCACCCCGATGGCGGCTTCGGCTGGCTCGGCCCTGACAACCGTGTCGTCCTGAATCGCCCGGTCGAGACGTGGATCACCGCTCGGATGACCCATGTGGCCGCTCTTGAGGTGATGCGCAAGGGAGAGGCCGCCGCTCACCTTCGCCCCCTGCTCGATGTCGGGTATGCCGCTCTCACCGGTCGGCTTCGCGACCACGAGTTCCGCGGCTGGTTGCCGGCGGTCGGCGGCACCGAGCCACAGTCCACGGACAAGGTGGCCTACGCCCATGCCTTCGTCATCCTCGCCGCGGCCAGCCTCACCGCCGCGGGCCACCCGGGCGGCCCGGACCTGTTGCGCGAAGCCCTCGACGTCTTTGACACCTACTTCTGGGATGAGGAGACCGGCATGGCCCGCGAGCAGTACGACCGGGCCTGGTCGCGCTGCGAGGACTACCGGGGCGTCAACGCCAACATGCACACGGTGGAGGCGATGCTTGCCGCAGGCGAGGTGCTGGGGGAGCCCCGTTACACCGACCGGGCCTTGCGGATCCTGCGCCGCGTGGTCGACGACTTCGCCCGCACCAACGACTGGCGCCTCCCAGAGCACTTCGACGCCCAGTGGAACGTCCTTCCCGACTACAACCGGGACCGGCCAGCCGACCAGTTCCGACCCTATGGCGTCACGATCGGCCACGTCCTGGAGTGGTCGCGTCTAGCCCTCAACGCGCGGCATACCCTCGGCGCAGCGGCGGCCGACGAGAACTGGAGCTTCCTGCTCGACGACGCCGCCGGCCTGTTCGAGGCGGCGATCGGGCGCGGTTGGGACGTCGACGGTGCCGAAGGGCTGGTCTACACCACCGACTTCGCGGACGTTCCCATCGTGCGTGAGCGCTTGCACTGGGTGGTGTGCGAGGGCATCGCGGCCGCGTGGGCGCTGCACGAGGCCACCGGCGCGCCTGGCCCGCGCGAGTGGTTCGACCGGCTGTGGGCGTATGCCGATCGCTACCTGCTCGACGCCGAGCACGGCGGGTGGCGGCATGAGCTGTCCCCGACCAACGAACCTTCGGACACCATCTGGTGGGGCAAACCCGACCTCTACCACGCCTACCAGTGCGCGCTCGTCCCGCTGCTGCCGGGGATGGTCTCTTTCGCGGGCGCCTGTCGGCCCCGCGGCTGACCGACTGCGGCTGACCGTCCGGGCGAGGAGTGTGGTCGAGGAGCGCTGTCGCCGGCCGCGGCTAGGGTTTCGAGCATGTCGATCGACGAGCCACGCCGCCCCGCGCCGGTGGCTGCTGTCGTCGTCGACAGCGGGCTCGCGCACCTCGACCGGCTGTTCGAGTATGCCGTCCCACCGGACCTCGATGAGGCCGCGCAGCCCGGGGCGCGGGTCCGGGTCCGGTTCGCCGGGCGAGACCTCGACGCGTTCATCGTCGAACGCCGATCGGCACCTGAGCACTCGGGCCGACTTGCCGAGCTTCGTCGCGTGGTGAGCCCAGAGCCAGTGCTCACGCCCGAGGTGTTGGCCTCCGCTCGGGACGTGGCGGATGCGGCGGGCGGGGTGCTCGGCGACGTCCTACGGCTGGCCATCCCCAAACGCCATGCCGCTGCCGAGCGAGCGCTGGCTATCGAGCCACCAGTCGTCGTGCCGACTCCCGACGCCGCACTCACGGTGGGGCCGTGGGCGGCATACCCGGCGGGAGAGGCGTTCCTGCGGCGGGTGAGCCGCGGCGAAGCGCCCGCTGCAGCCTGGCTCGCTCTCCCCGGGCGCCCCGCCGAGACGGACTGGCCGATCGCCCTCGCGTATGCCGTTTCCGCCGCGCAGATCTCCGGGCGCGGGGCGCTGCTGGTCGTCCCCGACGCCCGCGACATCCAGCGCGTCGACGCGGCCCTTACCCAAGTGCTGGGGCGGCGGCGGCACGTGATCCTCACCGCCGATCAGGGGCCTCAGGCCCGCTACACCGCTTGGCTCAAGGTCCTTCGGGGGCATGTCGACGTCGTGGTGGGCACTCGGGCCGCGAGCTACGCGCCGGTGCACAACCTCGGCCTCGTGGCGTGGTGGGACGACGGTGACGACCTGCACGAGGAGCCACGAGCCCCCTACGCCCATGTGCGGGACGTGCTCGCAGTGCGAGCCCGGGCTACACGTGCCGCCGTGCTCGTCGGCGGCTTTTCTCGCTCGGTCCAGATCCAGGACTGGATCGCCCAAGGCCGACTCGTCGACCTGCAGCCGACACCTGACTCGGTCCGTGCCGCAGTGCCGCGGGTGCGGGTCATGGGAGAGGGTCTGGACCCCGGGCGCGATGGTCCGGCGGCTCAGGCCCAGTTGCCACCGACCGCCTGGCGAGTGGCCAAAGCAGCGCTGGAGCAGGGGCCGGTCCTGGTCCAGGTGCCGCGCCGAGGCTATCGGCCAAGCCTGCGTTGCCAAACCTGCCGCGAAGCCGTCCGCTGTGGTCGCTGTCACGGCCCGATGGGTCAGGGCGATGGCGCGTCGAGCATCGAATGTCGTTGGTGCGGTTGGACGTTCGGCCCGGCAGGTTTCGAGTGTCCCCACTGTCACGGCCGGGTGTTGCGCACCGGAGTGGTGGGGTCGCGGCGGACCGCGGAAGAGCTCGGAAGGGCCTTCCCCGGGGTTGCGGTCCTCACGTCCGGGGGTGACCAGGTCCTCGCCACGGTGGGTGCCGGGTCCGCCCTCGTCGTCGCCACGCCAGGGGCTGAGCCGGTCGCCGACGGTGGGTATGCCGCGTGCCTCCTGCTCGACGCCTGGGCCCTGCTGGACCGGCCAGAGCTCGATGCGGCCCCGGAGACACTGCGCCGCTGGCTGGCGGCGGCCGCGTTGACCCGTCCCGGCAGCGATGGCGGCCAGGTCGTCCTCGCCGGAGCTCCTGACGGCCCCGCCCTGCCGGCCGTCGAGGCGTTGGCTCGGTGGGACCCAGTCTGGTTGGCCGGGCGCGAGCTGGCCGAGCGCGGTCAGCTTCGTTTGCCACCCACGGTGGCCATCGCGCAGCTCGTGGGTCCACGCGCGGCCGTGGGGGAGGCAGCCGATGCCCTGGTGGCCACGCTCCAGGCGTCGGACTGCCCGCACGACCGATTGGGCCCGCTGGCGGCCGACCCGGACACGGTGCAGATCCTCGTGCGCGTGCCGCGTGATCGGTCGGCTGTGCTCGCCACTGCGGTCCGAGCCGTGCGGGCCACCCGCAGTGCGCGCAAGGACATCGCCGTGGGGGTGCGGATGGGTTGGACCGGGTCCCCTGGCTGAGCGCGCAGACAAAACTCGGGTGCGGGCCCCTGCGGCCGGCGGCATACTGCAGGGACAGCATCGCCCTTCCTGGCGGGGCGGACCGGACTGCACCTGCGCGGACGATGGGACGACGATGAAACTCGCCGAAGCCGTCGTCGCGCTGCGGGAGCCGCGGTTCGCGTGGTACTTCGCGGCCCGCACGACGACGACCATCGGCTCGGCGATGACGACGGTTGCTCTGGCCTTCGCCGTCCTGCACATCTCCAACGACCCTGCAGCCCTGGCGCAGGTCTTGGCCGCGCACATGACGACGATGGTGCTCTTCCTGCTGCTCGGCGGGGTGGTGGCCGACCGATATTCGCGGACGGTCATCATGCAGACCTCGCACGCGTTGACCTTCCTTACCCAGGGGATGGCGGCATACCTCGTGCTCACCGGCACCGCGCAGATCTGGCACCTGGTGGTGTTAGAGGCACTGAACGGGGCCGTGTCAGCGTTCGGGATGCCGGCGGGGATGGGCGTGGTGCCCCTGCTCGTCGGCCCCGACCGAATCCAACAGGCCAACGCGCTGCTGTCGTTCGTCCGCAGTTCGATCACGATCGTCGGCCCTGCGGTGGCGGGAGCCCTCGTCGTCGGCGCAGGTCCGGGCTGGGCGCTGCTCGTCGACTCCGCGATGTTCCTCGTCGCGATCCCGATGCTCATGCGGGTCGGGCTGCCCGGCCGGGTCCGGGACGGCGCGGCGGGGGGTTCGTCGATGATGGCGGACCTACGGGTTGGGTGGGGGGAGTTCACCGCGCGCTCCTGGGTCTGGCTCATCGTCGCCGTGTTCGGTGTGCTCAATGCCATCCATGTCGGCGCAATCGGGGTGCTCGGGCCGGTGGTCGCCAAGGCGTCCCCGGTCGGCGAACAGGGGTGGGGGCTGGCCCTGTCGGCCGAGGCGGCCGGAACCGTCCTGCTCACCGTGGTGCTGATGCGCGCCCATCTTCGCCGACCGCTGTTCGTTGGGATGCTGGGGGTCTCCCTCGTATCGGTGCCGCTCACCGTGCTCGCCGTGGCGCCGCGCACCGAGTTGCTCGTCATCGCCTTCTTTGTCGCCGGAGCCGGGATCGAGGCGTTCGGGGTGGCCTGGAACACCTCGCTGCACCAACACATCCCGGAGGCGGTGTTGTCCCGAGTGAGCAGCTACGACGCCCTCGGTTCGTTCGTCGCCATGCCGTTGGGTGCCTTGGTCTACGGCGGGTTGGCGATCACGTTCGACGTCCGGACCGTGCTGCTCGTCTCTGCTGGGCTGTATGCCGCGCTCAGCCTCGCCACGCTCGCAGCCCCATCGGTGCGGGACCTGCGCCAGGTCACCGACTCCACGCCGCCCGCCGGACCCGGCGAGGCGCCCCACTAGACTTGGGGTTTCCCTGACATCGGGGGCGAGGCTCTTTCGGGCCCTGCCCCCAGGTCACCTGTCACTTGAAGGAACGGCATTGTCGGTCAAGGAGATTCGCTTGTTCGGCGACCCGATTCTGCGGACCCCCGCGGATCCGGTCGTCGACTTCGACGCTGAGCTGCGCCAACTGGTCAAGGACCTGGCCGACACGATGATGGATGCTCCCGGCGCCGGGCTGGCCGCCCCCCAGATCGGGGTGGGGTTGCGGGTGTTCACCTACTACGTCGACGGGGTGCTCGGACATCTGGTCAACCCGAGCCTCGTCCTCTCCGAGGAGCTCCAGGAGGGTGAAGAGGGGTGTCTGTCCTTCCCAGGACTGAAATACCCCACCCCCCGCGCCCTGCGGGTCGTCGCGACCGGTCAGGACGAGCACGGCGAGCCCGTCCGGCTGGAGGGCTCCGAGGTGCTCGCCCGGGCCGTCCAACACGAGACCGACCACCTGGATGGGATTCTGTTCATCGACCGGATGGACCCGGCCCAGCGCAAGATCGCCATGAAGGCCATCCGTGAGGCGCAGTGGTCCGGTGCCCAGGCCCCGACCGTCCGAGTCAGCCCGCACGCCACCTTCGGCAAAGGAATGTGAGCCCCATGCGCCTGGTCTTTGCCGGAACCCCCGAGGTTGCCTTGCCAAGCCTCGACGCCCTCGTCGGGTCGAGCCACGAGGTGGTCGGGGTGATCACCCGTCCCGATGCCCCGGCTGGTCGTGGGCGCACCCTCGTCCCTTCGCCGGTGCGAGTGCGGGCGCAGGAGCACGGCATACCGGTGCTCACTCCCCGGACCCCGCGTGACCCGGAGTTCCAGGAGCAGTTGCGTGAGTTGGCGCCTGACTGCGCCCCGGTCGTTGCCTACGGCGCCCTCGTGCCGCGCACCGCCCTGGACATCCCCCGCTTCGGGTGGGTCAACCTGCACTTCTCCCTGCTGCCCGCGTGGCGCGGCGCCGCCCCCGTGCAGCATGCGATCCGGTCGGGGGACGAGGTGACCGGGGCGACGACCTTCCTGCTGGAGGAGGGGTTGGACACCGGCCCGATCTACGGGGTGATGACCGAGACCATTCGCCCGACCGACACGAGCGGTGACCTGCTCGGGCGGCTGGCGCTCGCTGGCGCAGGGCTGCTCGTCGCCACGCTCGACGGCATCGAGTCGGGGGACCTCGTCGCCAAAACCCAACCGGTTGAAGGGATCTCGCACGCTCCCAAGGTCGAGGTCGACGACGCTCGGGTCGACTGGACGATGCCGGCCCTGGCCATTGACCGGCTGATCCGTTCGTGCACTCCGGCGCCGGGATCGTGGACGACCTTCCGCGGCGAGCGGGTCAAGCTCGCGCCGGTCACTCCCGTGGCCGCCGAGAGTGTTTCCGCGCTCCTGACTCCCGGCGAGCTTCTGGTCACCAAGGCCGCCCTGTATGCCGGCACGGCCACCTCCCCGGTGCGTCTGGGCCTGGTGCGTGCCCACGGGAAGAAGGAGATGGCGGCCGCTGACTGGGCCCGAGGTGTACGGATCGAGCCGGGGGAGCGGTTGGGCGAGGATGGCTGACCCGGCTCCCGGTCGCAGGTCCGGGCCTGGGCAACAGCGCTCTCGGCAGCGGCCAGCGGAACGGGCCCGGGTCGCGGACCCGGCGCGGCGGGCGGCATACACAGTGCTGCGGGCCGTCGCGGACGGGGCCTATGCCAACCTCGAACTGCCCGCCGTGCTGCGCGCGCAGCGGGTGTCCGGTCGGGACGCCGGGTTCGCCACAGAGTTGACCTATGGGACGTTGCGGTTGCGGGGGCGCTACGACCCGATCATCGAGATCGCGGCCGGACGAGGGCTGGCGGTGATTGATGCCAACGTCCTGGACACGCTGCGGTTGGGCTGCCATCAACTGCTCGGGATGCGGGTCCCCTCGCATGCGGCGGTGGCGGAGACCGTGGCGTTGGCCCGCCAAGTCAACGGGGCTGGCGCGGCCGGATTCGTCAACGCCGTGCTGCGCCGAGTGAGCGAGCGGTCGCCCGACGAGTGGCTGGCGGCCGTCGCCCCCGAGTCGCTCGACCCCGTGGCCCGCCTTGGGGTTCGCGAGTCGCACCCGGCGTGGATCGTCAAGGCGCTGCGTGAGGCGCTGCTCGGGCACGGCCGGTCGGCGCGGGACAACGTCGACGTCGACCTCGCGGCGGTGTTGGCCGCGGACAACGCGGCCGCGGCGCTGTCGCTCGTGGCGCGACCGGGGCTCTCGTCGGTGGCCGACCTCGCGGCGGCCGGCGCCACGCCCGGCCGGTGGGCAGCCACGGCAGCGACCTGGCCCGGTGGCGACCCGGGCTCGATCGCCGCGGTCCGCGACGGTCGGGCGGCCGTGCAGGACGAGGGCTCCCAGTTGGTGGCGCTCGCCTTGGCCGCCGTCCCGGTGGAGAGGGCCGAGGGCCCGCAACGGTGGCTCGACCTGTGCGCCGGGCCGGGAGGCAAGGCCGGTCTGCTCGCCGCGCTCGCCCTGGACCAGGGCGCGTCCCTGGTCGCCAACGAGGTGAGCGAACACCGAGCCGAGTTGGTGCGGCATACCCTGCGGCCGGCCATCGCATCGGGTCGGGACGGGCAGATCGAGGTGCGGGTCGGTGACGGGCGCGAGGTCGGGGCGCTGGAGCCGGCGGCATACGACAAGGTGCTCGTCGACGCCCCGTGCACGGGCCTGGGGGCGCTTCGCCGTCGGCCGGAGGCGCGGTGGCGGCGGACCCCCGACGACCTCACCGTGCTCACCAAGCTCCAACGGGAGCTGTTGGCCAGCGCGCTCGACGCGACCCGCGTCGGTGGGGTGGTCGCCTATGTGACCTGCAGTCCGCACCTGTCCGAGACGGTCTTCGCGGTCCGCGACGTCATCAAGAAGCGACCCGACGTCGAAGTGCTCGACGCCGCAGAGTCGTTGCGGGACAAGGATGGTCACGCTCTGCCGGGCGCCGCGAGCGGGAGGTTCGCGCAGCTCTGGCCGGACCTGCACGGCACCGACGGCATGTTCCTCGCGTTGCTGCGCAAGGTCGCTCCGACCCCGTCCTAGGGTGGGGGCGTGCAGATCTCGCCGAGCATCCTGTCCGCCGACTTCGCCAACCTGGCGGCTGAGCTGGAGTCGGTGAGCAACGCCGACTGGGCCCACGTCGACGTCATGGACAACCACTTCGTCCCCAACCTCACGCTGGGGCTGCCGGTCGTCGAGGCGTTGCTGCGGGTCAGCCCGTTGCCGATCGACTGCCATCTGATGATCGCCGACCCCGACCGCTGGGCACCTGCCTATGCGGAGGCCGGCGCCGGTTCGGTCACCTTCCATGTGGAGGCCGCGGCCGACCCTCGGGGGCTGGCGCGGGCGCTGCGGTCGGCTGGGTCGCGGGCCGGGATGGCCCTGAAGCCGGCCACGCCGTGGGCGCCCTATGCGGAGTTGTTGCCCGAGCTGGACATGGTGCTCGTCATGACCGTCGAACCGGGGTTCGGTGGTCAGTCGTTCATGGCCGACCAGCTGCCCAAGGTCCGCGCGGTCCGCGAGTCGGTCCGTCGGCACGGCGGCCAGGTGTGGATCCAGGTCGACGGGGGCGTCAGCGCCTCGACCATCGAAGCGTGCGCCGAGGCGGGGGCGGACGTCTTCGTCGCAGGGTCGGCGGTCTTCGGCCCGGAGGATGCTGCGGCGGCCGTGGAGCAGTTGCGCGCCTTGGTGCGCCGCCACCCGCACTGACGGCACGGCATACCTCGTCGTGGTCCTAGACTGGGTCCCACGTGCTCCGGGGTCGGTGTAACTCCGAACCGGCGGTGACAGTCCGCGACCCGACCGCAGCCAGCGGCCGGTGGACCTGGTGGGATTCCAGGACCGACGGTGAAAGTCCGGATGGTAGGCAGCACGTTTCGTCGCGTGGCGACGTCGCAGGCACGGGTATGCCGTGTCGGCGCCGGTCCGCGCGCGGCGGGGTGTCCCCGGAGTTCGTCCCTGTCAGAACGAACTCAAGGACGAACACCACTCATGAACAACGGCAACATCTTCCAGCAGCTCATCGCTGCAACCTTCACCGTCGGTGCCTATGAGATGCACTGGCTGGAGTTCATCGGCATCCTCATCGGCGCGGCGTCGGCCTATCTGGGAATGAAACGCTGGGTCTGGGCCTGGCCGGTCGGCATCCTCGCGAACGTCATGCTCTTTTTCGTCTATCTGGGCGCTCTGTTCGGCGCCGACCAGCGGATCCCGCTGTTCGGTCAGGCGGGTCGGCAGATCTTCTTCATCGCCACGAGCCTCTATGGCTGGTGGCGGTGGAACCAGTCCCGACGAGCCCGAGGCGTCGACAACGCCGGCCCGGCCATCACGCCGCGCTGGGCGACCTCCCGCGAGCGGCTGGCCATCGTCGTCGGCTGGCTGGTCGGCACGATCATTGTCCACCAGGTCTTCGTGACGCTGTGGAGCCTCGCGCCGAACCCCTACTGGACGCCGGAGTGGTGGTTCTACTGGTGTGACGCCTGGATCTTCGTCGGGTCGGTCATCGCGACCTATGCGATGGCTCGGGGCTGGAACGAGTTTTGGCTGGCCTGGATCGCGGTCGACCTCATCGGGGTGCCGCTGGGCTTCGCGACCGGCTACGTCCCGACCGCGGTGCTCTACATCGGCTACGGCATCTTTGTCCTCTATGGCTTCACCCAGTGGGTCGAGGCGACCCGTCAGGAACGAGGCGCCCCAGCTCTCAAGGACGCCACCACCCGCTAGCCCGCACCGAGGTCTCGAGCGCCCGCTTGGCGCATAAGCGCCCGGAGTTGTCGGGATTCTCAGCAGGGCAAGGTTCACTGTCCACATGCCCGCACCGCATCGGGGTCGGCCGGGACCGGCGCACGATCGCGATGCGTTCCTTGCCTCGGCCCAGGTCGCCCCGGGCGTTCGCAGCGTCGTCGCCGACTCATGGCTGCGCTCCAGCGCTAGCGTCGACCCGGACGGCCAACTGGCCCCGATCCGCCTGGACCGCTCGGAAGTGCTCAGCTACCGGGCAGCACATCCGTTGGCCCAGGTGTTCCCGTTGCTCTACGACGTGCTGGGCCGCGCAGCCGTGGATTGCGACTGCGTCATGGCGATTGGGGACGCGGACGGCACCCTGCTCTGGGTCGCGGGGCCGCCCGCCGTGCTCCGGCGAGCAGAAGGGATCCATTTCGTCGAAGGAGCGATGTGGGACGAGACCCATGCCGGCACGAACGCCCCCGGCATGACGCTGCATCTCGACGCCCCCACGCTCGTGCGCTCGGAGGAACACTTCAACCGCCTCGTCCAGCCCTGGAGCTGTGCTGCTGCGCCGATCCACGATCCGGCTACCTCGCAGATCCTTGGGCTGGTCGACATCACCGGAGGACCCGAGGTCGCCACCCCGCAAAGCCTGGCCTTGATCCGGGCGGCGGCCCGGATGGCCGAGTCGGAGTTGGCGCGCTTGCAGGCGACCGGTGGGTTGTGGGGCGCCCACGACCGAGAGGACATGAGCCACTCCGGAACGCTGGGACGCCTCGGTGATGCGGCCTCCCTGACGGGAACCCTGCTGCTGCGTGGCCTCGGGCTGCCCGAGTTGGTCGCGGTCCACCACGGCAGGACCCATCGGCTCAGCCGGCGACACAGCGACATCGCCGTGGCCCTCGCGGACCATCCCGAAGGACTCACCGCGGAGCAGCTCGAGATCCTCGGGTATGCCGGTCCCGTCACCTCCTCGACACTGCGCGCCGAGATGACCCGACTGCGCTCGATCTTCGGACCCGAAGCGCTCGGGTCGCGGCCCTATCGATGGCACGGTGACGTCCAGACCGACTGGCAGGACGTCGCGGCATACCTTGCGGGCGGTCGGGTGCGTGCGGCAGTCCAGGCGTATCGGGGTCCCCTACTTCCGCTCTCGGATGCGCCAGCGGTTGCCTCCCGCCGAGAGATGCTCGCCGGGCAGTTGCGGGCGGCCCTCATCGCCTCGAACGAGCCCGACCTCATGGTCAGTTGGACCCGGTCCAGGTGGGGGGCGGACGACCTGGACGTATGGCGCCGTCAGGCGCTCACCTTGCCCGCAGGGTCACCGCTGCGTCCTATCGCGCTGGCCGAGACGTCTCGTCTGGAGCGCGAGTTCGGTGCCGGGCGCGACGTGGGGGAGCGGCATACCGGCTCGCGCTGACGCCGTGCAGCGTGGTTGCAGCGTTCCCCTCCTTAGCCTGCACTCATGCGCCGTCATGTGACGGTCATCACACTCGCGAGGTGACTCGCAGCACACTTGGGAGGACTCACCATGACGATCTTCGCCCCGCCTGGATCCGACGGCAGCCCCGTGTCCGTCGCTAGCCGCTATGACAACTACATCGGCGGTCAATGGGTGGCGCCCGTCAAGGGCCAGTACTTCGAGAACATAACTCCGGTCACCGGCAAGCCCTTCACCGAGATTGCCCGGGGCACCGCCGAGGACATCGAGCTCGCGCTCGACGCTGCCCATGGAGCGGCTCCCGCGTGGGGACGGACCTCACCCGCCGAGCGGGCCGTCATTCTCAACGCCATCGCCGAGCGCATGGCCGCCAACCTCGCCGACCTCGCCCTGGCCGAGACCTGGGACAATGGCAAGCCGATCCGCGAGACGATGGCTGCGGACCTGCCCTTGGCCATCGACCACTTCCGCTACTTCGCGGGGGCGATCCGGGCACAGGAGGGTGGCATCTCTCAGATCGATGCCGACACCGTCGCCTATCACTTCCACGAGCCACTCGGGGTCGTCGGGCAGATCATCCCGTGGAACTTCCCGATCCTCATGGCGGTCTGGAAGCTGGCTCCCGCCCTCGCCGCCGGGAACGCCGTCGTCCTGAAGCCGGCCGAGCAGACCCCCTGGTCGATCCTCAAGCTCGTCGAACTCGTCGGCGACCTGTTGCCCGCCGGGGTGCTCAACGTCGTCAACGGCTTCGGAGTCGAAGCGGGCAAGCCGCTGGCTTCCTCGGCACGGATCGCCAAGATCGCGTTCACCGGAGAAACCACGACCGGGCGGCTCATCATGCAGTACGCCAGCCAGAACCTCATCCCGGTCACGCTCGAACTCGGCGGCAAGAGCCCGAACATCTTCTTCGCCGATGTTGCCGATGAGCGGGATGCCTTCTACGACAAGGCCCTTGAAGGCTTCACGATGTTCGCGCTCAACCAGGGTGAGGTGTGCACCTGCCCGTCTCGGGCACTGATCCAGTCCTCGATCTACGACAACTTCCTCACCGATGCCATCGAGCGGGTCGGGAAGATCGTCCAGGGCAACCCGCTGGACACCGACACGATGATCGGCGCCCAGGCCAGCAACGACCAGCTCGAGAAGATCCTGTCCTACATCGACATCGGCACGCAGGAGGGGGCGAAAGTTCTTATCGGCGGTGGCCGGGCCGACCTGGGCGGCGACCTCTCGGGCGGGTACTACGTCCAGCCCACCGTCTTCGAAGGTCACAACGGGATGCGCATCTTCCAGGAGGAGATCTTCGGCCCGGTCGTCTCGGTGACTCGTTTCCAGGACGAGGCCGATGCGTTGAAGATCGCCAACGACACCCTCTACGGCCTCGGCGCCGGAGTGTGGAGCCGGGACGGAGGCCGGGCCTATCGAGCCGGGCGCGCGATCCAGGCCGGTCGGGTGTGGACGAACTGCTACCACGCCTACCCCGCACACGCCGCGTTCGGTGGCTACAAGCAGTCGGGCATCGGCCGAGAGAACCACAAGATGATGCTCGACCACTACCAGCAGACCAAGAACCTTCTGGTCTCTTACTCGCCCAACGCCCTCGGCTTCTTCTAAGCCGATGGCGGCGGACCCGAACGTGGTTGCTGGCCCGGAGAGTATGCCGCGCCGCGCGGCATACTCCCGGGTGGCGGTGAGCGAGGCAGCGGCGACCTTGTTGCGCAAGCTCACCGAACAGCACGGCCCCTTGATGTTCCACCAGTCCGGGGGGTGCTGTGACGGGTCCTCACCGATGTGTTACCCGGACGGCGACTTCATCCTTGGGGATGCGGACGTGCATCTGGGCGACCTCGACGTGGGCCTAGAGCGGGCCGTGCCCGTGTGGATGTCGGCCAGCCAGTTCGCCTACTGGCAGCACACCCACCTCACCATCGACGTGGTGCCCGGGCGCGGCGCCGGATTCTCGGTCGAGGCGCCGGAAGGGGTGCGTTTCCTCATCCGGTCGCGGCTGCTGCGCGACGAGGAGTTCGACGCCCTCGACGGCTGACGGTGCCGGGGCCCGCGGGCGGCCAGCGCCACCGAGGAATCCACGTATGCCGTCCGTCCGCTGGGAGGCGGGCGGGCGGCATACGGGCGCCTGGGTAGGCTGGTCCCTCGTGAAGACGTTCGAGGAGCTGTTCGCCGAGCTCGCCGACAAAGCCGCCACGCGCCCGGCGGGCTCCGGCACGGTGGCCGCGCTCGACGCGGGGGTCCACGCGATCGGTAAGAAGGTCGTCGAGGAGGCGGCCGAGGCGTGGATGGCGGCCGAGCACGAGGGGCCGGAGCGGGCCGCGGAGGAGATCAGCCAGCTGCTCTACCACGTGCAGGTCCTCATGCTGGCGACCGGGCTCACCCTCGACGACGTCTATGCCCACCTCTGAACGCTGGATCCACTGATGCTGCGAATCGCCGTTCCCAACAAGGGCTCCCTGGCCGAGCCGGCCGCCGACATGCTCCGGGAGGCCGGCTACAAGGTGCGACGCGACCTTAAGGAACTCGTCGTCTCCGACCCCGACAACGAGGTCGAGCTGTTCTACCTGCGGCCGCGCGACATCGCCGTCTACGTCGGGTCAGGGACAGTCGACGCGGGCATCACCGGCCGTGACCTCCTGCTCGACTCGGGCAGCGACGCGGTCGAAGTGATGGTCCTCGGCTTCGGGCGGTCCACTTTCCGGTATGCCGCCCGCGCCGGCTCCCTGGGGTCGGTCGCCGAGATCGCGGGCAAGCGGGTGGCGACGAGCTACCCCGGTTTGGTGGAGGCCCACCTGGTCGGTGCGGGTGTGAGCGCGCAGGTCGTGCGGCTGGACGGTGCCGTCGAGACCGCGATCACGCTGGGCGTGGCCGACGTCATCGCCGACGTCGTCGAGACCGGGGCGACGTTGCGGAGCCAAGGCTTGGCGGTGTTCGGTGAGCCGATCCTCACCTCGGAGGCGGTGTTGATCCGCCGGGCCGAAGTGTCCGAGGACAACGGGGTCGGGGTGTTGCGACGGCGGTTGCTTGGCGTGGTGACGGCGCGCGACTACGTGCTGCTCGACTACGACTGCCCGGCAGAACACGTCGAGGCGGCCTGCCAGATCACCCCGGGTCTGGAGTCACCCACGGTGTCGCCGCTGCACGACCCGGCGTGGGTGGCCGTCCGGGCGATGGTGCCGCGCAAGGGCACCAACCGGGTCATGGACGAGCTCTACGACCTCGGTGCTCGGGGCATCCTCGTCACCCACATCGCAGCCTGCCGACTGTGACCGTCCGGCGTTCCGGAGGAGACTGACCCATGACCCAGCCCGCCGAGACCGGCCCACCGCAGCACGGGCAACCGTCTGCCGGAGACCCGTTCGCGCCGTTCGTGCCTCGTCGGGGTCGAGCGGTGGCCATCGGACTGGCCGTGGCCGCGATCGCACTGTTCACCTTCATCGGCATCTTCATCCCGGCGACCGCGATCCACGACTTCAAGGTGTTCGACCGGATCCTGTTCGCGTCGATCGGCTGGGTTCTTGCGGCGCTGTTCTTCCGTTACGCCACGATCAAAGCGGTGCCGACCCGTGACGGCCTGACAGTGCGCAACCTTTTCCTCACCCGGACCGTGACCTGGCCGCAGATCATGGAGGTCCAGTTCGGTCACGGTATGCCGTGGCCGACCCTTGAGCTCAACGACGCGGACACCCTGGCCGTCATGGCGATCCAACGCTCTGATGGGCCCCGCTCAATCCAGGAGTCGGCCCGGCTCAGTGCCCTGGTCAAGGGGCTGGGCGAAGCCCGGGGGCACTGACGTTCTTAGCTGTGGGCCGTGGCCAGGTCACGTCGGCACGACCGACCGACGGATCAGCCGTCCCACGCCGCCGCGAGCGCCGGGCCGAAAGCGTGCGCTCCGAGCACGGCAGCGAGCACGCCGAGGATGAGGTTGGCCGCGAGGTTGGTCATCGCCCCGACGCGCTGTCCGCGCTTCCACATCGCGACGGTGTCGACGGCGAGGGTGGACAGGGTCGAGAGTCCACCGCAGAGCCCGGCAACGATGACCAACCGCCACTGGGGGCCGACCACGGAGGCAACCGGCACAGCGACCCCGGCGACCAAGGAGGCCACCGTGTTGGCCACGAGCACGCCGAGGGGGAACGGGTCAGGGTCGGAATTGCGTCGGCTGAGCACCCCGTGCAGCCAACTGACACTCGTCCACCGAAGCACTGCGCCGATCGACCCGGCGGCGACGGCCGCGAGGAGGGACCACACGGCATACCCGCCGGTCACAACTCCTCCTCGAAGTGGCGCGGGTCCTCGGCGTCGGGACCCGCATGGGGCTCGTCGGCGGCGTGGCGAGCGGCCAGCCCGAGCCGCAGCCCCAACCACGCAGCAACCAACCCGCCAGCGATGCTCACGGTGAGTCCGAACACCGCCTCCGGCCGCGGCGACCCGTCGACGGCCGCGAGGCTCAGCGCCGAGAAGGTCGTATAGGCCCCCATGACCCCGGTGCCGGCAAAGGCTCGCACCTCGTGTGGGTGCCGGTGGCGGAACGGGTAGAGCGCGATGACGCCGAGGAAGAACGCGCCGGTGACGTTGGCGACTGCGATCCCGGCGTCCCAGGTGCCGACGGGCGCCCCGACGAGGGCATCGACAGCCAGGCGCGCCGCCGTGCCGAGCGCGCCGCCGAGCGCGACCCACCCGACCAGCCGACGCCGAGAGGGGTTCATCCGTGCTGCAGATGTGCCGCGGCTGAGACGGCGTCGACCAGGTCGGCGGGTTCCATAGGAGGCAACGCTAGTCCGTTGTGTCGATGACCAGATCGGCGCGCCCGCGGGTCTGGTCGGCGCCGAACACCTGCTCCTCCTGACGGGCCCACCGCTGCCAGTGCGGGCGGAAAGCCTCGCCGTCGCGGGCGATCCCGCGAGCCATCCGCACGTCGGGGTGCGCTTCGACCCAGAGGCGGACGGCGGCATACGGGGCGGCCGGTCCGACGCTGGCACCGCAACCTTCGACGATGAGCAGGTCGGTCGCGGGGACAGGGACGCGCTCGGCCCACCGACTCGTCGCCCAGTCCCATCGCCGGTATGCCGCCCGCTCACCTCGCGCGAGCGGCTCGAGGACCTGCGAGGTGAGCAGGCCCGGGGCCGGGGCCAGACCGTCCCAACCCGGGAAGAGGTCGTCCATGTGGACCGTCGGGGCGTCCAAGGCGTCGGCGAGGTCCGCCGCCAGGGTGGTCTTGCCCGAGCCGCTCGGGCCGTCGACGGCGATGACCCGAATCGACCCGCACCGGGGTCGCGAAGCGCGGATCAGGTCGAGGGCCCGGGCGAGGGTGTCGGCATCGGGGGAGTGGACGGGCTGGCGCGACACGAGGGGAACTCTAGGTGCTGCCTTGGCGCGCGTGGGATCTGGCGTGCCGGGTGACAGGGTCGGGCGCGCCCTAGGGTGTGGGCATGCCCAGCCGCGTTGTCAGCTATCGTCCCGGCCCGCTGCAGACCGCCGCCGTCGAGCCGAGCTCGCTGGCCCGCCGGTTCGCGACGATCCGCGAAGAACTGCACGTGCCGGGTGACTTCCCGCCCGAGGTGCTCGCGGCCGTCGAGGCGGCCATCGAGCCCGGGCGGGTGCCCATCCCGCAGGTCGATCTCACCGACCTGGGCTTCTGGACCCTGGACCCGGTGGGGTCGATGGACCTCGACCAGGCGATGGTTCTGGCCCGCGAGGGTGCGGGCTATCGGGTGCGCTATGCCATCGCCGACGTGCCGGGGTTCGTGGCGGCAGGTGGGCCGATCGACGCGGAGGCCCGGCGGCGGGGGCAGACGATCTACCTGCCCGATGCCCGGGAGCCGCTGCATCCGCCCAGGTTGTCCGAGGGGGCGGCGAGCCTGCTCCCGGATCAGGAGCGACCGGCATACGTGTGGGATCTGCGGCTGGACGAATACGCAGCGGTGACGTCGGTGCACGTGGGGCGCGCGCTCGTGCGCAGCATTGCGCGACGCGACTACCTCAGCGTGCAGGCACTGGTCGACCAGGGGCAGGCGGACGAGCAGGTGGTGTTGCTGCAGGAAGTGGGGCACAAACGGGCGGCGTTGGAGTCGGCGCGGGGTGGGGCGTCCTTGCCGATGCCCGAGCAGCAGGTCGTCCATGAAGGGCCCGGGCGCTATCGGTTGGAGTTCCGGCCGCCGTTGGAGGCCGAGGACTGGAACGCGCAGATCTCGCTCATGACCGGGATGGCGGCGGCGTCGCTCATGCTGGATGCCGGGGTCGGGATCCTGCGGACCATGCCCGCGCCGCAGAAGGACGGGGTGCGTCGGTTCCGGCGACAAGCGCGCGCGCTGGGGATCGCCTGGCCGGATGGGCAGCGCTATGGCGACTTCCTGCGCTCGTTGGATCGGACTAACCCGCGTCATCTGGCGCTCATCCACGAGGCCACAGCGCTGTTCCGGGGAGCGGGCTACACACCGTTCGACGGCTCGGCGCCTGGGCTGCGGGAGCACGCGGCCGTCGCGGCCCCGTATGCGCATGTGACCGCGCCGCTGCGCCGCTTGGTGGACCGGTTCGGGCTCGTCGTGTGTGCGGCGGTGTCCGCGGGCGAACCAGTGCCTGCCTGGGCTCGGGAGGCGCTGCCTCTCCTGCCGACGCTGATGGCCGAGGGGGATCGGCGGGCGTCTGCGGTTGAGCGCGCGTGCACCGATGCTGTCGAAGCGGCGGTGTTGAGTTCGCATGTCGGCCAGGCGCTGCCCGGAAGTGTGGTCGACCTCAACGGCCGAGGGGTGCCGGTGGTGCAGGTCTTGGAACCCGCCGTCGTCGCCGCGGCTGAAGGGACGGCACAGCTGGGTGATCGAGTGACGGTCCGGGTGGTGGGGGCCGACGTGGCGGCTGGGCGGGTCATGCTGCGGATCGAGAGTGCTGGGGCGGCCGAGTCGCCCGGGGAGGCGTAGCGGCTGACGGCGGCGGGGGTCTGCGCGGCATACCCACCGCCGAAGAGCAGCGCGCGGACGGCGAGCGGGGAGAGCGGGTGGAGGGCGACGCATCCACGCCACCCGGGAGATTTGGCGCGGGGGCTGGCCGGGACAGGTCGGGTCCAGGCAGTGCTTTGGTGTGGATCGGCGGGGGCTCTGACGTGTTCGCTGTGAGCGAAAAGCGTTGTTGGACAGCGTCATTGGGCTTGCACTCGGACAGGCGTTCGACTATGCTAGGGGGATGTTGGAGCCACCAGTCTCGACCCCCGACACCGTGTCGGGTGTAGTTGCGGTGCGCGTTGCCGCGGAGGTGGACGCGGCTGCCGGGCTTGAGCAGGAAGCCGCGGCGCTGGCGATGATCGTGCTCGTCGAGCAGGTCAAGGCACGCTTGGATGCGGTCGCGGTGTCGGCCTGGCGGGCGCTCTTTGCGGGGTATGCCCGGGAGACAACGGGCCGACTCGCCCCGTTGGTCGAGGCGGCTCGGGCTGGTGCGAGGACGGCCGGCTCGGTGCCGAGCCCGTCGGCCCTTCGCGCCCAGGCGGCGTCGGCGGTGCGAGGCGGGGTCGTTGCCGAGGTGATGGCGGCGACGGGGTTACCCGAGGGCGAGTGTTGGCGACGAATGCGGTTGGCGATCGCGCCGCCGGAAAGGTCGGAAGGTTTGCTGTCGGTCCTGGCGGCCGGGGCTGCCGACCTGAGCCGCGTGGCGCGAGTGTGCGACGAACTGAGCGACCTGGAGCCAGATGCTGCGGCGGTCGCGGCCGAGCGGGTCATCCGTCCCAACCGGGACGGGTCGGTCGCCTCGCATGCGCTCGTTGGTCGCCGGTTGCGTCAGGAGATGGCGCGTCATCGCGCTGGCGATCCGGCGGGTGCGACCCGCACGGCGCTTGCAGCGCGGGAGGCGTCGGCGCAGGTATTCGCTGATGGCACGGGGGCCTTCCGAGTGACGGGGGAGTCTGGCCGGGTGTGCGCCGCGATGACGCGGGTCGATGCGATGGCTCGGCGACTGCGCTCCTCCGGAGCGTGCGGTGGCCGGACGCTGGACCAGTTGCGGTCTGACCTCGCCCTGGACCTACTGCTCTACGGCGACGTGCGCGACACCGTCACGGGGCCGAGCGACCGGGTGCCGGGTGCAGTGGATCCGGTCGCCGAGGCGGCGAACCCGCGGGGTCCCTCCGGTGCGGAGCTGGGTATGCCGCTCGGCCACGGCCCGGTGATCGACTGGGGGGTCGTCGGACAGCCCCCGGCGGCGCATGTCGACGTGGTGGTCCAGTTGAGCACGCTGCTTGGATGCGATGACAACCCCGGCGAGTTGCCCGGGTGGGGCTTCGTCAGCGGAGCTCAGGTGCGTCAGATTGCCCACGCCGCCGGGTCGGTGTGGCGTCGGCTGGTCGTCAACGATGCGACAGGTGAGGTGGTCCAGGTGTCGGCGGCCAGTTACCGCCCGACGACTCGGATGAGGGACTTCGTGGCCGCTCGAGATCGGGTGTGTCGCGGTCCCGGGTGTCAGGTGAGCCCGGTCGGGGCCGACCTGGACCATGACATCCCCTGGCCCGCCGGAGCGACGACGCCGGGGAACCTGTCGGTCAAGCATCGGCGGCATCACCAACTCAAGACCTTCGGCCTGTGGGCGACCCAGCAAGACCCGGACACGGCCACCATCACGTGGACCACCCTGGCGGGGCGGACCTATGTCACCCACGCCCATGACTACCTCGAAGGCCATCGGGGCACAGCCCTCAGCGACGTCCACAGCTGCGACGACGTGGACGATGTCGGCCCGCCGATCCGAAGGCGACGCGAACCGCGCGGGGTGAGCGGGCGGCATACAGGAGCCACCGAGTCGGCCACCGCGCGGGGTGAGCCGACGGCGGTCACCTCGCATCGAGACGACCCGCCGCCCTTCTGAGCGGGTCTCACCGCGCCTTCCACGCGTTTCGCTCATACAGTGAGTCCCGTGGCGATGCGTGGGTCTTGGATCCTGATCGCTCTGCTCACCCTCGGCGGGGCGGGCGGGTGCTCGGGGCCAGGCGCGGTCTCTGCATCGGAACCGGCCACCAACGCAGCGCGGGTCGTCGCGACCGCGCCGACTGGCAACACGCCGAGACCGCCACCCGTGGCGCCAACGTCTGCCCGCAAGCCGACGACCAGCACCACCCACGCTCCGGTGACTGGGGAGTCTGAATCGTGCCTCATCAAGGGCAACATCAGCGTGGCGACGGGGGAGAAGATCTACCACGTCCCCGGACAGCGCGATTATGAGAAGACCGTGATCACGCAGAGCAAGGGCGAGAGGTGGTTCTGCAGCGAAGCGCAAGCGGTCGCGGCCGGGTGGCGCAAGTCGAAGGTGTGACGGGTCGCGCCGACCGGGAGTGAGTCACTCGGGCCCAGACCCGGCATGGCACACCGCTTCGACGTTGTTGCCATCCGGGTCGCGGACGAAGGCTCCGAAATAGTTCGCGTGGTATTCGGGCCAGAGCCGGGGCGCATGCAACTCCTCGGCGCCGAGCTCGAGCGCCGCCGCGTGGAAAGCCCGGACAGTCGCCGCATCCGGTGCCGTGAAAGCGATGTGCACCTCCCGGTTGGGTCCGATGCCCTCGAAGGTGCTGATCCAGAAGTCGGGAGAGTCGGTGCCATAGCCGACGGCCACCCCGAAGTCCATGACCCGACGGTGCCCGAGAACCCCCAGGACAGTGTCATAGAAGCGGGCGGCCGCTGGAAGGTCCACACAGTTGATGCCGAAGTGATCGATCATGCGCCCACCGTATGGGTGAGCACCGACAAACCCTGGAGAACCGCGCGGCATACACTCAGGGTGGATGAGTCGGTCAGGCGGTCGCGTCATCCGGCGCAAGCCGGGTGCCGAGGAACGTCCGGGCTCCGTAGGGCAGGGTGGTGGCTAACGGCCACCCGGAGTGATCCGCGGGACAGTGCCACAGAAAACAAACCGCCTCGTATGCCGGTCCGCTGGCTTGCGGGGTAAGGGTGAAACGGTGGTGTAAGAGACCACCAGCGGCCTGGGTGACCAGGTCGGCTCGGTAAACCCCACCCGGAGCAAGCTCGAACAGCAGGCGTTTGAGGGCGGCCCGCCCGAGTCTGCGGGTAGAGCGCTGGAGCCGGTCAGCAATGGCCGGCCGAGATGGATGACCGTCGCTGCGATGATCGGAAACGGTTACCGCAGAACAGAACCCGGCGTATCGACCGACTCATCCACCCTATCGAGCCGGTGTGAGCCGAGTCAGCACACGGCATACCAATGGTCGCGTGGGGGAGGCGAGCCAAGCGTGGGTATGCCGCGTCGAAGGCACCAACGGTATTGCTTGTGCGAACCGGCCCCCCCGGTGGACGGCGGCGAGGGGTGTCCGGGGGACGGCATACGGTGTCGGCATGGCGGACGAGCTAGAGGGGGCGGCGCGCTCGGCGCTGCGGCGGCTCGTCGGGCGTGACGATGCGGACTTCCACGACGGGCAACTGGAGTCGGTGCTCGCTTTGGTCCGTGACCGCGAGCGGGTGCTGGTCGTGCAGCGCACCGGCTGGGGCAAGTCCGCGGTCTACTTCGTCGCGACCACTCTCCTGAGGGCAGCCGGCGCCGGACCCACGGTCATCGTCTCACCGCTGTTGTCGCTCATGCGCGACCAGATCGCCGCCGCGGCACGCGCCGGGATCCGCGCAGTGACAATGAACTCCGCCAACACTCTCGACTGGCCGCAGGTACGTCAGGCGCTCGCCGACGACGCGGTCGACGTCCTGCTCGTCAGCCCGGAACGGCTCAACAACCCGTCCTTCCGCGCCGAGCAGCTGCCCGACCTCGCCGCTCGCGCAGGGCTGCTCGTCGTCGACGAGGCGCATTGTGTGAGCGATTGGGGCCACGACTTCCGGCCTGACTACCGCCGGATCGGCGACCTGCTTCGCGCGCTCCCCACCGGCACCCCGGTCCTGGCCACCACGGCCACCGCCAACGCGCGGGTTGTCGCCGACATCGAACGCGAGCTTGCCGATGGCGAGCGCCAGGCGGGGGGAGCGGCATACGGGGAGGGGAAGGTCCGCACGATCAGAGGCGGACTTGCCCGACCGTCCCTGCGGCTCGGCGTGCTGCCGAGAATGGGGGCCGAGGCCCGGGTTGCGTGGCTGCTCAGCCACCTCGCCGACCTGCCCGGCAGCGGCATCGTCTACACGCTCACCGTGGCCGGCGCCGAAGACCTCGCTCGCGCCCTGGCCGACGCGGGGCATCGGGTCGCGGCATACACCGGGCGGACCGACCCAACCGAACGTGAGCGGCTCGAACAGGCGTTGCGCGACAACAAGGTCAAGGCGCTCGTGGCCACCTCGGCGCTCGGGATGGGGTTCGACAAGCCCGACCTCGGCTTCGTCGTCCACGTCGGCGCGCCTGCCTCGCCTGTGGCCTACTACCAGCAGATCGGCCGCGCCGGTCGGGCCACCGAGCGCGCCGACGTGCTGCTGCTGCCAGGGGCGGAGGATCGCGACATCTGGGCCTACTTCGCCTCCGTGTCGATGCCCACCGAAGAACGGGCCCGAGCGGTCATCGACGCGCTCGCCGCGGCCAGCCGGCCGCTATCGACTGCCGCTCTCGAATCGGTCGTCGACATCCGCCGGACCCGGCTGGAGCTGCTGCTCAAGGTCCTTGACGTGGACGGCGCGGTGCGAAGGGTGAGTGGCGGGTGGCTGGCCACGGGCGAGCCGTGGGGCTACGACGCGCCTCGCTACGAGCGGGTCGCTGCCGCGCGCCGGACCGAGCAGGACCTCATGCTCGACTACGAGCGCACGGGCGAGTGCCGGATGGCGTTTCTCCAGCGGTGCCTCGACGACCCGACGGCCGTCGACTGCGGGCGCTGCGACACGTGCACTTCGCCCTGGTATGCCGCCGACGTCACCGATGTCGCGCTCGGCACCGCCCGCGCCCAGTTGGCTCGGGTCGGGGTGCCGATCGAGCCGCGGGCCCAATGGCCAACGGGGATGGACCGATTGGGCGTTCCTGTCAAGGGCCGGATCGCTGCCGACGAGGCGATGGCCGAGGGGCGGGCGCTGGCCCGGCTCAGCGATCTCGGCTGGGGGCAGCGGCTGCGAGAGATGCTGCGTGAGGACGGCGAGGTCCCGGAGCCGATGGTGCGCGCCGTCGTCCAGGTCCTCGCGGAATGGGACTGGGCGGTGCGTCCGGTCGGCATCGTCGGTATGCCGTCGCGCCGCCACCCCATGCTCGTCGGCTCGCTGGCTGCTGCGATCGCTGAGATCGGCCGACTGCCGCTGCTGGGCACGCTTGATCTGGTCGACGGTGGCCCGGCCGGCGAACCCGGGGGTAACAGTGCCTTCCGGCTGGCGGGAGTGTGGGGACGGCTGGGAGTCGGGCCCGAGGTGGGAAGGCGACTGGACGGCATACCGGGGCCGGTGCTGCTCGTCGACGATCTGGTGAGTTCGCGCTGGTCGCTCACGGTGGCGGCCCGTGCGCTGCGAGCTGCTGGAGCACCGGCGGTGCTCCCTCTGGTCCTGGCCGTCGACGGCTGATCGACGGCTGATCCGCGGCTGACCGACTTGGGACAGCTGGCCGATGACCTGCGGGTATCTCGCGCGGGCGGGCAGGCTCCTTGCTGGTGACCGCTTCTCCCGGCGGCCCGGCATACCCCTGTGCCGTCTCCCCAGTCTTCGGAGGACCTCCCATGACCGCAGTGACCGTTGACTTCCGCCTCATCAACAGCGCGGGCCACCACCGCCAACCGCGCACCGGGCCGACCTGGACGCCGCTTCCCGGCGGCTATCTCACCGACTCGACCCCGGGCTCGACCGCCCAGGCGACGGCCGGCGCCGTGCCCAACGCGACCTTCCTCTTCTGGAGCGCCTCTGACGGTGAAGGCGGCGCGGCCACCGAGGGCGTGACGATCAACCAGACGGTCGGGTCCAACCCGCTCACCCTCACCGCGTGGTATCTGCCAGTCGGCGGGGATGGCACCGGAGGGCCGGTGGTCCTGCTCGACGCCTTCTCACTCAGCCTCGGCGACTTTGTCGACGACGACTTCGTCACCGTGACCAGCGACGGCAGCCTCACCAGCCAGGCCAATGTCGCTGGCGTCGTCCCGACCCAGCGGGCCCAGACCCTCGAGGCGTTTGGCACGGTGCACAGTCAGCAGTTCGTCGAGTGGATCGGCACCGGCACTCCGGCCGGTCAGACGCTGTCCCTTGACGCCGGTGTCTCGGGTTTCGCGATCGCGACCTACCGGACCAAGAAGATCTCCATCGGTCGTCCTGACTTCAGCGGCCTCCTTGAGGGCTGGATCCTCCTCGGTGGCGTCGACGTCGACGGCGGCGGCTGGGTCATCCCGATCGGCGGTGGCGGCGGTGGCGGGCCGGTCGGACCGTGGGGACCGTATGTCGCCCACCTCGGGCGACTGCTCAACATCGGGGTCTCCGCCCATGGATTGGGCAAGGAGGGCCTGGAGTTCCAGCGCAGCGCCCTCATCAAGGTGATGGAGCTGACCAAGCAGCAGATCGGGCAGATCGGCGGCTAGCCCGCGCCATCGTGTGGCCCGAACGCCCTCCGCGGGTGTTCGGGCCACACGGTCTGTCGCGGCGGGTGCCGGTGAGCCGGGGATGTCGCACCGACAAGTTACTCTTGAGTAATGAAGCCGTCCGAAGCAACGGAAGCCGGCCGGGTCCTCGGAGAGGCCCTGGTCGGTGGTGCTCAGCGCGTCGGACAGGTGTCGGTCGCCATCGTGGACCGTGGGTATGCCGTGGCCAAGCGACTGGCCGGTCGAGACCGTGAAGCCCGGGTCGAGCGGGTGCGCCAGGCCCACCTTCGGGCCACGAACGCCGCGACGAGGACTGTCGGTCGAGGTCTGCGGTCCACCGGTCGGGCCCTCGGAAAGGCCGGCGCACGACTGTCCGACGGGCGGCCCATCGTCGAGGAGACCGGGCCGCATCAGGTCGTGTCGATCCTCAACGGCCTCTACGGCGATCGGCTGAGGGACCGCCAGTCACCGTTGAGCCTGCCCATGGCGGTGCGAGCCGCGGGGCGCGATGTCCCGGCGACCCCGGAGGGGCTGCGGGCGGCATACCCCGACGCGACGGGGCTGGTCGCGGTCTTCCTGCACGGGCTCATCGAGACCGACGACTGGTGGGACATCCGCTCCGAACGCAACTGGGGCCACCCGGGCGAGAGCTACTCCCGCAAGCTGCTTGCCGAAGGGACCTGGACCCCGGTCCGGGTGCGCTACAACACCGGGCTGCGGGTCTCGGACAACGGCGGAAGCCTCGATGACCTCCTCGAAGCCCTCGTGGTCGGCTGGCCCGTGCCGGTCCGTGGACTAGTCCTCATCGGGCACTCGATGGGTGGCCTGGTGCTGCACAGTGCCCTGGCCCACACTCGTCCCGAGCAGCACTGGCCCGGCCTGGTGCGAGCCACGGTCACGATCGGGACCCCTCACCAGGGGGCGGCCATCGCCCGCGGCGTCGCCCGGCTCAGCCCGGCATTGGCCAAGCTGCCGGAGACGACGTGGATCGCCGAACTCATCGCCGCTCGACCCGCCGGTATGGGCGACCTCGGGCATGGCAACCTCCTGGCCGACGACTGGCGCAACCTCGACCCAGGCACGCTCATGGCCGAGGCCGGGACGGTCCCGCTCGCGAGCGGCATACGCCACTGCGTCGTCATCGGCACGGTGCCGTCCAAGCGCGACGGTCTGGTGGCCCAATGGGTCGGCGACCTGCTCGTGCGGCCTGCCGACGCGCGACTAGCCGATCGGCGTGGCGAGGTCGACCCGCGCGACATCCGAGTCGTCGGAGGCGCGCGACACCTCGACCTGCTCAACCACCCGGCGGTTTACGTCCACCTGAGTGAGTGGCTCGCGTATGCCGCCCGGAGGTCACCACAGGTTTGAGCGGCCGAGCGTCCCCGATCAGCGCACCCGGTGGGCCTGGTAGTAGCGGATCAGCGCCTGGGTCGAGGCGTCCTGGGCGGCCAGGGCGCCCTCGTCGCCGCCGACCGCGGGCTCGATCGCCTTGGCCAGTTGCTTGCCGAGCTCCACGCCCCACTGGTCGAACGAGTCGATGCCCCAGACGATGCCCTGGGTGAAAGTGATGTGCTCATAGAGCGCCACCAACTGCCCGACCACCGACGGAGTGAGGGCGGGGGCCATGATCGAGGTGGTCGGTCGGTTGCCCGAAAACACCCGTGCGGGGACGATCGCCTCGGCGGTCCCCTCCGCCCGCACCTCGTCCGCGGTCTTGCCGAAGGCCAGCGCCGCCGTCTGCGCAAAGAAGTTCGCGAGGAACAGCTCGTGGACGTCGGCGCCGCCGTCCGTCAACGGGTATGCCGGGGTGGCCACCGCGATGAAGTCCGCGGGGATGAGCTGGGTGCCCTGGTGGATCAGCTGGTAGAACGCGTGCTGGCCGTTGGTGCCCGGCTCGCCCCAGAACACCTCGCCGGTCGCTGTGGTCACCGGTGTGCCGTCCCAGCGCACCGACTTGCCGTTGGACTCCATCGTCAGCTGCTGCAGGTATGCCGCGAACCGGTGCAGCTGCTGGGCGTAGGGGAGCACCGCGTGGCTGCGGGCGTCGAGGTGGTTGACATACCAGACATTGAGCAGCCCCATGAGGGCAGGGACGTTGCGCTCCAGCGGCGTGGTGCGGAAGTGCTCGTCGACGGCATGGAAACCGGCGAGGAGCTCAGCGAACCGCTCCGGACCGATGGCGACCGCCACTGCCGTGCCGATCGCGGAGTCGACCGAGTAGCGTCCGCCCACCCAGTCCCAGAACCCGAACGCGTTGGCCGGGTCGATCCCGAAGTCCGCCACCTTGTCCAAGGCGGTCGACACGGCGACGAAGTGCTTGGCCACGGCCTCGCCGCGGGAGGCCTCGGAGCCGTCGATGGCCCCCGAGGCCACCAGGCCGTCGAGCAGCCAGGTGCGCACCATCCGCGCGTTGGTGATCGTCTCAAGGGTCGTGAAGGTCTTGCTGGCCACGATGACCAACGTGGTCTCGGGGTCCAGGCCCGCGGTCTTCTGGGCGGCGTCGGTCGGGTCGATGTTGGAGATGAACCGGGCGCGCAAGCCGGGCTGCACGTAGGGCGCCAGCGCCTCGTAGATCATCACCGGGCCGAGGTCCGAGCCGCCGATGCCGACGTTGACGATGGTCTCGATCCGCTTGCCGGTCACGCCCCGCCAGTCGCCCGTGCGGACCCGGTCGGCGAACGCATAGACCTTGGCGAGCACCTCGTGCACGTCGTGGTCGACATCCTGCCCGTCCAGGGTCAGAGCGGGAGTGCAGGCGGCCGGTCGCCGCAGCGCGGTGTGCAGCACCGACCGACCCTCGGTGACGTTGATCCGCTCGCCAGCGAACATCGCGTCGCGGCGCCCTTCGAGCCCAACCTCGCGGCCCAGGGCGACGAGCGCGTCGAGGATCTCGTCGGTGAGCAGGTTCTTGGACAGGTCGACGTGCAGGTCTCCGCACTCGAACGAGAACCGTTGCGCGCGAGCAGGATCCGCGTCGAACCAGCCGCGCAGATCCGGACGCAGCGTCGTCGCCGCCGAAGTGAGGCGGCTCCATGCCGAGGTCGTCGTCGGGTCCACTGGCGCAGTCATCTGGGTCACCTTCCGGGGGCGGGTCGCCGTTGCGCCCCACCCTATTGCGGCCGGTATGCCGTGTGGCCCCGCTAGCGTGAGTGGCATGCGCATCACACACCTCGGGCACTCGTGCCTGTTCGTCGAGATGGCCGATCGCCGAATCCTGCTGGACCCGGGGGGCTTCTCGTCAGGCTTCGAAGACCTCACCGACCTGGATGCCGTCATCGTCACCCACCAGCACGCCGATCACCTGGACCAGAAGCGTTTCCCGGCACTCGTTCGGGCCAACCCCCAGGCGCAGCTGTATGCCGATCCGATGAGCGCCGCACTGCTCGCCGACGCGGGTCTGATCGTCGGCGCCCTGGCGGAAGGGTCCGACGTGCAGGTCGGCGAGGTGCGTGTCCGCCCGTTCGGTGCCATGCACGCCTTCAACCACCAGTGGATCGCCACCGTCGCCAACGTGGGTGTCCGGCTGGAGGCTGCGGGGGAGCCGAGCCTCTTCCACCCCGGCGACGCCTATGACGCCGACCCGGGCGACGTGGACATCGTGGCCGTGCCGATCAATGCGCCGTGGTGTGCCGTGCGCGACTCCATCGACTTCGTGCGTCGGCTCGCGCCCCGGGCGATGATCCCCATCCACGACGGGTTGCTCGCGACATCGGGTCGCGCTCTCTATCTCACCCATATCTCCACTAACGGCGGCACCGACCTCACCCTGCACGACCTCGCCGGACGGGGCGCCGTGTCGCTGCCCTGACGATCCGCTCGCTACCCGAGGATGGGGACGCGTGATGTCGTGATGCGCTGATGTTACGATGGTGGCGTGCGCACGACCCTCGACCTTGACGACACGGTCCTCGCTGCTGCCCGCTCCCTGGCGCGTAGCCGGCGGATCAGCCTGGGTGATGCGGTGTCCGAGCTGGCTCGCCGCGGACTGCTGGCCCCCGTCGCCGAGGTCGGCTCCACGTCGAGTGTCGTCGATCTGTCCTACAGCCCGTTCCCCGTGATGGTCGGGGACACCGAGGTCATCGTCACCGACGAGCTCGTCGCCGCACTGCGCGATGGCTGAGGCACCAGCGCGGCCGGTCGACAGACTCCTGCTGCTCGACGTCAACCTTCTCGTTGCCCTGTGTGTGACGACCCATCAGCACCACCGTGCGGCCCATCGGTTCCTCGCCCAGGTGTCGGGGCGATGGGCGACCTGCCCGGTGACCGAAGCGTCCCTCTACCGCTTGCTGCTCAACCCGTCGGTGACCGGGTCGCAACGCTCGGTCGGCGAGGTGACGCGCGTGATCCGGGGCCTGCGCCAGGACCCGAGGTGGACCTTCCTTCCCGACCCGACGACCCTGGCGCAGCCGGCGGTTGACACGTCGGTGCTCATGGGACACCAGCAGGTGACCGACCTGCATCTGGTCAACCTGGCCGCGCACCACGGCAGCGTGCTGGCGACGTTCGACTCCGCGCTACCGACGTGGGTGGCGCCGAGCGACCGCAGCCACGTCCTCGTCGTCCCCGCGTAGGCGATCAGTCAGCGGCGAGGGCGGCAGCGCCGATGATCCCGGCCGCGTTCTGCAGCTCAGCGGGCACGATCGGGGTCCGCAGCGACAGCAATGGCAGGAACTTGTCGGCCTTGCGGGACACGCCGCCGCCGACGACGAACAGGTCCGGCCAGAGCAGGTTCTCCAGGTGGGAGTAGTAGCGCTGCAAGCGGGCCGCCCATTTGGTCCACGACAACGACTCGCGCTCGCGGGCGCTCGCCGCAGCGCGGGTCTCGGCGTCATGCCCGTCGATCTCGAGGTGGCCCAATTCGGCGTTGGGAATGAGCACCCCGTTGTGCAGCAAGGCAATCCCGATGCCGGTGCCCAGCGTCGTGACGATGACCAGCCCGCTCTTGTCTTTCGCGGCACCGTGGCGCAACTCGGCCACGCCGGCCGCGTCGGCATCGTTGACCAGCAGGCACCGCCGACCGAGCGTGGCGCTGAACAACGCCTCGCCGGGGCAGTCGAGCCAGGCCTTGTCGATGTTGGCCGCCGAGCGCACCACGCCGTGCTGCACGACCCCGGGGATGGTCACGCCGATCGGCGCGTCGGCGGGAAGTGTGTCGGTGAATTGCGCAGCGATCTCGCCGACAATGGCGGCCACCGCATGGGGCGTGGACTCAACCGGTGTGGCGATCTTGACGCGCTCGGCGAGCAGAACGCCACGGTCGAGGTCGACGGGCGCCCCCTTGATTCCGGATCCGCCGATGTCGATGCCGAGGGCCACGCGCGAGGTCATGGGCACATCCTTCCCTATGGCAGGGTGAGGATCTCGCTGCCCGTCTCGGTGACCAAGACGGTGTGTTCGAACTGGGCCGAGCGGCGCCGGTCTCGGGTCACCACCGTCCAACCGTCGTCCCACATGTCCCACTCGTGGGTGCCCAGGTTGAGCATCGGTTCGATGGTGAAGGTCATGCCCGGCTGCATCACCGTGGCATAAGCGGGCGCCGCATCGTAGTGCGGGATGATCAGCCCGCTGTGGAAGGCCTCGCCGATGCCGTGCCCGGTGAAATCGCGCACGACCCCATAACCGAACCTCCGTGCGTAGGAAGAGATCACCCGGCCGATGACGTTGATCGGCCGCCCCGGGGCGACGGCGTTGATGCCGCGCATCATGGCCTCCCGGGTGCGCTCCACGAGCAGCCGGGACTCCTCGTCGACCTCGCCGACGAGGTAGGTCGCGTCCGTGTCGCCGTGGACTCCGCCGAGGTATGCCGTGATGTCGATGTTGACGATGTCGCCCTCTTCCAGGGGGCGGGCATCGGGGATGCCGTGACAGACGACCTCGTTGACCGACGTGCACAAGGACTTGGGGAACCCGCGATAGCCCAACGTCGAGGGATAGGCCCCGTGGTCGAGCAGGAACTCGTGCCCGATCCGGTCGAGCTCGTCGGTGGTCACCCCAGGTGCGATGGCGGCCGCGGCAGCCTCCATCGCCTGCGCAGCGACCCGCCCGGCGATGCGGATCCGTTCGATCGTCTCGGCGTCCTTGACCTCAGCGCCCTGGTAGCGCGCGGGCGCTGGCTTGTCGACGTACTCCGGCCTCGGGATCCCCACGGGGACGCTGCGGCGAGCGCTCGTAGGGTGCGGCGCGACGCTCGCGTAGGTCACCGGCATACCGGGGAGTCTATGCACGCCCACGCAGGTGCCGGGACGGCATACCGTGGAACCGTCGCACGCCGACGAGACCGGGAGGTATGCCGTGCAGTACTGGTACAACGTGGCCAAGGGGATCGTGCAGACCGACGAGGACCGCGGACCGGGGGAGGACGTGCTCGGGCCCTACGACACCCCAGGGGAAGCTGCCCGGGCGCTGGACATCGCCCGGGAACGCACCGAGAAGTGGGACGCCGAAGACCGGGCCTGGGACGACCGCGGCGCCACGTCATGGGACGACGAGGACCTCGAGGACTGATCCGAACCGTCCGGAAACGCGCCGGTAACACCGGTGCGGCAGGATCGGCACATGGACCGTCAGCAAGAGTTCGTCCTGCGCACCATCGAAGAGCGCGACATCCGGTTCGTGCGCCTATGGTTCACCGATGTCGTCGGCACCCTCAAGTCGGTCGCCGTCGCGCCCGCCGAGCTTGAGGGCGCCTTCGCCGAGGGGATCGGCTTCGACGGCTCGGCGATCGAGGGCTTCGCCCGGGTGTTCGAGGCCGACATGTTGGCCAAGCCCGACCCGTCGACCTTCCAGGTGCTGCCGTGGCGCGGTGAACATCCCGGCACCGCGCGGATGTTCTGCGACCTGCTCACCCCCGACGGGCAGCCGAGTTTCGCCGACCCCCGTCACGTGCTGCGGCGAGCACTGGGCAAGGCCGCCGACCAGGGCTTCACCTTCTACACCCACCCCGAGATCGAGTTCTTCCTCCTGCATCCGACCAAGGGCAAGCGGGTCGTCCCGCGCCCGGTCGACGACGGAGGCTACTTCGACCACGTCCCGCACGGCACCGCCCACGACTTCCGGCGTGCGGCGATCACCCTGCTGGAGAGCATGGGGATCTCGGTCGAGTTCAGCCACCACGAGGGCGCTCCCGGCCAGAACGAGATCGACCTGCGCTATGCCGATGCGCTCTCGACGGCCGACAACATCATGACCTTCCGCACCGTGGTCAAGGAGGTCGCGCTTGAGCAGGGCATCGCGGCCTCGTTCATGCCCAAGCCGTTCCGCGAGCACCCCGGGTCGGGCATGCACACGCACCTGAGCCTGTTCGAGGGCGACACCAACGCCTTCCACGAGGCGGGCGCGCCCTACCAGCTGTCCAAGACCGGGCGGCAGTTCATCGCCGGTCTGCTGCGCCACGGCGCGGAGATCACCGCGGTGACCAACCAGTGGGTCAACTCCTACAAACGGCTATGGGGCGGTGGTGAGGCACCGGCATACCTCACCTGGGGGCACAACAACCGGTCCGCGCTGGTGCGCGTCCCCATGTACAAGCCCGACAAGGGCAACTCGACCCGGGTCGAGGTGCGCTCGGTCGACTCGGCGTGCAACCCCTACCTCGCCCTCGCTGTGCTGCTGGCCGCGGGTCTCAAGGGGATCGAGGAGGGCTACGAGCTGCCGCCGGAGGCCGAGGACGACGTGTGGAGTCTCACCGACGCTGAGCGCCGCGCCATGGGCATCGAGCCGCTGCCCTCGTCGCTGGGCCGGGCCTTGGAAGTCATGGAGCGCAGTGAACTCGTCGCCGAGACCCTCGGCGAGCACGTCTTCGACTATTTCCTGCGCAACAAGCGCGCCGAGTGGCGGGAGTATCGCCAGCAGATCACCCAGTTCGAGCTGGACCGCTACCTCACCCGGCTGTAGGTCGGGGGAGCGGAGCCCGTCGTGGTCGATCGGTCGTCCAGTGCTGTCGCGCTGCTGGCTCGCCTCGGGTTCGCTGAACCCGTGCGGTCGGCGGCGCTGTTGCGCGATCCTGCGCTGCTGCGCCTCTTTGCTCCCGGGGTCGAGCCCGACGAGGCCATCGAGTCGACTCGCGCGGCGCGCACCTCGGTCGCCGAAGGGCTGGCCGCTGCCGCCGACCCCGATCTCGCGGCGCTCGGTCTGGTCCGACTCACCGAAGCGGTCCTGCGTATGCCGTCCGCCCACCCTGCCGGGCCGGCCCACCTGCTCGACCTGCTCACCGCCGACACCGACCGGCGACGCCGGGTGTTGCTCACCCTCGGTGGGTCCAGAGCGCTGGTCGACCACTTCGCGGCCCACCCCGAACACTGGCCCGCCGCCGCCGATGCGACCCCACCGTCCGCGGAGGGCCTGCGGACGGCGCTGACGACGGCGGTGACGCCGGGCGCGCGAGGTGAGCGGACGGCATACGACGCGTTGCGGGTGGCCTATCGGCGCGAGCTGGTGGGGATCGCCGCTCTCGATCTGTCGGCGCCCGACCCGGTGGCCCACCTGCCCAAGGCTGCCGAGGCGCTTGCCCAGCTCGCCGAGTCGGCCCTGGAGGCCGGCCTGGTCATCGCGCGGGAGGAGTTCGGCCCCGGCCACGAGGACTGTCGCCTCGCCATCATCGGCATGGGCAAGACCGGCGGCGGCGAGCTCAACTATGTGTCGGACGTCGACGTCATCTTCGTCGCCGAGCCTGCACCCGGCGTCGATGAGGAACGGGCCGTCAAGGTCGGGACGACCCTGGCGACCTCGACGATGAAGGCGTGCGCCGCCCAGACCGGCGAAGGCACCCTGTGGCCGGTCGACGCCGCCCTGCGCCCCGAGGGCAAGGCCGGCCCGCTCGTGCGGACCATCGCCAGCCACAAGGCCTACTACGACCGGTGGGCCAAGACGTGGGAGTTCCAGGCGCTGCTCAAGGCCTGGGTGTCGGCCGGGGACCGCGAGGTCGGCATGGCCTACAAGGAGGCCCTGAAGCCGCTGATCTGGGGCGCCGCGGGCCGGGACAACTTCGTCGAAGACGTCCAGGCCATGCGTCGGCGGGTCGAGAAGCACGTCCCACCCGCCGAGGCAGCCCGGCAACTCAAGCTCGGCCCGGGAGGGCTGCGCGACGTGGAGTTCTCGGTGCAGCTGCTCCAGCTCGTCCACGGACGGCATGACGAGAGCCTGCGGTCGGCGACCACCCTGCAGGCCCTGCTCGCGCTGGCGGCCGGGGGCTACGTGGCGCGCGACGACGCGGCGACCCTCGACGCGGCATACCGGCTGCTGCGGACCCTCGAACATCGGATCCAGCTCTACCGGCTGCGCCGCACCCACCTCATGCCCGACGCCCCCGACGAGTTGCGGGTCCTCGGGCGCGCCCTCGGGCTCGCGGGCAACCCGGCCGAGGCCGTCGTCGCGCTGTGGCAGTCGCACGCGCGGGAGGTCCGGCGGATCCACGAGCGGCTCTTCTACCGGCCGCTGCTCTCCGCTGCGGCACGGCTCAGCACCGACGAGGCGGTGCTCTCGCCGCAGCAGGCCCGCGAGCGGTTGGCCGCCCTGGGCTTCCGCGATCCGGCTGGGGCCATGCGCCACCTCGAAGCCCTCACCACCGGGGTGTCGCGGCGGGCGGCGATCCAACGGACCCTCCTGCCGGTCATGCTCGGCTGGTTCGCCGACGAGGCCGATCCCGATGCGGGGCTGCTCGCCTTCCGCCGCGTGAGCGACGACCTCGGCACGATCCACTGGTATCTCAAGATGCTCCGCGACGAGGGGAGCGCCGCCGAGCGCCTCGCGCACGTCCTCGGCCGCAGCCGGTATGCCGCCGACCTGCTCATCCGCGCGCCCGAGTCGGTGTCGATCCTCGGCGACCCCGACGGGCTTCGCCCGCGCAGCCAGGAGTCGTTGGCGGCCACCCTGCGTAGCGCCGCAGCCCGCAAGGACGCCCCGGACAAGGCGATGGCGGCCGTGGGGGCGTTGCGTCGGCACGAACTCTTGCGGATCGTCCTGGGCGACCTCACCGGCACCTTCGCGCCCGACCAGGTCGGGGCTGCGCTGGCCGATCTGGCGGGGGCGACCATCGAGGCGGCGCTTGACGTCGCCACGCGGGTCGTGGGTGCTCGCAGTGCCGATGGCGTGCTCGTTGACGTGCTCGTCGTGGGGATGGGCAGCCTGGGCGGACGTGAACTGGGCTATGGCTCGGATGCCGACGTCATGATCGTCCATCGTCCGCGCGATGGGGTGTCGGAAGAGGCGGCCCACCGCCAAGGCGTCGCCGTCGTCCAGGAGCTGGTGCGCCTGGTGGCCGCGACCGCCCCCGACGCGGTGCTGCTTGACGCCGACCTGCGGCCCGAGGGCAAGAACGGTCCGCTCTCGCGCAGCCTTGCCTCGTATGCCGTGTACTACGAGCGCTGGGCCCTCACCTGGGAGTTCCAGGCCCTCCTGCGGGCCCGGCCGATCGCCGGTGACCGAGCGCTGTGGGAGGACTTCGCAGCCCTGATCGACCCGCTGCGCTATCCGGCTGCCGGGCTGAACCCCACCCAGATCCGCGAGATCCGCACGATGAAGGCGCGGGTCGAGTCTGAGCGACTGCCCCGTGGCGCCGACCCGCGGACCCATCTCAAGCTCGGCCGGGGCGGGCTCACCGACGTCGAGTGGACCGTGCAGCTGCTCCAACTGCGGCACGCCCATGCGGTGCCCGGGTTGCGCACCCCCGGAACTCTGGCGGGCCTGCGGGCCGCCACCGAGGCCGGGCTGGTCGGCGCCGAGGACAGCGAGACGCTGGCGACGGCATACGAGAACGCCGCGCGGCTGCGCAACGCGATCCTGCTGTGGCGGGGGCGTCCCGGGGACGCGGTGCCAGCGGACGTGCGCGACGCTGACGGGGTCGGCCGGATCGTCGGGCGCGAGCCGGGGACGGGCGCCGAACTCGTCGAGGCCTACCTGCGCCAGTCGCGGCGGGCCCGCGCGGTGACCGAGACACTGTTCTACGCGTCGGAGTGAGCGCAGCGAACGCTGGAAGTGTGGTTCCCTAGGCGCGTGACGATCACCGTATTCCTTCTCGACGATCACGAGATCGTCCGGCGTGGCCTGCGTGAGCTGCTGGAGATGTCCGGCGACATCGAGGTTGTGGGCGAGTCTGGGTCGGCGTTGGAGGCCGAACGGCGCATCCCGGCGCTGCGGCCCAAGGTCTGCGTGCTGGATGCCCGGCTGCCCGACGGGTCCGGCATCGACGTCTGCCGAGCGGTCCGCGCCGTCGACCCGACGCTGCGGTCGCTCATCCTCACCTCCTACGACGACGACCAGGCGCTCAAGGCTGCGGTGCTCGCCGGAGCGTCCGGGTATGTCCTCAAGGACATCAAGGGCAACGACCTGGTCGATGCGATCCGGCGGGTCGCAGCGGGAGAGCACCTCATCCGGCCCGAGGTCATCGCCCGGGTCAAGTCGAGTCTGGGTGAGTCATCGATCGACCCCCGGTTGCGCTCGCTCACCCCGCAGGAGCGCCGGATCCTCGAGCACATCGCTGAAGGGCTGACCAACCGGCAGATCGCCGAGGACATGTTCCTCGCCGAGAAGACGGTCAAGAACTACGTCACCTCAATCCTGGACAAACTCGGCATGGACAGCCGCACCCAGGCGGCCGTGTATGCCGCGACCCACCCGACCCGCTCGAAGACGCGCCGGCCCTGAGCGGTCTCGGCGTCCCCACGGTTGGTCGATCGACGGCAAGGTAGACGTCAGGTAACCACAGGGTGTCTTGCTGGGGTACAGGGGACCTTCGGCCCTGACCGGAGCCCTATCCACGACAGACGATGAGCCCGTGAGCACAGCGAGGGCGCAGCAGGGCGTCCCGTACACGCCGGGGCGGTCGGGGGACGTCGTCGCCGGGCTGCTCAACGACGGGCGGGCGGAGTCGGTCGCCAAGGCGGCCGTCGACGAGGCCTTGCGTCGGGGGGCCAGGCTGCGATTCATCCAGATCGTTGAGGAAGGCCTGAGCCCCGATGAGCGGGCAGCCGCCGACCAGGCGACCTTCCGAGCAGCGGTCCACGCCTTGCGGGGGCTGCGCGGCATACCGTGCCGTTTCGAGGTGGTCACCGGCGACCCGACACCGACGCTGCTGGAGCTCACCCGCGGTGCCGCCGCGCTCATCGTCGGCACCGACGAGGGGACCGGACGGACCATCGCTCGCCGGTGCGTGGCCCACGCCGAGTGCCCCGTGGTCACGGTGCCCATCAACGCTGCCTGACCAGTCCGACCCACGACGATCCAGGCCAGCGGTGTCGGACCCGCGAGACCTGACCTAGCATCACCCGTGTGCAACTGAACCTCGCGGGCCTGCGTATGCCGCGTTCCTCCGAGGCGGCAGCGACGCTGCTCAATGCTGTGCTCGCCGTGGGCAGCGGACTTGAGCTGTCCGAGGTGCTCACCCGGATCGTCCGCAGTGCCTGCAACCTCGTCGGTGCTCACTATGGCGCCTTGGGGGTGTTGCGGCCCGACGGTGCAGGGCTCATGGAGTTCGTCACCGAGGGAATGACGGCGCAGGAGGTCGCCCGGCTGGGAGCACCCCCGTTCGGTCATGGGGTGTTGGGGTTGCTCATCCGAGAGCCGCGCCCCCTTCGACTGTCAGCGATCAGCGACCACCCGCAAGCGGCCGGGTTCCCGCCCGGGCATCCCGTCATGACAACGTTCCTCGGCGCACCGATCCATGTGCGGGACGAGGTCTTCGGCCACATCTATCTCACCGACAAAGTTGGCGGGCTGGAGTTCACCGACGACGACGAGGACCTCATCGTGGCCCTCGCGGCCGCAGCGGGGATGGCGATCGACAACGCCCGGATGCTCCAGGTGGCCCGGTCTGGCAGGCAGTGGTCGGATGCCCTGCGGGAGATGACCCAGGCGTTGCTCTACGGTCGGGACCAGCGCGCGGCCCTGTCCATCCTTGTCCAGCGGGCCCAGATCGCGGCCGAAGCCGAGCTTGCGGCTGTCGCCCTCGCTGGCGAGGACGGACAGCTCATCATCGAAGCCTCGACCGGTAGCGACGTCCGTGCCCGGCTCATCGTCGGGACACCGCTCACCGAACCCCATTGGATGACCATCCTCGACTCTGGCGAGCCGTTGCTGTTGCTGTCGCGCGAAGGGGAGGTCGTTGCCGATTCGCTGGCGGCTCAACTACGTGAGGCCAGCGGGTTGCCACCGCACGGTCAGACCGCGATCGTCCCGATGAGCGTCGGCACGGGGAGCCTCGGGCTGCTCGTGGTGGCCTGGGGGGAAGGTGAGTCGCACACGGCATACGACGCTGCTGAGCCGTTGAAGCAGTATGCCGACCTGGCTGCGGTCACGCTGACTGCGGCGACCGCACAACGGGACCGGGCGCGGATGGTTGTCCTTGAGGACCGCGAGCGGATCGCCCGCGACATGCACGATGTCGTGATCCAGCGACTTTTCGCGACGGGCTTGGGGCTGCAGTCCGCGTCGCGGGTGGCGGCCCATCCTTATGTCCAGAACCGGCTTGCGGAGGCCGTCGACGAGCTCGACCTGGCGATCAAGGACATCCGCCGGATGATCTTCGCCCTGCACCAACCCGAGTCCCAGCCGTTGTCCGACGAGTTGCACGACTTGGTCGACAGTTTCACCGAACCGCTCGGCTTTGCTCCGCGGCTCACGGTGGTGGGCGCACTCGATGACCCGAATCTCGTTGATGAATGGCTGCGCCTTGATGTGTTGGCAGTCATCCGGGAGGCCCTGTCCAACGTCGCGCGGCACGCGCAGGCCGCTGAGGTCGACGTGGCGGTCGTCGTCGAGGCGGACGTCATCCATGTCACTGTCGAGGATGACGGCGTCGGCATGGTCGAGAGCGGCCGCCGCAGCGGCCTGGCCAACCTGTCCGAACGCGCCCACGGTCGAGGGGGGACGGTTGTTGTGCTTTCACCGGTCGCAGTTCTCGGCGGCACCCGGTTGCTCTGGGAAGTGCCGGTGGCAGCCGGCTACGCACCCGCTGAGTCCTGAGCGGTCGGTCGAGCTGACCATCTCTTTACCCGCTACCCCTGTGCGCAGTCTCACACTGCGGATATTGTTCCGGGCATGGGCCTATCGGGGCGGCCCTGCCCTGGCCTGCGGGCCGCTCTCCACCCCCAGGAGTGTTCATGAATCGCATGACGGTCGGCGCCGTGAGCGCCGTCCCGCTGCTCATCGGGGCGATCGCCCTCGGCAGCAGCCCTGCCACTGCGGCCCCGGCCGCTCCCTCCGCGTCGACTTCCGACGGCGTCTACATCGTCCAGATGCTCGACCTGCCGACGGCCTCCTACGACGGCTCGGTCGCCGGATACAAGGCGACCAAGCCGACAGCCGGGAAGAAGTTCGACTCCACCACCTCCGAGGCCGCCAAGTACGCGGCATACCTCGTCGCGTCGCACGACGCGGTCTTGGGCAAGGTGGGCGGGGCGAACCGGCTCTATGACTACCGGTGGACCTTCAACGGGTTCGCGGCGAAGCTGACCGGCGCGCAGGCCAAGACCCTGGCCAAGCTCCCGGGCGTGGTGGCCGTGACCGAGCAGCAGCTGGTCAAGGCCGACACCTCGTCGACGCCGTCTTTCCTCGGACTGGACAACGCGGCAACGGGCGGCTTGTGGACGAAGGCGGGCGGCAACCTCAAGGGTGAAGGCGTCATCATCGGCGTCATCGACTCCGGTATCTGGCCCGAGTCGCTGAGTTTCACTGACCGGGTCGACGCCAACGGCAAGCCAGCGGCCAAGGGGTTCCTGGCCTACCAGCAGATCCCGGGGTGGCACGGCAAGTGCACCCCCGGCGAGGGCTTCAACGCCTCGATGTGCAACCAGAAGCTCATCGGCGCGCAGTACTTCAACGCCGCGTGGGGCGGAAACGCCGGGATTGCCGAGGAGGAGTTCGCGTCTCCGCGTGACTTCGGCGGGCACGGCACCCACACCGCCAGCACCTCCGGTGGCAACGCCAACGTTCCCACGACCCAGGACGCCGCTCTGTTCGGCTCCGTGAGCGGCATCGCGCCGCGGGCGCGGATCGCGGCATACAAGGCGCTGTGGGAGACCCCCTCGGGTGGTTCCGGTTACAACTCCGACCTCGTGGCCGCCATCGACCAGGCCGTCGCCGACGGTGTCGATGTCATCAACTACTCGGTGAGCGGCACGTCGACCAACTTCGCCGACCCGGTGGAGATTGCCTTCCTGTTCGCTGCCGACGCGGGAGTCTTCGTCGCGGCGTCGGCCGGCAACAGCGGCCCGACGACCTCCACAGTGGCGCACCCGTCGCCGTGGACAACGACCGTCGCGGCCGGCACCCACAACCGCAATGGCACCGGATCGGTGACCTTGGGTAACGGCGTCACCTACTCTGGCGCCTCGTTCGCAGGGAGGACTGGTCCGGCACCGCTGGTCGATTCAATCGCCGCTGGTCTGCCTGGCGCCGACCCCACCCAACTCGCGCTGTGCTACGGCTCGGCCGATGGTGCAGCGGTCCTCGACCCGGCGAAGGTGGCTGGAAAGATCGTTGTCTGTGAACGTGGGGTCACCGCACGAGTCAACAAGTCGTTGGCGGTCAAGGAGGCAGGCGGTGTCGGCATGATCCTTGTCAACGCCTCCGTCAACTCGATCAACGCCGACTTCCATTTCGTGCCGACCGTGCACTTGCAGTCCACCGACCGCGCGGCCGTCAAGGCGTATGCCGCCACGGCTGGGGCGACAGCCACGATCAACCAGTCGACGGTCGTCTACGACACACCCGCACCCACCACGGCGTCGTTCTCCTCGCGTGGCCCGCTCATTGGGGCTGCCGGTGACCTGCTCAAGCCGGACATCATCGCCCCCGGACAGGACGTCCTCGCCGCAGTTGCGCCCCCCGGGAACTCCAGTCGCGACTTCGACATCTACAGCGGCACGTCGATGTCGGCCCCGCACATGGCGGGCCTGGCTGCCTTGCTCAAGCAGGGCAAGCCGACGTGGTCGCCGATGGCGATTAAGTCGGCGTTCATGACAACGGCCGGTGACGTCCTTGACGGACCCAACACCAACCCGTTGGTCATCTTCCGCCAAGGCGCCGGGCATGTCACGCCCAACAAGGCGACCGACCCGGGCCTGGTCTTCGACAGCGGGTGGAACAACTGGCTGGCCTTCCTCTGCGGCACGACGAGTGCGGTCAAGCCCGCCAGCTGCGCGGCGCTGACCTCGCTGGGCTACTCGACGGACCCGAGCGACATGAACGTCGCGTCGGTGGCGATCGGGGCGCTCGCCGGCGTCCAGACGGTGACTCGCACGGTGACCAACGTCAGCAAGGGGACGTCGAACTACTCGATGTCGGTTTCCGGCCTCGCCGGGATCACCGTGGTTGCCGACCCGGCGACGTTCTCGCTCGCTCCGGGCGCGTCCAAGACCATCAAGCTGACCTTCACGAGGACCAGCGCTGCGCCGAACTCCTACACCGGTGGCCAGATCACCTGGACCGACGGATCTCACAAGGTGCGGATCCCGGCGGTCATCCGGCCGGTGGCGCTGGCTGCTCCGGTGCAGGTGACCGGGACGGGCGGGGCGGTCGATTACAAGGTCGGCTTCGGTTATGCCGGCCCGTTCACCGCGACGCCACGCGGTCTGATCGCGGCCACCAAGACCGACGGCCACGTCGTGGACGACCCGACCAACTCGTGGAACGTGAACGCTCCCGACAGTAACCAGGGCTTCACGAAGCATGTTGTCGAGATCCCGGCGGGAACCACGTATGCCCGGTTCTCGCTGTTCGACGACTACGTCGACGGCGCGACCGACGACCTGGACATGTACGTCTACAAGGACGGGTCGCTCGTCGGCAACAGCGGAAGTGGGACGTCGGCCGAAGAGGTCAACCTCATCAACCCCACCGCGGGCACCTACGCGGTGTATGTCCACGGCTGGGGCACGGACGGTCCGGATGCTAACTACACCCTCTTCCAGTGGCTGCTCGGGTCCGCGGACGCCGGCAACATGAGCGTCTCCGCGCCGGCCAGCGCGACGATCGGTGGAACCGGCACGGTCTCGCTCACCTTCAGCGGGCTGGATCCGGGCACGAAGTACCTCGGATCCGTCGCCTACGGTGGATCCACCGGTATGCCCAACCCGACGATCGTCCGGGTGGACACGCCGTAACCGTCACGACCGCTGACCCGGTCTGAACGACAACCCAGGGAGGTCCCGGCGCAAGCCGGGGCCTCCCTGGCTCATGTCGAGCCGTCTGGCACGCCTCACTTGGATACCCCAGGGGGTATCCGCTAGGCTGTCCCGCAGTCGCAACCCAGACCCAGCACCAGACCCAGCACCAGACTCACCCAGGAGAGCCATGTCGGAGCAGCAGCAGCCGCCATCGGGCAGCCTCGCCTACCTTCCGGTGACGCTGTTCGCCGCGGTCATGGGCGTCGGCGGCCTCGGCTTGGCCTGGCGCCGCGCCGCCGTCACCTGGGGCACCCCGATGTGGATCGCCACCGTCTTGGTGCTCCTCGCCGTCGCGGTCTTCCTCCTCGTGGCCATCCTGTATGCCGTCAAGTGGCTCCGCTTCCCGGCCGCGGCCCGCGCGGAGCTACGCCACCCGGTCCGGATGGCCTTCGCCCCGACCCTCACCATCGCGATCCTCGTCCTGGCCACCGGCCTGCAGGATCTGACGCCGGGCCTGGCCGTCGCCCTCTGGTGGATCGGCGCCATCGGCCACCTCGCTGCCACGCTGGCCGTCCTCACCGCGTGGCTGTCCCGCCCGGAGATCGGCCTGGCCCAGGTCACCCCGGCGTGGTTCATCCCCGTCGTCGGCAACGTCGTCACGCCGCTCGCCGCCCCGGCTCTGGGCTCGACCGAGCTCGCCTGGTTCGCCTTTGGGGTCGGCCTGGTCGCCTGGCTCGGGCTCTTTCCGATCCTCCTGCACCGACTCCTGCTGCTGGACACCCCGCTGCCGGCCCGGCTGCGCCCGACCCTGATGATCCTCGTCGCGCCGCCCGCCGTCATGGTGCTGTCGCTGACCAGTCTGCTCGGTGGCCCTCTGGACCCGGTGCGCAAGATCCTCTTCGGCGCTGCCGTCTTTGCCGCCGCGCTCGTTGTCGTCCAGCCCGGCCAACTGCGCCTGCCCTTCGCACTACCGTTCCTTGCCTACACATTCCCGCTGGCCGCCCTGGCAGCCTCCGCGATCGCCGTCGACGCCGCAGCCGGCAGCGCTGCGGGAGGCGGCCCCACGGCATACCGGATCCTCGCTTGGGCGCTGCTCGCGGTGGCGACGCTCGTTGTCTTCGCCGTCGGCGCCCTCACCCTGCGCGCGGCAGCCCGCCGCGCCATCTGTGTCCCCGAATGACCAAGGAGACCTCCCGCCCATGACCGTCCGTCGTCTGGCCGTCGCGCTCGTCGCGCTCGTGGCTGTCTCGCTCACCGGCTGCTCCGGCTCCACGGGCTCCGGGTCGACCGGTCTAGCCACCGTCGCCGCAGCAGCCTCTGCCCCTGCGAACGGCGCCGAGGTCGATGCGGCGACCTTCGCGGCCGCGATGAAGCGGCCCGGGACCGTCGTGCTCGACGTGCGCACACCGGCCGAGTTCGCCGAGGGTCACCTCGCGGGGGCGGTCAACCTCGACGTCAATGCCGCGGATTTCCGCACCAAGGTCGGCGCGCTGGCCAAAGACGTCCCGTATGCCGTCTACTGCCGCAGCGGGAACCGCTCGGGCACCGCCCTGGCCATCATGAAGGCGCTGGGCTTCACCCAGACCTACCACCTCGGGGGCGGGATCACGGCGTGGACCGCCGCCGGGGGAGCCGTGACGAAGTGAGCACGCGACCGACCGACCCATCCCAGCGAGGAGACTCATGAGCACCATCACCCTCACGGCCGCCACGTTCGAGCAGACCGTGACGGACAACGACATCGTTCTCGTGGACTTCTGGGCCGCCTGGTGCGGACCGTGTCGGATGTTCGCCCCGATCTTCGAGAAGGCGTCCACCGAGCACCCGGACATCGTCTTCGGCAAGGTCGACACCGAGGCCGAGCGGGAGTTGGCCGGGGCAGCGGGCATCACCTCGATCCCTACGCTCATGGCCTTCCGCGAGGGCGTGCTGGTCTTCGCCCAGCCGGGTGCTCTGCCGGCGGCGGCCCTCACCCAAGTCATCGAGGGCGTCAAGGCCCTAGACATGGCCGACGTCCACGCGCAGGTCGCCGCCCAACGGGCCCAGGCGCAGACCCAGGCCTGAGCGTCGGGCCGGGTCCACTAGGGTCCGAGGGGTGAGCAGCGAACGGCATGTGCACCTGGATCGGCGCGCCGTCCTGCTCGTTGTCGGGTGCACGGTCCTGTGGGGCCTGGGCCAGATCGCCTCGAAGGTCGCCCTGGCCCAGATCCCGCCGCTCACCCAGGGTGGGCTGCGCTCGGTCGGCGCAGCCCTGCTCGTGCTCACGTGGGCGCGGTGGCGCGGCATACCACTGTGGGAACGGGACGGCACGCTCGTGCCGGGGCTGATCGCGGGGACCCTGTTCGCAGCCGAGTTCGGAGCCATCTACTCCGCGCTGCAGTTCACGACCGCCGGGCGGATGACCGTCTTCCTCTATCTCGCGCCGTTCGTCGTGGCGATCGGGATGGTCTTCATCTCCCGGTCCGAGGGCTTGCGCGGGCTCGCGCTCGCCGGGCTCGTGACTGCCTTCGCCGGCGTCGCCTTTGCCTTCCTGGACAGTCTCACGACCTCCGGCGCGGGATCGCGCCAATGGCTTGGCGACCTGCTTGCGGGCCTGGCAGCCCTGGGCTGGGGCGCGACCACGCTGGTCATCCGGGCGACCCAGCTCGGGCCGGTGCATCCGGCCAAGACCTTGCTCTACCAACTGGCCGTCTCCGGGGTCGGCCTCACCACGGTCGGCTGGCTGTCCGGCGAACGTGTCCAGTGGCCCCTGACCCCGATGAATGCGGGGGCGCTCGCCTTCCAGATCATCGTCGTGGGGTCCTCAAGCTATCTCGTGTGGTTCTGGCTGATCCGCACCTATTCAGCAACCAAATTGTCGGCGTTCACCCTGCTCACCCCGGTCGTCGCCCTGGTCGCCGGGGCGGTGCTGCTGCACGAGGCCGTCACGCCGCGGACTCTCGTGGCGCTCGTCGCCGTGTGCCTTGGTTTGGTTGCCGTCAACCTGCGGCCACGCCGCCCCCAACGGGCCTTGAGCCGCGACTAGATCTTCGCCGCCAACTCGACGATCCGGGTCAGCACGGCCGCCAACTCGTCGCGGTCCAAAGCGGCGCTGGTGGCCGCGACCGCCTCGACGGCTTGCTCGACTCGGCGCATCTGCTCGCCGACCGCGCTCAGGGCCACGTCGAAGGTGCGCAGCGTGTCGTGCAGACTCGGGCAGTCCTCGGCGGGGTCAGCTGACCCGCCGTCCGAGCCATCGAGTAGTGCCCTCCACGACGTGGTCGCCGCGCTTGTCCCCGAGACCTGCGCGGAGACGCGAGCCACCCGTGCGACGTATGCCGCGGTCGCCGCCTTGTCGGCCTGCAGATCGGCATCGAGGATGGCCAGCAGCGCAGTCGTCAGGCTCGAGAGGGCACGCTCGGACACCCGAGGGTCTTCTGCTCCGGCCTCGACCGCCACGACGTAGCGGCCGATAGCCTCGGCCTGCATCCGGGCGATCGCGCTGCTGAGCGCCAACTGTTTGCGGGTCCGCACCACCGGGGTGAGATCTTGGGCGGCCGCACTGACCGTCTCGGATAAGCTCTGCAGTTGGGTGCGGATCACCGGCACGAAAGCGACCACGTCCGCTCCGAAAGGCTCGCGCTCGACGGCCGTCGATGTCGCCGTGACCTCGGTGTCCAGGCTGGCCAACGCCGTCCGCAGTCGACGTAGGTCACGCGCCAGGGTGTCGGCCAGGACCAGCGAACCGGCGATGTCCGTCGCGAAAGCGCCCAACCGGGACCGCGCATCAGCCACCTGCGACAGCATCTTGCGGGCCGTCTTGGACCCGTCGGCCAGGTCCGGCAGGGGCGGGCACACGGACTCCCGGGCCGCCACCTCGACCGGAACCAGGTCGAGCTGCAGATCGGTGTATGAGGCAAAACCGTTGTCGGCCAACGCTTGTGTGAGACTGTCGCCGCCGATCTCAGCCGCCTGCCGGGCGCTGGCGCCGGAGTCACGGGCCGCGAGCTCAGCCGCTCGGACCGCGCCGTAGAGCGACTCGAACAGGTCCCGGGCGGTGCGGTCGCACGGAGTCGCGCGCACCGAGAGAAACCGTCCCTCGATGGGCACGATCGTGGCGAACGCCCAATACGTGCTGCCGTCTTTGGCAAGATTCTTGACATAAGCGCAGACCGGATGGCCCGACCCCAAGAGATCCCACGTTGCCTTGAACACGGCGCCGGGCATGTCGGGGTGGCGAATGATGTTGTGCGGCGCACCCAGCAGCTCGGATCGGGCATAGCGGGCATTGCGCGCGAACACCTCGTTCGCCTCGTCGATGACCCCCTTGGCGTCAGTCGTCGAGAAGAACAGGTCCTCGATGGGGACCTCATGGAACAGCCCGGTGGGCGTCGGTGACATGGGAGAGACCTCGGCGTGCACGGTCGGGGCGCGCAACTCGCGCCATGGGGAGACTCGGCCGAGCCTAGGACACGGCCCGCTCACCCGTCGAGGCGAAACGGATCGTCGACGACCTGCTCGGCACAATGGGGCTATGGACGCGCCGTATGTGCAGCATGCGCCCGGGTGTGCCCTCGACCCAGTGCATTGGTTCCGCCATGCCGTCGCGGTCTCAGCCCGATTGGCGTTGCAGGACGTCGACCGTAGCCAGCACGACCAGCACTCGGCCGCAGCCCTCCTTGACACGCTCGGTCTCATCGCCGAGCTCCCCGAATGGGGAGAGGTGACGCTGCGTGAGGTCGCCCGTCAGGCCACGATCATGACGGACGAGGTCTTCGTCGGCATGTGCACCTGCGGGGCCGCCCGCGACGCCGGACTGTAGCCGCCGGGTGGTGGGCACACGGCATACGCCGACCCGGTATGCCGCGCTCTTGGTTGGGGCGACGAACGTGCCCCTTGGACGTTTCAACGCACGATCTGCACGGCCCGGACTCAGGCGCAGGGCCGAGGAGCGTCGGCACTCAGTCGCCGAGTGAGATGGTCGCCCGATCCGGGTTGGGTGAGCTGCTGGCCAACGCGTCGGCTCGGCCCGGCACGCCGCCCGGGGAGCCGGGTGTGCGTCAGTTGCCGCGGCAAACCCACGAGCGGATCCTGGCCGCCTTCGCCCGAGGAACCCTGACCGTCACTGAGAACGGCCGGTCAGCCTTGTCTGCGGCAGAAGATCAGGCGCCGACGACGAAGTAGTCCTCGGGGTGCAGGCGGACGTCGGCCTCGGGGGTCGGGTGACCCGACAAGGAGAGCAGGTCCGGGTTGGCGGCGAGCAGCTCAGCCAGGCCGGCCTGGATATCAAGGTCTTCGAGGGTGAACATGATCACACTGTCCGTGCTACCGGCAGGTAAGGCAAATCCATCCGGCCCGGCGTGGCGCGAGACACGCATCAGCGGTATGCCGCGCCCCCAGGTGGGGACGCGGCATACGGGAACTGCGTTTTGGCGAGAGAACGGGAGGTCTCGTACCTCGCTCGGCTCAGATGTCGAAGTACATCTCGAACTCGTGCGGGTGCGGGCGGAAGCGGATCGGGTCGACCTCGTTCTTGCGCTTCCACTCGATCCAGGTCTCGATGAGGTCCTTGGTGAACACGCCACCTTCGAGCAGGAAGTCGTGGTCGGCCTCGAGCGCGTTGAGCACCTCGGGGAGCGAACCCGGGACCTGCTTGATCTCGGCGTGCTCCTCGGGCGGCAGCTCGTAGAGGTCCTTGTCGACCGGCTCCGGCGGCTCGATGCGGTTCTTGATGCCGTCCAGGCCAGCCATCAACTGCGCCGCGAACGCCAGGTAGGGGTTGGCCGACGGGTCCGGGATCCGGAACTCGATCCGCTTCGCCTTCGGCGAAGACCCGGCGATCGGGATGCGGATGCACGCCGAACGGTTACGGGCCGAGTAGACCAGGTTGACCGGCGCCTCGTAACCCGGCACCAGCCGGTGGTAGGAGTTGACCGTCGGGTTGGTGAAGGCCAGCAGCGACGGGGCGTGCTTGAGCAGACCCCCGATATACCACCGGGCGAGGTCCGACAGCCCGCCATAACCACTCTCGTCGTAGAACAGCGGCTTGCCGTCCTTCCACAACGACTGGTGGGTGTGCATGCCCGACCCGTTGTCGCCGAAGATCGGCTTGGGCATGAAGGTCACCGTCTGGCCGTTGGCCCACGCCGTGTTCTTGATGACGTACTTGAACTTCATCATGTCGTCGCCGGAGTGCAGCAGCGTGTTGAAGCGGTAGTTGATCTCCTGCTGCCCGCCCGAGGCCACCTCGTGGTGCGAGCGCTCGACGGCGATCCCGACCTCGGCCAGGCGCAGGCACATCTCGTCACGCAGGTCGGCGAAGTGGTCGACCGGCGACACCGGGAAGTAGCCGCCCTTCATCCGCGGCTTGTAACCCAGGTTGCCGCCCTCCTCGACCCGGCCGGTGTTCCACACCGCCGCCTTCGAGTCGATGTAGTAGAAGCTCTCGTTGGCCGACGTCTTGAACCGCACGTCGTCGAACACGAAGAACTCCGCCTCGGCGCCGAAGTAGGCGGTGTCGGCGATCCCCGTCGACTTGAGGTAGGCCTCGGCCTTGGCCGCGATGTTGCGCGGGTCGCGGCTGTAGGGCTCGTCGGTGAACGGGTCGACGATCGAGAAGTTCATCACCAGCGTCTTCTCCACCCGGAACGGGTCGAGGTAGGCCGTCGCCACGTCGGGCAGCAACTTCATGTCCGACTCGTGGATCGCCTGGAACCCGCGGATCGAGCTGCCGTCGAAGGCCTGCCCGACCGTGAAGAAGTCCTCGTCCAACGTCTGCGCCGGAACGTTGAAGTGCTGCATGACCCCGGGCAGGTCACAGAACCGGATGTCGACGAACTTGACGTCCTGCGCCTTGATATAGGCCAGGACCTCGTCGGCTGAAGTGAACAAACCAACCTCCTCCAGAGTGGACCCGGACCGCCGCAGGAACCCGACGTGACAGCAATGGCACGGCGTGACACGGCGCCCGGAGTGGTGCGTGGTGATGCTTCGTGGTGCTTCGCCCCGACGTTAGGGCGGGCGGATTTCCCGGTCGTGTTGCCGATGTTTCGCCACTGTTAACTGGCGGACCGGAGCGTGCGAGCACGGCGCTGTGCCTCGGACTAGGCTATCGGGGTGGTCGATCGCCGTGACGTCGCCTCCTGGTTGGAAGGGCCCCGCGCCCGCACCCAGGCACCTGGGGAGTTCCCTGGACAGGCCCTCGGTATGCCGCCCAGCGGCCCCGGCTCGATCGCCCGCTTCGGTCGGCGGCTTGCCGCCATCACCATCGACTGGCTCCTGTGCCAGCTCATCGCAGTCTTCGTCCTGCGAGCCCAGCTCGGGCAGGGCGGTGCGGGCAGTTTCGCCCCTCTTGCGGTTTTCGCGGTCGAAAACCTCCTGCTGCTGCCCACGATGGGAGCAACCGTCGGCCAGCGAGTGCTGGGCATCATGATCATGACCGTCGACCGTCGTCGGGTCTCCGTGGTCCAGGTAGCTCTGCGCACCCTGCTGCTGTGCCTGGCCGTCCCCGCCCTGATCTGGGACCGGGACGGGCGTGGCTTGCACGACAAGGCGGCGGCGACCGTTCTCGTGCGCCGGTGAGCGCGCGACTGGCCGATCTCGCCGAGGTCCTGCGGGCCGCGGCCAAAGGGGTGTTCCCCCCATCTGACGGCGCCTGGGAGCGGGCCGGGTTGTGGCTACGCGGCGTCGAAGCGGTCGTCGCGATGTCGGGGCACGCCTACCTGGCCGTCGGTCAGGACCTCGCCGACGTCGAGCTGGACGCGCACGGGGTCGACGGTTACGGGGGAGCCCACCACCCACGGGTCGCCGAGCTCATCCGCGGCTCGGGTTGGGCGGACAACCTCGACGTCCTGCTCGTCCGCCCGCCCGAGGCACCGCGGCCGTCCGGCTCAGGGCCGGACCTCGTTCCGCGCGCCGACCTCGCCGGGCACCCCCGGGTCGCGGTCGCCCAGCACGTGCGCAGCGGCATACGAGTCCTCGGTATGCCGTCCCGCCGGGTCCGCTCGGTCGTCACCATCGCCTCCGGCGTGGGTGGGCTGCCCGAGATCGGGGTGCAGGCCGAAGGGCCCGGATCGGGGCGGGAGCTGCTCGACGCGGCACTGCGCTGGGTCGAGGACGAACTCGGGCACGCCGACCCCCTGGTGGCAGCAGTCGCCCCGGGGAATGCCCGGTCGCTGCGGTTGTTCCTGCGAGCCGGGTTCGTTCCCGTGGGTTCGGTCCAGCTGTTCCGGCCCGAACGCCACCCCTGGCAGCGGGACGCATCAGCCGGGTCCTCGACCAGATCCGACGAATGAGGCAATTCACAGCAGATTGAGGCGGCGTGGAGGTATTCACGCCCGATTGCCTCGCTCTTCTCCGGGAAGGACCTATCGAGAAGAGGAACCTGTGACCAACGCAGCAGTGGTGCGCCGGTCGGCGCCGGGACCGCTGAGGTGCCCCGGTGCCGAACGATCCGTCCACGGGCGGCGTCCCGCCGGTAAAGTCGGACGGACCGTCGGAAGGGTGGGCATGCACGAGAGGGAAAGCCTCACCTGTCTCGTCGCGCGTGCACGCGAGGGGGACCAACGGGCGTGGGACGAGGTCGTGGAGCGCTTCGCGGGTCTGCTCTGGGCGATCGCTCGCTCACACCGCCTGGACTGTCAGGCGGCCGCCGACTGTGTGCAGGCGACCTGGCTGCGCCTCGTGGAATCGCTCGACCGGATCGACCAGCCGGAGGCATTGCCGGGCTGGTTGTTGACCACCGCCCGCCGTGAGGCGCTGCGGATCATCCACAGTCAAGGTCGCGTGCTGCTGGACCGCGACGAGGAGCCGCGCGACCGCCCCGACGACCAGGCCGATGACCTCGACGCGCACCTGTTGGCGTCGGAACGAGACACCGTCCTGTGGCGGACATTCGGCCGCCTCGGTGAACGCTGTCGGCGACTGTTGCGCATTCTCATGGCCGACGACGCGCCTCCGTATGCCGTCGTCGCCACCGAGTTGGGCATGCCAGTCGGGTCGATCGGGCCCACGAGGGCCCGGTGTCTGAGCCGATTGCGGGAGCTGTTGGGGGAGTCGGGGTACGAATTCCGGGCTGGAGCCACGAGGGGGCAGGCATGAACGACGACACGACCTGGGACGAGGCCGACCGCGAGTTGTTGGAGTCGCTGGCCCGCGTCGCACTGTTGGTCGATCCTGAGCCGCCCTACCTGCGCGAGTTGGGCCGCGCAGCGCTGTCGATCCGCCGGGTCGACGCAGAGCTCGCCGAGCTGATCGCCGACTCCCAGCTGGCCGCCGCAGCGGTCCGGTCAGTCGCTGCCACGACGATGCGGATCCTCGCGTTCGCCCACGGGCGCCTCTCCCTGGACGTGCAGGCCGAGCTGGGTGACGCCGGCTGGGACCTGCTCGGCGTTGCCGAGGGCGTTGAGCCTTCGGCAACCCAGGTCGATGTCGAAACCGCGGGCGGGGTGGTCTTGACGGCCCATCTGGACGTGTTGGGCCGGTTCGCCTTCGTCGGCGTGCCCGCAGGTCTGATCCGGCTGCGGGTCGTGGGCGCCGGTGGCGTCGACGTCACGACCGAATGGGTGCGCCTCGCGGCCGAGGCGTAGCCCGACGTCAGGCACCCCACGCAGTGAAGGAGGCTGCCGTCGTCGCCGCGAGGGCATCGCCGCGGGTATGCCGTCGCGCCGACAGCCACGCGGTCGGCAGTCCGTCTCCCGCGGCCAAAGAACTGTGCAGCGCACTCATGACGCTCAGGGTGGCCTGGTCCGAGACCGGAACAGTGCTGGCCAACACGGCACTGACCCCGAGACCGAGCAGGCCGGTGACCAAGCCCAGACCCTCGTCGGTGCCGACTGCTGCGCTGTCCCCGACATCGCACGCGCTGAGCACGACGGTGTGCGGTGGCGCGGCCAGCCGGTCCAGGTCATAGAGGTAGAGCGGCCCGTCGGCCAACTGGAGCGAGGAGAACAACGGGGCATCGCCACGGAAGGTCCCGTGGGCAGCCACGTGAGCGATCCGGGCCCCCTCCATGGCGCTGGCTGCCGCACCGGCAGTGGCGGCTTCGCCGACGAGCACGTGTGCCGCGGCATACCGGGCGCTCTCGGTGCCCACCTCGCCCTCGGACGTGGACAGCTCCGGCCCGCAGACGAACGAGACGTGCCCGCTGCGAGGACGTCCACGGGCCCGCAACCAGGCCGTCCCCGACGGCGCGACCCCGAGCACACGGTTTGCGGCGCACGGGAGCAGCCCCCAGGGAAGGGTGTGCAAAGCGGCCGGCGGCACGATGGTGACCCGCTCGGGCAGCCGAGCCCCCAAGGCCCCGAGGACGGTCGATTCCAGCCGCGACCCCACGCCCGCGAGGTCTGGCACCCGCCCGTATGCCGCGCGCCGCAACGCGAACCGGGCAAACTGCGACTCGGCCGCGGCATGGGCCAACGGGCCGATCTCGTGACGAGAGACGCGGCCGGAGGTGACGAGCACGGCGTACAGGACGGCGTCCACCACGACCAGGCTGACGAGAGCATCCGAGCCGACCTCCTGCGCCAAGCGGTCGACATCGACCGCGTTGGCTCGCGGTGAGTCGGTGTGCAGACGCCGACTGATCCGGCGTATCTCAGTCTCGTGTCGGTGAACCTCGCGGACGAGGTGGGGTGCGTGCAGCGGGCCGCCGGCCTGCGCAAGTCGCCGGGAGGCGTCCCGGGCGGCCGCCGTCGCTTGGCGCAGTTGAGGGTCCGAGGGTGGGCGCACGCCGTCCAGGCGCACGCTGGTCGCGCGGACTCGTTCGGTCCAGGTGAGCAGGGTTCGGACCCGGCCGGTCGTCGCGGCCATCCGAAGAGCGACCGTGCTGAGATCGCGTGCGTGCGCCGTGGCGAAGGCCCGCATCTCGCTGTCGCCGAGACCAGCCTGGAACTCGTCCAGGGACTCCAGCCCTCGCTGTGCGGCGCGCAGCGCACCGGCTCGGTCGCCACGCTCAGCGCGATCCTCGGTCAACGCCAGCCACGCGGAGGCCCGGTCCAACGCTCGCGGGCTGCTGCGCCGCGCGGCAACCCGGCCAGTTGCCCGGGCCGCAATCGACCGGGCGCCGACGGTGCGTGCCACCGACGCAACGAGCACGTCGGCTGCTGCTGCCTCGGGAGCACGGTCGGTCGTGAGGGTGTCCGCCAGCGACACGAGACGACGCAGGAGGCGGACTGACGCTCCCGATTCGGCGTGGTCGGCCCGGGCCTCGACGAACCGAGCCCGGGTGAGCCAACGCTGTTGGCGATGCCGGGCGAAGGCTCGTGCCGCCTCGCGGGCCAGCTCGCCCGCGTTCCTCGGATCGTCGTCCGCCAGGGCGGCCGTGGCTGCGACGAGCAACAGTTCGGCCCGGCTCAGGGGCTGGGTGCTCGCCTGTGCCGCTGCGTTGGCGTGGGCCAGGGCCTCAGGGGCCAGCCCCGCCGCGAGCAGCGCCCGGCAGCGGGTTTCGGCCAGCTTGGTCGGGACGTCCCCAGCCTGCTCGAACCGCTCTTCTGCCTCGTCCAACAGCGTCAACGCCCGGGGGAGGTCACCAACGGCCACCGCCGACTCGGCGCGGTTGACGACCGTCCAGGCCGCTTCATGGCGTTGGCCGATGTCGGTGAAGATGATGTCGGCAGCGCGAGCCGCCCGCTCGGACAGGTGCGCCTCGCCGGTCACCGAACGTGCCCAGGACAGATGGGCTAGCGCCCGGGCCTCCCACAGCCGGTCTCCGGCTTTGCGAGCCTCGGTCAGCGCCGTGGGCAGATCGAGCAACGCCTCAGCGACCTTCCCGTGTTCGATGAGGACGTGGGCCCGCAGGACGAGCACCCGGGGTCGCCGGGCGGCATCGGCCGAGTCTGCCGCCGAGGCCAGGCGGCGCAGTGCCGCCCGCGGGCGCCCGGCCAGCGCCAGAGCGACGCCATGGCTGGCCGTCACCTCGGTGACCCGTGCGTCGTCCCCGGCCTCCCGGGCACACCGCTCGGCCATTCGGAACGCCCGGCTCGCCTCATCGAAACGGCCGGCATCGCGATGGACGATCCCTGCCGTGTGCCACGCGATCGCGGCAGCCCGAGGATCCAATCCACGAGCCAAGGCAGCCTCGGCTAGTCGGAGCGCCTGATGTGGCTCGGACATCGCCATGCTCAGCAAGTGATCGAGCGGATCGGCAGCGCCGGACCCACCCGGCGCAATACCGTGTGCCCGTGACGTGCCCGTGACCGTCATGTTCATCCCGACTGAGGAGGAGTTGCCAGATGTCCACCGATGATGTCAGTGCGTCGGGCTCGCAGGACGAGGGATTTCGGCCCGAGGTCATCGTGCCGCCGTGGAGGGACCCAGACCGGCGTCGTTACCGCAACGCCGAAGAGGTTCGAGGCGTGGCCCGGGACCTCGCCGAGCAACAGGTCGTGGTCGAAGTGCTGGCGATCCAGGATGGCCGGGTGCGCGTCCTGGACGAGAAGGACTACGACCAGGCGATGTTCATGTGGGAGAAGGGTGTTCTGCTCACCCGCCGGGAGTATCGCGAGGATGTCCAGCGTCACTTCAAGGGAGCTTACGAGGTCCACTCGGGAGGCGTGGCCGGCATTGTCAAGATGGTCTTGCCCGAAGACACAAGCGTGGCGAGCGCCATCCACACCCTCACGCTGACCGAGGGGGTGGGCATCGCTGGGCCGAACTATGTCTTCCACATCACGAGTGGTGGGGCCGGGGCCTGCCCGGCGTCAGACCCCGTTCCCGCGGTTGCGGATGCGCCGTGGCCCGCTTCCGAATGCGGGGACCAGTTCAGCGGTGAGGGGGTCCGAGTTGTGGTCGTCGACACCGGGTTCGACGAGAAGACCGCAGCCAGTGCACCCTGGCTCGACGGGGTCACCGGCGACCAAGAGATGGTCAACCCCCACGACCTCGGGCCGTATGCCGGCCACGGCACCTTCGTTGCCGGTGTTATCCGCGCGATGGCCCCCCGCGCCTCGGTGACCGTCCGCGGATTCCTCACGAAGGGCGGTGCCATTACCGACGAGGCACTGTCCGCTCAGTTGGCTGCAGCGCTGGCCGATCGCCCGGACATCGTCAGCATGTCCGCAGGCACCTACACGATGGACAATCAATGCCCGATGGCGTTCGAGGACACCTGGAAGAAGCACGCCGACAAGCGGACCCTGCTCGTCGCGGCAGCCGGCAACGACACGACCGACCGCCTGTTCTTCCCGGCTGCGGGGTCAGCAGCCGTCGGAGTGGGTGCCCTCACCGCCGACGGGGCCGGGCGCGCGCCCTACAGCAACTTCGGCACCAACGCGGACGTGTATGCCGTCGGCACCGGCCACGTCAACGCCTACCCCAACGGCCGCTACGTCTATCGGCACGACCAACCCCCCACTCGGGCTGCCGACTTCACCCATTGGCGAGCCTCGTGGGACGGCACCTCTTTCGCCACCCCTCTGGTGTCGGGTGTCATCGCCGCACGGATGTCGGGGCGCGCCCTCACCAGCAACGACGCGTGGGATGAGGTCCGAGCGTTGGCACAGGCACAGCCTGTCCCGGGTGCCGGTCCCGCTGTCACACCCGCGATGGCCTGTTCACCCCGGCCCATCGTCGGCGACGGAACCTGTTGCTGCTGTCACTGCGACTGCTCTCCGCAGGGCAGCGCCACCTGAAACGCCGGGTCTGGGGGTCTGGCTAACTCGCTAGATCCTCACCGGCGGGATGGAAACTGGCCGGTTCCTCGGCACTTGCTTCGCTGCGCGCCTTCGTCACCGGCCGGATAGAACTGGCCGGTTCGTCAGCGCTCGCTCGTTCCTCGCTCGCTAGATCCTCACCGGCCGCGCATAGCCTTGCGGTCCGGTCGAGCCCGCATCGGATCGATGCCCTGCGGGACGGGGAGCTTCACGCCGCCGAGCGCCCGCAGACGCTTGTTGACCGTGACGACCTCCTCCTTGGTGAGCGTCGCCCGCATCCGCTGCACCTTCGAGGTCAGCTTCCGGATCGCCACCACACCCTCGGCGTTGCCCTCACCCACCCGGTACGCCGTCACCGGCACGCCGGGAGCAACCCGCTCAACCCGCTTCTTCTCGGCCAGCAACAACTTCTGGGCCCGCGCCTCCGGACCCTCAGCCACAAGCACCACGCCCGGACGGCCGACCGCGCGATAGACCAGCGCCGCCTCCGCGAAACTCCCCGACCGAGCGCCTTCGACCGCCACCGGCTCAGCGGAGGTGAACCACCCACCCCGCAACGACGTCAACGCCGCACCCGCCGCACCCGGCTGCCCGTCAAGCTTCGCGTACGCCGCCCGCTCGGCCCGGCGGCTCATGACGATCGTCGCCGCGAGGGCCGCCAGAGGAATGCCCATGAGCACGGCATACCAGAGCCACGGAGACCCGATCGCAAGGCCGATGCCGACCGCGATCGCCATGACGACCACGAACGCGAGCGCCATCCACCACCCGATCTTCGGATCGAGCATCTTCGACTGCTGCAAAACGGTGCGCAACTGCGCGATCCGCCCCGGCTTCTTCGCGGCAGCAGCGGTAGTGGAGGAGTCCTTGGCCATAGGAGTCAGGATAAGGGGGCGCCGGAGCGCTCGGCCACCGCCGCGGCCGCAGCGACCACCGCAGCCGCCTCCTGGCGTGCCGGAGCCTGAGCAGCGTCGGCGAGATGCGCCAAGTGATCGGGCACCGGGCGACCCCACCGCTGCATCGCCTGGGCCCACAACCGTCCCGCCCGATAGGACGAACGCACGAGCGGACCGGCCATGACGCCCTTGAACCCGCGGTCGGTCGCCACCGACGACCAGTGCAGGAACTCCTCCGGCTTGACCCACCGGTCGATCGGGTGGTGCTTGGGTGAGGGCCGCAGGTATTGGGTGATCGTGAGGATGTCGCAGCCCGCGTCATGCAGGTCCGCGATCGCCGCCTCGATCTCGGTGGCCTGCTCACCCATCCCGAGGATGAGGTTGCTCTTGGTGACCAGCCCGGCCTCTCGAGCCATCGTCAACACCCGCAACGACGTGTCATACGTGAACGCCGGCCGGATCCGCTTGAACAACCGCGGCACCGTCTCGAGGTTGTGTGCGAACACCTCCGGGCGGGCATCGAACACCAGCCCCACCAACTCCGGCTTCGCCCCGAAGTCCGGCGGCAGGATCTCCACACCGGTGTTGGGGTTGAGCTCGTGGATCGCGCGGATCGTCGCGGCATACAGGCTCGCGGCTCCATCCGGCTGGTCGTCGCGCGCGACCCCGGTGACCGTGCTGTAGCGCAGGCCCATCCGCCGCACCGACTCGGCCACGCGCCGCGGTTCGTCCGGGTCCAACGCCTGCGGCCGCCCCGTTGCGATGTCGCAGAAGTCGCAGCGTCGGGTGCACGTGTCGCCGCCGATGAGGAAGGTCGCCTCGCGGTCCTCCCAACACTCGAAGATGTTGGGGCAGCCCGCCTCCTGGCAGACCGTGTGCAGACCCTCGCCTTTGACCATCGAGTTCAGTTCGGTGAACGCCGGGCCCATCTTGGCCGTCGTGCGGATCCACGCGGGCTTGCGCTCGATCGGCGTCTTCGCGTTGCGTGCCTCGACCCGCAACATCCGCCGCCCCTCGGGTGCGATGGTCACCTCGGTCCGTCCTCTCCTCGCGCGATGGCCTGTATGCCGCCCGCAGGCGTCCCAGCCTACGACCCGGGCGCGCGGGGGAGCGTTCTCGACGTCCTGGCGTCGATCGCTCTCACCCGAGCGAGTCGGCCGGTTCTGTGGTGGCCCGCCGGTTGGGCCCGAGGGTGCCCAGGACGTCGGTGAGGTGCTTTTCGATGTGGGGGAGGACTTCGCGGACGGGCACATCCCGGCCCAACTCGGCCGACAGGGAGGTCACTCCGGCGTCGGGGATCCCGCACGGGATGATGACGGAGCCCCAGGCCAGCGACGGGTTGGCGTTGAACGCGAAGCCATGCATCGCCACCTGACGACTGACCCGGATGCCGATCGCTCCCACCTTGCGGTTGGGCCGCCGAAACGGATCTGCCGGATCGGCGAGGACCCAGGTGCCCGACTGCCCGTCGACGCGACCGGCGGTCACCCCGAAATCGGCACAGACCCGGATCATCATCTCCTCAAGCGCTCGCACATAGGCGACGACGTCGATCGGAGCCGGGAGACGCACGATCGGATAGCCGGTGATCTGGCCGGGACCGTGCCAGGTGATCTTGCCGCCACGGTCGACATCGACCACCGGGGTGCCGTCGTTGGGCCGCTCGTGTAACTCGGTGCGCTTGCCCGCCGTATAGACCGGCTGGTGCTCCAGCAGCAACACGGTGTCCGGCTCCTGCCCGCTGACGACCTTGGCGTGCAGCTCTCGCTGGCGCTCCCACGCCCACTCATAGTCCACGAAGTCGGGGTCGAAGCCGAGGTGGACGATGCGCATGCCGCCCACCTTAGCCGGGCGCACGGCATACCCACGGGTGTATGCCGACCGCCGGGCTAGGGTGGGCAGCGCACCACCGTGGCACGACGAGAGGGACACGATGACCCGGGTAGGACTGGTGGGCTACGGCTCGTCGGGGGCGACCTTCCACGCGCCGCTGCTGCGGGCCGCCGGGCTGGATCTGGTGGCGGTGGTCAGTGCCAACCCCGAGCGGGCCGACCAGGCGCGAGCCGAGAACCCCGGAGTGACCTTGGTCCCTGATGTCGGCGCGCTGCTCGCCCTGCCCGGGCTGGACCTGGTCGTCGTCGCGTCACCGAGCGGGCGGCATGTCGAGAACGCCGAGGCGATCATCGAGGCCGGGATCGCAGTCGTCGTCGACAAGCCGCTCGCATGTGACGCTGGCGGCGCGCAGGGCTTGGTCGACCTCGCCGCGGGGCGAGGAGTGCCGCTGACGGTCTTCCAGAACCGACGCTACGACCCGGAGTTCCATACGATGCGCGACCTGCTGCACCGGGGTGTGTTGGGTGAGCTGCGGCGCACCGAGTTCCGTTGGGAGCGTTGGCGTCCGGTGCCCAAGAGCCGGTGGCGTGAGCTGGTCACACCCGCCGAGGGCGGTGGCCTCATGCTCGACCTGCACACGCACCTCATCGACCAGGCGGTCTTGTTGCACGGACCGGTCGCCAGCGTCTATGCCGAAGTGGAGGCATGGACGACGACCGGTGAGGATGACACGTTCCTGGCGCTACGGCATACGAGCGGGTATTCCACCCACCTCACCGCGAGCAGTGTGGCCGGCGCCCCGGGGCCGCGGGCGCGGATCGTCGGAAGCACGGGGACCTACCTGCTCGGTGCGGCGGGCGACGAGCCGACGGCATTCCCGGACGCCAACGGGGCGCCCGACCAGCACGGCTGGCTGGTCCGCGGCGAGGAGCGCGAGCCCGTGCTGGGATTGGCGGGCGACGCGGCCGACTTCTACCGCGAGGTCGCCGCGGCCCTGCGCAGCCCCGAGCCGCAGGAGGGTATGCCGGTCGACCCCCGCGACGCCGTCCACGTGCTGGCCGTCATTGATGCCGCCCGAGTCAGCTCCCGAGACGCCCGGGTCGTCGACGTCCTCACCCCCGGCGAAGACCCCACCTGACGGCGAGTAACCGCTTCAGTGTTGGCGATTCGACGCTCCGGTGGCCCTGGACAGTCGAGTTGACCGCCGAGTGTTGGGGATTCGACCGCGGCCCTGCACCGCGCCCTGTGGAAAACTCGAACGGCCCAGGCGCGAGTCCAGGCACCATGGACGCGTGAACACGCAGCAGTCGGCACCCGTCATCCCCGGGGTGGTCCTCGACCAGGTCATCGGCCATGGTGCGACGAGCGTTGTCTGGTCCGGCGTGCGCGTCGAGACCGGGTTGCCGATCGCGGTCAAGGTCACCGCCCCCGACCGCCTCCATGTGGGGCAACTCATGGAACTCGCAGCCCGTGAGACGGCCATCCTGGCCAAGGTCGACCACCCGCACATCGTTCGACTCCACGAGGCTCATCCGTTGTCTGATGGGTCGGTGGCCGTGCTGCTGGATCTTGCCGTCGGTGGCAGTCTCACCGAGTTGGTCGCCGCTCGGGGACGCCTCGAGCCAGGTGAGGTCTCCACGATCTGCACACCGATCGCAGAGGCGTTGGCCGCCCTGCACGCAGCTGGCGTCGTGCATGGTGACCTCGCACCCGGCAACATTCTGTTCACCGCCGACGGGAGGCCACTGCTGAGTGATTTCGAGGCGGCGCGGCTGGTGGGGGAGAGCCACCCACCGCAGGTGTCAGGCACCCGCGGTTTCGTCGCTCCAGAGGTGGGCGGAGGGGATGTGCCCTCCGAGGCCAGTGACGTGTTCGGGGTGGGCGCGCTCGCCTGGTTTGCGTTGACCGGCCGGTCGTGGGCCGGGGGCCCTGTGTCGGGTCTGGCCTGTGGTGGTGCCCCGAGTCTCGCCGAAGGGCTCCATCTGCTCGGACCGGGCTTCGGACCGGCGGTGGCTGCCATGCTGGCCGACGCCCCGACGGACCGGCCGAGTGCTCACGAGGCGGCCATCCTGGCCTATCACGCGTCGACGCCGATCCCCGTCCGGCTTGGGTCCCGTGAGGCGCTGACCGCCGACCCCGATGTCGTTCTCACCCAACGGCTGCGCGAACGTGGCGGTGTCGGTGAGGTGTCGATCCAGGCGGGGACGGCGTCGCAGACAGTGACGGAACGGCAGCGGCGGACGGCCTGGCGCGGGGACGGCATACGCCTTGCCTGGGGTCGTCGCGCGAAGGTGGCGGCTGCCGGAGCGTTGTCTCTGCTGGCGGTGGGCCTGCTGGCAGGTGTCGTCGTGCGGCTGACGCCAGCGGCGGCCGCCGAATCGACGCAGCCCACCGGGCAGCCCACCGCGCAGCCCACCGTCCAGCCCACGATGGTGACTGGACCGACCCGCGCGGCTACGAACGCGGCTGCCAGCGCGACTGCACTCGGGCGGTCGACCGCCGATCCGGTCTCATCGGCGGGCTCCGAGATCTCCCGGGTATTCGTCGATCTGGTCAATGCGCGCGCCCGCGCCCTGATGGACCGCTCGACTGCGGCGCTCGTCGCCGCCGATGCTCCGGGCTCCAAACAACGGGCCACCGACGTGTCGATCATCCAAGCGCTGCTCAGCGCGGACGAGCGCTACGTCGGGCTGAGCTTCACCGTCGCCACCGTGGAGGGGGTGAGCCTTGACGGGGCCACCGCTGTGGTTCGAGCTGTTGTGGGGCGCAGCGCCTACCGGGTCATCGGCCCCGGTGGCCACGACCAGCACGTCCCAGCCGATCCGGGTGCTGTGTTGGTCTACTCCCTCGTGCAGGTGGACGGCGCCTGGCGGCTTGCCGACGTGAGCCGCTGACGCTCCCCAGTGAGGCGGGGGCGGCGCCGATCGTCCTGGCAGGGGACTCCTAGCGCGTCAGCCACGCCGCCGCGTCGACGAGAGTCGAGTGCTCGAAGGTGAAACCGCTCCCCGTGAGCACGAACGGCATCACCCGTTGCGAGCCGAGGATGTCGTCGGCGAATTCGCCTAAGGCCACGCGCAGGGCGATCGCAGGAGCTGGCAGGACCGCCGGGCGATGCAGCGCGCGCCCGATCTCGCGTGCGACGACCCGTTGCGGGCGGGGGTCAGGGCCGACGATGTTCACCGCGCCAACCACGTCGGGGCGATCGATCAGATGGCCCAGGGCACGGACGCTGTCGGTGAGCGTGATCCATGACCAATACTGGCGGCCATCGCCCATCGGGCCACCCAGCCCCAGCCGCCCGAGCCGCAACACCTTCGCGAATGCGCCTCCCTTCGGACCCATCACGAGCCCGTGCCGGGCGAACGCCACCGGCGCACCGGCCGCGTGGGCTGCTTCGGCGGCCCCCTCCCAGGCTCGGACCACCTCAGCGAGGAAGCCAGTGCCTGGATCGCTTCGCTCAGTGAGGATTTCCTCGTCGCGATCGCCGTAGTAGCCGATCGCCGACCCACACACAAACCGGATTGGGCGTCCGGTGCGGGCGATCGCCTCGGCCACCGCGCGAGTCCCTTCGACGCGTGAGCGCAGGACGAGGTCCTTGTATGCCGGCGTCCACCGGTGATCGCCGACCCCCGCCGCAGCGAGGTGGACCACGGCGTCGACGTCCTCAAGCACCGTCGGGTCCACGCCGCCGGGCGCGGGGGCCCACAAGCGTTCCAGGGGTCTCGTGGGCGCCCGACGCACCAGCCGGATCACCTCGTCCCCACGGTCGGTGAGGTATGCCGCGAGGGCGCCGCCGATGAAGCCCGAGGCTCCGGTGACGGCAACCCTGCGACCGGTCATCCCGCGGTGCCTAGAGGCCGAGGTCGGGCTCGAAGTTGCCCTCTTCCAGGCGGTGCTTCATCGTCTCCAGGAAGCGGGCGGCGTCGGCGCCATCAACAATCCGGTGATCGTAGGACAGGGCGAGATACATCATCGACCGGATGGCGATCGTCTCGCCGCCCTCGTCGTCGTTGATGACGACGGGACGCTTCACGATTGCGCCGGTGCCGAGGATGGCCACCTGAGGCTGGTTGATGATCGGGGTGTCGAACAGCGCGCCGCGACTGCCGGTGTTGGTGATGGTGAACGTGCCACCGGCCAGGTCGTCGGGCGTGATCTTGTTCGTGCGGGTGCGCTCGGCGACGTCGGCGATAGCGCGGGCGAGCCCGGCGATGTTGAGGTCACCGGCGTTCTTGACCACGGGCACGATGAGGCCGCGTTCGGTGTCGACCGCGATCGACAGGTGTTCCTGCCCGTGGTAGACGACCTCGTCACCGTTGATGCTCGCGTTGACCATCGGGTGAACCTTGAGCGCTTCGACAGCGGCCAGGGCGAGGAAAGGCAGGTAGGACAGGCTGGTGCCCTCTCGGGCCTGGAAGTCGGCCTTGGACCGAGCACGTAGTCGAGCCACGCGGGTCAAGTCGACCTCGATGACTGTGGTCAACTGGGCCGAGACCTGCAGCGATTCGACCATTCGCGAGGCGATGACCCGACGCAGCCGGGACATCTTCTCGGTCGTGCCACGCTTGGTGGAGGGCTGGATGGCTGGGCGGGTCGAGGTGCCAGAGGCAGCGGGCGCCGATGCCGCGGCCGGAACGGTCGACGCAGGAGATGCTGCGACCGGGGCAGGAGATGCTGCGACCGGGGCCGGGGCGGCAGCGGCAGCAGCGGCCGCCGCCCGAGCGGCCTCGGCCGCGTCGAGGACGTCCTGCTTGCGGATCCGGCCGCCGACGCCGGTGCCGGTCAGCCTGCTCAGGTCGATCTTGTGCAGAGCTGCCAACTTGCGCACCAGTGGCGTGACGTAGGTGGAGCCGTCGGCGTCGGCGTCCTCACCCTCCGAGGAATCCGCCCCGGCGGGCGCCGTCGGCGCGCTCGCCAGCGGGGCAGGCGCAGGGGCGGGCGCAGGGGCGGGCGCTGGGGCAGCAGGGGCCGGAGCAGCAGGGGCCGGAGCAGCAGGGGCCGGAGCCGGTGCCGGTGCGGGCGCGGCAACCGGTGCCGCGGCCGGTGCGGACGCGGCGGCGGAACCACCGATGACCGCCAACGCGGCGCCGACGGCGGCGACCTCGTCTTCGCGCACGAGGATTTGGCTCAGCACACCGGCATACGGGCTGGGGATCTCGGTGTCCACCTTGTCGGTGGAGACCTCCAAGAGAGGCTCGTCGACGGCGACGTGGTCGCCTTCCTTCTTGAGCCAGCGAGTGACGGTGCCTTCGGTGACCGACTCGCCGAGCGCCGGCATGACGACCGACTGACCGCCGCTTGGGGCGTCGGTCACGGCAGCTGAGGCAACGGGGGCGGGCGCGCTCTCGACGACGGGCGCGCTCTCGGCGACCGGCTCGGGCTCGGCGACCGGCTCAGGCCTGGACTCGGTCTCGGGCTCGCCATCGGCAATCGCGGCCGGCGCCGCGGGGGCAGCACCCGCACCGGACCCGTCGCCGATCACGGCCAGGTCGGCTCCGACCGCAGCGGTCTCGTCCTCGGCGACGAGGATCGCCTCCAAGACACCGGCGAACGGCGAGGGGATCTCGGTGTCGACCTTGTCGGTCGACACCTCGACGAGCGGCTCGTCGACGGCGACCGCGTCACCGACCTTCTTCAGCCATCGGGTGACCGTCCCCTCGGTGACGGACTCACCCAGGGCCGGCATGGTCACGCGATTGGACATCTGCGTCATCTCCTCGTCGATGGTGCTCGGTGCTCGTGCTGCCTTCGGGCCTTGCGGGGTGTTGCTGGTTGCTCTAGCGGTTCTGGGGCACCTGGAGTCGGCTCAGGCGTGGGCGTGCAACGGCTTGCCCGCCAGCGCCAGGTGAGCCTCGCCGAGAGCCTCGTTCTGGGTCGGGTGAGCGTGCAGGAGCGGGGCCACGTCCTCGGGCATGGCGTCCCAGCCGACGACGAGTTGGGCCTCGCCGATCTGCTCACCCATCCGTGCACCGATCATATGGATACCCACGACCGGCCCGTCGACCGCTCTCACCACGGTGACGAATCCGGCCGTCCCGAGGATCTGCGACTTGCCGTTGCCCCCGAGGTTGTATTCGTAGCTGCGGACCTCCCCGTATGCCGCGCGGGCCGCGGCTTCGGTGAGCCCGACGCTGGCGATCTCGGGGTCGCAATAGGTCACCTTGGGGATGTTTCGGTCTAGCACCGGCTCGGGTGCCAATCCCGCGATCTCCTCGGCGACGAAGATGCCGTGGGCGAAGCCGCGGTGCGCCAGCTGAAGACCCGGGACGAGGTCGCCGACGGCATACACCCCGGGGACGTTCGTCCGACGGCGGTCGTCGGTGGGCACGAAGCCGCGGTCAGTCACCACCCCGGCCGACTCGAAGCCCATGCCCTCGGACACCGGTCCGCGACCGACGGCGACGAGGAGGAACTCGGCCGACAGCGTCGACCCGTCCTCGAGGCTGACGGTGACCCCGGACTCGTCCTGGGTGACGCCCGCGAACCGAGCACCCGTGCGGCTGACGATCCCGCGCTTGCGGAAGGCGCGCTCCAGGGCCTTGGAGATGCTTTCCTCTTCGGCGGGGACCAGCCTCGGCAGGGCCTCGACGATCGTGACGCTCGCCCCGAAAGACCTGAAGACCGAGGCGAACTCAACCCCGATCACCCCGCCGCCAAGGACAATGACCGAGCCAGGCACAACGTCCAGGGTCAGCGCCTCGTCACTGGTGAGCACCCGCCCGCCGATCTCCAGCCCAGGCAGCGAGCGGGCCCGCGAGCCCGTGGCCAGGACGAGGTTGCGTCCCGTCAGGGTCGTGTCCCCGAGCCGGATCGTCGTCGGCGAGGTCACCTCGCCTACGCCGGGGAAATAGTCGATCGTCGCGGCGGAGACCAGTCCTTGCAGCCCCTTGTGCAGCCGGCTCACCACGCCCTGTTGGTAGCGCAACACCGCTGGCATGTCGATCGACGCGACGCTGGAGTTGACCCCGAACCGGGCCCCGTCGCGCGCCGTGTCGGCCACCTCGGCCGCATGCAGCAGGGCCTTGGTAGGGATGCAACCGCGGTGCAGACACGTGCCGCCGAGCTTGTCGCGCTCGATCAACGCCACCCGAAGCCCGAGCTGGGCCGAGCGTAAGGCGCATGCGTAGCCGCCGCTGCCGCCGCCGAGAACGAGGACGTCATAACCATCGGGCACGTCGGCCGGCATGTGGGCTCCTGTCGGTGTCGTGGGTCACCCCGCATCTTGTCACTTCAGACGACCGTTGGGGCGCAACGGCGCTGACCCCTGCTGCCCGAGCGTGGCTTAGCCCGCGGCGAAGTCGCGCAGCATCTCGCAGCCCGGGCCGAAGGCGGGCAGGAGGTCTCGGCGCGCGTTGTCGAACCAGGCGACCTTGCTGCCGTTGTCGGTCAGCTTGGCCGTTGGCAGCTTCTTGCGGGCCGGTTCGTCAGCGGGGTAGGTACACCACATCGCGAACGATTCGGCGAAATCCTCAAGCGGGTGCCACGCGGCATACGAGGTGACGAACGAGTCCTTGTGGTCGTCGTAGAGGTCCCGGTATGCCGTGCGCCGCGCCTTCTCGGTCGACTTGGCGTTGGCCTCGTCCCAGGCGTCCCACAGGTCGTCGTCCCACGTGTTGAGTAGGTAGCGCTGCAGGAACGAATCCCGCAGGAGACACCCGGTGCCCGTGTGCCATGTGGCGCACACGTCAGCGCCGATCCCGCCGAGCATCTGCTCTTTGTTGAGGCTGGCGATATGGGCCAACTCGTGTGCCACCAGCCAGGCCAGCTCGCCGCGGTCCAGCCCGTTCGGCGCGAACGACAGCCGCCAGCGGTCGTCGTCGAACGTGTCGGGAGCGATCTCCTTGGGTGCCGATTCGCCTTCGATGACGAAGTCGCCGGCATCCGGATCGGGGTCGGCATCGAAGATGAGCAACTCCTCCAAATGCCCGAGCAAGGTCGGCGCGGTAGTTCGCACGAGGGTCCAAAGCTGTTCGTCGCACGGGCGCGGTGCGCCAAGACCGTCGATGGGGACGAGCGCGCCAGTGGACACGGCATACAGGCGTTGCAGTTCGGCCTTGTCGCCCAGCGCGGTGATGTCGTCGCCAAAGGGGTCGCTGGCCGGGAAGCGGGCGCCAGTCGCCGGGTTGTCGCGGCGCAGGCAGGCCCGGTCGTATGCCGGCACTGCGGGCACCCCGGTCGGCACCGCCGCCGGAGTGGGGGAGGCCGTGGCGGGAGCGCGGTTCGTCGAACCCGCCGAAGGCGCTGCGGGGAGGGTGGGTGTCGGCGTCCGGCTGGCAGTCGTGCCACCCCGGGCCAGCAGGACGGGAACGAGGAGGGCATGGACGCCGATGCTGACGACGCTGAGCAGGATGACGCCGGCGATGGCGACACCGGCCCATCGTCCTTGGGAGGTTCCCCGAGTGCTCACGCGGACAGCATAAGGTTCGGGCTATGGGACTGTTCGGCCGAAAGCGCCGGTCGCAACTGCCTGGCCTGGGCCGATCGGACGGGCCGGCGATGAGCGTCGACCTCGGGGCGGTGCAGAGCCATTTCGCGCAGTTCACTCAGACCCGCCGAGGCGTGGAGGCATTCCTCGAGCCGGCGACCAACGTCAGCACCCAGAGCGTCGTCCTCGTCGCCACCGACGGCGAGTGGACCCGACGCGCCGTCGGGTCGCGGGCGGCGGCATACGAGATGGCTGCGGGGCTGGGGATCCCGATCTATGACGTCCTGCTCACCGGCTATCCCAGCCGGATGCGCGAATGGAGCTCACGCCAGCGCCAGGACCGGCGCGGCGACACCAGGCCGGGCCTGCGCCCGGACGACAGACGAGAGGACGATCGAGGATGAGCAAGAACGCCAAGCCTGCGAAGGCCGCCAAGGCTGGCCCGTCGGAGGAGATGAAAGCCAAGTTCCGTGAAGCCCTGGACCGCAAGCAGGCCCACGCCGGGCGGGAGAGCTCCGGTGAGGGCGAGGGCAAAGTCCACGAGGCCCACGGGCCGGCGGCGGCGCAGCGGATGTTCCGGCGGAAGTCCGGCGGCTAGGCCTGGCCCACGTCGGAACAGATCTGCCGCAGCTCTGCCGCAGGTCCGACAGAGGTCTGCCCCGGGTTTGACCAATCCCATTAGGCTCGGCGCCATGGCCGACCTTGCCCACTCACCGCTGCACGACCGTCACGTCGCCCTGGGCGCCAAGCTCGCCGATTTCGGTGGCTGGGAGATGCCGATCGAATACCCCGGTGGCGGTGTCGTGGCCGAGCACACCGCGGTCCGTGAGCGGGTCGGGATCTTCGACGTCAGCCACCTGGGCAAAGCGACGGTCGCCGGTCCGGGTGCCGCCGACTTCGTCAACGCGTGCTTCACCAACGACCTGGGCAAGATCGGCCCCGGTCAGGCGCAATACACGATGTGCTGCGACGAGAGCGGCGGGGTCGTCGACGACCTCATCCAATATCTGCGCGCCGACGACGAGGTCTTCCTCATCCCGAACGCCGCCAACACCGCGCAGGTATGCCGTCGCCTCGTCGCCGCCGCCCCCGCGGGCATCGAGGTGGTCAACCGGCACCGGGAGTATGCCGTCATCGCCGTCCAGGGCCCCCGCTCCGACGAGGTGCTCGACGCACTGGGGCTGCCGACCGGGCACGACTACATGCAGTTCCGTGAGGCCGACTGGCAAGGTCGTCAGGTCATCGTCTGCCGGACCGGCTACACAGGTGAGCGCGGCTATGAGCTCGTGCCCCGGTGGGAGGACGCGACGGCGCTGTGGGACGCCCTCGTCGAGGCGATGCGCCCCTGGGACGGTATGCCGTGTGGCCTGGGTGCCCGGGACACGCTGCGGACCGAGATGGGTTATCCCCTGCACGGACAGGACCTGTCGCTGGACATCACCCCCGTCATGGCCCGGTCGGGCTGGGCGGTCGGCTGGTCCAAGCCGGCCTTCTGGGGTCGCGAGGCCCTGCTGGCCGAGAAGGCCGCCCCGACGACCCGGATCTCGCGCGGGCTCGTGGTGACCGGACGCGGCATACCGCGGGCGCACTGCCCGGTCACCCTCGAGGGTGAGGTTGTCGGAGAGGTGACGTCGGGGACGTTCTCACCGACCCGCAAGCAGGGCATCGCGCTGGCGCTGCTGGACCGATCGGTGGCGCTGGACACGGAGGTGCTCATCGACGTGCGCGGCCGCGGCGTGGCGGCGACCGTCGTCAACCCGCCGTTCGTCCAGGTCCAGACCCGCCAGGACTGAGCAGGCGGTCAGTCGAAGCGCGCCACCTCGTCGAAAGCGGCCCGACGCACGGCGCGGCGCAGTGTCGCCAGGATCGGTCGGCCGGCCACCAGGACCAACGCTGCCGTGAGGACCGCCCTGGGCACGTCCCACCCGAGCGACGTGGCGAGGTAGAACACGCCGTAGTGAACCGCGTTGGCGGCCGGGGAGTCACCCGGCACGAACCCCGCGCCGGTCGGTGCCGCGCCCGGCGAGAGGAACGGCCAGAACCACAGGTTGAGCAGCGCACCATAGGCAAACCCGGCACAGGCTCCGTATGCCGCGAGCAGCGCCAGCTCTGCCTTCCCGCGGGCTCGCGGCAGCAAGGCTGCCCCGAGCGCCACCCACCCTGCGCCAAGCATCTGGAAGGGCAGCCACGGCCCGATCCCGGCGGTGAGGAACGCTCCCGCCAGCATGGCCAGACACCCCATGAGGAATCCCATCGAGCGCCCCAACACCCGGCCACCGAGGACGAGGATGACGAAGATCGGCTCAAGCCCGGCTGTCCCCGCGGAGAGGACCCGCAGGGCGCCTCCGGCTGCGGCGAGCACTCCGAGGACCGCCACCGTCTTGGCGTCCAGGCCGTTGGCGGTCACCTCCGCAAGCACGACCAGGGCCAGCAGGCCCAGGAGGGCGGCGAACAGCCAGGGGGCGTTCTGCCCGTATCCAGCGCTGAAGGACGGCGCTGCGAAGAACGGCCAGAGGTATGCCGCGAGCCCGACGACCGTGGTCAGGGCCAGCGCCGCTGCGGCAGCCGGCCGGAAGCTCACGAGGCCTGATCCAGGGCAGCGGTCACGTCGGCGACGGTGAGCAGCGGCAATGGGTGCAGGATTTTGGCCACCTGTGGCGCGAAGGCCGGTGAGCCGGTGAGGACCTCGTTGGTCGGCCCGTCGGCGACCACCTCGCCTTCGGCGAGGACGACGACGCGGTGCGCCACGTCGGCGACGAGCTCGACATCGTGGGTGGCCACGACGACCGCGTGCCCGTCGGCGGCCAGCTCCCGCAAAACACCGACGAGTCGGCGTTTGGCGGGATAGTCCAGCCCGCGGGTCGGCTCGTCGAGCAGGACGACCTGCGGGCGCCCGGCGAGGATGATCGACAGGGCCAGGGCCAGGCGTTGGCCCTCAGACAGGTCCCGGGGGTGTCGGTCGTCATCGACGGGCCCCGCGATCCGGGCGAGCAACGCCCGGGCCGTCCCGGCCGGCGCCCCGAAGTCGCGGTCGGCGGCTTGGCACTCGGCGGCGACGGAATCGGCATACAGGAGCAGGTCAGGGTCCTGCGGGACCAACCCGATGACGCGGACGCGGTCGCGGGGGGCGAGCCGTTCGGGGGCCGCACCGCCCACCAGCACGCGTCCGCCGGTCGCGGGCAGCTGTCCGGCGAGCGCCGCGAGGAGGGTCGACTTGCCGGCGCCATTGCGTCCCATGACCGCAGTGACGCTCCCCGGACCGATCTTGAGGGACACCCGGCGCAGGGCGTCGACCACACCGCGGCGGACCGACAGTCGATCGGTGTTGACGAGGGCGGCGTCGCTGTCTGCGCTCTTCCCGGCGACCGACGGGGCGGTCGGCTCGCCCGTGGACGGCCCGGTTCCCAGGGCTGAGAGCCGGGTGCGCAAGGTCCCGGCGCGGCGTCGGGCGTCCCGGATCGACAGGGGCAGTGGCGACCAGCCCATCCGGCGGCCCAGCTCGACGATCGGGGGGTGGACGGGGGAGAGGGCCATCGCCTCGGCCGGGTCGAGCAGCGCCGAGACGACGCCGTCGCGGACCAGGACGATCCGGTCGGCGTGTTGGACGACCCGCTCGAGGCGGTGCTCGGCGAGGACGACGGTGTAGCCGAGGTCATGGACCAGCCGGTGTAGTGCCGCGAGGACCTCTTCGGCCGCCACGGGGTCCAGCGCCGATGTCGGTTCGTCCAGGACGAGGACCCGGGGTCCGGCCGCGAGCACCGCGGCGATCGCGACGCGCTGCTGCTGCCCACCGGACAGCTCGCGCAGGCTGCGCTCACGCAGGTCTGCCAGGCCCATGATGTCCAGGGTCTCCTCAAGCCGGCGGCGCATCGCTGCTGGCTCGACGCCGAGGGTCTCCATGCCGTAGGCAATCTCGTCCTCGACCGTGTCGGTGACGAAAGCCGACGTCGGATCCTGGACGACGAACCCGACCAGGTCGGCCAGGTCGCGCGGCCGATGCTCGCGGGTGTTGCGCCCGGCGACGACGACCGAGCCGGTGAGGGTGCCCCCGGAGAAGTGCGGCACCAGGCCGTTGAGGGTGCGCAGCAGGGTTGACTTGCCGGAGCCCGTCGGTCCGACGACAAGGACAAGTTCGCCTTCCCCGATGCGCAGGTCGGCGTCACGAAGGGCGGGGCGGGACGCACCGGTATACGTCACGGCGACGCCGCGTAGTTCGATGATGGCGCCGGGCTCGGTCATGCGGGCTCCAACTGGGCGGGGAGGATGGTGGCCCGCGCGTGGGCGAGCCGTGGAGGCACGGGGGTGAGCCAGGCGACCAGCAGGGCCGCGCCGATCGCCGACGCGGGAAGGGCTGGCAACGGTGGCCAGTCGAGGGGCACCTGGATGAGGGTGATGCCCGGCCACCCGTCGCCCTCGGCGTAGGTGAGCAGCGCCGCAGGGAGCATCCCGAGCGCGCAGGTCACCCATTCGGGGGCTCGCCATGGGTCGCGCCGGTATGCCGTCCGGGCATCTCTGCGGGCTCCGAGGATGAGCGAAAGGGCCAGCAGGCCGAGCCCGGCGCCGAGCATCGGCAGCCCGAGCCAGCCCTGGGCCGACGAGGAGAGCACGCCGTAGAGACCGGCGACGGTTCCGGCGCTCCCCGTGAGCGCAAGCACGCTGCCGATGATGCGGTCCCGACGACCACGGACTGCCGTGCGGCCATACCCTCGGGACTCCATCGAGGCGGCCAGGTCCAGTGATCTGTCCAACGCGCCTTCGAGCACCGGCACGGCCAGCCGGGCCAGCTCGCGCAGGCCCCGCCCGCTGTGGCCGCGGAGTCGGCGAGCCGCACGCACCCGTCCGGCGAGATCGACGAGGGCCGGCGCAAAGGTCAGCGCGACGACGACCGCGGTGCCGATGTCATAGAGCGTCGCTGGGGCATAGCGCAGCAGTCGCCGCGGGCTGGCCAGGGCGTTGGCGGCGCCGAGGCAGGCCAGGGTCGTGGCCAGCCGCAGTCCGTCAATCGCGGCGGCGACGACGGATTCGAGGGTGACCGCTCCGCCGAGGCGCAGTCCGGCGAACCACGACGGCAACCGGACCTGCGGGAGGTCGACGAGAACGACCTGGCCAGGCACACCGTTGCCCAGGACGATGGTGAGCACGACGCGCAGGGCGATGGCGAACAGCCCAATGAGCAGGAACGGCCGGAACGAGTCGAGGGCTCCGACCTCTCGGCGCTCCATAACGACCCAGCCCGCCACGGCCACGATGAGCAACAGCAGCCAAGGGTTGGTCGTGTGTGCGGCGGCGGTGGCCAGCCCCACGCCCCACACCCACCACGCCACGGGATGGAGCATCCGTGGCGTGACGCCGAAGCGGGTGGGGTGGGGCATGGTGGCTGGTCGGTATGTGGCAGAAGTGGTGGTCAGCTACCGACGGGGCGACGACGGCGGACCCACGCGAACGCGAGCACGGCCGCGGCGAGGAACAGCACCACCCAGATGGTCGGGCTGAGGCTGCTGGACGACGCAGGTGCTGGGGCAGTCGTTCCTGCGGTGGTTGCCGGGGCCACGGCGGTCGCGGTCGGTGTCGACGACGGCGTTGCGGTCGGCGTCGGCATGGCGAGGGGGGTGTCGGCGGCCTTCTGGGCGTCGGTCAGTGTCGCCAAGGTGACTGAGCAGCCACTGGCCGGGTAGCCGCCGACCGCGCAGACCATTCCCTTTTCGGCGCGCACACCGCCGGCCCGGGCGAGCAGGTCGGCCCCGGTGGCCGTCGTCGGCACCACGACGCAGGCCGTGACCGGCGCGGGCGGGGACGTCTTGCCGTCGCCGTCAACATCGCGACCGAAGTCGACCACGAGGCCGACCCGCTTCTTTCCGGCCTCAGCCGGCGTGGATCCGCACAGCTGCGCGAAGGTGGCGGTCAGGCGGGGCGGACGCGGCTTGGCGCCACCTTCGTCGATCATCCACCGCCAGCCTTCGACCGTGCCGTCGGCGGGGTTGGCCGTGGCGGCACCCACCTGGGAGTAGACCCAGCTGCCGTTGGTCTGCTGCCAATAGCCCCAGTAGACGAAGGAGTCGGCTGCCTGGGCGTGCGGGGCCACGCCCAGCAACGAGGCGAGGATGGCGATGACGGCAATGACGGGCGCAACCGCCCGGGACAGCCATGCGGCGCCGGGCGACCGGTGGGCCCGGCCGGGAACGTGTGCAGGAGTGGGGGATTGGGCGGGACTCACGGTGGGACCTCCTCGGGGCCGGCGGGAGGCCCCGGGCGTGTCGCCCGACGCATCGCTCCGGTCCGCTTTCCACGACGGACGATTGGTTGGAGCCGACACCGCCACAGGCGTTCCGACTTCCTCCGCGTCCGACCAAGGTCGGGGCGAGAGGTCACGGTTGCGGGACAGCGCCGGTCTTGCACCGGCTTCCCCCGTGGACGGGTCTCGGTGCATTGACAGTCCCATGCCGACGGTCACCGTGTCAAAGCTCCACCCCATGCGTTCGGTATGCCGTGCACCACCTCCGCGGGCACCTCGCCGGGCTGGTCCCGGGCAATTCCTGGATCCCCAGCACCGATTCGGCGTGTCGTCCTTACGGAAGCGTAAGTTACGCTATCGTAGGTTACGTCCTCGTAGGTTCGAGACTCCCGAGAGGCCCTGACATGGCCGCCGCACCCGCCGTCCAACTCGCTGCCGCAACGCTTCCCGTCGTCATCCAGGGAGGGATGGGCGTCGCAGTCTCCGACTGGCGGTTGGCCCGGGCCGTGTCACTCACCGGCCAGCTGGGTGTCGTCTCCGGCACGGCGGTCGAGGTCCTGCTCACCCGGCGCTTGCAGAGCGGCGACCCGGGCGGGCACGTCCGCCGGGCGCTCGCCGCCTTCCCTCGCCACGAGGTGGCCCGCTGGATCCTCGACTCCTACTTCGTCGAAGGCGGCATCGCCGCCGACGCGCGCTTCGCCCAGGTGCCGCGGCATACCCTCGCCTCCTCGGTGCGCCTGCAGGAGCTGACGGTCGCCGCGGGCTTTGCCGAAGTCTTCCTCGCCAAAGAGGGGCACTCGGGCACGGTGGGGATCAACTTCCTGCGCAAGATCGAGCTGCCGCTCCCCGCAACGCTCTACGGCGCGATGCTCGCCGGCGTCGACTACGTGCTCGTCGGTGCCGGAAGCCCCGCGGACCTGCCCGGCATGATCCGCACCCTGGCCCGTCACGAGCCGGTCACGGTGTCGGTCAAGGTCATGGGCGCCCGCTCCGACGACAACGTCGGCGGGCTCACCTTCGACCCCGCGACCGTCCTGCCGCAGCGCCCGGCCAACCTCCCGCGTCCGCGGTTCGTGGCGATCGTCGCCTCGTCCGACCTGGCCCGCGGCCTGGCCGACAACCCGGAAACCCGCCCCGACGGCTTCGTCGTCGAAGGGGCCGCTGCCGGTGGGCACAACGCCCCGCCGCGCGGTCCGCGTCGGGTCGACGAGCTCGGCCAGCCGGTCTATGACGAGCGCGACGTTGTCGACCTTCCCGACATCCTCGCCCTAGGTCTGCCGGTCTGGCTGGCCGGCGGCTACGGCACGCCCGAGAAGGTCTGCGAAGCCCTCGCCCTCGGCGCGAGCGGCGTCCAGGTCGGCACCCTGTTCGCCTATAGCGATGAGTCCGGCTTCGACGCGGGCGTCAAGGCCCAGATGCGCGAGCGCGCGGTCGCGGGCGACCTGCAGGTGCGCGCCGACTGGCGGGTCTCGCCGACCGGCTTCCCCTTCCGGGTCGCCGACATCCCGGGCACCCTCACCGACATCACCGTGCGCGAGGCGCGCAAGCCGGTTTGCGACCTCGGAGTCCTGCGGACGGCATACCTGCGGACCGACGGCGAGGTCGACTATCGCTGCCCCGCCGAGCCAATCGCCCAGTACGTCCGCAAGGGCGGGCGGGAGATGAACACCGAGGGCCGGCTCTGCCTGTGCAATGCCCTCTTCGCCAGCGCCGGTTTCCCGCAACGGCGCCCGGGCGGAGCCTGCGAGGCGCCGCTGGTCACCTCCGGAACCGACCTCGGTCCAGTCGTCCACCTCATCGGCGCCACTGACGGCCCGGGCTACAGTGCCGCCGAGGCCGTGGCGCACCTGCTCTCGCAGGTTGCCTGACCTACTCCATCCGGTGGTCCGCCGCCGCTAGCGTTGGGCGCATGTCCCAGCGCCCGTATGCCGCCCCGCCCGGACCCTGGCGCGCCTCCCGACCCGCCGTGGTCGGGCATCGCGGAGCCCGAGGACTCATCCCTGAGAACACCATCGCCAGCGTGCGAGCGGCCATCGACGCCGGGTGCTCAGGTGTCGAGCTCGACGTCAGACTCAGCGCCGACGGGCATGTCATCGTCTGGCATGACGCGACGCTTGATCCCCTCAAGTGTCGTTCGACCGACGTCGATTACAGCGGCGCTCGGGTCGATGACCTCACCCTGGCCCAACTGCGAACCGTCGATGTCGGCAGCCCGCTATCCCCGAGATTCCCGAGGCAGCGCCCGGCTCACGACGAACGCATCGTCACCCTGGGGCAGCTGTTCGCAGCGTGTGCGCAGGCCACCGACGTGTGGTGGATCGTCGAGGTGAAGGTCGACCCAACCGACCCTCGGGAGGTGAGCACGCGGCATACCCTCGTCGACCGGGTCCTGGCGAGCATTGCCGAGGCGGGGGTGCAGCGGCGCAGTTTCGTGCACTCCTTCGACTGGACCGTGTTGGAACTGGCCCGACAACTGGACCCCGAGCGCCCGAGATCGGCGCTGGCCGTTGTCGGCGACACCTTCGCGCCGGCCAGTCCCTGGTTGGGCCGCGTCAAGTGGGAGGATCACCGCGGCGATCTGGCGTCCGCGGCCAGCGAGTTGGAGGTCGCCGTGATCTCTCCCGACGTGCCCTCCTGCGACATCGAGCTGGTGTCCCGAGCGCACGCCTTGAACCTTGCCGTCGTGCCGTGGACGGTCAACGACCCAGCCGAGATCCGGCGCCTGGTCAAAGCGGACGTCGACGGGATCGTCACCGATGACCCTGATCTGGTCCTCGACGTGGTGCGCGGCGAGTTCCCCGGTTGACCCGTGCATCGCGTGCTCAGCTAACAGCGCGTCGTGTGGCGCGGGTCACGCTCTAGGGCCAGAATGGCCGGTTATGAAGAACGCGTGGAAAGAGTTCAAGGCCTTCGCCATGGGCGGCAACATGCTCGACCTGGCGCTCGGCTTCATCATCGGGGCGGCGTTCGCGGCACTCGTCGAAAGCCTGGCCGGCAACGTGCTCATGCAGCTCGTCGCGGCGATCTTCGGCAAACCGGACTTCACCGAGCTGGTTCTCACGGTGAACAACGCCGAGATCAAATACGGCGCCTTCCTCACCGACTTCGTCGGCTTCCTGCTCATGGCGCTGGTCCTGTTCGGGATCGTCAAGGTGCTCAAGAAGGTTGGCATGGGCAACTTCCGTGCCCAGGGCCAGCGCGAGTGCCCCATGTGCAAGGAGTTCGTCTCGGTGGACGCGCTCAAGTGCAAGTGGTGCACGGCCGACATCGACCCCGACCTGCTCGAGGAAGAAGACCTGGAGATCCTCGAGGCCCGGCGCCGGACCGGCGAGAAGCCCTGACGGTCGGCTGACGTTCTTGTGACGGGTGGGTGACCGCGTGGACTCCGACGCGACCTACCGGTTCAGCGTGCCGCTGTGGCGCTGGCCGGGCGAGAGCCCGTGGCACTTCGTCACGCTGCCCGAGGATCAGTCCGACGAGATCGACGAACGCACCCGTGACGTGCAGCGAGGCTTCGGCTCGGTCCGCGTGCAGGTGGCGGTGGGGCACACGACGTGGGCCACGTCCCTGTTCCCGTCGACCGAGCACGGCGCCTACGTCCTGCCGATCAAGAAGGCGGTGCGTGCCGCCGAAGGGCTGACCCTCGGAGCTGACGTCGCTGTCACCATTCGGGTGCTCGACCTGCCCGGATAGTTCGACCTGCCCGGATAACCGGTCGGCCGACCCCGCGGCTGCCGATAGAATCACCGGAGCGGCGACGACCCGGCCATCACCGGCGAGCCTCCGGAAGAACAGTCCACCTCCTACGGAGGCGGGCTCAGTAGAACCGGACGGGAGGGCCCGACACAGCCTGGTGAACAAAGAGCGGTCGTATGCCGTGTGCTCTCCACCCCGGGTCCGCCCGGGCGGGTGCGCGGGCGGCATACGGCAAGCGAGGTGGTACCGCGGCACCCCCGGTGAGGTCCGGGAGCGTCGTCCTCGTCAAGGCAGGAGCCGGGCGACCGGCAGACCGGACGAGAGACGAGGCAGGCAGACCCGTGGTCTACCCCAAGGCGAGCACCGACCCCGACACCCAGGGCGTGCCCCCGACCCCCCGCTTCCCCGTGATCGAGGAGCGGGTGCTGGACTACTGGCGCCAGGACGGGACGTTCCAGGCCTCCGTGCAGGAGCGCGAGGCCGGGGCGGAGGGCTCCAACGAGTTCGTCTTCTACGACGGCCCGCCGTTCGCCAACGGGCTCCCGCACTACGGGCACCTGCTCACCGGCTACGTCAAGGACATCGTGCCGCGCTACCGGACCATGCGCGGCCGGCGGGTCGAGAGGCGGTTCGGCTGGGACACCCACGGCCTGCCCGCCGAGCTCGAAGCCCAGCGCCAGCTTGGCCTGAAGACCACCCAGGAGATCACCGACCTCGGGATCGCGACGTTCAACGACGCGTGCCGCAACTCGGTGCTGCGCTACACCTCCGAGTGGCAGGAATATGTCACCCGTCAGGCCCGCTGGGTCGACTTCGAGCACGACTACAAGACCTTGGACACCGACTACATGGAGTCGGTGATCTGGGCGTTCAAGCAGCTGCACGACAAGGGCCTGGCTTATGAGGGCTTCCGGATCCTGCCCTACTGCTGGAACGACCAGACCCCGCTGTCCAACCACGAGCTGCGGATGGACGACGACGTCTACCAGACCCGCCAGGACCCGGCGATCACCGTCGGCTACCGGCTGGAGACCGGAGAGCTCGCCCTCATCTGGACGACGACGCCGTGGACCCTCCCGTCGAACATGGGCGTGGCCGTGCACCCCGACGTCGACTACGTCGTCGTCCAGGGCGACCGTGACGGCGGCACCGACCGCTACCTGCTCGCGCAGGCGCGGCTCGCGGCATACACCCGCGAGCTCGGGGACGACGCGGCCGAGCGGATCGTCGCGCGATTCAAGGGTGCCGAGCTGGTCGGGCGCCACTACACGCCGCCGTTCAGCTACTACCTCGGGTATGCCGGGGCGCACCAGATCTCGGCCGCGGACTTCGTGACGACCGAGGACGGCACCGGGCTGGTCCACATGAGCCCGGGCTTCGGTGAGGACGACAAGGTTGCCCTCGACGCGCTCGGGGTCGAGACGGTCGTGCCGGTCGGGTCGGACGGGTGCTTCACCTACCCAGTGACCGACTACGCCGGGATGCATGTCTTCGACGCCAATCCGCACGTCATCGACCACCTCAAGGCCCGCACCCGCGGGCAGGGTGAGCTGGGCTCGACGACCGAGGGCACCGTCCTGGTCCGGCACGAGACCTACGACCACTCCTACCCGCACTGCTGGCGCTGCCGTGAACCGCTGATCTACATGGCGGTGTCGTCGTGGTTCGTCGCGACGACCGCGATCCGCGACCGGATGCTCGAGCTCAACCAGGAGATCACCTGGGTGCCCGAGCACATCAGGGACGGTCAGTTCGGCAAGTGGCTGGAGAACACCCGCGACTGGTCGATCTCGCGGAACCGCTTCTGGGGCAGCCCGATCCCGGTGTGGAAGTCCGACGACCCGGCCTACCCGCGGGTCGACGTCTACGGGTCGTTCGAGCAGCTGGAGGCCGACTTCGGCGTGCCCGTCACCGACCTGCACCGGCCGTTCATCGACTCGCTCACCCGGCCCAACCCCGACGACCCGCGCCCCGAGGGGGAGCGTTCGACGATGCGCCGGGTCACCGACGTCCTGGACTGTTGGTTCGAGTCGGGGTCGATGAGCTTCGCCCAGGTGCACTACCCGTTCGAGAACGCCGACTGGTTCGAGCACCACTTCCCGGGCGACTTCATCGTCGAATACATCGGGCAGACCCGCGGCTGGTTCTACACGATGCACGTGCTGGCGACCGCGCTGTTCGACCGGCCGGCCTTCAAGACCTGTCTGTCGCACGGGATCGTCCTGGGGTCGGACGGGCAGAAGATGAGCAAGAGCCTGCGCAACTACCCGGACGTCTCGGAGGTCTTCGACCGCGACGGCGCCGACGCGATGCGCTGGTTCCTCATGTCCAGCCCGATCCTGCGCGGCGGCAACCTCATCGTCACCGAGGCCGGCATCCGCGACGGGGTTCGTCAGGTGATGATCCCGTTGTGGAACGCGTGGCACTTCTTCGCGCTCTACGCCAACGCGGCTGGGGGAGGCAAGGGGTATGCCGCCTCGGCCTCCACGGCGTCCACCGACGTGCTCGACCGCTACCTGCTGGCCAAGCTGCGCGAGTTCGTCGAGACGATGACGACCCAGCTGGACGCCTACGAGATCGCCGCCGCCTGCGACACGATGCGCAGCTTCCTCGACGTGCTGACCAACTGGTACATCCGCCGGTCCCGCGACCGGTTCTGGGACAGCGACAACACCCTGGGCGCCTCGACGACGGCGGCCTTCGACACGCTCTACACCGCGCTCGAGGTCACCACGCGCACCGTCGCCCCGCTGCTGCCGCTGACGACCGAGGAGATCTGGCGCGGTCTCACCGGAGGCCGGTCCGTGCACCTGCAGGACTGGCCCGACCCGGGGTCGTTGCCAGCCGATCACGCCCTCGTCGCCGGGATGGACCGGGCCCGCGAGGTCTGCTCGGCGGTCTCGTCGCTGCGCAAGGGCGCCGGTCTGCGGGCCCGCCTCCCGCTGGCGGAAGTGGTCGTGGTCACCGCCGATCCGGTTGCCCTGCAGCCCTTCTCGGCGATCATCGCCGACGAGGTCAACGTCCGCTCGGTCGTGCTCCGCGATGCCGAGCAGGCCCACGAAGGCGACTTCGGCGTCACCCGACGGCTCACGGTCAACGCCCGGGTCGCCGGGCCGCGCCTGGGCAAGGACGTCCAGGCCGCGATCCGCGCCGCCAAGGCGGGGGACTGGACGACCGACGCCGAGGGCACCGTCACCGCCGGGGGCATCCCCCTCGTGGACGGCGAGTATGCCGTCGAGACCGTCGTCGCGGGCCAGGATCTGGCCGCGTCCGGGGCGACTGGGGCCGCCGGGGCGGCCGGGGTTGCGGCCGATGTCAACGCGCCGAGCCGGGCCGTGGCCGTGCTGCCCGGCGGCGGCTTCGTCGTGCTCGACACCGACGTCTCGCCCGAACTGGCCGTCGAAGGCGTCGCCAACGACCTCGTGCGAGCCGTGCAACAGACCCGCCGCGAGTCAGGGCTGCACGTCAGCGACCGGATCTCGTTGTCGCTGGCCGGTGCCGAGCTCATGACTCAAGCCGCTCATGAGCATCGCGAGCGGATCATGGCCCAGACTCTCGCCGAGCACCTGAGCGTCGCCACCCATGTGGACGACTTGGTCGCGGGTGACGGGGTGGTCGAGGCAACCGTCGGCGACGGGCTCACCGTGCGCATCAAGGTGGTCAAGCGCTGATGGGTGTATTCATCCGGCCGGCCACCGCCTATGACGTCGACGCGGTCGTCGACGTCGGGCGGCGGACCTGGCCGCAGACCTACGCGCCGATCGCGGGCGAGGACTACGTCCGGATGGGCCTGGCCAAGTGGTGGACCGTCGCCGCGACCCGGCCCCTCGTGGTCGCGGGAAAGGCCACTGTCGCTGAGCTCGACGGTGAGGTCGTCGGGGTGGCCGTCGTCGGGCCGCTCAAGGGCGATCTCGTCCTCTTCCGGCTCTACGTCGTCCCGGAACACCAAGGCACGGGCATCGGCCGGATGCTCCTGGAGGACGTCCTTCAGGTGGCTCGGGAGCGCGGACATCGCATCATCCGGCTGTCCTATCTCGACGGCAATGTCAACGCGGAGAGGTTCTATCGGGCGTTCGGCTTCACCGAGTCCCACCGCGAGCCGACGGGGGACGGCATACCGGACTCGATCTGGGTCGTGCGCGACCTGTGGGCTGACGCCCCCGACGGCGAGGAGCCCCAGTCGTGAGCATCGGCCCCACCGGCCCGGACCTGACCGCTCGCCTGGCCGAGGTCGAGGCGCAGATCATGGGCCGCGCGCCCGAGCACGACCTCGTCCCGACCCTCGACCGGGTCGCGGCCGTCATGGAGCTGCTCGGTGACCCCCAGCGCAGCTTCCGGGTCATCCACCTCACCGGGACCAACGGCAAGACCTCCACCACTCGCATGATCGAGGCCCTCTGCCGCGAACACGGTTTGCGCACAGGCCGATTCACCTCACCGCACCTGCACTCGATGCGGGAGCGGATCGCCGTCGACGGCGAGCCGGTGTCGGCCGACGTGCTCGTGCAGACGTGGGACGAGGTCGCTCCGATCATCGATCTCGTCGACGCGCGGTCCGCGGCCGACGGTGGCCCCCGGATGACCTTCTTCGAGGTCCTCGTCGTCCTCGCCTATGCCGTGTTCGCCGACGCCCCGGTCGACGTCGCCGTCGTCGAAGTGGGCATGGGCGGTCGCTGGGATGCCACCAACGTCGCCGACGGTGATGTCGCCGTTGTGACGCCGATCGACATTGACCACACCCACTTCCTCGGCTCGACCGTCGAGGAGATCGCCACCGAGAAGGCCGGGATCGTCAAGCCAGGCGCCGTCCTGGTCACCGCCGCGCAGGACCCCGCCGTCGCCGAGATCCTCACCGAGCGTGTCGAGCAGGTCAGCGCCAGCCGGTATGCCGCGGACGAGGACTTTGGGGTTGTCTCCCGGGAGGTGGCCCTGGGCGGCCAGCTACTGGGGTTCCGCGGGCTGGCAGGGGACTATGACGAGGTCTTCCTGCCGTTGCACGGCGAACACCAGGCTGCCAATGCCGCACTGGCCCTCGTTGCCGTCGAGGCGTTCCTCGGTGGGGGTGAGCGACGGTTGGACCCCGACGTCGTCCGGGCCGGGTTCGCGGCGGTCACGTCGCCGGGTCGGCTGGAGGTCGTTCGGCGGTCCCCGACGATCCTCGTGGACGCGGCGCACAACCCGCACGGCGCGGCCGCCCTGCGCGACGCGCTCGCGGACGCCTTCTCGTTCGCCCGACTCGTCGGGATCGTTGCGATCTTCGCCGACAAGGACGCCGGAGCGATGCTTGAGCTGCTTGAGCCGGCTCTCGACCATGTCGTGGTCACCCGCAACAGTTCGCCGCGGTCGATGAACGTCACCCGGCTCGGGGAGATCGCGGCGGGCATCTTCGGACCTGATCGGGTGTCGGTCGTCCCTGCCCTGCCCGACGCCCTCGAGGAGGCGGTCACCCTCGCCGAAGCCGACGGTCTGGGTGGGGGAGTGGTCGCAACCGGATCGGTCGTCACCGCGGCCGACGTCCGGTTGCTGCTCGGGGTGAAGGAGACCTGATGGCTGGGCTCGTGTTCTTCGGAAAGCTCGGGAAGTTCACCTGGCGGATGTGCGCCGCGGTGCTTGCGGCCCAGTCGATCGCGGTCTTCTTCGGTGCCCTCGTGGCCCGTGGCATCGCCGTCGCGGACAGCAGTGGTGCGGCGACGGCATACCTGCTCGTCGGCAGCGGGCTCGCGGTCCTGTGCATTGTCGCGGCGGGGGCGATGCGGTCCGCGGTCGGGGTGACCCTCGGCTGGCTCATCCAGGTGGCGACCTTCGCGGCGACCGCGGTGGTGCCGCTCATGGGGCTGGTCGGCGTGATCTTCGCAACGTTGTGGGTGCTCTGCCTCGTTCAGGGCCATCGGATCGATGAGTTGCAGCGGGCACATGCCCAAGAATCGGCGCCGCCGTCGGCATAGGCTGACCGCGTGACTACCGAGCGCTCTTTGGTCCTGGTCAAGCCCGACGGGTTCGCCCGCGGACTCACCGGTGAGGTGATCCGCCGGATCGAACGCAAGGGCTATCGCCTCGTCGCCCTGCGCATCCTCACTCCGACCCGGGAGATGCTGGGCCAGCACTACGCCGAGCACGCCGAGAAGCCGTTCTTCGGTGAGCTCGTCGACTTCATGTCTTCCGGTCCGGTGACTGCGATCGTCATAGAGGGCAACCAGTGCATCGCCGGTTTCCGGTCCCTCGCCGGGACCACCGACCCGACGAAGGCCGCGCCCGGGACGATCCGCGGCGACCTCGGTCGCGACTGGGGTCAGGGCTCGACCGAAAACGTCGTCCACGGCTCGGACTCCCCGGAGTCGGCCGCCCGCGAGATGGCGATCTGGTTCCCCGACCTCTGATCGGTCGGTCTGGTCGTTCACCCGCCGGGAGCCGTGTGGCTCAGTCGGCGATCTCGTATGCCGCGAGCGCCGCCAACGCGTGAGCGTATTTGTCCTGCAGCCGGATTCGGGTTGCCTCGGGCAGCTTCGCCAGGCGCTCGGGCCCGCTGTTGTCGGCGATGTCGGCCCGCTTCACCCGCAGCGCCAACGGATCGGCCGCCACCCTCGCGTAGTAGGCGTCGCGTTCCTCATCGGCCCGCCGGGTGAGGGCATCGACGGCGGCGAGGACCGGCTCGGGAAACCCCTCAGCCCGCAGGTCAGCCAGGGTCGTCCCCGTGTCCTCGATGACGTCGTGCAACCAGGCCGCAGCCTCGGCCAGTGGGTCCCCGGCAACCGCAGCCGCGACCCGGGCGGGGTGCGCGGCATACGGGGCTCCGGCCTTGTCCACCTGCCCGGCGTGGGCCGCGCGGGCGAGCGTCTCGGCCCGGGCGGCGAGGTCATTGTGGGGGATCATCCGATCTCTTTCGGCGTGGCCGACCGCTTCCCGCCGCCGGCGTTGGGGTGCTCGAGCCACCACTGGGTCGTGTCGATGATGGTCTCCTCAAGCGGGCGGGTCCGGTAGCCGAGCTCGCGGCGCGCCTTGCCGGAGTCGACGGCATACCGGGCTTGGAGGGTGTCGAGGGCATACGGGGTGAACGTGGGCTTGCCCCGCCGGAACCGTGCCGTCGCGAGCGAGAGCCGAGCCGCCGCGTATGCCGCGGGCAGCGGCATACGCAGCACCGGCCCGCGTTTCCCGGCGGCGCGGATGACCTGGCGCGCGAGGTCGGTCACCTCGATGTGCGCGTTGCTCAGCAGGTAGACCTCGCCGCGGCGACCGAGGTCCAGCGCTTTGGCGAGACCGCTGCCGATGTCGCGGACGTCGGCGAAGTCATAGCCGCCGGGCACAGTCACCGCCACTCCGGTCCGGGCCCATTGGCGGATCTGGCCGCCGACTTCGCTGCGCAGGAAGTCGAACGGGCCGATGACCCCGCCCGGGCAGGCGACGACGACGTCGAGGTCGGTGGCGGCCAGGACCCGGCGGGTGGCCTCGGCCTTGGTGACCTCGTAGGGGGAGCCGGTCGTCGCCAAGGGGGTCGACTCGTCGATGACGCCCGCACCGGCGGGCGGGGCGAAGGCGTGCACGCTGCCGGCATACAGCAGTCTGGATACTCCCGCGGTCCGGCACGCGTCCAGGACATTGGCCGTGCCCTCGACGTTGATCCGACGGACCTGCTCGGCGCTGGCGTCGCCGATGCTGACGAGGGACGCCAGGTGGACGACTCTGTCGACACCTTGGAACGCGGCAACGAGCGTCTCAGGCCGGGTGATGTCGGCGCGGACTATGTCAACGCGAAGACCCTGCAGGGACGGCGGGTCGGCGCGGCGGTGGACCATCGCTCGCACCGGACCGACGCCCTTGGTGAGCAGTTCGCGGACCAGGACGTTGCCCAGGTGCCCGGCGGCGCCTGTCACGAGGATCACGTCGGCAGCATACGGTCGACAATGGAGGCATGCCCGCCGCCGAGTTCCGCGATCCGAGGTTGGAAGCCACGCTCGAACGGGCTTGGGCCCGCAGCCGCCTGTCGTTGCGGACTCGGGTCGAGCGGCTCACGGACAAGAGCTGGCACATCGCCCAGTGCGCGGCGGCGGCGGGGGTCGGGTGGTGGTTCGCCTCCGGGGTGCTTGCGCACCCGATGCCGTTCTTCGCGCCCATTGTGGCCGTCATCTGCCTCGGGATGACCTATGGGCAGCGGTTGCGCCGCGTCGCCGAGGTGACCGTAGGCGTTGCCTTGGGGGTGGCGATCGCCGATGTCTTCGTGGGCTTCGTCGGGAGCGGCCCCTGGCAGGTGAGCGTCGTCGTGCTCGTGTCGATGTCGATCGCGTTGCTGCTCGATGCCGGCCAGTTGCTCGTCATGCAGTCGGCAGTTCAGTCGATCGCGGTCACGGTGCTCGTCCCCACCGGATCGGCGGCCTTCGGCCGGTGGCTGGACGCGGTCGTGGGGGGCGGGGTCGCGCTTGTGTTCGCGACGATCGTTCCTCGCGCGGCACTGCGCCAACCTCGGCGGCAGGCCGCCCACGTCGCCCGGACCATGGCGACCTTGGTGCGAGATGCCGCCCACAGCGCGCGCGAGGGTGACGTCGAGCGATCGGCTCGGGTCTTGGCCACGGCACGGGAGACCGACTCACTCATCCGGGAGCTGCAGGCCGCGGCCGACGAGGGCCTGTCGGTCATCGCCTCGACCCCCTTCAGACGCACCGACGCCGGCAGCGTGCGGTCGATCGCGTCGATCGTCGAGCCGTTGGATCGGGCCCTGCGCAGCACCCGGGTCCTGGTGCGCCGGGTGAGCATCGCGGCATACCACGGCGTCGAGGTGCCTGATGCGGTGGTTGCCTTGCTGCACGACCTGGCGGATGCCGTCGACGTCCTGGACCGGGCCTGGGCGGAGAACCGTGCGGCGGAATTCGCCCGGCCGGGGTTTCTCGCGCTCGCTGAACGGACCGCGACCGTCGACCCGGACGGCTATCACACGACCGTCCTGCTGGCCCAGCTCCGCTCGCTCGTCGTCGACCTCCTCGAGCTCAGCGGCCTGGACCACGAGGAAGCCGTCGACGCCGTCCCGCCGCTGTCCGGTTGACTGCCGCTGCACCATGGCCCGCGACGGCGTATGCCGTTGCCCCAGTCAGTGGGTGTAGGTCTGGTCCAAGAGGTCGTCGCACACCTGGCGGGCCAGGCGCACCTGCATTGACTGCATCTCCGCCTGCACGGCCGAGAGCACCCCCGCCGACGGCCTGGCGGTGCCGGGCGTCGATCCCAGCCGGGTCAGCAGGTCGATCCGCAGCTCGGTCGGCGGGTGGGTGGCATCCCACCGATGTGTCGGGACCGGCGCGGGGACGACCGAGGCGGGGTCCGACTGGCGTCGGACCGCTCGCTCGGCGAGCAAGGCAAAGGGGTCCTCGCCCCGGCGGACCGCTGCAGCGGCAGCGGTGTGTAGCCCGACGACGTCGACCGACAGCGAGGAGGCCAGTCCTGCCGAACCAGCGGCCAGCGCTGCGCGGCGGTCCGCGAGGTATTCGCGGTACTGCCCGTCGTTGGCGGCGAGTCGCTCGAAGGCGAGCAGGGCGACGAAGGGGGGGATCGCCAGGACTCGCAGGACCGCTCGGGTGACCCGCCCTTCGAAGGAAACGGTGAGGTCCTCGGAAGGTGACCTGAGAACCTCACGCAGCGGATCGACCGGGCCTGCATCTAGCATCATCGAAACGGTCCGGCGGAGGATCGAGGATGTGGCGTACTTCAGACGCCCTTGGGCTGTGTCTCGGCCAGCGAGGTGGCCGAGTTCGTGTCCCATCACACCCAGACGTTCGTCCCAGGTCGAGGCGGCCCAGAACGGCAGCCCCAGCACCAGGGTGTCCTTCCCCCGCCACCCGAAGCGCCCGACATAGGCGTTGAACGAGGTGTCTACCCCGATCCGCTCGGGAGTCGGGGTGCCGACGGCTGCGGCCAGGTGGGCAACCACCTGGTGCAGGTGTGGCGTGGTGGACCGGTCCAGAACGGTGACATCGTCCGGAAGAGGGACGGGACGGGGGATGAGGAGTGCGGCGAGCACCAACCACCCGATGACGACCAGGACCCAGGCCACGACGCCGGTGGCGTGCGCCGTCGCCCAGACCATGCCGACTACCGCTGCGGCGATCACGGCAAGCACGCCGACGGCGAAGACGAGTGGAGCGGTCATCCGAGGCGGCTGCACCGGCCCGAATCCCGCTTCCACAAGCCGAGCGTGCATCCGGCGAGCGGCGTCGTCGACACTGCGTTGCAGCTGACTGCGCATCCATCCAGCGATCGACATGAGCGTCCCCTGTCTCGTCCGAACTCAATGCTGGTGGGGTCCGCTCGTTCCTCGCGTCCCCCACCTGCGCTTGATCGTCAGCGGCCTTGGCATGGGGCCGCTTCCTCAGCGCTGGTGGGGTCCGCTCGTTCCTCGCGTCCCCCAGCTGCGCTTGATCGTCAGCGGCCTTGGCATGGGGCCGCTTCCTCAGCGCTGGTGAGGTCCGCTCGTTCTTCGCGTCCCCCAGCTGCGCTTGATCGTCAGCGGCCGAGACGAGCGTAGACCTGCTCAGTCGCGGCCTTGGTCGTGCGCCACCAAGCCTCGTTCGCGGCATACCAGTCAATCGTCTGGCGCAACCCGGCGCGGATGTCCTGGTAGCGCGGTGCCCAGCCGGTCTCGGCGCGCAACTTGCTCGAGTCGATGGCATAGCGCAGGTCGTGGCCCGGACGGTCGTTGACGTGCTCGAACCAGTCGGCGGGCTTGCCCATGAGCTCCAGCAGCAACGCGATGATCTCGCGGTTGTTGCGTTCGCCGTCGGCGCCGATGAGGTAGGTCTCGCCCAACCGGCCGCGCTCGATGATCGCGATGACGGCGTCGTTGTGGTCATCGACGTGGATCCAGTCGCGGACGTTGGCGCCGGCGCCGTAGAGCTTCGGGCGGACCCCGTCGAGGATCCCGGTGATCTGGCGAGGGATGAACTTCTCGACGTGCTGGCGCGGTCCGTAGTTGTTCGAGCAGTTCGACAAAGTCGCCTGGATCCGGAACGACCGGATCCAGGCCCGGACCAGCAAATCGGCGGCACCCTTGCTCGCCGAATAGGGGGAGGATGGGTTGAGCGGCGTGGACTCGGTGAACCGGGCGGGGTCATCGAGCTCGAGGTCGCCGTAGACCTCGTCGGTCGAGATGTGGTGGATCCGCTTGCCGTGCTTGCGAACTGCTTCCAGCAGCCGGTAGGTGCCGATGATGTTCGATTCCATGAACGGCCACGGGTTGTCCAGCGAGTTGTCGTTGTGCGACTCGGCGGCGAAGTGGACGACGAGGTCGGTCGCGGCGACGAGGCGCTCGACGAGGTCGGCGTCGGCGATCGATCCTTCGACGAACTCGATCTGCCCCTCGACGGGGGCGAGGGAGGCCCGGTTGCCGGCGTAGGTGAGGGCGTCGAGCACCGTCACCTCCCAGTCGGGTCGGGTCTCGCGCACGCGCAGAACGAAGTTGGCGCCGATGAAACCGGCGCCGCCGGTGACGAGGACCTTCATGTCGGGATCTCCTGGGGTTGGGTGGGGTCAGCGGGGGTTGGCACGGCCCGTAGGCCGGGCGGTTCGGGGGTGCTCGCCGAAGGCCCGGAGTTGAACTCCACTTCCAAGGCGAACCGGTGCGCCAGATAACGGTGGTCGGACAGGGCGAGGGGTATGCCGTCCGCCCCCGTCGCGACCCGGCGCACCAGCAGCAGTGGCACGCCCGTCGCCGTGCCAAGCAACTCGGCATCGGCAGCGCTGGCCAATCCGGCGGTGATGGTCTGGCGGACCGTGGCAATGGCATGCCCGGCCCGGTCAAGGCTGGCCCATAACCCCGGGTCGGCAGCGTCGAGGCGGCTGAGCCGACCGGCATACTCCTGGGGCACCCATTCGTGGGCGACGTCCAGGGCTTCGCCGTCGACCCGGCGCACCGATCGGACGTGCAGGACCGAGGCTCCCGCCGGGATCCGCAAGACCGCGGCGACCGGCACGGGAGCCGGGAGGAAGGAGAAGTCGGCAACCTCGCGGCATACCGTGGCGCCCGACTCGGCCAGCGCGGAACCGGCGTGCCGGAAGGTGCCCAGGGCGAGCCGCTGGTGGTATGCCGTGCCAGTGAGGAACCAGCCCGCCCCGTGCCGCGCCGTGACCAGGCCCTCGTCGCGCAGGGTCTCCAGGGCGCGGCGAACCGTCGGCCGGGACACCCCATAGCGGGCGCAGAGCTCGGACTCGGACTCCAAGGCGCCGTGCGCGCCGATGTCGCCCAGGGCGACCCGCTCGCGCAGGTCGTGGGCGATGGCAGCGAACCGAGAACTTGTCATTGACTTGTAATATACACACCCTCGATGGCTTGCGCACGGTGGGGCACCTACGATGAGCGTCATGACGCGTTTCAGGGGGTTGGTTGCCAGTCTTGCGCTGGTGCCGCTGCTGTCTGGTTGTCTGGTCGTCAGCGCCCTCGGGATGGCCAACGGTCAGGCTCCGGCGGCCGCCGGTCCGTCGGCGACCTCAGCAACCCCGGCGAGCGCGAGCTCCAGCGCATCGTCAGCCAGTTCGAGCGCGTCGAGCAGCAGCTCCACGACGTCGGTGACATCGGCGACGACTCCACCGGCGCCTGCGGCCCCTCCCGCCCTGCCCGCCGGGACCAGATGGGCCACGTTCGACGACCAGCAGGTGCGCTTCGCCGTCGCGTCGGCGTGGATCGAGATCAAACCCGCAACGATGCAGACGGCGGCGACGATCCCTGCCGACGTCAAGGCACTGGCCAAGAAGCTGGGTCTGAGTGCCACCGAGTTGGTCAAGCGCTTCGACGATGTGGACCTGGCCTATCTCGCCATGCCCGTCGGGGGCTATTCGACCAACCTCGCCATCCTGAGCGCAAACACCGGCTCGCTTCCGGACGACGAGTGGGTGAAGGAGACCTATTCGGCGAATGGGAAACTCAAGATCCTGGGGATTGAGCGGATGCCGACCCCTGTTGGAGATGGAATGCGCATCAGTGCCTCGGGCAGCGTGAGAAGCATGTCCATCGCGGCGGCGACGATCATCGTGGATGTCGGCCGCGACTGTGTCATCTTCGAGATCGCCGGCCGAAAGCGCGCCGATGTCGATCAGGCCGCCGCAACCCTGCTGTCGACGCTCCACTCGATCTGAGGTCTGCTCCCGTGCCGTGGTGGCTGGTCCTGCTCGGCGTTGCCGCGGTCTTCTCATGGATCTCGGTCACGCTTCTGATCCGCAATAACCCCGACGAGGAGTTGGGTTGGTTCAGATCCCCCTCGGTCGCTCCGCTGTCGCAGGTGTGGTTCCTTGGCGGTGGGGTCGCGTGTGCCTGGCTGGGCGGGTCGTATGCCGCGGACACCTCCATGGGCGGGTGGGCCTACCCGCTGGCAGCGCTTGTCGTTCTCGTGCCGTGGGGGATCGTCCGCTGGGGGCATAACCGGCTCATCCCAATTGAGGGTGTAGTCGTGGGCGGAATCCGCCGGCCTCCAGCAGGCAGCGGGCGATGTAGTTGGTGAGGTTGCGGAACCCGAGGGCGGTGCCGCGCAGGTGTTCCAGCCGGCCGTTGATCGCCTCTGTGGGTCCGTTGCTGGTGCGGGGGCGGTCGAAGTAGGCCAGCACGTCCTCGGCACGGCGGGCCAGGGTCCGACCGAGCTTGCGGACCTCGGTCAGCTCGGTGGGGACGCCATGGCGCAGGCTGTCGATGACCGATTGCATGAGCTGTTTGCCGTGTTGGGGGTCGGGGTCGCGGTAGGCGGTGATGATCCGCTGGTAGGCACCCCAGGTGGCCTCCACCTCCGCGTGCTCGTCGGCAGTGAACAGCACGGTGAGTCGTTCGCGTTGCCGGTCGGTCAGCAGCGCCTCGCCGGTGTGCAGGGTTCGCCGGGCCTGGTACAGGGGATCCCCTCGTCGGCCGCGGTGGCCCACAGTGGCCTGCTGGATCCGTTGCCGGCACTTCTCCAGTCCCTCGCCGGCCATCCTCACCACGTGGAAGGGATCCATGACGGCGACGGCGTCGGGCAGTTCCTCGGCGGCCGCGGTCTTGAACCCGGTGAACCCGTCCATCGCGACCACCTGCACCCGCGTGCGCCAAGGGTCGTCGCGGTTGGCGAGCCAGGTCTTGAACACCGCCTTGGAACGGCCTTCGACCATGTCCAGCAAGCGTGCTGGGCCGGTCCGGTCGCGGACTGGGGTCAGGTCGATGATCACGGTGACGTACTTGTCGCCGGTGCGGGTGTGCCGCCAACAATGCTCGTCGACGCCGATCACGGCGACCCCGTCGAAGCGGTGCTCGTCGTCGAACAGCAGCCGCTTGCCCTCGGCGAGCACCGCGGTATTGGCGGTGTCCCACGCGACCGCCAGCCCGGCAGCGACCCGGGACATGCTCAAATGTCCGACCACGATTCCTTCCAACGCCCAACGCAACCCGCGGCGGGAGACCTTCGCGCGGGGCTCGGCCGCTTTGCTGGTGTCCTGACGCCACACCCGAGCGCAGCCAGTACACCGGTACCGGCGCACCGTTACCTCCAACGTCGTCGGGCGCCACCCGAACGGCTCGTGCGCCAACCGCCGCACCACGCTGTCGCGAGCCACCCCCTGGCAGCCACACTCCCGGCACCAGTCATCCGGGTCGACCACCCGGCAGGCCAACACCGCCCGCTCAGGGCTCAGCCGTTGACCAGTGACGACCAACCCAAGCTCGTCCACGCGGCAGAACGTGGTCAGGTCAGGGCAGTCGAAGGTAGGTTCAGACACGTCGAGGTCTTCCGGATCGAAGGCGTAGGAACCTCCATCATCGGAAGACCTCGACCCCCACCCCGGCAGCGACGCGCCGCCCCCGACCTACACCCCCGATTGGGAAGAGCCGCATAACCGCAGCCTGAAGTGACGGTCTCAGCAGATCGCTGCCCATCGGCGTGTATCTCCGGGCTCGCGAACGGGTCTTTGTGGGAAACAATCGTCGACTCCCCGGCAGGAGAGCCCACATGGCCGTCGCGCTCCAACCGATCCGCTCCAAGGCTGCGGCCCACGTGCCCGCCAATCCGGCAACGCCCTATCTGGACCTGGATCTGGGAATCGCGCTCGATCAGTTCGTCGCGTTGGCCGCGGCGTTGCCGGGGACGGCAATCCACTATGCCGTCAAGGCCAACCCGCACCCGGACCTCTTGCGCGCCCTGTATGCCGCGGGCAGCCGTTTCGATGTCGCCTCACCGGCGGAGGTCGCCGGCGCCCTGCAGGCCGGGGCACATCCCGAGGACCTCGTCTACAGCAATCCGGTGAAGCGCCGGGCGGATGTGCACACGGCATACGCCATGGGGGTTCGGCTGTTTGTCGTGGACTCTCCCGAGGAGACCGCCAAGGTGGCCGAGGCAGCCCCAGGTGCAGCCGTCCTCGTCCGGCTCGTGACGTCGGGCGAAGGCTCGGACTGGCCGCTCTCGCGCAAATACGGCTGCTCGACCCCGGAGTGCATCCAGGTGTTGCTGGAGGCCGACCGGCTCGGGCTCGATGCAGCCGGTGTCGCCTTCCACGTCGGGTCACAACAGCGTGATCCGCAGGCCTGGCGAAGCCCGATCCTCGCAGCCGGGCGGATCTTCCAAGCCGTCCGTCACGCCGGTCTCACCCCGCGGCTGTTGGACATCGGCGGGGGATTCCCGGCCCTGCATGAGGGCCATCACCCGTCGTTCGCCACCTACGGCGAGGCGATCCAAACCGCGCTGACCGAGGCCTTTGGCGCGGACCGGCCGGTGACCCTGGCCGAGCCCGGCCGCGGGATCGTCGGCGACGCGGGGACGCTCGTCGCGTCCGTCGTCACGGTGTTGCAACGTGGCCCGGTCCGGTGGGTGTACCTCGACGCGGGTGTCTACACCGGTCTGGTCGAAACGCTCGACGAAGCGATCCGCTACCGACTGGTCACCTCGGCCGACGGCGGCCCAACCGGCCCGGCGGTCCTTGCCGGCCCCACCTGTGACAGTGCCGATGTCCTCTACGAACGCACCCCGGTCCAGCTGCCGCTTGCCCTGGCCGAGGGCGACACGGTTCATCTGCTGTCGGCAGGGGCCTACACCACGTGCTACTCGACGGTGGGTTTCAACGGGTTCGCCCCCCTGCCCACGCGCATGGTGTCCGGTCCGGTCCGCTCATGAACCGGCAGGTTTGGCGAGTCATCGGCTCGCATGCCGGTGCTGCCGTCGGCATGGGCCTGCCGTGGCCGATGCTCCTCATCGTTGTGGAGGACTCGACGACTTCGCACGTGCTGCTCGGGTTGGCCGGTGCCGCTCGGCTCGCGCCCTACGTCGCTCTGTCGTGGCTCTCGGGACGACTGGCTGACCGGCGGGAGCGGGCTCGGATCGTCCGGCTATCGCTCTGGGCGCGGCTGGGCTTCCTGCTGGCGTGTGCCGGTGCGCTGGCGGCCGGCTCGCCCGTGCTGGCCGTGCTGGCCGCGACCGCCGCGATCGTCGCCGGCACACCGGCATACCCTGCCCTGGCCGCTGGTATGCCGCGCCTGGCCGGACCGGCGACCGCGCGAGCGACCAGCCTGCTCGTCACTGTCGAGGTCGCCTCGTTCGTCGTCGGGCCGGCCATCGGCGGGTTGTTCGTGGGACGGCTACCCCACGGGTGGGTCGCCCTCGCCGGAGCGTTGCTCGTCGTCGCGTCGATCGTCGCCTTCGGGCGGATCGCCATGCCAGCGCCCGATGTGGCGGAAGCGGATCTGGCTGGTCGCGGGGTGTGGAGCTTGCTGCGAGGCAACTCCTCAGCCCGGCACGCTCTGGCCGTCGTTGCTGTCGTCAACGCGTTGTTGAGTGTTCTTGGCTTGCTGCTGCTCCAACTCGCGCACGAGGTCTGGGCGTCGGGGGACGAGGGTTTCGGGGTGGCCACGGCGGTCTTGGGGTTCGGGGCGCTGGGTGCTCCCGCCTTCGCCCACACCCGGACCATGAGCTCGGGCCGAGCGTGCTTGCTGACGTTGGCTGGGGCGGCGGCTGCCTTCGCAATGCTTCCGGGCGGGCCGGCGTCGCTGTGTGCGCTCGCGGTCATCGGGGCGGTGGCCGTCTGCTGTGAGAATGTCGCCACCGCGGTGCTGCAGACCTCAGTGCCCGATGAGCTCCGGGCCAGTGTGCTCGGCCTGGGCGACACGGTGATGGTCGGGGCCGCGCTCGTCGCTGCGGTCGCGACGCCGTGGCTGGGCGATCAGCTTGGCCCGGTCACCCTCGTCTTGCTCGTCGCCGCGGGGACCGGCGCGCTCGCTCTCTCGTGGAGTTCGCTGCCGCCACCGACGGCGGGGGTGGCCGAAGACCCAGGCGGCGAGCAGCAGTCAGACGCAGGTGAGGAGCATCGACGCGAGCGCGTCCCGCTCCGGGAGCGTCACGGTGAGCCGGTAGGTGGCCTTCACGGCCACAAAGGCGCGCGCATAGTCACACTGCTGCGCGGTGGGCGGCGCCCACGTCTCCGGCCCAGCGTGGTTCTTGGTGAAGTTCACATCGCCCCCGACCGCGCGTAGTTCGGGTGCAGCCAGGTCATTGGCGAAGGCCACCCGCTGAGCGTCGGTCCAGTCCCGCGCACCCGACACCCACGCGTTGTAGAGCGGGACGAGGTGGTCGATCTGGATGCGCTGGGCCTGGCTGGGGTCCTTGAGGTTGCTGAAGGTCATCGTGGCGCCCGTATAGGGGTCGATCCAGCTCCCGCTGATGGCCTCCGCACAGGTCTTGTCGTGCGCCGCGATCCGCCGAGTGGTCACGGTGGCCGCTTGGCGGACGAGGACGTCCTGCCGGGTCGAGCAGCCGTTGCGATCCAGGTCCGGCCAGGTGTCCGGGCCGAACCGCCCACGGCAGTAGGTGTCGCCTCCGCTGCGGGGGGCGACCGGCAAGCCCGCAAGTGCCGTTCGTGAGGCGACGGCGTCCGGCACCGGCCGCTGGTCGTGCGGTTGCGCCGGTATGCCGTCCACGGACGCCGGCAGACACTCACCCACGGCGGTGGTCGGGACGGCTGAGGCTCGGCTGGGGGAAGGCGCCGGCCCGGCGTTGGATGCTGTGGAGGCTCTGTCGCCTGACGGGGACGGGGCGGAGCGAGGCGACCACACGGCATACCCGATGCCGGCAAGCACGCACAGCAGGACGGCGCCTGCAAGCCACCCGCGCAGGCTCCGATGTCGCGTTCCGCGCACCGCCACGAGGCCCGAGGGTAGCCCCAGGGGCACTCTGGGCCCCGGTCCAACAGCAGCGCGCCGTGGGATTGCGCTGCAGAGCGCCGCGAGTCACAGCTGCCACACAGCCTGGTGGCGGTGAGGGTCGTCAGACGGGGAGCAAGCGGCTGCCTCTCCGTGAGCGCTCGCCGATCGTTCGGGCCTGGGCGGCGTCCGCCAACTCGTCAGCGGCCTGCTGGCACCGGTCGGCCAGGGCGTCACTCGGTGACGCGCCGGACCCCGCGCCGGTCGTCGCCCAGTCGATGTCCGCGGCATACACGGCGGTGGGCACGACGGACGCGCCGAGGCCACTGACGACGGGCCGCACCACAAGATCGGCAACGAGGGTATGCCGCGGCGAGGCCCCCGCAACGGCGACCAGCGTCGGGAGCCCGGTCAGCGCCTGCGGCCCGAGCACGTCGAGATAGAGCTTGGTCAGCGCGCTGAACGACGCGTTGTGGCACGGGGTGGCCAGCACCAGCGCGTCGGCGCGTCCGGTCACCTCGCGCACCCAGGCCGACCCCGAGCTGCTGGCCCCGGTGAGTAGCCCGTCCAGCAGGTCGCGCCCGACGTCGCGCAACGCCAACGGGTATGCCGTCCAGCGGGACTCATCGCCGCGCTCGGCCAGTGCAGCCAGGCTTCGTTGGGCCAGGTTCGCCGCCAGCGCGGCGGTTCGCGACGTCGCATGGTGGCTGCCGTCGACGACCAGCAGAGTGCGTGTCGTGGGGTTCATCCGCCCTCACCGCGTCGCGCTGCTCGACCCTCTCGGAGCCGGGCCTCAGCACGCTCCCGCGGGGTCCGCAGCGCCCAGCGGGCCAGGAGGTCCACGGCATACCCGATGGTGCCGATGACGATGATGAGGGCGGTGATCTGGTGGTAGGCGAGCTGGTCCTTGGCGTTGAGGATCTGGTAGCCCAACCCCGACGTGACACCGAGCATCTCGGCCGGGACGAGCACCACCCAGCCGATGCCGATCGCCATCCGTAGCCCGGACAGCACGCGTGGGCGGACTGCCGGGACGATGACCGTCCGGACCAGTTCCCACCGGGTGGCACCCAGTGCTCGGGCGACCAGGGTGAGGCTGGGGTCGGCCCCGGCCACACCCTCGGCCGTGCTGGCGAGGATCGGCCAGACCGTCGTGGCGGCAACGAGCGCGATCACCGGCCGGTCGCCGATCCCGAAGGCGATGACGGCCACGGGTGCCCAAGACAACGGCGACACCATGCGCAGGAACAACAACGCAGGTCGCACCGTCCGCTCCAGCCGAGGATGCGAGCCGATCAGCGCTCCGGCAAGCACGCCCACCAAGGTGGCGATCACGAGACCGGCCAGGAGACGGAAGACGCTGCTCGCGGCGTGGTCGACGAGCCCCGACCCGACCAGCTCGACCAGGCCGGCAACGGTCCGGGTCGGCGAGAACTCCCGCACGAGCGCACGGCCCGCGAAGAGGACCTCGGTGGCGAGCCACCACAGCCCGACAGTCAGCGCCAGCCCCCCGGCCGGGAGGGCGAACCGGCTCCATCCGTGGGTCGAGCCGGACGCGGCCCTGGTGGGGGTGCCCGGCGAGTCCACGGGCGTCCCCGCGATGTCGGGACGGGTGAGGATGCTCATGGGGCGATGTCTTCCTGTCGGAGCGCGGGGGCAGGGAGCCCGGCCGCAGCGATCGAACGTCGGACGAACCGGTCATCGAAGACCCGTTCGTGAACCTGCCCGGCCCCCGGGGTGTCCAGGAAGCTGCGGTCGCCGTCGACCACGGTCTCGCGCATGAGCCCCACGAGCGAGCGGGTGAACGAGGGCTGCGGGAAAGCGGAGAAGGACAGCGTCTCGCCGTGCCAGTCCGGGTGGGCGAGGACCTGCTGGTATGCCGCCGCCCCTCGTCCGAAGACGGCGCCCACCGCCGCGGGCGGCTGCGGGAGGTAGCCGCCGGTCGTCGTCAACAGTGGGCCCGCCTCGGGACGGTGGCCGTCCAACCAGGTCTGGGCGTCGACGACCGCGTCGGTGATGCCTTGGACGACCTGGGGATGCTGGGCGATGAGGTCCTGACGGACGGCGATGCCGCAGCAGGCGTGTTGGCGCCACACGTCGCCGAGGAAACGGTGGACCCGACCGATGCCCTTGGCTTCGGCGACCGCCGAGAACGGGTCGGCGACGACGAACCCAGCAATGGTCTTGGCAGCCAACGCCGGGACCATGTCCGCCGGGGCCATGACGACCAGTTCGACGGTCCGGTCGGCTGCCGAGGCCCGCTGCCGGATGACCGGTCGCAGGCCCTCCTTCGCGAGCAGCTGCTGCAGGAGCACGTTGTGGATGGACCACCAGTAGGGGATCGCCACGGTCGTCCCGGCGAGGTCGCTGGTCCGGGTGATCGTCGGTGCGACGGTGAGCGCCGACCCGTTGGTGTGTCCCCAGGCGACCAGGGAGAACGGGTGGTCGTGGGCCAGGCGCAGCTGCACGGCGAACGGCACGAGGAGGTGGACGACGTCGACCTCGCCGACGACGAACGCTTGGGCGAGGGCCTCCCAACTGCGCATGAGCACCGGCTTGGCGCTTGTCACACCGCGGGCGGCGAACAGGCCACGCTGGTGGGCCGTGAGCAGTGCTGAGGCATCGGTGATCGGGAGGTAGCCGATCTTCAGGTCGCGGCCCAGGCCGGCGTCCCGGGCCGCCGAGGAGGCAGGAGTCGCCCCGGCCGCCAGCGCTGCTCCGCGAACGCCTAGGCCGGCGACGGTGCCGGCGGCGAGCAGCCGGCCGCCGAGGGCCAGCAGGTCGCGACGGACCAGGTCAGCCACGCCGCTCACCGGTCCCAGCGGCTGCGCCGACCAGCTCGCGGTCGTCGTCGAAGGCCGCCCGGATGCCGTCTCGAAGCGGATGGCTGCGCGCCGCCGCGGCCGAGGTGGCCGGCTGGACGTCCCAGATGCGGGCAAGCGTCCCGTCCGCCGACAGCAGCGCGACCCGGTCGGCGAGCACGAGGGCCTCGTCGACGTCGTGGGTGACGACGACGGTGGTGCGACCATGGCGGCGGGCGTGCCCGAGATACCAGGCCTGCAGGTCTTCCCGGGCGGCGGGGTCCAAGGCACTGAACGGCTCGTCGAGGAGCACGAGGTCGGGGTCGACGACGAGCGTTCGGGCAAGCGAGACTCGTTGCGCCTGACCGCCGGACAGCTGGTCGGGGTAATGCCCGGCCACGCCCTGCAGGTCGAGCCGCTCAAGCAGGCCACCGACGCCCAACCTGGCGAACGTCGGGTCGGCCCCGCCGCCCGGTCCTGCGCTGGTCGGTCCTGCGCTGGTCGGTCCTGCGCCGTCCGGTCCTGTGCTGGTCGGTCCTGCGCCGTCCGAAGCCACGTCGTCCGATCTGGAGCTGTCGGGCGACCCGCCGAGCGCGGCGGTGCGGTTGGCGGCATACCGCAGCCCGATGGCGATGTTCTCGGTGACCGTCAGCCACGGGAACAGGTGCGGGGCCTGGGTGACCAGACCCACTCGTGGGTCGGGAGTGGTCCAGCGGACTTCTCCGTCCGCGGGCGTCACCTGCCCGGCCAGGAGGGCGAGCAGGGTCGACTTGCCGGCGCCGCTGGGGCCGAGCAGGGCGAGCACCGTGCCGGTGGGGAGGTCGAGATCGATGCCGCGCAGCACCTCACGGGTGCCGCGGCGGACCGTCACGCCGTCGAGGTGAGCGAGGAGAGTTCCCATCGCAGGTGTCCTTCCGAGGGGGATTGGATGGGGAAGAACGCTGCTTCGCGCAGGCGCCGGGCCGTGGGGCTGGCCGACGCGTAGCCGCGTCCGCCGGTGAGGGTGGCCTCGAGCCTGGTGGCGGCGACCGCGAGATCGACGACATCCAGGCGCAGCCGCAGAATGTCCGCGAGGGGGGCGGCGCCCGGGTCCCGGGCGATCCGCTCCCGCGACTCCGTATGCCGTGCCAGCACGTCGGCGAGCACCTCCACCTGGGGGCGGAGCACGTCGAGGTCCGGCCGCCCCTGCAGTCGACCGGCCTCCAAGAGCGATCGTCGCGCCAGGCCAAGGGCGAAGGCGGACTGCAGGACGAGGAACGTCGGCCGGAAAGTCGCCGCGAAGGCGCGTAGGTCATCGGCGAGCACGGCGTCGCGTGAGATGACGACGCCGTCCAGGCGCAGCGTCCCCGAGGCCGTCGCGTCAAGGGCGAGCAAACCTGTGGCCGCGCGCCGGGTCACACCGGGGGCATCCACCCGGACGGCCACGGCGATGGCGCCTCCGTCGGGCAAGCCGGCCGCGACGACGACGGTGGCGTCCGGCGTGAGGTTGGAGGCCCAGGGGATCACCCCGTCGAGTCGGAGTCGGTCGGCCGCCACGACGGCCTGGACGGGGAGAGCGTCGATCCCGGCGAGGGCCTTGACCCCGGTGGCCATCGCGGTGCTGCCCAGGCGTTGCCCCCGCCGCAGGTCGGCCAGTTCGGCATCCAGGGCAGGGGTGCGCCGGCCGCGAGCCAGGTAGTCCAGCACCATCCGGTGCGCCCAGAACGAGAAGGCGCTCGCCACGTCCTCCTGGGCGATCGCATCCACCAGCCCGGTCAGGTCGGTCAGGTCCAGCTGGGCAGTCGGGTCGGCGAGGAGCGCGTTGATGCCAAGGTCGAGATGCCCTCGCTCGGCCAAGGCTCCGATCACCCAGGAGGCCGGAGTCTGGCCGGTGTCGACATCCCCGGCGTTCGCGGCGGCGAGCGCCTGAACGTCGTCGACGACCTCGGGCGGGAGCGGGGCACTGCGCGCGAGCACGATCGCCGTCATGGGTTCACCGCCGCACGCACGGCCGCCAGTGTGTGCAGGCGGTTGACCGGCGCCGACACGACCTCCCGGGCCCGCACGACTGCCTCGACGTCGGGCGCGTCATAGAAGCACAGGCACTTGACCATGTCCTCGCGGACGTAGGTGCGCAGGAACGCCACCTCGGGCACTTGGTCATAGAGCGGGGTCTTGGCCGCCTTGCGGGCCAGATAGGTGTCCATGTCCAGGCCAGCGGGCAGGTCCCACTCGACGAGGTGGCTGGCGCCGGGCCGGGCCGCCTTGAGGACGGCCAGGTCGGTCCCGACCAGGCGCACCGGGGCGGGCACGGTGACCTCGGCGACGGGGACCAGGCCATTGGCCGCGATCGTCGCCAGGGCCCTGTCGTCGGCGGACTCGACGATGACGAACACCCGCTCGGCGCCGCTGGTGACTTGCGATTCGATGATCTCGCCGGCGTCTGCGAGGGCGGCTGCGAGAGCGTCGAGGCTGGCGGTCACGCCGGAACGGATGGCGTCGTGCGGGACCAACTCGGTGAGGAACAGAGGCATGCGGAACTCCTTGGGGGGATGGGTGATTCGAGACGACGCTCGGTGCGGGACGTGAGCAGCAGGAGCGGGGGAGAGCGCGACGGCGAAGGCGGCGCCGCGACAGCGCGCAGCTTCCCGGGTGGGCGCGGCTGGGCAAATAGCGGTATGCCGCGTGCGCGCCGAAGGGGTCAGGGCGCGTCAGTGCGCCCGCCGTAGGGGGTCAGCGACAGAGGGTGCTGGCCGTGCGGCGCAGGTCGATGGTGAGCCGGGTGACGGCATACAGCGTCGTCCAGGCGCGACGCCCGGCGGGCGCGGCGACGGGGACGGCGGTGACGGTCACGGACGGCTCCTTCCAGCGGCTGCGTCCTGACGGAGGATCCCCGAGAATCCTCCGTCACGAACTTATGGAAACCATAACACGAGGTATCGCTGGGCTGGCGACTGTCCATGACGTGAGACCCCGCCGGTTGTGCAGGTCAGTGGGCGGCATACCCTGCGAGCAACCCCTCGCACCCCGACAGTGGACGGTGACCGGTGATCGTTCCCTTTGGCTCCCACACGCCGCAGGTCGCGCCGACCGCATGGGTCGCGCCGACCGCGACGGTCATCGGCAATGTCGTCATCGAAGAGGGGGCGAGCATCTGGTATGGCGTGGTGATCCGCGCGGACCGGGCCCGGATCCGGATCGGGGCGCGCTCCAACGTGCAGGACAACGCGATCTTCCACGCCGATCCCGGAGCACCGGTCGACCTCGGCGCTGACGTGACCGTTGGTCATGGAGCGATCGTCCACGGCGCCACGGTGGAGGACGGGTGCCTTGTCGGGATGGGGTCGACGCTGCTCAATAACGCTGTCGTGGGCGCGGGTTCGCTCGTTGCAGCCTCGGCACTGGTCCGCGAGGGACAGGCGATCCCACCTGGATCGATGGTCGCCGGGGTGCCTGCGAAGGTCCTCGGTCCGGTCCCCGATGGGTTCGCTGAGCGGGTGGCGTTCAGCGTCGCGGCATACGAGCAGCTGAGGGACGAGCACCGTGAGGCCACCACAGAGGCCACCACAGGGGCCACCCAATAGGCTTGGCCCATGGCTGACTTCGACGTCGTTGTCCTTGGTGCGGGTCCGGGTGGGTATGTCGCGGCGATCCGCTGCGCGCAACTGGGGCTGAAGGCCGCCGTGGTGGAGGAGAAGTACTGGGGCGGGGTCTGCCTGAACGTCGGCTGCATCCCCAGCAAGGCGTTGCTCAAGAACGCCGAGCTCGCCCACGTGCTCACCCACGAGAAGGCCAAGTACGGCATCGAGGGTGACGCAACGATGTCCTACGCGCCGACCCACGCCCGCTCGCGACAGGTGTCCGCCGGCATCGTCAAAGGCGTCCATTTCCTCATGAAGAAGAACAAGATCGAGGAGATCAACGGCTGGGGCACGCTCACCGGCCCGACCTCGATGGACGTCAAGGGCGCCGACGGATCGGTCCGCTCGATCACCTTCGACAACCTCATCATCGCCACCGGCTCGGTGACCCGGATGATCCCCGGCGTGCAGGTCAGCGCCAACGTCGTCACCTACGAGGAGCAGATCCTCGACCCCAACCTCCCCGGCTCGATCATCATCGCGGGCTCCGGGGCGATCGGTGTCGAGTTCGCTTATGTCATGCGCAATTTCGGCGTCGACGTGACGATCGTCGAGTTCCTCGACCGGATGGTGCCGACCGAGGACGGCGACGTCTCCAAGGAGCTGGCCAAGCACTACAAGAAGCTCGGCGTCAAGGTCATGCTCGGCACCAAGGTCGAGGCCGTCGAAGACACCGGGTCCGGCGTGCGAGTCACCGTGTCCCCAGCCGCCGGCGGCGAGTCGAGCGTGCTGGAGGCCGACCGACTGCTGTCCGCGATCGGGTTTGCCCCGCGCGTGCACGGTTTCGGCCTCGAGTCGACCGGCGTGGCGCTCACCGACCGCGGGGCCATCGCCATCGACGGCCGCGGTCGCACCAACGTCCCGGGGGTCTACGCCATCGGTGACGTCACCGCCAAGATGATGCTTGCCCACGTCGCCGAGGCGATGGGCATCGTCGCCGCCGAGACGATCGCCGGTGCCGAGACGATGGAGATCGACTTCACCTTCATCCCGCGCGCCACCTACTGCCAGCCGCAGATCGGCTCGATGGGCCTGTCCGAGGCGCAGGCCAAGGACAAGGGGTATGCCGTCAAGACGGCCACCTTCCCGTTCGCCGCCAACGGCAAGGCGCAGGGCTTGGGCGACGCGGTCGGCTTCGTCAAGATCGTCGCCGACGCCGAGCACAACGAGATCCTCGGCGCCCACATGATCGGCCCTGACGTCACCGAGTTGCTGCCCGTCCTCAACGCCGCCCAGACCTGGGACCTCACGGCCGACGAGCTGTCGCGGGTCGTCTTCGCCCACCCGACGTTGGGCGAGGCGGTCAAGGAGGCCCTGCACGGCATCGCCGGCCACATGGTCAACCTCTGAGCGGCTCCGACCGAACACGGTCTTCCTCGTCGGCAGGCGTGCTCGGGGTCGATTAGCGGGGCGGAAGCGCACCAACTCGTCAGCGCACCAACTCGTCAGCGCAGCAACTCGTCAGCGCGACGACTCGTCAACGCCACCCGGCAAAAGCACGTGCCCTCGTTGGCGCACTACTGCGCATCCCGTAGTAGTATTCATCGCAGAGGAGCGCCTGCGCTCCGCTCACCGGACGATGGAGGAGCGATGGAGACGACCCAACTGGTCAAGGGGGTGCTGGACATGGCGGTCCTCGCTGTCGTCGCGGCCGAGGACGGCTACGGCTACGACGTGGTGCGTCGGTTACGCGCCGCGGGGCTTGAGGACGTCGGTGACGCCTCGGTCTATGGCACGCTGCGCCGACTGTTCAACGCCGGGGCGCTGACTTCCTACGTCGTGCCCAGCGAGGAGGGGCCGCACCGCAAGTACTACGGCATCAACGGCCAGGGCAGACACATGCTTGAGCTGCAAGGCAAGACGTGGCGCAACTTCAGCGCCACGATGGAAGATCTGCTGACCACGGCGGAGGCGTCACGATGAGCACGGCCACCCACCCGAGCACTCCAGCTGAGGCGTCCGGCCCGGCCGCCTCGGATCAGGTCGACAGTTACGTCCAGGCCGTGCGTGCGGCCCTGTCCGACCTTCCGAGCGAAGAGGTCGAGGACCTCACCGCGGGCATGGACGCCGACCTCGCCGAGCTGCTGGCCGAGCGCGGCGGTCCCCTTGAGGTGGTGCTGGGATCCCCTCAGGTGTATGCCGCCGAGCTGCGTTCCGCTGCGGGGCTTCCGGAGGCGGCGGGAGGTGGGCGCCGCCCGATCAGCCTTCGGGCCTGGGCCCGGGCCTGGTCACAGCGGTTGCGCGCGCAGACCGAGCAAAGGCCCTGGGTAGCGAGCCTCGTGCGCGGCGTGGTGGCGATCCGTCCTGCCTGGTGGGTCCTGCGCGGCCTCATAGCCGCGTGGGCCATCGCCGGGCTGCTGGGACTTCACGGCGCGGCGCTGGTGCCCAGGGACCCGCGGATGATGCTGCTGTCGATCGCGGGAGTCGGCGGGAGCGTGGCGTTGGCCCGTGGGCTGTGGGCATCGGCGCTGACCCGCTCCCTGGTGCGGATCGGCAACGTCCTGGCCGTCCTGCTGCTGCTGCCGGCCATGGGTTCGTCGCAGCCCTCCTTCGTCTACGTCGGCACGGAGGCCAACCACAGTCCCACGGAGGGGTTGACCTTCAACGGTCGACCGGTCGAGAACGTCTTCGTCTACGACGCCTCCGGCGCTCGGCTGAGCGACGTTCGGCTCTTTGATGACCAGGGCCGATCCCTGGTGCTCAGCCCCGAGGTGGGGGAGTGGTCGACGTGGGCCGGGCGGCGCGATGTCACCGGCCAGCGCTGGACCAACGTGTTCCCCGTGGCGTGGCCGCCCGGAGCGGACCCCTGGACCCGCGACCCGGGCACCCAGTCCGATCCGACCTGGCATCCCCCGATGACGATGCCGGCGCTCGGCCAGTCGACCGCCACCGCCACTCCCGCCGCGACAGCCGTCATTCCACAGACGACGGCTACGGCACCATCAACGGCACCATCAACAGCAACCGGCACAGCGGCCGCAACGGCGACCGCCAGCTCGCCATCCACGGCGACCTCGACGCGCGCTCCGTGATCCCGGCGGCACCGGCCGGTTGACCTGATCCGGACGCGAAGAGGGCCTGTCGGTGGGTGAGGTTAGGGTGACCTCACCACATCGAGGAAAGGGCTGGGCATGAGCATTCACGAAGGCAGTTGGGCACCGGGCACGCCGTGTTGGGTCGACATCTCGGTGCCGGATCTGGCCCGCAGCCAGGCGTTCTACCGGGCCGTGCTCGGCTGGGAGTTCACCGAGGGAGCAGAGGAGTTCGGTGGCTACACGACCGCCCTGGTCAACGGCCGCGGCGCCGCTGGCATGTCCCCGCCGATGCCGGGGGCCGAACCAGTGCCTGCCTTCTGGACGGTCTACCTCGCCACGACCGACTCGGCCGCCACCGAGGCTGCCATTACGGCGGCCGGTGGTCGGGTGATGTTCCCGACGATGACGATCGGGGACCTGGGCGCCATGGGGGTCTATACCGATCCGACCGGCGCGGTGTTCGGCACCTGGCAGTCAGGTCAGCACACCGGCTACGACGTGGCCAACGAGCCGGGAGCTGTGACCTGGTGCGAAGCCATGGTCGGCGACTTCGAGGCAGGCAAGGCGTTCTACACCGAAGTGTTCGGCTACACCTACACCGACATGTCCGCTGAGGGCATGGCCTACGCCATGTTCTCGGTGCCAGAGGGCGAGCAGCCGGCAGGAGGGATCGGGCACGAGACCGGTCGCCCACCCTACTGGTCGGTGACCTTCGAAGTGGACGGCACCGATGCGGCAGTCCAGCGGGTTCGAGACAACGGCGGGACAGTGATCGCGGAGCCGTTCGACTTCGAGTACGGCCGGATCGCGATCGTTGCCGGACCGGACGGCGAGCCGTTCGGCGTCATCACCAGCGCGCCGATGCCCGCCTGAGCCGCCACACTGGCGGGGTGTTCGCCGACGACCTCGGGTATGCCGTCCCCCTCACCTCCCCGGTCCGCCGGGTGGTGAGCCTGGTCCCGTCCCTGACCGAGGCCATCGCCGTCAGCGCCCCCGGCCTGCTCGTCGGTGCGACCGACTGGTGCGTGCACCCGGTCGACCTGGCTGTCGTCCGGGTGCGCGGCACCAAGAACCCGGACATCGAGACGATCGTCCGACTCGCTCCTGACCTGGTCGTCGCGAGCGAGGAGGAAAACCGCGAGGCCGACGTCGTCGCGCTCCGGGCTGCGGGAATCCCTCTGTGGGTGACCGACATTCGCACCGTCGACGGTGCCTTCGAGTCCATCGAACGGCTGCTGGACGGGCTCAGCGCCCCGGACCGCGAGTGGCTGGCTGCCGCCCGTGACGCGTGGAGAAACCCGGAGTCGGGGACGGCGGCATACCGGCGGCGGGCTGTCGTCGCGATCTGGCGACGGCCGTGGATGTTCCTCGGGCGGGACACCTACGCAGGCGACGTGCTGCGCCGGCTCGGGGTCGACAATGTCCTGGCCGGGCATGCCGAGCGCTACCCGCGGATCGATCTCGCCGACCTGCCACCGCACGACCTCGTCGTCCTGCCGGACGAGCCCTATGCCTTCGCCGCCACGGACGGACCGGAGGCCTTCGGCGACACGGCCACGGCCCTCGTCAACGGTCAGGCGCTCACCTGGTATGGCCCGCGGATGATCTCTTCACCCGTGGAGCTGTCGCGCCAACTGACACGGTGACCACCGGCGCCCGCGAAGGGCTAGGGTCACGACGGAGGTGAGGCTATGGCGTCGTTAGGCACCCTCACCCGGGTGACCGTCCCGCACCCGTGGCTCCTGGCGCCCTGGGGGGCACCCCACGCCACCAGACCTGACCTGACCTAGCCGCGTTCGGACCCCGATGACAGCTGCCCGCAGACAGGAGAAGGGCCTCGGGACGTATGAGGTTCCGAGGCCCTTCCTGGCGCTCGACCGAAGCCGACCGCCGCGCGTCGAACTTTAGGCTCGACGCCGCCGACCCGAAGGCCGGGCAGTCACGGGCCGAAGCCCGGACAGGTGGCCGAACCGAGGTCCGACCGATCGCCTGGCGCCTCGAATCCGCTACTCCCGGAGGAGTTTTGGAGCGATGGTGGCGCCTTGCTCGCCTCCGGCGAACCGGCTGCGTAGAGATAGTTCTAGTCCCCTTCCAGCCGTTGCGCAAGAGGGATTTCGACGGCCCCGGCGTGTCGTCGCGACACGCCGCGCAGGTCGTCCCAGGTCCCGTTTGGCAAGACGCTCGTCCAGCATTCGGCGCGCCGGCTGAGAGGATTCCGGTATGCCGTCCGCCCTCCCCGATGGGGATCCCGCCCCCTCCTCGGGACGGCTGCCGACCAGCGTCCTGGAGAGGATCGCGGCCGATCCTTTCGGGATCTACGTCCACGTGCCGTTCTGCCGGGTGCGCTGTGGTTACTGCGACTTCAACACCTATGCGTTGCCGGAGCTGGGCGAGTCGTCCGGCGTGCAGGTCGGCGGGTATGTCGATCTCGTCCTGCGGGAGCTGGACCTGGCTGTCGACGTGCTGGCGGCCGGAGACGTCCCGGGCGTCGGAGGTGTCGCGCCCGCGCCGCCGCCCGTCCAGACGGTGTTCGTCGGCGGTGGCACCCCGACCCTGCTCCCGGCGGCCGACCTCGCACGGGTGGTGCACGGCATACGGGATCGGTGGGGGCTGGCGCCCGACGCCGAGGTGACGACCGAAGCCAACCCCGACACGGTGACCCCCGACGGGATGGCGCACCTTGCGGCCGCGGGCTTCACGCGGGTGAGTCTGGGGATGCAGTCGGCGGTCCCGCATGTGTTGGCCACCCTCGACCGCACCCACGAACCGGCTGCAGTCGGGCAGGCCGTCCGGGCCGTGCGCGAGGCGGGCATGGCGGTGAGCCTGGACCTCATCTACGGGACACCGGGGGAGACCCTCGAGGACTGGCGGCGCTCGCTCGATGCCGCGTTGGCTCTGCAACCGGATCACGTGTCGGCCTACGCCCTCGTCGTCGAAGACGGGACCCGGCTCGCGGCTCAGGTGCGTCGCGGCGAGGTCGCGCTGACCGACGATGACGACGAGGCGGCCAAGTACGAGCTCGCCGACAGCGTGCTAGGGGCGGCTGGCTTCGGGTGGTACGAGGTGAGCAACTGGTCGACCTCTGCCGCCACCCGGTGCCGACACAACATCGGCTACTGGGCGGGCGGCAACTGGTGGGGGGCCGGACCGGGCGCGCACAGCCACATCGGCGGCGTGCGGTGGTGGAACGTCAAACACCCCCGGGCGTATGCCGCCCGCCTGGGCTCACCGGGAGACCCCCTCGGCAGCCCCGCGGCGGCCCGGGAGGAGCTCACCGCCGAGCAACGGGCCGACGAGCGAGTGCTGCTCGGGGTCCGGCTCGTCGACGGGCTGCCGATCGCGGACGTGCCGGAGTCCGGCCGCCGCGAGGTCGCTGGGCTGATCGCCGAGGGCCTGATCGACGGGCCCGCTGCGGTGGCTGAGCGACGGCTCCGACTCACCCTGCGCGGGCGCCTGCTGGCCGACACCGTCGTGCGCCGGTTGGTGGACTGACCACCAACCGGCGCACGGATCGTCGAACGGGCTCGCGCGCTGACTGCGCAGCCCCCGCGTGACCTAGGGGATGAGCCTGGCCTACTTGATGAGGCGCAGGGCGAACGGGTAGCGGTAGGTCTGGCCCTTGTTGGCTGCCAGGGCACCCATGATGGACAGCACGAGGACGGCGACCCAGACGAGGAGGAACAGCGGGATCGGCAGGACGAAGCCGATGATCATCGACGCGACGGAGGCGATAAAGGCCGTGATCTGGAAGTTGAGCGCCTCGACCGACTGGTCCTTGGTGAAGGCGTCCCGCGGGCCGAAGACGAGCATGACGATGAGCGGGCCGACGAAGGCGAGGATGATCCCGCCGACGTGAGCCAGCATCGCCCACTGGCGCGACTCAGCGGGGCTGAGCGGCATGACCCCGGCGGCGGGGGCGGCATACCCCTGCGGCGGGTAGGCGGGCGGGACCGGCGCCGCAGGCGGCTGGTAGGCGGCGGCGGGGGGCGGCTGGTAGGCCGGGGGAGCCGGGACAGCGGACGCGGCGGGAGGCGGCGGCACGGGTGCCGAGCCAGTCCACGCAGGCGGCGGAGGCGGCGGGACGTCCGCGGGCGCGGTCGGGTCGTTGAGGGGCTGGTCAGACATAAGAACCTCCGGGATCGGGCACCGACTGGGGAGTGATGTCACGAGCCCGGTGCGGTGACGAAGTCTATGAGTTCCTCGACGGCTGCGAGCAGAGTTGGCTCCAAATCGGCATACGTGTCGACCGTGGCGAGGATGCGACGCCAGGCCAGCGCGAGATCTGTCGTCGTGGCGTGCGGCCACCCCAGTGCGGCGCAGATGCCTTCCTTCCACGGTTGGCCGCGGGGGATGACCGGCCATTGGGTCCAGCCGAGTCGGGCCGGCTTGACCGACTGCCACACATCGACATAGGGGTGCCCGAGGACCAACGCATGACCTTGGCGGACGGCGGGCTGGGCGCGGACAGCGTCGACGATGGCCGACTCCTTGGTCCCCGGCACGAGATGGTCGACGAGGATGCCCAGGCGACGGCCCGGCCCTGGGGCGAAGGAACGGACGGCCGCCGTGAGGTCATCGATGCCGTCAAGCTGTTCGACGACGACCCCTTCGACCCGCAGGTCGGCACCCCAGACCTTCTCGACCAGTTCGGCGTCATGACGGCCCTCGACCCACAGCCGGGAACCGATGGCGACCCGCGCCGGCGCTCCCGCCACAGCGACCGATCCGCTGGCCGTGCGGGCGGCTGCCTTGCGCACAGCGTCCAGCCGGGCCCGGTCGGCGGCAACAGGCGGTGTGAGCACCACGGGTCGGCCTTCGAGCAGGAAACCCGGTCCGAGGGGGAAGCCCTTGGTCCGCCCTCGTCGGTCCTCGAGATGGACGACGTGCATGCCGCCAGCCTTCTCGACCCGCACCACGGCGCCGCACCATCCGGTTTCCACGTCCTCGACGACCAGGCCCGGCTCCGCGGGGACCGGCGCGGCGGCCGGGCGGCGCGGCATACGCGCGGCGTCGGCGAGCACGTCGCGTCCGTAGCGATCCATCCCGGCAGGGTATGCCGCGTCCCACGCGGCACGCGGGTGGACGCGCCGCCCGACGCACGTAGACTTGGCACTCGCATCGTGAGAGTGCCAGCGGGTATGCCGCTGTGTCGCACCGCGACCAGCAGCAGGTTCAACAGGCATCAGATTCACCAGCACGACGAGCGCCCGAGTGAGGAGGACGATGAGCGACGAACGGCGGCTGGCCGTCCTGCGGGCCATCGTCCAGGACTATGTCCGCACGTCCGAGCCGGTGGGCTCCAAGAGCCTGGTCGAGCGGCACCACTTCGGGGTGTCGGCGGCGACCGTGCGCAACGACATGGCCATCCTCGAGGAAGAGGGCCTCATCCATGCCCCGCACACGTCGGCGGGACGGGTGCCCACCGATGCGGGCTATCGGTTGTTCGTCGACCGGCTCAGCGCGGTCAAGCCGATGTCGGGAGCCGAACGTGCGGCGATCAGCCGGTTCCTGCAGGGCGCGGTCGACCTCGACGACGTCGTCGACCGGACCGTCCGGTTGCTCGCCTCGCTGACCCACCAGGTCGCGGTCGTGCAATACCCGTCGCTCACCCGGTCGTCGGTGCGCCACATCGAGCTCGTTCCCATGGCTCGGGATCGGCTCATGGTCATCCTCATCGCTAACACCGGCCGGATCGAGCAGCGGATCGTCGAGGCCCGCGGCCGGCTGGACGACGAGGCTGGCACGGCCCTCGTCGCGCGGATCCGCTCGGAGGTGCTCGCCGAGGCTGCGGGTCGCAGTTTCCCGGAGGCGTCGGCCCGCCTTCAGTCGTTGCCCGAGCGGTTCGAGCCGGCCGACCGTGATCTGGTCCGGCTCGTCCTGCGCACCCTCGACGACGCCCTGGCCGAGGAGCGCGAGGAGCGAGTCGTGCTCGCCGGCACCTCCAACCTGGCCCGTTTCGGGTCCGACTTCCCGCTGACCATCGCTCCGGTGCTCGAGGCCCTCGAGGAGCATGTCGTCCTGCTCAAGCTGTTCGGACGGCTGCGCCCGGGTCAGGGGACCGGGGTGGCCGTCACCATCGGTCACGAGCACGAGCACGAGGGGCTCGCGGGCGCCTCGGTGGTGTCCGCGGCATACGGGACGGGGTCCGAGCTTGTCGCGGGCCTGGGCGTGCTCGGACCAACCCGGATGGACTACCCGACCGCCATGGCGACCGTGCGCGCCGTGGCCCACTACGTCTCTGAACTGCTCGAGTCCTGACCCGAGCATCGACAGCCACCGCAGCGAGAAGGAACCGTGAGCGACTACTACCAGGACCTCGGCGTCGACCGTTCCGCCACCCCGGAGGAGGTCAAGCGCGCCTACCGGCGGTTGGCCCGCAAGCTGCACCCCGACGTCAACCCCGGTGCTGAGGCCGAGGAGCAGTTCAAGACGGTGTCGCGGGCCTACGAAGTGCTCTCCGACCCGGACAAGCGTCGGAACTACGACATGGGCGTCGACCCGTTCGCCACGGGCGGCGGGAACGGCTTCAGCGGACAAGGTTTTTCGTTCAGCGACGTCATGGACGCCTTCTTCGGTGGCGCCGCCACTCAGCGCGGTCCCCGCACCCGGGCGCACCGCGGGCAGGACGCCCTGGTCCGGATCCAGATCGACCTGCACGACGCGGTGTTCGGGTCCGAGGAGGAGCTGACCATCGAGACCGCGGTGCGCTGTGGGACCTGCCAGGGGGACGGCTGCCAGCCCGGGACGGGGCTCTCGACCTGTGCCGTATGCCGTGGCCGCGGCGAGGTGCAGACCGTCCAGCGGTCGTTCCTTGGCCAGGTGATGACTTCGCGGCCCTGTCAGAGCTGTCACGGGTATGGGTCGACGATCAGCCATCCCTGCTTCGAGTGCTCGGGCGAGGGCCGGGTCCGCACCCGGCGCACCTTGACCCTCAAGGTGCCTGCCGGTGTCGACTCCGGCACCCGGATCCAGCTGGCCGGCGAGGGTGAGGTCGGCACCGGTGGCGGTCCGGCGGGCGACCTGTACGTCGAGGTTGCGGTGGCCAATCACGCCACCTACACCCGGCGCGGCGACGACCTCCACTGCCGGGTCGAGCTGCCGATGACGGCTGCCGCGCTGGGCACGACGATCGACCTGCAGACCTTCGACGGGACGCGGCCGTTCGACGTCAAACCCGGCACTCAGGCGGGCGACACGGTCACCCTGCGGGGACTTGGGGTCACCCACCTGCGCGGCACCGGCCGGGGCGACCTCATCATCCACGCCGACGTCCAGACCCCGACCCGGCTCACGGAGGCCCAGCAAGACCTCCTGCGCCAGTTGGCCGCCCTTCGCGGTGAGGAGCGGCCGATCGGCCGGATGGCACCGGCCGACAAGGGCTTCCTGGGCAAGCTCCGCGACGCGTTCAAGGGCGCCTGAGAGCCGGTATGCCGTGACCGCACCCCTGTTCCTCGTCGCACCTGGCGTGTTGGCCGGGGCCACGGCGGGGACGTCCGTTGCGGTCGACGGTGCCGAGGGACATCACGCCGTGTCCGTGCATCGGCTGCGCCTTGGCGAGCACGTGCTTGTCGGTGATGGCGTCGGCACGCAGGCGAGCGCCGAGGTGATCGGGGTGGAACGGCATACCTTGCTCACCCGGGTGATCGACGTGCAGGTGCGCGTCGCCGCCGACCCGAGGTTCGTCCTCGTCCAAGCCCTCGCCAAAGGCGACCGTGACGAGCAGGCGATCGAGGCGGCGACCGAGTTGGGCGTCGACGTCGTCGTGCCGTGGCAGGCCTCGCGAAGCGTCGTCCAGTGGCGCGCCGACAAGGTGGCTCGCGGTCAGGCCCGGTGGGAGTCGCTCGTCGTCGCGGCGACCAAACAGTCACGCCGGTTCCGGGTGCCCCAGGTGTTGCCGCTCGCGCGGACCTCCGAGGTCATCGCCCGGCTGTCTGGGGCGGCCCTCGGCCTGGTCCTGCACGAGGAGGCCGAGCGCCCGTTGGCGGGGCTCAGCCTCCCGAGCTCAGGTGACATCGTCCTGGTGGTCGGCCCGGAAGGCGGCCTCGCCGACACCGAGGTCGCGGCGTTCGCGGCGGCCGGCGCAGTGCCGGTGCGGCTCGGCACCGACGTCCTGCGCACCTCGACCGCTGGGCCCGCAGCCCTGGCGGTTCTCAACGCGAAGTCCCGCTGGCGCTGACGCCGACACTCGCGCGGCGGCAATCGCTCAGCGGACGCTGAAGGCGACCGACTGCTCGGCAAACGGCGCACCCGTGGCCGCGTCGAGCTCGAACGCCCGGATTGTGTAGCGCCCCGGGCCGAGCACTCCGAGGTCAACCTTCCACGTGCCGCGTTGCGGACACCCCGAGGTCGCGGTGGTGAAGCCCGTGTTGACGACGGCGTCGCCTTGGCGCAGTTCCCACTGGACGTTGCCCTCAAACGTGCAGGCCTGGCCCTCGATGACCACGCGGGAGTCCCACACGCTCGCGAACCGCCCAGGCGAGGTGATCCACACGGGGGCCAGGTCGGTCGTCGGGTCCGCCGGGCGCCGGAACACCCCGGCCGGTATGCCGCCCACAAGCGGTCCGCCCGCCGCGACCGAGATCGTGACCGGGACGTTGCGTTGGGCGGCTGCGGTCGCGGTCCAGACCAGCGCCTGAACAGCTTGCCGCTGGGCCTGTAGGTCGAGCCCGTCCACCCCAGGCGCGCTCAGGACGAGCGTGATGGCGTCGGCCGACACCGTGGCGGTCACCCGCGTCCCGGGAGCCCACGCTGTGAGATAGCCGTCTTGTCCCGGCATGGCCGGACCCCACACGTCGGGCTGGGCCATGGCGAGGTTGACCGCCGTCGTGACCCGGGCCTCCAGCCCGTCGTCGCCCATCGTCGCTCGGACGAAGTCGCGGTAGAGCAGCCACCGATGGACCGGGGTTCCGGGTGCGGCGTAATAGACCGGGGCGGACCATTCGAAGCGCTTGGCCGAGTTGCCCGGGTCGGTCGTCGTTGCCGGGCCCCCGATCACCAGGGAGGGCGCGGGCATGCCGTCAGACGCGACGACCGACGTGCCCGCGGCCTCGCTCACCGTCCCCGTTGCGGCCGGTGGCCGCAGCAGCGCGAAGGTGCCCAGACCGACGGCGAGGACGAGAAAGGAGGCGGCGAGCGGCAACAACCAGGCAGGTATGCCGCCCCGCCGGGTCGGCGCGCTCGCGACGGCCGCCTGGATGTGGGCGAGGCGGTCGGTGGGAGTGACCTGGTCGGCCGCCATGCCGAGCGCCGCGCGCAGCCGCTGCTCCAGCTGCGGGTCGCCGGGTGGGTGGACGCTCATGACGACTCCTCCAATCGGGCCCGCAGCGCAGCGAGCCCGCGATGGGCATGGGCCTTGACCGAGCCGGGCGCGATCCCCAGAGCGTCGGCGATCGACGCCTCGGACCAGTCGGCGAAATAGCGCAGGACGAGGACCTCGCGCTGTCGGTTTGGCAGCCGGTTGAGCGCAGCGAGCATCGCGCCGTCACCCAAGTGGCGCATGGCTTCGGCCTCGGCGCTGGCGGCCAGCGAGCGATCGGCGACGTCGGCCCGCCCCGCCTCGGCGACCAGTTCGCGCCGCACGACGACGTTGTGCCGTTGCACCGATCGGGCACCGTTGACGACGGCGCGGCGCAGGTAGCCGACCGCAGCGGCGGGCTCGCGGATCCGGTCGTAGTTGCGGTGGGTCGCGATGAAAGCGTCCTGGACGACGTCTTCGGCCGCGCCCTGGTCGTGCAAGAGCAGCCACGCCAGCCGCACGAGAGGGTTCCAGTGGGCGGCATACAGGGCACTGATGGCGTCGTCGGCAGGCGAGCGGGGCGCGGGCGGGCTCGGAGAATGCGCGGGCCCGCGCGCACCGGGGCGCTCCAGCTGCATCGTCGGCACGCTTTCTGGACGGCTGAGTGCGGACGTCGGTTGACCTGACCCGCAGGTCTAGTCTCTCAGCATGAGCGCGCCCACCTGCTTGTTCTGCACAATCGTCGCGGGCCGGATCCCGGCCACCGTCGTCGGTCGGAGCAGGCACTCACTGGCCTTCCGGGACATCGACCCGCAGGCCCCGTCGCACGTCCTCGTCGTGCCGGTGCGGCATGTCCACAACGTCGGTGAGCTGGCGCAAGCGCCCGAGGAGCTCGCCGACCTGTTCACCCTCGCCGCGAAGGTCGCCGACTCGGAAGGGTTGGACCGCGGCTACCGGATGGTCGCCAACACCGGCTCCGAGGGCGGCCAGATCGTCTTCCACGCCCACGTCCACGTGCTCGGGGGCCGCCGGATGGAGTGGCCTCCCGGCTGATCGCGCCACCGGCGGGAAAGCCCCGGGAAAGCCCGTCGTCCCGTATGCCGTGTGCCTCGTAGACTGGTCCGCGATATGACCGAGCCGCATCCGCGCGGCATGCCCCCGGCCTCCGTCGCCGCGGCGCTGCCCACACACTCCATCACCATCCCGCCGAGCGTGTCGATGGTGACGCTGCTCGGACCCCGCGACGAGCTGCTCGACACGGTCGAGCGTGCCTTCCCCAGCGTCGACGTCCATGTCCGTGGCAACGAGTTGTCGCTGCGCGGGCCGAGCGCCGATGTCGCCGTCGTCGAACGCCTGGTCGATGAGATGCTCGTCGTCATCGACGCGGGCCAAACGTTGACCCGCGACGCCGTGGAGCGCTCGATCGCGATGCTGCGGGCCCGCACCGCCGAGCGGCCGGCCGACGTGCTCACCCTCAACATCATCAGCAACCGGGGTCGGACGATCCGGCCCAAGACGCTGGGCCAGAAGCGTTATGTCGACGCGATCGACCTGCACACGATCGTCTTCGGGATCGGCCCGGCGGGCACCGGCAAGACCTACCTGGCGATGGCCAAGGCGGTTGCGGCGCTGCAGAGCAAGCGGGTCAACCGGATCATCCTCACCCGACCGGCCGTTGAGGCGGGGGAGCGGCTGGGCTTCCTGCCGGGCACACTCAACGACAAGATCGACCCCTATTTGCGCCCGCTCTATGACGCGCTGCATGACATGGTCGACCCCGACACCATCCCGCGGCTCATGGCCTCGGGGACGATCGAGGTCGCCCCGTTGGCGTTCATGCGGGGGCGCTCGCTCAACGACGCGTTCGTCATCCTCGACGAGGCGCAAAACACCTCGGCCGAGCAGATGAAGATGTTCCTCACGCGGCTGGGCTTCGGCTCGAAGATGGTCGTGACGGGTGACATCACCCAAATCGACCTGCCCGGCGGTGTCCGGTCCGGGCTCAGCAACGTCCGCGAGATCCTCGCCGACGTCGAGGACATCCACTTCACCGAGTTGACGTCGGCCGACGTCGTGCGGCACCGGCTGGTCAGTGCGATCGTCGATGCCTATGGCGTGTCCGAGGCGAGGGAGCAGGCGGCGCGCGACAAGGAGGAGCGCGCGCGGCATACCCCCCGGCATGCGGCCCGAGGGGCGAACCCCCAGTGAGCGTCGACGTCCTCAACGAGTGCGGGTATGCCGTCGACGAACTTGAGCTCGTCGCCTGCGCCCGCCACGTCATGGACCGGATGAAGGTGCACCCCGACGCCGACGTCGCGATCAGCCTCGTCGACGAGGCCGCGATGACGGTGCTGCACGAGAAGTGGATGGACCTTCCGGGGCCGACCGATGTCATGAGCTTCCCGATGGACGAGCTGCGCCCGGGGCGGGACGGCGTCGACCCGACCGAGGGCGTGCTCGGCGACATCGTCCTGTGTCCGAGCGTGGCCGAGCGGCAAGCCCGGGAGGCCGGTCATGCGCCGGTCGAGGAGCTGCTGTTGTTGACCACCCACGGCCTGTTGCATCTGCTCGGGTTCGACCACGCCGAGCCGGACGAGAAGCAGGAGATGTTCGAACTGCAGCGGCAGTTGTTGCTCACCTTCCTCGCAGGTCGAGGCCGACGATGAGCATCGTGCGCACCGTCCGATGACTGGCCCGCAGCTCAGCGAGGTCGTCGTCGTCACGGTGCTCTCGACGGTGGTTGCCTTCGTGCTCACTGCGGCCGAGGCCGCCCTGCAACGGATGTCGCGGGTGCGTGCCGACGAGCTGGCCGACGACGGGCGGGTCGGCGCGCGGGCCTTGGTCGCCGTGGTGGCGCAACCGGCGCCCTATCTGGCCGTCCTCGCGTTCGTGCGGGTCGTGGCCGAGGCCGCGACGGCCGTGCTCATCACCGTGGCGGTCATCTCGGTCACCGAATCATTGGCCAAGGCGCTGGCGATCTCCATCGTGGTGATGGCGGTGGTGTCGTTCGTTGTGGTGGGAGTGTCGCCCCGGACGTTGGGCCAACAGCATCATGACCGGGTCGCTTTGGCGGCCGCCCCGGTCGCGCGGGTCCTGCGCCGGGTGCTCGGGCCGCTCTCTTATGCCTTGGTGGCGCTCGGCAACGCAGTGACCCCCGGCAAGGGGTTCCGGGACGGGCCGTTCCAGAGCGAGTCGGAGCTGCGCGACCTGCTCGATCGCGCCTCGGACTCGTCGGTCATCGAGGTCGAGGAGCGGGAGATGATCCGCTCCGTGTTCGAGCTGGGTGACACCATCGCCCGCGAGGTCATGGTGCCTCGGCCGGACATGGTGACCGTTGAGGGCGACGACCCGTTGCGCAAGGCGACGGCGGTGTTCCTGCGCAGCGGGTTCTCCCGGCTGCCGGTCATCGGTGCGGACTCCGATGATGTGCTCGGTCTGCTCTACCTCAAGGACGTCGTCGCCCGAGTGACCGCCGACCCCGAGGCTGCCGGGGTGGCCTGCTCAGCATTGATGCGACCGATGTCGTTCATCCCCGAGTCCAAGCCGATCGATGACCTGCTGCGCGAGATGCAGCGCGACCAGGTGCACTTCGCGGTCGTCGTCGACGAATACGGCGGGACGGCCGGGCTCATCACCATCGAGGACATCCTCGAGGAGATCGTCGGAGAGATCGCCGACGAGTATGACCGGGACGAGCCGGGCGTCGAACCGCTCGGGGACGGCGGCTATCGTCTGCCGGCGGCGATGCACATCGACGATGTCGCCGAGCTCTTCGACCTGGACATGGACGAGGACGAGGTCGACAGCATCGGCGGACTGCTCACCAAGGCGCTCGGGCGGGTGCCGTATGCCGGCGCCCAGGCAGGCATCGCCGGTCTGTCGATCACGGCTGAGAAGATGGCCCATCGGCATCGGATCGCGACGGTCATCGTCCGGCCCCTGGTCCCCCCGGGGGAGGCCGAGAGCGAGCCGTTGGTGCGCCGACTGACCGATGCCGCTCGGTTGTCCGATGCCGCGGGCCCGACCGAGGGCTCCGGCCCGACCGGGGACTCGAAACGCGTGGGAGGTGCGGATGACGAACAGTGGTGAGGGGGCGGCATACCCGATGGGAGGGCCGCGCGCGGTGCCGGAAGGTTTCCGGGCGGGCTTCGTCTGCCTCGTCGGTCGGCCCAATGCAGGCAAGTCCACGCTGACCAACGCGCTCGTCGGGCAGAAGGTGGCGATCACGTCCTCGAAGCCGCAGACGACGCGGCATACGATCCGGGGGATCTCGACGGCGCCGGACAGTCAACTCGTGCTCGTCGACACGCCCGGTTTGCATCGGCCGCGGACCCTGCTGGGGGAGCGGCTCAACGACCTGGTCCGCGAGACGCTGCTCGATGTCGACGTCGTGGGCTTCTGTATGCCGGCCGATCAGCGGGTCGGGCCGGGTGACCAGTTCATCGCGGCAGAGCTCGCCGAGCTGCGTCGGTTCAAGCGCAAGCCGGTGGTGGCGCTGGCGACCAAGAGTGACCTGGTGTCGCGCGAGCGGCTGCTGGAGCATCTCGTAGCGATCGACAAGCTCGGGGAGTGGGACGCGATCGTCCCGTGCTCGGCGACGCGCGGCGACCAAGTCGACGAGGTACGGTCGGTGCTCGTCCGGTTGCTGCCGCTGTCGCCGCCGCTGTATCCCGACGAGGTCCACACCGACGAGCCGGACGACGTCATGATCGCCGAGCTGGTGCGCGAGGCGGCGCTGGAGGGCGTGCGCGACGAGCTGCCGCATTCGCTGGCCGTGGTCGTCGAGGAGATCGTGCCGCGCGAGGTGCCCGAGGGGCACGCGCCGATGCTCACCGTCGTCGTGTCGGTCTATGTCGAGCGCGACTCCCAGAAGGCGATCATCATCGGCCGCGGCGGGTCGCGGCTGCGTGAGGTCGGGTCGAACGCGCGGGCGGCGATCGAGACGCTGCTGGGGTCGAAGGTCTACCTCGACCTGCACGTCAAGGTGGCCAAGGACTGGCAGCGCGACCCGAAGGCCCTCACGCGGCTGGGTTTCTAGGGCGTATGCCGTCCGCCTGCGTCGTGCGCGTGCGGATCTTCGTAGCCCTGAATTGGGGGATCTGCGGGCGACAGGGCATGCTGTGCGCTCATGTCGACCCTCGTGTTCGTCCACGCCCACCCCGATGACGAGGCGTCCCAGACGGCTGGCGCGATGTGCCGGGCGGTCGCCGAAGGGCACCGAGTGGTGCTGGTCGTGGCGACGGGCGGCGAGCACGGCGAGGCACCCCCGGACCTGGCACCTGGGGAAACCGTCGCGGATCGGCGCCGGGTCGAGCTCGCCGGGTCGGCGGCAGCGATCGGGGTCCACCGGGTCGAGTGGCTGGGCTACGTCGACTCCGGGATGACCGGTTGGGACCAGAACGACCACGAGCACGCGTTCGTCCAGGCCCCGCTTGACGAAGCTGCCGGGCGGTTGGCCGCCCTGCTCGACGAGGAGTCGGCTGATGTGCTCGTCGGCTATGACTGGCACGGCGGCTATGGCCACCCCGACCACGTCCAGGTCCACAAGGTCGTCCATCGGGCGGCGCAGCTGGCTGCTCGGCGTCCCCGGCTCTTGGAGTCATCGATGAACCGCGACCTCATGCGCGGCTTCATGGCGGCGGCCCGCGCTGCGGGGATGAACGACGGGTTCGACCCGGACGGGCCGATGGACGACGGCAACCCGATGGGCTCGCTCGAGGCTGAGCTGCACTGGCAGGTGGACGTGGCGGCATACCTGCCCCAACGGCGCGCGGCACTGGCGAGCCATGCGTCGCAGACCACCGACGTCGGGGGGATGCTCTCGATGCCCGAGGAGGTCTTTGCCGCGTTCTTCGGGATGGAGCACTACATCGAGCCCGGGCGCCCGCCGGGCATGCAACGGGCCTGGTTCCTCGACGCGTGATGCCGTGCGCCGGGCTGAGCCCCGGCGCGACGTTGGCCACCCGGGACACGGACGGATTCGCGGACCTGGGGGTCGAGCTCGTCGACCCGTGGGCCTATCGCCCCTGAGCACCCGCAAGAGCCACGTCGATGCCGACCCCGGCCCAACCCTCCACGACCGCGGCGGCCTCCTCGCTGTCCTTGCCGTAGCGCTTGCGCGCCGCCTTCACGGTGAGCGCCGCGAACCCGGCGAAGTCGACGTCCTTGGGCACGCCCTTGGCGGTCACCGTGTCGAACCAGATCTGCCCGGCTCGCTCCCACGCGTTGCCGCCGAGCGCGGTCGCCGTGAGGTAGAACGCGCGGTTGGGGATGCCCGAGTTGGTGTGCACACCGCCGTTATCGTGCTCGGCGTCGTGGGGGAGCACCTCGAAGTCGTCCATGTGCCCCGGCTGCGGATCGCGCCGGAGGACCGGGTCGTCGTATGCCGTGCCCGGCGCCTTCATCGACCGCAGCGCCACCCCCTTGACCCGGTCGGTGAACAGGCCCTCGCCGATGAGCCAGTCCGAGGTCTCGGCGGTCTCCTGCTCGTGCATCTGCTTGACGAGGATGCCGAACACGTCGGACACGGACTCGTTGAGCGCCCCGGACTGGGCGACGTAGGTGAGCCCGGCCGTGTATTGGGTCAGGCCGTGGGTCAGCTCGTGCCCGATGACGTCGATGCACGAGGTGAACCCGTCGAAGTAGACGCCGTCGCCGTCACCGAACACCATCTGCGTGCCGTCCCAGAACGCGTTGTCATAGCCCCGGTCGAAGTGGACGGTCGCCACCAGCGGCAGCCCCTTCCCGTCGAGGGAGTCCCGCTGGTATGCCGTCCACAACAGTTCCCAGGTCGCCCCCAGCCCGTCGTAGGCCTCGTTGACCGCGGCGTCGTCAGTCGGATCGGCCCCTTCGGCGCGGACGAGGTCGCCGGGCAGGAAGGTCGAATGCTGGGCGTCGTGGATGGCTCGCTCGGGAGCGGCGGGCAGGGTGGCGGTCACCTGGATCCGCTTGCCGGCGTCCAGGGCCTTGGCGCGGCGGACCAACTCGGGTGGGACCAGGCCGCGGGGCTTGCGCTGAGTGCGCTCGGCGACGACGACCCGGCGCTCCCGCCAGGGCAGGTCATGCGCGATCGTCCGCACCGCGATGTCGGCGACCTGGGGATTGTCATCCTGGGCAAGCCGACGCAGCAGATAGGGCGGCAGGATCGAACACCTGGTCAGCGTGGGAGCGCCGAGCGTCGAATGGGCCGGGGTGGGGGAGCGGTGAGTGGGCGGCATACCGGACATCCTGCCGTGCCCCACCGACAGGCGGCGCTGTCACCGACCATCTCACCATCCGGCCTGCGCAACCCGAGGGTTGGACGGAAGGGGAGCGGGCGGCATACCCTGTGCGCGTGGCACGTGGGCTCCTCCTTCCCTGCCGCGACGAGGCCTGATCTGACGGCCCCCCTCGTCGCGGAGACTGTCGCGCTCACCGGACAACGCGGCCGCGCCCCCCGCAGACCCGACGAGGACCCCCGATGCGCCACCCACAGACCCCTTCCCGTATGCCGTTCGGCAAGTACGTGCCGTTCCACGAGCAGATCCCGATCGACCTCCCGGACCGGACCTGGCCGACCAACCGGTTGACCAAGGCCCCCCGGTGGGCGGCGGTGGACCTGCGTGACGGCAACCAGGCACTCATCGACCCGATGAACTCCGAACGCAAGAAGCGGATGTTCGACCTGCTCGTGCGGATGGGCTACAAGGACATCGAGGTCGGCTTCCCCAGCGCAAGCGAGACCGACTTCAACTTCTGCCGCGAGCTCATCGAGGGCGGCCACATCCCCGACGACGTGACGATCCAGGTGCTCACCCAGTGCCGCGACCACCTCATTGAGCGGACCTTTGACGCGATCCGCGGGTCCAAGCAGGCGATCGTCCACTTCTACAACTCGACCTCGACCCTGCAACGGCGGGTCGTCTTCGGGCTGGACCAGGACGGGATCATCGACATCGCCGTCCAGGGCGCCCGCCTGATCAAGAAGCTCGAGGAGACGATCCCCGACACAGAGATCTTCTACGAATACTCGCCGGAGTCCTTCACTGGCACCGAGCTGGACTTCGCCATGCGGATCTGCAACGCCGTCATTGACGTCATCGACCCGACGCCCGACCACAAGATGATCGTCAACCTGCCGGCAACGGTCGAGATGATCACGCCCAACGTCTATGCCGACTCGATCGAGTGGATGATCCGCCAGCTCGACCGGCGCGACTCGCTCATCGTCAGCCTGCACCCGCACAACGACCGGGGGACCGCGGTTGCGGCCGCCGAGCTCGGGCTGCTCGCCGGCGCCGACCGGATCGAAGGATGCCTGTTCGGCAACGGTGAGCGCACCGGCAACGTCGACCTGGTGACGATGGGCATGAACCTGTTCACCCAGGGCGTCGACCCCGAGATCGACTTCTCCAACATCGACGAGATCCGCCGGACCGTCGAGCACTGCAACCAGATCTCGGTCCACGAGCGCCACCCCTACGGCGGCGACCTGGTCTTCACCGCCTTCTCCGGTTCTCACCAGGACGCCATCAAGAAGGGCTTCGAGTGGCTGGAGAAGGACGCTGCGGCGGCTGGCACCGACGTCAACGGCATCCCGTGGGCGGTGCCCTACCTGCCGGTCGACCCGCACGACCTCGGCCGCAGCTATGAGGCCGTCGTGCGGGTCAACAGCCAGTCCGGCAAGGGCGGCGTCGCCTACATCATGAAGACCGAGCGCGGCATGGACCTGCCTCGTCGGCTGCAGATCGAGTTCTCCGGGGTCGTCCAGCGCGACGTCGACCAGGACGGCGGCGAGGTCACGCCCGCAGACCTGTGGCACAAGTTCGAGGACGAGTACCTCCCCACGCCCGACCACCCGTGGGGCCGGTTCCGCCTGGCCACCGCCAAGGTCGAGTCGATCGAGGACGGCGACACCAGCCTGCACGTCGGGCTGCGGGACCGCTCGGCCTCCGACTCGGAGGTCACCTGGCTGGACGGTCAGGGCAACGGACCGATCGCGGCCTTCTGCTCGGTGCTCGCCCAGCTCGGCATCGACGTGCGGGTCCTGGACTATGCCGAGCACGCGATGAGCGCGGGCGGCGACGCCAAGGCCGCGGCATACGTCGAGTGCGCCGTCGGCGAGCGCGTGCTGTGGGGCGTCGGGATCGACTCCTCGATCATCACCGCCTCGCTCAAGGCGATCGTCTCCGCGGTCAACCGCGCCCTGCGCGAGGCCCACGTCCCCGCCTGAAACCGGGGCCGACCCCGCGACGGTATGCCGCCCGCTCACCCGAGTGGGCGGCATACCGCTGCGTGGGGGTGTGTGCTCAGGCGACGCCGCGCGGGCGGAACTGGATCGAGATGCGCGCCCCGACCGGCTTGGCGGTCTTGGGGATCGCGTGCTCCCAGGTGCGCTGGCACGATCCGCCCATCGTCGCCAGATCGCCGTGCCCGAGCGGGATCCGGTATGCCGTCCGCCCACCTCCGCGCGGCCGCAGACACAGCGGGCGGGCGGCGCCGAGGGACAGGATCGCCACCATCGTGTCGGTGGTGGCGCCGCGGCCGATGGTGTCGCCGTGCCAGGCGACGCTGTCGCGCCCGTCGCGGTAGAGGCACATGCCCGCGCTGGTGAAGTCTTCGCCGAGCTCGCGGTGGTAGTGCGCCGACAGCCGGTCGCGCGTCTCGGCGAGGATCGGCAGGGGGAGGGGCTCACCGGTGCGGTAGAAGCGGGTCATGCGGGGGACGTCGACGACGGTGTCGTACATCTGACGGCGCTCGGCCTGCCAGGGGACGGCGGTGCGCACCTGCTCGAAGAGCGCGTCCGCACCGGTCAGCCAGCCCGGGCGGACATCGAGCCAGGCGCCGAGGCCGAGGTCGATGCGCTGCACGGTGTCGCCGAGCTCGCCGAAGGCGGGTTCGTCGGCGAGGTCCAGGAGCGAGCTTTGCAGGCTGATCTGCTGCGACATAGAACAAGTGTACGACTGCTGGTGGTTCATGGGTGTCTGGGGGAACGGCCGTGTCGGGTGAGCGGAATCGACGCCAGGGTGTCCAATCCGCTCACCTGAGCGTGGTTGTCGGCCCGGCGGGGGAGAATGGCCCGGTGCCGCTCTACCGTGACGAGGCGGTCGTCCTGCGCACCCACCAGTTGGGGGAGGCCGACCGGATCATCACGGCGCTCACCCGCACCCGCGGCAAGATCCGCACGGTCGCCAAAGGGGTGCGGCGGACCTCGTCGCGGTTCGGCGCGCGGCTTGAGCCGTTCATGGTCGTGGATCTGCAGTGCTACGAAGGGCGCAACCTCGACACCGTCACCCAGGCCGAAACCCTTGCGCCACATGGCGATGCGATCTGCCGGGACTACACGGCATACACGGCGGCGACGGCGGTCGTCGAGACCTGTGACCGGCTGACCGAGGAGGGCGAGCCGGCCACCCAACAGTTCCTCCTCGTGTCGGGGGCGATGGCCGCGCTCGCTGCGGGCGAGCACGACCCGGGGCTGGTCCTGGATGCCTACCTGTTGCGCGCGCTTGCCGTCGCCGGGTGGGCACCGAGCTTCCACGACTGCGCCAAGTGCGGCGCGCCCGGCCCGCACCGCGCCTTCAACGTCGCCGCAGGCGGCTGCGTGTGCCCCGTATGCCGTCCCCCCGGCTCGGCCGCGCCCGCTGTGGACACGCTCCGGCTGCTCTCGGCGTTGCTCACCGGGGACTGGGTGTTGGCCGATGGGTCTGACGTGCTGCACCGGCGAGAGGGCAGCGGTCTGGTGGCGGCGTTCCTGCAGTGGCACCTGGAACGCGGTGTGCGATCCTTGCGTCTCGTGGAGCGCACGCCGTGACCGGCCAGCTTGGGGATCGCGGGCCCGGCACGGCGGGGGAGCCAGCGGGAGGACCGGCGGGAGTTGCAGCGTCGGCAGGCAGGGGAGCAGCGGCATACCAGCGGCCCTTCGGGCACCCCACGGGGGCGAGGCCGCCCGCGATCCCGGCCGAGCTGGTTCCACAACACGTGGCGATCGTCATGGACGGCAACGGGCGCTGGGCCAACCAGCGAGGGCTACCACGGACCAAAGGTCACGAGGCGGGCGAGGCGGCGCTGCTCGACGTCGTCGCGGGGGCGATCGAGCTGGGCATCCCGCACCTGTCGGCCTATGCGTTCTCGACCGAGAACTGGCGGCGCTCGCCCGACGAGGTCCGCTTCCTCATGGGGTTCAACCGCGACGTCATCCGACGGCGGCGCGACCAGCTCAACTCCTGGGGCGTGCGGATGCGCTGGGTCGGGCGGCGGCCGCGGCTGTGGCGGTCGGTGATCAGCGAGCTTGAGGTCGCGCAGGAGCTGACCCGGCACAACACTGGGCTGACCCTGTATTTCTGCGTCAACTACGGCGGCCGGGCCGAGATCGCCGATGCGGTCGTGAGCATCGCGCAGGAGGTCGCCGCCGGGCGGCTCAAGCCGTCGGGGATCGACGAGCGCACCATCGCCCGCCATCTGACCGAGCCGTCGATGCCGGATGTCGACCTGTTCGTGCGCTCGTCGGGGGAGCAGCGCACGTCCAACTTCCTGCTCTGGCAGTCGGCCTATGCAGAGATGGTCTTCCTGGACACCCTGTGGCCCGACTTCGACCGGCGTCATCTGTGGCAGGCCGTCCAGATGTATGCCGCCCGCGACCGCCGCTACGGCGGCGCCGTCGACATCCCGGAGCCCCCGCCAGCGCCGGTCCTCTGAGTCCTGGCCGACCTCGGCCGCGCCGCCTGGCCCTGGGAGCCTGAAATTCCTCCACTGCCGGGGTTTGGGGGTCCGGTCGGGGGGGGGGCCCGGGAATCGCGCTGTCTAGCCGTGGAGCCCTGAGATCCTCACACTCGCCGGTGGTTTCAGCTCGGATTGGGACCCGGGGGCCCGATTTCCCCACACTCGCCGATGACTTCTGTCCGGGCAGCCTCCGGGGGGGCTGAATTCCTCACACCCGCTGACGTTTTCGTGGGCATGAGCCCGCGCACCCCGGCTGAGCCCGCTCGCCCCGATCAGACGGCGTGCGACAGCAGGAACGCCAGCGTGAACCCGGCCACGATGAACAACCCGACCAATCGCCCGGCATGTTCGGTCGCCTCGGGCACCATTGTGTCCCCGAGCATGGTGATGATCGCCCCCGCCGCGAAACACTGAACGAACGCCACGGCCTGCGCCGACGCGCCGCCGAGCACGGCATACCCGAGCGCCGCGGCGACGGCCGACGCGAGGCACACCAACCCCCAAAGGCCCAACACATAACGGGGGGTCCGCCCCGCAGCCTTGAGGCCCGCGGACGCCGACATCGACTCGGGGATGTTGGAGAGGAACACTGCCGCCACCATCGCAACCCCGACCTCCCCGCCCCCCAACAGGCTCGATCCGATCGCCGCAGATTCCGGTATGCCGTCCAGCAACGCCCCGAGCACGAGCGCGGTCGCGCCGCCGGCCGAGACGTGGGTCTGGTTGATGGGGCTTTTGCGTCGATGTCCGCCGCGCTGGTCGATGAGCCAGTCACCGATGAAGAACGTCGCCGCCCCGGCACATAGCCCGCCGATGACTGAGCCCGAGCCGCCCGACTCGAACGCCTCCAGCGTCAGCTCGAACGACACTGCGCTGATGAGCACGCCAGCTCCGAAAGCCATGACCAGCCCGAGCAGCCGCGTTGACACCCGCGCATAGAGCCCGAGGAGAGAGCCGACGACCAGCGCCAGCCCTCCAACCAGACCCCACCACGCGGCAACGAGCACGACCGCAGTCTAGGGATCGACCGCGTGGCGTCAGGGTCAGGCGCGGCAGGCCTCACCGGCACTGAGAAACCTCGCGCTCAGCAGGTCGCGCAGGTGCCGACGATCTCGATCGTATGCCGCACGTCCCGGAACCCATGTTCGCGCGCCACCGACTCGGCCCAGCTCTCCACGGTCGGGCCGGCCACTTCGACGGTGCGGCCGCAGATGCGGCATACGAGATGGTGGTGGTGATCGGTTGAGCACTGCCGATAGACGGCTTCGCCGTCGTCGGTGCGCAACACGTCGAGGCGGCCGACAGCGGCCAGAGCAGCCAGGCAGCGATAGACGGTCGCGAGGCCGATCGGGTTGCCGTCGCCGCGCAGACGGGCATGCAGCTGCTGGGCCGAGACGAAGTCCTCGGTCTGCCCGAGGGCCGCTGCAACCGCGAGTTGTTGGCGGGTCGGACGCCGGGTCGGGGCCCCCGCCGACTGCCCGGTCACCGAGAGCCCCCCTCGCGAAGCTGAGCTCCGACCGAGTGCTCGTGCGCACGGGCTGGCTCGTCCGAGTCCTCGTCCGAGTGCTCGTCGTAGTGGGCGCCATGCGGGGCGTGCCGGTGACCGTCGTGGACGTAGTCGACATGATCGCCATGGGGGATCGCTTCGTGGCCACACCCGGGGCCATGTTCGTGCCCGTGGCCCTCGGCCTCGTCGTGGCGCGCGCCAGCCGCGCGGGCCAGCCGGCTGCGCACCGCAGACCCCACCGCAGCGACGAGAAACACCCCGATCGCCAGCAGGACGATCGTTCCGCCGGAGGGGGTGTCGGCGGCATACGAGACGACGACGCCGCCCACCGAACACACCAGACCGATCGCCACCGCCCAGGCCAGCGCGCTGCGGAAGCTACGGCCGATGAGCTGGGCTGCGGCGTTGGGCACGATCATCAGCGCGCTGATGAGCAGCAGCCCGACGATCCGCATCGACACGACGACCGTCACGGCGGTGAGGATCGCGAGCGCGAGGTTGAGGGCGAGCACCGGCAGGCCCGCGGATTGGGCGTACTCCTCGTCGCTGGCCACCGCGAACAGCCGCCACCGCAGGACCGCGACGACGGCGAGGATGACGACGGTGAGCACCCCGAAGACCCACAGGTCACCCGGGGTGACGGTCGTGATCGCGCCGAACAGGTATGCCGTGAGGCTGGCCGGGGTGCCGCGCGAGGACTTCGCGATGATCACCACGCTGGCGGCGATGCCGCCGTAGAAGATGATCGCCAGAGCCACGTCGCCGTTGGCGCTGGCCGAGCTGCGGATGAGCTCGACGACGACGGCCGCGATGACGGCACCGATGAGGGCGGTCCACACCGGTGACTGTCCGGCCCAGACGCCGACAGCGACACCGGCGAGGGCCACGTGACCCATCCCGTCACCGATGAGGGCCAGGCGGCGTTGGACGAGGAAGACCCCGACGAGGGGAGCGGCGAGCCCGACGAGGAAGGCGGCCAGCAGCGCCCGCTGCATGAAGTCGATGCCCAGCATCTCGCTCACGAGCGCGAACCTCCTTGCGACAGCGGGCCTTCCGCGGAGAGCACCGGCGACCAACGCGTCGGCCGGTCGAGGTGGTGGTGCCAATCGTGGTCATGGAGAACCTCTGAGCCGGTCGCGACAAACTCGTCCCGGCTGCCGTCGAACGCGATCCGACCTCCGTCGACGACGACGACCCGGGTGACCAGATCGGCGAAGGCCGCCAGCTCATGGGTGACGACGACCAGCGTGAGGCCCTCGGCGACCAGACGGGCGAGCACCTCGACGAGCCCGTGTTGGTTGGCAATGTCGACACCTGCAGTCGGCTCGTCCATGACGAGGACATCGGGTTCGCCGGCGAGAGCGCGGGCGATGAGCACCCGGCGCTGCTGCCCGCCAGACAGAGCGCCGACATCGACCGAGGCGCGGTCGGCGAGCCCGACCAGTTCCAGCGCGCGACGCACTTGCGCCCGGTCGGCGCGGGTCGCGAGCCCGAGCCAGGACTGTCTGGACAACCGCCCCGAAGACACGACCTCCGCGACGGTGACGGTCACCGACGAGGCGAGGGTATGCCGCTGGGGCACGTAGCCGAGGCGCGGATAGTCGCGGAAGGAGGCCCGCGGCATACCGAAGACGTCGACCTCGCCCGCGAGCAGGTCGGTGAGGCCGAAGAGGCCCTTGGCGATCGTCGACTTTCCCGACCCGTTCGGACCCAGGACGAGGACCACCTCGCCCGCCCGAATGGTGAGGTCGATGTCGGTGACGACAGCCCGCTCGCCGTAACCGAACGTGGCGCCGCGCAGCTCGATGACGGGGGCCGGGCCGGTCACGCGCACCCCAGCCCGGTCCGCAGTGCCGCGAGGTTGGCAAGCATGACCGCGCGGTAGTCCTTGCCGGGGGACAGGTCGGTGATCCCCTCGACAGGATCGAGCAGGGCCAGGGTTGCACCGGTCTCTTTTGCGACGGTCTGGGCGAACTTCGGGTCGACGAGGGTCTCGGTGAAGATGGTCCTCACGCCCGCGGCCTTCACGGTGGCGGCGACGTCGGCCAGTTGCTTGGCCGAAGGCTCCTGGTCGGGGGACAGGCCCGCGATCGGGACCTGGGTCAGGCCGTAGCGCGCGGCAAGATAGCCGAAGGCCGCGTGTCCGGTGACGAGTTTCGTTGTCGCGCAGCTCTTCAGCCCGGTCGCGAAGGTGCGGTCGAGGTCGGTCATCGAACTCGTGAAGGCCGCCGCCCGCGCCTGGTAGTCCGCGGCATGTGCGGGGTCGGCGTCGGCCAGGCGCTGCGCGAGGGCGGTGCCGACGGCGGCATACCGGATCGGGTCGAGCCAGAAATGCAGGTCCGTGGCCGCCTCGCCCGCCTCGCCCCCCGCAGGCGCGGCAAGGGTGAGTCCCGCCGCCGCCGAGACGTCGTATGCCGCTCGCCCGGCTTGTTGGGCGACGGCCTCGTCGACGGCGGGCTGGAAGCCCTTGAGGTAGGCGACCACCGACATCTTGGGCAGGTCGACGAGGTCCTTGGGGGTGAGCTCGAGATCGTGCGGCTCGACGCCGGGCTTGGTGAGGGTGAACACCTTGACCCCCGGACCACCGACCTGTTCGAGGAGGTAGGCCAGCGGATAGAAGGCCGCCGTGACCGGCACCTGCAACGACGTTGCCTCGGCTGCCTCCTGCGCGGCTCGCGGCGACACACACCCGGCTGGGGCCACCAGCAGCGCGATGAACGCCCCGGCGAGGGCGATCCGTCCGAAGAAGGGACGTCGCCGGGCCCGAAGAGGGGCGAGGAGAGAGTCGCGGTGAGGGGCGCGGTGAAGGGCGCGGAGAGAGGCGCGAGGCGGCATACCTCCACCGTGACGGAAATGAGAATCATTGTCAACCCGCGGTCGCATGACGATCATCTCCCCGTCGCCGGAGTCGTGAGCACGCCCGGTGTGTTCTCATGGAAGGGTCGGTGGGGCACTACCCCGCCCAGGCCGGGAGAAGAAGATCGCATGTCGACCCTGGAGTGGCGACCGCTAGACGCAGACGATCTGCCGCAGCTCGTGGCGTTGGCCCAAGCGTGCCTGGATGCCGACGGCGGCCTGCCTCAGCTGGCGTCCGAAGACCTCGTGCGGGGGCTGTTCTTCGAGGGCGACGGGATCACGGGCAGCGACGAGACCGGGGAGATCGTCGCGGTTGCGTCGTTGAGCCGAGACTCGTCCGGGCGCTATGTGGCGACCGGACTGGTCCACCCGTCGATGCGCCGGCAGGGCCACGGGGAGGCGCTGGTCGCGTGGTGTCGCGAGCAGGCGGGTGCCGAGCCGATCCGCGTCGTCGCCGAGACGATGTCGGTCGAGGCGGAGTCCCTGTATGCCGCGAACAACCTGCACCGCACGTTCGCCGAGGCCGTGATGCGGCACAAGCTCAAACACATCGCCAAGGTCGCGTTGCCGGACGGCCTGCGCACCGAGCCGTTCCGGGACGACACCGCGCATGCGTTCTACGCGGCATACCGGGCCTCGTTCGGTGACCGACCCGGGTTCCCGGACCCGCCCGAAGAGGAGTGGCTGCGCTGGCTCGTGGACGATTCGGGGTTCCGGCCCGAGGACTCGCGGGTGGCGATCGCCGAGGACGGCGAGGCGGTCGGATTCGTCACCGTGTCCGAGGACTGGATCGACCAGGTGGGGGTTGTCCCGACCTGGCGGGGGCGCGGGTTGGGCGCCCATCTCGTCGTGCGCTCGTTGACGGCCCTCAAGAAGGCCGGCGCGTCACGAGTGTGGCTCTGCGTCGGGGCGGACAACCAGGCGCGAGCGCTCTATGAACGGCTCGGCTTTGCGCACAAGGGTGTTCGGGCCCGTTACGAGGAGCGAAGGGTGATGCGGACGGCCGCTCACGAAGCTGGGCTCGTCTAGGTGGCGTGAGCCGGACTCAGGCCTTGGGGAAGGCCTGCATGACCGCGACCGAGACGACCAGGGCGAGGACCGCGAGGCGCATGAGCTTCTCGGGCGTGGCCAGGCGTGGCCAGGTGAGGAAGATCAACCAGGCGAGGAACAGTGCGATGACCACGGTGAACAGGAACCCGACCTTGGGCACGAGGATCCCGGCGACCATCAGGGCGAGCACGCCCAGGAAGGCCGCCCAGCGCGGGATCCGGTTGAGCCGGGTGACCCACGGGACGGATGCGTGCTCGACCTTGGATCGCAACGTAAGACTCACGGCGGACAGCCTAAGGGAGCCTCGCCCCGGTGCCGAATGGCGGTCGGAGGGTATGCCGCCGGGCCGATAACCTGTTCCTTATGGCTTCCAGCACCTCCACCGTCGACACCGTTGTCAGCCTCTGCAAGCGCCGCGGCTTCGTCTTCCCGTGCGGGGAGATCTACGGCGGCACGCGCTCGGCGTGGGACTACGGTCCGCTCGGGGTGGAGCTCAAGGAGAACATCAAGCGCCAGTGGTGGAAGGCCATGGTCCACGCCCGCGAGGACGTCGTCGGCCTGGACTCCTCGATCATCCTGCCCCGCCAGGTGTGGGTCGCCTCCGGGCACGTCGGCACGTTCACCGACCCGCTCGTCGAGTGCCTCTCGTGCCACAAGCGCGAGCGGGCGGACCACCTGCAGGAGGCGTATGCCGCGAAGAAGAGCACCGCGGCCGCGCCGATGAACCCCGACGACGTCCCGATGTCGGACGTCCCGTGCCCGCACTGCGGCAACCGTGGCCAGTGGACCGAGGCCCGCGACTTCAACATGATGCTCAAGACCTACCTCGGGGTCATCGAGGACGAGAGCGGCTTGCACTACCTGCGGCCCGAGACCGCGCAGGGGATCTTCGTCAACTTCAAGAACGTCGAGGGCGCGGCGCGCAAGAAGCCGCCGTTCGGCATCGCGCAGGTCGGCAAGAGCTTCCGCAATGAGATCACCCCGGGCAACTTCATCTTCCGCACTCGTGAGTTCGAGCAGATGGAGATGGAGTTCTTCGTCGTGCCGGGCACCGACGAGGAGTGGCACCAGTACTGGATCGACGAGCGCACCCGCTGGTACGTCGACCTGGGCATCAAGGCCGACAACCTGCGCCACTTCGAGCACCCGAAGGAGAAGCTGTCGCACTACTCGAAGCGCACCGTCGACATCGAGTACCGCTTCAACTTCACCGGCTCGGAGTGGGGTGAGCTCGAGGGCATCGCCAACCGGACCGACTTCGACCTCTCGTCGCACTCGCAGCACTCGGGCCAGGACCTGTCCTACTTCGACCAGGCCACGGGGGAGCGGTTCACCCCTTATGTCATCGAGCCGGCGGCGGGCCTGTCACGCAGCCTGATGACCTTCCTCGTCGACGCGTATGCCGAGGACGAGGCCCCCAACACCAAGGGTGGCGTCGACAAGCGGGTCGTCTTGCGGCTGGACCCGCGGCTGTCGCCGATCAAGGCGGCCGTCCTGCCGCTGTCGCGTAACGCCGACCTCTCGCCCAAGGCCCGTGACCTCGCGGCCACGCTGCGGCGCAACTGGAACGTCGAGTTCGATGACGCGGGCGCCATCGGCAAGCGCTACCGCCGCCAGGACGAGGTGGGGACGCCTTACTGCATCACCGTCGACTTCGACACGCTTGAGGACCACGCCGTGACGATCCGTGAGCGCGACACCATGGCCCAGGAGCGGATCGGCATCGACCACGTGGAAGGCTGGCTCGCCCAGCGCCTCGTCGGCTGCTGAGTCGAGTTCGGGGGCAGCCGAGCTTGGCCGCGATGGCAGCGAACTCGGCCGGCGGGCCGCCCGGGGGGGGGGGCCCCCCCAGTTTGGCCGCCATGGCGCTGAATCTGAGGGATGGCGTTCACATGGGGACGCCACCGATCAGTTTGGCCGCCATGGCGGCGAATCTGAGGGATGGCGTTCACATGGGCCCGCCACCGACGAGTTTGGCCGCCATGGCAGCGAAACTCAGCCAGTTTGGCCGCCATGGCGCTGATTCTGAGGGATGGCGTTGATATAGGAGCGCCATTGACCAGTTTGGCCGCCATGGCGGCGAGACTCAGCCAGTTTGGCCGCCGTGGCGCTGAATCTGAGGGATGGCGTTCACGTGGGACCGCCACCGATCAGTTTGGCCGCCGTGGCGGCGAAAAGTTGGCGTGTCTCTCGCAGCTAGGCAGCCGGCCCGGAGTCGAACCTGACTCCGGGCGGCGAGGTCCCGGCAAGGTGGCGGTCGTAGCTGCCAGGGACGAGATCCCAGCTGATGGTGCCGCCTGCGACTGCCCCGGCGAGGCGGTCGCGGTGGACGACGCTGTGATGTCGCCCGCAGAGCAGGGCCAGGTTGGCCAGGTCCGATGCTCCGCCGTCGGCCCAGTGGACCAGATGGTGGGCGTCGCACCAGTGCGCCGGGGTGGTGCAGCCGGGGAAGCTGCACCCGCCGTCACGCCACCACAAGGCGGTCAATTGCCCGGCGGTGGCCAGCCGGGTCGCGCGGCCGAGGTCGAGGAGCTCGCCGGTGCCGCCCAACACCGCGGGGATGACGGTCGCATCGCAGGCCAGCCGTCGGACAGTCTCAGGCGCGATGAGCGCGCCACCCTGCGCCGAACCCAACACCGTGGCCGCGCCCGTCCGGGCGGCCAGGTCGTCCAGCCCCATGGTGAGGATGAGGGTGGTCTTGACGCCAGCGGGCGGCCGATCGCCCGCGCTGGTGGCGCGACGGCATACCTCGACGAGCGCCTGGCCGCGGCGCACCTGGACGCTACGACGGTCGCGTTCACCGCCCGGGCCGCGCACGGGCGCCGACAGCGGGCCGATGGCGGCCTCCAGCACGGCCGCCCCCACCGGGTCGAGCACGAGCTGGTAGGTCAGGGCACCGAGCTCGTCCGAAGAAGGGCGCGAGAGGGAGACGAGCCGCTCGGCCGCATCCGCGTCGTCCTGGAACTCACCGTCAGCCCCGTATGCCGCCAGCAGCGCGGGTCGCACCGACCGCACGCCGCGAGTCCCGTCGGCGATCCCCATGTCGAGCAGCCCGCGGAGCACCGTGGGCGCCGCCTCGTCGCGCAGTCGTGGTCGCAACCGGGCATGTTCGGTGAGCACGGTGAGCGCCACGGGGACGTTCACCTGACCGGTGGTCGCGGCGTCGCGGACCGGTGCGAGATCGGGTCGGGCGGACTCGCGGACCAGCCGGGCGACCTGGCCGGCGCCGTTCCCAGCGGCGAGTGAAGGGGCGTTCGCTGCGACCCAGCCGGCCGTCGACCCCTCCTGGGATGAGCTGATCTCGCCGCGGGTCTCGGCCTCGGCGACCACGGCGACTCGGGCGCCCCCGGCCACCGCCGCGAGGTCGTCCAGCTCGGTCAACAGGGCGCCGAGCTCGCCGCCCTGGACCTGCCACAACACCCCGAGCAACTCGCGAACAGCGCTCGTCCCAGCCGCGATCGCGTCACGGCAAGAGGCCGCGTCGCGTAGCGATCCGGTGCTGTTCATAGCCTCACGCTAACAGCGACCACTGACAGCCACCCGGCCCAATTCGCCTGTGCAGCAGGCGAATAGATCACAGGTGAGTAACGATCCGCGACGGGGTTCGAGGGCGGTGCGAGCCCGCTCCCAACCTTTCCCAGGGTCGGTTGCGTTGTTACGGTGACAGCCCTGGACCAGAGCGTGGCCGAGCAGCCAAGAAGCCCGACAACCGAGTAGCCCAGCAGGCGAGTAACCCAGCAGGCGAGTAACCAACACGCGAGCAGCCGAACAGCCAAGGAGGCGGTGGACATCGACGCTGACTTCGGCGACTTCGTCCAGGCCCGCCAGCATGCGTGGCTGCGGGCGGCATACCTCGTCTGCGGCGACCTCACCGAAGCCGAGGATCTCCTGCAGAGCGCCCTCATCAAACTGGCCCGCCATTGGCGCAAGGTGCGGGACGACCATCCGGATGCCTACCTGCGCCAGATCCTCTACCGGGAGGCAGTGTCGACGTGGCGGCGTCGCGCCGCGGAGCGGCGACGGGCGGTGCTCGTGGCGACACGACCAGGCCCCGAGGCCAACCCACTCGAGGCGGTCGACGCCCGGATCGACCTGGACCGGGCGTTGCGGGAACTCACCGTGAAACAACGCGCCGTCATCGTCCTGCGCTTCTTCGAGGACCGGTCGGAGCGCGAGACCGCCGATGCCCTCGGCGTCAGCGTGGGCACGGTGAAGAGCCAGACCCATGCGGCGCTGGGTCGGTTACGCGATCTCATGCCCGGACTCGACCTGGCCCTGACCAGCGAAGGAGGTCAGCGATGACCGATGACCTGCGCACACTGCTCGACCGCGTGGCGGCCGACGTCCCGCAACGGGACCTGGCTGCGACGGCCTGGGCTCGGGCCGGCGAGGCCCGGCGGCGCGGCCGACTCGTCGGCGGCGCTCTCTCGGCCACGACAGCCCTGGTGATCGGGGTCTTCGCGATCGGAGCGACCCGCTCGGGCGAGCCGGCCTTGCCTTCGGCACCCCACACCGTGGCTAGCCTCGGACCCAGCGTGTCCGGCTCGGCATCCGGTCCCGCCGTGACGATGTCCGTGTCCCCCGCTGAGGAGGCATCGCTGCCATGGCTGCAGGACTCGGTGCCAGTCGCGTTCCCCACCCGGCTGGGCTTCGACGCAAACGCGACTCTGCCCCAGCTCAGCCGGACCGCAGGGGTGGCCGCGAAAGCCGCGGCGGTGCTGGTCCGAGAACACCCGAAGACCCTCCACCCTGTCGTCTACGTCCCCGGCCTGGCAGACCCCTACCTCGAGATCGACACTGTCGATCTGAAGCTCTTCGACGCCGACACGAACGATCCGGTGCTCGCCCTGGGCCCACGGGTCATCCACCCCGATGGTCACCGACTCGGCTTCGTTCAGCCCGGCGCGGTCGTCTTCGTCGACCTCACATCGGCGACGGTGTCGCGGGTCGCCATTCCCGTCGTCGACGCCCGTGAGGGGGGCTGGACCATCAACGGGTCCTTCGTCGTGACCAACGGGCAACGCGGCTGGCGAGTCGATCCCGGTGCGACGGCGGCAACCGAGGTGGCCCTGCCCATCTCGGACGCCACGGTGCAGATCCGACCGAACGGGTCCGACCCCTCGGACACGTCCGCGCAGGTGCGCGTGTATGCCCCCGACGGGTCCGTCGTTCGAGCGTCCACCAGGCCCGTGGACCTCGGCGACCCCTGGGCCCCCTCGGTGACGAGCATGCGAGGGTGGTCCGCGACCGGAGTCTGGCTCACTGGCCGCCTGGAATCGGACCTCAAGGCGTACCAAGGCATCTACGTCATGCTCCCGGACGCCCAGATCGGCGAGCGTCTGCTGGCCATCCCGATGGCGGACGGCCAGTTCAAGCAGGGGGTCACTCCGCTGAGCTGGGCCGGCTCTGTCCTCATCTACCGATCCGACACCTCGTTCGACCACCGCTTGCTGGCGTGGGACGTCGCCACGGGGAAGCAGTGGCGCGTTTCCGACCTGCCTCGCGGCATCGACGCCGACAAGACCGACCGGACGTTCGGGAACCCGCTGTCCGTCGTCAGCCTGGCCCAGGGCTAGGACCCCTTGATCGCGCAGCCCCCCGGTTAGGGTCAGAGGGTGCGCACTCGGCTCGTCCTCGTTCACGGCTCTCGCGTGAGCGGGGTCCAGTGGGCCGCGCACCGCCGCTGGCTGGAGCCCGAGTTCGACGTCGTCACCCCGGACCTGCCCGGTCACGGCAGCCGCGCAGCAGAGCTCTTCACCATGGACTCCGCGGTCGCCGCAGTCGCCGAGGCCGTCGACTCGGCATCGCCCGGTCAACCCGTCGTCCTTGCCGGCCACAGCCTCGGTGGCTACGTCGCGATGACGTATGCCGCGGCATACCCCTCGCGCCTGGCGGGCCTCGTGACGATCGGTGCGGCGGCTGTCCCGCGGGGGCCGGGGGCGGCGGCATACGCGCTGCTCGGGGTCGTCACCGAGAAGGCGGGCCGCGAGCGGATCACCGCGTTCAACGACCGGATGCTGCAGCGGATGGCCGCGCCGGAGGTGTTCGAGGCGATCCGCGCGGACGGCTACTGGTTCGACGGGGTGCGGCCGTCGTGGGCGGCGGTCATGGCTGGCGGGCGACCCGAGCTCCTCGCGGCCGTCACCTGCCCGGTGCTCGTCGTGCGCGGCCAGTTCGACCAGCTGGGACTGAACGCGCACCGGTATGCCGCCGCCGCACCGCACGGACGCATCGTCACCGTCCGCGGTGCGTCCCATCTGCTCCCGCTCACCCGGCCGTGGCAGACCTGCGCGATCATTGCAGGCTTCGCGCGGGGGCTCGTCGGCGCCGAAAATCGTTGGAGCCCAGACTCGCCAGCCTGACACGATGGTCGATTGTGACGTCGACGGACCTTCGGGTCGACATCGAGGAGGTGAGGACCAAGCAGGACCGATTGGCGGCTGCTCGGGGGATGCTCCACGCCCACTTCGTGGGGATCGATGCAGTCATCGACGAGCTCTGCGACGCCGTTGCCGTGTGGTATCTCATGCCCGAGGTCCTCTCGCGTCCCCTCGTCGTCAACCTCTGGGGCATGACCGGGGTCGGCAAGACCGACCTGGTGCGGCGACTCATCGGGGCCCTGCAGGTGCAAGACCGCTTCGTGGAGCTTGAGCTGTCGAACACCGATGCCGAGTCCCGGTTCGACCTCGTGGCTGAGCGGCTTGCCGATGCCGGCGTGCTGGATGGCGGACCGGCTGTGCTGCTCGTTGACGAGATCCAGCGCTTCCGCACCATCACCCCTGGTGGTGACCCCGTGGGTCAGACGCGGTTCAGCGACTTCTGGGAGCTGCTCAGCGACGGTCGGTTGGCGCGGCGGGAGAGCACCGACCTCGACTGGCTGATCGCCACCATGCGAGCCGCCCGTGACGAGGACGCCCGCCGCGAGGGTAAGAAGCGCACCAATGCACCGGCGAAAGGGGCAGTCAAGACGAGCGCCGTTGGGGCAGACAAGGGCCTTGCCAGGAACAGGAAGTCGGCCATCGGCCTGTGGGACGCCCGCATCCTGCGCCGCGTCTTGGGTCTGACCGAGCCGGTCGAGCAGTTGCAGTGGCGCACCCACGAGGAGGCTCTGGCGATGCTGGAGTCGGCCCGCGCCGACCGGCGCCTGGTCGAGCCGATCGACTGCTCACGGTTTCTGGTCATCGTCAGCGGGAACCTCGACGAGGCGTTCCACATGGCCAGCGCCACGGGGGAGGCCGACGTCGACGCGGACATCTTCGCGGCCCACACCGCGCGCGTGGGGATGGTCGACATCAAGCGGGCGTTGCGCCGCCGGTTCACGCCCGAGCAGGTCGCCCGGTTCGGCAATGTCCACATCATCTATCGCAGCCTCAGCCGCGCCGACTTCCAGACGCTCATCGCCCGCGAGGTCGATCGGCTCAGCCACACGGCATACCGGCGCTTCGGGGTCCGCGTGACGGTGACGCCCGCCGTTCACGGACTCATCTATCGCAACGGCGTCTTCCCCGTGCAGGGGGTGCGCCCCGTCCTGTCCAGCGTCGGCGACATCGTCGGAACCCCGTTGGCGACCTTGCTCATGGACGCCCTGCTGGTCGGCCACCCCGAGGTCGTGCTCGACTACGACGCTCGCACGGGTGACGTGATCGGCCTCGCCGGAGGCCGCGAAACGCGCTTCGGCGCGGTCGGTCGGATCGATCGGATCCGCGACCAGGCACGGGCCGACGTCATCGCCAACGTCGCCATCCACGAGGCGGGCCACGCAGTGGCGTATGCCGTGCTGTTCGGTCTCGTACCCCTCCAGCTGACGGCGCAGGCGACTGGAGATGCCGACGGCTTCCTGTGTGCACACGACATCCACCAGACCCGCGACAGCATGTTGCGAATGGCCACCGTCGCCCTTGCCGGTGGTCTGGCCGAAGAGCTGATCTTCGGCGCCGAGCATGCGTCGGCGGGTCGCTCCAGCGATCGAGAGCGGGCGACCGCCTTGGTCCTGGACAGTGTTCGGCGGCTAGGTTTCGGCGCCTGGGGTCTGGATTATGGACTCGAAGACGCTTATGCCACAGACGCATCCGTGACCGAGCCCGACGCCGAAGCGCTGCTCTGCGCGCTCAGCGTCCGGGCCGTCGAGCTGTTGCGCGGACACCGGGGAGCCCTCATCGGGCTCGGCCAGGCGCTCGCCTCGGCCGGTTCGCTCACGGCACCGGAGGTGGCCGACATCCTCGGTCGCCACGGGATCGCCGCGGACGTCCGGCCCGAGGGTTTCCAGTGGTCGCCTCCGTATGCCGCGGCGCTGGCCGCGGCAGTGGCTCGCCACGGCCTGACCGTCGCCCGCTGACCCGAGATGTCCGAGCCCGCGTCGTCGATGACCTCGTCGGTGTTCGGGTGGAGTCGATCTAGCGGTCTTCTTGCGACAATGGCGCGAACATGACCAGCCAGACCTTCGACCTCGCCGCACGGAACGAGCACCCTATGCCCCCGCAGAGTGCCGTCCCCGCCGTCACGATTGGGCGGCATACCCTCGGGTCGCCCGTCGTCCTCGCGCCGATGGCGGGGATCACCAACCGGGCCTTCCGGCGCCTGTGCCGCGAACATGCGCCGCACGCGCTCTACGTCTCGGAGATGATCACCTCCCGGGCCCTGGTCGAGCGCAACGCCGAGACGATGCGCCTCATCGAGCACGACGCCGACGAGTCGCCGCGGTCCGTGCAGCTCTACAGCGTCGACCCGGTGACCGCCCGCGCCGCCGCCCGGATCCTCGTCGAGGAGGACCGGGCCGACCACATCGACCTCAACTTCGGCTGCCCGGTCCCCAAGGTCACTCGCAAGGGCGGCGGCTCGGCCCTGCCCTGGAAGCGCGACCTCTTCCGCGCCATCGTCGCCGCCGTCGTCGCCGAGGGTGCCCGGCGCGACGTCCCGGTCACGGTGAAGATGCGGATGGGCATCGACGACGAGCACCTCACCTATCTCGACGCCGGGGTCGCGGCCGAGCAGGAGGGCGCCGCCGCGGTCGCCCTGCACGCGCGCACCGCCGCCCAGCACTACTCCGGGTATGCCGTGTGGCCCGCGATCACGGCCCTCAAGCAGGCAGTGACCACCATCCCGGTGCTGGGCAACGGAGATATCTGGTCGGCCGACGACGCCCTGCGGATGGTCGCCGAGACCGGCGCCGACGGCGTGGTCGTCGGGCGGGGATGCCTCGGTCGGCCGTGGCTATTCGCGGACCTCGAGGCTGCCTTCGAGGGGTCCGCGCAGCGGATGACGCCCACCCTCGGGCAGGTGGCTGACACGATGCGCAGGCACGCGGCATACCTCGTGGAGTTCTACGGCGACGAGAGCCGCGGCTGCCGCGACATCCGCAAGCACGTCGCCTGGTATCTCAAGGGCTTCCCCGCCGGGCCGACGATGCGCCAACAGCTCGCCCTCGTCGACTCGCTCGCGGCGCTCGACCGGCTGCTTGGGCAGCTCGATGCGGATGCGCCCTGGCCGGGGGCCGACGCCGAGGGGCAGCGGGGGAGGGCCGGCACACCCAAGCGGGTCGCCCTGCCCGACGGCTGGCTCGACTCACCCGACCTGACGCCAGCCCAACAGGCCCTTGTCGCCCACGCCGAGCTCGACGTGTCGGGCGGCTGACGTGTCGGACGTGCCCCCTTCGGCCCCCAGGACCGCACCTGAAGAGGTGACCTTCTTCGAGTCGCCGGAGGAGTTCCGGGCTTGGCTCGCCGCCAACCACGAGACCGCCTCCGAACTATGGATGGGCCTGCGCAAGAAGCACATTCACCCGCGCGGGCTTACCTGGGCCGAGGCCGTTCCTGAGGCGCTGTGCTTCGGCTGGATCGACTCGGTCGTCCAGAGCATGGGTCCCGACGCGGTCCGTCAGCGCTGGACCCCCCGACGCCCCGGTTCGGTCTGGAGCAAGGTCAACGTCGCGCTCGTCGAGCAGTTGGAGGCGGCCGGTCGGATGCAGCCCGCTGGGCGGGCGGCATACGAGCGCGGCCGCGCCGACCGCACGGGGATTTATGCCTACGAGCAGGCCGATTCGGGGGCCTTCCCGCCGGAGTATGCCGCGCGCTTGGCCGCAGTCCCAGCCGCGCACGCGTTCTGGGGGCGGGCCACGGCGTCCTACCGCAAGCAGTGCATTCACTGGGTGCTCTCGGCCAAACAACAACCGACCCGCGACCGGCGGATGGACCAGCTCATCGACAGCTGCGCGGCATACCTGCTGATCCCGTCGATGCGCTACGGCGAGGAGCCTGCGTGGGTCCGCAAGGCGCGTGCCGAGCTGGGCGACCCGGCCGCGCCCGCACAGCCCTAGGCTGACGACATGGGACTGTTCTCGCGGAAGGGTCGCGACTCGACGCCCGCGGGCGAGGAGGGTGACCTGCGGCAGGACCCTGGCTCCGACCTGCTGGAACCCGAGGCCGACGACGACTGGTCGCGGCCCCTCGGTCCACGCGCGCTGCCTTTGCGGGCAGACCATCTCGCGCTGCGCGATCGGTGCCTGAGCGAGCTCGCTACTGCGGGGGTCGATCTGGACGACCTTGGCGCGATCGGGGTCGGCTATGACGCGGACTGTGCAGCATGGGTGGCTCGGGGCGGTCTGAAGCGCTCGAAGCCCGGAGACCAGGACCCGTTCATCCAGCGGTGGGGGGTCGCGATCGGCGAGCATCTGACCCGGACCACCGACCTGCGCTGGGCGACCGTCGAGGATCCCTTCGGCACCGACCTCGGCCTGTTCGCCGATAGCGACCACTTCGCCCTCGTCCCGACCAACCTGGTCAGCGGACGGTTCCTCAACGGCGAATGCGGTTGGGTCCCAGGCGTGGTCGGCCATCTCGTGGGGTTGCGCCAGCGATGACGTATGCCGCCCGCGACCGCCACCGGTGGGTCGCCGAAGACCCCGCGCACAAGCAGTCCGACCGGGACGACTTCGCCCGCGACCGGGCCCGGGTGCTCCACTCGGCTGCCCTGCGGCGGCTCTCGGCCAAGACCCAGGTGGTCGCCCCCGGCTCGGACGACTTCATCCGCACCCGGCTCACCCACTCGCTCGAGGTGGCCCAGATCGGGCGGGAGTTCGGTGCGGCGCTGGGCTGTGACGCCGACGTCGTCGACACGGCCTGCCTCGCCCACGACCTCGGGCACCCGCCTTTCGGCCACCACGGCGAGTCCGTCCTCGACGAACTGGCCCGGGAGGCAGGGGGATTCGAGGGCAACGCACAGACGCTGCGGGTGTTGACCCGGCTGGAGGCCAAACGGGTCCACGCCGACGGTCGCCCGGCTGGGCTCAACCTCACCCGGGCCAGCCTCGACGCCGTCGCGAAGTATCCCTGGGCACCCGGCGAAGCACCCTACGCCACAAGCAAATACGGGGTGTATGCCGCGGATCTGGCGGTCTTCCAGTGGTTCCGGGAGGGCGCGGCCCCGGGGGTGCGATGCCTGGAGGCCCAGGTGATGGACTGGTCCGACGACGTCGCCTACTCCGTCCACGATGTCGAGGACGCCATAGCCTCGGGCCGGGTTGATCCGCTGGTGCTCCACTCACCCACGGAGGTGGGGGTTGTCGCGGAGCTGGCGCGGACGGCATACGCGCCGGATCTGCCGGACGTGGCGTTTGTCGAGGCCGCGGCGCGACTCGTGGCGACCGGGACGGTGCCGCGGGCGTTCGGTGGGACCCGCGCCGATCTGGCCGCCCTCAAGGACATGACCAGCCGGCTCATCGGCCGGTTCCTCTCCTCGGTCGAGGTGGCGACCCGCGAGCGCCACGGCCCGGGACCGCTGACGAGGTTCGCCGCCGACCTGGTCGTCCCGGACGACGTGCGGGCCGAATGCTCGCTGCTCAAGGCGGTTGCCGCCCACTACGTCATGTTCACCGACGAACGCCGGGCGATCATGGGCCGCCAGGAGGAGGTCATCCGCGCGCTGGTCACTGCCTATCACGAGCACCCGGACCGCCTGGACGCCGATCTGGCCGCCGACCACGCCACGGCCGTAGACGACGCCGAGCGGCTGCGGGTCGTCGTCGACCAGGTTGCGGCGCTCACCGACGGTCGGGCCGTCACACTCGCGAGAAGTCTGTGCGGTTAAGGGCAACCTTTCCGGTCTGAACTCTGTTGGTGAGGGTATGCGAGACGTCAGGGGAAGCGACGAGGAGTTCGTCGCGTTCTTCAGCGCCCATGCGCGGGCGCTGCGGCGCACGGCATATGGGCTGGTTGGTGACTGGGACCGGGCCGAGGACCTGACACAGTCGGCCTTTGCGCGCGTCTATCCGCACTGGGAGCGGGTCCGCCGCGGCAACCCGCACGCCTACACCCGCCAGACCATGGTGCGGCTGTTCATCGACGGACGCAAGTATGCCGCCGAGCATCTGGCCGCCGAGCTGCCCGAGCTGCCGATTCCTCTGCCGGACACCGAAGCTCGCGTCGACCTCGGGCGGGCGCTGGGTGGGTTGTCGCGTCAGATGCGTGCCGTGGTCGTGCTGCGCTATCTCGACGACCGTCCGGTGGCCGAGGTCGCCAGCCTGCTCGGCATCGCCGAAGGGACAGTCAAGGCCTATACCCATCGTGCACTGGCCGAGCTTCACGACGTGCTCCAACCGGTGACAGGAGGTGACCGATGAGCGAGGCCCGGCTGCGCGAGTTGCTCGCGGAGTATGCCGCCGACGAGCCGCCCATGCGCTTGCGACCCGAGCAGGTCATGCATGTCCGTGTTCGCTCGCCGTGGCGGGTTACGCTGGCGGCCGCAGTTTCTGCTGCGCTGTTGGTCGGTGGAGTCTGGGGGGCCGTGCACTTGGTCGACAACCGGCCCGACCACGACACCGGCGTGGCAGTCGCGACGAGATCTGCGTCTGCGCAACGGGTTCCGGCCGTTACGTCTACCGCGCAGATGCTGGAGACCATCCGGCAGCTGGGTCTCGCGGCATACCCAGAGGGGACCGTCGACCGGCTGGATGCCGCCACATGGACCGTGACAGCCGCCGGAACTGCGACCCCCGTATCAGGCGCCGACGTCCTCCGCGCGACCGAGTGGCACGGCGTCTTGCTGCGAAAACAGCCGACCGGCACCTTCGGCCTCGACATCACCGCGCAGCTGATGCCTCCAGACGCGCTAGCGCCCGACCTGCTGTCCTGCGGCAATCAGCGATCCGGCCAGATCTGCCAGGCCGGGGTTCTCCCTGACGGACGGGCCTATCGGGAGTCCGAGGTCACCCCCGGGGCTGGACTCGAAGGGGCGTTGATCACCGACGTCAGCGCCGAGCGCACTCTCGTCGTCGTCGACACGGACGTTGTCATCACCGTCACGCAGCGGCACACCTACTCCAACGCGGCCGACGCTCGAGCGGGCTGGCCGGTGACATCGACGCAGCAACTCGCGCTCGCCTCCGACCCCCGGCTGGTCCCGCCTCGCCCGGACCCCATGCCTGCCCTCCCGAGCTATCTCGCCTGCCGTTCGCTGCCCCGACCCTCGGGGTGTCCGGGAGCTCCGAGCGCGTCGGGTCACCCGGCCGAGCAGGTCGTTGCGCGGATGCGCGAGCTGGCAGCGCAGACCATCGGTCCCGATGCTGTCGAAGTGTCCTCGGTCTACAGCTGGGCCTACCGAAATGAGCTCCCGAAGGCTGCGTGGGGCCAGGCCACGGGGGTGTCAGCGACCTTCACCAGCACCGCGAAGCGTCGCTACGTTCAGTTCGTCGCGACGATCCTCGAGCCCGGCGTGACCGGGGCCGACCCTCCGTGCGCGACACAAACGCAGTGCTTCGTCGCCCCCCGCTCGGACGGTGTGACCGAGGTCTACTCGCTCGACGTCGTCCTCTACCTCACGCCACCCCATGCCTCGACCAGCGACGTCGTGGTCGAGGGACAGCTGATGGTGTCAGCTTCGGAGGGTTATCTCGGCGTACCATCGACGGCCCCTTTCGACATGTCGCGGATCACGCTCACCCGCGAGGACCTCAGCCGCCTGGCCAACGACCCGGGCCTGCGTTTGGCCACCCCGACTCCGTTGCCGACCGTGCCTGTCGGGGACCGCCCCTGCTATCCCGGTACCGAAGGCACCAAGGCCTGTGCGGCCATCCCCCGCGCGCAGGGCGGCTGACCCACCTAACGCGAGCGATCGACCTTGCTCGAAACGTTGGATTTGACTGACCGGCCCGAGGCTCGCACCACGAACCGGCTCCGGCGACCGGTGGATAGCCCCGGCGGGGAGGCGAGCACACGGCATACACTCGCGGGCAGCAGCGAGGAGGTGTGGCGGTGGCGGGGAAGATCCGGGCGGAGGACATCCTTGCCGTCAAGGAACGGACCTCGATCGAAGAGGTCGTCCGCGAGCACGTCACCCTCACCCGCCGCGGGTCGGCGCTGGTCGGGCTGTGCCCCTTCCACGACGAGAAGACCGGGTCGTTCAACGTCAACCCGCACAACGGCTTCTACCACTGCTACGGGTGCGGGGCGGGCGGCGACGTCATCAAGTTCGTCACCGAGATCGAGCACCTGACCTTCACCGAGGCGGTCGAACGGCTGGCCGCCAAGGCGGGCGTCGAACTGCGCTACGAAGACGGTGGCGGGCGGCGCGAGGAGGCAGGGGGCGCCGGTCGACGCACCCGGCTCATCGAGGCGCACCGGGTCGCGCAGGAGTTCTACGCGGCATACCTGCTGTCGGCGGGGGAGGCCCGCGCAGGGCGCGATTTCATGCGCGAGCGGGGGTTCGACGGGACGGTTGCGAAACGGTTCGGCGTGGGGTTCGCGCCGCGCGGGGGCGAGGAACTCGTGCGGCATTTGCGCGGCAAGGGGTTCAGCGACGACGAGCTGGTCACCGGAGGGCTGGCCGGGCGGGGGACGCGCGGGCTCTACGACCGGTTCCGGGGGCGGCTGGTGTGGCCGATCCGGGACATCACCGGCGACACCGTGGGCTTCGGGGCGCGGCGGATCTTCCCCGACGACCGGATCGAGGCCAAATACCTCAACACCTCCGAGACGCCGATCTACAAGAAGTCGACCGTGCTCTATGGGCTCGACGCGGCGAAGAAGGCGATCTCCTCGCAGCGGGTCGCGGTCGTCGTCGAGGGCTACACCGACGTCATGGCCTGCCATCTGGCCGGCGTCGAGACAGCGGTGGCGTCGTGTGGGACGGCCTTCGGGATCGACCACATCAAGGTGCTGCGGCGAATCATGCGCGACGAGGCCGACCTCGAGCCGGCCCGGGTGATCTTCACCTTCGACGGTGACCAGGCGGGGCAGGCCGCTGCGATGAAGGCGTTCAAGGAGGACCAGCGCTGGATGTCGCAGTCGTTCGTGGCGGTCGCTCCTGGAGGCAAGGACCCGTGCGAGCTGCGCCAGTCCGACGGCGACGCGGCGGTCCGGGCACTGGTCGAGGACGCCGTGCCGATGTTCGAGTTCGCCGTCCGCACGACCATCGCGCGTTTCGACCTCGACACCGCCGAGGGCCGGGTCGCGGCGATCCGGGCCGCCGCACCGATCGTCGCCGAGATCCGCGACCAGTCGCTGCGACCTGAATACACCCGTCGGGTGGCCGGATTGGTTGGCGTCGAGGTCGAGTTGGTCGCCGCCGAGGCGCGCCGGGCGGCCGCGGCGCCCACAGGAACAGGGCGCGAGCGGCATAAGCCCGAGCGGGTTTTTCCCGAACCCTCCGAGTCGATGGTCGAGCCTTCGGCAGGCGAGCTGGCCGCCGCGTTTCCGCAGCCCAACCTGCGAGACCCCGTCGTCCAGGCGGAGCGGCAGTTGCTCCAGTGTCTTCTGCAGTTCCCGGACGCCGTTGACCCCCTGGATCTGCCTTTGCTGGAGGTGGCGGACTTCACGGCCGCCGCCCATCAGGCGGTGTTCGCCGCCGTCGCGGGCGTCGGCCTGCCCTCGCCGACGATGTCGGCACCGGCGTGGCACAGCGCTTTGGCGGAGGCGGCCCCGATCGCCATTCATCCGATGCTCGCTGAGCTGGCGGTGGCCCCGCTGCCGGTGTTGCTCGACCCGATGACCGGACGCCCGGCCACCCGCTACGTCGACTCGCTGGTCACCCGGGTGCGCGAGGTCGCGCTCTCGCGCCAGATCGCCGACGCCCTAGGGCAGTTGCGACGCCTGGACGCCACCCCCGACGCGGACGCCGACCCGGACCGGCGACGAGCCCTGGCCGTCCGGCTCCAGGACCTGCAGCGTCAACTGGCAGCCCTACGCGACCGAGAGGAGGCCTGACCGATCGTGGCTTTGCGACGTCCCAGGTTCGGCCGACCCGACCCCGACCACACGCCGCCACCCCCGGTGCTTGCGGCCTTGGCACCCACGCCCACATCGGCAGGGGCGCGGCAGAGCCGCGACCGGCTCCTGGCCGCAGCACAGTCCGGCGAGACCTGGCTGTTGGCCAGCGTCCACCGGTTCGGTGCCGTCGAGCCGGACGGCACGGTCCGGTGGCTTCGACCTTGGCACGAGGTGGACGCGGCGTCCTGGGGCCGTGAATCCTCCACGTTGACAGTCACGTTCGTTGACGGCGGGCGACCAGTCATGCTCCCGATGGCCAACGAACGCACCTTCCTGCAGGCGCTGCGCGAACGGGTCCAAGCCAGTGTGGTGACGGCTCTCGAGCTGCCCCTGGACGGAGCTCGCAAGGCCAAGGCGGTCATCCGTCAGGACTTCGCGACCGGCGACCTGGTGGAACAACTCGTCCTCAGCAGAGGCACCCGGCCTTCTGATGCGATCTCTGCGGCCGCCGAGGCGGCCTTCGTGACGTTGCGTGAGGAGACCGGCATACCGCCGCGTTGATTTGCCCGTGACCGTGGCCGACGCCGCTGTCCTGGCTGCGTGGCGTGCCCGCGGAACGGTGGAGCGGGCGGCATACCGGCGCACAGGAGACCGACAGCAGACCCATGCGGACTGCACGCAATCGGCACAGGTGCCCCCTAGCGCGGAAGGCCATGGTGGACACACCTACCACCGGAAAGGCTCCGACGATGAACCCCACCCGCTCCACGTCCCCAGGCACCGTCCGCCGTTGGTCCGCCGCAGCGATCGCCGCGGTGGCCGTCACCCTGGGGGGCGTCGGCATCACCCATGCGGCCGCGCAGACCACGACAGTCGCCACCACCATGACCCCGGGCACGACCTCGGCGACGACCGCGGCGACATCGAGCAGCACTACCTCCACGACCTCGTCGGGATTCACTGCGGTCGCCGCTCCGGCGAATGCCGCAGGCTCGGCGCAGACGACGACCTCCGGCTCGTGACCGGCCGACCCGACGAGGACCGAGATGTCCCGACCTGTCGTCTGTGCCCAGACCGAGTTCCGGGCGATCGGCACCACCAACCGGATCCTCGCGACTGATCTCGCCGTCTTGCCGGAGGCCACGGCCATCGCGAGGGACTACCTCGACGCGCTCGACCGTGCCGTCTCGCGGTTCCGCACGGACTCCGAGGTATGCCGCCTCGCGGTCTCCGCCGCGGCGGGTCCGGCGAGCGCGCTCATGTCACCGACCTTCGCGCAGGCGCTCCGAGCCGGCCTGTATGCCGCCGCCCTCACCGACGGACTCGTCGACCCGACGGTCGGGTCGGCCGTCATCGCCAGCGGATATGACGCCGACCTCGACCTCGTTCAGGCCCGCGCCGGGTTCGAGGTGAGCGACGCAGGGCCCGTGCCGGGCTGGCGAAGCGTGCGGATCGACGACGCTGATCGCCTCACCGTGCCAGCCGGGTGCGTCATCGATCTGGGGGCCACCGCCAAGGCGTTCGCGGCCGACACCATCGCGGCGATGCTGGCCGACCAGTTGCCCGGTGGCTTCCTGGTCAACCTGGGCGGCGACCTGGCCGTCAGCGGACGGATCCCCGACGGCGGATGGCGGGTGGGGGTCCAGACTGCTGACGGCGGGACGGCTCAGGTGGTCACGACCACCGGTCAGGCCATGGCGACCTCATCCACGCGATTGCGCACCTGGCGCGTGCGCCACCCAGGACTAGTCCCGAACCTGGCCGGCCGCGGCCAGGATGACAACCCAGCAGGGCACGGTCCGGACCCCAAGCGGGCCGCGGGCGCGCTTGACGACGACGCGTCGTCGAGAAGGACCGGTGCCACCGCCCACCACATCGTCGACCCGCGGACCGGTCGGACCTCGTCCGCGGTGTGGGCTCAGGTGACCTGTGCCGGAGTGACGGCACTGGAGGCCAACGCCGCGTCGACGGCCGCGATCGTGCTGGGTCTGGACGCGCCGACGTGGCTGGAGCAGCGCGGCATACCGGCTCGTCTGGACGCGGGTGACGGGCAGCTGCGGCTCACCGCCGGGTGGCCCGCGCCCGACTGCGAGGTTCCCAGGCCGTTGATAAGCCTCTGACAGGTCGGTCATCACCAATGGGGCGAGGCTCCCGGGAAACGTCTCATCTGTCGAAGGAGAACACCGTGAACCAGATTCTCACCAAGATCCCCTGGCCGGCCACCACCGCCCGCCGATGGGCCACCGCCGCCGCGGCCGCCGCCGCCGTCGGAGCCGGCGCGGTCGGCCTGCACCTCAGCCAAGCCGACGCCGCCAGCTCCGGCAGCGCCTCGACCGCCCGCACCGCCAACCAGTCGCCCCAACGCGCCGCGGTCGGTGGCACATCGGGTCTCACTGGCCAGGGCGGGGCCTCGACCCAGCAGGGTGCGGTGCCCGCCCAGCCGGGTCAGCACGGGCAAACGACCACCCGAGGGGGACTCCCGCCGACGGGGCAGTTGGGGGGCCTGTCGGGCGCCAGCGGCTTCCAACAGGCGGCCCCGCCAGGGCGCGGCGCGGGCCCGGGACAGACGGCGACGCGCGGGTCGTGACCGGTCAGCGGCGTGGCGATGCGGCATACGAGATGCCGTTTAGCCTGTGGCGCCCCGGTTTGCTACCCTAACCGGGCACCATTCCTCCATAGCTCAATTGGCAGAGCAGCCGGCTGTTAACCGGCAGGTTCTTGGTTCGAGTCCAAGTGGGGGAGCAAGCGCGCGGGATCGGTCCTTTGGGCCGGTCCCGCACTCGTTTCCGGGCCCCTTGACGTTGGCTCGGCACCGTCGGAGGGTATGCCGCCCGCTCACCCATGCGGCATGATCGCGCCATGCGATGGCTGGCGGTCGGTGAGGCCGCGATCCCCGAAGGCGACGGCTGGCTGTCCGACCAGGAGGCCGCCCGCGCGGCGACGATGCGGTTCACCAAACGGCGCACGGAGTATCGGCTGCGGCGGCTGGCTGGCAAGCGTGCCGTGGCAGCTGTGCTCGGTCGCCCAGTCAACCCGGGCAGCCTGGCCAGCATCGAGGTGCTCAACCGGCGCGGGGGAGCACCCTACGTGGTGGTCGACGGGAACGACGCCGAGATGGACGTCTCACTCACCGATCGGGCCGGGTGGGCGGTGTGTCTTGTCGGACCTGAGGGCGAGTTGTCCGGTGGCACGCTCGGGGTCGACCTGGAAGCCGTGGAGCCCCGCAGCCGCGGGTTCGTCGCGGACTATCTCACGGCATACGAGCAGGCCTATGTCAGCGGGCAGGGTGACCCCGGTAGCGAGGGTTGGGACGCAGCCGCCAACCTGCTGTGGTCCGCGAAGGAGTCCGCGCTCAAGGTGTTGCGCGTCGGCCTGCGGGCCGACACACGCTCGGTGGAGGTGACCCTGGGGGACTACGTGCGCCCCGATGGGTGGTCGCCACTCGTCGTGCACGCGCGCACGGGAGACCGGTTCCCCGGCTGGTGGCGCCGTGACGGCGTCTTCCTACTCACCCTGGCCAGCCGCCAGCTCACCGAGCCGCCGACGCTGCTCGCCGGCGGCGACGACCTCGCGGCGGGGGAGCCGGTCCACTCGTGGCTGGACCGGCCCCTCGCCGACTGAGCCGACTGATCAGGTCGCGAGCCGCTGCTCGCTTCAGGCCTTGGCAGCGAACTTGGCCATGCCGCGCTCGAGCGCGTCGATGACGTAGGGCCGCAGTTCCTCGGCCTTGATGATCCGGTCGACCGACCCCATCCGCAAGGCCCGCTCGATGGTGTGGATCGAGTCGAACTCGTCGGCCACCTCACCGAGCTTCTCCGAGCGCACGGCGGCGGCCACGGCAGCGGCCTTGGCGCGCAGCCGTCCGGCCTCCGGACCCTTGGCGGCCGCCGCGGCAGCCTGCGCCTCCAGGACCCGCGGGTCCTTGTCGGTGCGGATCTTGACGTCGCGGGCGAAGACCGTGGCTGCGGCCGGGGCACCACCGATGACCGAGGCGTAGGAGCCCTCGATCGCGGCGATCTCCATGTTCTCCGTGAGCGCCTTGGAGAAGACGACGAACGCGCCACCGTGGTAACGGGAGACGACGATGAAGACGATCGGGCCCTTGAAGTTGGTGATGGCCCGGCCGATCTCGGCGCCGTATTCCAACTGCCACTTGCGCATCGACTCCGGGGAGCCGTCGAAGCCCGACAGGTTGGCCATGACGACCAGCGGACGGTTGCCGCTCGTCGCGTTGATCGCCCGGGCGGTCTTGCGGGAGGCCTGCGGGAAGAGGGTTCCCGAGGTCCACGCGGGCGGCCCGTCGGCGGGCACGAATCCCTTGCGGGGGAGCGACCGCGACGACAAACCGAGCATGCAGACCGGTATGCCGCCCACCGTCACGTCCCAGACGATGGAGTTCTCGCCGTCCTGCCAGTGCATCCAGCGTTCGAGTGGCTGGCAGTCGGTGTCGGAGACCGAACGCATGACCGAGCGCATGTCGAACGGCTGCTTGCGGTCGGGGTTGGTGGCGAAGTCGAACACCTCGGCGACCGTGGTGAAGCGAGTGCCAGGCACTTGCTCGTGGACCGACTCGCGGACGTCCCGCTCTCGGGGGTCGCTCGTCTCGTGGCGTCGGGGGAAGCGCTCGCCGGGGACGACGTAGGTGTAGTCGTAGTGGTCGAGCAGCAGGCGGCAGGCGTCCTGGAAGCTCGGCGCCCAATATTGGCCCTGGCCGTTGAGGCCCATGACCCGGTCGTAGCCGCCGATGCCGAAGTTGTCCTCGGCGGACACGGCACCGGAGAAGTCCAGGGCCTGCTTGCCGGTGAGCACCATCGTGCTGGCCGGGGTCATGATGAGGATGCCCTTGGTGTGCATGAGCATCGTCGACTCGGCGTTCCAGTAGGGCTGGCCGCCGACGTTGATCCCGGTGACGATGATGTTGATCTCGCCGCCGCCCTGGGTGAATTCGATGATCCGCCGCAGGGTGAGGGCGATGAAGTCCATGTTTTCGGTGCCGGAGTCCATGGCGATGAGGGCGCCGGACGAGCAGGCATACCACTCCACGGGGATCTTGCGCTCAGCCGCGAGCTTGAGCGAGGCGTTGATCCGCCGACACTCAGGTTCGGCGAGGTTGCCCAGGCCTTGCGTCGGGTCGGACAGCATCGCCACGCGGGTCATGCCCTCCGGAACGAGGTCGGTGTAGGTCGTCAGCAGGCCGACGACCAGGTGGGCGCTGTTGCCAGCCGGGGCCCGGTCGACGGGGACGAGCGTCTCACCGTCGGAGTCCAGGTCGAGTTCCTGGAAATGCCCGCGGGGGAACGGCGAGGGCTCGCCCTCGGCCGGCGTGAGCATGTGGACGATTTCGTAGGGGTAGGGAGCGCCGAACCGCTCCGCGGTCAGCACCTTCTGGGCATAGCGGGTCAGCGGTCTGATCGGGTGCTCACCGGGGTCGCCCAACCGGATCGTTGTGCCGGTGCGGCCGATCCCGTCGACCGTCATGACCTTCTCGACCAGCGTCGTGCCACCGTCCTCGGAGGGGACCGGCATACGAAGGTGCATGACGACCTTCTCCAGACCGGCGCCCTTGGCGAGGGGCAGGTAGTTGGCGGCCAGCGCGGGCCACTCGTCGGCGGGGATCTCCCAGGTGGGGCGGACGTTGATGACCAGGCGGTTGGCCGTCGGACGCTCCCGCGGCGGGTAGTGCGACAAGGCCGTGCGCATCGCCGCCAGCGCCTGCAGCCCGATCCGGCCCAAACGCGGATAGGTCTGCGCCCCGGTCTGGTCGTCGCGCACGGCGACGAGGTCGCGGACCTCGGCCACGGCGAACAAGCGCCGGTCCTTGGGGTTCTCGTGGGCCACACCGAAGAACAGGTAGACATCTTCTGGCGAAGGCAGTCGCTCGAGAGCGAAGTTGGACAGGCGCCACAGGTCCAGGCGCTTGGCCAGCATCGGGTGCAGGTTGCGGTAGAGACCGTCTTCGACGAACGTCCCATCCGGTTGCTGCCGGAAGGTCACGTGCGCCGTGGTGCGACCTTGCGAGTCACCCACCTTGCCCGTGATGGTCAGGTCGAGGCGGTGCAACGTGCGCCCGAAGGTGCACCGTTCGAGCACCCCGAGAGCCTGCTCGGTCAGTGCGTCGCCCTCAGCCAGTGGACCGTTCTGCCAGACGACGAGGTCGATGACGACCTCCTTCTCGACCGGCACTGCGGATAGGTGGCCGCGCATGGCGTCGGCGAACGAGGGCAGCTGCTCAAGGGGCAGGTAGGAGTTGACCAGGCGGACCGGCATACCGGAGTGCTCGTAGTCCGCCTGCGAGATCCGGAAGCCGCCCACGGACTGCGTGGTGAAGTCGTGCAGGTCGCGGATGCGGTAGAACCGCCGCGCGTAGACCTCAAGGACGACATCCCGGTATGCCGTGCCCGCCGCGTCCGCGTCGGTCTGCAACCAGGCGTCGAGCAGGTCGATCCGGACCGGGTGTGGCGCGGCAACGAGCGCGTCGATCTTGGCGGTGCGCTCCGGGCCGGTGGGCAAGTCGCGCAGGGCGACGAGGTCGGCCCGGACCTGGGCCTGCATCTGGGCCGCGGCCGCGAGCATCTCCGGCTCTTCGAAGAAGTGGAAGAGGATGTCACGAGCCAGGTCGGCCACGTTCTGCTGGCGGCCTTCGGTGGCCCGGACCAACCGGTCCAGGCGGGCGCGGGCGTCGAGCGTCGTCATGTCGGCCAGCTCGTCGTGGTGGCTGAGCCGCCGGTTGAGGATCGCGACGATCGCCGGGGCGATCTCGGGGATCCGGGCAAAGGCGCGATAGAGCCAGACGGTGGCAGCTTCCAGCGTCTTGCTGCGCGCGAGCCCGGCCACGCCGTAGCGGGCTAGGGCCGCGCTCAGGCGCTTGCGGTAACGCTCTGGCAGGCCAGCCTGGTCGGGATCGAGCCACTGCAGGTAGGAGAGGAAGTACTCCTGGGTGTTGTCGTCGGAGATCTCTTCGGGGTTCTCGGCCTCGGTGCGCGGTCGATACAGGGCACCGAGGTCGCTGAACAGGTCAAGCAAGGCGTTTTCTGCGGCGACGAGCTCGGGGTCGCTCGCGGGCAGCTCGGCCGCGAGGGCGGCCTGGCGCTTGAGCAAACCTTTGAAACTCTCCGGGTCGAGGTCATAGCCGAGGAGGTAGTCACCCAGGTGGGCGTGGACCCAGGTCGCATTCTTGCCCTCGGGGCTGCCGTCGGAGGTCGTGAGGGCGGCGAAGTCGACGGCCGCCTCCGGTTCGGCGCCGAACCCGGTGCCGGGGCCAAGCTCGAGGTGCTTGTGTGCGGTGGCCTTGATCCGCATGAGGGGGGCGCCGCGCTCGATCTGGGTGTTGTTGGACACCGCAAGCGAGGTCACGGTGCCGTCAAACGGCGCGGTGACGGTGGTGACCATCTTCATCGACTCGAGGACAGCGACGGGCTGGCCGGCGGTGACGTTCTGGCCGGGAGCGACGAGCAACGACGACACCAGAGCCGGCCATCCGGTGCGGACGACGACCCCGTCTTCTCGGCTGACGGTGTGTCCGACGCCGTCGAGGTCGAGGCGGAAGTCGGCTCCCTGCTCGACGGTGACGAGGCGATGCTTGCGGCCATTACAGATGATCCGGCGCTCGAAGTCGCCCAGCCGGTCGACGACGACATCGACCGTGGCGTTGCCACGAACCCGGTAAGAGCGCGGACCGGTGCGGTCGACCCGCAGCCGGTAGTCGTGGCCACGGTAGCTCAACTGCACAAGCGAGCCGACCCGCTCCGGGCGCTCGGGTCGACCGCGGGCCGCGCTGGCGAAGAAGGCCGCGTTGACCATGGTGCTGTCCGACTCGTAGGCCTCGACAGCGGCAGCGACGACTGCGAGCGGGTCTGCGGCAGAGGTGAATCCGCCAGCGGCCAAGGTGCGGTCATACCAGCCTGCGTCCACGGGGGCGTCAGCGCCGGCGACCCGTTCCAGCACGGCCAGGTCTGCGGTGCGGTTGGTCATGCCGATCTCAAGCACGACGGTGGTGCGCTCCAGGGCGCCATGTGCGCGGTCGAGGGCTTCCTCGCGGTCACGTCCCCAGGCGGTGATCGTCGCGATGAGCGGCTCGACCCGGCCGTCGATGAGGTCGCCTTCGCGGATGCTTGAGTCGACCCGCACACCCGTTCCGACGGGCAGGGAGAGCATCTCCAGGGCGCCGCCGGACGCGGCATACTCGCGGCCGGGGTCGTGGGCGAGCAGGCGCACCTCGACCGCGTGGCCGTTGGGGGTGGGCGGCTCGGCCGGGAGGGTGCCCCCGGCGGCCAGGCGCAGCCGCAGCCCGATGAAGCTGGCTCCCGTCACTTCCTCGATGAGGGCGTGCTCGGTGCGCGCGAGGGTGTCCACGCCCAACAGCCAGAAGGACTCGCCGTCGTGCCCCAGGGCGAACTCGACGACGCCCGCCCCTCGGTATGCCGCCGCGCGCACCAGTCGGCGGGCCGCATGCGACATCGCGCCGGCGGTCGTCTCGGGCACGCGGGGCGCGGGCATCTCAGCCAGGACAGGGATGTTGCCGCGGCGGATGCTCGCGTCGCGCAGGCCAAGGGTCCAGACCGTGCCGGCCGAGTCGGCCAAGACGTCAATTTCGATCCGGCGCCAGTCGGCCGCGGTGAGATGGTCGGGCAGCGCCGAGAGGCCGGCCTCACGCCCGAGGGCGGCCAGTCGTGCCGGGTCGGCGAGGTCGCGGATGGTCTGGGCGGAAGGCCCGACAACACTGACCCCGGCAGCCTCAAGCTGGGCGACCAGCTCGGCTCGGTCCAGGCACGGTGTGTGGCCGATCCAGGCGGTGTCCGCCCGTGCGGCGAGCACCTGGGCGACAACCCGATCGGGCGGGATGGGCGTGAACGCGTCGGCCTCTTCGGCCGACGGCGGCGGTGTGACGAGCTCATCCGCCTCGCGAGCGAACCAGGCCCGCTCGCTGCTCTGCTCCGTGACGACGATCGAGGTGATCGGTGAGATGTCACCACCGCGACGGTTGAGGTTGCCGACGGCAGCGAGGACACGGACGACGGGCTCACCTCGGTCGATGATCGCCAGGCGGGAGATGTCGTTCACGCAGGTCTCCGATCGATGAAGTTTGTTGCTCAAGCCGGTCGAACCGAAATGGCGAATGCGGTGGTGCGGGGTGGAGAACGGGTCGCGCTCGCGAGGCCATGTGCCTCGCGAGCGCGACCCGCCCCACCTGTTGTCTAGCCGCCTAGCATGCCTAGCTGTTGGTGCCGAAGGTCGCCGTGAGGGCGCCCATGACCGCGTCGGGGATCGGCGCCGGGAGCACGATGCTCTCGTAGCCATCCATCCGCACGACCACGGACCCTCGGCCGTCGATGACGGCGCAGTCGAACTTACTCTCGCCAGCCGGGCGTGCCAAGGCATAGAGCGGTCCGTCGACGGTCGCCGGGTCGCGCAGCACCCGCAGGCGACCGACGCGGGTCGGCAGCGCCATCTGGTGTGCGGTGCCCGCTTCCCACAGGCCGGCGGTCTGGAAGCACAGCTCGGCCAGTCGCGGTGCGATGGCCAGCGGGGCGTCCGCCGGGACGTGGTTGTCGGGGATCGGCGCGGCCATCCGGGTCATCGAACCGTCACCCTTGCGCCACGCCTCACCGACAACCTGGTAGGCCGGTCCGTGGAAGTAGAAGGCGTAGACGTTGTCGTTGTCTAGGGGAGTGCCCTCGACTTTCGTCTTGACCTTCTCGACCTCCTCGGCGACCGGTTCAGTCGTGAGGCGCACGGTGCCGGTGAAGTGGGTCGTCTTCGTGGGCGTGGCCTGGCCGGGCAGGGCCCGCTCGGCGGTGAGCGTGCACCGGACCAGCAGGTCGGTGCCCTCGGGTGCCGGGACGGCCTGGGCCGTGATCGTCAGCGTCCGCGGCTCGTCCCGGAAGAACTTCACCGGGGCCAGGAACGAGACGTCCTCGACCGATCCGACGCGGTAACCATCCGGGGCCAGCATCGCGGCCGCCTCGGCGAAGGACTCCATCCCCATGACGCCCGGGAGGACGGGGGTGCCGTCGATCCGGTGGTCGTAGAGGAAGGCCTGCTCCTTCGGGTCGAGGGTGGTCGTAACGACCAGACCGCTGTGGACGCTCGCCGACACGGTCCCGACCATCGGGCCGTGCGGGCCGACACCGGCGAGGGCGGCCGGGTCTGCGCCGCCGGTCTCGTGGTATTCGGCCGCCATCATCCCGAGGACACCCGCGACGACAACCTCGCCGCTGTATGCCGTGCTCGTCACCTCACGCCGGATCCACGCGACCCCGGCGTCCGGTGGCAGCATCTGCACGCCGGCCATCTCCATGATCTTGGGGATGGAGCCACGGGTGGCCATGCCGATCCCGCCCCACGCGGTCCAGTCCAGGGCCAGGCCCCGGGTCTGCGGCCGGGTGTGCCGGAAGGACGAGAGCACCTTGCACAGCAGGTCGTTCGCCGCGCTGTAGTCGGTCTGACCCTGGTTGCCGAAGCGTCCGGCGACCGAGGAGAACGCGACGACGGCACCGACCGGCATACTGCGCGCGCCGGACCACACGTTGAACCACCCGGTGGTCTTGACGTCGAAGACGAGGTCGTATTCGCGCGGCTCCTTCTGCGGCAGATTGCGGCTGATCTCCAGCCCGGCTGCGTGCAGGAGGACGTCGATCTTGCCGCTGCGCTGCGCGACATCGGCCATGACCGCCGCGACCGCCTCGGTGTTGGTGAGGTCGACCGAGTGGTAGTGGACCACACCACCGGCGGCTTCGACGGCCTGGATGGCCGTCAGCGCCGCAGCGAGCCGCTCGATCCGGGCGAGCTCCTTGTCGATGGCGACCGGGGTCGGGCGCTCACCGGCAGCCTTCATCCGCGCGGCGAGGGTGGCCTTGAGGCCGTCCTTGTCGGTGCGGAAGGCGGCCAGGTCGGCGTCCGCTGCGTCCGGCGTTGGGGTGAGGTCCAGCAGGTGGAAGGTCCCACCGCCGGCACCCTTGGCCAAGTCGGCCGTGATGGCCGAGACGATCGAGCCAGCCGCACCGGTGACGACGAAGACCGACTCGGGGGTGAGCGGCATACCGCCCTCACCGTCGGGAGATCCGTCGGCGCCCAAGGCCGGGAAGGCGACCTCGCTGAAGCCGACGCCCCAGCGCTGGCCCTCGAGCCGACCGACTTCGACGGCACCGGGGTCGCGCAGCGTCTCTTCGAGCAGGACGTCGGCGATCGCGGCGGTCTTGCGGCTGACGGGGAAGTCGACCGCCTTGACCAACGCCTCGGGACGTTCCTTCTTGTAGGACTTGGTGAACCCGGTCACCGCGCCACCCATGGGAGCCACGGCGCCAGGGGCGTCGTAGCCGTGCCGCCCGCCGAGGCGGGTCGCCGACACGAGGAACGGACCGTCATCCCACATCCGACGCATCGTCGTGTAGAGCCGCTTGACCCGCCGACGCAGGCACTCGGTCCAGTAGCCCAGGTCGAGGTCGTCGTGGCTGCCCTCGTCGTCGAGCGCGGGGAGCCAGTAGACGCCCGCGATCGGGCCTTCGGCCAGCCAGGTGTCCAGCTGGGCCGACAGGTCCTCGGTCGAGATGCCAACCGGCAGGACGAGCGCGGTCGCGCCCGCCTTGGCCAGCCGCTTGACCAGGGCCTCGCCGACGCCACCCTCGTCGAGCATGACGACGACCCGGGCACCTTCGAGCACCACACCGGTCTCGACGCTCTGAGCCAGTCCCGGTCGCAACATGGCGATCGGGATCCGCCGCGGGAGCGCGTCGATGGCCGAGAGGCTTCCTTGAATGACTGCCGGTGCCGGTGCTGCTGCCGGTGCCGCAGGCGCTGCCGTCGCGGCCGGAGCCGCTTCGGCGACGGGAGCGGCCGACGCGGCGGTCGGCTCGGGCAGACCGGCCTTGCCACGGATCCACCCGGCGACCAGCTTGATCGTCGGGAAGTCGCGCAGCTTGAGGCTGTCGTCCCGCTCGACGCCGTAGTGCTCACGCACGGCGGCGAACACCTCGGCCTGCTTGACGGTGTCGACGCCGAGGTCGGCTTCCAGGTCCAGTTCGGGGTCGAGCAGGTCGGCCGGGTAGCCGGTCAGCTGGGCGACGATGTCGATGACCTTCTGGGTGACCTCGTCGGTCGCCGGGGCTGCCGAGTCGGGCTCGGCCGCCGGTGCCGCGGGGGCGGCCACGACCGGCGCGTATGCCGCGGGGGCAGCAACGGGGGCCGGAGCGGGAGCAGCCGGTGCCGCAGCGGCAGTCGGTTCGGGGATGCCAGCCTTGCCGCGGATCCACCCGGCGACGTGCTTGATCGTCGGGAAGTCGCGCAGCTTCATCGTGTCGTCGCGCTCGACGTTGTAGTGGCCGCGGACTGCCGCGAACACTTCGGCCTGCTTGACCGTGTCGACGCCGAGGTCGGCCTCCAGGTCCAGGTCGGGGTCGAGCAGGTCGGCCGGGTAGCCGGTCAGCTCGGCGACGATGTCGATGACCTTCTGGGTCACCTCGTCGGTCCCCGCGGGGGCTGACGCGGCGACGGGAGCCGGTGCGGCGTATGCCGTGGCGACCGGAGCCGGGGCCGCTGCTGCGACCGGAGCGGCGGACGGCTCAGGCAGGCCGGCCTTCCCGCGGATCCACCCGGCGACGTGCTTGATCGTCGGGAAGTCGCGCAGCTTCATCGTGTCGTCGCGCTCGACGTTGTAGTGGCCGCGGACTGCCGCGAAGACTTCGGCTTGTTTGACGGTGTCGACGCCGAGGTCGGCCTCCAGGTCCAGGTCGGGGTCGAGCAGGTCGGCCGGGTAGCCGGTCAGCTCGGCGACGATCTCGATGACCTTGGCGACGACCGGGTCGGCAGCCGGAGCCGCCGGGGTGGCGACCGGGGCCGAGACCACGGCAGCCACCGGTGCCGCAGCGACCGGAGCGGCCGCAACCGGCTCGGGGAGCCCGGCCTTGCCGCGCACCCAGCCCGCGACGTGGCGCAGGGTGGGGAAGTCACGCAGCTTCATCGTGTCGTCGCGCTCGACGCCATAGTGCGTGCGCACCGCGGCGAAGACCTCAGCCTGTTTGACAGTGTCGACGCCGAGGTCGGCCTCAAGGTCGAGGTCGGGGTCGAGCAGGTCGGCCGGATAGCCGGTCAGCCCGGCCACGATCTCGGTCACCTTCTCAATGACCGGGTCGCTCACCGCCGCGCTCACCGCAGGGGCCGAGACGTATGCCGCGGGCTCGGCTGCCGGGGCGGCCGCCGGTGCCGGAGCAGCCGGAGCGGCCGCAACCGGCTCGGGGAGCCCGGCCTTGCCGCGCACCCAGCCGGCGACGTGGCGCAGGGTGGGGAAGTCGCGCAGCTTCATCGTGTCGTCGCGCTCGACCTGGTAGTGCTCACGCACTGCCGCGAACACTTCGGCCTGCTTGACGGTGTCGACGCCGAGGTCGGCTTCCAGGTCCAGGTCGGGGTCGAGCAGGTCGGCCGGGTAGCCGGTCAGACCCGCGACGATGCTCGTCACCGTGTCCAGGACGGGGTCGAGCATGACTGCGGGAGCCGCCGGAGCCGCAGCAGCCACTGGGGCTGCCGCCACGGGCGCGGCAACGGGCGCCGCGGCCGTGGGCTCGGGGAGCCCGGCCTTGCCGCGCACCCAGCCCGCGACGTGGCGCAGGGTGGGGAAGTCGCGCAACTTCATCGTGTCGTCGCGCTCGACCTGGTAGTGCTCACGCACTGCCGCGAACACTTCGGCCTGCTTGACGGTGTCGACGCCGAGGTCGGCTTCCAGGTCCAGGTCGGGGTCGAGCAGGTCGGCCGGGTAGCCGGTCAGCCCGGACACGATCTCGGTCACGGTGTCTAGGACCGGGTCGACGATAACCGCCGGAGCCGCCGGAGCCGCCGGAGCGGGAGCCGGAGCCGGAGCCGGAGCCGGAGCGACCACCGCGGGCACGGGGACGAACGCGGCCGGGGCCGCGGGCGCTGCGGGTGCGGCCGCAACCGGAGCCGGGGCGGCGGTGCCGGCCACGCCGGAGCGGGTCATCGCGGCATACGGGACGGGCACGGCGGTCGTGGAGACGACGGCGACGGCCGGGGCACCGGTGTCGACGATCCGCAGACGGCGGTGGTCGACCTCAAGCTGGGTGCCGGAGCGGCCGGCGAGTGAGTCCAGCCACCGCTGCCACGCCGCCTGGTCGACGATCCGGTAGGCGTAGCCGAGCTCCTTGGGGGAGCGGCGGATGCCGTCGGGCATCGGCACGTAGCGCAGCAGCGCCATCGCGACCTGCGAACCGAAACCGGCCGCGAGGCGCAGGGCGTACTGCACCGGATAGGACCCGCCGCGCGACAGGTTGAGCGCGCCGAGGTCGGGGTCGGGCTCCTTGTAGTTGGGCACCGGCGGGACGAGGCCGGTCTCCAGAGCCTTGACCGCCACAACGTCTTCGACGCCGGCACCCATCGCGTGCCCGGTGAAGCCCTTGGTGTTGGTGATGACGATCTTGTCGGCATCGGCACCGAAGGCCGCGCGCAGGGCGTTGATCTCGGCTGCGGCGCTGCCGCCACGGGCCGGGGTATAGGTCTCGTGCGACATGAACATCAGCGACGGCGCGATCGTGTGGCGGTCGATTCCCCAGCGCTCGGCCTCGGAGACGACGGTCTCCATGACCCCGCTGATGTGGTCGATGTCCAACCGGGTGCCGTGGAAGGCGCTGTTGGCGATGACCGAACCGAGCAACTGCGCGATCGGCTGGATGCCGCGCTCACGAGCGGCCTCGGCCGACTCGACGATGAGAGCGGCCGAGCCGGCGCCGATGATCATCCCGTGCCGACGCCGATCGAAGGGCGTCGCCGCGTCCTCGACGCGGGCGTCGGTGGCCGCCGCGCCGGAGGCGAGGAAGCCGCTGCCGACCCACGGCATGAGCTGCTCGCCGGTGGCGTCGTCGGCGGAGATGACGATGACCCGACGGCACCGCCCGGAGCGGATCCAGTCCTCGGCGATCGAGACGGCCTGGGTGGTGCTCGCGCAGGCCGCGTTGACCTGGGTGTTCGGGCCGCGGGCACCGATGATCTCGGCGAACTGCGAGTGGCCCATCGACAGGACGCGGAAGAGGAAGCGCCGGTCGAAGTCGAACGGGTTCTCCTCGATCTCGCGCTTGAGTTGAGCGATGAGGGCGTCGATCTCGGCACAGACCGGCTCGCTGCCGTTCAGTTGGGTGCGCACACCCTCCAGGGCAAGCAGGTGCTCGCGCCGGGCGCGGTCCTCGGTGTAATGAGTCACCTGCTCGATGAGGTTGTGGTAGCCCGGGAACGCCGAGGCGAAGATGATGCCGGTGTCGTCGCGCATCGCGTCGGGAAGGCCCCAACGGTCGGGCAGCTGCGAGCCGATCGTCGTCTTCTTGTAGTGCATGACCAGCGGGATACCCGCGTCACGAAGGGCGTCGAAGCCGGCACCCAGGGCCAGCCGGGTCGTCGTGTCGAGGGCGGCGTCGCGGCCGGCGTCGATGCCATACTGCGCGACGACGTCCAGCGGCGCGCGCTGGCCGGCGAGCTTGACGACATCGGACTCGTTGTCGATGACCTGGAAGCTGCCCGAGCCGGTCGTGGCGTCCTTGACCAGACGGGTGACCCGCATCCGGGACATCTTCGTGAGCAGGGTCTGGGGCAGCGAGGTGATGAACTGCTGGCCAGCCAGGATCCGCTCGATGTTGGTGTCGTCGAACACCGGGGTGACACCCGGGAGCCCGAGTCCAGCGCCGGTGATGACGACCGGCTCCTGCGCGGGAGCGCTCGGCGCACCACCCGAGGCGGCCGGGGCCGCTGCCGGGTATGCCGTGTCGCCACCGGAGGTGCCGCCGCCCGGGAAACCGTAGAGCTTCATGCCCTGCTCCAGGACGCCAGCGAACAGCTTGCCGAGCTCGGTGATGACCGAGTCGGACGGTGCGCCACCCGCAGCGGCAACTGGGGCCACCGCGGCGACGGGGGCTGCCACAGCGGCCGGAGCCGCGGCGGGGGCCGCCGGAGCGGGAGCGGCCGGAGCGGCCGGGCGAAGACCCAGCCCCGCGGCATACAGGCCGCACAGGGCCTGGTTGAACGCGGCGGTGTCGTCGATCTTCGGGTGGTTGGTGAACAAGGCGAGCACGTCGTCGTGCTTGCTGCCCAGGACGTCCTCGACGAAGCCGTGCAGGGCCTTCTTGGGGCCGACCTCGACGAAGACGCGAGCGCCGGCGGCATACAGGGTCTGCAGGCCCTTGACGAACTGGACAGGTGAGGCGATCTGCTTGCCGGTGTAGTCGAGCATCGTCTCGGTCGTGGCGTCGGCCGGGTAGAACTCGCCAGTGACGTTGGCGACGATCGGCAGCTTGGGGCCGACCAGGTTGAGCCGACGCAGGGCGTTGACGAACGGCACCGAGGCGGGGGCGACGATCGAGGTGTGGAAGGCGTGGCTCACCGGGATCCGCACCGCATTGATGCCCTTGGCCGCGAAGGTCTCGATGATCTTCTCGACGGCCTTGGTGGCTCCGCCGACGACGGCCTGGTTGTAGGAGTTGATGTTGGCGACGACCGCGTAACCGCTCGCCGCATCGACGGTCCGCTGGATCTCGTCCAACGGGCCGAACACGGCGGCCATCGCGCCGTTGTCCTCCACCGACACCTTGGCCATCTCGCGGCCGCGGGCGCTGACCGCCTCCATGGCGGCTTCGAGGGTGAGCGAACCGGCGGCGACGAGCGCGCCGTATTCACCGAGGCTGTGCCCCATGACCATGTCCGGCGCGATCCCGTATGCCGCGAGCAGCCGGGTGAGCGACAGGTCGGTCGCGAGGACGGCCGGCTGGGTGATCTCCGTCTGCATGAGCTGCTTGTTGGCGGCCTTGACCGCCTTCTCGTCGTCACCGTCGACGTAGATGAACGACGTGAGCGGACGGCCCAGCAGCGGGGTCATGACCCGGTCGGCCTCGTCGAAGGTCGCCTTGACGATCGGCTCGGAGTTGAGGTCCTTGAGCATGTTGACGTACTGGCTGCCCTGGCCGGTGTAGAGGAAGGCCAGCTTGGGAGCCGGGCCGCGGCCGAGGAACACGCCCTGCTGACGCAGCATCTTGAAGATGGCCGGGTTGCCCGAGGACAGGCCCTTAGCGAGCTTGTCGAGCTTGCCGGCCAGGTCCTTGGCATCGGCGTAGTCGACGGCCACGCGGACGGCGGCGTCGGCCAAGGCCGGGTTGGGGGCGGCCGGTGCGGGGGCCTTGCCGGCTTTGGCGTCGGCCAGCGCGGCTTGGACCTGGGTGAGGACGTCGGCGTCGCTCGCGCCACCGAGGACCAAGGCGCCGCGCAGCGGGGTCTTGGGCGGGCCAGCGGGCACGGAGGCGGTCACGCCCGCGGAGGGTGCGGCGGCGGCATACGTCGCGCCGTTGCCCTGGGGCACCTCGGCGGAGGCAAACACCTTCGGGCGCGGCTTGTGCCGGCCGGGGATGTGCTCTTCGACGACGACGTGGAAGTTGGTGCCGCCGAAGCCGAACGCGGACACGCCACCACGGCGGATCCCGTCAGGGCCGGTGTTGTCCCACGGGCGCAGGGTCGTGTTGACCTTGCACGGGTGACGGTCCCAGTCGACGTTCTCGTTGGGGTTGACGAAGTTGAGCGAGGGGGTCAGCACCTTCTCGTGCAACGACTTGACCATCTTGAACAGGCCAGCGGTGCCCGCGGCGGCCTTGAGGTGGCCGATGTTGGACTTCACCGAGCCGAGGGCGATGCTGCCGGGCTTGGCTCCGGCCGCTCCGAAGATGGCCATGACACTCTCAAGCTCGGAGGCGTCGCCGACCCGGGTCGACGTGCCGTGGGCCTCGATGGCGGTCGCAGTGGCGGGGTCGGCACCGGCTCGCTCCCAGGCGCGGGCCACGGCGAGCTTCTGGCCGACCGGGTTGGGGGCGGTGATGCCCTTGCCCTTGCCGTCGGACGAGCCGCCGATGCCCAGGATCGTCGCGTAGATCTTGTCGCCGTCGCGCTCGGCGTCCTCCAACCGCTTCAGGACGAACAGCGCTGCGCCCTCGCCCATGACGAAGCCGTCTGCGCCCGCGTCGAACGGCCGGGTGCCCGAGGCCGACAGGGCACCGATCTTGCAGAACTTCACGAACGCGTCGACACCCATGTTGCGGTCGACGCCACCGGTGATGACCGCGTCGTACTGGTGGTCGTTGAGGCCGAGGATCGCCGAGTTGAAGGCGGCCAGGCCGGACGCGCATGCGGCGTCGGTCGTGTAGTTGGGGCCGCGGAGGTTAAGGACGTTGGCGATCCGGCCGGCGATGACGTTGGAGAGCTCACCGGGCATGGTGTCTTCGGTGATCTCGAACATGTTGTCCAGGTAGAGCGCCCGGGCCTCTTCGACGATCTTCTGCTGCATGTCGGCCGGGAGGGTCTGCAGCGTGGCCGACTCGGCGACCCGCTTGAGCGCCTCCGGGAGCTGGATGCGCATGCTCGACTGGTAGTGCTTTTCGCCACCGATGGCGTTGCCGAGGATGACGGCCACCTTGTCGCTGTCAACCGACCAGTTGGGCCAGCCGGCATCCATGAGCGCGCGGCGGGCCGCTGACAGGGCCCACCGCTGACCGGGGTCCATCTGTGCCGACACCGTCGGCGGGATCGGCAGCTTCCACCGGATCGGGTCCCACTCGAACTCGCGGACCCAGCCGCCGATTGTCGAGTAGGTCTTGTCCCGGGCCGAGTGGTCGGGCGAGTAGTAGAGGGCGGGGTTCCACCGCTCCGGCGGCACGTCGGTGATGCAGTAGCGGCCACCGGTGATGTTGGCCCAGAAGGCGTCAGCGTCGGGGGCCATCGGCATGATGGCGGCAATGCCGACGATGGCGACGGGTTGGACGTCGGTCATGGTGTGGTGTCCTTCCGGTGGTGCACAGGCAGTCGAGGGGTTCGGAGCGTTCGGGATAGGGGAGAGGGGGATCGGGCGCCGACCGGGATCGGTCGGCGCCCGGGACGATCAGGCGTTGCGGCCGTAGATCGCGTCGGCGACGGCGTCCATGTCCGTGACGAGCCCGGCCTGCGCGGCCTGGATCGCAGCGGTCGGTATGCCGCTCACCGCCGCCACCGCGGGCGAGCCCGGGTCGGCCGCCCCGGCGACCCAGCGCGAGCCATCGAGGGCGACGCGAGCCGCAGCCTCGCGGGCGTAGACCCGCGACATGAGCGCGAAGGTGTTGGCGTCGAAGCGCTTGAGGCTCTTCTCGTGGGCGCTGTCGGTCTGTGCGGCGGCGGCCCGCTTGGCGAAGATCTCGGCACCCTCGCAGTGGGCGATGAGCTCACCGATGCGGAAGAGGATGTGCTGGTTGCGGGTCAGCCGCCCCGTCCGGCAGGCCTCCAGGACGATGGCCAGGGCGTCGTTGGCCAGGGCCGCGACGTCGGCGCCGACGGTGGGGTGCTGGGTGTGCACGGTGCGCAGCTCGGCAGCCTTGGCGCGGTAGTAGCCACCCTGGGTCTTGAGGTGCTGCTGCCAGCGCTCGCGGGCGATGGTCATCTCCATGATCTCGGAGGTGCCTTCGTAGATCGTCGTGATCCGGACGTCACGCTTGACCTTCTCGACGACGTACGGCCGGGTGTAGCCGTAACCACCGTGCGCCTGGATGGCGTCGTCGGCGGCCGCGTTGCCGGCCACAGTCGCGAGGTACTTGGCGATCGCGCCTTCGCAGTTCATCGCGCCGTCGGCACCCAGGCCGCGGTCGATCTTGTCGGCGGTGTCTTCGATGAAGGCCCGAGCGGCTTCGAGGCGGACGACGTGCGGGATGATGAGCTTGTGGGTGTAGCCCTGCTTGTCGCAGAGCAACCCGCCGCCCTGCTCACGGTTCATCGAGTACTGGATGGCCCGGTCGAGAGCCTCCCAGCCGCCGCCCAGACCGAAGGCCGCGACCATGAGCCGGGTGTAGCCGAAGACCTGCTGGGCCTGCACAAGACCCTTGCCCTCGACGCCACCGATGAGGTTGTGCGCCGGGATCCGCACGTCGTCGAGGAACAGCGCCGCGGTGTTGGACAGGCGCAGACCGTGCTTGTCCTCCGGCGGGGCCGAGGAGAAGCCCTCGGCGCCCTTCGGCACGACGAACCACGAGGGGCCGGCGTCGGTCTTGGCCAGGATCGTCGTGAAGTCGGCGATCGTCCCGTTGGAGATCCACTGCTTGCGGCCGTTGAGGATGTACTCGACGGTCTCGCCGTCGTCGTTCTTCACCGGGGTGGCGGTGGTCTCCAGAGCGCCGAGGTCGGACCCAGCCTCGGGCTCGGTCGCGCCGTAGGCGAACACGACGCCCTCACGGGCGATGGCGCCGAGCCACTCCTGCTTCTGCTCCTCGGTGGCGCCGACGACGATCGGGTCGGAGCCGAGGAAGGTTGCGAACACCGCGGTGGCCAGCCCGATGTCCTTACGGGCCATGACCTCGCACACCCGGTAGGCGTCGAACGCCCCGCCGTCCATGCCGTCGTAGGCCTCGGGGATGAAGACGAGTTGGACACCCAACTGCTCCGGGTCGCTCATCGACCGAACGATGTCTTCGGGGCACCGGTCCTCGTGATCGAGGTCCAGCTGCAGTTCGGGGGAGAGGGCCGCGTCGACGAAGTCGCCGAGGGCCTCGAGCATGAGGTTGAGGCTCTCGAGGTCCAGGCCGGCGCCGAGGGCGTGTGAGGGGGTCTGGGCGGTGTCGGTCATGGCTCGTCCTTGCTGCGATAGGCGGGTAGCGGGCTGTTCGGGTGCTGGTGCGTGTTCAGTTCGGAGGTCGGCTTGCCGGATGAGGCGGTATGCCGACCCCGCGGCCTTACGAAGAAGCGGACAACGAGTCCACGAGGTCGGGTCGGACCGAGCGCAGGAGCACCTCGGACACGTCGGTCACCGCCACGGTTGTGGCAGCGGTGCCCTCCTGCTGGCGTTGGGCAACGCCGTCGGAAAGCATGGTGATGCAGAACGGGCAGGCCGCGGCGACGATGTCGGGCTTGGTCGCCAACGCCTCGTCGGCGCGGTTCTGGTTGATCCGCTCGCCGAGGTTTTCGTCCATCCACATCCGGGCACCACCGGCGCCGCAGCAGAAGGACTTCTCCCGGTTGCGCGGCATCTCCTGGACCTGAGTGCCGGGGATGGCGCCGAGCACTTCGCGCGGAGCGGCGAAGATCCGGTTGTGCCGGCCGAGGTAGCACGGGTCGTGATAGGTGACCGCTGCGTCGACCCGCTGGACCGGGGTCAGCCGCTTGTCGGCAACGAGCCGGGCCAGCAAGGTCGTGTGGTGGACCACCTCGTAGTGGCCACCGACCTGCGGGTATTCGTTGGCGAGGGTGTTGTAGCAGTGCGCGCAGGTGACGACGATCCGCTTGGCGCCGGCCTCGTTGAGGACCTCGACGTTCTGCATGGCGAGCATCTGGAAGAGGAACTCGTGGCCCATCCGGCGGGCCGGGTCACCGGTGCAGGACTCGGCCTCACCGAGGACCATGAACTCGACCCCGGCCTCGTGCAGGAGCGTCGCAACGGCGCGAGCCGTCCGCTTGGCGGTGTCGTCGAGGGCGCCCGCGCAACCGACCCAGTAGAGGTATTCGACATCGTCAGGGATCTTGTCGCCCTCATAGACGCGCAGCTCGAAGTCGAGCGACTCGGCCCACTCCAGACGCTTGCTGCGGCCCAGGCCCCACGGGTCGCCGGCGTGCTCGACGTTGTTGAGCATGATGCCGGCCTCTTCGGGGAAGGCCCCTTCCATGAGCACCTGATAGCGGCGCATGTCAACAATGTGGTCGACGTGCTCGATGTCGACCGGGCACTGCTCCACGCACGCCCCACAGGTCGTGCAGGACCACAGCATGTCGAAGGGGATGACGCCTTCGCCGGTGATCCCGTGCTCGCCCACGTGAGCGCTCTCGTCACCCTGCGGGCCGACCAGCGGTTTGGCGGCTTCGGCCGCAGCAGCCTCCGGTATGCCGCCCTCCGGCACCTCGCCCGCCTCGTTCTTGGCGGCGAGCAGGTAGGGCGCCTTGGCCAGGGAGTGGTCACGCAGCCCCATGATGAGCACCTTGGGGGACAGCGGCTTGTCGGTGTTCCAGGCCGGGCACTGGCTCTGGCAACGACCGCACTCGGTGCACGTCGCGAAGTCCAGCAAGCCCTTCCAGGTGAAGTCCTCGACCTTGCCGACGCCCATGACGTCGTCGTCGCCCGGGTCCTCGAAGTCGATCTTCTTGCCCTGCCAGAACACGGGCTCCAACGCGCCGAGTGCCCGGGGACGCCGTGCAAAGGCCACGTTGGGGATCGAAGCGAAGATGTGCATGTGCTTGCTGTAGGTGACGAACACCGTGAAGCCGAGCAAAACGCCCAGGGACAGCAACAGGAAGAACGTCTCCCAGAACTCGACGTTGGTCTTGGGCAGGATGGCCGCAAACCACTGCGAGGCGAACGCCCCGTGCAGGAAGCCCATCTTGTCGGCGTTGGCCGGGTCGTGCAGCTCCTGAGCGTTGATCGAGGCGCCACGGTAGGCCAGCAGGGTCCACACAACGTTGAAGATCATGAAGAGCACGAACCAGGCCGGCCCGATGTGGGAGCCGAAGAACCGGCTGCGACGCCCGAGGTTCTTCGGCGCCTGCTGGATGCGCAAGATGGTGAAGACCACCAGAGCGAGCACGCACAGCAGGGCGAACAGGTCCTCGATGAAGCCGAACCAGGCGAAGTTGCCGACGATCGGGATCTGGAAGTCGGCCTTCACCAGGCCGATGAACGCTTCGACGATCGTGAACAGCAGGATCATGAAGCCCCAGAACACGAGGAAATGCGCCACTCCGGGCACCGTCCAGCGCAACAACTTGCGCTGGAAGGCCACCTCGGCGACTTCCGCCCGGACGGCTGAGCCGGCGTCGACGCGCCGCTCAGCCTCCAGGGGTTGGAACTTCTGGCCGACTCGATAGAGGAAGAACGCCCGGCGCCCGGCAATCCCGAGGCAGACGACGGTCATCAACAGACCGAGGACGAAACGGACCCACATCGCGAATCGAGCTCCTTAGTGCCGTCTGGACGGGAGAGGTGCGGCGCCTGGTCAGCCCTTGCGCTTCCCGACCTCGTCGATGAGGGCCGGCAAGACCTGGTGCAGGTCACCCACGACGCCGAAGTCGGCCAGCTGGAACAGCGGAGCCTTGGCGTCCTTGTTGACCACCACGATGGTCTTGCTGCTCTGCATACCGGCCCGGTGCTGGATGGCGCCGGAGATGCCCGCAGCGAGGTAGAGCGACGGGGCCACCGTCTTGCCGGTCTGGCCGACCTGCAGCTCGTGCGGTGCCCAGTGCTGGTCGGTCACGGTGCGAGAGGCACCGACGGCTGCGCCGAGAGCGTCGGCCGTCTGCTCGATGACCGCGAAGCCCTCCTGTGAACCCACGCCACGACCGCCGGCGACGACCACCGCCGCGTCGGTGAGCTCGGGACGGCCGGTCGACACCTTGGGGTCGCGCGAGGTGATCTTGGCGCCCTTGGCACCTTCGCTCACCGCGACGTCGACGTTCTCCACCGAAGGGGAGGCCGGAGCCGCTTCTGCGGAGGTGGCGTTGGGGCGCATGGTGATGACGGCCGGGCCGCGGACGACCTGGCTGCGGGCCTGCCAACGGCCGGCAAACACGGTCTGGGTGGCGACGACGGTGCCGCCGTCAACCGAGACGGCCGTGGCGTCGGGCACGATGCCCGAGTTGAGCCGGACGGCGACGCGCGCGGCGACGTCCTTGCCCTCGGGACCGCTGGTCACCAGGATCGCGACCGGGTTGGCAGCGCTAGCGATCTGGACGACCGCCTCGGCCTTGGGCAGGGACAGGTAGTCGCTCACCTCAGGTGCGCCGACGGCATACACCTTGGTGGCTCCGTATTCGCCGAGCTGCGCGACGACGGCGTCACTGGCCTCGCCGAAGACGACGGCAGCGGGCTCGCCGAGCGCACGCGCGGCGGTGAGCAGTTCGAGGGTGGGCTTGCGGACGCCGGCCGCGGTGGTCTCGGCGAGAACGAGGACTTCCGACACGATGAGTCTCCTGGGTTGGTATGCCGCGGCGCCGCGGCGGTCTGTCGGGTGGGATCGGCGACGGGGTCGCCGGAAGGTCAGATGAAGCCGCGGTCGGCGAGGAAGCCGGCGAGCTGGGCTGCGCCCTCACCGTCGTCGGTGACGATGGTGCCGGCGGTGCGCGCCGGGGTGGGGGACACGTCGACGGTGCGCACGCTGGCGGCACCGAGACCGACGGCAGAAGCGTCGACTCCGAGGTCGGCGAGCGACCACGTGGTGATCGGCTTCTTCTTGGCGCCCATGATCGCCTTGAAGGCCGGGTAGCGAGCTTCGCCGGTCTGGTCGGTGACCGAGACGATGGCGGGCAGGGCCGCGGTGACCTTCTCGCTGGCGACATCGCTGTCACGGCGGATGGTCACGGCGCCGCCGTCGACCGAGAGCTCACCGGCGAAGGTGGCCTGGTTGATGCCGAGACGGTCGGCGACCATTGACGGGACGACCGAGAGCTCGGCGTCCGTGGAGGCCATCCCGGCGAGGACCAGGTCGTAGCCTTCCTTCTCCAGGGCCTTGGCCAGCACGAGCGAGGTGCTCAGCGCGCACGAGCCGTGGATCGCGTCATCGAGGACGTGGACGGCCTTGTCGCCACCGATGGCCAGGGCCTTGCGCAGGCCTTCAGCGGCCTTGGCTGGCCCGACGGTGAGGAAGACGACCTCGGAGGCCACTCCCTTCTCGGCGAGTTGCGCAGCCTGCTCGACGGCATACTCATCGAGCTCAGAGAGGCGTCCCTCGACGCCGGCGCGGTCGACGGTGAGGTCAGGAGCGAACTTCCACGTGGCCGTGGGCTCCGGCACGTACTTGACGAGGACGACGATCTTCATGCGTAGTGACCTGCCTTAGGGTGCGGTGCGACGTTCCGGGTCGAGCCTGCCAGAGATGCTCTGATCGGCAAGGGGGTCATAGGTCCCCTACCGGTGGGTAACCCGAAATCGGCGCCGAATGGACGGGAAACGGACCTACTCATGTGCCCTCCCAGGGACGCGGTAGCGCTCCTGCAGGACCTCTTCGTCGGCGAGGACAAGGGCGTCCGCGATCGGTTCGGTGTCGACCGGAGCTGGACCGAGGGCGCCGCGGGGGATGGTTGCGCGACCTCGGTTGCGAGTGCGCCGCTCGAGGTAGGACGCCAATGAGGTGAGGGCGTAGTTGATGACGACGAAGATTGCGGCGATGACCACGAGGGCAGGGACCGGGTTGGACTTGTAGGACCCGATCTGCTGGAACTTGTTGAGCAGCTCCTGGTAGAGGATGAGGTAGCCCAACGCCGTGTCCTTGAGGATGACGACGAGCTGTCCGACGAGGGCCGGCAACATCGCGGTCACCGCTTGCGGGAGCAGGACGGATCGCAGGGTCTGCCCGCGGGTGAGCCCGATCGACAGTCCCGCCTCGGTCTGCCCTCTGGGGAGACTTCCAACGCCGGAACGCAGCAGCTCGGCGACGACCGACCCGTTGTAGAGCGTAAGTCCGGTGACCACGGCCGCGAGCGAGTTGAGGTCACTGCGGAAGACGTTGTTGAAAGCGAAGACGTAGAAGGCGAAGAACATCATCACCAGCACGGGGACAGAGCGGAAGAACTCCACGATGACCGTGCTCACCCAGCGCACTGCGGTGACATGCGAGAGCCGGCCCATCCCGAAGGCCAGGCCGAACGCGCCGGCCAGCACGATGGAGGCAGCGGCCGCGGCGAGGGTGTTGAGCAGCCCGGGAATCAAATAGTTGACCCAGAGATCCGCGGTGAGGAACGGGGTCCACTTGGCGGCGTCGAGGTTGCCCTTCTCCTTGAACTGGGCCAGAGCCCACCACAGCGCTCCCACGGTGACGACCGCGCTGGCCGCGGCGATGACCTTATGGCGGGCGCGCGCCTTCGGACCGGGGTGGTCGAACAGCACCGAGCTCATCGCTTCACCGCCAGTTTGGACGACAGGTGCGTGGTGACCAGGCCGATCGGCAGAGTGAGAATGACGAACCCGAGCGCGACGATGAGGAAGATGACGACGATGACGTCCGGCCGGAACTCCATCATCTCCTTCATCAACCCGCTGATCTCGGCGACCCCGATCGCCGTCGCGACGGTCGTGTTCTTGGTCAGCGCGATCAGGGTGTTGCCCAGCGGGGTGATCGCGCCGCGGAAGGCCTGGGGCAGCAGCACCTCGGTGAGGCTCTGGCCGAACGTCAGCCCGATGGACCTGGCCGCCTCGGCCTGCCCAGCCGGGACAGTGTTGACGCCGCTGCGCAGCGCCTCGCAGACGAAAGCAGCGTGGTAGAAGGACAACCCGATGATCGCCCAGATGATGTTGTTGCGGGCGATGTTGTCGGTGAACGACATCCCGAGGTTGACGATGAACCCGATGTTGCAGAAGACGATGATGAGCGTGAGGGGCGTGTTCCGCACGACGTTGACGTAGAACGCCCCCACCCGGTTGAGGAACCGGACCGGCGAGACCCGCATGATCGCGACTACTGTGCCGATCACCAGTGAACCCACCGCCGAGGAGACGGTGAGCAAGATCGTGAGGCCGAACGCACCGAGGATGTTGTAGGTCGCGAACAGCTCGCCCATGGGGTCCTTCCACTACCGGGGTCCAGCAGGGGGTCAGCCGACTCAGCGGGTCGGTATGCCGCCCGCGCGAGGTGCGCGGGCGGCATACCGGCGTCTGTGGTCGGGTCAGGAACAGGGGGCGGGCGTCGGCGGGTTGCCAGCGCCCGGCTTGTAACCGGCGGGGCCGAGGTTCTTCTCCACGGCCTTGAGCCACTCGCCGCTGGAGAAGTACTTGTTGAGGGCGTCGGTGACCTTCTGGCAGAACGCGGTGTCGCCCTTCTTCAGACCGACGCCGTAGTTCTCCTTGGAGAAGGTCTTGCCGACGACCTTGAGCTGGCCTTTGTTGGCCTCCTGCGCGGCATACCCGGCGAGGATGGTGTCGTCGGTGGTGAGCGCGTCGACGTTCTTGGCCTTGAGGGCGTCCACACACAGGGTGTAGGTGCCGTACTCCTGGAGGTTGACGCCGGGGACGAGCTTCTGCACGTTGGCCGCCGAGGTGGAGCCCTTGACCGAGCAGAGCTTCTTGCCCGCGAGGGACTCGACGCCGGTGATCGACATGTCGTCGGCGCGCACGAGCAGGTCCTGGCCGGCGATGAAGTAGGGGCCGGCGAAGGAGACCTTCTCCTTGCGTGCGTCGGTGATGGAGTAGGTGCCGACGATGAACTTCACCTGGTCGGTCTGGATGAGGGTCTCGCGCTGGGCGGAGACGGCCTCGACGAACTCAGGGGTGCCCAGGCTGAGCTCCTTGGCGAGATATTTCGCCAGGTCGACGTCCATGCCGGTGTAGTCGGCGCCGCTCTTGAGCCCCAGGCCCGGTTGGTCGAACTTGATGCCGATCTTGACGGTGCTCCCGGCGGCGGAGCCGCCCCCTCCGCAGCCGCTGAGGCCAAGGGCAGTTCCGACCGCAATGGCGGCGACGATGGTGCGTCCGAACTTCATTCTTCCTCCTGGAGTGGTGCTAGGGGTCGTTCCGATCCTGCGGTCGTGCGGTGGGGAGTCGTGGTGCGGTTGGCGGCAGGTAGCCGTCAGCCGCGCTCGGAGGGTCCGTGGGTGGCCATCGAGGTGGCCGTCAGTGGGTGAGAATTTTGCCGAGGAAGTCCTTGGCCCGGTTGGACCGAGGAGCGGTGAAGAAGGTTGCGGGCGTGGCGACCTCGACGATCTCGCCGTCGGCCATGAAAACGACGCGATCTGCGGCCCGGCGGGCGAAGCCCATCTCGTGGGTGACGACGATCATCGTCATGCCCGACTTGGCCAGGCTGGTCATCACTTCGAGGACCTCGTTGACCATCTCGGGGTCCAGAGCCGAGGTCGGCTCGTCGAACAGCATCACCTTCGGCTCCATGGCCAGGCTTCGAGCGATCGCCACCCGCTGTTGCTGCCCACCGGACAACTGCGCAGGGTACTTGTCGGCCTGAGCCGTGACACCCACCCGTTCGAGCAGCTCTCGGGCTTTGGCTTCGGCCTCGGCCTTGCTCTTCTTGCGGACCTTGATCGGGCCGAGGGTGACGTTTTCGAGGATCGTCTTGTGCGCGAACAGGTTGAACGACTGGAACACCATGCCGACGTCCGAGCGCAGCTGGGCCAGCGCCTTACCCTCGTCAGGCAGAGTCTTGCCGTCGATGGTGATCGAGCCGGTCTCGAAAGGCTCGAGCCGGTTGATGGTGCGGCACAGGGTTGATTTGCCCGAGCCGGACGGGCCCAAGACGACGACTACCTCGCCGCGGCCGACGGTCAGATCGATGTCCCGTAGGACGTGCAGCTCACCGAAGTGCTTGTTGACTCCCGTGATGACGACCATCGGCTCCTTCGTGGGAGCCGCGGCCAGCGGCGGCTCATCACCCTCGGTGGCCTGGGCCGCGGCAGTGGGCAGGTCCTTCGGCGCCTCGGTCATGGCGGTCAACGTATCGGTTCACCGCGCATTTGGGCAGGGTGAGCGCCCGCTTTCCGAGATAGTTAAACCCGCAACTACTCAGTCGAGCCGTCAGTTGGGAATCCGGAAGACCTCGCCCGGGTGAATGAGGTCGGGGTTCTTGATGTGGTTGAGCGCGGCGATGTCCCGCCAGTTGACGCCGAACTTCTTGCCGATCGCGGAGAGGGTGTCCCCCTTGACGACGGTGTAGGTGCGCTCGACGGGTGCGGCAGCAGCAGCGGCAGCGGCAGCCGCTGCAGCGTCCGCCTCTGCCTTCGCGGCGGCGGCGGCCGCCGCCTCGGCGGCAGCCTTGGCCTCTGCCTCGGCCTGCGCGGCAGCGGCGACCTGCTCGGCGCTCATGACGTTGCCCTTCGCGTCGTAAGTCACCGAGGAGAGGACCTCCGGTGACGCAGCAACGGCGTTGCCCTGGGCGTCATAGGTGACCGAAGAGACGCGCTCAATGGTCTCGCCGGATTCGACGGTGCCCTCTTCCATGTGTGCCACGGGTGGCTCCTTCTGTCCTGTGCCTGGCCGACCCGACGTGGTCCGGCGCCACGAGTCTCCCGTGGTGGGGCGAGCCTAGTCCTCGTCAGGACTTCGCCGGGGGCTTGCGAAGGACCGGTCCGGTCTGCCGACCCGTCGGGTATGCCGCGTCGAGACGCCCTCTGTCGGCCGGGTAGGCCACACTGTCCGACCATGGGACGTCACCTCCGTCGTGTCGGGTTGGTCGCCGCAGCCGTGAGCCTGGGGCTCGGGGCCTGCACCACCGCGCCCCCGGCACAAACCAGCACGCCCGCACCGAGCTCGGCACGGGCTGCGAGCTCGGGTGCCGGCAGCGCGGCATACCCGACGTCGACCGCACCACGTCCGACGGCGCCCGCTGCGCCGGGGACGCCCACGACGCCCCCATCACCGGGCGCCGTGGGCAACGGCCGGATCACGATCGCCTTCGGGGGAGACGTCCATTTCGAACGCCACGTGAAGGCGCTGCTCGACCGTCCCGACGGGCTCGCCGAGCTGCAGCCGTTGCTCGGGACAGCGGATGTCGCGGTGGTCAACCTCGAGACGGCCATCACGACCCGCGGGACGCCGGAGCCCAAGTCCTTCACCTTCCGGGCCCCGCCGAGTGCGCTGACCACCTTGGCAGCAGCGGGGGTCGATGTGGCGGGGATGGCGAACAACCACGCCGTCGATTTCGGGCCGCAGGGCCTGGCCGACACGTTGGCGGCCAAGGACGCCAGCCCGATCCCGGTGATCGGCGTCGGCCGCACCGCCGCCGAGGCGTTCGCCCCCGCGGTCCTCAACGTCCGCGGGACATCGGTAGCGGTCATTGCGTCGACGCAGGTGGGAGACCTCACCGCGACGAAGTTCCCGGCCGGCGACGCCAAGGCAGGGGTGGCCGCCAACCTCGACAACACCCGGCTCCTCGCGGCCGTGCGCGCGGCGAGGGCGAAGTACGACGTCGTCGTGGTCTTCCTGCACTGGGGGACCGAACGGACGACGTGTCCCGACCCGCGGCAGTTCGCCACGGCAGCTGCGCTTGAAAAGGCCGGTGCGGACGTCATTGTCGGCGGACACCACCACCGGGTGCTCGGGGCCGGGTGGCTCGGCCGAGCCTATGTGGGCTACGGGTTGGGCAACTTCGTGTGGTGGCTCAACACCAACACCCCCGCGGATGCCGCGACCGGAGTCCTGACGGTCGAGATCGACGCGGCCGCGGTGGCGGCCCGGGCGGCGACCCCTCGCGAGCAATGGGCCGGGCTGCCGTCGGTCGTCGTCGCGGACCATTACGCTCCGTTGACGATCTCGGCCAAGGACGGTGTGCCGCGGGCCGCCGCCAAGGCGTCCGCGCGGCTGGCCGAGTGGGAAGCCGCCCGCGCGTGCACCAAACTGAAGGGGACTCCATGACCTCGCCGCCGACCGACCAGTCGGTCCGAAGCGCTGACCGCGAGCGGATGATCAGCGCCCTGTGTGTCGACGAGCTCGCCGCCATCGTCGACCTCGTCGTCTGGGTCGAGCCCGTCGACGGCGTCCCCACCGCGCACGCGGCCAACCACCTCGGCCGCACCCGGTTGCACCCAGGCGGACGTCAGGAGGTTCTCGCGGGCATCGACCCCATTGCGTCCCAAGACCCGATGGCGTTCCTCCCGTATGCCGCCCCGCACGGCGAGCTGGCCAACCCGTGCCCCACTTCGTCGCGGGACAACGCCTACCCGTATGCCGCCGAGCGCTTGCTGTCGTTCTTCGCCGACCCGGATCGCAGCCCTGACTTGGCGATCGTCCACACGCCCCGGCACTTCTTCCCCGACGAGGGTGGGCACGTCGGCGAGCACGGCTCGCTCGATGTCATCCAGTCGCGTGCTCCGTTGCTGCTGTCCGGGGCCGGGATCCGCCGGCTCGGGATGGTCCATGAGCACGCTCGGCTCGTCGACGTCGGGCCCACGTTGGCGGTGCTCGCTGGGGTCGACGAGACCGATCTGCGCGACGCCCATGGTGACCCGCTGGACGGAAGGCCGCTGACGGCATACCTCACCGGTGCGGCACCGCGCGCGGTCGTGGGCATCCTCTGGGATGGTGCGCATTGTTCTGATCTGCTGCACCTGGCTGAGGCGGGCGAACTGCCCAACGTGGCGCGGCTCATCGACCGCGGGCTCGCGCTGCGCGGGGGAGCGGTGGCGCAGTTCCCGTCGATCACGCTGACCAACCACACCTCGATCCTCACCGGCGTCGGGCCGGGTCGGCATGGGGTGATGGGCAACGTCTACTTCGACCGGGCAACCGGCGAACAGGTCGTCCCCAACGACGAGACGACCTGGCACCGGTCGGGGGAGTGGCTCCACGACTCCGTGCGGACGATCTTCGAGCTCGTGCCGGGCTTCACGGCCTGCATCGACGAGGCCATCGATCGTGGCTCGGACTACTCGACGATGGGCCTCATCCGGGCCAGCGGCTCCGGCACGGGGGCCGGGGGTCTGGGTGACCAGTTGCCCGACGCGGCGACCTCGCCGTTCCTGTCCGACCAGCGGTTCATCTCCGACGATGCCTACTTCCGCTGGGGCGTGCAGGTCGACGACATGGGGTTGGAGCAGATGCGCCGCCTGTATGCCGGTGGGCTGGCTTCCGCTCCCAAGCTCACCTGGTGGGCCAATGTCGTCACCGACGCCGGGCATCATGCGGGTGGCCCCCGGTCCGAGCCGGCGCGGGAATCGTTGCGGCAAGCCGATGCTCGGCTCGGGGTCTTCCTGGACCTGCTCGACGCCCGCGGCGAGTTGGACGACGTCGCCGTCCTGCTGACCGCCGACCACGGGTTCGAGGGGTCGGACCCCGCCTGCACGGGGTCCTGGCGGCCAGCGTTGGACGCGGTTGGGGTCGCCTACCGCGACGAGGGGCCCGGGTTCGTCTACCTTCTGTAGATGCGTGGGTTGGGTTCGTTGCGATGCCGCGGTCGAGTGGTGAGTTCCGCCCCGTCGCTGGTCGGTGTGTTGAGACGGTCGGCGGTAGTCGGTGCGATCGGTGCGCTCGCCCTCGGAGCGGGCCTGATCGGTGCCTGTTCGGCCGTGCCGCCCAGTGGGGGATCGACCGGCACGTCGGCTGCCGCAACCGCCATCCCTAGCCCCAGCGATCCGATCACTCATCCGGCCGCGACGGCGGACCCGTCGAGCACGTCGGGACCGTCCCGTCCGGGGAGTGCGTCGGGTCCCGCCCGGCTCCTGGTCTTCGGCGACTCGATCTCGACGTCGGCCTTCCGATCCACACCGGGGAACTCCCATCCGGAGCGGATTGGGCCGGGCTGGCCCGATCGCCTCGCCAGGCTGACGGGACCAGGGCTGGCGGTGGTCAACCTCGCTTCCCCGGGCTCATGGCTGTGCACGGAAAACCCGGTGGGTCCGATTCCGTCACTCGTCTCCCAGGTCTCCACCGCCGTGACCAAGGAGGCCGAGGGCGGCTACCTGCTGGTTCTGGGCGGTCGCAACGACCTCACTCACGTGACCGACACCCAGCTGCGCCAGGCGGTGACCGACATCGCGGCCGCGGCCGCGGCCCACGGCATGGTGGCTGCCTTTGTCACGGTCCTGCCGGTGAACGATCGCACCGGGTATCGCGCGTTGACCGAACCACAACGACGCCGGTTCAACTCCTGGCTGCAGGCCACCTTCCCCCACCTCGTCGTGTCGGCTGACCCGGTGGTGGACCGAGATCGGGACGGCCAGCTAGACCGCGCTTTCGACGCTGGCGACGGGTTCCACCTCAACGAAGCGGGGAGCGATGCCCTCGCCGCGGCCGCGGCCGACCTCGTGCGAGCGAACGGCTGGCCGCTCGGCTGAGGCCAGCCAGTCAACTGAGCCGACAAGCGGACGGTTCAGCGCGTCAGCTGAGCCAGCAAGCCGGAAGCCTCAGCGAGACAGCTGAGCCAGCAGGCCGGAAGCCTCAGCGAGCGGCGCGGGCACTCATCTCGGCCCGTCCCGCCGCGAACGCCCGGTGGTTGATGTCGAGGTGGGCGGCCTTGACCCGACGGTCCAGCACTGCCGCCCAGTCGGTCTCGGGCAGCCCGAGCATCGTCGAGAGGGCTCCGAGCAACACAACGTTGGCGACGAATTTGTTGCCCAGCTCCTCAGCAACCCGGGCGCCGTGAATCCAGACGACTCGTTGCCCGGGCTCGGTGAAGGCGGACTCGATCGCCGGATCGCCGGGGTAGCGCGCGCCACCGGTGATGACGGTGATCGGCTCGATGGCGAAGTCGTTGAGGATCGCGGTGCCCGCGGGAGTGAGCAACGCGGCATACCGGGCCGCTTCCATCTTCTCGAAGGCGACGAGGATGTCTGCCCCCGCGGCCGGGATGATCGGCGAAAACACGTGACGACCCCAACGGACGTGTGAGACGACCGAGCCGCCGCGCTGCGACATGCCGTGCACTTCGGCCTTCTTGACGTCGTACCCAGCCGCCATCCCCAGCTCGGCCAGGACGTTGCTGGCAAGGATGGTGCCTTGTCCGCCGACGCCGACCAGGGCGATGTCGAGCGTCTCGGGCAGCGCTGACAGCGCTGGCAGCTCAGACATGGGCCACCTGCTCACGGAAGAGGATCGCGTCGCGGGGGCAGACCTGGGCGCAGATCTCGCAGCCGGTGCACATCACCTGGTCGATGAGAGCAAGGGGGCGCTGGGTGCGCTCGTCGAGCTCGTCGGACTGCAGGATCGCGGGGCATCCGATCCGGAAGCAGATCGTGCACCCGTTGCAGGCGTCGGTGACTGCGAGCGGGAGGTAGGTCGCCTTGGCAGTGGGCAGCAGCGCGCACTCCTCCTGGGTGATGAGCACGGCCGGGCCGTCCTCCTTAAGCCAGGTCTTGAGTTGCTTCTCCAGTGCCTTGACGTCGTAGGACTTGATGGTGCGGACCTTGTCCTGCGGGAACCCGAGCGAGCGCACAACGCCCTCGATGTCGACCTCGACGGTCTCCTGACGTTGCAGGGTGTGCCCCGTGCCGGGGTTCTCCTGGTGGCCGGTCATGCCAGTGATCCGGTTGTCCATGATGATCGTCACGACGTTGCTGCGGTTGTAGAGGACGTTGAGCAGCGCCGGGATCCCGCTGTGGAAGAAGGTCGAGTCGCCGATAACAGCGACATGCCGACCGGGGTCGCCCGCGACCGCGCCGCCGTGAGCGACCGCGATGCTCGCGCCCATGCACCCGGCGGTGTGCAGGGCGTCCAGCGGCTTTGCCATCCCGAGCGTGTAGCAGCCGATGTCCCCGTTGACCGTCACGCCGAGCTTGTGCAGGACATAGAACGACGAACGGTGCGGGCACCCGGGGCACAGGACCGGTGGGCGCGGGGCCACCTCGACGGGAGTGAGCGGGAGGGTACGGAACGACGGGGAGGTGCCGCCGGCGGCATACGGTATGCCGCTGCCGGCCACCCCGTTCCCGGACCCGTTCGCGGTCGTGGCGGCGCCGATCAACGCGGGCGCCTCAAGGAGTCCGGCGGCGACGGCGCTCCTGCGGACCACGGCCGGGTCGAGCTCGCCCATGAGGGGGAAGATCGACTTGGTGTGCGGGTAGGTGGGTGGGGTCGGCGGCTCGTGGAGGCGGATGCCCATGAGGCGCACCTGGTCCTCGACGAACGGGTCGAGCTCTTCGAGCACGATGACGGTGTCGACCTGGGCGGCGAAGTCGGCGATGAGCTTGCGGGGGAGCGGGTAGACCATGCCGAGCTTGAGGGTGCTGGCGTCGGGGAAGACCTCGCGGGCGTAGGCGTAGGCGACACCGCTGGTGATGATGCCCAAGCGGGTGCCGCGCATCTCGGCCCGGTTGAGCGGGGAGGTCTCCGCATAGTCGGCCAGGGCTTCGACCCGGTGCTCGATGACCGGGCGGCGGGCGCGCGCGTTGGCCGGAGCCATGTCGTACTTCGCGAGGTTGCGGACATAGGTGTCCGGGACGGGGCGGCGGTTGCGGATCTCGCCGACCTCGACCGGCGAGCTCGTGTGGCAGACCCGGGTTGTCGGGCGCAGCAGCACGGGGGTGTCGAACCGCTCGGACAGGTCGAAGGCCGCGACCATGAAGTCGTGGCTGTCCTGACTGTCGGCCGGGTCGAGGCACGGGACCCGGGCCCAGCGGGCGATGAACCGGTTGTCCTGCTCGTTCTGGGAGGAGTGCAGCGACGGGTCGTCGGCGGAGACGACGACCAGGCCCGCCTCGACGCCGGTCATCGAGACCGACCAGAAGGAGTCCATCGCGACGTTGAGGCCGACGTGCTTCATCGTGGCGAAGGCCCGGCGCCCGGCGATCGCCGACCCGATGGCGACGTCGAGGGCGACTTTCTCGTTGGGTGACCACTCGGCATACACGTCGGGGTAGGGGGCGAACTCCTCGAGGATCTCGGTGCTCGGGGTGCCGGGGTAACCGGCGCCGACGACGGCACCCGCTTCCCACGCGGCGCGCGCGATGGCCTCGTTACCCGACAGGAGACGCTTCATGGGTGGGTCCTCCTTGACCGGCCCGCGGGATCGCCCGGGCACTCGTGTCCCCCACCGTGCGCCTGTGGGTGGCGGCGGTCCAGTGCCATAGGTCCCTAGGGGGCGCAGTGGCCCGGCAGCACTGCCGGATTCCCTGGGTGGCCAGGTGAGCGCTGCTTTGGTGGGGCGGGTGGGGCTTGAACCCACGACCGACGGATTATGAGGCCGGGTTTCCCCGGTGCAGTGGTGCACGGCTCTCTGAGTCGGCCCTAGTGGTAGGGACACTTGCCCAGCCGCCGACAGGGCATGCCGTCGCTCGCCCTTGGGGCCCCGCACCGATCGCCAGCTGGGGTAGGCACTGCAAAGCTGGTCGGCATGCCGTGCAGCGCGCCGGGGTTGAGGAACTGTCGACCGAGCATGGCCTTTCGGTCAGCAGAACTCATTCGTGCCTCGTCGGCAGCCTCGTGGAAGTGGTCACTGATTGCCGATGCCACTTCATCCACGACCGCCCGAGCCTCGTGGGCTCTCAGCCCGTACTCGGCGGCCACGCTGATGCACGCTGCGAACGTGGACGTCCGGATCCCGCTACGCCCGAAAGCCATCGCCTGCTGCGCGGTTTGCCCGGAACGCGGACCCGGGCACAGGTCGTATGCGGGCGACAGCCGCAGATGTGTGCCGTCCCAGAGCGCGGCATGGTTGCGCGCGTGATCGTCAGAGTTGCTGACGGCGACATTGAAGACGATGCGCCGAAACAAGGCGGGACCGACCGGCTCATGGCTTCCCGAGTGGCGCTCGAGGACGGCGAGGATCTGCGGATAGGTGACATAGCGGGCGCCCAGCTCACCCTCGCCCGACATGGTGAGGGCAGACACCGCGTGGATCCGTCCGCCGGCACTGGTGCGATCAAACCGGCGGACCAGCAGAATTTCTCGACCCAGGGACGATGTGACGCGCACTTCGCACACGTCGATCCCGGCGTGCTGGGCCAGGATCATCGTGGCCCCTTCGGCGTTCGGGACGCTGAAATGGGTGTCTGAAGATGACGAGAACTTGGCGATCCACTGGGTGCCGTCACTGTCGACCAGGAGTGCTTTCGGGCGGGCACCGCCGATCGACGTGCCGCGGATGAGCGCTTCGGCCAGCGGCTGGGGGAGTGGACGTCCGTCGTCGACCATGATCGCGGCCTCATGCAGTTCGTCCAGGGTGGCAGCCTCGTCACGCGGGACGTATTGCGTGGGGCTGGTCTGGAAGTCGAGCGCTCCGAATCGGTTCGAGCCGGACTCGATGAGGTACCGCAACTCGGTCAGGTCGAAGTCGCCGACACCCAAGCGTGAGTCGATCACCCGCCGTCCCCAGGCGTCCGGCGACCCGTCCCGGATGCATCCGGGCATGTCGAGAGCAGGCAGCGGTGGAGTCACTCCGGCGCGCAGAGGTAGCTCGGGGCTGTAGAGGCTGATGGCGTTAGTGCGGCGCAGGTATGACTCGCCGTAGACGAAGTCGAGGCGTCCGGGGCGCTCGACGAGGCGCCCGGCGACAACAGGGTTCGTCTTGCCGGGCAACCAGGTCCACACGAATAGGGACTGCGGGGCCTCAGAAGCTGGCAAGGTCAGCCTCGTCTACTTTCGGGGGGCGGACCCGGTGACCGATCAGAGCTAGGCGCTCTTCGCCGCGTCGGCGCATCCGGGCGAGCTCGTAAGAGTCTTCGACGCCAAACAGAGGCACTCCGACCATGACAGCAGCGTTGAAGACAGTGCCGATCGCGGTGGATGGCGACCCGGCTTCGAGCGCTTGAATCGTCCTGGCCGAGACACCGATTCTTGCCGCGAGGTCAGCGGCAGTCCACCCGCGCTCGTGCCGGGCCATACGGATCTGTGCTCCCAGCGTGCGGGCTGCGTCGAGTGTCTGCGGCTGTGGAACGACTTGGCGCTTAGCCATACGGACTCCAATAAAACGCACCTTAACGTGAATAAGGTGAAGTATATGACTACCTCGCAGTGTGCGGCGATAGATTCGCAGGATACAGATCAGTAACGCCGTTCGCCGGTGGCGTCCTTCGCCTGGGCAACTTCCGTCGGCGAGCGTTCGCCCCGGCGTTCCGACGGGTTGGCCTCGACCACCTCACCCTCGACGACCTGCGCCACACCGCGGCGTCGTTGGCGATCGCGGCTGGCGCCAACGTGAGGGACGTCCAGGCCATGCTTGGCCACGCTTCGGCGGCGATGACGCTGGACACGTATGCCGGACTGTTCGACGACTCGCTTGACGACGTGGCGGACCGTATGGACGCACAGGCCCGACGGGCTGCGGACAGTCTGCGGACTGCGGGCTCTGTCGTGTTCATCCCTGACCGCGTTTCCGCAGGTCAGACCGGGTGGGGCGGGTGGGGCTTGAACCCACGACCGACGGATTATGAGTCCGCTGCTCTGACCGGCTGAGCTACCGCCCCGCACACCCCTCTCGCGAGCTGCACACGCACAGGCGCGTGGGCGGCATACCGGCGGGGGGCTGTCGTGCAACGCAAGCCTACCGGGACGGATCGGACCGGGATCGTGCCGACTCACAGCGGACTCCTAGGCCTGCGCGACGCGCACCACATGCGCAGTCACCACCGTGGTCATCGACGGACACCTCCGCAGGGTAAGGAGACGGGCGATGCGCTTCACGAGGATCACGTATGCCGGTGTCGGACTGGCCGCCGCAGCCGGTCTGGGGATGAGCGGAACTGCTCTGGCCCAGGCTCGCGAGGACACGATTGCCGAGCCCCCGGTCATCACGCGCCACGACTCACAGGCTCCTGACAGGATCGTCACGCCCGTGCTTGACGCAGTGGTTCGCATCATGAGGCTTCCAGTCGCCACATCAAGGAGTCGACAGTGAAGAAGCAGAACCTCATCACCGCGGCCGCCGCGGTCGCCACCGCAGCCGCCCTCGGACTTGGCGGTGCGGCATTGGCCCAGGCGGGGCAGTCCGCACCGGCGGTCGTCCAGGCCGACACGAGCCCGACGGCCAACCCCGGCAACAGCAACGGGAACGGCAATGGCAACGGCAACCGGATGCGGCCGCCGGGACAGCCGAAGGAAAAGCTCAAGGAGTTCGTCACCGAACACGGGATCACGGGGGAGACCGCCGTCAAGGTGACCCAGGCCGCCGTGACGAAGGAGCCGACGGCATACCTGCTGCGGGTCGGCAAGGCTGAGGACGGCACCTATCGGGCCCGGATGATGCGCCCCGACGGGACGATGATCGTCGTCAAGATTGACGCCAATTTCGCGGTCACGTCGGTGGACAACGCCCCGGACAAGGTCCGGCCGGGCCCCCACAAGCCCGGTAACGGGGCCACGAGCACGGCCAGTCCGTCGGCGACGAGTTGATGCGGACCGGGGTCGGCTGACCGAACGCCGAGACCCTCACCTGCACGTCCCATCTCCCGCACCAGCACCCGCTGGTGCGGGAGATGCGTTTGAGGCAGAATGTGACTCACGTGACGCGTGTCGCACCGGCATTCCCGGGGCCGCACAGTCCGAGACCGAGCCAGCCGACCGGCATACCGATCGAGCGAGACGTTGGGGAAGACGTCCCTCGCACGTGAGGAGTACCGGATGTCTGTGACCGCGTCCCGGAACGCAACGCGTGGGGTCGTGTTCATCCACTCGACCCCTACTGCGTTGTGCCCGCACATCACCTGGGCTTTGGAGACCGTGCTGGGCCAACCGCTCCATCTCGACTGGACCATCCAGCCTGCTGGCCCCCGGATGGTGCGCACGGAGGTGTCGTGGTCCGGCGATCCCGGCACGGGCGCGCGCCTGGCCAGCGCCCTGCGCGGCTGGGACCATGTGCGTTACGAGGTGACCGAAGACCCCTCACCGGGCGCCGACGGCTCGCGCTGGTCGCACACGCCCACCCTCGGTCTGCACCACACCTGGACCTCGGCCAACGGCGATGCCATGGTCAACGAGGACCGCCTGCGCGATGTCGTGGACCTGCACCGCGGCGATGTCCCGGCCCTGCACGCCGCCATCGACGCGCTCCTGGGCGCACCGTGGGATCGTGAACTGGAACCCTTCCGGTATGCCGGTGACGGGGCTCCCGTGCGCTGGCTGCACAAGGTGGGTTAGGCCTTCACCCACTCCGCGCCAGCGCAGGAAGGCGGGGCTGATGGGTTGGGAGCGGGGCGCGGCGGGCTCAGACGCTGCGGAAGGCCAGCGCCACGTTGTGCCCGCCGAAGCCGAACGAGTTGTCCAGGGCGAGCAGGTCTCCAGCCGGCAGTTGCCGGTGCGACCCGTGGACGACGTCGAGCGCGATCTGCGGGTCCATCGAGTCGAGGTTGATCGACGCCGGTGCGAGCCGGTGGTGCAGGGCGAGGATCGTGAAGATCGCCTCGACCGCCCCGGCCGCACCGAGCAGGTGCCCGGTCATCGACTTGGTCGCACTCACCGGGATCGAGTCGGCCAGGGCGCCGAACGCGCGTCGGATCGCATTGGCCTCGGCCACATCGCCGACTGGCGTCGAGGTAGCGTGCGCGTTGATGTGGACCACGTCGGCGGTCGTCCCACCTGCCGTCGCGATCGCCTCAAGCATGGCCCGCGACGCACCGGCGCCTTCGGGCTCAGGAGCCGTGATGTGGTGGGCATCGGCTGACATGCCGACGCCGGCGAGCTCGGCATAGATCCGCGCGCCGCGCGCCTTGGCGTGGGCCTCGGACTCCAGGACGATGATCGCCGCGCCCTCACCGAGCACGAACCCGTCGCGGGCGGTGTCGTAAGGCCGGGACGCAGCCGCCGGGTCATCGTTACGGGTCGACAGCGCCTGCATCGCCGCGAAGCCAGCGATTGGCATCGGGTGGACCGCAGCCTCGGTGCCACCGGCGATGACGACGTCGGCGCGGCCGGAACGGATGAGCTGCACGGCATACCCCATGCCCTCGGCACCCGATGCGCAGGCGCTGACGGGCGTGTGGGCACCTGCGCGCGCGCCGAGGTCGAGCGAGATTGCAGCGGCGGGGCCGTTGGGCATGAGCATGGGGACGGCGAGCGGGTAGACCCGGCGGGGTCCCTTCTCCTTCAAGGTGTCCCACTGTGAGAGCAGCGTCCAGACGCCGCCGATCCCGGACCCGACCGCGACGGCGAGCCGTTCGGGCTCGACCTCGGGTGAACCCGCGTCGGCCCACGCCTCGCGCGCGGCGATGAGCGCATACTGCGAGGACGGGTCCAGCCGTCGGGTCTCGACTTTGGCGAGCACCTGCTCCGGCGGCGTGTGGATCTGGGCCGCGAAGGTGACCGGCAGCTCGTACTGGCTCACCCAGTCGAACTCCATCGGCCGAGCGCCTGAGCGCCCGGCGAGGATCGCCTCCCAGGTCTGCGGCACGGTCCCGCCGACGGGCGTGGTGGCGCCGAGGCCGGTGACGACGACGCGGGTGTCGCTGGACATGGGGTGTGGTCTCCTCGGTCGTGGAGTGGACGCGGTGGGTGGTTGCGTGGCGGTTGACGTATGCCGCCCGCCCGCGGCGGGTGCCCCGGCTGCGGTTCCAGCGGGGTCCCGCCGCGACGCGGTGGGTGACGGTCGGCGCTCAGCCCTGGGCGGCTGCGATGAAGTCGACGGCGTCCCGGACGGTCTTGAGGTTCTTGACCTCGTCGTCGGGGATGCGGACGTTGAACTTCTCCTCGGCGTTGACGACGATCGTCATCATCGAGAGCGAGTCGATGTCCAGGTCGTCGGTGAACGACTTGTCCAGCTCGACGGACGCGGTGTCGATGCCGGTCTCCTCGTTGACGATCTCCGCGAGGCCCTCAAGGATCTCCTGGGTGCTCTGTGCCATGTTCGCTATCTCCTTCGGGGACAGTGCTTTTCGATGGTCTGGGTGCCTCGTGTTGACCCGCGAGGCGCGGGAACCTGTCAGGGCAGGACGATGACCTGCGCGGCATACACGAGGCCGGCGCCGAAGCCGATCTGCAGGGCGAGGCCGCCGTGGGGGATCTCGCCTTCGCGGAGCATTCGCTCGGTGGCCAGGGGGATCGAGGCGGCCGAGGTGTTGGCGGTCTCGACGATGTCGCGGGCGACCGGGATGTCGGCCGGCAGCTTGAGCTGCTTGAGCATCGCGTCGATGATCCGCATGTTGGCCTGGTGGGGGATGAAGGCGTCCAGGTCCTCCGGGGTGATGCCGGCGGCCTCGATGGCCTGGCGGGCCACGGGCGCCATGCTCCAGACGGCCCACCGGAAGACCGACTGACCGGCCATCTCGATCGTGGGGTGATCCAGTCCCTGGTCGCGGACGTCCAACCAGGATTCCTTCTGCTTGATCGTCTCCCACTGGGAGCCGTCCGAGCCCCAGATCGTCGGGCCGATGCCGGGGAAGTCCGAGGGGCCCACGACCGCGGCTCCCGCGCCGTCGGCGAAGATGAACGCCGTGCCGCGGTCGGTGACATCGGTGAAGTCGGTGAGCTTCTCCACCCCGATGACCAGGACGAACCTCGCGCTGCCGCCGCGGACCATGTCGTTGGCCAGCGAGATCCCGTGGCAATATCCGGCGCAGGCCGCCGAGATGTCGAACGCCGCGCACCGCAGGCCCAGCCGGTCGGCGATGATCGGAGCCGCCGCGGGTGTCTGGTAGGGGTGGGTCACCGTCGACACGATGACCGTGTCGATCTGCGAGATCTCGATCCCGGCTGCGGCGATCGCGTCGCGCGCCGCGGCCTCCGACATCGAGACGACGGTGTCGTCCGGCCCGGCCCAGCGTCGGGACTTGATGCCCGAGCGCTCCTGGATCCACTCGTCGGACGAGTCGATGGCCTCGACGATCTCGGCGTTGGGCACGACCCGATCGGGCCGGAAGCCACCGACGCCCCAGATGCGGGCGTGTTGGGCGCCGGCCGACGAATGGATGGCGCCGGTGCCCTTGGGCTGGATGGCCGCGGCGGTCATGCGCCGGCTCCCTTCGGTGCCAAGCGGAGCACGGGCTGACCCGGTGCGACCTCGTCGCCGTCGCGGACCAGCCACTGGCTCAGCCAGCCACTGTGAGGGGCGGTGACGGCCACGTCGTCGTCGTTGGCGGTGCGCACATGGGCCAGGACGGTGCCCCCGCTGACCCGGTCGCCGATGCCGACCGAGCTGAACCCGAACGTGCCCTTGGTCGGGGCGATGACCAGGCTCCACTCGGGGTCGGCCGACGGGTCTGGCCGATCCCCATGCTCAGCGACCATGCGACGGGCCGCGTCGAGGTCGTTCGGCGTGCGCAGGGCGAGCAGTTCGACGCCGGGCATGGCGCGTTTGGCCAAGCCGATGAGGGTGCCCGCCGGGGGGATCTCGATGATCCCGGTCACGCCGAGGTCGAGCATCGTCTGCATGCATAGGTCCCAGCGCACTGGGGCGCTGACCTGGCTGACCAGGCGGTCGAGGACCTCGCGGCCGGACCGCACGACATGGCCGTCGCGGTTGGAGATCAGCCGGGTGTGGGCCTCACGAGTCGTCATGGCCCGGGCATAACCGGCGAGCCGCTCGACCGCCGGAGCCATGTGCGCGGTGTGGAAGGCACCGGCCACCTGCAGCGGCACGATGCGCGTCTTCGCCGGTGGTTCGGCCGCGAGGGTGGCGAGTTGCTCGAGGGTGCCGGCGGCGACGATCTGGCCGCCACCGTTGCGGTTGGCGGCGGTGAGGCCGTGGCGCTCGAGCGTGGCCAACACCTCGTCGGGGTCACCGCCGAGAATGGCGCTCATCCCCGTGGGTGTGGCCTGGCTGGCTCTGGCCATCTGCAGACCGCGCTCGCGGACGAACACGAGCGCCTGTTCGGCACTGATGACCGCGGTGCCGGCAGCGGCGGTGATCTCGCCGACCGAGTGTCCGGCTCCAACGGACACCTGGGAGAAGGCGGCAGCCGGCCGAGGGAAGAGCTCAAGCAGGGCGGCCAGGCCCGTGGCGACGATGAGCGGCTGAGCGATGGCGGTGTCCCGGATCGTGTCCGCGTCGGACTCGGTGCCATGCTCGAGCAGGTCGATGCCGGCGACGGTCGTGAACCAGGCCATCCGATCGCGGTAGGTCTCCAGCTCGAGCCACGGGGCGAGCAAGCCGGGGGCCTGGGAGCCCTGTCCAGGGCAGACGATTGCGAGCACGATTCCAGCGTGTCACGTGGCCGTGACCGTCTCGTGACCTGAAACCGACGAAGTTCCTTGGCTCAAGTTTGGAGGTTTCCTACAAACCGCCCGGTATGCCGTCCACTCTGCTCCCGTCGCCGCCCGACCGGATCGCCGGAGCCGGGCGTCGCGGCGAGACCGCCGCGTCGGTCAGGCGGGCGAGGGTGAGGGCCAGGCGCACGGCATACCCGTCGCGTGGGTGGGTCAGGTCGTATCCGGTGAGCTCCGCGATCCGGCCGAGTCGGTAGCGGACCGTGTTGGGGTGGACGAACAGCAGGCGCGCCGCCGCTTCGAGGCCACCGGAGTCGAGGTATGCCGTCGCCGTGTCCAGCAGCGACTCGTGGGTCCGCAGCGGCGTCGCGATCCGTTCGACAAGCTGTCGGCGGGCATGGTCGTCACCGACAAGCACTCGCTCGGGCAGCAGTTCGTCGGCGAGCACCGGGCGGGGCGCCTGCGGCCACCCGTCGGCCGCCGCCAGCCCGTTGATCGCTGCTCGGGCCGAGCGGCCGGCGGCGAACAGGTGGGGCACCGTCGGGCCGAGGACGATCGGGCCGTCGCCGAAGATGTCGGCGACGGCCGTGACGATCTCGGCGGGCGTCGTGGTGTTGCCGAGGATGATGACCAAGCGGCGTCCCTGGACGGCGGCGAGGGCCTCGGCCTGTCGCCGGGCGGCTGCACGGCGGATCGCGTCAACCGCGGATGCGCTACTGCCCGAAGGGGTTCGACCGGCGATGACAGTGACGTCCGAGACCGAACCCCAGCCGAGGGCGGTCGCCCGGGACTGCATGGAGTCGTCGGCCTCACCGCGCAGGACGGCATCGACGACGAGGGCTTCCAGGCGGGCGTCCCACGCGCCGCGGGCCTCGGCGGCCTGGGCGTAGACCTGGGCCGCCGCGAAAGCGATCTCGCGGGAGTAGCGCAGCACGCCCTCGCGGACGGCTTGCTCGTCACCCGGCTCGGCAAGGTCGTGGACCTCGTCCTCGACGACGTCGACGACACTGCGGATGAGGTCCAGCGTCTGCCCCAAGGTGATGGCTGAGGTGAGCTCGCGCGGGGCCGTCCCGAAGACGTCTGCGGTGACCGGTGCCGCGCCGCTGTCGTCGGCCAACCAGGCGACGAACGCGGCGATGCCCGCCTGGGCGACCAGGCCGACCCAGGAGCGTTCGGCCGGGGGGAGGGCGCGGTACCACTCGTGTTGGGCCTCGATCCGGCGCAACGCTGCGCCCGACAGGGTCCCCGCCCCGCGCGCAATCAACCGTCGGGTCTGTGGACCAGGCCGGTGCCGAGCGGCGGCGCTGCTCATGAGGGCATCCTAATTTGTATGCCGCCCACAACCGGACTGTCCGGTATGCCGCCCACAATCGGGCTGGCTTTCGGGGCGCCGCCGTGGTGCGCCGCGGTCAGTCGGTGCCGCTTTCCATGGCGGCGCGGTCCAACCCCTCGGAGTCACCTTCGTCGGCGACCTCGGGGTTCGCGGCGATCGCTCCGGCCCCGCCCGGCTCCAGCTTGCCGATGAGATCGGCTGCGCTCAACGGGGTGCCGCCGAGCAACTGGCCCTGCGCGGCATACAGCTCCAGCTTGGCGCGGGTGTCCGCGATGTCGAGGTTACGCATGGTGAGCTGCCCGATCCGGTCCAGCGGCCCGAAGGCGGCGTCTTCGGTGCGTTCCATCGACAACTTGTCCGGGTGGTAGGAGAACGCCGGGCCGCGGGTGTCCAGGATCGAGTAGTCGTCGCCCCGGCGCAGCCGCAGCACGACCTCGCCGGTCACCGCGGAGGCGACCCACCGCTGGAGGGATTCGCGCAACATGAGCGCCTGCGGGTCGAACCAGCGGCCCTCATAGAGCAACCGACCGAGGCGGCGCCCCTCCAGGTGGTAGTTGGCGATGGTGTCCTCGTTGTGGATCGCCGACAGCAACCGCTCGTAGGCGATGAACAGCAGCGCCATCCCCGGCGCTTCGTAGATGCCGCGGGACTTGGCCTCGATGATCCGGTTTTCGATCTGGTCGGCCATGCCGAGTCCGTGGCGACCGCCGACGGCGTTGGCCTCGTGGACCAGGGCCACCGCGTCGTCGAAGATGCGCCCGTTGATCGCCACCGGACGCCCTTGGACGAACTCGACGGTGACGTCCTCGGCGGGCACGTCGAGGGCCGCGTCCCAAAACCGCACCCCCATGATCGGTTCGACGATCTCGATCGAGGTGTCCAGGTGCTCCAGACGTTTGGCTTCGTGCGTCGCGCCCCAGATGTTGGCGTCAGTCGAATAGGCCTTCTCAACGCTGTCCCGGTAGGGCAATCCATGGGCGGCCATCCATTGGGACATCTCGGTGCGCCCGCCGAGCTCATTGACAAAGTCGGCGTCCAGCCACGGCTTGTAGATCCGCAGGTTGGGGTTCGCGATCAGCCCATAGCGGTAGAACCGCTCGATGTCGTTGCCCTTATAGGTCGACCCATCTCCCCAGATGTCGACGCCGTCCTCGCGCATGGCCCGCACGAGCAGGGTTCCGGTGACCGCGCGGCCCAGGGGAGTGGTGTTGAAGTACTGCTTGCCGCCCGAGCGGATGTGGAACGCCCCGCAAGCCAGTGCCGACAACCCTTCCTCGACGAGCGCGGCCCGGCAGTCGACGAGGCGCGACAGCTCGGCCCCATAGGCGCCCGCGCGGCCGGGGACCGACTCGATGTCGGGCTCGTCGTATTGCCCGATGTCCGCGGTGTAGGTGCAGGGGATCGCCCCCTTGTCGCGCATCCACGCGACGGCGACGGAGGTGTCGAGCCCTCCGGAGAAGGCGATGCCGACGCGTTCGCCGACGGGCAGGGAGGTGAGGACCTTAGACACGCGCGCAAGCCTAGAACCGCATCCGTATGCCGTGTGCCTGCGTCCCGCGCACCGGTCACCTCGTCGTCGGGCTGGGACCCGAGCACACGGCATACCAATGGTCGGGAGGTAGCCACCCGGCCGTGCTCAGGCTGACGACCCCAGCTCAACCAATGTCATTCGGTGTGCGACGGTGGCCGCGAGGATCCGGGCCACCCACCGATCCCGGCGCATGACGTGCTCCCAGGTGAACCGCAGAACCACCCATCCATCGGCGACGAGTTCGTCATACCGATGGCAATCGCGGTCAAAACCCTCTCGATCACCGTGGAACTCGAAGCCCTCTGCCTCGACAACGATGCGCAGCCGTTCGTCGGCCAGATCGACCGTCGCGAGAAACCTCCCATCCCGCTCGATCCGGGCCTGGGGTGTGACGCTCAGCCCGGGGATCTGCAGGCAGATCGCCCGAAGCACCGATTCGATCGGCCCGGAACTGCGCCCATCGGCATGGCGGGCGACCCGAGACACCCGTTGCCGACCGCGGGCCGGCCAGTCCATTGCGCGGGCGGCCAGTTGGGCGGGAGTGATCAGGCGACTGCGCAGAGCAGAGTCCGCAATGGTCAGCGCCTCGTCGAACGGCAGAGTGGCGGCACAGTCCGCCACGGTGCGCAACGGCGTGGTCACCCAGCCGTCGATGTCCGCCGACGGAAGCGATCGGTGCGAGAGGTGCAGGCCTTCGCCCCTCGCGCCGACACTGCGGCCCCGAGGCACGGTGATACTCGGCCGGCTGGGCAGCCATTTCATCGCGAGCCCGTGGTGCTGGGCGGCGGTGCGGTAGGAGGCGACTCCCGCGACGCGCTCGGCGGCGAGGCGAGCGGGGATCTCGACGGGGGCGGCATACCGGCCGCGGGCGATGCGGTGGAGGTGACCGTCAGCGACAAGCCTCTCCAGGGTGGCCCGGTCAGCGACGCTCCGAAGCTCACCCCAGGAAGCGACCCACCCACGCTCGGTGAGCAGGCGGCTCACCGCGGCGTGGGTCTGGAGGTCCGGCACAGTCCTAGCCTGCCGCGGATCCGAAACCGGCCACCGACGTTATCCACAGGGCGCAGGAGCGACCCTCAGCGCCCGGTCGGGTGGGGCTCGGTCGCAATGAACACCGTTGTGTAGCCGTAATCCTGACGGACTCCCTCGAAGGCCGGCAGTGCGGCCGCCCAGGACGGGTCAATCGTGCCCAGGTATGCCGCCGCGCTGGAGTGGTCCTGGAAGGTCGCCGTCGTCCTGATGTCCGTGCGGGCAACCAAGCCGAAGTGCCGGTGAAGGATCGCCTGGCCGGTCTCCGAGGTGAACGACGAAAGAGGCGGGTCGACCCCAGCATCCGCGAAAAGGGTTGCCAAATGGAGCTCACCGTTGGTGACAGCGAAAAGGGCACCCTCGGGGCGCAAGACCCGGCGTATCTCGCCCAGGGCGGCATCGAGCGATGGCACGTGGTAGAGCATCCACGCCGCAATGACCGCGTCGATCGAGCCCGCGGCTTGACCCGTGGCCTGCGCAGTCCTGATTTCAGCGTTGAGTCCGAGCGCACTCGCAGCCGCCACCATCGCGGCGGAGGCGTCGGTCGCGAGGTAGTTGACATTCGGTATCGCGTCGACCACCCGCTTTGCGAAAGCGCCTGTGCCGCAGCCGATCTCGAGAATCCTGCGCGGTGACCTCTCGATCAGCGCGTCGAGCAGCACTTTCGTCGGGTCCAGGCCCTGCGGACCCGGCCCCCACACGGACATCCGCCCACGAAGGGGTTCCGTGGCGGCGTATTGGCTCGCGACGTGTTCCTGGTCGCCAACCCTGATCGACCCCACCGGCGTCACCTACCCCTCGTTCTGCAGCACACGGAATGACATTGGTCGGGGCGGTGGCCCCACAGCGTGCTCAGAGGGGCCCACGGGGGCCGACCAATGGTATGCCGTGTGCGCTTGCCATCTGGGTGCTGGCCCGCTAGGCGTCGCCGCCGGCGCTGCCTGAGGCTCCGGCGGTGACGTCGAGCAGCCGGTACTTCTCAGCCGCGGTCCGAGCCCACTCGGCCGGCGCCTCGCCTCGCGCGGCGAGCACCTGCAGCGTGCGGACGGCCAGCGACGGCCCGTCGATGTGGAAGAACCGCCGCGCCGCCTGGCGGGTGTCCGAGAACCCAAACCCGTCGGCCCCGAGCGAGGTCAACCCACCCGGAACCCATGGACCGATCTGGTCCTGCACCGCGCGCATGTAGTCGGACACGGCAAGCACCGGCCCCGGCGCCCCCGCGAGAGCCTGGGTCACAAACGGCACCCGAGTCGGCTCGTCGGGGTGCAGGAACGCCTGTTCGTCGCACGCCATCGCGTCGCGCCGCAATTCGCTCCACGAGGTCACCGACCACACGTCTGCGGCCACGCCGAAATCGTCTGCCAGCAACTGCTGGGCCTCCAACGCCCACGGAACCCCCACACCAGAGGCGAGCAGCTGAGCCCGGGCGGGCGTGTGCGACCAACCTGCCGTGTCGGCGGGCCGCAGCTTGTAGATCCCGCGGACCACCCCTTCGACATCGAGGTCCTCGGGCTGGGCCGGCTGGACAATCGGCTCGTTGTAGACGGTGACGTAGTAGATGACGTCCCGCCCACGCGGGTCCTCGGGCTCGCCGTACATCCGGCGCAGCCCGTCCCTCATGATGTGGGCGATCTCGTAGCCGTAGGCCGGGTCATACGCGACGACCGCCGGGTTCGTCGACGCGAGCAACGGCGAGTGCCCGTCGGCGTGCTGCAGTCCCTCGCCGGTCAGCGTCGTGCGACCCGCCGTCGCCCCGATGAGGAAGCCACGCGCCATCTGGTCGCCGGCCGCCCAGATCGAGTCACCCGTCCGCTGGAACCCGAACATCGAGTAGAAGACATAGATCGGGATCATCGGTTGCCCATGCGTGGCGTATGCCGTGCCCGCTGCGGTGAACGCCGCAAGAGAACCGGCTTCGTTGATGCCCAGGTGCAGGATCTGCCCCTGCTCGGACTCCCGGTAGGCGAGCATGAGGTCGTGGTCGACAGGCGTGTAGCGCTGGCCGTTGGGGTTGTAGATCTTGATGGTCGGGAAGAACGAGTCCATCCCGAAGGTCCGGGCCTCGTCGGGGATGATCGGCACGATCCGCTGGCCGAACTCCTTGTCCCGCATGAGGTCCTTGAGCAAACGGACGAAGGCCATCGTCGTCGCGACGGCCTGCTTGCCCGAGCCCTTCGTGACGGCGGCATACGCGTCGTCGTCAGGCAGGTGCAGCGGCGCGTGCGCCACCCGGCGCGACGGGACCGAACCACCGAGCGCGCGGCGGCGCTCCAGCATGTATTGCATGGCCGGGTCGCTCGGGTCCGGACGGTAATAGGGCGGGCGATAGGGGTCAGCCTGGAGCTGTTCGTCGCTGATCGGGATGCGCAACAGGTCGCGGAAGCCCTTGAGGTCTTCCAGGGTGAGCTTCTTCATCTGGTGGGTGGCGTTGCGGCCGGCGAAATGAGAGCCCAGGGTGAAGCCCTTGATGGTCTTGACGAGGATGACCGTCGGCTGGCCGGTGTGCTCCAGGGCGGCGCGGTAGGCGGCATACACCTTGCGGTAGTCGTGCCCACCGCGACGCAGGTTGAACCAGATCTGCTCGTCGGTCCAGTTCTCGACCAACTTGCGGGTGCGCGGGTCGCGCCAGAAGAAGTGCTCGCGGACGTAGGTGCCGTCGTTGGCCCGGAAGGTCTGGTAGTCGCCGTCGGAGGTCTGGTTCATGAGGTTGACCAGCGCGCCGTTGCGGTCGGCGGCTAGCAGCGGGTCCCAGCCGCGGCCCCAGATGACCTTGATGACGTTCCAGCCGGCGCCCCGGAAGAACGCCTCCAGCTCCTGGATGATCTTGCCGTTGCCGCGGACCGGGCCGTCCAGGCGCTGCAGGTTGCAGTTGACGACGAAGGTGAGGTTGTCCAACTCCTCGTTGGCAGCCAGCTGCAGCAGACCACGCGACTCGGGCTCGTCCATCTCGCCGTCGCCGAGGAACGCCCAGACATGCTGGTCGCTGGTGTTCTTGATGCCGCGGTTGTGTAGATAGCGGTTGAACTGAGCCTGATAGATGGCATTCATCGGGCCCAGGCCCATCGATACGGTGGGGAACTGCCAGAAGCCGGGCATGAGCCGCGGGTGCGGGTAGGACGACAGCGCCCGGATCTTGCCGTCGACGACGTGCGAGCGCTCCTGGCGGAAGCCGTCGAGGTCGTCCTCGTCGAGAACTCCTTCGAGGAAGGCCCGCGAATACATCCCTGGCGCCGCGTGACCCTGGAAGAAGATCTGGTCGCCGCCGCCGGGGTGGTCCTGGCCGCGGAAGAAGTGGTTCATCCCGACTTCGTAGAGCGTCGCCGCCGACGCATAGGTCGAGATGTGCCCGCCGACGCCCATGCCCGGCCGCTGGGCTCGGTGCACGAGGACAGCGGCGTTCCACCGGATCCAGCGCCGATAGGCCCGCTCCATGTCTTCGTCGCCTGGGAACCAGGGCTCCCGCTCCGGCGGAATGGTGTTGATGTAGTCGGTGGCTGTCAACGACGGCACGCCGACCTGTTGGGCGCGGGCCGACGCGAGCAACTGCAGCATGAGGTAGCGCGCCCGCGTGCGACCTTGGTCGTCGATGACTCCCTGGAGCGACTCCAGCCACTCCTTGGTCTCCTCCGGATCGGTGTCCGGAAGCTGGCTCGGGATGCCGTTGAGGATGGGCCCGGAGGTGCCGCGGGTAGACACGAGGAGGTCCTTTCTGACGCACGAGGGTGACACCATCCTCTACCCGGATGCGTTCTGCGTCACATCCGTCCGCCCTTCGATCCAGGAGGTGCCCGACCGGCGGGCACGGGCGGTGACTGCCCGGCATACGTGAGCGCCGACACAACCCGCTGGGGCTCGCACTCGGGCAGACTTGACCCAAGCGGCCCGGCACGGGTCGCCGTGAGCAGGAGGGATCGTCGTGCACGGGTCGGCGGACGCCGCCGCATTCACTGCGGGGCTCGCCAAGCTCGGGTTCACCCCCGGGCAGATCGTTCAGGAGTTCGGCTGGGACGAGGACGTCGACGAAGCGCTGCGGGTCGGCGTCGAGGATGTCGTCGGTTCGCCGCTGGAGGACGAGAGCTACGGCGAGGGTGCCGACGGGGTCCTGGTGTGGTTCCGGTCGTTTGACGGCGACCTTGTTGACGTGCTCGTCGACGCGCTGACCAACCTGGTGGACCGCGGGTGCCTGGTCCTGGCCACACCTCGGGCCGACCAGGACGGTCACGTGGAGCCCAGCGAGATCGAGGACGCCGCAGTCGCCGCGGGCCTCCACCCGTCCGGGGTCGCTAACCTCAGCCGCGAGTGGGCCCTCCAACGGCTCGTCGCCCCTCGCTCCCAGCGTCGCTGAGCCACGCGTCTTCCTGTATGCCGTGCCGCCAACCCATCCGGTGGCACGTGATGCGCTTTCCTGGCAGATGTAACTGCCACGAAACCGTATGAAGTGCCAGCGGAGGCTCGGGCGACCAGTGGGGTGGCACGACCCGTGGGGTGGCAGAATCGATCGCTATGACTGCCGAGCCCGACATCGCGGCCGCCGCTGCGCCCGAGGTCGGGGACCTCGCCCCGGACTTCGCCCTTCCCGACCACCTCGGTCGCCACGTCGGCCCGCGAGCGTGGCGCGGAGACCGCAACGTCGCCCTCGTCTTCTACCCGTTCGCATTCTCGGGCATCTGCACGGGGGAGTTGCGCGAGATCCGGGACACCCTTGAGGACTTCCAGCACGACGGCATACAGGTCCTCGCGATCTCGTGCGACCCGGTCCATGCGCTGCGCGCCTGGGCTGACCAGGAGGGCTACTTCTTCCCGCTGCTGTCCGACTTCTGGCCGCATGGGGCGGTGGCCCGCGCCTACGGGGTGTTCCACGCTGACGGGGGGTTCGCCACCCGTGGGACCTTCCTGCTGGACCGGGACGGCATCGTCCGCTGGCGGCTGATCAACGGTCCCGGTGAAGCGAGGGACTTCGGCGGCTACCGCGCTGCGCTGGCCAACCTGCGCTGAACCACCGACGACACACCGCGACAGAACCCGTCGCACCCCGTCGCACCCCGACGTCCCACGGCCTTCACCTGACACAATGGGCGCCGCTCACTCCACGCGCACGCGGGCGGGTGGGCGTGGGGCCTGTAGCTCAGTTGGTAGAGCACCGCGCTTACACCGCGGGTGTCGTCGGTTCGAGCCCGGCCGGGCCCACATGACAGTGACGTTGGGCCAGATCGTCGCGCTGCTTGACGGCTTCTATCCGCCGGGGTCGGCGCTGTCCTGGGACCGTGTCGGCTTGGTGACGGGGGACCCCGATCAACCGATCGAGCATGTGCGCTTCGCCGTCGACCCGACGTTGGCGGTCATCGACGAGGCCATCGCGGCGGGGGCCGACCTGCTCGTCACACACCACCCGCTGTTGCTGCGCGGCATCCACTCCGTCGCCACGACCACGGCCAAGGGCCGCGCGGTGACGCGGGCGGTCGTCGCCGACCTGGCGATCCTCTGTGCTCACACCAATGCCGACGTCGCGGACCCGGGCGTGTGCGATGCGCTCGCCGCCGCGTGCGGCCTCACCGACACCGAGCCGCTCGATGTCGACGAGGGCCAAGCCGTCGGTCGCGTGGGCCGGTTGCCCGCGCCGCTGCCGCTGCGCGCCTTCGCCGAACGGCTCGCCGCTGCGCTCCCACCCACCAACGTCGGCGTCCGGGTCTCGGGTGACCCCGACGCGACGGTATGCCGCGTCGCCGTCCTCGGTGGCTCAGGAGACGACCGCTTCGGTGCCGTTCGCCGCAGCGGCGTCGACGTCTATGTCACCGCCGACCTGCGCCACCACCCGGCCTTGGAGGCCCGGGAGGAGTCGTCGTTTGGGCCCCCGTATCTCGTCGACGCCGGGCACTTCGCCACAGAATGGCTCTGGCTGGCCGGGGCACGCGACCGGCTCGCGCAGGCGCTGGCCGAGCAGGGCACTACGGTGGAGTTGTCGATCTCGACCTTGCGCACCGACCCGTGGGACTTCCTCGTCGGTGTGAACGCCGATGGAGGTGCCCCCTGAAAGCCCAACCGCAACAACAGGCTCGGCTCATCGAGGTCCAGCAGCTTGACACCCGGCTCGACCAGCTCGCTCACGCGCGCAGGAGCCTGCCCGCCCTGACTCGTCTGGCGGCGCTTGAGCAGCAGCAGGCGACCCTCGACCGTGACCTCGCCCTGGCCCGGACCGCGCTCTCGGATGTCCAGCGCGAGGTTGACAAGGCCGAGGCCGATGTTGCACTCGTGCGCGCTCGCGCCGCCCGTGACCAAGCCCGCCTCGACTCGGGCACCGGGACCCCCAAGGACCTGCAGGCGTTGCAGAACGAGCTGGTCTCGTTGGCCCGTCGACAGGGCGACCTTGAGGAGATCGAGCTTGAGGTCATGGAGCGGGCCGAGGCCCTCGAGTCCGACGTCGCCGCGTTGGAGAAGCAGAGGGCAGCGCTCGAGGCTGACCTCACGACGGTCCGCGCCGAGCGGGACGCGGCGTTCGCCGAGTTCGACGCCGAGGCGACCGAGGTGAGCGGCCGGCGCAACGTTGTAGCCCCCGAGGTGGGCGAGGACCTGCTGGCTCTCTATGCCAAGATCCGGACCGGAGCCGGCGGGATCGGCGCTGCCGAGCTGAAGCAACGCCGTTGTGGCGGGTGCCGATTGGAGCTCAACCAGGTCGATCTGTCGCGCATCAAGGCGGCCCCGGTCGACGAGGTCATCCGCTGTGAGGAGTGCCGTCGGATTCTCGTGCGCTCGCCCGAATCCGGGCTGTAGGCGTGCCCAGACGACTCATCGTCGAAGCCGACGGCGGCTCGCGGGGCAACCCGGGGGTGGCGGGCTTCGGGGCGCTGGTCCGCGACGCGGCGACGGGCGCGGTGCTGCTCGAACGCGCCGAACCGCTCGGCCTCGCGAGCAACAATGTCGCGGAGTATGCCGGTCTGCTCGCCGGACTGGAGGGTGCCCTTCGGCTCGACCCGGCTCCCGACGTCGAGGTCCGAATGGACTCCAAACTGGTCGTCGAGCAGATGTCCGGGCGCTGGAAGATCAAGCACGAAGACATGAAGCGCCTGGCCGGTGAGTGCCAGAGCGTGGTCCGGCGGATCCTGGCCGGCGGTGGCCGGGTCCGCTACACGTGGATCCCGCGCGAGCAGAACAAGGCCGCCGACGCCCTGTCCAACCATGCGATGGACGGCAAGAGCATCGACCGCGAGCCCGATGCCAGGGATCTCACGGCGAGGCCCGTCGAGGCGGCAGACCGTCAGGTCATCGCCCGGATGGATTCCGGGACCTCGGCCAGCCTCGTCGGTGAGGCCCGGATCATCCTGATCCGCCATGGCGTCACCGACTTCACCGTTTCGGGCCGCCTCGACGGCCGCGGTGGCGCCAACCCCGAGCTCAACGCCGAGGGGGTGCGCCAAGCTGACGCCGTCGCCCGGATCATCCCTGACCTGGTGGGAGATCAACCCGCCCGGGTGATCACCTCGTCGCTGCGACGGACCCAGATGACCGGTGCAGCCGTCGCCGCCGCGCTGGGCGTGACCCCCGAATTGCAGCCGGACTGGGACGAACGGTCGTTCGGCGAGTGGGATGGCCTGACCCTGGCTCAGATCAACGAGCGGCACCCGGCCAAGCTGGCGCGGATGCGGATGGACGCGGCATACCCTCCGCCGGGAGGCGAGTCCCGCGCGGCGGTGGCCGAACGGGTGACCCGCGCGTTCGAGGAGATCGCCACCGCCCCGGGGACGGTCGTCGTCGTCACCAGCCGGGTGCCGATCCTCGTGGTCCTGAGTCAGAGCCTGCAGATCCCGGCCGAGCGGTTCTGGGCCCTGCAGACCGAACCGGCGTCGGTGAGCATCGTCTGCCGGTGGCCGGACGGCAACGTGTCCGTGCCGCTGGTCAACCGGACCGACCACCTGCGCTGACATCGAGCAACCACGGCTGGCCCGCCCGCGCGGGTGAACTCAACGCCACCTGGAAGCCCGATGCCGTCAGCATCGCCGCCAAGTCGGCGGGATGCCGCGGATCCTGGGCGCTCTCACACACTGCCCGCGCCACCAGGCCGCGGGTGTGTTTGGCCAGGTGACTGACCCCCGGCACGCGGACGTGCACCCAACGCTGCGCGAGCGGACCCGTGGGAGTCCACGCGGCGGCATACGAGGTGGATCGGCAGTCGAGCACGAGGCCGCGGCCGACCTCGCCCGGGAGCACCTCACTCAGCGGACCGCGCCACGCGGGCGCCAGCCGCCCCACACCCGGCAGGTCCACGCCCATCGAGAGCCGGTATGCCGGGATCCGGTCACCGATGCGCACCGCGCCGAACAGCGCCGACACGATGAGCAGACGGCGGGCGGCCCGGCGGCGGGCGCCCGCGTCGAGGGAGCCAAGGTCGAGGGCGTCATAGAGGACGCCGGTGTAGATCGCCCCCGCTGGAGCCGTCGGGGCGCTGACGAGGCGGGTGTTGCGGACCACTTGCGCTGCCAACCCAGCAGAGACCCCGAGGATCGCTGCGGCGTCTGGGCGGGCACTGACGGCGGTCAGGGCCGCAAGCACCGTATGCCGGGTGGTCGCCAACGCCGGGAAGGACAGGGTGCTCAGGTCCAGCGGCCGCCCACGGCTGGGTTCGTGCTTGGTCTCCGACGGGGGCAACAGGACGATCACCGGGCCAGCCTAGGGTTCGCGGCCAACTAGATTGGGCGGGTGACCGTTGCCACGAGAGTGATCGCCTGCCTCGATGTCGACGCCGGACGGGTCGTCAAAGGCGTGCACTTCGCCAACCTTCGTGACGCGGGTGACCCCGTCGAGTTGGCCCGCAGCTATGACGCCCAAGGGATCGACGAGCTGACCTTTCTCGACGTCACCGCGAGCAGTGGTGATCGCTCGACGACCTACGACGTCGTGCGCCGCACCGCGGAGCAGGTCTTCATCCCGCTCACGGTCGGCGGGGGAGTCCGCAGCGTGGCCGACGTCGATCGGCTCTTGCGCGAGGGGGCAGACAAGGTCGGGGTCAACACGGCGGCGCTGACCCGTCCCGAGCTGATCGCCGAGATCGCCGACCGGTTCGGCTCTCAGGTCCTCGTCCTGTCCGCCGACGTCCGCCGACGCCGCAACCCCGACGGCTCCCTGGCGGGTGGCTTCGTCATGACGACCCACGGGGGTCGCGTCCCGGTCGACCAGGACGCCGTTGCCTGGTGCGCTCGCGCCGCCGAGTTGGGCGCCGGGGAGATCCTGCTCAACTCGATGGATGCCGACGGCACCAAGGACGGGTTCGACCTCGAGCTCATCAAGGCGGTGCGAGCCGAGGTGAGCATCCCGGTCATCGCGTCCGGTGGCGCGGGGAAGCCCGAGCATTTCGCCCCTGCCGTTCGCGCCGGCGCCGACGCGGTCCTTGCGGCCAGTGTCTTCCACTTCGGGGCGCTCACGGTGGCCGACGTCAAGGCCGCCCTGCGCGCCGACAGGATCGAGGTCCGATGAGCTCCGAACCCGATCGGGAGCCCACCCTCTGGGAGCAGAAGCTGGCGGTCGAGCCCGGCCACTCGGCCTGGTACGTCAAGCGATTCCGCCGTCTGGCCGCAGACGGCGTCGACATCGTCGGCGAGGCTCGCACCGTCGATGCGATGCTCGATCGTCGCTCCCGAGTGCTCGACGCAGGCTGCGGGCCGGGCCGGGTCGGCGGCCACCTGCACACGGTCGGCCATGCGGTCGTCGGGATCGACATCGACCCAGTGCTCATCGAGGCGGCCGAGCATGACCACCCCGGCCCGACCTGGCTGGTCGGTGACCTCTCGACGCTCGATCTGGAGGCGCGCGGCATACCGGAGCCGTTCGACGCCATCGTGTGCGCGGGGAACGTGCTCCCCTTCGCCGCACCGTCCTCGCGCGGCGAGATCCTGCGCCGCTTCTGGGAACACCTCGCCCCGGGAGGGCGCGCGATCGTCGGTTTCGGCACCGACCGGGGGTATGCCGTCGACACCTTCCGCGAGCACGCCGAGGCGGCGGGCTTCGATGAGGACCTGTTGCTGTCGACCTGGGACCTACGCCCGTACGCCGCTGACTCCGACTTCATCGTCGCGATCCTGCGCCGCGGGGCGGGAGCGCCCTCGGTTTGAGGGGTCGCCGGGTGAGGGAGAATGGGCGCATGTCCGTCGCCCTCGGTATGCCGTCCGTGCCCTCGCAGCCCGTCATCGCCCCGCGGCGGCCCTCGCGCACAATCCAGGTCGGCAAGGTGGCCGTCGGAGGTGATGCGCCGATCTCGGTGCAGTCGATGTGCACGACGCTGACGGCCGACGTCAACGCGACTTTGCAACAGATCGCCGAGCTCACGGCGGCCGGGTGCGACATCGTCCGGGTGGCCTGCCCGAGCCAGGACGACGCCGACGCACTCTCGGCCATCGCCCGCAAGAGCCAGATCCCGGTCATCGCGGACATCCACTTCCAGCCCAAGTATGTGTATGCCGCCATCGACGCCGGATGTGCGGCCGTGCGGGTCAACCCCGGGAACATCCGACAGTTCGACGACCAGGTCGGTGAGATCGCCAGGCGCGCCAAGGCCGCCGGTGTGTCGATCCGGATCGGCGTCAACGCCGGGAGCCTGGACAAGCGGTTGCTGGAGAAGTACGGCAAGGCCACGCCCGAGGCGCTCGTCGAGTCGGCCGTCTGGGAGGCGAGCCTGTTCGAGGAGCACGACTTCCACGACTTCAAGATCTCGGTCAAGCACAACGACCCGGTGATCATGGTCAAGGCCTACGAGTTGCTCGCCGAGCGCGGCGACTGGCCGTTGCACCTCGGGGTGACCGAGGCCGGCCCGGCGTTCCAGGGGACGATCAAGTCGGCCGTGGCCTTCGGGGCGCTGCTCTCGCGCGGGATCGGCGACACGATCCGGGTGTCGCTGTCGGCGCCTCCGGTGGAGGAGGTCAAGGTCGGCAACCAGATCCTGCAGTCGCTGGGTCTCAAGCCGCGCAAGCTCGAGATCGTGTCCTGTCCGTCGTGTGGGCGGGCGCAGGTCGACGTCTACACGTTGGCCGACCAGGTGACCGCCGGTCTCGAAGGGCTGACGGTGCCGCTGCGGGTGGCCGTCATGGGGTGTGTCGTCAACGGGCCCGGCGAGGCGCGCGAGGCCGACCTCGGAGTCGCGTCCGGCAACGGCAAGGGCCAGATCTTCGTCAAAGGACAGGTCATCAAGACCGTGCCTGAGAGCCAGATCGTCGAGACCCTCATCGAGGAGGCCATGCGTCTGGCCGAGGAGATGGGTCAGCAGGTCGACGGCGATGAGGCAGGCGCGCCGACGGTCACGGTCGGCTGAAGGCCCGCCCGCATCGGCCCGTCTTGAGGTATTCCGGCAACGCGGGGTGACGGCGGATCATCTCGATCGGGTCAAAGTGGTCGTCGACATGGCACTCTGTATGCCGTGCTGCGCACCCACACCTCAGCGCGGGCCTTGACGCCTGCGGACCGCGATGAGGCGTTGGCGTTGTGTGCCCGTGACCCCGCCGCGAATTGCTTTGTCGCCGGTCGAATTGAGGAAGGCGCCCTGCACTCGATGCCCGGCGCGCTGATTGGCGTGCCTGGTGAGGATGGCTCGCTGCGCGCGCTCGCCTGGGCCTCGGCGAACCTCGTTCCAGTCGAATGCGACCGCGGTGCTGTCGACGCTATCGCCCACAAGGTGCGGCGCTGGCGTCGACAATGCGCATCGATCTTCGGGCCGATTGACCCGGTCGCCGGGCTCTGGGAGCGCCTCGGCCCCACGTGGGGACCCGCCCGGACGATTCGCCGCGAGCAACTGCTCATGTCGACCGCTGTCGATCCGGGCGACTGGGGGCTCACGATTGACGAACGGGTGCGCCCCGCACGCGTCGACGAGGTGGACCTTGTCCTGCCAGCCTCCGCCGCGATGTTCACCGAGGAGATCGGCTATCCGCCGTTCATCGGCTCATCGACCAACTACCGGTCGGTGGTTGCGGGCCTGGTTCGCCTCGGTCGGACCTTCGTCTGGGTGGAGGGTGGCCGGGTGTTGTTCAAGGCCGACGTCGGCTCTGTCGGCGTGGACGCCGCGCAGATCCAGGGCGTCTGGCTGGCGCCGCACCTGCGGGGCCGGGGCCTGGCCACCCCGCTGATGGCCGCCGTCACGTCGGCGATCCTGCAGGGCATCGCCTCCGAGGCCACGCTCTATGTCAACGACTTCAACATCGCCGCGATCGCCACGTATGAGGCGATCGGCTTCCGTCGGGTCGGCACCTTCGCGACCATCCTGCTCTGAGGCGCGGCCCGCTTGAGTGCGTGCGTGACAGCGTGCGCTCGCAGGGGTGATCGCACCGCTGATCGCACACCGTCATGCCCGCGCATGACCCGCCGACAGCAGCAGCGCTCGCTCGGGCGAACCCGGCGCCCCGCATCGACCTCGCGGGGGTGGCGCCCGTCAGCGCCCAGGACCCAGCAAGAAGCGCATCGCCTCGGGAAGCCTGGCCGCCCAGGCTGTTTCGTGGTGTCGACCCTCAGGGTCGGCGACGAACTTCAGGTCAACCTGCGACTGGCGAGCCAGCAGGTCCGCAGCCCGTCGGGCATCGAGCTCATACCGGCTCGGCAAGCCCGACACCTCCGGCGACTCCTGCCCGCCGATGTCGAGATAGATCCGCCCGGATGGCAGATCCGACGCCAGTGCCTCGACGCTGTCCGGGCCCAACACCCAGAAGGCCGGCGAGAACACTCCAGCCGCGCCAAAGACCTCGGGTCGCTGCCGGTAAGCGAGCAGGCTGATGATCCCGCCCAGCGATGACCCGCCGACCGTCGTGTGCTCGCGCCCGGTCAGCGTGCGGAACGACGCGTCGACCAGCGGCTTGACGACATCGCACACCCAGTCGACGTATGCCGCCCCCTGACCCGGCACTCGTCCCCGCTCGCTGGCTGCCTCCACACCGATCGCGCGCGCCAGGTCCGGCTCGATGTCGCACCAAGGCGTGTACTCCAGCACCCGGTCAGCCCCGGCGTTCGGGATGCCGACGACGATGGCGTCCAGCCCTTCGTCGTGCAGGGCGGTCATCGTCTCGTCGACCTCCCACTCACCTGGCTCGATGTGCATCGACGGATCGTCGGTCTCGGCCTTGAGATGGCGGTCGAAGAGCGAGTGCCCGTCCTGCAGATAGACCACGGGATAGCGTCGGCTCGCCGTCCGACTCATAGCCCGGCGGCAGCCAGGCATAGAGCTCCCGAGTGCGCCCGGGCACGGGGCCGGGCACGGCGGCATACACCCGCAGATCCCCGACCACGGTGTTGGGGGAGCGGTCGTAGGGGCGCCAGGCGGAGGTCACCCGCCAAAGGTAACCTGCCAGCATGCGCTCTCCCGCCCCCGTCAGCCGGTATGCCGCCCGCCTCGGCGCCCTCGCCGCCGCGGCTCTCGCACTGGTGGCCGGGTGCACGGTCGGCACCGGCGCTGGCGGCACCGGCGCGACGACCCGGACGGAGCTCGAACGGGACACGGTCGTCAACCTCTTCCAGTGGAACTGGAAGTCGGTCGCCGCCGAGTGTCCGCGGCTGGCCAAGGTCGGGTATGCCGGCGTGCAGGTCTCGCCCGCGCAGGAGCATGCCCAGGTCGTCAACAACCCGTGGTGGGTGGACTACCAGCCGGTCAGCTATCAGATCGCCAGCCGCCGAGGTGACCGGGCGGCATACGCAGCGATGGTCCAGGCGTGCCACGCGGTGGGGGTGAAGATCTACGCCGACGCGGTGATCAACCACATGGCAGGCGGCGACTCGGGCGTGGGCTGGGCGGGGTCGGCGTGGACGCACTACGACTACCCGGGGATCTATCAGACCCAGGACTTCCACCACTGCGGGATCGCCCCCAACGACGACATCGCCGACTACCAGAACCGGGCCCAGGTGCAGACCTGCGAGCTGGTCAACCTCGCCGACCTGGACACCGGCTCGGACTACGTGCGGGGGAGGATCGCGGCATACCTCAACGACCTCATCGCGCTGGGAGTGGACGGCTTCCGCGTCGACGCGGTGAAGCACATGTCGGCCGACGACGTGGCCGCGATCATGGGGCGGCTCAGCAAGCCCGTCGAGCGCTACTACGAGGTGATCGACAAGGGCGGTGAGCCGATCTCGATGACCGAATACACGGGGTCAGGCAAGGTGCTGGTGTTCAGCTATGGCGACGAGGTCGGGTCGGCGTTCCAGTGGGGCAAGATCGCGACGCTGCGCAATCTCGCTGGGGGAGTGGACGGCACGGTCGCGCGGGTCTTCCTCGACAACCACGACACCCAACGGCACGGGGGTGCCCAGGTGCTCACCCACAAACAGCCGCGGCTCTATGCGCTGGCCAACGTCTTCATGCTCGCCTGGCCCTACGGCGAGCCCACGGTGATGTCGTCGTACTCGTTCACCGACCCCGATGCCGGGCCGGCATCGACCGACCAGAGCGGGACGACCAAGGACACCGCCTGCGGCTCGGACGCATGGGAATGCGAGCACCGCTGGCAGTCGACCGAGGGCATGGTGGGCTTCCACAACGTGGTCAAAGGCACCGGCGTGGAGCTGTGGTGGGAGGACCCGAGCGGCAACTCGGTCGCCTTCGCGCGAGGCGACCGCGGGTATGTCATCGTCAACAACGCGACCTCACCGCTCGCGGGTCGCTCCTTCCAATCCCGTATGCCGCCCGGCACCTATTGCGACATCGTCCACGGCGCGGTGGTTGACGGCAAGTGCACCGGCCCGAGTGTCACCGTGAAGGCGGACGGCTGGTTCACCGCCGATGTCGCCAACCTCGACGCCCTCGCCATCCACGTCGGCGCGAAGCTGTGACGGAGTCCGGCGCCGGCGGCAGGCGGGCCCCGCGGGAGCACCTTGGGTGGGCGGGGGGGTCCCCCGCCGTGGTCAAGGGATCTCCGGCCGTGTCGCAGGCCCAATTGGTTCCTCTGGGCAGGTGGCGCAGGCCCAAGACAAGGACCTCTTGGACCGGATCATGGAAGCTGATCGGATCAGGCACACCTCAAGCCGCCTCCGCGCCCTGACTGTCGGGCGGTCGTCTTGCGCAGGAGTTCTGACCACCCCACCCGTCCCGCATGTGGGTCGGGCGTGATCTAGGTGCATCCCGTTATGGGATTCACCTTGGTATGGTTGTGGGATGAGCACCCAGATCGCTGTACGGCTCCCCGAAGATCTGGTCGCGTTCTTGGACGCCTCCGTGAAGTCCGGGGTCGCGCCCAGCCGGGCCGCCCTGGTGGCCCGCGCGGTGGAACGAGAGATGCGCCGCCAGCGCGCCGAGGGTGATGTGGCCATCCTTCGGTCGGCGGGAGCCGCTGACGACTTGGACGAGCTGGTTGCCTGGAGTGCCACCCGCGCGGTTGCCGAGGGCTGACGGGTGCGCGAGATCTGCCTGGCGCACCTGGACAAGGCGCGCCCGGTCCTGGTGCTGACGCGCCCCCTTGCTCGGCCGGCCGTGACCAAGGTGACCGTTGCCCCCATCACGTCGACGATCAAAGGGTTGTCCAGTGAGGTCCCGCTCGGGCCGGAGAACGGCCTCGATCACCCGAGCGTCGCGTCGATCGACAACATCGTGACGATTCCCACTGCTCTTCTCTGCCAGACGGTCGGATTCCTCACCGACGAACAAGAGGCGCTGCTCGCGCGGGCCATCGTGCTGGCCTTCGACCTACCCGTCCCCTTGCTGGGCTGACTCTGAGGGTGCCCGTGCCACGGGTGCCGCCCATCGGCTGCTCCCTGTGACGCGGGCTACTCAGGACCCACGAACTCCTCTCGGGCGTCGTCGCTCCAAGGCGCCGACCGTCTCGTCCCTGGTCAGGGCAGGTGGACGGTGATCGACTTCGTCTTACCGATTGCCAGCGGGATGCGGGTCGCCTGAGCCTGGCTGGCTGCCCCGTCGTACCACGTGACGGTACCGGTGTCGTTGTCCTGGACCTGCACGAGCAGGCGCCCGGATGGCAGCGGCCGTCCGCCAGTGAACTGGCCCTGGTAGATGTCGAAGTCGCCAATGTAGTCACCGGCTGAGGTGAAGACCAGGCCCACTGCGTCGTGCGAGGCGCCGGAGCCGTCCACAACGGAGACGACCAACGCCGAGGCGGGAAGCAGCTTGGCGCGCACGGTGACGCTCTGGCCCTGGCCGACGTTGACAACCTCTCCCGACTTGAGGGTGACGGCTCCGCCGGCCCATTGGGGCGCGAAGGTGTCCGACCAGAAGAGCGGGGTGTAGTTGCCTGGAGGCACGGCTACGCGGTAACGGCCGTCAGCGTCGGTCTGTGTCTCGTAGAGGGACTCGCCCCAACCGGCGCGCCCGTCATAGGTCCCCCGCGGGGAAATGATGACCCCCGCCACCGGTCGGCCGTCGGGACCGACGACCCGTCCGGTCAGCAGACCGGGCGTGGGGAAGGTCGTGGCCGGTGCTTGAACGCTCTGCCCGGCGGCGATGGTGAAGAGTGAAGCCGTGGCTTGGGTGTTGCGCTTGCTGCCGACCCAGCGCGGCAGGTAGGGGCCACTGCGGTCCTCGGGCGCCAACTGGACGGTGTAACTGCCTGCTGGCAGGCCGATGGCCGACCACACCCCGTCCGGGCCGCTGCACGACGACATGCCTGCGTAGTCACTCGACGTCCCGATCATGGCGGAACCACAGATGCCGGCGATGGGGGCGCCGGTCTTCGCGTCCTGCGCGACGCCGGTGATGACGCCGCCCTTGACCAGATGTGCATCGGCGATCGTCGTCTGGCCGCTCACCACATCAACGAGAGAGGCACCCGACAGGGTCGGGCTGTCGCCGCTAAAGGCGTCGAGATAGGCCCGAGTGGGATCCATGAACTGCAGGAAGACGGACCCAGGTGCCAGGCTGAGCGTGTAATGCCCCGTGTCATCCCCGCAGATCATCCCGGCCATCGGCATACCGCTGTCGCTATAGGGCGCGACGCAAACGTGGGGGATGTCGGCGCCCGTGTTGGCATCGGTCACATGGCCCGTGACGGTCCCGTTGACGTCGGCGAAGGCGGCGGGTGGCTGGGCGACGCCGGACAACGCGACGATGGTGGCTGTGACCAGGCCGAAGGCGCGGCTGAAGTGGTGGCGCATGCGACGTACCCCCTGAGGTTCGGTGAATGGGCGAATCCTACTTTGCGGACATTCCCACCACCAGACCTGGATGGCGACCTGCCGGAAACGGCGGTGAGCGGGCGGCATACAGGCCGATATCCTTCCCAGGCACCCCCTGAAGGAGACCGCCCGTGACCGTCCTGCGCATGTCCAGCCTGTTCCTCCGCACCCTCCGGGAGGACCCGGCCGACGCCGAGGTGCCCAGCCACCGCCTGCTCGTGCGCGCGGGCTACATCCGCCGGGTGAGCCCGGGCATCTACACCTGGCTGCCCCTGGGCCTGCGCGTGCTGCGCAACGTCGAGCGGATCGTCCGCGAGGAGATGGACCAGATCAGCCAGGAGCTGCTCTTCCCCGCGCTGCTACCCCGTGAGCCGTTCGAGGCGACCGGCCGCTGGGTCGAGTACGGCGACAACATCTTCCGACTCAAGGACCGCAAGGACGGGGACTACCTGCTCGGGCCGACCCACGAGGAGCTGTTCACCCTCGCGGTCAAGGACATGTTCAGCTCCTACAAGGACCTGCCGGTCAGCCTCTACCAGATCCAGACGAAGTACCGCGACGAGGCCCGCCCGCGCGCCGGCCTGCTGCGCGGGCGCGAGTTCGTCATGAAGGACTCCTATTCCTTCGACATCGACGAGGCTGGCCTGGCCAAGTCCTACGACGCCCACCGCGACGCCTACATCAAGATCTTCGACCGGCTCGGCTTCCACTACGTCATCGTCCAGGCGATGGCCGGCGCCATGGGCGGTTCCAAGAGCGAGGAGTTCCTCGCGACCGCGGAGAACGGCGAGGACACCTACGTCCGGTGCGAGGACTGCGGGTATGCCGCGAACGTCGAGGCTGTTCGCGTGCCCGCGCCGGCTCCCGTCGCCGCGGACGTGCTCGCCGGTATGCCGCCCGCCCAGGTCATCGACACGCCCGGCACGCCGACCATTGAGAGCCTCGTCGACTTCCTCAACTCGGCGCACCCGCGCGTGGACCGTCCGTGGGCGGCCGGTGACACGCTCAAGAACGTCGTCCTCATGCTGTCCTACCCCGACGGCCGACGTGAGCCGCTCGTCGTGGGCGTCCCCGGTGACCGCGAGGTCGACGAGAAGCGCTTGGCCGCCCAGGTCGAGCCCGCGGTGGCCGTGCCGTTCACGGACAGTGAGTTCGCGGCATACCCGGGGTTGGTGCGGGGCTACATCGGTCCGCAAGCGCTGGGCGCCGACCCGGAGCGGGCGTCCGCGACGGGGATCCGCTACCTCACCGACCCGCGGGTGTCCGAGGGCACCGCGTGGGTGACCGGGGCCAACCTCAACGGCAAGCACGTCCTGGGTCTGGTCGCCGGGCGCGACTTCAGCTCCGACGGGACGATCGAAGCCGCCGAGGTCAAGGTCGGCGACCCCTGTCCGTCGTGCGGCCAGGGCGAGGGCCTGCAGGCTGCGCGCGGCATCGAGATGGGCCACATCTTCCAGCTCGGCACGAAATACGCCCAGGCGCTGGACCTCAAGGTGCTCGACGAGTCGGGCAAGCTCGTCACCGTCGTCATGGGCTCCTACGGGGTCGGGGTCTCGCGGGCCGTCGCCTGTGTCGCCGAGGGCAACCACGACGAGTTCGGGCTGTGCTGGCCGCGGGAGATCTCGCCCGCCGACGTCCACATCGTGGCGACCGGAAAGGACGAGGAAGTCTTCGTCGCGGCCGAGACGCTCGCACGCGAGTTGGCGGACGAAGGCCTTGACGTTGTCTACGACGACCGACGTGGCGTGTCGCCTGGTGTGAAGTTCAAGGACTCCGAGCTCATCGGCGTCCCGACGATCGTCGTCGTCGGACGCGGTCTGGCCGACGGCAAGGTCGAGATCAAGGACCGCCGCTCTGGGGAGCGCCGCGAGGTCGCCGTCGGGCAAGCCCTTGCCGAGGTATGCCGCGAGGTGCGCGGCTGAGGCCGCGCACGGCATACGGGGGAGTGCGGTGACCACTGGCGGACCGGAGGTCCTTGTCCTCGGCGGGGTCGGCGTCGACACGATCGTGCGGGTCCCGGCGCTGCCCGTCCCGCTCGCGGACACGGTCCACGTGGCTCCGATGCTCCGGTATGCCGGTCACTCCGGCAGCGGGTGGGCGCTCGGTCTGCACGCGCTCGGGGTGCAGACCCACCTGCTCGACCTCGTGGGCGACGATCTCGAGGCGATGGTCATCCGGGAGCGGTTCGTCGCCGCCGGTCTGCCGTTCACCGGGATCGTCGTCGCGGAGGGGACCAAGCGCAGCGTCAACCTCGTTGCGGATGACGGCTACCGGATGTCGTTCCATGACGGGCGTGGTCAGCGGTTGCACGACGCCGACGCGGGCTGTCACCGGCCGCTGCTGGCCGTCGCTCGTCACGTCCATGTGACGATCAACGACTGGACCCGACTGGCGATGCGCGAGGCGGTGGCTGCCGGACGCTCGGTCTCGACTGACCTCAACGACTGGGATGGCCGCAACCCCTACCACGAGGAGTTCGCCTATGCCGCCGACCTCGTCCTCCTGTCGGCGGTCGGAGTCGGTGATCGACTCGCTGAGGTGGTGGGCCGAATCTTCGCGCGAGGACGCGCCGGCGTGGTGGTGGCGACCGCGGGGGCCTCGGGCGCCCTCGTGCACGGTCGGGACGGCATACCGGTGGAGGTGTCGGCCGTCGGCATTCCGGGTCGGCCCGTGGTCGACAGCAATGGAGCCGGGGATGCATTCGGGGCAGCGTTCCTTGCGGCCTGGCTGCACGGTTGCGACCATGTGCAGGCCGCCCGTTGGGGTGTCGTGGCGGGTGCCTGGGCCTGTGGCACGGCTGGCACACACGCGGACCCGATCGACCTGCCGACCTTGAGGAGCCTGCTGTGACCGACCCGAGGGCGACGTCGTCGGACGCATCGTCAGCGCGGACACCTGGCGTCCAGGCGGTCATCTTCGACTGGGGCGGCACGATCACGCCGTGGCACACCGTCGACGTGCGCGAGCAGTGGCAGGTGTTCGCTCGCGGAATGGGCGCCATTGCGTGCCCGCTCAACGACACCGCCTCCGCCGTGCTCACCGCAGAGGACGAGGCTTGGCGGCGTGGCCGGACCGAGGGGACGAGTGCCCGTCTGGACGACATCCTGCAGACGGCGGGACTTGACCCGACGCACCCGGCGACGCAGGCCGGGCTCGCGGCATACCGAGAGTTCTGGGAGCCGCACACGTTCACCCATCCGAACATCCAGCAGGTCTGGGAGTGGCTGCGGGACAACGGGATCCGCGTCGGGGTGCTGTCCAACACGATCTGGTCGCGGGACTATCACCGGGGGATCTTCGAGCGGGATGGCGTCCTGCATCTCGTCGACGGCGACGTCTATTCAAGCGAGACACCGTGGGTCAAACCGCGGCCCGAGATCTTCCTCGCCGCGGCGGCTGCCGTGGGCGCCGACCCCAGCGCGTGCGTCTATGTCGGTGACCGGTCCTACGAGGACGTCCACGGGCCGCAGTCGGTCGGGATGCGCGCGGTGTGGATCCCCCATTCGGACATCCCGGCTGACCAGCAGGTCTCACACGAAGCGACGCCGGACGCGGTGGCGCACGAGGTGACCGATGTCGTCGACATCGTGTCGGCGTGGGCCTTCGGCGGGACCGGGGATGCCTGACAGCCCGACGGTCTTCGCCTTGCTCGTGGCCGCGGGGTTCCTCGCGGGATGGGTCGACGCGGTCGTCGGCGGGGGTGGGTTGATCCAGCTACCGGCGCTGGTGTTGGGGCTGCCGGGGGCGGCGCCAGCGCAGCTGCTTGCGACCAATAAGCTCGCGTCGATCTGCGGGACGTCGGTGAGCGCGGCGACGTACTACCGGCGGATCCGGCCCGATCTGCGGACGGCGTTGCCGATGGCTGGTGCGGCATATCTGGGCGCGGTCGGAGGGGCGTTCGTCGGCCTGCACATCCCCAAGAGCGCGTTCAACCCGGTGATCCTCGTGTTGCTCGTCGTCGTCGGTGCCTACACGCTGCTGCGGCCCGACCTCGGGAAGGTCACCGAGCTGCGGCACTCGGGCACCCGGCATACCTCGTATGCCGTCCTCGTCGGCCTCGGCATCGGGGTCTACGACGGGGCCCTCGGACCGGGGACGGGGTCCTTCCTGGTGTTCGCACTGGTGGGATGGCTCGGGTATGCCTTCCTGCAGGCAAGCGCGAAGGCGAAGATCACCAACTTCGCGACCAACCTGGGGGCGCTGACGGTGTTTGTGCCCCAGGGGCAGGTGTTGTGGGTGACCGGTCTGGCCATGGGCGCGGCGAACCTCGTCGGCGGCTATCTCGGCGCTCGGACCGCGGTGCGGCTGGGCAGTGGCTTCATCCGTGCAGTGTTCGTCCTCGTGGTCGGGGCGTTCATCGTGCGGCTCGGGGGAGCGGTCCTCGGGGTATGGCCCTAGGAAGGCGAACCGAGGGGCGTGCAGCGCGGCATACCCTGGCTGCTCGGGAGACCCTTCGGCAGGTCCTCATGCCGCGGACCGAGCCGACTCACAGGGAACTCCTAGGTTCGACGGCGAACCTTTATCCCATGTCCGCAACGACCCTCATCCCCGCCCAGCAGGGAGTCGGCTCCGGCCAACCTGCCGCGCGCCGACCCGTGGGGGTCCCCCACACCCCGCAGTGGTGGCGGGACGCGGCCGGCGCGTTCACCTGGCTGACGATGTTGTTTGTCGTGGCGCTCTGGGTGCGGGGCGGCGGGATCCAGGAGTTGCGCTCCCTCGCCGGTGGCCTTACCACCCTCGGACGGCTGACCGGCATGGTGTCGGCCCAGCTGCTCCTGGTCCAGGTGCTGCTCATGGCGCGGATTCCCCTGGTCGAGCGGTCCTACGGTCAGGACGAGCTCGCGCGGCGGCATCGCCTCGTCGGGCTCTGGTCGTTCAACCTCATGTGGGCTCACCTCGTGCTCATCTGGCTCGGGTATGCCGCCGGGTCCGGACTGGGGATCTGGGGCACCATCGTTGACCTGGTCCTCAACTACCCAGGGATGCTGCTGGCGTTGGCCGGGATGGTCGCGCTCTGCATGGTCGTGGTCACGTCATTCCGCGCCTCGCGAGCCGCACTGCGGTATGAGTCGTGGCACCTGCTGCACCTCTACGCCTACCTCGGTGTCGGGCTGGCCCTGCCGCACCAGCTGTGGACCGGGCAGGACTTCGTCGGCAACTTCGCGGCGACCGTCTTCTGGTGGAGCCTCTGGGGGGCCGCGATTGCCTGTTCGCTCATCTGGCGGGTCGGCCTGCCGATCTGGCGGACCCTGCGCCATCGCCTGGTCGTCGAGCGCGTCTACCCCGAAGGTCCGGGTGTCACCTCGGTCGTCGTCACCGGACGCGATCTGGATCGGCTGCCGGTCGGCGCCGGGCAGTTCTTCCAATGGCGCTTCCTGGACAACCCCGGTGCCAGCCGCGCCCACCCCTACTCGTTGTCCGCGGCTCCAGACGGCCGATCCTTGCGGATCACCGCCGCCCACCTCGGCGATGGTTCGGCGGCCTTGGCACACCTCAAGCCCGGCTCGCGGGTCATGATCGAAGGCCCCTATGGGCGCCTGCACGGCGGAGTCCGGCGGCGCCGCAAGGTGCTGCTCATCGCTTCGGGCATCGGCGTCACACCGATGCGCGCCCTGCTCGAGGAGTTGCCCCAAGGTCCCGGCGACGTCACGCTCGTCTATCGGGCGCGCGAGACCACCGACCTCATCTTCACCGAAGAGCTGCTCGCGCTGGCCAAGGCGCGCGGGGCCCGGATCTTCACCGTTCTCGGGCGGCGGACCACTCGACGGCCCAGTTGGCTGCCGGAGAACGCCGCCCACCTGTCGGACGTCGACGCATTGCGCCACCTCGTGCCCGACCTGGCCGATCACGACGTCTACATCTGCGGCAACCCGCAGTGGATGGACCTCGTCGAGGCAGCCGCACGGGCCGGGGGTGTGCCGCAGGTCAACATCCACGTCGAACGCTTCGTCTACTGACCCCAAAACCACCCTGACCATCACCGGAAGAGAACCCTCATGCGCCGCATCGTCACCTGGGCATTGAGCACGATCACGACCCTCGTGCTGCTCATGAGCTACCACACGTCCACGTCGAGCACGGCGTCGACCATCCAGGCCTCCGGCGCCACGGCTGGGACGGGCAGCAAGGGCACGGCCCCGGGCGCGGCTGGCTCCGCCGGCTCGGCTGGCACGGGCAAGGGAACGACGGGCGGCGCATCCGGATCGGGTTCGGCGGGCAACAGCGCGACCGGCCTCAGCTTCGCGGGCGCCGCGGTGCCGACGCGGTTCGGCAACGTCCAAGTGCAGATCACCGTCGTTGACAAGAAGATCACCGCCGCCACCGTCCTGCAGATCCCCAACCGGGACCGCAAGGACGTCCAGATCAACAACCGAGCCGTCCCGATCCTCAATGCCGAGGCCGTCCAGGCCCAAAGCGCCGACATCGACATGGTCTCGGGCGCAACGGTCACGTCGGTCGCCTACATCCAGTCGCTCCAGTCCGCGATCGACAAAGCCAACTTGTGAGTCGTCGCGCCTGGGTCGAGCACCACATGGGGATGCCGATGAGCATCCACCTTCGCGGCTGCGACCTGACCACCACCGAGGTCGAGAAGGCGGTGGCCGCGGCATACCAGGTGCTCGCCCGGATGGACGAGATCTTCTCGACGTGGGCGTCCGGCTCGCAGGTGAGCCGGCTACGGCGCGGTGAACTCGCGATCAGTGACTGCGATCCCCTGGTCGCCCAGGCCGCCCGGATCGGTGAGCAGGCAACCGAGGCCACGCGTGGCGCCTTCACGACGGCGTTGCCGGACGCCGACGGTAGGCCGCGCTTCGACCCCACCGGGCTCGTCAAGGGTTGGGCGGTGGACCTGGCCGCCGCGCAGTTGCGGGGACTGCCGGGGGTGTCGTGGTGCATCAACGCCGGTGGTGACGTCCTGGCCGGCAGACATCACCACGTGCCACCTGTGGGTGAGGCCGCCGCCCCGTGGCGGATCGGCATCGAGAACCCCCACGACCGCAGTCAGATCGCCAGGATCGTTCCACTCACCGATGGGGCCGTCGCCACGTCGGGAACCGCAGCCCGAGGAGCGCACCTTTACGACCCGGCAAGCGGCCTCGCCGTAGGTCGCCCCGGCTCGACGTCGGTCATCGGCCCCGACCTACTGTGGGCCGACATCTGGGCCACAGCATTGTTCGTCGGGGGCGAGGGGACCCGCGCTGCGTTCGCCGACCACACGGCATACCAGGCGGTCGATCTCTAGAGCCACCCGCTCGCACGGACCGGACGAGGCGGCCTGAGGCAAGAGCCCGCGTCCGGTGTGGATGCAGCGCGGGAGAGGTCACGGGGCGACGCGTGCGATTCCGTGTGTCAGGTCCTCGGGGGTGGTCACCGGGCGGTCGCAGACGAACCCACGGCAGAGGTATGCCGCGGGCGCACCGTCCACGAGCGGCCGGTCGGCGAGCAGCGGCACCCCGGGGGTGTCGGGTTGGCCAGCCACGAAGACCAGACCGGGGGAGGTGCTGGCCAGGACGGCGGCCCGCAATGCGTCGGCTGCCGCACCGGACCCCACGATGGCCACCTGGACCGGCCCGGCCAGCCGGGCCTCCACGGCGGCGAGGGTCCACCCGGCGAATCGTGGGTCGCGACCGGCAACCGAACCGGCGACGGCCAACGCAGCGTCGGCGAGTTCGAGGTGACGAGTCGATCCGGTGAGCGCGCCATAGCCGAGCAACGCCATCGCCAGCGACGATTGACCCGATGGTTCGGCATTGTCCGCCGCCGAGTGCGGCCGGGCCGGCAGCAGGCCCTCGGCGTGCGCGTCGTCGTCGGCAGGAGTGTCGTAGAAGACGCCCGACCCGTCGCCGAACAGGACGACCGCGGTGTCCAGGAGCCGTCCGGCCTCGGTCAGCCAGCGGGCCGCACCGGTCACCTGGTGCAGCACGAGCAGCCCGTCGATCAGGTTGCCGTAGTCGTCGGCACACCCCGCAGCGGTGCCGACCACCCCGTCTCGGGAGGCGCGTCGCAGACGTCCGTCGACGACGTGGGTCGCCAAGATCAGCTCAGCAGCGCAAGCCGCGGCGGCGACGAGATCGGGTCGGTCCAGCAGCGCCCCGACGTCGGCCAAAGCGGCGATGGCCAGCCCGTTCCAGGACGTGACGACCTTGTCGTCGCGCGCCGGTTGCGGCCGCAGCGCGCGCGCCGCACGCAGCTGTTCGCGCGCCTGCGCCCACCACCGCGGATCGTCCGGATCGTCGCGCAGCTGCAAGGTCGAACGACCGTGCTCGAACGTCCCGCCCGCCGTGACCGACAGGAGCGCCGCTGCACGTGCGCCGTCCTCGACGCCCAACACTGCGACCAGCTCGGCGGGCGCCCAAGCGTAGGTCAGCCCTTCGACGCCATCGGTGTCCGCATCGAGAGCGGACGCAAATCCGCCTGCAGCAGTGCGTAGTTCGCGAACCACGAACTCGCACGTCTCGATCGCGATCCGAGCCCCGAGCGGTGACCCGGTCGACCGCCACCAGTGCGCATAGACCCGGGCCAGCAGCGCCTGGTCGTAGAGCATCTTCTCGAAGTGCGGCACCACCCAGCCCGCGTCCACGGCATACCGGGCGAAGCCTCCCGCGAGCTGGTCGTAGATGCCGCCGCGCGCCATCCCGTCGCATGCGGCCTCGACGAGGGCGAGGGCGTCGCTCGACCCGGTCCGCGCGTGGTGGCGCAGGAGGAACTCCAACACCATCGCAGCCGGGAACTTCGGGGCCCGTCCGAACCCGCCGTTGACCGGGTCGGCGGCCCGTCCCAGCCGGGTCGCCGCATCCGCCACCGTATGCCGCGTGATCGGCTCGGCCCCGCCCGGCGCCACCTGCGCTCGCACCGCCGCCATGATCTGGGTGCTGCTCAGCCGGACCGCCTCGCGGCGGTCGGCCCAGGCCGCGGTGACCGCGTCCAGCAGGCCGAGGAACTGGGCCTTGGGCAGGTAGGTCCCGCACCAGAACGGCTCGCCCTCGGGCGTCAACATCACCGTCATCGGCCACCCACCCGAGCCCGTCAACGCCAAGGTGGCGGCCATATAGACGGCGTCGACGTCGGGCCGCTCCTCCCGGTCGACCTTGACGGCGACGAACCCGGCGTTGAGCACTCCGGCAACCTCGTGGTCCTCGAACGACTCGTGCGCCATCACGTGACACCAGTGGCACGCGGCATACCCGATGGACAACAGGACCGGGACGTCGCGGCGCCGAGCGTCGGCGAAGGCGGCCTCCGACCACTCCCACCAGTGCACCGGGTTGTCCGCATGCTGACGCAGGTATGGGCTGAGCGCTGCAGCCAGTCGATTGGACATGGCCGTCACGCTAGCGGCCCCGGGCCGAGGCGTGACCCGTTGGCAGGAAGGTGTCAGGTCCGCATCCGGCCTGCGTCCGCGAGCCTCCGAACGACCTGGGCGGCCGCACCCTGAGAGGCATCAGCGGCGCCATGCCGCCACGCCCGGAGAGTCGGCAGTTCAGACCAAGGCAGGCTCACTGTCGGACCCACCGATGGAGGTAACACCGATGAAGACGCTCGCGTTGGTGCTCGTGGCCGTGGCTGCTCTCGTTCTGGCCGGCCAGCTGGCTCGGTGGCGGACCCGGCCCCGGTGGCAGGTGGCCGCAAGCCTGGTGGCCCTCCCTGTTGCCCTCCTGGTAGCCATCCTTTGGGCTCGGTCCGGGGTCGATCCGGTCTCGGACGGCTCCTTGGTGATTGCCGTGCTCGTCGGGGCGGCGATCGGGGCGGCCTTCCGGCCCAAGGTCACCGGTCGGCCAACCGCCCGGTCGTCGGGTCCCGGGACGTGAGGCAGTAGAGCGCTCCCGACGGGTCTGACATCACCGTCCAGAAGTCGTGCTCGGCCACCACCCTCGCCCCGAGAGTGCAGTGGTAAGCAACGGCGGCGGATCGGTCCGAGCACGCCAGGTCCAGATGGATGCGTGGGCCGGCGGGCTGCTCGCCCAGACGCTGGAGGAGGAAGCGCGCCGACCTCCGGCGCGCCGGAGCCAGGACGGTGAACTCGCGTCGGACCGCTTCGGCCGTCTGCCACCCGGTGAGGCCCGCCCAGAAGGCTGTCTCGTCCTGGAAGTCCTGCGGACCGATGTCGAGGGCGACCTGATCGGCGATGATGCGCCCACCGGAGGTGTCGGCGATCGCGGGGCGCACTCCTTCGCAGCGCACCGGAACCAGGCAGAACGGCAGACCGGCAGGGGAGCGCAACACCTGAAGGGTGTCCAGATCGGCCACAGAAACGGCGCCCAGTTCATGGGCCCGGTCCCGGGCCGCCTCCAGGTCGGTGACCTCGAAGTCCACGTGCCCTCCGTGGGAGGCATCGCCGACCCCTTGGAGCTTGAGGGTGGCATCGCCTTCGGGCGGGAGGAAGGTCGCGAACTCGGCGTGCTCACCACGTCGCGGCGAGAGCGTGGTCCCGGTGGCAGCAGTCCAGAACGTCGCCATCGAATCGAACTGGTCCGCGGGACGGTCGAGGAACGCGGTGACCCAGTGGACGGCATACGGGGCGGTCATGGCTGCATCGCCTTGATGATGGCCACCGCGAGGCCGACCCGAGTGGTGGCGGTGGGATCCGCGGCCAGGTCCAGGGCGTTGTCCATCTCTCGGACGATAGTCCACGCCCTGGCCCGATCCTCGTCGATTTCGGCTGCCTCACAAGCGAGTTCCATCCGGCGCCGCAGGGACCAACGGATCTGCGAGCCGGTCCCGAGCTCGGTGGTGCGATTCCACAGCAAGGGGCCGATCTCGAAGGCCGAGTCACCGGCCATCGGCTTGGGGTCGATGGCCAGCCAGGTCGGCTCCTCCTCCCGAACCCCGGCCAGAACGTTGGCGAAGTGCAGGTCCGTGTGCAACAGCCAGCCCTGGGTTGTCGGCTCCCTGGCGAAGTCGTCGGCCAGCGCCCGCGCCTGGTCGATGAACCGTCGCGGCACCGGGGTGGTGCCCGCCCGGAGCACCTCGGCGAAGTCGTGCGCCTGCCGCGCGGCATACGCCGTCAGTCGGGGGACCGTCGCCGGTGCGGGGACCCGCAGCTGGCGCAGGAGGTCACCGATCGTGTGGCATGCGTCGTCGATGGGTATGCCGTGCAGGTCGCGGTCCGCGTCGAGCCGCTCGAGCAGCATCGCCCAGCGGGGCGGGTCGGCCCGGAGGAGCCGCACCGCGCCGTGCCCGTTCCAGTGCCGCAGGGCGAGGTGTTCCGTCGCGGCCTCTAGGTGTGGCCAGGTGATCTTGAGCGCCGCCGGACCGGCCTCGCCGACGACCGGAACGACGAGTGCACACACCCCGTGTCGGGGTGAACCATCAGGCACGAGTCCCCAATCGGTGCACAGGTCGGCGACGTCCCGGGGGAGTCGACGCAGCCACGAGTCACCGGTCGCCGCCCCCCGCATCCCGCGCTCGATGAGCAAAGAATCCGCAGGTCGGCTCGCCACCGCCGCGACGATCCCGGCAGGCAGCGAGACCTCGTCGGCCTGGTGACCAGGAGCCGAGTCCGGAGCCCTCATCCGACGCGCAGGCCCGGCATCGTCGGCCACGGCACACCGTGGGCGGACGCCAAGGTCACCGCCTCGGCCTGGAGCCGGACCACCTCGACGAGCGGCGAGGTCGCGGGCGGGATGTCCTCCAGTCGGTCAAGCCCTCGGTCGACGAGGTTGCCCAGCGCCACGGTGACCAGTCGCCGGGCCTCGACCGCGCCGGTGACCGGAAACGGCAGGCGATATCCCAACGTCGGCGGCGGCGGGGGAGTCACCGCAACAAGCAGGGCTTCCTCCCGCGCGCCCAGGACGTCGATCAGCACCATCAAGGCGGTGCGCTCCGCACCGGATAGGTGGGCCGCGGCGACCTGCACGGCATACGCGCAGGCCCGGGTGACCGTGAGCAGCCCGGCGGCCACCCCGGCTGGCAGGGGGTCTCGGGCCGGCCACGCCGGTGCCCCGCCGAGCCCGATCTGGCTGGCGGCGTCATGCGCGGCGACCGAGGCACCAAGGGCCCGATGGGCCATAAACAACCCTGCGGCCGTGAGCGATTCGCGTGCGGTGATGGCCACCGCCTGGCCCAACTCGGCTGCGCTCACTGCCGTCGGGCCTGGCTGTTTCGGCCCCGAGGAGGTGGCGGTCGGCGACGTGGCGCCGCTGATGATCCGCTCGGGGACCGCGCCCGCGTCCAGGACCGCTCGCAGCACGTGGGCCTGGCCGGTATGCCGTTGGGTCACCTGCGCCGCGCCCGCCACCCCGGCAGCCTGGGTCGCCTTCTCCGCCAGACCGGTGGCCCTCCGGTAGGCGGCAACCAGGAGAGCTTCGTCGGGGACGGGCGTCCGAGCGAGGAACGGGATGGTTGGCGCGTCGTCTTCGAGCCGGATCCCGCATCCACTCACGCCTGCTGCGAGGGCGGCCGTCAGACCGGTCCACGCGCCAGCGCGCAGCAGGGTGCGGCGGGGCGGCATACCAATCGGTGCGCTGCCCGGACCGTCACCTGAAGGGGGCCGAGGCACGGCCCGATCATGACATGCGCAACGGGCCCGCAGTGCGCGAGCGCGGGCGGGGGACCAGTGACGCGGTTAGAGTGGTGTCATCCGGCGGCTGGCCGTCGGGGTGCCGCGCCCAGTGGGAAACGACAACAGCAGCGGGAATCGACAAGAGCAGGAGGTGAGCGGCGTGCAGGCCGGACACATCCGCTCGCTCGTCGAGGGGCCGTTGGCGAGAGTTGGTCTGGTCGTCGAGGACGTGGCCGTGGCCGCTGCCGGGCGCCGCTCGGTCGTGCGGATCGCCGTGGACCGATCGCTCGACAGCATCGACCCCCAGGACACGACGTCCTCGGTCGCTCCGCTGTCGCTGGACGACGTCGCCGACGCCACCCGCATCGTTGACGCGGCGCTGGACGCCGCCGAGAGCCTGGGCAACGCCCCTTACGTTCTGGAAGTGAGTTCACCCGGAGTGGACCGCCCCCTGACCGAACGTCGCCACTTGCGTCGCAATGTGGGTCGGCTGGCGCGGCTGCGGCTGAGGGACGGCAGTGAGCGGGCCGGACGCATCCTCTCGGTGGGCGATGCGGTGGTGACGATCGCCGCCGATCCGGTGACGGGGCCCGCACCGGACCTCACCGACGTCGCGCTGGACGAGCTTCGCGAGGGCCGCGTGGTCATTGAGTTCGGGCGGATCGACGAGGCTGACCTGGACGAGGGCTTCGAGGAGGAGGACTGATGGACATCGACCTGGCCGCCCTACGGGCGCTGGAACGGGAACGAGACCTCAGCCTCGAGGTGCTCATCCCCGCCATCGAACAGGCTCTGCTCACCGCCTACCACCGCACCGACGGGTCCTTCAAGCTCGCCCGCGTCGAGTTGGACCGTAAGACCGGCCATGTCGTCGTGTGGGCCCGCGAAGAGGGACCCCTCATTGCGGCAGAGGAAGAGGGCGAACGGCCCACCCGCGGCGAGCCCGGCCCTGAGTTTGACGACACCCCACAGGGCTTCGGGAGGGTGGCAGCGGCGACCGCCCGCCAGGTCATCGTCCAACGCCTGCGCGACCTGGAGGACGAGGCCATCCTCGGGGACTTCAAGGGCCGCGAGGGCGACATCGTCTCTGGGATCATTCAGCAGAGCTCAGACCCAAGGAACGTCCTGGTCGACTTCGGCACCGTCGAAGGGATGCTTCCGCAGGCCGAACAGGTGCCTGGCGAGGTCTATCGACACGGTGACCGGCTGCGCTGCTACGTCGTCAGCGTCAAACGCGGTCCCAAGGGTCCGCAGATTGGGCTGTCGCGCACCCACCCCAACCTCGTCAAGTCGTTGTTCAAGCTTGAGGTGCCCGAGATCGCCGACGGCACGGTTGAGATCGCCGCGATGATCCGTGAGGCCGGTCACCGCACCAAGATCGCGGTCCGCTCCCGGGTGCCGGGGGTCAACGCCAAGGGCGCGTGCATCGGGCCGATGGGTGCCCGGGTCCGCGCCGTCATGAACGAGCTGGGCGGCGAGAAGATCGACATCGTCGACTTCTCCGATGACCCTCGGGAGTTCATCGCGGCCGCGCTTTCTCCTGCCCGGGTGCAGTCGGTCGAGGTCGTCGACCCCGTGCTGCGCGCCGCTCGCGCAGTCGTCCCCGACTACCAACTGTCGTTGGCCATCGGCAAAGAGGGGCAGAACGCCCGCCTGGCCGCCAAACTCACCGGCTGGCGGATCGACATCCGCTCAGACACGGCCGTCGCGGCCGACCCACCCGCTCCGGCCGCTGCGCCGCCGCCTGGTGCACCTCGGACCGGTGCGCCGCAGGCCAGTGCGCCGCGGACCGGGATGGGGGGAGCACGGCATACGGGCTCCCGTCCCGGCTCCCGCGGGCCCGGGGCCGGTCCCGCAGGCCCCCCGCGCCGGGGGTGACCGTCGCGGCACCCCGCCACGGGGTAGACTGATGACGACCGACCGGACTGGACTCCGGGCGGCGCATTCTTCGTATGCCGCGGCGCGGGCCATGCCCGTGCGGACCTGCGTGGGGTGTCGTCGCACGGATAGCTGGTCGGTTCTCGTGCGAGTGGTCGCAATCGAGGCATCCGGCCAAGCCCGGCTGCTCCCCGATCTGCGGCATCGGCTCCCCGGGCGCGGCGCATGGCTGCATCCGAGTGCCGCTTGTCTCGAGGCCGCCGTCCGGAAACGGGCCTTCGGCCGAGCCCTGCGCTTGCAGGTCCCGACCGACGTCTCTGCCGTCACGGCATACCTGCGAGAACTCGACCCACCACACGAGCCGACGATGTCCGAACCACCACCACAACAAGGCGGGTTAGACGCTGATGAGCACGCGATGAGCACTCAGCAATGAGCAAGCCCCAGCACTAACACGGTCTGCGCCCCTGTCGCGGCACAGACCCAAGACAGGAGAAACGTGGCAAAGGTCCGTGTGAGCGCGCTCGCCAAAGAGCTCGGCACCGACAGCAAGTCCCTGATGGCGCACTTGAGTGCGCTGGGGGAATACGTCAAGTCCCCGTCCTCGACCATCGAGTCCCCGGTCGAGCGCAAGGTCCGTGAGACCTTCCCCAAGCCGGCCGCTGCCGCGCCGGCTCCTGCCGCCGCGCCAGCTCCTGCTGCCGCGCAAGCTCCTGCTGCCGCTCCGGCTCCTGCGCCTGCTGCGCCCGCGACAGCTTCGGCCGCTCCGACGCCTACCGCTCCCGCGGCCGCTGCGCCCGCTCCGGTGGCACCGGTGGCAGCCCCGGCCAAGGCCGCCCCTGCGACTCCGGCTCCCGGTGCGCCCGTCTCGAAGGCTCCGGTTGCCTCGCCTGCCCCGGCCTCGTCGTCACCATTCACGCCGACGGCTCCGGCTGCGCCCACCGCAGGGTCGGCCGCACCGGCCGCACCGGCTGCTGCGGCACCTGCCGCCGCTTCCGCTCCAGCCGGGACGGCCCCGCGGCCTGCTCCGGCCACTCCGGCCGTGCCTTTGGCACCGGCTGCGTCGTCCGCCCCAACAGCACCGGCCGGCCCCGTCCCCGGTCCTCGGCCGCCAGCTCCTCGCCCTGGCGCTCCGCGCCCGGGAAACAACCCGTTCGCCCCGAGCCAGGGCATGGGCCGTCCGCCGCGCGAGGGCGGACCGGCGCGTCCGGGCAACAACCCCTTCGCCCCCAACCAAGGTATGCCGCGGCCCCAGGGTCGTCCCGCCGCGGCCGGTCCCGGTGGCCCTCGCCCGGCGGCCGCAGGCCCCGGCGGTCCGCGTCCCGGCGGTCCGCGTCCCAACCCCGGGATGATGCCCGACCGTGCCTCGGTGGCCCGGCCTGGTGCTCGCCCCGCTCCCGGGGGCGCGCGCCCCGGCGGCCCCGGTCGCCCCGGCGGCGCTGGTGGCGGTGGCTTCGGTGGTCGTCCCGGTGGGGGCGGCGCTCCCGGTGGGGCCGGTGGAGGCGGTGGCTTCGGCGGTCGTCCCGGTGCACCTGGCCGTGGCGGCACCCAGGGTGCCTTCGGGCGCGGCGGCGGTCGCCCGGTGCGTGGCCGCAAGTCCAAGCGGGCCAAGCGCCAAGAGTTCGAGCAGATGCAGGCCCCGACGATCGGTGGCGTCAGCGTCCCCCGCGGTGACGGCACGAGCATCGTCCGGGTCCGGCGCGGATCGTCCTTGACCGACTTCGCCGACAAGATCAACGCCAACCCGGCCTCGCTGGTCACCGTGCTGTTCCACCTGGGTGAGATGGCCACAGCGACGCAATCGCTCGACGAGGACACCTTCAAGTTGCTCGGTGCCGAGCTCGGCTATGTCGTCGAGGTCGTGTCTCCGGAAGACGAGGAGAAGGAACTCTTCGCGGCCTTCAACATCGACCTCGATGCCGTCGAGGACGACGAGGAGCACCTGGCCGAGCGCCCGCCGGTCGTCACCGTCATGGGCCACGTGGACCACGGCAAGACCAAGCTGCTCGACGCGATCCGGCACGCCAACGTCATCGCGACCGAGGCCGGTGGCATCACCCAGCACATCGGTGCTTACCAGATCGTCACCCAGCACGAGGGCGTCGACCGGGCGATCACCTTCATCGACACGCCCGGTCACGAGGCCTTCACGGCCATGCGTGCTCGTGGCGCCAAGGTGACCGACATCGCCATCCTCGTCGTCGCGGCCGACGACGGGGTCATGCCTCAGACGATCGAGGCGCTCAACCACGCGCAAGCGGCCGACGTGCCGATCGTCGTGGCGGTCAACAAGATCGACAAGGAGGGGGCCAACCCCGACAAGATCCGCCAGCAGCTCACCGAGTACAACCTCGTGGCCGAGGAGTATGGCGGCGACACGATGTTCGTCGAGGTGTCGGCCCGCGAGAAGATCAACATCGATGGGCTTCTGGAGGCCGTGCTGCTGACGGCCGACGCAGCGCTAGACCTGCGGGCCAACCCCGACACCGATGCTCGAGGCGTGGCCATTGAGGCCAACCTCGACCGCGGCCGCGGTGCAACTGCAACGGTTCTCGTCCAGCAGGGCACCCTGCGGGTCGGCGACGCGATCGTCACCGGCTCGGCCCACGGCCGGGTCCGGGCGCTGCTCGACGAGCATGGCAACCACCTCGACGTCGCGACGCCGTCACGCCCGGTGCAGGTGCTCGGGCTGTCCTCCGTGCCCCGCGCCGGCGACACCTTCGTTGTTGCTCCCGACGACCGCACCGCCCGGCAGATCGCCGAGCGTCGTGAGGCCGCCGACCGACAGGCCTCACTGGCCAAGGCTCGCAAGCGGATCAGCCTCGAAGACCTCAACCAGGCCCTGGCGGCCGGGCGGGTCGAGACCCTCAACCTCATCCTCAAGGGTGACGTTTCGGGGTCGGTCGAGGCGCTGGAAGATGCGTTGCTGCAGATCGACGTGGGCGAGGAGGTCGACCTGCGCATCATCGACCGTGGCGTCGGTGCGATCACGCTCAACAACATCAACCTCGCCATGGCGTCCAACGCGGTCATCATCGGCTTCAACGTCCGCGCCGAAGGCCAGAACGCCGAGGTCGCCGACCGTGAAGGTGTCGAGATCCGCTACTACACGGTGATCTACCAGGCGATCGACGAGATCGAGGCGGCCCTCAAAGGCATGCTCAAGCCCGAATACGAAGAGGTGTCCCTGGGCACCGCGGAGATCCGCGAGATCTTCCGGTCGAGCAAGTTCGGCAACATCGCCGGCTCGCTCGTCCGCTCGGGCGAGATCCGCCGTGGCGCCAAGGCGCGGATCACCCGCCGCGGGGTCGTCGTGGGCGAGAACATCGAGATCGCCGGACTGCGCCGGTTCAAGGACGACGTCACCGAGGTCCGCGACGGCTACGAGTGCGGCATCAACCTGGGCTCGTTCAACGACCTGCAGCTTGAGGACATCATCGAGACTTACGAGATGCGGGTGAAGCCCCGCGCGTAAGCCGCCTGGCCCCAGCTTGGTCGGGTTTCAAGCATCGGTGTGGACTTCGCAAACCCCACCGCTCCGGTATGCCGTGCCGCGCACATCCCCTGCGACGCGGCATACCGGAGCAACCGAAGTCCGTTGACAGACAAGGGAATTCCTATGGCCGACGCCGCGCGGGCGCGCAAGATCGCCGAGCGGATCAAAGCGATCGTCGCCGAGCAGCTCGAATACCGGGTCAAGGACGAACGCCTGGGCTTCGTCACCGTCACCGACGTTCGGGTGACCGGCGATCTGCAGCACGCCACGGTCTTCTACACCGTTTTCGGCACCGACGACGAGCGGGCCGCGACGGCCAAGGCGCTCGAGTCCGCCAAGGGCAAGATCCGTTCGTCCCTGGGACAGCTCGGGATTCGGCTCACGCCGAGCGTGGACTTCGTCGCCGATGCCCTGCCCGAAGGTGCCGCCCACCTGGAGGACCTCCTCGTGGCCACCAAGGCACGCGACGAGGAGATCGCCAAGGCGTCGGCCGGTGCGGCGTATGCCGGTGAGGCCGATCCCTACCGCAAGCCCAGCGACGCTGATGTCGAGTCCGACGAGGGGCCGGAGGGCGACGGCGCGTGAGCGCTCCAGAAGGGGTGCTCATCGTTGACAAGCCAGCCGGGTGGACGAGCCACGACGTCGTGGCCCGGATCCGTCGGCTGGCGGGCACCCGGAGGGTAGGCCATGCGGGCACCCTTGATCCGATGGCGACGGGTGTGCTCGTCCTCGGCGTTGGGCGGGGCACCAAGCTGCTCACCTTCCTCGTCGGCTGCGACAAGGGGTATGCCGCGACCGTTCGGCTCGGCGCTTCGACGGTCACGGACGACGCCGAGGGCGAAGTGGTCTCGAGCACCTCGGCCGGGCACCTGACCCGGGCTGACATCGAGGCCGCTGTCGTGCCGCTCACCGGCGCGATCAGTCAGGTGCCTTCTGCGGTCAGCGCCATCAAGGTGGACGGGCGACGCGCCTACGCCCGGGTCCGGGCTGGCGAGGACGTCCAGCTCCCCGCTCGGCCCGTCTGTGTGGAGCGGTTCGACGTCGTCGACGTCCGACCGGTCCGGCCCGCCGACGGCGTCGGTGGTGGCCACGATGTCCCCGACCTGTCCGATGCCGTGGACGTTGACATCGAGGTCGACGTGTCATCGGGCACCTACGTGCGGGCGCTGGCCCGCGACCTGGGTGCCGCGCTCGGCGTCGGAGGTCATCTGGTGGCCTTGCGCCGCACCCGGGTGGGCTCCTTCGATGTTCGGGAGGCCCAGGGGCTGGATGCTCTCGCGACGACGTCGGCGGCGAGGACCGTGGCGGGGGAGGGCGGCATACCGCTGCTCACCTTGGCCGAAGCAGCCCGCCGTACGCTACCCACCCGGGAGGTGACGCAGGAGGAGGCCAGAGCGCTGGGCTACGGCCAACCCCTCGCCTCCAGCGGGCCGCGGACCGACGCCGTTGCGGCGCTCACTCCCGAGGGTCGCCTGCTCGCCATTCTCGACCAGACCCACGTACGCGCGCGGACGCGCGTCGTGTTCCCCGCCGAGGGCTCCTAGAGTGTCCCCCGTGCAGGTCTGGAACGGTCTTGACGAGGTGCCCGCGGGCATCGGCCCGTGTGTTGTCACCCTGGGAAACTTCGACGGGGTCCACCGCGGACATCGCGCCGTGCTCAACGTGGTCGTGGCCAAGGCCCAGGCCCAAGGCCTCACCTCGGTTGCGGTGACCTTCCACCCCCACCCGATCGCGGTGCTCTTCCCCGAACGCGCCCCTGCGGAGCTCACCTCGCTGGCCCAGCGGTTGGACCTGTTGTCGGCCACCGGGGTGGATGCGGTCGTGGTGCTGGCGTTCACCCGGGAGTTCGCTGCCCAGACGCCAGAGGAGTTTGTCGACTCGGTGTTCGTCGGTGCGCTGCGGGCCGCGGTCGTCGTCGTCGGGGAGGACACGCGGTTCGGCGTGCGCAACAGCGGGACCGTGCAGACGCTGGTCGACCTCGGGGCGGACCGGGGCTTCGACGTCGTTCCGGTGCCCGATGTCGGTGATGCGGGCCGTTGGTCCTCGACCCGGGTCCGTGCTCTTGTCGCCGATGGCGACGTGGTGGCCGCTGGGGAGTTGCTTGGGCGGTCGCCTCGCGTCGACGGCGTCGTTGTGCATGGCGACCACCGTGGGAGGCAGCTCGGCTTCCCCACCGCCAATCTCGGCGACCCGATCGAGGGTCTTGTCCCCGCGAACGGCGTGTATGCCGGGTGGCTGACTCGGCTGGACCTCGCTGCCGGGTCGGCGGATCGGGTCCTGCCTGCGGCCATCTCGATCGGCACCAACCCCACGTTCGACGGGACATCCCGGCGGGTGGAGGCCTATGTGCTGGACCGAACCGACCTGGACCTGTATGGAGAGCGTGTCGCCTACGAGTTCGTCCGGATGCTGCGGCCGACCTTGCGCTTCGACGGCATCGAGGCGCTGGTGACGCAGATGCATGCTGACGTCCAGGAGTGTCGCGCGACCTTGGCCGTGGCTGGTCCGTGACCGGCATACGAGGGGTTGCGGCTGTGGCGCGCCGACTCGTGGCAGGCTGACAGCATGGCTGGTTCTTCGTCTTCCGCCTCCCGTCGCCCTGCAGCGCCCGCGTTCCGGCTGCCGACCTGGCAGGAGTTGCTCGGACGCCCGGAATCGCTGCGACGAGCCATGAATCTGTGGCCGCCGTACCGGTTCGCCGGGGTGCGCGTCGTGGAGATCGCGCCCGACTACTCGCGGGCCGTCGTGAGCCTGAAGTTGACGCCGTTCAACCGCAACTACGTCGGCACGCAGTTCGGTGGGTCGCTGTTCTCCATGGCCGACCCGTTCTGGATGCTGCTGGTCATGAACCAACTCGGTCGGGACTACGTGGTCTGGGACCAGCGGGCCGAGATCGAGTTCGTCCGGCCCGGGAAGGGCGAGGTGCGCACTGAGTTCGTTGTCGATCCGGCGGTTGTCGAGCGGCTGCGGGAGGCGGCCGCGGGTGGCGCCAAAGTGTTGGAGTGGTTCGAGAACGACATCGTCGATCTGTCCGGGCAGATCGTGGCTCGGGTGCGGCGCCAGCTGTACGTGCGGCGAAAACGCGACTCGGGGTGACTTGTGTCCTGGGACTCCCACTCAAGGGGTCGGACAGCATACGGTTGGGGGCAGCACGAGCGGTCGAGCAGCGGAGACCTACCGCCGGGTAGGGGAGCCGTCTGCCGCGCCGAAAGAACCGACGAAGGAGTCAGAGCCCGTGGCGATGAAGGCAGCCGTTGACGAACGCGTCAACCACGACATTCTTGAGGGGCGGGCTCGTAGTATCGCCGCACTGTTCCGCGACCGGGTGTCTCGTTCGGGCAACCGTGAGGCCTTCCAGTTTTTCCGCAACAGCCACCTCGAGCGGGTGACGTGGAGCGAGGCGCGGGACCGGGTCTATGACATGGCGGCCGGGCTGATGGCCTACGGCCTGGCCATCGAAGACCGGGTCGCGATCGCGTCGACGACCCGCTATGAGTGGGCGTTGGCCGACCTAGCGATCATGTGCGCTGGTGGCGCGACGACCACCGTCTACCCGACGACGATGGCCGAGGACGTTGCGTTCATCCTGGCCGACTCCGGGTCCAAGGTCGTCTTCGCCGAGGACGACGGCCAGGTCGAGAAGCTGCGCACCCACCGTCACGACATCCCCGACGTTCGCCTGGTCGTTACCTTTACCGGTGAGGCCCACTCCGGCGACGAAGAGGGCGACGATTGGGTCATCTCCCTGGCCGACCTGGAGGCCAAGGGCCGTGCGGTCCGGGATGCCAGGCCGACGATGGTCGACGAGCGGATCGACCTCATCGCTCCCGACCACCTCGCGGTGATCATTTACACCTCGGGCACGACCGGCCGCCCCAAGGGTGCGGAGTTGACCCAGGACGCGATTGTCTATGAGGCAGCGGCCATCCACTCGATCGGCATCCTCGACCAGAACGACCTGCAGTTCCTCTGGCTGCCGCTCTCGCACGTGTTCGGCAAGATCCTGCTTGCCCTGCCGTTGCAGATGGGTTTCCCGACGGCGATCGACGGCAAGATCGACAAGATCGTCGACAACCTGGCCGTCATCAAGCCGACCTTCATGGGTGCGGCTCCGCGGATCTTCGAGAAGGCCTACGCCCGGATCGCGATGACGGTCGAGGCCGAGACGGGGATCAAGCGGCAGCTGATGGACTGGGCGCTGGGCGTCGGCCAGCAGGCCATGGAGTTGCAGTCCCAGGGCAAGCCGGTCGGCGGCCTCCTCGCCGTCCAGCACGCGATCGCCGACAAGCTGGTGCTATCCAAGATCCGCGAGCGCTTCGGTGGGCGGGTGCGGTTCTTCATTTCCGGGTCTGCCGCGCTCAACAAGGAGATCGCTCGGTGGTTCGGTTCTGTCGGTCTCATCATCCTTGAGGGTTACGGCCTGACCGAGACGTCTGCCGCGACGTGTGTTAACCGGCCCTCGCTCGGCGGCTACAACTACGGCACGGTCGGGTGGCCGGTGCCGACGACGGAGGTCAAGCTCGCCGAGGACGGCGAGATCCTCGTCAAGGGGCCCGGTGTCATGCGCGGCTATCGCAACCGTCCGGACGCCAATGCCGAGGTGTTCGACGACGACGGCTTCTTCCGCACCGGTGACATCGGCGAGATCGACGGGAACGGTTTCGTCAAGATCACCGACCGGAAGAAGGACCTGTTCAAGACCTCGGGTGGGAAGTACATCGCTCCGTCGCTCATCGAGTCGGCCTTTAAGGCGCAGTGTCCCTATGCCTCGCAGATGCTCGTCTTCGGCGATGGCCGCAACTACGCAACGGCCCTGATCACGCTGGACCCGGACGCAATCACCGGTTGGGCGGCGGCCAACCGGATGGCGGGCAAGTCGTATGCCGAGATCAGCCAGTCCCAGGAGGTCCGCGACCTGCTGCAGGGCTATCTGGACACCCTCAACCAGGGGCTCAACCGCTGGGAGACGATCAAGCGATTCACCGTGCTCGACCGTGACCTGACCGTTGACGCCGGCGAGCTGACCCCGAGTCTCAAGCTCAAGCGCAAGCACGTGGCCGAGAAGTTCAAGGCCAACCTGGAGGCTCTGTACGACTGAGGAGTCGGTCAGGTGTGACGACTGACGAGACGTCAGCCTTCGACGAGGGGCACGAACAGATATCGGCCGAGCCGCTGTTCGTGCCCCTCGGTCGGTCGCCTCACCACGATCCGCCGCTAGGATCGACGGATGCCTGGTGAATCCCGCTTCGCCGCCCTGGAGCCGCTGCTTGAGCGCATCCAGAAACCGATCCAATACGTTGGCGGCGAGCTCAACTCCCAGGTCAAGGACTGGAATTGCGGCGGCCACGGCCCCGACGGTGCCGAGCGGACGGTCCGGTGGGCTCTGATGTACCCCGATGCCTATGAGGTCGGCCTGCCTAACCAGGGCGTCATGATCCTCTACGAAGTTCTCAACGAACGACCCGACGCCCTCGCCGAGCGCACGTATGCCGTGTGGCCCGACCTTGAGGCGCTGCTGCGTGAGCACGGAGTGCCCCAGGTGACGGTGGACGGCCATCGGGCGGTGCGGGACTTCGACTTGTTCGGGATCTCGTTCTCCACCGAGCTGGGCTACACCAACTTCCTGACGGCGCTGGACCTGGCGGGGATCCCGCTGCATTCCCGGGACCGGACCGACGCCGACCCGATCGTGGTCACCGGTGGTCATGCCTCGTTCAACCCCGAGCCGATCGCCGACTACACCGACGTGGTCGTCGTCGGCGACGGCGAGCAGGCGGTGCTGGAGCTCACCGATCTGGTGGCGGCGTGGAAAGCCGAGGGACGCCCGGGTGGGCGGGACGAGCTCCTGCTGCGGATCGCCCGGTCCGGGGTGGCCTACGTCCCGGCGTGCTATGAGGTCGACTACTTCCCGGACGGACGGATCCGGCGGGTGGCCCCGCGGACCGGGCTGACCGGCATACCGTGGCGGGTGGCCAAGCACACGGTGACGGATCTGGAAGCGTGGCCCTATCCCAAGGCGCCGCTCGTGCCGTTGGCCGAGACCGTGCACGAGCGCATGTCGGTCGAGATCTTCCGTGGCTGCACGCGCGGCTGCCGCTTCTGCCAAGCGGGGATGATCACCCGGCCGGTCCGCGAGCGTTCGATCACCGGAATCGGGGAGATGGTCGAGCGCGGGTTGGCGGCCACTGGTTTCGAGGAAGTCGGGTTGCTGTCGTTGTCGTCGGCGGACCACTCCGAGATCGCGGCGGTGACCAAGGGCTTGGCCGACCGCTATGAGGGCAGCCAGACCGGGTTGTCCCTGCCGTCCACCCGGGTGGATGCGTTCAACATTGACCTGGCCAACGAGCTCAGTCGCGGGGGTCGGCGCTCCGGGCTGACGTTCGCGCCCGAAGGCGGCTCGGAGCGACTGCGCAAGGTCATCAACAAGCAGGTCTCCGAGCAGGACCTCGTCGACACAGTGGCGGCGGCGTTCGCGGCAGGCTGGCGCCAGGTCAAGCTCTACTTCATGTGCGGGCTACCCACCGAGACCGACGAGGACGTCCTACAGATCGCCACGCTCGCCACTCGCGTCATCGAGACCGGTCGCCAGGTCAGCGGTCGCCGGGACATCCGGTGCACCGTGTCCATCGGCGGGTTCGTGCCCAAGCCGCACACTCCGTTCCAATGGGCGGGGCAGCTGAGCGCAGAGGCGACCGACGCGCGCCTACGCCTGTTGCGCGACACGATCCGCGCCGACCGCCGGTATGCCGCCTCCATCGGCTTTCGTTACCACGACGGCCAGCCGGGCATCGTCGAGGGCTTGCTCTCGCGCGGCGACCGTCGCGTTGGGGCAGTCATCGAGGCGGTGTGGCGGGAGGGCGGCCGGTTCGATGGGTGGAGTGAGCACTTCTCCTTCGAGCGCTGGATGCGGGCCGCCGAGTCGGTCTTCGAGGGCACGGCGCTGTCCGTGGACTGGTTCACGACGCGGGAGCGGGACCGGATCGAGATCCTGCCCTGGGACCACATCGACTCGGGGCTGGACCGCGACTGGCTGTGGGACGACTGGCAGGACGCCCTTGCCGAGCACGAGGTCGCTGACTGCCGGTGGAGCGGCTGTTTCGACTGCGGGGTCTGCCCCGAGATGGGCACCCAGATCGAGATGGGCCCGACCGGCCGCAGTCTGCTCCCGCTGTCGGTCGTCAGTCCCGACCGGCAACGGCTGCTCGAAGCCGCCCCGTGACGCTCGCGTCCTCACCGCCGGAGTATGCCGTCCGGCTGGCTCTCCCAGGCGACCTCGCCGCTGTCGCGTCTTGTCGTCGCCGCTGGGCGACCGAGGGGCGACCCGGCGCGGCCGAGCCGGATGACGGTGACTTCGAGCGCCGGATGGAGCAGTGGTGGACCCAGGAGGCATCCCGCCGGGTGACCTGGTTGGCCTGGTCCGGCACACACGCGATCGGCATGGCAGCCGCCGTCGTCTTCCATCGGATGCCCTCACCGGGACGGGCCACGGCACGCTGGGCATATGTGTCCCAGGTGTGGGTGGACGCGGCACTCCGACGCCGTGGCGTGGGCACAGACCTCATGGGGGCCGTGCTCGGCTGGTCCCAGGCAGAGGGAATGGTCAGGCTCGTGCTCAATCCCAGTGACGCGGCTCGCACGCTCTATGGCCGACTCGGTTTCCGCCCAGCCGACGACTTGCTCCGCTTGGACTTGGGCTGACTGGACTTGCGCTGACTGAACCTGGGTGCCCGGGACGGGTCACGAGCGGGTGAGGAGGCGACGCACCAGGGTCAGCGGCGAGGGCTTGGTCGCTGGCGGCTGCGGTGGCCCGAGCAGTTCACGCAGGCTGGTGACCACCTCGTCGACAAACTCGTCGACGGCCTTCTCGTCGTAACCGGACCGAACGGTCGTGCTGCTGAACTCGGCGTCCGCCAACTCGTCGGCCAACTCCGGCTTCGCGGTGCCGCGCTCGAGCTCGGTGGCGACCTTGCGCAGCAGCCAGTCGACGTCGTAGCGGTCGTAGCCCTTGTGATATCTGATCCGCGGGAAGCTGGTCGCGCGGATGCGGGCGGCGAGCTCGGCGGCAGTGGCCGCAGGGGAGGCTTGGCTCGTCATCGACGTGCGTTGGCTCAGATCGGGTGGCCCAGGTGGGCCAACGCCTGCCGCAACAGGACACCGTGTCCACCGGCCATTTCGGGGGTTGCGGCGAGGTCGCGGGCCTCAGCCGGGCTCAACCAGGCCAGATCGAGCGCGTTGCCCTGCGGTTGGCAGTCGCCCATGAGCACCACCACGTATCCCAGGGCGACCGCATGCTGGCGCGGGTCGTGAAAGGGCGTGACTCCTGGCGTGGGGAAGTATTCGGCGACCGCGAACGGCTGGGGGGCGATCGGCACCTGGGGGAGAGCCATCGGGCCGAGGTCCCGCTCGATGTGTCGCAGCACCGCGTCCCGCAAACGCTCGTGATAAAGCACCCGTCCCGAGACGAGCTCGCGCTGGATCTGACCGTCGTCGCTGGCCCGCAGGAGCAGGCCGATCTGGGTGACCTGGCTACGCTCGTCCACGCGAACCGGGACGAGGTTGACATAGAGGATCGGCAGGCGTTCGCGAGCGTCGCGCAACTCCTCGCGGCTCAGCCACCCGCCGCGGGTCTCCGTCTCCTGCATGTCCCGATTGTGTCAGGCCGCGGCCTCGCTCGACGAGGTCACCGGACTAATAGACCTTGCCAGGGTTCATGATGCCGCGCGGGTCGAACAGGGTCTTGACGGATCGTTGCCGGGCCAGTTCGGCATGGCCCAACTCCCACGACAGATAGCGGCGCTTCTGGACCCCGATCCCATGCTCGCCGGTGATCGTGCCGCCCAGGTCCAGGGCCGCTCGCAGGAGGTCCTCCAGGGCCGCCTCGGCCCGATGTAGACCGTCCGGGTCGCCACGGGTGAAGAACAGCGAGGGATGCAGGTTGCCGTCGCCACCGTGTCCGGAGAGGGTGATCTCCACGCCGCTGCGAGCACTGATGTCCTGCCCGATCCTGACGAACTGCGCCAGCCGGGCGATCGGCACGCAGGCGTCCTCGGCCAGCCGCCCACCTTTGGCTTCCAGTGCGTGGTTGAGCATCCGCCGCCCTTTCATCAGCAGGTCGGCCTCGGCCGCGTTGTCCGCGACGACGGTCTCGACGGCGCCCGCCTCGGCCAGCGTCGCGGCATACCGGATGACGTCCTCGCCGGCGTGGCCGGGGCGGTCGGACTGCACGAGCAGGGCCGCCTCGCAGCCGGACGGGAAGCCGAAGTCGCCGATCGCCTGGACAGCCGCGATCGACGCGCGGTCGAGGAACTCCAGCAACGACGGCCGGTGTCGGTCGGCTCGGAGGGCGAGCACCCCGCGCACGGCGTCGTCGAGGGAGTCGAAGGTCGCCAGCGCGGTCAGGGCCGGGTCCGGGGCGGGGACCAACCGGACCCACGCGGCGGTGACGACGCCGAGCGTGCCTTCGGAGCCCACAAAGAGTCCGGTGAGGTCGTAGCCCACGACACCCTTTGCCGTCCGCTTGCCGGTCCTGATCCGCTCCCCGCCGGGAAGAACCACCTCGAGCGCCTTGACATAGTCGGCAGTGACGCCATACTTGACGCAGCACAGGCCGCCAGCATTGGTCGCGATGTTGCCGCCGATCGTGCACGTGTCGGCGGACGCGGGATCGGGCGGGTAGAAGAGGTCCGCCTCGTGGGCGGCCGACTTCAGCTCGGCAGTGACGAGCCCGGGGTCGACGCGGGCGTGCCCTTCGACCGGATCGATGTCCAGATCACGCAGGTCCTCGACATTGAGGACGATCGCACCTTCCGTCGCGCACGATGCCCCCGTCAGGGACGTGCGCGCGCCTTGCGGCACGACCGGTATGCCGTGTGCCTGCGCCTCCTCCAACACCGCGACGACGTCCTGGACATCGCGGGCGCGCACGACCGTGAAGTGCTCGGGTGCCGTTGGCGCGCAAGAGCAGTCGACGGCATACGTGGCGGCGATGTCGGGGTCGCGGACGAGCGCATCGCCGAGGGCGGGACCGAGCCGATCCAGGGGGCCGACCATGAGACCGAGACTAACGCGAGGTGAGACGTCGCTCACCGGCGCCGTGCGGGTGGTCAGACGAGGCCTGTCGATTGCGAGATGATTGAGCCATGTCCGCCTCGTTCGGCGAGCTGATCGCCGCGCTCGAATCCCTGCCGCCCAACCCAAGGATCGTCGCGAGCGGCAATGGTGCCATCCCGTTCGAGTTGCTGCGGATCGTTGACGCCACGCTGCCGGAGTTCACCCTCAACATGTTGGCGGCGCACGCCGGGCTGCCGATGCGCGAGGGCGTCACGCACGAGACCTCGTTCGTCGGTGCAGGGATGCGCAAGAGCCCGCACCTGTCCTATGTGCCGGCTCGGCTCTCCATGGTCCCGCTGCTCTTCTCGCGCACCCTGCCTCCGGATGCCGTCATCGCGCACACCTCGTTGCCGCACAACGGGAAGATCTCGCTGGGCATCGAGACCAACGTCGTTGTCGGCGCCATCGAGGCGTGCAAGGCACGCGGCGGCACGATCATCGCGCAAGCCAACAAGCAGATGCCCTACACGTTTGGTGATTCCGAATACGACATCGCCGACTTCGACATCGTCTACGAGGTCGATCTGCCGGTGGCGAACTATCAGGAGCGCAAGACGGTCTCGGCCGACTCGGGCGACACCGCGATCATCGGGTCGCTCGCGGCCGACCGGATCAGGGACGGGTCGACGCTGCAGCTGGGTATCGGCGCGATCCCCGACGCGGTCCTCCCCGAGCTCACGCACAAGAAGGGCCTGGGGATCTGGACGGAGATGTTCTCCGACGGTGTGCTCAGTCTGCTCGACGCGGGGGCGATGGACCTTGAGCGGCCGATCGTCGCGTCGTTCTCGGTCGGCAGCGCTGAGCTCTATGAGTGGATGCACCTCAACGAGCACGTCCTCATGCGGCGCACCGAGACGACGAACAATCCGGCCAACATCGCTCGCCAGCCGCAGATGACATCGGTCAACACGGCGCTGCAGGTTGACCTGTTCGGACAGGCCAACGCGTCGCGAATCAATGCTCGGATCCACTCTGGCTTCGGCGGACAGACGGACTTCATCGTCGGTGCGCTGCACTCGGTTGGCGGTCAGGCGATCATGGCGCTGCGCTCATGGCACCCCAAGGCCGACGTGTCGACGATCGTCCCGCTCATCGACGAGCCGGTCACGTCGTTCCAACACAGCGCGATCATCACGGAGCAGGGCGTTGCTGAGATCTTCGGCCACGACCAGGCCCACCAATGTTGGTCGATCATCAACAAGGCGGCCCACCCCAGCGTGCGGGATGAGTTGTGGGAAGAGGCCCACGCGTTGGGTCTGGCCTGATGGGTGGCCGCAAGCCGCCGCCGAGCCGCGACGAGTGGCGGGTCTTCGGGTGGTGGGCCGTCGTCGGCATCGGGTCGATCTGGGCGACCTGGACCTTGCTCAGTTATGGCTGGGTCATTGCCGTCATCACCACGGTCGGCGCGGTGGGGCTGGCCAACCGGGAGGAACCGGGGCGGTCGGCGTGGGGTTTCGTCACCGGGATGGGCGTGGTGCCCGTGTGGATCGGGTGGGTCAACCGAGGCGCTGACACTCCGGCGCTCTCACCTTCGGTCTGGATCTGGTCGGGGGCCGGCGTGGCGTTGCTCGGTGTCCTCATCTTCGTCCGACCCCGTCGGATGACCCCGGACCCGGAAGACCTACCCGACTAGGCTGACGGCCATGCTGCGCGTGGGCCTCACCGGGGGGATCGGTTCGGGCAAGTCCACCGTGGCAGCGCTGCTTCGCGAGTGGGGAGCCGTGGTCACCGACGCCGATCGCGTGGCGCGCGAGATCGTCGAACCCGGTATGCCGTCCCTGGCCGCCATCGCAGCCCGCTTCGGTCCCAGCGTGATCCAGTCCGACGGCACGCTGGACCGGGCCGCATTGGCCAGGGTGGTGTTCCCCGACCCGCAGGCGCTGCGGGCGTTGGAGAACATCACGGGTCCCGCGATCAACGCCCGCGTCGCTTTGCTGCGGGGGAGCGTGCCTGCTGACCGGATCGATGTCTATGACATGCCCCTGCTGGTGGAGAAGGGGCTGTGGGTCCACGACCACCTCACCGTCGTCGTCGGGGCTGATGCCGACATCCGGGTCGCCCGGCTGGTGAGCCAGCGCGGGCTCTCCGAGGCCGATGCCCGATCTCGGATCGCGGCCCAGGCCAACGATGTTCAGCGCCGTGCTGCCGCGGATGCGTGGATCGACAACGGGGGGACCCGGGCGGTCACCGAAGCCCAGGTCCGCCGCCTCTGGGACGAGCGGCTGGTGCCCTATGACCGGAACGTGCGGGACGGCATACGGGCTCGACGGCCGGAGACCCCGACGCTGGCTGAGCCCGACCCGGGGTGGGCGGACGCGGGGGCGCGGGTCGTGGCGCGCCTTGCTGCCGGGCTGGCGGGGCAGGGCATCCGGGTCGACCACATCGGCTCGACAAGCGTCGCGGGCCTGGTCGCCAAAGACGTCATCGACGTGCAGATCGGGGTGCCCCGGCTCAGCGACGCCGATGCCGACCGCTTCGGTGAGGCGATGCGGCGGAACGGCTACCTGGGTGTTGCCGACAACGTCCAGGACCACCCGCACCCGGCGGGGGCTCCCGCGATGGAGTGGCAGAAGCGCTTCTTCGGCGGCTGCGACCCGGGGCGGATCGTCCACGTCCACGTGCGCGAGATCGGCTCTGCAGGGTGGACGTTCGCCCTCGCCTTCCGCGACTGGCTGCGGTCCGAGCCCGCTGCGCGGGAGGAGTATGCCGCCCTCAAACGTCACCTTGAAGCGCAGTCGGCGACGACGCGGGACTACACCGATGCCAAGGAGCCCTGGTTCGAGACGGCCTACCCGCGTGTCCAGGAGTGGATCGATGAGGCGCGCTGGACGCCGTAGTTCCCCTCCCGGGCGGCCGGGCGTGGGCTTTATGGAGTGCCGGCCACATCGGGGTGTGGCCAGCACTCCACAAAGCCGGTCGGTCAGTCGGGGACTGATGCCCAGAACGCCTGGAAGTGTGTCGTCGCAGCCGGGTGATCCTGGACGCGGTGCCCATAGCCTGCCAAGACCAGGCGGCGCGCGCCGTGGCCTTCCAGCACCTGAGCCACCTCGTCGTAGATGTCCCGCGCCCCGCTGGTGACGACGAGGGTCGGCACCTCACTGACGATGGCCGGGTCGAGTGGGATCAGCCAGGCCGGGGTGAACGCCCGCAACCGCGCCGCCGAGCGAGCCAGCTGCTCGGGCGTGAAGTCCGGGACCGGCATACCGACAGCGCGGGCGAAACCGGCGGAGAACTCGAGGTCCGTGAACGTCGGGTCGTCCTTGCGGTCGAACAGCGGCGCCAGCGCGGCCACGTGGGCGTCGGTCTGCGGCCACCCGGCGGTGAGTCCGACGAACGGCGGTTCGCACAGGACGAGGCTCGCGACGACGTCGGGACATGCCGCGGCTGCGAGCACGGCGGTGACGCATCCGTAGGAGTGGGCGACGAGGTGCCCCCGCGGTGCCAGGGCGTCGAGCACGACCGGCCGGACATGGTCCGGGTGGTCACCGTCGTGGACCCGCCGCAGGAAGTGCGCCTGGTCGCCGAGGGTGGCCGCCTGCAGCGGCCAGGCGTTCGGTCCCGCAGACCCGGTCCCGTGGAGGAAGACGACCCGCACGCGCCGAGTATGCCGCGTGCTGCGGGTTGACGGCAGACCCGCGGCGTGGGGCGGCAGGGAGTTGGCGGCAGGGAGTTGGCGGGTGGCTGTCAGTGGCGGGACGTAGTCTCATGACCATGCGTCCCACGACCGACCTGCAGCGCCGACTGGCCCCGTTCGAGGTGATCTCCGACTTCCAGCCCAGCGGCGACCAGCCCGATGCCATCGCCGAGCTGGCCAAGCGGATCACGGCAGGTGTGACCGACACGGTGCTCCTCGGAGCGACCGGGACAGGCAAGTCGGCGACGACGGCGTGGCTCATCGAGGCAGTGCAGCGGCCGACCCTGGTCATGGCGCCCAACAAGACCCTCGCGGCGCAGCTGGCCAACGAGTTCCGCGAGCTGTTGCCCAACAACGCGGTCGAATACTTCGTCAGCTACTACGACTACTACCAGCCCGAGGCGTATATCCCGCAGACGGACACCTACATCGAGAAGGACTCCTCGATCAACGAGGAGGTCGAACGGCTGCGGCACTCGGCGACGAACTCGCTGCTCACCCGTCGCGATGTCGTCGTCGTGGCCTCGGTGTCGTGCATCTACGGGCTCGGGACCCCGCAGGAATATGTCGACCGGATGGTCCCGCTGCGGGTCGGCCAAGAGCTCGAACGCGACCAGTTGCTGCGGCGGTTTGTCGGGATGCAATACACCCGCAACGACCTGGCCTTCACCCGCGGGACGTTCCGGGTGCGGGGAGACACGGTCGAGATCATCCCGATGTATGAAGAGCTCGCGGTTCGCATCGAGTTCTTCGGCGACGAAGTCGAGCGGCTCTACACGTTGCACCCGCTGACTGGTGAGGTGGTCCGAGAAGAGCAGGAGATGTATGTCTTCCCGGCCTCGCACTACGTCGCTGGCCCGGAGCGGATGGAGCGCGCGATCGGGGGGATCGAGTCAGAGCTTGAGGCGCGGCTGGCCGAACTCGAACGGCAGGGCAAGCTGCTGGAGGCTCAGCGGTTGCGGATGCGCACGGCATACGACATCGAGATGATGCGCACGGTCGGCTTCTGCAGCGGGATCGAGAACTACTCCCGGCACATCGACGGACGCGAGGCGGGCTCCGCACCCAACTGCCTGCTCGACTACTTCCCCGAGGACTTCCTGCTGGTCATCGACGAGTCGCACCAGACCGTGCCGCAGATCGGGGCGATGTACGAGGGCGACATGTCCCGCAAGCGGATGCTCGTCGACCATGGCTTCCGGCTGCCCAGCGCCATGGACAACCGGCCGCTGAAGTGGGAGGAGTTCCTCGAACGGATCGGCCAGACGGTCTACCTGTCGGCGACACCAGGGGACTATGAGATGGCCAAGTCGGGCAAGTTCGGCCCGCCGGTCGAGCAGATCATCCGCCCGACCGGGCTGATCGACCCGGAGATCGTCCTCAAGCCCACCAAAGGTCAGATCGACGACCTCATTGACGAGATCAGGGCCCGGGCCGCCCGCGACGAGCGGGTTCTGGTCACGACGTTGACCAAGAAGATGGCCGAGGACCTCACTGACTATCTGCTCGACAAGGGGATCCGGGTGCGTTACCTGCACTCCGAGGTCGACACCCTGCGGCGGGTCGAATTGCTGCGCGAGCTGCGGCTCGGGGACTACGACGTGCTGGTCGGCATCAACCTCCTGCGCGAGGGCCTCGACCTGCCCGAGGTGTCGCTCGTGTCGATCCTCGACGCCGACAAAGAGGGTTTCCTGCGCTCGACCCGGTCCCTCATCCAGACCATCGGCCGCGCGGCTCGCCACGTGAGCGGCCAGGTGCATATGTATGCCGACAAGCTCACGCCCTCGATGCGCGACGCCATCGACGAAACGAACCGCCGCCGGGCCAAGCAGGTCGCCTACAACACTGAGCGCGGCCTGGACCCGCAGCCGTTGCGCAAGAAGATCGCCGACATCACCGACCTGCTCGGTCGCGAAAGTGCCGACACCGAGGAGTTGCTCGGCTCGGGTCGGTCGCGCTCGCGCGGCAAGGCGTCCGGTATGCCGCCCGGCCGGGACCGCGCAGGCCGCGGCGCGGTGCTCGCGGACGCCGGAGTGGCCAGCGGGGTCCGCGCCGAGGGGCTGCCGACCTCCGACCTGGCCGGGCTCATCCAGCAGCTCACCGCCCAGATGCACACAGCGGCGGCGGAGTTGCACTTCGAGCTCGCGGCTCGGCTGCGCGACGAGGTCTCAGAGTTGAAGAAGGAGCTTCGCCAGATGAGCGAAGCCCTGCGCTGACGAGAGGACCCCTCGTTTCGCAGAGCGGTCCAGGGGGAGACAGCGGTGAAGCCGGGTCTGTCAGAGGACCGGTTGGTCGTCCTCGTCGGCTGCCACCATGCGCTCCTGCGGCATTTCGGCGGGCTCGTCGGCACGGTCGCGGGAGGACTTGATCAGGCTGGCCACGGTGGTCACGCCGAGGATGAGCACGATCGCGCCGAGGGACACCGAGATCGGGATATCCGGAACGCCACCCGAGTTGCGCCACTTTAGTGTGTTGGCGCCGGGGGGTTGAGTGCGTCGATGATCTTTTGGGCGGGCTCGGTGATTGGGTCGGCTGCGAGGTGTTCGTGGCCGGCGATGCGGACGGTGATCTGCTGTAGCGGACGTAGGGTCCGGATGATCTTCTTGATGCTCAGCCCGGTGGTGTCTTGCAGGTAGCGAGCCACAGCGAGGGCGGCGAACACAATCGTGAGGTGGGCTTGGATCGCGTCGCGGGTGTGGTGGAACATCGGTCGGGCGCGCAGGTCGGTCTTGGACATCCGGAACGACTGCTCCACGTGCCACAGCTCGTGATAGGCAGCGAGGACCTCGGCTGCGGGCATCACCGACGCGGGGATGTTGGTGACGTAGCCCTTGAGTCCGACCAGTCGTCGGGCCCGCGTCAGGGATGCCTCGTCCAGGGAGCGGGAGCCGTTGGTGATGGTGACGAAGCGAGGTGTGCGTGCGGTCTTCTCGCCGGCGATGACGGCCTTGGCCCGGTTCTCTTGCAACGTCAACGTCTTGCCGTCGCGGACGGCTCTCTTGGCCGAGTAGGCCCACACCGCCCGCCAGGACTTCTCATGCACGCTCGGGTCCCACACCGGCTCGGCCCGCGTCGCCGGGTCGTTGATGCCGGTGGCGGTCTTGGTGGCCATGCGTGGGGTGATGGTGTCGATGACCTGCCCGTCGGTGAACGCATCGCCGTGCCAACGGAAGTGCGACGCCAAGTCGGCCGGGGCTTTAGTGACGCGGGAACCGACGATGAACTTGAGGCCGGCCTCATCCAGGGCTTTCAAGTTTGATCCGGACAGCATCCCCGCGTCGGCGACGACGACGAAACTCTCCAGGCTGTGTCGGGCCTGGAAGCCCTCGATGATGGGCAGGATCGTGGCGGTTTCGGCCTTGTTACCTTCGAAGCAGCCGATCTCCAACGGGAACCCGTGCCGGTCCACCAGGAGCCCGACGACGACCTGCGGGTCGACGCGGCGTTCCTTGGAGTAGCCGACCTTACGCAGCTGGTCTTCCTTCTCGGCCTCGAAGTACAGGGTGGTCACGTCGTATAGACACAGACTGATGTCGCCGGCGGTGGCGGCGTGGGCGAAGCACGCAGCGGCGACCTGGTCCCGGTACTTACCGGCACCGGCCCGCGTCAAGGTGCGGACCATCGTCCGCCGTGAGGCGTGCTGCACCCCGAGCTCGTCCAGCACCCGTAGCGAGTCGACCTTGGACGTCGGCTCCACGATCCGAGCGAGTACCAGCTGCGCGAACGCCTCGTCGTTGATCACGTCGAACCCCAGCCGTGCGTACGCCTGGGTCAACACCTGCCACAGCAGGGCGTGACGCTTCCCGGTGATCACCGCGTGCCCGGCGGGAACCCGACCTGCGGTCAAGTCGAGCTCACCTTGACCCGGATGCAACCGATTCCGCGCGGTCGCCAACAGCGCGGTCAACTCGGCGTCGGTGTGCGCCGAACCCAGATGCTCCAGCACCTTGTCCCGCCCTGCGACCCGCTCCGCGATCTGTACAGCGGTGGCTCCCGACGCGGTCTTCACCTTCCGCACGAACGCCACGACGCCGACCCTACCGGCCGCTTAGTGTGTCAACCGACCCGCCCACAGGCCCCTGACCAGCGCAAACACCCACCGATCACGCCGAATCGCCGAATGTGGCGCAAGTCAGGCCAGATGAGCGAAGCCCTGCGCTGACGAGAGGACCCCTCGTTTCGCAGAGCGGTCCAGGGGGAGACAGCGGTGAAGCCGGGTCTGTCAGAGGACCGGTTGGTCGTCCTCGTCGGCTGCCACCATGCGCTCCTGCGGCATTTCGGCGGGCTCGTCGGCACGGTCGCGGGAGGACTTGATCAGGCTGGCCACGGTGGTCACGCCGAGGATGAGCACGATCGCGCCGAGGGACACCGAGATCGGGATATCCGGAACGCCATGCAGTGGTTTCCCGCCGTTGAGGAACGGGAGGTTGTTCTCGTGCAGGGCGTGCAGGATGAGCTTGACGCCGATGAACGCCAGCAGGACAGCGAGCCCGAGCGACAGATAGACCAGCCGTTTGAGCAGTCCGCCGATGAGGAAGTAGAGCTGGCGCAGCCCCATGAGGGCAAAGAGGTTGGCCGTGAGGACGAGGTAGGGCTCCTTGGTCAGCCCATAGATCGCGGGAATCGAGTCGAGCGCGAACAACAGGTCGGTCGTGCCCAACGCCAGGATGACGATGAACATCGGCGTGATGAGCCGCTTGCCGCCCTCACGCGCGAGCAGCTTGGTCCCGTGGAACGTGCTGGTCGCGGGGAAGCGCCGCTCGACGAACTTGAGCAGCGCGTTCTCCTCGTAGTCGTCGTCATCGCTCTCGCCTTCGCGAGCCAGCTTCCACGCGGTCCAGATGAGGAACGCCCCGAAGATGTAGAACACCCAGGCGTAGGAGTTGATGACCGCTGCACCGAGAGCGATGAATAGTGCACGCAGGATGATCGCGATGATGATGCCGACCATGAGGGCCGACTGCTGCAACCGCTCAGGCACCCGGAAGTTGGCCATGATGAGCAGGAAGACGAACAGGTTGTCGACCGACAACGAATACTCCGTCAACCACCCCGCATAGAACTCACCGGCATACTGCCCGCCGAAGTCCCACCACACGAAGAGCCCGAACAGCAGCGCGAGCGACACGTAGACCACCAAGTAGGCGGTGCACTCGCGCATCGAGGGGATGTGCGGCTTGCGCGCGACGATCGCGACATCAGCTGTGAGGGCAACGATGGCCGCGGCGATGGTGACCCACCACACCAAGGGGGTGACGTCCACGGAGCACCTTCCGGTCGGGTTGTGTGGCCGACTTTACCGAGTTTGGCGGGACCCTCTGGGCACGGTGTTCATGGTGACGGGCGCTGCGATCGAGGCAGGGCAGCCACGACGGCCTCATAGGACGCGTCGATGGCTTCCAGTAGTTCGTCGCCCGGAATCGTGCCCGAGAGTCGCAGGGTGTTCCATCCGTAACGACGACATAGGCCATCACCGACGCGTCGTCCGGGTATCTATGCAGCCACTCGTCGGCCTCCTCACGGGAGCGCCCAAGCTTGAGGCCGACTCCGTCCCCGCCGGTGAATGCGAAGATCTTGGGACCGACCTTGGCGACGACGTCGCCCTCCCAGGGCTCGTCGCGCCACGCCCCAGGTTTGGCCAGGCAATAGGCCAGCACCTCGTCGCGGGTCATGAGTTCCTCCTAGGTCGCGGGTCGACCGGGCAGCGGACGGGGGGCGGTCAGCGGGAGTCTCCCCACGGCATACCGGGTCGCCTCGCGGTCCGGGCCGAGGGCCTCCTCAATGATCCCGCGGCCGGTTTCCGGTGCGTGCAGCATCCGACCCGGTGCCGTGACGATCCCCACGTGGTGGACGGGCCGACCCGGGCGCGCGAAGAAGTAGAGGTCACCTGGGCGCTCCTCACCCCACCCCACCCGGTATGCCGCGGCCTCCTGATCGTCGGCATCGCGCGGAACGATCACGCCCAGACGGCGCCAGACCAGGTGGACCAGCCCGGAACAGTCAAGGCCAAGTGGCGACATACCCCCCCACAGGTAGGCCAGCCCACGGTGTTCCCTGGCCAGGTCGAGGATCTCGGCGCCGTCTGGGGCATCGCGAACCGGGAGGCCCTCGGTGATCGTGACCCCATCGTGGTCTTCAACCACGGCGTCGAGGTGGGCTCGCCGGAGCCAGCCCGGGTAGCCCCGAGGGTCCAGCCGGCTCGGCTGCCAGGGGAGCACGACCTGGACCCAGCCATCGTCGGTCACCGGGCCGATCGGCAGGACCGGCTCGCCGAGCATGGCCTGGCTGTCGATGCGCCCATGCAGGCCCAGTCGCCCGTGGCCTGTCTCGTCGTCGTCCGGGTGAGCGTCGAGGGCGGCCAGCCAACCAACCGGGTCCGGGTCGTCCGACACCGCTGGCGCGTCAATCGGCCGAGGGGAGTTCGGCGAGGTCCACAGGGTCGTCACGCGGACGGACACACGCAATGAGACCATCGCCCCATCCTCACATGCCCGATACTGCCGGACATGGATTCCGCTCAGGTGACCGCGCGCCTAGACGACCTCATCGCGCAGGCTCCAGGTCGGGTCTCCCTCGCGGTGCGCTCACGCGACGGCTTCCGCTTCGATCACGACTCCACCCGGGTGGTCCCGGCTGCGAGCACGATCAAGGTGCCGATCCTGCTTGCCTACTTTGCGGCCGGTATGCCGTGGGATCTGCCAATCGCGCTCCCGACGAGCCGGGTGGGCGGTTGCGGGCCGCTGTCCCTGCTGCCCTCGGTGACGAGCCTGCCAGCGGGGGAGGTGCTGCGGCTGATGGTCGCCCTGTCCGACAACGACGCCACCAACGCCCTCATCGGGATCGTCGGCGTGGGCGAGGTGTCGCGGCTGCTCGGCCGGGCGGGGACACGGCATACCGTGCTGCGGCGGCGGATGATGGACCCGGCGGCGGCCGCGGCCGGGTTGGAGAACGAGACGTGCGCCGCGGACTTGGCCGAGTTGCTGGGCGCGCTCCGAGCCGGCGTGCTGCTGCCCCCGAGGGAGTCAGCCATGGCGCTGGCGGTCATGCGCGAGCAACAGTTCGATGAGGGCCTTCCGGCCTACCTGCCCGAGGACGTCCGGTGCGCGTCCAAGACGGGGAGCCTGCCGGGCGTGCGGCACGACATCGCCGTGCTTGAGCGTGGCGACGCATGGGTCAGCGTCGCGGCGCTAGCGACCGACCTCATGGACGGGCCGATCGACCGCGGCACGTCGGTGTTCCCGACGTGGGCGGCCATCGGCGAGGCCGTCGCCGGCCTGCTGCCTAGCTGATCCCGACGATCGGTAAACGCAGAGCCCCGGGCGCCGCACTTGGCACCGCCGGCTTCGCGGGGGCGACCGGATCGATCTTCTCGTATGCCGCCCCAGCGCGGGCCGCGCGTCGTCCTGGCCCTTGTTGGGCCAGTAGGCCATCGCTCGCTCGGCCTGGGCGGTGATGGTCAGCGACGGGTTGACCCCGAGGTTGGCCGACACCGCCGAGCCGTCGACGATGTGCAACCCGGCGTGACCGAACACCCGGTGATAGGCGTCGACGACCCCGTGGTCGGCGTCCTTGCCGATGGGGCACCCGCCGATGAAGTGTGCGGTCAGGGGGCGCTGGAACTGCTCACCGATGTTGCCTGCGGGGAACCCGCCGACGATCCGCGCCATCCGGCGGACCGCCTCGTTGGCCAGCGGGATCCAGGTCGGGTTGGGGGCCCCATGCCCTTGCTCCGAGCCGAGGGTGATCTTCCCGGTCAGCCGGTTGCGCTTGGGGAAGGTGTTGATCGAGTTGTCCAACGACTGCATGACCAGCGCGATGACGGTGCGCTCCGACCAGTGCTTGAAGTCGTAGAGCTGGCGGACGGTGCTGCGCTCCCGCCAGGACTGCTTCAACCAGACCCGCCAGCGCGGTTCGTCACCAAGGTCGTCGGTGAGGACAGAGGTCAGCAGCGACATGACGTTGGAGCCCCGGCCATAGCGGACCGGCTCGATGTGGGTGTGCTCGTCGGGATGGAAGGACGAGGTGATCGCCACACCTTCGGTGAAGTCCCGAGGGTCATCGGCCGACGCCCCGGCGCCGAGGATCGACTCCGAGTTGGTCCGAGTGAGCCGGCCGAGGTTGTCAGACAGGTTCGGCAGGTCGCCCGTGAACTTCATCGTGTGCAGCAGCCGCTGGGTCCCCAACGCCGAGGCCGCGAAGACGACCTGGGCTGCGGCATACGTCCGGGTCGTCCGGGCTGCCGTCCGCTTGGTCTTGGCGCGGGTGTCCTTGGTGTGCACGTCGTAGCCGCCCCCGTGCCGCGGCACGACCCGGGTCACCGTCGTCATCGGGTGCACGTGCGCGCCGCGCTTCTCCGCGAGGTAGAGGTAGTTCTTGACCAGGGTGTTCTTCGCGTTGTGGCGGCACCCCGTCATGCACTCGCCGCAGCCCGTGCACGTATGCCGTGCCGGCCCCTCTCCGCCGAAGAAGGGGTCCTCGACGGGTTGCGCCCTTCTCCTCCCCGTCGCGGGGGAACAGCACGCCCACCGGGGTGTAACGGAAGGTGTCGGCCTTGCCCATCTCCTCGGCGACCTGGCGGATCACCTCGTCGGAGGGGGAGTGCCAGGGGTTGGTGATGACGCCGAGCATCCGCCCGGCCTGGTCGTAGTAGGGCGCGAGCTCGGCCTTCCAGTCGGTGATATCGCGCCACTGTGGGTCGTCATAGAAGGCGTCCGGGGGTTGGTAGAGGGTGTTGGCATAGACCAACGAGCCGCCACCCACCCCGGCGCCGCTGAGGATGAGGCAGTCGTTGAGCAGGTCGATCCGCTGGATCCCGTAGCAGCCGACCGCGGGCGCGAACAGGTAGTTGCGGACATCGAAACTCGTGTCGGGCAGGTCGGCGTCCTCGAAGCGAGGACCAGCCTCAAGGACGGCGACCGAATAGCCCTTCTCGGTGAGCCTCAGGGCGGCGACCGATCCGCCGAACCCCGAGCCGACCACGACGACGTCGTAGTCGAACGCAGTGCTCACTATGCCCTCCCCAGGCGGCCGAGCAACCGGACCGCGGCCGTCATCACCGCGGCATACGCCTCGTCGGTGAGGCCCCAGTGCGGACCGAACCGTAGCAGGTACTGCGTGGCGACCGACTGGACCTCCGTGTAGCGGTGGATGCCCTCAGCGCCCTGGCGGCGACCGATCCCGGAGGACCGCATCCCACCCATGGGGGCATCCAGGCTGGCGAACGTCGCGCTGAAGGCCTCGTTGACGTTGACCGTGCCGCACCTGATCCGGTTGGCGATCTGCCGGGCGCGTTTGCTGTCCCGGCTGAACACGGCCGCGTTGAGGCCGTAGTCGCCGGCGTTGGCGAGGTCGACCGCCTCATCTTCGCTGGTGAAGGAGTAGACCGAGATGACCGGACCGAACGTTTCGTCGGCGTGGCAGGCCATGTCGGGGGTGACCCCGTCGAGAATGGTCGGCTCATAGAAATAGGGGCCAAGATCGGGGCGAGGCCTTGCCGCCGGCCAGGACCCGGGCTCCATGGTGCACCGCATCGTCGACATGGTCGGCGACGGTCTTGAGCTGTTCGGCCGAGATGAGCGAGCCCATGTCGATGCCCCACTCGTGGCCAGCGCCCAAGCGCATGGCCTTGGTCCGGGCAACGAACTTCTCGACGAACGCGTCGTGGACCTCCTTGGCGACATAGAGCCGCTCGGTCGAGACACAGAGCTGGCCGCCGTTGGAGAAGGCGGCCCGCACGGCACCCTCGGCGGCTCGGTCGAGGTCGGCGTCGGCCAAGACCAGGATCGGGTTCTTGCCGCCAAGCTCCAGCGAGCAACCGATGAGCCGGTCGGCGCACTGCCGGGCGATGACCCGGCCGGTTGCCGTCGAGCCCGTGAAACAGACGTAGTCGGCCCGCTCGATCATCGGCCCACCCAGGACGCGACCGGCGCCCGTCACCATCTGCCACAGGCCTTCAGGCAGACCGGCCTCCTCGAGCAACTGCAGCCCGAACAGTGCTGACAAGGGGGTGTGGTGGTCGGGCTTGGACACGACCGCGTTGCCGGCGGCGATCGCCGCGATCCCGTCGACGAGAGCCATCGTGAAGGGGTAGTTCCACGGCGAGATGATCGCGACTACGCCCTTGGGCGTGCGGTGCTCCTCGATGTGGGTGAGGAAGGGGACGACGCCGTCGCGCGCTTGGGGCGACAGGTGCCGCTCCACGGTCCGGCCGTAGTAGCGCGCGGTGAGGGCGACGTGCAGCGGCTCGTCGAAGGCGTGGATCCGGGACTTGCCGGACTCCCAACAGATGAGGTCCATGATCTCCTCGCGCCGGTCGAGGATGAGGTCACTCAAGCGCAGCAGCACCGCCGAGCGCTCGGCATACGAGGACAGTGCCCAGTCGCGGGCCGCCTCGCGCGCCCGTGCGAACGCGGTCGCCACATCGTCAGGGGTGGAGATGGGCACGCTCCCCAACGGCTGGCCGGTCGTCGGGGCGTGCACCATCATCGATTGGCCGGACGTCGCGACCAGGCGCTCGGTGAGACCTCGGACGAAGGATTGGTCCAGGGCATAGGTGGCGGCAAGGACGTGTTCGGGGTCCAACAGGCCGGGGCGGTGCGCAGCGGAACTCTTACCTGCCGTGGCGTGGGTCATGATCGAGCGTAGGCACTCGTGGTGGGGTCGTGGGCAGGTCGTCGGTACGTGACATCCCTCACGTACCGGAACGGGACGTGGGTCCGTAGCGCACCGTCATCGTGACAGCCAGACTCAGCGACAGACAAGTGCGTACGTTCGGTTGTGCGCGCCGACGCCTGAAACGACGAGGGAGGTCTACGGATGGGAACTCGGATCGCCGCGTCCGACCTGACGTGGCTGATGATGGACCGCCCGAACAACCTCATGCACGTGCATGGCCTGCTCACCTTCGACGAGCTGCCGGAGTGGGACAAGCTGCAGGAGGCGATCTTCGAGCGGATCGTCACCAAATACCGAGTTCTCAGCCAGGTGCCGGTGAAGCGCCGTGGGCACTGGGAATGGGTCGACGACGTCGACTTCTCGGTCGACCGGCACATCCAGCGAGTCATCCTCGCTGACTCGCATCCCGACACACTCCGGGCCCACGTGTCGAGCATGTTTTCAGTGCCGTTCGACCGGTCCCGACCGCTGTGGGACATGCAGCTCATCTCCGGCCCGGTCCAGGACGAAGGCGGGGGAGCGATGCTCACCCGCTTCCACCACGGGTTGGGCGACGGGATCCGGCTGGTCCAACTGCTCCTGGGCACCTGTGACCCGGCCCCAGACGCGATCCCGCAGACCGTCGGGCGCTCCGCCGAACCGGGCTCACACGGCGCCTTGGAGACCGTCCGGCACTTGGCCGAACACTCGGTCAAGGACGCCATGGACGCCTTCGAACACTCGGGCGAGGTGATGGCGCAGGCGAGCCGCACGATGATCGCGACGATGAACCCCCTCGAACTTCCGCATCACCTGGAGTCCGCCCTCGACCTGGTCCGCCATCCCACCAAGCTCATCGACGCGCTGACGTCGTTCACCTCCAGCGACAACGAGACCTCCAACTCGTGGCGGGAGATCGGTCGGCTGTTGCTGCACGGTAAAGCCGAGACGGACGCGTGGAGCGGTCATCCGGATGTGGACAAGGGGGTCGCGTGGGTCGACGGGATCAGTCTCGACGCCATCAAGCAGGTGGCTGCGACGTTCAACGCGACGGTCAACGACACCCCTCATGGCGGCCGTGTCGCTTGCGCTCACCGACTACCTCACCGAGCGTGGGGTGGAGGAGATCACGGACCTGGCCTGGATGATGCCGGTGTCGCTGCAACCGGTGGACAGTTCGCTGCCGTCCACGTTGGGCAACCATTTCGCCGTGGTGCTCTTCGAGATGCCGCTCGGGATCGCCGACCCCGCGACCTTGATCGGCGAGATCCATGAGCGGACCACGCGCCTGAAGAACAGCGCGGAGCCGGCTGTCGCCTTCGGAATGCAGAAGGTCATCGCCGAGGCCCCCGGCGCTGTGGCCAAGCGCGTCACGGACTTCTTCTCGGGCAAGACCATCGGACAACTGAGCAACGTCCCCGGCCCCCGCTCGCAGCTCACCATGGTCGGTGCGCCGGTCCGGACCGTCATGGGCTGGGTGCCGACGTCCGGCGACCAGCCGATCGGGGTCTGTCTGTTCACCTACAACGGGACGGTCGGGGTCGGCGTCTCCTCGGACACCCGGATGGTGCCCGACCCCGAGCGGGTCACCGGGCTCATCCGCACGCACATTGAGGGGCTCATGGTCGCGGCCGCCGAACGTGACACAGCCCCCACCCCCCGCCCCCGGCGCCCCCGTCGGTCGAAGGACTAGGAGCATCAGGTATGCCGCGCAAACGGCTCGTCGTCGTCAACGTCACTCTGCAGGGCCCCGAGTGGGACTTCGACGAGAAGGTCTCGTTCGCCGGCCGTGACTTCAGGCTGATCCGGCTCGGGACCAGCGGTGACATGGATGCCGCCGAGAAACTGGTCTGGCAATGGTCGCTCAAGGCCGATGCGATCGCAGTGACGGGCGTCCGCGAAGCGCAGGCCACCGGCGTCTTCAAGGGCGACCCGCACGAGGTGCGCCAGGTGCTCGAGACGACGGCACGGGTGCCTGTCCGGGATGGTTCGATGCTCGCCGACGTCCTGCAGGAGTGGGCCGTCCGGCATGTCCAGGCCGAGATGCCGGGCTACTTCAACAACGCGCGGACGGTCGTTCTCAGCGGCAAGAACTACGAGCGCACCATTCGGGTGCTGCGCGAGTTCACCGCCAACATCGACTTCGTCGACCCTGCGCTGCGCACCGACGTGCCGGTTGTCCTCAACACCAACCCCGTGGTGGCCAAGGCCGCCGAAGTGGGGATGTGGTCGTGGCGGCTGACTCCGTCGATCTTCAAGGACCACACTCACGGGCCGGTCGAGTGGGTGAGCGACAAGCTCGCTCACCGCGCGGCCCGTGACGCGGACGTCATCGTCGGCAGCTATGCCGAGCTGATCCGTTTCGGCTTGGAGGATCTCGCCGGAAAGACCGTCATCACCAATGCCATCTCAGACGGTCGGCTGACGGAGCTCGGCAGCCGCGGAGTGGACCTGGTCATCGACGCCACACCGCGCCCCTTCCGGTTCATGGTCGTCACGGCGATGCCTGAGGCGATGGCTGCGGCCATGCACACCGAAGAGCGCGAGCTCACCACCGATGACCTGCTAGGAACTCATCCAAACCGCGGCCCTGGAGCCCCGGTTGCTTCGTCCCAACGGGGACAAACGCAAGAGCCGGTTCGCCTTTGTCATCCACCCGCTGAGCACCCAGTACTTCAACAACGTCGAGGGCTTGGGCACCATCGCCAAACTTCCGGGGGATGGGGGGACGTCGTCGAGAAGGCGATGGCCTACATCCCGCCGTTCATCTACAGCCACGTCACCGGCATCGAGTCGCCGACGGGCGCCGAGGCCGAGGGCTGGCTGATCTCGGTGGGCGGCACCCCCAAGGAGATGCTCGCCCACAGCCCCGAGTTCACCTACTCCCGGCTCCTGGATGCCGCGGAGCTGGCCCGCAAACTCGGGGCCCAGGTCATGGGCCTCGGCGCATTCACCAAGGTCGTGGGAGACGCAGGCGTCACAGTGGCCAAACGCGCCCCCTCCCGGTGACCACCGGCAACAGCTATAGCGCGTCCGGTGCCCTGTGGGCGGCCCACGCTGCCCTGCGCAAGCTGGGCATCGCGCCGATCGACGAGCACGGCATCATCCACGGCAAGGCCATGGTCGTCGGCGCGACCGGGGCGATCGGTTCGGGTGCGCGCGCCTGCTGGCCCTGGTGACCGACGAGCTCTGGCTGGTGTCGCCGGAGACGGCCAAGCTCCTGGCCATCAAGAAGGACATCGAGCGGGACAACCCGCGCGCAGTCCTGCACGCTGCCGCCAAGCCCGGCGACGCGCTGGGTGAGATGGACCTCATCGTCACCGCAACGTCGGCTGCGGGCAACAAGGTGCTTGACATCATGAAGGTCAAGCCCGGCTGTGTCATCACCGACGTGGCCCGACCCTGGACATGTCGGCTGAGGACGTCGCCAAACGGCCGGACGTCTTGGTCATCGAGTCCGGTGAGATCGAGCTCCCCGGTCAGGTCCACATGCGCAATATCGGGCTGCCCGACGGCGTGGCCTACGCCCGCCTGGCCGAGACCGTCGTGCTTGCCCTGGAAGGGCGTTATGAGACCTTCACCGTCGGTCGCAACATTGAGTGGACCAAGGTCAAGGAGATCTACCAGCTCGGCCTCAAACACGGGATGCAGCTGGCCACCATCTCGGGCGTGCGGGGTGTGTTCACCGACGCAGACTTCGCTCGCGTCCGCGAGGCCGCCCTCGCCGCTCGGGCCGAGGCAGGGGCCAGCAAGGCGACGTAGACCACGTCCGCCGGACCGTGTCACCGGGGGTCCTTGCTGTCAGGATGGGGAACGACCCGATGGAGGAGTCTCGTGAAGTCTGTCCAAGGTAAGACCGTCCTGATCACCGGCGCGGCCATGGGGATGGGCCGGTTGTTCGCCGAACGCGCGATTGCCGAGAAGGCCAAGGCCGTGGTCCTCTGGGACCTCAACGAGCCTGCCCTGCAGCGCACCCTCGAAGAGCTGAGCGGTGGCGCGACGGAGGTCACGGCATACCTTGTCGATGTGGGCAACCTCGATGCGGTGACGGCGTCCGCAGCCGCCGTGCTCGACGAGGTTGGGCGGGTCGACGTTACGGTCAACAACGCCGGGATCGTTCGGGGCAACCAGTATTTCTGGAGTCCGACTCGGCCCGCGACACCCAGCTCACCGTCGCGGTCAACACCCCCGCACACCGATGTATGTCGGCGCGAGCCTTCCTGCCGAGCATGATCTCCGGCAGCGGCGAGTCGCCTGCTCAACCTCGCCTCGGCCGCCGGTTTCACCGCCAACCCACGGATGGCTGTATGCCGCCTCCAAGTGGGCCGTCATCGGCTGGTCCGACTCGGTGCGCCTGGAGCTCAAGCAGGCCGGCGTCGAGCACGTCAAGGTGACGACGGTCTGCCCCTACTACGCCAACACGGGCATGTTCGACGGCGCCAAGTCCACCCCATTGCTGCCGATCCTCGGCCCGGCTCACGTCGTCGACGAGGCGTGGAAGGCGATGTGCTCCGGCGGCTCGTTTGTCGTCCTGCCCAGCACGGTCATGCTCAGTGAGGTGCTCAAAGGTCTGGTCCCGATCGGGGTCCGTGACTTCATCGCCGACAACACCGCTCCATCGGCGTTTATCACACGATGGAGGACTTCACCGGCCGGGCCGAGCAGCAGACCCTGACCTCACCACGGGACCGACAAGGTCGGAAGGACTGAGCATTGTCACTGCGGATCCACCGTGTCCCCGTCTCCTACGGCGCCAACATCATGGCCCAGGAGATCCTGCCCGATGGTCCTGTCGCTGGCGGACGCCGACCGTCGTGCTTGCTCATGGGTGGTGCCTGGATTTTCCACGAGCTGGCACAAGGTTCTTGCGCCTCCAGACCCGCGCGGGACGTCCGGGTGCCGCTCTACGTCCAGCGCGGCCACGGCTTAAGGTGAGCATGAGCAGTCGGGGACCCCACGGTCCGGATCCTCGGTGACGACCTGCGCGAGGGCATCGACATGAAACGGCGCCCGACGGTCCGCTGGTTCTCGCCGGTCATTCGATGGGCGGCATGTCGATCATGGCGTATGCACGGGATGCACTGCGAGCACTCACCGGCCGGGTCAAGGGCACCGTCCTGGCCTCCTGACGCCGCCACGAAAGGACGCACACCCGTCCCACTGGAACGGGTCATCATGGCGCTTGCCTCGCGCGCCGGGCATCCAACCCCGGGTCTTCATCCCACGGATGGTCGAGGGGCGGCTCATCTTCGGACAGGGTGCCAACCGCGACGACGTCCGGCACGCCCGTCGACCAGATCAAGCACACCAAGATGCCGACGATCGGCCGGTTCTTCTATGCCATCGCCGGTCATGACGAGATGGATGCGCTTGGGCACTTCGTCGACGTGCCCACCCACATCGTGGCCGGCAGCCACGACCGGCTCATCCCCGTGCCGCACGCGGAAGCTCTTCGCCAACGGATCCCCGGTGCCGACCTCAACGTCCTCACCCAGGTCGGGCACACGACGACGACGAGGCGTCAGGCATCATCTGCGACGCCATCGTCGGGCTGGTCGACGCCAACACCCCACCGGCACCGCCGGCCCGACCGGCGCCGGGCCGCGGCCGCCGGCAGCCTCGGCACACCGTCAGGTCACCAGCCGCGGGCGAGCCACTCACGCAGGTGGGGCCGCTCTACTCCCAACGTCGTGTCGTCGCCGTGGCGGGATAGACCCAGGTCGCGTCGTCGTAAACGTTGAAATCCCGCGCGGTGACATCGGCGTAGAGCTGCTCGAACGACCGCCCCGGCATCTTCGTGTTGCCGACGCCGCCGGGGGAACAGCGAGTCGCCGGTGAACAGGTGGGTGAAGCCGGCTGGATCGGCATACGCGAGTGCGACCCCGCCCTCGGTGTGGCCCCTCAGGTGGAGGACGTCGAGCTGGACCGCGCCGACCTGCAGCCGGTCGCCGTGCCGCAGGGCGCGGTCCGGTGCCAAAGGCAACGCCGCCGCGTCGTCGGCCCCCGAGGCGGTCGGCGCCCCGGACCCAGGCTAGGGCCAGCCTTCGACGAGCCGACCGGACGTGGTCAGGAGCGGCGGTGAGTGGTGACGATCCCGCCAAGCGCGCCGGTGCCTTCGGCCACGAGGGCCGGCAGGTAAGCGCGGTTGGTCGGCTGCCGCATCGATGAGCAGTTGTTGCTCGCCCGGTCGCTCCGGCAGGTCAACAGGTAGGCGTTGTTGTCGAACTCGCCCACGCTGCACTGCGGATCACCAGGATGGCGCAGTTCGCGCACCCCGGAGGGGCCCGGAGGTGACGTGCCCGGCATACCGACTCCATCTCAGCCGCCTTTCGGCAAGGTGGGCAGGGGGCCCGCGCTCGCAGGACACTCCGTCGGTGAGCCCGCGGGCGAGCCGCAGAGCAGAAGCGCGCGACCCGTGACGATGCCGTGCCATCACCGAGCCCGTGTAGGTGTCGCCTTCGTCGCTGCGCAGGGGTCAGCGCCGGCAACGTGCGACCGTCGGGACAATCGGTCGACTTCGTCGGTGAGGAAGGCCGGACCACCGATCGGGCAGGTCCGCCCAACCCACGCCGCCGAGCGGTCGACGTGGTGGAAGCACACTCGCGCACCGCAGCCAGGGGAGCTGGGGGCTGTCACGGTCCACCGGCCGCGCCTAGTTCGACCCTCCCGGGCTACGCATGTTCGGGGGACCGGAGTCGGTCGGCAACTGCCGGCAAGGTTGGTGGCGCTGTGTTCCACGTCCGCGACCAGATCGGCGAGGGTCCGAGTCGATCCCGCCTGGATGTAACAGCTCCCGTGCCTCAGGAGGCATACATCGGGGTCGGCACGCCGGTCACCGCCCAGTGACCAGGCTGCCGATGGCGTCGGCGTTGCGGGGGCGACGTGGGTGAAGACGTGGCCTGCGGGTCCACCTGTCGCAGAGGGAAGGCCCCTGTTGGTCGTCGCCTCGCGCAGCCGGTATGCCGTGTCCCAGAGTGGGCGCGGGTCGCATCGGCGACGTCACTCCAGGTCGCTCCTGTCGTCAGCGGCCCGACGCCACCGGGCCGGGGTTGGGCAGGCGATCCGACGACGAGGCATCATTCCGGCAAAACCGTTTAACCGACGTGGCTGATCGGGTGAGCGGCCTACCATGCCTCGGCAGCCGGCGCGAGCACCCGGTCCCCTGTCGAGGGCAGGTCGGAAACATCTGGCGGGTCCGGATGCTGGGCGACTACGTCATCGGTTCCCTCGTGCGCGACCCTGACGGCCAGGTGACGCTTGTTATCGATGTGGGCCTGCGCCGATCCGCCCCACGAGTGCTTGAGGCCCTGGGGCGGTTTCCCCGGTCTGCGCCGTCGCAGGTCACACGGATCGTCTCCGACCCACGCCCACGCCGACCATGCGGGGGCGGCAGCCGCCTTGTCCGACCGGACGGGTCGGATGTGGATCGGGCACCGGGCGGACGCGGTGCATTACACGTCAGGCGGGGAGGCCGCCCCGTGTGTCCGGTGTCGCGCGTGATGCTCCGGGCGACGGGTGTTCAGCTTGGCGGCTGCCACGGTCGGGGAAGAACTCGTCGACGGACAGCTGCTCGACGTGTCGCTGGTGGGCTGCGTGAGTCGTCCACACC
>JADIZV010000003.1 GCA_016704565.1 Candidatus Phosphoribacter baldrii
GCCCGACGAGCGACCTGCGGGTCGACGCGGCGTTCACCCGGTAACCGACCTTACGCAGCTGGTCTTCCTTCTCGGCCTCGAAGTTGGGGTGGTCGTCGTATAGACACAGACTGATGTCGCCGGCGGTGGTAGCTTGGGCGAGGGCTACGCAGCGGCGACCCTGGTCCCAGTACCCACCGGCACCGGCCCGCGTCAAGGTGCGGACCATCGTCCGCCGTGGGGCGTGCTGCACCGAGCTCGTCCAGCACCCGTAGCGAGTCGACCTAGGACGTCGGCTCCACGATCAGAGCAGTACCAGCTGCCCGACGCCTCGTCGTTGATCACGTCGAACCCCAGCCATGCGTGCGCCTGGAGTCAACACCTGCCACAGCGGGGCGGCGCTTCAGTGATCACCGCGTGCCCGGCGGGAACCCGACCTGCGGTCAAAGTCAGCTCACCAGACCCGGATGCAACCGATTCGCGCGGTCGCCAACAGCGCGGTCAACTCAGCGTCGGTGTGCGCCGAACCCAGGTCACTCCAGCACCTTCTCCCGCCCTGCGACCCGCTCCGCGATCTGCACAGCGGTGGCTCCCGACGCGGTCTTCACCTTCCGCACGAACGCCACGACGCCGAGCCCTACCGGCCGCTTAGTGTGTCAGCGGACGCCCACAGGCCCCTGACCAGCGCAAACACCCACCGATCGCCGAATCGCCGAATGTGGCGCAAGTCAGGCCAGATGAACGAAGCCCTGCGCTGACAGAAGGGACCTCGTTTCGCAGGCAGTCCAGGAGACAACGGTGAAGCCAGGTCTGTCAGAGGACCGGTTGGTCGTCCTCGTCGGCTGCCACCATGCGCTCCTGCGGCATTTCGGCGGGCTCGTCGGCACGGTCGCGGGAGGACGATCAAACTGGCCACGGTGGTCACGCCGAGGATGAGCACGATCGCGCCGAGGACACCGAGATCAGGATATCGGAACGCCATGCAGTGGTTTCCCGCCGTTGAGGAACGGGAGGTTGTTCTCGTGCAGGGCGTGCAGGATGAAAGCAGCGCCGATGAACGCCAGCAGGACAGCGAGCCCGAGCGACAGATAGACCAGCCGTTTGAGCAGTCCGCCGATGAGGAAGTAGGCTGGCGCAGCTTCGCCGGGAGCAAAGAGGGTTGGCCGTGAGGACGAGGTAGGGCTCCTTGGTCAGCCCATGGATCGGGGAATCGAGTCGAGCGCGAACAACAGGTCGGTCGTGCCCAACGCCAGGATGACGATGAACATCGGCGTGATGAGCCGCTTGCCGCCCTCACGCGCGAGCAGCTAGATCCCGTGGAACGTGCTGGTCGCGGGAAGCGCCGCTCGACGAACTTGGGCAGCGCGTTCTCCTCGTAGTCGTCGTCATCGCTCTCGCCTTCGCGAGCCAGCTTCCACGCGGTCCAGATGAGGAACCGCCCGAAGGTAACAGAACACCCAGGCGTAGGAGTTGATGACCGCTGCACCCAGAGCGATGAATAGTGCACGCAGGATGATCGCGATGATGATGCCGACCATGAGGGCCGACTGCTGCAACCGCTCAGGCACCCGGAAGTTGGCCATGATGAGCAGGAAGACGAACAGGTTGTCGACCGACAGCAGATACTCCGTCAACCACCCGCATGGAACTCACCCGGCATACTGCCGCCGAAGTCCCACCACACGAAGAGCCCGAACAACAGCGCAGGCGACACGTAGACCACCAAGTAGGCGGTGCACTCGCGCATCGAAGGGGATGTGCGGCTTGCGCGCGACGATCGCGACATCAGCTGTGAGGGCACTACGATGGCCCGCGGCGATGGTGACCCCACCACACCAAGGGGTGACGTCCACGGAGCACCTTCCGGTCGGGTTGTGTGGCCGACTTTACCGAGTTGGCGGGACCCTCTGGGCACGGTGTTCATGGTGACGGGCGCTGCGATCGAGGCAGGGCAGCCACGACGGCCTCATAGGACGCGTCGATGGCTTCCAGTGGTTCGTCGCCGGAATCGTGCCCGAGAGTCGCGAGGGTGTTCCATCCGTAACGACGACATAGGCCATCACCGACGCGTCGTCCGGGTATCTACGCAGCCACTCGTCGGCCTCCTCACGGGAGCGCCCAAGCGAGGCCGACTCCGTCCCCGCCGGTGAATGCGAAGATCTTGGGACCGACCTTGGCGACGACGTCGCCCTCCCGGGGCTCGTCGCGCCACGCCCCAGAATTTGGCCAGGCAATAGGCCCAGCGCACCTCGTCGCGGGTCATGAGTTCCTCCTAGGTCGCGGGTCGACCGGGCAGCGGACAGGGGGCGGTCAGCGGGAGTCTCCCACGGCATACCAGGTCGCCTCGCGGTCCGGGCCGAGACCCTCCTCAATGATCCCGCGGCCGGTTTCCGGTGCGTGCAGCATCCGACCCGGTGCCGTGACGATCCCACGTGGTGGACGGGCCGACCAGGCGCGCGAAAGAAGTAGAAGTCACCTGGGCGCTCCTCACCCCACCCCCCGGTATGCCGCGGCCTCCTGATCGTCGGCATCGCGCGGCACGATCACGCCAGACGGCGCCAGACCAGGTGGACCAGCCCGGAACAGTCAGGCCAAGTGGCGACACCCCCCCACAGGTAGGCCAGCCCACGGTGTTCCTAGCCAGGTCGAGGATCTCGGCACCGTCCTGGGGCATCGCCGGCCAGGAGGCCCTCGGTGATCGTGACCCCATCGTGGTCTTCACCCACGGCGTCGAGTGGGCTCGCCGAGGCCAGCCCGGGTAACCCCGAGGTCCAGCCGGCTCGGCTGCCGGGGGAGCACGACCTGGACCCAGCCATCGTCGGTCACCGGGCCGATCGGCAGGACCGGCTCGCCGAGCATGGCCTGGCTGTCGATGCGCCCATGCCGGCCCAGTCGCCCGTGGCCTGTCTCGTCGTCATCCGGGTGAGCGTCGAGGGCGGCCAGCCAACAACCGGGTCGGGTCGTCCGACACCGCTGGCGCGTCAATCGGCCGAGGGAGTTCGGCGAGGTCCACAGGGTCGTCACGCGGACGGACACACGCAATGAGACCATCGCCCCATCCTCACATGCCCGATACTGCCGGACATGGATTCCGCTCAGGTGACCGCGCGCCTGGACGACCTCATCGCGCAGGCTCAGGTCAGGTCTCCCTCGCGGTGCGCTCACGCGACGGCTTCCGCTTCGATCACGACTCCCCGGGTGGTCCCGGCTGCGAGCACGATCAAGGTGCCGATCCTGCTTGCCTACTTTGCGGCCGGTATGCCGTGGGATCTGCCAATCGCGCTCCCGACGAGCCGGGTGGGCGGTTGCGGGCCGCTGTCCCTGCTGCCCTCGGTGACGAGCCTGCCAGCGGGGAGGTGCTGCGGCTGATGGTCGCCCTGTCCGACAACGACGCCACCAACGCCCTCATCGGGATCGTCGGCGTGGGCGAGGTGTCGCGGCTGCTCGGCCGGGCGGGGACACGGCATACCGTGCTGCGGCGGCGGATGATGGACCCGGCGGCGGCCGCCCGGGTTGGAGAACGAGACGTGCGCCGCGGACTTAGCCGAGTTGCTGGGCGCGCTCCGAGCCGGCGTGCTGCTGCCCCGAGGAGTCAGCCATGGCGCTGGCGGTCATGCGCGAGCAACAGTTCGATGAGGCCTTCCGGCCTACCTGCCGGGACGTCCGGTGCGCGTCAAGACGGGGAGCCTGCCGGGCGTGCGGCACGACATCGCCGTAGCAGGCGTGGCGACGCATGGGTCAGCGTCGCGGCGCTGGCGACCGACCTCATGGACGGGCCGATCGACCGCGGCACGTCGGTGTTCCCGACGTGGGCGGCCATCGGCCAGGCCGTCGCCGGCCTGCTGCCTAGCTGATCCCGACGATCGGTAAACGCAGAGCCCCGGGCGCCGCACTTGGCACCGCCGGCTTCGCGGGGGCGACCGGATCGATCTTCTCGTATGCCGCCCCCAGCGCGGGCCGCGCGTCGTCCTGGCCCTTGTTGGGCCGGTAGGCCATCGCTCGCTCGGCCTGGGCGGTGATGGTCAGCGACGGGTTGACCCGAGGTTGGCCGACACCGCCGAGCCGTCGACGATGTGCAACCCAGCGTGACCGAACACCCGGTGATAGGCGTCGACGACCCCGTGGTCGGCGTCGCTTGCCGATGGGGCACCCGCCGATGAAGTGTGCGGTCAGGGGCGCTGGAACTGCTCACCGATGTTGCCTGCAGGGAACCCGCCGACGATCCGCGCCATCCGGCGGACCGCCTCGTTGGCCAGCGGGATCAGGTCGGGTTGGGGGCCCCATGCCCTTGCTCCGAGCCGAGGTGATCTTCCCGGTCAGCCGGTTGCGCTTGGGGGAAGGTGTTGATCGAGTTGTCCAACGACTGCATGACCAGCGCGATGACGGTGCGCTCCGACCAGTGCTTGAAGTCGTAAGGCTGGCGGACGGTGCTGCGCTCCCGCCAGGACTGCTTCAGCCAGACCCGCCAGCGCGGTTCGTCACCAAGGTCGTCGGTGAGGACAGAGGTCAGCAGCGACATGACGTTGGAGCCCCGGCCATAGCGGACCGGCTCGATGTGGGTGTGCTCGTCGGGATGGAAGGACGAGGTGATCGCCACACCTTCGGTGAAGTCCCGAGGGTCATCGGCCGACGCCCCGGCGCCGAGGATCGACTCCGAGTTGGTCCGGGTGAGTCGGCCGAGGTTGTCAGACAGGTTCGGCAGGTCGCCGGTGAACTTCATCGTATGCACGCAGCAGCCGCTGGGTGCCCAACGCCGAGGCCGCGAAGACGACCTGGGCGGCGGCATACGTCCGGGTCGTCCGGGCTGCCGTCCGCTTGGTCTTGGCGCGGGTGTCTTTGGTGTGCACGTCGTAGCCGCCCCCGTGCCGCGGCACGACCCGGGTCACCGTCGTCATCGGGTGGACGTGCGCGCCGCGCTTCTCCGCGAGGTAGAGGTAGTTCTTGACCAGGGTGTTCTTCGCGTTGTGGCGGCACCCCGTCATGCACTCGCCGCAGCCCGTGCACGTATGCCGTGCCGGCCCTCTCCGCCGAAGAAGGGGTCCTCGACGGGTTGCCCCTTCTCCTCCCCGTCGCGGGGAACAGCACCCCCACCGGGGGTGTAACGGGAAGGTGTCGGCCTTGCCCATCTCCTCGGCGACCTGGCGGATCACCTCGTCGGAGGAGTGCCAGGGGTTGGTGATGACGCCGAGCATCCGCCCGGCCTGGTCGTAGTAGGGCGCGAGCTCGGCCTTCCAGTCGGTGATATCGCGCCACTGTGGGTCGTCATAGAAGGCGTCCGGGGGTTGGTAGAGGGTGTTGGCATAGACCAACGAGCCGCCACCCACCCCGGCGCCGCTGAGGATGAGGCAGTCGTTGAGCAGGTCGATCCGCTGGATCCCGTAGCAGCCGACCGCGGGCGCGAACAGGTAGTTGCGGACATCGAAACTCGTGTCGGGCAGGTCGGCGTCCTCGAAGCGAGGACCAGCCTCAAGGACGGCGACCGAATAGCCCTTCTCGGTGAGCCTCAGGGCGGCGACCGATCCGCCGAACCCCGAGCCGACCACGACGACGTCGTAGTCGAACGCAGTGCTCACTATGCCCTCCCCAGGCGGCCGAGCAACCGGACCGCGGCCGTCATCACCGCGGCATACGCCTCGTCGGTGAGGCCCCAGTGCGGACCGAACCGTAGCAGGTACTGCGTGGCGACCGACTGGACCTCCGTGTAGCGGTGGATGCCCTCAGCGCCCTGGCGGCGACCGATCCCGGAGGACCGCATCCCACCCATGGGGGCATCCAGGCTGGCGAACGTCGCGCTGAAGGCCTCGTTGACGTTGACCGTGCCGCACTTGATCCGGTTGGCGATCTGCCGGGCGCGTTTGCTGTCCCGGCTGAACACGGCCGCGTTGAGGCCGTAGTCGCCGGCGTTGGCGAGGTCGACCGCCTCATCTTCGCTGGTGAAGGAGTAGACCGAGATGACCGGACCGAAGGTTTCGTCGGCGTGGCAGGCCATGTCGGGGGTGACCCCGTCGAGAATGGTCGGCTCATAGAAATAGGGGCCAAGATCGGGGCGAGCCTTGCCGCCGGCCAGGACCCGGGCTCCATGGTGCACGGCATCGTCGACATGGTCGGCGACGGTCTTGAGCTGTTCGGCCGAGATGAGCGAGCCCATGTCGATGCCCACTCGTGCCCGGCTCCCAAGCGCATGGCCTTGGTCCGGGCAACGAACTTCTCGACGAACGCGTCGTGGACCTCCTTGGCGACATAGAGCCGCTCGGTCGAGACACAGAGCTGGCCGCCGTTGGAGAAGGCCGCCCGCACGGCACCCTCGGCGGCCCGGTCGAGGTCGGCGTCGGCCAAGACCAGGATCGGGTTCTTGCCGCCAAGCTCCAGCGAACAACCGATGAGCCGGTCGGCACACTGCCGGGCGATGACCCGGCCGGTTGCCGTCGAGCCCGTGAAACAGACGTAGTCGGCCCGCTCGATCATCGGCCCCCAGGACGCGACCGGCGCCCGTCACCATCTGCCACAGGCCTTCTGGCAGACCGGCCTCCTCGAGCAACTGCAGCCCGAACAGCGCTGACAAGGGGGTGTGGTGGTCGGGCTTGGACACGACCGCGTTGCCGGCGGCGATCGCCGCGATCCCGTCGACGAGAGCCATCGTGAAGGGGTAGTTCCACGGCGAGATGATCGCGACCACGCCCTTGGGCGTGCGGTGCTCCTCGATGTGGGTGAGGAAGGGGACGACGCCGTCGCGCTTCTTGGGCGACAGGTGCCGCTCCACGGTCCGGCCGTAGTAGCGCGCGGTGAGGGCGACGTGCAGCGGCTCGTCGAAGGCGTGGATCCGGGACTTGCCGGACTCCCAACAGATGAGGTCCATGATCTCCTCGCGCCGGTCGAGGATGAGGTCACTCAAGCGCAGCAGCACCGCCGAGCGCTCGGCATACGAGGACAGTGCCCAGTCGCGGGCCGCCTCGCGCGCCCGTGCGAACGCGGTCGCCACATCGTCAGGGTGGAGATGGGCACGCTCCCCAACGGCTGGCCGGTCGTCGGGGCGTGCACCATCATCGATTGGCCGGACGTCGCGACCAGGCGCTCAGTGAGACCTCGGACGAAGGATTGGTCCAGGGCATAGGTGGCGGCAAGGACGTGCTCGGGGTCAACAGGCCGGGGCGGTGCGCAGCGGAACTCTTACCTGCCGTGGCGTGGGTCATGATCGAGCGTAGGCACTCGTGGTGGGGTCGTGGGCAGGTCGTCGGTACGTGACATCCCTCACGTACCGGAACGGGACGTGGGTCCGTAGCGCACCGTCATCGTGACAGCCAGACTCAGCGACAGACAAGTGCGTACGTTCGGTTGTGCGCGCCGACGCCTGAAACGACGAGGGAGGTCTACGGATGGGAACTCGGATCGCCGCGTCCGACCTGACGTGGCTGATGATGGACCGCCCGAACAACCTCATGCACGTCCATGGCCTGCTCACCTTCGACGAGCTGCCCGAGTGGGACAAGCTGCAGGAGGCGATCTTCGAGCGGATCGTCACCAAATACCGAGTTCTCAGCCAGGTGCCGGTGAAGCGCCGTGGGCACTGGGAATGGGTCGACGACGTCGACTTCTCGGTCGACCGGCACATCCAGCGAGTCATCCTCGCCGACTCGCATCCCGACACACTCCGGGCCCACGTGTCGAGCATGTTTTCAGTGCCGTTCGACCGGTCCCGACCGCTGTGGGACATGCAGCTCATCTCCGGCCCGGTCCAGGACGAAGGCGGGGAGCGATGCTCACCCGCTTCCACCACGGGTTGGGCGACGGGATCCGGCTGGTCCAACTGCTCCTGGGCACCTGTGACCCGGCCCCAGACGCGATCCCGCAGACCGTCGGGCGCTCCGCCGAACCGGGCTCACACGGCGCCCTGGAGACCGTCCGGCACTTGGCCGAACACTCGGTCAAGGACGCCATGGACGCCTTCGAACACTCGGGCGAGGTGATGGCGCAGGCGAGCCGCACGATGATCGCGACGATGAACCCCCTCGAACTTCCGCATCACCTGGAGTCGGCCCTCGACCTGGTCCGCCATCCCACCAAGCTCATCGACGCGCTCACGTCGTTCACCTCCAGCGACAACGAGACGTCCAACTCGTGGCGGGAGATCGGTCGGCTGTTGCTGCACGGTAAAGCCGAGACGGACGCGTGGAGCGGTCATCCGGATGTGGACAAGGGGGGTCGCGTGGGTCGACGGGATCAGTCTCGACGCCATCAAGCAGGTGGCTGCGACGTTCAACGCGACGGTCAACGACACCCTCATGGCGGCCGTGTCGCTTGCGCTCACCGACTACCTCACCGAGCGTGGGGTGGAGGAGATCACGGACCTGGCCTGGATGATGCCGGTGTCGCTGCAACCGGTGGACAGTTCGCTGCCGTCCACGTTGGGCAACCATTTCGCCGTGGTGCTCTTCGAGATGCCGCTCGGGATCGCCGACCCCGCGACCTTGATCGGCGAGATCCATGAGCGGACCACGCGCCTGAAGAACAGCGCGGAGCCGGCTGTCGCCTTCGGAATGCAGAAGGTCATCGCCGAGGCCCCCGGCGCTGCTGGCCAAGCGCGTCACGGACTTCTTCTCGGGCAAGACCATCGGACAACTGAGCAACGTCCCCGGCCCCGCTCGCAGCTCACCATGGTCGGTGCGCCGGTCCGGACCGTCATGGGCTGGGTGCCGACGTCCGGCGACCAGCCGATCGGGGTCTGCCTGTTCACCTACAACGGGACGGTCGGGGTTGGCGTCTCCTCGGACACCCGGATGGTGCCCGACCCCGAGCGGGTCACCGGGCTCATCCGCACGCACATTGAGGGGCTCATCGTCGCGGCCGCCGACCGTGACGCGGCCCCCACCCCCCGCCCCCCCGGCGCCCCGTCGGTCGAAGGACTAGGAGCATCAGGTATGCCGCGCAAACGGCTCGTCGTCGTTAACGTCACTCTGCAGGGCCCCGAGTGGGACTTCGACGAGAAGGTCTCGTTCGCCGGCCGTGACTTCCGGCTGATCCGGCTCGGGACCAGCGGTGACATGGATGCCGCCGAGAAACTGGTCTGGCAATGGTCGCTCAAGGCCGATGCGATCGCAGTGACGGGCGTCCGTGAGGCGCAGGCAACCGGCGTCTTCAAGGGCGACCCGCACGAGGTGCGCCAGGTGCTCGAGACGACGGCACGGGTGCCTGTCCGGGATGGTTCGATGCTCGCCGACGTCCTGCAGGAGTGGGCCGTCCGGCATGTCCAGGCCGAGATGCCGGGCTACTTCAACAACGCGCGGACGGTGGTCCTCAGCGGCAAGAACTACGAGCGCACCATTCGGGTGCTGCGCGAGTTCACCGCCAACATCGACTTCGTCGACCCTGCGCTGCGCACCGACGTGCCGGTTGTCCTCAACACCAACCCCGTGGTGGCCAAGGCCGCCGAAGTGGGGATGTGGTCGTGGCGGCTGACTCCCTCGATCTTCAAGGACCACACCCACGGGCCGGTCGAGTGGGTGAGCGACAAGCTCGCTCACCGCGCGGCTCGTGACGCGGACGTCATCGTCGGCAGCTATGCCGAGCTGATCCGCTTCGGCTTGGAGGATCTCGCCGGAAAGACCGTCATCACCAATGCCATCTCAGACGGTCGGCTGACGGAGCTCGGCAGCCGCGGAGTTGACCTGGTCATCGACGCCACACCGCGCCCCTTCCAGTTCATGGTCGTCACGGCGATGCTTGAGGCGATGGCCGCGGCCATGCACACCGAAGAGCGCGAGCGCACCACCGATGACCTGCTAGCACTCATCCAAACCGCGGCCCTGGAGCCCCGGTTGCTTCGCCCCAACGGGGACAAACGCAAGAGCCGGTTCGCCTTTGTCATCCACCCGCTGAGCACCCAGTACTTCAACAACGTCGAGGGCTTGGGCACCATCGCCAAGCTTCCGGGGATGGGGACGTCGTTGAGAAGGCGATGGCCCACATCCCGCCGTTCATCTACAGCCACGTCACCGGCATCGAGTCGCCGACGGGCGCCGAGGCCGAGGGCTGGCTGATCTCGGTGGGCGGCACCCCCAAGGAGATGCTCGCCCACAGCCCCGAGTTCACCTACTCCCGGCTCCTGGATGCCGCGGAGCTGGCCCGCAAACTCGGGGCCCAGGTCATGGGCCTCGGCGCATTCACCAAGGTCGTGGGCGACGCAGGCGTCACAGTGGCCAAACGCGCCCCCCTCCCGGTGACCACCGGCAACAGCTATAGCGCGTCCGGTGCCCTGTGGGCGGCCCACGCTGCCCTGCGCAAGCTGGGCATCGCGCCGATCGACGAGCACGGCATCATCCACGGCAAGGCCATGGTCGTCGGCGCGACCGGGGCGATCGGTTCGGTGTGCGCGCGCCTGCTGGCCCTGGTGACCGACGAGCTCTGGCTGGTGTCGCCGGAGACGGCCAAGCTCCTTGCCATCAAGAAGGACATCGAGCGGGACAACCCGCGCGCAGTCCTGCACGCTGCGGCCAAGCCTGGCGACGCGCTCGGTGAGATGGACCTCATCGTCACCGCAACGTCGGCTGCGGGCAACAAGGTGCTTGACATCATGAAGGTCAAGCCCGGCTGTGTCATCACCGACGTGGCCCGACCCCTGGACATGTCGGCCGAGGACGTCGCCAAACGGCCGGACGTCTTGGTCATCGAGTCCGGTGAGATCGAGCTCCCCGGTCAGGTCCACATGCGCAACATCGGGCTGCCCGACGGCGTCGCCTACGCCTGCCTGGCCGAGACCGTCGTGCTTGCCCTGGAAGGGCGTTATGAGACCTTCACCGTCGGTCGCAACATTGAGTGGACCAAGGTCAAGGAGATCTACCAGCTCGGCCTCAAACACGGGATGCAGCTGGCCACCATCTCGGGCGTGCGGGTGTGTTCACCGACGCAGACTTCGCTCGCGTCCGCGAGGCCGCCCTCGCCGCTCGGGCTGAGGCAGGGGCCAGCAAGGCGACGTAGACCACGTCCGCCGGACCGTGTCACCGGGGGTCCTTGCTGTCAGGATGGGGAACGACCCGATGGAGGAGTCTCGTGAAGTCTGTCCAAGGTAAGACTGTCCTGATCACCGGCGCGGCCATGGGGATGGGCCGGTTGTTCGCCGAACGCGCGATTGCCGAGAAGGCCAAGGCCGTGGTCCTCTGGGACCTCAACGAGCCTGCCTTGCAGCGCACCCTCGAAGAGCTGAGTGGTGGCGCGACGGAGGTCACGGCATACCTTGTCGATGTGGGGAACCTCGATGCGGTGACGGCGTCCGCAGCCGCCGTGCTCGACGAGGTTGGGCGGGTCGACGTGCTGGTCAACAACGCCGGGATCGTTCGGGGCAACCAGTATTTCTGGGAGTCCGACTCGGCCCGCGACACCCAGCTCACCGTCGCGGTCAACACCCTCGCACCGATGTATGTCGCGCGAGCCTTCCTGCCGAGCATGATCTCCGGCAGCGGCGAGAGTCGCCTGCTCAACCTCGCCTCGGCCGCCGGTTTCACCGCCAACCCGCGGATGGCTGTGTATGCCGCCTCCAAGTGGGCCGTCATCGGCTGGTCCGACTCGGTGCGCCTGGAGCTCAAGCAGGCCGGCGTCGAGCACGTCAAGGTGACGACGGTCTGCCCCTACTACGTCAACACGGGCATGTTCGACGGCGCCAAGTCCGCCCCATTGCTGCCGATCCTCGACCCGGCTCACGTCGTCGACGAGGCGTGGAAGGCGATGTGCTCCGGCGGCTCGTTTGTCGTCCTGCCCCGCACGGTCATGCTCAGTGAGGTGCTCAAAGGTCTGGTCCCGATCGGGGTCCGTGACTTCATCGCCGACAACATCATCGGCGTTTATCACACGATGGAGGACTTCACCGGCCGGGCCGAGCAGCAGACCTGACCTCACCACGTGGACCGACAAGGTCGGAAGGACTGAGCATTGTCACTGCGGATCCACCGTGTCCCCGTCTCCTACGGCGCCAACATCATGGCCCAGGAGATCCTGCCCGACGGTCCTGTCGCTGGCGGGACGCCGACCGTCGTGCTTGCTCATGGGTGGTGCCTGGACCACACGAGCTGGCACAAGGTTCTTGCCGACCTCCAGACCCGCCGGGACGTCCGGGTGGTGCTCTACGACCAGCGCGGCCACGGCAAGTCGAGCATGGGCGAAGTCGGGGACCCCACGGTCCGGATCCTCGGTGACGACCTGCGCGAGGTCATCGACATGGTGGCGCCCGACGGTCCGCTGGTTCTCGCCGGTCATTCGATGGGCGGCATGTCGATCATGGCGTATGCCGGGATGCACTACGAGCACTTCACCGGCCGGGTCAAGGGCACCGTCCTGGCCTCGACGGCGGCATCCATCGAAGGACGCACACCCGTCCCATTGGAACGGGTCATCATGGCGCTTGCCTCACGCGCGCCGGGCATCCAACCCCGGGTCTTCATCCCACGGATGGTCGAGGGGCGGCTCATCTTCGGACAGGGTGCCAACCGCGACGACGTCCGGCACGCCGTCGACCAGATCAAGCACACCAAGATGCCGACGATCGGCCGGTTCTTCTATGCCATCGCCGGTCATGACGAGATGGATGCGCTTGGGCACTTCGTCGACGTGCCCACCCACATCGTGGCCGGCAGCCACGACCGGCTCATCCCCGTGCCGCACGCGGAAGCTCTTCGCCAACGGATCCCTGGTGCCGACCTCAACGTCCTCAACGGGGTCGGGCACATGACGACTTACGAGGCGTCGAGCATCATCTGCGACGCCATCGTCGGGCTGGTCGACGCCAACACCCCACCGGCACCGCCGGCCCGACCGGCGCCGGGCCGCGGCCGCCGGTAGCCTCGGCACACCGTCAGGTCACCAGCCGCGGGCGAGCCACTCACCCAGGTGGGGCCGCTCTACTCCCAACGTCGTGTCGTCGCCGTGGCCGGGATAGACCCAGGTCGCGTCGTCGTAAACGTTGAAGATCCGCGCGGTGACATCGGCGTAGAGCTGCTCGAACGACTGCCCCGGCATCTTCGTGTTGCCGACGCCGCCGGGGAACAGCGAGTCGCCGGTGAACAGGTGGGTGAAACCAGCGGGATCGGCATACACCAGGGCAACACCACCCTCGGTGTGGCCACGCAGGTGCACGACGTCGAGCCCGACCGCTCCGATCACCAGCCGGTCGCCGTGGACCAGGGCTCGGTCGGGGGCCAGCGGCAGCGCAGCAGCGTCGTCGGCCCCGAGGCGGTCGACGCCCCGGACCAAGCGGCCAGCTCGACGAGCGCCCGGACGTGGTCAGAGTGGCGGTGAGTGGTGACGATCCCGCTAAGCGCGCCGGTGCCTTCGGCCACGAAGGCCTGCAAGCGCGGTGCGTCGGCTGCCGCATCGATGAGCAGTTGCTCGCCGGTCGCCCGGCAGGTCAACAGGTAGGCGTTGTTGTCGAACTCGCCCACGCTGCACTTGCGGATCACCAGGTCGCGCAGTTCGCGCACCTCGGACGGGCCCCCGGAGGTGACGTGCCCGGCATACCGACTCATCTCAGACGCCTTTCGGCAAGGTGGGTAGGGGCCCGTCGCAGGACACTCCGTCGGCGAGCCCGCGGGCGAGCCACCCGAGCAGAGCCGCGCGCGACCCCGTGACGTATGCCGTGCCGTCACCGACCGTGTGAGTGTCGCCTTCGTCGCTGCGCAGGGTCAGCGCCGGCGGGTGCGAACGTCGGGACAGTCGGTCGACTTCGTCGGTGAGGAAGGCCGCGACCCACCGATCGGGCAGGTCCGCCCAGCCCACGCCGCCGAGCAGGTCGACGTGGTGGTAGCACACCTCGCGCAACCGCAGCCAGGGGAGCTGGGAGGCTGTCACGGTCCACCCGCCGCGCAGTTCGACCTCTCGGGCTGCATGTTCGGGACCGAGTCGGTCGGCAACTCCGGCAAGGCTGGTGGCGCTGTTTTCCATGTCCGCGACCAGATCGGCGAGGGCCCGAGTCGACCCCGCCTGGATGTCGTGCTCCCGTGCCTCAGGGGAGGCATACATCGGGGTCGGCACGCCGGTCACCGCCCAGGTGACCAGGTTGCCGATGGCGTCGGCGTTGCGGGCAACGTGGGTGAAGACGTGGCCGCGGGTCCACCCGTCGCAGAGGGAAGGCGCGTGTTGGTCGCCTTCGCGCAGCCGGTATGCCGTGTCCCAGAGGGCGCGGGTCGCATCGGCGACGTCACTCCAGGTCGCTCCTGTCGTCATGGCCCGACGCTACCGGGCCGGGGTTGGGGTAGGCGATCCGGACGACGAGGCATCATTCCGGCAAACCGCCCAACCGACGTGGCTGAGCGGGTGAGCGGCCTACCATGCCTGGCATGGCGCGAGCACCTGTGGTCCCCCTCGTCGAGAGCAGATCGGGAAACATCTGGCGGGTCCGGATGCTGGGCGACTACGTCAACGGTTTCCTCGTGCGCGACCCGGACGGCCAGGTGACGCTTATCGACGTGGGCCTGCGCCGATCCGCGCCTCGAGTGCTTGAGGCCCTCGGGGCGGTCGGGTCTGCGCCGTCGCAGGTCACGCGGATCGTCCTGACCCACGCCCACGCTGACCATGCGGGGGCGGCAGCCGCCTTGTCCGACCGGACGGGTCGGGACGTGGACGTGCACCGGGCGGACGCGGCATACATCAGGGCGGGGGAGGCCGCCCCGGTGTCCGGTGTCGCGCGGCTGCTCCCGCGACGGGTGTTCAGCTTCGCGGCTGCCACGGTCGGAGAAGAACTCGTCGACGGACAGCTGCTCGACGTCGCTGGTGGGCTGCGAGTCGTCCACACCCCGGGACACTCGCCCGGACACATCTCGCTCGTCCATGAAGACAGTCGCCTCCTCATCACCGGCGACGCATTGTTCAACATGCGTGGCGTCGGCTGGCCGGGGAAGTACTTCTGCACCGACTTCCGACTCACCCAGCGCACGGCTCACGTGTTGGGCGAGTTGGACTACGACCTGGCCGCGTTCACGCACGGTCCGGAGCTGCGTGAGCGGCCGCGGGAGACGATCCGGGCCTTCCTGCGCCGTCACCCGTCAACGGCTGTCAGTGGGGGCACCTAGGTGTTGTCCCCACGGAGGTTGGGTACGCGACTGGCTGGTGAGGCGCCCTTGAGCGCGGTGTGGCCGCGGTGGTGATTGTAGGTGTCAACGGCGAGCGATTTTGAGATTTACCCGGGAGTACGAGACGGCGTGAGACAGACCGCCACTTCAGCGGCGGATTCTGGGACAACTGCAACGCAATCTGAGACGTCGGGTGCCGGTCGCGAACTGCGTGCGGGACTTGAGAATGGGCGGCGCAGGTGTGGGTCACGAGACCGCCCGCTGTTCGATGACCGCCTCGACATAGCCACGCACTCGTTCCCTCTCCGCGACTGTCAGGGTTCGAATCAACTCGTCGAGAAGCGAAGGTGAGGCAACGGAGTGGCTGGCTCGATCTTGCTTTGACGGTCCCGTGATGAGCGGAAGTTCGAGTGCGGACACCTCGTCCAGCGCATTCGGGTCATTCCACTGAACCCACAACACGGGGATCTCCGAGGGAGCCTGGTGCGCCGCGATGCCGTCGAGCTCGAGTGCGTGTGGAATGGGATCGTCGGGCCGTGCTGGCTGCACGTCGAATTGAGCGCGCGGCATCACGCGACTCATCACGGTGCAGATCTGGCCGGCCAGCCGGAACTCGGGGTTGAGCTCGTGGTCTCTTTCGGTCTCACCTGGTCGGTTGCTCCACGTGTGTGACGCGGACGGCGTCGGATCTGGCACTTGCGTATAGAGGTTGAGTCGGCCAGAAGAATCCCGAACGAGTCCTTGGCAGAGCTCCCAAAGTTCCATCAGGTCCTCGGAGTCCACTTCGAGCGCTCCGGCAAGCGATGCGATCTTGGGCTTCTTGAGTGCCCGCTGCCCCTTCTCGATCTGGGCCACGGTCGCTGGCGGCAGATCAGCCGCCCGGGCGGTTGCCCTAATGGAGGCGCCGGTGCCAGCCCATCGGATCCACATGAGCAAGTGGCCCAGCAGCCTGGCAGAGGGCGTGTTGCGCATCATGTCGCAAGTGTATCACTCACTAGACAAGAGACAGATACGGGAGATACGCTACACAGCGTTAGCCCCCAACTAAGGAGATCCCAATGCACCGAAAGACTTCCGCTTCTTCTCCCGCCCCCTCCTTCATGGAGCACTCCTCCCTCCCCTTCAGGAGCGACGTTGCTGTCCTCGCGATCGGCGGCGTGGCGTTGGCTGGCATCGGAGTGCTATACCTGCGGGGAGGGCAACTCAGCCTCGGCTCCACTGGCTTGTCGCTCGAAGTCCTCGCGCCCACATGAGTGGCCGCCTACAGACGACGCCTGCTCAGAAGATCAGGCCTCGGTGATCCCACCGACTTCCTCCGTGCGGCATCCTGACGCTGTGGGATCGAAAGCGAGCCGCCAGCATGCCGGTCGGTGACTGCCAGCGCGCCTTTGGCGCGGCCGCCGAATCGGATGGCCTCGAACTGGGGCCCTCGCGCGTTCCGTGGATCAATCAGCGGGGGCACTTCGGCCTTCCCAGCGGTTGCCGTGTCGCCATCCGGACGCTGGCGGCGATCTTCGCCGCTCTCGACGGTGACCCGGAGGCGCAGTCCACTAAGCGCACTACTCCACTGACTGGAGACTTCGTCGACCTCCGCACAGGCACTCTGATCGAGGTCGACGAGTCGCAGCACTTCACCTCGTTCCGAGCAACAACTCTCGGGCTGTATCCGGCGGAGGCGCCACTCGGCTTCCATCGTGATCACTACCTCGGTCTCTGTCGTGAACTAGCGCCTCGCTCCGACAGGTACCGTGCCTCGAAGGATGCGGCCGGTTTCGGCTCAGGCGGTCGTCAGCGACAGCGGGCGTACCACGATGCCCTCAGAGATCTTGCCGCCCCAGCGTGTGGGCGTCCGCCGGTCATTCGGGTGGCCGTCCTCGACGGTGATGGCGCGGGGGCTTACAGGCGAGACCGAGACCGAATCCGTCATCTCCTGGAGGATGCGAAGGCCGAAACCGGTGCGGAGCGTGACGGGACTGTGCCGCCCCTCGCTGCGGCGGTGAGCGAACTCAAGACGCTCCTGGCGGAGTTCGACCGTGTCCGGCCTTCGGACATGGACGAGCGCTTCTACATCCACGCCTACAACGAACTGGACCTGGCTGGACGGACCATCGTCGACGCCTTCGACCGAGAGCGGGACACAGGCGAGGGGCAGCGCAAGTAGACGGCTTCCCGGACGGGGACGGTGCACCACCCTTAGGGTTGCGAGTAGTGAATACCGGTAATGGCGAACCCAAGCTGGCGGCGGAGCAGCGCGCGCGAGTGCTGATCGACCGTCAGCTTGCTGATGCCGGGTGGTCGGTTCGGGACAAGAAGTCGCTGAACCTGATCGCTCACCAGGGGGTCGCCTGCCGTGAGGTCGTGATGAAGACGGGGCACGGTCGCGTCGACTACCTGCTCTATGTCGACCGCAAGGTTGTCGGTGTGATCGAGGCCAAGCCGGAAGGGACGACCCTGTCGGGCGTGGAGTGGCAGTCCGCGGTCTACGCCAACGGTCTGCCGGCGGAGGCGGAGCTGAAGTCGATCACCGTGGATGGCAGGCTGCCGTTTGTTTTCGAGGCGAGTGGCTCCGAGACCCATTTCACCAACGGCTACGACCCTCACCCGAGGGCTCGACGCATCTTCAACTTCCCGACCCCAGCGACGTTGGCCAAGCAGATCCGCGATGCCGAGGCCGACCCCGATAAGCCCACATGGCGTGCCAAGGTCCAGCAGCTGCCGCCACTCGACGAAGCGCCGCTCCGCCCAGCGCAGATCACCGCGATCAAAGGCATCGAGCAGAGCCTGGCCAAGCAGCACCACGACCGGTCGCTCGTCCAGATGGCCACGGGAGCCGGGAAGACGTACACAGCGGTCACCGCGGCATACCGGCTCCTGAAGTTCGGCGGGTTCGGACGGATCCTGTTCCTGGTCGACCGCAACAACCTGGCCGAGCAGACGATCGCCGAGTTCCAGAACTACCGCACCCCCGATGATGGGCGACGGTTCACCGAGCTTTACAACGTCGACAAGCTGACCAGCGCCGGGATGCTTGGCTCCTCGCACGTCATCGTCTCCACGATCCAGCGGGTCTTCTCGGTGCTGCGGGGGCAGGAGGTCGCCGAGGGCGATGACCCGAACCTCGACGACTTCGTCCCCGACGCCCCGATCACCGTGACCTACTCGCCCCAGATGCCGCCCGAGGCGTTCGACCTGGTCATTGTCGACGAGGCGCATCGGTCGATCTATGGCGTGTGGCGTGGGGTCCTGGAGTACTTCGATGCTCACGTGGTCGGCCTGACCGCGACGCCTGGCAAGCAGACCTTCGCGTTCTTCCGGCAGAACCTCGTCTCCGAGTACACGTACCCCCAGTCTGTTGCCGACCGGGTCAACGTCGACTTCGACCTGTACCGGATCCGCACGCAGATCAGCGAGCAGGGCGGGGCTATCGAGGCCGGCACGATCGTGCCCAAGGTCGATCGCCGCACCCGTCGGCAGCGGCTTGAGGCGATCGAGGAGGACTTCGAGTACACCCACAAGCAGCTCGACCGGGCCGTCACGGCGAAGTCGCAGATCCGGCTCGTCCTGGAGACCTTCCGCGACAAGCTCTTCACCGAGATCTTCCCCGGACGCTCCACCGTCCCCAAGACGCTGATCTTCGCCAAGGACGACGCCCACGCCGAGGAGATCGTCACCACCGTGCGTGAGGTCTTCGGCAAGGGGAACGACTTCGCCGCCAAGATCACCTATGCCGCCCGCGACCCCAAGGGCCAACTCCAGGCCTTCCGCACGTCCCCGTCGTTGCGGATCGCGGTCACCGTCGACATGATCGCCACCGGCACCGACGTCAAGCCGCTGGAGTGCGTCTTCTTCATGCGCGACGTCCGTTCGGCGCAGTACTTCGAGCAGATGAAGGGCCGCGGCGCCCGCACCATCGCCCCCGCCGACTTCGCGTCCGTCACGCCGGATGCGGCGGCCAAGACGCGGTTCGTCATCGTCGACGCGGTCGGTGTCACCGAACACGACTTCGTCGAGCCGCCCCTCAACCGGGACAAGACAATCAGCCTCAAGAAGCTGCTCGACAAGGCCGCCACCCTCACCCTGACCGAGGACGAGACCGCCACCCTCGCCTCTCGACTGGCCAAGCTCGAGCTCGAACTCACCGACGCCGAACGCAAGGAGCTCGACGACGTCGCCGGGCGCTCGGTGCGTGACATCGTCCGGGGCCTCGTCGATGCCGTCGATCCCGACGTCCAGGCCAAAGCTATCGAGGGCGCCAGCGACCCCGACCAGGCTCGCCGCGACCTCCTCGAACGCGCCGTCGAGCCCATCGCCGGCAGCCCCGACCTGCGCACTCGCCTCCTCGAGCTGCGCGCCACCCACGACCGGGTCATCGACGAGGTCAGCGTCGACACCCTCCTCGATGCCCATGGCGTCGTCGACACCACCCGCGCCAAGTCGGTCGTGGAGTCCTGGATGCAGTACCTGCTCGACCACCGCGACGAGATCACCGCCATCCAGCTCGTCACCGAGGCCAAGGAACGCCGCATCGCTTTCGCCGACGTCCAGGAGCTCGCCGACCGCATCTCCCGCCCGCCCTACAACTGGACGCCCGACATCATCTGGAACGCCTACGAAGCCATCGACGTCGACCGAGTCCGCCACAGCGATCGGCACACCCTCACCGACCTGGTGTCACTGCTGCGCTATACCGTCGGCCTCGACAACGAGCTGGTCCCGTATGCCGCACGAGTCCAGGAGCGGTATGCCGCGTGGCTGGCCCAGCAGGCACAGTCGGGAACCGAGTTCTCTCCTCTCGAAAGGTGGTGGCTGGACCGCATGGTCGACGTCATCGCGTCCTCCGCCGGTATCACCGCCGACGACCTCGACCGCGCACCCTTCACCGAGAAGGGCGGCGTCGACGGAGCACTCCGCGACCTCGGCGACCGCGCCGAGACCTACCTCAATCATCTGAACGCTGAACTCACCGCCTGATGCCTATTCCCTATCGACCACTTGGTGAAGTGCTCTTGCCGATGCCCAACAAGAGACTCTTGCAGCAGGGCTGGAGTCCTCGTTGCCTCCCCACGCCGTCTCCTGATCCTGAGCATTGGGCCGTAGTGAAGACAACAGCGATCCAGGCTGGGTGGTTTGATGACACACAGAACAAGCAACTGCCCCAGCCGCTGAAGCCTCGGCCTGCCATCGAGATTCAGGCAGGTGACCTCCTGATGACTTGCGCAGGTCCTCGATCCAGATGTGGTGTGCCAACTCTGGTGCGGAAGACGCGTCCCCGGCTGATGATGTCCGGCAAGATGTATCGGTTCCGACCACAAGACGAGCTCCTGCCCGAGTTCTTGGAGAAATGGCTTCTGAGCCCGGAGGCGCAACGGCGAATAGATCGAATGAAGACCGGTATCAGCGATAGCGGTCTGAACCTGACACAAGACCGCTTCCTGATGTTGCCTGTCCCGGTACCTACCGTGACTGAGCAGCGTCGGATCGTCGAGATCCTCGAAGAACACCTCTCGCACCTGGACGCCGCCGCTGCGGACTTGACTCGGGCCCACGTCCGCCTGGAGTCATTATCGGAGGCTGCGCTCCGGCTACGGATTCCGAGCCACACGGTTCGGCGACCTTTGTCGGATGTACTTGAGCTGCCACTGTCGAATGGTCGTTCCGTCCCGAGCCGTGACGGCGGCTTCCCGGTCCTGCGCCTGACCGCCCTGAAGGAGGACGGGGTCGACTTGGGAGAACGCAAGGGCGGTGCGTGGGAGCGTGATGAGGCGGTGAGATTTCTGGTGAAGCAGGGAGACTTCCTCATCGCACGCGGCAACGGCAGCCTTCGTCTTGTCGGCAAGGGGTCACTTCTACGACACGAACCCGATGAAGTCGCTTTCCCCGATACTGCGATCAGGGCACGTGCCCGAGCTTCTGCCGTCTTGCCCGAGTTCCTGAGTCTGGTCTGGAACGCGCGTTCAACGAGAGACCAGATCGAACGGGTGGCCCGGACCAGCGCCGGGATCTACAAGGTCAATCAGTCCCAACTGGGCGCCATCCAGCTGCCCGTGCCGGAGCTGTCGGAGCAACTGAGCATCATCGACGCCATGAGCCGACTTCAGGAACACCGTCACGTGGCCCTTGAGACGATCGACCTCGCCACTCGTCGGAGCCGCAGCCTTCGGCGAGCCGTGCTGGCGGCGGCGTTCGAGGGGAAACTCACGGGGCGCCATACGGACCTCGAAGTGGTCGAGAAGTTGGCAGAAGCATGAACGGCAAGCAGGTGAAGCTCTTCCTTGTCGACGGTACGCCGGGTGGGCTGACGACAGCTGAGATCACCAACTGGACGGGGCATGTTCTCTCCGCCCGGCGCTCGGATCTGGCGGATCTGCTGAAGCGCGAGGAAGTGCAACGTACCGGTGTGTACCTCCTGCTCGGTGATGACGAGACTGCGCTCGGGGACACTCTCTGCTACATCGGAGAAGCTGACGTCATCGCGACGCGCCTCCGGTATCACGCGAATAGCCAGGACAAAGCGTTCTGGGACCGGGTCGTGGTCATTACGTCGAAGGACACGAACCTGACCAAGTCTCACGGCCGGTACCTCGAGTCGCGCTTGATCCAGTTGGCGACCAAGGCCGGTCGCGTCTCGTTGGAGAACGGGACAGCTCCGCCTACGCCGAACCTCCCTGAGGCGGATGCCTCAGACATGGAGTACTTCATCGGGCAGTTGCAGATCATGCTGCCGGTCTTGGGCGTCAATGCGATCCGAGTGCGGAAGGCACCCACTCCGCTCGCTTCGGATCCCGTCGAGTCCCCGATCTTCACGCTGAGCAACGCCAAGGCCGGCGTTCAGGCGTCCGCCCAGCAAATCGATGGCGAGTTCACACTCTTGGCTGGCTCCCGCGTGGTGCCGCACTGGCATGGTGTGGGCAAGGCGACGAGCACCCAACGGGCTTACGCGGGCTATCGGGCGCGGCACGAGAGCCTCCTGGCGGACGGCTCGATCGTCGCCGAGGGCGGCGCGGGGCTAGTGACCCGGGACATCGTCTTCTCGTCCCCGTCCACGGCCGGCGCCGTAGCGCTTGGTCGCTCCTGCAACGGACGCGTCGAGTGGGTGTCGTCCGAGGGCTCCTTCGGTGCCTGGGAGAGCCGTGGCATTGACTGAGGAACCTTTGGTTGATGCGCGAGCGCTGCTTCGGAGCTTGGCCGCCAAGCGGCCCGTCTTTCACTCCGAGGCGGACTTCCAGTTCGCGTTCGCGTGGGAGGCGAAGCTCGCACGGCCGAACTTGGAGGTTCGGCTTGAGACTCACCCGGAGCCAGCGGTCCGTCTCGATCTGGAGTTGATCACGCCCGCGGGCGACCGTGGGGTGGCAGTCGAGCTGAAGTACATGACTCGGCTCTGGGCCGGTACCGATCGCGGCGAGTCTTTCGCACTGAAGAACCACGGAGCCTCGGACCTGCGCGGCTACGACGTCGTCAAGGACATCCACCGCGTAGAACGCTTCACGCTCAACCGGCAAGGGTGGACAGGGCTGGTGGTCGTCCTGACCAATGAAGCCGGCTACTGGCGGCCGCGCACCCACGGCCGGATCACCAATGCCGAGGCATTCAGGCTCGGCGACGGCGCCGTGCTGGAGGGCTCTCGCGCCTGGGGGCCCAACACCGGCGGCACCTCTCGCGGCAGAGAAGCGGCGCTCGTCCTGCGTGGCTCATATCCGCTGACGTGGATCGACTACTCGACCCTCGGTTCCGGTCCGGCGGAGACATTCCGCGCGCTCATCATCCAGATTGGAGGGACCAATGAAGTGGGGTCGTGAGGAGTCCGAGTGGCAAGAGCTCGTCGAGGCGACAGGCCAGTTCCTCGCTGAGCAGGCGCGATTGGCACGATTGACCACGTACACCGAGGTGAACACGGTCCTGCACCAGCGGACAGGCCATCGACGCTTCGATTTCAACCAAGACCGCGAGCGGGCGGCGCTTGGAGCCATCCTCGGAGAGGTCGCCACCGAGAAGCTGGCCGGGGTGGGCGCACTGATCTCGTCGATCGTTGTCTACCTGGGCCAGAACGACGCAGGTCCTGGCTTCTTCCGACTGGCCTCGTCGCTCGGCCTACTCACCCCCAAGCCCACAGCGGACCAGAAGCTCGAGTTCTGGGCCGAGCAGGTAAAGAGGACGCATGACCACTACAGTCGCTGACTCCCGACGACTCGTCGACAAGCTGTGGTCGTACTGCGACGTCCTCCGTGACGACGGCGTCGGTGTCATCGAGTACACCGAGCAGCTGACCTACCTCCTCTTTCTCAAGATGGCGCACGAGCGCGCCACGCGGAAGCTCCGACCGCAGCAGATCGTGCCGGAGGAGTACTCCTGGCAGAAGCTGCTGGACGCGCAGGGCGACCAGCTCGAGTTCGAGTACACCCGCATCCTCAACGGCCTCGCCCGGCAGCCCGGCGTGATCGGCACGATCTTCCGCAAGGCGCAGAACCGGATTCAGGACCCGGCCAAGCTCAAGCGCCTCGTCGTCGACCTCATCGACAAGGAGAACTGGAGCGGCACCGGCACCGACATCAAGGGTGACGCCTACGAGGAGCTGCTCAGCAAGGGCGCCTCCGACAAGGGGTCCGGTGCCGGCCAGTACTTCACTCCGCGTGCTCTCATCCAGGCCATCGTCGACGTCATCCAGCCAACGGTCGATGACTCCGTCGTCGACCCCGCGTGCGGTACCGGTGGCTTCCTTCTCGTGGCGAGTGAGTATGCCGCGCAGGGCGCCGAGTCCATGACACCCACAGAGCGGGACAAGCTCCGAGACAGCTTTGTCACCGGCTTCGAGCTCGTCGACGGCACAGCCCGGCTGGCCGCCATGAACCTACTGCTCCACGGGATGGGTTCCGCAGAGGGCGACTCCCTCATCGAGGTCCGGGACTCGCTCATCGCCGACCCGGGTCAGCGCTGGTCAGTTGTGCTCTCGAACCCGCCGTTCGGGAAGAAGTCGTCGCTGACGATGATCGGTGCCGACGGACGAGAGGTCCGAGAGGATCGCGAGATCGAGCGCCAGGACTTTGTCGCGACGACGAGCAACAAGCAACTCAACTTCGTCCAGCACATCATGACGATCCTCGACACCAACGGCCGTGCTGCAGTCGTCCTGCCCGACAACGTCCTCTTCGAAGGCGGCGCCGGCGAAGTCATCCGTCGCAAGCTCCTCACCGACTTCGACCTACACACCATGTTGCGCCTCCCGACGGGCATCTTCTACGCCCAGGGCGTCAAGGCGAACGTGCTCTTCTTCCAAAAGAAGGTTGCCCGTCCCGGCCAACCCTGGACTGAGCGGCTGTGGGTCTACGACCTGCGCACGAACAAGCACTTCACCCTCAAGCAGAACCCCCTCCGGCGAGCCGATCTCGAGGACTTCGTCGCGGCATACAAGCCGGGAGCACGGGGCGAGCGGGAGGAGTGCGAACGCTGGAAGTCGTTCACCTACGACGAGATCACGGCTCGTGACAAGGCCAACCTCGACATCACGTGGCTGCGTGACGAGTCCCTCGAGGATCTCGACAACCTGCCGTCACCGGATGTCTTGGCGCGCGAGATCGTCGAGGATCTCACCGCCGCCCTTGAGGAGTTCGAAGCAGTCGCGACCGCGTTGGAGGAGCAGCTGGCCCGACCGGTCGAGTAGGCCCTTCCCAACCGCTGCACATACCGGTATGTTCACAAACCGGTAAGCCACACCGGATCTCCGATAGATCGAACGTGGCCCGGACGGGCCTGACCACCCCGGGCGGCAAGCAACGGGCTATCACCCTCTGGCCCAGCTTCGTTGAAGTTGGAGTGCCGGAGGAAGAGATGGTCGCCAAGCAACCCATCAAGGCCCGACGTGGGCGCCCGCGGCTGCGCGCCATCTCCACGGACTGCCCGGTCCGTGTCGAGTTGCGGCTCACCCCCGAACTGGCACGACGCCTCTTCGCCGTCGCCGACGACACAGGACGCACGGTGAGTGCAGTCGGCGAAGCCGCCCTTCAGGAGGTACTCCTCAAGGAGCAGGCCATGTGACGCGACCCGGGCACTTCTGGGAGCCCGTCATCCCCCAGACACGACGAAAGCCGGGCGGCAACCCGGCTTCGACGCGAAACGCGGCAGGACCGCGCTCAAGTTCATTCAACCCGAAACCCCTTGGGGGCTCGCTGCTGCCATTGTGGCGACCCGACGTGCCCGCGTCAACGGTGAGCCTCTTGACGAGAGGAAACCCTTCATGGGCAAACGCCACTCCGCGGTCCCTCACAGGCTCGGCCGACGGACCAACTTCATCCCCTCACTCGACGGACGGCCCGCGAAGTGGGCAGAGGTCATGGATGTCGCTGGCAACGTCGCCGAGCGGGCGAAGGTGGCGTCAGCCGCCACGGCGACACTGCTGACCATCGACACCACCGGCTCGCCCAGCGTCGCGACCGCCGACGTCAACTCCTTGATGTCGATGGTGCCGGACCAGCTGTTTCCCGTCCGCCGCCCTGCCTCCCACAAGGGAATGACGAACTACATCTCCAGAGTGGTCGTCCCGACCGAGGTACACGAGTGCCGGGCGGTGTGGTGCGAGAGCTTCAACGAGCTCACCCATCTCCGCGACCTGCTGATCACTCGACAACCGACCCAGGTGGCCACACAGCCCATGCGACTGGAGTGGGTCATGACGACTGGAGTCCGGGGGCACGTCCCCGACCTTCTCCTCCGCGACGCTGACAGTCGTCCGCTCTTGGTCGATGTGACCACACGGAGCAAGCTCGACGATCCAAGATTGCAGGGAGTGCTTCAGCTGACGGCAGCGACGGCTGACGCCCTGGGCTGGGAGTACCAGGTGCGGACCGAGCTCCCCGCCCAGCGGGTGCGGAACCTCAACTTCTTCCACGCCGGGCGGAATGACACCGTTCAGGACCGGATCGGCGCGTCACGGGTATTGCGCCAAGCACCGGGCTCGATAGACGTCCAGCGGGCCAGCGATCTTCTTGGTGGCGGGCCACAAGGCTTCGTCCGCCTATGGGATCTCATCGCGCACGGCCACGTGCAGATCAATCTCGACTCCGTGATCGAGCGGGACAGCGCCGTTGCGTTCCAGGCAACGGGGGGAGGTGCGTCGTGGCTGCACGCCATGTGACCGCTGCTCATCGTCGTCGGCCGATCGGTGCTGGACATCCGGTCGACGAGCAGCCAGATGCGGGCATCGTCATCGGGATCACCCGTGATGAGGACGGCAGGGTCGTTGTCGTCGTCGATCATGGTGACCACCGAACGCGAGTGACATGGATGGCCCTGGTCAAGGCGTCACTGACCCGCAAGCCTGCACCACCCCTGGATGCCCTCGAGCAGCATCCAGCGCCCATGCTGGCGGAACTGGCCGAAGAAGAGCGCGCGGCCGTCTCGAAGCGGTACCGCGATCTGGTGCAGATCGAGACGGGGTCACTGCGAGGGAACCCGGAGGCCGACCGCCGTGCTGGAATCCTCAACCCGGCCTACGACCCGAAGACCACCACCTCCGCAGAGCGCCTGATCACGAAGAGCCGCGAGCTCAAAGCCCTCGGTGAGGTAGGCGCTTCCCGAGCCTCGCTCTATCGCCAAGTTGGCCGGATCGGCGAGGGGCCCGACTTCCTGATCCACGGGAACCGCCGGACTCTGACCCAGCGACTTGATGAGTTCGATCCGGCCGTCGTTGAGATCGTCCGCGAGGAAGTCGCGGCCGAGAGTCAGAGACCACGAAAGAGCCAGCGCAAGCTGCTTGTTCGGATCAGAAGCAGGCTCGATCGGGCCGCCGTGGCGGACGAGGTCACGCGCCATCAGTTGGGCGTCTTGGTCGGGGAGGTTTCTCGCGGGCGCGGCCTTCACCACGTGGCGAAGACTCGTCGTTCTGAGTCCAGCCGGCCTCTCGCCGTCTACGGGTCTCAACGCGTCAGTCGTCCCGGTGAACTGGTCCAGGTCGATGCCACCCCTACGACGGTGGCCATCCTCGGTCCCCAAGGCGTGTTGGTGCCAGCGGTCATCCTCAGCGCGATCGACGTCTACACACGCTGGTTCGTCGCGCTTCGCGTCTGCGTCGGCGCAGCAACATCACGTGACGTGTGCGCGTTGATCGCGCAGATGGGCCGCCCGACGGTGACCAGAGCCGGCTATCCCTACGAGCTGGAGATGTGGCACGGCATACCGAAGCTCGTCGCCCTCAACGACGACCCGGAGGGTGAGAAGACCACCATCCAGAAGGTCATCGGTCGTAAGCCCGCGATCCATTCCAGCACCCTGGTGTTCGACCACGGCACGGAGAACGCCAGCGACCACACCTTGGGGTTCGCGGCAGAGTGCGGCATCGACGTTGTCTTCTGTCCGCCGCGACAAGGTCACGCCAAAGGCGTCGTCGAAGCCATCCACAAGGTCATCGCCGATGTCGAGAGCACCCTGCCGATCCACAAGGGCCAGAACGTTCTGAACCGGCCGAACGACCTGGAGTTGGCCGTGCCGATCAAGCCGCAGGATCTCCAAGACATGCTCTGGGAGTACGCCATCGACGTCTACGCGAACGAGCCCCACCGCAACCTCACCGAGGCACACGGATCCCCGATACCCCTGAGCCCAGCCATGGTGTGGGCCGACTACGTGACGTCATTCGGTGAGCTCGACCGCCCCGCTGATCCGTGGCTGTACCTCAAAGGCCTCCAGCGCGCCGAGCGCTTGCTGAGCCCGGAGGGAATCCGCTTGCACACGGTCACCTACAACTCCAGTGAACTCCAGCAACTGCGATCAGTCGTGATGCGCGGCGTCGGAGCCAAGGCCCGTCCGCTCACGATCTTCTACGACCGGCTCGACACGACTCGGATCTTCTTGATCCACCCCGTCGAGCGGCACTGGATGATGGTCCCCCGCGCGATCGACCGCAACGGCAGCGTCGCTCCGATGAGCTCGCTGGTCCGCACCCACGCTCTGCGCGACGTGGATCAGGACACCCGGCGCGTGCTCACGGAGACCGAGATCCACCGGCTGGAGGCAGCGCTCCTGACCCGCTGGATCGATGGCGTCTTCACCGACCGTCAAGACGGGCGGTATGCCGCCATTGAAGGCGGTCACCAACGCACCTACGCCCATGACCTGGAGCAGGCCAGCGACGAGGTCCTCTCGCTCGCGTTCCCCAAGCCCGAGGCAGAGCCGGCGGCCGAGCCAGCGTTGCAGGAGTACCCCGACACCCGCGACGACGACGAAGAGTTCGACTACACCGAGGAGATCGAGTTCGACGACGACCTCTCCGACCTCTTGGTCGAGGACGAGTCGGGATGGGGGATGTCATGACCGAGCTGACCATTCACCGGCGCCTCATGCCCCAGGACATTGACGACTGGAAGCACCTCGTCATGAACCAGAACCCGCGTCCCGAGTTGGGCGGTCCCGTCACGGACACGCTGCGGCGACGGGTCGACGCGTACAACCAACGCATTGGCACGATCGTGACCCGCGACACGAAAGCCGTGGCTGAAGCCATTCGACGAGCGCACTTCGAGAACGACCACTCGGCATACGGAAGCGCCACCTGCCTCATCCTCGACGGCCTGCCGTTGAGCGGGAAGACGCATGCGGCCCTGTCTGCAGCATTCAGCGAGACGAAGGGGATCTGGTCCGCTCTTGGACGCCAGCCGGACGACCGCAAGCATCACCGCAGCGTGCCGTGGATCTACGTAGAGGTCCCCAAGTTGGCCCGTGGCTTCTCGCTACTCAAAGCGATTTGGACCTTCCTGGGGCCGCCGCCCCTGCCAAGGGACGCCACGACCGCCGACTACCTGGCAGCTCTCCGCAAGCTCGCACCCAAGGTTGGCCTCCGCGGCGTCATCATCGACGATGGCCACGGCATTGGCGCGGGACAGAACAAGGAGTCGCGACTGCTGGCCGACATCCTCAAAGGCATCATCACCGGCCTTCCCGCGACGATCGTTCTGATTGGCACCGGCTTCCGTGAATCCGGGGTGCTACACGGAGCGGCTGGCGACCAAGTCCGGCTCCGTGGCGCCAGGTGGATCGATGTCGGGGGATGGGACCCGCCGACACCGGCACGGATCGGTGACTGGGAGTACCTCGCGCGCAGCCTCAACGATCGCCTTGTCCTCCCCAGCAACGCTGCGCGAATCCGATTGACCACGCGCGGCACCGTCCATGCCCTCCACGAGGGCAGCCTTGGTCGCCCCGGGTTGGCCATTGAATGGGTCAAGAGGGCCGCCTCGTATGCCGTATGGAACGACACTGATCTCGACGTCCTCGTGCTCGAGGCGACGCGATCTGGCCAGTCGGCGTCGGAGGGACGATGACCACGCAACTGCCTCTTCGCATAGACCCCCTGCCGGGAGAGTGGTGGCGGGGTTACGTCGTTCGAGTCGCGAACTATTACGGCGTTCGGCCCAGAGCGCTCCTGACTCTTGCTCCTGGCGCCACCGTGCTCACCCGGCATCGGATGACGTGGTCGGGGACCGTCGCGACCACCGAAGCCGTCCTCCAACTCGCAGATCTGTTCCGGCTGGAGCCGAGAGAAGTTGACCGTATGCACCTGAGCGCTTTCAACGGTTCCGCCATCCGCATAGCTGACCGCGACCTCGATCTCTTCGATCCCAACAACCCGCGCCGGCCGAGCAAGCATCCGACCCAGAAGGTCGGCCTCATCGTGAGCGGCGCGGAGGACCGACGGTGTCGCCAGTGCATCGATGCGGCACCCGACTTTCGCGCCATGACCTGGCGACTCCAGACGCACCTGATCTGTCTCACGCACATGGAACTGCTGACGTCAGCTGACCAAGCACCCGGGAAATTCACGCTGACGCCTGACATCGTCGAGGCGCAGTCCCACCTGCTGACGCGTCTAGATCCGTCCCCAGGCAACGCCGCCTTCTTCGTCGACCTCGAAGGTCACCTCAGGCGAGCGAACAGTCGCGGCTGGGAACCCCTCCACCGCCGAGCCGGGCACGACCCAGACGCGGCTCTCGCGGATCTGACGGGCGCGGTCCGCATGGCCCTCGCCCGCGGCTACCCGGACGCGCAAGGACTGACTGAGTGGCCGGTGCAAGCGAGAACCAGACACATCAGAGCACCCCACTCCCTCGGCTTCACGGATGAGTGGAACGTCTTCCCCCACTTGTTGCCAACGCCCACCTTCGTCAGCGAGTTCTCCGACCTGCTCTACCCCGCGCACATAAGAGACGGTAGGGCCGTCGCCGCGCTGGGGACGGTGATGAGCGCCACCGGCTGCGACCTGTACACCGCCATCGAACTCATGCCACCAGGACGCCGCATCAGGAACCTGAGCAAGTTCTTCAAGCAACTCGTCCTGCTAGAGCAGCAGGGACGGGCCGAGCGCTTCTGGCGTCAGTGCCTATTCGCGGTCAGTGCGTTCGTGGAACACGGCGTCGACTACCGGGCCCGAGAAGCAATCTGCTCCGATCCTGCAGCGTTCCTCGCGTCCATCAACGCTGCACCCTCCGCTCATCAGGGCATGGTGAGAACGTGGCTCGTGGACCAGTGGGCATGCACCTATACGTCCAGCCGCATTCGCCCCAGCATCCTCGACCGGAGCATCGAGGACTTCGATCGCCGCTTCGGACCGACGATGCGCACTGCCCTTAAGCGACTGTCCGTGGAGCGCGCAGCATGACGCGATTACCGCTGGCCCTCTCGCCCTTCAAGAACGAGTCCTGGCCGTCATACCTCACCCGACGCGCTGCCCAGCATGGCACCACCCTCGCCGAGCTCGGCACACACCTGGGGCTACGCGATGGTCGCGGCAGATGGCCCGGTCGGTTCGGCATCGAGCTCGCCCCGTACGACGTCCAGCGCCTCGCGCCGATCTTGGGCCTTGTGCCCACAGAGATCGAGAACATGCAGCTCTCCTCGTACGACCAGCTAGCGCTCGACCTCACTGGACTCGCCCAGGACAGCCCGATCGCCGCCACACGCGCGACGACCCACGCGGCGTGGGTCTGGCTCGCCGGGTCCACGTTCTGCCCGGTGTGCTTGGCCGAGGATGACGGCGCGTGGCGCCTGAGCTGGCGCATCCCATGGATCACGGCGTGCGTGCGCCACGGGGTCGCCCTTCGGGGCTCCTGCGCCGACTGCGGGGGAGTGCCCGGACTGGGCAACCGCCTCCACGGGTCAGCGCCGCCTCGAGTCGCGGCCGCACCGGATGGGCGTCTGTGTTCACACCCACACCCACGCCCCGGCGGCGCCGTGTGCGGCGCTGACCTCAGTGCTCAGCAGACGGGGCATGCTGATCCGAGACGTCTGGCGCGAGCCCACCAGATGGCCGAGCTAGTGAGCGGCCAGAGGAGTCCTGTCGCAGGCGTCGAGCGAACCTCGCTGCAGGCGCTTCGAGCATGGCAATCCGCGATTGGCATCGCCGTCCGACTCGGTGCCGTCGACGCCGGCGACTGGGGCCGAACTCATCGATGGGCAAACCCGCCACGTGATCCCGACCTCGTCGACAGGCTGCTAGAGAGTGTCGAGCCGCTGGTCAACGCCAAGGAACCGGAGTCGGCCGCGGATGTTCTCGGGGGCTGGCTGCGCCAAGCTGGTATTAGCTCGCCGAACGCCACCACGTTCTCCCGAATCACCCAGCCGTCCGCGGCCCTCCAGCCAGTCATTGACGAAGCCCTCAGCCGATGCGGGCGTGCCCACACGTTGATCCAGCGACGACTCGTCGGTCAGGACGGGCTCGCACTCGACCAACGTGGCTGGGGCGTGGACGACGTTCCCCAACTCGTCTGGCCCTGCGCGCTGCCAGAGCACCTGCGCCACTCAACCAAGCCCGACCAACGCATCCTCCGCGCAGTCGTCTCGATGGTTCTCGTCCGCATGTGCACGGACGCAAAGGGCTGGGTGGAAGCGGGCGCAGCTCTGGGCTTCCCGCCCGACAAGTCCCGCAACTGGAGCCGTTACGCCTTCTCTGCGAAGTTGGCGATCAAGGCCGACCTGGTGCTCGCCGCGCAGGCTCTTGGCGCGAAGCTAGCGCAGGAGCCCGGCAGCGTCACGTTCCAGTGTCGAAGCCAAGTGAATGGTTTCGGCAGCGGGGCACTTCAGGATGTGCAATCTCCAATGTGCCTCGACCAAGGAGGCAGCGAGTGGTGTCCCTGCCATGCCTAACCGGCTGCAGGAAGTGGCGCCTGAACGGTCATGCGCGTCGCATCGGAACGGCGCCTTCGGCATGGAGGTGCGCCCCTCCCGGAAGGAGGCCGGCTGGCACCCTCGTGCACCTCGGTCCTCGCATGTTCCGGACGGCTGCCGGTGGGCGAACCTCGTTCGGCAGTGCATCGCCAGTCGGGACGCGTTCAGCGAATTGTGAGCGATCAGCGCCTCACGGAGATCTCGGGTGAGGTTTGTGGGTGCTCCTCTATGTCGCGGAGGGCGTGCCGCAGGAGCGCGTCCAGTACTTCCGTGTCTCGCAGGCCCACGTGCCCCAGGGCGTTGGCTGCCAGCGTCCTGATGGCGGTGACGGGTAGCCAAGGAGGAACCTCTCGGTAGGTGCGATCAAAGCCGACAAGGTTCCAAGTTGACGAGTCAAGCTTCTCCACCCACCCTGCGCAGGAGACGACGATAGACATCAGCAGCTGAGGCTCCGTCTTCAATACGTCGGTCAAGCGATCGCGCACCTCCGCATCTGAAGTAGCGCGAGCGAAAGCCCACATCATCGACTGCCCATTGACGTCGTTGCCCCGCCATGAGTCTTTGCTCGCCCAGTCGGTCTCCGACCACAAGCTGAGCAGGTGCTGACGCGCGGTAACAGCGGCAATGTCCTGCTTATTGGGCTGGCGACTGGCCTCTTGAAGGAGCGCGGCGGCGGCGCAGATGGGAAGCCGTCGTCGATCCCGCTCCACAAGGTCGAGACGCTCGTCTTCGGGGGCGTTGCCCGCCACCGCGACCGCGAGAGCGGCTGTGGTGTCAAGTCCGATCGCCAGAAAGTGCGCGGTCGGTGGTAGGTCTGCGGCTCTGCTGGTGGCTGCCGCGACCCGCTCGCGAAGGTCGGAGTCGTATGGCCGGTGGCTGACTCGATGGAACGGCCGGGCTTCGTCGAGGAGGCACCGGTGTTCGGCAAGTGGATCCACGTCCTCGACAACGGTCGCGACCGGTGGAATGTTCGGCGGTTCCACATCCTCGCCGCGCGTCGCACGCACGAGATCGTCAATCGATCGCTGGAGTCCCCGCAGCGCGCTCTCGAACGCGTCGTCGGACGCCGGCTCTGGGCCTCCCGCCCAAGCAGATGCCGTATCGATCAACTCCGTGATGGCCCAGGCTAGAGCGTCGCACCATGGGGCCAACTGTTTGCGCGTCACTTTGACAGCAGCGAGTTCGATCCGAGCCTTCTCGGCCGCAGGACCAACTTCATCCAGTGCTTCTGTCAGAGCGGCCTGGATGCCCTCACGCATCGGGCGAAGTTCCATCTCTGACGGCTCCGCATACAAGGGGTTTCCGTCTTCGTCCCATGCGGTGAAGGATCTTCGCGTCTGCTCTCTCAGTTGCTGCCAACGCCGGGCCCACGATCGAGCGGGTTGGCGAGTCCGCTCTGCCACAAGCCGAAGCGCCTCGATCCGTCGCACCAGCTCGACCGTTGCCGGTGTGTGCAGGGCGTCAAACGCCTCTGACGCGACGAGCACCTCAGTTGCCTCATCGTCGCTGATCGGCCAGTTGCGCTGGAGCCGGTCGTACTCTGCGATCTGTGCTGTCTTCCACTCGCGAAGCATCTCGGCTGGATACAGGTCCGGCGCCTCGTCAATTTCGTAGGAGTGCTCGATGCACAGCAGGACAAGGTTGTCGAACGCCCGATTCTCCTCGGCAGGCATGGCGACCCACCGGGGCCCGCCCTTGCGCCGTGCGTGGATGTGCGCGACTCGGCTGTTCAGCAGCCGATCACCAGTGTCGTCCGAGAGCTTGTACAACGGTCGGCTGCACTCCGGATGCGCGCACCGAAATGCAGACCCGTATAACTGACGCACCGTGGAGGGAGTCGGGAGCGGGTAGACGGTGGATGTCATTCCTGGGAACCTGGGTCGTGGGTCGCTGCGAATTGCACGCGGAGGTCGGCGAGTACGCCGTCCGCTTTCGTCAGAATCTCGGAGGCACAGACGGTGCAGTAGGTGGTCTGGCTCTGCGGTCCGTCTCGGACGACAAGACACAGGTCGCCCTTGAGGATCTCGTGCGACTTCCTTCGGTAGCACTTGCGTCGCCGCCCCGCTACCTCCGTGCTGACGTGCTTCAGGATGTTCTTTACCGCCGCCACGGGTCACACCTCGATCGCAGTCTTGATCGTGTCGGCCACCTGGTCTCCGATCTCGTCGAGCGAGTCGTAGGCAGCTTGCAGCTCCTCGAGTGTCCACTTGTCTCGACTCTTCTTGCCCTTGCCGGCGAAGGAGTTGATCTCCCGATTGAGCAGGACGTAGAGAGCATCGGCGTTGTTGCCCCGGACTTCCTTGATCGATCGGCTGACGTCGAAGCCTGCGCGGGGCAGGCCAAGGTCAGCAAGGATGCGTTGATGGATCGTCTTTGAGCGGCTGTCGAGTCGGCTTCGCAGGGTCTGGCGCCTGACTTGCGGCTGGACGGGCACTGAGTCGGCGGGTTCTTCCTCGTGCTCCTTGCGGTGGGCCAACTGTGCCCGGAGCAGGTCCGCGGTGATACCGAGTTCGCGGAAGGAGAAGCCGCCCGGTCCCTTGGCGTCCAGCATCTCCTCGATGACTCGGTCATCGTTGGGGTCGAGGAACGAGCGATTGAGAAAGTGGCTGAGGCGCTCGTCCTGGGCCACGGGGTCGTCGAAGCGTTGCGCCGTCTGTTCGGGATCGCCGTTGCCGTTTCGTCCGGTCGAGTCGGCCCCTTCTCCACGAGCCCACCCTCGGACGATCTGCTGGTCCTGGGTGTCGAGGTCGCGAAACTCGTCCCACTGCTCTTCGTTGTTGAGGCCAACATGGGAGACCACGAAGCCTTGGTTGTTGGGACTGTTCGGATCGTTCAGGTCGACGGTGCGCATCACACGGCCGACGAACTGGATATAGGGCGACAACGAACGATAGGGGCGGAATATGGCTGCGACGCTCAGCGGAGGATGGTCGAAGCCCTCGCCGAGCATGGCCACTTGCACGATGACGTCGATCTGGTTGTTCCGGAGCTTGGCCAGCACCGCTGCCTTCCGATCGTCAGCGAGGTTGCTGTGGATGGTTTCGGCTTGCAGCCCCATCTCTTGGAAGATCGCACGCACTTGGTCGGCATGGTCGATCGACATCGCTGACGCCGCGATCTGGTGAGGGAAGCCAGTCGCAGCCCGGAGGGACTGGAGCTTCTCGACTGCCTTCTCGGCGATGTGGCGGTTGCACTCCTCAGAGAGCGCTACACCGCGACGGAACCAAGCCTCCTCTTTCAGTTCGAGGATGTGCTCCAGTGTGTAGGTGTCGCTTTCTCCGCGCGCGGTGAATGTGATCTCGGCAGGATGGGCTGAGGCCGAGACGATGTGCTTGATGTAGCCGTTGAGCATCGCACGGGCGAAGGGGTAGCGATAGATCAGCTCACCGAGCAGTTCCTTGTTGTCGGCGCGGAAGGGCGTCGCGGTCAGGCTGACGAAGCGCGCTTGGGGGAACGACCGCACGACCTTCTGCCAGCTTTCGGCGGCGACGTGGTGGCCCTCGTCGATCACAACGAGGTCGAAGAAGTCGCTTGGGAACTGCGACAGCCAGCGGTCGGCGCTGCTGGCGAGCTGCTGGATATTGGCGACGACGATGTGGCTGTTGACGCAATCGTCCATGTTCGCCTTGGGGCCATCGACCAGCGCCGTAAAAGGCCCGGCCGTGAAGGAGTCGAGGACGCCGGCCTTCTTCCAGAAACAGGAAGCGTTCGAGATGTTCAGGTCGGCGTAGAGGCCCTGACGGATGGTGGTGTTTGGCGCGATGATGAGCGTTCGCTGGTGTGACAGGCGGAAGGGCAGGATCGCGGCGACGCCCGTCTTCCCGCAGCCCACGGGCAGCTGGATGATCGCCGGTGTCGTCTTCCGGGAGAAGTGCTCGACTGCGGCCTCGTAGGCTTCCTTCTGAGGCTCGCGGAGCTGCGGGTTGCCGTCGATTGCGGCGTCGGACGTGTCAAAGAATCCAGCGACCAGGTCCTTGGCTTTCTCAGCGGTGTTGAACTCAAGACGGAAGGGTTCCAGGTCGGCGATGCGGTAGAAGCGGTACTGGCTACCAGGGCGGCGCACGGCGGTGAGGGTTCCGGCCGCGTCCCATCGGCGGAGCGTGGCGGCCGAGACACCCACATAAGCCGCGGCTTGGGCGATGGTGAGGTAGTCGTCATAGGAGTCGCTCATGGCTGTACAGCATAGCGCAAGACATTCAACCTTGTGCAAGTCTGTCGCTCGCAGCCCGAGTTCGCCTATCCCGAGGCCACTTCGGCGTTCCGCGCCGCCCTGTGCGCCGACGAGATCGAGTCCGAGGCTCGAGGAGGTCCATGCGTCTCAGGATCCGCCGCGGAGGACGTCCCAAAGTCCGCCCTGCGAGCGTCTCTGCCGTCTCAAACTCGCTCGCGGCTGACAGTAGGTGTGCAGGAATGCGGGTAGGGCGGCGACGCGCTCGGCCTCGCTGGCGTAGGGCTTGGCGTAGGCCCATTCCTGTTCAAGGGTGCGGTTGTACCGTTCCACCTTGCCGTTGGTCTGGGGGCGGTATGGCCGGGTCCGCTTGTGCACCACCTCACCGAGCGCTTCGGCGAACACCTTTGACCGGTAAGCCGATCCGTTGTCGGTCAGGACCCGTTTGACGGTGACGCCGCACTCGGTGAAGTAGGCGTTGGCGCGTTTCCAGAACGCCGCGGTGGTCTCCTTCTTCTCATCCGGCAGGACCTCGCTGTAGGCGAGCCGGGAATGGTCGTCCACCGCGTTGTGCACGCACGCCATGCCCGGCCTGGCGGTGCCCTTGACCCGGTTGCCTTTGGCGCGGCCGTGCACGCGGTGCCCGCCGCCGTCGGGGATCCGGCCCAGCTTCTTGACGTCCACGTGCACCAGGTCCCCGGGCGCCTCGTGCTCGTAACGGCGGGGCGTGGGCCGGGCCCGTAGCCGGGCACCAGTGGCCGGGTCGGTCCACGCCAGCGGGGGCGCTTGGTAGCGGCGCAGCACCTTATGCACCGTGGAAGGGTTCAGCCGCAACCGGTAGGCGATCCGCTGCGGTCCCCACCGTCGTGAGACCCGCAGCCCCAGGATGCGCCGCTCGGTACGCCGATCCAGCTGCGTCGGGCACAAGTGCGGCCGACTGGACCGGTCGACCATCCCGTCCTTGCCGTACTCGCGGTACCGCTGCGCCCAGCGCTGCGCCGTCGTGATCGACACCCCGTACCGGTCGGCGGCGCGGCGCAACGGCCAGTTCTGCTCAACAATGCACCGGGCCAGGCGCAACCGACCTGTCGGGGTCAAAGGGGCATTACGGTGAGACATGGAGGACCTCCGGTGTGGTTGGGAGCCGTAAGACAGCCCCACCCCACTCCGGGGGTCCCCCCATGTCCAGCAGGCGCGCCTGTCACCAACGTCCGTGGGTAGTACACCTAGGCTGTCCTGCGTGCCTGCCGTGCCCGCAACGCCTGTCCGCAAACGTCCCAAAACCGCGCCGTCCGCCCGGCCGTCAACGGCCCCGTCCCCGGCGGCGACCGCGGACGCCTGGGAAGCCGAGGACGCCGCGCTCGTCATCGCCGGGCAGCAATCGGCGCGGCACGGCCACGACACCCTCGTCATCCGCGGTGCCCGCGAGCACAACCTGAAGAACATCTCGGTCGAGTTGCCCCGGGACAGCCTCATCGTCTTCACCGGGCTGTCAGGGTCGGGCAAGTCATCTTTGGCGTTCGACACGATCTTCGCCGAGGGCCAGCGGCGTTATGTCGAGTCCCTCTCGGCCTATGCCCGGCAGTTCCTTGGGCAGATGGACAAGCCCGACGTCGACTTCATCGAGGGTCTGTCCCCGGCCGTCTCCATCGACCAGAAGTCGACCAACCGCAACCCTCGCTCGACGGTCGGCACGATCACCGAGGTCTATGACTATCTGCGGCTGCTGTTCGCCCGGGTCGGTCGTCCGCACTGCCCGACCTGTGGTGAGCCGATCACTCGGCAGAGCCCGCAACAGATCGTCGACCGGCTGCTTGAGCTGCCCGAGCGGACCCGGTTCCAGATCCTGGCGCCGGTCGTCCAGGGCCGGAAGGGGGAGTATGTCGACCTGTTCGCCGAGTTGCAGACCAAGGGGTTCGCCCGGGCCCGGGTCGACGGCGAGGTCATCACGCTCGCCGAGCCGCCCAAGCTGGAGAAGCAGATCAAGCACACCATCGAGGTTGTCGTCGACCGCTTGGTCGCCAAGGGTGACGACGCGGCGGCCAAACGGCGCCTGACCGACTCGGTGGAGACCGCGCTCGTGCTGGCGGGCGGCATACTCCTCGTTGACTTTGTCGATCGGGAGGCAAGTGACCCCGAACGCACTCGCCGGTTTTCCGAGCGGATGGCGTGCCCCAACGACCATCCGCTGGCGATCGACGAGGTGGAGCCCCGCACGTTCTCGTTCAACTCACCCTTCGGCGCCTGCCCGTCGTGCACCGGCCTGGGGACCGAGCTTGAGGTCGACCCCGAGCTGTGCGTCCCCGACGAGGATCTGTCGATCGCGCAAGGCGCGGTGGCGCCGTGGGGGAGCGGGTCGGGGTCGGCGGACTATTTCATGAGGGTCGTGGCGGCAGTCGCAGAGGATCTCAAGTTCTCCCTCGACACGCCGTGGCGAGCCCTGCCCGAGCGGGCCAAGGAGGCGCTGCTCTTCGGCCAGAACTACAAGGTGCACGTCAAATACCGCAACCGCTATGGCCGCGACCGCTCCTACACCACGGGGTTCGAGGGTGTGGTCCCGTTCGTCAAACGACGGCACTCCGAGACGGACTCGGACTGGAGCAGGGAGCGGTACGAGGGCTACATGCGGGAAGTGCCGTGCCCGGTATGCCGTGGTGCCCGGCTCAAGCCGGAGGTCCTGGCGGTCCTCATCGGCGGGCAGAACATCTCGCAGGTCTGCGCCTTGGCGATCAACGAGTGTGCCGAGTTCCTGCGTTCGGTGGACTACACCGACCGGGAGCGTCAGATCGCCGAGCGGGTCATCAAGGAGATCAGCGCCCGACTGGGTTTCCTGCTCGACGTGGGGCTGGACTACCTGTCGCTCGACCGGCCCGCGGGGACGTTGTCCGGCGGCGAAGCCCAGCGGATCCGCCTGGCGACCCAGATCGGCTCAGGGCTGGTCGGGGTGCTCTATGTGTTGGACGAGCCCTCCATCGGGCTGCACCAGCGGGACAACCACCGGCTGATCGAGACCCTCACCCGGCTGCGTGACCTCGGCAACACCCTCATCGTCGTCGAGCACGACGAGGACACCATTACGACCGCCGACTGGGTCGTCGACATCGGGCCGGGGGCGGGCGAGCACGGTGGCCATGTCGTGCACTCGGGGCCGGTGGCGGGGCTGTTGGGCCACCCTGACTCGTTGACCGGGATGTACCTCTCGGGCCGCAAGGAGATCCCGGTGCCGACCGTGCGACGTCCGCAGGTCGCTGGACGCGAGGTGACCGTCGTCGGCGCCCGGGAGAACAACCTCCAGGACCTCACCGTGTCCTTCCCTTTGGCCAATCTCGTTGCGGTGACCGGAGTTTCGGGGTCAGGCAAGTCCACGCTGGTCAACGACATCCTCTACACCGTCCTCGCGAACAAGCTCAACAAGGCCCGGCAAGTGCCCGGCCGCCACAAGTCGGTCACCGGGTTGGAACACCTCGACAAAGTGGTCCACGTCGACCAGAGCCCGATCGGGCGGACCCCGCGGTCCAATCCGGCCACCTACACCGGGGTCTTCGACCACATGCGGCGCCTCTTCGCCGAGACGACCGAGGCCAAGATCCGGGGCTACTTGCCGGGCCGGTTCTCGTTCAACGTCAAGGGCGGGCGATGCGACAACTGCTCCGGCGACGGCACGATCAAGATCGAGATGAACTTCTTGCCCGATGTCTATGTCCCCTGCGAGGTCTGCCACGGGGCGCGCTACAACCGCGAGACGCTGGACGTCCACTTCAAGGGCAAGACCATCGCGGATGTGCTCGACATGCCCATCGAAGAGGCCGCCGACTTCTTTGCGGCCGTGCCGGCGATCGCCCGGCATCTCACCACCTTGGTCGACGTCGGGCTCGGCTATGTCCGGCTCGGTCAGCCGGCGCCCACCCTTTCCGGTGGTGAGGCCCAACGGGTCAAACTTGCTGCCGAATTGCAGAAGCGCTCAAGCGGCCGCACGGTCTATGTCCTGGACGAGCCGACGACTGGGCTGCACTTCGAGGACATCAGCAAGTTGCTCGGGGTTCTGCAGGGTCTGGTCGACAAGGGCAACACGGTCATTGTCATCGAGCACAACCTCGACGTGGTCAAGTCGGCCGACTGGATCGTCGACCTGGGCCCGGAAGGGGGTTCCCGGGGTGGTCAGGTGGTCGTGGAAGGCACGCCCGAACAAGTCGCAAGCCGAGACGACTCACATACGGGGCGGTTTCTCGCGCCTGTGCTCGCCAAGGCCGCAGGGGGTATGCCGTCCGCCCGCCCGAGCGTCTCTCGCGCCACTGGCCGTGGCCGCAAGGGTGCGGGGGCTACTACTGTCGCAAGGTAACTGGCGGCAGGATGATCTCGTTGACGGGCATGGCCGGCATACCGACGGCAACGCTCCGCACCTGGTGAGGCGACTTGCCCTCCGGACGGGCGATAACTCTGGATAAGTGTCCCTTTTACTGTTTCTTTACTCGCTGTTACGTTCCACCCACTAACTGATTTCGGGGAGGGAACAGTGAGTTCTGTCGCGCTCGCGCGACAGGGTCGGAACAGTGGGGGAGCTAAGCCCGTCTTCGTGGACGCGCTGGGGACGCGGGGGCGTCTCATGCGCGTGGGAGTCTGGCTGTTCGTCGGCTTGTGCTCGGCCTATGTCGCGCTATTCATCATGGCCGCTCTGGGCGGCCCGACCATCTCGACGGCCCGCTTGCCAATTCGGGTGCCGATCGTCTCAGCCCTTTTGCCGCAAGCGGCGGAGGGGGGACAGGACGACACGGTCACGGGCGGGGTCGGCGACGAGCAACCGGGGGTGGTTCAAGCGCTGGGTCTGCCTTGGCAGGCGTTGCCGGAGGCGTCCGCGCCAGCATCCGGTGCGGGTGATTCCGAGGTCCGGCCAGAAGGGTCTCAGGCGGGACTCAACCCAGCCGCGTCGTCAGGATCGCCGACGCCCGCGTCGGGCGGGGCGACGGTGCCGGGCGGACCGGCCTCGTCGGCGACCACAGCTGCGACCACGTCAGCGTCCACGAACGCGTCGATGGGGACGGGGACGAGCGCCTCGCGATCGGCCACAACGTCGGCGTCCGCAACGACGTCGGCTTCTGCAACGACACTGGCTTCGGCACCGGCGTCGATATCGGCGACTACGTCAGCGTCGATCACGACGTCGGCGTCCGTGACCACCTCGACGACGCCGGCCGCTACTCCTGCGTCAACGTCACCCGGCAAGAGCGGCTCGGCTCCTGGGCGGCTCAAGAAGCAACTCGGCCCCTGACGGCCATGGGACGTCATCGCATCCCGGCTCGCGACGTGCGCGCTCGGGTCCATTGGCTTGGGGTGACCACGGTCATGGCCGTGCTGGTCGGTGCCATGCTGGTCGAGGGTTACCTCCATCATGTCCATGGGGTCCTTGACGATTCGACGATCGTCCACGGCACGACCGTGACCGTCCCGGTGACGGTCTCCAACGGCGGTCCGATCATCGATGATCGACATGGCACGGTCGAGACGGCCGGCGTGCTGGAGCGCACGATCGCGCTGACGTTCGACGACGGCCCGGATCCCACGTGGACTCCTCAGGTGCTGGAGGTGCTCAAGCGTCACGGTGCCAAGGCCACGTTCTTCGTCGTCGGCACGGCGGCGATCGACCATCCGGAGCTTCTCAGACAGATCGTTGCGCAGGGTCACGACATCGGTGTCCATTCGATGACCCACCCGGATCTCGGTGGGCTGCCTGGTTGGCAGGCCGACCTAGAACTGCGCGCCGCCCAGGCCGCCGTGATTGATGCCGTGGGCCGACGAACCCCCCTGTTCCGGCCGCCGTACAGTTCAGAGAACAGCGCCGTCGACGATGTGCAATGGCGCGGGATCACCGCGGCCGGTCGACAGGGCTACCTGACCGTCCTGTCGACCACCGACGGCAAGGACTGGTCTGCGGCCGACGCTCGGACAATCGCCAGGCTTGCGACCCCGACTGCTCCGGCGGGTGCGGTGGCCCTCCTGCACGACGGCGGCGGGGACCGCTCCCGCACGGTGGCGGCCCTGGACCAGCTCATTCCGGCGCTGGAGCGTCAGGGCTATCGGTTCACGACCGTCAGTGACGCTTTGGGCGAGGTCGGCGGTATGCAACCGGTGAGTTCGCGGGACCAACTCTGGGCGGGCGTACTGGTGAATACATTCCGGGCATCCGCCGGGGCGTTGTCCGCGGTCCGTCTGCTGCTCACCCTCGTTGGCGTCCTCAGCGTGGTGCGGATCCTGTTGCTGGTGGTGTCGGCTCGTCGGCACGACGCACAGCGACGAGGTGTGGTTCGAGCCGACGTGACCGAACCGGTGAGCATCATCGTCCCGGCCTACAACGAGTCGGCGGGGATTGAAGCGGCGGTCAGATCGTTCGTGGCTTCTGACCATCCAGTTGAGGTGATCGTCGTGGACGATGGGTCGACAGATGGAACTGCTGACCTCGTCGAGTCGCTGCATCTCCCTGGCGTGCGGGTCGTGCGCCAAGAGAATGCCGGGAAACCAGCCGCCCTGACGACCGGGCTGCGACTGTCGACGCACAATCTGGTGGTCATGGTCGACGGCGACACGGTCTTCGAGACGACGACGGTCCGTCGGCTCGTCCAGCCTTTCGCTGACCCGGAGGTCGGTGCGATCTCGGGTAACGCCAAAGTGGTTAATCGTGAGGGGCTCCTCGGCAAGTGGCAGCACATCGAGTACGTCATCGGATTCAACCTGGACCGTCGACTGTTCGACCTCGGGCGTTGTATGCCGACAGTCCCGGGAGCCGTGGGCGCGTTCCGGCGCCATGCGGTTCTTGAGCTCGGCGGTGTCCCCGGTGACACGCTTGCCGAAGACACCGACCTCACGATGGCGATGAATCGCGCCGGATGGCGGGTGATCTACGAACAGCGAGCTCGCGCCTGGACCGAAGCTCCGGCAAACCTGGGAGCCCTGTGGCGTCAGCGCTACCGTTGGTGCTACGGGACGCTCCAAGCGATGTGGAAACATCGGGGCGCTGTGTTGCAGGACGGTCCAGGCGGACGCTTCGGGCGCCGCGGGCTGACCTACTTGCTGCTCTTCCAGGTGATGTTGCCGCTGTTGGGCCCGGTCGTTGACGTCTTCGCGGCATACGGGCTGATCTTCCTGGACCGGACACTCTTCGTGGCCTTGGGCGTGGGGATTCTCGTGGTGAACCTCGCGGTTGGGGCCTATGCATTCCGTCTGGACAACGAGCGACTCAGGCCGCTTCTCACCCTGCCCTTGCAGCAGTTCGTCTATCGCCAACTGATGTACCTCGTGGTCATCCAGTCGGTCTTCACTGCGTTGGCCGGCACCCGGCTGCGCTGGCAACGGATGGAACGCTACGGCAGCCTCCGGGTTCCGGCACGGGTCTGACCCGAGGCCAGGTCCTCGGGATGCTCGGTCCCGGTGGGGGATGGCCGAGCATGACAGTGGGGCGGGGCATGACAGTGGGGCGGGGCCAATCGGCCCCGCCCCACTGTCACGTTCGTGTCAGTCTTCGCCGAGATATGCCTTGCGGACAGCGTCGCTGTGCAGGAGGTCATGACCGGTGCCCTCCAGGACGATGTGCCCCACTTCGAGCACATATCCCTTGTCGGCCAATTTGAGGGCCGCGCGGGCGTTCTGCTCGACGAGCAGGATGGTCGTCCCCTGGCTCTGCAAGGTCTTCACCGTGGACATGATGCGCTGCATCATGATCGGTGACAAACCCATCGACGGCTCGTCGAGCATGAGCAACTTTGGGCGGCTCATCATGGCCCGGCCCATGGCGAGCATCTGCTGCTCCCCGCCGGAGAACGTGCCCGCAGGTTGCTTCGAGCGCTCCCCGAGGATGGGGAACAAGTCGTATGCCGCCTGAAGGTCGTCCTTGATGCTGCCGTCTGAACGCGAGAAGGCTCCCAGCAGGAGATTCTCCTCAACAGACATCCGCGGGAAGATCCGCCGACCCTCGGGGCTGTGGGCAAGCCCCAACGTGACGATCTCGTGAGCGGGCACGCCATCAAGACGCTTGCCCTCGAAGTGGATCTGTCCGCCGGCCGGCTTGATGAGGCCGGAGATGGTCCGCAGGGTCGTTGTCTTGCCTGCACCGTTGGTGCCGATGAGGCAGACGACCTCGCCTTGGCCGACGGTGAAACTGATCCCCTTGACGGCTTCGATCTTGCCGTAGGAGACCCGCAGGTCACGGACCTCAAGCATCGCGCTCATGCGTGATCCTCCTTGGCTGCCTCTTCTTCGAGCTCGTCCTCATCGGGCTTGCCGATGTAGGCCTCGATGACCCGGGGATCGCTTTGCACGACGTGCGGGCTGCCCTCGATGAGGGTTTCACCCCGGACGAGACACAGCACTCGGTCGCACAGACTGAAGATGAACCGCATATCGTGCTCGATGACGACGACCGCCAGGCCCATGTCGCGGATCCGGAAGATCAGCTGCTTGGCCTCCTCGGTCTCCTTGGGGTTCATACCTGCCGTCGGCTCGTCAAGCAGGATGAGCTTCGGGTCGGTGGCCAGGGCTCGAGCAATCTCCAGTCGGCGTTGGTCGCCATAGGGGAGGTTGCGGGCGAGGTGCTCACTCGTTCGACCCAGACCGACGAAGTTGAGCAACTCCTGGGCGCGCGCCCGGGTGGCTTCCTCCTCGCGTCGGAACTTCGGGCCGCGCACGATCGAGGTGAGGGCCATCGCGCTGGTCCGGCAGTAGCGGCCTACCATGACGTTTTCCAGAGCTGTCATGTTCGCGAACAAGCGAATGTTCTGGAACGTGCGTGCCATGCCAGCCTGGACCACCGCGCGAGGCTTCGGCGGGAGGACGGTCCCTTCGAACTTGACCTGCCCCTCGGTCGGCTTGTACATGCCCGTGAGACAGTTGAAGAAGGTCGTCTTGCCTGCGCCATTGGGTCCAATCAACCCGACGATCTCACCCTGGTTTACCCGCAGGTCGACGTTGTTGACGGCTGTCAGACCACCGAAGCGCATGACCACGCCGGTGGCTTCCAAAACCGGCGACCCAGTGGGTGCCGCGGCCGCGGGACGCTCGGGAGCGCTAGTGGTCATGCCCGTCCCTCCATGGGTGTCACGGCCTCGATATGGGCGTCCTCGATGCGTTCGGCCAGGTCCGCATCATCCTCATGGAACTCCAAGGCCCGTCGCTGGCTTGGCACCAGACCCTCGGGGCGGAACCGCATCATGAGAACGAGGAGCAGACCAAAGGTGAGCAGTCGGTAGTCGGCCACGAACCGCAGCTTCTCCGGCAGCAGCTTGAGCACGGTCGCACCGACGAGGACGCCGGCCACCGTCCCCATGCCACCGAGGACGATCGCGGCCAAGAGGAACGCAGACTCGAGGAAGATGTACTGGTCGGGCGTCACCGACACATCCTGGTGCGCCTTGATCGACCCGGCCATCCCCGCGAGGAAGGCGCCGCCAGCGAAGGCGAAGAGCTTGAGCCCGAAGACGTTGACGCCCATGGCTTCAGCAGCCTTCTCGTCCTCGCGGATGGCGACCCAGCCCCGGCCGATCCGGCTGTTGTTGAGCCGGGTGAAGACGGTGATGATGATGGCGGCCACGACCAGGAGCAGGAAGTAGTAATTGGCGAACCGGCCCAACGGGATGCCAAGAACGTTGTGTGTGTCACCGAAGTTGAACGACCCGATCTCCAACTCGGGGATGCCGGGAATGCCGTTCGGGCCGTTGGTGAGGTCCGGTCCGTTGTTGCCGTCGAGGTTGTTGACGGTGAGCCGGAAGATCTCTCCGAAGGCCAGCGTGACGATGGCCAGATAGTCACCGGACACCCGAAGGGTGGGCGAACCGATGATGAGGCCGAGCGCCGACGACACGATGGCCGAGATGATGACGACGACGAGGAACGGCGGCTTCCACCCGATGTTGGCAAACGCCGAATGCGACATCATCGCCGACACATAGGCACCCGCCCCGAGGAACGCGATATATCCGAGGTCGAGCAGACCGGCCAGTCCGACGACGATGTTGAGGCCCAACGCGGTCGTGGCGAAGATAAGCACCTGGGTCGCGATCGACATGTTGGCGTCCGAGCCGTTCTGGGTGAACGGGAAGAGGAACGCCACGGCGAAGGCCCCCAGCATGATGACTCGGCGGTTGCGCTGGGCGATGACGCCGAACCAGGAGAACAGGCCCGCCCGAGCCAGCGCGACCACCAGACCGGCCAAGAACAGCAGGAAGAGCGAGAACACCGTCCCGTCTTCTTGCCCGAGGGCGTATGCCGCACCGAAGAGCACAACGGTCAGCATGGCGACGATGACGAGGATCTCGACCCACGACGGAAGGTGGACGGTGATCGGGTCGACCGTGGGGTCCGACGGCATACGGAAACTGCCGGCGACCATGGCGAGTGCGCCGACGAGCGTGACGAAAACGCCTGGGTCAGCGTTAGCGAGGCCCGGAGCCTGCAGACCGATGACAATCACCACGAGCACCATGAAGGCCGCGGCCGTCACCGAGAGGGCCCGCAGCCCCCGTGCGCTGTCGAGCAGCTTGTGGGCCCCGGGGAAGAGCCCCTTGCGCAACAAGAGGAAGAACAGGCCAAGGACGCCGACGATGATCATGAAGATCTGGATCGCGCCTGGGAAGAAGTTGACCGAGAGGTTGCCCAGGAGTGCGGGAACGTAGGACCAGGACAAGAAGCACCCGATGATGAGCAGCGCTACGCCTACGAGGGTGATGAGCCACTGGCTGCTGGGACGGGGGTTGGAGACGGCGGCGGTGGTCTGGGAGGTGGTCATGCGCGGTCCACCACCCGAGCGCCCATGAGGCCTTGTGGGCGGAACACGAGGACGACGATGAGCAGAACAAAGGCCCACACGTCCTTCCATGGCGAACCACCGAAGGTGCCGGGAATGAACTGGACCGCCATGGCTTCGACGACACCCAGGACCAAGCCGCCGACGACGGCGCCGTAGATGTTGCCGATGCCGCCGAGAACCGCGGCGGTGAAGGCCTTGAGACCGGCCATGAAGCCGATGAAGAAGTCAATGTTGCTGTTCTGCAGGCCCTGGGCGACGCCCGCCACCCCAGCCAACGCGGCACCGATCGCGAACGCAACCGCGATGATCCGGTCGACGTTGACACCCATGAGGCGCGCGGTATCGGGATCCTGCGACACGGCAAGCATCCCGCGGCCCATCTTCGTGCGGTTGATGAAGAACCACAGCAGGATCGCGCAGACGACGAGCGCTCCGATGACGAAGACCGCCGACCGACGAACGGTCACCGGACCGGCCTGGAAAGCGGGTCCGGTCACCATGTCGATTTGGGGGAATGGCAAAGCACTCTTGGCACCCGGGTAGAACAGGCGAACGGCCTCCTGAAGGAAGACCGAGATCCCGATGGCGGTGATGAGCGGGGCCAGCCGGGGCGCGTGACGCAAGGGCCGGTAGGCCACCCGCTCAAGGATGAGTGCGACCACCACGGCGGCCAGGACGGCACCGACGATCATGAACGGCAACACCCACAGCCCGAGTTGGCCTTTGAAGAAGATCGTCCACGTCGCCAGTGACCCGAAGGCGCCGATCATGAACACCTCGCCGTGGGCGAAGTTGATGAGCTGGACGATTCCATAGACGACGGTGTAGCCGACAGCGATCAGTGCATACAGCGAGCCGAGGGTGATCCCGTTGAGCAGCTGTTGCAGGAACTGATCCATGTCACCTCCTGGGGACGAGACGGTGGCGGTGCGAGGTGTGTCGCTCGACCGGTGACGGGGTGCGTTCCGGCGTGAGGGCGTAAGGCGAGAGTGTGGCAGCACACAGGGGCGAGCGCTAGGGCTCGCCCCTGTGTGTCGGACTATTCGGTTCCGGACTTACCGGACCGTCACTTGAAGGTGTCGGTCTTCGAGGCGATCCACTTGCCGCCGTCGACCTTGTAGACCGTGAGGATCTTGGAGGTCGTGTCGCCGAACTCGTCGAAGGCAACCTTGCCGGTCACACCGTCGAAGGAGACCTTGCCCAGGGCGGTGAGCTCAGCGGCGCGAGCGGACTTGACGTCCTTGGCGTCCTTGAGCGCCGTCTTGGCGGCCTCGATGATCGCCTTGGCGGCGTCGTAGGCGTAGCCACCGTAGGCGGCGGCGGGCTCGGCGAAGCCGGCTGCCTTGTACTGGTCGAGGAACTTCCGGCCGGCCTCGGTCGACTCGGTCGGGGCGCCGACGGAGGTCGAGAGGTCACCGTTGGCCGTCGCGCCAGCGAGTTCCACGTACTTCGGGTCGTAGATGCCGTCGCCACCCATCAGCGGAACCGACAGGCCCTGGCTCTTCATCTGCTGCGAGAGCGGCCCGGCCTGCGGGTACTCGCCGCCGTAGTAGATCGCGGCCGGGGAGTTCGGCTTGATCTTGGAGATGACCGCGGAGAAGTCCTTGTCGTTCTCACCGATGGTCTCGGCCGCGACGACCGTGCCGCCGCCCTTCTTGAACTCAACCGTGAAGGCGTCGACCAGGCCCTGGCCGTAGGTCTTCTTGTCGTGGATCGTCGCGACGCTCTTGATGCCCGCGCCGAGGAGGTACTGGGCCGCGAACGGACCCTGGACCGCGTCGGTGGTGCAGGTGCGGAAGTAGTTGGTGTAGGGGCGCTTCTTGGCAGCCGCGTCGGCGCCCTGGGTCAGCGTCGGGTTGGTGTTCGCGGGCGACACCTGAGCAATGTTCGCTGCGGCGAGCACCGGCATCGTCTGCTGGGCGACCGAGGAGTTCAGGGTGCCGACCACGCCGAGAACCGCGTCGTCCGACGAGAGCTTGGTGGCGGCGTTCTTGCCGACCTCAGCCTTGGCCTCGTCGTCCTGGGCGGCGAGTTCGAACTTCCAGCCGGGGACCGCGTTGGTCTCGTTGGCCTGCTTGATGGCCAGGTCGACGGAGTTCTTGATGCCCAGGCCGAGGGCCGACAGGCCACCGGACAGCGGCGCAATGACACCGATCTTGACGGTCTTGGTGCCACTCCCGGCCGTGCTGGTGGTGCCGGCGTCGCGGCTTCCGCACGCGGAAAGGGCCAGGGCCGCGACCGCGAGGGGCACGCCCAGTCGAACAATGGAACGCTGCTGCACAGTTCCTCCTGTGGATCTTTGTCCGGCGCATCCTCCGGACTCCGCGACGACCGCGGACTAGGGTGCAGAGTACGGGTATCCCGCCCCTGTGTCCCTACCTGGACGCTGGTTGTTCCCGTGTCGTTATGGCATTCGCCCCGGTTTTCGAACAACCCGCTCGTCTGTTGGCCCGGACGAGCGGCATCGGTATGCCGTCCGCCCGGTTCCCCTACGACCTTCGGGCAGGGGGTGATGCCCATGAGGACGGGTGGTGGGGAGACGGCATACGGGGCATGCTGGGTGACCGACCCGCACGCGAGCTTCCGGAGGAACCATGGCCACCGAACCCACCCGACGCACCGTTCTCCAGGCCGCTGGCGCCGTCGGCGCGGCCGCAGCGAGCGCCGGAACCCTCGCGGCGTGCGGGAGCGGCACCGCGTCCAACGTCGCGTCCCAGGTGGCAGGGGCCGCATCCCAGGCGGCCGATGCATTGAAGAAGGCCGACATCCCGGTGGGCGGCGGAAAGGTGATCGGGAAGGTCGTCGTCACGCAGCCCTCGGCGGGCACGTTCAAAGCCTTCAGCGCCGTCTGCACACACCAGGGGTGCACGGTGAGCAAGGTCGAGAACAGCAAGATCATCTGTTCGTGTCACAACAGCGTGTTCGACGCGGCTACGGGTGCCGTCGTAAGCGGCCCGGCGTCCAGCCCGTTGCCCGCGAAGTCGGTCACGGTGTCCGGCGACGGGATCTCCGTCAGCTGATCGCCACCGGCTGACCGGCGTTCGGTGTGGGCGCCGGCTCCTACAGTGGGGCCGTGGCCGATCCGTCGACATATCGCCCGGCGCCCGGGCAGATCCCGACCGACCCGGGGGTCTACCGGTTTCGAGACCCTGCCGGCCGGGTCATCTATGTCGGCAAGGCCAAGTCGCTGCGGCCGCGACTGTCGTCCTACTTCCAGGATCTGGCGGCTCTGCATCCGCGGACGGCGACGATGGTCCGGACGGGGGCCAGCGTCGAGTGGACGGTCGTGGCCAACGAGGTCGAGGCGCTCCAGCTGGAATACGCGTGGATCAAGGAGTTCGACCCCCGGTTCAACGTCCGCTACCGCGACGACAAGTCCTACCCGTTCTTGGCGGTGACCCTCGGCGAGCAGTTCCCGCGCGCCCAGGTGTTGCGCGGCGCCAAGCGCAAGGGCACCCGCTACTTCGGGCCCTACTCCCATGCCTGGGCCATCCGCGAGACGCTTGACCTCCTGCTGCGAGTGTTTCCCGTCCGCACGTGCAGCTCAGGGGTGTTCAAGCGGGCTGCCCAGAGTGGTCGGCCGTGCCTGCTGGGCTACCTCGATAAGTGCGCCGCCCCGTGTGTCGGTCGGGTCACCGAGGACGAGCACCGCGCGATCGCCGAGGAGTTCTGCGACTTCATGGCTGGCAACACGACGCGGTTCGTGCGCCGGACGGAGCGGGCCATGCAGGAGGCTGCGGCTGAGCTGGAGTTCGAGCGGGCCGCGAGACTGCGGGATGACCTCGTGGCCCTCACCAAGGCGCTGGAGAAGAACGCGGTCGTGCTCGGGGATGCCACCGACGCGGACGTGTTCGCCATCGCCGACGACGAGCTAGAAGCAGCGGTGCAAGTCTTCCACGTCCGCGGCGGACGCGTCCGCGGGCAGCGCGGCTGGGTGGTCGAGAAGGAACACGAACAGCTGCCGGACCTCGTCGAGCACTTGCTTCAGCAGGTCTACGGCGACCAGCCCCCCGAAGCGGTTCCCCGTGAGGTCCTCGTCCCGGTGCTTCCGTCTGAGCCCGCGCCGGTGGCCGCGTGGCTGGCATCGCGGCGGGGTGCCTCGGTCGATCTCCGGGTGCCACGACGGGGGGACAAACGCGCGCTGATGCAGACGGTCGAGCGCAACGCGCTGCAATCGTTGGCGCGGCACAAGGTCAGCCGCGCTGGGGACCTCACCGCGCGCAGCGTCGCGCTGCAGGAGTTGCAGGAGTCATTGGGCCTGTCCGAGGCACCGTTGCGGATCGAGTGCTTCGACGTCTCGCACGTCCAAGGGACCAATGTTGTGGCCTCGATGGTGGTCTTCGAGGACGGGCTGGCCCGCTCGAGTGAGTATCGCCGCTTCATCATCCGGTCCGCCGATCCGCACGGAGGCGACGGTTCGGCCGCAGCGGCCACCGTTGACGACACTGCCGCGATGCGCGAGGTGCTCACCCGCCGGTTCTCCAGGTTGCTCGCCGCCGAGTCCGTTGACCAGGACGACGCCGGGCCGACCACCACACCATCCGGTATGCCGTCCGCCCCGGGCATCGATCCCGACACCGGCCGACCGCGCAAGTTCGCCTATCGCCCCAACCTCGTCGTCGTCGATGGCGGACTCCCCCAGGTCAACGCTGCCGCGGCCGTCCTGGCGGAGCTCGGCATCACCGACCTGGCGCTGGTCGGCCTGGCCAAGCGTCTGGAAGAGGTGTGGGTCCCCGGTCAGGCCTTCCCGGTCATCCTGCCCAGGACCAGCGAAGGGCTCTACCTGCTGCAGCGGGTCCGGGACGAGGCTCACCGGTTCGCCATCACGTTCCATCGCCAACGGCGGGCCAAGGCGATGACGACCTCGGTGCTGGACGGCATACCGGGGCTCGGGCCGTCGCGTCGCGCGGCACTGCTGGCGCGGTACGGGTCAGTGAAGAAACTGCGAGCGGCCACGCCGGAGGACCTTGAGGAGGTCGCCGGCATCGGCCCGTCGCTGGCCAAGGCCGTTGTCGTTGCGTTGGCCCGGGACTCGGCAGCACGGCCGGCGAGCGTTAACGTGACCACTGGGGAGATCCTCGACTGAGCCAGGAGGAGCCAGGATGGACGAACAGCCGGTGGAACGAGAGCCCGCTGAGGGGTTGCGGGCCGTGCCGGGCGATGCGCGTCCGCCCTTGGTCGTCATCACCGGGATGAGCGGTGCCGGACGGTCCACAGTCGCCAAGGCACTGGAAGACCACGGGTGGCACGTCGTGGAGAATCTGCCCCCACAGTTGTTGAGCGAGCTTGAGTCGTTGCGGGAGCGAGCCCGACCGTCCGCCGACGGAGGACCGTCACCGCGGTTGGCCGTGGTCATCGACTCCCGGACTCGGTGGCTGGCCGGTCAGGGCAGCCCGCTCCTGGACCAGCTGACGGGCGGCCCCCAGCGACCCGTGCTCGTCTTCCTCGATGCGACCGATGAAGCACTCGTGCGCCGATTCGAGAGTGTGCGCCGACCCCACCCCTTGCAGGGAAACGGACGGTTGCTCGATGCCATCGCCGCCGAGCGGGCAGTCATGGCCGACCTGCGCTCGGAGGCTGACGTCATCGTCGACACCTCCGGCCTCAACGTGCACCAACTCCACGCCAAGGTGTCCTCCTTGCTCGATGCGAGTGTCGGAGCGCGGGTGCGCCTGGCGGTGATGTCGTTCGGCTTCAAGTACGGCATACCCCTGGACGCCGACTTCGTGATGGACATGCGCTTTCTGCCCAATCCGTTCTGGGTGCCGGACCTGCGCGCCATGGCGGGCACGGACCCGGCGGTGGCCGACTACGTGCTCGGTCAAGTCGACGCGACGGAGTTTCTGGACCGGGCCCTGGCCATGTTCGAGCCCGTCCTCGCGGGCTATGCACGTGAGGGGCGCCGCTACGCCACGGTCGCTATCGGCTGCACAGGCGGCAAGCACCGTTCGGTGGCGATGACCGAGGCATTGGCCGCGCGGTTCGACCCTGAGCGCGTGGTGGCCTTCGTCGTGCATCGCGACCTCGGCCGGGAGTGACAACCCGAGAATGAACGGTCCACGAGTCGTCGCCCTGGGCGGCGGGCATGGCTTGGCAGCATCGCTAGCAGCGCTGCGACTGGTCACCGATCGCGTCACAGCGGTCGTCACGGTCGCCGACGACGGGGGCTCGTCCGGGCGGCTGCGGGAGGAGTTCAACGTCCTGCCTCCAGGCGATCTGCGCATGGCCCTGGCGGCGCTGTGTGACGACCGTCCGTGGGGCCAGATTTGGCGCGATGTGTTGCAGCACCGGTTCGGCGGCGAAGGCCCGCTGGCCGGTCACGCGATGGGCAACCTGCTCATCGTGGCCCTCTGGGACCAGCTCGGCGACACGGTGGCAGGGCTGGATCTCGTTGCCCGTCTTCTAGATTCGCGCGGACGCGTGCTGCCGATGGCAGGCGAACCGCTGGAGATCGAGGCCGATGTCGTTGGTGGCGATCCGGCCCGACCCGGCGAGGTGGCCGTCGTGCGAGGCCAACACCGGGTGGCGTCCACCCACGGCAGGGTGACCAAGATCCGGCTGATTCCGCAGCACCCGAAGTCCTGCCCCGAAGCTCTCGGCGCCATCGAGGAAGCGGATTGGGTGTTCCTCGGCCCGGGGTCATGGTTCACGTCGGTGCTTCCGCATGTCCTGGTCCCCGACGTGCGAGCGGCCCTGGAACGCACGTCGGCCCGCCGGGTGCTCAACCTCAACCTCGATGTGCACCGCGGGGAGACCGAAGGCTTCCGGGCGGTGGATCATCTGACCTCGTTGGCCGAGCACGCGCCCGAGCTTCGACTTGATGTCGTGATTGCCGACCCGAGCGTCCTTGACGATGCGGACGAGGTCGCGCGCGTTGCGGGGGAGTTGGGGGCCCGATTGGTGAGCTCAGCCATCGCGGCCTCCGGGCGGCCTGGACAGCACGATGCGTTGGGTCTCGCGGCGGCATATCGGGACCTCATGGGGTGAGCAGGGCGCCGGGCCTCAGGACGGAACGACCGTTGGCCGATCTCCCTCAAGTGCCTGGTCGCTCAAGCCGCGTGACGACCCTGGATCGGCTAGGCTGACGCGGCATTCGTCACCCAGGGGCGGGTCGTTCGGATTGGTGACACTCACGTAAGGGCAGGTTGTGTCGATGGCCATGACAGCACGGGTGAAGGACGAGCTGTCCCGGCTCCAGATCACCAAACCGTGCTGTCGCAAGGCCGAGGTTTCGGCGACGATCCGGTTTGCCGGGGGGCTGCACATCGTTGGTGGACACATCGTCATCGAAGCCGAGCTCGATACGGCCAACGCGGTCCGTCGGCTGCGCCGGGACATCCTTGAGGTTTACGGTCATAAGGCCGAGGTCGTTGTCATGTCCGGCGGCGGGCTGCGGCGGGGCAGCCGCTACGTGCTGCGGGTCGTCGACGACGGCGCGACGTTGGCTCGCCAGACCGGCCTGGTCGACGGGCGTGGTCGGCCGGTCCGTGGGCTGCCGCCCAAGGTTGTTTCGTCGAGTGCGTGCGATGCGGAAGCGGCGTGGCGGGGCGCGTTCCTCGCCCACGGGTCGCTCACCGAACCCGGGCGCTCAAGCGCGCTCGAGATCACCTGCCCTGGTCCGGAGGCTGCGCTGGCTCTCGTCGGCGCCGCCCGGCGGCTGGGCATCCAGGCCAAAGCGCGCGAGGTGCGGGGCGTTGACCGAGTGGTCATCCGGGACGGTGACGCGATCGCAGCCATGCTCACCAGGTTGGGTGCCCACGACGCGGTGCTCGCCTGGGAGGAGCGGCGGATGCGCCGTGAGGTGCGGGCCACCGCCAATCGACTGGCCAACTTCGACGACGCCAACCTGCGGCGGTCGGCTCGAGCGGCCGTGGCGGCCGGAGCCCGCGTCGAGCGGGCCCTAGAGATCCTCGGCGACGAAGCACCCGACCACCTCAAGGAGGCAGGGGCCCTGCGCCTGGATCACAAACAGGCATCTCTAGAAGAGCTCGGCCAACTGGCCTCGCCCCCGATGACCAAGGACGCCGTCGCCGGTCGGATCCGTCGACTGCTGGCGATGGCCGACAAGAAGGCATCTGACCTCGGGATCCCCAACACTGAGGCGAGTCTCACGCCGGACATGCTCGAATAGGCGCCACCGACAGGTGACCGGCGCGGGCACGGCATACCCAAGGGGTCGGTGATGACACGCGGCGGTATGCCGTGTGACACCTTCCCGTCACCCGCGCGACGCACTGTGCTCACCCTGTCGTGGCGTGCGTCACGCGCAGGCTGTGACCTACGTCCTGACCTTCCGTTGACGGCCCAGACCGCGTAGTCCGTGAGGTGTCAGAGCACTAGGGTTGGGGCAGTACCACGGGCTGCCAACGACGGCCGCTGGTCGTCGAGGTGAGCCCGTGGGCGTGTCCATCGACTCCAGTCGGAAGGGTTTTGATCACAGTGACCGTCAAGGTAGGCATCAACGGCTTCGGCCGCATCGGCCGCAACTTCTACCGGGCCGTTGTCGAGTCCGGCGCGGACATCGAGGTCGTGGCTGTCAACGACCTGACTGACAACAAGAGCCTCGCGCACCTGCTCAAGTACGACTCGATCCTCGGCCGGTTCCCCGGCGAGGTGACCTACGACGAGAGCTCGATCACCGCCGGTGGCAAGACGTTCGCCGCGTGGGCCGAGCGCGACCCGGCCAAGCTCGACTGGGCCAGCGTGGGCGCTGACATCGTCATCGAGTCCACCGGGTTCTTCACCGACGCAACCAAGGCCAAGGCGCACGTCGACGGTGGTGCCAAGAAGGTCATCATCTCGGCTCCGGCGTCCAACGAGGACATCACCATCGTCATGGGCGTCAACGACGACAAGTACGACCCGGCGCTGCACACGGTCATCTCCAACGCCTCGTGCACGACGAACTGCCTGGCCCCCATGGCCAAGGCGCTCAATGACGGTCTGGGGATCGTCAAGGGCCTCATGACGACCATCCACGCCTACACCCAGGACCAGAACCTCCAGGACGCCCCGCACAAGGACCTGCGTCGCGCCCGCGCCGCGGCCCTCAACATGGTGCCGACGACGACCGGTGCGGCCAAGGCCGTGTCCCTCGTCTTGCCCGAGCTCAAGGGCAAGCTTGACGGCTACGCCATGCGCGTCCCGACACCGACCGGTTCGGCGACCGATCTCACCTTCGAAGCTGCTCGTGAGACGACCGTCGAAGAGGTCAACGCGATCGTCAAGGCTGCCGCCGAGTCGGGCCCGCTCAAGGGCTACCTCGTCTACACCGAGGCTCCGATCGTGTCCAAGGACATCGAGACTGACCCGGCATCGTGCATCTTCGACGCGCCACTGACCAAGGTCATCGGCAACCAGGTCAAGGTCCTGGGCTGGTACGACAACGAGTGGGGCTACAGCAACCGGCTCGTGGACCTTTGTGCCCTCGTCGGGTCCAAGCTCTGACCGGCTGACCGAAAAACCTAGCCACACAAGGAGGTTGGCACCGTGAAGACCATTGCCGGACTGGGCGACCTGCGCGGCAAGCGCGTTCTCGTCCGCTCGGATCTCAACGTCCCCCTCGACGGTGACAAAAACATCACCGACGACGGCCGGATCCGCGCCTCGGTGCCGACCATCAAGGCCCTCGCCGAGGCGGGCGCACGCGTCGTCGTGTGCGCCCACCTCGGCCGGCCCAAGGGGGCACCAGAGGACAAATACTCCCTCGCCCCCGTCGTCGGGCGGATGAGCGAGCTGCTCGGCCAGCCCGTCGCGTTCGCCACCGACACCGTCGGCGACTCGGCCAAGGCCGTCGTCGCTGGCCTGGTCGACGGGGACGTGGCGCTGCTGGAGAACATCCGGTTCAACGCCGGCGAGACGAGCAAGGACGAAGGGGAGCGGGCCGAGTTCGCCGGCCAGCTCGCCGAGTTGGCCGATGCTTATGTGTCCGACGGCTTCGGCGTCGTGCACCGCAAGCAGGCCTCGGTCTATGACATCGTCCGGCTGCTGCCGTCGGCCATGGGTGGCCTGGTGGCTGCCGAGGTGCAGGTGCTCAAGCGCCTCACCGAGGACCCGGCCCGTCCGTATGCCGTCGTGCTCGGCGGCGCGAAGGTCGCCGACAAGCTCGCCGTCATCGAGAACCTCATGAAGACGGCCGACCGGCTGCTCATCGGCGGCGGGATGGCCTTCACCTTCCTCGCGGCCGAAGGCTACGAGGTCGGCTCGAGCCTGCTGGACAAGGACAACATCGAGACCTGCAAGGGCTACCTGGCCCGGGCCAAGGAGTCCGGGGTCGAGATCGTCCTGCCGGTCGATGTCGTCGCAGCCTCGGCCTTCTCGGCCGACGCCGACCACGATGTGGTGCCGGCGGACGGCATACCGGCTGATCGGATGGGCCTGGACATCGGGCCGAAGTCCGCGGAGCTCTACGCGAGCAAGGTGCGCGACGCGAAGACCGTGTTCTGGAACGGCCCGATGGGCGCGTTCGAGATGGCCCCGTATGCCGCGGGCACCCTCGCCGTCGCCGAGGCCCTCGTCGAGGCGACGTCGGACGGCGCGCTGACCGTCGTCGGCGGCGGCGACTCGGCTGCTGCCGTGCGCCAGCTGGGCTTCACCGACGACCAGTTCGGCCACATCTCCACCGGTGGCGGAGCGTCGCTGGAATACCTTGAGGGCAAAGAACTGCCCGGCATCTCCATCCTCAACGGCTGACCACGAAGGAGCCGCACCACTTATGAGCCGTATCCCGCTGCTCGCCGGCAACTGGAAGATGAACCAGGACCACCTGCAGGCCACGCACCTGGTCCAGAAGCTCGACTGGACGCTGCGTGACGCCAAGCACGACTTCGGCGCCGTCGAGGTCGCGGTCCTGCCGCCGTTCACCGACCTGCGCTCGGTGCAGACCCTCGTTGAGGGCGACAAACTCGCCGTCCGCTACGGCGCCCAGGATCTGTCCGTCCACGACTCGGGGGCCTACACCGGTGAGATCTCCGGCGCGTTCCTGGCCAAGCTCGGCTGCACCTACGTGACGATCGGGCACAGCGAGCGGCGCGAATACCACAACGAGACCGACGAGGTCGTGGGCGCCAAGGTCAAGGCCGCCTACCGGCACGGCATCACCCCGATCCTGTGCTGCGGTGAGGGTCTGGACATCCGCAAGGCGGGCGGCCAGGTCGAGCATGTCGTCGGCCAGCTGACCAAGGACCTCGAGGGCATCCCGGCCGAGCAGGCCCGCTCGATCGTCATCGCCTACGAGCCCATCTGGGCGATCGGCACCGGAGAGGTGGCCACCCCGGAGGACGCGCAGGAGGTGTGTGCGGCGATCCGAACGCTGCTCGCTGACCTCTACTCCGGTGACCTCGCCGACGGAGTCCGGGTGCTCTACGGCGGATCGGTCAAGTCGTCCAACGTCGCCGCGATCATGGCCAAGGAGGACGTCGATGGCGCCCTCGTCGGCGGTGCCTCGCTCGACGCCGCCGAGTTCGCCGCGATCTGCCGGTTCAAGGACCACGTCACCGGCTGACCCTCTGGTCCGCACGCGCATCCGGTATGCCGCCCGCTCACCCGAGCGGGCGGCATACCTCTGCGTGGGGGCTGGGGAGGACGTGGTGTCCGCCTGCGGGGAGTCCGTTCGGGTTTTCCGGCTTGGTGCAGGTATCCTGACCCTCGGCCCTGCGGGGTCTTCCGACTGAACGAAATGGGGCGCGCAACTCGTGACCGTGGTGAAGATCGCCTTGCAGGTGATGCTCGTGCTTTCGAGCCTGTTCCTGACCTTGCTCATCCTCATGCACAAGGGCAAGGGCGGGGGGCTGTCGGACATGTTCGGCGGGGGCATGTCCAGTTCTCTGGGCGGGTCGACCATCGCCGAGCGCAACCTCGACCGGTTCACCATCGCGGTGGCCATCCTCTGGTTCACGGCGGTCGTCGGACTGGGCCTGGTCGAGCGTTTCGTCACGGCCTGAGACGGGGGACGACCATGGCAAGTGGGAACGCGATCCGCGGCAGCCGCGTCGGCGCCGGACCGATGGGCGAGGCCGAGCGCGGGGAGTCGGCCCCTCGGGTCCACATCTCCTATTGGTGCACGAACGGCCACGAGACGCGGCCGTCCTTTGCCCAGGAGCCGGGCATGGTGGCTCCCGAGCACTGGGACTGCCCTCGTTGTGGGCTGCCGGCCGGGCAGGACCGCGAGAACCCGCCTGCTCCGCCCAAGGTGGAGCCCTACAAGACGCACCTGGCCTATGTGAAGGAGCGGCGCTCTGACGCTGACGGCCAGGCAATCCTCGATGAGGCGCTGGGCGCCCTCCGTCAGCGCGGCCTCATCCAGTAGCTCGACTTGGGGGCCGGTTCGGCCGGGTTGCGACTCGGGCTGTCCGGACAACGTCTGCGGCTGTGTGGATTTCGGGGTCGTTCCGCGGTCCGGAGCCCGACATCATCGACATCCGGAGCCCGACATCACCGGTGGGTGTGAGGATGTCCGGCGCGCAGAGCGGCTGTGGGACTCAGGAGGCTCAGCGGGTGAGCATGGCCAGGGTCTTGAGGACGCGGGCCGCCCTGGTCTCGGGGCGCTTGGCGGCCAACACAGCCTCCACATGGGCGCGCTGGTGGGAGTAGCTCACCCTCTCCCAAGCGGCCGCAGCCTCCGGATCGCCGGCCAAAGCCTCCGCCAGATCACCGGGAACCTCGACGACCCGCGGGGCGTCATCGACCGCAACAGTGACGGTCACCTTCTGGCCGGCGAGCAGCCCTGTCGACGCCCGGTTGGCGGCGCTGACTCCGAGCATGAAGCCCCCACCCATCGGGGCGATGCTCGTCCGCCAGGAGTGGCCGCCGATCGTCACGACGACCTTCGGCCGTTTGCCTGCGCCCAGGGTCGTGACGACCTCCGGCGGAACCTCGAAACCCGTTGTCGACCCGCCCGTCCCCAACAGCTCGGCGACGAACTCCACCGGCATACCGGTCATGGTGCAAGCTCCGAGGCAGCCTCGACGTCGACGAGCCAGAGCGTGGCATCCAGCCCTTTCACACCGGCGGCAGGCACGTCCCAACGGTCGGCGCCGGGGGTGAGCGCACGGCATACGGCGGGCGCCTTGTCCGCGCCAGCGACGAGGAACCACACCTGCCGCGCCCGCGACAAACACTCGAAGGTGAGCGAGACCCGGTCCGGCGGTGGCTTGGGGGAGTCGTGGACGGCCACGACGATCGCGTCGGTGAGCCGCTGCGCGGGGTGGTGCGGGAACAGCGACGCCACGTGCCCGTCCGGTCCCACCCCCAGCATGACCACGTCGAAGGTCCCGCCGCCGTGGGCTCGCAAGGCGGTCTCGTATGCCGCGGCGCTGGCTTCGGGCGTTTCGGCGCGATCCGGTCCGGGCGCTGCGTGGATCTTGTCCGGGTCAAGCGGCAACCGGTCGAGCAGGGCCTGTCGGTTCTGCGTCTCGTTCCGCTCGGGATCGCCGTCGGGAAGGAAACGCTCGTCACCCCACCACAGGTGAACGCGAGACCAATCGACGAGGCCCACCAGCGCCGACCGCCCGGCAGCTGCAAGGATGGCGGACCCGAGGCTGCCCCCCGTGAGGGCCACCTGAGCGGTGTCTCGCAGGCTCAACGTGTCGATGAGGGTGAGCAACAGGCGCGCGCCGCCCGCGTCCGCGACGGACTGTTTGTCGGGGTGGACCAGGACCCGCGGGGCGGGTGGAGCGACCAGGCTCATGAGGGCTGCCGCCCTGCGGGCACCATGGTCGGCACCAGGGTCGGCACCATGGTCGCCAACTGAGCCGCGCGGTTGCGCCGCAGGCGCTCGGCAGCCCGCTTCGACTCGCTCACCGTGGAGGCCCGAGTCGCGCCCTTCGCGGCGCCGAGAGCAGGCAACCCCTTGCGCAGGACGTCGGCGTAGGTCTCGTCGGCGTCCAACCGCCGCAACTCGTCGGCCAGGCACTCCGCGTCGCCGCGGCGGCGCAGGCTGATCTTCCGGTCGGGCTGTCCGGGCTGGGACATCGTGGCGACGAAGTCACCCGGTCTGGCGAGGTCGATGACCCCACCAGGGCGTTGCAGGCGCACGGCACAGATGCCGCTTCCCGTCGGGGTCTTCTCGCGGGTGACCGGCACCTTCAACGCCCAGGCGAGCCAGGCGGCCAACAGGTCCGTCGATGGTGAGTCCGGGGCCCCGGCGACGGCGGCCCCGGTGACCGGCTCGTAGGGCGGTCCGTCGAGGGCGGCGGCCAGCAGCCCGCGCCAAAGAGTCACCCGGGTCCAGGCCAGATCGGTGTCTCCAGGCTGGTAGGTCTGCGCGAGGCGGTCGAGCATGGCCCGTGGCCGGGCGGCCTCAGCCGCATCGGTGATCCGTCGAGACGCCATCGCGGCGATCGGGTCGTTGCGCAGATCGGCCGGCGCCTCACGCGGCCACCAGGCAACGACGGGGGAGTCGGCGAGCAGCAAGGGCGTCACAACGCTCTGGCCCTGCGCGGCGAGTTGGCCGAACAGCCGCAAGATGACGACCTCGCTGGCCCCGGCATCCCCTCCGATTCGGATCTGTCCGTCGATCCGGTTGGAGCCGCGCCGAGTGCCGCTGACGACGACGATGATCCGGCAGGGGTGCTGGCGGGATGCCTCGGTCGCGACTTCGACAGCATCGTCAGCGGCCTCGTCGTTGACGACGACGATGAGGGTGAGCACCCGGCCAAGGGCCAGGGCGCCGACCTCGTTGCGCAGCTGGAGCAGTCGCTTGCTGACGGCCGCCGTCGAGGTGGCGGGCAGGTCGACGATCATGGCTTCCTCCAGACCCGGCCGTCGCGAGCGAGCATCCGGTCGCTGGAGGCTGGCCCCCAGCCGCCCGCCGGATAGGGATCGGGTTTGCCGTGTCGGCGCCACCACCCCTCGATGGGGTCGAGGATCTGCCAGGACAGCTCGACCTCCTCGTGGCGGGGGAACAGTGGCGGCTCACCGAGCAACACATCGAGGATGAGTCGCTCATAAGCCTCCGGCGAGCTCTCCGTGAACGCGCTGCCATAGCCGAAGTCCATCGTCACGTCCCGGACCTCCATCTGCGCTCCAGGCACCTTGGCGCCGAACCGCATCGTCACGCCCTCATCGGGCTGGACCCGGATGACGACCGCGTTCTGGCCGAGTTCCTCGGTCGCCGTCTCGTCGAACGGCAGATGCGGGGCCTTCTTGAACACCACCGCGATCTCGGTGACCCGCTTGCCCAGCCGTTTGCCGGTCCGCAGGTAGAAGGGCACGCCCGCCCAGCGGCGGGTCGCGATCTCCAGGCGGAGGGCGGCATACGTCTCGGTGGTCGAGCCGACCGCAACGCCCTGTTCGTCGAGGTAGCCGAGCACCTGCTCGCCACCCTGCCACCCGGCTGCATACTGGCCGCGCGCGCTGCTCGCGCCGATGTCCGCGGGGATGACGACGGCGGACAGGACCTTCTCCTTCTCGGCACGCAAGTTGGCTGCGTCGAACGAGACCGGCTCCTCCATGGCGGTCAGGGCCAGCAATTGGAGCAGGTGGTTCTGGATGACGTCGCGGGCAGCGCCGATGCCGTCGTAGTAGCCCGCCCGGCCGCCGATCCCGACGTCCTCGGACATGGTGATTTGCACGTGGTCGACGTAGTTGGCGTTCCACACCGGCTCGAACAGTTGGTTGGCGAACCGCAGCGCCAAGAGGTTCTGGACCGTTTCCTTGCCCAGGTAGTGGTCGATCCGGAAGACGCTGTCGGCAGGGAAGACCGACTCAACGATGGCGTTGAGCTGGCGCGCTGAGGCAAGGTCATGTCCGAACGGCTTCTCGATGACGACCCTTCGCCACGCCGACCCGTCGGAGCGGGCCAGGCCCGAGCGGTCGAGCTGGCGGCAGACCTGGGCGAAGAAGCCCGGTGGGATCGACAGGTAGAACGCGAGGTTGCCGCCGGTGCCCCGGGCCTGCTCCAGTTCGTGGACCGTTGCGGCGAGCGTGTCGAAGGCGGCGTCGTCATCGAAGGTCCCGGGGACGAAGCGGAAGCCCTCGGCCAGCCCGCGCCACACGTCCTCGCTGAACGGAGTGCGGGCATGCTCGCGGACCGAGTCGTGGACGATCTGTCCGAAGTCCTGGTCGGCCCAGTCGCGCCGGGCGAATCCGACCAGGCTGAAGCCCGGCGGCAGTAGTCCTCGGTTGGCCAGGTCATAGATCGCGGGCATGAGCTTCTTGCGGGCCAGGTCGCCAGTGACCCCGAACAACACCAGGCCGCACGGGCCCGCGATCCGCGGCAGGCGCCGGTCGCGCCGGTCACGCAGAGGGTTGACGCCGGGGGCCACACGCGCGGGACTCATGCGTGGAAACCTACCCGCGGACGGTGCCGTATGCGGCATACCGGGCAGTCGTCGGTATGCCGTGGGCTCACCTCAGTCGCGCCCGAGGGCGCCCGCGACGTCCGCGAGCAGGGCCTCCCAGGCCTGCTCGAACTTGGCGACGCCTTCGCGCTCAAGCTTGTCGACGACATCGGTGTAGGAGACGCCGAGGTCCTCGATGGCGTCGAGGGTGGCTTGGGCGGCGGCATACGACCCGGTGATGGTGTCGCCCGCCACGGTGCCGTGGTCGGCGACCGCGCGCAGGGTCTTCTCGGGCATCGTGTTGACGCAACCGGCGGCGACCAGGCCGGTGACATAGAGCGTGTCGGGAAGGGCAGGGTCCTTGACGCCGGTGGAGGCCCAGAGCGGACGCTGCGGACGGGCACCCTCGTCGGCGAGCGAGCGCCAGCGTGGGGTGGAGAAGACCTCTTCGTACGCCTGGTAGGCCAGTTGGGCGTTGGCGACGGCGGCCTTGCCCTTCAGCTCCCGGGCTGCTTCGGTGCCGATGGCGTCCAGGCGCGCGTCGATCTCGGTGTCGACCCGGGACACGAAGAAGGAAGCGACCGAGTGGATCCGGGCGAGGTCGTGCCCCGCTTCGTGGGCCCGCTCCAGGCCCTCGATGAAAGCGTTCATCACCGCGCGGTAGCGCTCGAGGCTGAAGATCAACGTGACGTTGACGCTGATGCCTTCGGCGAGGACCGCCGTGATGGCGGGCAGCCCGGCCAGCGTGGCGGGGATCTTGATGAGGACGTTGTCCCGCCCGACTGCGGCGGCCAGGGCCTTGGCCTGCTCGATCGTCGGTCCGGTCTCGTGGGCCAGCCGGGGGTCGACCTCGATGGAGACCCGGCCGTCAACGCCGTCCGTTGCTGCGGCGACCGGGGCGAACAGGTCGCACGCGGACCGGACATCGTCGGTCGTCATCGCGAAGACCGCGTCGTCAGCAGTGGCGCCGCCGGCCGCCAGGCTCGCCAACTGGGTGTCGTAGTCCGACCCCGATGTGATGGCGGCCTGGAAGATCGACGGGTTGGTGGTGACTCCGGTGACGTGCTGGTTGCGGATGAGTCCGGCCAGACCTCCGCTGGTGAGGCGCCCGCGGGAGAGGTCATCGAGCCAGATGGACACTCCCGCAGCGGCCAGGTCGCCGAGGTGGTCGGACGAGGGGGTGGACATGTCAGCCTTCCTTGGTGGCGCCCGCGCGGGCGGCCTTGAGTGAGGACTTCGCGGCGGCGACGACCGCCTGCGGGGTGAAGCCGAACTCGCGGAACAGCGTCCCTGCGTCGGCGGAGGCACCGAAGTGGTCGATCGCAACGACGCGACCGGCATCGCCGACGACCTCACGCCAGCCCTGCGAGACCCCGGCCTCGACAGACACCCGAGCCCGGACCGTGGGCGGCAGCACCGTGTCGCGGTAGCTGCGGGGCTGCGCGTCGAACCACTCCCGACACGGCATCGACACGACCCGGGTGCGGACGCGGGCCTTCTCGAGCTGCTCGCGAGCAGTCAGGGCGAGCGCGACCTCGGAGCCGGTCGCCACGAGGATGACCTCGGGCGCCGCCTTGCCGTCCGGGCCCCCGTCGATGAGGACGTAGCCGCCCCTGGCGACGTTGCTAGCGGGTGCGTGAGTCGTGCGGTCGAGGACCGGGAGATTCTGGCGCGAGAGGGCCAGAGCCGCCGGCCTCGCGTTGCGCAGGATCTCCAGCCACGCGTATGCCGTCTCGTTGGCGTCCGCGGGACGCACGACATCCAGCCCGGGCATGGCCCGCAGCGAGGCGAGGTGTTCGATCGGCTGGTGGGTGGGACCGTCCTCGCCGAGGCCGATGGAGTCGTGGGTCCACACGAACGTGACCGGCAGCTGCTGGATCGCGGCCAGCCGGACCGCCCCACGCATGTAGTCCGAGAAGACGAGGAACGTGCCGCCATAGGGCCGGGTGAGCCCTTCGAGGGCGATGCCGTTGAGGATCGCCCCCATGCCGAACTCGCGGATGCCGAAGTGCAGGGTCCGTCCATAGGGCCCACCGGACCACTCCCGGGTCTGGCGCCGCGCCGGCACGAACGACGGCTCCCCGGCCATCGTCGTGTTGTTGGACTCGGCCAGGTCGGCCGACCCGCCCCACAGCTCGGGCATGACGGGGGCGAGGGCCGTGAGGATCTTCCCCGAAGCGGCCCGGGTGGCGACGCCCTTCGCGTCGGCCGGCCAGCTCGGCAACGCCGCGGCCAGGCCCTCGGGCAGCTGTCCGGCCACGAGGCGGTCGAGCAGAGCGGCCCGCTCGGGCTGGGACTTGCGCCACGCGGCATACCTCTTGTCCCACGCCTTGCGGGCGGCCTTGCCGCGCGTGACGACCTTGCGGGCGTGGGTGAGCACGCGGGCCTCGACGGGGAAGGCGACGGCCGGATCGAAGCCCAGCGCCGTCTTCATCCCCGCGATCTCGTCGGCGCCGAGCGCCGAGCCGTGCGACTTGCCGGTGTCCTGCTTCGTTGGCGAAGGCCAGGCGATGATGGTGCGCAGCACGACGAGGGTGGGCTTGTCGGTGACCGCCCGCCCCGCGTCGATCGCCGCGCGCAGGGCGTCGAGGTCCTCGACGTAGGTCGCGCCGTCGGCCTTCGCGCCCCGCCAGTCGACGGTCCGGACGTCCCAGCCGTATGCCGCGTAGCGCGCCGCGACGTCCTCGCTGAACGAGATGTCGGTGTCGTCCTCGATGGAGATCTGGTTCTGGTCGTAGATGACGGTGAGGTTGCCCAGCTCCTGATGCCCGGCGAGCGCGCAGGCCTCGTGGGTGACGCCTTCCATGATGTCGCCGTCGGAGGCCAGCACGTAGATGTGGTGGTCGAAGACGCTTTCGCCCGCCGCGGCCTCCGGGTCGAACAGGCCGCGCTGGCGGCGCTGGGCCATCGCCATGCCGACCGCGCTGGCCAGACCCGAGCCGAGCGGGCCGGTGGTGATCTCGACGCCAGCGGTGTGGTGGACCTCGGGGTGACCCGGCGTGAGGCTGCCCCAGGTGCGCAGGGCCTGCAGGTCGCTCAGTTCCAGACCGTAGCCGGACAGGAACAGCTGGACATACTGCGTGAGACTCGAGTGCCCGCAGGACAGGACGAACCGGTCGCGCCCCAGCCAGTGCGGGTCGCTCGGGTCGTGGGTCATCACCTGCTGGTAGAGCAGGTATGCCGCGGGCGCGAGCGAGATCGCGGTCCCGGGGTGTCCGTTGCCAGCCTTCTGGACGGCATCGGCGGCCAGCAGCCGCGCGGTGTCGACGGCCCGGATGTCCAGGTCGGTCCAGCCAGCAGCCACCGCCTTCGGTCGCGGCAGGTGAGCATCGCGGGCGGCGAGGAGCTTGGAAGCGGCCGGGGCGGGTGTCACGGAAGTCTTCTCCTTCACGCTGGACTGTTCGGCTGTGAGCCTATTCCAGTGGGGAGCGCCACCCGGGCCTCGTGCCGGTCGTTGCCACGCCGCCGGTAGACTCATCCACTGTGACCGCTGTCGATCCTCGCGCCGAGCTTGCCTCGCATCCGGCGGCGGTGGGTCGGGGGTTCTGGTTCCTCGTCGGTCAATATGTCGCTCTGACGAAGCCCCGCATCATTGAGCTGCTGCTCATCACCACGGTGCCGGTCATGGTGCTGGCCCAACGCGGCATACCGTCGGGGTGGTTGGTGCTTGCCACCCTGGTGGGCGGGACGCTGTCGGCGGGTGCGGCCAACACCCTCAACTGCGTCATCGACCGCGACATCGACGCGCTGATGAACCGCACCGCCAGTCGGCCGCTGGTCACCGGGACGATCTCCACGCGATCCGCGGTGGTCTTCGGCCTGGTGTTGTGTGCGGTCGCCACGGTCGTCCTGGGGGTCTTCGTCAACTGGCTGTCGGCCTGGCTGGCGCTGGCGGCGTTCGCGTTCTATGTCGGGATCTACTCGGTGGTGCTCAAGCGCCGCACCCCGCAGAACATCGTGTGGGGCGGTGCAGCGGGCTGTATGCCGGTCCTCATCGGCTGGTCGGCGGTCACCAACCGGGTTGACTGGCCAGCGTGGATCCTCTTCCTCGTCATCTTCTTCTGGACGCCACCGCACTACTGGCCGTTGTCGATGAAGTTCAAGGATGACTATGCAGCCGCGTCGGTGCCGATGCTGCCGGTCGTCGCCCGGATGGTCGTCGTGTCCCGACAGATCCTCATCTATTCGTGGGTGATGGTCCTGGTCTCCCTCGTCCTCATCCCGGTGGCCCCGATGGGCTGGGTGTATGCCGCTGGCGCCCTCATCTCGGGCGGCCTCTTCCTCGCCGAGGCACACCGGTTGCACCGCCACGCCGTGCTCGGGGCGGCCCAGACGGTGCTGCGGCCGATGCGCCTCTTCCACTACTCGATCACCTATCTCACGGTGCTCTTCGTCGCGGTCGCCGTCGACCCGCTGCTCTACCTCGCCATTCCCGGTCTGGTGCGCTGAGGTCGGCGCGGCACTAGGCGCAGCGGCTGCGTTGGCGGACGTCATCGGTCCGTAAGGTCCTCGCAATAGGCCCGGCAGGGGTATGCCGTGACGCTGTTCCTATGACCTCACGCATCTCTTCTCGCTCCCGGCTCACCGTCACGTCGCTGGCCCTCGGGGCAGCTCTCACGCTCTCGGCCTGCGGCAGCGCAGCCACCCCCTCGGCGGCGCCTGCCGCTGCGAGCAGCGCCATGCCCGACAAGACGGCGATGTCCGACAAGACGGCGATGCCCGACAAGACTGGGGCCGCCGACGCGATGGCCAAGGGGGCCTACATCGGTTACGCCGACTACCAATCGAAGATGTCGATGTATCAGGGCTCCAAGGTCGTCCTGTTCTTCCACGCCTCCTGGTGCCCCGACTGCCGGGCCACCGATGCCGCCCTGAACAGCTCCGGCGTGCCTGATGGGCTGACCGTCGTCAAGGTGGACTATGACACCGCGACCGAGCTCAAGCAGAAGTACGGCATCACCCAGCAGCACACCTTCGTCCAGATCGACGGTGCCGCGATGTCGGTCAAGAAGTGGACCGGCACCAAGGACGGGGCGGCGATCAAGGCCCAGACCACCTGATGATCGCCCTGCTCGGGGCCTTGGTCGCCGGTGCCCTCACCACGCTTGCCCCGTGTGTGCTGCCGCTCCTCCCCGTCATCGTGGGAGGCGCGGCAGCTTCGGATCTGGCTGCGGCAGAGCGCTCGTCGTCGCCGGAGGGCACGACCACGAGGGCGCACACCGTCCGCACCTGGGTGACCAGGCACCGCCGTGCTCTGGTCATCACCGCCTCTTTGGGTGCTTCCATCACGCTGTTCACGCTCATCCTCAAGGCGACGACGGCCCTATTGGTCATCGACCCCCGAACCTGGTCGATCCTGTCGGGGGCGATCCTGGTGCTGCTCGGGATCGCTGGCGCCTTTCCTGACCTCTGGGAGCGTCTGTCGGCCGCTCTCAGCCTCCAGGGTCGAACGGACGCCCGGCTACGTGCCGCCCGCGCCCGCGGCGGACTGACTGGTGACGTCCTCACCGGCGCGGCCCTCGGACCGGTCTTCTCCTCGTGCAGCCCGCTCTATGCCTACGTCGTCGTCACCGTCCTGCCGGCTCGGTTCGGCTACGGGCTGACCCTGCTCGCGGCATACGTGCTCGGCCTGTGCGCCACCCTGTTGGCCATCGCACTGCTCGGCCGCCGCCTCATCGCGCGACTTGGCTGGGCGGCCGACCCCCACGGGCGGTTCCGGCGCATCCTCGGCGTGGTCTTCATCGTCGTCGGGATCGGCATCGCGCTCGGGTGGGACCGCTCGCTGCAGGGCTGGATCCTCGAACACTCACCGATCGCCCCCTGGGAGCTGGACTCCGGGTTCATCCCCGAGGGCTGAGCCGCTTGCGCCAGCATCAGTCGCTTACGCGCGCGGCAGGACGACCTCGATGGCGCACCCGCCCCGGACGTCGGCCACCGCCACCGTGCCGCCGTGGGCGGTCACAATCCCTTGAACAACCGCCAACCCCAAGCCCGCACCGTCACCGTCGCGGGGGGTGCGGGCATCGTCCCCGCGCCACCACGGCTCGAACATGCGGGCCCGAACGTCCTCCGGTATGCCGCCGCACGCGTCGGTCACGCGGATGGTCACCTCGGTGGGGGAGCCGGTGGCGTGGACCAGCACTCGGCCACCGGACGGCGTGGCGTGGATGGCGTTGGCGATGAGGTTGTCCAACACCCGGCCGAGCTCGCGGGCATCGACATGGGCCAGCACAGGGCCATCGGCGTGCCCGTCGACGACGACCCCGGTGCGTTCGGCCAAGGCCGCGCCGGTGGCCAAGGCATCGGAGACGAGATCGGCCACGCTGACCTGCTCGCGGGCGAGGGTCAACGTGCCGGAATGGATCCGCGAGAGCGCGAGGAGGTCATCGACCATGGCCGCCATCCGGTCGGCCTGGGCCTTGATCCGCGCTGGGTAGGCGCCATCCGGAGGAGCGACCCCGTCCTCGATGGCCTCCGCCATGGCGCGGATCCCGGCCAGGGGGGTGCGCAGGTCGTGGGAGGCCCAGGCGACAAGGTCCCGGCGCTGGGCTTCGACCGCCGCATCCCGCTCGCGATCGGCAACCGCTTCGGCTGCTCGGTCGGCGGCCGCCCGGTCCAGCCGATGGACCCGGCTGGCGAGCACCAACCCATAGACCAGGGCCACTGGCGCGACGGCAGCCACGACGAGGAGCACGATCGACGAGTCGTGGTCGCTGATGAACATCGCTCGCGACGACACCAGGACACCTGCGGCCACCGACCCGACGACGACCAGCGGAGCGGCAACGAGCGCTGACCGGATCGACCGGCGCGCCAGAGCCCACACGCCGAGCGCTCCGACCGCACCCACCCCTGCGGCGGAACCCACGGCGATGAGGACGGTCTCGGTCTCGGGGGTCACGGCATACCCACTGGCGGGGGTGACCCGGGCGGCGGGTGCGCGTCCCACCGATATCCGACTCCCCAGACAGTCGCAATCCGTTGCGGGGCAGCGGGATCCGGCTCGACCTTCTCACGCAGCCGCCGGACGTGCACGGTGACGGTGGACTCGTCGCCGTACTCCCAGCCCCACACCTGGCGCAGCAGGTCGGTCCGCGAGAACGCCTGGCCGGGGTGTCGAAGCAGGTGGATGAGCAAGTCGAGCTCGCGGGTGGTCAGCGCCAGGGGTATGCCGCCCCGAGTCACCGTGCGTGCCCGCGGGTCGACCCGCAGGTCACCGTCGAGCAGGACATCGGCGTCCGTGACCCGAGCCGGCGGCACCGCCGCTCGGCGCAGGATCGACTGGACCCGCAGGACGAGCTCGCGGGCGGAGAACGGTTTGGTGACGTAGTCGTCAGCCCCGACCTCAAGCCCCAGGACCCGGTCGCTTTCCTCGCCGCGGGCGGTGAGCAGGACGACGGGCAGGTTGCCGCGTTCGGCGCGCAGTCGGCGCATCACCTCAAGGCCGTCCAGGCCGGGGAGCATGAGGTCGAGGACGACGACATCCGGAGGTGTATGCCGGGCCCGGTCGAGCGCGTCCATCCCGTCGGCAGCCTCGTCGACCGTCAGCCCGGCCCGGGCCAGGTAGCCGGCGACGACCTCACGGACCGTGGGGTCGTCGTCGACGACGAGAACATGCGCCATGCCGATCAGGGTAGGTCCGCGGCTTGGCAGCCGACCGCCAGGAATCCTTAGGGTTCGGTGACGATGGGACGGGCTGGGGAGGTTACTGCGGGGGGCCGTCGATGAGGAAGACCTCCTCGACGGACCGCGCGAACAGGCGGGCCAGCCGGATCGCGAGGGGAAGTGAGGGGTCGTACTTGCCCGTCTCGATGGCGTTGACGGTCTGGCGGGACACTCCGAGCAGCTCGCCGAGGGCACCTTGGCTCAGTCCCCGTTGCGCTCGGAGCTCGCGAACGACGTTATGCACCGCTACCGCCCCGGCGGACCTGGACCCGGTTGGCGATCGCCCAGACAATGCACATCGCGACGAGTCGCCACTCGGCGCCCGCGAACTCCAGCGATCCAGCGCCGAGCCGATACAACAGCAAGCCCAGGTCGATCGCGATCGCTGTGAGGCCCACCCACGCCAGACCGCGGTCGAACATGACGCGTTCGCGCTCATCGAGCGGCTCGCCGATGTCGAGCCGAGTGGTGTCGCCAAAACGGCCCCGGCGGGCGGAGCGGATCACCAGGAGGGCGCCGACGACCGCGCCACCAAGGACGAGGCTGGTGCGCCAATTGCCATGTGCTGCTGCCCAGATGGACCCCAGCGCGAGGACGGACAGGATGACCTTGTTGGGTGTGGAGAGCTGTGTTGTCATGCGTCCAAAGTATGTCAAGTCTCCTTGACTGTCAAGGACGCTTGACTATCTTCGTGAGGCCGACTTCGGGGAGGCGGTTCGCGAAACAACTCCCGCAGACACGGGGTTGCGGTAGAGGTTGAGCGTCCCGTAGGTCAAGGCCACGGCGAGCAGGGCAGCGAAGAGCATGTGGGCCAGCACGAGAAGGATTGGGAGCCCGGTGAAGAACTGGACGTAGCCCACGACGCCTTGAAGCAGGCTGATGTGCAGCACCGAGGTCCATGAGCGGCGCAGCCGGGCGAGCTCGGGCTCGGTGCCGACGACGTCCGGCCCCCCGGCCCGGGCCAGGCGGACCGCGACGAGCACGGCGACAAGCAGACCAAGGAAAAGCATGACGACGTCGGCATGGATCCACGACACCGTGCGGGGATCGAAACCGGTCCGCGCCGGAGTGTCTGCGTCGCCGGAGTGCGGACCCGACCCCGTGACCACGGTGCCGAGGACGAGCACGAGCATCCCCACGGCATACGTAAGCCAGGCAAGGCGCGCCGTGATGGCCGGGACGAGCAGGGTGCGCGTGCGAGCGTCGACGTCGTTGCCGTCCTCGGCGCCGCGCAGCATCGCGGTGGCGATTGCGACCAGGACGATCGTGGCGAGGAAGTGGAAGGCGACGATCACGGGGTTGAGGCCGGTCCAGACGGTGATGCCGCCCACGACCGCCTCGATGAGGATCCCGACGATCATGGCCCAGCCGAGCAGGTGCAGCTGACGACGGTGCGGCAGCAGGGTCGTCACCGCCCAGAGAGCCAGCACTGCGATGACGATGAGCACGCCGGTGAGGGTGCGGTTGCCGAACTCGATGAACTTGTGGAAACCCTCCGCCTGCGCCGCGATCGGGGTCAGCGAACCCTGCGCACAGGTCGGCCAGTCGGGGCACCCGAGCCCGCTGCCGGTGAGCCGGACGATGCCGCCGGTGACGATGATGAGGACTTCGGCAACGACGTTCGCCACGAGGATGGGTCGTAGCCAGGACGGTTTACAGACGGGAAGTGCCACGTGCCCCAGCGTATGCCGCCAGGCAGGGGCTCACGTGCGGGGGTCGGCGCGGGGAGCGGCCACTACGGTGGTGTCGTGGGGTATCTGGATGACGAGAAGTGGGCCAAGGCCTGGACGGTTCCGGCCCTGGCCGAGGCCAAGGCCGCCGGTCGCAAACTGGCCATGCTCACGGCATACGACGCGAGTTTCGCGCGCGTGCTGGACCGGCACGGGGTCGACCTGGTCCTGGTCGGGGACTCCCTCGGGATGGTCGTGCGTGGCCTCGCCTCGACAATCCCGGTGACGGTGGGTGACATCGCCTACCACACGGCGGCGGTGGCGTCCGGGCTGTCGCGGGCACTGCTGGTCTCCGACCTGCCGTTCCTGGCCGACGCGACCCCTGAACGGGCCCTGGACGCCTCCCAGCAGCTTGCCGCTGCCGGAGCCCAGATGGTCAAACTTGAGGGCGCGGGGCACAAGCTCGAGACGATCCGCTTCCTCACCGAACGCGAGATCCCCGTCTGCGCGCACTTGGGGTTGACCCCGCAGTCGGTGCTTCGGCTCGGTGGCTACAAGGTGCAGGGGCGCGAGGAGCGGGCCGCCGCCCGCCTGCACGAGGACTCCGTGGCCGTGGCCGAGGCGGGTGCCAGCATGCTCGTCCTGGAGTGTGTGCCGTCCGCGGTCGCCGCCTCGGTCACCGCGACGACGCCCATCCCGACGATCGGGATCGGCGCCGGACCCGGCTGCGACGGGCAGGTGCTCGTCCTGCATGACATGCTCGGCCTGGACACCGGGCACCGGGCCCCGAAGTTCGTCAAGGACTTCCTCGCCGAGGGTGGTTCTGTGGCCGGAGCGGTGGCGGCATACTGTGCCGCGGTCCGCGACGGGAGCTTCCCCGACGCCGCGCACGCCTACCAGTGAGGGGCCTCCCGTGATCGACACCATCACCGACCTGCCTGCGCTGCGCCGACACATCCTCGAATGGCGCCGGGCCGGGTTGCGGATCGGGTTCGTGCCGACGATGGGCAACCTCCACGAGGGGCACTACTCACTCGTGGAGCTCGCCCGGGCGCACTCAGACCGGGTGATCTCCAGCGTGTTCGTCAACCCGACGCAGTTCGGCCCGAGCGAGGACTTCACCCGCTATCCGCGCACGCCGGAAGCGGACATGACCGGGCTTGCGGCCGCTGGGTGTGACGCCTTGTGGCTGCCGACGGTCGAGGGCATGTATCCGTTCGGCGTCGAGCTCGCGTCCAACATCCGGCTGCCCGGGGTCGCGGACGTGCTCGAAGGGGTGCACCGCCCGGGGCACTTCGACGGGGTCTGCACGGTCGTCGCCCGGTTGTTCAACCAGGTGCAGCCGGACGTGGCCGCCTTCGGCAAGAAGGACTTTCAGCAACTCGCGGTCATCCAGCAGATGGTGATCGACCTGGCCTACCCGTTGGAGCTGCTGCGAGGCGAGATCGTCCGTGAGGCCGACGGGTTGGCGATGAGCTCGCGCAACCAATACCTCTCGGCGCAGGAGCGGGCCACCGCGACGGTGATCCACCGGACGCTGCGGGGGATGCGCGACGCGACCCTGGCCGGGACGTCCCGGCTGGTCGTCGAGGCGCAGGCCGGGCTGGCGTTGGCCGAGGCGGGGTTCGACGTCGACTACGCCGCGGTCCGCACGCCCGACCTCGCCGAGCCGTCGGCGTCATCCGAGGCGTATGCCGCCCCCGGACCCCGGGTGGCGCTCATCGCGGCTCGGTTGGGCCGGACCCGGCTCATCGACAACATCGAGTTCGACCTGCGCTGACCTCGTGCCCGCTGGTCGGAGGCCGGATGCCCGCGGGTCCGCGTGCCCGGCGAGGGCGTGACGGTGTGCGCCGGAGGGCGTGAACACCCCCTTAGCCGCACTCCGTCACGCTCGCTGCTGGGGCGACACGGCGGCGGGCTTCTCCACCGCGAGGTGTCAGTCCGACCAGCGGAAGGTCCGGCTGGCCAGGCCCGTGGCGATCGCGCCCCACACCAGCAGGACCACGAAAGCACCGATGGAGAAGGTGCCCGTGGCGAGGGCAGCTCGGAGCCCGTCCCCGAGAGCGGCCGAGGGCAGTATGCCGGCCACGCCGGTCAGCGCCTCGGGCAGCTGGGTCCGGGGCACGATCACCCCGCCCAGGACGAGGAACAGCACCCAGAGGAGGTTAGCCAGCGCCAGGACGCCTTCGGCGCGGACCAGACCGGCCAGCAGGAGGGCGAGAGCGACGAAAGCCCAGGTGCCCGCGAGGAGGAACGGGACGGCATACAGCAGGCCGACCGGGACCGGACGCCAAGCGAGAGCGACTCCGACGCCCCCAATGACCAGCCATTGGAGCACCTCGACGCCCAGCGTGGCGGCGGCCTTGCCCCAGAGCAGCCCATCGCGGCCCAGGGGAGTGGTGCCGAGGAGGCGGAGCACGGCATACCGGCGATCGAAGCCCGTGGCGATGGCTTGCGCGGTGAACGCAGCCGAGATGACGCAGAGGGCGAGGACGCCAGGGACGGCAAGGTCGATCCGGCGCCCGTCACCCAGGGACGGGGCGGTGCTCAGCGCGAGCCCAACGAGCGCGCCGAGCGGGAGAACGAGAGAGACAAGCAGTTGCTCGCCGTTAGCCAGAAGGGTGGTCAGTTCGAAGCGAGCCTGGGCCAGCACCCGGGCTCGAGCGGGAGCTGGGGCCGGGCCCGATCGGGGCGGGAGCGCGGGCGCGGTCATGACTGCGCCTTGCGGGTGAGGGCGAAGTAGACCTGTTCGAGGCTGCTCGAGCCGACGACGTCGGCGGGTGTGCCTTCGGCCGCGGTGCGTCCGTCGGCGAGGACGACCAGGTGCGTGGCCAAGGTTTGGGCCTCCTCGAACGAATGCGTGGTGACGACGAGGGTCGCGCCGTCGGCCTGCACCTCGCGCAGCAGGTCGTAGACGTCCAGCCGTCCGTGTGGGTCGAGCCCCGCCGTGGGTTCGTCGAGGAAGACCACCTCTGGGCGACCGACCAGCGCCGCCGCGAGCGCGACCCGCTGCTTCTGCCCGCCGGACAGGCGCCGGACCGTCGTCCTGGCGAAGCTGTCGATCCCCAGCCGGGCCGCGAGCCCCGCCACCGGGGCGGGGTGGGCATAGAACGAGGCCAGATGGTGCAGGAGGGTGAGCGGCTTGCTGCCGTTGGGCAGACCCCCCGCCTGCAACATGACCCCGACGCGGGCCCGGTGGTCCGGCGACGCAAGCCACGGCTCGGTGTCCAAGACCCGGACCGAGCCCCCGTCGGGTCGTTGCAGTCCAACGGCGCACTCGACGGCCGTGGTCTTACCGGCCCCGTTGGGCCCCAGGACGATGGTGATCGACCCTTGCGGCGCTGACCAGGTCATCCCGTCACACGCTGGCACCGTCCCGAACCGGCGCGTGAGTTCGGCGATCTGGACGGCAGCTTTCACGCGGGGAAGTCTATGAGGCGACGACTGGGCCCCGAACAACGGCGCAGCCGCCCCTGCCGTTGGTGGCGGGGGCGGCTGCTGCGGCCGCGGGATGAGTGCGGTCACTTGCTGAACTGCTGCTCCGGCGAGTCCTCCCAGGCCGTCCACGGCGAGGTGACCCCGTTGCTGCTGACCCGGAACGAGACGTGCTGGTACATCTCCTCGTCGCCGATCTCGGTGTCGGGCAAGGAGTTCTCCAGCCACATGGTGACCGAGTCCGCGGTCGCGAAGTAGCGCGAGCGGTTGGAGGTCGTGATGTGGTCGTCGGCGTTGATGCTGTCGGCCTCGTGCACGTGCTGCTCGACCTCGATGGTGCGGCCAGCATCACAGGTGACCGTCATGTTGTAGCGGATGACCTTGACGCCGGCCGAGTTGAAGTGATCGAAGACCGGCCGGAGCGGCGAGACCGTGCAACCGCTGGAGGTGGTCGAGGCCTGGGCCGTGCCGACTGCGACGAGGGGCAGAACCATGGCGACCAGGGCGGTCGCGAAGGCGCGACGCGACCGGCGGGGAGAGATGGACATCAGTGCTTCCTTTCGGTGAGGGCCGTCGGAGGGTTCCGTCGGCTGCCTCAACGGTCCCGTCTGAGAGGCGCCTCCGCGTCTGGCTGGGGGCCGATCCTGCGCGTATGCCTCGCGGCATACGAGGCGGTCGACGGCGCCCTGCGCGGGCGTGACGCTGCGTCAACCGGAGACGGTCACCAGGCCGCGGGCGTAGGCCAGCGCGATGGCCTGGGAACGGTCCCGGGACCCGGTCTTGTGCAGGATCCGGGACACGTGGGTCTTGATAGTCCCCTCGCCCACCCACAGCCGCTCGGCAAGTTCGGAGTTGGTCAGGCCGTGGGCCATGAGGGCCAGGACCTCGCGCTCGCGCTCGGTGAGCCCGGCGAGGGCGCTCGGCGCGGTCACGGCCGGACGTGGAGTGCTGCGCAACGCCGCGACCACTGAGCCCGCGACGGCGGGGTCGAGCCAGGTGTCACCGGCCGCGAGGCGCCGAACCGCTTCGGCGAGGTCGCGCGGTGCCGCGCTCTTGAGCAGGTAACCGTCGGCTCCCGCGTGCAGGGCCCGCTGGACATCGGGATCCTCCCGGAAGGTCGTGAGCACGAGCACCCTGATGTCACCCCATCGAAGACGCAGAGCCTCGGTGAGGCCGATGCCGTCGAGACCCGGCATCCGCAGGTCGGTGACGACGATGTCCGGCAAATCGTCCGCCCGGACCGAGTCGAGCCAGGCGAGGGCGGATGCACCGTCGGCGACGGAGCCGACCACTCGCAGGTCGGGGGCGGCCTCGAGGAGCATGACGATTCCGGATCGCGTGAGGTCCTCGTCGTCGACGACGAGGACCCGCACCGTCATCGGCCGGCTCCCACGGGCTGGGGCACGGCCAGTTCGAGGGCGAACCGGTTGCCGTCGGCCCGCCAGGTGAGCCTGCCGCCGACGAGGGCGGCACGCTCGCGCAGGCTGGCAAGTCCGACCCCGCCGCCGGTCAACCCGGCTGCAGGGGTGTTCCCGGCGGAGGGCCACGGCCGCTGGGGGTTGCTGATCCTCACGTGCGCGCCGCGATCCCCGATCTCGATGGCCACAGCGCACCGCGCGTGGGCCGGCGCGTGCTTCAACGCGTTGGTCAGCCCCTCCTGGACGACCCGGACGACCGTGGCCTCGATGCGGGGATCGAGCACCGCCGCGGGGTCGACCCGCTGGGTCAGATGGACCCGCAGGCCGGCGGCCCGGACGATCTCGACCAGGTCGGACACCTCAGCGAGATGCGGGCCCGGAGCGGGCGACGCATCCGCGGCGCCGGGTTCGCAGCGCAAGTCACCGACGACCCGACGCAGCTCGAGCAGGCTGCGCTCCGCACTGGTCTGGATGGCGGCCAGGCTCGGGGCGGTCAGACCCCCCGAGGTCGCGCCGATGGCCCTGGCTCCGGCCGCCTGCAGGTGGATGGCGGTCAGGGCGGCACAGACCCCGTCGTGCAGGTCGCGCGCGATCCGCAGGCGTTCGTCGGCCAGCTCTCGGTCGGCGCGGGAGGAGATGAGCTCGCCGGCGGTCCGGGCCCGCGCAACGACCTGACGGTGCCTCGCCCCGGCAACCCAGATCGCCGCGACGAGGGCCGTCCACAGAAGCAGCAGGGTGGCGGTCGACCGCACCGGATCACTGGTCAGCCGAGCCGAGGCATAGCTGTGCGAGAGCAGCCCGGCTCCCAGCCAGGCCAGCAGCGCCCCCGTATGCCGCGTCCGCGGCCGGGACGACATGGCATACGTCGCGAGAAGGAGCCCCGCGAACGGCTGCCACTTCGGCACCATGGTGCTCACGAGGGCCAGGGTGCTGTGGAGCGCCAAGACCACCTGGGGTCGGGTCCCCAGCGCCCAGAGGCTTTGATAGGCCACGACCGTGACCACGGGGGGAAGCCACCCAGGGACGTGGTCGCCCGAAGCCGTGGTGACATCGCCGCCCCAAACGAGCAAGTCGACGGCGATGGCTAGGGTGACGGCGGCGAGGCGTCCAGGGAGGGTGACCATGGTCAGCCGCAGAAGCTTGCCCAGGGGAACAGGACGCACCAGAATCCTTCGCCGCCGGGCCCGGGCGGGATGAAGATCGGCGGGGCATCGCTCGGGCGGTCGAGCTCCAACCCGGTGCCGCCGACATGGCCTTGCCACGATCCGATCGGCCCGACCTCACGGATGCCGACGAGCTCGCTGTGCAGGACACCCCCGGCCTGCCAGGACAGATGCGCCACGCCTTGGAAGCCCTGCGGGTGAGCGGCCAGGGCCGCGGCGAGGTCTGCGTGGGCCAGCAACATCCGGGGCAACAGGAGGTCGGCGTGGCCGGCCAGGGTCCAGGTGGTTCCGGACCTGGCATAGACGGCGATGACAGGGTGCGACATGGGATCTCCGATCGGGGCGGAACGGGGTCTGTCGCACAGCAAGAGACGTCAGGCGCCCCTGGGATACCTCACAAGGACGCATCGCCGGGGACGTTTGGCAGGAGAACTGAATTACGACATACTTGCGTTGTGATTATCGAGGCGGCCGAACGGCATACCGAGCAGGAGACGCGCACCCGGGCGCGGGTCCTTGCGGCGGTGTCCGAGCGGGGCCCGATCTCGGCGTCCGCGATCGGTCGGCTGCTGGGGCTCACCCCAGCTGGAGTGCGCCGACACCTGGAAGCGCTCGCGGAGCAGGGGGCGGTGTCCGAGCGCGACCCGGTCGCGGTGTCCAGTGGACGCGGACGGGGGCGTCCCGCGCGCGAATGGGTGGTCGCCGAGGCCGGTCATGCCTCTCTGCCCTCCGGCTACGACGACTTGGCCGCCCACGCGCTGCGGTTCCTGCGCGACGCGGCTGGCCCGGACGCGGTCGCGTCGTTCGCCCGGGCCCGCTCAGCCGACCTCGAGTCCCGGTATGCCGCCGACCTGGCCACCGTCGGTGACTCGCCCGCCGCTCGGGCGCAGGCCCTGGTCGCGGCGTTGAGCCGCGACGGGTTCGCCGCGTCCGCGCGTCCGGTCGGCGAGGGGTCGCGGACCGGCATACAGGTGTGCCAGGGTCACTGCCCGGTGCATCATGTCGCGGCTGAGTTCCCCCAGCTGTGCCAGGCCGAGACCGACGCGTTCTCGCGACTGCTCGGCGTCCACGTCCAACGCCTCTCGACCCTCGCGCGAGGCCAGCACGTCTGCACGACCTTCGTCCCCACCCCGGCTGTCCCCGCACGGAAAGGTGTCACTTCGTGACCGACATCGAGCACCTCAACCCCGGCCTGGCCGGGCTGGGCCGCTACGAATACGGCTGGTCGGACGCCGACTCCGCCGGGGCGACGGCGCGCCGCGGCCTCAACGAGGACGTCGTGCGCAACATCTCCGCGCTCAAGAACGAGCCGCAGTGGATGCTCGACCTGCGGCTGAAGTCGTTGCGGCTGTTCGACCGCAAGCCGATGCCGTCGTGGGGGAGTGACCTCACGGGGATCGACTTCCAGAACATCAAGTACTTCGTCCGCTCCACCGAGAAGCAGGCGACGACGTGGGACGAGCTGCCGGCGGACATCAAGAACACGTACGACCGGTTGGGCATCCCGGAGGCGGAGAAGCAACGCCTCATCGCCGGCGTCGCGGCGCAGTATGAATGTCTGGCTCAGGACTCCCGAGTGTGGACCGCCGACCGCGGGCTCGTCCCGATCAAGGAGATCGAACCGGGGGATCGCGTCTTCGCCTTGGACGAGACGGCTGGCCGCTTCGTCGTCGCACCCGTCCGCGCGGCCGCGCAGACCGGAACGAAGCAGACGTATGCCGTCACCGTCGGCACGCGCACCATCCGCGCCACCGAGAACCACCCGTTCCTCGTCCTCGACGATGCCCGCCAGGCCGGTCGCCAGCGGGCCCGGTACCGGCGGATGTGGAGGACGGTCGGCGAACTGCGTCCAGGGGACCTCGTTGCGGTGCCTAGGGGATTGCCCGAGGTGGGCGATGTGAGGGTGTTCCCGAGGCGGGACGGGTTTGGGCCCTCGACGTCGAACCCTGACCTGCTGTGGCTGCTCGGATACTTCCTCGGCGATGGCAACACGCAAAGTTCGTCCCGGACACACCGGGTCCAGTTCGCTGTGGTCGAGTCGGACCGCGCGGTTCGCGATGAGATCGCTCGGGTCGTCATGGAGCAGTTCGGCCTACGGGTCATCGAGGCCGACGATGTGCGCGTCGTGGTCAACTCCAAGGCCCTCGTCGAGTGGCTGTGGAACGAAGGCTTGGCTGGGACAGCCCTGACGAAGGAGGTGCCGAGTTGGGTGCACGGGCTGCCGAAAGCCGAGCGCCTTGCGTTCCTCGGTGGGTGGGTGGACGCGGACGGGTACGTCGGTCCCGCCCGTTCTGGTTCAGTCCTGCTGACCAGCGGCAGCGAACAGCTTCTGAACCAGGGCAAGGCCCTGGCCCAACTATGTGGATTGAACGCCGCCGGTCCCTATCACTTCTCGTCTCCGCATCCGCATGATGCGGACCGGTTGGTGGATGGATACCGCCTCCACATCACTGGGGAGTTCGAGCAACTCGACTGCCGGAACCCCAAGCGCACCGCACGCTTCGGGCGTCGCGCCTACCACCATTCGTTCACCACCGCGAAGGGCACCACCTTCCGAACCCATGTCACCGAGCACCTCGGCTTCGCGAGGGTCTCCGGGATCGCGGCATACGGGATCGAACCGGTGTGGGACCTGGAAGTCGACGGTCCCCACAACTTCGTCGCCGAGGGTGTGATCGTCCACAACTCCGAGGTGGTGTACCACCAGATCCGGGAGGACCTGGAGGAAAAGGGCGTCATCTTCGTCGACACCGACACCGGCCTGCGCGAGCACGCGGACATCTTCAAGGAGTACTTCACCTCGGTGATCCCGGCCGGAGACAACAAGTTCGCCTCGCTCAACACCGCCGTGTGGTCGGGCGGCTCGTTCATCTACGTGCCGCCGGGCGTCAAGGTCGACATCCCGCTTCAGGCCTACTTCCGGATCAACACCGAGAACATGGGCCAGTTTGAGCGGACCCTCATCATCGCGGACGAGGGGTCCTACGTTCACTACGTCGAAGGCTGTCTTCCCGCCGGTGAGCTCGTTGCCGATGCCGACGGAACCCACCGACCGATCGAGACGATCCGAGTCGGCGACCGAGTCCTCACGCACGAGGGACGCCCCGCCCGGGTGTCCGCGATCCAGGTCCGGGACTATGACGGGCCGATGCACACCTTCACCCCGTTGTCCCCGGGCAACGCGTTCCGGGTCACCAGCGAACACCCTCTGCTGGTCGTGCCTCGGGCCGACGTGACGGTCAAGCGGGCTCCTCGTCATGGATGGTTGCCGGAGGTCGACAGCAGCCGTCTCATTGGCGCGCAGCCTCAATGGCGCCCCGCCAAGGACGTGCAGGTCGGCGACTTCCTCGTCTACCCCAAGCCTCGTTTCGCACCTGCCAAAACGACGTTGCCGTTCGACTTCGCGCGGCTGGCCGGCTACTACCTCGCCGAGGGGCACACGACGCTCACGAACGGTGCGGAGTCCGTGGTCTTCTCGTTCCACATCGACGAGCTGGCCTACGTCGATGAGCTTCAGCACATCTTCAAGGAGCTCTACGACGTCTCTGGATCGGTCCGGCTTGACGAGACCAAGCACGAGGCGCGGTTGCTCGTCTATTCCAAGGCGGCATACCACGCCCTGCGGATCCACTGCGGGACCGGCTCTGCCGACAAACGCCTGTCGGCCGACCTGATCGGCCAGGACGAGCTCTTCCTGCGCGCCCTCGTCGACGCCTACGTCAACGGTGACGGTTCGGTGGCCCGTCGCGGCGCCTCGAAGCAGGCAACGTGGGTGCGCGCCCATACCGTGTCCCGGGTCTGGGCGATGCAACTGCAGGCCATCATGGCCCGCCTCGGCACCTTCGCCACCATGGAGCTGCGCCGCCCTGGTGGGCCGGGCACCATCCTCGGTCGGGACGTGGTCCGTCGGGACTTGTGGCAGGTCCAGTGGACCGAGCGTGATGGTGAGGCAGTCGGTCCCCGCCAGGTTCGGGACGCCGGGGACTACTACCTGGTGCCCGTCAAACGGCGAGAAGACGCGGCATACCGGGCGCCCGTGTTCAACCTCGACGTAGAGGCGCCGGACAGTTACCTCGCCCAAGGGTTCGCCGTGCACAACTGCACCGCGCCCATCTACAAGTCCGACTCGTTGCACTCGGCGGTCGTCGAGATCGTCGTCAAGAAGGACGCCCGAGTCCGCTACACGACCATCCAGAACTGGTCGAACAACGTCTACAACCTCGTCACCAAGCGGGCCACCTGCGCCGAAGGCGCGACGATGGAGTGGATCGACGGCAACATCGGCTCCAAGGTGACGATGAAATATCCGGCCGTCTACCTGCTCGGTCGGCACGCGCGAGGAGAGACCCTCTCGATCGCGTTCGCCGGCGAAGGCCAGCACCAAGACGCCGGCGCCAAGATGGTCCACGCCGCGCCCGACACATCCAGCTCGATCATCTCCAAGTCGGTGGCCCGTGGCGGTGGACGGACGTCCTACCGCGGACTCATCCAGATCCAGGAGGGCGCGACCGGCAGCAAGTCGACGGTGCGCTGCGACGCGCTACTCGTCGACACGATCAGCCGTTCAGACACCTATCCCTACGTCGACGTCCGCGAGGACGACGTCCAGATGGGCCACGAGGCGACCGTCTCCAAGGTGAGCGAGGACCAGCTGTTTTACCTCATGTCCCGCGGGATGACCGAGGATGAGGCGATGGCGATGATCGTGCGCGGCTTCGTCGAGCCGATCGCCCGCGAGCTCCCCATGGAATACGCCCTCGAGCTCAACCGGCTCATCGAGCTGCAGATGGAAGGAGCGGTCGGCTGATGCCGCTGCTGGAGAAGGCTTCTCGTCCGCGAGAGGCACACGAGGGTATGCCGTCCGCGCACTCCCACGGTCAGTCCACCGTGGTGCCGGAGCAGTCTCGCGCCGAGCGTCGAGCGTCGTTCGACATCGCGGACTTCCCGATGCCGACGGGCCGCGAGGAGGAGTGGCGGTTCACTCCCATGGATCGGATCGGCACGCTGCTGCGGGACACCCCGTCGGGGGCGCACCTGGCCGTGGACGCGGACCTGGCCGACGGCGTCACCCTGACCTCCATCCCGACCGAGGCCGCCCAGGCCCTGGGTGTGCCCGCGCCGCAGGACCGAGCCGCCGTGCTCGCCGTCGCCCACGCCGACCACTCCGGTGGCGTGATGCACCTGCAGATCCCTGCCGAGGCCGTCATCACCGACCCGGTGCGGATCCGCTTCGTCGGCTCGCACTCGGAGCGGGTGTGGGGCCACCTGCTCATCAGCGTCGGCGCCCACAGCAATGTCACCATCGTCCTCGCGCACGAGGGCACGGCGCGCTTGTCCGAGGTCGTCTCGATCCTCGTTGGCGCCGGTGCGCAGTGCACCGTCGTCACCCTGCAGGAGTGGTCGGACGACACCGTGCACGCCGCTCAGCACGACATCGTCGTCGGCCGCGATGCTGCCGTCCGACATGTCGCCGTCACCCTCGGCGGCCAGGTCGTGCGCCTCAACACCAACATCACGTACGCCGGTCCGGGCGGGTCAGCGGAGGCGTTCGGGGTCTACTTCGCCGACGCCGGACAACACTTGGAACACCGCCTGTTCGTCGACCATGCCACCCCGCACTGCAGCAGCCATGTCGAATACAAGGGCGCCCTGCAGGGCGACTCCGCGCACACCGTCTGGGTCGGCGACGTCCTCATTCGAGCGGCCGCTGAAGGCACCCAGACCTACGAGCTCAACCGCAACCTGCTGCTCACCGAAGGCGCCCGGGCCGACTCGGTCCCCAACCTGGAGATCGAGACCGGGCAGATCCTGGGCGCCGGACACGCTTCTGCCACAGGGCGATTCGACGACGAGCAGCTCTTCTACCTGCAGGCCCGCGGGATTCCCGAGGCTGAGGCCCGACGTCTCGTGGTCCGGGGCTTCTTCGCTGACATCATCAACCGGATCCCGGTTGCCGAACTCCAGGGTCACCTCATGCAGGCGGTCGAGCGCGAGCTCGCCGGAGCAGGAGGCGGATCCGGTCTCAGCAACCCGCCCACCACCGATGACATGCACCACTCAAGGACCGACGCCTGATGACCGCCCAGCTCGACACCACCTACGTCTTGGTCTGCGACCTGGAGGACCTCGCTGTCGGGACGCCCGCGCTGGCCGACGTGGACGGCATACCCATGGCGCTGGTGCGCACCGCCCAGGCCGAGGTGCACGCCGTCCACGACATCTGCACCCACGCCAACGTCTCGTTGTCCGAGGGCGAGCTCGACGGCTGCACGCTCGAGTGCTGGCTGCACGGCTCGCGGTTCAACCTGCGCACCGGCACCCCGTCCGGGCCGCCCGCGACGGTCCCCGTCGCCGTCTACCCCGTCGCCATCATCGACGGCGCCGTCCACGTCAGCACTACACCTATCGCCACCACCGAGGAGCCCCGATCATGACCGTCCTGGAGATTCGCGACCTGCACGTCAGCGTCGACGTCGCGGCGACGGCCGGCGGCGGGGAGCCCGAGGGTCCCAAGGAGATCCTGCGCGGCGTCGACCTCACCGTCCGGTCGGGCGAGACGCACGCGATCATGGGCCCCAACGGCTCGGGCAAGTCGACCCTGGCCTACTCGGTGGCTGGCCACCCGAAGTACCACGTCACCCAGGGGTCGGTGACCCTCGACGGTGAGGATGTCCTCGCGATGAGCGTCGACGAGCGGGCCCGCGCCGGCCTGTTCCTCGCCATGCAATACCCCGTCGAGGTTCCGGGCGTCACGGTGTCCAACTTCCTGCGGACCGCCAAGACCGCGATGGACGGCCAGGCCCCCAAGCTGCGCACCTGGGTCAAGGACTTCCGGGCGGCGATGGACGCCCTCAAGATGGACCCGGCCTTCGCCGAGCGCAACGTCAACGAAGGCTTCTCCGGCGGCGAGAAGAAGCGCCACGAGGTGCTGCAACTGGAGCTGTTGCGCCCCAAGATGGCCTTCCTCGACGAGACCGACTCCGGCCTGGATGTCGACGCCCTGCGGGTGGTCAGCGAAGGCGTCAACCGGGCCAAGGAGGTCAATGACCTGGGCATCGTTCTCATCACCCACTACACCCGGATCTTGCGCTACATCCGCCCCGACCACGTCCATGTGTTTGTCGACGGTCGGATCGTCGAACAGGGCGGGCCGGAGCTCGCCGACCGGCTCGAAGCCGAGGGTTACGACCGCTTCCTCACTCCGGCCTGAGGCGGGCGGCATCCCCATCCCATGATTGCCGTTGCGCCGCAGGCTCCTTTCACGGACGAGGAGTCGGCCCGGATCCGGGCCGACTTCCCGATCCTTTCGCGCACCGTCCGCGACGGGCGTCCGCTGGTCTACCTTGACTCCGGCGCGACCTCCCACAAGCCGCGCCAGGTGCTCGACGCCGAGCGGGACTTCTACGAGCGGACCAACGCGGCCGTCCACCGTGGCGCGCACCAGCTGTCCGAGGAGGGCACCGACGCCTACGAGTCGGCCCGTGCCCGGATCGCCGCCTTCATCGGGGCCCGCCCCGAGCAGATCGTTTTCACCCGCAACGCGACCGAGGCGCTCAACCTGGTCGCCTATGCCTTCTCCAACGCGACCGCCGGGGGAGGGGGGAGTGCCTCAGACGCCGGTATGCCGCCCTCCCGCCCAGCCGTCCCGACGCACGCCCCGGGTGCTGACCCGGCCCCCAGCCGCTTCCACATCGGGCCAGGCGACGAGGTGCTCGTCACCGAGATGGAGCACCACGCCAATCTCGTTCCGTGGCAAGAGCTCTGCCGTCGGACTGGCGCCACCCTGCGCTGGATCCCGGTCACCAGCGACGGGCGGCTCGACCTCACCGAACTCGACACGCTGCTGACGTCGCGCACCAAGGTCCTCGCGTTCACCCACGTCTCGAACGTCCTCGGGACGGTCAACCCGGTCACCGAGCTCGCGGCCGCGGCCCACGCCGTCGGCGCCCTCGTCGTCCTCGACGCGTGCCAGTCGGTGCCACACCTGCCCGTGGACGTGCGCGCCCTCGAAGTCGACCTCTTGGCGTTCTCCGGCCACAAGATGCTCGGCCCGCTTGGCGTTGGCGTCCTTTGGGGGCGCCCCGAGATCCTCGACGAGATGCCCGTGTTCCTCACCGGCGGGTCGATGATCGAGACGGTGACGATGGAGGGGTCCACCTACGCTCCCGTCCCGCAGAAGTTCGAGGCGGGCGTCCCTGTCGCCGCCCAGGCCGTGGGCCTGGCCGCCGCGTGTGACTACCTCACTGCCTTGGGGATGGACCGCGTCCATGCCCACGAGAGCGCCCTCGCCGAGCGCCTCGTCGCCGGCCTGGCCACCCGCTCCTGGGTCCGGGTCCTTGGCCCGAGCGACCCCGCCGAGCGCGGGTCGGTCGTGTCCTTCGTCGTCGACGGGGTGCACGCCCACGACGTCGGTCAGATCCTCGACGACGCCGGGATTGCCGTCCGGGTCGGCCACCACTGCGCGTGGCCGTTGCACCGCGCGCTGGGGGCGGCGGCGACGACGCGAGCCAGCTTCGCGGCATACTCCACCGCTGAGGAGGTCGACGCACTCCTGGAGGCACTCGACCGGGTCCCGGCGATCTTCGGGCTGGAGGTGCCCGCCTGACATGGATCTCTACCAGCAGCTCATCCTCGACCACTCAAAGACGCCCGTCGGCTCCGGCCTGCGCGAGCCGTTCGACGCCGAGGTGCACCACGTCAACCCCACCTGCGGTGACGAGGTGACCCTGCGCGTCCGCGTCGCTGACGGCGCGGTCGAGGACATCTCGTATGCCGCGCACGGCTGCAGCATCTCGGTTGCCTCAACGTCGATCCTCGCCGAAGAGGTCACCGGCCGTCCGCTCACGCAGGCGCTGGCGACGTATGCCGCGATGAAGGCGATGCTCACCTCGCGCGGCCAGGACCAGGGGGACGAGGAGGTCCTCGGCGACGGGATCGCCCTCGCCGGTGTCTCGCGCTACCCCGCCCGGGTCAAGTGCGCCCTGCTCGGCTGGGCCGCCTTCACCGACGCCCTCGCTCGATCCGGAGTCGACATCGCCGCCGGATCACCGTCAACCGACCCGGCGTCGAGCACACCCCAGCCCGCCGAACCCAAGACCCGAGCCCAGGAGCTGACATGAGCATCGAGACCGACTCGCCGGTGAACGTCGCCGACGTCGAGGAGGCCATGCGCGACGTGGTCGACCCTGAGCTGGGGATCAACGTCGTCGACCTCGGCCTGGTCTATGGCATCACCGTCGACGGACAGGGGCAGGCGGTCATTGACATGACCCTCACCTCGCCAGCCTGCCCGCTCACCGACGTCATCGAGGACCAGACCGCCCAGGCGCTGGAGGGGCTGGTCACCCAGCACCGGATCAACTGGGTGTGGATGCCGCCGTGGGGACCGGACAAGATCACTGACGACGGCCGCGAACAACTGCGCGCCCTCGGCTTCAACCTCTGAGTCGTTTCAACCTCTGAGACGTCGATGCCGCCGGGCCGCTCCGAGGTCGCTCCCGAGCGCTTCGAGGCATGGCTGGCGCACCGGGCGCTTGAGCACCCCGAGGCCCAGGTCACGACTGACGGTCCGCTGACCGTCATCCGATGGGACGGCGGTGGGGCCCGCTGCGAAAGTTTTCCGCACGATCTGATCGGTCTCGTGCTCATCCGACGGGGAGGGTATGCCGTCGGGCTGGCTCGCGGGGGCGCTCTCGAAGCATCGAAGGCCGGTCGTCGGCACGTCCAGAGCCGGACGGCCGCCGGGGGCTGGTCCCAACAACGCTTTGCCCGGCGCCGGGAGAACCAGGCCGACGCCTTGGTGGACGCCGTCGTCGGCCATGTCGAGCGGCTGATCGTCAGGGGTGCGGGCGGCATACCAGATGCGCTGGTGACCGGTGGGGACCGGAAGCTTGTCGCCGCAGTGCTCGCCGATCCGCGGTGCCGGGCGCTGGCGGACCTTTCGCGTCGCGAGTTGCCGGACCTGCCCGACCCCGACGCCAAGGTGCTGGCTGAGGCGCAGCGCCGAGGCCGAGCCGTGTGGGTGCGTCCGCTCTGAGGTGTCGGTGGCGCCGACTCGTGGTCACGTCACGGTGAAGGTCTTGGAGTCCCAGAGCTGCAGCGTCGCGTCCATGCCGTTGTCGTTGTAGGCCCGCAGCTCATAGGTGCCCGGAGGCAAGGTGATGGTCGTCTGTGCCTCAGCGAAGCCGCCCATCATCGTCGTCACCTGGGTCGAGGCGACCTCGGTGGCTCCCCGGAAGACCTTCAGCGGGACATTGCCCTCAAATCCAGTGCCGTAGACCTTGACGGTCACCGGCGACCCGGTGCTCAAGCCCTGGGTGGGCGCGAGAATCCACACGTTGGCCAGGTCATCGAGCGGGTTGCCGCGGCTCTGGACGCCAGTGAGGTCCAGATGCCCGGACGGCGGGACCGCGCCGTTGACGCGCACCTTGACGCCCGTGATCGACGGGTCCGCCGCGGTCACCGTATAGACCAGTTGGCTCACGGCCGCCGCCTCGGACCCGGAGCCGAGCGACGAGGGGTATGCCGTGAGGTCAACTGTTGCCACACCTGCGGTGACGGCGATCCCCTTGACCAACGTGCCCGCCGGCCACAGCGTCGCATAGTCGGGATCTGAAGGTGGGAGGGAGATCATCGCCTGGAGTGCCGTCGCGACCTTGCCGGCGGGCATGAGGGTGAGGGACCGAAACTCGCGGTAGAGCCGGGGTCCAGCCACCCCGGAGACCTCGTCGACGTAGTAGACCGGAAGGAGCACGGACTCGGCCGGAGCGGACGGGGCCGTCGTGGCGGGCGCCGGCGTGACCGTGCCGGTCCTGGAGGAAGACGGTGGCCGGGTCGACGGGCCGGTCGGCACCTGCCCGGAAGATGTGACGGTCACCGTAGGGGTCGCGGTCGGGGCGGCGCCACCTTGGGCGCGAAGGATGATGAACGCGGTCAGGCCGATGACGACGACCGCGACGGCCGCGATGAGAGGACCGAGCGACCGACGTCGGGGATCGATCTCGTGCGGCCCGGTTCCCTCCGGGCCGAGCGGCGGCGTGGGAGGGAGGTGGGGCTGGTCGAAGCTCATGGGCTCACCATCCTGATCGACGTCTGCGTCGCCCCTGCGGGCACCTTGGGACCTGGCGCCGACATCATGATGACGCGCTCCGTGCCTACCCGGTTGACCGCCACGCCATGTGCCAGGGGGAGCCTTCGCGGCATACTCCCGGGATCCCTAGGATGAGCGCATGAGCGAGGACTACCGGATCGTCGAACTGAGCGACAACGAGTGTTGGGAGATCCTGGACCGCGAGCGGTTCGGACGGCTGGCCGTTGCTGTGCACGGCGATCCGGACATCTTCCCGGTCAACTTCCTCGTCGACGACGGGAAGTTGCTCATGCGCACCGCGCCGGGCACCAAACTCACCGAACTGGTCATCAACGCCGCGGTGGCCGTCGAGACCGACGGCCGTGAGGGCGACACCGCCTGGTCGGTCGTGCTCAAGGGTGTGGCTCGGATGGTGGAGTCGTTCTCGGAGACCTACGCCGACGACGCGAAGCACCTGGAGACCTGGCTGCCGTCGGATAAGCCGATCTTCGTCGAGATCACGCCGCGCTCGTTGAGCGGGCGACGCTTCCTACGCGGCTCCGCGGTCTGACCGGGCCGCTGACGCAGACGTGAGCGGGCGGCATACCTCGGGGGTATGCCGCCCGCTCACCTGCGCTGCCGGGACGAGCCTCAGACGCGGGACACTCCGAAGGTGTTGCACTGGTTGATGTCGCCGCTGGTGTAGCCGGCCATGAACCACTTCTGCCGCTGCGCCGACGACCCGTGCGTCCAGTTCTCCGGGGTGACCCGGCCCTGCATGGTCTCCTGGATCCGGTCGTCACCGACGGCTGACGCGGCCGACAGGGCCGAGTCGATGTCCTTCTGGCTGATCGGCTTGAGGAACGCGACACCGTTGGCGTCCTTGGTCTCGGTGGCGTGCTTGACCCACGTGCCAGCCAGACAGTCGGCCATGAGCTCGACCTTGACGGCGCCGGACTGGGGGCCCTGCGGGTCCTGCTGAGCCTTGCCGAGGATGCCCAGGACGTTCTGGATGTGGTGGCCGTACTCGTGGGCGATGACGTACTCCTTGGCCAGGTTGCCGCCGTCGGCGCCGAACCGGCTAGAAAGCTCATCGAAGAACGACGCATCGATGTAGACCCGGCTGTCCAGCGGACAATAGAACGGCCCGACCTGGTTGGACGCGGTGCCACAGCCGGACTGCGTCGCGCCGGAGTAGATGACGGTCGGTGCCTTGGGGTACTGCTTGCCGTACTGCGGCAGCAACTGACCCCAGAAGGCCTGCACGCTGTTGACCGTGGCGATGATGAGGCACTCGTCGTCACGGTTGGCGTCGGCTCCGGTCTTGCACTTGGAGAAGTCGCCGCTCTGCTGGCCTCCGGCGCTCACCTGACCGGGATCCAGGGGGCTGCTCTGGCTGCCAGTGGTCGAGGTGTCGGGGATCTGGGTGTTGCCGCCGCCGATCGCACCCCCGCCAAAGATCATCATGAGGATGAGCAGGATGAGGCCACCGATGCCGCCACCGACCTGGATGCCACCAGGGAAACTCCCGCCGCTACGGCCGAACCCACCACCGCTGCTGCGCCCGCCGGACTCCACCTGCGAGGTGTCGAGCTGGACGTTCTCGTTGAAGGACATGCACCCCTCCAGTCACGTGGGCGGCACGGACCGCCAGGTCACCACCACACCCTAACTGCCGGGAGCCGGTCAACCTTCCTTCGCCGCTCCACCAGAAGATCACGACCTGAGCACGCGCGCGGGGCCGTCGCGCCACTGGCAGGTCGGGAGCGCGGTCCAAGCCTGGCAGAATGGGTCGGTCCAGCCGTTCGTCGCCGTTCCCGGCGCCCCCCACCCTTTTGAGGTATGCCGTGATCGTCGCCACCGCGGTGCAGTTGCGCGTCGGCGCCCGACTGTTGCTCGGCGAGACGAACCTGCGGATCTCCGAGGGCGACCGGATTGGGTTGGTCGGGCGCAATGGCGCGGGTAAGACGACGCTGACCAAGGTGTTGGCCGGCGAGGCCCTGGCCACGTCCGGTTCGGTGACCCGCACCGGCGCGGTCGGCTACCTCCCTCAGGACCCCCGCACCGGTGACCTGGAGGTCCTCGCCCGCGACCGGATCCTGTCCGCTCGCGGCTTGGATGTCACTTTGCGCGAGTTGCGCGCAGCCGAGACCGCGATGGCGTCGGGGGATGACGGCATACAGGAGCGCGCGATGCGGAAGTACGCGCGACTGGACGCAGAGTTCAACGCCCAAGGAGGGTATGCCGCGGAGTCCGAGGCGGCGTCGATCGCCTCCTCGTTGGGGTTGCCCGAGCGCGTGCTAGGGCAACCGCTGCGGACCCTCTCCGGTGGGCAACGGCGCCGAGTCGAGCTGTCGCGCATCTTGTTCTCGGGCGCGCAGACCTTGCTGCTCGACGAGCCGACTAACCACTTGGATGCCGACTCGATCACCTGGCTTCGGGAATACCTCAAGGCATACAAGGGTGGGCTGGTCATCATCTCCCACGACGTGGCGATGCTCGACACCGTCGTCAACCGAGTCTTCCACCTGGATGCCAACCGGTCCGAGCTCGACGTCTACAACGTCGGGTGGAAGCCCTACCTCCTGCAGCGTGAGACCGACGAGCGGCGCCGGCGTCGGGAGCGGCTCAACGCCGAGAAGAAGGCGTCGGCGCTGATGGCCCAGGCCGACAAAATGCGGGCCAAGGCGACCAAGGCGACGGCTGCGCAGAACATGGCCCGCCGGGCCGAGCGACTGCTGGCCGGCGTCGAGGGGGAGCGGGCCCACGACCGGGTCGCCAAGCTGCGCTTTCCAAGCCCGGCGCCGTGCGGCAAGACACCCCTCACCGCAGAGGGGTTGTCCCGGTCCTACGGGTCGCTCGAGGTCTTCACCGATGTCGACCTGGCCATCGACCGAGGCTCCCGCGTGGTTGTTCTTGGGCTCAACGGTGCCGGCAAGACGACATTGCTGCGCATCTTGGCCGGGGTGGACCCGCCAGACACCGGCGAGGTCGTGCCAGGGCACGGGCTCAAGCTCGGCTATTACGCCCAGGAGCACGAGAACCTCGACATCGAGCGCACGGTCCTGGAGAACATGAAGACCGCTTCGCCGGACCTCGGGGAGACCGAGGTGCGCAAGGTGCTCGGGTCGTTCCTGTTCACCGGCGACGACGTCGACAAGCCCGCCCGGGTGCTGTCTGGCGGAGAGAAGACCCGGCTCTCGTTGGCGATGCTCGTGGTCTCAGCGGCCAACGTGCTGCTGCTCGACGAGCCCACCAACAACCTCGACCCAGCGTCGCGTGAGGAGATCCTCGGCGCTCTGCGGACCTATCAGGGAGCGGTCGTGCTCGTCACTCACGACGAGGGCGCGGTCGACGCCCTCGAGCCCGAACGGGTGCTCCTGCTGCCTGACGGGGTCGAAGACCTCTGGGGCGCGGACTACAAGGACCTCGTCGCGCTGGCCTGACCGACCGAACGCTCCGAACGGGCGGCGCGACGGCATACGGAAGACCATTGCTCAGGCACCACCCGCGACGCTGAGCACGCGGCGGGCCCGTGGCGGGAAGCACGGTATGCCGTGTGCTCACCGAGGCGGGTCCGCGGGGCCGTCGAGGGCCGGCCATCCGGGGCAGTAGAGGCAGAACGGGTGGCCCGCCGGGTCCAGCAGGACGCGCACGTCGTGTTGCGGCTGGTCTGCCGCCACCCGCGCGCCAAGCGCGACCGCCGCCGCCACCGACGTGGAGAGATCACTCACCTCGATGTCGAGGTGGACCTGCATCTGCTGCCGTCCGGGCACATTGGGCCAGGTGGGAGGCTGATAGCCGGCCGAGGTCTGGACGGCCAAGTAGGCGACCCCTTCATCAGGGTCGAGGGTGACAAAGCCCGGGTCCGAGGCATCCAGCCTCCACCCGAACAGGTCGGCGTAGAACTGCGCAAGAGGGAGCGCCTCGGGCGCGTCGAGCACGACGCCCCACCAGTCACGCCGGGTCTTGCGGTCCTGCCCGGGTCCTCCCGGAACTCGTCCTCGCATACCCCCATGGTGACGGTCGGTCAGCCCGGGATCGAGGGGAGCCGGGTGAGCGCCTCGGCCACCGCGTCGCGGATCTCGGCCTCCTCGTAGGAGTGGTCGGTCATCTCACCGGCGAGGTAGGCGCCGTATGCCGGCAGGTCCAGGTGTCCGTGCCCGCACAAGGCCGTGAGGATGACCTTCTCCTCGCCGGTCTCCTTGCACCGCAACGCCTCCGCGACGGTCTCGGCGAGCGCGTGGGTCGGCTCCGGCGCCGGGACGATCCCTTCGGTCCGGGCGAAGAGCACACCGGCGGAGAAACACTCGAGCTGCTTCTTGGCCACCGCCTCGATGAGCCCCGACTCGTAAATGTGCGAGATGAGCGGGCTCATCCCGTGGTAGCGCAGCCCGCCGGCGTGGATCGGGTCGGGGATGAAGTCGTGGCCGAGCGTGTGCATCTTCATCAGCGGCGTCATCCCGGCCGTGTCGCCGAAGTCGTAGGCATACGTGCCCTGGGTGAGCGACGGGCACGAGGCCGGCTCGACGGCGCGGATGACCGGAGACATTCTCCCGGCAAGCTTCTCGCGCAGGAACGGGAAGGACAGGCCGGCGAAGTTCGAGCCGCCACCGGTGCAGCCAACGATGAGGTCAGGGGTCTCCTCGATCTTGGCGAGCTGACGCAGAGCCTCCTCACCGATGATCGTCTGGTGCAGCAGCACGTGGTTGAGCACCGAGCCGAGCGCGTAGTTCGTCGTCTCGGACTGCGCGGCGACCTCGACCGCCTCGGAGATCGCGATGCCGAGCGACCCCGGTGAGTCGGGGTGGGCGGCCAGGATGGCTCGGCCGGCGGCGGTCAGCTCGGACGGTGACGGGTGGACGACCCCACCGAAGGTCTCCATCATGAGTCGGCGATAGGGCTTGGAGTCATAGCTCGCCCGGACCTGCCAGACCTCGCACTCCAGACCGAACTGAGCGCAGGCGAAGGCCAGCGATGTGCCCCACTGCCCGGCGCCTGTCTCGGTCGTGAGCTTCTTGATCCCGGCCTTGGCGTTGTAGAACGCCTGGGGCACCGAGGTGTTCGGCTTGTGCGAGCCCGCGGGGGAGACGCCTTCGTACTTGTAGTAGATCCGCGCCGGGGTGCCCAGCGCCGCCTCCAGCCGGTGCGCCCGGTAGAGGGGCGAGGGCCGCCACAGCCGGTAGACGTCGAGGACCTCCGGCGGGATGTCGACGTATTGCGCCGTCGTCACCTCCTGCTCGATGAGGTCCATCGGGAAAAGCGCGAGCAGATCGGCCGGCCCGACCGGCTGCCCGGTCGCCGGGTGCAGGTAGGGCGGCGGCGGCGTGGGGAGGTCGTGGAGGATGTTGTACCAGCGGGTCGGCATCTCCTTCTCGTCGAGGATGACCTTGTGCCGTTTGACCGTGCTCACCGGTGTCTCCTTCGCGTCGGGGGCGCTGGGCCACATCCTTGCGCGTGCAGGTGACGGCGCCAAACCCGGGTCCGGCTCGTGGGCAGGGAGGCGGCGGCGCGGCATACTGACCCGATGCTGGCCCCTACGAGCAGGTATGCCGCCCGCTGCCGTTCGCTCGGGCGCGGGCTCCCTCCGTCGGTGGTTGTCGCCCTCCTCGTGGGAGTCATCGGCCTCGCGGGATGCACCACCACGGCCGCGCCCTGGACGCGCGTCGACCTGCCCACCGGCACGACGCCCGTCAGCCTCACCGACCATCAGGGAATCCTGCTCGTCGGGGCGTTGACCGATGGACGCCCTGCGGCGGTGCGCGGGAACCCGGGGGCGAGCGGGGTCTGGACGTCGATGACGGTCACGCCGGTGAGCGCCTACGGCAAGGAGGCCGAGTGGTTGGGCATCGCCGTCGAGCCAGGTGGTGGGCTGGTCGCCGTGGGCGGTGCGCGCGGGGGAGCCCACTCCAACGTCCGGTGGTCGGTATGGCGTGGCGACACGAGGTCACTGTCGGAGCAGGAACAGGTCTTCTCGACGTTCGGTGGGTGGGGCGCGGGTGAGCAACTCGGGCCGATCGCGACCTCCGCGGGCCCGATGTTGCTGGGCAGTTGGGAGAGTGCGAAGGCCGGGCTGGACGCCGACATCTGGCTTCCCGACGGGTCAGCGTGGGTCCGGCAGTCACCCGCGGGGACAGCGCTAGAGAGCACCGCGACCGAGCTGGTCGGTCCCCGCTCAGGCACAGCGTGGGGCGCGGGAGCCCTGGTGGCCGGTTCAGTCCTGCACCTGGGTGACGGCGTCCGACAGACGCCCGCCATCTGGCGGTCGAGCACCCTCAACAGCGGGTGGCAGCGGACCGACCTGCCCGACGCGGGCACCGCCGGAGAGGCGGTCAGTGCGGCTTGCACGGCCACCGGCTGCACGGTCGCAGGGTGGGTGGATGGCCGACTGGCGATCTGGACCCTCGACCCGTCGGGGGCTCGACGCCTCGGCGGGATCCCGGACGTCGCCGTCGGGGACCGGGCGGTCATGCCGGCCCCCATCCTGGACGAACAGGGCCGGGCCACGCTGCTGCTCACCGACGCCGGGGCGGTCATCGTCCTACGCCAGGTGGACACCGGATGGGACCGTCAGGCCGGGCCGCCCGGCGTCGTCCTGGCGACCGCTCGGGTCGGTGGCCTGCTCTACGCCATCACCCAAGCGCCGGACGGCTCCCGGTCCCTGTGGGAGCACACCTTCTGAGCGAGGGGGCACGCGGCATACGTCATCGGCGGCGATAGCCTGCACAGGTGAGCACCCCACAGACCTCGCAGCCACATCCCGCCATCCGCGTCGACCACGAGGGCCCGGTCGTCCGGGTCACCCTGTGCAACCCGGGCCAGCTCAACGCCCAAGTGCCGTCGATGTGGTTGGCACTGGCCGAGATCGCCCATTTCCTCGCCGAGGAGGTCCGGGTCGTCGTCCTGGCCGCCGAAGGACGCAGCTTCTCGGCCGGCCTCAACCGCGGGATGCTCGTCCCGGGAGGTATGCCGGGTGAGCCCGACCTCCTCGCCGCAGCGGCTCGCAGCCCTGAGGCGATGACGGCCCTCATCGGGCCGTTCCAGGAGGGCTTTGCGGTCTGGCGACGGGTGGCTCCCGTCGTCGTCGCGGCGGTGCAGGGTCATGCGATCGGTGCGGGGTTCCAGCTCGCCCTGGCCGCTGACCTGCGGATCGTCGCTGACGACGTCCAGTTCGCGATGCGGGAGGTCAGCCTGGGGATGATCCCCGACCTGGCCGGGACAGGGCCACTCGTCGAGGCTGTCGGATACTCCCGGGCGCTGGAGATCTGTGCCACCGGACGGTTCGTGGGGGCGGACGAGGCAGTGCAGACCGGCCTGGCCTCCCTCGCAGTGCCCACGACCGAGCTCGCCGGCGCCACCTCCGATCTGGTCCAGGCACTGCTCGCGGCGCCGGCCCCCGCCTTGCGGGCCCTCAAGCCGCTCCTGCACCAGGCGCTGACCTCCACCGCCGACGAGCAGATCCACCACGAGCGAGTGGCGCAGGGCCATCTCCTGCACGGCATGGCGCGAGCCGTCGGACTGTCCTGACGGCACGCCGTATGCCGCGCGGCTGGGTGAGCGGGCGGCATACCCTCGGAATCAGCCAGCCACCCAGGGTGTTGCGCGGGTGACGACACGAGATGCGCCGATCTACGCCCACCTGGGCGTGCCGCTGTGGCGCGGAGGGAGGGGCCGATGAGCTTCGGTCACATGGGCCCCGGCCACCTGGGGATGATGCGCGGGATGACCAAGGACCAGTCGGTCCTGCGAGCCCGGCTCGATCACGGCACGACCCGTCGGGTGATGGGTTACGCCCGGCCGTTCCTGCGCTCGATCATCGCCTTCCTCACCCTCGTCGTCCTCGACGCCGGCATCGTTGTCGCCGTCCCCCTGCTGTTGCGCGACCTGGTCGATGTCGGCGTCATCCCCAAGGCGGGCGATGTCGTCGTGCGCCTGGCGCTGCTGGTCGCCGCGCTGGCCGTCGCCGACGCTGTCCTGGGAATCGCGCAACGGTGGTTCTCCTCCCGGATCGGCGAGGGGCTGATCCTGCAGCTGCGCACCGAGGTCTTCGCCCATGTGCTGCGCCAGCCGATCGCGTTCTTCACCCGCGCGCAGACCGGCTCCCTGGTCAGCCGACTCAACTCCGACGTCATCGGCGCCCAACAGGCGTTCACGTCGGTCCTGTCGTCGGTCGTCTCCAACGCCGTGTCGTTGCTGCTCATCGTCGCGGCGATGGCCACGCTCTCCTGGCAGCTAACCCTCGGGGCGCTCGCGCTCGTGCCGTTCTTCCTCATCCCGGCCAAGATCATGGGCCGGCGCCTGTCCGAGCTCACCCGCACGATGATGACGGCCAACGCCGAGCTGGGGACCCGGATGACTGAGCGGTTCAACGTTGCCGGGGCACTGCTCGTCAAGCTTTTCGGCACGCCTGAGCGGGAGGAACGCGAGTATGCCTCCCGCGCACGGCTCGTGCGCGACACCGGCGTCAAGATCGCGATGAACCGCACCGTCTTCATGGTGGCGATGTCCCTCGTCGCGGCCCTGGCCACTGCGATGGTCTATGGCGTCGGCGGCCTCATGGCGGTGTCCGGGTCGCTGACCGTCGGGACGCTGCTGGCCCTGGCTGCACTGCTGGCCCGGCTCTACGGCCCGCTCACAGCCCTATCCAACGTCCGGGTTGATGTCATGACCGCGCTCGTGTCCTTCGACCGGGTCTTCGAGGTGCTCGACCTGCAGCCGCTCGTGGCGCAGGCACCGCACCCGGTCCGGTTGCCCGACGGCCCAGTCGAGGTCCAGTTCGAGGACGTCGCCTTCTCGTATCCGTCGGCCGACGAGGTCTCGCTGCGTTCCCTGGAGTCCACCGCGTCAGGTGACCGGGCGGGCGGGGGACCGGTCCTGCAGGCGGTGAGCTTCACGGCATACCCGGGGCAACTGGTCGCCCTCGTCGGCCCCAGCGGCGGCGGCAAGACGACCATGACGTCCCTCGTCGCGCGGCTCTACGACCCCACGGACGGCGTCGTGCGGATCGGGGGAGTGGACCTGCGGGAGGCATCCTTCGCGTCCCTGCACGAGACCGTCGGCATGGTGACCCAGGAAGCGCACCTCTTTCACGACACGATCCGCGAGAACCTCCGGTATGCCGCCCCCGACGCCACCGAGGAGCAGATGCGCGAGGCGCTGGAGGCCGCCCAGGTGCTCGGCCTGGTCGATTCGCTGCCCTCCGGCCTGGACACCGTCGTCGGCGACCGCGGCCATCGGCTGTCGGGTGGGGAGAAGCAACGCCTGGCCATCGCCCGCCTCTTGCTCAAGCAGCCCCAAGTCGTCGTCCTCGACGAAGCGACGGCCCACTTGGACAGCGAATCCGAAGTGGCGGTGCAGCGGGCCCTGGACTCCGCGCTGGACGGGCGCACTGCGCTCGTGATTGCCCACCGGCTGTCGACGGTCCGTGGCGCCGACCAGATCCTCGTTGTCGAAGACGGCCGGATCGTCGAGAGTGGCAAGCACGCGGAGTTGCTCGGTCGCGGCGGCCTGTATGCCGACCTCTACCGCACGCAGTACTTCGAGGACAGCACCACCGTCCCCGGTCCGTGGTGACCGGCGCTGGTCAGCCGTCTTCCTCGTCCCAGATCCGGACCTTCTTGGGCGCAGGGTCCTTCACCCGTGCCACGGGCTCGCCGGGCGGGTGCCGGTAAAGGTAGACCACGAACGCGGCGCCGAGCAGCGCGGTCAGCCACCACTGCAGCGCGTAGGCGAAGTGCGGCCCGCGGTCGGGAGTGGGTTGCTCCAGCGCCGCCGGGCGGGGAGGTGCCTGCTGTCCCGCGCCGAGGGACTCACTCCCCAGGACGAGGTATGCCGCGTAAAGGCGCCCGTCGATCTGGGCCTGGGCCTGCTCGAGGTTGATCGTCGCCAGTTGTCCGGCCGGCAGGCCCTTCTCGCGGGCCTCCTCACTCGGTTTGAGCCACCCGGTGAGGGTGACCGAGCCCGCAGGGGCGGGCGGGACCGTCGGGAGGTCAGCGGCCTGGTCGCCGTTGGGGACCCAGCCACGATCGACGAGCAGGATGGCGCCGCCGTCCACCCGGAACGGGACGAGGACTTCCATACCTTGTGCGGTGTTGAGCGCCCGGCCGCGGACGAGCAGTTGGCCGGAGGCGGCATACTGGCCGGTGACGGTCACGGGAGTCCAGATCCGCTCTTCGGGCAGTGGCGTCGACGCGGTGGGGAGCACGGACAAGAGCGGGACAGCAGCTGCGTGGTAGTTCTGCTCGACCGCGTTGGCCCGGGCGTCCTTGTCCTCGTAGCGGGACAGCTGCCACCGACCGAGGAAGAAGCACGCGGTGCCGAAGACGACGGCGAACGCGACGGCATACATGATCCGCCGGGTGAAGATCGCGCGCCACACCACATCACCGTAACCGACATAGGGTGGCCGCTGTGACGCGCCTGCCCGACCCCCGCCCTCGACCCCCTGCGGGTGCGGCGCTGGTGGACACCTACGGCCGGGTCGCGCAGGACCTGCGGGTGTCGGTGACCGACCGCTGCTCGTTCCGGTGCACCTATTGCATGCCCGCGGAGGGGCTGCCGTGGATCCCGCGGGCCGAGATGCTCACCGACGACGAACTCTTGCGACTGGTCGCGGTGTTCGTGTCGGCCGGGGTGACCCAGGTCCGCCTCACTGGGGGAGAACCGTTGCTGCGCCGCAGCATCGTCGATCTGGTGGCAGGCATCGGTGAACTGCGGCCCCGACCGTCGATCGCCATGACAACCAACGGCGCGGGGCTAGCCCGCGTCGCTGCGGGCCTGAAGGCTGCAGGCCTGGATCGGGTCAACGTCTCGCTGGACACCATCGACACCGAACAGTTCAGGACGCTCACCCGGCGCGACCGGCTCACCGACGTCATCGAGGGCCTGGCGGCGGCCGCCGACGCTGGGCTGACCCCCGTCAAGGTCAACGCGGTTGCCATGCGCGGGGTCAACGACGACGCGGTCATCGACCTGCTGAGCTGGTGCCTGGAGCGAGGTTATGAGCTGCGGTTCATCGAACAGATGCCCTTGGACGCCCAGCACGGCTGGGAGCGTTCAGTGATGGTGACGGCCGACGAGATCCGCGCCCGGTTGGCGACCCGCTTCACCCTCTCGCCGGCTCCGTGGGGCGACCGTGGCAGTGCTCCGGCCCAACGCTTCCTCGTCGACGGCGGGCCGGCCACCGTGGGGATCATCGCCAGTGTGTCGGCGCCGTTCTGTTCAGCCTGCGACCGGGTCCGGCTCACCGCCGACGGCCAGGTGCGCAACTGCCTGTTCTCGGAGCGCGAGACCGACCTGCGTGGACCGCTGCGCGACGGGGCGTCCGACGACGACCTGCTGGCTCTCATCCGGGGCGAGATGTGGCGCAAGGGACCCGCGCATGGCATCGGGCGGCCGGACTTCCACCAACCGGACCGTCCGATGTCGGCGATCGGCGGGTAGGGCACCGAGGCCCGCAGGGGCCCGTCAGCGAAGGCCCGCAGGGGCCCGTCAGCGCTGGTGGGCGTCGTGCGTGATGACCCGGCCGCTGGCCGGGGCAGAGGCGTGCAGACCGGCATACGGCGCCTCGTACTTGTCCACCGCAGTGATCCGGCTTCCCCACTTCGGTCCGACGGCGTTGGCGAGCACGACCGCGATGTAAGGAAGGATCGTCGCGCCTGCGACGAAGACCCAGCGGAGCCAGCCTTCGAAGACCACGGCCAGCACGAAGCAGACGATCCGGATGCCCATGGTGATGAGGTAGCGGCGCATCCGCATGTCGGTGTCTTCGGCGACCGACATCGGCGCGGAAGTCACCGTGTGGACCACCGTGGGCAGTTGTGGCTTGCGTCCCAGCCTCACCCCTCCACCATACGTCCCGTATGCCGCGTTGTCGCCTCTCCATCGGTCCGACACCGAGCTACCCAGGGGTAACCGACTACCGTTCCTCGAACACGCGATCAGCACGTGGACGCGGCCCATCACCACCACCGTTGAGGAGTCTCACGATGTCGGACCCAGCACCCGGGCGCACCGTCCTGGTGACCGGCGGCAACCGCGGAATCGGTCTGGCCATCGCCCGGTCGTTCGCCGCGGCCGGGGACCGGGTGGTCGTCACCACCCGCTCGGGCGAGGCCCCCGAGGGCCTACAGGCGGTGCCGTGCGAGGTGACCGACACGGCGTCCGTCGACGCGGCGTTCTCCGCTGCCGAGACGCTGCTCGGCGGACCGGTCGAGGTGCTTGTCGCCAACGCCGGCGTCACCCGTGACCAGTTGCTGCTGCGGATGAGTGACGAGGACTTCGACCAGGTCATCAACACGAACCTGGCCGGGGCCTTCCGGTGTGCGCGCCGGGCGAGCAAGGGGATGATCCGGCTCAAGCGCGGACGGATGATCTTCATCTCCAGCGTCGTCGGGCTCTACGGGTCACCGGGGCAGGCGAACTACGCGGCCAGCAAAGCCGGCCTGGTCGGCCTGGCCCGGTCGATCAGCCGTGAGCTCGGGGGCCGCAACATCACGGCCAACGTCGTCGCCCCCGGGTTCATCGACACCGACATGACCGCGGCCCTGCCCGAGGAGCGGCGCGCGGCATACCTGGCGAACATCCCGGCGGGCCGGTTCGCCACCCCCGAGGAGGTCGCCGCCGTGGTGCGCTTCCTCGCCAGCCCGCAGGCGGCATACGTCACGGGGGCGGTCGTCCCCGTCGACGGTGGCCTCGGCATGGGCCACTGACCACCCCGCGTCCTCACACCTGAACACGAAAGCGAGCCACCCGTGGGCCTGTTCGACGGCAAGACGCTTCTGATCACCGGAGTCCTCATGGACACCTCGATCGCCTTCCATGTGGCCAAGTTGGCGCAGGAGCAGGGCGCGTCGGTCATCCTCACGTCCTTCGGGCGGACCATGAAGATCACCCAGACCATCGCCCGACGCCTGCCGGTGACCCCGCCGGTGGTGGAACTGGACGTGAGCAACCCCGAGCACCTGGAGAGCCTGGCCGAGCGGCTGCGCGAGCACACCGATCAGATCGACGGAGTGCTGCACTCGATCGGGTTCGCCCCGCAGGGCGCGTTCACCTTCCTCGACGCGACCTGGGAGGACGTGGGGACTGCCGTCCAGGTGTCGGCCTACAGCCTCAAGGCGCTGGCGGTCGCGGCAATGCCGCTCATGGTGCCCGGCGGGTCGATCGTCGGGCTGACCTTCGACGCGCGCTATGCCTGGCCGGTCTATGACTGGATGGGCGTCGCGAAGGCAGCGTTCGAGTCGACGAACCGCTACTGCGCCCGCGACCTAGGCCCCAAGGGCATCCGCTGCAACCTCGTCGCCGCCGGGCCGATCCGCACGACGGCCGCCAAGTCCATCCCAGGCTTTGAGGTCTTCGAGGAGCAGTGGGACACCCGAGCGCCGCTCGGCTGGGACGTCACCGACCCGCTGCCGACCGCGAAGGCGTGCGTCGCGCTGCTCTCGGACTGGTTCCCGGCGACGACGGGAGAGATCGTCCACGTCGATGGCGGCGTCCACGCGATGGGCTGCTGAAGAGCCCGCCACTAGGCTCGCCCGTCATGGAACCCGTGCGCGCCGACGAGGTGCGGATCCTCGAAGGTCCGAACCTCTACGTCAACCGACCGGCGGTCAAAGTGAGCCTGGTGATGCCCGGGCAGCTGGGGATGGACGGCCACGAGGCGCTCGCCCTCGGCCGGAGGCTGGGGTTGGGCACGGCCCGGCCAGGTCGGCCCGGCACCGGACAGCGACAGCGCTTCCTCATGAGGGTCGTCGAACACGTCGTGCGTCGGGTCGCTGCCGAGGCGGGGGTGCGCCGCCTGGCCGTGCGGTCTCGGGCGGGACGGCATACCGAGGAGGTCGTCGTGGCCGTGCCGTGGCGACGCCGCGGGCGGGCGGTCGCCCTCGGTGAGGCACTGGCCCCACTGCTGACCGCGTTGTCTGAGCCGAACGCAGATGCGCAGGCTCTCATTGCGGCGGCCGGAGCCGCCGTCGCGGCGGCGCCGGTCGGGGCGCCTGCTGCCGTGATCACCCCCGCCGTGCCCGTTATCACCATCACCGGAACCAACGGCAAGACGACGACCACGCGGATGGTCGCCCACATGGTCATGACGGCCGGTTTGCGCACGGCCTGGAGCTCGACCGACGGCGTTGTCGTCATGGGTGAGATGGTGCAGCCAGGGGACTACTCCGGTCCCGGTGGGGCGCGAGAGGTGCTCGGGACCCCGGGCCTGGAGGTGGGAATCCTCGAGACGGCCCGGGGCGGGATGCTCCTCAAGGGGATGGGAGTCAACCAGACCGACGTCACGGTGGTGACCAACGTTGCCGCAGATCACTTGGGGCTCAACGGGATCGACACCCTCGACCAGCTGGCCGAGGTCAAGGCCATCCCCACTCTCATTGTCAAGCCGACGGGGTGGACGGTCCTCAACGGCGACGACCCACGGGTTTGGGCGATGCGGCACCGGGCCCGCGGCCGGATCTGGGCGTTCTCCCTCGACCCCAACTCGCCGGCCCTGCGTGAGTCGCTCGCTGCCAGCGGGCGAGGCATCACCGTCCTGGACGGTGAGATCGTCGTCCTGACCCTTGGACGTGACCCTGACCGGCTGGTCAAGGTCGTCGACGTGCCGATGACCCTGGCGGGCCTGTCCCGGATCAACATCGCCAACGTGCTCGGCGCGACGGCCGGTGGGCTGGCTTTGGGGCTGGCTCGGGCGTCGGTTGTCGAGGGGCTGCGGTCGTTCCGGCCCGACCCGGTGCTCAACGCGGGCCGGTTCAATACCTACTCGGTCCCTCTCGCCGCCGGGGGCTCGGTCTCCGTGGTCGTCGACATGGCGCACAACGAGGCGGGGCTGGAGGCTCTCCTAGAGGTATGCCGCGGGCTCACCGCTCCCGGTGGCCGGGTGCGGATGGGCATCGGCGGCACGGGAGACCGGCTGCCCGAGGCCAACGCGGCCTTGGGGGAGATCGCCGGGCGTGGGGCCGACCAGGTGGTGCTGGCCCACAAGCTCAAGTACCTGCGCGGGATGACCCTGGCCCAGATGGACTCCCTGCTGCGAGAGGGCCTCTCTCGCTCCGGGATGCCCGAGGTCGACGGTTACGAGAGCGAGATCGAGGCCCTGACCGTCCTCCTGGCCGACGCCGACGACGGCGACGTCATCGGGCTGATGTGCCACGACCAACGCGACCCGGTGGCTCAGTTGCTCGCCGAGCGGGGTGGCACCGTCGACGAGCCGCGAACCATCCGCCGCAAGGTCATCGCCTCTCGTGGCCTGCACGAGGCGGAGGATGAGATCGCCGCGGTCTGGGCATTGGGGGACCCGGAAGCCAGGGTGACAGCTGCTGGTCGGTTGGCCGCGGCCCACCCCTCCGACGCTCGCCTGGCCTACGAGTGGGCGTGTGCCATCGATGCCACGGGAGATCGCGGCCGGGCCGTCTCGATGTACCACAAGGCTCTTGACGCGGGTCTGCGCGAGCCGCACCGGCACCGGGCCCAGCTGCAGGCCGCAGCGGCATACCGGGATCTGGATCACCCGGAGATTGCCGTCGAACTGCTCGACACGGTCGGCGCGGGCCACCCCGGCAGTTCCGCGGTCGCCGCGCTGCGGGCGTTGGTGCTGTTGGACACCGGTCAGGCGACCGAGGCCGTCGCCGAGCTCATCGACGCGCTGCTGGACCACGCCACTGATGACGACGCAGCGGCATACCGGATCGCGCTGCACCAGGCGGCCGCGCAGCTACGCGTGGCGGCTCGGGAAGACCCGGACACGCCGACCGCCTGATCCCGGGCGCGGGCGTGGGTCAGCCCTCCGTCGTGGCCTCGGAGTCGGACTCCCCGTCCTCGTCGGCTGAGGCGGGAGTCATGGCGAGGTCCTCGGCCGCGGCGCCGGCGGCGGCGCCGGAAGCGGCCGCCGCGTCGTAGAGCTCCACGGGGTCCAGGTCGGGGTCGGCGACCCCATCGCCGTGCGAACCCGGCTGGGCCTGGCGGGTCATGTCCTCAAGTGCCGCAAACACCTCGGCGGACTTGTCGACGCAGACCACCACGAGGTCACCGGGGTTGGCCCGGGCCATGATGTGTCCGACGGCCTGCAACTCGTCCAGGACGATGTCGACTTGGCGGCAGCGCACCCCGCCCTTCTGCATGGCTTCCAGGACGCCCTCACGGATGAGCTCGGCGGCCTCACCCGGTCGGCGCCCACGCAACCGGGAGTCCTCCCGGACGACCAGGACGTCGAAGTGCCGTGCGGCCACGGCGCCGAGCTCGCGCAAGTCGGAGTCGCGCCGGTCGCCGGCCGACCCGATAGCCCCGATCCGCGAGACGCGCCCGAGGTCCGCGCGGCCCTCGCGGGTCGCGGCATACCGATCGACGAAGTCACCCAGTGCGCGCATGCCGGCGGCGTTGTGGCAGTAGTCGACGAACACTTCGACGTTGTTGACCTCGACGAGGTTGAGCCGTCCGGGGGAGAGGTAGTAGTTCGTCGTGAAGGTGCGCAGCCCTTGCCGGATGTCGTGCAGCGGAGCCCCCGCGGCAAACGCAGCCCCGGCCGCGGCCAGCGAGTTGGCGACGTTGAACCGGGCCGTGCCGCCGAAGGTCGAGGGCAACAGGTGGGTCCAGGCCAGCTGCATGGCCCGGCGTCCGTGCTGGATGACGATCATGTCGCCTCGGTCGGTGGGCTCCAGGTAGACGGCCCGTCCGCCTCGCCGACAGTGGGCGTCGACGAACTCACGGATCTCGCTGCCGGGTGTGGCGAGGGTGAACCAGATGACCTCCCCAGCACACCGTCGACGCATGGCGCGAACGTGCGGGTCGTCCGCGTTCAGGACGGCAAACCCGTTCTTGGGCACCGCTTCCACGACGACCGCCTTGACCGCGGCGAGCTCGGCGAGGGTGTTGATCCCGCGCAGCCCCAGGTGGTCAGGTGCCACGTTGGTGACCACCGCGACGTCGTTGCGGTCATATCCGAGTCCCTCGCGGAGTATGCCGCCCCGCGCCACCTCCATGACCGCGAAGTCGACCCGAGGGTTCATCAGGACCATCCGGGCCGACTTCGGTCCGGATGCGTCGGCCTTGATGACCAGGCGCTCGTCGATGACGACGCCGTCGGTCGAGGTCATCCCGACCTTGCGGCCCAACCCCTTGAAGATGTGGGCGATCATCCGCGAGGTGGTCGTCTTGCCGTTGGTCCCGGTCACGGCAATGATCGGCACGCGGGACGGGGCGCCCGGCGGGAACAGCAGGTCGACGACCGGCTTGGCGATGAACTGCGGCACCCCGACAGTGGGGTGGGTGTGCATCCGGAAGCCCGGTGCGGCGTTGACCTCGACAATGGCCCCGCCGGTCTCGCGGACCGGGGCGGCGATGTCGGGGCAGATGAAGTCGATCCCGGCGACGTCGAGGCCGACCATCCGGGCAGCCTCCTCGGCCACCTCGATGTTGTCGGGGTGGGCGTCGAAGGTCCGGTCGATCGAGATCCCGCCGGTGGACATGTTCCCGGTCAGCGCCAACCGCACCATCACCCCATCGGCCGGCACTGAGGTCAGCGAGTAGCCCTGGCCTTCGAGCACCTCGATGGCGGCGGCGTCGACCTTGATCCGGGTGAGGACCTTCTCGTGGCCCACGCCGCGGCGCGGGTCTGAGTTGGTGATGTCGACAAGTTCCTTGACGGTGTGCTCGCCGTCGCCGACGACGTGGGCGGGCACGCGCTCGGCAATAGCCTGCATCCGGCCGCCGACGATGAGACAGCGGTAGTCCCGGCCCGTGACGAACGACTCGACGACGAGGACGCCGCTGCGGGACTGCTCCTTGGCGATGTCGTAGGCCTTCTCGACATCGTCGAGTGAGCGCAGGTTGAGGCAGACGCCCCGCCCGTGGTTGCCATCCAGCGGCTTGACGACCACGGGGAAGCCGATCTCGCGCGCTGCGTCCAGCACGCCGCGCAGAGTCCGCACCGCGTGCTGCTTGGGCGTGGGGAGCCCAGCGGCGGCCAGGAGCTTGCCGGTGAGGTCCTTGTCGCTCGCGATGTCGACGGCCAGCGCGCCCGTCCGTGAGGTCATCGTGGCTCGGATCCGCTGGGCGTGGACGCCCTGCCCGAGCTGCACAAGAGAGGCGGAGTTGAGCCGAATCCACGGGATGTCCCGGCTGACTGCTTCCTCGATGATTGCGGCGGTCGATGGACCGAACGCAGCCCGGTCGGCCTTGCGCAGGAACGCGTCAAGCTCCTGAGCGAAGTCGAAGCCCTCCTGCGTCTGAACGAGGTGGTTGACCAGTCGGACGGCGAGCTCCCCGGCCGCGATTCCCACCGTCTCGTCGACGTAGCCGAAGATGACGTTGTAGACGCCGGTGCGCCCTTTGACCATCCGGGTCTTCCCGCGACGCAGGTCGTGCCCGGCAGCCGTCTGCAATTCAAGGGCGACGTGCTCGGCGACGTGGCCGAGCCAGGTCCCGTCCTCGAGTCGTTCGATGAACCCGCCCGCGCGCCCCACCGAGCAGGTATGCCGTCGCAGCCCCGGCAGCAACTCGACCAGGGCCGGAGTGAAGCCCTCGATGGAATCGCTCGGGTAGCCCTCAAGGACCCCGAGGTCGACGACCAGGTGGACGGCCGGCTCGTAGGACCAGATGTTGGGACCCCGATAGACCCTCGTCTCAAGGATGCGCACATCCGGCGCGATGGGGCCGGTCGGGGTGGGGTGGTCCTTCGCCATTCGAGCTCCTAGCCGGGAGTGGGGAGGATCACACGTTAGTGGTTAGGCGGACGGTGGCACAGTCGCATGGGCCGGGACCATCGGCGCGCGGTCTTTCGCAGCGACGACAGCGACCTCGATATCGGGGTGGCGCTCGACGAATCGCACGAGTGACACCGAGTCGAGGTCGAACGTCGCGCCAGTCGGCAACGTGTGCACCTTGGCCCCGGACACCAACAGCGGAGCACCACGCCGTGCCTCGGGGGCATCGGTGACGGCCTCCCTCGCGTCGAGGACGAACACCGCCCCGGCGCCGACCACCGACAGGAGCCGTTCGTCGCGGATCTCGGCGGCGGTGTTCTCATCGATGCCGACCCCGAGCAGGCTGGGGGAGTTGGCGACGATCGACAGCAGCCGTCCATAGCGGCCTCGTTGGTCGAAGTGCTGGTCGACGACGACGCCCGTGAGCAGCCCGAGTCCGGCCGACAGCTGGCTGGAGCGCTGGCGGGGGGTGATCCCTTCGTCGCCGAGGGAGATCATGAACTGGCTCATGATCGAGGCGCCCGCCGACGTTCCGGCGATGACCGCCCCGCGCCGGTAGGCCCGGTGGATCGCGTCCCCGACCGGCGTGCCGACGACGTTTTGGCTGAGCTTGAGCTGGCTACCGCCGGTCATGAACACCCCGGTGGCTGCGTCGATCGTTGCCACTAACTCGGGCGAGGATGCGGCCGCTCGGGTCGGCGGGTGGACGATCTGGACGTCGGGGCCGGCCTTGAGCCGGGCGAACACCGTCCGATAGAGCGCGGCGGCCTCAGCGGAGAACGACGAGGCCGTCGGAATGACGACGATCCGGGAGGACCGCCCTCCCGCCAGGCGCACGAACCGGCGCAGGACCACCGACCGTCCCAGCTTGTCCTCGGCCCCCCCGATGATGAGCAAGGTGCGCCGCACGGGCCGGGGGGCGGGCGGCATACCGGCCCCATCGGTGGGGCCCGCAGTGGAAAGCACCGTCACACCCTAGTCGTCTCGCTCGCACCGGTGAGCGCAGGCGCGGGTGTCGGCGAGCCTGCTTCGGCGTCGGCGTCCTCGACGTCCTCACGAGTGATGCCCAGCAGGAACAGCACCGCGTCGAGATAGGGCACGTTGACGCTGGCGTCAGCGCGTTCGCGCACGAGCGGCTTGGCGTTGAACGCAATCCCCAGCCCGGCCGCCGCAAGCATGTCCAGGTCGTTGGCGCCGTCCCCGATCGCGACCGTGCGCGACAGCGGCAGCCCGGCCTCCGCGGCGAACCGCCGCAGCGCGGCCGCCTTGCCGGCCCGATCGACGATCGGTCCGTCGACGCGACCGGTCAGCCGCCCGTCGGCGACCTCCAGCCGGTTGGCCAGCACGTGGTCGATGTCCAGCTCCGCCGCCACCGGCCCAACGATCTCAAGGAAGCCGCCCGAGACGAGCGCGACCGTGTCGCCCAGGCGCTTGAGCGTCCGCACCAATGTCCGCGCCCCCGGGGTGAGCACGATCTCGCCACGGACCTCGTCGAGGACCGAGATGTCCAGCCCTTCCAACAGCGCAACCCGCGCTCGCAGCGACTCAGCGAAGTCGAGCTCGCCGCGCATTGCGCGCTCCGTGACGGCGGCGACCTGAGCCTGGCAGCCGGCGTGCGCCGCGATGAGCTCGATGACCTCCTGTTGGATGAAGGTCGAGTCGACGTCCATGACAACCAGCCGCGACCCGATCCGGGCCAGGCCCGCGGGCGCGACCGCAATGTCGACGCGTTCGGCCGCCGCCACGGCGGCAAGCTCGGTGCGCAGCCGTGGGACATCGGCGCCCGAGACATCGAGCTCGATCGTCGTCACCGGATAGCTCGACAGCCGTCGGATCCGGTCGATGTTGGCTCCGTGGGCGGCGATCCGCGCCGTGACGGCAGCGAGCCCCCGCGCCGTGAGCGGTTGGCCGAGGGCCACGACATGGGCTCGGCCGTCGCGCCGGGTGTTGGAGTCGCCGCGGCCGGCTCTGGTGCGGGTCCGCATGCCCAGGCGGTGGCCGACCATGTGAGCCAGGCTGGTCAACCGGTCAGGGTCGGCGCCACCGAGCAGGACCGAGAGGGTGAGGTGATCGCGGACCACCATCTGCTCCAGGTCCAGCACGTGCGCCCCGGCGTCGGCAACCGCCGCGAGCACGGCATACGTGACGCCGGGTCGGTCCTCACCCGAGAGGGTGACACGCAAGGTCGGGGGGGCGGTTCCGGTCACGCCCACCAGGCTAGAGCGTCGCCGGTATGCCGCCCGCGCCCCGTCCGCGGGCGCGCGGCCCGGGTCAGTCGTCGGGGGAGAGGATCTCGTCGGAGGAGAGGATCTCGTGGAGCAGGGCGAGATCGTGGACGTCGACCGGGCGTAGGGGATAGCCCGAATGGACCCGCGCCTGCAGCACGGGGGAAGCGCACCGGACGGTGCGTCCACCGATCAGGCCGCCGACGATCGACCCTTCCGGGTAGCGGTAACGCCCACCGTCCGGGGCGGCCTGCCACCACCCGCCCGACCCGTCGGGATGGACGGGGTGGACATCGACGACCTGTATGCCGTCATCCAACTCCACGCGCACCGGCAGCCAGTCGGTGGTGACAACAAAACCCTTGTCCTGCAACGCGTCGAGCACCTGGGCCAGCCGGTCGGCCAACACCATGACGTCCAGGTCGCGGTGCACGCGGGTCTGTCGCTCGACGAGGGCATCGACACCCCAGCCGCCGGCGATCCACGGCTGCGCGCCGACCGACTCCAGCAGGACGAGCAGGTCCAGGACCTCGATGTCCGACACGGCCACCTCAGTCGGCCCCCGTCGCAGGCGTGGAGTCAGATACTGCAGCCGAGCGAGCGTTGACCTCGTCGCGCCAGGCCAGGACGTCGCGGACCGGTCCGAGGTCGTAGGGAGGAGTGGTCAGACTCACCGTGAGCAGCCGGGTCCCGACGTCGAACAGCGCCTGAGCCTGGGCGGCGTAGTCCAGCGACGAGTCCTCCGGCAACCGGGCCGGAGTGAACGCCACGCCCGCCGACCGCTCGATCTCCAAGGGGTCCCGCCCTCGTGCCGCGCACCAGTCGTCGAGCACGAGGTGCTTGTGGCGGATCGTCTCGGGGTCGCCGAACCCGTGCCAGATGTCGGCATGCTCCGCGGTGATCCGCAGCGTCTTGCGCTCACCGCCACCACCGATCAACACCGGGATCGCGCGCGTCGGCGCCGGATTGAGTCGCGTCCAGCGGTCCTTGAGCACCGGCAGATCGCGGGCCAGGGCGTCCAGCCGAGACCCGGACGTCCCGAAGTCATACCCGTAGTCGACGTAGTCCCGCTCAAACCACCCAGCGCCGATCCCTAACACCAACCGGCCGCCGCTGATGTGGTCGACGGTCCGGGACATATCGGCAAGCAGCTGCGGGTTGCGATAGGACATCGACGACACCAGCACCCCGAGCTCGACCCGCTCGGTCGCCTCGGCCCAGGCCGACAGCAGCGTCCACGCCTCGAAGTGCATCCCGTCCGGGTCGCCGGACAGCGGGAAGAAGTGGTCCCACGTCAGCACCAGGTCGACGCCAAGCCCCTCCAAAGCCACGCACGTGTCGCGTAACGCGGCATACGGGGCATGTTGGGGGGCGACCTGAACGGCGACGCGCGCGGGTCGTGGGTCACCCACAGAGGCCGGTATGCCGTCGCGCCGCTGCCCTTGCGGTTGAAAGCTCACCCGCGCAGGCTAACCCGTTCCTAGAGAGGAACCTTCTGGCCCTTGCCGATGACGGTGATGCCGCCTTCGGTGACATAGAAGCCACGCGACCGGTCGTGCTCGTGGTCGACGCCGATCCGGCAATACTCCGGGACGTAGACGCCCTTGTCGATGATGGCGCGGCGGATAACGGCATACCGGCCGACTTCGACGTCGTCGAGCAGGACGCTGTCGGCGATCGTCGCGTAGCTGTGCACGCGGACTTTGGCCGACAGCACGGAGTGGTTGACCTGGGCACCGCTGACGACCACGCCGGGGGAGACCATCGAGGACAACGCCTCACCGACCCGGTCGCCCGAGCCGTGGACGAACTTCGCCGGCGGCAGCGGGGCCATGGTCGTGTAGATCGGCCAGTCGTAGTTGTAGAGGTTGAAGATCGGGTGGACCGAGATGAGGTCCATGTGCGCGTCGTAGTAGGAGTCCATCGTCCCCACGTCACGCCAGTAGCCGCGGTCGCGTTCGGTGGCGCCGGGCACATCGTTGTCCTTGAAGTCGTAGACGTAGGCGTCGGATTCCCTGACGAAGCGCGGCACGATGTCGCCGCCCATGTCGTGCTTGCTGCCCTCAAGGTCGTGGTCTTCGGTGACGGCCTCAACGAGCTTGCTGGCGGTGAAGACGTAGTTGCCCATCGAGGCGAGAACCTCGTGCGGCGCATCGGGCAGCCCCACCGGGTCGGTCGGCTTCTCGCGGAAGGCCCCGATTTTGCGGGTGTCAGCTGGGTCGACCTCGATGACGCCGAACTGGTCGGCCAGGCTGATCGGTTGGCGGATCGCAGCGACGGTGAGCCCGGCTCCGGTCTCGATGTGCTGCTGGACCATTTGGGAGAAGTCCATGCGGTAGACGTGGTCGGCACCGACGACGACGACGATCTCGGGGCGTTCGTCGTCGAGCAGGTTGAGGCTCTGGAAGATCGCGTCGGCGCTGCCGAGGTACCAGTTCTTGTCGACCCGCTGCTGGGCCGGCACCGGCGCGACATAGTTGCCGAGCATCGTCGACATCCGCCACGTCTTGGTGACGTGCTTGTCCAAGCTGTGCGATTTGTACTGCGTCAGCACGACGACCTTGAGATAGCCGGAGTTGACGACGTTCGACAGGGCGAAGTCGATCAACCGGTAGATCCCTCCGAACGGGACAGCCGGCTTGGCCCGGTCGCGCGTCAGCGGCATGAGCCGCTTGCCCTCTCCACCCGCTAGGACGATCGCCAAGATCTTCGAGTTTGCGCCTACGCGTGCCATGGGACAACCCTAGGGCTCAGCCCCGGTGCGGGGCAGGCCTGTCCATGTCAGGAACGCCACTGTCTCGGCGAACTTTCGGTGACTACGGTTGACCCATGCGCGTCGACATCATCAGCAAGGAATACCCTCCGGCGATCTATGGCGGTGCAGGGGTGCATGTGGCTGAACTTGTCAGGGCGTTGCGCGCCCGTGGGGATGTCGACGTCCAGGTGCGCTGCTTCGGTGCGCCGCGCGACGAAGCCGGCACCACGGCATACCCGGATCTGCCCGAACTCGCCTCTGCCAACGCGGCCTTGCAGACCTTCGGTGTCGACATCACCATCGCCGCGGACTGTCAGGGCGCTGACCTGGTCCACTCACACACGTGGTACGCCAATCTTGCCGGGCACGTCGGTGGGCTGTTGGCCGGAGCCCCGCACGTCATCACGGCACACAGCCTGGAGCCGATGCGGCCGTGGAAGGCCGAACAGCTCGGCGGCGGCTACCGGGTGAGCTCGTTCGCCGAGCGCACGGCATACGAAGGGGCCGCGGCGGTCATCGCGGTCAGTGCCGGGATGCACGCGGACATCCTGCGCAGTTATCCCTCGCTCGACCCCGCCAAGGTGCCCGTCGTCCACAACGGGATCGACTCGCAGCTGTGGCAGCCGATCCGCGACGAGGAGGTCTGCCGCAAGCACGGGATGGACCCGGACCGCCCGGCGGTCACCTTCGTCGGACGGATCACCCGGCAGAAGGGCTTGCCCTACCTCATGCGCGCCGCCGCCCGGCTGCCCGAGGACGTCCAGGTGGTCCTGTGCGCCGGCGCCCCCGACACCCCGGAGATCAAGGCCGAGGTGGAGGGACTGCTGGCCGACCTGCGCGCCCAGCGGGACGGGGTCGTCTGGATCCCCGAGATGCTTCCGCGCCGCGAGGTCATCGCCCTGCTCACCGCCTCCACGGTGTTCGCGTGCCCGTCGGTCTACGAGCCCTTGGGCATCGTCAACCTCGAGGCGATGGCCTGCGAGCTCCCGGTGGTCGCCACGGCCACGGGCGGCATCCCGGAGGTCGTCATGCACGGCGAGACCGGCTGGCTGGTGCCGATCGAGCAGGTCCAGGACGGCACGGGCACGCCCGTCGACCCGGAGAAGTTCGTCAGCGACCTGGCCGGCGCCCTCACCGACGCGGTGAGCAACCGCGAGCGGGCTCGCGCCATGGGGCTGGCTGGGCGCGCCCGCGCCGTTGACCACTTCTCGTGGGAGTCGATCGGCGACAAGACGATGGCGGTCTACCAGGACGTCCTCGGCCGCGCCTGAGCCGAACCCGAGCCGAACCTCAGCCGAGCAGATGTCCGGCTCGGACGCTGCACTCCCTCAGGCGGGTCGCCACCCGGCGATGCTCATCGCCAGGACGTTCGTCGCGCCGACCACGGCGGCCTCGGCCTCGACCAACAGCGCCCGTAGGGTGGCGGTCCGCACCGCCGATGTCGTGGCGTCGAGCGCGGCGCCCTTGGCCTCCACGTCGAGCCCGCTGAGCGCAAGGGCCCTGACCTCGACGGCCCGGTCGAGCAGGTGCACCGGTCGCGGGGCGAGGCCAGGTGGAAGACCAGGCAGGCTCGACCGCGGCGGCGGGTTGGCCTCACCACCGCGCCACGGTATGCCGCCCACCGTCGCCAGCCGTTCCGTCGCTTCCTGCACCGCCTCGGCCAACCGTCGGCTCAGGTCACGGAGGTCAGTCGACTCGGCCACGTGGCGGGGGACCGGCTCGGCGTCGTATGCCGTCCACTCCACGAGCAGCCCCGGGTCACCGTCGGGACCGAACGGTGTCAGCCTCGGCACCAGCAGTCCACCGACCGTCGGCGCGTATGCCGCCTGCCCCGCCTCAGCCGCCTCGGCGAGACTGAGTCGGTCGGTGCGCGGCATACCGGCGGGGACGCCTGGACGCGGGAGGGCGAGGAAGACCGCGGTCTCGCCGTAGGTCTGCCAGTCGCGCAGGGTCTCATCGAGCGGTCCGCCGCAGTCGGTCACGGCGCCGGCATGGGACTTGTGGAAGACGTCTTGGACCTCGCCGTGGCCCGCCAGCCAGCGCGTGGCCCACAGGGCGACACGCACGGACAATGGGAGCGCAAGCACCGGCATACCTTAACGAGGCGGGCCGACACGCTCCTCGGGACCGGGTCGCCCAGAGCCTCCGGGCTAGGGTGGGTGCTCATGAGTGATGTCCTCGCCTTCGCGGGCGTCAGCGTGGTGCGCGGTCACAACCGCCTCCTCGATGACGTGACGTGGGAGGTCGAGGAGGGCGAACGCTGGGTCATCTTGGGCCCCAACGGAGCAGGCAAGACGACCCTGCTGCAGATTGCGGCGGCACGCATGCACCCGACGACCGGGGTGGTCGGGATCCTCGGCGAGGTTCTCGGGACCATCGACGTCTTCGAGCTTCGACCCCGGGTCGGGCTGGCGAGTGCCGCGATCGCCGAGCGGATCCCGGGCGGCGAGACCGTCGGCAACGTCGTCGTGACGGCGTCCTACGGAATCATCGGGCGCTGGCGGGAGAGCTACGACCGGCAGGACTACGCCCGGGCGATGAGCCTGCTCGATGCCTTGGGGGCGGCGCACCTGGCCGATCGACGCTACGGGACGCTGTCCGAGGGGGAACGCAAACGGGTCCAGATCGCCCGGGCCCTGATGACCGACCCCGAGCTCATGCTGCTCGACGAGCCCGCAGCCGGGCTCGACCTCGGCGGCCGCGAGGATCTGGTGGCGCGGCTCGGGGTGTTGGCCGAGGACACCGAGGCTCCGGCGATGGTGCTGGTCACCCACCATGTCGAGGAGATCCCGCCCGGTTTCACCGATGTGTTGTTGCTGCGCGAGGGTCGGATCGTGGCGGCCGGGCCGCTGCCGATCACCCTCACCTCCGCCAACCTGTCAGCGACGTTCGGCCTGCCGCTGGTCATCGAGCGGCACGGTAGACGCTGGAGCGCACGGGCGGCTGACCCGGGTCCACCACCAGGTTCGGTCGCAGCGGCGCCCGCCCAGGACTAAGGAACCCCCAAGCCGCGCCGCACGTCGTAGGGTGAAGGAGCCAGTCGAGGTGATCGGCTCTGCAGAGAGGTGACGCGGTGTTCCAGGACTCTGGATGGTTGATCTGGGTCGGGATCGCCCTCACGCTCGGGGCGATCGAAGCGGCCACCGTCGACTTCATCTTCCTCATGCTCGCTGGCGGCGCCGTCGCCGGCGGTGTTGCTGCGGCCTTCGGGGCAAGTTTCCCGGTCCAGGCCGTCGTGGCCGCCGCCGCGTCGGTCGGCCTGCTGGTCGGAGTCCGGCCGTGGGTCAAACGCCGCTTCACTGTCCGCACCGAGCGCCCGACCCTGGGTGTCGCAGGAAACGTGGGGCGCACGGCATACGTCATCGAGACGGTCACCCACGCGGGCGGCCGGATCAACCTCTCGGGCGAGACCTGGTCGGCGCGTTCCACGGGCGGCGATGCCCTCCTGCCCGGTGACCGCGTCGAGGTCGTCGCCATCGACGGAGCGACGGCGGTCGTCGCCCCGCTCTCCCTTCCGCCCGAACCACTGCCCTGACGCAGCACAGCTCTCGTCCGGCTCGACGCCAGGCGAGCAGATCCATCTCTTCAACGGAGGAACCATGCCCGGAACCGTGACCCTGGTGGTCTTGGTCCTGCTGCTCATCTTCGCGGCGACCGTGGTCGCCCGGACCATCCGGATCGTGCCGCAGCAGACGGCGGTGATCATCGAGCGGCTGGGGTCCTACTCGCGGACTCTGGACGACGGCATGCACATCCTCGTGCCGTTCATCGACAAGCCACGGGCGACCATCGACCTGCGTGAACAAGTCGTCACCTTCCCGCCCCAGCCGGTGATCACCAGCGACAACCTCGTCGTGTCGATCGACACGGTCATCTACTACACGGTCACCGACGCCAAGTCGGCGGTCTATGAGATCGCCAACTTCATCCAGGGCATCGAGCAGCTCACCGTCACGACGTTGCGTAACGTCATCGGGTCGTTGGACCTGGAAGAGACGCTCACCTCGCGTGACCAGATCAACGGCCAGTTGCGCGGCGTCCTGGACCAGGAGACGGGCCGCTGGGGCATTCGGGTCAACCGCGTCGAGCTCAAGGCCATCGACCCGCCGCACTCGGTGCAGGACTCGATGGAGAAGCAGATGCGCGCCGAGCGCGACAAGCGTGCGGCAGTCCTCACGGCCGAGGGTGTCAAGCAGTCCGCGATCCTCACCGCCCAAGGTGAGAAGGAGGCCCAGATCCTGCGGGCCGAGGGTTCGGCGCAGGCACGGGTGTTGGAGGCGCAGGGTCAGGCGCAGGCGATCCAGCAGGTCTTCGACGCCATCCACCGGGGCAAGCCCACCCAACGGCTGTTGGCCTACCAGTACCTCCAGGTGCTGCCGCAGCTGGCCCGTGGTGACGCCAACAAGATGTGGATCATCCCGTCGGAGCTCACCGATGCCCTGCGTGGCGTCTCGTCGGCGCTCGGCGGCAACGGCGGCGGGGGAGGCGGTGGCGGTGGATTTGATGAGGAGTGGGTCGAGCCGGCCCCCGCGCCCGCGGCGGCCCCGCCGATCCAGCGCGCCCGCGAGTTCGGCGATCCCGAAGTCATCGGCGACGCTCAGCCGCACTGACCACGCTGCTCTAGCACGCTGCTCTAGACGTTGTGCGGTCGCCGCTTCGCCGGTGATCCGCCGGGCCTCTAGGCCCCGTGGTCGGTGACTCGGCAATGACGGCGCGCCACACCGCTGTTGCGGTGTGGCGGTGGCGGGCAGCGGCGCCCACGCCCGAACACGCGAGCGCCGCCACCGCCACCGCGGGTCGTCCACCCACGAGTCGACGCGGCATCCGCGAACAGCACTAGGCGGCCGGGCCTGAGTCGAACCACGGGTCAGCCTCTGGCGCAGCCTCGTGCCGATCGTGCCGATCGGGGTGATCGGGGTGATCGGCGTGACTGAGGTGTCCGGCTGACGGGGCATCGGTCGGCTCATCCCGGTCTGTCCAGGGCTCTGCCCAGGGGTCCATTCGCGGCGGTGTCCTGCCATTCGGTGGCGGGTCGCTCCATTGCGAGTCGGCGGCTGGTGCGTCGCCGGGTGGTGGAAGGCCGGCGTGATGTCGGTCGTAGCTCCCGGGGATGAGGTCCCAGGTGACGGCGGCCGAGTCAACGCGGCCGAAGAGGTGGTCGCGGTGGACCACGCTGTGATGTCGCCCGCACAGCAGGGCCAGGTTGTCGATCCGGGTCTCGCCGCCGTCGGTCCAATGGACCAGATGGTGGGCGTCGCACCAGTGAGCCGGGGTGGTGCAGCCAGGGAAACTGCAGCTGCGGTCGCGCCACCAGAGAGCGGCGAGTTGCCCGGGCGTGGCCAGGCGAGTCGCCCGGCCGAGCTCGAGGACTTCCCCGCCACCACCGAGTACGACGGGGATGACGGACGCGTCGCAGGCGAGTCGACGCACGGTCTCAGGGGCGATGAGCGTGCAGCCCTGCGCGGAGCCGAGGACCGTGGCGGCACCGGTACGGGCGACCAGGTCGGCGTAGCTCATCGTGACCATCAGTGTGGTCTTGACCCCCGATGGAGGCCGGTCGCCCGCGCTGGTCGCGCGGCGGCATACCTCGACAAGGGCCTGGCCTCGACGCAACTGGACGCTACGGCGGTCGCGTTCACCGTCGGGGCCGGGCACGGGCGCGGACAGCGGCCCGATCGCGGCCTCCAACGCGGCCGCACCGGCAGGGTCGAGGACCAGGTGGTAGGTGAAGGCCCCAAACTCGTCAGCCGACGGGCGCGAGAGCGAGATGAGTCGTTCGGCGGTGTCTGCGTCGGCCTGGAACTCCCCGTCAGCCCCGTGTGCCGCCAGCAGCGCCGGGCGCAGGGAGCGGACCCCGCGCGAGCCATCGGCGACGCCCATGTCCAGCAGTCCCTGGAGCACGGTCGGTGCCGCGCCCTCGCGAAGCCGCGGCTTCAACCGCGCGAACTCGCTGAGCACGGTGAGCGCGACCGGCACGCTGACCGCACCGCTGACTGCAGCCGCGCGGACGGTCGCCATCTCCGGGCGGGCGCTGTCGCGGACCATCCGGGCAACCTGCCCAGCGCCGCTGCCCGCAGCCAACGACGGCGCATGAGCGGCGACCCAGCCCGGCGTCGACCCGGCCTGCGACGCGGCGATTTCGCCACGCGACTCGGCCTCTGCCACGACCGCAACCCGGGCACCACCAGCCGAAGCAGCCAGGGCGTCGAGCTCACCCAGCACGTCACCGAGCTCGGCGCCCTGGACCTGCCAGAGCAGGGCCAACAGGTCGGCGACCGCGGCCGTCCCGGCCGCGATCGCAGCGCGGCATGAGGCCAAGTCGCGAGTCGCTCCGGTGATCTCCATGACCCCGACGCTAACAGCGACCACCGACAGACCCCCCACCCCAAAAAGCCTGTCCAACAAGGGAATACATCACGGTCAGATAACAATTCGGACCCCAACAGGAGCTGCCGGGAGTAAGGCCGTCGCACCACCTGACACGCGCGAGATCCGGCATCGCGTCCCGCTGCCGTACGTCTTCCTCCGCGCCAGCGGGGCACACGCCCTAGGGTGAATCCGTGTCCGCCCTCGACGCCCTCCTCATCCTCCTGGCCGGCGTCGGCGCTGGGACGATCAACTCGATCGTGGGGTCGGGAACGTTGATCACGTTCCCGACGCTGCTCTTCCTCGGCTACCCGCCCCTCATGGCCAACGTCAGCAACAACATCGGCATGGTCGCGGGCGGGGCCAGCGCCTCCTGGGGCTACCGCAAGGAGCTCACCGGCCAAGGTGGGGCGCTGCGTCGGCTCATGCCGATGTCGCTGCTCGGCGCCATCCTCGGCGCCACGCTGCTGCTCACCTTGCCGGCCGCTGCCTTCAAGGCGATCGTTCCGGTGCTCATCCTGTTGGCTCTGGTGCTCGTCGTCTTCGGTCCGCGGCTGCAGCGCGCGGCGGCGGCACGGCATACGGGACAAGCGGGGGGTATGCCGCCCTGGCGCACCCGCGCGCTGACCGGCGGGGTGTTCGTGGGCGGGGTCTACGGCGGCTACTTCGGGGCGGCCCAGGGCGTCCTGCTCATGGGGCTGTTCTCAGCGTTGAGCAGCGAGCCGATCCAGCGGTTGACCGGCGTCAAGAACGTCCTCGTGACCATCGTCAACACGGTCGCAGCGATCGGGTTCCTGCTCTTCGCTCGGGAACACGTGCATTGGGGGGCGGTGCTGTTCGTCGCGATCGGGACGTTCATCGGCGGTTGGCTCGGGGCGGCGATCGGGCGACGGCTGCCGGGAGTCGTGCTGCGATCGATCATCGTCGTCGTCGGGGTGCTGGCCATCGTCAAGATGGTGTGGTTCGCGTGACCGGTGGCGTGGCCCCTACCGGGAGCAGCCCGATCGGGAGCACGGCAGCGGCGGTCGACCTGCCCGCGGGGGTCGAGTGGATCACAGACCCGGGTGACCCACGACTGGCCGACTACGTGTCCCTCACCGACGTGGCTCTTCGGCGGCGGACCGAGCCCGAGCGCGGGCTCTACGTCGCCGAGTCCGAGAAGGTTATTCGCCGGGCCCTGGCTGCCGGGCATCGACCACGGTCCTTCCTCATGGCGGCCCGCTGGCTCACCGACCTCGCCGACGTCGTCGCGCAGGCGCGGGTGGGCGGCATACCCGTGTATGCCGGTGACCACGACGTCATCGAGACGTTGACCGGTTTCCACCTCCATCGTGGTGCCCTGGCGGCGATGCAGCGGCCAGTGCTGCCGCCGGTGGGGGAGTTGCTCGCGGGTGCTCGGCGGGTGCTCGTCCTTGAGGACATCGTTGACCATACGAACGTCGGAGCCTGCTTCAGAAGCGCCGCCGCACTCGGCGTCGACGCGGTCCTGGTGACGCCGAGGTGCGCCGACCCGCTCTACCGACGGTCGGTTCGAGTGTCGATGGGGACGGTGTTCCAGGTGCCGTGGACCCGGATCGAGCCGTGGCCCCGTGGCGGGCCCGAGGTGTTGCGGGAGCAGGGCTTCACCGTGGCCGCCTTCGCGCTGGCCGACGACGCGGTGACGTTGGATGCCCTCGCGGCCGACCCGCCGGAGCGGCTCGCGCTGGTCCTGGGCACGGAAGGGGACGGGCTCACGCGGCATACCATCGCCGCGGCCGACCTCGCGGTCCGGATCCCGATGGCCGGCGGGGTGGACTCGCTCAACGTCGCGGCAGCCTGCGCGGTGGCGTTGTGGGCGCTGCGCCCGGGCGGTTCGGCACCGGGAGGGGCCGCGACTGTGTGAGGATGCTCGCCGTGAGCACCCCCACTAAGACCGTCGATCTCATCGGCGCACCCACCGACGTCGGCGCGGCACACCGCGGAGCCTCGATGGGCCCGGAAGCCATGCGCGTGGCCGGCATCCAACAGACCCTCACCCAGTTCGGCGTGCACGTCAACGACGTCGGCAACCTCGCCGGGCCGCCGAACCCGTGGCTGCCGCCGGTGGACGGTTACCGGCATCTGCCGGAGGTGCGGGCGTGGAACCAGGCCGTGCACGACGCGGTCTACTCCTCGCTGGCTGGGGGACGCCTGCCGATCCTGCTGGGCGGTGACCACTGCCTGGCCATCGGGTCGATCAGCGCTGTGGCGCGGCACTGCCGCGAGCAGGGGCTGGCGCTGCGGGTGCTGTGGCTGGACGCGCACGCGGACTTCAACACCATGGGCACGACCCCGACCGGGAACATCCACGGTATGCCGGTCGCGATCCTCCGCGGCAAAGGCCCGACCGAGCTGACCTCCATCGGCGGTCGGACGCCCGCGATCGACCCGGGGACGGTGCGGCAGATCGGGATTCGCAGCGTCGACGTCGACGAGAAGCGGCTCGTGCACGAGGACGGCATGGAGGTCTTCGACATGCGCAACATCGACGAGCATGGCATGCGCAAGGTGATGCGCAAGGCGCTGGAGGGCGTCGACGAGGGGACCCACCTGCACGTGAGCTTCGACGTCGACTTCCTCGACCCGGCGATCGCGCCGGGCGTCGGGACGACCGTGCAGGGCGGCCCGACCTATCGCGAAGCGCAGTTGGTCATGGAGATGATCGCCGACACCGGGCGGCTGGGGTCGCTGGACGTCATGGAGCTCAACCCGGCCAAGGACCACGCCAACCGGACCGCCGAGGTGGCCACGGACCTCATCGACTCGATGTTCGGCAAGAGCACGTTGTTGCGGCTCAAGGGCACCCCGGCCGGCTGACGCCCAGACCTTTCGAGGGGGTGGCCGCGCGACTCCCGCGGGTCGCCGATGCCCCGATGGTCGGGGCCAGCGGCCAGTGCCGCTGTGGTCCGGATCCGATTCGGGGTATGCCGCGCCCGCGTGCTAACGTTGCCGGTCGCGAGGCACCCCCGGCGGGGATGCTCAGCACACCCGTCCGGGTGGCGGAATGGCAGACGCGCTAGCTTGAGGTGCTAGTGCCCTTAACGGGCGTGGGGGTTCAAGTCCCCCTCCGGACACGCATGTGATGTCTTAGGACATCGGCAACAGCCCGAACCCCTCAGGGTTCGGGCTGTTGCCCTTCTTGGGGTTTGGCGCAGGCGGCGGGCCGAGCGTGGGTTGGCGGACCTGTGTGCCCGCTGGGCTGCATGGTGCACCGCGTCGACGTCAAGCCACGCGGCAGTAATGCCTTGTACATCAGTCGTAAAGGACTAACATGACTGGTATGCCTGGCATCAACGGGAGAAGTGACCTTGACGTGCCGACGAAGCAGACGCCCGTCCGGGTGGCAAGGGCGGCCAGCGAGATCGGCTCCCATCTCGCCGACTGGCGACGAATGCAGAACCTCACCGCTGTCCAGGTCGCCGAGCGTGCCGACATCTCCCGGGACACCTTGCGCCGCCTGGAGCACGGCGACCCCGGCGTTTCCCTCGGCACAGTCCTCGGGGTGGCTCGGGCTCTGGGCGCCCTGGATCGCGTCGTCGATGCCCTCGACCCCTACCAGACGGACCTCGGTCGGGCTCGTGCCGCTTCTGCGCTTCCCAAGCGGGTGCGCCATTGACCGAGCTCCGGATCCACGTCGACATCGCAGGTCGCACTCTCCCGGCCGGCACGGCCTATGTCAGCGTGCGCCGCGGGCGGGTGAGCACCACGTTCACCTACGACGCGGCATACCTGAGCAACCCTGCTGGGTACGACCTCGAGCCGGGACTACCTCGGCACTCGGGGCAGCACTACGTCGACGGCCTGCCCGGGTCGTTCGCCGACTGCGCCCCGGATCGGTGGGGACGCAACCTCATCGACCGCAGGCGCCGGGCAGCAGAACGAGACTTGGCGCAGCGCCTACCGGGGCTCACGGACGCCGACTACCTCATCGGTGTCAGCGACGTGAGCCGACAGGGCAACCTGCGGTTCACGATGGGAGACGGCCCCTTCCTCGACCCGCATGATGGCGTGCCTCCGCTGGTGTCGCTGCCGCACCTGCTCGCATCCGCCGATGCGGTTGCCGACCGATCCAACGGCGACGATCTCGCCGCCGTCAAGGCGTTGCTAGACGCGGGTTCGGGGTCGCTCGGCGGGGCACGCCCGAAGGCGTCGGTCCGCGACCACAACGGCCGCCTACTCATCGCCAAGTTCCCGCATGCGCACGACGAGTGGGACGTCATGGCGTGGGAGAAGACGATGCTCGACCTGGCGCACTCCGCGGGGCTTGGCGTCCCGGCCAACCGCCTGACCAAGGTCGGTCCGCGCAGCGTTCTGTTGCTGGAGCGGTTCGATCGCCATGCCAACGGTGATCGCCTCGGCTACATCAGCGCCATGACGATGATTGGCTCTCGCGACGGCGACGAGAGGGACTACGGCGACATTGCCGAAGTCCTTCCCGAGTCCGGTGCAGCGGTGCCTGACGACTTGCGCGAGCTCTTCAGCCGGGTCGTGTTCAACGTGGCGGTGCACAACACGGACGACCATCTGCGCAATCACGGGTTCCTGCACCAGCGAGGCGGATGGGTGCTCAGCCCCATGTTCGACGTGAACCCCAACCCGGACCTGGGTCAAGGACGCATGACAAGCATCGTCGGTGCCTCAGCCGCCGACGAGGAAGCCGAAGCGCTCGTCGCCTTCGCATCGGTATGCCGCCTGAGCCGGACCCAGGCCCTGCCTATCATCCGGCGAGTCGCCTCCGCAGTCGGGCGATGGCGGGGCGCCGCCGAGGCCAACGGCATACCACCAAGGGAGATCGCCATCTTCGCGGACGCCATGACCAGCCAACGACAGGCGCTGGAGAACCTAGTCGGCCAGTGAGTCGCTAGGGCACGTCAAGGTCCGGAGGCCACTCGATCGCGCTGGCCGACCGACTCGACAGCTGCCACGCAGCCGGGCGTCGTCATGCCACGTCGTGCAGGGACCGCACTTTCGGAGTTCCGGAAGCGCGCTCCAGCGCAAGGTCGTGAGCGGTCTGCATAGCCAGCCACGCCCGTGCCGTCCCGGCTCCCGCCTGCTCCAGACGGACGGCGAGGTTGGGGCTGATCCGGGCGTGTCCGTGCAAGACCCGGCTCAGCGAGACCCGAGAGATGCCCAAGCGGGCAGCCGCCTCACCGACCCCGAGCCCGAGATCGGCCAAGACGTCCTCACGCAAGATCTCGCCCGGGTGCACCGGCGTCTTCATCGCCATCTCTCACCTCATGATCAGTGGTAGTCCCGATAGTCGACCACCTCGACATCGGTCTCGACGAAACGAAACGTCACCCGCCAGTTGCCGTTCACCCAGATGGACCAATGTCCAGCCAGGTCGCCCTTGAGCGGATGAGTGCGGAACGAGGGGATGGCCAAGTCGTCGGGTCCCTGCGCTATGTCGAGCGCGGACAGGATGCGCAGCAACTTGGGGACATGTGCCGCCTGGACGCCCTTCTTGGATTGGTCGTTGTACAACGCTTCCAAGCCCTTGTGCCGGAAGCTGACGATCACACTTCAAGCGTAGCGCGTATCGTTACACGATACAACGCCGATCTGCCGTCGAACGTGCCCCGCCGTCAACGCCCGACCAAACCGCTGTCGCGCTACGTCCGCTTGCCCAACGGATGCTGGATCTGCGCCCACCGCGTTACGGTGAGGCATAACGAGCAGCGAGGCGAGCGGCATACGGCCCGAGGACGAGGTGACCCGGCTGTGCGCCGAGCTCATCCGCATCCCGTCGGTCAACGTCGGCGACACCCAAGGGCCGGGGGAGCAGGCTGGGTCTGGCCCGCGGGTTGCCGTGCGAGGGCAGCGGATGGCGGTAGCACCCAGGTACGGCGTGGGCTTCGCCTGACTTCCAAAGGAGACCGATGGCAGTAGGAGCTCGGATGGCGCGCTGCCAAGACACCGGCAGGAGACGGCAGCCTCGATCAGCGAACCCCGACTGTTTTCGGGAAGCCCTATCTGGGCGAAGTGATGCGGCCCTGGGACTCGGTACCGGTGGTGGCCCGTCGTGCGGTCGTCGGCTCTCCCTTGCGCACCCCAACCAGGAGGACGTTCACGGTTCCCTGAGCTCGCGAACCTTTACCTATGCGTAGGTCAGATGTCGGGCTCGAGCACCACCACCCAGCCGTTGAAGTGGAGGTCCGGGAACGCCCGTCCGTCGGGGATGGTGTCGTCGCGGACATTGACGAACTTCGCAGTGCCGGTTATGGGGTAGCGAACTCGTGAGTCTGGGCCCTGCGGACCGTAGGCGCACCACGCCTGAGCGATGGAGACGACAACTCCTGAGATGTGGAGCAGGCCCTCACGGCCGTCGTCGTGGTGCTCCTCCGAGTGGGTGATGCGACCTGCCATCTCGGGGCCAAGAGCGGCGGCGAACCACTCGTCATCAGTGTCCACAGCGGTCCACTCGACACGGTCCCCGACAGCAAACGGGTCGCCGCAGCACTCCATCTGCCACGACGCGACCCACACAACCAATGTCACACCCTCAGGGATACATGGCTGGCGCCGTTTCGTGAAGCGATTTGATGGACTCGGAGCTGATGCAGGTCGTCGGCAGGATCGACGAGCCGTCGCTCGACGGCGCCTCGTGGCATGACCTGCGCGTGTCCGCTCGCGGGTCTGATCCACGAGCGGCCGTGCTCTTCGTCGTTGACCGCGAAGCGATGATAGAAGATCACCCGATTCAAGTCGTCGACCTAAGCGACGAGGAGAGGCCTCCGTTCCGATGCGCAGCTAACGTGCTCTGGTCCGTCGACAACAATCTCAACCTCGCCAACATGGAGCGCTCCAGCGCAAGGTCGTGAGCGGTCTGCATAGCCAGCCACGCCCGTGCCGTCCCGGCTCCCGCCTGCTCCAGACGGACGGCGAGGTTGGGGCTGATCCGGGCGTGTCCGTGCAAGACCCGGCTCAGCGAGACCCGAGAGATGCCCAAGCGGGCAGCCGCCTCACCGACCCCGAGCCCGAGATCGGCCAAGACATCTTCACGCAAGATCTCGCCCGGGTGCACCGGCGTCTTCATCGCCATCTCTTCACCTCCTGATCAGTGGTAGTCCCGATAGTCGACCAGCTCGACATCGGTCTCGACGAAACGAAACGTCACCCGCCAGTTGCCGTTCACCCAGATGGACCAATGCCCAGCCAGGTCGCCTTTGAGCGGATGAGTGCGGAACGAGGGGATGGCCAAGTCGTAGCGCTACGTCTGCTTGCCCAACCCGTGCTGGATCTGCGCCCACCGCGTTACGGTGAGGCATGACGAGCAACGAGGCGAGCGGCATACGGCCCGAGGACGAGGTGACCCGGCTGTGCGCCGAGCTCATCCGCATCCCGTCGGTCAACGCCGGCGACAACCAAGGGCCGGGGGAGCGGGCCGCCGCCGAGTGGGTCATGGAGCAGTTGCACGAGGTGGGCCTGGACCCTGTCCTCGTCGAGAGCAGTCCGGGCCGCGCGAGCGTCATGGTGCGCATCGAGGGTGCCGACCCGACCCTTCCCGGCCTGGTCGTCCACGGTCACACCGACGTCGTTCCGGCCAATGCCGCCGACTGGCAGGTCGACCCGTTCGGCGCCGAAGAGCGCGACGGATGCCTCTGGGGTCGCGGCGCGGTCGACATGAAGGACATGGACGCGATGATCCTCGCGTCGGTCCGCGACCTGGCCCGCACGGGAGCCAAGCCTGCCCGGACGACGACGTTCGTCTTCTTCGCCGATGAGGAGGCCGGCGGGGTCTACGGCAGCCATTGGGTCACTACCCATCACCCCGACTGGTTCGAGGGGGCGAGCGAGGCGATAAGCGAGGTTGGCGGCTTCAGTGTGACGGTGCCGGGACGGCATGCGGGAGCGCCCACCCGCGCCTACCTCTTGCAGACGGCCGAGAAGGGGATCGCCTGGCTGCGGCTGCACGCCCACGGGCGCGCGGGCCACGGGTCGGTGCCCAACGACGCCAACGCCGTCGTGCGCCTTGCCCAGGCCCTCGCGCGGATCGACGCGCACGTCTGGCCCCGCGAATACGTCGCCTCAGTCCGCGGCCTCCTGGACGGCCTGTCGGAACTCACCGGCATCCCGTATGCCGCCCACGACCCCTCGGCGCTCCCCGCCGACCTGCTGCGAACCCTCGGGGGCGCACAGGGATTCGTGCTCGGGACCCTGCGTGACACGGCCCAGCCGACGATGCTCACCAGCGGCTACAAGCACAACGTCATCCCGCAGACCGCCACGGCGGCTCTGGACTGCCGGTTCCTCCCCGGGCACGAGGAATCGCTCATGGCGACGATCCGCGAACTGGCGGGGGAACACGTCGAGGTCGAAGTGATGCACCGGGACACGGCCCTGGACGCGCCGTTCACCGGCTCACTCGTCGAGGCGATGAAGCAGGCGCTGCGCGCCGAAGACCCAGACGCTCATGTCCTGCCCTACTGCCTATCCGGAGGGACCGACAACAAGGCCCTGTCCCGGTTGGGGATCACCGGCTACGGCTTCGCGCCGTTGCGACTGCCGCCGGAGCTGGACTTCGTGTCGATGTTCCACGGGATCGACGAGCGCGTGCCCGTCGAGTCGCTGCGCTTCGGTGCCCGGGTGCTGCGCCGGTTCCTGGACCTGGCCTGAGGCCGGTCACGCCTCGGTGGCCGAATCGTTACGCTGACCCGCTACCGTCAGAGCATGACCGCCGACCCGCGTGCCGCACTCGCCCTGCTTGTCTCTGCGCTGGAGCGCCACCTGGAGGTCGCCACCACTCGCCGCGACCCCGACGACCCTGCGGTCATCGGTGCGGCCGAAGCGCTGGCCGAGGCATTCGACAACTACGACGAGACCCTTTTCGCAGCCACCGAGGTCGCCACCCCGTTGGCGGTCTATGGCGACATGGACGACGAGGATGACGACGACTACGACGATGACGACGAGGTCGACCCCCGCACCGCGGTCGACGCGGAGTCGGCTGTCTACGCCGGGCTGGACGACGAGGACGTCGACTTCGATGAGGATGACGAAGACGACGATGATGACGACGAAGACGACGATGATGACGACGACGACCGCGCCTGACGGCTGGGCCACCAACGCCAGCTGACCGGCGGCCAGGGAGTCAGTCAAGCGGACACGTCGTCGAGGGCGTCGCGGACCGGCCCGGGCAGGTCCAGTGACTCACTGCCCAACGCCGCCTGCAACTGCGTGACGGTGCGCGCACCGACGATGACCGACGAGACCCCCGGGGTGTCCCGCGCCCAGGCCAGTGCGACCTGCGCGGGCGGCACGTCCAGCCCGCGGGCTGCCGTGATGACGGCCTCGGTGATCGCCACCGCCCGCTCGTCGAGGTAGCGGTCCAGGAACCGCGGGAACACTCGCGAGGCGGCCCGGGACTGCGGAGGTATGCCGCCGCGGTACTTCCCGGTGAGGATGCCCCGTCCCAGCGGAGCCCAGGACAACACCCCGAAACCCAGGGCCTGCGCTGCTGGGAGCACCTCATGCTCGGCGTCCCGATGAAGAAGCGAGTGCTCGATCTCGTTGGCCACCAACGGGATGCGAGCGGACTCCAGCACGGAGAAGGCCCGCGCGGTCTGCCACCCGGAGTAGTTCGAGATCCCGACGTAGCGGGCGCGACCGGACGACACGGCATACTCCAAGGCTCCGAGCGTCTCCGCGAGGGGGACATCGTCGCTCCACGTGTGGGCCAGCCACACGTCCAGGTGATCGGTGCCCAAGCGAGCCAGCGACTCGTCGAGGTCGCGCAGCAGCGCGCGGCGTGAGACGTCGACGACGCGGCCGCCCGGCCCTCGGCGGATCCCCGCCTTGGACACGATGACGACCTCGTCACGGGCGACAACGCCGCCCGCCAGCACACGTCCGAGGATCGTCTCGGCCGCCCCTTCGCCGTAACCGCGGGCCGTGTCGATGAGCGTCCCACCGGCAGCGGTGAAGGCGGACACCTGGTCGCGGGCGCCCTCCTCGTCGACCTCCAGGCCCCACGTGAGGGTGCCCAGGCCCAGGCGCGAGACGGTCAGCCCGCTGCGGCCCAGGTGTCGCGAAAGCATGGGGTCCAACCTATCCGCCGGACCCTGAACACCCCGGGTCAGCCGCGCCGCTAGCCTGACGGCGTGACCCACTCGATGCGGCTCGGCCTCAACCTCGGCTATTGGGGCGCGGGAAACGACAAGTTCAACGTCACCCTTGCCGAAGAAGCCGACCGGCTCGGCTACTCGGTGGTCTGGGTGGCCGAGGCCTATGGCTCGGACGCCCCCACCGTGCTCTCCTTCATCGGTGCACGCACCGAGCAGATCCACCTCGGCGCCGCCGTCATGCAGATCCCCGCGCGGACGCCGGCGATGACCGCGATGACCGCCGCCACCTTGGACTCGCTCTCGGGCGGCCGGTTCCGCTTGGGGCTCGGCGTCAGCGGCCCGCAGGTGAGCGAGGGCTGGCACGGCGTCCGGTTCGACGCGCCGCTGGCCCGGACTCGCGAGTACGTCGACATTGTGCGGATGGCGCTGCGCCGCGAAGTCGTCGCCTACGACGGTCGCCACTTCACCCTCCCGCTGCCCGACGGCCCAGGCAAGGCGCTCAATCTTGGCGTCCGGCCGATGCGCGAGGACCAGATCCCCGTCTATCTCGCGGCCGTCGGGCCCAAGAACCTCGAGCTCACCGGGGAGATCGCCGACGGGTGGTTGGCGATCTTCTTCGCGCCAGAGTTCGCGGGGGAGCTGGTGGGGTCGATCGAGACCGGCGCGCGCCGTGCGGGCAAGGGCTCGCAGGGCGGGTCACCGCTCGCCGGTTTCGACATCGTGCCGACCGTCCCTGTCGTCGTCACGGACGACCTGGACTACGCGTATGCCGCGGTGTCCGGCTACGCCGCCCTCTACATCGGGGGCATGGGCTCTCGGGAGAAGAACTTCTACAACCAGCTCGCCTGCCGGATGGGGTTCGAAACGGAGGCCAAGCTCATCCAGGACCTCTACCTCGACGGTCGGGCTCGGGATGCTGCGGCGGCGGTTCCCCGGGAGTTCCTCGACTCGACCAGCCTGCTCGGGCCGCGCGAGCGGATCCGGGACCGGTTGGCGGCATACGTGGAGGCGGGGGTGACCACGCTGTCGGTGGCGCCGTACGGGCCGTCGATGGAGCACCGGCGCGCCATCGTGCGGACGATGGCCGAGGTGGCGCAGGAGGCGGGTCTAGGCTGACGCCTCGTGTCAGACCTCAGCTATCTCCAGTCCCTCATCCTCGGCGTCGTCGAGGGTCTCACCGAGTTCCTGCCGGTGTCTTCGACCGGGCACCTCACGGTGACGGAGAAGCTCCTCGGGCTCGATGTCGCGGACGAGGCGGTCACGGCATACACGGCGATCATCCAGCTGGGCGCGATCGCGGCGACCTTCGTCTACTTCTGGCGGGACATCGTCCGCCTGGTCCGCGCGTGGGTGGGCGGGCTGACCCGACCGGACGAGCGGGCGCACCCGGACTACTCGCTGGCGTGGGCTGTCATCGTCGGGTCGATCCCGGTGGCGCTGGTGGGCTTCGCGCTGCGCAAGGTCATCGCCGGGCCGCTGCGCAGCCTGTGGGTCGTGGCGGGGGCGCTCATCCTGTGGAGCGTGGTCATGTGGCTGGCGGAGACCCGGCACACCAAGCTGGTCCGAGAAGGCGCCGAGCGCGGCGAGTCGAGTGTGACGATGCGCGACGGGCTGGTCATCGGGCTGGTGCAATGCTTCTCGCTCGTGCCAGGGGTGAGCCGGTCCGGGGCGACGATCTCGGCGGGGCTGTTCCGGGGGATCGACCGAGTGACGGCGACCCGGTTGTCCTTCTTCCTGGCGATCCCGGCGCTGACCGCCGCCGGGCTGTTCGAGGCGGCGACGGTTGATCTGGGCGGGCTGGGCGTCGGGCAGATGGCGCTGGGTGTCGTCGTGGCGTTCGGGGTCGCCTATGCGTCGATCGCGTGGCTGCTGAAGTTCGTGGCCGGACACAAACTGACAGCCTTCGTGTTGTATCGCGTGGTGCTGGGTCTAGCGATCGCGGCCGCTATCGGCGCGGGGGCCCTCTCCGCAACCTGAGCCGGAGCTGTTCAGAGCCAGTCGTGCTTGCGGAAGAAGACGAACAGGCTCCCACTCACGGCAAACATCAAGGCGACAACAGCGAAGTAGCCCCAGTAGAACTCGTTGCCCCCGATGTTGACCGACGCCTCCAACTCCGGCAGGAACTTGAAGTTCATGCCGTAGACGCCAGCGATCATCGTCGGCACGGCCGCCATCGCGACCCACGCCGAGATACGCCGCATGTCGGCGTTCTGCTGGACGGTCACCTTCGTGAGGTGCGCGCTGAGAATTTCGGAGAGCAGCCGGTCGTAGGACTCGACGTGGTCATTGGTGCGGGCCAGGTGGTCCTCGACGTCGCGGAAGAAGGGCAGGACCTTCTTCTCACCCTTGCCGACATAGTTGAGGAACGGGAAGCGCCGCAGCGCCTCGGCGAGCGGGAACGCCGCCCGGCGGAACTCAAGCACCTCACGCTTGAGTCGATAGATCGCGCTGGAGTCCAGGTCGGTGTGCTCCCCGAACACCTGGTGCTCGATCTCGGTGAGGTCCTCGGCGATGTAACGGTCGATGACCTCGTAGTTGTCCACGACGCTGTCCATGACCGCGTGCAGGACGGCGAGGGGGCCCAGGCGCAGCTGGGCGGGGTCGGACTCCAAGCGGCGGCGCACGTGGTCGAGCGGGTTGGCCTCACCACGGCGGACCGTGACGACGAACCGGTCGCCGACGAAGATCATCACCTCGCCGGTCTCGATGTCCGAGGTGCGCTCGACATAGCGCAGGGTCTTGAGCACGGCCAAGAGGCTGCCCTCGTAGGCGTCGATCTTGGCCCGCTGGTTGCCCATGACGGCGTCCTCGACGGCTAACGGGTGCAGACCGAGCTCGGCGTTGACCAGCTCGAACTCCTCGTCGGTCGGGTCTTTGAGCCCGATCCACAGGAATCCGGACGCGCTCGCGCGCAGCGCGGCCAACTCGTCGCTGAGATCGGCCACCGCAAGGCGGATCCCATCGACATACATGGCCTGGTCGACAATCACTCGCACAATCTCCCACAGCCGCCTGAGGCGGCGTAACAGGACATGCCGATACGGTGGCCAGGTGCCGACCGTCCTGCTCGTCCGTCATGGCCGAACTACTGCCAATGCCTCTGGCGTGCTGGCCGGTTGGTTGCCCGACGTCAACCTGGACGAGGTGGGCCGTGACCAAGCAGACAGCGTGGGTCGGCGCCTGGCCGAGGCCGGTGTGGTCCCCGCGCGGGTCGTGTCCTCGCCGTTGCCTCGCTGCGTCGAGACGGCAGAACGCCTGGTTGCTGGGGTGGGCGGCATACGGATCGAGGTCGATGATCGGCTGGGGGAGTGCCGCTACGGAGCCTGGACCGGGCGGCCGCTCGGCGACCTCGCGAAGGAGCCACTCTGGCGGGTGGTCCAGGACCACCCGTCGGCCGCCACCTTCCCCGACGGCGAAGGGGAGACGGCCGGTATGCCGGGTGAGTCGATCACGGCGATGGCCGCCCGCGCGGTGGCCGCTGTCCGAGAACTCGACGCGGCCGTTGCGCGTGAGCATGGGGCCGACACGGTGTGGGTCGCGGTCTCGCACGGGGATGTCATCAAGGCCATCCTGGCCGACGCGGCCGGGACCCACCTGGACCTGTTCCAGCGGGTTGTCGTCGATCCGGCGTCGGTGTCGGTGGTGCGATATACGGGTAGTCGGCCGTTCGTCGTGCGGACCAACGATATCGGGGGCTCGTTGGCGGGATTGGTGCCGAAGCCCGCGGCGGCGCAGGCCGCTGAGCCACACTCGTCCGGAGATGCCGCGGTTGGCGGAGGCGCGGGCACACCCCCCGCGTAAGACAACCTGTAGTACGCCTCCGTGCGTGGTGACGTTCACGTCCTCACGGCGCCTCGCGGCACCCGGGGCGCTGAGCAAGGCGGCCAGCGGTTCGCCGTCGTTGTCCAGTCAGACCTGCTTCCGCTGTCCACATGGATCGTTGCCCCGACCTCGACCGGAGCCCGCGAGGCCCGCTTTCGCCCTTCCGTGCTGATCGGAGAGGAACGCACTCTCATTCTCACCGAGCAGATCGCCGCTGTTGATCCGTCCCGCCTCGGTCCTCTTGTCGGACATCTCTCACGCGAGGACCTCGATGCACTCGATGCGGCGCTCAAGCTCGTGCTCGATCTGGGGTGATGCTCGCGGCCGGGGGTCTGGGGGGCGGTTAGGGTGTCGATCATGTCGGTTTTCGAGTTCGACCCGCCGGAGCGCTTCGTCGCGGGCACGGTGGGGCCTCCCGGGCAGCGAACCTTCTTCCTTCAGGCCCGGTCCGGGCGCCGACTGGTCAGCGTGTCGTGCGAGAAGGAGCAGCTCGGGATCCTCGCCGACCGGTTGCTCGACGTCTTGGACGAGCGGGCGGGGGCGGCGGGCAGCGACGCTGCGGCGACGGCATACAGCGACGACGCACCCCTGGACACCCCCATCGAGGACGAGTTCCGCGTGACCACCCTGTCGCTGGGTTGGGACCCGGAGCGCGCCGTGGTGTTGATCGAGGCGTTGCGCGACGCCGACCCAGCCCCGGTGGCCGACGGTGACGACGAGGAGACAGCGGCCGAGGTCGAGGAACTGCCTCCGCTGGGGGTCGTGCGGGTGACCCTGCCGCCGGCGCAGGCCCGCGCGTTCGCCCGGCGAGCCCGCGCGCTGATCTCCGCGGGCCGTCCGCCCTGCCCCTTCTGCGGGGGGCCGCTGGATCCGACGGGACACGTGTGCCCGCGCGCCAACGGCTACCGGCGCTGAGCGCGGGTCGTCGGTGGACGGTCCGATCACGGCCGAGGAACGCACAGCGGTCGACGAGGCGCTGCGCGTCGGCACGCTGACCGTCGTCGGGCGGATCGTCGACGCCTCGAACGTCGCGTTGCTCGTCGATGTTGGCGAAGGCATCGGGGGCTTGGGCCCCATGCGCGCGATCTACAAACCGGTCAAGGGCGAGCGGCCGCTGTGGGATTTCCCGGAGGGCACGCTGGCCGGTCGCGAGGTCGCCTCCGCGCTGGTTGCCGAGGCCACGGGGTATGCCGTCGTCCCCCCGACCGTTTTGCGTGACGGACCGTTGGGGGTCGGGTCCGTTCAACTGTGGATCGGGGATCCGTTCGCAGCTGAGCCGGTCGACGGGCCGGTGCGCGTGGTGCCAGTGGGACGGCTGCCCGACGGGTGGCTGGGCGTGGTCGATGGGCAACTGCCCGACGGGACCGAGGTGACGGTCGTCCATGAGGACTCAGCTGATCTGCGTGACGCAGCCGTGTTGGATGCGATCCTCAACAACTCCGACCGCAAAGGGTCACATCTGGTGCGGGATTCTCGGGGCACGTTGTGGGGCTTCGACCACGGGCTGACCTTCCACGCCGAGCCCAAGTTGCGGACCGTGCTGTGGGGCTGGGCGGGGCAGCACTTGCGGGGCGGCGACGTCGAGAGGCTTGCCGCCTTGGCTGAGCAGTTGAGCGACCCACAGCATTCCCTGACCCGGTCTCTGGCGGCGCTGCTGCCGCCTGCAGACCTGACCGCGCTGGGAGCCCGCGTTCAGCGGTTGGCGGTGGGCGGCATACACCCGCGGCCCGGTGGGCGCTGGCCCTCGATTCCGTGGCCTGCTCTGTGAGGTGACCTGCAGCGATTAGGCTCAGGCGGTGCGCTCCTGGCCCTCACCCTTCATCCCTGACGTGCCCGGTCGCGGGCCGGCTGTTCGGGTCCACGACACGGGTCGTGGGGAGGTGGTCACACTCAACCCCGGGCCGGTGGCTGGCCTCTATGTCTGCGGGATCACGCCCTATGACGCGACGCACCTGGGACATGCCGCCACCTATGTCACGTTCGACGTCCTGGGCCGGGCGCTGCGTGACGCGGGGCATGAAGTGCGCTATGTGCAGAACGTCACCGACGTCGATGACCCGCTCTTGGCGCGGGCGGTGCGCGACGGAGTCGACTGGGTGCATCTGGCCGACCGTGAGACGGCGCTGTTCCGCGAGGACATGACTGCGTTGGGTGTCATTGCACCTGACCACTACTTGGGCGTGACCGAGAGCATCGACCTCATCGTCGCCGACGTCGAGGCGTTGCTGGCCAACGGGATGGCCTATGCGGTGGCCGCGCCGGACGCCTCGGACCCGGCGGGGGCGGACGTTTATCTCGACATCTCGCAGCGACCAGGCTTCGGCGATCTGTCTGGTCTGACCCGGGCGCAGATGCTCACGGTCTTTGCCGAGCGAGGCGGCGACCCGGAGCGTGAGGGGAAGCGCGACCCGCTCGATCCGTTGCTGTGGCGGGCTGAACGTGCGGACGAACCGTCGTGGGGCAGCGCGTCCCTCGGGGCGGGGCGGCCGGGCTGGCACATCGAGTGCACTGCGCTCGCCGTTCGCTATCTCGGTATGCCGTTCACCGTCCAGGGTGGTGGTTCGGACTTGATCTTCCCGCACCACGAGATGAGCGCGGTGCAAGGGTGCGCGCTGACCGGGACGCGGCCGTTCGCAGAGGTGTTCGTGCACCAGGCGATGGTGGCGTTCGAGGGCGAGAAGATGAGCAAGTCCAAGGGCAACCTCGTGCTGGTGTCCACGTTGCGCGCCGCCGGGGTCGACCCGATGGCGATCCGCCTGGCGTTGTTGGCCCGGCATTACCGGACCGAGTGGGAGTGGACCCACGCCGACCTGCACCGGGCCCAGCAGCGCCTAGCGGGATGGCGAACCGCCTTGTCGGGCAATGGGGGCCCGTCGGCGCAGGGGGTGCTGGCCGGCATACGGGAGCACGTTGCGGACGACCTCGACACGCCGGGGGCGCTGGCCGTCGTCGACGCGTGGGCGTCGCGGGCGTTGGAACACGGCGGGTCAGACCTGGGGGCGCCCGGTTTGGTGGCGCGGGCGATCGACCGGATCCTCGGGATTCGCGTCTAGCGGGCTCTGTCGCCAAGAGCCTCAGCGTGACGTGCTCATGAGGGTTGAGGGGTCCGGACGCTGAGGCGCTGCTCACTGTGAGTGAGCAACGCCTCAGCCGCGGCGAACCCCCGCAAGAGCGGGAGGGGTTCCTGGAGGGACCCGGGGCCAGGCCGGCTGCGGCTAGGAGGGCTCGTCCTCGTGGCCGCGCAGGTAGCGCTCGAACTCGCGGGCGATAGCGTCGCCGCTAGCCTCGGGCAACTCGGCCGTGTCGGTCGCCTCCTCAAGCGACTGCACGTAGTCGGCCACCTCCTCGTCGCTCTCGGCCATCTCGTCGACGCCGCGTTCCCACGCCTTGGCCTCGTCGGCGATGGCCCGGGCCGGGATCGACACGTCGAGGATCTCCTCGAGCCGGGCCAGCAGCGCCAACGCCGCTTTGGGGGACGGGGGTCCACCGGCATAGTGCGGAACGGCCGCCCAACACGACAACGTCTCGATACCCGCGGCGCGAGCGGCGGCGGTGAGAATCCCCACGATCCCAGTCGGCCCCTCATACTCGCTGGGTTCCGCCCCGAACCGGTCCTGCACCGACTCGTCGTCGGAACTGGCATTGATCGGGATAGCTCGCGTGTGGGGAACGTCGGCGAGGTAGGCCCCCAGGGTGATGATGATCCGCACGCCCAACTGCTGTGCCACATCGATGAGTTCGGCGGCGTAATGACGCCACCGGATCGAGGGCTCGATCCCTTCGACGATCACGACGTCATGCGGTCCGGCGGAGTCCCGGCACACGAAGATCCGAGTGGTCGGCCAGGTGACTCGACGTTCCCCATCGACGACACTCACCTTGGGACGGTTGACTTGGAAGTCGTAGTAGTCCTCGGGATCCACCTCTCCCACCAACCGTGCGTCCCACACCTGCAACAGGTGCGCGACCGCGGCCGAGGCTGCCTCGCCCGCGTCGTTCCACCCTTCGAAGGCCGCGACGAGCACCGGCTCACGCAGCGGCGGAACGGAGCGCAGGTCAGGCACGGGTCACCTCGCAGGAGTGCACGGTCGGTCACAGACGTCACCACCCTAGAGCCCGCACTCCCAGCTGGTATGCCGCCGCGCCACGCGCGCGCCACACGCCACGCGCGCGCCTCACGCCACAATCGCGTCACCTCGGCCTGATCGCCGGGTCAGTAGACTCGACAGCCTCGCCTCCGCCACCGCGCCGTCACCCGCAAACGCCCACGGAAGGTCTCCCGAAAAGATGTCTGTCCGCTTGCCAGCGGCCGTGCTGTGGGACTTGGACGGAACCCTGATCGACTCTGAGCCCTATTGGTTCGCCGAGGAGCAAGCCCTCGTCGAGTCGTCCGGCGGCACTTGGACGTATGCGGACGCCCTCGCCCTGGTGGGCCGCGCCCTGCTGGACTCCGCGGCATACATCCTGGCGCGCAGCGATGTCGACCTGACGCCCGAGGATGTCGTGGACCGGCTCGTCGCGGGAGTGGCCGGGCGAATCCGGGCGGAAGTCCCGTGGCGGCCCGGTGCGCGTGAACTGCTCGCGGCGCTGCGCGAGGAGGGGGTGCCCACCGGGTTGGTGACGATGTCCTACCGGCCGATCACTGACTCCCTCACGGCAGCGCTCCCCAACGGGTCCTTCGACATCATCGTGTCCGGCGAGGACGTGACCAACGGCAAGCCGCATCCCGAGCCATATCTGACCGGTGCCGCGCGACTCGGTGTGGCCGCGCCTGACTGCATCGCGATCGAGGACTCCGAAACGGGCGCCCGATCGGCAGCCGGAGCCGGAGCACGGACGATCGTCGTGCCCAGCGTCAAGGCCGTCCCGCGAATGCCGGGCGTGGTGCAGATCCCGACCCTGGTGGGGGTGACCCCGACCGACTTGGTCGACCTGCCGGGCTTCGCCGCACTCCCGTCCCGCGGCTGACTGGGGCGGTCGGCATACCCCTCAGTCGTCGGCGGGCTCGACGCGGCCGGTGACCGCGGGGTCCAACGCCCGGACGGAAGCGTCTGAGGGCAGCGGCGGGGGAGTGCCGCCCCACTCGGGGCAGAGCGACTTGTGTTCGCACCAGTCACATAGCCGGGACACCCGGGGGCGCCAATCGCCCGTCGATGCTGCCTTCTCGATCGCGGCCCACAAGGCCTTGATGCCCCGCTCGGTGGCCAGCAGGTCGGCCTCGTCGGGCTCATAGCGGACCAACTCGCCATTGCCGAGATAGACCAGCTGCAGCATCCGCGGCACGACGCCACGCAATCGCCACAGGACGAGCGCATAGAACTTCATCTGGAACAGCGACGAGCGCTCGAACAACTCGGACGGTGATCGTCCGGTCTTGTAGTCAACGACCCGCAGGGACCCGTCCGGTGCAACGTCGAGGCGATCGACATAACCGCGCAGGATCAGCCCGTCGACCTCGGCCTCGACATAGAGCTCACGCTCGGCCGGCTCAAGCCGGGTCGGATCCTCCAAGGTGAACCAGCGTTCGACCAACCCGACTGCCTGAGCGAACCACGCGTCGGCCGCGCCGTCGTCGTCGGCGTCGAGCAGCCCGGCCAACTCGGGCTCCTGAGCCACCAGCGCCTCCCACGCCGACGGGACCAGGGCCGCAGCAGCAGTCGGCGTCCGCTCGGCCGCCGGCAAGTCGAACAGCCGCTCCAGCACGGCGTGCACCAGCGTGCCGCGCGCCGCCGCTGGTGACGGTGGCGACGGAAGCCGATCGATGACCCGGAACCGATAGAGCAGCGGACACTGCTTGAAGTCCGAGGCTCGACTCGGGGACAGGGCGGCGACCATGGCCCCACCGTATGCCGTCCCCCCGACAGGCGAGCGGGACTATCCACAGGTAAGCAGGCGATTCGCTTGCGAGGTCGTCGTCAGAAGGTGGACCCTCGAGGTATGGCCACCGCGATCCGGGTCGAGATGCTGCCGGCCAGGCTCGGCGACTGCCTCCTCGTCGAGTGCCTGCGCCCGCGCCGTCGGCCCTGGCGGATGCTCGTCGACGGCGGCCCTGCGGACACCTGGCCGCTGCTGCAGGCTCGCCTGGACCGGCTGCCCGCAACCGATCCGACCATCGACGCCGCGGTCGTCACCCACATCGACAGTGACCACATCGGCGGGATGATCCCCTTCCTGGCCAGTGACTTTGCCCGCGAGCACGTGCGCGATGTCTGGTTCAACGGACGCCCGCACCTGTCCAGGCCTCGATCTGCTCCACGCAGCGTGGCCCAAGGCGAGACCGTCACCGCGACGTTGACCGGCGCCCCGGGAGCACAACCCGGTATGCCGTGGAACCTCGCCTTCTCCGGCGGCGCCATTGCGGCTGCTCCAGCCCCCGGTATCCGCGAGGTGTCGATCCCCAACGGTCCGCGGATCACGGTCCTGTCACCCAACGCACCGCGCCTGGCAGCCCTCGGCAAGGTTTGGTTCGAGACACTGGACAAGGCCCTGCGCCCCGACCACGAGCGGCCGCTGCCCGCACCGCTCGGACCCCTGGGTGACCTCGCAGCACTGGCGGCCCGCCGGACGGCCAAGGACAGCACCGCCGCCAACGGCAGCAGCATCGCCCTGCTCGTCGAACACCGCGGCGCCAGCCTCGTCCTGGGCGCCGATGCCTTCGGGCCGGTCCTCGCCGAGTCGCTGCGAGCGGTGGCGCAGGCGCGCGGCATACCGGCCCTCGCAGTGGATGCCCTGAAGTTGCCGCACCACGGCAGCCAAGCCAACGTCATCGGCAACCTGATCTCGGTGGCCCCAGCGCGGCACTTCCTCGTGTCGAGCAACGGTGACACCTTCGGCCACCCGGACGACCCAGCGATCGCACGCGTGGTGACCGGTGCACCCTCGGGCGCGACGCTGTGGTTCAACTACCGCAACGCCCGCACGCAGCGCTGGGCCGACGCCACACTGACCAGTCGGCACGGGTATGCCGTGCGCTACCCGACCAAGCCGGACACCGGCGTCCTGGTCAGGCTGCCGGTTCGGTCTTGAAGGCGGCGGCCGGGGGCTGCTCCTCGGGGTCCGGGCGCCCTACTCCGGGTCGTAGCCGAGGTTCGGTGACAACCAGCGCTCGGCCTGGGCGAGCGTCCACCCCTTGCGGGCGGCATACTCGGCGACCTGGTCCCGACCCACCCTGCCGACGACGAAGTACTGGGCGTGCGGGCCGGCGAAGTACCACCCCGAGACGGACGCGCCCGGCCACATCGCCATCGACTCGGTGAGCTGCATCCCGGTGGCAGCCTCGACGTCGAGCAGGTCCCACAGCAGCGCCTTCTCGGTGTGGTCGGGGCAGGCCGGATAGCCCGGCGCAGGACGGATGCCTTGATAGGCCTCGGCGATGAGCGACTCGTTGCCCAGGCGCTCGTCGGGGTGGTAGCCCCAGAACTCGCGCCGCACCCGCTCGTGAAGCCGCTCGGCGAATGCCTCGGCGAGCCGGTCGGCGAGCGATTCGAGCAGGATTGCGGAGTAGTCGTCGAGGGCCGCCTTGAACGCGGCGACCCGCTCGGGCAGGTCGACCCCGGCGGTCACCGCGAACGCCCCCATGTAGTCGCGCACGCCGCTCGACTTGGGTGCCACGAAGTCGGCGTTGGAGCGGTTCGGTATGCCGTCCCGGTGCGCCCCTTGCTGTCGGAGGTGGTGCAGGACGGCGCGGACTTCGGTGCGTGACTCGGCGGCATACACCTCGATGTCGTCGCCCACCGAGTTGGCAGGGAACAGGCCGATGACGCCCGCGGGCCGCAGCCAACGCTCGGACTCGATGCGGTCGAGCATGGCCTGGGCGTCGGCGTAGAGCTTGCGCGCGGTCTCACCGCTGGCCGGGTTGTTGAGCAGGTCGGGGAACTTGCCCTTGAGCTCCCAGGCGGCGAAGAACGGCTGCCAGTCGATGTAGTCGCGCAGCTCCGAGACGGGGTAGTCACGGAAAACGCGGGTGAACTGGGTGGCTCGCGTGGCGGGCCCGCCCGGCGCCGCTGCGGAGACGTCGCGCGCCTGCTGGAGCAGCAGGTGGGGACGCAGCGGCTTGTATGCCGCCCAGTCCACCGGCGTCGCGTTGGCCCGGGCCGCCTCCAGCGAGATCAACGGCCGATCGCCAGCCTTGGCGGCGTGCCGAGTCCGGATCGCGTCGTAGTCGGCACGGACGTCGGCGAGCAGCCCGGGACGTTGCTCGTCGGAGAGCAGGGCGGCCGCAACGGGCACCGACCGTGACGCGTCCTTGACCCAGATGACCGGGCCGTCGTAGCGCGGCGACACCTTGACTGCGGTGTGTGCCTTGGACGTGGTGGCGCCCCCGATGAGCAGGGGCGTCGACAGGCCGAGGCGCTGCAGCTCCGCGGCGAAGCCCACCATCTCGTCCAGGCTCGGGGTGATCAGACCGGACAGGCCGATGATGTCGGCCTGGTGTTCGCGGGCGGCGTCGATGATCCGTTGCGCGGGGACCATGACCCCGAGGTCGATGACCTCGTAGTTGTTGCACTGCAGGACGACCCCGACGATGTTCTTGCCGATGTCGTGCACGTCGCCTTTGACGGTCGCCATGACGATCGTGCCGTTGGTGCGGGAGGCCGCGTCGTCGGCGTCGCCGCCTCCTGCGACCCGCTCGGCCTCGATGAAGGGTACGAGGTAGCCCACGGCCTTCTTCATCACCCGGGCCGACTTGACGACCTGGGGGAGGAACATCTTGCCCGCGCCGAAGAGGTCACCGACGACGTTCATGCCGTCCATGAGCGGTCCTTCGATGACCTCGATCGGCCGCCCGCCGTCGGTTTCGAGCTGGGCGCGCAACTCCTCGGTGTCGGCCTCGATGTGGGCGTCCAGGCCCTTGACCAGCGAGTGGGTGATCCGTTCGCGGACCGGCAGCGAGCGCCACGCCTCGTCGGCCACGTCCGCCTGCTGTCCCGCGACGTTGAACCGTTCGGCGACCTCAAGGAGGCGTTCGGTGGCGTCGGGTCGACGGTTGAGGACGACGTCCTCGATCCGGTCGCGCAGGTCGGGGTCGATCTCGTCATAGACGACCAGGGCCCCGGCGTTGACGATCCCCAGGTCCATCCCCGCGCCGATCGCGTGATAGAGGAACACCGCGTGGATCGCCTCGCGGACCGGGTTGTTGCCGCGGAAGCTGAACGACACGTTGGAGACGCCGCCGGAGACGAGCGCGCCAGGCAGGTTCTCCTTGATCCACCGGGTCGCCTCGATGAAGTCGATCCCGTATGCCGCGTGCTCCTCGATGCCCGTGGCCACCGCGAAGATGTTGGGGTCGATGACGATGTCCTCGGGCGGGTAGCCGACCTCGTCAACGAGGATCCGATAGGCCTGCGCGCTGATCTCCCGGCGCCGGGCCAGGGTGTCGGCCTGGCCCTGCTCGTCGAAGGCCATGACGACGATGGCGGCGCCGTATTTCCGGCACAGCCGGGCATGCTCGATGAAGGCCTGGACGCCCTCCTTCATCGAGATCGAGTTGACGATGGGCTTGCCCTGGATGGTCTTGAGGCCGGCCTCGATGACTTCCCACTTGGACGAGTCGACCATCACCGGCACCCGGCAGATGTCCGGTTCGCTTGCCACGAGCTTGAGGAAGCGGTCCATCGCCGCGACCCCGTCGATCATTCCTTCGTCCATGTTGACGTCGATGATCTGGGCGCCGGCCTCGACCTGCTGGCGGGCCACCGTGAGGGCGGCGGGGTAGTCGCCGGTCTGGATGAGCTTGCGGAAGCGCGCCGACCCGGTGATGTTGGTCCGCTCGCCGACATTGACGAACAGCGACTGCTCGTCAATGGTAAGCGGCTCCAACCCGGCCAACCGCGTGGCCGGTGGGAGCGCCGGGACCGGGCGGGGCGGCATACCGGCGGCTGCGGCGACCAACTGCGCGACGTGCTCGGGCGTCGTGCCGCAGCAGCCGCCGATGACGTTGACCAGGCCTGATCGGGCGAACTCGCCGACAACGGCCGACATGGTCTCGGGGCTCTCGTCGTAGTCACCGAAGGCGTTGGGCAGGCCCGCGTTGGGGTAGCACGAGACGAAGGTGTCGGCGACGCGGGACAGCTCGGCGACGTAAGGGCGCATCTCGTCGGCGCCCAGCGCGCAGTTGAGGCCGATCGCCAGGGGGCGGGCGTGGCGGACCGAGTTCCAGAACGCTTCCGTGACCTGGCCGGAGAGGGTGCGCCCGGACGCGTCGGTGATGGTGCCGGAGATGACGACAGGCCAGCGGCGGTCGCGCTCCTCGAAGAGGGTCTCCAGGGCGAAGATCGCGGCCTTGGCGTTGAGCGTGTCGAAGATCGTCTCGATGAGCAGCAGGTCGGCGCCGCCGTCGACGAGGCCACGGGCCTGCTCGTGATAGGCCGCCACGAGCTCGTCGAAGCTGACGTTGCGGGCGCCCGGGTCGTTGACGTCCGGGGAGATCGAGGCGGTCTTGTTGGTGGGGCCGAGCGCACCGGCCACCCAGCGGGGGCGGTCCGGGGTGCGGGCCGTCGCGACGTCGGCTTCGCTGCGGGCCAGCGCGGCAGCAGCGGTGTTGAGCTCATAGGCGAGCTCGGACATGCCGTAGTCGGCCAGCGAGATCCGGTTGGCATTGAACGTGTTGGTCTCGACGATGTCGCTGCCCGCGTCGAGGTAGGCCCGGTGGATGTCGGCAATGATCTGCGGCTGGGTGATCGTCAGCAGGTCGTTGTTGCCCTTGAGATCCTGACCCCAGTCGGCGAACCGCGCTCCGCGGTAGTCCGCTTCGCCCAGCTCGTGGCGCTGGATGAGCGTGCCCATCGCTCCGTCGAGGACGAGGATCCGCGTCTGCAGGGCGCGGGTCAGCTCGGCGGTCGCATCAGGGCGGGGCGCGGGGGTGAAGGTGGGCACGGGAACGCGGGTCACGAAGGTCCTCGGGGTGGCTGGGAACGCCTGCCCAGTATGCCGCGCCCCCACCTGTCGGGCCGGGTCCGCCCGCGGGCCGGACGGTGACGTAGGGTTCCGGGCATGAGTCCCAGCCCTGAACCCCAGTACGGCTGGTTGCTGGGCCGGGTGGGCGGCATACCGGTGTATGTGGGTCGCTCGTGGCCGGTCATTGCCGTCGTTGTGGTGCTGACCTTCGGGCCGCAACTGGCCGGGGCGCTTCCGGGAGCGACGGGGTATGCCGTCGCCGCGGCATACGCGCTGCTGCTGTTGGTGTCCGTGTTGGTGCACGAGGCGGGGCACGCCATCGCGGCGCGGGCGACGGGCAACCGGGTCGACCGGATCGTGGCCAACCTCTGGGGCGGGCATACGGTGTTCGGCACGGCTAACCGGCGCCCTGGGACTGCGGCACTCATTGCCGTAGCAGGACCGGCCGGGAACCTCCTGCTGGCCGGGGTGGGCTGGCTGCTGCTGCAGGCCGACGTGGCCGACATCCCGTCGCTGCTCGCCTGGGCGTTGGCCTTCTCCAACGTGTTCGTCGCGGGGTTCAACCTGCTGCCGGGCCTCCCGCTGGACGGGGGCTTCGTCGTGGAGTCTCTGGTCTGGAAGGTGACCGGGGATCGCTGGCTGGCCATGATCGTCGCCGGGTGGCTCGGGCGGATCGTGACCGTGGGTGCTGTGGTCTACTTCCTGGCTGAGCCGTTCCTGGCCGGTGAGCGGCCGTCGGTCGTGACCATGGTGTGGGTGGCGCTCATCGGGGCGTTCCTGTGGCAGGGCGCGACCCAGGCGATCCGGGGTGGGACAGCACGGCGAGCGGTCGCGCGCGTCACGGTGGGTCAGGTCCTGCGGCCGGTCGCCGTCGTGCCGGGGCATGCCTCCGCTGCCGGAGCCTTGGAGGCTTTCGGGCGGGCAACGGGGGCCGAGCGGGCGGTGCTAGTGGACCCGCAGGGGTCACCCGTGGGCTTCCTGGACCTGTCCGGGCTGGCGGCCGTTCCCGTGGAGCAACTGGCGACAGTTCCGGCCACTGCCGTCCTCGTGCGGCCCCCGACCGGCTGGGTGGTGCTGGCCGAGCCTGGAGACGATGCATCGGCTGTGGTGATCGCCTTAGCCGGACATGTCGAAGGCGAAATCGTCAAGGATGTCGTGTTGGTGCGGGATGCCGCCGGTCGCCTGCAGGGAACCGTGTCGTTGGCGGACGTCGAAGCGGCCCTGGGGTAGTTCCGGCGTCAGTCTGCACCCGCCGTGCGGGGGTCTTGCGTCGCTGGGGCGTTGACCACTCCCTGTGATCAACGCCCCAGGTCTGCGGCACCCGGTCTGGTGGTTGTCCACATCCCCCTCAGCCGTCGTCCCACTGTCCACAGCCGCAGCGCGCGGGCTTCTCTCCTGTGCCACCTCGCGGTGGAGTTGGTCATGGCGGAAGGCCGCGAAGGATGTCACACAGGGAAAGGCAGGTCACCATGACAACGGGCCGATCGGAGGAGTCCGTCGTCGCGGCAGAAGCCCCTGTCAACGAGGTCCGATTGGTCGGGAGAGTGGCGAAGGACCCTGAGGAACGAGACCTGCCCAGCGGCGACCGGGTCGTCACGCTGCGCCTCGTCGTCCCACGCTCCGCGCCGCGCCGATCGGTCAAGGCCCCGACTGTCGACGCGATCGACGTGGCCTGTTGGACGGGGGTCGCCCGGCGAGCGGCCCTGCGCCTCAAGGAGAACGACCACACCGTCGTCGAGGGAGCGCTGCGTCGGAGGTTCTTCCGGACTGGGGCGGCGGTCCAGAGCCGCTACGAGGTCGAGGCGACAATGGTCCGGAGGGTCACGCCGGCCCGGACCGGGGCGAGCACGCGACGGCCGGCGTCGTCCGGGGACTCCAGCGTCGCCACTGCGGGGGACTCCGGCGTCGCCACGGCGGGGAAGGGAACCATCGCCCTGGGACGGGCACCCTAGACTCACCCGCCATGACCGCAGAGCGCACACGTGGCACCCAGGCCCAGCGAGGGGCGTTCGTCGTGGGTGACCGCGTGCAGCTCACCGACGCCAAGGGTCGCCTGCATACGATCACTCTGGAAGCCGGGCGGGAATTTCACACCCACCAGGGCCGGTTGCCCCACGACGAGCTCATCGGGGCTCCGGAGGGCAGCGTCGTGGCGAACACCGCTGGCGTCGAATACCTCGCCCTGCGGCCGCTGCTGGCCGACTACGTGATGTCGATGCCTCGCGGGGCAGCGGTCATCTACCCGAAGGACGCCGGCCAGATCGTCGCGATGGGCGACATCCATCCGGGTGCCCGGGTGGTCGAGGCCGGGGTCGGGTCCGGGGCGCTGTCGATGTCGCTGTTGCGGGCGGTGGGCACTGAGGGGGAGCTCATCTCGTTCGAGCGGCGAGCCGACTTCGCCGGGATCGCCCAGGGGAACGTGCGAGCGTTCTTCGGACACGAGCATCCGGCGTGGCGGGTGGTGGTCGGCGATCTCGTCGAGGCGTTGCCCGCCGAGGTCGAGCCCGGCAGCGTCGACCGGGTGGTGCTGGACATGTTGGCTCCATGGGAGTGCATCGAGGTCGTCGCATCGGCGCTGCGGCCTGGCGGCGTGCTCATCTGCTACGTCGCCACGACCACTCAGCTGTCCCGGGTGGCCGAAGGGCTGCGCGAGCACACCGGCTGGACCGAGCCGTCGGCCTGGGAGTCTCTCGTGCGAGGGTGGCACCTTGAGGGGCTCGCCGTCCGTCCGGAGCACCGGATGCACGGCCACACCGGCTTTCTCATCTCGGCTCGGCGGCTGGCTGACGGGGTCGTCACGCCTCGTCGGACCCGGCGCCCCGCGAAGGGGGCTTACGGGGAGACGGGGGCAGACGGCACACCGGATGACGACGGTGACCACGGCAGCGCGGGTGGGTCCGGCGGGGGCGCGGAGCCAGCCTGGACCCCCGAAGCATTGGGCGAGCGCCCGATCAGTGACCGGAAGGTGAGACGGGCACACCGAACTGTGACCGGAACCTCCCCGGACAGCGGTCCCTCGGGAGTTAATGTCGATTAGCACCGCAGGGTGACGCATCGCCCGCCCGGCGGCGGCCCACTCAACGACAGGAGACGTCATGGCGCAGGAGCCCACCGTGGACCCCGCCCCGGACGACGACGTTGACACGTTCGACGCTGCGGGCAGCGCCGAGCAGATTGCAGCAGACCTGGCCACGGCCCAGGTCACGGCCGAGGTTGCTCAGCTCCAGGCCGAGGTCGCTGATCTGCGCCGTGGACGCACCGACCCGACCCGCGTCCGCGAGTTGGAGCACCGGATTGCCGCCCAGGCCAGCTCGATGGCGACCCTCTCGGCGCAGAACGAGCGCCTCGTGCGCACCCTCAAGGACGCCCGCAGCCAGATCGTCAACCTCAAGGCCGAGGTCGACCGCTTGGCCCAACCGCCAAACGCCTACGGTTTGGTCCTTGAACAGGCGGCCGACGGCGTCGTGGACATCCTCACGTCGGGCCGCAAGATGCGTGTCGCGGTCGGGGCCGCCCTGGAAGCGCAGGTGGTTCCCGGCCGTGAGGTCATGCTCAACGAGGCCCTGAACATCGTCGCGGTCAAGGGCTACGAGAAGGTCGGCGAGGTCGTCCTGGTCAAGGAGATCCTCGACGACGACCGGGTCCTGGTCGTCGCTCACGCCGACGAGGAGCGGGTATGCCGCCGGGCCGAGACCCTGCGCGGCGAGCACATCCGGGTCGGGGACGCGCTGACCATCGACCCCAGGTCCGGGTTCGTGTTCGAGCGGGTGCCCAAGGCCGAGGTCCAGGACCTCGTGCTCGAAGAGGTGCCGGATATCGCCTACGAAGATATCGGTGGGCTGGCCGGTCAGATCGAGGCGATCCGTGACGCCGTGGAGCTGCCCTACCTGCACCCCGAGCTCTATCGGGAGCACCACCTCAAACCGCCGAAAGGCGTGTTGCTCTATGGCCCGCCCGGCTGTGGCAAGACCCTCATCGCCAAGGCGGTTGCGGCGTCGCTGGCCCGCAAGGTCGCCGAGAAGACCGGCAAGAAGGTCGAGAAGAGTTACTTCCTCAACATCAAGGGCCCGGAGCTGCTCAACAAATACGTCGGGGAGACCGAGCGGCACATCCGGCTGATCTTCCAGCGGGCTCGGGAGAAGGCCTCCGACGGAACGCCCGTCGTCGTCTTCTTCGACGAGATGGACTCTTTGTTCCGCACCCGCGGGTCGGGTGTGAGTTCCGATGTCGAGACGACGATCGTCCCGCAGCTGCTCTCGGAGATCGACGGCGTGGAGCGGCTGGAGAACGTCATCGTCATCGGCGCCTCGAATCGCGAAGACATGATCGACCCGGCGATCCTGCGGCCGGGACGACTCGACGCCAAGATCAAGATCGAGCGCCCGGACCGTGAGGCAGCGCGGGACATCTTCTCGAAGTACCTCACCGTCGAGCTGCCGCTGCACGACGATGATGTCGCCGAGCACGGCGGCGACCGGGAGCGCTGCGTCGAGGCGATGATTCACACCGCCGTCCAGCGGATGTATGCCGAGAGCGACGAGAACCGCTTCTTGGAGGTCACCTACGCCGGGGGAGACAAGGAGGTCCTCTACTTCAAGGACTTCAACTCCGGCGCGATGATCCAGAACGTCGTCGACCGGGCCAAGAAGAACGCGATCAAGGAGTTCCTCGCGACCGGCCAGAAGGGTGTCCGGGTTGAGCACCTGCTCTCCTCGTGCGTGGACGAGTTCAAGGAGAACGAAGACCTCCCGAACACGACCAACCCCGACGACTGGGCGCGGATCTCGGGCAAGAAGGGGGAGCGGATCGTCTACATCCGCACCCTCATCAACACCAAGGACGGCACCGAGCCCGGGCGCTCGATCCACACCGTCGAGAACACCGGCCAGTACCTCTGACCGGCCCCTCCCAGACCCTAGGGTGCTTCCATGACCGATGACTTCCAGGCCGCCGTTGCTGCGGTTGGCACACTGACCAAGGACCCCGGCCCCCAGGTCAAGCTGGCGCTCTATGCGCTCTACAAGCAGGCCACTGAAGGCGACTGCCACGGCAAGCGACCGGGCTTCACCGACTTCGTTGGGCGCGCCAAGTACGACGCGTGGTCCGGCCTCGCGGGCACGTCCGCCGAGCAGGCGCAGGCTGACTACATCGCCAAGGTTGCCGACCTGCAGGCTGCCGAATAGCCACTCCGACACCGCGCCCCTCGACGGTTAGCCGCAGCTGTGTGCTCGACGGTGTGCGTCTGGCGGGGTAGTCACGCCCCGAAGCGCCCACCCTGACGCTCTCGCTCGGCCGATCAGCCCGCCGCGAGCATCGACAAGGCGACCCGCTGGCACCCCCAGCGCGTCGGCTCCGTCGATCGGTGCACGAGGAGTTCGAGCGTGCGCGTCAGCAGGTTCGTCGGCCACGCACGTCGTCACGCACCGTTGCCGCCACTACGGGCCAGCAGCCATCGGGAGCCGATCAGGAACACGGCCAACACCGTTGCGGCGACGAGGATGAAGGACAGGGCCGTCCCCTGGCCGGTCGCCGCGCGCAGCAGCATTCCCACGACCAGGGTGCACACCCACACCGGTATGCCGTTCCCGACCGTCAGCGGCCAGCGTCCCGAGCGCCAACGCACCAGCGCCCACCCCGCGCCCAAACCCACGAGGAACGGCCACGCCGTCACCAACGCGCCGACCAGGGCGTTGTCTTCGGCATGACTGGCCCGGCCCAACGCCGCGAACACGACGACGAGAGCCGCGTCGAGTAGGGGAGCCCACGGCATACCGAAAGCGCGGGTGGCAACCTGCCGAGCAGGTGACGGGGAAGGGGTCACAGCGTCGGCAACGTCGGGGCCTGCTCGCCGAACGGCAACCGGGGTTGCGGCGGCCCATGCGTCGGGTCGACCCCGTCGAAGAGCTTGGAGATCGACTTGCCCGCGTGGATCCGGGCGATCGCTTCGGCGAACAACTCGGCCACCGACCTCACCTGCAGCTCGGGCCAGCCCTGCGGCGGCGGCACCGTATCGGTGGTGACAACCTCAGTGATCATCGGATGCTCCCGCAGCCGCGCGACCGCGCGGCCCGTGAACAGGCCGTGAGTGCACGCCACCGACGCCTCAACACAGCCGAAGTCCTTGAGCCGGTCGAGCAGTTCGACGATCGACCCACCCGTAGCGATCTCGTCGTCCAGCACAATGGCCCGCCGCCCGGACACGTCACCGACGATCGAGTCGATGACGACCTTGTCGTCGGCCTTGCGCTGCTTGCTCCCGGCCGCGACCGGCAGGTTGAGCAACCGGGCGAACAGCGTCGCCGTCTTGGCGTTGCCCAGGTCGGGGGAGACGACGATGGCGTCTTTGAGGCTGCGCTGGCGGAAGTGATCGGCGAGCACCCCGATCGCGGTGAGGTGATCGACGGGGACCGAGAAGAAGCCATGCACCTGCGGCGCGTGCAACGCCATGGTCAAGACCCGGCTCACCCCCGCCGTGACGAGCAGGTCGGCCACCAAACGCCCACCGATGGAGATCCGGGAGGCGTCCTTCTTGTCGGACCTGGCATAGGCGTAGTGCGGCATGACCGCGGTGATCGAGGCGGCCGACGCTCCCCGGGCGGCGTCGATCATGAGGAGCAACTCCATGAGGTGCTCCTGGGTCGGCGGGACCAACGGCTGGATGATGTAGACGTCGCGTTGGCGGCAGTTAGCCAGCAACTGAGCCTGCAGGCAGTCGTTGGAGAACCGGCTGATGTCGACCCCGGACAACTTCACGCCCAGCCGGTCGCAAATCCGTCGAGCGAATTCGGGGTGTGCGTTCCCCGAGAAGACCACGACGTCAGACACGTGCACCCTCCCACTGGGCGAACCTGGCACTCACACCCTAGACCGTATGCCGGTCGACGGCGCAGCGAGGACGGTCATGCCTCATCAGACATCACCCGGGGCGAGGTGGCGGCGCAGTTCGGTGACCAACTCCTGCTGGGCCTGTCGGCCGATGACTGTCGCCCCGGGGATGCTCGCAAACCCGTGCACGGTTTCGAGGTAATTCGTCACCCGGACCGGCACGCCCGCCTTCTCCAGACGCGCGGCATACGCGAGGCCCTCGTCGCGGATCGGGTCGATGTCGGCGGTCTGCACGAGGGCCGGCGGCAGGCCGGTGAGGTCTTCCCGCCAGTAGGGCGAGATCGCCGGATCGCGCAAGTCCATCGGGTCGGGGCCGACGTAGTGGGCGATGAAGGCATCCATCTTGGCCTCGGTGAGCATCGGCGCGTTCGCATGCTGCCGGACCGAGGGGAATGACTTGGAGAGATCGGTCGCGGGGTAGATCAGCGCCTGGTGAGCGATCGCCGGCCCCCCGTCGTCGTATGCCGCGTGGCACACCAACGCCGCGAGGTTGCCGCCCGCCGAGTCGCCGCACACCGCCATCCGGGTGGGATCGCCGCCGAAATCCCCGGCAGCGGTTGCGGCCCACCGGGTCGCGTCGACCGAGTCGTGCACCGCCTGGGGTGCGTGGTGTTCCGGGCCCATCCGATAGTCGACGCTGATGACGACAGCACCCACGCGCGCGCTGATGAGCCCGCACAGCGGGTCGTATTGCCGCGTGCTCCCGAGCACCCAGCCGCCGCCGTGGAAGAACATCACCACCGGGTGCGGTCCGGCCCCGAGGGGCCGATAGATCCGGGCCTGGCGCTGGGATCCGTCACGCACCGGGAACCATGCCTCAGAGACCCGGATGCCGGGCGGCATACCCCCGGTGACCCAGGTGAAGGGGCGCTTGAGTGGGGGGACGCGGGTGCGGGCCGCGACGATCCCCGCGGCGTCCAACTCAGTGACTTTCGGGTAGGGCCCGTGGTCGAGGGCGAAGGTGAGCAGGCGGGTCCGCAGCGGCATCCGGGGCATAGGCCCAGTGTCTCAAGCCTTGGCGGCGCCCACATCCCCCACGGGGACGATCTGGGTCAACCGGGTCGGGTTGAGGTGGCGTCGCAACTCGCTGAGCAGCTCGTAGCGGGCCTGCTCACCGATCGTCGTCGCCCCGGGGAAACTCATGAAACCGTGCACAGTCCTCAGGTAGTTCGTCGCGCGGACAGGCACGCCCGCGTCGGACAGTCGCTCGGCATAGGCCAGGCCCTCGTCGCGCAGGGGGTCGAGGTCGGCGGTCTGGACGAGCGCGGGCGGCATACCGCGAAGGTCCTTGCGCCAGTAGGCGGAGACGATCGGGTCGGTCGGGTCCACGACGTCGGCGAGATAGTGCTCGGTGAACACCCGGATCTTCTCGGCGCTCAGCACGGGCGCCGCCCCGTGCTCGGCCGCCGAGGGGAAGGACTGGGTCGCGTCGGTACACGGGTAGAGCAACGCCTGGTGCGCGATCACCGGCCCGCCCTCGTCGTATGCCGCGTGGCACACCAGGGCGGCCAGCCCACCTCCAGCGCTGTCGCCGCAGACGGCGATGCGGGCCGGGTCTCCCCGGAAGGACTCGGCGTTGGCGTGGGCCCACCGCAGGCCGTCGACACTGTCGTGCAACGCAGTGGGAGCGCGGAACTCGGGCGCCTGGCGGTAGTCGACCGAGACCACGACCGCCGGGATGCTCTTGGCCAGGAACGAGCACAGCGGGTCGTACATGCGCGTGTTGCCCAGGACATAGCCGCCGCCGTGGAAGAACAGGAGGATGGGCAGCGGGCCCCGGGCGTGGATGGGGGAGTAGATCCGCACCGGTCGCTCTGAGCCATCGCGGGTGGGGAACGTCGCCTCGCGGATGCTCACTCGACCGGACACGCCGCCGGTCACCCAGGTGTGCGGCCACCGGGCCGGAGCAGCCCACTGTCGGGCGTTGCGGATCTGCTCCTCGTCAAGATCGAGGATCGAGGACCGGCCGAAGCGCTCCAAGGCCACAGCGAAGACCGCCGTGCGCAGCGGCATACGGGGCCGTGGAACGCGACCCAGACGGGCGGTGGGACGAGGCACCTTCCCATTGTGGCCCGACCGACGGGTGGATTAGGGGTGGATTTCTGTCGGTTTCCACCGCTGGCCCCTTGACCGGCCCCAGCAGGTCAGGTCCCGGCACGTCTGGTCCCGGCACGTCAGGTCCGGGCAGGCCTGGTCCCGGCACGCCTGGTCCGGGCAGGTCAGGTCCCCCGACATAGGGTGGGGGCATGGGCGTGCGGCGGGTCATGGGGGTCGAGACGGAGTACGGCATCGCCGCGCCAGGTGACCCGAGCGCCAACCCGATGTGGCTCTCCGGACAAGTGGTCACGGCATACGCACGAGCGAAAGGTCTGCTCACGGGTCGGGGGGCGTGGGACTACGCGGACGAGGCCCCGCTGCGGGACGCCCGCGGCTGGGAGTTGGGCCGGGCCTGGGCTGACCCAAGCCAACTGACCGACGTCGAGGACCCGACGATGGCCAACGTCGTGCTCACCAACGGAGCCCGGTTCTACGTCGACCATGCCCACCCCGAATACTCCGGCCCCGAGGTGACGACCCCGCGCGCGGTCGTTACGTGGGACCGCGCCGGCGACCTGGTCATGCAGGAGGCGGCCCGGCTGCTCAACCCCGACCCAGCTCGCCCGACGGTGGCGCTCTACAAGAACAACACCGACGGCAAGGGCGCGTCCTACGGCACGCACGAGAACTACCTCATGCGCCGGGAGACCCCGTTCCAGGACATCGTCCGAGGGCTCACGCCGTTCTTCGTCGCCCGGCAGGTCTTCGCGGGAGCCGGTCGGGTCGGCATCGGACAGGACTCGCGGACAGCCGGATTCCAGCTGACCCAACGGGCCGACTTCTTCGAGACCGAGGTGGGGCTTGAGACCACCCTCAAACGGCCGATCATCAACACCCGCGACGAGCCACACTCGGCAGCCGACCTCTATCGGCGCCTGCACGTCATCATCGGGGACGCCAACCAGTGCGACGTCGCCAACCTCCTCAAGGTCGGCACGACCAGCCTGGTGCTGTCCCTCATCGAGGACCGGGCGCTGCCCGGGGACCTCACGGTGCTCAACCCGGTCTCAACGCTGCATGCGGTGTCCCACGACCCGACCCTGCGCACCCTCATCACTTTGCGCGACGGCCGCAAACTCACCGCGCTAGAGCTGTTGTGGATCTACCACGATGCGTGCGCGGCATACCTGGCCGATCGGGAGGGGGATCCCACGGGGGCCGACGAGGACACTCAAGAGGTGATGACCCGGTGGGCCGACGTCCTCACCCGCCTCGGGACCGACCCGATGAGCTGCGCCCGTGAGCTGGACTGGGTGGCCAAACTCCGTCTCCTGCAGGCCTATCGCGACCGAGACGGCCTCGCGTGGACCGAGCCGCGGCTGGCCGCCCTGGACATCCAGTGGAGCGACATCCGCCCGGCCAAGAGCGTTTTCGCCAAGTTGCGCGCCGCGGGGCAGGTCACCGAGTTGGTCACCTCCGCGGAGGCCGCCGCGGCCGTCACTACCCCTCCCGAGGACACCCGGGCCTGGTTCCGCGGCCAGTGCCTAAGCCGGTATGCCGCCCACGTCGTCTCCGCCTCGTGGGACTCGGTGATCTTCGAGGTTCCGGGTCAGACATCGCTGCAGCGCATCCCGATGCTGGAGCCGTTGCGCGGCACCCGGGAGCAAGTCCAAGACGTGTTTGACCGGAGTCCGGACGTCACCACGCTCCTGCGTGAACTCATCCGCTCCGGCGACTAGGTTGGGCAGTGTCGGTCCGCGGGGCCGACCCGCAGACCCGAGCAGGTGGAGGACCCATGGCCAGCCAGGAGCAGAGCCGTCCGCAGCGGCGCGAGGGCGACCCGGACGCCGCGCCTCCGGACGCGCCGGTCGGTGGCGCCCAGACCCAGGTGTCGAACGCCGACATCGACAGCGTCCTGGACGAGATCGACGAGGTGCTCGAGGTCAACGCTGAGGAGTTCGTCCGCAGCTTCGTCCAGAAGGGCGGCCAGTGAACCGCACCACCCCGGCGGGAGACGCCCGGGCTGGGAGTCTCCCGACGGCATACCTGCGCCCGGGGAGTGCGTCGTTCACGGAGTTCGTCGCGGGCGTAGCGCCCGAGTTGCTGCCCGGGCGGCGGCCGCTGCCCGCCGGGATGTCCCTGGAGGCACCGCACGGGACGACCATCGTGGCGGCCGAGTTCGCCGGCGGGGTCATCGTCGCTGGTGACCGGCGCGCGACCATGGGCAACCTCATCGCGAACCGCGACATGGAGAAGGTGTATGCCGCGGACGAATACTCCGTCGTCGGCATCGCCGGGACCGCGGGCATCGCCGTCGAGCTGGTGAAGCTTTATCAGGTGGAGTTGGAGCATTACGAGAAGATCGAGGGCACGATCATGTCCCTCGAGGGGAAGGCCAACCGGCTCGCGTCGATGATTCGGGGCAACCTCGGGTTGGCCATGCAGGGGCTGACCGTCGTGCCGATGTTTGCAGGGTTCGACCTCGACGAGGGGCGCGGGCGGATCTTCTCCTACGACGTCACCGGCGGCTGCTATCCCGAGCGCGACCATCACAGCATTGGGTCCGGGTCGTTGTTTGCGCGCGGGTCGCTCAAGAAGCTGTGGCGCCCAGGGCTGGGGGAGGCCGAGGTGGTCCGCGCGTGTTTGGAGGCGCTCTACGACGCGGCTGACGACGACTCGGCGACAGGTGGGCCGGACGTGGGTCGGCGGATCTGGCCGACCTTGGCAGTCCTCGACCAGGGCGGGGTTCGGTTCCTGCCCGACGACGACCTGGCGGGGATCGTGGAAGTTATCGTGGCCCACCGGCGCGGTAACCCGGGAGGCGCGCGATGAGCGCCGACCAGAGGGCAGGAGGCGCGCGATGAGCATGCCGTTCTATGTCTCGCCTGAGCAGCTGATGAAGGACAAGGCTGACTACGCCCGCAAGGGGATCGCCCGCGGCCGGTCGGTGATCGTCCTGCAGTACGACCGAGGCATCGCGTTCGTCGCGGAAAACCCGCAGAGCCTGCGCAAGATCTCCGAGATCTACGACCGGATCGCGTTTGCGGCGGTCGGGATGTACTACGAGTTCGAGAATCTGCGGGTCGCCGGCATTCGGTATGCCGATCTGCGGGGCTACTCCTACGACCGCTCCGACGTGTCAGCGCGAGGCCTGGCCAACGCCTACGCCCAGACCCTGGGGACGGTGTTCACCCAGGAGCCGAAGCCCTACGAGATCGAGCTGTGTGTTGCGGAGGTCGGCCTGACCCCCGAACGCGACCAGATCTATCGACTCACCTATGACGGGTCGGTCGCCGACCAGCACGGGTTCGTCGTCATGGGCGGTGCCAGCGGGGCCGCGGAGGAGCGCCTCAAGGCTGGCTGGCGCGAGGGTATGCCGCTCGCGGACGCCCTCATTGTGGCCGTCGCCGCGCTCGCGGCCGACCCGGCTGGCGGCGAGCCTCGGGCGCTTGCACCAGACCAGCTTGAGGTGGCGGTGCTGGACCGGAACCGGCCCCGGCGCACATTCCGCCGGATCGTCGGCCCGTTGCTGGCTGACCTGCTCAATGCCGACAGCCCCACCGCGCACGCTCCAGAGGTCGACGAGGGCATCCCCGGCCATCATGACACCCTCTCGGGTGAGGCCCCACCCAACTGACAGGCTCACACCCTGATCGGACCGGACCTCGGGTCCGGGCCGATCAGGGTGACGGCATGGTCAGCGGCGGCGGGCGCCTTTGCCCTCAGCCTGCTCCAACAGCTCTTCAGCCAGGTCGGGGACATCCGGGATGTTCTCGACCTCGTCGCTGTTCGTCGAGCGTTCGATGGCCTCACCCGTTTCCGGGCTCTCAGCCTGTGCATCTGCGCCCGGAGCGGCGGCGTCGTCGGCACCCGGCGCCTGGACCGCTGGTGCTTCCGCGGCCGCGAACGGGGTCAACATCGAGCCACCTGCTCCACCGAGGGTCGCGAGCATCTGGCGGACGTTGGTCAGCTGGGCCGTGATCGAGTCGCGCCGTGCTGTGGCGGCCGCCAACTCGCGGTCGGAGTCGCGCTTGATCCGCTCGGCCTGGTCGCGGGCGGAGGCGACGAGCGAGGCCGCCTCGGTGCGGGCCTTCTCCAGCATGTTGGCGACCTCAGCCTGGGCCGACTGGTGGGCTCGGTCGGATTCTGAGGCGAGCGCAGCCGCCCGGTCCTGGACAGCCACGAGCGACGACTCGTGCTGGGACATGGCCGCCGCGAACTCGGCTGCGGCCTTGTCGCGGCGGGCGGCGAGGGTCGTCTCGAACTCGGCGGCAGACTCGGCGGCCTTGGCGCGCTGGTGCTCGTAGACCGCCTCGGCCTCCTCCCGGCGCGCGGAGGACTCCCGGTCGGCGTGGTCGAGGATCTCGTCGGCCTTGCGTTTGGCGTCTTCCAGGGTGCGGGCAGCCTCGGCGTCCGCGCGGGTCCGCACGTCCTCGGCATACCGATCGGCATCGGCCCGCACGGACGCGGCGGCGGCTTCGGCGGAGGCTCGCACCTCGGTCGCCTCGGTGGCGGCCGTGGCGCGCAGGTGGGCTGCTTCCTCGTCGGCGAGGGTGAGGATCTGACCGACCCGGTCACCGAGCCCGGCGAAACTGGGCGCCGCAGCGGTCTTGGTGGCTTCCCGCAGTTTGACCAGCTGGGCCTCCTTGGCCTCCAACTGGGCCCGCAGGTCGCCGTGACCCGCCTCAAGCTTGCTGGCGTTGACGCTGTAGGTCGCCGCTTCCTGCCGCGCCGCCTCTGCAGCGGCGGTCAGTTCGGCCACGACCTGGTCGACCTGTGCGGGGTCGTAGCCACGAAGAACGGCGCGGAATTGCGTGTGGTCGGTCATCAAGATCCCATCGAATGCGGTGCGTGGTCGGTCAGGGGAGAGGTTCGATCAGCGTGAGATCGTCGGCCGGATGGTCGACGGCTGCGTGGGGGAGGGGCCGCGGCGTGGGTGTCGTCGCGGCGGGCATCGACGCGTATGCCGCGTGCTCACCGTCCTGAGGCGAGCCGGGGGACGCCCCGTTGCGCGCCCCGCTCAACCGCTCCGGGACCGCCAGCGCCTCGATGACATTGGACAGATGCCCCAACTGGGTGTTGATGTCGTCGCGGCGGGCAGCCAGGGTGTGCACCTCGGCCCGGGCTGCCTCGACAGCCTCGCGAGCCTGCGCCCGCAGGTGATCGGCCTCGTCCCGCGCCTCAGCCAGCGTCCGCACCAGTTCCTCACGAGCTGCCCGACGATCGGCATGCGCCTCGCGGTGCAGTTTTTCGACCTCAGCTGCCGTGCGCTCCCGGATGAGCCGGGCCCCGTGTTCGGCCTCGGCGAGGCGATGCTCCGCGCGATCCACCGTTGCTTGGGCCTGCGCCTGCGCCTCAGCGAGCAACCGCGCGCTCTCGGACGTCGCGTCCGCAGCTGTCCGTTTGGCGTCAGCGGCGGCCGCCTCAAGGATGGCTTCGGCTTGGGCGCGGGTGCGGGAGGACTCCGCCGCTGCAAGGTCGAGCCGCTGCCGAGAGGTATGCGAGACCCTGGCCAACACCCCCTGGAGCTGTTGACGACGACGGCGAGAGTGGTCGGCCAGCGTCCTGGCCGTCACAACGCGGGTGCGCTCGGCCTCAGCGTTGGCGCCGTCGATGATCTCGCGCATCGTGCGTTCGGCCCAGTCGAGGTGGGCCTTGGCGGCGCTGAGCATCTCGTCGGCCTCGGCGCGAGCCTGGGCGACCCGCGCTTGCACGTCGGCTGCGGCCTCGCGGCGTAGCTGTGCTGTCTCGGCCACAGTGCGAGCGCGCAGTGCCTCAGCGGCGGCAGCCATGAGGTCGGACTCCTCACGTGCCGTGTTGCGCAGGCGATCGGCTTCGGCGGTGGCAGCCGTCACCAGTGCTGAGGCACTGGTCGATGCCATGGCCAGCCTCGTCGACTCCTCGCTGGCGATGGCCGCAGCGCGCTCATCCAAGGTCAGCGACCTAGCCGACTCGTGGGCCACGAATCGGGCCATGGCGCTGTCATAGTCGGCCTGCGCGGCCGCCCGGAGCTCGGCAGCACTGGCCTGGGCTGCGCGTCTGAACTCGGCGGCGTCCTTGCGGGCTTCGTCAAGCTCGACCTCACTGCTGCGCGCTGCTGCATCGGCGACCAACGAGGCCTGCGCCGCTGCATCGCTGAGCAGCGACGTTGCGTCCTCGTGGGCGGCCGCGAGCAACGCGGCAGCGTGGTCACGATCGGAGGTGGCGGCCACGTGGAGGGCGCTGGCCTCCCGGTGTAGCCGCTCGGCTTCGGTCGTCAGGTCGCGGGCCCGAATCTGGGCAGCCGTCAGCACCTCGTCGGCCTGCGCCGTGACGGTGTCGGCGTGGCCTTGTGCGCGGGCGAGGATCTCCAACGCATGCTTGGTCACGTCTCCGACATCGCCCCCGGCGGAGACCGACGGGGTGGCGGCTGCCAGACCGTCGGACATGGGGGACATGATCTCAGATTCCGGCGGATGGTCCAGACCCTGCACCGAGGCCAGCTGTGACGACGCGGTCGAGGGCGAGCCGATCCGGGGGCGGGCGGCATACGGGCCCGTAGGGTGAGGGGATGCAGCGGCGCATTTTCGGGATCGAAACCGAGTTCGGGGTGACGTGCACCCACCAGGGGCAGCGGCGTCTCACACCCGACGAGGTGTCGCGCTACCTCTTCCGTCGTGTCGTCGCGTGGGGGCGCAGCAGCAACGTCTTCCTCACTAACGGGGCGCGGCTCTACCTCGACGTTGGCAGCCACCCCGAATTCGCCACTGCGGAGTGCGACTCAATCCGTGAGGTTGTCATCCACGACAAGGCGGGGGAGCGCATCCTTGAGGGCTTGGCCGAGGAGGCGCAACAACGGCTGGCCGACGAAGGCATCGTCGGCGACATCTATGTCTTCAAGAACAACACCGACTCGGCCGGCAACTCTTATGGGTGCCACGAGAACTACCTCATCGGGCGCACCGGCGAGTTCGGGCACGTCTCAGACATGCTCATTCCCTTCCTCATTAGCCGCCAACTGATCTGTGGCGCAGGCAAACTCACCACCGGCCACAAGCGAGCGACCTACTGCGTCAGCCAGCGGGCCGACCACATCTGGGAGGGCGTCTCCTCAGCGACAACCCGCAGCCGCCCCATCATCAACACTCGCGACGAGCCGCACGCCGACGCCGAGAAGTTCCGCCGCCTGCATGTCATCGTCGGTGACTCGAACATGTCCGAGACGACGACCCTGCTCAAGGTGGGTTCGGCCGACCTCGTCCTGCGGATGGCCGAGGCTGGCGTGGTGATGCGCGACCTCGCTCTGGAGAACCCGATCCGAGCGATCCGGGAGATGAGCCACGACATGACCGGCCGCCGCACTGTGCGCCTTGCCGACGGCCGAAGCATGTCGGCGCTGGATATGCAGACCGAATACCTCACCCGAGTGAGGACCTTCGCCGAGCGCGAGGGGATGACCGAGGGCACCCACGGCCGGGTTCTCGAATTGTGGGAGCGCACCCTGCGGGCCATCGAGACCGACAACCTTGCTCTTGTCGAGCGCGAGATCGACTGGGTCATCAAATGGCGGATGATCCAGCGCTATGCCGCCAAACACCACCTCGCCTTGGATGACCCCCGGTTGGCCCAGCTGGATCTGGCCTACCACGACGTCAACCGGCGCCGCGGTCTGTTCTACCTCCTGCAGCGCCGCGGCCTCGTGACCCAGGAGGCCTCCGACCTGCAGGTGTTCCGGGCTAAGACCGTGCCGCCGCAGACGACTCGCGCGAGGTTGCGCGGCGAGTTCGTCAAGGCGGCCCAAGCCAAGCGCCGCGACTTCAGCGTCGACTGGGTGCACCTCAAACTCAACGACCAGGCCCAACGGACCGTCCTGTGCAAGGACCCGTTCGCCAGCGTCGACGAGCGGGTCGCCCGGCTCATCGAGGCGATGTAACCGCGCGGCACTCGCGGCTCACCGGTTGGCGCCACAGCGGTCCCGACTAGAGTGGCAGGGTTTCCCCGCCTGTCGCGACCCGAGGACCCCACGTGCCGACTGTGTATGCCGCCCGCCCCCGCCGTGCGTCTGCCCGCCACTCCCTGACCGCCCGCGCCGTCGTGGGGGGCGTGGCGATCGCCGTCGTGGCCGGGCTCAGTGGCTGTGGCAGCACCGCTGCGCCGTCGACGAGCACCCCGAGCAGCGTCGCGGCCTCGACGTCGACCTCCTCCGCCGCACCCGCCTCGACAGCGGCGACCGGGCCATTGGGTTCTGCGCCTGACCTCGCCGTCCTCGCCGGTGTGACCGTCTCCGGCGGCGGACCGAGCCTGGCTCCCAACGTCACGTGGACGGCCTCCCCTCTGACCGTCACGTCGACAACGAGGACGATCCTCACGGCCGGATCGGGCCCGGTCAGCACCCTCGGGAGCGTCGTCACAGCGAACCTGGCCCTGTTCAAGGGCTCCGACGGATCACGTCTGGACTCGACGTTCGAGTCAGGGAGCCCTCAGCCGTTGGAACTCGATCCCACCAAGACCGTCCCGGGGTTCGTCGCCGGGTTGCTGGGGCTCTCTCCCGGGACCCGCGCTCTCATCGTGATCCCGCCGAAAGACGCGTATGGCACAGCCGGTCGCCCTGAGATCGGGATCTCACCCACCGAGAACCTCGTGCTCCTGGCAGACATCGTCAGCGTGACCACGCCGCTGAAACACGCCGAAGGCACCGAGGTCGCGCCGGTCGCCGGCCTTCCGACGGTCACCTTCGACCCCAAGACCGGGCCGACCATCACGGTCCCCACGGCACTCGCGGCCCCGACGACGATGGTGAGCCAACTGCTCATCGACGGAACAGGTGCGACCATCAAGGCGGGAGACCTCGTCCGCGTCCACTACACGGGTGTCCTGTGGAAAGACGGCAGCGTCTTCGACTCCTCGTGGACCAGGGGCACGGCGTTCTCGTTCCAGGTGGGCACCGGGAGCGTCATCAAGGCCTGGGACGCGGGTTTCATCGGTAAGAAGGCCGGGTCTCGGGTGCTCCTAGTGGTGCCACCCGCCGACGGCTACGGCGCCGCAGGCTCGCCGCCGAAGATCAGCGGAACCGACACGCTGGTCTTTGTCGTCGACATCCTGGCCGTGTCCTGACCCGGTGACCACCCGGCATACATCAGCCCCCTGAAGCAGCGAAGGAGAAGCCGCGATGCCACTCGATCCCGAGCGCACCAAGCCCGAACTCGACTACCCCGGCGATGCGCCGCCGACCGACCTGGTCATCGAGGACCTCATCGAGGGCGACGGCCCGGCCGTCGAGGCGGGCCAGACCGTGACCACCCACTACGTGGGCTGGGCCTTCTCCACCGGCGAGGAGTTCGACGCCTCGTGGAACCGCGGCGACCCACTGTCGTTCCGAGCCGGGATCGGTCAGGTCATCCACGGCTGGGACCAGGGCCTGCTCGGGATGAAGGTCGGCGGACGCCGCAAGCTCACCATCCCCTCGCACCTGGCCTACGGCGAGCGCGGGGCCGGCGGTGTGATCAAGCCGGGGGAGACCCTCATCTTCGTCGTCGACCTCGTCGCCGTCCGCTGACTCTCGGGCATCTCGGGGATCTCGGGGATCCTGGGGATATTGGCGTGATGTCCGCATCCCCGACGCTTGCCTCCCGCTGGGGTACCGTCGTCGGGTGAGCGTCCAGCCGACCACGGCAGCCAAGACCGAGCGCCTGCTCAACCTGGTCATCGCGTTGCTGTCGACCCGGCGCCCGCTCACCAAAGCACAGCTTCGGGCTGCCGTCCCGCATTATCAGCAGACGGCATCGGACGAGGCTTTCGACCGGATGTTCGAGCGCGACAAGGACGAACTGCGCGACCTGGGCATCCCCTTGGCGACCCAGCTCGTCGCGGCGGCATACGACGACGAGCTCGGCTATCGGATCGACCGGCGCGAATACGCGCTGCCCGAGATCGGGTTCGAGCCCGATGAGGTGGCCGCCCTCGCCCTGGCCGGGCGGGCGTGGAACCAGGCCAGCCTCGCCTCCTCCGCAGCCGCGGCGCTCACCAAGCTCGCCTCCGCCGGGGTCGAGCTCGACGAGCGCTCGGTCGTGGGCATCGAGCCTCGGGTCCGGACCACCGAGGCCGCCTTCGCCCCCGTCCACGCCGCCGTCAAAGAACGCCGTGAACTGACCTTCAGCTATCGCAAGGCCGACGGCACGACCTCGACCCGGCGCCTGCAGCCCTGGGGAATGACCCAGTGGCGCGGCCGCTGGTATGTCACGGGCCTGGATGTCGAGCGCCAGGCCGAGCGGGTGTTCCGCCTGGGCCGGATCGAGGGGAAGGTCACCCTCGTCGGCAAGCCCGCGGCATACGAGATCCCCGACGGGCATGTCCCCCGCGTGCTGGTCGCCGCCACCGAGCCGACCCAGACCGACCAACCGCCGGCCGTGCTGCGCATCCGTCGCGGTGCTGGCAACACGCTGCGCCGCCGATCCCGCAGCGTCAATGACCTCGACGAGAGTTGGTCCTTGGTCGAGATCGACTTCAAGGAGTCCCAGGGCTTGGCCCAAGAGGTGGCCGGTTTCGGGCCGGACGTCATCGTCGAGACCCCCATGGCGCTGCGCGACGCGGTCGTGCGTTTGCTCGCGGCGGCACGCGACCGGCATACCTCGCCCACCGCCGAGGCAACCACCCCGGGAGGTATGCCGTGACCGCCCACCGCGCGCCGCGCCCGGCCCCGGAGAGCGCCACCGCGCGGCTGTCCCGGCTGCTCACCATGGTCCCGTGGCTCTTGGCCCGCCAAGGTGTCGACATCGACGTGGCCGCAGCCCAGTTCGGCGTGACCCGCGAGCAGCTCGAGTCCGACCTGGAACTGCTGTTCGTGTGCGGCACGCCCGGTCACCTGCCCGACGATCTCATCGAGGCCGACTGGGAGGACGGGCACGTCTACATCGGCAACGCCGACGCCATCTCCCGGCCGCTGCGGTTCACCGTCGACGAAGCCCTCACCCTCATGGTCGGGCTCCGCGCATTGGCAGCCACCCCCGGTGTGACGGGCGCATCGGGGGCCACGGGCGGCGAGGCGATCCTGCGCGCGCTGGCCAAGCTCGAGGAGGCCACCGGTGAAGCGGCCGGCGTGGCCGCCCGGGTGCGGGTCACCCTCGACGACGGGGCTGCCGAGACGATCCTGGCCGACGCATCCCGGGCCGTGCAGGACCGTCGTCGGGTGCGCCTGCGTTACCAGTCGTTCGGCCGCGACGAAGTGACCGAACGGGACGTCGACCCGATGCGGGTCACCAGCCTCGACGCCCACTGGTACCTCGAAGGGTGGTGCCACCGGGCCGAGGACACCCGGCTGTTCCGCCTGGATCGGGTGCAGTCCCTTGAGGTGCTGGAGGTCGACGGGACGCCACCCGATGTCGCTCAACTCCGGGATCTGGCAGGCCAGACCTACCGGCCCTCGCCCGACGACGTGCTCGTCGAGCTGGTGACCGAACCGGGCGCGGCCTGGGTCGCCGACTATTACCCGGTCGAGTCGGTCGTCGATCTCGGTGAGGGGCGCCGACAGATCCGGTTGCGCGCGGCAGACACGACCTGGTTGCGTCGCCTCGCCTGGCGTCACGGCGGTCAGGTGCATATCCTCACCCCCGCCGCGCTGGCGGCGGAGGTCGCGCTCGGGGCGGACGCGGCGCTCGCGGCATACCCGCCGGACGTCGTGCGCGGGCTGGGAGGGGACGGTATGCCGCCCACCGCCGTGGCGACCCCCGTGGCGACCCCCATGGCGGCCCCGGTGCCCACTCCGGATGGCGCCGGGTGATGCGCGGGTTGGTGTGGACCCTCGTGTGGCTGGCCATCGTCGCCGGGTGTGGGTGGTACCTCTGGCGCCGGCTGCGGTGGTTGTGGGGTCGATCCGAGTTGCTGGGGGAGACCCTGGCCGAGGCAGAGGCCCTGGTGTCGTCGGCCACTGACCACCCGGAACCTGCGATTGGCGACGCGCCGCCGACTGACGCAGCCCCCGAGCTGGCGATCTTCCGCAACCCGGCCGAGGTGGCCGTGGAACGCGAGCGCCTGCGCGAGACGTTGCGAGAAGAACGGGCTGCGCGACGCCGAGCGGCACTCCCTGCCTGGGCGCGCCCTTTAGACTCAACAGACGCCAGCGAACGAAAGGCCTGACCAGCATGTTCCTCAGGGAGCCCAGCCACTGGGCGATTGTCATCCTCGTGCTCGTCCTGCTCTTCGGCTGGAAGCGGCTGCCCGACATGGCTCGCAGCGTTGGCCGGTCGATGCGGATCTTCAAGTCCGAGGTCAACGAGATGAAGAACGACGGCAAGGACAGCCGCCCGAGCCCGGCCGCCGACGACGTCGTGGCGGGGGACGTGGTGCCGCCCCGGACGACCGACGACCGCCCCGCGGGCTGACCACGCGGCTGCGCGGGCCCCAGGGGTATGCCGCCCCCGAAGACCCGCCGTCTGCTCTGACCGCTGTCAGGAGCCTTACCGACCATGGCGCGCCTCCGATTCCGCCGCAACCGTGATCCCGAAGGACGGATGTCCCTCGGGGATCATCTGCGCGAGCTGCGCAACCGGACGCTCATCAGTGCCCTGGCCATCCTGGTCGGCTCGATCTATGGCTGGCTCAACTGGGAACCGTTGTTCAACCGACTCATCGAGCCCGTCCTGACGGTCGCCAAGGCCAAGACCCAGGGCCAAGGGATCACCGCGGTCACCTTCGTCGGGCTGACCGACTCGTTCTCGACGCTCATCACCGTGGGGTTGTTCGTCGGGCTCGTCGTCGCTTCGCCCGTGTGGTTGTGGCAGATCTGGGCCTTCATCGTCCCGGGGCTCACACGGCGCGAGAAGGGCCTGGCCCTGGCGTTCATCGGTGCCGCCGTGCCGCTCTTCCTGGCCGGGTGCCTCCTGGCGTTCTGGGTGCTCCCGCGAGCAGTCAGCGCCCTGTTGAGTTTCACCCCAAGCGCCGGTTCCAACATCCTGGACGTCTCGCCCTACCTGAGCTTCGTCCTCAAGTTCATCCTCGTCTTCGGGTTGGGCTTCCTGCTCCCGGTCTTCCTCGTCGGGCTCAACGTCGCTCACATCCTCAGCGGGCGGCTCATGCTGCGGGCCTGGCGCGGCGCCGTCTTCTTGTGCTTCCTCTTCACCGCGATGATGACGCCGGACCCCAACCCGTTCACGATGATCATCCTGGCCATCCCCTTGGCAGCGCTCTACTTCGCCGCGGTCGGGGTCTCGCTGCTGCTCGATAAGCGCCGCTCCAAGAAGGACCCGTCCGCCGCGTGGCTGCAGGTCGCTGACGACGAGGCGTCCGCCCTGTAACCTCACCGCGTGACTCACTTCACCGGCCCGCTGCGCCGGATCGGGCTCTACGCCAACCCCGTGTCCGGCCGCGGTCGCGGCGTCCCCGCCGCGGCCCAGCTGCGCGGCATACTCGCCGATGCGGGGCACATCGTCCTGGACGTCACCGCACAGTCGGCCGCGGAGGGGCGGGTGCGCGCCTACGAGGCCGTGCGATCAGGGGCGATCGACGCCCTCGCGGTCGTCGGTGGCGACGGGACGGCCCATCTGGGGGCCAACGCGTGCGCAGGCACCGACATCCCGCTCGTTGTCGTTCCGGCCGGCACCGGCAACGACAATGCCCGCAGCCTCGGTATGCCGCGCAAAGACATCCCCGCGATCGCCCGGATGATCTCGGCCGGTCACACCCGACGGATCGACGTCGGCCGGTGCGTCACCCCCGACGGGGAGCGTTGGTGGCTCGGTGTGCTCGGCGGGGGTTTCGACACGCTCGTCAACACCCGCGGCCGCACCCTCAAGGCGCTGCACGGGACCCCGCGCTATCTCGCGGCCGTCGCCTTGGAGTTACCGCGGTTCAACGGCATCCCGTATGCCGTGCAGGTCGATGACCAGCGTCGCGAGACCCAAGCCATGCTTGTCGCCGTCGCCAACGGCGGCACGTTCGGCGGTGGGATGAAGGTCTGCCCGGACGCGTCGATGACCGATGGCCTCTTCGACGTGATGATCCTGCACCAGATCGGGCGCGGCGAGTTCCTCAAGATCTTCCCCAAGGTCTTCTCCGGGGGCCATGTCACCCACCCCGCGGTCGAGATCCTGCGCGGCCGGCACGTGCGGCTGGAGTCCGACGGCATCGACAGCCAGGCCGACGGGGAGGACTTCCTGCCGCTGCCGGTCGACCTGGAGACCGTCCCCGGAGCTCTCGCCGTCGTCGCCCCGTGACCGAGCTAGCCCGGTTCGCTGCCGGGCTGGACTTCGGCCTCGACCCCTTCCAGGTCGCCGGCTGCGAGGCCCTGGAGGCCGGACGTGGCGTGCTGGTCGCGGCGCCCACCGGGGCCGGCAAGACCGTCGTGGGTGAGTTCGCCGTCCATCTGGCCCTCGCGTCGGGTCGCAAGGCCTTCTATACGACGCCGATCAAGGCGCTGTCCAACCAGAAGTATGCCGACCTGTGCCGACGCCACGGCGCTGATCGGGTCGGCCTGCTCACAGGTGACTCCTCGGTCAACGGCGAGGCACCCGTCGTCGTCATGACGACCGAGGTGCTGCGCAACATGATGTATGCCGGGTCGCCCACCCTGGCAGGTCTCGGCTACGTCGTCATGGACGAGGTCCACTACCTCGCCGACCGGTTCCGGGGGGCGGTGTGGGAAGAAGTCATCATCCACCTGCCCGAGGACGTCCTGCTCGTGTCGCTGTCGGCCACCGTGTCCAACGCCGAGGAGTTCGGCGAGTGGCTCGGGGAGGTCCGCGGAGACGTCGCGGTCGTCGTCTCCGAGGTCCGACCGGTGCCGCTCTGGCAACACGTCATGGTCGGCAAGCAACTGTTCGACCTGTTCGTGGAGGAGTCACTTGACGCCTCGGGTCGCCCCGAGGAGGGTCGCCGGGTCGAGCTCAATCCTGAACTGCTGGAACGGATCCGGTCGGTCGATCGAGCCCTGGCTGCCGACGCGGCCGCCCGTCGCGGACCCCGAGGGCGGGAGGGCGGCATACGGCCGGGTGGTGGTCCCTCCCGGGCGGATGTCATCTGGGCCTTGGACCGGGAGGGGCTGCTCCCGGCGATCACGTTCGTTTTCAGCCGGGTGGGCTGTGACGCGGCCGTGGGGCAGCTGCTTGCCCGGGGCGTCAAGCTCGTCAGCGATGAGGACGGCGTGCGTAACCGGCGCTACGTCGAGGAGCGGATCGGTGGGCTGGCCGACGAGGACCTCGGGGTCCTCGGCTACTGGGACTTCGTCGACGGGATCGAGCGGGGTTTCGCGGCGCACCACGCGGGGATGCTGCCAACCTTCCGGGAGATCGTCGAGGAGCTGTTCACTCAGGGGCGGATCCGGGCGGTGTTCGCCACCGAGACCTTGGCGCTGGGCATCAACATGCCAGCCCGCACCGTCGTGCTTGAGAAGCTCGTCAAGTTCAACGGCGACACCCACGCCGAACTCACGCCGGGGGAGTACACCCAGCTGACCGGCCGGGCCGGGCGCCGAGGCATCGACGTCGAAGGCCACGGGGTCGTGCTGTGGACCCGCGGGCTGGACCCGATGGTGGTCGGCGGGCTGGCCTCGACCCGCACCTATCCGCTGCGCTCGAGCTTCCGGCCGACCTACAACATGGCCGTCAACCTCGTCGCCCAGGTGGGCCGCGAACGGGCACGTGAGGTCCTGGAGACCTCGTTCGCCCAGTTCCAGGCCGATCGCTCCGTCGTGGGCCTGGCCCGCGCGGTCCGCCGCGGCGAGCGGCAGCTGGCCGACATGGCCGTCGAATGGCATTGCCATCTGGGCGATTTCAGCGAGTATGCCGCCCTGCGCGCTTCTCTGCGCGACCTGGAGAAGGGCGCCGCCAAAGCCCGCTCGGCAGCCACCCGGGCAGCCGCCGAGCTTTCCCTGGAACGACTACGACCGGGGGACGTCATCCGCGTGCCCACTGGCCGTCGCGCCGGGTATGCCGTCGTCGTCGCTGCCAACCGCGGAGGACCCGGCCGGCCGGCTTCGCCCGCCGTCGTCACTGAGGACCGACAGCTGCGCCGGCTGACAACCGTCGACGTTCCGACACCCATCGAGCCGTTGCTCACCGTCCGAATCCCGGCCAGCTTCAACGCCAAGAGCCCCAAATCCCGCCGGGACCTGGCCGCCACGTTGCGGGTCGCGGTCGCGCATGAGCCGCCGCCGCGGCATACCCAGCGGGGTGGCGAGGACGACGACCGACGAGAGACGACCCGCGAGGTCGGGCGCTTGCGCGCCGCGCTGCGGGACCACCCGTGCCACGCGTGTCCCGACCGGGAGGAACACGCCCGCAAGGCCGAACGCTGGTGGCGGCTGCGGCGGGAGACCGACGGGCTGGCCCGGCAGGTCGACGGACGCACCAATACGGTCGCGCGGACCTTCGATCGGATCTGCGACCTGTTGGTCGAGCGTGGTTACCTCGGTGCGGGCGGGCACACGGTGACCGCGGCAGGGGAGCAGCTGCGTCGCATCTATGCCGAGCGGGACCTCCTCACCGCCCAGTGCCTCCACGAAGGAGTGTGGAACCGGCTCGACGCGGCGGGGCTCGCGGCGGTCGTGTCGGCACTCATCCACGAGCCCCGCCGCGAGGACCTCGCCGCGGCGCCGCGGATGCCCACGACCGACGTGGCGCAGGCGCTGGCAGCGATGACCGCGCTGTGGGCGACCCTGGAGGAGCAGGAGCGGCGGCATGGGCTGCCGCCCAGTGGCGCCCCCGACCCGGGCATCGTGTGGATGGTTCACCGGTGGGCCAGCGGCCAACGCCTGGAGGTCGTGCTGCGTGGGTCGGACCTGGCGGCAGGGGACTTCGTCAGGCGCTGCAAGCAGGTCGTCGACCTCCTCGACCAGATCGGCGACATCGCCCCACATCCGGCCCTGCGCACCAAGGCCCGCAAGGCCGTCGACGCGGTGCGTCGGGGGGTCGTGGCAGCCGATCGAATCGATTGACTCGTGGGCTCGCGCGTCCGGCAGAACCGCACCGGAAGCGCGTTTCTCGTGCGGTATTCCACGGTGGGAAACCGGGTGGCCGTGGTGCGGGACTCTGCCGCCAAAGGGCGGTTGACTGAAATACTGTCAAAGCCTTGATGACTGAACGGTCCAATGATGTCCCGCGCCTTCACGACGCCAACGAGGAGAGCCATGCAACAGCTCACAGGTCTGGACGAGATGTTCCTGTCGTTGGACACGGGGCGCACGACGGGGCATGTCGCCGGGATCGCGTTCTTCGACAAGCCCGCCGAGAAGCGGGACGAGCTGAAGTTCCTGCGCGACCGGGTGGCTGAGCGGCTGCCGCGCCTCCCGGTCTTGCGGTGGCGGCTCAAGAGCGTGCCGCTGGAGATGGACGGCCGTTACTGGGTGGACGGCCCGGTCGACCTGCAAGAGCAGGTGGTGGGGATCCGGCTGCCCCAGCCCGGCACCGAGAAGCAGTTGCACGCCACCCTGGACCGGATCATGGCCCAGTTGCTGGAGCGCGACCGCCCGATGTGGCGGATCTACGTCATCGAAGGTCTGGAGAACGGCGGCTACGCCTACGTCGTGAAGATGACCCACGGTCTGGCGGACGGCAGCGTCCTGTGGATGCTCTTCGACCAGCTCTCTGACCAGCCGAGCGAAGAGCTGCCCGAGGTCCCGATGAGTCCCGAGCCGCGTGGCGGTAAGGCGGAGATGCTCGCCCGGGGTCTGGCCGGGTTGGCCAAGAAGCCCGCCAAGGGCATCAAGCTCCAAGCCGAGACGGCGGTGTGGGCGGCCAGCAAGGTCCGCAAGGAGGGCCTGCGTTTCCTCCCCGACAGCGTCGTCCGAATGCTGCCCGGCGAGCTCAGCAAGCCGGTCGCGGCTTTGACCAACAAGGGACGGCCGGACGGCGAGCCCAAGGCCGGGTCTTTGGTGCCTTCGCTCGCACCACCGAAGTCCCCCTTCAACGGGACGGTGACGAGCAACGTCAGCATCGTTTATCACGACTTCGCGATCGCCGACCTGCGCAAGGTCGGCAAGCTGGTCGGCGGGACGATCAACGACGCGGTCCTGGCCGTGACCGCGGGGGCGTTGCGCGCCTACATGGCGGACCACGGCGGCATCGTCGAACGCCCGCTCATCACGTCGACGCCGATCTCGTGGCGCACCGGCAAGGAGAAGGAGCGCTTCGCCAACCAGGTGTTCATGCTCTTCCAACCGCTCGGCACCCACATCGCCGACCCGATGGAGCGGCTGAAGTTTGCCAAGGAGACGGCCACCGCCGCGAAGGCCAACTGGGACGGCGTGCCGAGCCACCTCACCCGCCGAGCCAGCGAATGGATGCCGGTCGTCGCACTCGGCCCGAGCATGAAGGTGATGTCCTACCTGCCCGGCCAGTATTCGCCGAAGATGTTCAACGTCTCGGTGTCCAACGTCAAGGGCCCGCAGGTCAAGCCGATCTATGGCGGGGCGCAGATGGAGAAGTACATCATCTTCGGCTTCCTGCCTCCGGGTGTCGGCCTGCTGCTCGGCGGCCAGAGCCTGGGTGACCGGATCATCTTCAGCGCCACGGCGTGCACCGACATCGTCACCCACTACCGTGACCTGCCCCGCTATCTCGAGGAGAGCCTGGCCCAGTTGCTCGCGCTGGCCTGACCGGGCTGGCTGCACGCTGACTGCCAGTTGTCAGCCGAGTCCCAGCGCGCCCAGCACGCGGTTAAACGGATTGGTCAGCCCGTAGTCGACCGCCAGCCGGGACATGAGCGCCGGGTCGGCCACGCGCGTGGGAAGGCGTAGGTCCACGTCGGGGACGGGAGCGTCCACCGCCACCCGCACGACGCCCGGCGCGACATCCAGGTATGCCGCCCCGGCCTCCAGCCGGGCCCGCTTGGCGCCCTTGATCCGGGGGTCGCCGCCGTCAACGGCAGTCCGTATGCCGTCCAACGATCCGTAGGTGGCCAACAGGGCTGCAGCCGTCTTCTCGCCGATCCCGGCCACGCCGGGCAACCCATCCGAGGCGTCGCCGCGCAACACGGCGAGGTCGGCGTAGGCGTCGCCGGTCGGCACGGCATACCGGGCAATCAGGACCGATTGGTCGACGATCTCGGCGTCGCGCACGCCCCCTTTAGCGGTGTAGAGCACGCGCACGGCCAACGCGTCGTCGACGAGCTGGAACAGGTCGCGGTCGCCGGTGACGATGTCGACCGCGAGGTGGCCGCGGTGCCGGTGGGCCAAGGCTCCGATGACGTCGTCGGCTTCGAAGCCATCCACGCCGACCCGGGCGACGCCGAGGGCGGCCAGGGCGGCCGCGATGACCGGGACCTGGGGCGCCAGGTCGTCGGGCGCTTCTTCGGCAGTGCGCCCCGAGTCCCCAGCCTCGGCGGGCGTGGCCGACGGTGAGGGCACCGCATCCGAGGCGGCGCCGCCGGCCCCGGCCACACCACCGGGCGCGGTCAGGTCGCCCCCGGCCGCGACGCGGTGGGTCTTGTAGGACGGGATCGCCCGCACCCGGAACTGTGGTCGCCAGTCGTTGTCCCAGCAGGCGGCCAGGTGGGTCGGTCGATGCCGGTCGACCAGGGTGGCCAGCATGTCCAGGAAGCCCCGGATCGCGTTGGTCGGCGGCTCGTCCGGGCTGGTCCGTTGGTCGGGCACTCCGTAGAAGGCCCGGAAGTACAGGCTCGCCGAGTCGAGCAGGAGAAGTCGGCCGCCGCGGTCCATGGCGTCTCACCCTAGTCCCGGGCGCCAACGTCCACGACCCAATCAGGCAAGCGCAGCCTCGCCCGGAATGCGTAGGCTGCACTCCATGGAGAAACTCGACCGGAAGCTCGTGCAGCTGCTCGCGGCCGACGGCCGGATGAGCTACACGGATCTCGGCAAGGCGACCGGCCTATCGACCTCCGCCGTGCACCAGCGGGTCCGTCGACTGGAAGAGCGCGGCGTGGTCCAGGGCTATCAGGCGATCATCGACCCGGCGCAGGTCGGGCTGCCGCTCACGGCATACATCTCGTTGTCTCCCCTCGACCCCGCGGCGCCCGACGACATCCCCGACCGGATCCGCAGTTTCCCCGAGATCGAGTCCTGCCACTCGGTGGCCGGGGACTTCAACTACATCACCAAGGTCCGGGTCGCGACGCCGCTGGACCTGGAGGACCTGCTGACGAGGCTGCGCGGCGCCGCGCACGTCCAGACCCGCACGACGGTCGTCCTGTCGACGGCCTGGGAAGGGCGCCCGGTCACCGGCAAAGAGGCCAGGGAGCCCAAGGAGTCCCCGAAGTCCTAGGACAGCAGCTCGGTCAGAGGCGGTCGGTCGGCTCGTAGGACTCAGGGTCCGGGGGAGTGAGCACCCGGGGGTGAGCGACCCGATGGTGGTAGGCCCAGGTGATCCATCCGGCCACGCTGAAACTCACCGCGGCAGCGGTCAATCCGGCGAGGGTCCCGCTGACCAGCGGCACCAAGGCTCCCGCCACCACCGAGTTGAGCATCGTGTTGGTGAAGGACTGCATCGAGGACAACGTCCCGCGGTGTCGGGGCCGAACATCGAGCAGGACCAAGGTGACGATGGGGAAGACCAGGGCGATGCCCAAACCGGTGGTCACCGGTCCCACGAGCACCCACGGCAGGGTCCGCACGCCTCCGGCGTCGAGCGCCAATTGGACCAATCCGCCGACCACGGCCACGCCAAAACCCAAGGTCAGGAAGCGCGGCCCGCTCACCCGGCCCGCCAGCCGCCCCGTCAGCCACGAGCCGAAGATCATCATCGTCACCACCGGGACGAACAGCCACCCGAAGTCCCCGGGCCCGAGGTGCAGGTGGTCGACGATGATCGCAGGAGCCGCCGAGATGTAGGTGAACAAGGCGGCGAAGTTGAACGACGAAACCGCCAGCAGCCGTCGCACCCCGGCATCCCGACCGGCATCGACGACGGCCCGCACCAGGGCCCCCGGCTGCAGGGAGGTCCGCCGGTCCGCTGGGTGGGTCTCTGGCAAGAACAGCAGGACAGCCGCGAGGATAGCCACGGCGAACAGGGCCAGGAACCAGAAGATGCTGCGCCAGCTCGACCACCCAAGCAGCCAGCCCCCGACAATCGGGGCCAGCGCCGGGGCCACCCCGAAGATCATCGACATGAGCGACATGGCGCGCTGCGCGGTGTCCCCGGAGAAGAGGTCGCGCACGACAGTGCGCCCGACGATCATCCCGCCGCCGGCGACGACGCCCTGCAGGGCGCGGCCGACGAGCAACCAGGTCATCGACGGCGCGAGCGCGCAGAACACCGAGGTGGCCGTGAAGAGCGCGAGCCCGCCGACGATGATCGGCTTGCGACCCAGCGCATCTGACAACGGCCCGTGCAGCAGGCTCATCACCGCGAAGGTGAACAGATAGACCGAAACGATCTGCTGGGTCGCGACCGCGTCGACCGCGAACTCGCGCTGCACCGCCGGGAAGCCCGGGAAGATCGTGTCGACTGTGAACGGGCCGATCATGGTCAGCGCCGCGAGAAGGAAGACCACCCCTCGATCGGATGGCCGCCGGACGCTCACAGAGGCACGCTACGCCGCCACGACGTCACGCCGTCGGGCCGTCCACGCGCTGACCGGCCGCGTTCACCGCTCCCGCGAAATGGGCGCCACCGTGCCACGGGTGAGGGCGAGCAGGTCGGTGGGGGAGAGCTCCACGTCCAGGCCGCGCCGCCCGCCCGAGACGAGGATCGTCGGGTATGCCGTGGCACCACCATCGAGCACGGTCGGCAGCGCGCGCTTCTGGCCGAGCGGCGAGATGCCCCCTACGACATAGCCGGTGACCCGCTCTGCCACGGCAGGGTCGGCCATGACCGCCTTCTTGGCCCCCAGCGCCGCCGCGACGGCCTTAAGGTCCAGCTGTCGGTCGACCGGGACGATGCCCACGCCGAGCCGCCCGTCTGCCTCGACGAGCAGGGTCTTGAACACCCGGGCGGGTTCGATGCCGAGGGCGGTCGCCGCTTCCAGCCCAAAGGACGCCGCCGCTGGATCGTGCTCATAGATGTGCACCGTGAACGCCACCTTCGCCCGAGTGAGCGCGGTGGTCGCCGGAGTGCCAGTCGCCTTCGCCACGACGACCGAGTATGCCGCCCTCCCACCATCGGCCGCGACGAGCCACGGTCGTCCGTTCACCGATGGTTGCGACCGCGTGTCGAGGCTCACCCCTGGGGACGATGCGTCGTCCGGGGGCGCGGCGGCATACTCTGCGGCTGTGTCACACCAGCGGGTGGTCATCGTGGGGGCGGGCTTCTCTGGCATCGCCATGGCCGCGCGCCTGTCCCAGACCGGGATGGAGGACTTCCTCATCCTGGAGAAGGCGACCGACGTCGGTGGCACCTGGCGGGATAACCGCTATCCCGGCTGCGCGTGCGACGTGCCCAGTCGGCTCTACTCGTTGAGCTTCGCGCCGAAGGTCGACTGGAGCCGCGACTATGCGCCGGCGGGGGAGATCTGGGACTACCTGCGGGAATGCATCGATCGGTTCGGGCTGCGGTCACGGCTCGTGCTCGGTGCAGACGTCATCGACGCGACCTGGGCCGACGGCCGCTGGCAGGTCCTCGCCGCAGACGGGCGCGAGTGGACGGCTGATGCCCTCGTCCTGGGCGTCGGGGGGCTGCATGTCCCCAAGCGACCTGACCTGCCGGGCTTGGGGTCGTTCGCGGGCGAGGTCCTGCACACCGCCGACTGGCCGGCGGACGACCACCTGGACGGTCGACGGGTCGCCGTCGTCGGCACCGGTGCGTCAGCGGTCCAGCTGATCCCCGCCATCGCCAGCCGGGTCAGCGACCTCGTGGTCTTTCAGCGCACACCCTCGTGGATCCTGCAACGCAACGATCGCATCTGGTCGCACGCTCGGGCCCAGACCTACTCGCGTATGCCGTTCATCGAACGGGTCCAGCGGTGGCGCACCTATCTGCGGCTTGAGTCGAGGGTGCTCGGCTTCGGGCGTCTGGATCGGGCCCGGCGACTCGTTGAGTCGCAAGCCGTGGAGCGGCTTGAGCGGCAGGTCCCCGACCCGGCCACCCGGGAGGCCTTGACGCCGCGCTATGCGCTGGGCTGCAAGCGGGTGCTGCTCTCGGACGACTACTGGCCGACCTTTGCCCGCCCGAACGTGCACCTGGTCACCTCACCGATCGAGCGGGTGGAGCCCACGGGCGTGGTCACCGAGGACGGTGAGCACCACGACGTCGACACGATCGTCTTCGCGACCGGTTTCGACCTGCGGGGCAGCTTCGACCGGATGCACATCACCGGGCAGAGCGGTCGAACCCTGTCCGGCGAGTGGGAAGCCAACCGCAACACCCACCTGGGCATCGAAGTGGCCGGGTTCCCCGAGCTCTACCTGCTCCTCGGGCCGAACACCGCGCTCGGCCACAACTCGGTCCTCATCATGATCGAGGCTGCGGTCGAGCACATCCTGCTCGCGCTGCATCGAGCCGACCGCCGGGGGCCGCACGTCGTCACCCGGGCCGCTCAGGTGAGGTTCGGGCGCTGGGTCCGGCAGCGGACCCGGCATACCGTCTGGGGATCGGGGTGCCAGAGCTGGTACCTCGACGAGCGCGGCCGCAACGTGGCCATCTGGCCGGCGTCGACGGTGCGCTACAAGCTCGTGACCCGGCGGCTGCGCGAGCGCGACTATCAAGCCGTGCCCGGGCGCAGCGCGCCGGGTGCCACGGGAGCGGGTCAGACCAGCGACTGAGCCGAGGCCAGGCGGCTGCTCGCGGCCGCATCCATCGCGGCCGCGTGGGCTGCCTCGGCGTTGGACTCCCGAGCCCACCACTGCCGCCCGGTCTCGGGCAGGGTGTAGATCGGGTCGTAGTAGACGTACTCACGCGAGAGCGCGTCGACGTCGGCCGCCTCGATGGACGTGCGATAGTTCTTGCGCCAGTAGGAGATGCCGTGCTCGCGGTCGTACTCCTCCACTTGGTTGACCCAGCGCTTGCCGACGAACGGCACATCGCAGACGATGCGCGGCGTGGCGAAGCCGGGCAGGTAACCCATGATCGAGTGCTGCAGGTGCTGAGCCTCGGCCAGCGACAGCCGCCAGTGCTCGCTGAACGGGATCATGTCGCACATGTAGAAGTAGTACGGCGTGATCGACGCGTTGTCCTGCAGTGCGAAACACAGGTCGAGCAGCGCCTCGGGGCTGTCGTTGACCCCGCGCATGAGCACGCCCTGGTTGCGGATGTTGAACAAGCCCGCGTCCATGAGCGAGCGCGCCGTCTCGGCCACGAGCGGCGTCACCGAGTTGGCGTGGTTGACGTGGGTGTGGATCGCGACGTGCACGCCACGAGCCCGCGCCTTGGCGGTGATCCGCCCGACGCCCTCGACGACGTCCGGCGCGCCCCAGTGCTGCGGCAGGGCCATGAGGGCCTTGGTGGCGAGGCGAATGTCGCGGATGTTTTCGATCTCGAGCAACTTGTCGAGGAAGGACTCGAGGTTCTTCCACGGCAGGTTGGCCACGTCACCGCCGGACACGACGACGTCGCGCACCGTCGGGGTGGCGGCGAGGTAGTCCAGCATGGCCTGGTGACGATCCACCGGCTTCATCGCGAACTTGAGCTTGGTGACCGTCGGCGTGGAGTTGCCGACGAGGTCCATCCGGGTGCAGTGACCGCAGTACTGCGGGCAGGTCGGCAGCAACTCGGCGAGCACCTTGGTCGGGTAGCGGTGGGTCAGCCCCTCGACGGCCCACATGTCGTGCTCGTGCAGCGAGTCACGCTGGGCCTTGGGGTGGCTCGGCCAGTCGGTGCGCCGGTCGGAGAACACCGGCAGCATGTAGCGCCGGACCGGGTCGGCATAGAAGGCGGCGGTGTATGCCGTGCCCGCAGACGGCATACCGGCGTCGCCTTCTCCCGTGGCCGGGACCATGGTGTTGAGCATTTGCGGCGGGACGAGCATCGACATCGTCGCCCGCTCGTTCTGGTCGCGCTCAAGGTCGGCGTAGAACTCGTCGGTGAGCAGGTCACCCATGAGGTCGCGCAACTGGCGGACGTTCTTGACACAGTGGCTGCGCTGCCACTGGGCGTCGCGCCACTGGGCCTCGGTCACGTCACGCCACCCCGGGAAACGAGTCCAGTCGGGCTCGACCAGGGTGCGCATGCGGTAGGCGTAGGGCTGTTCCAGAACTGGCGTCATGGGCCTAGAATACAGGAAGATCTACGGTCATACCTAGTCACCACGACAAATCCTGCGTTTCCGAAGCCCGGACGCAGTCGCAAGTGAAGGAGCAGTACGTGAACCAGTCGGTAACGTCCGCCGGTCCGGCCTCGCCGGTCGGGTTGCACCGGGTCCTGGAGCCCAGCGGCGACGCGATCACCCTGCCCCAGGCCGCCCGTCGCCTCGACGCCCGCCGGGAGATCTGGCCCAGCGAGGTGCGGATCGCGATCGACACCCTCAACCTGGATGCGGCGAGCTATCGGCAACTGGCCGAGAAACACCGCAGCGCCGACGGCGTCGTCGACGGGGGAGCGGTCCGCGAGGAGGTGCTGGCCATCGTCGCCGAGCGCGGCAAGATGCAGAACCCGGTCACCGGATCCGGCGGCATGCTCATCGGCACCGTCGAGGAGGTCGGACCCGACAGCGCGCTCGGGCTCACCGCAGGGGACAGGGTCGCCACCTTGGTGTCCCTCTCCCTCACTCCGCTGGCCATCACCGACGGCCTGACCCGCTGGGACGGGTTGTCCGAGCAGGTCCCGGCCGCGGGTCACGCGATCCTCTTCGAGCGCTCCATCGCGGCAGTCATCCCGGACGACCTCGACCCGCGACTGTCGCTCATGGTCATGGACGTGTGCGGCGCGCCCGCGCTCGTGGCCCGGATCGTCGGCGAGTATGCCGCCCGCGCGGCTTCCTCCGCCGACGCGGCGGCCCCGTCGGTCCTCGTCCTGGGCGGGGCCGGGAAGTCCGGCTCCCTGTCGCTGGCCGCTGCACGGGAGTCCGGCGCCGATCGGTTGGTCGCCGTCGTGCCGAACGAGCGCGAGGCCGAGCTGCTGCGCCCCACCGGCCTGGCCGATCACGTCGTCATCGCCGATGCCCGCTCGCCGATGGGACTGCTCGCGGCCGTCGAGGCCGCGGGCGGACCCTGCGACGTCACCGTCGTCTGCGTCGACGTGCCCGGCTGCGAGCAGCCCGCTATCCTCGCCACAGCCCAGGGCGGCACGATCATCTTCTTCTCGATGGCCACCTCGTTCGCCGCCGCCGCCCTCGGCGCAGAGGGCTTGGCAGCCGACGTCCGCATGTTGGTGGGCAACGGCTACGTGCCTGGCCACGCGGCATACGCGATGGAGCTCATCCGCCGCAACGCCGCCGTGCGCGGGCTGTTCGAGTCGCGCATGGAAGGCTGAGCGCGGCACGGGCGTGATTCTCGCCGGGTTGGCGACACTACCCGGTATGAACACCGACGACGCCGAGCGCCACCGGCTCGAGGCGGCCTTTACGGCCTACGCCCCGAGGGTGTGGGGCTACGCGCGCCGCCACGCGGAGCACCACGAGTGCGACGACGTCGTCGCGGAGACATTCGCTATCGCATGGCGGCGCATCGACCGGATGCCGTCCGAGCCCCTTCCGTGGCTGCTCGTCGTCGCGCGCAACGTGCTGGCCAACCGGCGTCGCACCGCGGAACGTGCCGACCGGCTGTGGTTCGCCGCGGTGCGCGAGCTGTGGCAGCACGTGGACTCGCCCGAGGAAGGCGTCGCCGAGCGAGACAGCTTCTTGCGAGCGCTGGAAGCGTGCACCCGGGTCGAGCGTGAGGCGCTGCTGCTGGTCGCCTGGGAAGGCCTGACCCCGGGCCAGGCGGCTGCCGTCGCCGGATGTTCCACCCGAGCCTTCACTGTCCGACTGCACCGAGCCCGCCGCCGCCTAGTCGCCACGGCCGGGCAGGATGCCGCGGCCTTCACCGACACTGCCGAGCCCCGACTGCGACTCGTGCGCCCGTCTTCGCCCGCGGGAGGCCCCCTGCGGCGCGGCCCCATCGCTGCGGAAGGACCACGACCATGACCCAGCTTCAGTGTGCCAACCCCGACCCCGTCGATGTCCTGGCCAAGCACCGACCTTCCGACAACCGTATCGAGGCATTGTGGCCCGATCAGGAGCGCGCCCAGGTGCTCGCCACGGTCGCGGCTGTGTTGCCGCCGGTGCGGGTGATCACTCGGCGAGGTCCGCGCCGGAAGGTCGTCTACCGTCTCGCAGCCGCCGCGGTGCTCGCCGTCGCGGTCGTCGGAGGCGCTCTGTTCCCACGAGGTGCTCTGCCCGAAGCGTCGGCCCTGGACCGGCTCGCGGCAGTCGCCGCCGTTCAACCGGCCCTGTCGATCCCGCAAGGCCGCTACTTCCAGCAGACGACCACGTCGCACCAGCAGGGGATCGCTCAACCAGACAAGACCGGTGGTTTCCAGTCGGCCTCCGAAAGCCGAACCCGGGTGACCTGGACGTCCGCCGATGGGCGCACCTGGGCGCGCGAGACCTCCGGCGGATTGGCCGTGACCTTCGCCTTCGCCGCACCGACCGATGGATCGATCGCGAGCACGCCCGCTGCCGTAGCCGCCCTGCCGTCGGAGCCTGGCGCCCTGGAGACCTACCTCCGCGCGCATGTTGGCGGCTCGACGTCGCCCGACGAGGCGGTCTTCACCTACATCGGGGACATCACCCGCACCGGTTATGTGCCCACAGCGGTGCGGACCGCGGCGATCCAGGTCTTGCGCACGCTGCCCGGAGTGACGAGCACGCCGCATGACGGACGGCTTGACGTCGCCTTCGTTGACCATCTCGCCCGTCCGGGTGTCACGGCCACCTTGACCTTCGACGAGCGGACTTCCGCCCTCGTGAGGGTGTCCCTGGTCGCCCCCGAGCTGCAGTTCTCGGAGGAGGTCGGTGCAGCAAGCGTGGTCGACGCGGTGCCTGCCGACGTCTTGTCGGCGGCGGTGTCCGACGGTGGGACGGTGAAGTCCACCGCGACAGGGGCGGGCTCCTAACGGGTCCGCACCTCCCGAGACAGGAAGGGTAGCTCGAATCAGCGACCAGGACCGCTGATCTTTCGGCAGATCTCTAGATCCGCCGGAAGATCAGCGGTCTCTGCTAGGCTGGAGGGGTGTCGACGACCCCGCTGATCCATCTCGATGCCGCTCAGGTCCGTCAGGCCCGGTCGCTGGCCAAGCGCGCCGGCGCCCCCGTGGTGAAGATCGCCAAGAACCACACCACCGTGTCGGTGGAGCGAGCAACGCTGCGCCTGGCTGGGCTCACCGGAGCCGACCATGAAGGGCAGCCCTGGGTCAACCATCTCGTCGACGCGGTGCGCGGCCAGGTCGGATTGGAACACGGCGTCACCACCCCCGTCTACGACGCCTTGCGCCGCGGGGTCGCCCCCGACCTGCTCACCCTGGCCCAGCAGTCGGCCAGTGGCTCGGTGTCCTTCCGGTTGCCGGAGGGGGGTCGCGAGCTCGCCACCACCCAGCGGACCGCCCGCGCACAGGTGGCGCGCGGCATACGGGCGATCGACGCACAGCGCGCCGCCCGGGACCGGCTGATCCGCCGCCACGGCAACCCGAAGCAGACCCCGTGGATCTACCTCATCGTGGCCACCGGTGACATCGACGAGGACATTCCGCAGGCCCAGGCCGCCGCGCGCGAAGGCGCCGACGTCATCGCGGTGATTCGGTCCACCGGGCAGAGCCTGCTCGACTTCGTGCCCGAAGGCGCCACCCACGAGGGCTTCGCCGGCACCTACGCGACCCAGGAGAACTTCCGGCTCATGCGGGCCGCGCTCGACGAGACGAGCCGCGAGGTGGGCCGCTACGTCCGGCTGACGAACTACGCGTCGGGCCTATGTATGCCGGAGATCGCCACCCTGGCCGGGCTGGAGCGGCTGGACATGATGCTCAACGACTCGATGTACGGCATCCTCTTCCGCGACATCAACCCGATCCGCACGTTCGTCGACCAGCGGTTCAGCCGCCAGATCCACGCTCGCGCCGGGATCATCATCAACACCGGCGAGGACAACTACCTCACCACGGCCGACGCGGTCGACGCCGCGCACACGGTGACGGTGAGCCAGCTGCTCAACGAGTACTTCGCCAAGGAGGCCGGGCTGGCGGACTGGCAGCTGGGTCTCGGCCACGCCTTCGAGATCAACCCCGAGGTGCCCGAGAGCTTCCGCCTAGAGCTCGCCCACGCGCTGCTGGCCCGGACCCTGTTCCCCGACGCGCCGCTGAAGTGGATGCCCCCGACCAAGCACATGACCGGCGACGTCTTCCGCGGCTATCTGCTCGACGGGTTCTTCAACCTGGCCGGGACGATGACCGGCCAGGGCATCCTCCTGGTCGGCATGATGACCGAGGCCGTGGTCACGCCCTTCCTGTCCGACCGCGACCTGGCCCTGCAGAACGTCCGCTACGTCCTGGACGCTGCCGGCGGGCTGCGCGAGGACTTCCACCCGCCCCGCGACGGCTTCATCCAGACCCGGGCCCGGCATGTGCTCGGCGAGGCCGTCGACCTGCTCGACCGGATCACCACCGACGGTCTGCTCAACGCCATCGCCGACGGCACGTTCGGGCTGATGAAGCGCCCCGCCGACCACGGCAAGGGGCTGGAGGGCGTCGTCACGAAAGCCCCCGGCTACGACAACCCTGCGGTCACCCTGCTGGAGACGGGAGCCACGCGATGACCAACCGCAAGCACCTGCGCGACACTCCGCGCAAGCTCACCCCCCAGATCGTCCGGCCCTACGGCGACACGACCGGCGACGGCATGATCCAGGTGTCCTTCACCCTGCCGCTGCCCCACGACAAGCGGGCCGAGGGTGCCGCGCTGCAGTTGGCCAAGAAGATGGGCATGGACCCGGCCCTCGTCGTCCACGCCAAGCCGATCGGGCCGGACTTCACCTTCTTCGTCGTCTATGGCTCGTCAAACCACCTCGTCGACCTGGGCCAGGTCCACGTCCAGGAGCGGGAGTTCCCGCTGCTGAGCCCCAAAGAGGTCAGCCTCGCGATCAAGCGGGGCTTGCGCCGCCGGCTCGTCGTCGTCGGCGCCTGCATCGGCACCGACGCTCACACGGTCGGGATCGACGCGATCCTCAACATCAAGGGCTTCGCGGGGGAGAAGGGGCTGGAGTACTACTCCGAGATCACCGTCGTCAACCTGGGGGCTCAGGTGCTCGTCCCGGACCTGGTCGCCAAGGCTCGGGCGGCCAAGGCCGATGCCGTTCTCGTCAGCCAGGTCGTCACCCAGAAGGACGCCCACATCCACAACGTTTCCCAGATGACGGCGGCTTTCCGCGAGGCCTACCCGGCCGGCAAGGTCCCACTCCTGGTCGCTGGCGGGCCTCGCTTCGAGGAGGGCTCGGCGGACCGGCTCGGCGTCGACCGGATCTTCGGCCGTGGCACCACCCCGAGCGAGGTCGCCAGCTACCTCGTCCACGCAGTCGTTCCCCCCGCCACCCCCAGCCGGAAGAAGGCCTCATGAGCACGCCGCAGCCCGCCACCCGCGCAGAGGTCGGCCGCACGGTCGTGCACCGCCGCTACGTCCCCTACAGCCATGCCCACTACGCCGGTAACCTCGTCGACGGCGCCTACTCGCTGGCTGCCTTTGGCGACGTCGCCACCGAGATGTGCATTCTCACCGACGGCGACGAGGGCCTGTTCGCCTCCTACTCCGACGTCCAGTTCCTCGCCCCGGTCCGCGCCGGCGACGTCCTGGAGATCGAGGCCCGCATCACCCGGGTCGGCCGCCGGTCCCGGGAGATGGACTTCGCGGTCCGTGTCGTATGCCGCGGCACCCCCGAACTCGGGGCCTCCGCCGCTGCCGTCCTGGACCCTCCCGTGCTCGCTACGACCGCGCGCGGCACCGTCGTCGTCCCCTAACGAAATGTGCACGGCGTGTCGCGCACGACACGCCGTGCATCACCAATTTCCCTTTGTGTGAACGGTTTTCACACATCCTCCTGACCTGCAGTTTTGCGCGTTTATGCAGGTCAGCCTCGCCAGTTCACGGTTGAGGGGTTGACACGCCCTCTGGATGCACCAAGGTGCCTGTCCTGCAACGGAATACTTGATCTTGCGACGGAACAAGTAGTCCAGCGGGAAGGCACCTGGTAGGTGAAGAGTACATCGTGGTCGGTAGGGTTGTCCGTGACTGGAGACGGGACCGGCGTGGTTGCTCATGCGGGCAGCGCAGCGGTCCGGTTGCTGGCCGACCGGACCGGGCTTACTGGTGCTTTGTCGGGCGCGGTGGCGCGGCGAGGGTTCACTCCCGGTCATGACCGGGGACGGGTGCTGGTCGATGTCGCGACGATGATCACCGCTGGGGGTGAAGCGATCGCCGATATCGATACCCTGCGCCACCAGGAGCAGGTGCTGGGTGCGGTGGCGTCGGCGCCGACGGTGTGGCGGGCTTTGGACGAGGTAGGCCCGGGGGCGTTGAAGCGGATCGAGAAGGCGCGCGCCAAGGTGAGGGCCGGGGTATGGGGCCTGATCCCCGGGGGACTGCCCGCCTCGAAGATAGCCGGAACGACCCTGCCAGCCGATGTAGTCGTGTTGGACGTGGACGCCACCATTGTGGTCGCGCACTCCGAGAAGGAGCAGGCCACCCGTACGTTCAAGAAGACGTTCGGGTACCACCCGATCGGGGTCTGGTGCGATAACAGCGGAGAGTTCCTGGCGGCGTCGTTACGGCCGGGTAACGCCGGGTCCAACACGACCGCCGATCACCTCGACGTGCTCGCCCGGGCCATCGACCAGGTCCCCGCCTCGTACCGGCGAAAGGTGCTGGTCCGCGCTGACGGGGCCGGCGCCTCTCACGGCCTGCTGGACTGGCTCACCAGCTTGAACACTGCCGCCAAGCACGGCGCTCGGGGCCGGTCGGTGGAGTACAGCGTGGGGTTTGCGGTCACCGAGTCGGTCCGGGACGCGATCACGTTGGTGCCGAAGAAGGCGTGGACAGCCGCGATCGACACCGACGGCGATGTCCGCGAACACGCCGACGTCGTGGAGATCACCGGCCTGTTGCCCGACGCCCTGCGGGAGGCCTGGCCGGCCGGGATGCGGGTCATCGTCCGCCGCGAACACCCCCACCCCGGCGCCCAGCTCAGCCTCTTCGAAGAGCGTGATGGGTGGCGCTACCAGGCGTTCGTCACCAACACGACTACCGGGCAGGTCGGATTCCTGGAAGCCCGCCACCGCGCCCACGCCCGGGTCGAAGACCGGATCCGAGTCGCCAAAGACACCGGGCTCGGACGGTTCCCGTCCCGCGAGTACGCCATCAACCACGCCTGGCTAACCGTCGTGCAGGTCGCCGCCGACCTGCTGGCCTGGCTACGGCTGCTCGCACTACCCGACGCCCTCAAAGCATGCGAGCCCAAAGCGTTGCGCTACCGGTTCCTGCACATCCCCGCCCGCCTGACCCGAGGTGCCCGGCGCCGTCACCTGCGGCTACCGCAGACGTGGCCGTGGGTCACCGAAGCGGTAGCCACGTTCACCAACGTGATGGCCATCCCGATGCGCACCTGAACCCCGGGAGCGCCCCCGACCACCCACCAGGAACCTCGGAGACCCGCACCGCAGCGCCACGCGGCCATCCCGCACACCCCGAATCTCGTTCAACCCCAACACGGCCCGACCACGCCCTCACACGGCCCGATCACGACCCCCATGAAAGAGGGAGGTCAGCTTCGAGTTGACAGAGCACCGCCAACAGGTAAATTCGGGCTCGTTGTTCGCCTTGGGTGGCTCTGGCCGCGCGAAGTGCCAACGTCCCGGGGTGGGAGTCCACGGCGGCCTGCTCGAGCGGCCGCCGGGTGGCCAGACTGATCACCCCGCGACGGGGCCGTGGACCGTGGTGTAGTGGCGAACGTCAGTTGTGCCCGTGTGTGCCTAGCCTCGCCAGTTCACGGTTGAGGGGTTGACACGCCCTCTGGATGCACCAAGGTGCCTGTCCTGCAACGGAATACTTGATCTTGCGACGGAACAAGTAGTCCAGCGGGAAGGCACCTGGTAGGTGAAGAGTACATCGTGGTCGGTAGGGTTGTCCGTGACTGGAGACGGGACCGGCGTGGTTGCTCATGCGGGCAGCGCAGCGGTCCGGTTGCTGGCCGACCGGACCGGGCTTACTGGTGCTTTGTCGGGCGCGGTGGCGCGGCGAGGGTTCACTCCCGGTCATGACCGGGGACGGGTGCTGGTCGATGTCGCGACGATGATCACCGCTGGGGGTGAAGCGATCGCCGATATCGATACCCTGCGCCACCAGGAGCAGGTGCTGGGTGCGGTGGCGTCGGCGCCGACGGTGTGGCGGGCTTTGGACGAGGTAGGCCCGGGGGCGTTGAAGCGGATCGAGAAGGCGCGCGCCAAGGTGAGGGCCGGGGTATGGGGCCTGATCCCCGGGGGACTGCCCGCCTCGAAGATAGCCGGAACGACCCTGCCAGCCGATGTAGTCGTGTTGGACGTGGACGCCACCATTGTGGTCGCGCACTCCGAGAAGGAGCAGGCCACCCGTACGTTCAAGAAGACGTTCGGGTACCACCCGATCGGGGTCTGGTGCGATAACAGCGGAGAGTTCCTGGCGGCGTCGTTACGGCCGGGTAACGCCGGGTCCAACACGACCGCCGATCACCTCGACGTGCTCGCCCGGGCCATCGACCAGGTCCCCGCCTCGTACCGGCGAAAGGTGCTGGTCCGCGCTGACGGGGCCGGCGCCTCTCACGGCCTGCTGGACTGGCTCACCAGCTTGAACACTGCCGCCAAGCACGGCGCTCGGGGCCGGTCGGTGGAGTACAGCGTGGGGTTTGCGGTCACCGAGTCGGTCCGGGACGCGATCACGTTGGTGCCGAAGAAGGCGTGGACAGCCGCGATCGACACCGACGGCGATGTCCGCGAACACGCCGACGTCGTGGAGATCACCGGCCTGTTGCCCGACGCCCTGCGGGAGGCCTGGCCGGCCGGGATGCGGGTCATCGTCCGCCGCGAACACCCCCACCCCGGCGCCCAGCTCAGCCTCTTCGAAGAGCGTGATGGGTGGCGCTACCAGGCGTTCGTCACCAACACGACTACCGGGCAGGTCGGATTCCTGGAAGCCCGCCACCGCGCCCACGCCCGGGTCGAAGACCGGATCCGAGTCGCCAAAGACACCGGGCTCGGACGGTTCCCGTCCCGCGAGTACGCCATCAACCACGCCTGGCTAACCGTCGTGCAGGTCGCCGCCGACCTGCTGGCCTGGCTACGGCTGCTCGCCCTACCCGACGCCCTCAAAGCATGCGAGCCCAAAGCGTTGCGCTACCGGTTCCTGCACATCCCCGCCCGCCTGACCCGAGGTGCCCGGCGCCGTCACCTGCGGCTACCGCAGACGTGGCCGTGGGTCACCGAAGCGGTAGCCACGTTCACCAACGTGATGGCCATCCCGATGCGCACCTGAACCCCGGGAGCGCCCCCGACTACCCACCAGGAACCTCGGAGACCCGCACCGCAGCGCCACGCGGCCATCCCGCACACCCCGAATCTCGTTCAACCCCAACACGGCCCGACCACGCCCTCACACGGCCCGATCACGACCCCCATGAAAGAGGGAGGCTAGTAGACAACAACAGGGCAGCTCTCATCCGGAGAGGTGTCGGTTGGTCCCAACGGCGGCACGGGCACCCGAGTTGCGCCACTTTAGTGTGTTGGCGCCGGGGGGTTGAGTGCGTCGATGATCTTTTGGGCGGGCTCGGTGATTGGGTCGGCTGCGAGGTGTTCGTGGCCGGCGATGCGGACGGTGATCTGCTGTAGCGGACGTAGGGTCCGGATGATCTTCTTGATGCTCAGCCCGGTGGTGTCTTGCAGGTAGCGAGCCACAGCGAGGGCGGCGAACACAATCGTGAGGTGGGCTTGGATCGCGTCGCGGGTGTGGTGGAACATCGGTCGGGCGCGCAGGTCGGTCTTGGACATCCGGAACGACTGCTCCACGTGCCACAGCTCGTGATAGGCAGCGAGGACCTCGGCTGCGGGCATCACCGACGCGGGGATGTTGGTGACGTAGCCCTTGAGTCCGACCAGTCGTCGGGCCCGCGTCAGGGATGCCTCGTCCAGGGAGCGGGAGCCGTTGGTGATGGTGACGAAGCGAGGTGTGCGTGCGGTCTTCTCGCCGGCGATGACGGCCTTGGCCCGGTTCTCTTGCAACGTCAACGTCTTGCCGTCGCGGACGGCTCTCTTGGCCGAGTAGGCCCACACCGCCCGCCAGGACTTCTCATGCACGCTCGGGTCCCACACCGGCTCGGCCCGCGTCGCCGGGTCGTTGATGCCGGTGGCGGTCTTGGTGGCCATGCGTGGGGTGATGGTGTCGATGACCTGCCCGTCGGTGAACGCATCGCCGTGCCAACGGAAGTGCGACGCCAAGTCGGCCGGGGCTTTAGTGACGCGGGAACCGACGATGAACTTGAGGCCGGCCTCATCCAGGGCTTTCAAGTTTGATCCGGACAGCATCCCCGCGTCGGCGACGACGACGAAACTCTCCAGGCTGTGTCGGGCCTGGAAGCCCTCGATGATGGGCAGGATCGTGGCGGTTTCGGCCTTGTTACCTTCGAAGCAGCCGATCTCCAACGGGAACCCGTGCCGGTCCACCAGGAGCCCGACGACGACCTGCGGGTCGACGCGGCGTTCCTTGGAGTAGCCGACCTTACGCAGCTGGTCTTCCTTCTCGGCCTCGAAGTACAGGGTGGTCACGTCGTATAGACACAGACTGATGTCGCCGGCGGTGGCGGCGTGGGCGAAGCACGCAGCGGCGACCTGGTCCCGGTACTTACCGGCACCGGCCCGCGTCAAGGTGCGGACCATCGTCCGCCGTGAGGCGTGCTGCACCCCGAGCTCGTCCAGCACCCGTAGCGAGTCGACCTTGGACGTCGGCTCCACGATCCGAGCGAGTACCAGCTGCGCGAACGCCTCGTCGTTGATCACGTCGAACCCCAGCCGTGCGTACGCCTGGGTCAACACCTGCCACAGCAGGGCGTGACGCTTCCCGGTGATCACCGCGTGCCCGGCGGGAACCCGACCTGCGGTCAAGTCGAGCTCACCTTGACCCGGATGCAACCGATTCCGCGCGGTCGCCAACAGCGCGGTCAACTCGGCGTCGGTGTGCGCCGAACCCAGATGCTCCAGCACCTTGTCCCGCCCTGCGACCCGCTCCGCGATCTGTACAGCGGTGGCTCCCGACGCGGTCTTCACCTTCCGCACGAACGCCACGACGCCGACCCTACCGGCCGCTTAGTGTGTCAACCGACCCGCCCACAGGCCCCTGACCAGCGCAAACACCCACCGATCACGCCGAATCGCCGAATGTGGCGCAAGTCAGGTCGTTCAACCCCAACACGGCCCGACCACGCCCTCACACGGCCCGATCACGACCCCCATGAAAGAGGGAGGCTAGTAGACAACAACAGGGCAGCTCTCATCCGGAGAGGTGTCGGTTGGTCCCAACGGCGGCACGGGCACAACGGCGTTCTGGCCCGGCCCAGGTCCAGGGGCAACCCGACGTTTCGGAGTTCGCAGCAGGCTGACCTACGGTGGGACCCGTGCGCCGCCTCCCCTTTGCCCTCGTCGGCGGCGCGTTGCTGTCTTTGTCCTTCCCCGGCTGTGGCCTGTGGTGGCTGGCTCCCCTCGCCGTCAGCCTGTTGGCCCTGGCCACGACAGAGGTTCGGGCGCGCGTGGGATTGCTCCACGGCCTGGTCTTCGGGTTGGCGTTCTTCGTCCCAACCCTGAGCTGGTCGGGCAGCTACCTCGGCGTCGTCCCCTGGGCCGGTCTGGCGGTGAGCCAGGCGGCGTTCCTCTGCTTGCTCGGCTGGGGGAGTGCCATCCTTCAGCGGCACGCCATCCGCCCCCTGGTCGTGGGCCTGGCCTGGGTCGCCCAGGAGGCGCTGCGCGACCGCATCCCCTACGGCGGGTTCCCCTGGGTCCGCCTGGCGTTCAGCCAGGCCGACAGCCCGCTCGCCCACGTCGCCGCCGTCGCCGGCGCCCCCGCGGTCACCTTCCTCGTCGCGCTGTGTGGAGGTTTCCTCGGGTATGCCGCTCGCGCGGCATACCGGGTCATTCGTCCGGCCCGCTCGGAAGGGGTGGCGGGGACGCAACGGCCTGGGGTTCGACAGCCGGTCACCGCCGCCCTCGCCGCGGTGGTCTGCGCCCTCGTCGGGTTCGCGGTGCCGCTGCCGGTCGAGGGCCCGACGGCGCGGATCATGGCCGTCCAGGGCAACGTCCCCAGGCCCGGCCTGGACTTCAACGCCGAGCGCCGCGCGGTACTGGACAACCACGTCGAGGTCACCGTCACCGGGGTGACCCGCGAGCGCGAGGCCGGACATCCCGACCCCGAGTTCGTCGTCTGGCCGGAGAATGCCTCGGACATCGATCCGACTCGCAATCCCGATGCTGCCCAGGCCATCGACCGGGCCCTGAGCGTGGCCAACGCGCCGATCCTCGTTGGGGGCCTGCTCGAGGAACCTGCGCCGCACTTCTCCAACGTGTCGCTGCTCTACCGTCCGGGGGAGGGGCTGGTCGGGCGCTACGTCAAACAGCACCCGGTGCCGTTCGCGGAGTACATCCCCAACCGGTCGTTCTGGCGGTTGGTGTCGACCCAGGTCGACCTGCTGCGCACCGACATGTGGGCCGGTGACGGGCCAGTGGTGTTCCGCGTGCCGACCCGAGCCGGCGGCGAAGTCGCTGCCGGGCCGAGCATCTGTTTCGAGGTGGCGTATGACGAGCTCGTCCGGGCCAACGTCGAGCAGGGGGCGAATCTCCTGGTCATCCAGACCAACAACGCCACGTTCGGGTTCACCAACGAGTCGGTGCAGCAGTTGGCGATCTCGCGGATCCGGGCGATCGAGCACGGCCGGTCGGTGGCCCACGTGTCGACCGTCGGTGTGAGCGCCCTCATCCGGCCCGACGGAACCCTGCTCCACCCCACGACGTTGTTCACCCCGGAGGCCTTGGCTGCCGACCTGCCCTTGCGCAGCGACCTCACCCTGGCCAGTCGGCTGGGGGCGTGGCCGGAATACTGTGCAGTGCTCGGATTGCTCATGATGTTCGCGCTGGCGTCGGGGTCGACCCGTCGGGCGCGACAGCGAAAGGACCAGCTCAGATGACCACCTCGACCCGAGGGCCCCTGCACAGGGTCGTCGTGCTGATCCCGACCTACAACGAGCGGGAGAACCTCCCGCGGATCGTGGTCCGGGTCCGGGCCAGCGTCCCTGAGGCGGACATCCTCGTCCTGGAGGACAACTCGCCGGACGGCACGGGTGCCGTCGCCGACGAACTGGCGGCAGCGGACGAGCAGGTCCACGTCATGCACCGGCCGGGCAAGCAGGGACTGGGCGCGGCATACAAGGCTGGCTTCGCCTGGGCGATCGAGCGTGGCTACGAGGCGGCGATCGAGATGGACGCCGACGGCTCGCACCAGCCCGAGCAGCTCCCCAGCCTGCTGCGGGCGGCGGAGCACGCTGATCTGGTCATCGGCGCGCGGTGGGTCAAAGGTGGGTCCGTCGTCAACTGGCCCGCGCACCGCAAGGCGCTCAGCGTGGGCGCCAACATCTACACCAAGGTCATGCTCGGCCTGCCCGTCAACGACGCCACCGGTGGCTATCGGGTCTATCGGACCTCGGCGCTGCAGGCGATGGACCTGGCCTCGGTGAGCTCGGCCGGCTACGGCTTCCAGGTCGACATGACGGTGGCGCTCGTGCGTGCCGGGCTCACGGCCGTCGAGGTGCCCATCGAGTTCGTCGAGCGCGAGATCGGCGAGTCCAAGATGAGCGGCAACATCGTCACCGAGGCGTTCGTCAACGTCGGCAAGCAGGGGATCGCCCACCGAGCCGGACAGGTTGCCGCGGCGGTGCGACGGGTCCGGGGCCCGCGGGAGGGCCGATGGCACAACGCGTGACGCGCATGGCGGGACGTCGGCGTTGGCCCTGGTTGCTGACGCTCGCTCTGCTCGTCGTGCCCACCGCCGAGCTCGCCATCATCATCTGGGTGGGGCAGCAGATCGGTGGCTGGCCGACGTTGGCGTTGCTCCTCGTGGAGTCCGCGCTGGGTGCCTGGCTGGTCAAGCGTGAAGGGGCGCGCACGTGGCGGGCCCTGGCCAGCGCCTTGAACTCCGGCCGGATGCCCTCGCGGCAGCTGAGCGACGCGGCGCTCGTCCTGGTCGGGGGGACGCTGCTGCTCACCCCGGGCTTCCTCACCGACGCCGTGGGCTTCTTCTTCATCCTGCCGCTCACCAGGCCGCTGGCCCGCGGGGTCCTGGAGACCGTCGTGACCCGCAAGCTGCTCGGCGGGATCGTGACGGTCGGGCGTGCCGGCGGACCGGGCCGTCGGCCGAACCCACCGTCGGGTCCAGGGGACGTCATCGAAGGCGAGATCGTCGACCGGTGACCCGCCCCGGAAGGTGGGGGCACGGCATACGAGAACGACCCGCACCTTCCACGTCGGAAGGGCGGGTCGCTGTCGTATGCCGTGTGCTCAGCTCACGCGCTGCGCTTGCTGGCCTGGCCGCGGGAGGCGCGAAGCAGCTGCAGCCGCTCCTGAAGGAGCTCTTCGAGCTCGGGGATGGAGCGACGTTCCAGCAGCATGTCCCAGTGGGTGCGCGGGGGTCGGACGGGCTTGGCGTCGGGCATCGGCCCGCCGTCGAGCAGGCGTGCGGTCGCCCCACAGCGGCACTCCCAGGTCGGCGGGATGTCGGCCTCGATGCTGAACGGCAGCTCCGAACGGTGACCCTGCGGGCAGACGTAGACGGTGATCTGGCGCTCGCTGGGGACGACGTTGACGTCGGACTCCATGCTCAAGGCGCCGAGGCGAGTGCCTCGTAGTGATCGGTCGGCCATGTGTGATCCCTCCTGACGGGCGAGTCGGGGTGGGATCCGGTCGGATGCCGCAGCCCCCTGCTCACCTGCTTTGACGCTTCAACGGGGGAAAGGGTTGCCTTTGTTCCCGAACGAAGTGCATGGCCGAGCGGCGGGGCTGCCCGCCGAGTGCCAGCCGCGTGGGGGCTGGCTGGAGCTGGCTGAGCCAAGCTGGCTGGGTCAGATGACCCGAGGAACCTCGTTGCCGGCCTGGACGATCCCTTCGCGCATCTTCACCCGGGACAGCAGCACGCCACCGAGGAGGAAGAAGACGATGAGGGCCAGGATCGCGGCCCGGTAGGAGAGCGTCGCCTGGTAGACCAAGCCGAAGATCAGCGTGCCGAACCAGCTCGTGCCGCGTTCCATCGCTTGATAAAGGCTGAAATACTCCGCCTCCTTGCCTGCCGGGATGAGCTGGCTGTAGAGCGAGCGCGAGAGCGCCTGCGACCCGCCGAGGACCATGCCGATGAAGAAGGCGAGCGCGAGGAAGAGGACCAAGGATTTGGCCGGGACGAAGAAGGCCACCGTGACGATGAGGGTCCAGATCCCGAGGCTGCCCAGCACCGTCTTCCAGGCACCGATCCGGGCGGCGACCTGCCCGAAGAAGCGGGCGCCGAAGAACGCGACGAACTGGACGAACAGGAAGATGCCGAGCACGGTCTCTTGCGGGAACTCCAGCTCCTCGATGCCATAGAGGCTGGAGTTGCCGATGACGGTCTGGATGCCGTCGTTGAAGAACAGATAGGCCAGCAGGAATAGCTTGGTCTGTGGGTAGTGCATCGCCAGGTCACGGAAGGTCTCGCGCAGCTGCCGCAGGCTGCCGCCGACCACGCCCTCACCCGGGGCGATGGGCGGGGCGACGGTGCCGGTGACATGGCGCAGCCCCCGCACGGGGATGATTGTGAACGCAGCCCACCAGATGCCGGCCATGAGCAGGCTCACGCGGACGGCCCCGCCGCGGTCCAGCCCCAACAGGCTGGGCTTGGCCACGAGGACGAAGTTGACAAGCAGCAGCAGTCCGCCGCCGAGGTAACCGAAGGCCCAGCCCTTGGAGGAGACCCGGTCGCGGTCGTTGGGTCCGGCGATCCGCACCAACAAGGAGTCGTAGATGACCAGCGACGACCCCAGGCAGATGTTCGCGATGACGAACAGCAGCACGCCGAGCTGCCAGTTCGTGCCGGTCACCAGGCACATCAACGTGGCAGCGAGTGCGCCAGTCCAGGCAAAGGTGGCGAACAGCTTCGTGGGGTGAGGGGAGCGGTCCGCGATCGCCCCGACGAAGATGAGGAAGATCGCCGAGATGATCGTCGAGACCGTCGCGGTATAAGCCACGAGCGACCCTGGAGACACCGGGATGCCAAGAACCGACAGCGTCGCCGCACACCGCTGACCGTCGACGAGATCGGGGCAGGCGGCCGCGGTCGCGACCGACGTCAGGTAGGGGGCGAAGAGCACCGTGGCGGTGGTGGTGACGTAGGCCGAGTTGGCCCAGTCGTACCAATACCAGGACTTCTGTTCGCGGGTCTCAGGTGACTTCGGGGCGCGGGCAGTCGCGGCCCCCCCAACGGTGCTCATGGCGTGAAGCGTGTCACACCCGCCGCAATCACGGCAGGGGTATGCCGTGCGCCACGCCGTAGCGGACGGCGGCCCGATCTGTCTGGCTCAGCCGTGCACAACGGTGAGCGATCGGTCGGCCCCGACCAGGGCGGCATACCGGTGGAGCTGTTCGGGGGTCGGTTCGACCAAGGGCAGGGCGGTGGGGCGGACGCCGTGCTTTCGCATCCCGATGATCCGCACTCGCATCTCGGGGTCCACCCCGGCGAGCCACTCGCCGGTGGCCAAGAGCAACTCGTCAGCGTCGTTGTGTCCGGGCACGATGAGCAGCCGCACCTCATGGAGTTTGCGGCGAGCCGCGAGCAGTTCTATGGACGCGAGAACCCGGTCGTTGCGCCGCCCGGTCAGCCGCTCGTGGATGGCCGGGTCGAGGCACTTGAGGTCGACCATCGCAGCGTCCATGACCGGGTCGAGCAGGTCCCACGTCGAGCGCGGAGCGTCACCGTTGCTGTCGACGAAGCAGGTCAGCCGCGCGACCGCTGGGTCACGATCGGCCCGTATGCCGTCGAACAAGGCACGGACGAACGGCGCCTGCATCGTCGCCTCGCCACCGGACACGGTCACGCCCGAGAGGAACGGCGCGGCTGGACGCAGCGCCGCGAGCAGGTCCGCCACGGCGAGGTGACGGGCCTTGGGGGAGGAGGCGTAACGGCATACCTGGATGCACTGTTCGGCCTGCGCGCACAGGTGAGCGTCCCAGGTGACCTTCCCGGCGGGGTCGAAACCCAGGGCTCCGCTCGGACAGCCAGCCACGCAGTCGCCGCAGTCGATGCATGGGTTGATCGTCGACGGGTTGTGGCAGACCAGACAGTCGAAGGTGCAGCCCTGCAGGAACACGACGAATCGGTTCCCGGGCCCGTCAACAGCCGAGAACTCGACCGTGCCAGCGACCAACCCGTTCGGTCCGACACCCGGGACTGGATCATGGGTGGACCGGACCGGGCTGAGAGGCAGCGTCACGTGCCCTCAGCCGCGTGGGCGCGGATCCAGCTCATGGGCCCGGATCCGCTTGACCGCACGCTCGGTGAGGTGGAAGTTGGCCTCCGCACCCGCCGCGAGGTAGTCACTGCCGTGCCGGGCCCCGTGCTCGTCGATGCCGACGAGGTCGCTCTTGCGCACGAGGTAGCCGGTGATCCGGATGAACTCGTTGTCGTCAAGGTTGAAGGTGAAGTCGCGCATCCCGACGGTGAAGGCGCCCCGGATGATGTCGACCATGGCGCGGGGGTTGCCGACCGCGGTCTGGTCGACGTGGAAGATGTCGCTCACCCCGGAGGCGAAGTGCTTGTGGTGCGGCGCGCACACCGTGATGTGCTCGCGCATCCCCGGCTCGTCGCCCACCGGGATGCGCGTGCCGGCGGTGACGTCGACGTCCAGGTCGATGCCGCTCTGCGAGTGCAGGTAGGCCGCCCCGCCGCCCCCCGCGCAGTAGGGCAGGGGACGCGCGGCTACCAGCTCCGCCACCCGCTCGACGATCCGGTATGCCGCGTCGTTGGCGACCGCGTCATGGCCGTAGCGCACGCCGTGGATGCCGTCGTGAGCCAGCAACTCGGCGACGCACTCGGCCATGCCGAACACCCCGAACATCGCGGAGAACCGCTCAAGGTCGACCAGACCCTCCTGGGCCAACCAGTGCGTCTCGAAGAACTGCTGGTGCTCGACGAGTGAGCGGATCCGGGCCTCGATGAGCTCGGCGGTCAGCTCCACCCACATCGGCAGTCCGTCGGCGAGGAACTCGGCCAGCCCGCCGTCCTGGCGGACCGCGGCCTCTTTGAGGTTGAGTCGCACGAGGGTGTGCGAGCCGCCACCGATCTTGAGCGAGTTGTAGCAGCTGACCGCGGCATACCCCTCGCCGTGGTCGCCGACCATCATCGGGTGGTTGACGAAGTGCGGTTTGCCGGTGACGAACACGGTCTGGACGGCGTCTTCGATGAGGCTGTCGGGGGTGACCGCGGGGTCGACCTTGAGGGTGATGTTGGGGACCACCTGGCGCAGCGAGCGCTCCACGCGCAGGATCGAGCGGACCACCCGACCATCACCGGGGCCGAGGTTGGTGTGGACGAACGCGTCGGGCAGCAGCCGGTCGAGCTGGATCCAGAACCGCCGCAGCTTCCGGTCGAGCTCGGCGTCGGGCAGGTCGGCCGGGACGAACGGCTCCAGGAGCGCGTCGAGGTCGCCGAGGTAGACCGGGTAGGTCGTCACCGAGGGGACGTGGCCGTAAAGGATCGTCAGGAACGACAGGGCGTCGTCGAGGTCAACGGGAGGGTCGAGCTCAAGGTGGCGGCTGCCCTGGCGCAGGGCCTTCGCGTAGTCGGGCAGGACGTAGCGCGGGGCATAGGGCCGGTGGCCTTCGAACATGTCGCAGATGACCCGCTTGTCCAGCGCCTCCCGGGTGGCCGCCGACAGGGCGGGGTAGGGGAGCGCTTCGACCGCGAGGCCGGCCAGGCGGCGCACCTTCTGGTCGTAGCCCAAGGTGCGGCTGGTGACGATAGCGTCCGCGTCGTGCTGCAGTTGCGTGAGGTCCACCCCTCCAGGGTAGCCCTCAGCCAGGTGGCAGCGAAGCAGCCGCTTCGAGGGTCATCCAGGCTTGCAATTGGGTCGACAACTCGACGGGTATGCCGTCCGGCTGGCTCAGTTCGGCCGGCACCGCCAGGTCGGGGGAGAAGACCGTGATGGGGGCGGACGGCATACCGAATCGCCTTGGGAAGGAGCGCACTTGGCGACCTGACCAGAAGGCGTCCGCGGTTCCTTCGACCAGGGCTTGGGCGTGGGCGCGTGCGGTGGGGGAGAGGTCCGGGGTGCGGGCCGCGAGCGCGAGGTAGCGGACGAGGATCCCGGTGAACAGGCCACCGTCGCCGTCGCCATGGGTCCGCAGGATGCGATGGCCCGGATCGGTGGTCAACTGGCGGGCGATGGCGTCGATGAGGGTCTCGGCGCGGGTCAGGCTGTCGGGGTCGCCGAGGGTGACCAGCGCGCCCAGGACGGTGCCTTGGTTGTAGGTGAACACGTCCGGAACCAGGGTCGTGCTGCCGTCGTGGTCGATCCGCAGCCCGTCGACGAACAGCCCGGAGGCGGGGTCACGCAGATGGTCGTGGAGCCAGCCGAGCAAGGCGCGCGCTCGGGCGCGATCCCCGATGCGGGCGAAGAACAGCGCCGCAGGCCCGGTGGCCGCGACGTTCTTGAAGTCGTGGTGGTCGTTCCAATAGAGCCCCCCGCCGAGGTCGTCGGTGTGGCCGCGGGTGACTGCGGCGCGCAGGGCCCGGCCGGCGCTATGGGTGAGCGCGAGGGAGGCGGTGGGGGAGAGGGTCGCGGTGAGGCGGTCGAGGCGATGGGCGGCCAGCAGCAGCCAGGCCATGTCGTCGTAGTAGTGGTTGGTGAAGATAGCGACGTTGCGCAGCCGGATCGTCCGCAGCAACCGGTGGGCGGTCTGCGCGGTGCGATGGGCTGCCGTGAGCTGGCCGGCGGCATGCTCGCGCAGCGCCTGGTCGACGAGGCAGTCGAGGAAGTGGGCGAGCCACCAGTAGTGCCAGGGGCCTCGCCAGCGGCGCGGCCCGGGTGCCTGGACCGTCGGCAGGAACGTCCCCGGGATCGAGAGCATGCGTCGCCCGAAGAGGGTGGCCACCGAGCTCGCGGCGTATGCCGCCCGCTCGCCCCACGTCGCCCCGTCCGCGCCGGGCCTGGCGTCGGCGCTCGCGTCAGGGCCGCTCGAGGTCGCCGGTTCGATCACCCCGTCATCCTGCCAGGGCGGGCTACCCTGAAACGGTGAGCACCCGGCATACCGGCTCGTGGGCGGCATTGACCGTGGTGGCCGCAGCGCTGATCGGTGGCTGCGCGCAGGCCCCTGCGCGCTCGTCCGCGGACGTCACGGGGGCCTGTCAGGTGTCCGGGGGAGCAGTGAGCGAGGGGTTCTTCGTCACCCGGCCGGGGGAGAAAGGTGCGGCAACCCCGGAGTTGGCGCTCGCGGAGTATGTGACAGCAGACCCTCCGTCGACGCTGCCCACCGAAGAGTGGGTGCGCCAGACTCCCTCGCTCTTCGAGCGGGGGCAACGGATGGTCCACGTCGCGCAGCGGTGGGAACTCGACGTGACCAAGTACGCGGACGGCACCTGGGGGATCGACGGGGGGCGCCGCTGCGCGTGATGCGGGCGCTCGCGGGATGAGTCAGCGGCCGGTGCGGTCGGTGCTTTCGGGTGCGAGCTCGCGCCGGTCGACGACGTCCCACAGCTCCTTGGTCTGGACCAGCCAGAAGGCCGCGAACGCCCCGATGAGGACGCCTTCGACCCAGATGACGATGTGGTCCCAGGCCGGCAGCGACAGTCGGATGGCGATGATCGCGACGAGCAGGACGGCCATGACGCCGGCAATGGCCTTGTAGATCCCGACGTAGCTGGTGCGCTGCGACACGCTCTGGGCCGACAGGGCATTGAGGACGACGACCCCGATGATTCCGACGAACATCGTGACGGCGGCGATCGTGTGGCCCTTGGCCTCGAAGCCGGCCGGGAATGCGGCATACCCGATGATCCCCACCCCGATGACGAGCCAGCCGATGACGGTGGCGCGTGTTGCCCAGCCGCTGTAGGGGATTCGGTCGACGTTGCGGTTGATGACCACGCGGGCGACTTCGGCAAGAACGCCGGCGACGATGAGCGCGAGGACGTTGTTGCGGACCCCCGGGCCGACCTCGTATGCCGCGGGCAGACCTGCGCCGCAGAGGGCCTCGCGTTGGGTCGGGACGAATGCGACGACGAAGGAGAGGAAGCCGGAGAAGTTGAGGACGACGTCCTCGGTGTCGGTGTTGCCCTTGTAGACGATGAGGCAGGCGCCGATCGCGCACAGGGCAGCGACGAAGACGCTGTGGGCGGCCGTGAAGTAGTAGGCGCTGATCGAGGTCTGCCAGCAGGTTGCGGCGGCCCGTTGAGCTCCGACGGCCACGAACAGCATGACAACGACGGCGATCATGGCCAGGCGCAGGTAGCGGTAGGTGTTGAGGACGGCGGAGCGGTGGGTGTCGTCCATGAGGGCCTTCCGGGTGCTCGGCGGGGGAGGACGCTGGGCAGGAGCAAGATCCCCAGTGTCCCGCACCGCGACGGCATACGTGGGCGATTGGCCTGTACGGAACCCGGCCAACGCGCGGCGGCTGCTGGCGTCGATCGAGCGGCTTGAGGCTGGCGGCGGTCAGGCGCGCGCGCTGTCCGAATGAAGCTGGTGTTCGACGAGTCGGCGTGTGAGGACTACCTCTGGTGGCGGCGGCAGGACCGCAAGGTGCAACGTCGGATCAACGTGCTGATCCAGGACGTCGCTCGCAATGGCAACGAGGGGCTGGGCAAGCCCGAGCCGCTCAAGCATGGGTTCCACGGCTACTGGTCGCGCCGGATCACGGATGAGCACCGGCTCATCTACAAGATCCTCGATGACGAGGTCCGGATTGCCGCGTGTCGGTATCACTACGAGTAAGGCCGCTGATCCCGGGCTAGGAGTTGGAGGACGTGCCGCGCCTGGTCCTCGGTCGATCCGGGTGGGTTACGTCGCCAGCTCCCGTTGCCTGGGAGCAACATCGCGAGCCAGAAGCACGCGAACATCCGTCGATGTCGGGCTAGACGTTCCTGTTGGTCGGTGCTCAGGCTGAGCGCCGTGAGCAGACCCGCGATGTCGAGTCGCCGCTCCAGCCGTGACGAGGCGTGCTCCACGACACCGGCGACCTCATAGGCCAGATCGGACACGCCGAACTCCTCCCAATCAACCAGCCGCGCGGTCGTGCCGTCCCAGACGACGTTGTCCAGGTTCCCGTCCCCGAGGGCGAGCACGGGGTCGACGATCCAGTGCTTATCGGGCGGGTTGGCCTTGAGCCACCGCATCGCGGCCTCGATCGATCTCGCGACCAGAGCAGGGTCCTGACACAGGGCCAAGCGGGGTGGCTCGCGGAGCCGGGGGAGTAACTGGGGTTGGAAACGCAGCGGATCGTTGGCCCGCACGCCAAGCCCGTCCGGCATGGGAGCGGCGAAGAGGCGGCGAAGTGCGACAACGAAGCCAGACTGTTGTGCGGGGGTGAGCTCTCCGGTCAACGGGCCGCCGGGCAGGCGCGACATGACGATCGTCGGCTGCCCGTTTGTCGTCCCCGTGCTTACCGGACGCGGGGCCAGATCCGGAGCGTATGCCGCCAGGTGTTGCAGCGCTGTCCACTCGCGCTCGGGTTCGTCCTCGTCCCAGCTGACGAAGGTCTTCTGGACCTCGTCACCCTGGATCCGGATCTCATGCGTGTGCTGCACGCTGAGGACGCCAGCGAAGGCCTTCTAGGTAGGGCACCAAGCTTCAGCGGGCGACGGCATACCTGGTGAGCACCACGCCACCGGGGAAGATGCGAGTCTCGACGAGGCGCAGGTTGACCCAGTTGTCCAAGACCGTGAAGAAGGGTATGCCGCCTCCCACCAGCACGGGGGCGGTGGCGAGGACGTACTCGTCGATCAGCCCGGCCCGCATGGCCGCCGCAGCGAGGGTTGCCCCGCCGATGTCCATGGGCCCGCCGTCCTCGGCCTTGAGCCGGGCGATCTCGGGGACGGGGTCGCCGGTGAACACGCTGGTGTTCCAGTCGACCTGCGTGACGGTTGAGGAGAACACGACCTTCCGCATCTCCATCCAGCGTTGAGCGAACTCGATGTCGGCCGGCGTGACGCCAGGCTGCTGCTGCGCCATCGGCCAGTAGTCGCTCATCGTCTCCCACAGTTTGCGCCCGTAAAGCGCGAGGTCCGTCGCGGCAACCCGGTCGGACCACCACTGGAAGAGTTCGTCGCTCGGAACGCTCCATCCGATGTCGCCGCCCAGGCCGGCGATGTAGCCGTCCAGGCTGACGTTCATGCCATAGGTGAGTTTCCGCATCAGGGCATCTTGCCGGGTAGCGCAGCCAACTGCGCCGCAATGCCGGCGGCGTATTACGGATAGTGTTACAATGGCGCGGTGAGCACACTCAACGTCCGAACCGACGAGGCAATGGAGACTGCGATTCGCTCACTGGCCGAGAAGCATGGAAGCCGCACCGACGCGGTGCGCTATGCGTTGCTGCGCACCTACAAGGAAGACCTCATCGAGCAGGCGCGCGCGGACGCCGAGCGACTGGCCGATGACCCCGACGATCAGGCCGAGATCCTGGCGATCCAGCGCTACATGGGCACTGCCGAGTGATCGTCCGCGGGGGGATCTATGAGATCCGCGCAATGCGCAGCCCTCGCGGTCACGAACAAGCAGGGAAGCGCATGGCCGTGATTATCCAGTCCGACCGATTCGCAACGAGCACCGTGACAGTGGCCCTGACATCCACGAGTGCCGGGCCTGCGGTCTACCGACCGCTGGTGCACATTGCCGGGCAAGCGACCCGGATCCTCACGGATCAGATCTACACCGTGGACCCCACCCGGCTCGGCGCCTTCTGCGGCGTGCTCGACCCGGATGAACTCATCGACCTGGATCGGGCGCTACTGCTGAAGCTCGGTCTCATCTAGGGGGCTGAGGATCCATCAGGCGCGGTTTCACTTCGCGTGAGCGGCTCCCACGATTCTGGAACGCCGATAATCGACATTATGTCGCTTCCCCGAATCTGAACCGCCACCCCACCGCCGAGATTGACCTTGGGTGCAGGACACGCCGACGTAGGTGGCCGCAACGTCAATCTCGGCGGGCTCGCAGCCGTCGGGGCGGGTCAGCCCTTCGGACGCGCAACGAACGGGTTGTGGACGACCAGATCCGGTATGCCGTCGAAGTCGCTCGTGTTCCGAGTTGCCAGCGTGTGACTGCCGACCAGGCAGATCCCGGCAATCATCGCGTCAGCAAGATGCATGGGACGACCGGCTCTCTCGCGCCCCACGAGCACGTCCGCTGTCTGCACAGCTTCGGCGGCGCCGTAGGCGAGCACGTCCTCGCCGTAGCCGTTGATGACGGCACGCCAGCGACGATCCAGGTCGCGACGTCGCCGGCCGGGGGCCAACCTGCCGATCCCCCGCTCGATCTCCTCGACCGTCACAGCCGTGATGCCGATGCCGCCGGGCGCGATGGACTCCATCCACCTCAGGACGTGTGGGTCCGGGTCAGCCCTCATCACCTCGCACACGACGTTGGTATCGGCGACGATCACGTCAGGTCGACCCCGCGCGGGGCATCGGTCCGTTGCGGGATCGACAGATCCACTCCGCCGACCTCATCCGCAACCTCCCGCAACGCAGCCAGGAGGTTGACCGACGGCCTGTTGACGGCTGAGTCGAGGATCGCCCGAACCTCGGCCTCAACCGACCGCCCGTGGCGTGCCGCCCGTCCGCGCAAGAGTGCGTGGGTCCGCTCATCCACCTGCCGGATCGTCAGCGTCGCCATGAGGGCACCTCCTGATAGCAATGCTAGCACTGGGCCCGACACATCCTCTGCCCCGAGATTGACGTTGGGTGCAGGACACGCCGAGCCAGGCGCGCGCAAGGTCAATCTCGGCGGGGTTGGCAAGCGCGGCTAGCCTGACGGGGTGCAGTGCGACTACTACGACGCAGGGGTATGCCGCTCGTGCACGCTCATGGGGACGGCATACGCCGAGCAACTCGCGACCAAAGACGCGAGGTGCCGTGCGGCACTAAGTTCTCTAGCGCCACAACTAGATTGGCTCGAACCATTCGCCAGCGCCGAGTCGGGCTTCCGAAACAAGGCCAAGCTCGTCGTCGGCGGCACGGCAGCCCACCCGACCCTCGGCATCCTCGACCCCTGCGGACGCGGGGTCGACCTGCGTGACTGCGGGCTCTACGAACCACATCTGCACGACGCCATCCCGCACCTGGCCGACTTCGTCCGGGCCGCCCGGCTCACCCCCTACGGCGTCCCCCGCCGACAGGGCGAGCTCAAGTTCCTTCTCGTCACGGCATCCCCAACCGGCGCCCTCATGGCGCGCATCGTCCTGCGCTCGACCGCCCAACTCCCCCAGGTCCGCGCCGCGCTTCCCGCCCTGCACGCGGCGCTCCCCCACCTGGACGTCGTCACCGTCAACATCCACCCCGAGCACAAGGCCGTCCTGGAGGGCGAGACCGAGATCCCACTCACCGAACAAACCGAGCTTCGTATGCCGGTCGCCGACATCGTCCTGCACCTCGGCCCACGAAGCTTCTTCCAGACCAACACGGCCGTGGCCGCGGGTCTCTATCGCCAGGCCCAGGCCTGGATCGACGCCGCCCAGCCGACCTCGGTGCTGGACCTCTACTGCGGCGTCGGCGGATTCGCGCTCCACACTGTCGCACCCGGCCGACACGTCACCGGCATCGAGCTCTCCCCCGACGCCATCACCGCCGCTCGCCGCAGTGCCGCGGACCTGCACGCAACCCGCCCCGACCTCGGGGCGGTCGAGTTCGCCGCAGGTGACGCCACGGCATATGCCCTGGCCCACCCAGCCCCGGACCTGGTCGTCGTCAACCCGCCACGGCGCGGCCTGGATGAGGAACTCACCGACTGGCTGGAAACAACCACGGTCCGCGACGTCGTCTACTCCAGCTGCAACGTCACCACCCTTGCCCGCGACATCGCCCGCATGCCCTCGCTCCTCCCCCGCCAGGCCCGGCTGTTCGACATGTTCCCCCAGACCGACCACCACGAGGTCATGGTCTGGTTGCGCCGCAAAGGATCTCGCCCATGAGCACTCCACCGCCCCTCGGCCCCGACCCTCACTCATGGCCGCCACCATCCGGTATGCCGCCCACTCCCCTACCCGCTCCCCCGCCCCAGGCCTGGCCGCCCCCGCCCCAGGCCTGGGCACCCCCGCCCCCGCACACTCTGCCCGCACTCCCAGGCGAGCCCGCGGCATACCACCAGGTGCTGCGCGGACCGCGGTCCCGATGGTGGAAACCCATCGTCTCCGGCGCCCTCACCATAGGCCTGTGGATAGGCGCGATCGCCGCGATCAGCGTGGCCGTCGTCGTCGCCGGAATGGCCTCCGGCACCTCGCGCGCGGCTGATCCCTTCGCCCTCGACATGGGCGATCCGATCACGTTCGCCGCGACCAACCTCATGCTCGCCTCCGCCATCCCAGCAGCACTGCTCGGGTCGTGGGCCGTCCATCGGGTGCGACCCGGATACCTCGTGTCGGTCCTCGGCCGGATCCGCTGGCGGTGGCTCGGCCGTTGCGTCGTGGTCCTCACCCCGCTGTGGCTCGCCTACCTCGGGCTGACGACGTTCCTGCCGCTGGGCCCGGGCGCGACGACCGGCCCCGAGGCCGAGCTGACGCTCTCACCGCCGTCGCACTGGCCCGTCCTCCTCATCCTCATGCTCCTCACCACACCGCTGCAGTCCGCCGGCGAGGAGGTGCTCTTCCGCGGCTGGATCATGCAGAACATCGGCGTCTGGATCCGCCACCCCGGCATCTCGCTGGCCGTCAGCGCCGTCGTCTCAGCCGTCCTCTTCGGCCTCGCCCACGGATCGCTCGACCCCTGGCTGCTGCTCGACCTCATGGTGTTCGCCGTCGCCATGACCCTCATGACCTGGCGCACCGGTGGCCTGGAAGCCGCGATCGTCCTGCATTCGGTCAACAACCTGCTCGGGATCGGCCTGGCCATCGCCCTCGGGCAGCTCAGCTCGGCGTTCATCGACACCGGCTCGACATCCACGCCGATCCAGGCCGCCGTCTCGGCGGTCGGGTTGGCCATCGCGACCGCCGTCGTCTGGCGGATGGCCGACCGTCACGGGATCGCCCGCCTCACCGGACCGGCGCGCTGAGCCAAGTCGCGCGGAAAAGGTGCGGCGAGGCGGCATACTCGCCCCTCGTGGACACCACCCTCTCGCCCAGCGCGCGCCGCTGGTTTGCCGTCAACGCCGTGGTCGCCTGGCTCGGGCTGGCGGTGTCACTCACTCTCACCGTGACCGCGCTCTACCCGAGCACCGTGACGATCCCCACGCGCTACGGCTCCGACCACGCCGCGGGTCTGGGCTCGCGCCTGGCCGACTGGTTCTCCTACTTCACCATCTGGTCGAACATTGTCGTCGCGGTGGTCACCTCGATCCTCGCGTGGGGCCGCCCGCGGGCAACCGCCGCCTTGCGCGCGGCCCGGCTCGACTCGGTCCTGCTCATCACCATCACCGGCCTGGTGTATGCCGTGGTGCTGGCTCCCATCTCAGTCCAGCGGGGGTGGGAGAACGTCTCCAACACCCTTCTGCACCAAGTGACTCCGATCCTCACCGTGCTGGTGTGGCTGCTCGTCGGACCCCGCGGGTGGGTGTCGTGGCGGACCGTCCTCGGGGCCCTGGTCATCCCGCTCGCATGGGTCGCGGTCATGCTCCTGCACGGGGCGTTCGTGCGCGCCTACCCCTACCCGTTCGTCGACGTCGCCGTCCTCGGGTATGCCGCCGCGCTGGTGAACATCGTCGGCATCCTCGTCCTCGGGTTGGCGATGGCGGCGGGGTTCCTCGGCCTGGAACGCCTCCTCATCCGCCGCCGCTCCCGGTGACGGGCGGGGGACTCTGCGTCAGTCCGCCAGCGCGCGCAACTGCGGTGGGAACTCGATGAGGTTCTGGTTGGCGTCGAGGCAGACGACATCGACGATGCCATCGACGAGCAACTCCCCCGCCCGCTCGACCCGCTGGGCGAAGCGCCCCCGATAGACCGAGGGCACGGTGAACGTCGTGACGATGTCGACGACGTCACCGAGCACCGCCGGCTTCTTGAAGGTCGCCTGCACCGAGTGGACGACCAGAAGAAAGCCGTCGGCGTTCCAGTCGGCGACCGACCGGCCCTGGTGGGTCAAGAACTCCGAGCGCCCGCGCTCCATGAACTTGAAGTAGTTGGCGTAGTAGACGACCCCGAGACTGTCGGTGTCCTCGTAGTAGACCTTGAACGAGACGCTCTGCTGCACACTCCGACCCTATGCGTGCGGCGGGATGTGGTCGACCAGCCACCACACGGCATACGGCGGCAGCCACGCGTTGTCGTCGCTCTCGATCCGCACGCGCCTGCCGCTGAGCGCCTCAATGGCGCCAGCGAGACCTTCCTGGCGCAGCACCCACCCGGGCACCGGGCGCCACGAGTCGGTGACGTTGTATGCCGCGAGCATGGTCCCCACCGGGTGCCTGCGGGCCAGGAGAAGGACACCCGGGTCCCACACCCCCAGCACCGTCGACGGCACCGACGCATGCAGATGCGGAAGCCGCGCCCGCGTGCGCGCAATGTGCGAAATCCCTTGGAACACGAGGTGTTCCGGCGTGCCTGGCGTATGCCGTCGCGCCGCCAACTCCCAGTCCATCCGCGGCCGATGCACCCACCGGTTGTCGTCCTCATGCCCCGGCTCCGCCGCCCAGCGCGGGTCGTTGGCCATGCCGAGCTCGTCACCGCTCCAGATCACCGGCAGACCGCCGAAGCCAGCGATGAGGGCGTGGCCCAGCAGCACGCGGGCGATGGCACGATCGATGCCCGCCTCATCTGCTGCGGCCCGGGCGGCGTCCAACCCCGTCAACGCTGCAGCAGTTCCGCTGATCCGACGATCGCCGGTTGACCCATTCGCCTGGAAGGTCAAACCCCTCGCCGTCGAACCCGGGAAGGCGCCGGTGAACCAGTCGGACAAGAAGGCTCGGTGGGCGAACCCGTTGAGGCCGACCGCCGCGGCGTCGCCGTCGTCGATCGCCCAACCAATGTCATCGTGGCAACGCAGATAGGCAATCCAGGTCGCGGTCGACGGGACGGGTGGGAGCGCCGCCAGGGCATGCGCCGTCAAGCGCACGTCGTGGGTGGCGAGCATCGACCACGCCTGCACCATGAGGGAGTTGTGGTAGGCCAGATCGCTCACCTTGCCGTGGTGCTCGCCCTGGCCGAGATACTGCACGAGGTCGCGCGGTCCGACGATCGCCTCGGCCTTGAAAGCGACTGCGGGACAAGCGATCTTGGCGATCGCGCGCAACGCTTGCGTGAGCGCGTGCACCTCGGGCTGGTTCTGACAGGTCGTGCCGAGACGCTTCCAGGTGAAGGCGATGGCATCGAGTCGAACCACTTCGACGCCAGCATTGGCCAGGAAGAAGATGATGTCTGCGTACTCACAGAACACATCGGGATTGGCCCAGTTGACGTCCCACTGCCATGCGTTGAACGTGGTCCACACCCACCCGCCGAGAGCCTCGTCCCAGGTGAAGTTGCCGGGCGCGAAGTCAGGGAAGACTTCCGGAAGGGTCGCCTCAAAGCGGTCCGGCTCGGTCCGGTCGGGATAGACGTAGAAGTAGTCGCGGTAGTGCCGATCTCCTGCCCGCGCGCGCTCGGCCCAATCGTGTTCCTTGGCGACGTGGTTGAGCACGAGGTCGAGAACGAGACTGATCCCCCTGTCTCGCAACAGTTTCGAGAGCGCCTTGAGGTCCTCGATCGACCCCAGGTCGGGACGAACCTCGCGGTAGGAGGCCACGGCATACCCGCCGTCGTTGTCTCCCTCACGGGGACGCAGCAACGGCATGAGGTGTAGGAAGGTGACCCCAAGCTCCTCGAGATAGTCGATGCGCCCCCCGACGGCCTCCAACGACCCCGCAAACCGATCGGCATACGTCGCGTAACCGAACATCCCAGGGCTCTGCAGCCAGTCGGGCTCAAGGATGCGCCGCTCGTCCAGTCGGTGCAGCTCCGGATCGCGATCCCGGTATGCCGCCGCCGCCAAGACGACCAGCCGGGCCGCGACATCCTGGGCGATGTCACCGTAGAGAGACGTCAGAGCATCAAGAAGGTCGTCCCACCAGCGGTGCAACCGCAGCTCGAACAACTCGCGGCGGCCGGGAGATACGTCGGCCAAGACCGAGGCGCAGGCGCTCGTGACCGTGCCGGGAGCAGATGAGGTCATCGGTGAGACACCCCCCGCCAACACTGGCGGCTCTGGACGCAATCGACCATTGCTTCTCTCACACTCGGATCAGAACGGACACAACGGGGCGGACGCATCGCCCGAGAGGCACAGCATACGTAAACGCTTACATCGGACGCTAGCCCCCTCCGCGTCCGCCGGAAACCGTGTTGGATGTGGACGTGACCAGAACCTGGGACACCTCCCCCACCGCGCCCATCTCACCCAAGGACCGGTTCGTCACGATCTATGGACGCAATCCCGTCCTCGAGGCGTTGAGCGACCAGCACCTGGCCGTCGACAAGGTGCTGGTCGCCGACACCGCCCGGGGCCCCCACGTCGGGGAGATCCGCGCCGCCGCCCGGGCCCGAGGGGTCCCGATCCAGGTCGTGGACGCGGAACGGGTCAAGAAGATCGCCGGGAACGGCAAGCAGGACCAGGGCGTCTGCGCGGACGTCGTTGCCCCACGAATGCGTCCGTTGGCGTTGGCCGTTTCCGAGGGTCTGCACGGACCTGTCCTGGTGCTGGACGGCATCACGACCCCCGCCAACGTCGGCATGATCCTGCGCACCGCCACAGCGGCCGGATTCTCCGGGATCGTCGTGCCGCGACGGGGCGTCGCATCGATCGACCCCTTGGTGGTCAAGGCCTCGGCCGGGGTCGCGTTCAAGGCCCCCATCCTCAAAGTCGCCACGGCGCTGGAGGCCGTCCAGGCCCTGCGCGAGGCGGGCTACCGGATCGCCGGGTTGGACGCTGACGGACCCACGGACCTGTTCGGGGCCGACCTCGGTGCGGACACGGCATACGTCCTGGGGGGTGAGACGGCCGGGCTGGGAGCCGAGGTGAGCGGCCTGGTCGACACGTGGGTGTCCATCCCGATGGCCGGGGCCGTGGAGTCGCTCAACGTGTCCGCAGCGGCCGCCGTCGTGTGCTTCGACGTGGTGCGCCGGGGCCTCAGCCGCCCCACCGATCAGCCAGCGCGCGCACCACGGTGAGGTCGCGGGTCGTTGCTCTGCCGCAGTGGCGCTCGATCTTCGCGTTGGTCAGCGTCGACGCGTGGGCGGGGACGCCCAACCGCATCACGACGTGGCGGCCGACGACCCGAGCCCACTCCCCCGGCGCATCCCAAGCGTCCAGCAGCGCACGCCCCTCCGCGTCGGGCTCGGAGGCGAGGAACGCGGCATACGTGCGACCGTCCGGAAACGGGTTGGGCAAGGCGTCGACGGCAGCCACGAGCGCGAGCAGGTCGGACGGCATACGGACGATCGTGGGGACCTCGAAGCCGAACTCAGCCGTGAGCACCTGCTCGATCTGGTGGGCGACCCGTTGGGATGAGCGGGCCGCCGACGTGACCAGGACGTTGCCCGTCTGGATGTAGGTCTGCACCTCGCTGAAACCGCCTGCCTCCAGCGCCGCCCGCACGCGAGCCATCGGGGCCTGGCGCCGTCCGACATTGACCGCGCGCAGGAACCCGACGTAGCGGGGCACTCAGACCTCCAGCGTGCCGCGACCGACGTCGCGGACCAGACCCCCCACGCGGACCCGCCCCGCGTCGGTCACCTCGACGTGAAGTCGGGATGGGCGCGCCACAGCGGCGCCTTGAATGACGGTCAGAGACCCGCGGAAACCCCGCGACGCCAACAGACTCCCGAGGTTTGCCGAGGCCGACCCCGTTGCCGGGTCTTCGAGCATTGCGCCGTCCTGACCGTAGAAGAACCGCGCCTCGATGCTGTCCGGGCCGGTCCACGCCCAGACCAGCGCCATGCTCTCGCCACGCGGTGAACGAGCGAAGCGGTCCGCCGCGACGGGGTCGGCCGCAGCAGCCCGCACCGCATCGACTGACGTCAACTCGATGAGGAACTGATCCACGCCGGAATCGACCCACCACCCCTCATCGACGACGTCGGCCGTTGCGACACCGACGATGGTGGCCAGATCGGCTCGCTCTACCGATCCGGCGGTGACCGTCGCGCGGTTGGCCGTGAGGACCCACCGGGCGGGGTCGTCAGCGGAGCGGCGGACGGGGATGTCCCCTGCCGGGACCCGCAGTGTCACCTCCTCACGTCCCAGGCGTTCGCCGATGACGTATGCCGTGCCCAAGGTCGGGTGCCCGGCGAACGGCATCTCGAAACCCGGGGTGAAGATCCGCACGTCGGCGTCCGCCGTGCCCGTGCCCGGGCAGCGTGTGACGAAGGTGGATTCGGACAGGTTGAACTGACGAGCGATGGCCTGCATCCGGGCCTCGTCCAAGCCGGATGCGTCCTCAACGACGGCAAGCGGGTTACCCGAAAACGGGTCGCCGTCGATCGCGAAGACGTTGAGCAGCCGGAAGGCCAGGCTCGTCCTCGCGTTCATGACAGCGCCCAGGTGTGAACCGGCTCGTTGGTGTGCATGTGCTCAGAGTAGGTCGCCAACATCTGTTGAAGTGCCTCGTGACGAGGTATGCCGCGCTCCTCCAGCCGGGCGACCGTCGCCGTCTGCCAGGTGGCGCCGTTGACGCCAGTGAGGCACCGGCCCTCGACGACCGACAGGTAGCGATCACGAGCAGCCGCCGACACGCCCCACTCGCGCAGGCCCTCGTCGGCCAGCGGGAGCAGGTGACGCAGGATGAGTTCGGTGGCGGGCAGGTCGCCGCGGCCGGGCCAGTAGAGCTTGGCGTCCAGACCTTCGCGCGCTCCAGCCACGAAGTTGTCCTCGGCTGCAGCGAAGCTCATCCGCGACCACAGGGGCCGGTCCTCCTGCGCGAGCATCCGCAAGGCTCCGTAGTAGAACGCCGCATTCGCCAAGGTGTCGATGATCGTCGGACCGGCCGGCAGGACCCGGTTTTCGACCCGAACATGCGGTCGCCCCTGGACAATGTCGTAGATCGGGCGGTTCCAGCGGTAGACAGTCCCGTTATGCAACCGCATCTCGGCGAGCGCGGGGACGCCGCCGGCTTCGAGCAGGGCCGCGGGGTCCTCGTCGGTCGTCTCCGGCAGCAGCGCCGGGAAGTAGCGGACGTTCTCCTCGAAGAGGTCGAAGATCGAGGTGATCCAGCGCTCGCCGAACCAGACCCGAGGTCGCACGCCCTGGTTGAGCAGTTCGGGCGATCGGGTGTCGGCCGCCTGGCTGAACACCGCGATGCGTGACTCGGCCCACAGACGGTGGCCGAGGAAGAACGGCGAGTTGGCACCCACGGCCAGTTGCGGCCCGGCGAGCACTTGCGCGGCGTTCCAGTGGTCGGCGAAGGAGAGCGGCGCGACCTGCAGGTGCAGTTGCATCGACGTGCACGCGGCTTCGGGGGCGAGCGAGTCGAAGTAGCGTTCCAGCCGCTCGCCGGTTGGCCCTTCGATGTCCAGGTGGACGTCCTCACCGCGGGCGGCGAGCATGGCGTCGTTCAGCGCGTGATATCGCGCGTTGTTGCTCATCCAGTCGCCGGCGAAGTCCTCCGCGGTCACCGTCGGCAGGATGCCGATCATGACGATCCGGTTACCGAGCTCGGTGCAGGTGCGGTCAGCTCGGTTGAGCGAGGCCCTGAGGTCGGCTTCGAGAGCAATCATCGAGTCGTCCACGAGCTCTCGCGGTTTGACGTTGAACTCGATGTTGTAGCGGGCCAGTTCGGTCTGGTATTCCGGGTCAGCAATCCGCTCCAGGACCAGGGCGTTGTCCATCTTGGGCCGGAAATCCGCCCCGGCCAGGTTGAGCTCGATCTCCATACCAGTCATGGGCCGGTCGAAATCAAAGTGGCTGTAGGCCAACATCCGCTCAAAGACATCCAGGCACAGCTGCACCTTCTGGCGGAACCGCTGGCGTTGCTCGCGCGTGTACGTGACGGATTCGATGTCCTGGCCCATGGCCGGAGAGTATGCCGGTCCGCCCGGTCGGTGCGCGATGGCCGGTCCACGGGAGGCACGCCGAGGCACCTCCCGGAGGCTGTCGGTGCCCGGTCATAACCTGACGGTCATGCGCGTTGTCCACACCTCCGACTGGCACCTGGGACGTTCGTTCCACCAGGTGGGGCTCCTTGACGCCCAGGTGCGGTTCGTCGATTTCCTCGTCGAGCTTGTGCGGGCCGAGGGGGTCGGCGCGGTCCTGGTCTCGGGTGATGTCTACGACCGGGCGCTGCCCTCCCCTGAGACGGTCAGCGTGCTGGCCGACGCGCTCACCCGGCTTGTCGACGCTGGCGCACAGGTGGTGCTCACCAGTGGCAATCACGACTCGGCGATCCGGTTGGGGTTCGCCGCAGACCTCTTGGCCAGGGCCGGTGTGCACATTCGGTCGTCCATGGCGGGCATCACCACCCCGGTGGTCCTCGCCGACGAGGTCGCGGTCTATCCGCTGCCCTATCTCGAGCCTGCCGTGGTCGGCCCGACCCTGGGTGTGGCGGAGCGCTCCCACGCCGCAGTCGTGCGCGCCGCGATGGACCGCGTCCGCGCCGACGCGGCGGGCCACGCACTCCCTTGCATCGTCATGGCGCACGCCTTCGTGGCCGGTGGAGCGACGAGCGAGTCCGAACGGGAGATCGCCGTCGGCGGGGTCAGCGTTGTTCCCGCGGACGTCTTCGACGGCATGACGTATGCCGCCCTCGGTCACCTGCACCGTCCGCAGTGGGTCCGCGAAGACGTGGCCTACAGCGGCTCACCGTTGGCCATGTCGTTCGGCGAGGCCGACCAGGTGAAGTCCGTGGCCCTGCTCGACATCACCGCCCACGGGGTGAGCGTCGAGTCGATCCAGACGCCAGTCCCGCGCCGGCTGGCGGTGTTGCGGGGTGACCTCGCCGACTTGCTCCGCGACCCCGAGCTGGACTGGGCCCGCGGAGCCTGGTGCCGCGCGATCCTCACGGACCCGGTCCGGCCGCTCGCGGCATACGAGCAGCTCACCCGGCGCTTCCCTGACCTATTGAGCCTGGACTTCGCCCCGCGCGGTGGTGGGCTGAGGTCCACGACCCGGTATGCCGCGCGCGTCCCGTCGGCCCGCCCCGAGCTGGACGTGTGCGCAGACTTCCTCGCTCACGTCCGCGGCGGGGCGGCAGCGACGGACGATGAGCGGGCCGTGCTTCTGGAGGCACTTGAGGCCAGCCGCACCGCACAGGACCTCGCGTCCGACGAAGGCGTGGCGCAGGGGACTGCGGACCTCGGCGGACACGGTGACCGGGGGGTCGCATGAGGCTGCACCGTTTGTCAGTCCAGGCGTTCGGGCCGTTCGCGGACCGTGTCGACGTCGACTTTGACGATCTTGCCGACGCCGGCATCTTCCTCATCCACGGTGCCACGGGCAGCGGCAAGACCAGCCTGCTCGACGCGATCTGTTTCGCGCTGTATGGGCGGGTGCCCGGTCTGCGGCCCTCGGGTGAGGCGTTGCGCAGCGACCACGCGGCGTCGGACGACGTGCCCGAGGTCGAGCTTGAGCTCACCGTGAGCGGGCGGCGGTTGCGGGTCATCAGATCGCCGGATCACCAACGGCCCAAGAAGCGAGGCACCGGTCTCACGCCGGTCCGCGGACAGGTCAGGCTCGAGGAATGGTCGCCAGACTGCGGGTGGACGACCGTTGCGACCCGCGCTGACGACGTCGGCGACACTCTCGGGCAGGCGCTCGGGATGGGTCTAGACCAGTTCGCCAAGGTCGTGCTGCTCCCGCAAGGTGACTTCGCGGCCTTCCTGAGGGCCACCGCAGAAGACCGCCGAGCTTTGCTTGAGCGACTTTTCGACGTGCGTCGCTACACGGGAGTCGAGGCGTGGCTCGCCGAGCGCCGTCGGGTGACGGCCGCTGCGGCTGTCCATGCTCACGCTGCCCTGGCCGCCGACCTGGTTCGCGTCGATGACGTCTTGGGCCGAGTGCCCCCCGACGTCACGCAGGGACTGCCGAGCTGGCCAGAGGCCAGTTCGCAGGGGCGACTCGGCGAAGCGGTCACGGGTGCGGCGGACTCTGTGCGCACCCATGCCCTGGCGGCCCTGGCGGCAAGCGACGAGGCCGACCACAAGGCATCCGCCGCTGAGCAGGCCCACGCGATCGCCACCCTTGCCGTCCAGGCGGCCCGACGCGGCGCCGCCGCCCAGACCGTGTTGAGCGCCTTCGATGGCCATGCCACCCAGCGCGCCGAGGCAGCGGACCGGCTCGAGCGAGGTGAGCGGGCCGGACGGGTGGCCGGGGACGTGCGGGCGTTGCGCGCGACGCGCACGATCCTGGCGCATGCAGAGGCTCGCGCCACCGCAGCCCTGGGCGTGGTGGCTGCCTTGTCGGTGGCGATCGGCGACTCGTCAGCGGACGCTCTCGAACGCGCCACGCAGTTTGATGCGACGTTGGCCGAGCTGACCCGGTTGGAGGTCGAGGAGCGCTCGCGCTCGCAGCGCCGGGCAGCCCTGGCCGCCGACGTGCTCCGGGCCGCTGACGAGGTAGCGAGTCTGGACGCCACCGATGTCACGCTGGCCGCCCAGCTCCATGCACTGGAGGCCCAGGCTGAGCAGTTGCAGGGCGTGGCCGCACGGGCAGTGGGCACCGCGGCGACGCTGGCTCGGGCCGAGCAACTGGTCGCCCTCCGGGAGGACATCGACGAGTCGACGCGCAGGATCGCCACGCTTGAGGCGGCGGGGCTGGCCGCGACCCGGGTCGCCTTGGCTCAAGCCGGACGGTTGCTCGACCTGCGCCAGCGTCGCCTCGACGGGATGGCCGCCGAACTCGCCAGTGGGTTGCAGGCAGGTGCTCAGTGCCCGGTCTGCGGGAGCGTCGAGCACCCCCACCGCGCCACCCAAGCCGATGTCGTCACGGCGGCCGACGTCGATGCCGCTGAGCAGGCATGGCTGCCGCTGGACGAGCGCGCCCGCACACTGGAGAAGGAGCTCGCCGCGGTTCGGGCCCACGCCGAGACCACCATGGCGCTGCTCGATGGGGACGTCCGTGACCTCCCCACGTTGCAGGCGGCCGCCGAAGCGGTCCGACGGGAGTGGGACAGCGCCCGGGCAGCCTCCGACGAGGTTCCCCGAGTGCAGGCGCGCCTCACCGAACTGCACGAGCGGCGCAAGGTCCTCGCCGAGGCCAGGGCATCCGCGCATGCGACGGCCGCGACTGCCCAGACGGTGCGCGGAGAGTTGACCGCGGCGGCCTCGCGCGACGAGCAGGTCCGACGCGAACTCGTCGCGCGGCATACGGCCGGGTGTCCTTGCGCGACTGCCGAAGTGGCCGAGGTGCAGGTGGCACAGCGCCACGCGCAGGTGGTCGCGGCACTGCGGGAGGCCACCGAAGCCCAGACCGCTGCGGCCACGGCCCGGGCACGGCATACCGAGCAGCACGAGGCAACCACCGCGGTATGCCGCGCGGAAGGCTTCGCCGACATCCCCTCGGTCGAGGCGGCCACCGTGCCGGTCGAACAGCTGGCTCAGATCCGCCAAGACTTGGCTCGCGACGCGTCGGCGGCCGCGGCCGCACGCGCCACGCTGGCCGAGCCCGAAGTCGCTGCCGCCTTGGCGGCGCCCCTGCCCGACCTCGACGCCCTCACGGCAGCGATGGTCGCCGCCCGAAGTCAGCGCACAGCGGCAGCCCGCACCCATGCGCTGGCCGAGCAGTCGGCCCGAGACATCGAGGGGCTGGCCTCCCAGGTGCAGGTCAGCGCGGATGCCGCCGCGACAGCCAGCCGGGTGGCGGCGTCCACCGCCGCCTTGGCCGACGTGGTCGCGGGGTTGGGCTCAGACAACACCCTGCGAATGAAGCTCTCCGCCTTCGTGTTGGCCGGACGACTGGAACGGGTCGTCGAACTGGCCAACGCGCGGCTCCAACGGTTGGGCGAAGGCCGGTTCCAGCTGGCGCACAGTGATCGGCTCTCCGCCGGTGGGCGGCGAAGCGGCTTGGGTCTGGTGGTCGAGGACCAGTGGACCGGCCAGACCCGCGACACCGCCACCTTGTCGGGGGGCGAGTCATTCATGGCCTCGTTGGCGCTCGCCCTCGGCCTGGCCGATGCGGTCCGCGAGGAGAGCGGCGGCATCGACCTACATACCCTGTTCATCGACGAGGGTTTCGGCAGTCTCGACAGCGAGAGCCTCGAACACGTCATGGCCGTGCTCGACCAACTTCAAGACGGCGGGCGCGCCGTCGGGGTGGTCAGTCACGTTCCGGCCTTGCGCGACCGGATCCCGGCCCAGTTGCGGGTCGACAAGTCCCGGCGCGGGTCGACGGTCCGTCGGGTGACCGGGCCGGCTGCCTAGGGGCCTGCGCGGGTCCCCGTCGCTGGCGAACTCGATTACCACCGATGCCGCACCGAACTCCCGCAGGCTCCGGTCCCGATCGCCGTCAGGTTCAGTCCCGGGCGGGTTCCCCACCGGGCACGGGCCGGTGACCGAAGATCGACGGCCGGTGGGCGCCAGGACCGTGGGCGGGGTCGTCCACGCCATCGTGGCTTTCGGTGTCGTCGTCCTCGTCGGGGCGGTCCCACGGGAGCAGGCTGCTGGATTGTTCGGCGTCGACGAGATCGGCCACCTCATCGAGCTCGGATTCCGACTGAGCGTTGTCGGCCTGCTTCAACGCCCAGCGCAGGTAGGCCTCCTCGGCCACCGGCAGGGTGGCGAAGAGCATGTCCTTGCCGATGATGTCGATGACACCCGCCCGGTCCAACGGCTCATAGAGGTCGAACTTCACCCGAGCCAGACCGAGCTCGATCCCGCGGTCGGCCAGCTCCTGGGCCAGCTCTCGCAGAGCATCGGCGGCGGTGATGTCCACCTCGACGTTGGCCTCGACATTGAGGATGAACCACCGCACCGGAGCGTCGGGGTATGCCGCGTTCTCCACCGAGATGACCCGATCGACGCGTTCGCGCAGATCGCCCACGTTGGCGAAGAACAGCGGGGCGTCGTAGCGGTAGAAGATGCACCCGGGGATGGTCCGGGCATCGGGATAGTCGGCCACGTCGTGCATGCCCGCGATCCCCGGCACCCGACCCAGCACGCCTTCATGCGGTCGCGCCAGCCGGTGCAGCATCTCCAACAGGCTCAGCGCGATGGCAAAGAGCACCCCCTGCAGGATGCCGATGATGACGGTGCCGAGCATGGCGATGATCGCCAACATGAACTCGCGACGCCGGAAGGCCCACAACCGCTTGAAGTCGGGGATCGACACCAGTTTGCCGGCGGCATAGAAGACGACCGCCCCGAGCGCCGCCGAGGGCAGCGACGCCATCAACGGCCCGGCGAAGAAGAGCACCGCGACGACGCACAGTCCCGCGACCAGGGAATAGGCCTGGCTGCGGGCCCGTCCGGCGATGGCCAAGGCCGTGCGCGACCCGGACGCCGACACGGGGTAGCCGCTGAAAAGGCCCACCGCCGCGTGCACTCCGGCCATGGCAACGAGCTCCTGCTGCGGATCGGCTCGCACGTCGCTCTTGGTCTCCCCCTCACCTGGGGTGAGTGGGAAGCCCCGGGAGATGAGCATGATGTCGCTGTAGCCGACGATGGTGATGCCCAACCCGGCCCAGAGCATCGCCTTGAGCTCGTCCACTGACACATTGGGCAACCGCGGCATGGGCAGGCCGGACGGCACGGTCCCGACCACCTTGACCCCTTGGGCCTCCAGGTGCAGCACCACGGAGGCCACCGTGGCCAGGACAACGGCGATGAGCGGAGCGGGCCACATCGGCTTGACCGTGATGATGATCAGAATGAGGGCCAGCGTGGCGACCGCGATGAGCAACGTCGGGAGCTTGGTCTGCCCGACGACCGACAGGAAGGACCGCACCTGTTCGACGATGCTTTCCCCGTCGACCGAGGTCCCGGTGACCTTGCCCAACTGTCCGACGATCATCAGCACGGCGCCACCGGCCAGATAGCCGACCAACAGCGGCGTGGACAGCAGCTCGGCGATAATCCCGGCCCGCAGGACTCGCGCGACAAGACACCATCCCGCGACACACAAGGCCAAGGCGGCCGACAGGGCCACCGCCCGGTCCGGATTGCCGGCCGCCAACGGAGCGATGGCCACCCCGGTCATCAGGGCGATCGTCGACTCCGGCCCGGAGGAGAGGATCCGCGAACTGCCCAGGACGGCATACGCGATGATCGCAGCGAGAGCAGTCCACAAGCTGGCGACCGGCGGGACATTGACGATGGCCGAGTAGGCCATGACCTGCGGGATGAGGTATGCCGCGACCGCGACGCCGGCGACCGCGTCCCGTCGCAGCAGGCCGCGAGGGTAGCGGGTCAGTAGGTAGTTCAGCCCTGGCGTAGCCCGACGTAGGGCGGACAGGGCAACGTTCTCCCGGCCCTCGTTGAGCTCGTAGGCCAGGGCGGGGCGTGGCCGCAGGCTCTCCGGGATCGGCGACCCGATCCGTCGCTCGTCCTTGGCCAGCTGCTTGGCGAGCTGCTTGGCGAGCTTCTCCTCGCGGCGACGCTTCTTGCCCACCCGCTCACTCCTTCAGGTTGCGCCGGAATGTCGCCACGTGTTCACCCTCTGGACACCTCACGTGCCACGAGGACCCTACCAACTCCCGACCGCGCGGTCAGTCCTCAAACTCCTCAGGAGGGGGGCATGAACACACGAGATGACGGTCACCATAGGCTCCGTCAATCCGCGCGACCGGAGGCCAGTACTTGTCCGTCGGGTCGACGCCCGCGGGGAAGGCCGCCACGGCACGGTCATAGGCCCGATCCCACACACCCGCGAGCGCGTATGCCGTGTGCGGAGCCGAGCGCAACGGGCTGGCTTCGGCCGTAGTCACCCCCGCACTGACGTCGGCGATCTCCTGTCGGATCGCGATCATCGCCGCAATGAAGCGGTCGAGCTCGCCGAGGTCCTCGCTCTCGGTCGGTTCGACCATGAGCGTGCCGGCCACGGGGAAGGACATCGTTGGGGCGTGGAAGCCGTAGTCGATGAGCCGTTTGGCCACATCGTCGACGGTGACACCCGTCTCGGCGGTCAACCCACGCAGGTCCAGAATGCACTCGTGGGCCACGAGCCCGGACGCACCGGCATACAAGACCGGGTAGTGATCGCGCAGGCGCGCCGCCACGTAGTTGGCGTTGAGGATGGCCACCTGGGTCGCGCGGGTGAGCCCGGCGCCGCCCATGAGGCGGATGTAGGCCCACGAGATCGGCAGGATGCTGGCCGAGCCGTAGGGGGCGGCCGACACCGGCCCGATGCCCGTCGACGGTCCGCATTCGGGCGCCAGCGGGTGGTTGGGCAGATAGGGCGCCAGGTGCGCGCGCACCGCGACCGGACCGACGCCCGGACCTCCGCCGCCGTGCGGGATGCAGAAGGTCTTGTGCAGGTTGAGGTGTGACACATCCGCACCGAATCGACCCGGCTGGGCCAGCCCGACGAGCGCGTTGAGGTTGGCACCATCGACATAGACCTGCCCACCCGCGTCGTGCACGAGCGCACACAGGTCGGTGATCGTCCCTTCAAAGACGCCGTGCGTGGACGGATAGGTCACCATGATCGCGGCGAGCTCGGCCGCGTGAGTGGCCACTTTGGCGCGCAGGTCGTCCATGTCGATGTCCCCGCCCGCGGCGGTCTTGACGACGACCACCTTGAGACCGGCCATCACCGCCGACGCGGCGTTGGTCCCGTGGGCGCTGGCCGGGATGAGGCAGATCCGCCGGTGACCTTCACCGCGCGCCTCGTGGTAGGCGTGGATCGCCAGCAGGCCGGCCAACTCCCCTTGCGATCCGGCGTTGGGTTGCAGCGAGACCGCGTCATAGCCGGTGATCTCCACCAGCCAGTCGCCCAGCTGTCCGATGAGCGCCCGGATGCCCTCGGTCTGGTTCGTCGGGGCGAACGGGTGCAGGTCGGCGAACTCCGGCCAGGTGATCGCCTCCATCTCGGTCGTGGCGTTGAGCTTCATCGTGCACGAGCCGAGCGGGATCATCCCGCGGTCCAGCGCGTAGTCCCGGTCAGACAGCCGCCGCAAATAACGCAGCATCTGCGTCTCGCTGCGGTGGTCGTGGAACACCGGATGGGTGAGGTATGCCGTGCTCCGACTCAGCGACTCGTCCCACCCGCCGTGGTCGTCCGGCTGCACCGCGGCGGTGCTGGGGGCCGCCAGACCGAAAGCATCGAACACTGCGTCGAGGTCATGGCTGGTCGTCGTCTCGTCGCAGCTCATCGACAGCGTGTCGGCGTCGACGACCCAGATGTTGACGCCCCGCTCGGCGGCCTCGCGGGCCAACTTGTGGGCCCGGCCCGGCACCCGAACCCGGATCGTGTCGAACGGCACGGCTGTGAGCACCTCGATGCCACCTTCGGCCAGCCCGCGGGCCAGCATCCGGGCATGCCCGTTGACCCGCCGAGCGATGGCGGCCAGGCCCTCGGGACCGTGCCACACGGCATACATGCTGGCGATGACCGCGAGCAAGACTTGCGCGGTGCAGATGTTGGACGTGGCCTTCTCGCGGCGGATGTGCTGCTCGCGGGTCTGCAGCGCCAGCCGATAGGCAGGTGCGCCGTGCGCGTCGACAGACACCCCGACCAGCCGCCCGGGCATCGAGCGTTCCAGGCCGGCCCGGACCGACATGAAGCCCGCGTGCGGCCCGCCGAAGCCCATCGGGACCCCAAGGCGCTGAGCCGAGCCGACGGCGATGTCGGCACCCCACTCCCCCGGAGGCGTCAGCAGGGTGAGAGCCAACAGGTCGGTGGCTGCGGTGAGCAGAGCGCCCGACTGATGAACGGCGGTGGCCAAGGCCGCCAGGGAGCGGACCTGACCGTCGGCCCCCGGATATTGGGCGAGCACGCCGAACACCGGCAATCCGCCGGCGGCCGCCCGCAATGCCTCCGCTGTCGTCACCTCGGACAGGTCCGCGACGACGACCTGGATCCCCAACGGACGGGCCCGGGTCGCGATGACCGCCAGGGTCTGCGGGAACGTGTGGACGTCGACGAGCAGGACCGCGTCGTCGGGCACCTTCGTCGAGCGCCGCATGAGGGTCATCGCCTCGGCGGCCGCCGTCGCCTCGTCCAGCAGCGAGGCACCAGCGATCGGCAACCCGGTGAGGTCGGACACCACGGTTTGGAAGTTGAGCAGCGCCTCCAGGCGCCCCTGGGAGATCTCCGGCTGATAGGGGGTGTATGCCGTGTACCAGGCCGGGTTCTCCAGGATCTTACGCGTGACCACGGGCGGGCTGACCGTGCCGTAGTAGCCGAGCCCAATCATGGAACGCAACACCCGGTTGCGCCCAGCCAGACCCCGCAGCTCGCCAATGACGGCCGACTCGGACTCGGCGGCCGCGAGGTTGAGCGGCACCTGGCTGCGGATCGCCGTCGGCAGTGCCGCGTCGACGAGCGCCTCCAGCGACGGCTGCCCGATGACCTCAAGCATCGAGGCGACGGCGGCATCGGTGGGACCGATGTGCCTGCCGACGAACGCGGGCAGCGCGCCGCCGGAGGCGGAGTCGGTCGAGGGGGTGGCGGGGTGCTGCGGCATACGGGCCTCCGGGGCGACATGAGGGATAGACCTTGAGCGGCCCCCTCTGTCGAGCCGCCGTGGCCCCTTCAGAGTCGCCTGTCCGCGTGGTCCTGGGGCCTGAGAGGTTCCGGGGTAGTTGCCCCTTCGGCGCCAGCACCGTCCCTCACCGTGGTGAGGGCGGCACGTGGACTCTCCCACGCGGAGTGTTCGGCGCCACTGAGTCTAGACCCACGCGACCGTTCCGCCAGGGTTGTGGGCACCGCCCGACACACCGTATGCCGCTGACTCACCGCCGGGGCGGCATACGGTCTTGCGGTGGAGGAAGGTCAGGCCATCATCCGGGAAGCGCGACGCGCTGACAGCTCGTCGCGAGGATCGGCATCGTGAGCGGCCGCGTCCTCGTCGGCGCGTTCGCTGGGCAGCTCGGCGAGGGACCCCTCGACCTCGCGCCAGACCCGACCGAGGGCAATGCCGAAGACGCCCTGTCCACCCTGCAAGAGGTCGATGACCTCGTCGGCCGACGTGCACTCATAGACCGTGGCACCGTCACTCATCAAGGTGATCCGGGCGAGGTCCTCGACGCCGCGTTCACGCAGGTGGGTGATTGCCTGCCGGATCTGCTGCAGCGAGACGCCCGTGTCCAGCAGCCGCTTGACGACCTTGAGGACCAGGATGTCGCGGAAGCCATACAGCCGCTGCGTGCCTGAGCCGGTCGCGGTGCGGACCGAGGGCTCGACCAACCCGGTGCGGGCCCAGTAGTCCAACTGCCGGTAGGTGATGCCGGCCGCCCGGCACGCCGTCGGTCCGCGGTAGCCCTCGTCCTCGCGCAACTCGGGCAGGTCGTCGTCAAAGAGCAATCCCTGGGCGGGAACCGCACCCGAGCGACGCGTCGGCTCGCTGGTGGCACTCACGGGATCCTCCTGGGCCGAACGGTGGCGGTGCGGGATGGAACCTCAGGGACGTAGTTACACGCCTGCTGTTCTCCACCGACGGTAGAGGGCCTCGGGCTCAGGGTCAATCATCACTGCACCGTTTGTCACGCGTGTCGCAGATATCACTTCAGTAACATGACCCTCTAGTGCAGGTTTAGTCTTTGTCGGTGAAATCCTCGTCGGGATCGGCCGGCTCGTCGGCCGGTGCCACGAAATCCTCCGGGGACACCTGGTCGAGGAACTCTCGGAAGCGTTCGACCTCGTCGTCCTCCTCCGGCGCCATGGTGATGCCGGCCGAGGCGAACACGTCCTCGTGGACCAGGATCGGGCTCGCGGTCCGCAACGCCAGCGCGATGCCATCGGATGGGCGGGCCGAAATCTCGGTGCCATCGACGACGAGGGTCGCGTAGAAGACCTTGTCGCGCAGCTCGTCGATCCGGACCCGGACCAACGCATGACCGAGCGCGTCCAGGGTGTCCTTGATGAGGTCGTGGGTGAGCGGCCGCGGCGGCACGACCCCCTGCTGGGCGTAAGCGATCGCAGTGGCCTCGGCGGCCCCAATCCAGATCGGCAGATAGCGCCCGCCGTTGCGCTCGCGCAACAGGACGATGGGTTGGTTGGTGGGCATCTCGACCCGAACGCCGAGCACGTCGACCTCGATCACCTGGCCCACGCTACCTGGCGTCCAGCGCTTGCGGCTATCCGCGACGCAGCTCCGCGCGTACTAGGGCCGAATGCAGGGCCAGGCAGTGGTGCAGCACCTGCGCCGCACCACCCCCGTCCGCCCCGTCCCCGCCGGCCGTTGCCGCCGGTCCGAGGATCTGCTGCACCAAGCCCACCTCGCGCTCGGCGGCCGTCCGGAAGGGCCGCAGGTGCCGTGCTTCCACTCCGTATGCCGCCAACGCTGCGGCTGCGCGCGCCACGGCGAGGGCGGCGTCGTCGTAGTGGCCGGACGGGTCAGGACGCAGCAGCAGGAAGCCTCGCAGGGCTTGGAACACCCCGGCGTCCAGATGGGCGGCTCCGATGAGCTCGGCCTCGGTGAGGCGCAGTGACGGCGGTGCACCCAACGTGGCGGGCGAAGGAACGTCGGGGTCGGTCGCTGGGCCGGGCACAGCGGGTCGGGCGCCGGGTGCGTCGGCCGCTGGCGTCAGACCACGGTCGATCGCATCCAGGGCATCCCGGATAACCTTGAGCGGCCAGAACCGCTCACGTTGGGCGGTGAGGACGTAACGCAGCCGCGTGACGTCGGCCTCGGAGTAGATCCGGTAGCCCGAGGGCGCTCGCTGCGGCGTGACCAGACCTTCGGTCTCCAGGAAACGCAGCTTGGAGATGGTGAGGTCCGGAAAGTCCCCTTGAAGTCGTTCGAGGACGACCCCGATCGACAGACCACGCCGACGACCCGCCATGTCGAGGGTCAGCGCGCGTAGTAGAGGAAGCGGTACTTGCCGATCTGCACTTCGTCGCCGTTTCGCAGCACCGCCGCGTCCACCGACGACCGGTTGACATAGGTGCCATTGAGCGACCCGACATCCTTCACGGCATACCCGGCGCCCTCGCGGACGAACACGGCATGGCGACGTGAGACGGTGACGTCGTCGAGGAAGATGTCGCTGTCCGGGTGACGACCCGACGTGACCTCGGCGTCGTCCAACAGGAAGCGCGCCCCGTTGTTGGGACCGCGCACGACAACCAGCAGCGCGGTGCCGGGGCGCAGGGCCCCGATCGTTGCCTCGTCTTCTGCGCTGAGCCCGCTGTCGGGATCGAAGGTCTCGGGCATCTCCCCCAGCCCACGGAACCGCATCGTCGTGGGGTCGCCGGGGCGCGGCGGGAACTCGCGTCGCGTGAGGTCCTCGTGACCCTCACGGGCGCCTCCAGCGTCGTGCTCGGGGCGCTCTTGCTCGTGCGACATCGCATCTCCGTTTCCGCGACGGGCCCTGCTGGTGTCTGACGGCCCGTACCCGTCGCCGACACCGGAAACCGGGCAGCGATCGTCCCGGAAGGATACGTCATCGGCCCGACACCGGGCCAGAAGTCCTGCGGTGAGGCCGCCGGGGGTCAGACCGCGCGCTTTAGGTCGATTCCGAGTCGATTCCGAGTCGATTCCGAGTCGATCCGGAGTCGATCCGGGCTCGCTCCCGGTCAGCTCCTGTCAGCTCACCGATGCTTCGTATGCCGCGGCGTCCATCAGCGCGTCGATCGCCGCCGGGTCGCTGGGGCGCAGGTCGAACAGCCAACCGTCGCCATAGGGGTCGCTGTTGACCAGTTCGGGCGCGGTGTCCAAGTCCCCGTTGACAGCGGTGACGACGCCGTCGAGCGGGGAGAAGACATCGCTCACCGACTTGGTGGACTCAACCTCTCCGCACGAGTCACCGGCGCTCACCGAGTCGCCGACCGCAGGCAACGAGACATAGACGACATCGCCCAGAGCGTTCTGTGCGAAGGAGGTGATGCCGACCCGCAGGGTGCCGTCCGCTCCGACAGCCACCCACTCGTGATCGCTGGTGTAGCGCAACTCCTGGGGGTAGGACAACTCACTCATGGTGCTCCTTCGGTCCACGTGAACTGCAACGAGGTCTGATCTGCAACGAGGTCGATCCTGCGGCGAGGCTGGGCCTCTGCGTTCGGCCTGACTCTATCCGCCGGTGCGTGCGACCGTCGGCTCCGGCACCGGCTGAGCGTAACGGGGCGTCTTCGGCGTGTGCAATGCGTCGATGGTGACCGCGGTGACCTGATCGACGGAGGCACTGGCACCGAGTCGTTTCATCGAGTCGATGATGCCGCCGGGGATGCTCATGGCCGAGGCCAGGGTCTGGGGATCGCCGATGGCCAGGATGACATAAGGACGCGTCAGCGACTGACCGTCGACCGTGATCGACGTCCCCGCATCGGTGAAATAGGAGCCCGCGACGATCCGCACCGTGCCGAACTGGATGACTTCCGCCCCGGCGTCTCGCAGTTCCTGCAAGACGTCCAGCAGCCCGGCCGCACGCACGGCCCCGGCGGAGTCGGTGATGGTGATCCGAACGCCCGGACCGGTGGCTTTGACCGTTCCGGCCAGGATCGCCAGCTGATCCAGTCGGGCTTGGGCCTGTTCCGAGGCGGCCTTGGCCCGGTCGGCGCTCGTCTGCAGCTGGTCGCGCTGGACCTCGAGCTCGCGGACCTGTCGGTCCAGACGCGTCGATCGCTGCGTCACGTCATCGAGCACCCGGACGAGTTCGTCTTGGCGCAGGGTGGCCAGGCCACCTTCCTGGTTCTGCTGGATCTGGGTGGCGATCGCAAAGCCGAGCGCCACGGTGAGCACGGTCGCCAGGACATTGGCTCGAGTCGCTCGGGCCGAGAACATCCGCCGGAGGCGCCGCCAGGTGACGTCGCGCGCCTCCTCCGGGATCCGCGCCGGCTCGCCTGCAGGCAGCTCGCTCGTCGATCGTCGCCAGGCCATGGTCAGGCCTTGAACAGGTGTCGCCGGATGGCTGCGACGTTGGAGAAGATCCGGATCCCGAGGACGACGACGACGCCCGTCGACAGCTGAGAGCCGACGCCTAACTGGTCACCGAGGAAGACGATGAAGGCTGCGACGAGCACATTGGACAGGAACGACACGACGAACACCTTGTCGACGAAGATCCCGTCCAACACGGCCCGAACACCTCCGAACACCGCATCGAGGGCGGCAATGACGGCGATCGGCAGATAGGGCTGCAGCCACAGGGGGACGCTCGGGTGGAGCACGAGCCCCAGGACAATGCCCACCAACAGGCCGATGGCAGGGATCATGGCCGCTTCTCCGTCGTGCTCGGTGATGGTCTGGTCGCCCGGGTGGTCGGTGATGGTCTGGTCACCTGGGTGGTCGGTGAGGCTGCGGTCGCCCGGGTGGTCGGGGACGAGGTCGAGGGTATGCCGTCCGGCCGCGCCGTGGCGGAGATCAGGGCGGGCGCCACGCCGGCCGGGCAGGTCAGGGCGGATCCGGCCGTGATCGCGACGGGGATGCCGTAGTTGTCCTCGAGCGACTTGAGGTAACTGCCGGTGGCCGACGAACCGAACGACGCCTGCATGGCCTTGGGGTCTCCGATGGCGGTGACGACGTAGGGCCGCACCAACGGTCGGAAGTCCACGAGGATGGCCTGGCCGGCAAACCGGATGGCTGACCGGGTGGTCAACCGCTGCCCGTTGATCGAGATCGCTTCTGCGCCAGCCGCCCACAGCCCGTTGCTGACGATCTGCAGATCCGCGGCGCTGACGCGCCCTTCCTCGAAGCCGCTGGAACCCCTCGCGGGGTCTGATCCACTCACCGCGTCGGCCGAGTCGTCCAGGATCACGGTGATCCCTGGCCCGGTCACCGCCACAACGCCTCCGACGACCTGCAGGAAGGACAGCTGGGTCAGGACGCTGGACCGTCCTGATTGACCAAGAACCGCGGACCGCGCGCCGGCGACCTCGGCCTCCAGTTGGCTCACCCGCTCGGCGAGCAGGTCACCGGCCTCCTGGCGCGCCCCGATCTGGGCCTTCAAGTCAGCGCGGGCCTGTTCGACCACGCTCGTGGCCGACTTGAGGCTCAGAGCCGACACCACCAAAAGGAACCCACAGGCAACCGCGACTGCGATGACCATGGGGCTACGACCCGAGCTGTGTTTCGGCAGCCCTTCGGCGACCCGACGAGCCGAGGCGGCGGCATACCCGGGCTCCAGCGAACCTTCGCGAAGCTCGGTGATCAAGGCCATCGACTCGTCGACCCGGCGTGCGCTCATGCCGCCCTCCGGGTCTGGCGCAGCAGCGGGGCCGCCTGCACGGCATACAGGGCGGCGGCGACCCAGTAGAGGACGATCCCCACCACGCGAACGCCCACCCGATCGGCAGCGCCCACGCGCCGACCGTGCCCGGCACCTGGCCGAGGAGGATGACCGGGAAGGCGTAGAGGAGGTTGAGGGTGGCGCCCTTGCCGACGAAGTGGACCGGGATGCCGATCTGGCCGACCCGCTTGAGCGCCAGCAGCAGCCCGGCCATAAACAGCTCACGCAGCAGCAGCACCCAGACGATCCACCAAGGGATGATGTCCCGCCAGGCCATGCCCAGCAGCGTGCTGACGATATAGAGCCGGTCGGCGATCGGGTCGAGCAGTTGGCCGACCCGCGACACCAGGTGGAAGTGGCGCGCGATCTTGCCGTCGAGGTAGTCCGTGATGCCGGACAACGCCAGGGTGACCAGGGCCCACCCGTCGTCGCCGCGCAGGATGAGCCACAGGAACAGCGGCACCCCGAGCAGGCGCAACACCGACAGCGCATTGGGCAGGGTGAGGACACGGTCGGTGTCGGGCACCTCGTCGCCCGCAACTCCCCTGCTTTCCGCCACGGCCCCGAGCCTAATGCGCGCGCCCGACAGATCCCTGGTTCGTCGCCTCCGCCCCGCCGGTATGCCGTGTGCTCGCCCCCCGCCGGTATGCCGTGTGTTCGCCCCCCGCCCCGCCGTGGGCTGCGCACGCGCTCCTACGCCTCCGCCCGGTGCCGGACGCTGGAGCCGTCCTTGAAGCCGTCGCTCGTGATGTGATCACACCTGCAGCTTCGGCTTCATCGGCGGCCTCATGCCCGGGCATGACGAAGCCCCCGACCCCGGCCAGGGTTCGAGGGCTCTCGCCGTCCGATATATGCGGTATGTCGGGCTGACAGGATTTGAACCTGCGGCCCCTTGACCCCCAGTGAGTTGACCGTTCTGCCTGGGCGTCCCATCCCCTCCCAGACCGTCCCGTCTGAGCACGCGGGACTCTCACCCCGAGGGCCATCCATCCCAACTCGTCACGGTGCGTGCCGTCCTGTCTGCACACACACACGCACGCACAAGAGAAGAACGACGGCCCCGGCCGGTGTTGGTGCACCAGCCGAGGCCTAGACCGAATCACCTCGATAGAAGGAGAACGACCATGAACGAGAAGGATGTCACGACGTGCGCCCCGTGGTGCAGCGCTCACGACGCCGAAACCGGGCAGTGCGTCAGCGCCGCCCATGAT
>JADIZV010000004.1 GCA_016704565.1 Candidatus Phosphoribacter baldrii
CGGGATGCCGTAGTTGTCCTCGAGCGACTTGAGGTAACTGCCGGTGGCCGACGAACCGAACGACGCCTGCATGGCCTTGGGGTCTCCGATGGCGGTGACGACGTAGGGCCGCACCAACGGTCGGAAGTCCACGAGGATGGCCTGGCCGGCAAACCGGATGGCTGACCGGGTGGTCAACCGCTGCCCGTTGATCGAGATCGCTTCTGCGCCAGCCGCCCACAGCCCGTTGCTGACGATCTGCAGATCCGCGGCGCTGACGCGCCCTTCCTCGAAGCCGCTGGAACCCCTCGCGGGGTCTGATCCACTCACCGCGTCGGCCGAGTCGTCCAGGATCACGGTGATCCCTGGCCCGGTCACCGCCACAACGCCTCCGACGACCTGCAGGAAGGACAGCTGGGTCAGGACGCTGGACCGTCCTGATTGACCAAGAACCGCGGACCGCGCGCCGGCGACCTCGGCCTCCAGTTGGCTCACCCGCTCGGCGAGCAGGTCACCGGCCTCCTGGCGCGCCCCGATCTGGGCCTTCAAGTCAGCGCGGGCCTGTTCGACCACGCTCGTGGCCGACTTGAGGCTCAGAGCCGACACCACCAAAAGGAACCCACAGGCAACCGCGACTGCGATGACCATGGGGCTACGACCCGAGCTGTGTTTCGGCAGCCCTTCGGCGACCCGACGAGCCGAGGCGGCGGCATACCCGGGCTCCAGCGAACCTTCGCGAAGCTCGGTGATCAAGGCCATCGACTCGTCGACCCGGCGTGCGCTCATGCCGCCCTCCGGGTCTGGCGCAGCAGCGGGGCCGCCTGCACGGCATACAGGGCGGCGGCGACCCAGTAGAGGACGATCCCCCACCACGCGAACGCCCACCCGATCGGCAGCGCCCACGCGCCGACCGTGCCCGGCACCTGGCCGAGGAGGATGACCGGGAAGGCGTAGAGGAGGTTGAGGGTGGCGCCCTTGCCGACGAAGTGGACCGGGATGCCGATCTGGCCGACCCGCTTGAGCGCCAGCAGCAGCCCGGCCATAAACAGCTCACGCAGCAGCAGCACCCAGACGATCCACCAAGGGATGATGTCCCGCCAGGCCATGCCCAGCAGCGTGCTGACGATATAGAGCCGGTCGGCGATCGGGTCGAGCAGTTGGCCGACCCGCGACACCAGGTGGAAGTGGCGCGCGATCTTGCCGTCGAGGTAGTCCGTGATGCCGGACAACGCCAGGGTGACCAGGGCCCACCCGTCGTCGCCGCGCAGGATGAGCCACAGGAACAGCGGCACCCCGAGCAGGCGCAACACCGACAGCGCATTGGGCAGGGTGAGGACACGGTCGGTGTCGGGCACCTCGTCGCCCGCAACTCCCTGCTTTCCGCCACGGCCCCGAGCCTAATGCGCGCGCCCGACAGATCCCTGGTTCGTCGCCTCCGCCCCGCCGGTATGCCGTGTGCTCGCCCCCCGCCGGTATGCCGTGTGTTCGCCCCCCGCCCCGCCGTGGGCTGCGCACGCGCTCCTACGCCTCCGCCCGGTGCCGGACGCTGGAGCCGTCCTTGAAGCCGTCGCTCGTGATGTGATCACACCTGCAGCTTCGGCTTCATCGGCGGCATCATGCCCGGGCATGACGAAGCCCCCGACCCCGGCCAGGGTTCGAGGGCTCTCGCCGTCCGATATATGCGGTATGTCGGGCTGACAGGATTTGAACCTGCGGCCCCTTGACCCCCAGTGAGTTGACCGTTCTGCCTGGGCGTCCCATCCCCTCCCAGACCGTCCCGTCTGAGCACGCGGGACTCTCACCCCGAGGGCCATCCATCCCAACTCGTCACGGTGCGTGCCGTCCTGTCTGCACACACACACGCACACACAAGAGAAGAACGACGGCACTGGCCGGTGTTGGAGCGCCCGGCCGGGGCCTAGACCGAATCACCTCGATAGAAGGAGAACGACCATGAACGAGAAGGATGTCACGACCTGCGCCCCGTGGTGCAGCGCTCACGACGCCGAAACCGGGCAGTGCGTCAGCGCCGCCCATGATGCGGGTCGGGTCAGCGTGTGGCTGGTCGCCGACCCCGGTGGGTCGGCACGGCTGGCGGTGGACACTCCGCCGACTGGCGGCGTGTTGAGCCTGGCCGAGGCGGACGTCTTGGCTGGCGCGGTGGCGCGGCTGGTTGAGATGGCTGGGGGTCAGCGATGACCGCCACCGTGGCGAAGCGGCCGGTGGGTCGGCCGCGGGCTCTGCACGTCGTCTCGTCGGACCCGCTTGAGCCGGTGTGGGCCTGGTGTGAGTGGCTGCGGGCCGCTGGGGCACCGGAGACGACGATCAGCCTGCGGAGGTACTACGTGACCCGCCTCTGGCAGACCTACCCGGATCTGCTGGGCGTCGGCGTTGACGACCTGGCCCGGTGGATGGGGTCAGCGCAGTGGAACGCCAACACGAAGAAGTCGGCCCGGTCGTCGCTGCGGTCGTTCTACGCCTGGGCGAAGGCCACGGGGCGGATCGAGGTCTCTCCGGCCGCCCTGTTGCCGGCGGTGCGGATTCCTCGATCGGCTCCGCGTCCGACCCCCGAGCGGGCGTTCGCTGAGGCGATCAGCGTTGCCGACCCGCGGGCCCGGCTGGCGATCCAGCTGGCCGGTTTCTGTGGGCTGCGTCGCGGCGAGATCGCACGGGTGCACGTCGACGACGTGGTCGAGGACGGCGACGGCTACTCGCTGCGCGTCGTCGGCAAGGGCGGTCACGTGCGGTATGTGCCGCTGCCGCCGTTGCTGGCTGGCGAGCTGGACTCGATCAAGGAAGGGTGGGCATTTCCGTCGCCGCGGGGTGGGCACATCACGGCGGACCACCTCGCCAAGATCGTCACCCGGCATCTCCCGCCGGGGGTGTCCACTCACACCCTGCGGCACCGGTGCGCGACGGTGGCGTATGCGGGGACTCGTGATCTTCGGGCGGTGCAGGAGTTGTTGGGGCATTCACGGCCGGAGACCACGGCCGGGTATGCCTACGTGCCGCAGAACGCGGTCCGTGCGGCGATGCAGGCGGCCGCGCACTACGCCTAGGCGGGTCACCTCCCGTTCTCGGGCGGGAAAGCCAGCCACCCCCCGCTCGGAGGAACGGGGGGTGGTGCGGCGAGCTCGGGGCCTTTCGCCGAAAGGGGGCGTCCGTCCTTCGGAACCTTCCCCCAAGTTGGGTGAGGTTTCCGAAGGGCGCGCTGCACAAACTCGGTGCAGGGGGTACACGAGATATTGGTCAGACTTGCCCCGTCTGAACTCTAGCCGTCGCCCTTTCGTTCAGGCTGAGTGATTTGTCTCACGTGAAGGCCGCCTCCCGGGACTGGGCTGAGTCGAGCACGCCCAAGACGTAGTCACCGACTGCTGAGACGCGGTCAAACCTCACGGTCATGCCTCGCATCCCGTTTCGGACAGCGCCCTCTAAGGCGGACGGCGAGAGGGCCAGGGCCGTTTGGCCGGCGCCTCCGTTGACCCCCAGCGGGTCTCCCATGAGGCGATTCGTCTCGGCGAGGATCTTGGTCGACCGTGCCCGCTTGGATGAGGCCAACGGAATGTAGGCCTCACCGCCGGGGGCCTCGTTCCACAAGATCGGAGCCATCCGGCGCATGATCGACGCCTGCCGGGTCACGTCACCCGCAGCCATCGCGCGCACGCCGTTGACGCTAATGAGACCGTTCGCGGCAGTGCTCGGGTTGACCCCGTTCTGTAGGAGCTTGAGTTCATTCTTGAGTGCCGTCGCGTTGAGGCGCGCCGTGACGGTGGCGACACCGGAGAGGCTGGAGAGTTGGGCTCGCACGTCGGCCATGGCGGCGTTGAAGATCTCCTGGTTGATGCTCAACTTGACCGGCGGCACCTTGGAGATCTGCATCGACAGGGCTTGGACGTTGAGGGTCGTGAGCCCGAACTGGTCGGCCAGAGAGTTGGCGGCCTTCTCGCTGTAGCCCATCTGGATCGCGTTGGCGATGAAGCCCTGACGGGCGTCCTCGACCCGCTTGATAACGACGTCGAGGGAGTCGCCGCGTGTCAGGTCGGCCTTGGCGGACTTCATCGTCGTTTCGGCGACGTTGTCCAGCGCGGACTGCAGTCGGCGGCCCGCCTCGGTGCTGGTGTTCATCCGGTCGGCGGTCTTGACGTGGCCCTTGTCGGCTTCCTTGAGTGCGTCGGCCAGGTCGTCGACGGCTTGCTCGTAGCGCCGGGAGGCTTCGCGGGCGTCGAGGGTGTCGCCCGAGAGGCGGTCGAGTTTGTCGGCCAGCGTCTCGATCTTGCTGGCGGCACCGCCGGTCTTGTCTCCCGCGCTCTGGATGGTGTTGCCGAACGCGTCGACCTTGGGAGTGATGCCGACCAGGGCGTCCCGCTTGCGTTCGATGGCTGCCTTGGCCTCGGTGATGGCGGCTGTCTGGCCTTCCACGGCCCCGGTGACGGTGTTGATCTCCCCCTCGTATTGACGGAACGCCTGGTCACCTTGAGAGGTCATGATCTCTCCGGTGCGGGCCAGGGCTTCGTTCACGCGGGCCAGCGCGTCGGTGTCGTCGAGGATCGCCGCGGTGACGTCGGAGACGCTGATCCCCAGGGTTCGTGCCGCCTGCAGGACGCCGTCGGTTTCCAGCTGGTTGACCAGCTTCTGGCGGGTGTTCTCGCCGAGCGCGCCCGAGTCGGCTTCGATGGCGCTGGTGAGTTCCTCGACCCGGCGGCGGGCGTCCGCTTGCTTCTGGAGCCACAGGCCGACCAGTGCGGTCGCTCCGGTGAACGCGGCACCCCACGGGCCACCGAGGACCCCCAGGAGGCCAGAGGCGGCGCCGCGCAGGCCAGCGCCGGCCGATGCGCCAATGGCGCTGGCCATGCCCCGGAATCCGCCACCGGCAGCCGTGGCAGCGTCTCCGGCATACATGGCCTTGAGTCGGACCGTGTCGAGCGCGGAGACCATGTCGGTCTTGATCGTGGTGCCGACCGCGGCGAGCCGGTCCTTGAGCAGGATGAAGGCGAGCATCCCCACCAGTGACCCTTGAATCGGGCCGGGCAGGTCGCGGAAGCCGGAGGCGAGGGCACCAACAGCGGAGGCCATTGGGGCGAGGGCATCGGCTCCCGCCGACACGACGTCCACGGTCCCGGACAAGAAGGGGATCACATGGTCTCGACCGAACGACACGAGGGCCGTGTAGGCCGGGAGCAGGCGTTGGCCTACCTTGGCCACGAGCTCCTCGGTGGCCGCGGCCGCGGTCTTCTCGACCTGAGCCTTGTCCTGGGCGTGCTTGGCATAGAAGCCGGTGGCGTTGCCGGCGCCCTTCATCACCACCGCCAGGGTGGCGGCGGCCTTCTCCTGGCTGGTGAGCGAGTCGGCGGACTTCTTGCCGGTGGCGGTGAGGGCCTGCTGTTCGATCGCTGCGGCACTGATCGACGGGACGAGGACCTGGAGGCTGTCGTACTCGCCGCGGAACCCGGCAGCGATCCGCTCCAACACGTCCTCGGTCTTCATCCCCTTGAACGCGCCCAGGTCGGCCGCCAGGGCGACAACGTCCTTGGACATGCCCGCCGCCGCGGCTGAGGTGAAGCCGATCTGGGCGAACATGTCGCCGAAGGATGCGGCCGAGGAGATGGCGGCCTGTTCGCTGATCCCGAAGTTCCGTGCCGCCCCCTTGGCCCACGCTTCGATGGTCTTGCTGTTCGCGCCGAACACGATGCTGGAGCGTTGGACGGCCGCGTTGGCTTCGCCGGCGGCGTCGATCGAAGACTTGAAGAAGTCGACCACGCGCTCGACCACGAACGCGCCAGCCATGAGACCACCGACCCGCTTGGCCATCGAGGCCACGGTGGTCGTCATCTTCGACGTGCCCGCCGTGGTGGTCTTGTCCATGTCGTTCATCGATCGACGAACGTCGTCCTGCATGCGGCGGACCTGCACGCCGACGTCGGAGACGTCGAGCTTGAGATAGGCAACCAGGGTGCCGACGTCGAGGGCCATCAGTTGGCCTCCTTCGGGAAGACTGCTTCGTAATGGGCGGCCTGCACCTGTAGCCACTCGTTGGCGTGTGTCGGCTGGTCGACGGCCCACTGCTTGAGGGCGAGCGCTGCGATCGACCCCAGCGCGGCCAAGAGCATGGCCCGCTCGTATCCGCGGTCGTCCTCGTTCGGGGTGCGGGCGTCGATCTCGGCCAGCAGAAGAGTGACGTGCCGACCGAGCCCGGCACCGTCGTCTTCCAGCGCGACGGTGACGACCGAGAACGCCTCCAGGACCCGGCGCAGGTCGTCCGGCTCGAAGTCGGGCGCGGTGGTCACGAGGCGAGTTGTGCCGCGGGCCGCTCGGCAAGCTTGGATGCGATCGCGACTTCCATCGCGTCCGCGGCCGGCTGGATGCCTGCGCCCACCGCCTGGAGGTGGTCCAGCCATGGCCGGACGGCGTTGTCGGTCACGCCCGCGTCTTGCTCGGCGGTCAACGCCCAAGCAACCTCGGGGGCGGCGACCGATGCCATACGTGCGGCCACGGCGCGGCGGAGCCCGGCCACGTCGGCCGGCTCCCGCAATGCCTCGGGCTTGCTCGGGTCCTCGGCCTGTCGGTGGGCGACCTCGAGCCAGTCCGGACCCCACGCCTCCAGGACCAGGAGCGTCTCCATGTCAGCCGCGGCGAGCACCTCGCCCAGCGGGATACCGGCGGCGAGCTTGGCCTTGATGCCTTCCCAGCGGATCCCGGCACGCTGAACTGCGGCAGCATCTTCGCCCATTCGGGGCCGGTGCTGACCGGCCCATCGGGCGACGGTCGCCAAGTCGGCATCGAGGATGGCGCGCTCGCGTTCGATGAGGGGCGCGGCCTTGGACCGCGCGGCCTGGGCCATCTCCTGGCGCTTGCGGGCCAGGCCTTCCGAACTCAAGTCACGGTTGGTGTAGGCCTGGGCGGCCTGCAGGTCGGCATCCAACTGGTTGCGAAGCGCGACGACTCGCTCCTTGGCGCCGCGCAGTCTCTCGATCGCCTGCTCGGCCGGTCGACGTTCAAACATGTTCGTGCTCCTCGGGATTGGGGAATGGTCAGCGAAGGGGCTCGTCGATGTGAGCGTGCCGGAAGGTGCCCGCCGGTGCCCCCAAGACGGGGTTGATGCGGGCGTTGTCGCCCTCGCGGGGGTCAACCGACGCATCCCGCAGGGTGGTGCCGAGTTGCACGGACAGTGCGCTGTCCTTTGATGCGTTGATCGAGGCCTGGACGAGTTGTTCGTACCGAGTAGGGAAGTCCTGGCGAAGCATCACCTTGACCACGAACGGCAACCGCTCGAAGTCCCGGACCGTCAACGCGTTCGCGTCAGCGACGGCGAGTCCAGCCGCCCTGGCCTGGTTGACCATCTGCTCCTCGCGGCTCGCCGCGGCCGGCGACTGCCACCCCATCACGCACCGCCAACCGCGCCGAGGGCGGCGTCGACGAGCTCTCGGACCGCCTTGTCCAGGTCCGTTCCCTGGAACTTGGTTTCCAGGAAGGGCACCCCATCCAGGATCACGCGGCCAAGGCTGTCGATACGCACGGGCCCGGTCTGCGGGGGTCCGCCCGTGAACTCGCGGACGATGCCCGCCTCGGACACCAGTCGGCCGACAAGGTCGACGTATGCCGCGTCAGCCGCGACAGCCCGGCGCCGGAAGTCCGCGATGATCTCGCGCAGCGCCGCCACCGCCGAACTCGACGAGGACTCCAGCGCCGCATACTCGGCCTGCAACGGCCCGAACTCGGCCCGCAACCCCGCCAGGGCCGCGGCCTTCCTGTCGGCGTCCTCTCGGGCCTCCCGACGGACCGCGGCATCCATCCGCAATCGAGCGAACCGCACCAAGGACCGAGCCGACTCGATCTCATCCGGGCTCACGCTCGCGTCGCCCTCACGAACGCGCTCCTCCAGCGCCGCCACCAACTCGACCGCGCTGTCGTGCTCCTGCTCCGGCGTGAGGGTCAGTTCTGCTGTTGCCGTCATGCTGCGGTCCTCCCAAGGACTCGGGCCAAGCTGCCGATGTCGATCAACCACGACCGGGAACCGACACGACGAGCGCGGATCCGACCGGAGCGTGCCAACCTCCTGGCGTAGGAGGCACTGCACCCGGCCAGACCTGCGGCCTCGTCGACCGGAGCCCAGGTCGATGCCTCCAGGCTCTCTGATGCGGTTCCGCTAGCGGAACCGACTGCCGGGCGGGGCGTCTCAGCCACGTCGGCCAACGCCTGACACACCGGCTGAGCCCACCACGGCACCGGGTGCCCATCGCCACGCACGTGAACCGTCAAACCCCGCACGAGAACGTTGAGCACCTCGCGGGCCACCTGCCCCTGCAGAAGGTCAGGCAGGGCCGCCGGGCGAGGCGTCACCGGGGGCGCCTACGCTCACCCATGGACAAGCTCGCCGACTCCTGGGCCGCCAAACGCACAGCCTGGCGACCAAGGACGACACGATCACGGTGCACTGGACCGACGAGGACGGTCACGAACACGCATGGGATCGGCCGCTGCCTCCGAAGCGCTGACGTCACCACGCATCGCCCCGTTCCTGACCTTGCGGCATCCAGAACCAGCCGTTCGCCATGCCCCGCTCGGGGAGCGGCCGGGCCGGGACCAGTAGCCCCGCCCCGGTGCAGCGTCCACCGTCACCCACCTGGGCGCGGTGCTGGTCACGGGCAACCCGGTATGCCTGCCAGGCCTGATCGCGCTGTATCGCCGAGTCGAGCACGCTCACGCCGGAGCGCCACCGCCACCCCTCGGGGTCAGACAGACAGGACACGGCCTGCAGGAGCGCCATGGCGAGGTCGTCGTGGCCCTTGTTCTCCGGTACCGAGATCCGCACCCCGCCGGCCGCCGATTGCTCGAACTCCAGGGCGCGCAGCTGCTTGAGCAGCTCAGGGTGTCGGGGCAGGACGAGTAGGCCGCGCTGCAGCAGAAGCTTGATCTTGCCGAACCCGGCCTGTTTGCGGCGCATGTCGGTCCACACGCCGGAGACGTAGGTGACCGGCCCGGGGCCACGCTTGGCGCGGATCGCCAGCTCAAGCATGCGGGTAGCCGCATCGCCAACTCCGTTGAGTTCCGAGGCGACGACATGCAGGGCGTATGCCGCCGAGATGTCGGCGACGTGGGCGGCGAAGTCGTCCCACTGCCACCCCGACTCGGCGACGAGGTAGGGCACGAACATGGCCCGGCGACCGTCCCCACCGATCCGCTCGTCGTTGGCGCCGAAGTCCTCCAGGGGCGACACCAGCACCAGGGCGTTGGAGTCTCGCCGCATGCCCCAGTCGACCCCGGCGACGGCCGGTCGGTCCCGGACAGTGCCGACACCGTTGGCGAAGGCCGAGTGCTCCCGGATCGCGGCGGCGTCCATCAGCGCGTAGTCGGCGACGTTGTCCATGAGTTCGTCCTCGTCGAAATACGCACCGAACTGGCCCTGCCATGTGGCTTCGAACTCGCGGAGGAAGTAGTCCGACGCGGACCGCTGCCGGACCCCGTCGAGCCACACCCGATCCACCATCGGCGACACCGTCGAGGGCCAGTGCCAGGACTGGACCTCGGCGTCGGGGCGGTCCATGCCCTGGCGCCACAGGTCGTGGAAGAAGTGGCCTGGGCCCCGCCAGGGCGTCGAGGAGATCAGCACTCGGGCACCCTGACGGGCGCCGACCACCGGCTCAGCAGACTCCCAAACCTCCTGCTCGACGAACCCCGCCTCGTCAACGATCAGTAGGTCCGCCTCGGCAGACCGGACCGCCTTGAGCGAGGACGGGACCGACTCCAGCGTCGAGCCGTTGGACAGCCGCAGGGCGTGAACCCCGTCATCCTCGACCGAGGAGGCCGTGCCGATCGCGCTGTTGACCATGGCGCTGATCTCGGCGTGAGTGCGCTTGACCGAGGTCTCCCCGGCGCTGACGATGAGCACCTTGGCCCCCGGCTGACGGAACATCGTCCACAGCGCGAGCACCCCGAAGACGCGCGTCTTGCCCGCCCGGCGGCCGGCGCACAGGACCCGGTAGCGGGCGGGCGAGCGGACCACCTCGACCTGATGCGGCCAGAGCGGTTGGCCAAGCATCACGTCAGCGAAGACGACAGGGTCTCGTCGGGCGGCGTCGAGCTCGGCAAGGGTCAGGGTGGTCACTGTCCGGCTCCTGACGCGTCGGTAGCCGCGGTGTGGGCGTCGGTGACGGCCGGGGTGTGCCCGGCCTCCTGTGCCCGCCCTGGCGCGTGAACTGCGTGGATCTGGCCCTGCTGCTCCAGTCGGTGCAGCTCGGCCATGAGCGCCGCCGCGTCGGCGGCCTTGGCCTGTGCCACGTCTTTGCCGAGGCGGGCGCGAGAGAGCGGGTCGAGGCCCAGGCGTGCCCGTGAGCGGTCGGCCCGGGACTCGGCGCGGTGCAGCAGCAGGTAGGCCGTTCGGACCCGGTCAAGGTCCAGGTCTCCGACACCGTCGCCGGACTCCTGACCGGCGCGGGCCAGGTACTCCACCAGCAGCTGTGCCTGCGCCTCGGCGCGCGCCCACGCCCACAAGGCGGGCCGGTATGCCGGTGCCGTGAGGTAGCCGACCTGTGGGTCCTCCAACACCATCCCGACCAGATCCGCGGCGAGGGGGTCGACGAAGCGCGGGGAGAAGGCGCCGTGCTGGAGCGCGACCGTGTTGCCCGGCTCGAACGGGGGACGCTGGCCAGGGAAGGCCGGTGTCCAGTCCGCCTCGGCCGCCTCGCTCACTGAGCCACCCCCCAAGTCCTCGACCGCCACTCCCGATCACCCGGACCGCCGTCGACACGCTCAAGCAGGTCAGCCAGCGCACGGCCGGCGGCATACACGTCGTCAGGCAGCGCGTCGCCGACGGCCTTGGCCAGGTCGTCGAGCTCGTTGACCAATGCGCCAGCACGGTGCCGAGCCAGGATGGCGCGGACCGAGTCGTCGAGCACGACGACCGCGGCGGCCATCGCGGCACGCTCGGCGGCGAGTTGGCGAGAGGTCATCGGGCGCAACCCCTTGAGTCGGAGTCAAGGGGCCACCCTCTGACCTGCAGCGATGCGGCGTGTGTGTGCACTGTGCGTGACCGCACGAAGCCCGACGACGATCTCTCGACGTCAAGAGACCGCGTGCGCGCGGCGTTCTCGCACATGCCCGGGGCCGCGGCGAGGCGGCGTCGCGCCAGTCGGAAGGTGTCGCGGAAGGACGGGAGGCCGCAGGTTCGTAGCCATGTCGCACTCTTTGCGACAGCCGTGGCGGGGTTCGGCATCACGCAGGGACCTCCTGGCGGTCGTTGCTTGGGGTGGGTAGGTCGACTGGACCAGACCCACCCCCTACCCCACCCCCTATAAGGGAGGGGTGGGGGAGGTTGGAGGGTGTTCCCGTGGGAAGGGTCCGGGGAGGGTTGGGGGAGGTTGTGGAGAAGTGCTTTGTCGGTCGCCCCGACCCACCCGGTTCGATGCGCAGCAGCCCGCGGTCCCGGGCGAGTTTCGCCGCCTTGGAGACCTCTCCTTTGTGGAAGGCGGGGGCGTCGTCCTGCTCGCGGACGGCGCTCTCCAGTGCTGTGACCGTGATGCCCGGCTGCCGGTAGACGATGCGCTCGACGATGACGGCGAGCTCGTCGAGGTTGCGGGCGGCCTTGGCTTGGCGTCGACTCCCGGCGCCGCTGAGGGTGAGGGTGCGGGTGGCCGGGTCGAAGTCCAGACGGTCCTCATCGAGGTCGACGTCTCGGCCGATGGCGCGCAGGTAGCGCCGGTCGTCGTCGTCCCGCTCTGCACCGTGGGTCATGGTGACGATGACGTCAGCCCAGTCTTCGAGCGCGGAGGCGCCGCGAGCCCGCTCAGCATTCCAACCGGCGTGCGCGGTGAGGACGAGGTCGGTCGCCCCGACCTCTGACCGGACGAACAAGTCGAGGTCGACCAGCCAGGCGCCGACCTCCCCTGGGTCGTTCTGCGATTTGCCGGTGTATGCCCGGCCGAACGGGTCGACGATGACGGCCTCGACGTCCCGGCCGCTCAGTTCGGCGGCAAGCTTTCTGCGGTCTTGAGGGTCGGTGAGCGGGTTGCGGCGACCGCGCAGGTTGACCAGGACGAGGTCATCGGCCGGCACCCCGTGTTCCTTGGCCCACCGGGCCAGCGTTGCTGATGACACCTCGTAGTTGAGGAACGCTATGGATCCCTGGATCGGGCGCACGGCGAACCGCCCCAGGAAGTCTTCGCCCGTGAGAAGGGACCGGGCGTAGTTCAGGACAAGGGTGGTCTTGCCGGTCTTGCGCTGGGCAACCAGCAGGGTGGAGGCATCCCAGGGGATCAGTCCGTCGGCGCGCATCGGAGGGTCGGCGGGTCGGGCCAGCACCTCGCGCAGCGTTCCGAGGTCGAAGGGCTCGGCCTGAGTGGGCGGGACGCTGTTGGGATCTGGTAGCCGCCCACCATTGCGAACGATGTAGCGCTCCGCTCGCGACCGGACGGCCGAGCGGGCGCCGGCGGCTTCCTCGATGGCCACGACGGCCGTCATGAGCGCGTCGCGCACCTCGGGGCGTGCGTTGGGTAGGTCGAGGGGCCCGCCACGGTGGTGTGCTTCTTCGGCCGCGTCGACCATCCACTGTTGGATCTCCCGGCGCCCGTTGCTGACGGCGTCGAGGTTCCGCATCGCCCGTGCCGTGGAGATGATCGGAGGCAGACCGCGGCCGACCCGCTCGAGGTTCTGGTCGCGGATCTCGCATTCCTCGCACCACGGGTGCGTCTGGGTCTGGTGTCCGGCGAGGTGCTCGTGGCCGGCGTCGTCGGCCAGGACGATCGCACGCGCCTTGATCGCTGGGGATGCGTCGGTCTTGGCGACCATCTCGCGCCAGTCCTCGGGATCCCGGAACGGGTGCATCGGGGGCAGGCTGTCGGCAGCGATCACGACGCCACCCCCGAGGCCGTCGGCAGCTTGAGCCGTCCCCGCGTCTCGCGGCAGGCGGCGCGGAAGGCCTCAGTCCGCAGCCGGTCGCGCTCGGCCAGCTCGGCCGTCATCTCCTCCGGCGTCGCCCACAGCACTTCCGGCACGACGAGTGGCCGCCGAGCGAGCGCGTGGACGATCTGGGTCGCGCGGCGAAGGTGCGCCGACTCCAGTGCGATCCGACGGCGCCACGCACCCATCGCATCGGCCCAACCCCGCTGGTATGCCGCAGACTGTCCGTACTCGCGCTCGTCGTGGCGGCCGGTGAGGTAGTCGAGCCGTCGGCCGGGGTCGTCGGAGTCGAAGGGGTGTGAGGTGTCGGTCACGCGCCCTCCGTCGAAGTCCCCGCGAGGTGAGCCGCGGCCGCCTGGATGGCGAGGTTGCGCGCCATGAGTTCCGCGCGCCACTGGGCTGGCGGCCGGTAGTCGATGGCAACGAAGTGGGCACGGCGCTTGGCGTGTTCGGCGGCCGCGAGGCCGTCACCGAACATTGCCCAGCAGTCGTGGCAACAGATCGGCGGCGGGGCAGCCCGATCCGTGAAATCGATGACCTCCGAAAGAGGCTCAGCCTGCGTTGCGGAGTCGTGCGGTCGTGCCGCACTCTTGATGTTGATCGTCACGGGTGTCTCCGTGGTGGTCGAGGGTGAGGGCGGCGGCCGGGCTGGCGGGCCCGGTCACGCTCGCTTCGGGTGGAAGGCCGACGAGGGCATGTAGTCGCGCAAGCGGCACGCGAATGGCATGCCCGAGGCGAAGGGTGGGGATCTCCCCGCGAGCAGCTGCGGCATATGCTGCGTTCCTGCCGATTCCGAGCATTCGCCCGGCCTCAGGCACGGAGCACGTGAGGTGGTTCACGACGCAACCTCCATCTGGAGGTCGTGAAGCAACTCGGCATACCTGACTCTGAGGGTTCCCCTCGGGCGGCGCTCTCCTGACTCCCACCGGGCCACCGTGAGCCGATGGACGCTGAGCTCGCGGGCCAGTCGCGCTTGTGTCACGTGAGCCTCCACCCGGATCGCCCGCGCGACCTTGGGCGGCGGCAAACCCCGGCTAGTTCGTACTTCTTCCACAAGTGGACGCATCTCCCGTCCTCCTCTCTCATTCAGGGTGACACTCCCGGCATCAGAAGTGCTACCTACAGCTCTTCCGCTCGTGTCGGCCTTAATGAGAGAGTTCGCGCAGGCTGTTGCATTAATGGCTACTCGGATGGTTAAATGAGAGAGTGACAAGCGAGAAGGCCCCTCCCGGATGGGATGTCGAGATCCAGGTCGACCGGTATGACCAGGGCAGCCGAATCTGGCACGAAGGCGAGATGGTCACGCCGACCGAGGCATGGCATCTGGCGAAGCGCGGCGACGTTCAGGTCTGGTTTCGGATGGCGAAGACCCCCGGTGGACGCTACGTGTGCACCGAGGTGGACGTGCGGTCCGAGAGCCCCATCAGCACCAGCGTCCTGCGCTCTATACCGATCTCTGCCATTGCGGAGCACCTCGCCTCGAAGCCGATCGGATACATGGACGCTGGCGGGCCGTATCACCTGAGGTCGGGCATCCGTGAGTGGTATGACTACGCGGGCGTCGACACGATCGACCAGGAAACCCTCCGGTGGCAGTACATCGCGGGCTTTGCTGAGCAACCGCCCCATGCTCGCCCCTCCCGAGGCGGCAATGGTCCAAGCCGAGCCGAGTTGGAGCGCTTCGCGGAGGCATACCGGGTTGCCCTGCGATCCAATCCCCGGCGGGCCATGGCGGAGACCGTCGACCTTTTGGGTCGATCGGGTTTCCACATCAGCGTTGCCTCGGCTCACCGGTGGCGGAAGGAATGCCGACAGGTGGGCCTACTGCCGAACGAGGGAAGGCAAACCGTCGATCAAGAGGAGAACTCGAAGCCATGAGCGCCAACCTGTTCCGCCGCTGCGGCTGTCGTGACGATGCCGGGCGCCAGTACGGAGTCCTGCCCGACCTTCGCCGGGGTCAGAAGTGGTCTGCTGAGCAACTGCTCAGGGCCTGCCCCAAGATGGTCGCCGACCCCAAGCACGGCCGCTGGTCATACCGCCTCAGCGCGGGCGTGGACCCGATCACGAAGAAGCGTCGGCCCCAGGTCAACGGTCGTTCTTTCGTCGATAAGGTCGAGGCGGCCCAAGCGCTGGCCGAGGACCAGGCAAAGCTCGCCCGCGGGACCTACGTCAAGCCCAGCCGCAAGACCCTGGCCGAGTGGCTGCCCGAGTGGATCGCGCGGCGTCAGCGCACGGACAAGGCACTGCGTCCCACCTCGCTCGCGAACTACCGCCGGTACATCGAGCAGGACATCGCACCGAGCTTCCTCGGTCGACTTCCGATCGAGGACATACGGCGGGGGCACATCCTGATGTTCGTCGACGACCTCGCCGACGCGGGCCGAGGCGCGGTCACCATCCGTCGAATCGTGGCCGTCGTCCAAGGCGCCCTCAGCGCCGCGGTGAAGGCCGAGCTGATCGAGTCCTCCCCCGCGGCCGGGCTCGGCGACGACCTGCCCGCCACCGAGGCCAAGCACTTCCAGCCCTGGGAGCCGGAGCAGATCAGCCACTTCCTCGAAGTGGCGGCTGAGCACCGCCTCGGCCCGCTCTTCGACTTGGCGATGTTGACCGGCATGCGTCGGGGCGAGCTCGTCGCCCTCATGTGGTCGAACGTCGACCTTCGGGCCGGTCGCCTGCGCGTCTGGGACAACGAGACCAGCGCCGGACGGGGCAGGACCAAGACCGAGGCGGGCATGCGCGTGCTCGACCTCAGTTCCCGCTCGGTGAGTGCCCTGACGACCTGGCGCTTGGCTCAGGAAGCCGAGCGCGAGGCCTGGGGCCCGGGCTGGCAGACCGAGGGTCACGTGTTCACCTACGAGGACGGCCGCGCCCTCAAGCCTCAGTACGTCACCCGCCTCTTCGACAAGATCCGGGTCAAGGCGGGCCTTCCCGAGATGACGATGCACGGCACCCGCCACACCAACGCCTCGTTGCTGATCGCGGCCGGCGTAGACATCGCGGTCGTGTCCAAGCTCCTCGGACACTCCTCCGTCGCCGTGACGTCGGACATCTACGGCCACCTCATCGGATCGGTGTCCCGCGATGCCGCGAACGCCGTGGCGGCCCTCGTCCCCACCACCAGGGCCACTGTGCACACACTGCACACACAAGGAGGTGATGAACAAGGAAAGGCGGCCTCGGCTTGATGCCGAAACCGCCTTCTGACCTGCAGATACTTCCGTCGGGCTGACAGGATTTGAACCTGCGGCCCCTTGACCCCCAGTCAAGTGCGCTACCAAGCTGCGCCACAGCCCGTGGCTGCTCCCCCAACGCCCCGCAAAGGGCGCCGCAAGAGCGAACGAAACCCTACCGCACGGCATACCAGGGCTCCCAATCCGTATGACGCCCACCCGCACCGACGCCGGCCCGCCTCCACGACCCGCCGAGATTGACATTGCCGCCAGGACACGCCGCACGAACCCGCCCCAACGTCAATCTCGGCGGAGGGACCGGCCACCGGCTCAGGCCCGACACCAAGCGCTAGCGCTTGCGCTTCTCCCGCACCCGGACCGACACCTCGATCGGCGTCCCCTCGAAACCGAACCGCTCACGCAGCTTGCGCTCGACGAACCTCCGATAGCCCGCCTCGACGAACCCCGACGCGAACAGCACGAACCGAGGCGGTCGCGTCGATGCCTGGGTGGCGAACAAGATCCGGGGCTGTTTCCCGCCGCGAACCGGGTGCGGGTGGGCCGCAACGATCTCGCCGAGGAAGGCGTTGAGCCGGGCCGTCGGCACGCGGGCGTCCCACGACGCCAGGGCGAGCTCCAGTGCTGGGACGAGCTTGTCCAGGTGCCGACCGGTCTTGGCCGACACGTTGACCCGCGGCGCCCACGGGATCTGGACGAGCTCCTTTTCGATCTCGCGCTCCAGGTAGTGGCGCCGCTCCTCATCGACCGTGTCCCACTTGTTGTAGGCCACGACCAGCGCCCGCCCGGAATCGATGACCTGCTGGATGACCCGGATGTCCTGCTCGGAGATCGGCTCGCCCGCGTCGATGAGCACGACGGCGACCTCGGCCTTCTCCAATGCGGTTTGCGTCCGCAGCGAGGCATAGAAGTCAGCGCCCCGCGTTTGGTGGACCCGCCGCCGGATGCCAGCCGTGTCGACGAACCGCCACTGCTTGCCGGCGATCTCGACGAGTTCGTCCACGGGGTCGCGGGTCGTCCCGGCGACCGAGTCCACGACGACCCGCTCCGATCCGGCGACCTTGTTGAGCAGTGAGGACTTCCCGACGTTGGGCCGACCGATGAGCGCGACCCGCCGCGGTCCGCCGCGCTCATAGGCCCCGCCCACCGCCGACTGCTTGGGCAGCACGTCCAGGACCGCGTCCAAGACGTCGCCGCTCCCCCGGCCGTGCAGGGCCGACACCGGCCACGGCTGCCCGAGCCCCAGCCCCCAGAGGGCCGTCGCATCCGACTCGAAGCGCTGGTCGTCGACCTTGTTGGCCACGAGCACGACGGGCTTCCCCGACCGCCGCAGCAACTTGACGACGGCCTCGTCGGTGTCGGTGGCCCCGACGACCGCGTCGACGACGAACATGACGACGTCGGCCAGCTCGATGGCGATCTCGGCCTGTTCGGCGACGCGCAGGTGGATGCCGGTGACGTCAACCTCCCAGCCGCCGGTGTCGACGAGGGTGAACTTGCGCCCCGCCCACTCCGCGTCGTAGGCCACCCGGTCACGCGTCACCCCCGGCACGTCCTCGACGACCGCCTCGCGCCGCCCGAGGATGCGGTTGACGAGCGTGGACTTCCCGACGTTGGGGCGCCCGATGATCGCCACCACCGGGCGCGGCCCCTCCAGGTCATCCCCGTATGCCGTGTCGCCACCGTCCTGCAGCAGCGCCAGATCCGTCTCGTCCAGCTCGAAGTCGGCCAGCCCGGCCCGCAACGCCCGCTCGACGGCCACCTCGTCCGCCGCCACGTCACCGTCGACGTCAGGGACGACCGTCGGGGTCGTCGCAGCGGTCAGGGCAGGGTCAGGCTGCGGCTCATGGCCGGTGGGGTTTTGCGGGTTCACTCCCAGATTCTCCCATCCCGGGGAGAGGGTGCGGTTCAGGCGTCGTCGGTGGGCGGCATACGGGATGCCGGGGACCCGGCCACGACGGCGAGGACGGCGGCGACTGTCTGCGAGAACTCCAGGTCCGAGCTGTCGATGGTCACCACCCCGTCGGCAGCCGTCGTGAACTGGGAGACGGTCGAGTCCTGGGCGTCCCGGGCCACGACCCGGTCGCGAGTGGCGGCGACTGCTCCGGCGTCTGCCGAGCCGAGGTCCTGCCGGGCCCGGCGGGCCAAGCGCGCGTCCTCGCTGGCCGTCAGCAGGATCCGGACCGGCGCGTCCGGGGCGACGACCGTGGTGATGTCGCGGCCTTCAGCGACGACCGCACCGCGCTCGGCCAGGCCCGCCGCGATGAGGGCGCGCTGCCGACGACGCATGTCGGCCCGCACGTCGAGGTTCGTGGCGATCGCCGAGACCGCCTCGGTCACGCGCGCCGAGCGCACCTCCTGCGTGAGGTCGACGCCACCGGCGCCGATCCGCGGGTCGTCGGGATCCAGCCCGACCTCCAGCGGCGCATTCGGCGCCAGCGCCGCCACCGCCTCCGTGTCCGCGACATCGATGCCTTGGGCCAGACACCACCAGGTGAGCGCGCGGTACATCGCCCCGGTGTCCAGATAGGCCGCGTCCAGGGCGCGCGCCACCGCGCGGCTCACCGAGGACTTCCCCGACCCCGAGGGCCCGTCGATGGCGACGACGAGCGGCATACCCTCGTTGCGGGCGGGCGCACCCATCAGTCGAGCACCCGCCAGCCCTTGGCTTCCAAGGCCTGCTGAAGGTGCTCTGCAGCAGCAGGCACCACCATGATCTCGGCGAGCCCGAACGGTTGCCCGAGCCCGTGGTCGATGCGCAGATCCTCGAGGTTGACGCCCGCCTCGCCGACGTCGGTGAGCAGCCGGGCAAGCGCGCCCGGCGTGTCGGGGACGATGGCCGTGACCGGGAGGTATGCCGCGGGGCCAGCACCGTGCTTCCCCGGGATCCGCGCGTGGCCAACGTTGCCGTGGGTGATCGTCCGGTTGACGACTTCGAGGCTGCCGACGGCGTCCTCCGGATCGGCGAGGGCGGCCAGCGCGTCGAGCAGCTCCCCCAGGTCGGCGTGCACGCGGCCGAGGACCTCCCGGATCGACCCGGCGTTGCCGGCGATGATCTGGGTCCACAGGCGCGGGTCACTTGCAGCGATCCGGGTGACGTCGCGGACCCCTTGTCCAGCCAGGCCCAGGGCCTGCTCGTCGAGTGAACGCAACTGTGCCGCAACTAGACTCGCGGCAACCTGCGGTAAGTGCGAGATCGTGGCGACGGCCTCGTCGTGGGTCTGGGCATCCATGACGGTCACCGCTGATCCGACCGACCGAGCCAGGTCGGTCACCGTCGCGACGGCCGACGCTCCAGACTCGGGCGACGGGACGACCACCCAGGCCCGGCCCTCGAAGAGGTCACCTCGCGCATGGCCGGCGCCCGAGCGCTCGCGCCCGGCCATCGGATGCGAGCCGACATATCTGGTGAGGTCGCCGCCCGCGGCCCGTGCGGCGTCGAGCACCACGCCCTTGACCGAGGCAACATCGGTGACGACGCTCTCCGGCCACGTGGCCAGCGCGTCGATGACGACGTCGGCCGCGACATCGGGCGGTGCTGCCACGACGACAACGTCAGGGGCCTCGTCGCTGTCGGTCGCGAGCTCGCCGGCCCCCAGGTCCCGGGCCAGCCGTTCGGCGGTCGGCGACGGGTCGGCGAGGGACACGGCATACCCCTGCCGGGTGAGCGCGATCCCCAGGCTCGTGCCGATGAGCCCGGTGCCGCGGATGAGCACGCGCGTGGTCACGGCGGTCAGGCTACCCAGCCGCGCGGGCGGCCCGCTGGCGGCGTCCGCATCACAGACCCGCGGCGGCATAGAGCTTGCCGACCTCGTCACGGGTCAGCCGCCGGGTTTTGCCGACCTTGAGGTCGCCCAGGCGGATCGGGCCGACGTCGGTGCGCACGAGGCTTTCCACGGGGTGGCCGACCGCGGCGAGCAGGCGGCGGACGACGTGCTTGCGCCCCTCGTGGAGGACGACCTGCACCAGCGCCTTGCCGGGCGCCGAGTCGACGAGTTTGAACGAGTCGACCGCGACCGGCCCGTCGTCCAGCTCGATCCCGGCGCGCAGCCGCTTGCCGAGGTCGCGGGCGACGGGGCCCGGCACCTGGGCGAGATAGGTCTTGAGCACTCCGTATGCCGGGTGCTGCAGTCGGTGGGCGAGGTCACCGTCGTTGGTGAGCAGGAGCAACCCCTCGGTGTCGGCGTCCAGGCGCCCCACGTGGAACAGGCGCTCCTGCCGGGCGCCGAGGAAGTCGGAGATCGAGGGGCGCCCCAGCTCGTCGCTCATGGTCGAGACGACACCGAGCGGTTTGTTGAAGGCCAGGTAGACCCGTGACTCGTCCAGCTGGACCCGCTCGCCGTCGACGTGCACGGTCTGGCGGATGGGGTCGATCCGGACGCCGAGCTCGGTGACGACGTGGCCGTCGACCTCGACCCGGCCGGCGGTGATGAGGTTTTCGCACGCGCGCCGGGAGCCGATCCCGGCGGCGGCCAGGAGCTTCTGCAGGCGCACCCCGTCGGGGTCGTGGACGTCGACGGGGATCGCCGGGCCCGCCGTCTTGGGGCGGGAGGGCAACGCCGTCGGCTGGCTCGGCTTGGTCGATCCCGCGAAACGCGGGCTCTTGCCGCCGCCCGACCCGGGCTTACGGGGGCCCCGCGACGGCATACCGGATGCCGACCCGCCCCCACGAGACGGTGAGCCGCCCCGACCGCCTGATCCTCGACCAGCACCGCCAGCCGTGCGCCCCGTGCCGCCCCCAGCACCGCCACCCGAGCGCCCGGCGCCGCCGCCAGCACCTCGACCGGACGCCGAGCCACGGCTGCCGCCGCCCTCGCCGCTACGGCCGCGGCCGCCTGACTGTCCGGCGCTCATCCGCGTCCCGCTTCCGCTATCTCGTCCAACAGGTCCACGTCGGGCAGGTAGGGCGCCAACGGGGGCAGATCATCGAGGCTGTCCAGGCCCAGGCGTTGCAGGAAGTAGGGCGTCGTGCCATAGAGGATCGCGCCCCCCTCTCCCTCGCCGCGCTCCTCGATCAGGCCGCGGGACAACAGAGTTCGCACGACGCCGTCGACGTTGACGCCTCGCACCGCACCGATCCGCGACCGGGAGACCGGCTGCTTGTAGGCGATCACCGCCAGCGTCTCCAGCGATGCCTGGGTCAGCCTGGCCTGCTGACCGTCCAGGAGGAACTTCTCGACCACCGGGGCATAGTCCGACCGGCTGTAGACCCGCCAGCCACCACCGAATGGCCGCAGGGTGAAGCCGCGGTTCGCGGCGGCATACTCGGCTTCCAGCGCCTCGAGGTGGGCGCGGACGTCCGCGACGGGGACCTCGAGCGCCGTCGCCAGGGCGACCTCGCTGACCGGCTCGTCGACCACCATGAGGACGGCCTCGATCGCCGAGCGCGCCCCGCCAGGGAACGCCTCGACGTCGAAGGCCACCTGCCCGGGCGCCTCGGCCTCCTCGGCCTCCTCGGCGGCATCGGCGGCCTCCAGCGCCTCGGGCGCGTCGGTCCGGTCGAGCGCGTCGTCGGGAACCGCAGCCTCCTCGTCGGGCCGCACGTCCTCACTCATCGGGTGCTCCTTGCTTCGGTATGCCGTGCCCCTCATCGTCGGCCGGGACCGCGCTTTGGCCGTCGTCGCCCGCTGTGGGCGGGACGCCCTCGTCGCCTGCCGTGGGCTGGTCGCCCTCGTCGAACTCATCGTCGACCGTGATCTCGCCCTCGTCGGTCCCGGTCCAGCGGACCGCCAGGTCGGCGAGGGGCTCGGCCTGGTCGAAGGTGATCGCACCCTCCTTATAGAGCTCGAGCAACGCGAGGAATCGGGCGACGATGACCAGCGTGGAGTCGGCGTCGGCCACGAGCGCCCGGAACGAACAGGTCCGGTCGGCCCGCAGCTTCGTGACAAGAATGGCCGCTTGATCGCGGACGCTGACGTGCTGGGTGTGCAAGTGCTCCAACCCGACCGTCGGCGGCACCTTGGGGATCATCGCCCGCGCAGCGATCATCGCCAACTGCTCGGGGGTGATGCCCATGACGAGCTCGGGCAGCAATGCCGCGAACCGAGGCTCGAGCCCCGCTTGACGCGGGGTCAGCCGACCGGCGGTGGCCATTCGGTCGGCGAAGGTCGCGGCGATGTCCTTGAACGCCCGGTATTGCAGCAGCCGCGCGAACAGCAGGTCCCGGGCTTCGATGAGCGCCAGGTCCTCCTCGTCGTCCGGGTCGGCCTGGGGCAGCAGCCGAGCGGCCTTGATGTCGAGCAACGTCGCAGCGACGAGCAGGAACTCCGAGGCCTGCGACAGGTCCCACTCCTGGTCGGCCTCACGGATGGTCCGGATGTGCCCGATGAACTCGTCGGTGACCTTGGCCAGGGCGATCTCGGTGATGTCGAGCTTGTGCTTGGCGATCAACCCGAGCAGCAGGTCGAAGGGCCCCTCGAACACGTCGAGGTGCACCTCGAAGGGGGTCGCCGCCGAACGCCGCGTGATCACCCCGCCAGGTGTGGCGGGGGCCTCGGGCAGCAGGGCCTCGGTCATGGGTGGTCTCAGGTCGCTCGGAGCGCTCGGATGCGTGGCAGCGGCTCAGGCCGCGCCGCCGCGGGCGATGAGCTCGCGGGCCAGCTGCCGGTATGCCGCGGCCGCACCGTGGGCGGAGGCGTAGGAGGTGATCGGCTCGGCGGCGAGGGTTGCATCGGGGAACTTCACCGTGCGGCTGATGACCGTGTGGAACACCCGGTCACCAAAGTGGTCCACCACCGAACGCACGACCTCTCGGCTGTGCAGGGTCCGTCCGTCGTACATCGTGGCGAGGATCCCGTCGACCTGCAGACCGGGGTTGAGCCGGTCGGTGATCTTCTCGATGGTCTCCACGAGCAGGGCCACGCCACGCATCGCGAAGAACTCGCACTCCAACGGGATGAGCACCCCGTGGGCCGCGGTGAGGGCGTTGACGGTCAACAGACCGAGCGAAGGCTGGCAGTCGATGATGACGACGTCATAGTCGTCGAGGATGGGCCGCAACGCCCGGGCGAGGATCTGCTCTCGCGCCACCTCGCCGACCAGCTGAACCTCCGCGGCCGACAGGTCGATGTTGGCCGGGATGAGGTCGAGGTTCTCGGTCCGGGTGCTCTGGATGACCTCACGGATGTTGTGTCCCCGCTCGGTGAGCAGGTTGTAGATCGTCACATCCAGGTCGTTGGGCCGGATCCCCAGGCCGACGGACAACGCCCCCTGGGGGTCGAAGTCGACCAAGAGCACCTTCCGGCCGAGCTCGGCGAGGGCCGCACCCAGGTTGATCGTCGTGGTGGTCTTGCCGACCCCGCCCTTCTGGTTGCACATGGCGATGACCCGGGCCGGCCCGTGGCTGGCCAACGGCGCCGGGACCGGGAAGGAGGGCATCGGACGTCCGGTCGGTCCTACTCCACCGACTCCTGCATCCTCGGTGCCTGGCAGTGGCGTGTCCTTGGCATCGCGGACGTCGGGGGCCTCGTTGATGGACCCGCCGGGAAGGTTGCGGTCGATGCTCACAGCTGCGCCTCTCCCCGTCGTTCGTGCGGTCGGTCAGCCTCTCGCTGATCGGAGCGACCCTATCAGCGGGCCCGGGGGTGGGACTCGGCATAGACCTCGCGCAACCTCGCCACGGTGACCATCGTGTAGATCTGCGTGGTCGTCACCGAGGCGTGTCCCAGCAGCTCCTGGACCACCCGGACGTCGGCTCCGCCCTCGAGCAGGTGCGTCGCAAACGAGTGCCGCAGGGTGTGCGGCGACAGGTGTCCCCCCAACCCTGCCCGCTCCCCCGCCGCAGCAAGCGCGGCCCAGGCGGTCTGCCGGCTCAGCCGGGCACCGCGCGCCCCCAGGAAGACCGCGGGGGTCCCCTTGCCCCTCCCCGCCAGCGCTGGTCGCCCGCGGACGAGGTATGCCGTCACCGCCTCTCGGGCATAGCGGCCCAGCGGGACGATCCGCTCCTTGGACCCCTTGCCGAACAGCCGGACGGTGCCCTCATCGAGATCCAGGTCGTCGATGTCCAGCCCGATCGCCTCCGAGATCCGCGCCCCCGCCCCATAGAGCACCTCGAACAGGGCCCGGTCCCGCAGCGAGAGCGCCGTGTCCCCCAGTGACGCCGCAGCCAGCAACCGCTCCACCTCGGTCACCCCGATCGCCTTGGGCAACCGCAACGGCGTCTTCGGCGGCCGCACGCCCTCGGCCGGGTCGGTAGAGGTCTTCCCTTCGAGGGCGAGGAAGCGGTGCAGCCCCCGGACCGCGACGAGGGTGCGGGCCGCCGACGGGGCGGAGAGCGGCATACGACCAGGGGAGCCCGAACGCACCTGCGCGAGGAAGCCTGCGACGTGCGCCTCGGTGACCTCCCCAGGCCCCCGCACCCCTGCGCGAGCGAGGTAGTCCAGGTAGCGGTCCAGGTCTCGGGTGTAGGAGACCAAGGTGTTGCGGGCAACGCCCCGCTCGACGTCGAGATGGTCCAGCCACCCGCGCACGGCCCGCGCCAACTCCCGCGGCACCGGCACGACCGCGGGTGCCGCCGATTCGTCGGCGGGTGTCGGCTGGGTGGCGTCCGTGGACATGGAGGGACCGCTCACACCGCCAGGCGCTGACCCAGGCGCCCGTCCCCACTGACGGTCACGAGCAGCTGCTCGGTGGCTCGCGTGGCGGCGACATAGAAGAGCCGCGCCGCATCCTTGTCGTCTTCGTCGGGAGCGGGCAACCGGCCAAGTCCGGGGATAGCAACGAGCGGGAACTCCAGTCCTTTGCTCACCCGCATGGTGAGGATCTTGACCGTGTCGGCCTCCGGACGGAAGTCGCCGGGTCGACGACGCACCGTGTGTGGGACCCGCAAGCGCCGCAGGGCGCCCGCGCAGGCGTCCATCACCGCGGTGTCGTGGCAGAGCACCGCCATGTCCGACCACGCGCGTCCGTCCCGGGCCGCTGCGGCTAGGGCCTGCGCGACGTATGCCGCCTCCGCACCGAGCGTGGGCAGGCGGCGGATCTCGGGTTCCTCGCCGTCGCGTCCGCAACTGATCGGGCCGAGCAGCGGCGCGCCGTCCTCGTCGCTGTCGTGCGGGGCGAGGATCTCGGCCGCGACCCGCTGGGCGAGACGCAGGATCTGGGTGGTGTTGCGGTAGTTGACCCGCAGGATCGTCGTGCGGCCGGACGCCTGGATGCCGACGCTCTTGAAGCTGAACCCGCGTGCTTTGCTGCGCTCGTAGATGTTCTGGGCATCGTCGTAGAGCACCAGGAGGTTGTTGGTCTCCGGGTCGACCATCTGTGCGACCAGGCGCAGCCATTCGGCCCGAAAGTCGTGCCCTTCATCGATGAGCACCGCGGAGTATTGGGCCCGCGGGACCTGGCCACGGTCGACGGCCGTGATGAGGTGCTCGACCAACTCGTCGAAGAAGTTCGGGCCGTCCGGGGGGAGCGACTGGTGGAAGGCCACGAGTTGTTGGCGGACCCAGCGGTGGAAGTGCCGGACGTGGACCCGGTCGGACAGGCCCTTCGCAGCGAAGGTTGCGGACAGCGCGGCACCCAGGGGCTCGTTGAAACACACCACGAGCACTGGTTTCGCTCCGGGTGCGGCGACCTTCGCGAGGTATTCCGCGCGGTAGCCGAGGATCATGGTCTTGCCCGACCCGGCGACGCCGTGGACGACTCGGTGTCCACTGCCGAGGCTGCGGGCCAACTGCTCCTGCTGCAGGTCCATGACCTTCATGACGTCGGGGAGCTGGATGCCCTCAACAGTGCCGTCGCCCCTCACGCCCTCGTGCGTCGGGCGTCCGTCAGCCTCGGGCGCCTCGAACAAGGCCGCGTCAGGAGGGTTCACCCGAACGTCGGGGAACATGATCCATCGCACCCGATCCAACTGCGGCAGAGTGAGTTTCGCGGCAAATCGCTGCGGGAACATCCGCCACAAGCGCTCCTGGAAGACCTCAGGATCGACCGACTCGGTCATCTCGTCGGAGCAGATCACGGCATGACCGTCGATGACCTCCGCCAACCCGGACCTCTCGAACTCGGCGCGGGTGATCTTCGTGAACACCACGCCATACCCCCAGGGGAAGGCGAGCTTGCCCTCATGAGCTCCCGAGCCGTGCACGAGCTGTGGATCGCGCTCCAAGGCACGGACCACGTCGTGCGCCCCATGCCGGGCCTGCAGGACCGGGTTGATGACCCGCTTGTGTCGTCCCGCGGGCGCGATGTCCCACAGCTCGCGGGTGACCCGTTGGACGATGCCCAGGGACCAGTCCTTCGTCTCAAGGATGAGCACCCCTCGACTCGGGTGCAGCACCACGAAATCCGGATGTGTGCGCATCGGTCCGATGGGCACGTCGAACCACACCAGATAGTCGTCATCGAGCTTCTGCCCGAGCCGCTCGGCCAGTCGTCGTTCACCGGGTGTCATCCGTGGGGCAGCGCTGCTCAACGCCGTGATCAACGTGCCCATGGCTGGCAGGCTAACGCGCTTACCTTCAGTCGCAACCTGAACCACACCAAGGACGTACCGTGACCCCGTCGCCGTTTGCGGACCCTTTCCGAGGAGACCGATGAAGCTGTATGCCGATCTGCCCGCACGGCGGATCACCCAAGTGCTCTCCGACCTGTTCACGGTCGGCTGGGTCCTGGCCTGCACGTATGCCGGTCGCCTCGTCCACGACACGACCGCCACCCTGCGCCGACCCGCCGACGGTCTGAGCACCGCCGGGACCCAGCTTGAGGCCGGGATGACCTCGGCCGGAGACCAGGTCGGGAAAGTCCCGCTCGTCGGCGACTCCCTGCAGGGGCCATTTCGCGAGGCGGCCCGCACCGGAGTGGCGCTCACCCAGGCCGGGACCGACCTCGGCAGCGCCGTCGACCGGCTCGCCCTGGTCTTTGGCGTGTCGGTCGCGCTCATCCCGATCGTCGTCTGGCTCCTCGTGTGGCTTCCCGTGCGGGTCCGCTTTGTCCGCCGGGCTAGCGCGGCGCAGCGGTTCGTCGACGGCCCGGCCGACCTGGACCTGTTTGCCCTGCGCGCCCTCGCTGGCCAGCCGATGCACCGGCTGGCCAGGATCCACGACGACCCAGCCGGCGCCTGGCGGGCCCGCGACCCGCGGGTGATCCGCGAGTTGGCCGTGCTCGAGTTGCGCGACAGCGGCCTGCGCCCACCGCCCACGGCGTGATCCGTTCCCGAAGGTCTCTCGCCGCTGCGCTCAGATGGTGACGGTGAAGCCGAGGTCGACGTCACTGGCGGCCTGGCCACCGCGAATCCCCCAGTTCTCCAAGGGGCTTTCACGCAGCAGGACGGAGACGTCCAGAGGGTCAATCCCGAGTGTGGCCAAACGAGTGATGATCTCGCGGTAGAGCGTGCGCTTGGCGTTGATGCTGCGGCCCACGAAGCAGTCGATCGTGATGCGGGTGTAGTTGTCGGCGACCTGGTCACCGGTGCCCCGGACCATGCGGCTCGGGTCATGAGTGACCAGCCGATGGTGTCGGTCGCCCCGCGGGATCGCGAACGCAGCGACCAGACTCTCATGGACGGCAGCGATGAGGGCGTCGTCCTCCTCCGCGGAGGTGGGGCGGCGGATCTCGATGAGGCCTACAGGCATGCCGGGCTCCTTCTTGAGGGATGACACATGACGAGGTGCCCCACGGTGTCCTTCAAGCATCGGTCATGTCCAGCGATCATTTGTTGATCCGAATGATTAGCGTTACTTCATGATCGATCTCGTGGCCCTTCGTTCACTCTGCTCCGTCGCGAAGCATGGAACGCTGGCGCGCGCAGCGTCCGAGCTTTCCTTCACCCCCTCCGGAGTCTCGCAACAGATCGGTCGGCTTGAGGCGCAGCTCGGAACCCGGTTGCTGTCTCCGGCCGGGCGTGGTGTGGTGCTGACCCCTGCCGCGCGGTACCTCGTCGATGAGGCACCGACGGTCTTCGCCGCACTCGAACGCTGCACGGCGGGGGTTCGGGCCTTGGATTCGCGCGAGCCCGCCGGTGTCGTTCGCATTGCCGCCTTCTCGACGGCCATCCGTGGTCTCGTCGCCCCCGCCCTGCCCTCGCTGCTGCAGAGATACGTCGGGCTGTCCGTCAAGGTCTTCGAGCTTGACCCGGGACCGGCGAGCCGCGCGGTCGAAGTGGGTGAGGCCGATTTGGCACTGATCCATGACGCCGACGGCATCATGCCGCCGTTCCCCTCAGGGGTCGCGACTCGGACAGTGACGATCGACAAAGGCGATCTCGTCGTGCGACAGGACCACCCGCTGGCATCCCACCACGGGCCGCTCACCCGCAAAGCCCTGGCCGGGCTCCGCTGGGCCTGCAGTCCGGTGGGAACGGTGTGTCACCTGTGGTTTCAGCGGGCCGTCGCCGGGGTCGACGATCACCCCGAGATCACCCACTCCAGTGATGACTTCTCCACCCAACTCGCTCTTGTGGACGCCGACAATGTTGTCGCCCTCATCCCCCGGTTGGCCAGGCCGACCCTGCCCGATTCCGTGGTAGCCGTGTCTCTCGCAGACCCACCGCGCCGCACCGTCGTGGCAATGTGGCGTGACGCCTGGGGCGATGACCCCGCCTTGACGGCCACATTGGCGGCTTTGGGGATGTCGGACTGACTCCCTGGAACCACCGGCTGGGAAGCCAGGCGGCTCAGTCGGCGCGCAGGACGCTCGGCCGCAGGTCCTGCGCCGGCGGTGACCAATCGTCGGCGCCCGCGGGCACCTGTTTGCCCGAGCGGATGTCCTTGACCGAGTCGCCGTCGGCAGCCGGCCCACCCGGGAACCAGACGTAGGGGATGCCGCGGCGCGCGGCATACCGGATCTGCTTGCCGAACTTCTCGGGTCGGGGGGCGACCTCACACGGTATGCCGCGCGCCCGCAGCGCCGACGCGACCGCCAGCGACCGGGCCCGAGACTCCTCATCGGTCAGGGCCACCAGGACGCAGGCGGGAGTGGACCGGGAGGCCGACACCAGCCCTTGCCGGAAGAGCAACCCGAGCAGCCGGGACACCCCGATCGAGATCCCGACGCCCGGATAGGTCGTCGTCCCGTCGGTCGCCAAGGAGTCATAGCGACCGCCGCCCGCCACCGCACCCCAGGACTCGAAGCCGACGAGGCGCACCTCGTAGACCGTCCCGGTGTAGTAGTCCAGGCCACGGGCCAACTTGAGGTCTGCGACGACCCGGCCGGGCGCGTGGGTGCGCCCCGCGTCGACCACCGCGGCCAGACCGGCCAGGCCCTCCTCGATGAGCGGGTCGCTCACCCCGAGCGCGCGGACGGCATCGACGAACGACAGGTCGTCGGTGCGGATCGACGCCAACGCGAGGCACTGGTCAGCCTGCTCCGGCGTGCAGCCCGACTCGACGAGCATCGAGCGCACCGTCTCGGCCGGCACCTTGTCCAGCTTGTCGACGATCCGCAGGGTGCCGCCGATGTCGGCGATCCCCAGGCCCCGATAGAACCCCTGCGGGATCCGTCGGTCGTTGACCTGCACGACGTAGTCGCCGATCGGCAGCCGGTCGAAGACGTCGGTGAGGACCAGCGGCATCTCGATCTCGTACTGCGGGGACAGCTCCCCCACGTCGACGACGTCGATGTCGCACTGGGTGAACTCGCGGTAGCGCCCCTCCTGCGGCCGCTCCCCGCGCCAGGACTTCTGCATCTGATAGCGCCGGAACGGGAAGGCCAGCTTGCCGGCGTTCTCCAGCACGTAGCGGGCGAACGGCACGGTGAGGTCGAAGTGCAGCCCGAGCGAGGGCTCGCGAGCGTCGGTGGCGTCGGCGGCCAACCGGCTGATGCCGTAGATCTCCTTGTCGGCATCGCCGCCCTTGCCGAGCAGCCGCTCGACGGGCTCGACGGCCCGGGTCTCGATCGAGGCGAAGCCGTGCAGCTCGAACACCTCGCGGATGACGTCGAGGACGTGCTGCTCGACGATTCTCTGGTCGGGGAGGAACTCGAGGAAGCCGCTGATCGGGGTGACCTTGCCGGTGCTCACCGGGGGATCATCCCAGACACCGCGCGGCGCATGCGCGACCGTTTCGCCGGTATGCCGTGCGCGCGGCTCCGCTGCCCCGCCACCCCAACCGGCTCCCTGGTCGTCAGGCGAGGCCGCGCAGGAAGGGGTTGCTGCGGCGCTCCCGGCCGATCGTGGTCAACGGCCCGTGCCCGGGCAGGACCAGGCGGTCGTCAGGCATGGGCAGGATGCAGTCGCGCAGCGATCGGTTCATCGCCCGCTCGTCGCCACCGGGCAGGTCGGAGCGGCCGATCGACCCGGCGAAGAGCACGTCACCGGACACCACGGTCGAGCCGACCTCGACGTTGATGCCCTCGGGAACATCGGCCAGGGTGAACATCACCGACCCCTCGGTGTGGCCGGGCGCGTGGACGATCCCGAAGTCCAACCCGGCGATGGTCACCGTCTCCCCGTCGCGCAGTTCCCGGATGTCGTCGGGCTCGGTCCAGGTCGCCTTGGCCCCGAACTGCGCCTCCATCATGGCGATCATGCCGCGGTCCAGGTCCGCGAGCGGGTCCCGCAAGCGGTAGCGGTCGTCCCCGTGGATGTATGCCGCGGAGCCGCCGCCGCGGCATACCGGCGTCACCGAGTAGACGTGGTCAAGGTGACCGTGGGTGAGCAACACGGCAGCCGGACGCAGCCGCAGCTCGCGGAACACGTCGGCGAGCGTGTCGGTCACCCCGATGCCGGGGTCGACGACCACGCACTCCTGCCCCTCGCCAGTGGCCAGCACGAAGCAGTTGGTGTCGAACGCCGCCGCAGGGAAGCCGATCATCAGCACGCTGAGAGCCTATCCAGCCGGGACAACCGGATCGCCAAAGGAACAACCGTCACGCACTCGTGACCGGTCGTGGTCGGCGTGACCTGCCTCCTTGCCTAGACTGGACGACCGTCGGCTGTCGTCGCGCCTCGACGGCGCATCAAGGAGGTCCGGGCTCGTGCGGGACAAACAACCAGTGCTCGCCGTCATCGGCGTGCTGCTCGCCGTCATCGGGTTCGTCTGGGTCGCCAACGTCGTCACGGCGCCAAAGCCGGCCAGCACGTCAGCAACGAGCGACCCCACGAGCTCGGCAGGAGCGACCTCGACGGCGGACCCCTCGGTGACCTCGACCGCGTCAGCCTCCCAGACGCCGACTCCGACCCCCAAGGTGCTCGCTGGGTGCACGGAGGTCCCGGCTCCTCAGGCGGCCCCGAAGAAGATGACGAGTGCTCCGGACATCGAGGCCGTGCGCGGCAAGACCTTCATCGCGACGATCACGACCAACTGTGGAGTGGTCACCGTCGAGCTCGACGGCGCCAAGGCTCCCGCCACAGTGTCTTCCTTCGTCCTGCTCGGCAACGCCGGCTACTGGGCACCGAGCCCGTGCCACCGCTTGACCGGAGACGAACAAGGGTTGTGGGTGCTGCAGTGCGGCGACCCGACCGGCACGGGGGCAGGACCGGGGCCTGGCTACCACTACGGCATCGAGAACGCTCCCGCCGACGGGAAGTATCCAGCAGGCACCCTGGCCATGGCCCGCACCAGCGACCCGAACAGCAATGGTGACCAGTTCTTCATCGTCTACAAGGACACCACCCTGCCGGTCGAAGGCGGCGGCTATTCAATCTTCGGCAAGGTGACCGGCGGGATGGACATCATCAACCGGATCGCCGCGGCCGGCGTGAGCCCGGCAGACGGGATGTCGCCCATGGCACCGATCAGCATCTTGTCGACGACGGTCAAGGCGAAGGGCTGACGATGACCGATTCGCTGTTCCCTGAGCCCGACGCCTTCTCGGAGCCCCTCGCATCCGTGGCTGACCCAGTGTCCGCCGAGCCAGTATCCGCCGAGCCAGACGCCCCCGAAGTGAGCCCGGACGTGTCTACCCAAGTAAGCCCGGACGTGGCTACCGAAGTGAGCCCGGCCGAGGCTACTGAGGACACCACTGCCGAGGACCTGGCGGTCGCCGAGGTGCCCGCCACCGAGGAACCCGCCACCGACGAGCCCGCCACCGAGGAATCTGTGGTCCAGGAAGTCGTCGCCGAGGTGCCCGCCAGCGATGAAGCGGCCACCGATGAAGCCGCCATTGAAGACACGGCACCCGTCGCTGAGGAGGCGGCACCAACGCTCGTGGAGGAGTCCACCGAGGCGTCAACCCCTCAGGACGAAACAACGGAGGCTCCCGCGACCGCCGCTCCCGCGCCCGCGGCACCAACGCCCTCTCCCGCCCTCTTCGCCCGCAGCGCGGGTGCGCCCGCGACCTCGGCCTTCGGCCGGGTCGGCACCGATGGAATCGTCTACGTCACCACCGCCGACGGAGAGCGCGAGGTCGGGTCCTACCCCGGCGTCTCCAATGCGGAGGCACTGGCCTACTTCGGCCGAAAATACGACGAGCTCGCAGCGAGCCTGCAACTGCTGCACCAGCGGGTCACTCACACGGAGATCCCGGCCAAGGAAGCCGCCGAGACGGCCGGCAAGCTCCGGGCTCAGGTCGCCGAAGCACGAGTTGTCGGAGACCTCGCGGCCTTGGCCGCCCAACTCGATGACGTCGATGCCGCCATCGTCGCGCGCCGCGAGGCCGACAGCGCTGCCCGGGCGGCCGCCAAGATCGTGGCCACCACCCAACGGGAGGCCCTGGTGGCCGAGGCCGAGCAGATCAGCGGCCAACCCGAACACAAGATCCAATGGAAAGCCAGCGGCGCCAGGATGCGCGAACTCCTCGACGCCTGGAAGAACGCCCAACGCATCGGCCCACGTCTGGACAAGGACGTTGAAGCGGCGCTGTGGCATCGGTTCAGCGTCGCCCGCAACTCCTTCGACAAGGCTCGCCGCACGCACTTCGCCGCGCTGGACAGTGCTCACGAACAGGCCAAGACGACCAAGGAACGGCTGGTGGCCGAGGCCGAGCGGATGGCCGGAAGCCGCGACTGGATGGCCACCGCGGGCGCGTTCAAGCGGCTGATGGATGACTGGCGGGCGGCCGGACGCGCTGGACGCGCCGAGGACGACGCGCTCTGGCAGCGCTTCAAGGCCGCCCAGGACACGTTCTTCACTGCCAAGGACGCTGTCGTCCAAGCCGAGGAGGACAGCTACCGCGCCAATCTTGCCGTCAAGGAAGCGCTCCTGGCCGACGCCGAAGCGATCCTTCCAGTGACGGACCTGGAGAAGGCCAAAGCTGCCTTGCGGGTCATCCAGGACAAGTGGGACAAGGCTGGCAAAGTCCCCCGCGCCGACCTTGAGCGGACCGAGAAGGCCATGCGCCGGATCGAGCAAGCTGTCCGGGACGCCGAAGACCGCCGCTGGAGCGCGTCCAACCCGGAGGCCGCCGCTCGGGCCAGCAGCCTCGTCGAACAACTCGAGAAGGCCGTCGCTTCCTTGGAGAAGGACTTGGCCAACGCCCAGGCGTCCGGCAATGCCAAGAAGGTTGCCGAGGCCGAGGCCGCCCTCACCGCGCGACGGCAGTGGCTCGACCAGGCCCGATCTGGCCTTGCCGAGTTCGGCGGCCGCTGACCGCCGTGCGCCGTGCACCTGGGTGCGCGGCATACCTCCTGGCAGGTATGCCGCCCGCTCCGGTCAGTCGCGCTTGGTGCCGGTGATCCGGTAAACGTCGTAGACGCCCTCGACCTTGAGGATCGCGGCGATGACGTGGTCGAGGTGCCCCGGGTCGCCCATCTCGAAGGTGAACCGCGAAGTGGCGACCCGGTTGCGGGTCGTCTGAACTGAGGCGGCGAGGATGTTGACGTGGTGGTCGGAGATCGCCCGGGTGATGTCCGAGAGCAGTCGATTGCGGTCCAACGCCTCAACCTGCAACTGCACGAGGAAGACGCTGGCCGCTGACGGGTCCCAGGCCACGGTGATGAGCCGGTCGGGCTCGCGACGAAGAGCGTCGGCGTTGGTGCAGTCCTCACGGTGCACCGACACCCCGTTGCCGCGGGTGATGAAGCCGATGATCTCGTCCCCCGGGACCGGCGTGCAGCAGCGGGCCACCTTGACCCACACGTCGTCGGTGCCGACAACGACAACCCCGGGATCACCGCTGCGAACCCGACCGCCACGGGCCCGTGTCGGGACCGTGGCTTCGGCGAGATCCTCGCTGGTGGACTCCTCCCCGCCCAGGGTCGCCACGAGGCGGGAGACGACGTGCTGCGCCGACACATTGGAGTCACCGACGGCCGCAAACAGGCTGTCGATGTCGGAATAGCGCAGATCTCCAGCGACGGCAGTGAGACTTTCGGCCGACATCAGCCGGTGTAGGGGGTGACCCTGCTTGCGGAGGTACTTGGCGATCGCGTCCTTGCCCTGCTCGATCGCCTCCTCACGCCGTTCCTTGGTGAACCACTGGCGGATCTTGTTGCGGGCGCGTGGGCTCTTGACGAAGGCCAGCCAGTCGCGGGAGGGTCCCGCTCCGTCGGCCTTGGAGGTGAGGATCTCGACGCTGTCGCCGTTCTCCAGCACCGAGTCCAGGGGCGCCAACCGGCCGTTGACCCGACCGCCGATGCAGTGGTGTCCGACCTCGGTGTGCACGGCATACGCGAAGTCGACGGGCGTGGAGCCGACCGGGAGGGCGACGACGGCACCCTTGGGGGTGAAGACGAACACCTCTCCCCCGCCCAGGTCGAAACGCAGCGAGTCAAGGAACTCTCCCGGGTCGGCGACCTCACGCTGCCAGTCCAACAAGCGGCGCAACCACGCCGTCTCGGCCAGCGAGTCGGACTCGGCTGGGGCGTGCCGACTACCCCGTTTGTGCTCTTCCTTGTATTTGTAGTGGGCAGCGACTCCGTATTCCGCCCGCCGGTGCATCGTGTGGGTCCGGATCTGGATCTCGACCGGTTTGCCTTGCGGCCCGATGACGGTCGTGTGCAGGGACTGATACATGTTGAATTTCGGGATCGCGATGTAGTCCTTGAACCGTCCCGGCACCGGGTTCCACCGTGCATGCAGCGAGCCCAGCGCGCCGTAACAGTCCCGAACCGTCTCCACGAGGACCCGGACGCCGACCAGGTCGTAGATCTCCTCGAAGTCCCGACCGCGGACGATCATCTTCTGGTAGACCGAGTAGTAGTGCTTCGGTCGCCCCGTCACCGTCGCCTTGATCCCGGCTGCCTTGAGATCCTCGGACACCTCCGCCCGGACCCGGGCGAGGAACTCCTCCCGGGCGGGAGCCCGGGCTGCCACGAGGCCGACGATCTCGTCATACATCTTGGGGTAGAGGGCCTGGAAGGCCAGGTCCTCCAGCTCCCACTTGATGGTGTTCATGCCCAGCCGGTGAGCCAACGGCGCGTAGATCTCGAGGGTCTCCTGGGCCTTGGACTCGGCCGACTCCCGTGACACGTGCTTCCACGTCCGGGCGTTGTGCAGCCGGTCGGCGAGCTTGATGACGAGCACTCGGATGTCCCTGGCCATCGCCACGACCATCTTGCGCACCGTCTCGGCCTTGGCGGCCTCTCCCCAGGTGACCTTGTCGAGCTTGGTCACCCCGTCGACGAGCTGAGCAACCTCGTCCCCGAAGTCCCGGCGCAATTCGTCAAGCCCGTATGCCGTGTCCTCCACCGTGTCGTGCAACAACGCCGCCGCCAGCGTCGGCGGGGTCATGCCGAGGTCCGCGAGGATCTGGGTGACCGACAGTGGGTGGGTGATGTAGTCGTCGCCGCTCTTGCGGGTCTGCCCCTGGTGTTGCCGCTCGGCGACCTCGAAGGCGCGCTGCAGCAACGACACGTCGGCCTTGGGGTGGTGTTCGCGCAGGCTCTGCAGGATGGGTTCCAGAGCAATGTTGACCGGAGCCTTCGGGGTGCCCAGCCTGGCTAAGCGGTCACGCAACCGCGGCTGCGGCCCCGACGGCGGCGCACCACTGGCTCCAGCGCCGGCAACCGTTGTGGTCACCAGGGCCGGGTCGGTGCGCGCGACCTGGTCGGTCATGACCGAAGTGTAGTCACCCTCCCGAGACGCCTTTGACCGCGTCCGCCCGCAGAGCAGGTCAGTCGACGATGAGGGAGAAGACCTCGCGACCGGGCAGAGCATCGCGTCCGTGCAGGAATCCGAGCTCCAGCACGACGTCGACGGCGACCACCTGACCCCCCGCCTGTTCAACCAGCTGGCACGTCGCTGCGGCCGTGCCACCGGTGGCCAGCACGTCATCCATCACCAGGACTCGCTGCCCGTCCACGAACGCGTCGACGTGGATCTCGAGGGTTGCCGTGCCGTATTCCAGGGTGTACGTCGCCGCGTACGTCTCGCCCGGGAGCTTGCCCACCTTGCGGACGGGCACGAACCCCACACCCATCGCGTATGCCGTCGCCGCACCGAGGATGAAGCCGCGCGCCTCGATCCCGACGACGGCGTCGACGCGACCGGCATACCGCTGCGCCACGTGGTCGGCCACGGCCCGCAGCGCGTCGCCGTCGGCGAGCAACGGCGTGAAGTCCTTGAACAGCACTCCGGGCTTCGGGAAGTCGGGGATGTCCCGAAGGTGCTCGAGCACCAGTTGCCGCAGCTGCGCGTCGCTCATGGTCAGCGGCGCGACCGTGGTGGCCGCTTGGGCTGGTTGCGCGGCCCGGTGGCGGCCCACTTGTGTACGGGTCTTCCCAGGGCGTCGACCGCGTCTGCGGGTGCGTCAGCGGGAACGGAGGACGGGCGCCCGTCGGCCGGTGCGTCGGCCACCGCTGCGCCGCCACCCGAGACCAGGACCTCTTCTCGGGCCTGCACCTTGGCAACGTGCTTGGCCAGGTCCTGCAAGGCCGGCTCGCCGCGACGCAGGTCGACCAGCAGCGGGGTGGCGATGAAGATCGAGGAGTAGGCACCGACGGCGATACCGACGAATAGGGCCAACGACAGGTCCAGGAGGGTGCCCGGGCCGAGCTTGGTGAAGCCCACCACGAGGATCGCAAAGATCGGCAGCAACGCCACGACGGTCGTGTTGATCGATCGGACCAGCGTCTGGTTGACCGCCAGGTTCGCGGCTTGGGAGTAGGACTGACGGCGGCTGCCGATCGCCTCGGCGGTGTTCTCGCGCACCTTGTCGAACACGACGACGGTGTCGTAGAGGGAGTAGCCGAGGATCGTCAGGAAGCCGATAACCGACGAGGGCGTGATCTCGAACCCGAACAGGGCATAAACCCCGACGGTGATGATGAGGTCGTGGATGAGCGCGACGAGTCCGGAGACGGCCATCTTCCAGGTCCGGAAGTAGATGGCCATGACGAGGGCTACGAGGAGCAGGAAGACGATGAGGGCCTGAACCGCCTTTTGGCTCACCGACGCACCCCAGGAGGGCCCAATGAGGGAGGCGGAGACCGTCGTGGGGGCGACCCCGAACGACTTCGCCAGCGCGGTCTTGGCCGCTTCGTTCCGGTCCCCGGCCGCCTCGGTCTGGATCCGCACGCTGTTGCCGCCGATGACGGTGGCCAGCACGTTGCCGCCGACACCTGCCTCGGAGATGGCTGCCTTGGCCTTCTCCTCGTAGCCGCTCGTGTCGGACACGCCGGTGAGCCGGAACTCGGACCCGCCTCGGAACTCGATCCCGAAGTTCAGCCCTCGAGCGAAGATCCCAATGAGCGCCAGGACGATGAGGACGCCGGAGAAGGCGTACCACGTCTTCTGCCGGCCGATGAAGTCGATGGAACGGCGACCGGTGTAGAGGTCGTTGCCGATCTGCGAGAAGTTGACCATCAGGCCGTCGCCTCCTTGGTCGAAGCGCTGCTGAGCGGTCCGGAGAACCGGCCCGCACCGACATACCGCGTCTTGGCACCCAGCCGTTCCGGATCCAGCCCTGACCACCGATGGCCGCCGCCGAAGAACTCAGTGTGGGCGAGGATCGACACCAACGGGTGCGTGAAGAGGAACACCACGACGAGGTCGATCAGGGTCGTCACACCGAGGGTGAACGCGAAGCCCCGGACGTTGCTCGCGGCCAAGATGAACAGGACAGCCGCGGCCAACAAGTTGACCGCGTCGGCTGCCAGGATCGTGCGCTTGGCCCTCTTCCACCCGGAGTCGACGGCGGTGACCAACGGTCGCCCCTCGCGAACTTCGTCCCGGATTCGTTCGAAGTAGACGATGAACGAGTCTGCGGTGACGCCGATCGCGACAATCACGCCGGTGACCCCAGCCATCGTGAGCCGGAAGTTGTAGGACCACCCGAGCAGGGTCAGCACACCGTAGGTGAGCACGGCCGCCACGACGAGGGAGGCCACCGTCACCAGGCCGAGCATCCGGTATTGGAGCAGCGAGTAGCCGACCACAAGCAGCAGACCGATGAGGCCAGCCAACAGGCCCAGGGCGAGTTGCTCCTTGCCCAGTGTGGGGCTGATGTCGTCTTGGGTTTGCAGCGAGAAGGACATCGGCAGTGCGCCGAACTTCAGCTGCTGCGCAAGCGCGCGAGCCGACTCGATGGTGAAGCTCCCGGTGATCGACGCCTGGCCGTTGGCAATGACCGCGTTGGTCGATGGCGCCGAGATCACCTGCTTGTCCAAGACGATGGCGAACCGGTTGCGGGTCTCGTCCGTGGCCTTGAGGGCGTACAACCGGGTGGTCACATCGGTGAACTTCTTGGCTCCGTCTCCGGTGAAGTTCAGCCGCACTTCCACGATGTTGGTCGGCTGGCCGTTGGCGCCGGTCTGATAGCCAGAGGTGGCGTCAGCGATGTCGGTCCCGTCAAGCTCGACCGGACCGAGGATGTATTTCTCCACCTTGTTCGTCGAGCACGTGACCAGCGGTTTGGTGGGCTCGTCAACGAAGTCGTTGATCGCGCCTGCCTTGGAGCAGTCCAGCGCCGTGAACTCCGCCTGCAGCTCGGGCGTCACCCAACGCAGATCAGACGCGTTCGCAATGGTCGGCGTCGCGGTGGCCGTCGAGCCCGAGGTCTGCGTTGCCGAAGGCGACGGTGGGGTGGTCTGCTCGACGAGCGCCGGCGGAACAACCGCGTTGCCCGTGGTTGCCGGGCTGGACGCGGTCGGGGGCACTGGCGCGGTCGTGGCGGGCGGGTCCATGGTGAACACCGGCTTGGGCGTGGTGGCGGTGGGCGCGCTCGTCGCGGTCCCCGTCGGCGTGATCGTCTGGGTCTCGTTGGTCGCCGCCGCAGGCACGCCCGCGCCCGTGACTAGCACTGCGCGGAAGCGCAACTGCGACGGCTTGCGGATCTGGTCGAGGGTCTTGGCGTCCGGCTGCCCAGGAATGGAGATGACGATGTTGCGACCGCTCTGGGTCGAGATCTCGGCCTCAGCGACCCCGTTGGAGTCAACGCGCTGGGCGATGATGTCGCGGGCTTTGTCCAGCTGGCCGGCACTGATCTGAGCCGTGGGGTCAGCCAGGACCGGCTCCAGGATCATCTGGGTGCCGCCTTCGAGGTCCAACCCAAGCTTGGGGCTGAGCGATCCCGAGCCCCAGTGGTTGACCGCCACAACGAAGGCGTAAAGCGCGACGATCAGCGCCGCGAAGGTCCACAAGGTCCGGCGGGCGCCCCGAGTGCGCGGGTTCAACGACATTCTGGTATCCCTCACTCGCCCTGGGCCGGGCCGTCGGTTGGCCCGTCTGCCATTGCTGCCGGTCCGCTGGACACCCGTGAATCCACGGCCCGGCGGTCGAAGCGCACCACGACACCCGGAGCGATTTCCAGGTGCACCTCACCATCGGTCGTGGCATTCACGCGACCGAAGAGGCCGGAAGTGGTGCGAACCTCGTCACCAACGACGATCGAGGAGTGCAGCTCTTGCATGGCCCGCATCCTCCGGCGTTGGCCGAGGAAGATGTAGGCGATGAAGCCCACCGGGATCGCGAAGAACAGCAGCGAACTGAGGTCGTTGCTTGCCATGTGTCGTAGATACCTTTGTCACCGTTGATGAGCCCACGCTGCCGAGTTGGCAGACCAGCGTCCCATTCTGGCCTATCAATCGCCCGCTGGCGAACCAGCCGCGCCGAGAGCGCACGGCATACGGGTCAACTGCCCAGCCGACCCACGTCCTCGGGGGCCAACAACGACGCTTGGTATGCCGCCGCCTGACTGGGTGGGGTGAGTCCGAGGTGGTCCCACGCGAGGGCCGTCGCGGCCCGGCCACGGGAGGTCCGCACGATCAGCCCCTCGCGAACCAGGAAGGGTTCGGCGACCGTCTCGACCGTGTCCGCCTCCTCTCCCACGGCCACCGCAAGGTTGGAAACACCCACGGGGCCGCCCCCGAACCGTCGGCACAGGGCGTCGAGCACGGCCCGGTCAAGCCGGTCCAGCCCACGCACATCGACATCGAACAGGGCCAACGCCTGAAGGGCGGCGTCGAGGTCGACGATGTCCTGCCCGTGGATCTGGGCCCAGTCACGCACCCGGCGCAGCAGCCGGTTGGCGATGCGGGGGGTCCCCCGGGACCGCTTGGCGATCTCCTCGATGCCCGGGTCGTCGGCTCGGACGTCGAGCAATCGGGCCGACCGACGCAGGATCGTCACCAGATCCGCTGTCTCGTAGAAGTCCAGATGCCCCGTGAACCCGAACCGGTCACGCAAGGGCGCCGGCAACAGCCCCGACCGGGTCGTCGCGCCCACCACGGTGAACGGCGGCAGCTCCAAGGGGATGGCCGTCGCGCCTGGGCCCTTCCCGACGATGATGTCGACCCGGAAGTCCTCCATCGCCAAATAGAGCATCTCCTCGGCCGCCCGGGACATCCGGTGGATCTCGTCGAGGAAGAGCACCTCGCCCTCGGCCAGCGACGACAGGATCGAGGCCAGGTCGCCGGCATGTTGGATGGCCGGGCCAGAGGTCACCCGGATCGGCTGCTCAAGCTCGGCGGCGATGATCATGGCCAGGGTCGTCTTGCCCAGCCCGGGCGGCCCGGAGAGCAACACATGGTCGGGAGGAGTGCCGCGGCGCCGGGCGGCTTCCAGGACCAGCGCGAGCTGGTCGCGCACTCTGGTTTGGCCTGGGAACTCGGACAACCGACGGGGCCGCAGCGCCGCCTCGACCTGTCGCTCGCGGTCCTGCCCGCTGGGGTCGACCACCCGCGCGGTCGCCTCCCAGGACCCGTCCGACCACGTCGGGACGCCGGTGTCGGCCAGGCGATCGGAGTCCCCCGCATCGGCGCTCACGAGCGGGCCAACCGTTGCAGGGCCAAGCGCAGCAACCCGGACACGTCGGGGCGCTCACCAGCCTCCGGGGTGATTGCTTCGACGGTGTCTTCGGCCTGTTTGGCACTCCAGCCGAGGCCGACCAGGGCCTCGCGGACCTGGCGGACCCAGTCCGGCCCCGCGGACCCAGCAGTGGGTGAGCCGACTGGACCGGACGGCATACCCATCTTGTCGCGCAACTCCAGGACCAAGCGCTCGGCGCCCTTGCGACCGATCCCGGGGACTTTCATCAGCGCGTTGAGGTCCCCGGAAGCCACCGCGGTGCGCACCCCGTCGGGCGAGTGCACGGCGAGCATCGCCAGGGCCAGCCGGGGCCCGACGCCGGTCACCGTCTGGACCGTCTCGAAGACCGACCGTCCGTCGGCGTCGGCAAAGCCGTAGAGGGTCAGCGAGTCCTCCCGCACGACGAGCGACGTCGCGAGGTATGCCGTGCTGCCAGTCCGCAGTGACGTGGCCGTCGCGGGGGTGACGTGGACGAGCACGCCGACCCCACCGACCTCGATGACGACGTTGTCCAGCCCGACGTGGGAGACCTGGCCCCGGACGGAGGCAATCATCGGTGGGTCCTTCCAGATCCCGACGCGACCGCAGCGGTCGCCTGTTGGGCCCGCACGGCAGCGGCAGCCTGCTCGATCCGGTTGGTGGCAGCCCCCCGCCACAGGTGACAGATCGCCAGCGCTAGCGCATCGGCCGCGTCGGCCGGCGTCGGCGCCGTCGGCAGCCGCAGTAGCCGCGTCACCATCGCCGTCACCTGGGCCTTGTCGGCCCGACCGTTGCCGGTCACCGATGCCTTCACCTCGGTCGGCGTGTGCAGATGCACCGGTATGCCGTGCCGCGCCGCGACGAGCATGGCCACCGCGGACGCCTGGGCCGTCCCCATGACGGACAACACATTGACGTCGGCGAAGACCCGCTCCACCGCGATGGCATCGGGGCGGTGCCGGGAGACGAGCCTGGTCAAGGCAAGGTCCAGGGCCAGGAGACGTTCGGGGGTTGGCGTGCGGGAGTCGCTGCGGACCACGGTCACCTCGACCATCGTCAGACGTCGGCCAAGGTCGCCCTCGACCACGCCGACGCCGCAGCGGGTCAGGCCCGGGTCGACGCCCAGGACGCGCACGGCATACCTCCCTTGTGTGCGAACACGTGTTCGGGAGTCACGCTACCCGTCCAGCCGGTATGCCGGGTGGCGCGACGCGCCGACGCGCCGACGCAGCAGCGCCCTGGGCGCGGCGGCATACCCGACGATGGACCCTATGACCTCGACACCGCCGCCTACCCGCCAACTCGCCTCCTCGGGATCACCTTTCGAAGCCACGATCGGCTTCAGCCGTGCCGTGCGAGACGGCGAGGTCGTGGCGGTGTCGGGAACCGCCCCGGTGTGGCCCGACGGGCACGTCGACCCCGATCCAGTGGTGCAAACCCGGCGCTGCTGGGAGATCGCCCTGGCCGCGCTCGAGCAGCTGGGCGGCACGCCGGCGGATGTCGTGCGGACGCGGACCTACCTGGTCACCACGGATGCGGCGGACGCTGCCTCACAGGTACACGGGGAGATCTTTGGTGCAGTCCGGCCAGCGTCGACGATGGTCGTCGTGGCCGCCCTGCTGGACCCGCGATGGCTCGTCGAGGTCGAGCTCGACGCCGTCCTCCGCGGCTGAGGTCGCTGAGGTCGTTGGGGTCGTTGAGATTCCTGAGGTCGCTGCCGCCTCGGCGGCTCACTCCTCGTCGAGCTGGGCGAGGACCTCGTCGCTGACATCGCCGTTGGCCCAGACGTTCTGCACGTCGTCGGAGTCCTCCAGTGCGTCGATGACCCGCATCATCTTGCGGGCACCATCGAGGTCCAGCGGCACCTCGACGCTCGGGATGAACGTGGCTTCGGCGGAGTCGTAGTCGATCCCCGCGGCCTGCAATGCCTTGCGGACCTCGACGAAGTCGCTGGCCTCCGAGACGATCTCGAACGAGTCGCCGAGGTCGTTGATCTCTTCGGCACCGGCCTCGAGGACGACATCGAGCAGCGCGTCCTCAGTGTGGGCGCCCTTGGGCACGATGACGACGCCCTTGCGGGTGAACATGTAGGCCACCGACCCAGGGTCGGCCAGGTTGCCACCGTTGCGAGTGAGGGCGGTGCGCACCTCGGCGGCAGCCCGGTTGCGGTTGTCGGTGAGGCACTGGATGTAGAGAGCAACCCCGTTGGGCGCATAGCCCTCGTAGATGATCTCCTTGTAGTCCGCTCCGCCGGCCTCGGCGCCCGAGCCGCGCTTGACGGCCCGGTCGATGTTGTCGTTGGGGACCGAGGACTTCTTCGCCTTGTAGATGGCGTCCCAGAGGGTGGGGTTGCCGAGGGGGTCACCGCCACCCGTGCGGGCCGCGACCTCGATGTTCTTGATGAGCTTGGCGAAGAGCTTGCCGCGCTTGGCATCGATCGCGGCCTTCTTGTGCTTAGTGGTCGCCCACTTGGAGTGACCGCTCATAACCCCGTCCTTGGATTCGCGTGCGTCGGAACCTTCCGATCCTACCCGTCCGGGAGGGGCGACCCTGCGCGCACGGCGCGCCACCGCCCTTCTGTGGGTCGACTCTGTGTGGTCGACCGCGGGCTGGACCGCGGTCCCCCACACGCAGGGGCTTGCCGTAGCCAGCCGGCTCAGCTGCGCTCGCGCACCATCTCGACGAACTGGGCGTGCACCCGGACGTCGCCGGTGACCTCGGGGTGGAACGAGGTGGCCAATAGCCCGCCCTGGCGGACCGCGACGATCCGTCCGTCCGCGCGGCCACCCTCGACCCGGGCGAGCACCTCGACCGACTCCCCCACTTGCTCCACCCAGGGGGCGCGGATGAAGACGGCGCGGACGGGAGCTGGCCACGCGGCATACCGGACGTCCTGCTCGAACGAGTCCACCTGGCGGCCGAACGCGTTGCGGCGAACCGTCATGTCGATACCGCCCAAAGTCTGCTGGTCGGCAGTCGCGTCGGTCACCCGGTCGGCGAGCAGGATCATCCCCGCGCACGACCCGTAGGCGGGCAGCCCGCCGCGCAACCGATCCCGCAACGGCTCGAACAGCTCGAAGGCCCGCAGCAACTTGTCGATGACAGTGGACTCTCCGCCCGGCACGACGATGCCCTGTATGCCGTGCAGCTCCGCCTCGCGCTTGACCGGAACGGTCGTGGCGCCGACCGCCTCCAGAGCACGGACATGCTCGCGGACATCCCCTTGAAGCGCGAGGACCCCGATCCGGGGCCCGGGGCTCACCAGCCGCGCTCGGCGAGTCGGTGGGACTGCGGGAGCTCCTCAACGTTGATGCCGACCATCGCCTCGCCCAGGCCCCGAGAGACCTTGGCGATGACATCGGGATCGTTGTAGAACGTGGTCGCCTTGACGATCGCCTCCGCCCGTTGGGCCGGGTTGCCGGACTTGAAGATCCCGGACCCGACGAACACGCCCTCCGCCCCGAGCTGCATCATCATGGCCGCGTCGGCCGGGGTGGCGATGCCGCCCGCGGTGAAGAGGACGACCGGCAGCTTGCCGGCCTGCGCGACCTCACGCACCAAGTCGTAGGGCGCCTGCAGCTCCTTGGCCGCGACGTAGAGCTCGTCGGGGGTCATCGAGCGCAGCCGGTTGATCTCGCCGCGGATCTGGCGCATGTGGGTGGTCGCGTTCGACACGTCACCGGTGCCGGCCTCGCCCTTGGATCGGATCATCGCCGCGCCTTCGGTGATCCGGCGCAGGGCCTCGCCGAGGTTGGTGGCGCCGCAGACGAACGGCACGTCGAACGCCCACTTGTCGATGTGGTTGGCGTAATCGGCCGGCGTCAGCACCTCGGACTCATCGATGTAGTCGACACCGAGGCTCTGCAGCACCTGCGCCTCGACAAAGTGGCCGATGCGCGCCTTAGCCATGACCGGGATGGAGACGGCCGCAATGATCCCGTCGATCATGTCGGGGTCGCTCATCCGCGAGACCCCGCCCTGGGCGCGGATGTCGGCGGGCACGCGCTCCAGCGCCATGACCGCGACGGCGCCGGCGTCCTCGGCGATCTTGGCCTGCTCGGGGGTGACGACGTCCATGATGACGCCGCCCTTGAGCATCTCGGCCATGCCCCGCTTGACCCGCGTGGTCCCCGTGGTGGGTGCGGTGTCGCTCATCGTCGCTTACGCCTGCTTCCTGGTTCGGTATGCCGTGTGGTCACCGGCCCGCTCCCCGCAATGAGAGCGGTGCCGGACCGACCGAGGATACCTGCAACCGACCTCAGGAGGTTGGCGCTCCCACGTCCTGGGCCAGGCGACGCAGCTCGGCCACGTGTCCAAGGAATGCCGTCCGCCCGGTCTTGGTGAGCTTCACCCAGGTTCGCGGTCGCCCGGTGTCACCGGCTCTCTGCTTCGAGGTCGACACGTAGCCAGCCTCCTCAAGGGTCTTGAGGTGTTTGGACATCACCGAGTCGGCCACGCCGAGCAGGTCGCGCAGCGTCCCGAACTCCATCTCGTCGATGACGCCGAGCGCGCCACAGATCTGCAAACGCTTAGGTTCGAGCAAGACGGGGTCCAGAGCGGGCGCCGGCCGGTTCACTGACCGCTCCGCAGTGAGTCTCGAAGAGCCCGATCAAACCGCGGACCGACCCACAGTGTCGTCAGGGCCGCCACGGCACCGGCGACCAGGGCCCACCACCAGTCCAATTGGCCTCGCCGCACGACAAGGGACGTGATCACCCCGGCAAGCATCACGACGAGCAGGACGAGCGCCCACGTCCTGCTCCCCTTGACCTGCCAACCGCTCACCCATATCCCGGTGAGATTCCGGTATGCCGTGACCAGCCACGCCAACCCGACACCGTAGGCGGCGAAGGTCAAGACCCAGAAGCGCTCAGACCCGGCGCCAGCGATGAAGATGAACACCAACCCAGCAAGGGCAGGGTGATACCACGACGGCGTGACGGCGATGTTGGCCAACTCTCCTCGGTCACGCGACAAGGCGTCGAGCGCAGCCCGAGCGTCAGCGGCGGACGGCAGGTCGCCGGGCTGGGAGGGCGAGGGGGACGGCATACCCGAGTTGTTTTCCATACCGGAAAGTTATCACGAACTTTCCGGGACGGAAAGCCTCAGCCTCTACCAGTTGCGCCCTCGCGCATCGACTGGCCAGGTGCCCGTCCCGTCCGCGAGCACATACTCGTCGGCCAGGTTGACCGTGGTGCACACGTGGTTGGGCACGACCAGCACGCGCGACCCGAGCGCAGGCAGCGGGCCGCTCCCCCACTCGACCGTCGCGTGGTGTTCCGACAGCGCGACGATCCGGGCGTCGGGCGCCTCCTGGACCCGGCCGAAACCCGTGGCCCACGGTGCCCGATCCGCACCGAGCGCTTTGCTCCCCGCGTCGAGGATGACCCGGCCTCCGGCGTGCGACACGACGGTTGCGACCACCGTGAGTGCGACATCTTCCAGGGCACACACCCCGAGCTCGACCTGCTGAGCATCACCGAAGACGTAGACGCCGGGCCGCAGTTCGGTCAACCCGCCGATGCCATCCCCGACTCGCCCGACTCCACCGACGCTCACGGCAGCGAAGGCCGCCGACGGGGTCGACCCGCCGCTGCGGACCTGGCACGGAATCCCTAGCGCAGCGAGCGATTGCGCCGCCACCGCCAGAGCGGCCGCCTCGTCATCAGCCGCCGACGCGCGGGTCTGCGTTGAGTAGGAATGCCCCGGGAAGGTGAAGACGCCGCGGACCGCGAAACCAGCCTTCGCGGCATACCGGGCGAGGGCCCCAGCCGCGGCAGGGGGGACGCCGGTGCGGTGGTGCCCCGAGTCGACCTCGACCAGGACGTCGGGCCGTATGCCGTGCGCGGCCATGGCGGCGATCCCCGCCGTTGAGTCGACCCCCACCGCGACCCGCGCCCGGTCCTGAAGCGCCGCGAGCCGACGAGCCTTGGCGGGGTCGACCCACAGCGGGTAGGCGATGAACAGGTCGTCGCACCCTCCGTCGGCGAAGACCTCGGCCTCCCCTACGGTCGCCACCGTGAGCCCGACCGCGCCGGCCTCGAGCTGCATCCGGCCCAACCGCGCGGACTTGTGCGTCTTGGCATGCGGCCGAAGGGCCAACCCGCGCGACCGCGCGTGGGCAGCCATGCCCTCGATGGCGGCCGAGGCCTTCGTCACGTCGAGGCGCAGATACGGCGTCGGCCTGGGCTCCCCTGGCACGTCCGATCAACCCCGCAGGCCGTGTGGCAGCGCGTCGACGAACTCGACGGTCTGCGGCATGTCGGCGTGTCCGGCCAACCGGAACCACCTGACGATCCACTTGCGCCGGACCCCGCGGACGTCGGTCACCGCGTCGTTGTGAAAGCGCCGGGCCAGCTGCACCCGTAGCCCGGTGGCGCGCACCCGGGACACGATGTCGTCGCCGAACCCGCCGGCCTCAGAGACAGTCGCCAGAGCATCCGCGGACAGCGCCAGCCCCAGTGCCTCGGAGAGCCTGGACTCGACCCCCTCGCGGTCGTGGCTGAACCGCTGTTGATCGGCGTCGGTGTCCTCGTCCTCGGCGGCCGAGAGGGAATCAGAGGCGGCGGAGGCCAGCATGAGCGCACTGGCGGCGTCGAGGACCCCGGAGTTGGCCAGCTCCAGAGTCGCCTCGGCCCGGCGGACCAATTGCGCGTCCAGCGCGGCGAGGGTCCCCTGCACGCGGGCGTGCAGTCGGTCCAGACGGGCCGCGCTGTAGGACAGATACCACCCGATCGCCACGAGAACGAGAACGACAAGGGCCAGGACGTTGGGCTCGCTCACGGCATACCTTTCCCGCTCCGACGCAACCGACCCAGGACGCCTTGGCCGGGCATCGTGCGGGCGGCCGCCGCGCCTTCGAGCACTGTCTCGTAGACCAGGGTGATCTCGTCGGCGACCACCGACCAGTCGAACACCTCAGCCCGGGCCCGGCCGGCGGCAGCCACGCGCGCGCGCTCGGTGTCGTCGCCCAGCAGCCGGATGAGGGCCTGGGCCAGGTCGTCCGAGTCCTCGTTGGCGAAGGTCGCCCCGGCCGCGCCCCCATCGAGGACCCGAACGAACGCGGGGATGTCGCTGGCCAGGACCGCAGCTCCGGCACTCATCGCTTCGATGAGGATGATCCCGAAACTCTCACCCCCGGTGTTCGGCGCGACGTAGACGTCGACGGACCGCAGCAGCGTCGCCTTGTCGGCGTCGTCGACCGAGCCGAGGAACTCCGTCGCCGATGCGACCTCTGGGGTCATCGAGGCGCGCACCTCGTCAGCATTGCCCGGCCCGGCGACGAGCAGCCGCAGCCCCGGCATCTGCGCGAGCACCCGCGGGAGCGCAGCCGCCAACACCGGCATCCCCTTGCGGGGTTCGCCCATCCGGCCCAGGAAGGCGATGGTTGGGCGCCCCGGCTGACCCTGCCACTGCGGTCGCAGCTGCGCCGACGCGAACCGATCGACATAGACCCCATTGGGGATGACGACCGCATCACCGCCAAAGTGGGTGGTGACTGTGCGTCGGGCATCCTCAGACACGGCGATCCGCCCGAGGATCTTCTCCAGGCTGGCGCGGAAGAACGGGTAGCTCACCTGCATCGCCCGCGAGCGCAAGTTGGACGTGTGGAACGTCGCGACAATCGGACAGTCGGCCGCCCAGAGAGCCAGCGCACCGATGCTCGGCGTGATCGGCTCGTGGATGTGCACCAGATCGAACCGCCCGCGGTCCAGCCACGCGGTCACCTTGGCGTTGGTCATCAGCCCGAAGTTGAGCCGCGCCACCGACCCGTTGTAGCTCACCGGAACGGCCCGCCCGGCCGAGACGACGTAGTCCGGCAGGGTCGTACTTTCGTCGGCTGGGGCCAGCACCGACACGGTGTGTCCCCGCGCGCGCAGGATCTCGGCCAGGTCGCGGACGTGGAACTGCACCCCGCCTGGGATGTCGAAGGAGTAGGGGCAGACGATGCCGATCCGCATCGCCGGTCACTTCCCCGTTCGGGCCGGGTCGAGGTCCTCGACGAAGACCCGCTGCATCATGTGCCAGTCGGCCGTGTGCTCGCGGATCGGTCCTTCCAAGTATGCCGCGCACGCCTGGGTCATCGCCTGGGCCTTGGCGGCGTTGTCACCGTCGGCCGGCACCGGGATCTCGTCGGAGAAGGTCACGACCGTCTCCCTCCCGGCCGCCCCCCGCCCGGGACCCGCGGGCGCGAAGTGGATGGACGCGGCATACAGGGGGGCACCGGTGAGCAGCGCGAGCAGGGCCGGACCCTTGGCCATCCGGGCCCGCTCCCCGAAGAAGTCGACCTCGACGCCGTTGCTCGTGAGGTCGCGATCACTGACCAGGGCGATGAAGTCGCCGCGCTCGACCGCCGCCCGCAAGCCGGTGAACGGATTGGGTCCGCCGGTGAGCGGCAGGATCGTCATCCCCAGTGAGGCCCGGAACTCGAAGAACTCCCGGAACACCTCCTCGGGCTTGAGCCGCTCGGCAACCGTCGTCACCGGGGCCAGGTGCGAGGTCGACCACGCCCCGGCAATGTCCCAGTTGCCCATGTGGGCGATGAAGATCACGGCCGAGCGATCCGCGGACAGGCTCGCCCGCACGGCCTCGTCGTTGACGGCGCGGCACATCCGGTCCAGGTCTGCGGGCGTGCGATCGGGCAGCCGGAAGGCCTCACAGAAATATCGCAGGTAGGAGCGCATGCCCTCGCGGACCAGGGCGTCCAGGGCCTTGTCGTCCAGTTCCGGGCGCACCTTGGCGTAGTTGGCGCGCATCCGGGCCAACCCCTTCCCGCCTCGGCGCACCATGAGGTCGGCCACCGCATCGAAGGCCGCGTATGCCGCCCGCTCCGGCATCCGTCGCACCGCCGTCCAGGCACCGCGATAGCCCCAGACGGTGCCGCGCGCTCTTGCCCCGGACACGAGGTCGGACACCAGGGCGGTCAGGCCGGACAGGCCGGCGGGCAGGGCACCCACTCAGGCCTCCGCCGACCCGGCGGCGCCATCTGCCCGGACTTCGCCGCGAGCGGCGGCCTTGATGGCGGCCATCGCTTGCTCATGCACGGTGGACATCCGCTGGAAGACGGTGACCAGGCTGGCGATCGCGAGCAAGGCCAGGACGGCGGTCAACACCCACAGCGGCAGCCCGAGACCGACCAGCCCGGTGGCCAGAAGCACGGCGAACAGGCGGTCGGCCCGCTCGGCGATCCCGACGTTGCAGGTCATCCCCAGGCCCTCGGCGCGGGCCTTGGCATAGGACACGACCATCCCGAGGATGAGACACGCGAGGGCGAGCCCGGCCATGAGCCAGTTGGCGCCGGGACCGGCGAACCACAGGACGAGCCCGCCGAAGATGGCAGCGTCACCCACCCGGTCGAGGGTCGAGTCGAGGAAGGCCCCCCAGACCCCTTGACGCCCGGACAGGCGCGCCATCACGCCGTCAACGTTGTCGCTGAAGATGAACAGGGTGATCAGCAGCGTCCCGGTGAGGAACTCCCCGCGGGGGTAGAACGCGAGCGCGCTCGCGCACACAGCCAGGGTCCCCACGATCGTCACCGCATCGGGGGTCAGGCCGATGGCCAGGAATGCCTTGGCGATCGGCGTCATGACCTTGGTCCAGGACGCGCGCAGGAGTCGGTTCAGCATGAGGGCCTCGGGGTCGGCATGGTGCTCAACAGCCTAGGGGTATGCCGTGCCCTCCGGGCGGCGCGGCGCTCCGGTGCGCGGACGGCATACGGGCGGTGGGTCAGTGCGGCCAGACGGCGGCCAGGCGCGCGCGGACATCTTCAAGGAGAAGGGGCAGCGCCTTGGTCTGGCCGATGATCGGGAGGAAGTTGGAGTCGCCGCCCCACCGTGGCACCACGTGTTGGTGCAGGTGGGCGGCCACGCCCGCTCCGGCGACGTTGCCCTGGTTCATCCCGATGTTGAACCCCATGGGGCTCGAGGTCGTCGTCAGCGAGCGCAAGGCGGTCTTGGTCATCGCGGTGAACTCGGCCGTCTCGGCGTCGGTGAGGTCGACGTAGAGCGGGACGTGTCGGTAGGGGCAGATGAGCAGGTGGCCGGGGTTGTAGGGGAACAGGTTCATGACGACGTAGCACAGCTCGCCGCGGGCGACGATGAGACCGTCGGCGTCGGTGCGTTGCGGAGCCGCACAGAACGGGCAGCCGTCCCCGGCCTCCGCGGTCGGTCGGGTCCCTTCGATGTAGGCCATCCGGTGCGGCGTCCAGAGCCGCTCGAACCCGTCGTCGACCCGCGCGAAGTCCGTCGCACTCTCGATGCCGGCCGACTGCCGGTCGGGGTCCTCGGACGTCACAGCGCGAGTCTAGAGGGAGGGGTCTGCGGAAGGCCCGGCTCCCCCGCCCAGGCGGGTGGTCCGCGCAGGGGTCTGCACCGGTGGGCCGGCATACGGACGACCATTGCTCACCACGAGCGGCGGGTGCCGTGCGTCGCCGCTCCGACATGGCTGGGACAACGGTCGCCCGTATGCCGGGGGCCTGGGTGCGTGGGTGGTGTCGGGCGGGCGGGCCTAGCCGACCAGGGACTGGCGTTGCACCACAACGGCGGCGATGATCTCGCGCACCCAGTCCGGCTTGGTCATCACGTGGTCCCAGGAGAACCGCAGGACCACCCAGCCGTCAGCGACCAGCTCGTCATAGCGCCGACAGTCCCGCTCGAAAGAGATCCGGTCACCATGGTGCTCAAGGCTGTCTGCCTCCACGACGATGCGTAGCGACTCGTCGGCCAAGTCGACGATGCCGACGAACCGACCGTCTCGTTCGATCCGGACCTGTGGTGTGAGGGACAAGCCCCGGACTTCGCTGGCGATCGCTCGCAGAACCGACTCGAACGGGTTTGCTGCCCGGGGATCAGCGGCGGCGGCCACGCGGCATACCCGGGCATGGCCCCGCCGAGGACTCGCGGCGGCCGCGGCGCGCAGTTCGGCTGGGGTCACCAGGCGACTGCGGAGGGCCGAGTCGGCGATCGCGAGGGCCTCGTCGAACGGCCGCCGCGCGGCACAGTCCAGAACCGTCCGCAGCGGGGAGGTGACCCAGCCGTCGACGACGTCCGGCTCCGCCAGCGTCCGCCACGACACGTCCACACCGTCGCGTTGCGCGGGCGTGAGGTCGCGACCGCGGCGGACAACGATGCTGGGCCGTTCGGGAAGCCACTTCATCGGCCAGGCCCAGTGCCGTGCCGCGCTTCGGTATGCCGCCACTCCCCCGAGCCGCAGCGCGCCACGTCGCGCCGGGTCGTCCTGTGGGGTGATGTAGCAGCCCCGCCGCAGCCGCACCACCTCGCCCTGGGCCACGAGTTCATTGATGACCGACCGCGGTGCCACCGCTTCGAGCTCCGACCGAGTGGCCGTCCACGCGAGCACATTGAGCCGCCTGGCGACGGCCAGCCGCTGCTGCAGGGTAAGGTCCACGCCCTCATCCTGACCAGGCCCCGACCGCGCGCGCTTGAGTTATCCACAGGCGCCCGGGTGCGCCGGACCGTGGGACTCGCTCCATCCGGCATACGGACGACCATTGCTCACCACGGGCGGGCGCACGCGTGGGGCGCTCCCCTGCCGTGCGTGGAACAACGGTCGCCCGTATGCCGGGCACCTGGCCTTCCGCGCAATCAGACCTGGGCGCGCGACCGGATCGCCGCCAGGATCTCCTCGGTTGCCTGCGCCACCGGTATGCCGTTGCGCTGGCTTCCGTCGCGGAACCGGAAGGACACGGCGCCGGCGGCCCGGTCCTCCTCGCCCGCGATGAGGACGAACGGCACCTTGGACTTGGAGGCGTTGCGGATCTTCTTGGGGAAGCGGTCGTCGGACTCGTCGAGCTCGACCCGAACGCCCTGCGCGGCCAGGCTGTCGAGCACGCCGCCGAGGTAGGCGGCATACTCCTCGGCGACCGGCACCCCGAGCACCTGGACGGGCGACAGCCAGGGCGGGAAGGCACCCGCGTAGTGTTCGGTGAGCACCCCGATGAAGCGTTCGATCGACCCGAACTTGGCCGAGTGGATCATCACCGGCTGCTGACGCGAGCCATCCGCGGCCTGGTATTCCAGTCCGAAGCCGGCCGGCTGGTTGAAGTCGTACTGGATCGTCGACAGTTGCCAGGTGCGCCCGATGGCGTCCTTGGCCTGCACCGAGACCTTGGGACCGTAGAACGCGGCGCCGCCTGGGTCGGGCACGAGGTCCAGACCGGTCTCCCGGCAGGCCTCGTCGAGCACGCGGGTGGCCTCAGCCCAGTCCTCGTCGGACCCGACGAACTTGTCCTTCTTCTTGTCATCGCGCGTCGAGAGCTCAAGGTAGAAGTCGTCCAGGCCGAAGTCGCGCAGCAGCCCGAGCACGAAGCTCAGCAGGTGCTTGATCTCGGCGCCCGCCTGCTCCTTGGTCACATAGGAGTGCGAGTCGTCTTGAGCAAACCCGCGCACCCGGGTCAGCCCGTGCATGACGCCGGACTTCTCGTAGCGGTAGACGTGCCCGAACTCGAACAGCCGCATCGGCAGGTCGCGGTAGGACCGCCCGCGCGACCGGTAGATGAGGTTGTGCATCGGGCAGTTCATCGCCTTGAGGTAGTAGTCCGACCCCTCCATGGCGATCGGCGGGAACATCGTGTCGGCGTAGTAGGGCAGGTGTCCGGAGGTGTGGAACAGCCCCTCCTTGGTGATGTGGGGCGTGCCGACGTAGAGGAAGCCCTCCTCGATGTGCCGCCGACGGACGTAGTCCTCCATCTCCCGCTTGAGCACCCCACCCTTGGGGTGGAAGACCGGCAGCCCGGAGCCGATCTCGTCGGGGAAGGAGAAGAGGTCCAACTCCACACCGAGCTTGCGGTGGTCGCGCTTCTCGGCCTCGGCCAGTCGGTGCAGGTATGCCGTGAGGTCGTCCTTGGTCGGCCACGCCGTCCCGTAGACCCGCTGCAGTTGCTGGTTGGCCTGGTCGCCGCGCCAGTATGCCGCGCTGCTGCGCATCACCTTGAAGGCGTTGCCGAGCAGCTTGGTCGATGGGATGTGCGGGCCGCGGCACAGGTCGCCCCAGGCCCGTGAGCCGTCGCGGCGCAGGTTGTCGTAGATCGTCAGCTGCGCACCGCCGACCTCGACGCCGGCTCCTTCGGCGGCGTCCTCGACGTCACCATCGGCCCCGCCCTTGAGCCCGATGAGCTCGCACTTGAACGGCTCGTGGGCCAACTCGGCCAGCGCGGCCTCGTCGCTCACTTCGCGTCGCACGAAGGTCTGGCCTTCGTTGATGATCCGCTGCATGACCTTCTCGAGCTCTTTGAGGTCATCGGGCGTGAACGGCGTCGCAACGTCGAAGTCGTAGTAGAAGCCGTCGCGGATCGGCGGGCCGATCCCGAGCTTGGCGTCGGGGTTGACCTGCTGGACGGCCTGGGCGAGGACGTGCGCGCACGAATGCCGCAGGACCTGCAGCCCGTCGGGTTCGTCGATCCGCACCGGCTCGACGACGTCGCCGTCGGCCAACGGGTGGGCCAGGTCGCGCAACTCGCCGTTCACCCTGGCGACGACGATCGCCCGGTCCTCCCCGAACAGGTCGGCCGCGGTAGTCCGCTCCGCGACCGATCGCTCGCTTCCGGCGACGGACACGGTGATGCTGGCGGACACGGCAGGCTCCCTGAGGTGAGGTGGCGTGGGCGGGCCCCACGCGGCATACGACAGGGTATCGGCCCCGCGGGAGCGTCCGCGCGCGCGTTTCCCCGGCCAGGTCAGCCGAGCGGCAATCGGCCGCTGCCACCGGCGCGAGCTGCCCAAACTCCTTGCAGGAGCAGCCCCAGCACGACGCCGAGGAATCCCAGCCATCCCAGCGGTGGCACCTGTTGGCCGAGCACGAGGACGCCCAGCGCTGTCGCGGTCACCGGGTCGGCCAGCCCCAGGGTGGCGGCGGTCGGGGCCGCCAGGCCCGAGAGCCCGCGGGTATAGAGGATGTTGGCCACCCCCATGGTCGCCACCCCAAGATAGGCCGCGATGAGGGCGCCGCCCGCCGTCAGTGCCCAACCAACGCCCTGGGCGAGCGCGAACGGCACCACGACCAGGCTGCCCAGCAGGAACGCCGAGGCGCATACCCCGATGGCATCGGCGCCGGCGTTGAGCAGCGACTTCGCGGCCAGGGTGTAGCACGCGATGGAGAGCCCCGCGCCGGCCGTCAGCGCAATGCCGTCCAGGCTCCCACCCTCGGCACCCGCGCCGGTGAGCAACGCCAGCCCCACAACGCAGACTGCTGTGGCGAAAGCCCAACTGGTCGAAGGCCGTTCGCGCCGCCAGGCCCAACTGAGCAACCCCGTGAAGATGGGCGCACTCCCCACTGCGACCAAGGTGCCGAGGGGAACACCCGCCCGTTGGACGCCGGCGAAGAAGAAGGGCTGGTATGCCGCCGCCCCCGCTGCCGCCAGCACTCCTGCCCGAGTCCCCAACGGACGCACGATCGAGGGCAGCGAACCGCCCCGGGCGAGGACGAACAGGCAGAGGGCGAGCGCACCGATGGACAGCCGCAGGGCTCCGACGGTCAGCGGATGTGCGCCGACAGGAGCAAAGGCTTGGGCAACTCCCGCAGTCCCGAACAGCATCCCCCCGAACACGACCGACGCGGTTGCTGCGGTCGCCGACTCAGCGGGGTTCAGGTTGGGTGGATGTGAACGGTGGGCCCCTTCGCGGCCGACGCCGCCAGGCGGTGGATGTGAAGGGACTCGAACCCCTGACCTCTCGCGTGTGAAGCGAACGCTCTAACCAACTGAGCTACACATCCGGATGCGGCCAGGGTCGCCGGCCGCGAGTGGCAAGGATAGCGGGCCCGTCCCGTCCTGTGCCAATTCAACCCCACGTCACAGCCCGGTCACCGAGCACGACCTCGTATGCCGTCCCTCAGGGATCGAGGCCCTCGGCAGCCCGCGCCGCAAACAACTGGGCTGCCCGTCGAGTGACTGGCCCGATGGGGATCTCTCGACCGTCGATCCGGTGCACCGGCATGACCGCGCGGGTGGTGCTGGTGATGAAGACTTCATCGGCGGTCTGCAGCACCGACAACGGCAGATCCTCCTCAAGGATGGTCAGCCCGTCCTGGGTGGCCCACTCGAGCAGCAACTCGCGGGTGACCCCGGACAGCGCCCCGGACGATAACGGGGGTGTCCGGATCAGGCCGTCGATGACCACGAAGATGTTCGATCCGGTGCCCTCACATAGCTCACCCCGGGTGTTGCCGAAGATGGCCTCCCCCGCTCCGGCGCGCTTCGCGGCGGCATACGCGATGACGTTCTCAGCGTAGGACGTGGTCTTGAGACCGGCGGTGGCCGCGCGCTCGTTGCGCACCCACGGGACGACGTGCAAGACGTAGGACGGTGGATAGGGAGAGAGCGGGCCGGCGGCCACGACGTAGGTGGCCTGCGCGTCGGCCACCCGCTCGGAGCCGAGCGCGCCGGGGCCGCCGGTGACGAAGTAGCGCAGCCTGCCAAACTCGATGGGGGGCGCGTCGGCGAGGACCTCGCGGATGCCGTGGTTCATCCGGTCCCAGTCCAGCGGCGCCAAGCCCAAACCGGCCAGCGACCGGTCCAGGCGTCGGTGGTGTCGGGTCAGCGCGAAGGGCTGGCCGTGGACCACCTCGACCGTCTCGAAGGCTCCGTCGCCGACGACGAGGCCGTGGTCGACGGGACTCACACCGCGGGAGGGATCGTCGAGGAGGTGGCCGTTGACCCAGATGCGCGGCAGATCCGACATGGGTCCAGCGTGTCAGAGGCCGCCCCGAAGGACGGCCCCTGACACCCGGACTATTCCTCGTCAGGCGATGCCGAGGTAGCTCTGCTGGATCCGCGGATCGGCCAACAACTCGCCGGCATTGCCCGACATGACCACCCGGCCGGTCTCCATGACGTAGGCCCGTTCGGCGACCGTGAGAGCTGCATCGACGTCCTGCTCGACAAGCAGCACGGCGGTGCCCGACGCAGCGATGTCGGCGAGGCGACCGATGATCTCCTCGACGACGACAGGTGCCAGACCGAGGGACAGTTCGTCGATCATGATGAGATCGGGCTTGCCCATGAGACCGCGAGCGATGGCGCACATCTGCTGCTCGCCGCCGGACATGCTGCCGGTCACTTGGCTCAGTCGGTCGCCGAGCTTCGGGAAGAGCTCGATGACCCGGTCGAGATCGGCGTTTCGATTCCGCCACCCGCCTAGGCGCAGGTTGTCCTTGACGCTCAGGCCGGGGAACAAGCGCCGTCCTTCGGGGACGTGGGAGATGCCTAGGTCGACGATGCGTTCGATCGAACGGCCGGTGATGTCCTGACCGAGGAAGGAGACTGACCCTTCTCGGATGGGCACCATCCCGGACAAGGCCCGTAGCAGCGTCGTCTTGCCAGCCCCGTTGGGACCAACAAGTGCGACGATCTCGTTGGCCGCCACGGTGAGGTCGACGTCCCAGAGGACCTGGACCCGGCCATAGCCTGCCGACACGTTCTTGACCTCAAGCATCTGGTGCCACCTCCTCATCGACAGCGCCGGCCGTGGGGTTGGGGTCGGGTTGCGAGCCTCCCGCTGATGACAGTGCGGGGCGGATGCCGTCGCGGCTTCACCAGCGGCTGCCTCGGCAGCTTCCGCTGCTTCGGCCGCAGCTGCCGCCTCGGACTGTTGAGCCTGGCGGGTGGCGTACTTGTGACCCAGGTAAGCCTCGATGACCTGCGGGTCGGACAGCACCTCCCGTGGCGGACCGAGCATGAGCCGCTGCCCAGCGTTGAGGACGAGCACTTGGTCACTCACCGCCAGGATCGCCTTCATGACGTGCTCGACGACGATGATCGTCATGCCCCGGGCCTTGAGGTCGCGGATGAGTTGCAGCGAGGGTTCGATCTCCCCCGGTCGCAACCCGGCCATGACCTCGTCCAGCAACAGCAACCGCGGCTTGAGAGCAAGCGCCTTCGCGAACTCCAGCCGCCGGGCGTCAGCGACCGAGAGCTCACCCGGTGGGCGGTCGCCGAGGTCGGCGATGCCGACCTCGCCAAGGATCTCGTCGGCCTGCTTGAGGGCTGTCGACATCCGCCCCGTCCCGTCGGGCCCGTAGAGCACCCCGACCGCGACGTTCTCGCGGACGGTCATGCCTCGGAACGGTTTGACGATCTGGAAGGTCCGCGCCACCCGGGACTGGGCGATCACCCACGGTTTGGCGCCGGTGACGTCCTTGCCATCGACGAGAACCGACCCAGAGGTCGGCTTGAGATGCCCGGTGACGAGGTTGATGAAGGTGCTCTTCCCGGCGCCGTTCGGGCCGATCACACCGAGCGTCAACCCCTCAGGGACGCTGAGGCTCACGTCGTCGACGGCCTTGAGGCCACCGAATCGGATCCCCAGACCGCGGGTCTCCAGGACTGGCACCGCGCTCACAGCCGGTACCTCCTCACGTTGGCCAGCAGCGAGTAGTCCCGGTTTCGGCGGGCCTCGCGCAGGTAGTTGACCAAACCCTGCGGCAGCAGGACCACGGCGATGATGATGATCGCGCCGAGCAACAAGGTGTGGACCGTCGTGTAGTTCTGCCGAAGCCACTCGGACAGGAACTGCAGGGCGACGGCGCCGATGATCGGGCCGAGCACCGTCCCGCTTCCACCGATGACGACCATGACGACCATGAGCACCGTGATCTCGACGTCGAAGAGCCGTTCCGGATAGATCGTCACCTGCTGGAAGGCATAGGTCGCTCCGACCAACCCGGTCAACAGCCCGGACAAGGCGTAGGTGAGCACCTTGGTCCGGGTCGTGTTGATGCCGACGGCCGCGGCCGCGTCCTCGTCCTGGTGGATGGCCCGCATGGCGAAACCGAACTTGCTGCGCGACACCAGCCCGGTGACAAGCAGGGCGAGCACCGCGAGCACGAGGTAGACGAGGTAGAACCCGTCGTTGCCGAGGTACTTCGTTGCTGCTGCCGCACCGACGGTCGGCACCGTGATGCCGCCGCCACCGCCGGTCAACCCGTCAAGGTTGATGACGATCTCGCGGGTGCCCTCGGCCACGCCGAGGGTTGCGATGGCGAAGTAGTGCCCACGCAGCCGAAGCAGGGGGACACCAATGAGGGCCGCGTATGCCGCCGCTGCGAGCCCTGCGAGCGGCAGGGCCAGCCAGAAGCTCCAGTGCAGATGCGTCATCGTCACCGCGGCGAAGTAGCCACCGAGCCCGAAGAACACCACCTGACCGAACGAGGCATAGCCGGTGTAGCCACCGATGAGGTTCCAGGACAGGGCCAGCGCAACGAACATGAAGATCGTTGCCACCGTGCGAACCTGACCGCTGTAGAGCTGGGTCTGCAGCCCCAAAGCAGCCAGGACGCCGAGGACGCCCAGCGCCCAGGGCAGCCAACGCCGCCAGGGGGCCGGAATGACGGCGGCCATCAGACCTCCAACCGTGCGGAGTAGAACGCCTTGCCGACCAGCCCGGACGGCCGGAACATCAAGACGATGACCAGGACGAGGAAGGCCAGCGCGTTGACCCAGGTGCCGGAGAGGTAATAGCCACCCCAGGCTTGCACCAGGCCCATGAGCAGCCCACCGACCATTGCGCCATACATGTTGCCCAGCCCGCCCAGGACGGCGATGACGAAGGACAGCAGGGTGAAACCGCCCGCCGCCGCCGGGTTGAAGGTCCCGACCGTCCCGACCATGGTCCCGGCCATGCCGGCCAGGGCCGTTGCGATGCCGAACGTCAGCGCGTAGACGTGACGCGCCCGGATCCCCATGAGGCGAGCCGCGCCACGGTCCATGCCCGTGGCCATGATCGACATCCCCACGCGCGTGTTCGCCATGACCTTCACCAGGGCGACGGTGATCCCGACCGCCAACAGGAACGCGAGCAGCCGCCCGAGCGGCACCTGTATGCCGCCCAGCACGATCGCGTTGCCGGCATACGAGGTCGTGATGCTCTGGTAGTTCGCGGTGAAGACGATGTTCATGCCCTGCACGAGCAGCAACTCCAAACCGAAGGTGAGCAGCAGGGTGATGAAGATCGGCCCGTTGACGACCAGGTTGATGAGGAAGCGCTGCACGGCATACCCGATGCAAAAGAGGATGAGCGCGACGACGATCATGCCGAGGAAGGGGTCCAGACCCAACGAGGAGTTGAGCTGCCACCCCAGATAGGCGCCGAGGACCACGAAGGCGCCGTGGGAGAGGTTGACGACGTTCATCACTCCCCAGACCAAGGAGAAGCCCACCGCCACGAGGGCGAGCAGACCCCCCTGCAACAATCCGTAGATCGTTGCCTGGAGGAAGCCGGTCACTGTCCGGTGCCCGGCCAAATGAGGGTGCCCTCAGCAGCAGACTTCGGCCACACGGTGACCTGCTTGCCGCCCTGGATCTGGATGACGCTCATCGGCTTGGTGGAGTTCATCCCGACCGAGTCGAACTTGAGCTGGGCGAAGAACGACGGGGCGTCCAGAGCCGCGAGCGCGTCACGCACCTTGTTGGCGTCGGTCGAGCCGGCCTTCTGAATGGCCAGGACGAAGGCCAAGCAGGCGGCGCTGGCCTCGGCGTTGTGGTAGCCCGCCTCGTGCTTGAACTTGGCTTGGATGTCGGCGTCGTACTGCTTGGCGGTGCCGAAGTAGTCATCCGTACCGTTGGCCGACTTGGTCCACTGGCTCGACCCGAGGACTCCCTCCGCGTCCTTCCCCAGGGTGGTGACGAAGTCGGGCGTGGGCGGTGCGACCGTCTCGCCGAACACCTTCGGCACCACACCGAGTTCCTTGGCCTGCTTGATGATGGCGACGCCTTCGGCCAGGTGCACCGAGCCGATGATGACGTCGGGGTTCGACGCCTTCACCTTGTTGAGCGACGCGCTCACGTCGGTGGCGCCATTGGGGAAGTACTGGGTCTCCAACACGGTGAACCCGAGGTCCTTGGCGGCCTTGGCGGCGCCGTCAGCGGCACGCTTGGAGAAGCCGTCGTCGGCCGAGAGGACCACGACCGAGGTCGGCTTTGGGCTGGCCAGTTCGGCGACCGCCTTGACGATGGACGCGGCATACTCCGTGGCCGGCGAGAGCACCCCGAAGGTGCGCTTGTAGCCCTTGGCGAAGATGTTGTTGTCGGCGCCGCTGGAGTCGACCATGACCTGGTTGTTGCGCTCGATGACCGCGGCCTGGGCCTCGGTGTTGGCCGAGCCGTAGGACCCGAGGATGAGCTTGATGCCCTGGTCGTTGAACTGGTCGACGAGGGATGCGGCGGTGTCGGGCTTGGACGTGTCGTCCTGATACTTGATGTCCAGCTTGAGCATCTTGTCGCCGACCTTGACGCCGCCCTTGGCGTTGACCTTCTCCTGGCAGAGCTGGTAGCCCTCCTGGGTCAGGACGCCTTCTCGGGCCGTCTTGCCGGTCAAGGAGATCGATGCGCCGATCGTCAAGGTCCCTGAGCTGGCACCGGCGTCGCCGCCTGCTTCGCCCTTGGAACCGCACCCGGTGAGCGCGACGCTCACGGCTGCGATCGTTGCTGTTGCGAGGATCCGGGAAGTCTTCATCGACATACCTTTCGGCCCGAGCGAGCAGATAATTCACTGTATACAGGGCTCGCGAATACAAACAGGGACCGTTAATTCGATGGTCGGGAACAGCGCCGAACGGCAGTTCGCTGCCGGTCAGTGGCCGGATTCGCCGCCGGGCGGTTGTTCGGCGACGTTCGTCACCGACGCCATTGCCGTGATCAGGACGCTGCGGGTGGACTCGACGCCCTCGTGGATCCGCCGCTCGACCTTCACGGCGTTGCCCTTCTCAAGGGCTCGCACCAGGGCCCCGGCCACCTCGGTCGTGTGGTCACGGGCACCAGGGATCTGGGCGTGCATCCGGGCATAGGGCTCGACGAGATTGAGGACCTGAACGACCAACCGCACGGTATGCCGCCTGGCCGACACCTCGTAGAGCCTCCGGTTGAACGCGTAGGCGGTGCTCGACCACGCCTCCCCGCGCTCCTCCATGACGTCGACCAGTCGGTCGGACATCCGCCGCAATTCGCTGACGTCCGTGGGTTGTACGTGCTCGACGATGTCGGCGGCCAGCGGTGGTTCCAACCGCAGGCGCAGGCCATAGAGCTCGTCCACGGCTTCGAGATCCAGCTCGGTGACGATGGCGCCGAGGCCCGGCTGGATGACGATCAGCCCCTCGCCGACGAGGGTGCGCAAGGCTTCCCGCAGGGGGATGCGACTCACGCCGAACCATTTGGCCAGCTCTTCCTGGTTGAGCACCTGCCCGGGGCGGATGACACGTTCGAGCACCGCGCGGCGAACCGCACTGGCGATCTCATCCGGACGCATCGACGCCTTCTCCGTTGGCTATGGTCGGGCTTCTGCTCACTCGCTCGGGTTGCCCGAGTCCCCCGACCTCTTTCCGGAAGATACCCCGAAAATCGCCCCGAATCCGCAATTGAACAACCGATAGGACGAGTCAGCGGCTGGCGCAGACGATTTCACGACGCTCTCAACCCGTGGGCGCCGCGGCATACCAGGCAGGGGTATGCCGCGGCGCCCACGCTGGGTCCCTCACCGACCCTGAGGTCGGCTCACCCCGCGAAGGCGGCTGCGACGTCCATGACCCACGTGACCCCGAAGCGATCGGTCAACATCCCGTAGAGAGGCGACCAGGCCGCCGGCGCAAGCGGTGCTTTGATGGTGGCACCCTCGGCGAGAGCGGACCAATAGCCGCGGATCTCCTCGTCGTCCTGGCCACGCACCGAGACGAACACCGGGTCTGTGCCCGGGTCGTGTGCGAGGGAAACCGGCACGTCGTATGCCATCACGTGAAAGCCGTCCTCCGAGCGGACCTCACCCCACATGATCTGGTCAGCCTCCTCCGGTCGCTGCGCGGCGTGAGCCTGGCCATAGGTGAGGGCGACCAGCTCTCCGCCGAATACTGACTGATAGAACTCGAGCGCCGCTTGGGCCTGTCCGCGGAAGTTCAGGTGGGTCGTCGTGGTCACGCTCATGGTCGGTTCCTTGTCCTGTCGGTGGACCACTCGCTGGTGCGAGCGGGCCGCGTGAGCATGCCAGGCGTAGAGGTCACTTTCTGACCTCTACTGCGCGAGGATGGGGCCGTGAGCGGAACCTCGCAACGCACCCTTGCCTTGTTGGCACTGCTGCAAGCCCGCCGAGACTGGCCGGGCCAACACCTGGCTCAGCGGCTGAACATCAGTCCCCGCAGCGTCCGCCGAGACATCGACCGCCTTCGCGCGCTCGGGTATCCGATCACGACGACCAAGGGACCGAATGGCGGCTATCGGCTCGAGGCCGGCGCCGACCTTCCGCCACTCCTGTTTGACGATGAGCAGGCGATCGCGCTGGCCGCGGCGCTGCAGTGGGCCTGCACGACGGGCGCTGGGGTCGGCGAGGCTGGGACCCGGGCGCTGGCCACTCTTCGACAGGTGATGCCGGTGCGGCTTCGGCAACGGCTCGATGCGGCGCCTGTCGCCGTGCTCCCCGTCGCCGGGAGCCGTCCGCCCGACGTCGAACCAGCTGTCCTGCTCGCGCTTGCGGACGCAGTGCGAGCCCGCCAGGTCCTTCGGCTGGACTACGACTCCCCTTGGGCCGGGTCGACCGACTTGGCCGGGGTGTCGGCGGCGCCGTCGTCGGCCGCTCCTGCAGCCCAAGCACCTGAGTCGGTCACCGCCCAGCCGCGCAGGGTCGAACCGCACCACGTTGTCCTGCGCGAGGGTCGCTGGTATCTCCTCGCGTGGGACCTCGACCGCGAGGACTGGCGGACCTTCCGGGTCGACCGGGTCAGGCCCCGTATCCCGCTCGGCTCCCGCTTCACCCCTCGTGACGTCCCTGGCGGTGATGTCGCGGCCTTCGTAGCCGCTCGATTCAAGGGGGCCACCGGCCCTGACCTGACCTGGCCCTGCGTCGGAAGCGTCGTCCTGCAGACGTCAGCCGCCTCAGTGGAGCCGTACGTCGGAGACGCGACCCTGCACGTCCTTGCCGCCGACCGCTGTCGCCTCACAGCCGGGTCGTGGTCGTGGGCCAGCCTGGCTGCCTCGATCGCGCGATACGACGTGGAGTTCGAGGTCGTAGGCCCGCCAGCTCTGCGCGACGCCGTGGCAGACCTGGCTCGCCGCTATCTGGCGGGTGCGACGCCGGCGCCACCAGACGTCCCGGAGGGCGAGCACGTGGTGGTTGCTGAGGAATGACCCCCGCTGGCACGGGGTCCGCGCAGTCCAGTCCACTGGGGTGGCGTCGGAGCATCCTTGGTTGCGGCGTCCGAGCCGATCGTCCATGCGTTTCGTGGTCTGGAAACTTCCCCGGTTCGCGCGGGAACATCATCTTGGTGCCAGGCCCTTCTGCGCGCGGGCCGAGGCCATTTCTGAAGGAGGAACCATGACACCGGCACAACCACGGTTCGATTTCCCCACCCTTGCCTACGGGGGCGACTACAACCCTGAGCAGTGGCCGAGTGATGTCTGGGACGAGGATGTCGCGCTGATGCAAGTGGCCGGAGTCAACGTTGCCAGCGTCGCCATCTTCGCTTGGGCACGGCTGGAGCCGAGCCCCGGCGTCTATGAGTTCGCCTGGCTCGACGACGTGCTCGATCGACTTCACGCCGGTGGAATCGGCGTCCTTCTCGCCACGGCGACTGCGTCCCCTCCGCCGTGGTTTGCGCTGAAGTATCCGCAATCTCTGCCCGTGACTGCGGACGGCGTTCGGCTCGGGCCAGGTTCTCGACAGCATTACAGTCCCTCCTCGCCTGATTACTGTCGGCACGCCCTGCAACTGGTGACGCAACTAGCCGAGCGGTACGGCAGCCACCCGGCACTGCTCGGCTGGCACATCAACAACGAGTACGGCTGTCACGTCTGGACCAGTTATGACAGCGACTCGGCTGCCGCGTTTCGCCTCTGGTTGCACCAGCGCTACGGCACCGTCGAGGCCCTCAACGTGGCCTGGGGGACTGACTTCTGGTCGCAGCGTTACGGTTCGTTCGACGAGATCGAACCACCTGCGGCAATGCCGACCTTCGCCAATCCGACGCAACTGCTCGACTGGGATCGGTTCAGTTCCCATGCCCTCCTGGCGCTGTTCCTGGCTGAGAGTCAGATCTTGCGTCGGGTCACTCCCGATGTGCCGCTGACCACCAATCTCATGGGCTTCGCCCGCCAAGCGGACTACTGGCAATGGGCTCCGCACCTGGATCTCATCTGCGACGACGCCTACCCCGACCCGAGTGATCCGCAGGCCTACGTGCGGCTGTGCGCCCAGCGTGACCTGATGCGTTCACTCGGCGGTGGACGGCCATGGTTGCTGATGGAGTGTGCGACGGCTGCTGTTCAGTGGCGTACGACGAACCTGCCCAAGCCGCCGGGTCTGCATCGTGCGCAATCGCTTCAGGCCCTAGCGCGCGGCTCAGACGGGATCCTGCACTTCTAGTGGCGCCAGTCGCGGGCAGGTGCAGAGAAGTTTCACTCAGCGATGCTTCCGCACGCCGGAGCGCAGACTCGAGTGTTCCGCGAGGTCTGCGCCCTGGGCGCTGAATTGAGTCAGGTCTCCGCTCGGTTCGTCGGGCAGTCGGTGCCGGCCCGAGTTGCCATCCTGCTGGACTGGGACTCGTGGCGGGCCGTCGAGCAGCCATCGACGCCCGATCGCCAGGACTATGTGGCGCACCTCCTGGAGTGGTACCAGCCGTTCCTGAGACGTGGCATCACCCTTGACTTTCAACCAGTGGACGCCGACCTGTCGTCCTACGCCCTGGTGCTCGCTCCGATGTTGCACGTCGTGTCGCAGGCAACTCTGGAACGTCTGGGCGCCCATGTGAGCGCCGGCGGCCACCTCGTGGTCGGTTATCAATCAGCCGTTCTCGACCAGAACCTGCACGTCTGGCTCGGCGGCTACCTCGGGCCCCTGCAGCGCACCCTCGGGGTGCACATCGAGGAGTGGGCGCCGCTCAGCCCGACGCAAGACCGAACCAGCGACAGCACTCAGTTGGTCGGTCAGCTCAATGGCTTCGGCAGACGTTGGCAAGACATTGTCGTCCCTCAGGACGCCGAGGTGGTCGCCTCGTTCGCTGATGGCTTCGCTGCGGGGGGTGCTGCGGTGACGCGTCGTCGGGAAGGCACTGGAAGTGCCTGGTATGTGGGAACGCTTCCCGATGAGGCGGCTTTCGATGCGTTAGTGGGGCTTTGGGCGCTTGAGGCAGACCTAGAGCCGTTGATGGCCACGCCGACATCGGGAGTCGAAGCAGTGCGGCGAGGAGAGACCCTCGTCGTGGTGAATCACACGGCCGAGCCCGTGGAGGTCCCACTGATCACGGGCATCCAACACCTTGAGCCGTTCGGTGTTCACCTGAGCGACAGCTGAAGCCCCGCAACGCACGGAAATGCCAACGGCCCCTGCCCTGCATTTGCGCAGGTCAGGGGCCGTTTCGAGGTGGTGGGCGATACTGGGTTTGAACTAGTTTCCAGCACCGGTTCTCAACCAGCCCATGACCTGCAGCGTAACCCTCTGACCTGCATCTATAGCGCACAGTATCGCGTGTCACGAGGGGCCACAAGCGGACACACCGATACTCTTGTTCTGGCACGAGTCTGGCACGGTCCGCAACGATGAAGGGGTTGACGATGTGACGACCGACGAGTCCCCACCCTCACCGACGAGGCACACCGGGGGCGGAAACAGGACTGGGACACGGAAGGCGTTCGGCAACATTCGCCGACTTCCGTCCAAACGCTGGCAGGCCCGTTTCAACGGCCCGGACGGGCGCGAGCACAGAGCGCCGACGACGTTCGAAACGAAGGGCGATGCCCGAGCGTGGCTTGACATGCAGCGCGCCGACATCACCCGCGCACAGTGGTTGCCTGAGGTCGCCACTGCCCAGACGTTCCGTGCCACTGCCGAACGATGGCTCACGCGCCCGAAGGACGACGATTACAAGCCCCGCACGTTGGCCCATTACCGCAAGCTCATGGACGCGTTCCTCTACCCAACGTTCGGGGACACGCCGGTCGGCAAGATCACGGTCGACGACGTAGACCGCTGGTACGAAGCCTTTCCCAAGTCCTCCCCCACCTATCGGGCTCACGCATACAGCCTCCTGAAGTCGGTCATGGCATATGCCGTGCTCAAGCGTGCCGCGCGGGCCAACCCCTGCCAGATCGAGGGCGCTGGGGCAGCACGACGCGTCAAGATCATCAAGCCAGCGACGCTCACGGAACTAGAGGCGATCGCTGCGGCGATGCCCGAGCGATACCGGCCGATGGTGTTGCTCTCGTCGTGGTGTGCGCTGCGCTTCGGAGAGCTCACCGAGTTGCGTCGCAAGGACCTTGCCCTGGAAGCCGAGGTCATACACGTCAGACGGGGCGTCGTCCGGGTCAATGGGGAGTTCGTCATCGGCTCACCGAAGTCAGACGCCGGCGTGCGCGACGTGGCCATCCCCCCGCACCTCATCCCGATGCTCAAGGCACACCGAGACGGCATGCCCCTGCGCGGCCCTGACGCGCTCGTGTTCCCAGCCGCCGACGGGGTGTCGCACATCGCCCCCAGCACGCTCTACCGGGTGTACTACCCCGCCAGGGAAGCCGCTGGCAGACCCGATCTGCGCTGGCACGACCTGCGGCATACCGGGGCCGTTCTCGCCGCCCAGACGGGCGCGACGCTGGCCGAGTTGATGTCCCGACTCGGGCACTCGACCCCTCAAGCGGCCCTGCGCTACCAGCACACGGCCAAGGGCCGTGACGCCGAGATTGCTCGCAATCTCTCACGAATGGTGGAGGACTCGATGTGAGTGAGCCCGAGATGACGATCGAGGAAGAAGAAGCCGCGCTAGCCGAGCTTGGCATGACCCGCGAGCAGTGGGAAAGGACGCGCGCGCTCCTGTCCGATGCGCAGCTAAGCAGGTTGAGTGAGGGCGGGACGTTCCTCATCTACTGCAATGCCGCGGGACACAGTCGCAAGAGCGTCAAGATCAAGACCCTCCACCTGTCCACCTTCGCGCGCCTGACTTCGGCGACGACGCTTCTGCAGGGCAGGAACCCTCTTGCGCGCCCCACCCTCAAAGACATGATCTTCGACCCCAGCACCGGAAGTGTCCGAGCGGAGGTTCCGCGCCAACACTTCAAGTTTCGGTGCCCAAGGTGTGGCCTAGACGTCTCAGTGCCGGGCGATCGGTTCTGGCGCGTCGTCGATGACGTGGCCGGACACGGCGAGTCAAAGCTGTCCCTGTCAGAACTAACGGCTAAACTGGCTTTCAGTTAGACCCTCCCGAGTCGGCGCGAGATACGTCGTCGGTCAAGCATCTTCGCGGGTGCAGGTTGATCCTGCCCCGGAGGTGCCAAGTGCCCGCCAAGACCCCAATCAAGCCCAGACGCTGGGCATCTCTCGCCGTCGCCGCTGACCACCTCGCGGTGAGCGAAAAGACGCTTCGACGGATGATCGCCGCGGGCGACGTTCGTGGATACCGAGTCGGTTCACGCCTCGTGCGCGTCGACATGAACGAATTGGATGCCCTCGCGTCGCCCATCCCCACGCGGGGCGCCATCTGATGCCCGCCATTCGCAGTGTGACCGTGGTGGATGTGAGCGCGGCTGTGACCCCTCACGGCGTAATGGACCCGGCCGCGGCCGCCAGGATCGCCAGTCACGCCATCGGTGTTTCCGGCTTGGTCGACCTCGTGATCGGTGATGCCTTCGGCGTCCCGGGCACGGGCATTCACGAGGTGGCGCGGGTGCTTCGTCACGCCTCCGGCATCGAGGTGCGCGGCACCAACCCGGCTGCCGTGACGACGTTCTCCCGATGGCTGGAGAGCGTCTTCAAGGACCCGCCGAAGGACTGGGCCGAGCGGTGAGCCGCATACGTCCTTGGTCCCGCCACTACCTCGATGTCTGGCACGAGCGGGCCGGCGATCCTCGATTCCCGCTCTGGTTCCGGGTCGCCGCACTCGCGTATGGCGGACACGACGCGACAGGGCACGCACGATTCAAGCCCGGCGAACTTGCCCTCATCCAAGGCACCATCGACACGAGCACGGGCGAATGGCGCACCCTGCACAAGTCCAACGTGCAACGGGTCATCGCCAAGGCCGTCGAGTTCGGCCTACTGGCACCCGAGTCCGGAAGCCTGTGCCTCGTCGTTCCCGCCCACGCGATCCATGGTGGCGTCGGTGGAAACGGCAACATCCCTTGCCCCCTGCACAAGCGCAAGGCCAGGACGAGTAAGTCATCCAGTGACCTACTTCCGCCCGTGAGTACGTCATCCAGTGACTTACCGGGTTATCACTCAGTGACTTACTCGCAAGCCCCTGACCTGCGCAAACGTGACTGTGCTCTTGATTCTGTCTTAGGCCTCTCCGCGCCCGCCCCAGGTCGTGCCTCATGACCGGGACCACCAGCCCGCACGACCGGCTCGCCTTCGCGCTTGGCCGGGTGCTCGCCAATGGATCCCGCCCGCCCTGCGGTGACGGGTCCGGCGCGTGGGTGTCCGACAACCGCGACGAGCGGGCGATGGCCGCTCGGCTCTGTGCCCGGTGCCCGCTCATCGTCGAGTGCGCCGCGGCTGCCGACTCGACGAAGGAGCGGTTCGGCGTGTGGGCCGGGGTCGACCGCACCCAACCGACCAGCAGCAAGCGGAAGGGGGCCGCATGAGCAACGGGGGGAGGGGGGTCGGAATCTCTACGGCCAATGTCACCACGACCCCGCACCCGACAAATATCTCTCTCCGCTTTTTTCCCAAACGTTTAGCCCGGAAGGACGACCGATGATGACCAAGACCTGCCCGTGCGGCAAGTCGTTCGTTGCCAGCCGATCGGATGCGCGCTTCTGTTCGTCGACATGCCGATCAGCCGCCCACCAGGGCCGCCTAGCGGTGGCGGCAGCCGCCAGCCCCTCGGATACCGCCACGGCGCTCGTGGAGGCTGTCAGGAACGATCTGAGGCTGGCCGGTTGTGTAGACACCGCCCTGGGCCTGGCGGCTCTCGAGCTCGCGGCGGCCATGGGAAGGCCCGGCTGTCCGCCGGCAGCGATGCCCGGCTTGGCGAAGCAACTCATGCTCACGCTGGAAGCCGCCAAGCGCGGGACCGCGACGAGCGCACCTCAGGCACTGCGCGACGAGTTGGCCCGACGTCGGGCCGCACAGATGGGCGGTGCGTCGTGACCTTCGGTTCCGACAGCCACCATGAACCCACGCCGACCGCACCGCGTGACCTGTTCGCCCATCTTGCGCTTGCCCTCGCACGCCATGAGAAGGCGTGCGCTCGCGATCGGATCAAGGTCCCAGCGGAACTGATCACCTTCCGGGCGCTCTTGACAGGCTCCGCCAGCCTGCGACAGGACCCGACACCGCTAGCCGTTGACACGGCCAGCTCGGATGCTGAACCCGTGACCGACAAGTTGCTGTTGACCAAGCGCGAGACTGCCGCCCTGTTGGGGGTGTCGGTGCGCACCGTCGAGCGACTTGTCACGTCCGGGTCCCTTTCCCCGGTGCAGGTGTCCAGGTCGGTGCGGTTCCTACGCGCCGACCTGGACACCTATCTGGCTGGCCTGCGGTCCCGTTCCTTCCGCGACGACCTCCACACGAAGGCTCCAGCATGAACACAACCCTGTCTGCCAAGGTCACCCGCACCGATTCGGGCGGATTTGTGGCGGTGGCCTCGACCGCTTCCGTTGACCGAGACGGCGAGGTCATCCTTCCTGGCGCGTTCAACCCACTCCCGGCCAGCCTCCCGGTGCACATCAACCACACCGCGAATGTCCGCGACCTTGTCGCGCGAGCCCGGCCGTACTACGAGGGTGGCCGATTGATGATCGAAGCCCGATTCGCTTCAACGAGCGCAGCCCAGGACGCACGCACGTTGGTGACCGAAGGCATCCTCGATTCGGTGTCTGTGGTGTTCTTCGCTGCCAAGAAGGAGCAGCGGGCCGGCGTACCCACCATCGTCTCTGGCGAACTCCTAGCCGTCGACCTGGTCACTATCCCGTCCAACCGGGATGCCCTCGTGATGAGCAGCCGCTCATTCCGAGCACACGCTGCCACCGCACGAACGGTGTCGGCTGATGCCCTCATGGCTCTTGCCCGAGCCGAAGTCCGTGAGGCACGCCGCCTGATGGACCACACCTCCACCCGAGGCACCCAGCGGCGGCGCATCGACGCCCTCGTCCGGCAGACCCTGACCGACCAGCCCTCAACCGCCGTCGTTGTCCACGACTTCCTCAGGAGATTGTCATGACCACACGCCCCGAAATCGCACTCCCCGAACCCGCCCAGCCGCCCAGCAACTTCACCAGCCGACGAGCCGCCCGATTGGCCAGAGAGGGGGCCGGGCTCGCCGAGCGTCCCCGCGAGCACGTCAACGACCCGCTCACCGCGCCCCGTGACTCTTACGCCCGCGCCCTGCGAGCCGGCGACCACGCAGACACCCACTTCACCATGACCGATGTTCAGTCGTAAACGACCGCAGGAGGCATCTGCCGTGACCACCGAACCCACTCCCCGACCGCGCGAAGCCCGAGACAGCCGAATCTTCACCGAGGGAAGCACCTTCGCCGAGCGTGCCGCCCAGCGCCGCCAGTGGATGGAGTCCCGCGGCATCGACCACACTCAGCGGATCCTGTTGCCTCTGGGGAAGTCCGACTACCGCCAACGCAACCTGCGCACGGGGGCCGAGGAAATCGTCCGGGTCGACCTCTACGTCGACAGACACAACTTCAACGACACCTACGTCCGATTCCCCAACGGTCCCGTTGTCAGCATCGACACCGGCGGCCCAGGCCCCGACACGAGCGAGCGCCTCGCCCCGATCCCGGTCGGTCAAACCTGGTTCGGACGGCCCGAAAGCACGTACCCGACCTCACCCCCCGACCCCCCACCCGTACCGATCGCCGGGCCCGACCCCCGCTGGACGTAGTCCCCCCCACGCAAGCCGCGGACCGGGTTACTCCCGAGGGGTGATCCGCTCATTCCGTCGTCCTCGCGCCCAGTCGAGCACGAGGACGACGACCGCTCCCAGGAACAGGAACCCTGAGATGTAGGGCGTGGCGCGAGCGGCCGGGGCTCCCGGGGCGAGGGCGTTCGCGAGGCTCATGAACACGGCAACGGCGAGAATGGCCGCACCGATCAGGCGAAGTCGTGCGCCCGTCGAGCGGTTGTGCGAGATGGCGTCTGCGAGTAGCAGCCCAGCCCCGCTCGCCATCATCAGAACGGCCAGCCAGCGCACCGAGCCCTGACTTGGTGCGCCCGCGGTCAACGCGCCCAGGGCATAAGTGGCGACGATCAACAAGGCTCCAGCTATCCGCATGGCGCCTACTTCTCCGCAGACCTGCGGGCAGCGGACACCCAACCGATCACGCCAAATGCCAGGCACAGGAATCCGACGACCGTCAACGCGGGCGTGCTAACAACGGCACCCAGAACCATCAAAAGCACACCGACAACCGTCGTGTTGCGCGCCTCAGTCTCAGTCTTTGGTAACAGATACATGTCGCCAACACTACGGCGGGCTTAGCGGCTCTTCAAACTTGACCGGGCAGCCCGGTGGTTTTGGCTGTGGCTCGTCGGTGTTGACGAGTGCAGGCCCAGCGTATGCGGCGGCGTTGGTTGTCGATGTTGCGGAAGCCGAACGCGTTTCGTCCTTGGTGTTTCGCGAGGCGGTTGTAGCCCTCGCTGCGGGCGTTGCTGTACCCGGTGAGCAGACCGGCCAGGATCGCTGGCCACCAGGCCTGGATGGTCTCAGCCAGGCGGTGCACGACCGGGATCTCACAGGCGGCGGCCTGGTCGAAGAACCGCCACAGCCGCTGCGAGATCTCTGACTGGTTCGGGACCGACGTCCCGGGGGTCGGGGCCAGGTCCAGCAGCTGGCGGAGGTTCTCCTTCACGGTGTACGCGTGCAGGACCTCGACACCGAGGTCGCCTGTGTCGATGAGGGCGTTCCACATCCGGGCGAACGCGTCGGGCCGGAGCCGTTCATGCGCGGTGAGCAGCCGCCGCCGGTTGACCCATTCCGGGTCCCGGGCACGGCCACGGCGGCCGCGCTGGGTACGGGTGGCGTGTTGGCGGACCTCGGTGACCATGTCGTTGGCCAGCCGGACCAGGTGGAACCGGTCAGCGACCAGGACCGCCGCCGGGAGGGCGTCGGTGACGGCCCTGGCGTACGACGCGGACAGGTCGATACAGACGTGGGTGACCCCGGCCCGCCACGGCTCGGGTTGAGCGGTCAGCCACTCGGAGACCTTCTCCGCGGTGCGTCCGTCAATGTGGGCTAGCAGCCCGGCGGTACCGTCGGCGTCGACCACGGCGGTGTGCCACCGGTCCGCGGCGACGACCCACCGGCCGGTCTCCGGGTCCTGGGTCCAGCGGACCTTCCCGCGGCGGGTCTCGTCGATCCCTAGCACCGACACCCCCGGCAGCGGCGCAGCCAGCGGGTCCGTGACATGCGCGACGTACGCGGCGTGCGCGACCGGCCAGGACACCCCGAAGTAGTCCGCGCCAGCACTCACGCAGGTGAACCGGTCCGCAATCCCCGCACCACACTCGCGACGCAGCCGGGTCGTGAGCCGGGCCCGTGCCGGGACCGCAGGGACCGACTCGGTGAACGACCCCCGAGGACACCCCGCCTCTCGGCACCGCCAGCGGCGCTTGTGCCACACCAACCGGATCGGACGGTCACCGTACGGGATGTCCCGCGGCGTGGTCACCGCCGCTCCCCGCAGCGAGGTCGACATCACCCCACACGCCGGGCACGCGGCGGCCGTGTCATCGTCGGTGACCACCTGGACCACCCGGACACCCTGCTCGTCCCGGTCCACGGCAACCACCGCCAGACCCTCGATCCCTAACAACAACGTCGCTGGACGCGACCGGCGACCCACACGTGACTGCGTACCCTGGACCAAGCCCGTGACCCCACTTTCATGACCATGACCTGCCTTGACAACAGCCATGATCACCCGGGGTCACGGGCCCACGCGTGTCACCACACAGACCCGACCTGCCCGGTCAAGTTCGAAGAGCCGGCTTAGCTTGGGCGCCCGACCAAAGGCGCGCCAACAGGACCCGGGGACCGACGGAGAGCGGAACTTCCTTCCTTTCCACCGCACAGACCGACCAGCGCGCCTCGCCCCAGCCAGCCCCACGGGGCATGACGCACAAGGGCACCCGCCCACTTCGGGCGGGGGCGCTGTGCTCGGCCCACCATCGGCAAGGCGTGGCGCGCGTCTGGCTTCCTGCGGATCAGCAGTACGGATGCCTGGAATGGCTTGACCGGTCGCCTAGCATCAAGGATGTGGACCAGACACCGGCGAGAATCATTGGCACCATTGGTGAGGCGCAGTATGGCTATGACGACGATGACCCGACCGCGTTACCCCTCGTCACCATTGACTTTCTGTTGTCCCGCGCACTCACGTCGACGGAGAGAAGGTACTTGAGCGCCTGGGCGGTTGGCGATCCCCGACTCGACCGCGTAAGTTTCCCTCCGACTGAACCCGGATCCACCGGCGCTGATTTTCGGGTTGGGTGCTGACGTGCTTGGCGGGTGATTCTTCGTTGCCGGGGAATGGGGGCGTAGTGGATCTGCCGGGCTGTCCGGTTCTTCCACGTTGGGTCGTTCCTCGGGGCCAGGTGGCCGGGCGGTCAGGTGGTGGCGGCGGGTATGGCGGTGGCGGTGGCCCAGAGGTTGTTCCAGGCGTGGGCCCAGGGCCAGTTCGTCGGCAGGTGCAGCGTTTGTCGGCGGGCGGAGGACGCCACTCGGGCGGGGATCGCGACCAGTTGGGTCCGCAGGGTCGCCCATCGGGCTTTCGCGTGGCGGACTGAGGCGGCGACTCCGGCGGCGCGCAGGAGGTTGAACGCGAGGCAGGCCAGGGTCAGCCAGGCCGCGTTGGCGTCGAACTTGCCCGAGGGAGCGTGCGCCAGGGCGCCGCTCTTGAGCTCGGCTATGACCTGCTCGACGATCGCGTGATCGCGGTGGGTCTCGTCCGCCGCGACCGTGGTCAGCCTCGAGTTGGTGACGAATCCGTGGTGGCGCCAGCTGGCAAACAACTCGCCTTGACCCGCCGCAGCGGCGGCCTTGTTCAGGCGCTCGACGCGGCGGACCACGAGCCGGCACGGGACCTGCTCGTCCTTGCGCGCGGACGTGAACGCGGTGAAGGACGTTTCGGCGACCTGCGCTTCGGAAATCCACCGCTGCTCGTCCTGATCCCAGATCGCGCGCGGGTACTTGATCGTGGTCCACGCCTCCTCGGGGATAGCGGCGATCGCCCGAGTCACAGCCGAGCTCATCCGCACGGTGACCGAGAACCAGGCCTTGGCCTTGCGCGCGGCAGTGATCAGGTCGCGGCGGTAGTAGCCGGAGTCAGCGCGGACCATGACCTGCCCGCAAGCACCGGCCCGGCGAGCTGTCGCGATCGCCGCCGCGGCAAGGTTGGCTGCGCCCTGCCCGGAGACGGTGTTGCCCTTCCGCAGCCGGGACGCGGCGATGACCGGGGCGCAGGTCGGTGACGACAGTACCGCCAGCTGCGCGTTCAACCCCTTGACGCCGGAGTACCCGTACGCGACGCCTTGCTTCTTGTACCCGTGGACCTCACGGATCGTGTCGTCAATGTCAACGAACGCCATCGCCTCGCTTCCGGCCAGCAGCCGCGGCACCACGCCCGCGAGCCCGGCCAACACCTGCGACGAGACCGCGTCGAGCTGGCGGACGTGTCCGAAGGTGAACGTGCGCAGGAACGTCCCGACTGTCGACGGGGCCCGCACCCCGGACACGACCTTGGCCATGCCACCGTGGCGCAGCACATCGAGGTCATCGATGCTGTCGGCGCCAGCGACCATCCCCGCGACCACGCACCCGGCTTTCACGGCCGCGTTGGGCGAGGACACGCTCAAGCGCTCCGCCAGCAACTGCTGCAACCCAGCCCGTTCAGCCAACCGCATCACCGGGACCAGACCCGCCGACCCGATCAGGTTGGCGTCATCAAACTTCGCATCGATCGTGTGTAATGCTTGCATCTGCCGGATGCCCCTTCGGGCGGTATGGATCGAACCCTAGACAAGTCCAATCCTCCCGTCCCACAGGGGCATTCGCGTGTCGCGACCCGCCGCTACTGCCGAAACGTCGGTGGATCAGGGCTGAACGAAACGCCAAGCCCCGAGTCACAGTTGAAACGCGGGCTAACAAGTTGTCGAACCTCGTCGGGGTCCTCGACGCACAACTCAGCTCAGTCCCTGAGATTGCGGCCGCCGCCGAGGATATGGACGCAGAGCACCGGCTCGCCGTCGAGGCTGTTATTCGAGCTGTGAACGAGCTGCCCAGATAGGGCCAAAACGGCAGCAACCGCACCATGCCGCTCTCGGATATTGGGCTAGTGTGGTCGATATGGAATTCGTCTGGAAAACTTTCCACGAGGTGACCCGCGTTTCACTGCCTGGCGAGCGCGGGGAGTCCATCCCCTTAGAAGCCGCCCTGCCATGGCACTATCTCGGTCTGACTCGCGAGGACCCCGCCTACGCCTACGTCATTGACGATGAGAACGGCACCACGTGGGAGTCCCTTGGCGTGCTTGGCGGACACCTCGTCATCAGTCACGCCTCAGCCAAGGTGCGCGGTTGGCAGTTCCGGGCGACACTCGAGAAACCCGCCCGCGTGACCGCGGAGGTACTCAGCCCCAGTGAAATCGCCCAAGTCACCTGCACGGACTTCGACCTTCCCGAAGACTTCGGGGGCGACAAGATGCTGACAGCGCGATGGACTGTGCGCCTACGCGACGAGCGCGAGTTCACGATCCCACGGGCCGACGAGGTGCGGACGGAATCCAGGGGCCGCGCCGAGGCGCTGGGCCGCGCGATTCTTGCCCTGATGCCGTAGCCAAGAACAACCGCCCCCGACGATTCCTCGGGGGCGGTTGTCTTGACGTCGAGAGACCTACGGGACTAGCGTACCGCCCAGCAGACCCAGGGCAATCCCGCTGGAGCCTGGCAAGATCGCCTCATGACGGCTAGACCACCGTGGGACTTCCCTTCCCTGCCGGACGGCATCACTTCGCGCGACTTCGAAGACGCGGCCACTTCCTTGGCAACGGGGACACACTCCGGCCGGGTACAGTCCCTCCCGACCGGGCTGCCACAACGAACGTCGCGCCTCCTCGGGACCAACTACCCCAACAACGCCCTGCGCATCTCGGCAGCCATGACCTACCCGCCTCTGGCCCGCGTATCCGGTCGGCACACATGGGACCGTGCCATCCCTCTCCCTGGGATTCTCTGGCCCGACCCCTCGCCCATGGAAGGCGGCCGTCCGGTCGCTGTCATCCTTCCGAATGGATACGCAGGCTCGATATGGAACAAGACCGGGACGATCCTGGCTCAGTGGGTTGACTCCCATGCAAAGGCGCACTGGCTGTGGGCGACCGTCGTCTACTTGGGGTCCGACGAACTAGACACGACAGCCGTAGAGGTGCGCCACCCAACCTACAGCTCCATGGTGGGCACCCTGCGAGCGTGAACCCGTAACGACAACAGCACCGGCCCCCCGAGTCATCCTCGGGGGGCCCCTGTGCGTCAGGATCGTGTGAGACAGGTCGGTGATTTCCTTCCCTCTGCACGGGGCGAGTTTGGTTGAGCATGATGACGATGACGATGGCGGACGTGGCCTCGGTTGATGATGGGGGCATGGGTCCTCGAGCTGACCGTCCGAAGCGGCGCACGTTCACGCAGGAGTACAAGGACGCGGTCCTGGCTGAGTACGACGCGGCGGATCGTGGCCAGCGTGGCGCGATCTTGCGTCGGGAGGATTTGTACTCCTCGCACGTGGTCGATTGGCGACGCTCGCGGGGGGCGGTCTCGGCCGAGCCTGCGGGCGCCCGGAAGGGGAAGGATCCGCGGGATGCGCAGATCGAGGCGTTGACGGCGCGGGCAGTGAAGGCCGAGGCTGAGTTGGCTCGGACGCGGGCGGCGTTGGACCTGGTGGGAAAAGCACACGCGCTCTTGGAGACGCTCTCCGAGAGCGCGGCGCAGCCGCCGCGGTCGACGCGGTGATCAACCCTCTGGTGCAGCCGCTCGCAGCGCACACGTGCACGGTTGAGGCGTGCCGGTTGTTGGGTCGTTCGCGGGCGGGGCACTACCGGTCGCTGCGCCCGCCGGCCCCAGCCGTCGAGCGTGGCTTGCGGCCGGCGCCGGGCAACGCGCTCACCTCGCCCGAGCGGGCACACGTGCTGGCGGTGTTGACCAGTGACCGGTTCGTCGACAAGTCCGTCGCGCAGGTGTGGGCGACGCTGTTGGACGAGGGCACCTACCTGTGTTCGATGTCCACGATGCACCGCGTCCTGCGCGCGAACCACGCTGCGGGAGAACGTCGCGCACAGGCGACCCACCCGCCACGGACGATCCCTGAGCTGCTCGCGACCCGCCCGGGGCAGGTCTGGTCCTGGGATATCACCAAGCTACGCGGCCCGGCTCGCGGGGTGTACTACGACCTGTACGTCGTGCTCGACATCTTCTCCCGGTACGTCGTTGCTTGGACCATCGCTGCACGCGAGGACTCAGACCTGGCCAAGGAGATGCTTGAGCAGGCCATGGGCGTGCACGGTGTGCCGGAGGTGGTCCACGCCGACCGGGGCACCTCGATGACCTCCAAGCCAGTCGCGCAGCTGCTGGTCGATTTGGGCGTGACCCGCTCCCACTCCCGGCCCCGGGTGTCCAACGACAACCCGTACAGCGAGGCCCACTTCAAGACCCTCAAGTACGCGCCCGTCTTCCCCGGGAGTTTCGGTTCGCTGGCCGACGCGCGCGCGTTCAGCGAGAGGTTCTTCGGCTACTACAACCACGAACACCGCCACGCCGGGATCGGGCTGCACACCCCCGCCTCGGTTCACCACGGCACCGCCCGCGACGTCCGTGCACTGCGCCAACAGACCCTCAACGCCGCCTACGCGGCCCGACCTGAAAGGTTCGGCCACCGCCGACCCGAACCCCCGAAACTGCCCACCGAGGCCTGGATCAACCAGCCCTCACGAGAGGCCCTCATACAGAGCGCCTGACAGACCCGCTGTCTCATCCGGCTTGACAGGTTCCGGGCCGGTGTCTTAACGTCGAGAGACCTTAGCCGAACAGTTCGGACTTCATGAAGCGCGCCGCCTCGCCAAATGCCGCACCGACCTTGCTGAGTTCGTCGATGTCGGTCGACTCAAAATCGTCCACCTCGACCTCTAGGTCCACCCGCTCCCACACCTGGCCGACCTGACGGAACGAGCCGCACACGCGCACGAATGGGTGGAACTGCCGGCGCGCGTCGATCTCCCACGGGTCGCCGTCGACCGCGGGCGGGGTCACCGTCAAGGAGTTAGCCCATGGGATCGACGGCACCTGCACCCCCGCCCCGATCCGTGCCGCAATCTCGCCCCGTTCGTGCGCACGCCCAGCCTCGAACGCCGACTGCACGTCGTCGGCCTTCTTCGCGGCACCGTCCTCGCCCGCCATGTCGGCAGCCGAGACCAGCGCAGCAGCCAGGCGGCGCGCGTCTGGCACCGTGAGGCACAGGCCGTCCGCGCACCCGGGCCAGACGCCTTCGGCCATGACGAAGGTCGGTTCCTCGATGCCCGTGTCATGGACGTAGCGCCGGATCCACACGCGGGCCGGGCGAGGGTTGGGTTCGGTCTGACGCCACGAGTCGACATCCGCGGAGTCGTATGACACTCCGCGGTCCTCCTCGCACTCTGCGTCGTCGCGGAACGGCCGATCCAGCGCGGGAGACGCCCAGCGGGGTCGCTCCGGGACGCGTGTATCAGTGGTGCACGTCGTGGTTTCCTTGCTCATGATCGTTCGCCTTCCATCTAGGTGTTCGGTCTAGGCCTCGGTCGGTGCTCTAACACCGGCCGGGGCCGCTTGTGTTCTTCCTACGCCGCCCCCAGCGCGGGGCGGTTGCTCTATCGGGCCATATCTCGCTGTCGGCGACGACGGGGACGGTTGCTCGTCTTGTCCAGGTAGGCGGCGATGCTGTCGATGTCGACCAGCCATTTCCCCGCGACCTTGGATGCCACGAGGTCGCCGGACGCGATCAGGCGTAGGACCGCCCGCTCGCTGCACCGGAGTTGGGCCGATACCTCGGGGACCAGGACGCGGCAGTTGCTCATCGGCACATCTCCGCGAAGGCGTCGGGCTGTGCCCGGAACCACGCCTCGACGTCATCGAGACGGACGCTGTAGACCTTCCGGCCCCCGCTGCCCAGGGCGACGGCGGGCAGGTCACCGGCCGCGATGGCCTGGCGAAGCGTCCAGTCGGAGACGCCGTAGATCCGCGCGGCGTCGCGCAGGTTGCGCCTCACTGGTGGGAGGGGCTCTTGCTTTGCGTCATCGCCTGGCTTGCCACTGACACTTGACCGTTCGGCCGGGTCCTCGGGACCAGCCACGGCACGCCGGCCGCGACAGCCGCAGGTGCGGCACTCCTGTTCCGTGATGGCGCGCATGGCCTTCGTCCTCTCGCTGGTTGGTTCTCGATCTACCGGCAAGGTCTGACAGCGGGTTTGAGCCCGTGACGCACCAGCGACGCACGTGCCTGCACCCAACTGGCACGTATCTGGCATGACAACGGCCCCTGCCTTGCGTTTCCGCAGGTCAGGGGCCGTTTCGAGGTGGTGGGCGATACTGGGTTTGAACCAGTGACCTCTTCCGTGTCAAGGAAGCGCGCTACCACTGCGCTAATCGCCCTCGGTACTGCTGACTCCAGATGGAGCCCGAGGTGGAGACGGGATTTGAACCCGTGTACGCGGCTTTGCAGGCCGCTGCCTCGCCTCTCGGCCACTCCACCGTGAAGGCGGTCTACCTCCGAGCGGACGACGAGGCTCGAACTCGCGACCTCAACCTTGGCAAGGTTGCGCTCTACCAACTGAGCTACGTCCGCAGGAACACCACCGGTGTAACTTCCCCGTCTGGTGCGAAAGTAGACACTAGCGGACGGACCGGGGCGTGTCCAAACCGCGAGTTGACTCATCCAAGTTGCCCGCGTGATGGGGTTCGTTGACTCATCCAAGGATGCCCGCGTGGGTCACCATGACGGATGGAGCTCACGTTGGCGACACGGCGACAGATCACCAAGGCGCAGGTCGATCGGTATCGCACGGGCACGAAGGCCGAGAAGACGGCTGTGTTGGACGCGATCTGCCAGGTGACCGGCTGGCACCGTGACCATGCCCGTAAGGCGTTACGTCAACGGTTGGCCGGTCCGGCACCGGTTCGGGCCCCGCGGGTGGCGACCTTCCGGTACGACCAGAGGGTCATCGACGCCCTGGTGACTTGTTGGAGCGTGCTGGACGGCCCGACCGGCAAACGACTACGCCCGGGCCTGCCGACACTGGTACCGACTCTGCTGACCCATCAGGAACTGACCTGCCCCCCGCACGTGATCGACCAGTTGTTGGGCATGTCCGCGGCCACCATCGACCGGCGGCTCCGTCCCTTCCGGACCGGCCTGGTGGCCACCAAAGGCCAGTCGATGACCCGCCCCGGCAGCATGCTCAAGTCCGCGATCCCCATGAAGACCTGGCACGACTGGGACGACACCCGCCCCGGGTTCCTGCAAATCGACCTGGTCGGCCACGACGGCGGCAACAACAACGGCGCGTTCCACTACACCCTGAACGCCACCGACGTCGCCACCGGATGGACCGAATCAATCACGGTGCGCACCAAGGGAGAACGCATCGTCTCCGCCGGCCTGGAACAACTACGACTGGCGTTCCCGTTCGCGGTCCTGGGCATCCACAGCGACAACGGGTCCGAGTTCATCAACCACCACCTACTGCGCTGGTGCGACACCCGTCAGATCACCTTCAGCCGCGGCCGCTCCAACCACAGCAACGACCAAGCCCACATCGAACAGAAGAACTGGTCCGAGGTCCGCCGAGCCGTCGGCTACTACCGCTACGACACCACCCGAGAACTCGACCTACTCAACGAACTGTGGCCCCTGCAGTCGATCCTGGACAACCTGTTCCTCCCCCAACAGAAACTCGCCACCAAGACCCGCAACGGCGCCAAAGTCACCAAAACCTACGACCAGGGCGCGACCCCCTACACCAGACTCACCCGCGACCACCCCGACGCCCTGCACCCCCACGACCACGCCGCCCTACACGCCCGACTCACCGAGATCAACCCAGCCGGCCTCCGCCGACAGATCAGCGCCATCCAAGCCACCCTGATCGAACTAGCCCGCCGCCGCGGCAAAGTCGAACAACGCCCCAAGGCCAACGCCACCTACCTGAGCAGACGGAAAATGACCACCCCCAAACGGGCAACTACCGATGAGTCAACGACCCACAACACGCGGGCATCTTGACATGAGTCAACATGAACCGCCCCGATCCAGCCCGCCAGGCCTAGCCCTGACCCGACCGGCTCAGCTGTCCGCGAGCCGGGCCTTCTCCACCTCGATGTCGTAGTCCGGCACCGGCCAGTCCGGGCTCATCGCCCGCAACTTCTCAAGGATCAGTTGCTGCACGGCATACCGCGCGTACCACTTGTTGTTCGCCGGGATGACGTACCACGGGGCGGCCACGGTCGAGGTGCGCGCGAGCATCACCTGGAACGCCTTCATGTAGTCATCCCAGTAGGCACGGTTGTCGGTGTCGCCTGGCGTGTACTTGAACCTCTTGTCGGGGCGGTCCAGCCGCTCCATGAGGCGGGCCTTCTGCTCGTCGCGCGAGATGTACATGAACACCTTGAGGATCTCGGTGCCCGAGTCGATCACCTCGCGCTCGAAGGCGTTGATGACTGCGTAGCGCTTGGTGATCTCGCCCGCGGGGACGAGCTTGCGGACCTTGGTGATCAGCACGTCCTCGTAATGCGAACGGTCGAAAACGCCGATCTGTCCGGGCCCCGGCAGGGCCTTACGGACGCGCCACAGGAAGTCGTGCTGGCGCTCCTCCTCGGTGGGCGCCTTGAACGCGGTGGCCTTGATGCCGGCCGGGTCGCAGTTGGTCATGACGTGTCGGACGATGCCGCCCTTGCCCGCGCTGTCCAGGCCCTGCAGGACGATGAGCAGGCTGCGCTTGCCGCCGCCCTTGGTCTCGGCGAAGAGTCGCTCCTGCCACTCGCCGATCTCGGGGGCGAAGGCCTCCAACGCCTTCTCGCCCTCCTTGCGCCCCTCGTCGAAGCCGGGCGTCGACTCAGGGTCGAAGTCGGCGAGCACGAAGCCTCGGCGCACACGCAGGACGGAACTGATGGGTTCCGCGGGCAGCAGTTCCTTGTCCACGGGCTCCACGTCGACCGGCACGTCGTAGACGTTCGGCGCGGCCAGCGCAGCGGGAGCGGAGGCAAGTGGTTCGGCCTTCGAAGAGCCCCGCTTGGACGCCTTGCTCTTGCTGGCGCCTTTACCCGAGCCCTTGGTGGCCTTAGAGACCTTGACGGCCTTGACCGCCTTAGCGGCCTTGTCGGATTCCTTCTTCTTGGCTGCCTTCTTGGCGCCCTTGCTCTTGCTCTTTGACATGCAGACATCTTGCCGTAACGTCCCCGTCAGTTCGAGGGCACCTTCGCAAACACGCCGACACGGGCTAGGCCCGCATACTTCGGTGATGGACCTGCTCATCGCGCCCCCGGAAATCCAGCGTCATCACCCGGTCGGGAGCCGGCTGGATCTGCGAGGTCTCGCCGCGGCATACGGCCGACCGACCGGCGCACAACGCTGGGTGAGCGTCAACATGGTCAGCACCATCGACGGCGCGGCGACCGGCGCCGACGGCGTCACGGGATCGATCAACAGCCCCGCTGACAAGATCGTTTTCGACCTGCTGCGCGCGCTATCGGACATCGTCGTCGTCGGCGCGGGGACGGCGCGCACGGAGGGTTATGGCCCGCTCACCCTCGACCCGGAGAATGCCGCGCTGCGCACCGATCTCGGCCGCGCGCCAACGCTGCCGCTCGCCCTGGTGACCCGGTCGGGCGACATCCCTGATCGGTTGCGACAGAGCGCAACCGGCAGCGTCATGGTCATCACCGCCGCCTCGTGCCCTGCCCTCGCGCAACTGCGCGCCGACCTCGGTGAGGAACACGTCGTCGTGGCGGGCGGGGCCGCCGTGGACCTTGTGGAAGCCGTAAACACGTTGGCGCGCAGGGGTTTCCAGCACATCCACTCAGAGGGCGGGCCACGCCTGTTCGGCGACTTGCTGCGGGCCGATGTCGTCGACGAACTGTGCCTGACGTTGGCACCGCACCTCGTCGGTGGCCGACACAAGCGCATCGTCAAGGCCGATGATCTGCGCGTCTCGCTCGTCCCGCATGTCCTGCTGCACGCCGACGGCGACCTCATCGGGCGGTGGCTCGTCAGCCGCTGACCCGGCAAGCCTGGCCGTCGCTCACGACCGACCGTCGCGTCATGGCGCACAATGGCCCGATGCGCCAGCCCATCGATCTCCCCGTCCAGCCGATGCTTGCCAAGGCGGTCGCCGAGGTGCCGGTCGGCGACAACCTGGCCTACGAGCCCAAGTGGGACGGGTTCCGCTGCATCGTTCTGCGCGACGGCGACGACATCGAGTTGGCCAGCCGCGGCACCAAACCACTCACCCGCTACTTCCCCGAAGTCGTCGAGCACGTCCGCCAGTTGCTGCCGCAGCGGTGTGCCGTCGACGCCGAGATCGTCGTGCGTTCCGGAGGCCCTGGCGCCGAACGCCTCGATTGGGAACGACTGTCCCAACGCATCCATCCGGCCGAATCACGGGTTCGCAAACTGTCCGTCGAAACCCCCGCTGAGTTGGTCTGTTTCGACCTCCTCGCCGAGGGCGACGAGAGCCTGCTCGGTATGCCGTTCGGCCAGCGCCGCGCACGCCTCGAGGCGGCGTTGGGCCATCTCACCGACACCGACCCGATCCACCTCACGCGGATGACGACCGACCCGGCGATCGCGCGCGACTGGTTCGAACGGTTCGAAGGAGCCGGTCTGGACGGAGTCGTCGCGAAGCCGCTTGACGCGGCATACACCCCGGGGAAGCGCAGCATGCTCAAGGTGAAGCACAAGCGCACGGCGGACGCGGTGGTCTTCGGCTACCGCGTGCACACCTCAGGGCAGGGCGTGGGGTCGCTGCTGCTGGGGCTCTATGGCGAGTGGAACGGCGAGCGCCTGCTCATCCCCGTTGGCGGGATCGCGGCCTTCCCGATGGCCACCAGACGCGCGCTGATCGAGGAGTTCGCGCCGCTCGTCGTGCTCGACGACGAGGGCCAGGCCCGGCACGCGGCGACCGAGCGGTCCCGCTTCTCCTCCAACAAGGACAGCTCCTTCGTGCCGGTGCGCCCCGAACGCGTGGTCGAGGTGGCCTTCGACCAGATGGAGGGACACCGGTTCCGGCACGCGGTGACATTCCTGCGCTGGCGACCCGACCGCGACCCGGAGTCCTGCGAACTCGACCAGGTCGACCGGGCCCCGGCCTACGACCTCGGCGAAGTGCTCACCGTCGGCTGACGGCCGAGGTCTGCCCACGCGGAGCCAACGCCGTTAGGTGCGCGGCGGTCGCTCGGGATGCGCGCGCAGGTAGCCCGTGCCGCCCGGCAGGTAGTCCTCGTCCTCGTAACGCTTCTTGCTCGGCTGCACCCGCGGCGGCTCCCCCGGCATCTTGGGATAGTCCGGCGGGAACGCCATCTCGGGCAAACCCTCATCGACGTCACGTTCCCACCACGACATCGCCACTCCGAGGTCCCCCACCGCGTCGTCGTATGCCGCCCACGGATCCGGCTGCGCGCCAACAAGATCCGGAACTGTGCGGACCGTGAAGTCACCAGGAGCGACGTCCCGCAACGACTCCCATGACACCGGCGTCGACACCGGCGCACCGGGGAGGGGCCGCGGGCTGTAGGCAGCGGCGATCGTCCGGTCCCGGCACGCCTGGTTGTAGTCGACGAAGATCCGTTGCCCCCGCTCTTCCTTCCACCAGGCGGTGGTCACCTCGTCGGGCATCCGGCGCTCCAGCTCGCGGGCGATCGCGATCACCCCATGGCGCACGTCGAGGAACTCCTGCGCGGGCTCGATCGGGCAGAAGACATGCACGCCGCGATTGCCCGACGTTTTCGGGAAGCCCGTCAGCCCCGCCTGCGCGAGCACCTCACGCAGCACGTATGCCGCCTCCACCGCCTCGCGGAAGCCGCACCCCGGCTGGGGGTCCAGGTCGATGCGGACCTCGTCGGGTCGGTCCAGCGCACCCTCGGCATCGGTGGCGCGCACCGGCCACGGGTGGAAGGTCACGGTGTTCATCTGCACGCCCCAGACCGCCGTAGCGATCTCGTCGACGACGAGCTGGGGATGCTTGCGCCCGGAGGGGTAGGTCATCAGCACGGTGCGGACGTGGGCCGGCAGGCCTTTTGGCGGGTTCTTGGAGTAGAACTCCTCCCCCTCGATGCCGGTCGGGAAGCGCTGCAACGTCATCGGGCGGCCACCGACCCGGGGCAGCATCGCCGGCCCGACGTCCCGGATGTAGTGCGCCAGATCGAGTTTGGTGATGCCATCCTGCGGCCACAGCACCCGGTCCGGGCTGGAGATCCGCACCGCCCGCGTTCCCCCGTCAGGGGTCGGGCATTCCACCTGGGCATCAGCCATGTCGGTCACTATTGCACGCACCGTTCCGGGTGCGTGACCTGCCGCGACACCGTACGTTCGAGGCACCACTCTCCCGAGCGACAGGACACACCTATGTCCCACGTCTGGACCCATGTCCGCAGACCGGCTGTCACCCTCGCGATCGCAACCCTCCTCGCTTCCGGCGGCCTTCTGGTCGCTGCCCCCGCGGCATACGCAGCCTCTCCCACCGTGGTCGTTGCGGAGGTCTACGGCGGCGGCGGCAACACCCTGGCACCGTTCCGAAGCGACTTCGTGGAACTGTTCAACCGCGGCTCCTCCCCCGTCGACCTCACCGGGTGGAAGGTCTCCTACTGGTCAGCCGCAGGCACGACCGCAAGCAGCACCCTCCTGTCCGGCACCATCGCCGCCGGAGGGCGCTACCTGGTGAAGGAGGCCGACGGCGCCAACACGGGAGCCACCGCGCTGCCGACTCCCGACGCCATCGGCACGCTCACGATGTCGGCCTCGGCCGGCCGGATAGCCGTCGTGGACGCAGCGGGTGCCATCGTTGACCTCGTCGGATACGGCAGCACGGCAGCCCAGTTCGAGGGCAGCGGGCCTGCTCCCGGCACCACGAACTCGACGTCGGTCAGCCGGATCGACGCCTGTGTCGACACCGACCACAACGCGGCCGACTTCGCAGCGGGAGCGCCCTCCCCCGTCAACTCCACCACCACACCCCAGACCTGCACCATCACTCCACCGCCGCCGAACCCGGCGGAGACCATCGCTGCGATCCAGGGCGCGTCCCACCGCTCACCCCTGGCCGGCACTCCGGTCAACGGAGTGACGGGCATCGTCACGGCCCGCTCCAACACCGGCTTCTGGATGCAGGATCTGGTCGCTGACGCCGACCTGGCCACCAGCGAGGGGATCTTCGTCTTCACCCGCACCTCCCCCACGGTCGCGGTCGGTGACGCCTTGAGCGTCGACGGCTCGGTGAGCGAGTTCCGTCCCGGCGGCAGCGGCGGCCTGGACAACCTCACCACCACCGAGATCGTCTCCCCCAGCGTGAGCATCACGTCCTCGAACAACCCCCTGCCTGCCCCTGTCGTCATCGGCGTGGACCGCATCGCCCCCGCCCAGACGATCGATGCAGGTGACCCAGGGAGCGTGGAGAACGCCGCAGCCGTCTTCGACATGGCCCGGGATGCCATCGACTTCTACGAATCCATGGAAGGGATGCGCGTCGCGGTCAGGGACGCCAGAGTCGTCGGCCCCACGGCATCCTTCGGCGAGATCCCGGTCGTCCCGGGGTCGGTCACAGGGGCGCCGCTCACGAGTTCGGCCGGCGGCGTCGTCTACGGGTCCTACGGCACCCCCAACGCCATGCGCGTCCAGCTCGACGACGCCCTCATCCCGGCGGGGTCCATGCCTGCCGCCAACGTCGGCGACACCCTGCCCGGAGACGCTATCGGCGTCTTGGACTACTCGTTCGCCAACTACAAACTGCTCGTCACCGCTGCGCCAACCGTGACGACCGGCGGTCTCACCCGAGAGTCGACGACCGCCCAGACGAACAACCAACTCGCCGTGGCGACCTTCAACGTCGAGAACCTGTCGCCCAGCAATCCGCAGTCCAAGTTTGACCGACTCGCCGCCCAAGTGGTCCACAACCTCGCCAGCCCCGACATCCTCGCCCTCGAGGAGATTCAGGACAACAGCGGGCCGGCCAACGACGGTGTCGTCGCGTCTGACCTCACCGTCAGCCGCCTGATCGCGGCGATCGCGGCCGCCGGCGGACCGGCATACGGATCCCGCTGGATCGACCCGCAAGACGGGACCGACGGCGGGCAGCCGGGAGGCAACATCCGCCAGGTCTTCCTCTACCGGCTCGATCGCGACCTGGAGTTCGTCGACCGCCCGGGTGGCGACGCGACGACTGCGGTCGAGGTGACCGGGACCGGTCGGAGCACGGCATTGTCGGTCTCGCCGGGCCGGATCGCCCCCACGAGCGAGGCCTGGTCGGCCAGCCGCAAGCCGCTCGTCGGAGAGTTCCGCTTCCGCGGCGAGACCGTCTTCGTCGTCGCCGTCCACTTCTCCTCCAAGGGCGGTGACGACCCGCTCTTCGGCCGTTGGCAGTCACCGGTCCGCTTCACCGAGGAGCAACGCCACCTGCAGGCGGCCGCGGTCCGGGACTTCGCCGACGCACTGTTGAGCGCGGACCCCCAGGCCAAGCTCGTCGTTGCCGGTGACGTCAACGACTTCGAGTTCAGCACAACGACGGATCTGCTGGTCGGCCAGGGTTCCGACGCTCTCGTCGACCTTCCCCGGACGCTGCCTGTGGCCGAGCGCTGGACCTACGTGTTCGAAGGCAACTCGCAGGTCCTCGACCACATCCTGCTCAGCCCCGCCCTGACTGTGGCGCCCAAGGGAGCCAAGTACCCGGCCTACGTCTACGACATCGTCCACACCAACTCCCCCTTCTACGACCAGGATTCCGACCACGACCCGCAGATCGTGCGGCTGGCCCTCCGAGGCGGCACCGGCATCTGACCGGCTCGGATCCGAGCGCACGAAGGCCCCGGGGACGATCCCGGGGCCTTCGTGCGTTATCCCCACCATGACCGACCCCACCTCCACGCAGTCCGTCCCGCCCGCCGACGCCGTCCCCACCCCGGGGCGGTATGCCGTGCAACTCACCGACACCCAGTGGCGGGCCAAGCTCTCGGCGGCCGAGTTCCATGTGTTGCGCGAGGCGGGCACGGAACGCCCGTTCACCGGCGAGTACACCGACACGAAGACAGACGGGGTCTACTCCTGCCGGGCCTGCGGCGCGGAACTGTTCCGCAGCGAGTCGAAGTTCGATTCGCACTGCGGGTGGCCGTCGTTCTTCGAGCCGCTGGCCGGGGACCGCGTCGAATACATCGAGGACCGCTCGATCCCCGGTCGACCCCGCGTCGAAGTCCGGTGCGCCGGCTGCGGCTCCCACCTGGGGCACGTCTTTGAGGGCGAGGGCTATGGCACGCCCACCGATCAGCGCTACTGCATCAACTCGGTCTGCCTGACCTTGGAACCTCGCACCTGATCGAGACCTGATCGAGACGCGCGCCTGGGAACCACACCCGGGCGGCTCCCCCTCCAAGGGCCGAACGCTCCATCGCCGGCCCCGTCCGGCCCGCCCGAGGAGGACCCCGATGTTTTCGTATGCCGTGTCCCGCCGGTTGCGATCAACCGCTCTCACCGTTGCCGCGCTCCTCGCCCTGGGGGCCTGCTCCAGCGGGTCGTCACCGACCAGCACGAACGCCGCCCGCGAGGGCGGAGTGGCCGTTGCGCCGGCTCCGGCGCCGGGCGCCGCTGTCGGTGCCGCTGCGGCGGCCGACACCAAACTGTCCGCTCCTGACGTCGCGTCAGTGGGCGAAGCAGCACTCGTGGACACCAAGATCATCCGCACCGCGAGCATCTATCTCACCGTCACCTCCGTCGAGACTGCCGCAGCCGCCGTGCGTGGCGTTGCGGCCGGCTTGGGCGGAGCGGTCGCCAGCGAGACGGTCAACGCAACCGAAGTGGCACCGAGCGCCGATCCCGCGATCGGTGGGAAGGCAACCGCGCCGGTGCGGCGGGTCGGCAACTACGGCCAGTTGGTGCTGTCGATCCCGACCGACCGGCTCGACGCCGCCTTGGATCAACTCTCGAAACTCGGCACCGTCGTGCAGCGAGCCAGCGCGAGCGATGACGTCACCGCGGCATACGTCGACACCGAGTCGCGCATCGCGACGAAGAAGGCGAGCATCGAGCGGGTGCGAGCGCTGATGAGCCAGACCCAGAACATCAGCCAGATCGTCGAGTTGGAGAGCCAACTGGCCCAGCGCGAAGCCGACCTTGAGTCGTTGCAGGCGCAGCTGGCGTCGATGACGAAACGAATCGCGATGGCGACCGTCACCGTGACGGTGAGCTCCAACCCCGAAGTGATCCCACCGGTCGAGCAGGACGGCTTCCTGGCAGGTCTGCGGTCAGGCTGGAACGCCTTCCTGGCCAGCCTCACGGTGGGCCTGACCGTCCTGGGGGCGGCTCTGCCCTGGCTCATCGTCCTCGCCCTGATTGCGATCCCGGTCCGGTCCTGGCTGCGTCGGCGCTCCGAGCGTCAGGAGGCGACACCCACCACCCCACCGTCATGGGCTGCCTCGACACCCGCAGCGCCCGTCCGCGAGCCGGAGCCGGCAGCAGCCACCGCCGGACCGGCGGCCTCCGAGGGCACGAGCGAGAAGGCCTGAATCAGCCGACGTGCCTAGGCGGGCGGGGTCAGCCCCGCCCGCCTGCGGCGATCAGAACGACTCCGCAGAGGGCCAAGGTCGAGCCGATCACCTGGATCCGGCGCAGCCGTTCGTTCAGAAAGTAGCGGGCCAGCAGGATCGTCATCACGGGGTAGAGCGATCCGAGGACGGCGGCGACGCTGACCATGCCCATCGACGAGGCCATCCCGAAGAGCGCGTTGGCGGCAAGATCACCTGCGCCGACGGCCGCTAGCACCGGCACCTGGCGGCGGGCGACCCCACCGAGGGAGCGCGCGGCGAGCGCCAGCGCGGCATACCCGATGGCGCTGGTGATCCGCATCCCCCACAAGGTGTGCAGCAGCGACACGCGCGCGCCGCGGTCGAGGGCGAACAGAGCGACGCCGAAGCCGACCGCGGCCAGGCACGCCAACAACACGGGTCGGGCGCCCAGGCCCTCCTTCATCTCCGGCCCGCTCGCCAGCACCACCCCGGCGATGGCGACGGCGATCCCCCACCAGGCCAAGGCGGACGGCTTCTCGCCGCTGAGCACCCCGAGCAACACGGGGATGCCCGAGCCGACGGCGGCAATGGGAGCGACGACACCCATGGTCCCCGTGGAGAGCGCGGCATAGAAACACAACAGGCCCATCGCGCCGCTGACCCCGGCGAGCATCGCCCAGGGGAACCACCCGGCGAACCCCTGCTCGGGCAACCCGCGGAACGCGACGATCGCCGTCAGCAGGACGAGAGCCATCGACTGCGACCACGCGACGACAACCACTGGACGAAGGGTCCGGGAGATGACCCCGGCGACGAAGTCGCTCGTGCCCCATACGGCTGCTGACAGGAGGGCGAGGAGGGCTGGCACACCGGCACGGTACCCGGTTCGCGAGCGTGCTGTCGGCGCGTCCGACGCCCATCGGGACCTCGGCCCGCCTACTCTCAGTGACGTGCGAGGACGATCCCTCCCCGGCGACACCGCCGCTGAATTCACCCGGGCCATTGCCGGCCTGCGGGAGGCTCGACTGCGCCCGGAAGTGCGCCTCACCGAGGTGCCAGCGCCCCAACGCATCGCTCCGCATGCGGTGGCGCTCTCTGGCGAGGTCGTCGGCCCCGGAGGCGAGGAGGAGCTGGCATCTGGTCGCTTCGTCCTCCTGCACGACCCCAGCTGCCCCGAGCCATGGGAAGGCGCCTGGCGAGCCGTCACATTCGCCCGCGCCGAGTTGGAGCCCGAGGTGGGCACCGACCCCTCGCTCGGTGAGGTGGGTTGGGCCTGGCTCATCGAAGCCCTGCAGGCGCGCGGCCTGCGCTACTGCGCCGAGGCCGGCACGGTCACCCGAGTCGTCTCGGAGCGGTTCGGCGGCCTGGCCGACCAGTTGCCAACCGTGGAGATCGAGGTTCGGGCTTCGTGGACTCCGTTGGGCGGCGACCTCGGCGACCACCTGCTGGCCTGGTCTGATCTGTTGAGCACGATCGCCGGGCTGCCGCCACTGCCCGACGGAGTGGTCGCCCTGCCCGGTGCCCGTCGGTGACCGAGCTCGAGCCGGACCACGACCAGACCGACGACGCGCTCTCGGCCGAGTCCTCGGTTGATCCTTCTGTGGGGACTGCGTCTGACTCAGCCGCCGAGCCTGCCGTTGAGCCTGCCGCTGAGCCGCCCGCGGGGCCCGAAGCGACACCGTTGCTGTTTCCCGCCGACGGCGTCCCCGAGGTCGTCATCGACGAACGGCAGCTCATGGCCGCTGCAGCCGCGATCGCGCGAGGGACCGGCCCGGTCGCCCTCGACGCCGAGCGGGCCTCGGGCCACCGCTACGGACAACGTGCCTATCTCGTGCAACTGCGTCGTGCCGGGTCGGGGACCTGGCTGTTCGACCCCGCAGCCTGCCCAGACCTCTCCCCCGTGGCCGAGGCCATCGGCGACGCCGAATGGGTGCTGCACGCAGCGACCCAAGACCTGGCCTGTCTGGCCGAGGTGGGCCTGCGCCCGCAGCGGTTGTTCGACACCGAGCTGGGCGGGCGCCTGGCAGGGCTCCCCCGGGTCGGGTTGGGTGCCGCCGTTGAGCACTACCTCGGGCTGAGCCTGGCCAAGGAACACTCCGCGGTGGACTGGTCGCGCCGCCCGCTGCCCGAGCCATGGCTGCGGTATGCCGCCCTCGACGTCGAGGTGCTCGTCGACCTGCGCGACGCGATCGCCGCCGACCTGACCGAGCAGGGCAAGTGGGAGTGGGCGGCCCAGGAGTTCGACTCGCTGCTCGGTTTCACTGGTCCCGCGCCGCGGGTCGACCCGTGGCGCCGAACCTCCGGCATGCACAAGATCAGACGTCGCCGCGGAGTCGCCGTCGTCCGCGAGCTCTGGTACGTCCGCGACCGGATCGCCCAACGTCGCGACGTGTCCCCCGGCCGGGTGCTGTCCGACGCTGCACTGGTCGCCTTGGCCGTCGAGCCCCCCAAGGACGCCGGCGCCTTCGCTGCTCGACGGGAGTTGCGTGGAGTCGCACGCAGCCCCAAGGTGTGGCTGGACGCCATCGACAAGGCGCTGGCCCTCTCGGAGGATGCCTTGCCTCCGTTGACACTGTCGAGCACCGGCCCCCCGCCTCCTCGCCTCTGGGCCGACCGCGACCCCATCGCCGCGGCCCGGCTCGGGCGCGCCCGGGATGCCATGGCGGCATACGCCTCCGAGCGGGTCGTCCCCGTCGAGAACCTGCTGACCCCTGATCTGCTGCGGCGCGTCCTCTGGACACCCCCCGACGACCTCGGCGAGTCGGCCTTCGCGGCCGCGCTGCGCGGGGGCGGGGCCCGTGAATGGCAGGTCACCGTGGTTGCGCCCATCCTGGCGACGGCGGCCGCCGAACACCCGTGACGGGACTCACTGCGGCAACGCAGCGCTGAGTTCCTCGCAATGGTTACTGACCGGTAGCATCGGCTCAGGGCAGCCACCACTGCCCCATGACCGTTTGCCCAAGGAGGCACCCAGCATGACCCGTACCCTGCGTGAGGTCGTGTTCGTCGAGGGGGTCCGAACCCCCTACGGCAAGGCCGGCGACAAGGGCATCTACGCCCAGACCCGCGCCGACGACCTGGTGATCCGGTGCATCCGGGAGCTGCTTGAGCGCCATCCGGAGCTCCCCAAGGACAAGGTCGAGGAGGTCGCCATCGCCGCGACCACCCAGATCGGTGACCAGGGGTTGACCCTCGGTCGGGTCGCCGCCCTGCTGTCCGGTCTGCCCAACACAACTCCCGGCTACTCCATCGACCGGATGTGTGCCGGGGCGATGACCGCGGTCACCGCGGTCGCCGGGTCGATCGCCATGGGCGCCATCGACGTCGCCATCGCCGGCGGTGTCGAGCACATGGGTCGCCACCCGATGGGCGAGGGCGTGGACCCCAACCCGCGGATCATCGCCGAGAAGATCGTCGACCCGTCCGCGCTGGTCATGGGCCAGACCGCCGAGAACCTCCACGACCGCTTCCCTCAGCTGACCAAGGCCCGCTGCGATGCCTTCGCCCTCGGCTCCCAGGGCAAGCTCGCCGCCGCCTATGCCGCAGGCAAGATCCAGCCCGACCTCGTCTCCGTCGCCACTCGGCACAAGGAGTTGGGCTACGGCCTCGCGACCGTCGACGAGCCCCCGAGGCCCAGCACCACCATGGCCGACCTCGAAGCGCTCAAGACGCCCTTCCGGGTGCGCGGCAACGTCACCGCCGGCAACAGCGCGGGCCTCAACGATGGCGCCACCGCGTGTCTGCTCGCCTCCGAGGACGCCGCCGTGGCCTTGGGTATGCCGGTCCGCATGCGGTTGGCATCGTTCGCCTTCGTCGGCGTCGAGCCCGAGGTCATGGGCATCGGGCCGGTGCCTGCCACCGAGAAGGCCCTGGCCAAGGCGGGCCTGACGATCGAGGACATCGGGCTGTTCGAGCTCAACGAGGCCTTCGCCGTGCAGGTCGTCGCCTTCCTCGACCACTTCGGCATCGCCGACGACGACCCCCGGGTCAACGAATACGGCGGTGCGATCGCCATCGGTCACCCCCTCGCGTCTTCAGGCGTCCGCCTGATGACTCAACTGGCCCGCCAGTTCAAGGAGCACCCCGAGGTGCGCTACGGCCTGACCGCGATGTGTATCGGCATCGGCATGGGCGGCGCCGTCATCTGGGAGAACCCTCACCACGCCGACTACGTCGCGTCGGCCAGCAAGGAGGCGTGAGCCATGAGCGAGACCACTACTGCCGCCCCTGTCGCCGCTGCCGTCGACTTCGCCGCGCTCTTCCCGGAGGAGGTCGTCACCAAGGCCCTCGTTCGAGACGTGACCATGCCGGGTCAGGCCGGCACGATGGCGCTGGTCACCCTCGACAACGGCTTCGACCACACCAAGCCCAACACTTTCGGCCCGGCGAGCATCGCCGGGTTGCAGGCCTGCTTCGACGGCTTGCGTGCTCGCGCCGAGGCCGGGGAGATCCAGGCTGTCGGCCTCACCGGTAAGCCGTTCATCTTCGCGGTCGGCGCCGACCTCTCCGGAGTCCCCAAGGTGACCCAGCGCGAGCAGGCGCTGGCGATCGCTCGAGCCGGGCACGCGGCATACGCCACCCTCATGGACCTCCCGGTCCCGACCTTCGCGTTCGTCAACGGCGCGGCCATGGGTGGCGGGGTCGAGATCGCCTTGGCGTGCGACTACCGCACGATCTCCGCGGGCGTCCCCGCGGTGGCGCTGCCCGAGTGCTTCCTCGGGTTGGTCCCCGGCTGGGGTGGCTGCTACCTGTTGCCCAACCTGGTCGGCCCGGCCAAGGCGCTGACGATGATCGTCGAGAACGCGCTCAACACCAACCGGATGCTCAAGGGCCCGGCGGCGTTCGAGTTGGGTGTGGCCGATGCGATGTTCGCGCCGGCGGAGTTCCTCGAGGCATCCATCGATTGGGCCGCGAAGGTCGTCTCGGGCGCCGTGACCGTGACCCGGCCGGAGATCCCCCGCGACGAAGCCACCTGGACAGGCGCCATCGCGGCGTCGACGATGCTCGCCGACCTCAAGACGGGCAAGCAGTCACCGGCTCCGTATCGGGCGATGACGCTTGTCGCAGCCGCGCGCACCGCCACCCGCGACGAGGCTTTCGCCGCCGAGGACGAGGCGCTGGCCGACCTTCTCATGGGCGACGAACTGCGCGCCGGCCTCTATGCCTTCGACCTGGTGCAGAAGCGCGCAAAGCGCCCGGCCGGGGCTCCCGACCGCTCGCTCGCCCGCCCGGTCACCAAGGTGGGCATCGTCGGTGCGGGCCTGATGGCCAGCCAACTGGCATTGCTGTTCATCCAGCGCCTCGAAGTGCCGGTGGTCCTCACCGACCTCGACCAAGAGCGCGTCGACAAGGGGGTGGGCTATGTCCACGCCCAGCTCGACGGGCTGGCCAAGAAGGGCCGACTGAACCCCGACAAGCTCAACCGGTTCAAGGCGCTGGTCAGCGGGTCGACGAGCAAGGCCGGCTTCGCCGATGCCGAGTTCGTCATCGAGGCCGTCTTCGAGGAGATGGGCGTCAAGAAGCAGGTCTTCGCCGAGTGCGAGGCCGTCGTCTCCGACACCTGCGTCCTGGCGACCAACACCTCCAGCCTCTCGATCTCGCAGATGGCGGCCGACCTCGCCCACCCCGAGCGAGTGGTGGGCTTCCACTTCTTCAACCCCGTCGCCGTTATGCCGTTGTTGGAGATCATCCCCGGCTCGACCACCGATCCGGCGACCTTGGCCACGGCGTTCGCCGTCGGAGCCAAGCTGAAGAAGACGTGCATCCTCGTCAAGGACTCGCCGTCCTTCATCGTCAACCGGCTGCTCGGACGGTTCATGGGTGAGGTGGGTCGGGTCGCCGACGCGGGCACGCCCGTCGAGGTCATCGACCAGGCCTTCATGGGCTTCGCGCCGATGCCGCCCTTCGTCTTGCTCGGGCTGGTCGGCCCGGCGATCGCGCTGCACAACGGCGAGACCCTCATCAAGGCCTTCCCCGACCGGTTCTACGTCTCCGAGGGGCTCAAGGCGATCGTCGAGGCCAAGAAGCCTGGCTTCTACACTTTTGCCGGTGGCAAGCCGGCCCTCGAGCCCGAGGTGCTCGCTCTGCTCCCCCAGCCCGCGAACCCGGTCGTCCTCACGGCGCCTGAGGTGCGCGAACGGGTGCTCGGCGCCTTGGCGCAGGAGGCCCGGATGATGCTCGATGAGGGGGTGGCCCAGGCGCCGATGGACATCGACCTGGCCATGATCACCGGTGCCGGCTTCCAGTTCTGGAACGGCGGGCTCACCCCGTTGCTCGACCGCAGCGGAGTCGCCGAGCAGGTCGCCGGAGCTCGGTTCCTCCCCGCCGGAGCCGCGAGCGTTCCTGCCTAGGGACAAATCCGTCAGGAGGTATGCCGCCCGCAGAAGCGGGCGGCATACCTGCGCCTGAGGCGCCCCACGCGGCTCGCGACATCTCATCTGCGAGATACGATGGCGGCATGTCGGAGGACTATCGCAGCCGGATTGGCACGCTCATCCGGGATGCCAGACGACACAAGGGGCTCACTCAGACCGAGTTGGGCCGCTTGCTGGGGACGAGTCAGAGCGCGGTGGCGCGGATCGAGCAGGGCCACCAGAACTTGTCGCTGGAGATGCTCGCCCGCATTGGAGAAGCCTTGGACCGCGAGTTGGTGACCCTCGGGAATTCTCGCCCGCAGCATCTGCGGATCGTCGGTGGGGCCAAGTTGTCGGGCGCCATCGACGTCAAGACCTCCAAGAACGCCGCGGTCGCCCTGCTGTGCGCGACGCTGCTCAACCGCGGCCGCACGACGTTGCGCAACCTGGCCCGGATCGAGGAGGTCAACCGCATCATCGAGGTGTTGTCCTCGATGGGGGTCAAGGTGCGTTGGCTGCCGGACTCCAACGACCTGGAGATCGTGCCGCCCGCCACGCTGGACCTGGAGGGGATCGACGAGGACGCCGCTCGACGCACCCGCACGGTCATCATGTTCCTCGGGCCGCTGCTGCACGACCGCGCCGAGTTCCGACTGCCGTATGCCGGGGGCTGCGACCTCGGCACCCGCACCGTTGAGCCGCACCTGGCGGCGCTGCGGTCGTTCGGGTTGAACGTCGTGGCGACCCACGGGTTCTACGAGGCCCATGCCGCCCCTCACCAGCCCGACAAGCCGATCATCCTCACCGAGCGTGGCGACACGGTCACCGAGAACGTCCTGCTGGCGGCCGCCCGCAACCCGGGCACGACAACGATCCGCAATGCCAGCCCCAACTACATGGTGCAGGACCTGTGCTTCTTCCTGCTCAAGCTCGGCGTGCAGATCGAGGGGATCGGATCGACGACCCTCAAGGTCACCGGTGTGGCCGACATCGACGTCGACGTCGAGTACTCCCCCAGCGAGGACCCCATCGAGGCGATGTCCCTGTTGGCGGCCGCAGTGGTGACCGAGTCGGAGTTGACGATCCGCCGCGTGCCGATCGAGTTCATGGAGATCGAGCTGGCCACGCTCGAAGGCATGGGCATGCAGGTCAAGATGACCCCCGAGTACCTCTCGGCAAACGGCCACACCCGTTTGGTGGACATCACAACGATCCCCGGGCCGCTGAAGGCGCCGATCGACAAGATCCACCCGCTGCCGTTCCCCGGCCTCAACATCGACAACTTGCCGTTCTTCGCGCTCATCGCCGCGATGGCCGAGGGCACGACGATGTTGCACGACTGGGTCTATGACAACCGCGCCATCTATCTGACCGAGCTCACCAAGGTCGGCGCCAAGGTGCAGTTGCTCGACCCGCACCGCGTGCTCATCGAAGGGCCGACGAAGTGGCGCGCGGCCGAGGTGATGTGCCCACCGGCACTCCGCCCAGGCGTCGTCGTCCTGCTCGCGATGCTGGCCGCCCCGGGGACCTCGGTGCTGCGCAACATCTACGTCATCAACCGCGGCTACGAAGACCTGGCCGACCGCCTCAACAACCTCGGGGCGACCATCGAGGTCTTCCGCGACATCTGACCGCAGCCAGACCGAGCGAGCAGACCAAGCGGGGCCGGACCACTGGGTGGTCCGGCCCCGCTTCGTCGCCGTCAGACCAGGTGGGTGAGGTAGTAGAAGCCGATGACGACGAAGACCGCCACGGTCTTGATGATCGTCATGGCGAAGATGTCCTTGTAGGACACCTTGTGGGTCAGGCCGGTCACAGCAAGCAGGGTGATGACGGCTCCGTTGTGCGGGAGCGTGTCCATGCCGCCGCTGGCCATCGAGGCCACCCGGTGCAGGACCTCCATGGGTATGCCGGCCGCCGTCGCGTTCTCGACGAAGGTGTTGGCCATAGCGCCGAGGGCGATCGACAGGCCTCCGGAGGCGGAGCCGGTGACGCCGGCGAGCACGTTGACCGTGACAGCCTCGTTGACGAGCGTGTTGGGGATCTTGGCCAGGCCGTTGGCGACGACGAGGAACCCGGGCAGGGCAGCGATGACCGCCCCGAAGCCGTATTCCGACGCGGTGTTCGTCGCGGCGAGCATCGCCCCTCCGACGGCCTCCTTGGACCCGTGGGCGAAGTGGCTGGACACCGGCTTCCAAGCGAGGGCGATGACGGTGAGGATGCCGATGAGCAGCGCGCCCTCGACGGCCCAGATCGCCACGTTGCTGGAGACTGCGACGGTGACGGGGTCGGACTTGCCGACGACGGTCGGCGAGAAGCTCACCTTGTCGCCGAACCACTCGGGGATCTTCGAGGTGAGGACCTTGTTGACGACGGCGACGAGAACGAGGGGCAGCACGGCGAGGGCCGGGTTGACCTTGCGCTCGCCGCTGAAGACCTCGGGCTCGTTGGTGTGCCCCTCGCCATAGCCCTCGCCCTTGGCCAACGCCTTGCGCCGGGCCCGCTCGAGGTAGAGCATCCCGAGGCTGAAAACGAAGATCGCACCGACGAAGCCGAGGATGGGGGCGGCATACGCATTGGTTTTGAAGAAGGTCGTCGGGATGATGTTCTGAATCTGTGGGGTGCCGGGCAGTGCGTCCATCGTGAAGGTGAACGCGCCGAGGGCGATCGTGCCGGGGATGAGGCGCTTGGGGATGTCACCCATGCGGAACATCTCGGCCGCGAAGGGGTAGACGGCGAACACGACGACGAACAGCGAGACGCCACCGTAGGTGAGCAGCGCGCAGACGAGGACGATCGAGAGGATCGCGCGTTTGGCGCCGACGACCTTGATGACCCAGGTGACGATGGCCCGGGCGAAGCCGGACATCTCGATGACCTTCCCGAAGATCGCGCCGAGCAGGAAGACCGGGAAGTAGTTCTTGATGAAGCCGACCATCTTGTCCATGAACAGCCCGGTGAACATCGGGGCGACGAGGGACGGGTCGGTGAGCAGGACCGCGCCGAGGGCGGCGATCGGCGCGAAGAGGATGACGCTGTGCCCGCGATAAGCCATCCACATGAGGAAGGCCAACGCGGCAATGATGATAAGGAAGCTCATGGCTCTCCCGGAGGCTGCGGGGTCAGAGGGGATGTCTTCATCGTGGCGAGGCACGGCGTCGCCGCCGATGTGTGGCTCCACCATTACCGGCCGTCGAGCATGTATGCCGCCCACATGCCAGACGAGTACGCAGGGGTGATGGACTGAGCGCGAGCCGCACCGCTGCCCGCGCCTTCCGCGCCCCACCCGTCCACTCGGAGGTCCGCCTTCATGACCCCCATCGCCTCCCCTGCTCCCGGATCCGCTGCTCCCGGATCCGTCGCCTCGGGACCTCACACCTCACTCGTCCGGTCGGTCGAGTCCGCCATGGAGCTCATCCGCAGCGGCGAGACCATCGCCACGTCAGGCTTCGTCGGCTGCGGCACCCCCGACGCCCTCCTCGACGGGCTGGCTCGGCGCTTCCGTGAGAGCGGCGACCCGGCCGGGCTCACCCTGCTCTTCGCGGCCGGACAAGGTGACGGAGGAGAACAGGGCCTCAACCGGCTCGCCGAGCCGGGCCTGCTGCGCCGGGTCGTCGGTGGCCACTGGGGGCTGATTCCCCGTGTGGCGGCTCTCGCCGTCAGCGGTCAGATCGAGGGGTGGAACCTCCCCCAGGGCGTCATCAGCCGGCTCTACCGCGACATGGCCGCCGGCCTGCCCGGCACGGTCTCTCGGATCGGTCTGCATACCTTCGTCGACCCTCGCTCCCAGGGTGGCCGAGTCAACGAGCGCACGACTGACGACCTTGTCGAGGTCGTGCATCTCGGCGGTGAGGAGCTGCTGTTCTACCGCGCCACCCCCATCGACGTCGCCCTCCTGCGCGGCACCTCCGCCGACGAGCACGGCAACATCACCATGGAGCGCGAGGCGCTCACCCTCGACAACCTCGCCATGGCCTGCGCCGCCCGCAACAACGGCGGCAAGGTCATCGTTCAGGTCGAGCGGATCGTTTCCGCCGGGACCCTCGACCCGCGCTTGGTCAAGATCCCCCACATCCTCGTCGATGCCGTCGTCGTCGCTCCCCCCGAGCTGCACCGGCAGACCTACGCGACCGCCTTCAACCCCGGCTATGCCCACGAGGTGCGCATCCCGTTGGACCTCATCCCGCCGATGCCGATGAACGAGCGCAAGATCGCTGCCCGCCGGGCGGCCATGGAGTTGCCCGATGGCGGCGTCGTGAACCTCGGGATCGGTATGCCGGACGGCGTGTCGACGGTGGCCGCCGAGGAGCACGTCATCGACCGGATCACCCTCACCACCGAGCCGGGGATCGTCGGCGGGATGCCTGCCTCGGGCGGCGACTTCGGCGCGGCGCTCAACCCGGACGCCCTCATCGACCAGAACCAGCAGTTCGACTTCTACCAGGGCGGCGGCTTGGACCTCACGGTCCTCGGAATGGCCGAGCTCGACGCCGACGGCAACGTCAATGTCTCGCGATTCGGCCCGCGGCTCACCGGTGCCGGTGGCTTCATCGACATCAGCCAGAGCGCCCGGACCGTCGTCTTCGTCGGCACCTTCACCGCCGGCGGCATGCAGGTCGGCATCTCCGACGGACGGCTGACAATCCTCTCCGAGGGCCGCAGCCGCAAACTGGTCCGGCACGTCGAGCAGGTCACCTTCAACGGTCGGTATGCCGCGTCGCTGGGTCAGCGGGTCCTCTACGTCACCGAGCGCGCCGTCTTCGCCGCCACCCCCGACGGGCTGCGGCTCATCGAGGTCGCTCCTGGCATCGACGTCGAGCGCGACGTCCTCGGTCAGATGGACTTCGCACCGATCGTGCAGGACGTCGCCCTCATGGACTCGCGGATCTTCCTCCCTCAGCCCATGGGTCTGGCCGCCCTCCTCCGACCCCGCACCACATCCACCCCCACCCTTGAAGGAGTCTCCGCATGACCACTCACCCGATGACCGGACGCGTCGTCCTCATCACCGGAGCAGCCGGCGGCCTCGGCCGGGCCCACGCCCACGCGTTCGCCGCTCTCGGCGCACACGTGGTGCTCAGCGATGTCACCGACCCAGCCGCGGTCGTCGCCGAGGTGACGGCCGCCGGAGGGTCGGCCCTCGGGGTCGTCGCCGGGGTGGACACCTGGGAGGGTTCGGCGGTTTCCGTCGCGGCCGCGGTCGAGGCTTTCGGGCGCCTCGACGTTCTGGTCAACAACGCGGGGATCATCCGCGACAAGAGCTTCGCCAAGGCCACCCCCGAGATGATCGAGGCCGTCCTCGCCGTCCACCTCCACGGGGCCTTCCACATGACCAAGGCCGCCTGGCCGCACCTCACCGAACGGGGCGGCTCGATCATCAACACGACCTCGGGTTCGGGTCTCTACGGCAACTTCGGTCAGGTCAACTACGCCGCCGCCAAGGCCGGTCTCGTCGGCTTCACCAGGTCCCTCGCGCTGGAAGGTGCGCGGGCCGGCATACGCGCCAATGCCATTGCGCCACTGGCGAAGTCAGCGATGACCGAAACGATGATGGCCCCCGAACTGCTCGAGCGACTCGCCCCTGAATGGGTGTCGCCGCTCGTCACCTGGCTCGCGAGCGACGGCTGCACGGCCACTGGCAACGTCTATTCGGTGGGCGCGGGTCGCTATGCCCGGGTCGCCACCCTCGAGGCACCGGGCGTGCGCTTCGACCACGTTCCGACGATCGCTGAGCTGACCGAGGCAGCCGCCGCCATCGACGACCTCGCCGGCGCGGTCGAGCCGCGCTCGCTGGCCGACCAGATCGCCCTCGTCGCGCCACCCGCGTGAGCTCTCAGCCGCCGCGCGCGGTCGCCGCTCGGTAGGCTCGACGGTCGTGGCGCAGGACGGGTCCCTCGAACTGCTGCGGTTGCTCGCCGACAGCGCGCCGACCCATCACCTCGACCGGATCGGCGCGCAGCCCGAGGCGCACCGGTTGGCTCGCGCGGTCGCCCTGCGCGCCGAGGACCAGCGCCGTCGCGAGGGTCAACTTCGAGCCCTCGTCGACACCGCCCGGGATCTGGCGGCGGCGCGCGACCCGTCGGGGGTGCTCGATGCGATCGTTCGTCGGGCCCGGGCCCTCATGGGCACCGACGTCTCGTATCTCACCCTCTACGATCCCGAGCGCGGCGATACCTACATGCGGGCGACCGACGGCGCTGTCGCCCCGACCTTCCGCGCGCTGAGGCTGGAGCTCGGGGTCGGGCTCGGCGGGTTGGTCGCCTCGTCCCTCTCGCCGTGGTGGAGCACCGACTACCCCCACGACGACCGCTTCGCCCACACAACGACGATCGACACGGGGGTCCAGGACGAAGGTTTGGTCGCCATCTGCGGCACCCCGCTAGTCGCCGAGGGCGAGTTCGTCGGGGTCCTCTTCGCCGCGCATCGGACGCGGCATACCTTCACGCAGGAGGAGGTCGCCCTCCTCGGGTCGCTCGCTGACCTCGCGGCCGTCTCGATGGTCCAGGCGCGGGCCCATCAGGAGACGGCGCGAGCCTTGGCGGCGTTGTCTGTCGCCCACGAGGCGGTCCGGCGGCATACCGAGGTCATCGAGCGCTCGGCGGCGGCCCACGACCGGTTCACCGAACTCATCGGCGCCGGCGGTGGGGTCACTGATCTCACGACCGCCCTCGTCGGCCTCGTCGGTGGGTGGGCAGTTCTCACCGATGCCGCGGGAACCCGCCGCAGCGCCCACGGAACACCTCCCGGCGACCCTGTCGAAGCCGGTGCGGTCGATCCTCTGGCCGACACGCCGCTCGCGCGCGCGGCTCGGGCGTCCGGGGGGCTCACCGTCGAAGACATGAGGTATGCCGTGCCCGTCCGGGCCGGCCACCACCATCTCGGGACGCTCGTCGGCGTGGCCGGCCAACTTCACGACGCTGATTGGCGCATCGTCGAACGAGCCGCAGCAGTGTCGGCTCTCGTCCTGCTCTTCGAGCGCGACACCGAAGCGGCCCGGCAGCGCCGAGTCTCCGATCTCGTGACAGATCTGCTCGCCGGGGTGCTGCCGTCGGCCGAGGCGACCCGGGTGCTGCGCAAAGAGGGGCTCGATGCGGGCGTGCCGCTCTGTGTCATCGCCATGCGGGCCACTACCGCTCCGGTGTCGGCACTCGTGCTCGCCGCGGGAGTGGCCGTGGGACGTTCGGGGATCGTCGGCGAGGCCGGGCGCACCGCCGTGGCCCTCGTCGCCGACGCCGACCCGAGCGCGGCAGCGTCCCGGCTCGCCGCTCGGCTGCGCTCCTTCGGTGAAGTGACCGCCGCGGGAGTAGGCCCCGTGGCGGGGATGGACGGCATACCGGATGCCTTTGGGGAGGCCCGCCGAACCCTTGATGCGATGCTCGCCCTCGACCGGCGCGGGGAGAGCGCCGCCGCTGCCGACCTGGGCTTCGCTGGGCTCGTCGTCGGCTCGGCTCCGGACATCGCCGCCTACGTGGAGCGGGTCATCGGCCCGGTGATCGACTACGACCGCGAGCGCGGGGCAGAGCTCGTCAAGACCCTGGAGGCCTATTTCGCCGCAGGCGGCAGCGCGGCGCGGGCGAGCGAGCCGCTGCACGTGCACGTCAACACCGTCGTCCAGCGGATGAGCCGCGTTGGTCGGCTCCTTGGCGCCGACTGGGACGAGCCGGAGCGCGCCCTTGAGGTTCAACTCGCCCTGCGACTGCGCCGACTGCTCCCCACCCGGCCGCGCTCCCGCCCCTCGGGTTGAGCCGGCGGTCTCGCGCTGAGGTAGGCGGCCCCGCCGGGTCAGGCTAGATCGCGCGCATCCGATTTCCGCGAGGGTTGTGTTCAACCTCGGCAAGGCCGAGATGTTCCAGCAGCGGCGGGACGTACATCCCGAACCGCCCCCGCAGCCCCTTCTTGAGCCCGTACCAGCCACCCACGGGATTGTCCGCAGACCGACCCCACGCCTCCACAGTGCCTTCCTTGGCCGGCTTCTGCTCGTCCGCCGAGCCCAACTCCACCCAGTCCCCCTGCGCCGTCAGCATCGCGTGCAGGTCGGCCACGCACCGACCGTCGTAGAGGAGCACCGTCTTGCCAACGGTGCAGACGATGACCTCGACTCCATCGCGAACGTCCTTGTGCATCGTGTAGTCGGAACTCAACGGCGGGGTCTTCAACCGCCATGGGTCCTGGGGTGTGCCACTGCCGCTGCTGATCGGTGCTGAGTCCATCGCCGCAGTATGCCGCGTCTGCCTCGTCAGGATCGCCGCCGCGCCACCAATCGGAGCGATCAGGCGTCGAGGTGCCGCTCGACGGCATCGCCGATCGCCGCAATGCCCTCGGCACCCAGCAGGATGCTGAAGTGGTTGGTGTCGGGCACTTGGGTCACCCGAAGAGCCTCGGGCAGCCCGAGCACCGCCAGTCGCTCCTCGTCATACATGCCTTGCGGCTCGTCGAAGAGCCCTCGGGGCGCCCAAAGCAACTCCATCGGCACACCCGCGTCCACCGCCTCACGCACAGCTCCAGGCAATCGCGGGTGGACCAACATGCCGCGTCCGTCGGCGCGCACCGCGTCGAGCGAACACGAACTGCGCACGAGCCCGTCCTCGCCGCGCACGATGTCGTGACGCAGGTAGGTGCGCGCGGCCTCGCCGAACTCGCCGTCCAGCAGCGACCCTAACGCGGGGTTCGTGGACACGAAGGTGAGCAACTCGTCCTCGTCGGCGAAGGTCATCGACAGTCGCGCCAGCGATGGGCCGAGCGCCGCCGCCAACGTCGCGTCGATGTCCAGGCCCGGCGGGAAGGGGAAGGACAGCCCGCCGTCGACCAGCACCACGCCAGCAGCCACATCGGGGTGCGTCGCGGCCAGCAACGCGCAGACGAACGCCCCCATCGAATGCCCGACGAAGATCGCCCGACCGCCGTGCTCCCTCGCCAGCGCGACCAGGTCGGCGACGTGGACGTCGAGCCCGGCGTGGTCGTCGTCGGCCGGGCTCTCGGCCCGTCCCCGCAGATCGGGTGCCAAGAACCGCACCCCGGGTCGTCGCCCGGCCAACTCGTCGGCGAGAAGCGGCCAGCACATTCCGTTGGCCGTGATCCCGTGGACGGCGATGACAACGGGCGCCTCGTCGGCGATCGGCCCGACCGACAGGTCGTGGACGTGGAAGGTCATGCCTGCATTGTGGCGGTGATCCGGTCGGCGATCGCCTCCGGGGTGAGGCCAATCTCCTCCAGAACCTCACCTCGGGAGGCGTGCCCAAGGAACCGCTTGGGTATGCCGTGCAGCTGGCACGGCATGGTCAGCCCCGCCTCTCGCAGCGCCTGGGTCACCTGCGAACCCACTCCGCCGACGACGAGGTTGTCCTCGATGACTGCGACGGCCTTGGCTCCGGCAGCCAGCGACACCAGGTCAGCACTGACCGGAACGCACCAGCGCGGGTCGGCGACCTGGACCCCCAGGCCGTTGCCGGCGAGCTTCTCGGCGACCGCCAGTGCGGTCGCTGCCATCTCGCCGACGCCGACGATGAGCAGGTCGACGCCTTGGCCCGGCTCGGGGTCGCGCAACACGTCGACCGCGCCCACCTCGCGCACGGCAGGCATGGGGGCGGGCGGGTTCTGCTTGGAGAAGCGGATGACCGTCGGCCCGTCCGACACGCCGACGGCCTCGTCCAGGGCCCGGTCCAACTCGGCGGCGTCGCGCGGCGCACACACCCGGACCCCCGGCATGAGGCCGGTGAGGGTCATGTCCCACATGCCGTTGTGCGAGGCGCCATCGGTGCCGGTGACCCCGGCGCGGTCAAGCACCACAGTGACACCGGCCCGATGCATCGCGCAGTCCATGAGCAGTTGGTCGAAGGCGCGGTTGAGGAAGGTGGCGTAGACGCACACGACCGGATGCAGGCCGGCATACGCGAGGCCCGCGGCCATGGTGAGCGCGTGCTGCTCGGCGATGCCGACGTCGAAGACCCGGTCGGGGAACCGGCGGGCGAACTCCTCCAGACCCACGGGGATGAGCATCGCGGCGGTGATCGCGACGACGTCCGGCCGCCGCTCCCCCACCCGGACGATTGCTGCACTGAACTCGTCGGTCCAGATTCGGCCCTTGACCTGCAACGGCAACCCGGTCTCTGGGTTGATCTTGTCGACGGCGTGGAAGCGGTCGGCCTCGTTGGCGCGGGCCAGGCCGTAACCCTTGCCCTTCTTGGTGATGACGTGGACGATGACCGGCCCTCCGAAGGCCTTGGCCTTGCGCAGGGCATGCTCAATCGACTGCTCCTGATGCCCGTCGACCGGCCCGACATATTTCAGCCCGAGGTCTTCGAACATGCCCTGGGGCGAGAGGACGTCCTTGATGCCCTTCTTGAGTCCGTGGACGGCGTCGTACATGACCCCGCCCACGACCGGGGTGCGTGAGAGCGCCACCTTGCCGAAGTCCAGGACGCTCTCGTAGCCACGTTTCGTGCGCAGCGTCGCCAGGTGGTCGGCCAGGCCGCCCTTGGTCGGGGCATAGGAGCGGGCGTTGTCGTTGACGACGATGACCAGCGGGAGGTCCTTGTCGGCGGCGATGTTGTTGAGGGCTTCCCACGCCATCCCCCCGGTGAGCGCGCCGTCACCGATGACCGCGACGGTATGCCGCTCCCGCTCGCCCTGCACCCGGCGCGCCTTGGCGATCCCATCCGCCCACGACAGGGCCGTCGAGGCGTGGGAGTTCTCGACGACGTCGTGCGGTGACTCGGACCGGCTGGGGTAGCCGGAGAGTCCCCCTTTGGTACGCAACCGGTCAAAGTCCTTACGGCCGGTGAGCAACTTGTGGACGTAAGCCTGGTGGCCGGTGTCCCAGACGACGGCGTCACGCGGTGAGTCGAAGACTCGGTGGAGGGCGATGGTCAACTCGACCACCCCGAGGTTGGGCCCCAGGTGCCCGCCGGTGCGCGTCACCGACGTGATGAGGAAGTCGCGAATCTCCTGCGCCAGTTGGGGCAGTTGATCAGGGCGGAGGGTCCGCAGATCGGCGGGTCCGTCGATGGAGTCCAGCAGGGCCACGAAGGGCGTCCTTCCAGCGTTCGGGGTCGGTCAAGTCTAGTTCACGCCCTGGCGACCGGATCAGCAGTGGCGACGTGGCCAAGGCTGCGCCCGGACATCAGCTATTCCGGAGGCCCCGGCCCCTTGCTCCGCCGCTTGTATGAGAGTGGTGACGCCTGTCTACCCCGAGAACCTCATCCAAGTGACACCACCCTCATCCACGCTGGCCGTCGCTCACAGCCGAGGGACGAAGACCTTCCCGGCCAGGGCCTCATGCAGCAACTCGGCGCTGCGCCGGTCGGCCACCAGCCGCAGCCCTTCGGCCTCGAGCGCAATGAGGATCTCGGCCAGGGCCTCCGGCGTCACGTGCGGGCCGACCTCGACGCGCACGTCCCGGTAGGCCTGGCGCAGCACCGCGATCTCGCCTTCCAGGTGACGTTGGGCCAGCCAGGCGAGGGCGAGCGGGTTCTTGCGCAGCCCGGCATACCGACGGAACTCGGCCGGGCAGTGGTCCAGGAGCCAACCGACGGCACGCTCGACCCAGCCGGGAGCCCCGGCGGGCGGCACACCCGGGGGCCAGCCCGGCGGAACGTTCACACTCACGGCACTCAGTGTGCCCCCAACCTCCGACAGGTGTCCCCACCCCCGACAGCGGTATGCCGCCCGCTCAAGGTGAGCGGGCGGCATACCGGATGCGCATGGGTCACGCGCGGGTGAGGCGCGAGTGGGGTCAGCTGACGAGCGAACGCAGGACGTACTGCAGGATGCCGTCGTTGCGGTAGTAGTCGCGCTCTCCGGGGGTGTCGATCCGCAGCGGCGCGTCGAAGGCGACGACGTCGCCGGACGGCTTGGTCGCGGTCACCCGCAGGGTGCGCGGGGTGACGCCGTCGTTGAGTTCCGTCACGCCCGAGATGTCGAACGTCTCGGTGCCGTCCAGGCCCAGGCTCGCGGCGTTCTCGCCGGCCGGGAACTGCAGTGGCAGAACGCCCATGCCGATGAGGTTGGAGCGGTGGATCCGCTCGTAGCTCTCGGCGATGACGGCCTTGACGCCCAGCAACCGGGTGCCCTTGGCGGCCCAGTCGCGGCTGGACCCGGAGCCATACTCCTTGCCCGCGAGGACGACCAGCGGCACCCCGGCGGCCTGGTATGCCGCGGACGCGTCGTAGATCGTCGTCTGCGCCCCACCATCGAGGAAGTCGCGGGTGAAGCCACCCTCGACCCCGTCGAGCAGGAGGTTCTTGAGCCGGATGTTGGCGAAGGTGCCGCGGATCATCACCTCATGGTTGCCACGCCGCGAGCCGTAGGAGTTGAAGTCCTTGCGCTCGACGCCGTGGGCCGCGAGGTACTTACCGGCCGGGCTGTCGACCTTGATCGAGCCGGCCGGGCTGATGTGGTCGGTCGTCACCGAGTCACCGAGGAACGCCAGGACGCGAGCGCCGGCGATGTCGGCGACGGGCGAGGGCTCCAGGGCCATGCCCTCGAAGTAGGGGGGCTTGCGGACGTAGGTCGACTCGCCGTCCCACTCGAAGGTCTTGCCGACGGGGGTCTGCAGCGACTGCCACCGCGAGTCGCCGGCGAAGACGTCGGCATACTCCTTGGTGAACAACTCCTTCTTGATGGAGGAGTCCATGAGCGACTGGATCTCCTCGGGCGAGGGCCAGATGTCGCGCAGGTAGACCGGGTTGCCGTCCTGGTCGGTGCCGAGCGAGTCGGTCTCGAAGTCGAAGTCCATCGTCCCTGCCAAGGCGTAGGCGATGACCAACGGCGGCGAGGCGAGGTAGTTCATCTTGACGTCGGGGCTGATCCGACCCTCGAAGTTGCGGTTGCCCGACAAGACTGCGGTGACGGCCAGGTCGTTGGCGTTGATCGCCTCGGAGATCTCCGGCTCCAAGGGGCCAGAGTTGCCGATGCACGTCGCGCAGCCGTAACCGACGAGGTAGAAGCCGATGGCCTCGAGGTCCGGCCACAGGCCGGCGGCCTCGTAGTAGCCGGTGACGACCTTGGAGCCGGGGGCCATCGAAGTCTTCACCCAGGGCTTGCGGGCCAGACCCTTCGCGGCCGCCTTGCGAGCGACCAGACCCGCGGCGATCATCACCGACGGGTTCGACGTGTTGGTGCACGAGGTGATCGACGCGATGGACACCGCCCCGTTGAACAGCTCGAAGGAACGCCCGTCGGCCATCTGCACCGGGACCCGCTTGCCGGGGTCGCTCGTGTAGGTCGGCAGCGACGTGGCGAAGGCCGCCTTGGCCGAGGACAGCTCGATGCGGTCCTGAGGACGCTTCGGGCCGGCGATGGACGGGACGACCGTGGACAGGTCAAGCTCGAGCTTCTCGCTGAAGCGGGGCTCGGCGGCCGGGTCGAGCCACAGGCCCTGGTCCTTGGCGTAGGCCTCGACGAGGGCGACGGCGTCATCGGCCCGGCCGGTGAGGCGCAAGTAGTCGATCGTCTTGTCGTCGATGGGGAAGATCGCACAGGTCGAGCCGAACTCGGGGCTCATGTTGGCGATCGTCGCGCGGTTGGCCAGCGGGATCGTGCCGACACCCTCGCCGTAGAACTCGACGAACTTGCCGACCACGCCGTGCTTGCGCAGCATGTCGGTGATGGTGAGGACGACATCCGTCGCGGTGACGCCAGGGGTCGTCGCGCCGGTCAGCTTGAAGCCCACCACCCGCGGGATGAGCATCGACACCGGCTGCCCGAGCATCGCGGCCTCGGCCTCAATGCCGCCGACGCCCCAGCCCAGGACACCCAGTCCGTTGACCATCGTCGTGTGCGAGTCAGTGCCCACGCAGGTGTCGGGGTAGGCCAAGCCGTCGCGGACCATGACGGTGCGGGCCAGGCGCTCGATGTTGACCTGGTGGACGATGCCGGTGCCCGGCGGGACAACCTTGAACTCCTCGAACGCCGTCTGCCCCCAGCGCAGGAACTGGTAGCGCTCGCGGTTGCGGGTGTACTCCAGCTCGACGTTCTTCTCGAAGGCGCCCGCGTTGCCGAAGACGTCAATCTGCACCGAGTGGTCGATGACCAACTCGGCCGGAGCGAGCGGGTTGATCTTGGACGGGTCGCCGCCGAGCGCGACGACGGCCTCACGCATGGTCGCCAGGTCGACAACACACGGCACGCCGGTGAAGTCCTGCATGACGACGCGGGCGGGGGTGAACTGGATCTCTGTGTCCGGGTCAGCGTTCTCGTCCCAGTTGCCGATGGCCCTGATGTGCTCGGCGGTGATGTTCGCGCCGTCCTCGGTCCGCAGGAGATTCTCCAAGAGAACCTTCAGGCTGTAGGGCAGCGTCGCGCTCCCATCGACCGCAGCAAGGCGGAAGATCGTGTAGGACGCATCACCGACCTCCAGCTGTCCTTTGGCCCCGAAGCTGTTCACCGATGCTGCGACGTTGCCCACGTCGGCTCCCTTCCTGGTTCACATATCTTGACGTCAAGATAAATTAGCACGTCCACCTACGATCCTGCACTACCTGTCCGCCTGCAGAACAGCAACACCCTCCAAGCGCAGGCTCCGCCCTGTCGGTACCGCCCGCGTAGACTAGGCACCCACCTGTTGACACCAGCCCTAGGAGGTGCCCGATGACAGTTCTTCCGGTCAACGTCGACGACGACCTGATCGAGTTGCTCGACGCCCAGGCGGCCGAGTCGGGCAGGTCCCGCAGCGAAGTACTGGCTGCTGCCATTCGCCGCGGGCTCGGTGGCGGTCGTCTCGGGCAGACGCTGGCTGCCTACCGGACCGGCAAGGAAATCTCGGAGGAGGACGCGATGGCTCTCGCGAAAGACGAGCTCGCCGCCTCCCGGGCCGAGCGCGCCACCGCGTGAGCGGTGCTCCACCGCGTCGGGTCGTCATCGACCCCAATGTGTTCATCTCGGCCACGATCACGCCCAACGGTGCCCTCGGCCTCATCATCCGATTGATCGACGAAGGAACGCTCGTTCCGGTCGTGACCCAACATCTGGTGGATGAGGTCGTGTACGTGCTCGCTCGGCCGAAGCTATCTAGGTACGTCAAGCCGGGGGCAGGTGCCGCGTTCGAGGATCTGATTCGCCGGCTCGCCGAGTGGCACGCAGACATCGCCAATCCCCCATCGGTCACACGCGACCCGAAGGACGACTACCTCGTCGCACTTGCGCTCGGCACGGCAGCGGACGCCCTCACCAGCGGCGACGACGACCTGCATGCGGCCAAGAATCTCGGCATTGAAGTCCTCACACCGCGCGAACTCCTGACCCTTTTCGGCCTCTGACACGGACGGGCGCTAGTTCGCACGCCGCGCGTCATCGCCGGTCGGATCAGGTTGGCTTCAGCACGGCGATGCACTCCACGTGGTGGGTCATCGGGAAGGCGTCGTATGCCGTGAGCCCACCCAACACGTAGCCGGCCTCGCGCGCATAGCCCAGATCTCGAGCCAGTGCGGCCGGATCACAGGCGACATAGGCGACGGCCCGCGGCTGCAACCGAGCCACGGCCTCGATGACCGCGCGCCCAGCCCCCGTCCGAGGTGGGTCGAGGACGACCAGATCGGCGCTGGACCACGCGTCCGGCGACGTTGAGGCCAGCACCTCCTCAACCCGGTCAGGGACGACCTCAATCCAGGTGCGGTTGCCTGCATTACGCACGGCCAACTCGCAGGCGAGGACATCCCCCTCGACGGCCAGCACCGCACCGCCCGGGCCCACCGCATCGGCCAGCGGCACAGCGAACAGGCCGACACCGGCATACAGGTCGAGCACCCGCTCCCCCGGGCGCGGGTTGAGCTCGGCGAGGACCCGGTCGACAAAGGTGGCCGCCGCGCCCGGGTGCACCTGCCAGAAGCCACGCGCTGAGACGTCGAACTCACCTGTCCACGAGGCGGATTCGACTCGTTCGCGGATCTCGGGAACGCTGCCGGCAGCAGCCGGAATCGGCACGACGACCACGGCTCCTCCACCTGAGGGCGCGACGACGTCGACCGCCTTCGCACCGGACCAGTCGTCCGCGAGCACCCCGCTCGCCAGCACCCGCGGGTCGGCGATCGGGCACTGCATGATCGGGAGGACCGCATGCGAGCGGGTCGGCCGCAGCCCCGCCCGCCCGGCCCGATCGACCGCGAACTCCACCCTCGTGCGCCAGCCGAAGCCGTCCACGTCACCTGGCACCGGAAGCACCTCGACCGAGCGGTCGATGCCGGCGAGCCGCCACAGTTGTTCAGCCACGACTGCACCTTTGAGCCGGCGCTGGGCGGCCAGGTCGACGTGCTGCCAGTCGCATCCGCCGCACCCGCCCGGGCCGGCGTGGCGGCATACCGGATCCACACGGTCCGCCGACGGGGAGAGGACCTCGACGGCGTCAGCCCGCAGGAAGCGGTCCTCGCTGCCTCCTTCGGTCACCTTCGCGCGCACTCGCTCCCCCGGCAAGGTATGCCGCACAAAGACGACGCGGCCGTCGTGCCGGGCGACGCAGAAGCCACCATGGGCGACCGGCCCGACCTCGACCTCGAAGACCTCGCCGACGAGCGACTCTCCGCGGGGACCCGCGGGCTTGCGCGGACCGGCATACCGGCGCTGTCGGCCGGACGAACGGGAGACGGGGCTCACGGGGCGATGTTGCCGGCGCGGCCAGGGACCGAGCGGTCGTCCCAGTCGTCCGACTGCCCCTCGGACGAGCGCAACTGCCAGGGCACGCTGGCGACCATGACCCCAGGGATGAAGTGCAGACGCACCCGCAGACGCAGCGCACTCTGGTTGTGCAGGAGTTGCTCCCACCAGTGGCCGACGACGTATTCCGGCACGTAGACGATGACGACGTCCCGGGGGTTGTCGGTGCGTAGCGACTTGACGTAGTCGATGATCGGCCGGGTGATCTCGCGGTAGGGAGAGGCAACGATCTTGAGCGTCACCGGGACGTCGCGAGCGATCCACTCGCGACCCAACGCCGCGGTCTCCTCCGGGTCGACTTCGACGGTGAGCGCCTCGAGGACGGAGGGGCGGGTCGCTCGGGCGTAGGCGATGGCCCGCATGGCCGGCTTGTGCAGCTTGGAGACCAGGACCAGCGCGTGCACCCGGCTGGGCAGGATCGCCTCGCGCAGGTCATCGCGCAGGGCCAACTCCTGGCTCACGTGCCGGTAGTGGCGGTTGATCGCCAGCATCATGACGTAGAGGACGGCCATCGCGAGGATGGCGTACTTCGCGCCGGCCTGGAACTTCGTGACCAGCACGACGAGCAGCACGGTGATCGACATGGCGGCGCCGACCGCGTTGATGATCCGGGCCCGGAACATCTTCGACCGGGCCTTGGGGTCGGTCTCCTCCTTGAGCAGCCGGTTCCAGTGCCGGATCATGCCCGTCTGGCTCATTGAGAACGACACGAAGACGCCGACGATGTAGAGCTGGATGAGCTGGGTGACGTCGGCGTTGTAGGCGATGACGAGGAAGATTGCGGCCGCGGCGAGGATCGCAATGCCGTTGGAGAAGGCCAGCCGGTCACCGCGCGACTGCAACTGCCGCGGCAGGAAGCCGTCCTTCGCGAGGATCGAGCCCAGCACCGGGAAGCCGTTGAACGCCGTGTTAGCCGCGAGGACGAGGATGATCCCGGTGACGGCCGTGACGAAGTAGAGCCCGATCGGGAAGTCGGAGAAGACCGTCTTGGCCAACTGGCCGATGACGGTGTCCTGGACGTAGGTATCACCGACCGGCACACCGTCGCGCAGCAGGACCTCACCCACCGCACTGCTGTCGGCCATCTGCACCCCGGTCATCCGGCTCAGCGCGATGATCGACGCAAGCATGGTGACCGAGATGACACCCATGAGCAGCAGGGTCGCCGCCGCATTGGCGCTCTTGGGCTTCTTGAAGGCAGGGACCCCGTTGGAGATCGCCTCCACCCCGGTGAGCGCGGCGCACCCAGAGGAGAAGGCCCGCAGCAGCAGGAACATGGCGGCCAGCCCCACCGCGTCGTGCCCTGGCTCGGCGACGAGTTCGAGGCCGGCGCTCGGGGCCTGGCCCAAGGTGCCGGTCAACCCCTTGATGAACCCCCACACACCCATGCCGATGATGCCAAACATGAAGGCGTAGACAGGAATCGCGAAGGCCTTCCCCGATTCGCGAACTCCGCGCAAGTTCATCGCCATGAGGAGCACGATGAGCCCCACTGCGATGACGACCTCATGCCCGGAGATAAAGGGAAGGGCCGCCCTCGCGTTTTGGACGCCGGACGAGATCGACACCGCGACCGTGAGGACGTAGTCGACCAGCAGGGCCGAGGCGACGGTCAGCCCGGCCTTGGGGCCGAGGTTCTCCGTCGCCACCTCGTAGTCGCCGCCACCGGACGGGTAGGCATGGACGTTCTGGCGGTAGGACGCCACGACGATGACCATGACGAAGATGACACCGAGCGTGATCTGCCACGAGTGCATGGCGGCGAAGGCACCGCCAGCCAACCCCAACATGATGAGGATCTCGTCGGGGGCATAGGCTACCGACGACAGGGCGTCACTGGCGAAGATCGGCAGGGCGAGCTTCTTGGGCAGGAGGGTCTCCCCGAGCCGATCGCTGCGCATGGCACGACCGACGAGGATCCGCTTGGCTACTTGGCCGAGAGCAGGCACAAATCGCATGGTATGCCGTTGCGCGGCATACCTGCGCACCGTCGTCGCCGGTGTGAGATGCGCGTTACCGCCGGTGTAGCGTCGGAGCGTGCACTTCGTCATCATGGGCTGCGGGCGCGTAGGTGCGACCCTCGCGCGGAGTCTGTCCGACCTCGGACACGACGTCGCCGTCATCGACATGGACCCCACCTCGTTCCGGCGGCTGGGCAGTTCGTTCGAGGGGCGGACCATCACCGGCATGGGCTTCGACCGCGGAGTTCTCGTGGCGGCCGGGATTCGAGAGGCATATGCCTTCGCGGCGGTCTCCAGCGGTGACAACTCCAACATCCTGGCCGCCCGGGTCGCCCGCGAGACCTTCGGGGTCGAGCACGTCGCCGCGCGCATCTATGACCCGCGCCGCGCCGCGGTCTATCAGCGCCTCGGCATCCCGACCGTCGCGACGGTGCGCTGGACGGCCGATCAGATCATCCACCGCCTGCTGCCGACCGGCTCGGTGCCTGCGTTCACCGACCCCAGCGGCCAGGTGGTCCTCGCCGAGGTCCCCGTGGCCGCGGCCTGGGTCGGTCGTCGCGTCACGACGATCGAACGGCTGGCCTCGACGCGGGTCGCCTTCCTCACCCGGCTCGGCGAAGGCATGGTGCCGGACGCCGACACGGTCTTGCAGGACGGCGATCTCATGCACGTCTGCGCGCCCGCGACCGAGCTCGACCGGTTGGAGCGCGTCTTCGCCGCGCGCCCGCCGCACGAATAACCACCCCGCCATCTCCAGCCCAGCCAAGGACATCCCATGCGCGTCGCCATCGTCGGAGCCGGCAGCGTCGGGCGATCCATCGCTCGCGAGCTCCTGCACAACGGCCATCAGGTGTTGCTCATCGACCGTGACGCCGACGATGTCGTGGCCTCCCGCGTCCCCGACGCCACCTGGCTGCTCGCCGACGCCTGTGAGATCTCTGCCCTCGAGGAAGCCCACCTGGAGGCCTGTGACGTCGTCGTCGCCGCAACCGGTGACGACAAGGCCAACCTCGTCGTCTCGCTGCTGGCCAAGACGGAGTTCGGCGTCCCCCGGACCGTCGCCCGCGTCAACAATCCCCGGAACGAGTGGATGTTCGATGAGGCCTGGGGCGTGGACGTCGCCGTGTCGACCCCTCGTCTGATGACCGCGCTCGTCGAGGAGGCCGTCAGCATCGGTGACCTCGTGCGGGTGTTCGAGTTCCGCCAGGCCAAGTCGGCCATGGTCGAGATGACCTTGCCGCCGACCAGCCCCTACGCCGGCGCGCGGGTGGGCGACATCCCCTGGCCCGAGGACACCGTTCTCGTGGGCATCATCCGGGAGGGTCGGCCCATCGCGCCCAGCCGCGACGATGCGCTCGAGCCGCAAGATGAACTGCTGTTCATCGCGGCGCGCACCATGGAAGACAACCTCGAGAACCTGCTCTCCCCCGGCCACCTGCCGCGCGGCAAGGATGAGGACGACGACGACGAGTGACGACACCCGCCGCACGGTCGAGGGAAGGACCTCGCCGCACGCGGCTCAGTCGTCGGTGGCGTCCGCCGCTGCGCTGCTGGGGGCGTCCAGCGGAGTGTGTCCACGCAGCAGCAGGAGCGCTCCCGCCCCTACCGCCAGCAGGTATGCCGGCCAGCCGAGCACGAGTTTGGCCACCCCGAGCGCTTCCACCGCACCCTGCAGATAGAGCGGGATCTGGATCGAGAGGCGCAGCACGGCCAGCCCCACGAGCACCCAGCCGAGCCGGCTGGCCACCTTGACGATCCCGTCGTGACGGCGCCAGGACGTGAACGCGTGGCTCATGGCCTGCGCGTCGGCCTCGGCGGCCTGCTCCGCCGCGGCCCGCTGCTCATCGGCCATCCGGGCCATCGCGGCCCGTCCCTCGCGGGAACCGGCGAACCGGACCCGGGCACTGGTCTGCATGAGCTCCGGGTCGCCCGCCGCGATGAGGAAGCCGATGACCGGCCAGCGCACGAGGTTGGAGATGGTGAAGACCAGCAGGGAGAACCCGGTCTGGAGCATCCCCGGCAAGAAGGCATCCTGGGCCCGCCCGGTGCGCGTGGCCACCACTCCCGAAATGACGACAGCGATCACCGCCCACCCGACATAGCGCAACGTCTGACCCTGGGCCAGGCGGATCCCGGCGATGACGACGGCCGCTGCGAGGGCCGACAGGGCAGCGAGGGGGATGTCGCTGGTGACGTTCCATACGACGACGAAGAGGACGGTCGGCACGGCCGACTCGACGGCGCCGCGCCAGCCTCCGAACACGGTCCCGAGGCGGGCCCGCAACACCTCTTCGACGGTGACGAACGACTCCTGGGCGGCCGGACGACCCGCATCGGTCTGATCAGCCATGCTGCGGCAGGATCTCGTAGGCGGGGTTGTAGATCGTCGGCCCGGCGCGCAGGTCAGTGACCCTTCCGTGGATCCGCAGCATGACCCCGGGGACGATCCCCGCCACTGCCCGACGACCGAGCCAGACAAGGATGAGCGTGCCCGTTCCGTCGAAGACCTCTGCGACCAGGGCCGGGACCTGCACCTGAGGCCGCAGCGCCACTGAGCGAACCTCGCCGCTCACGGTCACCCGCTGCCGAGGGACCAACGCTGAGATGGGGGTCGCTCCCAGGCGAAGGCTGGCGTCGTGGAGCTCGTCAGCCTGCAACTCGGCCGACGACTTGGTCAGCCGACCCATGAGCCGGCTCCATGTGCTCGACTCGGAACGACCCGGGCTGCCCTCGTCAGACATGGCTAGTGGACCTCGGTGATCTCAGGGCCCCGTTCGAAGGGCTGCAGGTCATCGAACCCCGCCGGGGTCGGCTCTCCCCCAGGCGATGCGTCGGGACGCGCGGCTTCGGGGCCGTCGGCCTGGGGCAGCCGAAGGGGCAGTTGCTCGCGCGGCGCCATCGCCTGGGTGCCCCGGTCGACCACCGTCTTGCGGATGACCTCGATGAGCGCGTCGCCAGCCTGCTCGTCGACGGCGGCGGGGCCGGTGACGAGGGCCCGAAGGAACCAACGGGGGCCGTCCACCCCGAGCAGCCGGATCGGGACGCCGCCGCGCTGGTGCAGCCGCAACTCCTTGCCGAGCGGGCCGCTCACGAGCTCCGCGCGACCGCCTGCCGCGACAACCGATTGAGCCACCTCGGTGCGGATCTCAGGCCAGATGCCCTCGGTGCGGGGCGCGGCATACGCCTGCAGGTAGGCGCCTGACGTGCCCAAGGAGAGTTGGATGCCGACCGGGGTCTGCGTCGACTCGTCCACCTGCAACGCGACCTGGACTCCGTCCGTGATCGCCACCCACAGGCTGCCCAACTCGACCCGTGTGTCGTCGCGGGTCACCTCGGCACGATCGAAGGGGCCGCGCAGCCGGCTGAACGGCGTCTCCGGCTCCCAGTCATCGGACTCGGCGACCGTCGCGGCAGTCGCCTCAGCGTCACTCGGCAGGGACGCCGGTATGCCGTCCGCTCCGGTCTCGGCCACCGGCCGTTCCGTCTCGTCCTTGGCGCGCTTGCGCCCGAAAAGTCCCACGTTGCGTCATCCAGTCCTGTTGGGCAGAGGTCGTTCGGCCTGCGGCGGCGGGGTCAGGCCCCGAAGCCGCCACTGGCTCCGTGTCCAGTGTCCCCCCGGGGGCTGTCCGGGAGCGAATCGACCTCCACCCACTGCACCGCTTCGACGCGTTGGACGACCAACTGGGCGATTCGATCGCCGCGGCTGACCTGAAAGCTCTCGGAGGCATCAAGGTTGACCAGGTTGACGAAGATCTCACCGCGATAGCCCGAGTCGATGGTTCCGGGCGCGTTGAGGATGGTGATGCCGTGACGGATCGCCAGCCCCGAGCGGGGGTGGCCGAACGCGGCATACCCCTCGGGGAGGGCGATCGCGATGCCGGTGGGCACGAGCGCTCGCTGCCCGGGGGCAAGGAGCACGTCGACACGCGCGAACAGGTCGATGCCAGCGTCGCCCGGATGGGCGTAGGCCGGGAGGGGCAGGTCCGGGTCGAGTCGGTGCACCTGGACCGGCACGCCGGGCATCAGGCGACGCACTCCCGGCAGACCATCTGCCCACCGACGTTCTTGGCCAACTGGGACCGGTGGTGCACGAGGAAGCAGCGGGAACACGTGAATTCGTCGGCCTGGCGCGGAATCACCCGGTAGGACAACTCCTCACCGGACAGGTCGGCGCCGGGAAGTTCGAAGCCTTCGGCCTGCTCGGTCTCGTCAACGTCAACGGTCGAGGACGCCTTGTCCACACGTCGGGCTTTGAGCTCCTCAAGGGAGTCTTCTGACAGATCGTCGTCGGTCTTGCGTGGTGCGTCGTAGTCGGTCGCCATGCCCGTTCGGTCTCCTCCATCACTGTCGGCCTGCGGTGGCTCGTCGCGGCTAACGCTCAGATCGTCGAATTTGTGCCCGGCTGCACCGGGGCCAACGACACGTCACTGCCTGCGGGGCGTGATTGTGCCCTATTCAGAGGCCGAGCGCACATGCGTTTCGCATATCGATTGGGTCACACAGGACGGGTCGCCCCTGCAAGCGGTCTTACCTCCGATCGCTCCGAGGGTCGACCTGCGCCCTAAGCCGGTGACTCCAGCAGCGCCAGCAGCCGAGGGTGCAGGGCCGGGTTGGCCGCGACGACCAGGTCCACACCAGGCGCGCCACCGCCGACCCCGGAGACAGATCCTCCGGCCTCGGTGACGACCAACCACCCGGCTGCGAGGTCCCACGGGTTGAGACCGACCTCGAAGAAGCCGTCCAGTCGGCCATCGCCGACGAGGCACAGGTCAATGGCGGCACTGCCCATCCGGCGCAGGTCGCGCACGGCCGGCAGGACGCGGGTGAGCACCTCGGCCTGTTGGGCTCGGCGTTCGGGCTGGTAGCCGAAGCCGGTGCCGACGAGCGCGGGGCCGAGGTGGCTCTGGCGGCCCACCCGCGCCGGGACCGCCGGCGGCTCGCCCCCGGGCCCGGCGACATCCCACGGCCGCGCAGGTCCGCGCCGCCACGCTCCCCCGCCGGCCCGGGCCGACCAGGTGATGTCCAGGGCAGGGGCTCGGACTGCTCCAGCGACCGGACGCCAGGCGCCCGGCGTGGTGGGGTCGCCCACGACGACGGCGACGGACACGGCATACAGGGGAAGGTCGTAGAGGTAGTTGGTGGTGCCGTCGATGGGATCGACCACCCAGGTGAGCCCGCTGCGGGACGGGATCGAGCTGCCCTCCTCCCCCTGCAGACCGTCGTCGGGACGTGCCGCCCTCAACCGGCGCCGGAGGTGCTCCTCGGCACGGGTGTCCATGACGGTCACCGGATCGGTGTCCGACGTCTTGGTCCCTGTCGTGTTGGCCAGGTCGGCCGGTCGCCCCTCGTGGACCAGTTGACCGGTTTCGTGAGCCAGGGTGAGCGCCAATACCTCCAAAACGGACAGGTCGTCAATGGATGGGACGGGCAGGTGCCCGGTCGTGTCTGGGATCGGCGTCATGGTGAGGTCCACGGTAACGGTCCGGCGTGGCCGCTTCGCAGACCTCGGTTCGAATGAGAGAGTCGTGACGACACGTCCCCAGCCGACCCATGGAGTGAGCATGCAGGACCTGCGGTTGATCGGCGTTGACGACGACGGCGGGCACCTCTTGCTCGCCAGCGTCGACGGCGCCCGATTCCGGGTCCCGCTCGACGAGTCGTTGCGGGCTGCGGCCCGCCGTGACCGTCCTCGGCTGGGACAACTGCAGATCGAGATCGAGGGCGGCATGCGACCACGCGACGTGCAGGCGATGGTCCGGGCGGGGATGTCCGCCGATGAGGTCGCCGAGCGCTCCGGGTGGACGGTCGAGAAGGTCCACAAGTACGAAGGCCCGATCCTCGCCGAGCGGGAGTATGTCGCCGGCCTCGGCCGGGCGGTGCGGTTGCGGCAACGCGGCGGATCCGGCCCCTCGACCACGCTGGGCCAACGCGTCGCCGATCGACTCACCGCCCGCGGCGTCGAGGCCGACTCGATCGAGTGGGACGCCTGGCGCCGCGAAGGACCCGAGTGGACGGTCGCGGTCAACTTCAGCGCCGGTGGGCGGGTGCGCCAGGGCACCTGGGCCTTCGATGTCGCCAGCCGTTCGCTGCATGCCAAGGACGATGAGGCCCGCTGGCTCAGCGAGGACGAACCTGCGGCAACCCCGGTCCCGCGTGAAGCACCGGTCTACGACGTCGAAGCCGACGGCGGACTGGATGCGGCCGGACGCCGCTCTCGGGCCGACGACCCGGTCGACCTCGTCACGGCGATGCGTGAGCGTTCGGCGGCCCGGTCTCGCCGCGGGTCCCGCCGTCGCGGGTTGGAGCCGGTGGCTGCCCTGCCCTTGGGCGATGCCGTGCAGTCGCCCCCCGACGACCACGTCGACACCGTTGAAACCATCCCGAGCGACGTCGCCGCCGCCGAAGAGCGCCGGCCCGTCGCGGTGACCGCCGCCGTCACTCGCGAGGCCGAGCCGGAGCTTGCCATCGCGCCCGGTCCCGACTCAATTACCGAATCCAGCACCGCCGCCAGTACCGACTCCAACACCGAGCCGGACTCCGAGCCCAAGCACGAACCGGCCTTCGAACCTCGCCAGGACCCCAAGCCTGAGGTAGAGGTCGAGGAAGTTTCCCCGGAACCGGCGGTGGCACGGCATACCCCTCGGCGCTCCGGTCGACCCTCGGTGCCGAGTTGGGACGACATCGTCTTCGGGACCAAGCCGAAGGACCCCAACGCGTAACGCCGTCGGCGCAGAGCGCGGGTCAGCCGTCCTGGCGCGCGACGTCGAAGGGCAGAACGTCCGGTGAGAGCGCGGCGGCGCGGGCCGCGTGCGAGGTCATCCGACGCATGTAGTGGCGCCGGCAGAGCACTTCGTACTCCACGACCCCACTGCCCTTGGCCGTGTCGCCGACCACCACCTGGTCACCTTCGATGACCATCTCCCCGTCGATGACGCGGGCATTGTGGGTCGCGCGGACGCCGCACCAGCACAACGCCTCGACCTGCAGCACCTGGACTCGGTCGGCAAGCTCAACCAAGCGGCGCGACCCGGGGAAGAGCTCCGTCCGGAAGTCCGCCATGATGCCGAAGGCGAAGACGTCCACGCCCATCTCGTCGACGATCCTCGCCAGTTGCTCGATCTGCCGGGGCGTGTAGAACTGCGCCTCGTCGCACACGACGAAGTCCACCCGGTGACCCTCGGTCACGAAGCCGACGACGGTGTCCCAGAAGTCCAGGGTGTCGGTGACCTCGATGGCCCGCCGGGACAACCCCAGGCGCGAGGACACGACCGCCTCACCCGCACGGTCGTGCTTGGTGAAGAGCAACCCGCCCTTACCCCGCGCCCGGTGGTTGTGCTCCATCTGCAGGGCGAGGGTCGACTTGCCGGAATCCATCGTCCCGGAAAAGAACACCAACTCGGCCACGACGCCCGACCCTATGCCGTGCGGGCGGGCCACTGGAACAGCGGGATCGCGATTTCGTCCTCGCTGACCGAGCCGTGCAGCCCCAACAGGGCGATGAGCTCCGGTCGCATCCGAACCGAATCGACGACGGCCATGCTGCCCAGGCAGTTGACCAAGACATCGCCGATGCGTGGCAACACCCGATCGGCCACGGACCCCGCTGGGCCGAAGAGCCCAGCCTCGATGGCCTCGGACCGGCTGATCACCGTGGCGTTCTCCCCGAGGCGCTCCCGCCATGTCTCAGACACGTCCTGGGCGGCGCCTGGCGCGCAATAGAGCTGCACCGAACGGGGTTCGCCCCCGACGTGCCGGACCCCGTCAAGCAGCCGCGGCTCGACCGCGAGATCGATCCGGTCCGCGAACGGAACCTCGACCATCCCGTGGTCGGCGGTGACATAGACGGCCGTATCGGAGGGGACGGAGGCCACCAGCCGGCGCAACTCGGCGTCAACCCGCTCGACCTCCGCGCCCCACTCCGGCGAGCTCGGGCCATGGACGTGGCCGAGCTTGTCGACGTCGCCCCAGTAGAGGTAAACCAAAGCGCGCGGGGTCGCTCGGACCGCGGCGAGGGCTTCGTCGACGCGGGTCGCGAGTTGGTATGCCGCGCGGAACCGGCCCCCGCGTAGCGCCGCGTTGGTCAGCCCCGAACCGTCGAAGAAGCCGGGACCGACCCGCGTGACGGCCACTCCTTCGGCCTCAGCGGCCTCGAAGACCGTCGGCTCGGGCTGCCAGGTGAACGGGTCGGGCCCGTCGTCCCAACTGAGCTCGTTGAGGATGCGGTCGGTCTCGGGCGTCGCGCCCGGGACGAGCACTTCGTAACCGACCAGGCCGTGCGCCCCCGGAGGCAGCCCGGTCCCGAAACTGCCCATCGACGTCGCCGTCGTCGATGGGAACCCACACGTCAATCGGTATGCCGCGGCGAGCCCGGACCGCAGGAACGGCGCGTGACCGGCCCGGCGGCGGACGAGCGTGTCACCCAAGCCGTCGACCAGGACGACGACAGCGCGACGGGCGGGGGTCAGCGGGATCAGGGGGCGGGCGGCATACCGGGGCGACCCGAGGGAGGCCAAGACCGACGGAAGGACCGCCGACAGGGTCCCGGCCCCGACCGGGAGGGCCGGCGGCGCAGAACCCACCTCAGCGGCCGATCGTCGCCGACAGCGCCGAGGCGAAGTGGAGCGCGCGGGCCAGGGCCGCGTCGCCATCGGCGTCGGCGCTGATGCGCAGCGAGATGTCGTCGGCCGCGAGTGTCCCCTCGAAGCCATGGTCGGCCTCACACTGCGGGTCACCGCACGAAGCAGGCATGACGTCCAGGCGGCTCACGGCCCCCCAGCCCAGTGTCAGGGTGATCTCCCGACCGAGCGAACCCGGCACGTAGGCATCGGGATTGGCCACAACGTGGGCGAGCATGACCCCGCGCACCGCAGCCAACGGGATGCTCTCACTCGTCGCCGTCGCGACGGCGCGCTCGTGGTGGTCGTCGTGATCGTCGGCATGGACGACGACGAGTTTGGTCGCCGTGAGGACGAGAACGGTGATGTGCCGGCGGACGGAGTCCTGGTCGAAGGTCGTCTCCTGGTGGACCAAGTGGGCCTGGACGACATCACCGGCAAGGGTGGCGCCGACCACGTCGGCCACGAGGGCCGGGTAGTAACCGGCGTGCTGGATGTCCGACCTCAGCTCGACGGGCAGGCTGAAACCGGGCACCTCACGGGGAACCTTACGCATGATGGCCATTCTCTCCCATGGCCGCCTCGGTCAGGTCATCGCGCGGCGACTGGCGTCCTTGCGGGTCATGGCCGGGGCCACGAAGATCTCGGCCCCGAGGACGTCGACCCCTGCGCCCCAACAGTTCACCGGTTGCAACGACACCGACGCCAGCGTCGAGTGGTTATCGGCGAGCGTCGACACTCGGGCGATGAGATCACGCAGGTCATCGAGGTAGATCGGTTCCTTGCCGCCATGGCCGGTGAGCAGCGGGGCAGCCTTGACCGAAAAGATCAGGTCGTCGACATCGACGTTGGTCAACGGCGGGATGCGGTAGCCGATGTCGCCGAGCAGATCAGTGGGCGGGCCGGCGATCGAGAACGACACGACGGGGCCGAAGAGCGGGTCCTCGGTGCTGCCGACGACGCAGGACACTCCCGGAGGTGACATCCGCTGGACGGCGAACCGGTCGGCCACGAAGGCGCCCAGCCGGTTGGTCAGCGACGCATGGGCATCGCGCACTGCCTCGGGTGAGGAGAGGTCGGGACGGACTCCGGTCACGCCCACCTGGTGGCGCAGCGCCGGCGCAATCACCTTGAGGATGACGGGATATCCGAGCCGCTCGGCCGCCTCGACCGCCTCGTCGGCGTTGTGAACCAAGTCGGCGGGCCACAAGCCGATGCCGTATGCCGCGAGCACCTGGATGCACTCATCCTCGGTCAGTGCCCTCCCGTCGGGGCTGTCGGTGAGGACATTGTCGATGAGCTCCTCGACGACACCCTTCTCGATCCCCGAGGGGGCCACGAGCGTGCCCTTGTCGCGAGCCCGCCACTGCGCGTAGCGAGTTGCCGCCGCCACCGCTCGCACGGCGTCTTCAGGCATGGGGTATGCCGGGACCACCCGAGGGCGCTCGCCGGGGGTGTTCAAGGTCAGTTGCTCTGTGACGCCGCGCATGCCGAGGAACGTGGCCGTGCAGGTCTTGGTGCTGCGTCCGGCCTCATCCCGGACCGCCGCGGCGACCAACTCGTCGTCGGTGTAGATGGGGGGGATGAACGAGGCGATCACCGAGTCGACCCCGGGGTCATCGAAGGCCGCCCGCAACGCGAGCGCGAACTCCTCGGCGCCCGCCTCGGGGGCAACGGAGACCGGCCCGTGGGTGACCTTGAGGTCCCAACTCTGGGCAGCCTGCGTCGTCAGCGAACCCAGTGCGTCGGAATTGGTGACCACAGCGACGCGATCACCGGCCGGAAGCTCCTGGTGAACGACGAGTTGGGCGACATCGAACAGTTGATGGATGTTCTCGGTGCGGATGACGCCCGACTGGCGCAACAGCGCGTCGAACGCCTCCGTGCCGACACTCATCTTGCGGGTGAGGTGACCCGGTGCCGACCCGAGTCGACTGCCTGCGGACTTGACGACGATGACCGGTTTTGCGGCCGCCAGCGAGCGGGCGATGCGGACGAATTTGCGCGGATTGCCGATGGATTCGACGTAGAGACCCACAGCATCGGTGGACGCGTCCTCGATCCAGTACTGCATAAGGTCGTTGCCCGAAAGGTCCACCCGGTTGCCTGCAGAGGCGAACACCGAGACGCCCAACCCCCGACGGGCGGCTGAGGCGAGAACCGCGATGCCGAGGGCACCGCTCTGGGCGAAGAGCCCGAAGGAGCCGCGCGGCGGTAGTTGCGGCGCGAGCGACGCGTTGAGCCGCACGTCGGGGTGGTTGTTGATGATGCCGAAGGAGTTGGGCCCGATGACCCGCAGCCCGGCCCGACGGGCCTTCTTGCGCAACTTGGTCTGGAGTTTCCACCCCTGTTCGCCGTCCTCAGCGAAGTGAGCCGACGGCACGACGATCGCTCGGGCGCCCTTCGCCGCGCACTCGTCGACGAGGTTGATGACGTCGGGCGCGGCCACAGCGACGACGACGAGGTCGACCAGGCCGGGGACGTCGGCCAGCGTGCGGTAGGACTTGAGCCCCATCACGCGCTTGGCGTTGGGGTTGACGGCATACACCTGCCCAGTGAAACCCCCCTCGACGAGGTTCTTGAGGAAGGTGTGTCCGATGGAGAACTCGCGCCTGCTCGCACCGACGACGGCGACCGAACGCGGCGTGAGGATGCCCCCGACGCTGATCGCCTCCGAACGGTGCTCGCGGGCATAACGCACGGCCGTCGACGTGGCCGTCGGGCTGATGTCGAACGACAGCGAGATGACCCCGTCCTCGAGCCGGTGCTTGACGTTGTAGCCGGCCTCCTTGAAGACGTTGATCATCCGACGGTTCTGCGGGAGCACTTCGGCGACGAAGCGGGTGACCCCGCCGTCGAGGCCGACCAGCGCCAGGTGTTCCAATAGGATCGAGCCAATTCCCTTGCCCTGGAAGGCATCCGACACGTTGAAGGCGACCTCGGCCCTGGTGTCGTCGATCTTGTCGTAACGCCCGATCCCGATGATCAGGTCCCGATGCATCACGACGAGGGCGACCCGTTCGTCGTAGTCGACGACGGTGAACCGTTGGACGTCACGGTCGGACAACTCGCGCAACGGTGCGAAGAAGCGCAGGTAAATCGACTCCTCGCTCTGCCCGGCATGAAAGACCCGGATGCGCTCGTCGTCGGACGGCCTGATCGGCCGCACATGCGCCACCGAGCCGTCACTGAGGACGACATCCGCCTCCCACTCGAACGGATAGCCGGGTGGGTGTTCGTCGCCGCCACCGACGGGTTCGGGCGAGGTCGGCTCGTCCGGCAACGGGTGCCGGTGTTGGCCGTGCTTGCTGGACACGCCCACATGTTCCCACGCCAAGGGGTCACGGGTTCCCTGCGGGGTGGCAGCATGCGAGGTCATGGAGCTTTCTCGCGCGATCCGTGGCCGCCGGATGATCCGTCGCTACGACCCTGACCGGCCCGTGCCGGACGAGGCCGTGCTCGCCTGCCTGGGGGCCGCCATCCGAGCTCCCAGTGCCGGTTTCAGCCAGGGCTGGGATTTCCTCGTGCTGCGCTCCCCCGAGGAACGGGCGACCTTCTGGTCGGCGACGACGGGCGATCAACCGCCGGACACATGGCTGGCCGGGATGGCGACCGCACCCGCCCTCATCCTGTGTCTGTCCGACCCCGAGCGATACCTCGAGCGTTACGCGCAGCCCGACAAGGGCTGGACCGACCGCGACCCGGCGCGCTGGCCGGTCCCCTATTGGGACGTCGACACCGGCATGGCGGCGATGCTCGCCCTGCTCACCGCGGTCGATGCAGGGCTGGGAGCCTGCTTCTTCGGGGTGCCACCGACGCGGCATACCGAGGTTCGCTCCGCCCTGGGGATCCCCGACGACCGCCGCTTCGTCGGGGTCATCAGCCTCGGGTATGCCGTGCCCCACCCGGCGAGCCCCAGCCTGGCCCGCGGGCGCCGCGGCCTGGACGAGGTCGCGCACTGGGGCCGGTTCGGGGTCCACGACCCACTCCCCTGACTCCGGCGCGCCTGACCCCCTCCCGCCCTGCACGGAGATAGCGCTCGCATGGCCACTTTTCCGTCCTTCCGCGGCCTCAAACCCCCCACACATGACCGTGCGAGCGCTATCTCCGTGTCAGGGGGCGCGTGGGGGCCGTGAGAGGACCGGGCGCGGGAACCCTCGTGTCGCAGGTATGCCGCGTGGGCGTCGTGGGAGAGGATGGGGCGTTGATCCGCCGACCCACTCGCAGGAGCCCAGCCCGGCATGGCCCGTCGCACCACCACCCAGCCCCCCGATGGCGAGGACGTCGTCGAGCGGATCGTCGACATCGACGTCGCCGAGGAGATGAAGGCCGCCTTCCTCGAGTACTCCTACAGCGTCATCTATGCCCGAGCCCTGCCCGATGCCCGCGACGGCCTCAAGCCGGTGCAACGACGGATCCTCTTCGGGATGAGCGAGTTGGGGCTGCGGCCCGAGCGCCCGCACGTGAAGTCCAGCCGGATCGTCGGCGAGGTGATGGGTAAGTACCACCCGCACGGTGACAGCGCGATCTATGACACCCTCGTGCGGCTGGCCCAGCCGTTCTCGATGCGCCTGCCCCTGGTCGACGGGCACGGCAACTTCGGCTCGCTCGATGACGGCCCGGCCGCCTCGCGATACACCGAGGCCCGGATGGCGCCCGGGGCGATGCTCATGGTGGCGGCTCTCGATGAGGACACCGTCGACTTCGTCCCCAACTACGACGACACCCAGACCCAGCCCGAAGTGTTGCCCGCGGCGTTCCCCAACCTGCTCGTCAACGGCGCCAGCGGGATCGCCGTCGGCATGGCTACGAGCATGCCGCCGCACAACCTCGGCGAGGTCATCGGCGCCGCGCGCCACCTCATCGAGCACCCCGACGCGACCCTCGATGACCTCATGCGTTTCGTCCCCGGCCCCGATCTGCCCGGCGGCGGACGGATCGTCGGGTTGGACGGCATACGGGAGGCGTATGCCGGTGGGCGCGGGACCTTCCGCACGCGCGCCACCGCGCGGATCGAGAACATCACCCCCCGCCGCCGCGGGATCGTCGTCACCGAACTGCCCTATCTCGTCGGGCCCGAGAAGGTCATCGAGAAGATCCGCGACCAGGTCCAGAGCAAGCGGCTGCTGGGGATCAGCGACGTCAAGGACCTCACCGACCGCAGCAACGGGCTGCAGTTGGTCATCGAGGTGAAGAGCGGCTTCGTACCCGAGGCGGTGCTTGAGGAGCTCTATCGACTGACACCGATGGAGGACTCATTCGGGATCAACAACGTTGCGCTCGTCGAGGGCCAGCCGCGCACGCTCGGGCTCGTCGAGTTGCTGTCGGTCTTCGTCGACTTCCGAATCGGCGTCGTCCGGCGACGCACCGCCCACCGACTGGCCAAGCGCGAGGAGCGTCTGCACCTGGTCGATGGGCTCGTCGTCGCCATCCTCAACATCGACGAGGTCATCCAGCTCATCCGGGCGGCCGATGACACGGCGACGGCACGCGCCCGCCTCATGGGTGTATTCGACCTGTCGGAGGCGCAAGCGACCTACATCCTTGAGCTCCAACTGCGCCGGTTGACGAAGTTCTCCCGGCTGGAGTTGGAGAAGGAGCAGGAGCAGTTGCGCTCGGAGATCGAGGCCCTGCGGGCGGTCCTCTCCGATGAGCGACTGCTGCGGCGCACGGTCTCCGACGAGCTGGCCGAGGTCGCCCAGGCGCACGCCACCCCGCGGCGCACGGTGCTGCTGGAGTCGGCTGGCGCCGTCGCCGGGGTCACCGCCGCGGCCCCTGCCCGGGGCCAGAGCGCGGTCCTCGAGATCGCCGACGACCCGTGTTGGGTGCTGCTCTCCTCAACCGGCCTGTTGGCCCGCACGACATCAGCCGACGATCTCCCGACCGGAGGGGGGCGGGCCCGGCACGATGTCATCATCGGCGCGGTGCGGGCCACCGCCCGAGGCGAGGTCGGTCTCGTCACGAGCCTGGGCCGGATGCTGCGCCTCTCGGTTCTTGAGTTGCCGACGCTCCCCCCGACCGCCGACTCCCCCCATCTGTCCGGCGGTGCTCCGCTGGCGGCATACCTCGAGCTGGGTCGGGACGAGCAGCCGGTGACCCTCGCATCCCTTGCGCCGGACTCCCCCGTGCTGGCCCTCGGGACGGCCTCGGGCGTCGTCAAGCGCGTGGTCACCGACCACCCCGCCCGACCGTCGTGGGAGCTCATCGCCCTGCGCGACGGCGACCAGGTGGTGGGTGCCGCCCCGACCTCCAGCGACGAGATCGACCTGGTGTTCCTCACCAGTGACGCGCAACTGCTGCGGTTCTCCGCCGGAAGCGTGCGGCCGCAAGGCCGAGCCGCCGCGGGCATGGCCGGAATCCGGCTGGATCCCGCGGCCAGGGCGCTGTTCTTCGGAGTGGTCGACCCCACTCGGGACGGGTTGGTCGTCACCGCGAGCGGCACCTCGGGAGCCCTCCCCGGCACCCAGGCGGGGGCCATCAAGGTGACTCCGTATGCCGAGTACCCGGCCAAGGGGCGCGGCACGGGAGGGGTGCGAGCGCACCGATTCCTCAAGGGCGAGGACACCTTGGTGCTGGCTTGGGCCGGCTCGGTGCCGGCGCGGGCGGCCGCAGCCAACGGAGGGCCGGTCGACCTGCCGGCAGCGACGGGTCGGCGCGACGGGTCCGGCGCCACCTGGAGCCATGTGGTGGCCGCTATCGCCGGCCCGGCTAGCGGGGCCTAGTATCTCGGATCGACCTGAGTCTCGGCGCTCGACGCACCTCTGCGATGACGTCGGTGATGACGTCGCTGACGGCGTTGCTCGGCCCGTGCGAAGGCGCGGGCTCGACGCATAACAAGGCGATAAACACCGGCCATGACTCTTGACGGGAAAGCGTTTACACGGCAGAGTCGGCCATGCCCTCGGACACGTGGGGCCGACCGGTCGGGAGACCGTCCGGGCGTATCAGTCGGTTCATCTATGGGGTGCTCTTCGGAACCCTCCGTAGCCTCCACAGACGCGCGGGAGCAAGCCACCAGCAGCGGCTACGGGTAGCCGAAGCTGTGTCACTCCATCCCGTAAGTAGACAAGGGAGTCAAACGTATGCGCAGGAGTACCTTCGCCAAGGCAGCCACAGGAGCAGCCGCGATCGCGCTGCTCACCTCGGGCTGTTTGGGCTCGAGTGGCACGACGACGACTGCTGCCACGGGCACGGCCGCGGGAGCCGGCAAGGCCACCGTCGAGGTGATGTACGGCTTCGGCAACGAGCAGGAGACCGCCTTCCAGAAGGACCTCAAGGCCTTCGCGGACAAGAGCGGCTTCACGATCAAGTTCACCAAGGCTGGATCGTGGGACACCGAGATCAAGACCCGCGTCGCGGGTGGGAACCCGCCGGACGTGGGCCTCTTCCCGCAGCCCGGCGTGATGTGCGACCTGGCCAAGCAGGGCAAGGTCCTCGCCTATGACGACGCAACCGTCACCTCCGCCAAGGCCACCCTGGTCAACGGCTTCGTCGGCGCCGGCACCTGCACCGACGGCAAGGTCTACGGCCTGCCCTCCGCGGTCAGCGTCAAGTCGCTGCTGTGGTACGACGCGCCAGTCTTCGCCGCTGCCGGCTACACGGCCCCGACGACCCTTGCCGAGCTCGACGCCCTGACCGAGAAGATCAAGGCCGACGGCAAGACCCCGTGGTGCATCGCGGCCGAGTCCGGTGGCGCCACTGGTTGGCCGATCACCGACTGGATCGAGGACCTCGTCCTGCGCTTCGCCGGCCCGGAGAACTACGACAAGTGGGTCGCCGGCACGCTGAAGTTCAACAGCCCCGAGATCAAGCCAGCCTGGGACTACTTCCAGAAGATCGCCTTCACCGAGGGCAACGTCCGCGGCGGCACCAAGGCCATCGCGGCGACGAACTTCCAGACCGGTGGCAACGTCCTGTTCGACACCCCCCCCGCGTGCTACTTGTTCAAGCAGGCCACGTTCATCGCGGGCAAGGGTGGCTTCCCTGACACCGTCCTGGCCAAGGCTGACACCGAGATCGGCGTCGTCGCCTTCCCGGCCAAGGAGGCTGGCAACAACCCGGTCCTGACCGGTGGCGACCTGGCGACCGCGTTCAACAACGACGCCAACACGCTCAAGCTGCGCAACTTCATCGCCAGCAAGGACAACGGCGTCGAGGTCGGCAAGGCCGGCTATTTCTCGCCGCACAAGTCCTTCGACGTCACGCTCTACCCGAGCAAGATGCTGCAGAAGATCGCCAGCGACGTTCTCTACAAGTCGAGCGCCGCTCGTTTCGACGGGTCGGACCTCATGCCGGCCAAGGTCGGCGCAGGGACCTTCTGGACCGAGCCCATCAAGTGGATCTCCGGTACTCAGGACCTCGACGTCACGCTGAACAACATCGACGCGAGCTGGCCGAAGGCCGCTAGCTGAGGTGACAGGACAGCTGCGGGGATGACAGCACGTCATCCCCGCAGCTGATCCATACTTCCCGCCCCATCACTCCTTCGTCAGGGAGGTCAGGGACTCTTGACCATCAAAATTCTGAACGCCTTGCTCGCCATCATCGGCGGCATCGGCGGCGCCATGATCTTGTTCTGGTTGCTCAACAAACTTGCCGAATCGCTCAAAGGCCGCTGGGAAGACCGGGTCAAGCCGTGGGTCTTCGCCGGCCCCGCGATCCTCGCCATCGGCGTCTACCTCATCTACCCGGCCATCGTCACGCTGCAGTACTCGTTCGCCAACGAGGACGCGACGAAATACGTCGGCTTCAACAACTACAAAGACCTGTTGACCGACGCCACGTTCCTCTCGGTGCTGTTCAACAACCTCTTGTGGATCATCATCGTTCCGGCCCTCACCGTGGCTCTCGGCCTCGGCGTTGCGGTCCTCGCCGACCGGCTCCGGCCCAAGGGTGAGAAGCTCTCCAAGACGGTCATCTTCCTTCCGATGGCCATCAGCATGGTCGGTGCCGCCACGATCTGGCGCTCGATCTACGAGTACCAGCCGAAGGGCAGCCCGCAGACCGGTCTGCTCAACGCCATCATGGGCGTGTTCGGCAAGGACCCGGTGTACTGGTACCAGATCGAGACGTGGCACCTCAACAGCCTGCTGTTGATGGTCATCCTCATCTGGACCCAGGTGGGCTACTCCATGGTGTTGCTCTCCTCGGCCATCAAGGGCGTTCCTGAGGACACCATCGAGGCTGGCCGGATCGACGGCGCCGGTGAAAGGCGCATCTTCTTCAGCATCGTCGTTCCCCAGATCTGGCCGACCGTGGTCACGGTGTTCATCACCGTCCTCATCGGTGTCATGAAGGTCTTCGACGTCGTGTACGTCACGACGAACGGTGCGTTCAACACCGACGTCGTGGGTCGGCGGTTCTTCTACGAGATGTTCACCAACCAGAACAGCGGGTATGCCGCGGCCATCGTCGTGCTCCTGATGATCGCCATCACCCCCGTGCTCGTTTACCAGGTGAGGCAGTTCCGGGCTGAGGAGGCCAACCGATGACCACCGCAGTTCCGCCGAGCACCGACGCTCAAGTCATTCGTCAGAGCAAGGCCGGCAGCGGCCCAGGCAGTGCGACCTGGCCGGTGCGGATCTTCGTCACCTTCCTCTGTCTCATCTGGCTGATCCCCGTCCTGGGTCTGCTCATCAGCTCGTTCCGCACGCGCGACGCCCAGTTCAACTCCGGTTGGTGGACGGCGATCGCCAACCCGCTGGAATTCACCCAGTGGACCGTCAACAACTACGCCCAGGTGCTGACGACGAACGACTCCGGCATCAACATGGGCCAGGCGTTCATCAACAGCTTCATCGTCACGGTGCCGGCAACGGTGATCCCGATCCTCATCGCGGCGTTTGCGGCCTATGCCTTCACCTTCATGGAGTGGAAGGGACGCGACCTGGTCTTCGTCATCATCGTCGGCCTGCTCGTCGTCCCCAACCAGGTGGCCCTCGTGCCCCTGCTGAAGCTCTACAGCAGCCTGGGCCTCAACGGCACCTTCCTCGCGGTGTGGCTCGCCCACATCGGCTTCGGTATGCCGTTGGCCGTCTACATCTTGCGCAACTACATGTCGTCCTTGCCCAAGGCCGTCATCGAGTCGGCGAAGATCGACGGTGCCAGCCACTTCACGACGTTCTGGCGGCTCATCATCCCGATGTCCACCCCGGCGCTGGCTTCGTTCGCGATCTTCCAGTTCCTCTGGGTGTGGAACGACCTGCTCATCGCTCTGCTCTTCCTCGGCCGTGGTGAGAACACCATCGCGACCGTGGCCCTGCAGGGCTTGCAAGGTCAGACGGGTCAGGGCCGTGAGCTCATCCCGTCGGCGGGCTTCATCACCATCATTGTCCCGCTGATGGTCTTCCTGTCGCTGCAGCGGTACTTCATCCGCGGTATGACCTCCGGCGCCGTCAAGGGCTGAGGTCACCCGCACCATCGAGGTCGAGCCCGCTCCCCCACTGTGGGGTGCGGGCTCGACTTCTTCGAGAGCTTCGTGAAGGACGATGACGACGCCGAACCATCCGACAGTGCTGCCGACACGCAGCCTGTTCCGCGCCACCGACCGCGTAGCCGTCGAGATCCGCGACCTGCGTCAGTCGGCAGAGCTGACGGTGCACCGCGACGGCGCCGTCCTTTCCAGCCACCCCGTCTCGAGTGCTGGTGTCATTCCTTTGGGTGAGTTGGAGCCGGGGTCCTACGGCATCTCGCTCCGGGCCGGCGACCAGCAGATCGCTCGCTCCGCGGTGCAGATCGCCGGGTCTGGTGGCGACCGAGGCATCCTGCGCTACGCGTTCGTCGCCGACTATCGCCCCGACCGCAGCGTGGCCGACCTGGCCGCCGTCGCCGACAATCTCCGTCGTCTGCACATCACCGGCGTCCAGTTCTACGACTGGGCCTACCGCCACGCCGACCTGCTCGGCGGTGGCGAACGTTACGCCGACGCCCTGGGTAGCCCCGTCGACCTCGGCACGGTCCGCGCCCTGATCGCCACGTGCCACGAGGTGGGCGCCGACGCGCTCGGGTATGCCGCGGTCTACGGAGTCGGCAACGACGAATGGCCGGCTTGGGAGTCGCTCGCGATCACCGATGCCGACGGCACGGCATACGGGCTCGGGGACTTTCTGCGACTGGTTGACCCGGGCGCCCCCACCTGGCTCTACCACTTCGGCAACGATCTAGCAGAAGCGTTGGCGCAGTGCGGTTTTGACGGCTTCCACCTCGATCAGTATGGCTACCCAAAGGTGGCACTGCGCACGGACGGCACCCGGGTCGACCTCACCGAGAGCTTCGTGCACCTCATCGAATCGGTCCGCGAGCGCGTGCCTGGCGCCCGGCTGGTCTTCAACAACGTCAACGACTTCCCCACCTGGGCCAGTGCTCAGGCACCGCAGGACGCCGTCTACATCGAGGTGTGGGAACCCCACTCCACCCACGCAGCCCTTGCGCAGGTGATCGGCCGCGCGCGGTCCGTGGCCGGCGGGCGGCCGGTCGTCATCGCGGCATACCAGCAGGTGTATGCCGTCGCCCCCCGCGAGGAAGCCGACCGCGCGACCGCCCTGACGATGGCCACGGTGTTCTCCCACGGCGCGACCCACCTGCTGGCCGGGGAGGCCGACCGGATCCTCGTGGACCCCTACTACGTCCGCAACCACGTGGCGGAGCCGGGGACCGTCGACCTGTTGGCGCGCTACTACGACTTCCTCACCGAGCACCACGACCTGCTCATCCCATCGGGGATCGTCGAGGTCACCGGCTCCTACGCGGCCTCCTACAACGATGACCTCGACGTCTCGTATGCCGCCGCGACAGTGAGCGGTACGGCCAGGCCTGGGGTCGTGTGGCGCCGGATCACCGCGGTCGGTGATGCCCTGGTGGTGCACCTCATCAACCTCTCTGGGGCCACCGACTGCCGCTGGGACGCACCGCAGGGACCGCCGGGAACTCCCGGGGCGGGCACTCTGCGGATGCGGCGCGTCGGGCCCGACGTTCCGGCGGTGTATGCCGCCGACCCGGACGCGAGTGGTCACCTGGAGCCGCTGGTGGTCGCGGTGGACGGCACCCACGCCACCGTGCACCTGCCGCCACTGGCGACCTGGCAGATGATTGTCGTCAGGTCCAGGTGAGAGCAATGCGACTCGCATCGTCCACCTACGCAAGGATGCCGGAGTGACCATCGTCGACCCTGCGTGCTCGCGGGTGTGGGATACCGGTGCGCTCCCCGCGTGGGGCACGGCTGCGCGAGCAGACTTCGTCGTGGCTCTGGAGCAGAACGGTCCGTGGGGCCGCGTCGCAGCCACCCAATCGCACCTGGACCCGGCCTTGGGGGCGGCCCTGGATGCCCACGTGTCCGGGTTGGGCGGACGTCTGCTGCTCATCCGTCGGCCCGGCCGCCATGCCGAACAGGCCCCTCAGACCGACGCCGAACCGGAGGCCAGGGGCGCCGGTGCGGGCGCGGGTGCCGATGGGGCCAGACCGCAGCAGTCGACCCGGCGCACGTACATCGCGCGCACGGGTCCGGGCGGATGGCTCGTGCGAGCCGACCTGACCGATCCGGCGATGCTGCTGGGCCTCGGCGCCGACGAACTGGCCAGCGCTGGGGCGACGGCAGGCCGCCTGGGTGGAGCCCTCGACACCGTGCCACTCCTGCTCGTCTGCACCAACGGGCGACGCGACGCGTGCTGCGCTCAGCGGGGCCGGGTCGTCACCAGCGCGTTCGTCTCCGGCGGGTTCGCCACGGCCGCCCCGGACCAGGTCTGGGAGACGAGCCATACCGGAGGGCACCGCTTCGCACCGACCGCAGTGCTGCTGCCGTGGGGTCGCGTGCTGGCCCGACTCGACCCCGAGTTGGCAGCCGGTGCCCTCGACGCCGCCGCTTCCGGCAGGCTGGCACCGGCGCTGCTCGGGCGGGTGCACGATCGAGGGCCGATGCACCTCCCCCCTGCGGAGCAGGCCGCCGATGCCTGGCTGCGCCGGCAGACCGATCGCCGCGACCTCGACGATCCGATGGATGATCTGCGCGAGCAGGTGGACGTCGTGGCCCGGCAGGGACCCATGCTGCCCGAGTCATGCGGTAAGGCCGCCGTCCCGACGATCGTCTACGCGCCGAGCTGGCGAGCATGAGACCCGTCCGCAAACGACCAGCCCGCAGAAGAGGGGCAGCCGGGTGCCCAGTCCAGCGCCGTCAACCCCGCGCCGATATCGAGCGGGAACATCTCACCGGAGGCACGCCATGACTACCGCCCCGTCCGTGCCGACCATGCTCCACTTGCGCCTCGGTGGGACGAGCGTGGTCGCGCGTCTGGACGACGCCGCCCTGCCGTGCGTGCTGCACTGGGGACCCGACCTCGGCGACGTGTCGACCCAGGCGCTGGATGAACTGCAGATCGCGTTGACACCTCCCTACGTCGACTCGGCGATCAGCTCGCAAGCAGCGGTCGCGCTCCTGCCGCAACACTCGTCGGGGTGGCTCGGCCGACCTGGGCTGCTCGGCAGCCGAGCCGGCGGACGCTCGTGGTCGGTGTCCTTCGATCGGGTCGAACACCGCGTCGAGACCGCCGGGTCGGCGGACTGGGCGGACGGCGCCGCCGGGGCGGTGCGGTTGCGCAGCGTCGGCCTGGACCGGCCCAGCGCCCTCGAAGTCACGACCGAGATTGAGGTGCACCCCAGCGGATTGGTCCGGGTCCGTGCCCAGGTGCGCAACCTCGGCGCCGACGACTACGAGGTCGCCCACCTGTTGCCCGCTTTGCCGGTGCCGGCGGAGGCGGGTGAGCTGCTCGACATGACCGGACGGCATACCCATGAGCGGACCCCGCAACGGCGGCCCTTCGACCCCGGGGCCTGGGTGCGGGAGGCGTGGGGCGGACGGCCGGGCCACGACTCGGCGACGGTCATGTGTGCCGGTGAGCCCGGCTTCGGCTTCCGGTCCGGACGGGTCTGGGGCGTCCATGTGGCGCACAGCGGTAACCAGGTCGTCCTGGCCGAGCACTCGACGGCGGGCTGGCGGCTGCTGCGGGGCGGGGAGGTCCTCCTTCCGGGCGAGGGCGTCCTACACCCGCAGGAGAGCTACTCCTCCCCCTGGCTGGTGGCCTCCTGGGGCGAGGGGTTGGACGCCTTCTCCCAGCGCGTTCATCGCTTCCTGCGGGCCCAGCCCCACCACCCGCGTGGCCCGCGCCCCGTCCTGCTCAACACGTGGGAGGCCGTCTACTTCGACCACGACCTGGGCAAGCTCATCACCCTGGCCGACCGGGCCGCCGAGCTCGGCATCGAGCGCTTCGTCCTGGACGACGGGTGGTTCCGGCATCGGCGCTCCGATCAGGCCGGCTTGGGTGACTGGTTCGTCGACGAGGGAGTCTGGCCCGATGGGCTGCACCCGTTGGTCGACCATGTGCACGGGCTCGGCATGGACTTCGGGCTGTGGTTCGAGCCCGAGATGATCAACCTCGACTCCGATCTCGCCCGCGAGCATCCCGACTGGGTCTTCCAGACCGATCACGGGCCGGGCCTGCCGTCCCGCTACCAGCACGTGCTCGACCTGGGTCACCCGGCGGCATACGCCTTCGTCCTCGAGCGGATGAGCACGCTAGTCGGCGAATACCGGATCGCCTTCATCAAGTGGGACCACAATCGGCCGCTCGTCGACGCCGGGCACTCCCCTGACGGCAGCCCGGGCGTCCACATCCACACCGAGGCGGTCTATCGCCTCATGGCCGAGCTCAAGGCTCGCCACCCGGGGCTGGAGATCGAGTCGTGCTGCGGCGGCGGTGGTCGGGTGGACCTGGGCATCATCGAACACACCGACCGGGTCTGGGTGTCGGACTGTATCGACGCCCACGAGCGTCAACGTCTGGTGCGCTGGACCGGGCTGCTGCTGCCACCGGAACTTCTCGGCACACACGTCGGGTCGGGAGCCGACCACTCGACGCACCGGCTGCTGCACCTGGGCTTCCGAGCGGGCACCGCGATGTGGGGGCACCTCGGGGTCGAGTGGGACCTCACCACGGCCTCGTCAGCCGACCTCGACACCCTGGCTGCCTGGATCGCCTTCCACAAGGAGGTCCGTGAGTTGCTGCACACCGGCGATGTCGTGCACGCCGACCTGCCCAACCCGGCGCTACTGCTCGAAGGAGTCGTCGCCACGGACCGGTCCGACGCTCTCTACCGCCTGGCCGCCCTCGACCTCACCGTCACCTGGCCGGCCGGCCGGGTCCGTCTGCCTGGGCTCGACCCGGCGCGGGACTACCACGTCAGTGCCCAGGCACCCGGTGATGCGGCAGCCGCCACTTTCCCACCCGGGTGGGGTCCCTCGGGCGTCACCCTGCCCGGGCGGGTCCTGCGTGAGGTGGGTATCCAGGCGCCCCTGCTCAATCCCGACCAACTGGTGCTGCTGCGTGCACGTGCGCTGCCTACCGCCGCTGTGCCGGTCTGATGAGCTCCCCACCGGATCGCTGGTCACCTGCCATCCGGGTCAGGCCAACGCGCTCGAAGGTCCGGCTTTGTTGCAACCTGTGGGTTGAGAGTAGATTGACGAGTAGAGCGCGCACTCGCGCGCTTTGTGTCAAATCCGGGCAGCCTGTTGCGGTGGGTTGTTGCAGGGGAGTCAACCATTCTGCCCGTCTGCGGGCGTCATCAGACGGAGGTCGGCGTGCAACAACCGACAATCGCTGATGTTGCTCGCGCGGCTGGCGTGTCCGTTGCGACCGTGTCGCGCGCCCTACGCGGACTGGACAAGGTGCACCCAGAGACCCGCGAACGCGTCGTCCAAGCCGCTGCTCAGCTCGACTACATCGCCAGCCCCACGGCCTCCGGTCTGGCCTCAGGACGCAGCCGCCTGATCGGGATCATCACGCCCTTCATGGCACGGTGGTTCTTCACCGGCATCATGAGTGCCATCGAGAAGACCCTTCGGGAGCACCAGCACCACATCTTGCTCATGGACCTGGAGCGCAGCGAGACCTCCATGTCCCGCCTCTCCCTCACCCAGGGGATGCTCTTCAAGCGGGTCGACGGCCTCATCGTCATCAACGTCGAGATGCAGGACGCCGAGCGTGACCTCGTCCGTCGCCTCGGGCTGCCTGTGGTCGCCGTCGGCAGCCCGTTCGAGGACTCCCCGTGCGTGGGCATCGACGACATCGGCTCGGCCGCCCTGGCCGCCGAACACCTGTTGGCGCTGGGTCATCGCAAGATCGCCTATGTCGGCAGGGACTACCCCGAGGCGGCACCGCGAAAGACACCGATCGACCGGCTGGAGGGTTTCCACCAGGCGATGTCCCGAGCCGGCATCAACACCCCGCCGACTTGGGTGCTCGACTCCGACTGGACCGCTGGAGACTCGCGCGCCTCGGCCATGGCCTTGCTGTCTGGTCCCGACCGGCCGACCGCGGTCCTCGCCGCCTCCGACGAGATGGCCCTCGGTGTGTGGGGCGCAGCCCGCCAACTCGGTCTGGAGGTGCCGAGGGACCTGTCCATCGTCGGGATCGACGACCACGAGTTGGCCCCCGTATTCGGCCTCACCACCGTGCGTCAGGATGTCGCCGCCCAGGGAGTCGCAGCGGCCAGCACCTTGCTCGCCCTTCTCGGGCTCTATGACCCCTCAGCGATCCCTGACCAGACCTTCCCGGTCGAACTCGTCATCCGCGGGTCGACCACAGCCCCTGCGAAGCCCTAGCTCAACCTAGCCACCGCTGGGGGGACACCCGCCCGGAGCCGCGCGAGCGGCATACTCACCAGGGTTTGGCCGCCGGGTTAGCCGAACCGCCCCCACCCGCCGGGTTTCCTTGCCCGTCCGGCCCGTTCTGCTGGCGGTCCTGCTGGTTCTCATGGGTCTGCTGGTCGAGTTCATCCGCCTTGCGCTGCTGCTCGGCCTGCTGCTGCGCATCGCTCGACTGGTCACCGCCGGAGGACTGCTGGGGGTTGAGCTTCTGTTCGGCCCGGTCACCGGCCGCTTCGGCCTTCTGCCCGGCCCCGTCCGCCGCTGGCGGGAAACACCCCGGAGGCGCCGCATCGGCGACCGCCTTGGTGCGGGTCCAGTAGTCCTTCGCCGCGACCTCGTCGCCGGCCGCCTTGGCGGCATCGCCCAGTTTCTCCAGCGCCAGCGCCAGATTGACCCGGATCTGACACGAGTCGATCGAGTCGGGCGGCGCCAACTCCAACGCCTGCTCGAACTGCGCCCGCGCGCTGTCCAGATCGCCGGCCAGCACGAAGGCGTCGCCGCGCGCGAAGGGAGCCTTGTGCCGCTCGACAACGTTGAGGAACGACATCCGATCAGCCGCCTCGAAGACCGTGTGCGCTGCCGCGGCGAAGAAGCCGTCAACTGCCTGTGTGGCGGCGGCGCTCATCGTCAGCAGTTTGACGGCCACAAGGATGGCCACGAACGCGGGCCCGATCGACCAACTGATCAGGCGCCGCCGCATGGCGAGCCGCGCGTGTCGGGCGGCCGCCGGTTCGTCCGGATCGAGGGCTGCGGGGCGCGCCGGCGCCGGGTGGGGAGCGAGCGTCATGACCGCACCTTCTCCTCGTGGCCGTCCCGATCTGCCGGTATGCCGCCATCCTCCGGTATGCCGCGTGCTCGCCTCGGGCGGCGCAGCCCCCACAACCGGGCCAGAGCCAGCCCGACCTCCCAGGCCACAAGCCCGGCAACCGCCAGCAGGGCGATCCAGTAGAACTCCTCACGGCCCGCCGACAGCGGCCCGTCCTGTGCCACGGTCACCCGATCGAGGCCGGTGAGATCCACCAGCCCCAGGACGGCGTCGACACTCTCACCCGGCGAGCGATGCAGGTAGGGGACCCCCAATTGTTGGGCGATCGAGCCCAATTGGCCTTCGTCGATGACCGAGACCGCCGGCTTGCCGGTGCTCGGGTCGAGCAACCAGCCGGCATCCGCACGCGACCCGGGCACTCCGGTCTCGTGCATCTGGCCTCCGCCGGTCGTGCCATAACCCAGGACCGCACCGCCGTTGACCAGGCTCTGGTCCACTCCCAGCGCTGCCGGTGGGCTGCCGGACGTCTGTTCACCGTCGCCGAGGTAGAAGACCGCCCGCGCCCGCTCCGGATGCGCGGCGGCGACCCGGGCCAGGGTCTGCTGCAGCAACGGTCCGGCCGCGGTCACGCTGCTCCCCCGTGACCAGGCGGACGTTTCCGGCAGCATCGTCTCAGCCGCGGCGGCGACGGCCGCGCCGTCGGAGGTGAGCGGCATACGAAGGACTGCGGCCTGGTCGAAGGTGATGAGCGCGAACCGCGCCCCCGCCATTCGCCCTGAGATGGCCGTGATGTCCGCGCGCATCCCCGACATCCGCGGGTCGGTGCCGAAGTCCTCGGCCATCGACGACGTGGTCGTGTCGACGACGAAGAACACGTTGAGCTCGGACGCGCTGGCCCGCACCTCGGCACCGGGCAGGCCCGGGCGCAGCGAGGCCACGAGCACCGCGGCCACGAGCAGGGTGCGGCGCACTCGCGTTCGCAGACTCGGCTGGGGGCCGGGCTGCGGCCACCACACCAGCGCCAACGCCACCACCACCGCCAGCACCAGGACGCCGACAGACATGACCGGAAGAAGAGTCATCGGCGCCACCGTCGCAGGGCCCCGAGCAGGCCAAGCACCCCGAGCCAGGTCCACCCGACCCACGACGCCGGTTGGTCGTGGACGAGCGTGATCGGTGCTCCGGGGATCCGGGAGGCCTCCCGAGCAGAGACGGCGGACACGATCCGGCTCACCGCGTCGACGCTGTTCAAGGGGTAGTAGAGCCCACCGCTGCCCTCGGCGACCGAGCGCATCTCGGTCGCCGTCGAACTCCCCGCGCGATGAGCCGGGTTGAGGCCGTAGATCTGGATGCCGGCAGCTTTGGCCATCGTTCCGCCTTGCGCCAGGCTGAAGATCGACCTCCCCGCGGCGAGATTGTCGGTCGCGAGGATGATCGACCGGGCCCGGGTCAGGTTGCCGTGGTCGAAGCTGCGCACACAGGTGGCCAAGCCGTCACCGATGAGCGAACTCCCCTGCCCGTTGAGTGTCCCGGCGTAGAACTCGTGGTCGAAGCTCCCCTCGAAGACCCGCTGGGCGTCGGACAACTGCTCCTCGACGAAGTCGTAGTCGTCGGTCAGGGGAAACACCGGCACGGCCGAGGAGTTGAAGATGACCAGCGAGAGCCGCTCCCCCTTGAACTCCTTGGCAAGCGATCGGAACGTCTCCGCCACCTCGGCGTCGGCAGTAGTCATCGAGCCCGAGACGTCCAGACAGAGGACGATGTCGCGGTTGGCCTTCTCAGGGTTGATGACGGTCGTGGCCACGGGCCGGGCCGCGCCGATGATCGCGAGCACGGCGACGAAACCCGCCGCGGCGGCATACAGGACCGTCATCAGTCGGTGTCGCCAGATCGCGTGGACATACTCCGGAAGGCTGGTGAGCAGATCGGTGTTGGCCAACGGCAGCGCCGCCGGCGGCCTGCGACGGCGCAGCGCGAACCACACCAGCGCGGCAATCGCGAGAGCCCCCAGGGCCGCCCACGGCAGGATCCACGGTTGTTTCAGTGCCATTGGGCCACCACCGCCTTGGCCGCTTCGGCGGCAGGCCGGATGGGTCGCGCCGGGTCAGGCCCGAACTCGCCGGGGTAGAGCTGCAGGACGACGTGTGTCACCGGAGCCAGCCCCGGGCCGCGGGAGCCGAGGTCAGACAGGGTCATCCGCGACGTGGTCGCCCCCGACACGTCATCGATGAAGGCCCGCACCGCGGCACTGAGCTCACGGTGGGACGTCCGGGCGTCGACCCTGCCCTGCTCGCATTCCCAGACGATCTGGTCGATCCGGGTCATCGTGTCGTGCTTCGCGCGGGCAAGCCGCCACCCCGGGTGGATGGGAACGGGCCCGGCCGGGGTTGTGGGCCGGACGCGACGGGTGCGCCACCAGATGAACCCGGCCCAGGCAAGCACGGCCAAGATCGCCACCCAGGCGAGCAGCGTCCAGACCCAGTGGTAGGTCATCGGCGGGTAGAACGGGTCGTCAACGTGCACGGCGGCGCTGCCTCTCCAGGAGCGCGAACATGCTGCCCACGACCTCCGACGTGCCACCCACGCGAGCGCGCGCGATCCCGAGCCGCCGCAGCCGCTGATCGGTCGCCTCGCGTCGGCCCGCGAGAGCCTGCTGGTATGCCGCCTGGAGACGTTCGCCGCCCCGCACCGCCCCTGGGAGAGCGCTGCCGTCGGTGACCTCGGAGGCATCGGCGCGCGGGTCGAAACGCGTCGGGTCGGCGTCGGCCACAACCACCCAGAGCACCTCGTGTTGAGCGTGCAGTCGCCGCAACAACGGGTCGTCGTCAGAGCCCAGGCCGCCATCGTCGGTCACTGCCACGATGAGCATCCGTCGCCGGACGTGCTCGGCGAGGTAGTGCAGTTGCGCAGAGAACCGGCTGGGCGGAGCCTCAAGCGTGCTCGCGCGATCGATGACCCGCAGCAGACGCTCGAGGTTGGCCTCCCCCGCAGCCGGCTCGAGCATCCTGGTGCTCTCACCGTCGCCGCTGATGAGGCCGACCAGGTCGCCGTGGCGGACGGCGAGATAGCCGAGCATGCCGGCGATCTGGATCGCGATGTCCTTCTTCGGCTCGCCCGACGGCGCCATGGCCGCCATCGAGCGACCGGTGTCGACCAGCAGCAGGACGGTCTGCTTACGGGTGGCGACGTAGCGTTTGACCAGCGGGGCCCCGTGCCGAGCGGTCGCCTTCCAGTCGATGTCGCGGATCTCGTCGCCGGGGATGTATTCGCGCAGGTCGTCGTAGTCGAGGCTGCGCCCTCGGAAGACCGAGGCATACTCCCCGTCGAGCAAGCCCCACGTGCGCCGGTGCGCGACTATGAAGAGTTTGCTCTTCACTCGGGTGAGCAGGGCGGCCACGGGTGCTCTCGTCTGGTCGGGGCGGCTAGCGCAGGTATGCCGGTCGGCCCGGTCAGGGGGTGCGGACCGCGGTGATGATGGCGTCGATGACCCGCTCGACCGGGACATCGTCGGCGACGGCCTCGAAGCCAAGGATGATCCGGTGGCGGAGCACTCGATGGGCCAGGGCCTGGACGTCGTCGGGCACGGCATGGTCGCGGCCGGCCAACAGGGCCCGCGCACGGGCGGCCTGGGCGAAGGCGATCGACGCCCGGGGGCTCGCACCGAACTCGACGTACCGGGCCAGCGCCGGGTCGAGGTACCGCTCGGCGTGCCGGGTGACGTAAGCCAGCCCCACGGCATACCGGATGACGGTGTCATCGAGGTAGACCGCACGGGTCAACGCCTGCAGTCGGCGCACGTCGGCGAGGCTGACCGCGGGGGTCTGCTCGGCGAGATAGATGCCGGCGTCGATCCGCCGGACCACCTCGGCCTCTTCGTCGAGAGTCGGGTAATCCAGGACGTCCTTGAGCATGAAGCGGTCCAGTTGCGCCTCGGGCAGGACGTAGGTGCCTTCCTGCTCGATGGGGTTCTGGGTGGCCAGGACGAGGAACGGCTCGGGCAGCGGGTAGACCTGACCCCCGATGGAGGTCTGCCGCTCCTGCATGGCTTCGAGCATCGCCGACTGGGTCTTGGCGGAGCTGCGGTTGATCTCGTCGAGCAGGACGAGGTTGGCGTGGACCGGACCCAGCCGGGTCTCGAACTGGGTGGTGCGCACGTCGTAGACCTGGGTGCCCACGATGTCGCTGGGGAGGAGGTCGGGGGTGCACTGGATCCGTTTGAACGAGCCGCCGACGGTGCGCGCGAGGGTGGCGGCCGCGGTCGTCTTGGCCAGGCCGGGCACCGATTCGAGCAGGATGTGGCCGCCGGTGAGCAGCCCGAGCAGCAGGGTCTCGTGCAGTCGCACCTGTCCGACGACGCGCTCCTGGAAGGAACGCGAGATGGCCGCGACGGTCGAGCGCGCCCAGGCGAGATCCTCCGGCGGGATCGCCGCGACGCCCGGTCGCGGGGTGGTCGGCGCGCTGGTGGGGTATGCCGCCTGCGCTCCCGGCGGTGGTCCCGGGTCGATCGTCGTGCTCATGCTCACTCCCCCTGTCGATGCTGCGCACCCGCCGACTCAGGTCGGGTCCGGCCCATGGTAGACGTCTGATGCGGCGCCGACGTTCCGTCCCGGCGCTCGCCGGTGAGTGCCGGGCTTCGTGATCCCCGGTCGGTCAGGCATCGATGCGTTCGCGGTCGAGGGTCTTGGCCGACTCGACGATGAAGTCCTTGCGTGGCGCCACGTCGTTGCCCATGAGCAGGTCGAAGACACCTTCGGCGATCCGGGCGGCCTCCTCGGCCTCACCGAGCGTGACCCGACGCAGGGTCCGGAAGCGCGGGTCCATGGTCGTGTCGGCCAACTGGTCGGCGTCCATCTCACCGAGCCCCTTGTAGCGCTGGGGCGGCTCCTTGACCTTGCGCCCCTTGCGTTCCAGCGCCGCCCGCGTCGAGCGCATCTGCGCCTCGTTGTAGGTGTAGACGTATTCGTTCTTGCGCCCTGGGCCGCCGATGACTTCGAGGCGATGCAGCGGTGGCATCGCGGCATACACCCGTCCGGCGGCCACGAGCGGGCGCATGTATTTGAAGAACAAGGTGAGCAGCAGGGTGCGGATGTGAGCACCGTCGACATCGGCGTCGCTCATGATGATGACCTTGCCGTAGCGGGCCGCCTCGAGATCGAAGGACCGCCCCGACCCGGCCCCGATGACCTGGATGATCGCCGCGCACTCGGTGTTCTTCAGGACGTCGGCGACCGAGGCCTTCTGGACGTTGAGGATCTTGCCTCGGATCGGCAGCAGCGCTTGGTAATCCGAGGAACGCGCCAACTTGGCGGTGCCGAGGGCGCTGTCGCCCTCGACGATGAACAACTCGGACCGCAGCACGTCGTGGGTGCGGCAGTCAGCGAGTTTGGCCGGCAGGGTGGAAGACTCCAAGGCGGTCTTGCGACGCTGGGTCTCCTTGTGCTGGCGCGCACTGATCCGCGCCTTCATCTCGGAGACGACCTTCTCCAACAACAGCGCCGCATGAGCCTTGTCGTCGCGCTTGGTCGAGGTGAGGCGGGCGTTGAGCTCCTGCTCAAGCACCTTGGCGACCACGGCTCGGACCGCCGCGGTGCCGAGGACCTCCTTGGTCTGACCCTCGAACTGCGGCTCGGCCAGCCGGACGGTGACGACTGCGGTCAACCCGGCGAGGATGTCGTCCTTCTCGACCTTGTCGGTGCCGACCTTGAGCCGGCGGGCGTTGAGCTCCAGTTGACGGCGGAACACCTTGAGCAGGGACTGCTCGAAACCCGCCACATGGGTGCCGCCCTTGGGCGTGGCGATGATGTTGACGAAGGAGCTGACCCGCGAGTCGTAGCCGGTGCCCCACCGCATCGCGATGTCGACGGAGCACTCCCGCTCGACCTCGGTCGGGCTCATATGGCCGCGCTCGTCGAGCACCGGCACGGTTTCGGTGAAGTTCCCGGTGCCCTGGAGGCGCCAGACCGCAGTGAGCGGCGGGTCGGGAGCGAGGAACTCGGCGAACTCCGAGATGCCGCCGAGGTGTTGGAAGACCTGCTCGTGGGTGCCCTGGGCGCCAGGAGTGTCCGGTGCTCCCCGCTCGTCGCGCACGACCAAGGCCAGCCCGGGCACGAGGAACGAGGTCTGTCGGGCGCGAGCGGCCAACAGGTCGTCGTCGAGGCGGGCCTCCTTGAGGAAGATCTGCAGGTCCGGCCAGAAGCGGATCCGGCTGCCGGTGGCGCCCCGGGGCGCCTTCCCGACGACGCGCAGCTCCGACCCCGTCTCGTATGCCGTGAACGGCGCCTCCGGGCTGTGCGGACCCGGCGGGTCGGCGAATACGCCGGGCTCACCGCGGCGGAAGCTCATCGCATAGGTCTTGCCACCCCGGTCGACCTCGACGTCCAGCCGCGAGGACAGGGCGTTGACGACGGATGCGCCCACGCCGTGCAGGCCACCGGAGGCGGCATACGAACCGCCGCCGAACTTGCCCCCCGCGTGCAGCTTGGTGAAGACCAACTCGACACCCGAGAGCCCGGACCGGGGCTCGGTGTCCACGGGAATGCCGCGGCCGTTGTCGCGGACCTCGATCGACCCGTCGCCACCGAGGATGATCTCGATACGGTCGCCGACGCCGGCCAGCGCTTCGTCGACTGCGTTGTCGATGATCTCCCAGAGGCAGTGCATCAACCCGCGCTGGTCGGTGGAACCGATATACATCCCTGGGCGTTTGCGGACCGCTTCCAGGCCTTCGAGCACCTGAAGGTGGCGGGCGGTGTAGTCCCCTCCGCCCGCGCCGGAGCCACTCGCGGCGGTGCGGCCGGTCGTGCTGCGGGTGGCCACTGGATGTCCTCTCTGCGGTGCGTTGATGTTCGGCGACGGCGTGCCACACGCAGGGTAGTCGAGGCGTCCGACAGCCGGGTCCGGGGCGCGCGGGCGTGTCTCAGATGGGTATCAATACCGCGCGGGAACGAACCGGCGTGCTTGACTGTTGGGACTGACGTGGGGGGATTCAGCAACCAGCAAGCGTTGCTGTCCCTGCACGTCGAATCAGCAACACCGGGTCGGCACCTGTCGGCCCGCACGAGAGAGATGAGAAGGCAGACGTGAACGCCACCTTGGTCCACCGCTTGAGCGCCGCAGATCGCTGCGACCGCTGCGGCGCACGGGCCTACATTCGCGCCCGCCTACATTCCGGCGGGGAGCTGTATTTCTGCGCCCACCACGGACGCCAGCACCTTCCCCAGTTGGCCGATCAGGCCGTTGAGATCCACGACGAGACTGAGCTGTTGACCGAGACCGCGGACGAGAGCACCGGCCTGCGGTGAGCTTCGCCGACCCGGTCAGCCTCACGATCGTCACGGGGCTGCTGATGGTTGTCGGGTTGGTCGGCATTGTCGTCCCGGTCGTCCCGGGGTTGCTGCTTACCGTCGCGGCGACCTTGTTGTGGGCGTATGCCCACCCCGCGCCCGGCGCCTGGGTGGTCTTCTGGGTCGCAGTCGTCCTGTATGCCGCGGGCGTCGTCACGCAATACCTCCTGCCTGGGCGCAAGATGCGCCGTGAGGGCGTGGGCACCTCCACGATGCTGCTCGCGGTGCTCCTGGGGATCGTCGGCTTCTTCGTCATCCCCGTCGTCGGCGCCCTCGTCGGGTTCGTCCTGGGGATCTTCCTCGTTGAGTTGACCCGTCGTCAGGATCGCTCTGCGGCGTGGACGTCGACCAAGGCGGCGCTGGTCGCCGTGTTGCACTCGATGGGCATCGAGTTGCTGGCCGGCCTGGCCATCCTGCTGACGTGGATCATCGGGCTCATCGTCCTCGGCCCCGGCTGAGCGATCGCGCAGCCAGCGTTCACCTGTCGGGCCGCTGCTCGGAGCTGGCGTTCACCACTGGTCGCGGTCGCGACGCTCCCAGCGCTCTTCGAGCATGTTCATGAAGCCCTGCCCCGACTTGCGGGCCTTGGCGGTCCGAGCAGCCGTGGAGCCGTCGCCCTGGACGAGACCGACCGGGCCGGTCTTGCGGGCTGGCGCGAACGCCCAGACGCCACCGGCGACCATGACCGCGAAACCGACCGCACCGAGCCAGATCGCCTGACCCAGGACGCCGAGGAACACCAGCCCGAGGCCGGCGAGGACGGCGAGGATGCCGACGAGCATGCGTCGCTTGGTGCCCCGGTCGCCATGGCTGCGAATGCGCGTGGCAAAGCGAGGGTCCTCGGCGTAGAGCGCCTGCTCCATCTGTTCGAGAAGCTTCTGCTCCCGCTCCGACAGTGCCATGACCCACCCCCTCCCACGGCTTCCAGCGTTTCCGAGGCCAAACCCGGCCATCATCCGGACAACGATGCCATCCGACCCGTGGTTCCGGGTCAGGACATCAGGATAGGTCCGGATCCGGGGTTGTGGTAGCCGGAGCACCTGCCGGTTGGCCCGGGCCGACGCTTCGAGCGCTATTCGCCCCCTCGCGGCATACTCCCCGGGTGGGCGACCGACTCCCCCCGGACGAGCGCCGCGGGCCGCACCGCGCCTGCCCCGAACCGGGCACTGGCCCGGTCGACGGCGCGGTCGGCGTCGCGCCAGCCGAAGTCCGGGTCGTCCAGCCGGGGTTGGACGGCGGCCCGCTCGCTCTCGACCAACCCCTCCATTCGCACGCCGACCAGGCGGATCCGGGCGCGCTGCAGGCCGAGGGCGTCGAACAGCGCCGTCGCGGCGGCATAGATCTCTCGGGACACGTCGGTGGGGTCGCGCAGGGTGCGGCTGCGGGTGATCGTCGTGAAGTCGGCGAACCGCACCTTGAGGGTGACGGTGCGTCCCATCAGGCCGGCTGAACGCACCCGGGCTGCGGTCCGATCGGCCAAGCGCAGCAACTCGCGGTGGATGAGCACCGGATCGTCGATGTCCTGGGCGAAGGTCTCGTCGGAGCCGACGCTCTTCTCCCGCTGCTGAGGGAGGACCCGGCGCTCGTCGCGGCCCCAGGCCAGCGCGTGCAGATGGGTGCCGGTGGCATCACCCAGGGCGCGGCGCAGGGTGTCCACCGGCGTGTGGGCGAGGTCGGCGACGGTGTGCAGCCCCAGCCGTTGCAGGGCTTCCTCGGTGCGGTCCCCCACGCCCCAGAGCGCACCCACCGGCAACTGGTGCAGGAAGGCCAGGACCTCGTCCTGCGGGACGACAAGCAGCCCGTCGGGCTTGGCCAGGCCGGAGGCAAGCTTGGCGACGAACTTCGTCGAGGCCACGCCGACCGAGCAGGTGATGCTTTGCTCGTCGGCAATGGTGTCGCGCAGCCACTGGGCGATGCTCGTCGGCGGGCCAAGGCGCCGGACCGCCCCGGCGATGTCGAGGAACGCCTCGTCCAACGAGAGCGGCTCGTAGCGGTCGGTCACCGACGCGAAGGTAGCCATGACGGCATCGGAGATCGCGGCATACCGGTCATGGTTGGGGGCGATGACGGTGGCCTGGGGGCACAAGCGCCGCGCGCGGGTCATCGGCATCGCGGAGGTGACCCCGAAGGCGCGCGCTTCGTAGGTGGCCGAGAGGACGACCGAGCGGCCGCCGCCGCCGATGATGACCGGCGTGCCGCGCAGCTCGGGCCGGTCGATGAGCGACGCGGAGGCATAGAACGCGTCCATGTCGACGTGCAGGACGGTGCACCCGGTGTCGTCGGGAGGGCCGTCGCCGGTGCGCGGCGGCGGGCGGAACTGGCGGCGGCTCATCGGCCGGCTCCCAGGCCGGGATCAGCCCCGGCGGGCGAGCAGGTGCAGGGCCGCACCGAGCTCACCGAGGAAGGGGTATGCCGGGTGCCCGGCGAGCGCCTCCTCGAGGGCGACGAGGGCGGCCCGCTCGGCGTCGGTGTCGATGGATGTCGACGGCACCAGGTCGGCGAGCAGGCGCACGCCGTGCCAGTGCTCGACCTGCAGCCCGGCTGATTCGACGAGGGCGCGCAGCTGGGCCAGGTCGAAGCGGCGCGGCAACGGGTCGTGAGCACCCCAGCGGCCGTCGGGGCTGGTGAGAGCGGTGTGGGCCTGGCCGAACTCCCCGGCCAGGGCCCGGGCCCAGACGGTGGCCAGCCGGCCGGCGACGAGCAACGAGAGGTGGCCGTCGTCGGCGAGGGCGTCGGCAAGGACTCGCAAGGTGGCGGTGGGGTCATCGACGACCTCAAGAACGCCATGGCAGCAGACCAAGTCGAAGGCCCGCTCGGGCAGCAGGTCGGCGAGGGTGTCGGCGTCTCCCTGGCTGCCGTGGACCCGGGCCTGGACGCCGGACTCGGCGGCCCGCCGGCCCAGGGCCGCGAGCGCGTCGGGGCTGGGGTCGACGACGGTGACGTCGGCGACCAGGTCGGGGCCCAACTCGGCAAGCGGGACGGCCAATTCGCCGGTGCCGCCGCCGAGGTCGAGCACCCGCAACGGACGGCCGAGGGCGGCCGCGCGCTCGGTGACGAGGTCTTTGACGGCGGCCCACAGAGCCGCGGTGCGCACGCCGGTGGCGGCGCGGCGGGCTCGACGCTGCTGCTCCTCGGACACGCATCCACCCTAGTGCCCACTGCTGCCAGGGCTGGAGTGCCAGAGTTTGCGCGGCGGTCGCCCGGCCCCGCTCCCCTGACCCGCCGCGTCGAGGGCGTCGAAGGCGTCGGGGGTGACCTGGTCAGTGAGGCCGGCATGGTCGACAGCGCCAGCCAGGTGTCGGGCGGACTTGACGTCCTCACCCGGTGGTCGGGTGTCGGCATACGGCGATTGTTTGAAGCCCGAGGCGTGCACGAGGACCTGGCGCGGTGCCCCAGGCGCCCCGACCGGGCTCGTGGGTGACCCCCGCCCATGCCACCGGCCCGGCTGGCCGGTCGACCGCCGACAAGGGACGCGGCGTGGTCCAGGCGTGCAGCCCGCTCCCGATCGGCGTATGCCGTGTCGTCCCGATCCCCGACCGGGCTGCCGTCCGCAGCGGCTGCGGCAGCATCGGCGGCCGGCTCGGCCCACCCGGTGCCGCGGGGGACGGCATACGGGAGGGCGTAGGCGGCCGCAGCGGCAGCCGCGCGGTCATGGGCGGCGGCGTCGGCAGCGGCGAGTGCGTCGAGCAGCCGTGGGCGCCCACCGGTGGCGAACGCCTCCCAGAGCCCGGACAGTTCCCAGGCTCCGGTGGCGCGCAGCGAGATGCCTCGGGCGCCGGTGCGTCGGACGACTCCGCGCACGAGGAGCAGCCACGAGTGGAACACCGTGGCGGCATACGGGCCCTGGACGTCCTCGAAGAACGTCGAGTCGGACGGGCCGGTGCCGTCATCGAGGGTGAGGAAGACGACCCGCCGACCGGAGCGGATCGGTGGGGTCTGGGTGGCGACCTTGACCCCGGCGACCCACACCTCGCTGCGGTTGCGGGCGCTCAACAGGTCGCGGGAGCGGGTCACCCCGAGCGCCTCGAGCATCGGCTCGTAGTGGGCGACGACGTGGGCGCTGGCGTCCAGCCCGAGGATCTCCAACTCGGCGCGGACCCGTTCGGGGCCGGAGAGCTCGGGCAGACCGCTGCCGCGGGTCAGTGTGGGTGTGTCCCCGAGCGGCAGGACGAGCTGGGTATGCCGGTCGCTCACCTGCGCGGGGGCCGCCGCCTGGGACTGGGCGGCCGCGAGTGCGGCGACGTCGAGGTTGCGGATGGTGCCGGGACCGGCGGGGACGCCGGGCTGTTGGACCAGGACGTCCAGCTCACGGCGGGGATGGGCGGCAGCCAGGGCGCGGGTGTCGGTCACCGGCGCCCCCGCCGCCTGCCCACCCGGACCGGTCGGCGACATCGTCGCTGGCCGCCGGGTCCACCGGGAGCCGACGCCCCGCGCAGCCTTGGCCTGGCCGCTGCCGCCGGAGCGCACCCACCGGTCGAGCTCGGCGACGTGCAGGAGCAGGTCGCGGCGAGTTATCCGCTCCCGGACGCCCAGGCCACCCGCGCCGAAGGACCGGTCGGCGCCGGCGCCGGTGGCCGTCGAGATCCCGTAGACCGAGTCCAGCCCACCGGCCAGGACGAGCCGTTCCAGGACGGGTCGGCTCACCTGGGCCCGGTGGGCGAGGTCGGCCAGGTCGGTGAACGGTTGGCCGGCGACGATCCGGGTGACCTCGGCGTCGGTGATCCCCTTGACGTCGGTGAGCGACACCCGGATCCCGTAGCCCCGCCCGTCCGGGACATCGCCCGGTCGAGGTATTCCGCCATCAGGATGCGATGCCGGAATACCTCGACCCGGGCGTCCCGGCGCGGGCAGACCGACACGCTCGACGGCATACCAGCTCTTGCTGGCGTTGACGTCCAGGCCGAGGATCTCGATGCCCAGGGAGCGGGCGTCGTCGAGGATGAGGCGTTTGGGATACATCCCGGGGTCGTGGGTGAGCACCCCAGCGAGGAAAGCCGCCGGATGATGGGTCTTGAGCCAGGCCGACTGATAGGTGGGCAGCGCGAACGCCGCCGCGTGCGCTTTGCAGAAGCCGAACGACGCGAACGCCCGAAGCACCTCCCAGATCCGGTCGGCATCGGCTGCGGAATAGCCCCGAGCGAGCGCCGCTGGCCGCCACCACGCCTGCACGTCGAGTTGACCTTGAGGCGAGCCGAGCGCCCGGCGGACCTCGTCGGCCTGGGCCAGGCTCACCCCCGTCGTCTCGGCGACGATCCGCAGCACCTGCTCGTGGAAGACGACGACACCGGCGGTCTCCGCCAGGGCCGGGATGAGGGTGGGGTGCAGATATTCCGGCTCGGCCCAGCCGTGCCGGGCGTTGAGGAACGGCACGATCATGTCCGACTTGACCGGGCCAGGCCGGAAGAGCGAGATGTCGATGACGAGGTCTTCGAACCGCTGCGGCCCGAACTTGCCGATGAGCTCCCGCTGGCCCGGGCTTTCGATCTGGAAGCAGCCGAGGGTGCGCGTGGTCCGGATCATCGCGAAGGTCGCCTCGTCGTCCAAGGGCACCTGGGCGCGGTCGTCGAGATCGACCGGTATGCCGTCCACCCGCGCCACCTCCTGCACGGCCAGGGCCATCGCTGACTGCATCCGGATCCCCAGGACGTCGAGCTTGAGCAGCCCCATGACCTCGACGTCGTCCTTGTCGAACTGGCTCATCGGGAAGCCGATCCAGCTCGCCTCGACCGGGGTGCGGTCCAGCAGGGCGGTGTTGGACAGGATCACCCCGCACGGGTGCAGGGCGATGTGCCGAGGCAACCCGTCGAGCCGCTCGACGAGGTCCCACAGCAGGTCATACCGAGCCGCGCCCAACCCGGACACCCGCAACTCGGGCAGGTCGGCGATCGCCGAGCGGGCATGTCGGGCCGAGATGTGTGGGAACGCCTTGGCCATCGCGTCAACTTCGCCGGGCGGCAGCCCGAGCGCCGCGCCGACGTCGCGGATCGCGTGGCGCACGCGGTAGCTGTCCATCATCGACACACAGGTCACCCGATCGCCGCCGAACCGGGCGAGGATCTTCTCGTAGATCTCGGTGCGCCGGGCCGACTCGACGTCGATGTCGATGTCGGGCAGTTGGGCGCGCAGCGGCGAGCAGAACCGCTCCATGAGCAGGTCGTAGCGAATCGGGTCGACCCCCGAGATCCCCAACAGGTAGTTGACCAGGCTGCCCGCCCCCGACCCGCGCGCCGCCACCCGAACCCCCATGTCGCGGATCAGGTCGGTGACCGTGGCCACGGTGAGGAAATAGGTCGGATAGCCCAGCGCCGCAACGACATCCAGCTCGTCGTCGAGTCGGGCGTGCACCCGGGCCAGCTCGCGCTCGCTCACCCCCGGATATCGGCTCCCGACGGCCGCCCGGCACCGCTGCACGAGCACCCGTTGCGGGTCCTCGTCGAGTCTCAGGCCCAACGCGCTCTGCTCGGGCAGGTGGACCCCGCCGATCCCCAGGTCGATCGCCGGGTCGAGGACGCATTCGCCAGCCAGGGCGACGGTGGCCGCGAGCAGGTCCCGAGCGCCGTCGCGGACCGTGCTCGTGCCCCCGGCCAGCCCGGGTCCGGAGGCCTGGACGATGTCGCAGGCGACGGCATACATCGCGGGGGTGGGAGCCAGGTGGCCCGCGGTGGTGACCCGGTCGAGGTGGCGCACGTCCAGCGCCACCAGGCGTCGCGCCGCGTCGAGGACGTCGACGGTCGCGGCCTCGGACGGGTCGGCGTGGCGGACCTGCGCCGAGAGCACGACCGGGACACCGAGGTCGCGGCCGAGGGCGAGCATCCGGGCGGCATGGCCCAGGCTCGCGGGGGTGCCTTCGGGGCCGCCGTGACACACCGTCTCCAGGGCCAACGCGCCAGCCGGCAGGACCGCGCGCCAGCGCTCCAGCGCCTGGTATGCCGCCGCGCGCCGCTTGGCCAGGACCGCCCGGCCCACGTCGGAGTCGGGTCCGAGCAGGACGACCAGGGGTGCCGGGTCGTCGCCGACGGGGGCGGCCAGCTCGGCAAGCAGCGCCGGGCTGGTCACCGGGTCGCCCCGCTGCCCGGACAGGTGGGTGCCGGTGACCAGCCGGCAGAGCCGGGCCCAGCCCAGACCGGGAGCGACTCCCCCGGACAACCCCCGAGCCAGGACGGTCACCCTAGGACGCCGGGGGTCCACGAGAGCGCCGCCGCGCACGGGCGTCCGGGCCGCCGCGCCCTGTGCACTAAAACCCTGTGCACCAGACCCCTGTGCACCAAAACCCCGGGCACCAGACCCCTGGGCATCAGACCCCCGAGACCCCCGAGCCGAGGGCGACGGCCGGGCCCACGGCGGAGGTGTGGGCGCGCTGGGACCGGAGCGGGCGGCATACCGGCCGGTCGTGGGGTCCGGCGGCGGGAGGTGAACGGCAAGGTCGACCCCCAAGATGGGCGCGATTGTGGCCTCGGTGCACGCCTGGACGAACCGGACCGCACCATAGAGCCCGTCCCGGTCGGTGAGGGCCAGCGCGGGCTGCCCGAACGCCGCCGCCCGGGCGACGAGGGCGGCGGGGGTCGAGGCGCCGTACTGCATGGAGTAGCCCGAGGCGACATGCAGGTGGACGAAGGTCGACATCGGCGGACGGCGGGGGCGCGGCGGTGGACGTAGCTGGACGTGGCTGGTCGGCGGGTCAGCGGGAGGTATGCCGCAGCGGCGTCACCGCGGCGAGGTAGCCAGGGCGCACGAGGGTCCGCGGCACGCCGAGGGCCTCCTGGACGACCTCGATGAAGATCTCGGCCTGGCGCACCAGATCGTCGGCCTCGCGGGCCGGCAGGACGCGGTCACCCCGCTCGACGGCAGCCCGCTGCCGCGCCGAGGCGGCGAAGAAGACCGCCCACTCGGTGAGCTCGGGGGCCAGGGTCGGCAACACCTCCCACACGCTGCGCGGCCGGGACGAGCTCGCCGGGGTGGTCCGGGCGGCCAGCACGGCGGCGGCCGCTCGCAACCCGGCCAGGTGCGCGAGGACATACCGCTCCCCCACCTCCCCGGCCTGGCTCGCGTGCAGCAGGCTCGCCTGCGCCCGGTCGAGCAACTCCATGACGGTCGCCGAGGGCGGCGGGGTGCGCCAGGGCTGTGCCGGGACTGCGCTCATGTCCGGTTCTCCTTCGCTCGGGTCGTCGTCATCGTCGGGTCGTCGTCATCGTCAGGTTGGTCAGCGTCGGTATGCCGTGCAGCTTCAGTCGCTGACCCGCAGCAGCACCCAGCCGCTCGGGTCGGGCTCGCCAGGGCCGACCTCGTCACAGGCCAGGTCGAACACCCCGGTGCGGGTGAGCCACCCGGGACCGGCCTCGACCCGCCACACGAGCCGCTCGCGGGCGGCGACGGCGATGGCCGACCGGTCCGGCCGCGCGCTCACCTCAGCGAGGCTGCCGATCGGGTGGACAACCGGGTCGGTGTCGACGGTGTCGTCGGTGTCGAGCACGTCCCGCCACCAGGCCCGGCGCTCGCGCCACTGGGCCAGGACCGCGCGGACGTGATAGCGCCGGCCGGCCCACTCGAACCACATCGGCGCCCCGGCGGCATACCTGGCTGCGCCCCCCCAGCCCGCGATCGGTGGGCCCTCGAAGCCCGCAGGCGAGTCGGGGACGTCCCGTGGGACGGTCCCGACGCGGACCGGCTGGGCGTATCGGCGCACCACGACATGACCTCTCTGCTGACGGTGAATTGACGCTGACGTGAGTTGACGAGGCGGACTCGACCCGTCCGCGGCGCTCACTGCTCGGATGCAGGCCCCTCGACCCCGGTGCCATGTCCGAACAGGTGTTCGAGAAACACTCTAACCTCCCCCACCGACAGCCTGTCAAGACCGCCCACGAGCCAGCCTGCCGCGCGGCCCGATACCGTGCTCGCGTGAGTGACACTGCCGACTCGATCCTGACCCACCCCTCCGTCGCGCGAGTGCGCGCAACCCTGGCCGAGGCCGGCGTCCAGGGGGCCGTCGTGGTCCTGGATGGCGCGGCGCGCACGGCCGCTCAGGCGGCGGCATACCTCGGCGTGGATGTGGCCCAGATCGCCAACTCGCTCGTCTTCACCACCCGGGTCTCCCCCGACGCTTCGCCCGAGCCGCTGCTCGTGCTCACCTCCGGGGGCCACCGCGTCGACACCGCCAAGGTGGCTGCCGACCTCGGGCTCGCCCAAGTGGGCCGGGCCGACGCGGATTTCGTCCGCGAGCGCACTGGGTTCGCCATCGGCGGCGTCGCGCCGGTCGGACACCTGGCCCCACTCACCACGCTCGTGGACTCGGCGCTCGCGGCATACGAGGTCATCTGGGCGGCGGCAGGGCACCCACATGCGGTCTTCCCGACGACCTTCGCCGAACTCGTCCGGATCAGCGGTGGGCACGTAGCCGACGTCGCTTAACCCTCCCAAACCGGGCAGGTGGGGCGTCGAAATGAGTACGAGTACGGATACCGCCCCCCAGTGGGGGTCTGCGATAGTGAACGCGCAACGAAGGGCACCAGGCGTCCGGCCGCGCATCAGGTCCGCAGGGGGTGACCTGAGGTGCGGCCGGGCGATTGCCGTTTCAGCGCCCGTGACGCCGGTTGACGACCGTTATCAGTCCGTTGCCCCCGTTCGGGAAATGCCGACCCTCCCCTAGCGTTGACTGCACGGACGGACGACATGACTCCGTCATCAAATGGGAGGGACACACACCATGGGTGCAGAGATCCTGCCCTGGGTCTTCACCTCGGGCTGGGCCAGCGGCATCAACGCGTATGCCGTCGTGCTCATCATGGGCTTGGCGGAGAAGATCTGGCACGTTCAAGGGATCCCCGACGCGCTCGGGCGCACCGATGTGCTCATCGGCGCCGCGGTGCTGTTCGTCATCGAGATGGTCGCCGACAAGATCCCCTACCTCGACTCGACGTGGGACACCATCCACACCGTCGTTCGCCCCGCCGTCGGTGCCACCCTCGGCTACCTGCTCGGCAACGAGAGCGCCGACCTCAACGCCGCCTTCACCGCGGCCACCGGCGGGATCCTCGCCCTGCTGTCCCATCTGGTCAAGGCCGGCACCCGGGCCGCGGTCAACACCTCGCCCGAGCCGGCGAGCAACATCGTCGTGTCGACCGCCGAGGACGTCACCGTCGCTGCCGTCATGACGACGGCCTTCGCCAACCCGTGGCTGGCCGCCTCGATCGCCGGGCTGCTGCTCATCGTCGGCGCGGTGACCGTGCTGTTCCTGCTCAAGCGGATCCGGCGGTTCAAGGCCCGCTACGACTCCTGGGGCGAGCGCCTGGGCACCGGCGAGCCCAGCGCTGCCGGGTCGTTGCGCGATGCGCCGTCTCGTCGCGGCGACACCGCCCGGCTCCCCCAACGACCCAGCCCGGGCTCACCCGACTGACCTACTGGTGACCTACTGGGCTGCTTCCAGACCGAGGTTGGCCCACACCTGCAAGGTCGCCGTCGAGCGGTTCATCGTGATGAAGTGGATGCCTGGCGCGCCCTCGTCGAGCAACTCCTCCGCCAGCTCAGTCGCGATCTCCACGCCGACGGCCCGCACCGCCACCGGGTCGTCGGCCACCCGCTCGAGTCGCTCGGTCACCGCACGCGGCACCGGCTGCCCCGACAGCTGCGTCATCCGTGCCAGCTGGCGCACATTGGTCACCGGCATGAGCCCTGGGATGATCGGCAGGTCACGCCCCCGGGCGATGACCCGGTCGCGCAGGTCGACGTAGGCCTCCCGGGTGAAGAAGAACTGGGTGATCGCGAAGTCGGCGCCCGCGTCGGCCTTGCGGACAAGCACCTCGGCGTCATGGTCCAGGCTCGGGCTCTCGGGGTGCCGGTCAGGGAACGCCGCCACCCCCACCGTGAACGGCCCGAGAGTTCGCAGCAGCGCCACCAACTCGTCGGCGTGATCCAGGCCCTCCGGATGCGGCACCCACGCCTGGTCCAGCCCGCCCTGCGGATCACCGCGCAGCGCCAGGACGTTGCGCACCCCGACGTTGACGTAGTGCCCGATGATCGAGCGCAGCTGCGCGACCGAGTGCCCGACGCAGGTGAGATGCGCCATCGGCGTGAGCGTTGTCTCCTGGGCGATCCGGTCGGTCACCCGGATGGTCCGGTCGCGGCTGGACCCACCCGCCCCATAAGTCACCGACACGAACGTCGGCCGGGTCTTCTCCAGGTCGCGGATCGCCTCCCAGAGGGCCGCCTCCCCCGCGTCGTCCTTGGGTGGGAAGAACTCGAAGCTGATCGACGGCCGGCCCTGCGCCAAGGCGTCCGGGATCGAGCGCACGAGGTGCGCAGCGCGCGGCAGGACGGCCATGGGGCCAGCCTACGAGCCGGTATGCCGCCCGCTCGCCGCCCGTCCACGCCCCGGTACGCGCTCGCGTCGCCTCCCGAGCGCCTCACCCAGTCGGTCGGTCACGATGCTGTGACGGTATGCCGCGTTCCTTGGCCATCGGTCCATGTGATCGACTCCAGAGCCACGCCGTGCGCATCAGGCCCGGAGAGGCGCCCGCGACGAACCGCGTGAACGACTCGTCCCGCTCGGTGGCGCTGGGTGCCATATCCGGCCCTTTCGATGTTGTCACCATCCTCTACGGGGAGGGACCCCGAAAGGTTGCCTCCGTCCCGGCCCCACCCTCGGGCACCGTAGGCTGGGTCGACGAGTTCGCGCGCGGCATACAAACCCCTGTATGCCGCCAGCCCCTGGAAGGCCGCCCGGTGACCAACCCCCTGGACCGCGAGTCGCTGCGCTCCCGGGTGCAGGCGGCCCTCACCGCCGAGCTGGACCACCAGGAGCGGGTCCTGGCCGACCTCGACGAGGACCTGACTCCCCTCGTCGCGCCGGTCCGGACGCTCCTCGCGGGAGGGAAGCGGCTGCGAGCGGCGTTCGCCTACTGGGGCTATCGGGCGGCGGGCGGCGCCGACTCCAACGCGCTCGTGCGGTTCGCCAGCGTCATGGAGCTGTTCCAGGCGGCCGCGCTGCTGCACGACGACGTCATGGACGGCAGCGACACCCGCAGGGGTATGCCGTCCGCCCACCGGGCCGTTGCCGCGATCCACACCGAGCGGGGCTGGGTCGGCAGCAGCGACCGGTTCGGGGAGGCCACCGCGATCCTGGCCGGGGACCTGTGTCTGCAGTGGACCGACGAGGTCTACGCCACGAGCGGGCTGCCGGCTGAGCACCTGGCCCGTGGGCGCGGGACGTTCGACCGGATGCGTACCCAGCTCATGGGGGGTCAGTTCCTCGACATGCTCGAGTCGGTCCGAGGGTGGGACGATCAGTCGACCGAGGAGCGGATCGCTTCCGCTCGCAAGGTGATTCGCTTCAAGAGCGCGAAGTACACGATTGAACAGCCACTGCTCATCGGGGCGTTGGCGGGCGGCGTGGACCCGGGGGCAGTCCCTGCCCTGTCGGACTACGGGCTGGCGCTCGGCGAGGCTTTCCAACTGCGCGACGACCTGCTCGGCGTCTTCGGCGACCCCGAGCAGACCGGCAAGCCGGCCGGCGACGATCTGCGCGAGGGCAAGCGCACGGTGTTGATGGCCTACACGCTTGACAACGCCGACGCCAAGCAGCGGGCCGCCCTAGCCCAGTGGTTTGGCCGGGCAGACCTCGACCACGAGGGTGTTGACGCGCTGCGCGGAATCATGCGAGCCACCGGGGCCGTGGACCGGGTGGAGGCAGACATCACCCGGCTGACGGTGCAGGCAAGCGAGGCGATGGGGCGTGGCACGGCATACCTGCGGCCGGAGGCGACCACCGTGCTGCGCGAGCTGGCCGTCCTGGCCACCGACCGGGTGACCTGATCCCCATGCCGTTGGCGGGCCTCCCGGTTCAGCGCGCAGGAACGGCGTCAAACCGCTGATAGATCCGCCACGCACCGTTGGTGGTGCCGGATTGCGCCACCGTGTCAGTCAGCCGGAAGCCGTATGCCGTCGGGTCGATGAGCCGGCCTGCCTCCGTCGAGCCGTCGAAGAAGACGAGTTGGACATAGTTGTCCGCCAACGCGGCTCGGAGCGCATCCAGGTCCGAGAGCCCGTTGTAGCGGAAACTGCCCGGATAGGTGGCCTGCACCTGCCACGGCTCAAGCCGGCCCCACATCCCGTACTGCACCGCTTCGGGCGACTCCCCCACCATCCGGATCCACGGCATGGCATCAACGGCATAGCTCACCTGCCGGACCAACGGGGTGGAGTCCGGCCAAGAGCCGAACACGTCCTGGGACTGGGCCATCCCCGTGGTGAGGGCGGCATACCCGACGGCGACCAGGGCCGCCCACCCGTAACGCACCTTTGCCAGTTTGGCCAGGAGCATCCCGGCCCCCGGCACCGCGAGCGCGACCGCGAGCCCGAGGTATGCCGTGAGGTCACCTCCCGCAAGAGCCTGCCGCCCAGCGAGCACGGCCACCCCGACGGCTAAAGGACGCACGACCGCCAAGGCGGGGCCCGACACCACCCGCGACGCGAGCAGCGCCAGCCCCAGCGGCACGATCGTCCAGCCAACAATGTGCAGGAGGACGGATCCGAAGCCCGCCCCGGCTGAGACCTGGGTGAGCGTCACCCAGGCACCGGTCAGCCATTGCGGCCCCACGACAACCAGCGCCAGCACGGGCGCCTGGATCGCGCCGAGGAGAAGCGCGAGTCGGTAGTGCTGAATGATGTCAGGTGGCCCGGCCGCTCTTGCATTCGCGAAGAGCGCTGCCAGAGCGAACGGCACAGCGAGGAGCGTGGGATAACTGACAATGATGGACAGCCCCACGAGGCCCCCGGCACCGAGGGCGGCGGACAGGGCGCGCCAGCGGTTGTCAGCACTGCACCTCGCGGCGCGCACGCCGAGCGCGAGTGCGCACAGCAACAGCGCGATCCCGACGGTGCCCGGGAGGGCAAGATGGGCCTGCACGAGCACCGGACCGCTGCTGGCGAACAGCAGCGCAGCGAGGCTGCCGGGGCGCCACCCCTGCCCGGTGTCGAACAGCGCATCGGTGAGCACGAAGACGGCAATGGTCGCGAACGCCATAAGCAGCAACGACATGAGCCGAACACCGAGCAGCCCACCGATGGACTCCACCAGGCTGGCCAACGGTGGATACAGGGATGGCACGCCGCCATAGAAGGTGTCTGGCCGACTGTAGACATCTTCGCCGGTCGCCCAGGCGCGCCGGATCCATGAGCCGACGAACAGCCCGAGGGCTTCATCTGTGCGGACCGAGTTGTCCAATCGAAGGCTGAGCACCGTCAGGACGGCGAGCGCAGCCCACAGCGGTCGGTGTCGCAACAACTGGAAGGTGGCCTGCGATCTCGGGCCCATGCCGAACTCCCCGACCACCACGGCCCAGCGCGCCAGGGGCGTGGGCGCCGCGTGCCGAGACGAGTAGGGCTGAGTGCGGGACATCGTCACCGGTCACGGGCTCCGGCAGAGTGCGTCTCCAGGGGCGGCACAACTGCGACGCGACGTCGCCCTTCGACTGCGACCACCGCGGGCAGTCGGTCGGGATCGAGGGCCTCACGAGAATTCGGCGTCGAGTGACGTCCGTCGGCTTCGCGGCGTTCCGGAGCCCGGTGCCGACCTCCGTTCGCCCGCTGGGCTCGGGGAGGCCGCCGCTTGATGTACCACTGCCGAGCCCCCAACCAGGCGACCGGCCACAGGATGTAGGCCCCCAACGCCGCAAAGAGCACGGTCGCCCAGTAGGCGGCAATCCCGTAGACCCACACTCCATGAATGAGGCCGCCGATGGCCACTGCCTGGGTGATGACGAGATACGGGACCATGAATCGACGGACCCGAGCCGCAACATGGACGGTGCCTTGCACACGACCGGACGGGACCCATTCCTCGGCGTGGCCCGAGAGCATGTCGACGATGCAGAACAGATGGGCGAAGCCGTAAATAGCCTGCACGCGCAGGACGTCCACGCGCCAGGTCACCTGACTGACCATGGGCAGCACGACAAACCACAGGATGACGATCCCGATGAGCGGGAGCATGTTGATCGGCGCGATGTGTTGAGGCAACCACAACACCATGACCAACAGTGGCGCGGGAGCGATGAGGGCATTGAGTGCGGTCGTGACGTAATACAGCAGGCCGGACCAGAAGCTCAACCGCTGCATTCGGGTCAACCGGGTATCGTGGCGGAAGGCTTGGTCGGTGACCAGGCTGAGGGTCCCCTCACACCAGCGGTATTGCTGGGCGATGAACCGGTCGAGGTCATCCGGGCAGGTGCCCTTGCTCAGCAGCACGGGGACGTAGCGGACCCGATAGCCCGCGCGGCCCATGTGCACCCCAGTGAACACATCCTCGCTGTGGCCGATCTGGGGGAAACCACCGATCCGGTCCAGGGCGGCCCGACGGTAAACCGCAGAGGTGCCGACGCAGATGGCTGCCCCCACCGCATCCCGAGAGGGTTGGATGAACCGGAAGAACAGCTCCTGGGTGGCTCCGGCGCAGCGTTGCAGCCAGGTCTGGGAGGACTGGACGTCGAAGTATTGCGGGGTCTGGACGATCCCCACCGTGGGGTCGTCCAGGTAGGGCAGGGTCTCCCGAAGAAACTCCGGACGCGGCACAAAATCGGCGTCCAACAGCAGGATCGCATCGCCGGTGCTGTGCATCAGGCCGTATTGGAGGTTTCCAGCCTTCTTGAACGCGGAACTCTTCCGCGCCAGATAGCGATAGCCCCAGTGGGCCGCGAGTCTGGCCACCTCCGGGCGGTCCGCGTCATCCAGGACGTACACCGCCAGGGCACCCGGATACGACAACCTGGCAACGTGGGCGTAGGTGTTCTCCAGCAGCTCCAGCGGTTCACCGCAGGTCGGGAGGAAGACGTCGACGGATGGGTATGCCGCCGGCCTCCACCCATCCACCACCCGCCGGTGGCTCTTCAACGTCACCAAGCGAGTGAAGGTCGAGGTGCGCAGCGTGACGACCTGTTCCACGAGCCAGAGCGCCAACGGAACAAGGAACAACACTGTCGCTGGAGAATGCCTGGCCATCCCTCCCATGCTGACAGCGACGCCGAGGAAGGCAAGCGCGGAGGCGTAGAACAGCCACCGGTGTTGCGGCGTCGCCAGGTAGGCAACCTTCTCCGGACGGGTCGGTGGCAGCGGAACGTACACCGTGGGCGCACCACTCGAACCCCGGCGCCCGCGCAGGGCATTACCCATCGGCTCCCGAACCCCCTCGTGAGCTATCTCCGCATCAGTCGGCAAGCCCCCGGGACTGTATGTCGATGTGGCGCCCCCACCACATCGGCCGACCCGCACCGACCCTTGACGGGCCGAAACTAACACCGGCCGGTAACATCACCAAAGACTTCGACGCCGAATGTTAACCTTGGTTTACCCAAGGCCGCAATTTCTTGCTTGAAGACTCAAGCGTCAGAGGGCCAATGCCTGGGCCCGTCGACGGATCTCCGTTTTGAACCCTGCCGCCAGCGCGGCCAGCGGAGTGTTCCCGCCCGGCAGGCTGGTGTCGACGGTGTGCAGCCACCTGATGATCTCCAGGTCGCTCATCCCCCCGTCTGCGAGGACGGTGAACGTGCCTTTGAGCTCCGGCCGAGGACCGTCGGGCCCGAGGAAGTCGGTCGGCACGGCCAGCGCTCGATTGGGGCCGACCCGGTGCGTGAGCAACTCCCGATCGGCAAGGTGTCGGCGCACTCGCGACAGCGGCACGCCATAGCGCGCTGCGATGTCGGGCAGATACGACCAGTCACCAACGAGCGCCTCCAGGGCGGCGGCCTCGTCGGCGTCGTCGGTGTCGGAGACAGCATGAGGTTCAGCCACGACCACAGCCTGCCAGACCCCTGAGCCTCCTGCGGTAACGCGCATCGTGTGGCGTCGGCAGACCCGCGCCCGGACGCGATGACTGCGTGGCTGCATGCGACCGCCCGGCATGTCGTCCGGCACCACCGCCGCAGGCGCGGATTGGCAAGCGCGCCGCCGTCGCGTCAACGGCAGCGAGCGCGCCGCGCGCCGCCCACGGACCGGTATGCCGCATCTGCCAGGTGAGTGCGACCTCGGTGAGTGGGTGCCCGAGGAACGGCAGAGGTGTCCATCGGCACGGCATACCGCGTCCGCCTGGGCTGCACTTGCCCACCTGCGCGTGCTCTCGGAAGCTGCAGGAGTCCGTGTATGCTAAGTGCATGGCCGTGAAGACGATCACCATCGACCTGGAGGCATACGACCGGCTCAGTCGCCTCAAGGACGGAGACTCGTTCTCACAGGTCATCAAGAAGTACCTCCCGGCCGTGGGATCGACTGCCGGTGACCTGCTCGTCGCCCTGGACGGCAGCACGGTGTCGGATGAGACGGTGGACCGGATCGCCGAGGCCGTCGAGGGGCGGCGTCACAGCCCGGTCCGAGAGCCCTCCTGGTGATTCACCTCGACACGACCTTCCTTGTCGACGCCATCCGGGAGTCGCGGCGTGGACAGAATGGACCGGCACGGCAGTGGCTTGCGCGCCACCGCGCAGAGGCGCTGGCGATGAGCATCTTCGTTCGGGCTGAGGTCCTCGTCGGCGCCGAGCTCCACGCCGAACCCCTCCAGGAGCGTCGTCGCGTCTTGGCGCTCTGCGGGAACCTCCCCGTCGTGCTGCCAGATGAGCGGCTTGCGGATACGTATGCCGGAGTGCACGCGAGCCTGCGCAGGCAGGGAACTCCGCTGGCAACCATGGACCTCCTCATCGCCTGCCTGGCGCTGAACGAGGGAGCCCCGCTTCTCACGGCGAACCAGAGTCACTTCTCGCGCATCCACGGTCTACGGGTGCTCGACTACTCGTGACTGCCGAGATGCAGCCAAGATTGCGCACCGGGTAAGGGGATGTAACATAAACGTGCCGTTATGGGTAGGCCGCATGTTGTCTCTCGACGTTATGCGATCAGAATCCGTGGCGTGACCCCTCGGGCCTGGCCAACTGGGCGCGATGACCACGCGACTGCTCGTCGGGCGGAACACCCTCTGTCAGTTGGCCAACGGGAACGTCTCCACCAAGTGCCATCCGTCCCGTTTGGTGGACAGTGCCGGGCCGGACCAGAGCTGAACGGAAGTCGCGCGATGGGTGATCGGCAGACTGGGCAACAACTCACCCTCAATGTCGCGAAGCACGTCCTCTGCAGACCCGTGGGCGACCGTCAGGTGGGGGTGGATCTCGCTGTAGGCGCCGCCGTAAATCGGGTAGTCGGGGAAAGCGGACTCCACCCTGCGGGTGAGCCGGATGATCGGGTCGGGGTCCGTGGGGGTCAAGAACAGGACGTCCGTGCCGAACCAGCCGGTCGAGGCGAGCTCGATGTTGAACGCTGGTGTCGCTGCGATCAACTTTCCCAGGCGGGCCAGGTCCGACTCGCCCATGGCTCCGGTCGGCTTGAAAGGGTAGGCCACGGTGATGTGCGCCGGGACGCCGACCTGGGCGGCGAGATCATGCAGAACGCGATACCTACGCACGGCGGCCTCGGCCTCGTGGATCACAAGAAGCAGCGAGGATTCCATTGGCAGTGTGGTCTGCATGGCCCCAAGTCCACCACGTCCGCCTACGCTCAGCGCGCCTTACCCTGACGCCAAGCCTGGGATCCGGACCAGCCAGGTGCACGTTGCGCGGGCCTACCAACGACCACGGTGCGGACGGCGGCGGATAGCGGTCCGCCCTGGTCTTGCACGACTCCGTCGGATGGCCTCGTCGGCGTCGGCATGAGGTTTGGCCACACCTCCGGCCTGCCAGACCCCCCGAGCCTCCTGCGGTAACGCACACCCTCGTGCCGGGAATGACCGAGCATGGACGGTATGCCGCCCCGCCGCGACGAAACGTGGTTCGCCGCGTTCTTCGCCACCCATCACCGGGACATCCTGCGGTATGCCGCCCGCCGGGCCCCCGGCGAGCAGGACGACGTCGTCGCTGAGGTGTTCGCCATCGTGTGGCGCTCGCGGACCAGAGTCCCCGAACCAGCGACTGCGTGGCTGTACGCGACCGCTCGGCATGTCATCCTGCACCACCACCGGGGGACGGCTCGGCGGGCTCGGCTGGCATCGCGACTGGCCGGGGCAGGTCACGACGCCGCCGAGGAGACCGCTGACCTGAGCGACACGGTCGCCGAACGGGTCGATGCCCGCGCGCGGGCGGCCATCCTCTTGGCGCGGCTGCCGACGCGGGACGCCGAGGTGCTCCGCTTGTGGGCCTGGGAGGGTCTGGAGGGTGCGGACCTTGCCACCGCACTGGGCTGTTCCGCCGGGGCCGCCCGGGTCCGACTGCACCGGGCCACCCGGCGAGCTCAGGGCCTGATGACCCTGGCCCCGGTCGCCGATGTGTTGACCGATATGCAGACCGCCCCACGTGACGACACCTTTGTGGAGACGACATGACGACCGACCTTCGCACCTTCTTGCAGGCTGCCGACCCGGCCGAAGAACTGGCCGGGTACTCCCCCACCACAGCGCAGGCCCTCGTCGACCGAATCGTCGGCGACTCGGCGGCATACCGGGCACACCGCCCCCGACCGCGGGCCCGGGCGGGACTCACTGCGGGCCTGGCCGTCGCCGCACTGGTCGTCGGTGTGGTCACCGTCTCGGACCGATTCGGTCCACGAGGGGCCAGCGACGCGGCCCGCGCCGTGCTCGTGCAAGCGGCCGCCCAGGCAGCCGATCCCCCGGCGCGCGCTGACCAATGGTGGCGCATCACCAGCACCGGTGTGGACCGGGACGGGGTCGCGCGAGTTCAGACGACGTACGTCGCGGTGGACGACTCACGACCGAGCGTTATCGTGGAGGAGACGTATGCCGCGGGCCTCACCGGTGACCGAACCTCCCGGTCGGTATCGGGCATGAATCTGGCCCCCAACCAACTGCCCGGGACCTGGCAGGCCCCCAACGCGGCGTTCCTGGCCTCCCTCCCCCGGGACGTGCCCTCGCTCACCGAGCGCCTTCGCACCGACACTGCCGGTCACGGGCAGTCCCCGGACGGCGAGGTCGTCGTCTACATCACCGATGTGCTGAGGTCGGGCCTGGTCCCGGCCGACCTCCGGGCAGCGCTCTATGCCGTGCTGCAGACCGTGCCCGGCATCGACATCGGACGTCCGCAGGCGGTCGCGGGGCGTCGCACCGGGGTTGTCGTCGCCTATCACGAGACCCTCGGGGCGATGGCTCCGTTCACCCAGGAGTTGCTCATCGATCCCACCACCGGCGAGCTGCTGGCCTCGCGGGAGGTCCCCCGCGACGGGCAAGCCCCCTGGGGCGGATTGATGGAACGCGCCGTCGTCGACGAGATCCCGGCAGAGGTCCGCTCGGAGCTCGTCGTGCTCCACTGTTGGGTCATCGCCTCGGACGGGGTGGGCTGCCGGGCACCACGTGGGTGACCCGACAGAGGGCCGTCCTCGTCTCACCCGTCCCACACGGCACATCCGTCACAGTGCGCCTGCCGGGGTGAGCGGCATACCCCCCGTAAACTCCCCCCGTGACGTCTGGGCCCGGCCTGCACGCCGACGAGCGCGTGCTCGGCGGCCGCTACCGGCTGCTGTCGAAGATCGCCGACGGCGGGATGGCCACCGTCTATGTCGCGGTGGACGAGCGGTTGGGCCGCCGAGTGGCCGTCAAAGTGTTGCGCCCCGACCTCGCCCGCGATGAGGGTTTCGTTGCCCGCTTCCACCGGGAGGCCCAACTCGCCGCCGGGCTCTCGCACCCGAACATCGTTGCCGTGCACGACTTCCACGACTCGACGCAGGTCCCCGACGGGGATCTCTACCTCGTCATGGAGCTGGTCGATGGCCAGACGTTGCGCCAGCAACTGGTCGACCACGGGGCGATGACGGTGCGCCAATCGGTGCGGACCATCACGGCGATCCTCGCCGCTCTCGACGAGGCGCACCGCGCCGACCTCGTCCATCGCGACGTCAAGCCCGAGAACGTCCTGGTCCGTGACGACGGCACCATCAAGGTCACCGACTTCGGGCTGGCCCGCGCCGTCACCTCAAGCACCCGCACCAGCACGACCGGCATCCTCATGGGCACGGTGTCCTACCTTGCCCCCCGAGCAGGTCGACGGCGACCGCGCCGATGCCCGCAGCGACGTGTATGCCGCAGGCCTGGTCCTCTATGAACTACTCACCGGTCAGCGCGCCTTCCACGGCGACAACCCCGTGCATGTCATGTATCAGCATGTCCACGGTGAGGTGCCGCTGGCCTCCGACCGGGTGCGCACCGTCCCGTTGGAGCTCGACCAGGTCATCGCCAAGGCCACGGCCCGCGATCCTGCGGACCGACCCGACACTGCCGGCGCCCTCATCAGCGTGTTGCGCGATGCCGTGCGGCAGTTGTCCGACGAGGAACTCGACGCCCGCCCCGCCTTCCTCGCGGGGATGGCTCCGGGGACCCAGCCGGTTGCCCGGGAGGCAGCCGCCACCCGACCGTTCACGGACCATTCCGTTGCACCGCCCACGTCAGCCGACGAGCGCAGCTCCGACGATGCAGCCGCAACTCAACGCTTGTCGACACTCGATCCGGCCGCCACGCAGCGTTTGGTGGGCCTGGAGCCCGCCACCGCCAACGACGTGGCACCCGCTGTCGGCGGCCCCGCTCCCGAGGGTCCTGACCAGATCCGCCGGCGTCGCGGCAGAGTGTGGCCTTGGCTGCTCACCCTGGTCTTGCTAGTCGGCGGCGCCGGCGGCTGGTGGTGGTATGACACCTCCGGCCCCGGTTCGATCCGGACCGTGCCGACCCTGGCCCACCTTGCCGTGGCCGACGCCGAAAAGGCCCTCAACGCGGCCGAGTTGCGCGCGGCGGTGACCGAGGCGTTCAGCGAGACCGAGCCCAAGGGGCAGGTCATCTCTGCCGACCCCTCTCCCGGCGCCCAGATCGGCAAACGCTCGACCGTCACCCTCGTGGTCTCCAAGGGCCAGGAACGGTATGCCGTCCCCACCCTGGCCAACGTCCCCCGAGGTGAGGTCGAACGGCTGCTCAAGGAGCGCACCCTCACCCTCGGCAAGGTCACCGAAGAGTTCAGCGAGACCGTCGCCAAGGACCTGGTCATCCGGCAAGACCCGGCACCGGACACCCAGGCCAAGCGCGACACCCCGGTGAGCGTCGTCCTCAGCAAAGGACGTCAGCCGATACCCGTCCCCAACGTCGTCACGAAACCCGCCGACGAGGCACAGAAGGCCCTCGAAGCGCTGGGGCTCACCGTGGTTCGCGGCGAACCGGTCAACAGCGAGACCGTGCCGGAAGGCGCCGTCGTCTCACAGACCCCGGCAACGGGGACCCTCTTCAAGGGCGACACCGTGACCATCGTCGTCTCCAAAGGCCCAGTGCTCATCCCCGTGCCCGATGTCACCTTCAAGTTGGTCACCGAAGCCACCAAGGTGTTAGAGAAGGCTGGCCTGCAAGTGAAGGTCTCCAAGGTCTTCGGCGGCGTCCTCAAGACCGTGCGCTTCCAGGATCCGGCCGCCGGCACGATGGTGCGGCGCGGCACGACCATCACGCTGACCGTCATCTGAGGGCGCACGGCATACCCCATGGCCCTCTCCCCCGCGCGCGCCCGGACGGTCGCGACCATCCTGCTCGTGGCCCTCACCGCGGTCTGGGGGTCGACCTTCTTCCTCATCCGCGACTTGGTTCAGACGGTGCCGCCAGCGGACTTCCTCGCCGTCCGGTTCACCATCGCCGCGGTGCTCATGGTCGCGATCTTTTGGCGTCCGCTGCGGGCGCTCGCCCGACGCGACTGGGTCATCTCGGCAGCGCTCGGCTCCCTCTACGGGATGGCCCAGATCCTGCAGACCTTCGGGCTGGCCCACACGGACGCGTCGGTGTCCGGGTTCGTCACCGGCACCTACGTCGTGCTCACCCCCGTCTTCACCGCGCTGCTGCTTCGCGAGCGGGTGCCGGCGAGCACGTGGTATGCCGTGCTCCTCGCCACCGCGGGCCTGGCCCTGTTGTCGCTCAACGGCTTTGCCGTCGGCCTGGGTGAAGGTCTGACCCTGGGCGCTGCCGCCCTCTATGCCCTCCACATCGTCGGGTTGGGCCGGCTGTCCACCCCCAGCCGAGCCACGGGGATGTCGGCCGTGCAGATGCTTGTCATCGCCGCCCTGGCCGTCATCGCGGCCGTGCCCGACGGGATGGTCTGGCCCTCAGGCGTCGGTCAGTGGTCCGCGGTCATCTACATGGCGACGGCTGCCGGGGTGCTCGCGCTGTGGGCGCAGACCTGGGGCCAAGCGCACATGTCCGCGACCCGGGCGGCGATCGTCATGACCTTGGAGCCCGTGTTCGCAGCCGGGTTCGCGGTGGCGTTCGGCGGCGAGTCGCTGGGGTGGCGGATGATCGTCGGCGGGGCGCTCGTCCTCGCGGCGATGTATACCGTCGAGCTCGTCGGTCGCCGACCCGATGACACGACACCCCCGGCTGAGGTCCTCCACCACGAGGTGTGAGTGGCCCGTGGTGCCCTCGCCCTACAACTGGGGGCCAGGACGCTCGCGCAGCAGGGCGGTCAACACGTCGATCGCGTATGCCGTCGCCTCGTCGTCGACATCCAGGTGCCAGACCAGGCGCACGAGAGCCGGCCCCGCGGCATACCCGCGCACCCCCTGGGCCGAGGCGGCGGCCACGAGGTCGGCGGGCGTCCATCCCGTGGCGGCGGTCGAGAGCATGACGATGTTGGTCTGCACCGTCGCCGGGTCGATGCACCCCGGGGCAGCCTCGGCAAAGGCCTCGGCCGCACGTCGGGCCCGGGCGTGGTCGTCGGCCAGTCGGTCGACGTGGTGGTCGAGGGCATGCAGCCCAGCGGCCGCAAGGATCCCGACCTGACGCATCCCGCCGCCATAGCGCTTGCGCCAGATCCGGGCCTGGGCCATCGCGTCGGCCGAGCCGAGGAGCACCGACCCGACGGGCGCGCCCAGCCCCTTGGACAGGCACACCGAGACGGTGTCGACGTGGGCGGCATACTCCGCGAGGGCGACACCCGAGGCGATGTGGGCGTTCCACAGCCGGGCGCCGTCCAGGTGCATGGCGACCCCGCGCGGCTGGGTGGCGGCGCGGACCGCCCGGATCGCCTCGATGGGTTGCACGGTGCCGCCGCCGAAGTTGTGGGTGTTCTCGACGACGACCAGCGCCGTGCAGACCTGATAGGGCCCAACGCCGTTCTGCAGCAACGCGATCGGGTCGGCCGGGTCGAGGAGCCCGCGAGGCGCCGTCCAGGTGCGCGAGCTGATCCCGGAGAACACCGCAGCCGCGCCCAACTCGGCCCGCACGACGTGGGCGAGGCTGTCGCAGACCAACTCCTCGCCAGGGCGCACGTGCAGTCGGAGCCCCAACTGGTTGGCCATCGACCCGGTCGGGGTGAACAAGCCCGCCTCATGGCCGAGCAGCCCGGCAACCCGCTCCTCCAGGGCGCGGACGGTCGGGTCCTCGCCGAAGACGTCGTCTCCGACCTCCGCGTGGGCCATGGCTTGGCGCATCGCCGGGGTCGGTCTGGTGAGCGTGTCGGACAGCAGGTCCGCGCGCCAGGTGGTCATCGGGTGAGTCATCGGGTGGTCATCGGGCCGGACATCAGGCCGGCACGTCGCCGGAGAGCATCTCGGCGACGAGGAAGGCCAGTTCCAGGCTCTGCCGGTGGTTGAGCCGGGGGTCGCACACCGTCTCGTAACGCTTCTCCAGGTCGGCGTCCAAGATCTTGGTCGAGCCGCCGATGCATTCGGTGACGTCGTTGCCGGTGAGCTCGACGTGCAGCCCGCCGGGCACGGTGCCCAGGTCGCGATGCACCTGGAAGAAGCCGCGGACCTCCTCGACGATGTCGTCGAAGTTGCGGGTCTTGTAGCCACCGGTCGACTCGAACGTGTTGCCGTGCATCGGGTCACAGATCCACGTGACGGTGGCCCCCGCGTCGCGGACCCGCTCGATGAGCCCGGGCAGCGCATCGCTGACCCGGCCAGCACCCATCCGGGTGATGAGCGTCAGCCGCCCCGGCTCACGGTCGGGGTCGAGCCGCTCGATGAGGCGCAGCACATCGTCGGGATCGGCCTTGGCCGAGAGCTTGACGCCGATCGGGTTGCGCACCCGGGCCAGGAAGTCGACGTGGGCGCCGTCGAGCTCACGGGTCCGCTCACCCAGCCAGATGAAGTGCGCCGACGTGTCATAGGCCAGGCCGGTCCGCGAGTCGATCCGCGTCAAGGGGTGCTCATAGTCCAGCAGGAGGGCCTCGTGGGCCGCGAAGAACTCGGTGGTGCGCATCGCCTCGAAGTCGGCCCCACAGGCGGCCATGAACTTCATCGCTTTGCCGATGTCGTGCGCCAGCCGCTCGTAGCGGCTGTTGGCGGCGCTCTCGACGAAGCCCTTGTTCCAGTCGTGCACGTGCCGCAGGTCGGCGAATCCGCCTGTCGTGAAGGCGCGCACGAGGTTGAGGGTCGCCGAAGCCCGGTGGTATGCCGTCACCAACCTTTGCGGGTCGGGCACCCGCGCGCTCGGCTCGAAGGCGAAGTCGTTGACCATGTCCCCGCGGTAAGCCGGGAGCGTCTGCCCGGACCGGGTCTCGGTGTCGGCGCTGCGCGGCTTGGCATACTGCCCCGCCATCCGGCCGACCTTGACGACTGGCACCGACGCGCCATAGGTGAGGACCGCGGCCATCTGCAGCACGGTCTTGATCCGGTCGCGGATGTTGTTGGCCGTTGCCCCGGCGAAGGTCTCGGCGCAGTCGCCACCCATCAGGACGAACGCCTCCCCGCGCGCCGCCGCCGCCATCCGCTCGCGCATGACGTCACACTCCCCGGCGAAGACCAGCGGAGGGTATGCCGCGAGCTCGGCCACCGCAGCCCGCAGGGCCTGCGGGTCGGGCCAGGTCGGCTGCTGCCCGGCGGTTCGGGATGCCGCGGCGCTGTCAAGCTGCTCATGCAGCTGCGCGTTGGGGTTCGTGCTCACCGGGACAGCGTAGTTGCGTCCCAGCCCGTGGGATCGACGCGGCCCGGATGCCGATCACCTGCCGTTCACCTCTGGGCTAGGTTGGCGGCCATGACGTTCTCGATCGTGGCCGGCGCGGGCACGGCATACGGAGTCGCCGTGGCGAGCAAGTTCCTCGCGGTGGGGTCCGTCGTGCCCGCCGCCCTTCCGGGGGTGGGCGCGGTGGCGACCCAGTCCTTCGCCAAGGTGTCCTACAAGGCCGACTCGCTCGCCTTGCTCAAGGCCGGCGCCTCGGCCGATGACGTCGTCGCCCGGATCACCGCGGCCGATCCGTTGCGCGAGACCCGTCAGGTCGGGGTGGTGGGCGCGCTGGGCGCGGCGACCTTCACGGGGGCCGAGTGCAACGCGTGGGCCGGCGGGGTGACCGGCGGCGACGCCACCGACGGCTGGTATGCCGCCCAGGGCAACATCCTCGTCGGGCCAGAGGTGGTCGCCGAGATGGAGCGCGCCTGGTTGGCGTCATCCGGTATGCCGTTGGCCCGCCGACTGCTCGCGGCACTGCTGGCCGGCGACGCGGCAGGCGGTGACTCTCGGGGTCGGCAAGGGGCCGCGCTGTATGTCGTCGAGGACGGTGGCGGCTATGACGCATCTGGTGTCGTCGTCGACCTGCGCGTGGACGACCACCCGCGCGCGGCCGAGGAACTCGCCCGGCTGCTGGACCTCAACGACCTCTACTTCGGGCCGCCGGAGGACGTCCAGCCCCTCGAGGGCACGCTGGCCGACGAGGTTGCTGACCGGTTGCGCCACCTTGGCTATGGCCTCGAACCGGGCTCGGACGTCGCCACCGCCCTTGCCGACTGGGCCGGCGTGGAGAACTACGAGCTGCGCCTCACCCCTGACGGCATCGACGGCCGGGTGCTTGCTGCCCTGCGCGCAGCGACCGGTGGGTGACGCAGGGACGCGCGCGACGGCATACCGTGATAAGAAACGTGCCATGGCAACCACGGCCCTGCGCGGCACCCCCGTCACCACCTCCGGCGACCTTCCCGACCTTGGCGACCACGCCCCCGAGTTCACCCTGACCAGTTCCGCACTGGCCGACGTCACCTCCCAGAGCCTGGAAGGCTCGCGGGTGGTCCTCAACATCTTCCCGAGCATCGACACGGGCGTTTGCGCGGCGAGCGTGCGCAAGTTCAACGAGCTGGCCGCGTCGCTGGACAACACCACCGTCGTCAACGTGTCTCTGGACCTGCCGTTCGCCCTGAGCCGCTTCTGTGGTGCCGAAGGCATCGAGAACGTCACCTCGACGTCTGCGTTCCGCAGCACCTTCGGCGACGACTACGGTGTCCGGATGGTTGACGGGGGCCTGAGAGGGTTGTTCGCCCGCTCGATCGTCGTCTTGGACGCCGACGGCACCGTGATCCACACGCAGGTCGTGCCCGACATCACCCAGGAGCCCGACTACGACGCGGCGGTCGCTGCCCTGTCCTGAGCAGGTTCTCACGCTGAGGGTCGCTCGCACCATCGAGGTCGCGAGCGGCCCTCAGTCGTGCAGCCCGCGCTCGATCGCATAGCGCACCAGCTCGATCCGGTTGTGCAGGTGCAGCTTGGTCAGCGTGTTCTGGACGTGGTTCTGGACCGTCCGGTGTGAGATGAACAGCTGCGTTGCAATCTGCTTGTAGGACACCCCCGTTGCCACCAGCCGGAGCACCTCAGTCTCCCGTTCGGTCAACTCCGGTGCGGGCTGACCATCGATCCCTTCGACCGGCGGTTGGTTGTGCAGCCGCCGGAACTCGCCGAGGACCAAGCCGGCCAGTCCGGGCGTGAACACCGCTCGGCCGTCGGCCGTGCGACGCACCGCTTCGAGGAACTCCTCGCGGCGTGCCGACTTGACGAGGTATCCCGTCGCGCCCGCCTTGATCGCTGAGAGGACGTCGTTGGGCTCGCCGCTCACCGACAGCACGAGGATCCGCGCCGTCGAACCTGAGCGGGCGAGCTCCGCGCAGACCCCCGGTCCTTGCAGGCCAGGAAGGTTGAGGTCAAGGACCAGCACATCAGGGCTGACCGACAAGGTCTTGCGGACCGCCGAGGGGCCATCGGCCGCAGTGCCCACCACCGCGAAGCCTGCATCGGCGAGGTCGCGGGCGACTGCGTCGCGCCACATGGGGTGGTCGTCGGCGACCACGACCCGCAGCGGCCGACCCAACGGGCGATAGTCCGATCGGTCCGGACCATCGTCACCGTCGACCTCCTCAAGATCGAACTCGTCCGGCTGCAGGTCGTCCGGTGAGTCGATCACGATGCTGCCGTTCTTTCCTTGGGGATCCACATCTCGACCATCGTGCCGCCCCCGGGTCCCGGCAAGTAGCGCGTCCGACCACCGAGGTCCTCGATCCTGCCCTTGATCGACGACACGACGCCAAGGCGCCCGCGTTGCGCGGCCGCGTCGATCCGCTCCTGCGACACTCCGAGACCGTTGTCGCGGACGGTGACGATGACGTCGGCGCCCAGGTCATCGACCACGACCCAGGCCTGAGCGTCCGGACCGGCGTGCTTGCGGACGTTGTCCAACGCCGCCTCCACTGCCGCCACGACCTCACGTGCCTTAGCAGGCTCCAACTCGACCGGCTCGGCGCTGGTCACCAGCGTCGCCGAATCGGTGACTGCGGCGTCCAGCGCTCGGCGCAGGTCGATCGGTCCGTCGACAGCAGCTTCCAAGTCCGGCAACGGCATTCCGATGACGAGCGCACGCAACTGTTGCTCCTGCTCGGCGGCCATCGCCCCCAACCGGGCGCTCTCCCCCCCGATGTCCAGCCCGCGCCGATGGATGAACGCCAACGCTTGCAACACGCCGTCGTGGACGATGCGGGCCAACCGATCCCGCTCGGCGACCTCAGCCTGTTTGGCCAAGGCGAGGCGCAGGGTGTCCTGTTCCTTGCGGGCGATGTCGGCCCCATAGCCCAGACAGGTGCCCATCATCACGACCAGGCCCGCGTTGGACAGTGGCTCGGAGTCGAAAACGCCGACCTGAGCGATCATCACGGCGGTGATGACGAGCGAGGCGATGAGCCCACCGCGCCAGCCAAGGATGAGGGCGACACCGATGACGGGGACGTTCTGCCACACTCCAGGGATCGTCGTGTCCCCTGTCGTCGCAGACAGCGGGGTGTCGATCCACCGCGTCGACATCACCGCCGCTGACGCGATGACGATCTCGATGAGGTGCACCGTGAGGTCACGGCGGCGCGCGGCATACATGTATGCCGTCCACACCCCGATCGCGCCGATGATCCACAGGGCGATGTCCAGCCTCGCCATCTCGGCGTGTCGGACCCAGATGCTCCAGAGGGCATAAAACCAGGCGAGCACCCGGAAGATCCGCAGCGCCCCCCACAGCGCGTTGAGAACGAGGGAGTCGTCGTCCGTCGCCGCCCGCCTGATCGCAGTCGCCATGGTGCGAAACTACCGTGCGGACCGGTCAACTAGCCCGGCGATGTCCCTGCTCGTCGTCGGCGGTCGGGTCGACCTCACGCTGACCGGCCTGCGCTGCGGGGCTGGTCCGGTCGGCAGCCTCGGCAGCCTCGGCCGAATCACCCGCGGCAACGGCCGCGTCGCCGTCAGCGGGGTCGCCCGCGGTCCGGGCCGTCACCGACCGCGTCTTGGCCGATTCGGTCACCGCCCGGGCGGCCTCGGTCGCCGCCTTAGCGGCCTCGGTCGCGGTCTTCTGGATCTCCTGCGCGGTCTTCTGGATCTCCTGCGCCTTGGCGACAGCGGTCTGCACCGTGTCCTTGAGGACGTTCTTCTTCAGCGACGTCGCGTAGACGTCGACGTACTCCTGACCGGACAGGAGCATGAGCTCATACATGATCTCGTCGGTGATCGAGCGCAGGACGAACCTGTCGTTCTCCATGCCCTCATAGCGGCTGAAGTCCAGGGGTGCGCCGATCCGCACACCGATCCGCATGATGTTCGGCAGTTTCTGGCCGGTGGGCTGGGCCTTGTCGGTCCCGATCATCGCAACGGGGATGACCGGGCACCCGGCTTCCAGAGCCATCCGAGCGATGCCGGTCTTTCCCTTGTAGAGCCGACCGTCTGGGGACCGGGTGCCTTCGGGGTAGATCCCGAAGAGCTCGTCCTTGCGCAAGACCTTGAGGCCGGAACTGATCGCCGCTTCGCTCGCTCGTCCACCGGAACGGTCGATGGGGATCTGCCCGACACCCTTGAAGAACCACGCCGTCAATCGGCCCTTCACACCCGAGCCGGTGAAGTACTCCATCTTCGCCGGGAAGGTGATCCGCCGGGACAACACGATGGGCAGGAAGATCGAGTCCGAGAAGGACAGGTGGTTGCTCGCAAGGATCGCTGCCCCGTGCGCAGGCACGTGCTCGGCACCTTCGACCCACGGCCGGAACAGCAGCTTGAGGATCGGGCCCAGCACGACCGTCTTGAGGAACCAGTAGAACACCGCGGCAGCCCTTCTCTGTGACCTGGAGCACTCTAGAGCACGAGTGACCTCAGACGCTCGTGTCGGCCGGGCCGGTCGGCTGGACGATGGCCGGGCGGCGTGGGCCGATACTAGGAGCGTGAACGACGAGGCCGCCCGCGAATCCGAGGACCCGGACGGTCCACGGGACGGATCGACTCCTGCGGACGCGGACCCCACGGTCGTGGCGGATCCCCCGGCCGTCGACATCGACCTCCAGTTCGCCTCCATCATCGCCCACTGGGAGGACGAGCCGGTCACCATCGAGACGGACACCATCGAGACCGTCACCATCGAGACGGTCACCACCCAGCCGTCCGCACCGTCGACACCACCGAAGACCCATGACGATGAGGATGAATCTCTGTTTGGGTGGCGTGGGTACGCCCCGCCACCGGACATTGACGACCATTTCGAGCCGCCGCCCCCGGACCTGCCGCCGGCCCACGACGCGACCTACTGGCTGGCCGTCGCGGGCCTGACCTTGGGGCCGGTGCTCATCATGTGGGCTGCCGTGTTCTCCAACAACCCCGACCCGGGGTGGTGGGTGTTGTTCGGCATCGCGCTCACCGTCGCCGGTTTCGGCCTCATGGTGCTGCGAGGTTCCGGGGAGCGCGACCCCGACGACAACGGCGCTCGACTCTGACCTCGACGGGTCACCCGCCGCGGTGGTCCGGCCAGTTCATCAGGTATGCCGTCGCCGCCACCACCGGCCCGACCCGACCGACCGCCCCGCGCCAGGATCGACCGTCGACTCCGCAGTCAGAGACGCCGCTCTCTGCGATTCGGAGTCGATTGAGACTGGCTCGCTGCGCGACGGGCTCGCCTCGATCCGCGCCAGGTCGGCCGCGCCGATAACACCGGCATCATTGCCCAGTTCGGCGGCCACGATGCGGGCCTCGGGTCGATAGCCCCGCCCGGTGAGCTGCCGACGGTAGGTCTCCCGGGCTGGGCCGAGCAACAACTCCCCGGCGGCACTCACTCCCCCGCCGATGACAAAGACCCCAGGGTCGAAGGCCGCGGCCAGGTTGGCGATCCCGACACCAAGCCACCGGCCGACGTCGGCGAGCAGCTCAATGGCGGTCCGGTCGCCCGCCTGGGCGGCCTCAGTGACCAGGGGCCCGGTCAGCCGTGTTGGGTCGCCCCCGACCCTGGCCCGCAGGTCGTCGGCGACCGGAGAGTTGGCGGCGATGAGCGTGCGGGCCTCACGCACCAAGGCGTTACCGCTGGAGTACTGCTCCCAACAGCCTCGGTTGCCGCACTCGCAACGCAACCCGTCAGCCACGACCTGCATGTGTCCGAACTCGCCCGCGATCCCGAACCGCCCGCGCTCCACACGGCCACCGAGCACGATGCCGCCGCCGATGCCGGTGCCGAGGTTGACCATGACCAGGTGGCTCTCCCCACGACCGGCACCGAAACGCCACTCGGCCCAGCTTGAGGCGTTGGCGTCGTTGTCGACAGTGATGGGCAGGCCGATCCGGCCGAACAGCGCATCCCGCAAGGGCTCCTGCCGCCAGGACAGGTGCGGTGCGAACACCACGGTGGCCCGGTCGGCGCCGACGAACCCGGCTGCTCCGATCCCGACGGCACTCACCTGCCCTTGACCGACCTGGGCCACGAGGTCTTCGACAACGCCGACGATGGTGTTCTCGACGACCTCAGGGGAGGTTGACCGGTGCGGGGTGTCGGCGCGGGCTCGGGCGTGGATCGTGCCGTCGGCGTCGACAACACCCCCTGCCACTTTGGTCCCGCCGATGTCGATCCCGATGGTGTATGCCGCGCGCACGCTCACGCTCACTCCTGAGAGGACTCACTGGGGGTGGGCATGGTTCGAGCCTGCGTTCCAGGGGCCTCAGACCGACGGCTGGCCGCAAACCCCCGCAGGCCGTCGCTCAGGAGATCGACAACATCGGCGATCTTCTCCAAGGTCTCGGGACTGATCGCCTTGACCACAGTGAGCACCCGGCAGATCGGGCAGATGCGGCATACCGAATCGGGGGTCGCGGACGCAGCGTGCGGGTCGTGCCCGCACTCCGGACAGACGTGGGCGTCCACGGGCGCACCCGCCACCCGTGAACCGGCGGCGAGGAGGTGCGCGTCCGGCATACCTGCGGCGAAAACCCCCAGCAGGCGCGCGGCTTCCTCCGCGACCGACCCCACCCGGTCGCTCCCCTCGACCGTCATCGTCAGCCTTCAGCGCGCTTCTTGAGCTCCCTGAGCGCCGTGTCGACGATCTGCTGCTCGGCCTTGCGCTTGAGCATCCCCAGCATGGGGATGTTGAGGTCGACCGCGAGCCGGTAGGTCACCTTGGACCCGCCCTTGTCCCGGGCGATCGTGTAAGAGCCGTTCATCGCCTTGAGAACCATGGCCCGGACCAGGCTCCACGACACGACACCGGTGCCGTCGTCGGCAATGTCCCACTCGTAGTCCAGCGTGTAGGTGTCTTTGAGGACGCCGGCATCGAGGGTGTATTCGACCCGGTCCGCCCAGCCGTCGCCTTCCTCGGACAACACGGAGACCCGCTTCACCTCGGCGGCCCACTCCGGGTAGGCCTCGAAGTCCGCGATGACGTCAAGGACGACCCCGGGCTTTGCGTCCACGTGGATGGAAGACTCGGTGCGATCGGCCATGGTTAGTAGGTTATCGCGGTCTGGACCACCGGGGTCTCCCGCACCCGAGCAGCGGTCGGTTCGCGCCCCGCTGTCGACGCTGTCAACCCGCGCCAGCCAGCCGGTTGAGGTCACCGCGCCAGTCCGCGACCAACTGGTCCTCGCCCGAGCCGAGGACGATCCGCAAGGCCCGGTCCAGCGCCACCGGCGGAGCCGAGGAGGGCACCTCGCCGACGACGCCGCCCATAAGGTGAACGATCCTGACCAGCCCGCTCTCCCCCGCGTCAGCAGCGATGCGTGCTGCCGCCAGCCAGGATGCCTGGTATGCCGTCGCCGGGTCACCGGTTGCCCCGGCGAAGTCTGCTGGGGAGGGAAGGCTTGTCGGCGCTCCCGAGCTTCGCACTCGATCCAACAGGCGTGCAGCGACCACGCGTGGGTCCAACCGCTCAGCCCGGAAAGCGACCCATTCGGCAAAGCCCTCCGAGAGCCACAACGGCACGTCGTGAAGGGTGCTCGCCCGCACCGCCACGTGGGTCAACTCGTGGGTGAGGACCACCCGACGCCCGGCCGCGGTGAGCTGGGCCAAGCCGACCGGATCAAGGATCACTCGATCGGCCAGGGCGGGGGACGCGGGGGCGCGGTCCCCGTGGGTGGTCGCTGCCAGCTGGCCGTCGCTGACCGCTTGACCGGGACCGGCAGAGAGGGACGGGGCCACAGCAGCCCCCAACAGTCGTCCCGATTGCTCCGTCGTGGCGGAGACGATGACCACGGCCGGGACCCACCGGCCTAGGACTGCGGCCACCTGATCCTGGCCGAGTTCCACGTCGGCGAGCCTGGCCCGCAGGGCATCGAGGCTCACCGGCCCCGCCACGAGCGAGCGCTCCGTGCGGACGACCTGCAGGTCGGGCAGGTCGAAGGGCTCCCACCGATCGGCCGGTCCACGCCAGCTCTGGATCCGCCACCTGCCGTCCGCCCGGGCCAAGGTGACCGTTCGGGACACCCACCGTGTCCCCCGGTCGAACCCCGGGATGGTGTAGCCCAACCGCACCGAACCTGTCCAGCTGTCTGAGAGGCCGGCAGAGGCTGACCCGGACGTCCCACCGGCCTGACCCGGCCCCGGGGGCCCGTCACCCACCACCAGATCCCGCACCCCGAGGGCCACCAAGCCCCGGTATGCCGCGAGCTCGGCAACCCCCGCCGTCCCGGCCGGGTCGGCGATGGTGGCCGTCCAAGCGGCGGCGTCGTGCGCCGCCAACGCGCTCACGCGGGTGGCCAGCAACTCGTTGAGCGCCGCCATGGCGCTGACCTCGTGGTCGAGCCCGCTCTGCGGCGACCTGGCCGAAGCTGCCCCCGAGGCGGACGGCATACCGGAGGGCGATGTCGCGATGCCACCCGGAGCAGGATCACCCGATCCGGCCGAACAGCCGACGAGCGCCAGGAGGACGGCCACGGCGGGGAGAATGGGGGAACGGTGTCGCAGACGCGGCCGCGCAACCTCGCCCCGAAGCCCACGTCGTCCGCGTGGTCCGCGTCGTCCGAGTGCCCTCATGGGCCCGATGGTAGGGCGCGCTGGTCTGGCGTCGATCAGACCTCGGTCGGCATCACCGCGTTGGCCGCGCCGGGGGGTCGGTCAGCCCACCGCCTGACCGGCCGTTGGGGGGTGGACCACGGCGGTGAGGGACGCGGCATACCCTCCGTCGACCAAGCCGGCGGCGACGAAGAGGCCGACCGCGCGCCGCTCGGCCATGTCGAGGGGACGCCCACCGGGTGGTCCCACCGCGAGGGTGGCGAGGACCGTCACCACACAGTCATCGCACCGCAGCCCCCGCACGGGGCAGGTGTCGCACGTGACGATCATTCGTTCGGCTCCTTCTCGGATCGGTGGGCCACGCTCGTCGAGGCCCCATCCGGGTCGTCTCCGACGCTACGACAGGGGTCTGACAACCCCTCCGCCGCGCGCGCCTGCGCAGGACTGTCAGACCCTGGACCTAACGTCAGAGACATGCGTGCGGTCCAGGCCACCCTCGATGACCTGGGGACCCCTCTGCGGGAGGTCACCTTCGTCGTCGTCGACCTGGAGACCACAGGCGGCAGCGCCCACGAGTGCGCGATCACCGAGGTCGGCGCGGTCAAGGTGCGCGGCGGCGAGGTGCTCGGCGAGTTCCAGACCCTGGTCAACCCCGGGTCCTCTATCCCGGCGTTCATCCAGGTGCTCACCGGCATCTCCGACAGCATGGTCGCCCAGGCGCCGCGGATCGACACGGTGCTGCCTGCGTTCCTTGAGTTCGCCCGCGGAAGCGTCCTGGTCGCCCACAACGCCGGCTTCGACATCACCTTCCTCAAGGCGGCCGCCGCGTCGCTGGGACATCCGTGGCCGGGGTTCCGGGTCGTCGACACGGTGACCTTGGCTCGCCAGCTCGTCGGCAACGACGAGGCGCCCAACCGTCGGCTGGGCTCCCTGGCTGCCCTCTTTGGCGCCGACACGACCCCCGACCATCGAGCCCTGCATGATGCCCGGGCCACCGTCGATGTGCTCCATGCGCTGCTCGGCCGGGTCGGCAACCTCGGCGTCCACACGCTTGAGGAGCTGGCCAGCTACAACTCGCGGGTCACGATGGCCCAGCGGCGCAAGAGGTTTCTCGCTGATGACCTGCCCACGGCCCCCGGAGTGTATGTCTTCAAAGATGCCAAGGGGCGCCCGCTCTACGTCGGGACATCACGCAACATCCGAGTTCGGGCGCGCAGCTACTTCACCGCCGCCGAGCAACGCACCCGGATGGCCGAGATGGTGGGCATCGCGACGTCGATCCAGCCGATCGTCTGTCAGACCACCCTCGAGGCCCAGGTCCGCGAGTTGCGCCTCATCGCCGAGCACAAACCGCGCTACAACCGCCGCTCGACCCGTCCCGAGCGAGCGCTGTGGGTCAAGCTGACCGCCGAGGCCTACCCGCGCCTGTCGATCGTCCGCGAAGTCCGCGACGACCAGGCGTCCGGCGCCCGGTATGCCGGGCCGTTCAGCTCCCGTGCTGCCGCTGAGGCAGCGGTCGCCGCCGTTCACGACGTCCTGCCACTGCGGCAGTGCACCACGCGCCTGTCCACCAAGGGGTCCGGGTCGGCCTGCGTGCTCGCCGAGATGGGCCGTTGCGGCGCCCCCTGCGAGGGCCGCCAGACCCAGGCGGACTATGCCGTGCACGTCCAGACCGCGGCAGCGTTGCTGGTCGGTGATGGCCGGGCCCTGGTCGATGCCCTGTGCGAGCGGATGAGGGCCTTGGCTAGCCAGGAGCGGTTCGAGGATGCCGGATCATTGCGGGATCGACTCGGCCACCTGGTGCGCGGCGCCGCCCGAGCCCAACGCTTGGCCCCGCTGGCGGCGAGCCCGGAGCTGGTGGCGGCCAAGCGCACCGAGTCCGGCGCTTGGGAGCTGGTCTGCGTGCGCCACGGCCGACTCGCCGGGACCAGCCTGGCCCCCCGAGGCGCTGATCCCATGGTCTACGTCGAGAGTCTTCGGGCAACCGCAGAAGCGGTGCCGGCTCCCTTGGGACCGGCCCCGGCGGCATACGCGGAGGAGACCGAGCTCGTGCTGCGGTGGCTGGAGAGTCCCGGGGTGCGGATCGTCGACCTCGATGGTGAGTGGACCTGCCCGGTCGGTGGCGCGGGAGCCGCCAAGGCCACCCTCGGAGAGTTGCGGCGCGGCGCCTGACCGATGGCGGCCCGACGGCGCGGCGCACCCTGGCGGTCGCTGCGACCATCGTCGACGCGTTCGGTCTGGACCGCGGCTACGCTGGGGCTCGTGATCACCGCCATCGTTCTCGTCACCTGCGACACCGCCCGCATCCCTGAGGTTGCCCAGGACATCGCCGCCCTCGACGGGGTGACGGAGGTCTACTCCGTGACCGGAGACGCCGATCTGGTGGCCATGGTCCGGGTCCGCGAGCACGAACAACTGGCCGATGTCATCGCCGACCGGCTATCCAAGGTTCAGGGCGTCGCGGCGACGAGCACCCACATCGCCTTCCGCACCTACAGCAAGCACGACCTCGAAGCAGCGTTCAGCCTCGGCCTGGATTGACCATCAGATTCGGGGTTTTCTGTGCCCACCGGTCCTTCTTTGCCCCCCGGCCCGCGCCGAGATTGACGTTGCGACCAGTCAGCCCGGCGTGTCCTGCAGCCAAGGTCAATCTCGGCGGCTAGGCCCGAGTCGCCGCCACCCAGCGCTCGACCAGATCCGAGGCGGCCCCGGAGTCGAGCGCAGCAGCGGCCCGCTCCATCCCGGCCCGCACATCCGCATGCACGGCAGCATGGGTGCGCCCGGAGTCGTCCGCAGTGGCCACGGCCAACGCGGCCCCGGCGTTGAGGACCACCGCGTCTCGCACGGGACCCGTCGCCCCGGCGAACACGTCACGCACCACCTGCGCGTTGTATGCCGCGTCCCCGCCTCGCAGCGCCTCGGTCGGAGCCAACGCCAAACCTAGTCGCTGTGGATCGAGTTGGTGTTCGACAACATCGCCGTTGCGCACCCACCAGATCGTCGAGGTCGTCGCCAAGGTGAGCTCATCCAGACCGTCATCGCCCCTGAACACTGCCGCGTCCCGACCCCGTCCGGCAAAGACACCGGCGAGGATTGGGGCCATCCGGGCGTCGGCGCACCCCACGGCGGCATACGTCGGTTGTCCGGGGTTGGTGAGTGGCCCGAGGAAGTTGAACGCCGTCGGGACGCCGATCTCCCGCCTGGTCCCCGCCGCGTGGCGCATCGAGGGATGGAACTGCTGAGCGAAACAGAAGGTGATGCCGACCTCGCCCACCAGCTCTCCCACCCGAGACGCGGGCAACGACAGGTCGATGCCGAGCGCTTCGAGCACGTCGGCCGAGCCAGACTTGGACGACGCCGCGCGGTTGCCGTGCTTGACGACCGTCACCCCGGCCGCGGCACACACCATCGCGGCCATCGTCGAGATGTTGACGGTGTGCGCCCGGTCGCCGCCTGTGCCCACGACGTCCAGGCTCGGCTCGGGGGCCTGGATGCGGGTCGCGTGGGCGAGCATCTCGTCGGCCAGACCCCGCATCTCCTCGACGGTCTCGCCCTTGGCGTGCAGCGCCATGAGGAACCCAGCGATCTGGGCCGAGGTGGCCTGTCCGCGCATGATCTCGCTCATCGCCCACGCGCAGTCCTGCCGGGACAGGTGGCCGCGTTGCAGCAGTCGCGAATAGACCTCCGGCCAGGACTGGATCCCAGCCTCCTGGTTCATCGTCGGCCCGGGGTCAGTGGGCGGCCGGGGAACCGGCCACACCCAGGTGGGCAACTGCCTTGGCCAGAGCCACCGGGTCAAGCGGGTGCGGCACGACCGCGTCAGCCTGTGACCAGGCAGCCAGCCAGCCGTCCTGGACTCGGCCGGTGAGCACCAGGGTCGGGGGGCATTCGAAGATTTCGTTCTTCAACTGTCGGCACAGCCCCATGCCACCCATCGGGGCTGCCTCCCCATCGAGGATGAGCACGTCGAACCGTCGCGTATCGACCGCCTCGACGACCGCCGCCTGGGTGGCGCATTCCAACCACGAGGTCACCTCGATGTCCTTCGCGGGTCGGCGCCCGACGGCCAGGCGCACCGCGTCGCGGACCGTCACGTCGTCGCTATAGAGCAACACGGAGATCTGTCGGACGGATGCGGAAGCGGCCGGAGCCGCCGAAGGCGCCTGCGATGCGGTCATGCCGCTCATGCTAGTCGCCCGTATGCCGCGCCCGCGCGGTCCCTCATACCCGTCCCGGGCCCGGATCGGCGCCGTGGCGGTCACCATCGGTGAGCGGACGGCATACGCCCGACGGAGGCGACAACCGCCTGAGGTGACCAACCTCATGGGCCCCGTTGAGCACGATCCGAGGCCGTTTGACGATTAACCGGGGGGTCGGTCACACATGCCGACACCCGGCACGCCATAATGGCGCGCGTGGCGACAGCATCGGCGATTCCAGCGCACCCAGTGAGCACCGGGCACGGCCCCGCGACCCGACCGAACATGGTCCAGGTCGGGACCATGGTCTGGCTCTCCTCCGAACTCATGTTCTTCGCGGGGCTCTTCGCGATCTACTTCCAGTTGCGGTCGGTCTCGGCCCCGCTCTGGGCGGAGCAGACGGCGAAGCTCAACATCACCTTCGCGTCCATCAACACCGCGATCCTGGTCATCTCCTCGGTCTGGTGTCAGATCGGCGTGATGAAGGCCGAGCGCGGCCAGGCGGCCCGGACCGGCAAGCTCACCGAGATCGGCAAGTGGGGCATGCGCGAGTGGTACGTCGTGACGTACCTCTTCGGCGCGACCTTCATTGCCGGCCAGGTCCTTGAATACGCCAAGCTCGTCTCGGAGAACGTCACGCTCTCCTCCGACCGCTACGGCTCGGTGTTCTACATGGCGACCGGTTTCCACGGTCTGCACGTGACCGGCGGTCTCATCGCCTTCCTGCTCATCATCGGGCGCACCTTCACGACCCGCCGCTACACCCACACCCAGGCGGTCGGCGCGGTCGTGACCTCTTACTACTGGCACTTCGTCGATGTCGTGTGGATCGCGCTGTTCGCCGTGATCTACCTGCTCAAGTGAGCCTCGACCACCCCCGCCCCACGAGAATCCACGACAGGACCACATCGTGAACGCCTTGGCCGCACGTCGCCGCCACCCCGCCGCCATCGCCATCCTGCTGTTCCTCGGGCTGGCCCTGGTCGGGACGGCATACTCGCTGCTCGCCCCGAAATCCGCGCAGGCCGCCGTCTCGACCGCCGACGACGTGGCGCTGGGCAAGCAGCTCTTCCTCGCCAACTGCGCGACCTGCCACGGGCTCAACGCCGAAGGCACCAAGTCAGGGCCCACCCTGATGGGGGTCGGTGCGGCATCCGTGGACTTCCAGATGGGCACCGGTCGTATGCCGCTCGCCGGACCGAACGTCCAAGCGCCCCGGATCGACAAGGTCAAGTACACCGAGGAAGAGATCGCCGCGATCGCCGCCTACGTCGCGTCGCTGGCCCCCGGCCCGGCGATCCCCGAAGGTAAGGAGACGACCGGCGAAGGCGGCAACGTCGCCCTCGGTGGGGAGATCTACCGAGTCAACTGCGCGATGTGCCACAACTTCGCCGGCTCCGGTGGCGCGCTGACTCGCGGCAAGTACGCACCTTCCCTGTATGGAGTGGAGGGCAAATACATCTATGAGGCGATGCTCACCGGACCGCAGTCGATGCCCGTCTTCAACGACACCAACCTCACTCCCGAGGCGAAGGCCTCCGTCATCGCCTACCTGAAGATGACCCAGAGCGAGCCAAACGTCGGCGGCATGAACCTGGGCAATCTCGGCCCGGTCTCCGAAGGCATGTTCATCTGGATCTTTGGGCTCCTGCTCATGATCGCCTGCGCCTTCTGGCTCGGCCAGAAGGCCGCGTGACCTCCCGCCTCACCCCACGACGACAGGATCGATGACCTCATGAGTGACCAGGTCACCCCCACCAGCGGGTCGGCGAGCGGCGCCGGCACCGTCAGCCTCGACGAGGGGCACCACGTGGGCACCGGCGGTCTGCCCGCCGTGTTCGAGAACCCGGGGCTACCGCCCCACGTCCACCGCGCTGCCGACGACGACCCCAAGGCGGCCAAGCGCGCCGAGCGCCAGGTCGCGGTCCTGTTCACCTTGTCGATCCTCGGCACGCTGGGCTTCATCGTCAGTTACTTCGCGATCGACCGGACAACCTCGGTCTTCCTGCCGTTCGTCGGGCTGACCAACCTGCTCAACGTCATGCTCGGCGTCACGCTCGGGATCTCGTTGCTCGGCATCGGTTTTGGGGCCGTCCACTGGGCGAAGACCCTCATGTCCGACGAAGAAGTGGTCGAGGAGCGTCACGCGATCCGGTCCTCCGACGAGTCCCGCGACAAGGTGGTCGCGGCCCTGGCCGACGGCGCCGAGTCGGCACAGTTGGCCCGGCGTCCCCTCATCAAGGCGACCGCTGGAGCGGCCCTTGGCCTGTTCGCGATTCCGCTGGGAGTCCAGCTGGCCGGCTCGATGGGCAACCCGACCAAGGCGCTCGAAGAGCTCAAGCAGACGATCTGGGATGTCAAGGCGGGCGGCAAGCCGATCCGGCTGGTCCGTGACCCCGAGCTCACCCCCATCAAGGCATCCGACGTCACCATCGGGTCGGTCTTCCACGTCATGCCCGAGACGCTCAAAGAGCTTCGCGAGCACAACGTCAAGGCCGGCCACTCCGAATGGCACGGGGTGCTCGAGGCCAAGGCCAAGGCCGCCGTCCTGCTCATGCGGCTCAACCCGTCGGAGTTCAAGGACGACGCGCTCGGGCGCAAGGCTCGCGACTGGGGCTTCCAGGGCATCGTCGCCTACTCCAAGATCTGCACCCACGTCGGGTGCCCGGTCGGCCTTTACGAGCAGCAGACCCACCACCTGCTCTGCCCGTGCCACCAGTCGACCTTCGACGTCACCCGTGACTGCGAGGTGATCTTTGGCCCCGCCAAGCGTCCGCTGCCGCAACTGAAGATCACCGTGGACGACGAGGGCTACCTCGTCGCCCCGCAGGGCTTCGCCGAGCCTGTCGGCCCGAGCTACTGGGAGCGCCTCAAGTGAGCACCACCGCCTCCGCGCGCACCGCTGCAGACCTGCGCGCCGACGACGCCAAGGTCACGAGCGCCACCGGCAGCAAGGCCGGCGCCGCCGCCATCTGGGTGGACGAGCGCACCGGCATTGCCAAGGGCGCGGCATACATGATGAAGAAGGTCTTCCCCGATCACTGGAGCTTCATGCTCGGTGAAGTGGCGATGTACTCGATGATCATCTGCCTGCTCACCGGTGTCTTCTTGTCCTTCTGGTTCGTCCCGAGCGCCGGGCAGATCCCCTACAACGGGTCCTACGTCCCGCTGCAGGGCGTCATCATGTCCGAGGCCTACTCCTCGACGCTGGGGATCTCCTTCGACGTGCGTGGCGGTCTGCTCATCCGGCAGATCCACCACTGGGCCGCCCTCATGTTCTGCGTTGCGATCACGGTGCACATGCTGCGCGTCTTCCTCACGGGGGCGTTCCGCAAGCCGCGCGAGCTCAACTGGGTCATCGGCTCGATCCTGTCGATGCTCGCCATCGTCGAAGGCTTCGCTGGCTACTCGCTGCCCGACGACCTGCTCTCCGGCACTGGCATCCGGGCCGCTGAAGGCTTCATCAGGTCGATCCCGTTGGTGGGCTCCTACATTTCCTACCTGCTGTTCGGCGGCACCTTCCCGGGCGAGGCGATCATCCCGCGGCTCTACTCGGTCCACGTGCTCCTGCTGCCGGCCGTGCTGATCGGCTTGTTCACCGCGCACATAGTCCTGGTCATGGTCCACAAGCACACCCAGTTCCCCGGCCCCGGCCGCACCAACGAGAACGTCGTCGGCTTCCCGCTGATGCCGGTCTACACCGCCAAGGCCGGTGGCTTCTTCTTCATGGTGTTCGGGGTCCTGGCCCTCATCTCCGCGCTGGTCACGATCAACCCGATCTGGGCTTACGGCCCCTATGACCCGTCTCCGGTGACCGCTGGGTCGCAACCCGACTGGTACATGGGCTTTGCCGACGGCGCTCTGCGGTTGCTGCCAGGGTTCCTCGAGTTCGAGTTGTTTGGCTTCACCTGGAGCATGAACGTCTTCCTCGGCGCCGTGGCGCTCATCCCGTTGATGTACACCGCGGCGGGTGTCTACCCGTGGATCGAAGCCTGGGTCACTGGCGACAAGCGTGAGCACCACCTGCTCGACCGCCCGCGCAATGCCCCGACTCGCACCGCAATCGGCATGGCCGCGTTCTCGTTCTATGTCGTCCTGATGTTCGCCGCCGGCAACGACATCATGGCAATCCGCTTGCAGCTGTCGATCAACGACGTCACTAACCTCTTCCGACTGCTGGTGTTCGTGGTCCCGGTGATCGTCTTCTGGGTGACCCGGCGGATCTGCCTGTCGCTGCAACGTCACGACCGTGAGAAGGTCCTGCACGGGCGCGAGTCCGGCACGATTGTCCGCACCGCCGAGGGCAAGTTCTTCGAGCGGCACGAGGATCTGGACGAGTTCGACCGCTACAAGCTCGTCGCGTTCGAGTCGCCGGCTCCCCTGGCCCTTCCGTCGGCGACTGACCTCAACGGCGTGTCGTCCAAGGACGCCAAAAAGGCGCGCCGTCGGGTTGCCTGGTCGAACTTCTTCTTCAAGACCAGGGTCGAGCCGGTCACGCCCGCGGAGCTCGCGGCCGCCCACCACCATGGCGAGCACGAGGCCATCCCCGGCGGGTCCGGTCACGCCGCGATCAAGCACGACAAGCACCCCCACTGACCGATCGGTCGGTTCACGCCGAAGGGCTCCCGGGTTCGTCCCGGGAGCCCTTCGCCGTGTCAGGGTTCACCCGCCTAACAAGTGATCCAGTCTCGCCCGACCAGAAACCTCGTCGATGGACAGCTCCAGCACCTTGGTACGGCTGGTCGCCCCGCTGACCAGAGTCACCTCACGCGGACGCACTTCGAACGCGGACGCCACCGCCGCCAGTACGGCCGCGGTGGCGGCTCCGTCGACCGCACGGGCCGCCACCGCCACGACCAGGACCGCCTCCTCCGGCTCCCCGTAGCAGCCTCCCACGCGCGTCCTGGACGCCCCTGGGCGCACGCGGACCGTCAGCCGCACTCGGACACCCCCAACGGCCGTGCTGCCCCGTAGTGGGCCACCAGACGCTGCCGTATGCCGTCCACCGTCACCTCCCCGCCGTAGGGCAGCACCCACTGCGGGTAGGTGTGCCCAAAATCGACGTCGAGAACGATCGGGATGCCCGCGGCATACTCCCCCATGGCCCGAAGCACCTGCTCGGCGACGGCGTCGCGGTGGGCTGCCCGGCCGCCCGCTCCGGGGTCGTCCTCGAAGTCACTCGCGACTGGTCGTGCGAAGACGACGGCGGCCGCCTGTCCGAGGAGACCGCGCTCCCCCAGCACCCGCAGCATCCGAAGGACCTCGACCGGAGACGGGTGTTCCTCCGAGGTCTCCAACAACAGCACACACCCGGCGTATGCTGCGGCCTCGCGCACATCGTGGCCGACCGCCAGGATCCACTGGAGAACCTCCAGGTTGCCTCCCCAGGTCGGTCCGGTGACGACGTGCGCCGGACCGTGCCATCCGTAGCCTGTCCGGGGATCACGCCGCTCGGCGTGGGTATCGAGGCTGCGCGGGTCAGTCCAGGGCAGACCGAAGTCGCCGGTCCGCGGAGCTGGCGAAACGACCATGTCGCCGCCACCGAATAGGGCAGCGCGCAGGCTGGTGAGGTGTTCGGCGTCGACCGCCGGGCCGGGCCCGAGGTGGACCTGGGTCGACCCGCCATGCCACGACGCGATGCCGTGACACCACAACCAGTTGAGCAGGTTGGTGTTGTCGCTATAGCCGAAGAAGGGTTTGGGGTCGGCGCGCGCGACGGCCGGATCGAGGTGAGGCACAACCGTGAGCTGATCGTCCCCTCCGATCGTGGCAAAGATCGCCCGGATGCTCGGATCGGCGAACGCCGCCATCAGGTCTGCGGCCCGTTCGCGGGGGGTGCCCTGCCGCCTCGTCGTCGGGAACTCCACCGGTTCGAGCTCCAAGAGCTCGCGGATCCGCCGCATGGCCTGCTCGTGGAGCGCTGGGTAGGCCGCCGGTGCACACCACGAGGGCGACAGCACGGCCACCCGGTCGCCGGGACGGACGGTCGGCGGCAACAACGGACTCACCGGCCCACTATGGCAGGCTCAGGGCGTGGCTGCGCGCAGATTTCGGCTCACCCCCGAGGAGTTCGATGCCGCCGTCGAAGAGGCGTTGGAGCTCATCCCCGCCCAGTTCCGCGACGCGATGTCGAACGTCGCCATCCTGGTGGAAGCCGAGCCGCCCGAGGGGGAGGAAGAGCTCCTCGGGGTCTATGACGGGGTTCCCCTGACCGACTGGGGCCAGGATTGGGGCGGCAACCTGCCCGACCGGATCACCTTGTTCCAAGGCCCCCTGGAGCGGATGTGCGCCACCCGCGACGAACTGCTCGACGAGATCGCAGTGACCGTGGTCCACGAGGTCGCTCACCACTTCGGGATCGATGACGAGCGTCTGCACGAGCTCGGCTGGGGCTGAAGCGGGGTCGCTGACCAAGCGGCATACCTGAAGGGGCCGGTCCGCAGGTGCGGACCGGCCCCTTTCGCGTATGCCGGGTGGCTCAGTTGGCGTGCTCGCCCTTGAAGTGCTCGAACGTCCAACCGACCAGAGCGACGCACCCGATGGCGAAGGCGATCATGAACAGCCACCAGCCGACCGCCAGACCTGCGAAGGCCAACGCAGAGGAGAAGCCAAGCGCAAGAGGCCACCAGGAACTCGGCGTGAAGAAGCCGTAGTCGCCTTCGATGTCCGAGATTTCGCCGTCGGGGTTGTCGTCGGGCAACTGATCGAACTTGCGATTGGTGACCCAGAGGTACCAGCCAGCCAGCGCCATCATCAACGCCGTCATGAGCAGAGCGATTGGGCCAGCGATCTCCGGAACGGAACCGTAGTCCTTCTGCTGCCACGCGGCGTAGAAGGGAATCGTGCCCAAGAAAAAGATCATGAGGATCAAGAAGATCCGCCACATGGCCTTCATGCCGTCACTCCTTGTTCTTGTCAGACTCGGTCACGCCGATCTCGGCGGCGCCCATGACCTTCTGCAAGGTCGACGGGTCGGGCGCCGGGCCGCTCGGCGGAGCCGCCTGCGGGTGGTGCAGATCGAAGGCGGGGCGCTCGGAGCGGATCCGGGGCAGGCTATTGAAGTTGTGCCGCGGCGGCGGGCACGAGGTGGCCCACTCCAGCGAGTTGCCGTAGCCCCACGGGTCATCGACGGTGACCAGCGGTGCTGTCCGCCACGTCTTCCAGACGTTGTAGAGGAACGGCAGCATGGACGCGCCCAGGAGCACGGAGCCGATCGTCGAGATGACGTTGCCGGTCTGGAAGCCTTCCTCGACCAGGTAGTCCGCGTAGCGACGCGCCATCCCCTGGATGCCCAGCAGGTGCTGGACGAGGAAGGTCAGGTGGAAGCCGATGAACAGCATCCAGAAGTGGATCTTGCCCAGCCGCTCGTCAAGCATGCGACCGGTGAGCTTGGGCCACCAGAAGTAGTAACCGGCGAACATCGCGAACACCACGGTGCCGAAGATCGTGTAGTGGAAGTGCGCGACGATGAAGTAGGTGTCGGAGATGTGGAAGTCGATCGCCGGGCTGGCCATCATGATGCCGGTGATGCCACCGAACAGGAACGTGGTCAGGAAGCCCAGCGCCCAGATGAGCGGCGTGTGGAAGGTCAGCGACCCGCCCCACATCGTGCCGATCCAGTTGAAGAACTTCACACCGGTCGGCACCGCGATGAGCATCGTCATGATCGCGAAGAACGGCAGCAGGATCTGGCCGGTCACGTAGAGGTGGTGGGCCCAGACCGCGACGGACAGCCCAGCGATCGCGACGGTGGCAAAGATGAGGGTCTTGTAGCCGAAGATCGGCCGACGAGACATCACCGGGAAGATCTCACTGATCACGCCGAAGAACGGCAACGCCAGGACGTAGACCTCCGGGTGGCCGAAGAACCAGAACAGGTGCTGCCAGAGCATCGCACCGCCGGCCTCGACATCGAAGATGTGCATCCCAAAGCGACGGTCACCACCGAGGCCGAATAGGGCAGCGGCCAGGACCGGGAAGATGATGAGGGCCAGCAGTGAGGTCACCAGGACGGTCCACGTGAAGACCGGCATCCGGAACATCGTCATGCCGGGCGCGCGCATGCAGATGATCGTCGTGATGAAGTTGACCGAACCGAGGATGGTGCCGAAGCCGGTGAGAGTCAGGCCGAAGACACCAAGGTCGGTGCCCAGGCCCGGGCTATAGACCGAGTTGGACAGCGGCACATACATGAACCAGCCGAACGACGCGGCGCCTTGTGGGGTCAGGAAGCCGAGCGCGGCGACCAGACCGCCCAGAACGTAGAGCCAGTAGGCGAACATGTTCAGCCGCGGGAACGCAACGTCCGGGGCCCCGATCTGCAACGGCACCAGGGCGTTGGAGAAGCCAGCGAACAGAGGCGTCGCAAACAACAGCAACATGATCAGGCCGTGCATCGTGAACAGCTGGTTGAACTGCTCAGGGTTGTCGACGACCTGCAAACCCGGGCTGGTCAACTCAGCCCGAATGATGAGCGCCATCGCGCCGGCCAGCAGGAAGAAGACGAACGACGTGATGAAGTAGAGGTTGCCGATCTTCTTGTGATCGGTCGTCGTGATCCAGCTGTAGAACGTCTGCCCCGGCCGCGGGCGCGGGTGCTTCACCCGGGCGTCAGCCTCGGGTCGCGAGATCGTCGCAGTCATCACTTGCTCCCGGTGGGGGTCGGAACCATCTTCAGGTCATTGGGGTCCATCTGCTCACGGCTGAGCGTATTGGGCAACTGGCCCTCCTGACCCAGGCTCTTGAGCTTGGCCATCTCCGCATCGAAGTCTGCCTGCGAGACGATCTTGACCTTGAAGAGCATCTGGGAGTGGTAGGCACCGCACAACTCGGCGCACTTGCCCTGGAACTCGCCGATCTGGGTCGGGGTGACCTGCATCCGGTTGGTCTTGCCCGGGATCATGTCCAACTTGACCAGGAACGCGGGCACCCAGAACGAGTGGATGACGTCGCGGGCGTTGAGGACGAACTCGACCCGCTTGTTGACTGGCAGGTAAAGCACCGGCTGCGGGGTGCCGGTCACCCCACCGTTGGGGTTGAGCTCGGAGTGCACACCGCTGGAGTAGACATTGGCGTCGACGTAGTTGAAGTCCCAGCTCCACTGCTTGGCCACGACGTTGATCGTGTAGTCGGGCTTCTTCGACACGTCCATGAGGGCGGCCTCGTCACGCGCCGTGTAGTAGAACAACACGGCGATCATGAGCACGGGCACGACCGTGTAGAGCAACTCGATCGGCACGTTGTAGCGCAACTGCGGCGGCAGCTCGGGGTCGTCCTTCTTGCGCTTGTAGGCGATCATGCACCAGATCGCCAAACCCCAGACGAGCACGCCGACCGCGAGGCCAGCGATCCAGGTGCCAACCCACAAGGTGGTGATCCGCCCTGTCTCGGACGTGACCTGCTGGCCTGCGCTGCCCTCCGGCAGCCACCCACTGGAGGCGCTGCTGTTGACATTGGCACAGCTGGAAAGGAGGAGCGTGGCGGAGGCCGCCAGCCCGGCAACTGTCAATCCCCGCCGCGTGACGCGTGCGGAGGTGTCTGCGTGCTTGCGCAACGGGCACCTTCCGAATACAGAGTGTCTGCTCGTGTGTGGGGCCACCCTACCGCGGTCGAATCCGTGGATGACGGCAGGGGTGCCGATAACCTCACGACGTGGCGCATCCCTCATCCGGCCGGCCTGCGCGCGTCGTCCTTGACGCCGCCCAGGGGCCTGTCCACCCCGCGGCTCGCGAGACGATGGCCGCCGCGTGGGAGGCTGGCTGGGCCGACCCCCGACGCCTACATGCCGAGGGCCGCCAGGCCCGGCGCCTGCTCGACGACGCCCGCGCCGTGCTCGCCGAAGGCCTAGGCATCGCCCCCGAGTCGCTCAGCTTCGCCCCCAGCGGCCCGGCCGCCCTGCGCACGGGCCTGGAGGGCCTGGCGTATGCCGCCCGCCGCACCGGCTCGCGTTTGGTCGCCTCGGCCGTCGAACACTCGACGATCCTGTTGGCCGGGCGCCACGCCGCCGCAGCGGCCTCCGATCCGCAGCAGTTCGGACAGGTCGCCGTCGACCTTCAGGGCCGGCTCGACCTTGACCGGTGGGCGGCTGCGCTCGCCCTCCCCGGATCTGCCGTTGCCGCCTTGCAGAGCGCCAACGGCGAGGTCGGCACTCGACAACCGCTACGGGCCGCGCACGAGCAGTGTCGGCGACACGGCATACCTCTGCTCGTGGATGCCACGGCGGGACTGGGGCGCGATGCGACTCCGACGGACTACGACGTGCTCGTGGGCGACGCGAGATCGTTCGCCGGACCGGCCGGCGTCGGCCTGCTCGTTGTGCCACCCCGCACCCGATGGCGGCGGCCGGGTCCGCCGACCGAGCTCGAAGGCGGACGCATCGACGTCGAGCCGGTGCTGCCGCTCGTGCTCGGCGCGGCGGAAGCCTGGGCGCAAAGCGCAGCCGCCCAGGCCGACGATGCGGCCACGGCCCGCGCTCTCATCGACCGCCTCCGCGTCGCAGCCGCGCAGATCATCGACACCGAGGTCGTCGGCGATCCCGCTGACCGACTCCCCCACGTGCTCACCTGCTCGTTCCTCCTTGCCGACGGCGAAACCCTCGTCACCGAACTCGATCGGCAGGGCATTGGGGTGGCTTCTGGCTCGGCGTGCACCTCGAGCACCCTCGAGCCCAGTCACGTGCTCGCCGCGATGGGTGCCCTCACCCACGGCAACATCCGGATCACCCTTCCGATGGAGTCGGTCAGCCCGCACCGCGACGCCGACGTCGCCGCCCTCATCGCCGCGCTCCCTGCAGCCGTCGCAGCGGTTCGGGGCCAGGTGGCCGGGCGATGACCCGACCGATGACCCCGCCCGTCACCGTCGACGCCCGAGGGTTGCGCTGCCCCTTGCCGGTCCTGCGGTTGGCTCAGGCCCTCGCCCGTGAGCCGGTCGGCACCGCCGTCCGGCTGTTGGCCACCGACCCTGCGGCACGCACCGACGTCCCCGCCTTCGTCCGGATGCGCGGGCTCACCCTGCTTGAGGTGGTGGACGTCGTGGCGGAGGCCGACGGAGGTGAGCACACGGCATACGTGGTCTGCGGGCTCAGCGCCACGCAGTCGGAAGCGGCGCCTCCAGCGCATCCGCCAGCATCCCCAGGTATGCCGCCCGCGGCACCTCCCTGGCCCCTAACGACGCCAGGTGAGGCGTGACCCACTGGACGTCAACGAGTCGGCGAGGGTCCCCGTCAGCGGTCAGCAGATCCCGTAACGCAACGAGGGCGACCTTGGACGCATCGGTGACCCGATGGAACATCGACTCCCCCGCGAAGAGCCCGCCGATCGCGATGCCATAGAGCCCGCCGACGAGGCTCTCCCCTGACCAGACCTCCACCGAGTGGGCCCAGCCCAGAGCGTGGAGGCGGGCATAGGCCCGAGCGATCTGTGTGGTGATCCAACGGCCTTCACGTCCCGGGTCGGCACAGCCTCGGACCACCGCGTCGAAGGCAGTGTCGACCGACACCGCGAGGCGCGACTGCGACCGTCGTAACGACCGGCTGACCTGCAGATCGCCAGGGAGGAGCACTCCACGAGGATCCGGAGACCACCAGCCCATCGGGCCGGCCCCGTGGCGCCCCAACCCCATCGGGAACACGCCCGAGCGGTATGCCGCGAGGATCGTGGCCGGTTCGAGATCGGCCCCGGCACCGACCAGGTCCTCCCCCGGCTCGGCACGGTGCACCTGGAAGGCGTATCGCGACGGCCCTGGATCTTGCGGCATGGCGGGTCGGGACGGGTCGATCAGGGCTTGGGGCAGCGGACGTGCGCCCCGATGTCGGCGGCCGCGTCGGCACCGTAGGCCAGCCTGACCCGGTCGACGAAAGCGGCGGTGGACAGCGTGTATTCCTGGGTGCCGACCGTCTCGATGACGTATGCCGCGAGCGTCGACCCCAGCTGAGCGCACCGCCGGTGGTCCAGGCCTTGAGCGAGGCCGGTGAGGAAGCCGCCCCGGAAGGCATCGCCGACGCCCGTGGGGTCGACCGGTTGCACCCCGGGGACGACGTCGACATGGATCGGGTCGTGGCCCTTCTGCCGGATCGTCGCGCCGTCCTTGCCCTTGGTGGTCACCTGGACGCCGACCGCACCGGCCAGGTCGCGCTCGTCCCAGCCGGCCTTCTGGGCGATCATGTGCGCCTCGTACTCGTTGGTGAACAGGTAGGCCGCGCCTTCGATGAGGTCGCGGATGCCGCGCCCGTCCAACCAGGCCAGCTGCTGGGAGGGGTCCGCAGCAAACGGTATGCCGCGGGTGCGGCACTCGTCGGTATGCCGTTGCATCGCCACCGGGTCGTTCGGTCCGATGAGCACCAGCTGGATGCCACCGACCCGGTCGGACACCGGCTTGAGCTCGATCCCGCGAGCCTCGGACATCGCCCCCGGATAGAACGTCGCGATCTGGGCCATGTCGACGTCGGTCGTGCAGACGAAGCGTGCGGTGTGGGCCTTGCTCGAGACGTGGATCGAGTTGCAGTCGACCCCGTGCCGCTCCAGCCAGGAGCGATAGTCCTCGAAGTCCTTGCCGACCGACCCCACCAGCACGGGCTGCTGGCCGAGGTTGGCCATGCCGAAGGCGATGTTGGCGGCGATCCCGCCCCGGCGGATCTGCAGGTCGTCGGCGAGGAAGGACAACGAGATCTTGTCCAGCTGCTCGACCACCAACGAGTCGGCGAACTTCCCACCGAAGGTCATCAGGTGGTCAGTGGCGATAGATCCCGTCACGGCGACGCGCATGGCGCAACGCTAGTCGACGGTTGACGGCGTGGGTCGAAAGGTTGGATCTCAGCAATCCCTATTACTTGACATACCTAGGTACTACCCATAGTCTCATAGCTATGACAACGCACGATCCGCAGATGCTCAAGGGGGTGCTCGGGCTGGTCTTGTTGCAGCTGCTCGACGAGGGCGACGGCTACGGCTACGGCATCGTCACCCGCCTGCAGGAGATCGGGTTCGACGATCTGGCCGAAGGGACGGTCTATCCCGCGCTAGCCCGCCTGGAGGCCGCCGGGCACCTGGACTCCTACCTGCTGCGATCAGCGACCGGTCCGGCTCGCAAGTACTACCGGATCACCCCGAGCGGTCGCGCCGAACTCGTCCGCGCCCGTCGCGACTGGGACGCCCTCGTCGAGCGCGTCCGCTTGCTCACCCCGACCCATCTCATCCCGACCCATCTCACCGCGACCCACCTCACGACACCGACAGGGGCTTGATATGTCCGCACTCGACTGGATCCGCATCCGTCGCACCATGCTCGCCTACGACTACTGGATGGACGTTGAAGGTGTGTCCGGCCGCGGGCGCAAGCAGCTCCGGGCAGAGCTTGTCTGCAACCTCACCGACGCGACAGCCGCTGTCGGCTTCCCCGCCGCCCGACGCTCACTCGGGAGCGTTCGCGCGCTCGCCGCAGCGGCTGCCCCGGATCGGGACTCCCGCCCGCGCTGGGTGGTCGGGACGTATGCCGCGATTGTGGTGTTCGCCATCGCCGCCTTCGCCACGTTGGGGATGACAACCGCCTGGGCGGACGGGGTCCTCGCTGCGGGCGGCAGCACCATCGACGTCACCGGCCATCCGGTCTTCCTGCCGTGGGCGCAGATCACGGTGCACAAGGGTGAGCACCTGCAGATCCTGGCCGCGATCAACCCGCTCAGCATCCTGTTGCCCATGCTGCTGGCCTTCGTGCTCGGGTCTCGGATCTGGCGGCTGGCCACCGGTCAACCCTCCCCCGCTCACGCCGCTCGGGCCCGCTGACCCCCGGGAGGCGACCAGACGGCATACGGGAGAAGGCCCCCGGACGGATGCGTCCGGGGGCCTTCGCGCGGTGTGCGGGAGCGGTCAGCTGAAGCTGTCACCGCAGGCGCAGGAGCTGCCCGCGTTGGGGTTGTCGATGGTGAAGCCCTGCTTCTCGATGGTGTCGGCGAAGTCGATCGTCGCGCCCTCGAGGTAGGGCGCGCTCATCCGGTCGACGACGACCTCGACACCGTCGAAGTCGCGCACTGCGTCGCCATCGAGGGTGCGCTCGTCGAAGTAGAGCTGGTAGATCAGGCCTGAGCAGCCGCCCGGCTGCACGCCGATACGCAGCCGCAGGTCGTCGCGGCCCTCCTGGGCCAACAGGCTCTTGACCTTCGTGGCCGCGACGTCGGTGAGAACGACGCCGTGGGTCGCGGTGCTGGTCTGGTCCTGGACGCTCATAGTGGGGGTTCCTCGCGGGGTCGGAGTGACGGAGTCGTGAACGAGACGACGTTAAAGCGGTCAACCGTGGGCTGCCGACGGTTGTTCCCGGCGGCGTCGATCCAATGTACGTCGTCTGCGGCGGATTCCCTAGTCGGGCAGATCAGCTGCGTGGCGTCGCAGGTGGGTGGGGGTCCGGCGGGGACCAGGTGCGCGCCACCGCCGCAGCTCGGGTCGCCAGACCTCGTGCCGGGTGGGCGGCGAAAGTCGACCACCCCGCGAGGGAGCTCGCGACGGCATACGTCCCGGAGAACCCGGCCGCCATGGTCTCCCGCCGTCCGGCCTCGACCCTGCCGCACACCGCGATCGCCGGTATGCCGTGCGCCTGCGCCAGCTGCGCGATGGCCGCGCTGGGGCTGGAGCGCAGGCTCTCCCACCCCAGGACCGCCGTTCCCGTGACGACCAGGTCCACACCCCGGAAGGAATCGGCGGCGCCGACGAGCACCAGCCCCTCGGACACCCCATCCCGGACTGCTGCCCCAAGCAGCGTCAACCCGAAACCTACGCCCGCGCCTGCCCCGACACCGGGCTCGCGGTCCACACGGAGGACGGCGCCCGTCAGGAGATCCTTCGGCTCGGGGCGGAATCGGCGGATCACTGCAACCGCGTGGCTGAGGTTGGACTCGATGCGCTGCGCAGCCGACGCATCGGCCCCGAGCGTGGATGCGTGGGTGGCTGCGACCCCGGCCAGGCCGAGCAGCGGTTGCTTCAGGTCACCAAGACCGACCAGGGCGACTCCGGCGAACCGCGCCGCTGCCGAGGTCAGGCACGCCAGGTCATCCGGGGCCAGCCCGCCCAGGCCGCGAGCCCCGCCGTGCAGGATCGCATCAGCTCCTGGGTCGGTGCGCGGGGCCAGCGCCGAGACCATCCCGAGGCCGAGGTCCAGGGCCAGCGCCCCGGTCAACCCGACGATGATCCGGGCGGGATGCAGCCCCAGAGCGACTTCAAGCAACTGCCCCAGCCCGGCCGAGCTCGCGGCCAGTGGGTCGTCACCACGCTGCTGAAGCTGAGCCCCACAGACCTGGGCCGCTTCGAGGTGGACCGTCGACCCCTCCGGGCTGACGAGCAGAGTTGCCGGCGTTGGCCGACCCCAGGGATCGCTGACCGTGACCATGTGGAGCTCGCCCCCCACGACTGCGGCCAGCGCGTCGACGAAGCCCGGCCCGCCATCGGTCAGCGCAAGTCGCGGCACGTCGTCGTGGGGCGCTCCTTCGGTCCAGCCGCCCGCCATCGCCTCCGCCGCCTGCGCGGCGTCGAGCAAACCGGCATACCGGTCGGGGGCGATGAGCACACGCACGGGTGACATCCCATCATGTCCACGAGCCCGTTGGGCTGCTTCTCCCCGACGACCGGGAGAGGCAGGAATCGGCGCGCGGACGGCATACCCTTGTGCCTTGTGAGCACCGAGACTGCGGCCCCGAAGCACACCCCCCTGCGCCTGCTCGTCCTCGGTCAGGGACGCGACCTGCACAGCGAGCGTGGGGTGGAGTGCCCCGGTGACCTGCCGGCCCCCTCCGATCCCGACCTGGTGGCCCGCGCGCGCGCCGCGAAAGAGGCGCTCGGAGACAAGGTGTTCGTCCTGGGCCACCACTACCAGCGTGATGAGGTCATCGAGTTCGCAGACGTCACGGGCGATTCATTCAAGCTGGCCCAGCAGGCCGCAGCGCGCCCAGACGCCCCGTGGATCGTCTTCTGCGGCGTGCACTTCATGGCCGAGTCGGCCGACATCCTCACCTCCGACGAGCAGACGGTGATCCTCCCGGACCTTGCCGCTGGGTGCTCGATGGCCGACATGGCGACCTCAGCGCAGGTCGATGACTGTTGGGACGACCTGTGCGATGCAGGGGTCGCCGAGCAGACGATCCCGGTCTCCTACATGAACTCCTCGGCCGCGATCAAGGCGTTCACCGGACGGCATGGCGGCACGATCTGCACGTCGTCCAACGCGCGGACCGCGCTGGAATGGGCTTTCGAGCAGACCGGCGGGGTCGAGGGCACCGGAAAGGTGCTCTTCCTGCCCGACCAACACCTGGGTCGCAACACTGCGGTGCGCGAGCTCGGGCTGTCGCTGCAGGACTGCGTCGTCTATGACCCGCACCTGCCCGGCGGCGGCCTCACCAAGGCGCAGTTGCAGGCCGCCCGGATGATCCTGTGGCGCGGGCACTGCTCGGTCCACGGCCGGTTCACCGTCGAGGCCGTCGAGGCCGCCCGCCGGGAGATCCCTGGGGTCAAGGTCATCGTCCACCCCGAGTGCCGTTACGAGGTCTGTGAGCTCGCCGACGAGATCGGCTCGACCGAGCAGATCATCACGAAGGTTGCTGCAGCACCAGCGGGCACGGCCTGGGTGGTCGGAACCGAGCTCAACCTGGTCAAGCGATTGTCGACGATGTTCCCCGAGCAGTCGATCGCCTTCTTGGAGAAGAACGTCTGCTACTGCTCGACGATGAACCGCATCGACCTGCCGCACCTGGTGTGGACACTGGAGTCGCTCGTCGAGGGGCGAGTGGTCAACCCGATCCGGGTCGACCCTGAGGTCGCCCACTGGGCCCGGGTCGCCCTCGACCAGATGCTCGCTCTGCCGGGGCCGACGCACAAGGACTGAGCAGGCCGCGCACGACGCCGCTGTCCAAGCCAGGGGGCGCCACCGCAGCGTCAACGATGCGGTGTCAACGACGCGGAGTCAACGGTGCGGCCTTACCAGCCGAGTGTCACCGAGCAGTTTTTCGGGCCGGCATACGTCACCTGGGTGAGTGCCACGCTGCTGGACCGCGCCCCGAGGATCTCAATCTTGCTCACCGCCGCGCCGACAGCCACAGACACGCGATAGGGGGTCGTTGGGCTTCCGGTAATCGTGAAGAACACCTCGGTGCCGCCGCTAGCCGGGTGGCGTTTGCAGGCCGTCATCTGCACCGCCGCCGCAACGGTCGTGCTTGGTGTTGCCGTGGCCGTCGGGGCCGGTGTCGACACGGCAGTTGTCGCCACGGTTGTCGGGGAGGGCGCCTTCGGGGCGGTGCTGGCGGTGATCGGGCTTGGCACAGTGGTGGCAACCGCCCGGGTGGTCGGAACTGGCGTTCCCGGCGTCACGACCGGCCGGGGCGACCCGAGGCTGATCCGGGGGCTGGATTCGGCCGACGGCACCGCGCTGCGGCTGGAGGTCTGACTTGGCGCGCTGATGCTCGGCCGCGCTTGAGCGCTGCCGTTGCTGGGTGGCGTCGCTCGCGCGGCAACGAGAACGGCCAAGAACACCAATGCGGTCGCCACGCCAGCGGCGCCAGAAACAACGGCTTGGCGATTGACCCGACTGGTGCGTCGCCCGATATTTCGGCGCGCTGTCCCCCGACTGATGCGCATGCTCCAGACTCCTCGTTGGTCCCCCGGTTGCCCCTGCAGAAAGTGTGACACATACTCCCAAAGACGGCACGTTGAGCGAACGGGCCGACGACTGCTCGGATCGGCACCGCACGTCAGCGACGAAGTGTCCCCAACCGGGCCAGGAGGATCGCCTCGGCCACGCAGGCCTTCTCCCAGTCACCCAGGTGAAGCGACTCGTTGGAGCCGTGGGCCCGGGTGTCCGGGTCTTCCACCCCGGTGATGAGGATAGCTGCGTCAGGGAAACGGTCAGCGAACGCGGCGACAAACGGGATCGATCCGCCGACCCCCATCTCGACCGACTCGACCCCGAACGCATCCGCCAGGGCAGCACGGGCCTGGTCGTAGACGGGACCCTTGGTCGTCGCGGAGAAGCCTGGCCCGTCGTCGCACAAGGTGACCGTGACCCTGGCTCCCCACGGAACGTGCGCTTCCACGTGAGCCAGCAACGCGGCATACGCGGCCTTGGGGTCCTGGTCCGGAGCGATCCGCATGGAGACCTTCGCCGACGCTGCGGGAACGAGCGTGTTGGAGGCGTTCTCGACCGAGGGCGCGTTGATCCCGATCGTCGTCAACGACGGCTTGGTCCACATCCGGTCCAGGATTGGTCCACTGCCGATCAACTGGACTCCGTCCAGCAGACCCGACTCACGGCGCAGGCGTGCCTCGTCGTAGTCCAGGTCGGCGGCGTGGCCCTCCCGCAGGCCGGCCACAGCGACGTTGCCCTCGTCGTCGTGCAAGGTGGCCAACAGTCGGATGAGAGCGGTGATCGCGTCGGGGCAGGGTCCCCCGAACATCCCCGAATGGACGCCGTGGTCGAGGGTCTCCACCTTGACCACTGCGCGGACCAGTCCGCGCAGTGTCGTCGTCAACGCGGGGAGACCGATGTCCCAGTTGCCCGAGTCAGCCAGGACGATCGCGTCAGCGGCCAACTTGTGTCCGTGCTTGGCCAGGATGGTCGGCAACGACTCCGAGCCATACTCCTCCTCGCCTTCGACGAACACCGTGACTCCGACGGGCAGATTGCCCGTGTGCGCCCGGAGCGCGGCCAGATGCGCGGTAATGCCGGCCTTGTCATCGGCGGTGCCGCGCCCGTAGAGCCGGCCGTCGACCTCGATCGGAGTCCACGGGTCGGTGTCCCACAGCGCCGGGTCACCGGCCGGCTGGACGTCGTGATGGGCATACAAGGTCACCGTCGGCGCTCCCGGTGGCCCATCGATGTGACCGAGGACAGCCGGCTGCCCACCTTCGCGAATGATCTCGACGTCGAGCCCTTCGGCCCGCAGCAGGGCGGCGACCTTCTCGGCGCTGGCGTCGAGGTGTGCCTGGTCGAACCCCTCCAAGGTGTCCAACGAGACACTGGGGATCCGCGCGAGGTCCTCCAGGTCGGTGCGCAGGGCGGGGAGCAGGTCGCGGACGCGGGTGCGGATGGCCTCGACGTCGACGGCGGTCAGGTTCTGATCGGTCACCCGCCCGAGCCTACCGACGCGAACGTCGGCGCCCCACCGCCCACGCCGCGGGCGTTACGCCCGGGACCGCTCAGGCGGTGGGAGTCTGCGCCGACAAGGCCGCCCAGATCATGCCGACGACGATGACGACGATCACGTGCGAAGCGAAGAAGACCGCGGCCAGCCGAGCCCGGCGCCCGGCCGGCGTCAACGCCAGCGCGACGAGCATCGGCCCCGACATCACGACGACGAGGATTGCGGCCATGAGCACGCCGAGCCCGGCGTCTCCCCCAGGCAGGGTGAGCTGGCTCCATGCCGTGACCGCGAGGTATGCCGCGGGCACCGCCACGAGCGCGGCGCCGATCAGACCCAGCCCGAAGGCCAACCGGACTTTCATCCGGTTCTGCTTGTCGTCAGGTCGCGCCACGGCTGCGTTCACAGAGGCACTGTAGGGGGTCCCGGCCCACCCCGGGAGCGCGGGCGCACCGGCGCAGGTGGCCGGACGGCATACAGTTGCCCTCGTGTTCTGGAGCAAGAAGAGCGAGCCGACTCCCGCCGTCGAAGACCACCCCCTGCGGCCGGGCGCGAAGAACCGCCCCACGCCCAAGCGGCGCGACCAGGAGGCGGCCAACAAGCGTCCCGTGGTCGTCACCGACCGCAAAGCGGCCTCCCGGGCTGAGCGCGACGCTCGTCGCGCGTCGATGGCCGAGACCCGCGCCGCGTTGGTCACCGGCGATGAGTCCAAGATGCCGCCGCGGGACAAGGGGCCGATCAAGCGCTACATCCGCGACTACGTCGACGCGCGCTTCAGCCTCGGTGAGATCCTCCTGCCGACCATGCTGCTGGCCCTCTTGCTGTCGTTCATCAAGGAGGTGTGGGCGCTTACGGCCGTGTTCGTCCTCGTCTACGGGTTGATCTTCCTCACGATGGGCGATGCCTTCCTCATGTGGCGCAAGATCAAGGGGCAACTACAGGCGAAGTTCGGCACGGTTCCCAGTGGCTCGATGATGTATGCCGTGATGCGCGCCTACCAGATCCGGCGCAGCCGCCTGCCGCGCCCGATGAACAAGCGCGGCGAATACCCCGTCTGATCTGGACCGACCCCAGCCGCGTCGCCTTGGGGAATCCCATTCCCACGGCAGCCGCAGGGCGGCATACGCGCTCAGAGTTGGGCGAACGCGAGCGGCTGCCGGGTGACTGCGTAGGTCGCGAAGTACATCCTCGTGACCAACCCCGTCGCGTCCCGAACGATCTCGAGAAGCTCGCCACGCTCACGGCCGAGGTCGACCCGGAACCGGTCGGGACCCTCGGCGACGAACCGGCTCTCAAACAGTGGCCCTCCGCCGCGGACCGCAGCCCACAGTCGCCCCTCGCGGACGGTGAAGACGAGCTCCTCACCTTCAGACCACCAGGGGCCCAGGAGTTCGGCCAGGTCGGGTGTGGGACTCTCGGGCACCCAGGTCGTCACAGCAGTCGGCTCGGCATCCAGGACCAGGTCGAGCAGATCGGCAGCCAGGACGATCGGCTCCGCTCCCGCCGAGGAGTTGACCCAGACCACGGCACCCAACCGGTCCTTGCGGGAGACCCGCAGCCCGGTGAGGAAGCCAGGCATAGCTCCCCCGTGCCCGACATAGACGCGCTCTCCTCGGCGGACCATTCCGAACGACAACCCGTAGCCGAGAGTCCAGGTGTCGGCGTCGAGGATCACCAGCGGCCGACACATCGCCTCGACCGTGGCCGGAGCGAGCACGGCAGGGTCGGGGTCGGCGAGGAACGCGGCATACCGGGTCAGGTCGGTGACCGTCGACCAGAGGCCACCCATGGGGGCCGTCGCCTTGAGGTCCGTGACCGGCTCGGGTGTGGCCACCCCCGAGAAGGGATGGACAAGATAGCCGTGGGCCCGATCGTCACCCGGGGTGAGGGCGGTGCGGCTCATCCCGAGTGGACGCAGGATCCGTTCGCGGATGACGTCCTCCCACGGGCGACCCTCAAGCCGTTCGATGACCTGTCCAAGCAGCGCGAAGGCGAGGTTGGAGTAGTGGAAGACCTCGTGGGGAGCGAGCACCCGCTCGGCCGCAGCGAGCTCGGCGAGAAGTCGCGTGGCGTCCGGGTTGTCGAAGGTCTCCCACACCCGCCCGACCGGCTCCCGCTGCAGGCCCGAGAGGTGGCCCAGCATCCGGCGGATCGTCAGAGCGCCGTGGGCAACCTCAGGGAGGTGGGCGTCCAGGCGGTCATCGAGGTCCAGGCGGCCGGCGTCGCGCAGCGCCATGACGGCCACGGCGGTGAACGTTTTGGTCACCGAGCCAATGAGGAACTGGGTGTCGTCGGTCGCGGGGACGGCGGGATCCAGGCGCGCGGATCCCGCGTGGACGGTGTGGATGAGGTGACCGTCGCGCACCAGGCCGACCGAGAGGTTTGGGGTTTGCCACTGCCGCTGCCGGCTGGCGACGAGATGGTCGATCCGGGCGACCAGGGCTGGGTCCAGCGGTCGGGCCGACGCACCTGCGGTCGAAGGGAGCATCGGGCCGCTCACTCGGCAGGTCGCAGCGACATCGGGCCATAGACCACGGTTTCGCCTTCGCGCAAGGTCACCGCGTCGACCCCGCCGTCGACCAAGTCGGGCCAGACTTCGCCGATCCATGATTCGGCCTCCGACTGCGTCGGAAAGGCCGGGGAGCTCGGCTCCGGCCCGGCCATCGCGGCTCCCGAAGCGTCGAGAAACTCCCAACTCCACTGCATGCTCATAACCCCCCACGCTAACCCAGCAACGCGACTAGGGTGCCCGATGGACCCCAAAGGAGCGTTGTCGTGCCGGACCTGTTCGACTCTTATCCCTACCGTGACCGCTTCCCCGTGCTGCAGGACCTGCCCGCCGAGGGCCGACCCCACGACGACGTGCTCGCGGAGCTTGACGCCATGGCCCACGAGGAGGACACCGTCTGGGCCTCGGGGCAATGCTCCGGCACGATCTACCACGGCGATCCTGAGCACTATGCCTTCCTCGGCGAGGCGTTCACCCGGTTCAGCCACGCCAATGCCCTCCAGCGCGACATGTGCCCGAGCGCCACGCGCTTCGAGGGCGAGATCCTCGCGATGGCGCTGGACATCTTCCACGCCGACTCGGTGAGCGACGGCAAACCGGCCGGGCTGGTCACCAGCGGCGGCACCGACAGCATCCTGCACGCGATGCTCTGCTACCGGGAGCAGGCTCTGGCCCGTGGGGTGGCCCGCCCGACGATCGTCAAGCCCGAGACCGCGCACCCGGCGTTCGCCAAAGCCGCGCACCTGTTCGGGATGGGTCTGCGGGTCCTGCCCGTCGATCCCGCCACCACCCTCGTGGACCCGGCCGCCGTCGCCGCCGCCATCGACGAGGACACCGCGGTGGTCGTCGCGTCCGCCGGCAACTACCCCTACGGCAGCATCGACCCGATCCCGGAGGTTGCCGCAGTCGCCGCCGAGCGTGGGGTCGGCGTCCACGTCGACGGGTGCCTGGGCGGGTTCGTCCTCGGGTTCCTCGATGGTGCGGCGCACGGCATACCCCCGTTCGACTTCCGGGTGCCCGGGGTGACGAGCGTGTCCGCCGACACGCACAAGTACGGTTACGGGCTCAAGGGGACCTCGACGGTCTTGTTCCGGGACATCGCGCTGCGCAACCGGGCCTACTTCTTCGTCCCCGACTGGTCAGGCGGGAAATACTTCTCCCCCGGCATGGCTGGCTCCCGCTCGGTGGGATTGCTCGCCGCGACCTGGGCCGCCATGGTCACCCTGGGACGTCAGGGGTATGCCGCCCGCGCCGCTGCCATCCACGAGACCGCCACGGCCATGCAGGAGGCGGTGCGCGGCATACCGGGCCTGAGGTTGCTGGGGAACTCGCCGTTCGTCGTCGCATTCACTTCCGACGACGTGGACATCTACCACGTCAACGACGCGCTGCGCGCACGTGGGTGGCGGCTCAACGGACTGCAATACCCCGACGCCCTGCACCTGGCCGTCACCGGACCGCAACTGCAGGACGGAGTCGTCGCCAGGTTCGCCGCCGACCTCGCCGCCGCCGTGGAGTATGCCGCTGCGCGTCGCGGCACGCCTGCGGTCAGCTCGGCGCTCTATGGCGGGGTGCCCGGTGGGTTCACGCCTGCCGCAGGCATGTTCATCACCTCGGTGATGACCCAGATGATGGACGCCCAGCACAGCGTGCCGACCACATGACCGGCCCCGATTCTGGCAGCCGGCCGCACGGCGACCCGGCGCAACGTCTAGCGCTCGTCGTCGACCTCGGCACGGGCGGTCCCAAGGTCGGCGTCGCCACGCTGGACGGACGTCTGCTCTGGTCGGGTGCCCGGCCGACCCCGACCCGTCGCGAACCGGACGGCACGGCCGTCCAGGACGCCGGGTCCTGGTGGACGGGCGTGCGCGAGTTGGCCCGAGAGGGACTTGCCTGCGCGGTCGTCGACCCGTCCGCTGTGGAGGTCGTCGCGGTCACTGGACAGTGGGGTAGCACCGTCCCCGTCGACGCCGCCGGTATGCCGGTCGGAGACTGCCGCCTCTACCTCGACACGCGAGGGGCACGGCATACCCGCACGGTCATCGGCGGTCCGGTGTTGGGCTACCACCCGGGGCGGGCGCTCACCTGGCTGCGCCGCACCGCCGGCGCGCCCTCGCCGGGGGGCGGCGACCCGGTCGGCCACATGCTGGCCTTCCAACGCGACGAGCCCGAGGTCGCGGCGGCGGCGCGGTGGTTCCTTGAGCCGGTCGACTGTCTGACGATGCGTTTCACCGGACGCGCGGTCGCGAGCCACTCGTCGATGACGTTGGCCTGGCTGACCGACAACCGGGATCAGCGTCACTTGGCCTATGACGAACGGCTGGTGGCGCTCTCGGGTGTGGATGGCACCAAGTTGCCGCCGCTTGTCGCGACGGGTTCGGTCGTGGGGACGGTGGCCCCCGACGTGGCGGCCGACCTCGGCCTGCGGCCCGACGTGCAGGTGGTCGGGGGCACGACCGACCTGGTGACGGCCACGGTGGGGTCAGGGGCGACCGGGGATCACCAGGCGCACTTCGCGGTGTCAACCACGACGTGGATCTCCTGTCCGGTCCCCGACAAGAAGACGGACGTCCTGCACTCGATCGCCACCGTGCCCGGGTTGCGGCCGGACCGCTATCTGCTGGCCAACAATCACGAGACGGCCGGATTGTGCTTGCAGTGGGCCAAGGACGAGGTGTTCGGCGGGTCGTTCGACGAACTCACGGCGCTGGCCGCAACATCTCCCCTCGGGGCGGGAGGGGTGGTGTTCACCCCGTGGCTGTCTGGGCTGCGCTCCCCCATCGACGACCGACTGGCCCGCGGCGGGTGGCACAACATGTCGTTGCGGACGACCCGGGCCGACTTGGTCCGGGCCTTGCTCGAGGGCGTCGCCTGCAACACCCGCTGGCTGCACGAGCACGTCGAGAAATTCGTCGGTCAACGGTTGGACCCCGTGCGCTTCATCGGTGGTGGGGCCGTCTCGGACCTGTGGTGCCAGGTGCACGCCGACGTCATGGGCCGGCGGGTCGAGCGGGTCGCCGAGCCGATGACGGCCCAGCTGCGCGGTGCCGCGTTGGTCGCCGGGATGGCGGTCGGCGCGCTCACCGTCGGTGAGGCCGCGGATGCCGTGCGCGTGGAGCGCACCTTCGTGCCCGACGAGGGTGCCCGGGCGGCATACGAGCCGATCTATGCCCAGTTCCGCACGCTCTACCGCCGCGAGAAGGGTCTGTTCGCCGCCCTGAACAGGTGACGGCGTGGCCGTGGGTGTCACCGGGCGAGCAAGACGGCAGGGCCCGGACCACACGGGGTGGTTCGGGCCCTGCCGTGGTGAGCGGGCGGCATACCGGCGAGGTATGCCGCCCGGCTCAGTGTCTGCGTAGAGCAGCCTCAGTTGCCGGTGAGCTTCTCGCGCAACGCGGCCAGAGCCTCGTCGGACGCGAGCGTGCCGGTGGCCGGCGCAGCCTCGGCGGCGGTCGAGGAGTAGGACGAGGGGACCTCGCCCGCGGCAACCAGGGCCTCGGAGTCGGCCTTGGCAGCCGCCTCGACCTGGGCCTTGTGGGCCTCCCAACGGGCGTGGGCCTCGGCGTACTGCTTCTCCCACTTCTCGCGCTGGGTCTCGAAGCCGGGCAGCCACTCGTTCGTCTCCGGGTCGAAGCCCTCGGGGTACTTGTAGTTGCCCGCCTCGTCGTACTCGGCGGCCATGCCGTAGAGGGTGGGGTCGAAGTCGGCGACACCGACTGTCCCGTCGTTGGCCTGCTTGAGCGACAACGAGATCCGGCGACGCTCCAGGTCGATGTCGATGACCTTGACGAAAATGTCCTCGTTGACGGTGACGACCTGCTCGGGCAACTCGACGTGCCGCTCGGCCAGCTCGGAGATGTGGACCAGACCCTCGATGCCGTCGTCGACGCGGACGAACGCACCGAACGGCACGAGCTTGGTGACCTTGCCGGGCACGACCTGACCGATGGCGTGGGTCCGGGCGAAGTGCTGCCACGGGTCTTCCTGAGTCGCCTTGAGCGACAACGACACCCGCTCGCGGTCCATGTCGACGTCGAGGACCTCGACGGTCACCTCGGTGCCGACCTCGACAACCTCGCTCGGGTGGTCGATGTGCTTCCAGGACAGCTCGGACACGTGGACCAGACCGTCAACCCCACCGAGGTCGACGAACGCGCCGAAGTTGACGATGCTCGACACGACACCGGAGCGGACCTGGCCCTTCTGCAACTCGCGCAGGAAGGTCGTGCGGACCTCGGACTGGGTCTGCTCGAGCCACGCGCGGCGGGACAGGACCACGTTGTTGCGGTTCTTGTCCAGCTCGATGATCTTGGCCTCGATCTGCTTGCCGACATACGGCTGCAGGTCGCGCACCCGACGCATCTCGACGAGGGAGGCGGGCAAGAAGCCACGCAGGCCGATGTCCAGGATGAGACCACCCTTGACGACCTCGATGACAGTGCCGGTGACGACGCCGTCCTCTTCCTTGACCTTCTCGATCGTGCCCCAGGCGCGTTCGTACTGGGCGCGCTTCTTGGACAGGATGAGGCGGCCTTCCTTGTCCTCCTTCTGGAGAACCAGGGCCTCGACCTCGTCGCCGACCTTGACCACATCGGCCGGGTCGACGTCGTGCTTGATGGACAGCTCACGCGAGGGGATGACGCCCTCGGTCTTGTAGCCGATGTCGAGCAGGACCTCGTCCCGGTCGACCTTGACGATGACACCCTCGACGATGTCTCCGTCGTTGAAATCCTTGATCGTCGCGTCGATCGCGGCGAGGAGGTCTTCCTCAGAGCCGATGTCGTTGACGGCAACCTGAGGGGCGGTCTTTGCGACCGTGCTGATGCTCATGTAGTAGGAACTCCGATGGTGGACAGGATGTAAGAGCCGCACGCCGGTCGGCCTGCGGGGCGGACATGGTTGGGTGTTCGGGCTTCCGGCTCACCGACAGACTCTGGCGGTGGGTAGGCAGCATCGAACGGCACCCCAAGGGGCACCGAGTCAGGCTACCGGTCCGCGCCTGGCGGGGTCAAAGCCGCCAGTTGCCCCCTGCGTGGAGTAACCGCTTCAGTGTTGGCGATTCCACGGAATTTCGGGTATTTCGCGTCGAGTCGCCAACACTGAAGCGGTTACTCGGTTGGGGAGCAGACCGACACTCGGGGCGACCGGATCGGGCGCCAGGTTAGGCAGACCTACTGCGACCAAAGGACAATACCGGCGCCCCGGACGGGCGCTGGACCCTGGACCTGCGGCCAGGCATCCCGGCCGACCGCATCAGTTCCTGTCTGGAGCCGCCTCATGTCCCTCTTCCCGCCCACCCGCCTGGCCCGGGCGACGATCGTCGCCACGGCCGCCGGCACCCTCGCGCTCGGGTTGCTGCCCCCCGTGGCGTATGCCGCCGACTCGCCCCCCATGCTCACCCTCACCTACCTCGGCGCCGGGGGCGTCGCGTCGCTGAGCGACACCGACATCGCCGTCGGCTCCCGCCGCGAGTCCAGCGGAGCCCTCACCCCACTGGTCAGCCACCAGGGCGCGCCGTTCGCCGCCCTCCCCCTCCCCGCCGGTGCGACCGGCGGCTTCACGACCGACGTCTCCGATGCCGGCATCATCGTCGGCAACGCCTCCTTCTCCTCCGGGTTGCGTGCGGTGCGGTGGACGCCCTCGGGCAGCTCGTATGCCGTCGACGTCCTGCCCCTGCCGCCGGGTGAGGTGGCCTCCTACGCCACCGGACTCAACGAGTCCGGGCAGATCGTCGGCGCCCGCGCCGGGTTGCTCGGGACCCCCTTCGGGTTCGGCTGGCTCTACAACGACGCGGGCGGGACCGTGAGTCTCAGCACGGCATACGGCTGGGACACCACCCCGATCGGCATCACCGACGGGGGTGTCATCCTCGGCTCGGCGGAGACCCTCACCCTCGCCACGGGGACGCGGAACACCGTCCAGGGACCTCCGCCGGGCTATGGGCTGTTCTCCCCGCGCGGGATCAACGAGGCTGGACTCCTGGTCGGCGAGGCAGTGCTCAGCTCGCAGTCCCTCGCCCAGATGTCGGCGTTCCGCTACTCCCCCGTCCCGGGCTCTCCGACCGACGGCTTCCAGTTCATCGCCGGACTGGTCCGCAATGCACTCGGGGTCGACATCAACGACCTCGGCGACGTCACGGTGGCGACCGCAGGGATCGACGGAGTCTACGCGACCACGGTCGACCTCGTCGGCGTCGGGCGGTTCAGCCCCAACGACTTGCTCGACCCGGCGGCGACGACCGCGGGGTGGCGCCTGTTCGGAGCCCAAGCGCGGGTCAACAACTCCCGGGTGATGACCTCGTCGGCGACCAACTCGCTCACTGGTCAGACCGGTGCGGTCCTGTTGCGGCCAGCGGGCGCCTTGCCGGCCCCGAACCCGCCGACGACGTTCACGGCCACCCCGGTCTCGGCCACGCCCTTGCGGCCGTGGAACTCCATCGACCTCGCGTGGTCGGGCCGAGACCCCCTCACCAAGAGCGTCGAGGTGCAGCGCCGCAGCGCTGGGGCGCCCGACTGGGCCACGTTGAGCGGTGCGACGGGAAGCCCCTACTCGGACACTGCCATTGCGACGGGGGCCACCTACGACTACCGGATCCGGGCCATCGGGCTGGCCGGTGCCGGGCCGTGGTCGGCCACCGTGACCGTCACCGCCCCGACGACGGTGGTCGACACCACGGCACCAACCCTGAGCTTCTCGGGTCCGGCCGATGGCGCCGTCGTGTCCGGCAAGGTCACGCTGAGCGCCGCCGCCAATGACCCGTCGGGGATCCTCAACCTGCGGATCACGGTGACCGACCCGCAGTATCCCAATGGTCGGGTGCTCGTCTCCTCCGCCTCGACGTCCGTGTCGGCCACCTGGGACACCACCAAGCTCATCGGCCCGCAGACGATCACGGTGGAGGCGATCGACTCGTGGCACAACCAGAGCGCCATCATCCGGCAGGTCTTCGTCGGATCGACCTCCACGGTCATGCACGTCGACGCGCTGACCCTCACGAGCCGGGTGCGCCGCGGCACGGTCACCGTGACCGGCGTGGCAACGGTGACCCTCGCCGACCGCGTGGCCGTCCCCGGTGCCACCGTCGTCGGGACCCTGCACCTGCCCGACGGGACGACGGTCTCCCAAGCGTTCGTGACCAACACCCGCGGTCAGGTGAGCTTCAGCTGGTCCGGCACCCAGAAGGGTCAGTTCTCGATGACCATCGAGGGCGTCTCCTACCCGAAGCTGACCTTCGACCCCGCGGCGAGCGTGCTCTCGCAGACCATCACCGTGACCTGACCTGGGTCAAGGCCACATGACTGATGGGGGGCGGGCCGCGGCCCGCCCCCCATCAGTTCGTCAAGCAACGGCGCTGATCAGGCCAGCGACCGCCGCCGCCACAGCGCCAGACCCGCGGCCGCACCGAAGGCAGCCACGCCGGTGAACAACCGGCCCGTGCTCTGCGCGCCCTGTCCGTCCATCCCGGCCAGTTCGAGGCTGTATGCCGTGAACCCGGCCGCCCCGGCCGGAGCGCCATAGGCCATGCCCTCGGCCTTGGCCCGGGCTGCGCCCGCTTCGATGACGGCGTACTTCTTGCCGTAGTCCGACGCGGTGCCCTGGCCGGCCTTGATGAGTTCCTTGGTGCCCTCGGTGGACAGGCGCCCGGCCCCGTCGGGGATCTGGGTCGCGAACGCCTTAGGCATAAAAGTGTTGGGCGAGGCTAGCGTTCCGCTCACCGGAACGCCATAGCGAAACCCACTTTGTTACCGACGGGTTCGAGATATCGCCGAACGCATGGGTCCGGCCGGCGACGGTCGCGCGCCGGAGCGGAGGCTGCCATCCAGCACAATGACGCCATGGATGCCGACCCCGTCGCCCTGCGCCGGGATGCGGGCGTGGCCGAGACGGCTCGGGCCAACCGGACCTGGTGGGACGCCGAGGCAGGCGACTACTACGCCGAGCACGGAGACTTCCTCGGTGACGACGACCTGGTCTGGGGTCCCGAGGGCTGGAGCGAGGAGTTGCTCGGGCTGCTGGGCGATATCGCCGGCCGCGACGTCCTGGAGATCGGGGGTGGAGCCGCCCAGGGCGCTCGGTGGGTCCGTCAGGCCGGTGGCCGGGTCGTGTCGACCGACCTCTCGCTGGGAATGCTCCGCCGCGGTCGACAGATCGACCTCGCCCACCACTGGCCGGCGCTGCCCCTCGCACAGTGCGACGGTCTGGCGCTCCCGTTCGGTGACGCGAGTTTCGACGTCGTGTTCACGGCATACGGAGTCCTCCCGTTCGTCGCCGACTCCGGTCAGGTGCTCCGGGAGGTATGCCGCGTGCTCCGGCCCGGGGGCCGCGTCGTCTTCTCGTGCACCCACCCGTTCCGGTGGGCCTTCCCGGATGAGGCGGGGCCGGACGGGCTCACGGTGCGGTTCTCCTACTTCGACCGGACTCCCTACGTCGAGCAGGACGGCACGGGAGCAGCGACGTATGCCGAGCACCACCGGACCATCGGCGACCGGGTACGCGACGTCGTCGCCGCGGGTCTGCGGCTGGTCGACCTCATCGAGCCGGAGTGGCCGGAGGGACACGAACAGGAGTGGGGCGGCTGGTCTCCGCTGCGCGGTCGGCTCATACCCGGCACCCTCATCGTCGTTGCCGACAAGCCCGCCTGACCGGCCGCCGACGGGTCGATCCCTTCCAGGTGGAGGGAAACCCACCGTACGCGTGGGTTTCCCTCCACCCCAGCGTCCGCCGTTACCGTGCCATCAAGGTATGCCGTGCCCCTCGCCTTCCGCCGCCGCGCCGAGATCAGTGCGCGGCGTCGTGCCAGGTCAAGCCCACCCCGACCGACACGTCCAACGGGACGTCGAGCGCCACGGCGGCCCCCATCTCGCGACGCACGAGCTCTTCGACGGCGGACTGCTCCTCCGGCGCGATCTCCAGGACGAGCTCGTCGTGCACCTGCAAGAGCATCCGCGAGGCCAGCCCCTCGCGGAGCAGCGCCTCGTCGACCCGCAGCATGGCCACCTTCATGATGTCGGCGGCCGACCCCTGGATCGGCGCGTTGAGCGCCATCCGCTCGGCCATCTCGCGTCGCTGCCGGTTGTCCGACGCCAGATCGGGCAAATAGCGCCGGCGGCCCAACATCGTTGCCGTGTAACCCGTCCCGCGGGCATCGGCCACGAGCCGGTGCAGGTAATCGCGGACCTCCCCGAACCGGACGAAGTATTCGTCCATGAGGGTCTTGGCCTCACCCGTCGAGATCCCCAGCTGCCGGGACAGCCCGAACGCCGACAGCCCATAGGCCAGGCCGTAGGACATCGCCTTGATCTTCGAGCGCATCTCCAGCGTCACCGCCGCCGGCTCGACCCCGAAGACCCGAGACGCAACGAACGAGTGCAGGTCCTCCCCCGACCGGAACGCCTCGATGAGCCCGTCGTCACCGGACAGGTGCGCCATGACCCGCATCTCGATCTGGCTGTAGTCCGCCGACATGAGCGACTCGAAGCCACTCCCGACGACGAACATCTCCCGGATCCGTCGACCCTCCTCGGTCCGGATCGGGACGTTCTGCAGGTTGGGGTCGGTCGAGCTCAGCCTTCCCGTGGCTGCCACGGTCTGCAGATAGGTCGTGTGGATGCGCCCGTCGTCGTCGACACTCTTGATCAGCCCCTCCACGGTGACCCGCAGTTTGGCTGCGTCGCGATGGCGCAGCAGCGCCTCGAGGAACGGATGCTCGGCCTTGGCATAGAGCTCGGTGAGCGCATCGGCGTCAGTCGTATAGCCCGTCTTGGTCCGCTTCGTCTTGGGCAGTCCGAGCTGGTCGAAGAGCACCTCTTGCAACTGTTTGGGGCTGCCGAGGTTGACATCGCGCCGCCCGATCGCCTCCCAGGCGTCCTCCTGCGCCTCGCGCACCTTGCCGGCGAAGTCGCTCTCCAGGTCGCGCAGAGCATCAAGGTCGACGGCGATCCCGGCCCGCTCCATCCGGGCCAGCACCCCCACCAGCGGCAGCTCCACGTCGTGCAGCAGCGCCGCTCCCCCGGTGCGGTCGAGCTCGGCGTCGAGGGCGTCGGCCAGGTCGACGACCGCGCGCGCGGTGATCATCGCCTCAGTCGCCTCGCCGTCCCCGTCGCCGAAGTCGAGCATCCCCTGACCGGTGTCCGTGGTGTCGTCGCGCAGCTCCCGACGCAGCAGCCGGACCGCGAGGTCGGCCAGGTCGTAGTCGCGCTGGTCGGGTTTGACGAGGTATGCCGCGAGCGCCGTATCGCTCGTCACCCCCGCCAGCGTCAGCCCCCGCGCGGCGAGCGCCTGGCCGGGCCCCTTACCGTCGTGGATCGCCTTGGGCCGCAACGGATCTGCCAGCCACTCGGCAAGCGCCCGCTCGCCGACGTCGTCAAGCCCGGCAAGATCGAGGTATGCCGCCGCCCCGCCTCCCGTGGCGATCGCCAGCCCGCGCGCGTCACCGGTCCCCCGCCCCCAGCGCCCGAGGACGTGCACACCCGTCCGCACCCCGACAGGGGTATGCCGCTCCAGCCACCCCGCCACCTGGCCGGACGCCAGGACCTGCCCATCGATGTCGAACCCCGACTCGGCCTCCGGCTCGGGAGCCTCGAAGGTGGCAAACAGCCGCTCGCGCAACACCCGGAATTCCAGTGCGTCGAACACCTCATGGACCCGCTCGCGATCCCAGGACCGCCGCACGAGGTCGGCCAGCTCCACCCCGACTGGCAGGTCCCGGACCAGCTGGTTGAGCCGCCGGTTGCGCAGCACCGACTCCAGATGCTCGCGCAGCGACTCGCCCGCCTTGCCCCCGATCTGGTCGATGTTCGCGACGACACCGTCGAGACCGGCATACAGGCCGATCCACTTGGCCGCGGTCTTGGGGCCGACCCCGGGGACCCCGGGGAGGTTGTCCGAGGACTCGCCGACGAGCGCCGCGAGGTCGCTGTAACGCGAGGGCGGCACGCCGTACTTCGCCTCCACGGCCGCCGGCGTCATCCGCCACACCTCGGAGACCCCACGCACCGGGTAGAGCAAGGTGACCTGGTCGGTGACGAGTTGGAAGCAGTCACGGTCGCCCGAGCAGATGAGCACGTCCATGCCCTCAGCGGTCGCCATCGTCGTCAAGGTGGCGATGACGTCGTCGGCCTCGAAGCCCTCGACCTGGACGAACGGGATCCGCAGCGCCCCGAGGATCTCCTGGGTGAGGGAGATCTGCCCCTCGAACTCGCTCGGCGTCGCAGAGCGCCCGGCCTTGTAGTCGGCATACGCCTGCGTGCGGAAGGTCTGCCGCGACACGTCGAAGGCGACGGCGATGTGCGTCGGCGCCTCGTCGCGCAGCATGTTGATAAGCATCGAGGTGAACCCATAGACCGCATTGGTGTGCTGCCCGGTGTGGGTCGAGAAGTTCTCCGCAGGCAGCGCGTAGAAGGCGCGGTAGGCCAGCGAATGTCCGTCCAGGAGCAGCAGGCGAGGCACGTCAGGCACGTATGGCAGCCTAGGCCCCATGACCGACAGCGCTCCCATGACCGACAGCGCTCCCGCGACGCCGCCATCCGCCAGCCCGGCACCGTGGATCACGGCCGAGCAGGTCAACGCCATGGCCGTGGGCACCTTGCACGAACGGATGGGCATCGTCTTCACCGAGATCTCGATGGAGCATGCGGTCGCCCGGATGCCGGTCGCCGGCAACACCCAGCCCTACGGCCTCCTGCACGGCGGTGCATCCGTCGTCCTCGCCGAGGGCGTGGGGTCCTTCCTCGCTGTGCTCCTCGCCGGTCCCGGCCGAGCCGCGGTCGGCGTCGACATCAACGCGACGCACCACCGCCCCGCCACCTCGGGCTGGGTCACCGCCGTCGCCACGCCGATCGCGGTCGGTCGCACGACCGCCTCGATCGACATCGTCATCACCGACGACGAGGGCCGCCGCACCTGCAGCTGCCGGTTCACCGCCCAGTTGCGCGACGCGCCGCCGCGCCGGGACGGTGCGTGACCGGCATACGTCAGGGGTATGCCGCCCACCCGCGACGGTGGGCAGGCGCGGCTCGCGGTGTGGCGACTGCGTGACGACTCAGTCGACGACGCGGCGCAGCAGGCGCAGGAAGGTGTCGCGCTCGGCGGTCGTGAGCGCGCCCATCGCGCGGTCCTGCACCCGGCCGACCACCGGGGAGACCGTCTCGAGCATCGCCAGACCGGCTTTGGTCGGCGACACCAAGCGAGTGCGACGATCGTCGGGATCGGGCTGACGAGAGACCAAGCCCAGTGACTCAAGGTCATCAACGAGGGCGACAACAGCGCTGGGGTCCAACCCGAGGACCGCGCCGATTTGCCGCTGCGGGACGCCGCCACCTTCGGCCGCGATCTTGACCGTGGCGTAGTGCCGGGCCCGGAAGCCGAAGGGCTCCAGAGCGGCGTTGGCGGTGCGCAGGGCGGCTCCGGAGGCCCGCGCCAACAGGACGACGACGTCCTCGCGGATGCTCGCGGCCTGATCGACGGTCATGTCCTCCATTGTGGCACGCAGGTCACAATCCACAATGATTGACTTCCACAATCATTGTGACTTATACATACCCCGTGGGTATGGTGCCGACGTCCGGCCGACCATGCCCCCGGACCTAGCAGCACCCCAGCACATCCCCTAGCAGCGCTCGTCCACCGAAGGAGCAGCAATGGACCTGTCCGGCAAGGTTGCCATCGTCACGGGAAGCGGGAGAGGGCTTGGGCTCGCCTACGCCAAGGCCCTGGCCGCGGCCGGTGCGGCCGTCGTCGTCAACGACATCGATGCCGCGGTCGCCCAGGCTGCGGCTGACGAGATCACCGCTGCAGGAGGGAAGGCAGTCGCCGTCGCGGCCGCAGTCGGGTCCTCCGAGACCGCCCAGACGCTTGTCGACTCCGCCGTCGCTGCCTTCGGACGTCTGGACGTCCTGGTCGCCAACGCGGGCGTGCTGCGCGACAAGGTCGTCTGGAAGATGACCGACGAGGACTTTGACCTGGTCACGCAGGTCCACCTCAAGGGCACCTTCACCTGCGCCCGCGCCGCGATCGTGCGGATGAAGGAGCAGGGTGAGGGCGGCCGGCTCATCCTCATCGGCTCACCGGCCGGTCAGTACGGCAACTTCGGCCAGACCAACTACGCCGCGGCCAAGGCGGGGATCGTCACCTTCGCCAAGGTGTGGGCGATGGAGCTATCCCGCGACAAGATCACGGCCAACGCCGTCGTGCCGGTCGCGGCAACGGCGATGACCGCGACGGTGCCGTTCCTCAAGCCCTATGTCGACGCCATGGCCGCCGGCGAGCCGATGCCGGAGTTCGCCCGCCGCGAGCTCGCGTTCGGCACCCCCGAGGACGTCGCTGGGCTGGTCGTCTTCCTCGCCTCGGACGACTCCGCGGGCGTCAATGGGCAAGCCATCGGCATCGGCGGCGACCGTCTGTCGCTCTACTCCCACCCCGACCAGATCGTCAAGGAGTATGCCGCGGGCGGCTGGAGCGCCGACGCCATCGCCGCCGCCTGGCCGCAGCAGTTCGCCCCCAGCCAGCAGTCGGTCGGTGAGCAGTTGCCCATTCCCCCGACGGCCTGAGGGCTGTTCCCGCAGACCCAGCCACCCGGCATACCAAGGAGCAATCATGACGATCAACGTGGCCGACCTGGTCGCCGTCGACGTGCACGTCCACGTCGAGGTCGACGATCACGGGCACACGGCCCTGCCGCAGTCATTCCTGGACTGGTCGGCGAAGTACTTCAAGTCCGGCGGGCCGCGCACGCCGACGATCGACGAGATCGCCGCCCGCTACCGCGAGCGCAAGATCGCTGCCGTCATCTTCACCGTCGATGTCGAGAAGTCGATGGGGCAGCCGCGGATCCCCAACGAGGTGGTCGCGCAGGGTGCGGCGCGCAACTCGGACATCCTCATCCCGTTCGCCAGCATCGACCCGGCGCGTGGGGCCGAGGGCGTCAAGGAGCTTGAGCGCCTCATCGCCGACCATGGCGTGAGGGGGATCAAGTTCCACCCCAGCCTGCAGAACTTCGCGCCCAACGACGGGACGGCATACGGGCTGTTCGAGGTCTTGGCCCACCACAAGCTGCCCGCGGTGTTCCACACCGGACAGACGGGCATCGGCGCCGGTATGCCGGGTGGTGGCGGGGTGAAGCTGCGCTACAGCGACCCGATGCTCCTGGACGACGTCGCCGCCGACTTCCCCGATCTGCCGGTCATCCTCGCCCACCCGTCGGTGCCCTGGCAGGACCAGGCGATCTCGATGGCCACCCACAAGGGCAACGTCTACATCGACCTGTCCGGGTGGTCGCCGAAGTACTTCCCGCCCGCGCTGGTCAAGGCCGCCAACGGCGCGTTGCGGGGGAAGGTGTTGTTCGCCTCAGACTTCCCGGTCATCGACACGGACCGGTGGCTGGCCGACTTCGACACACTGGACATCAAGCCCGAGGTGCGACCGATGATCCTCAAGGACAACGCGGTCCGGTTGCTCGGGCTGGCCTGACCAGGACGACCAAGGAGACCCCCCATGACGACCACCGTGCACTTCGATGACCTTGCATCCCTGGTCGGGCAACCGCTCGGCGCGACCGAGTGGATGACGATCAGCCAGGACCGGATCAACACCTTCGCCGACGCGACGGGTGACCCGCAGTGGATCCACGTCGACCCCGAGCGCGCCAAGACCGGCCCGTTCGGCACGACGATCGCCCACGGTTACCTCACGTTGTCGCTCATCGTCCCGCTGTTCGTCGACCTGCTCGAGGTCCAGGGCGTGACGACCAAGCTCAACTACGGGCTCAACAAGGTCCGCTTCCCCGCCCCGGTGAAGGTCGACAGTCGGATCCGGCTGGTCGCTCAGCTCACCGACGTCAAGGAGGTCGGCGGCGGCGGCAAGGAGCTGACCTGGGCGGGCACCGTCGAGATTGAGGGGTCGGACAAGCCGGCCTGCGTCGCCGAGCCGGTCTACCGCTTCTACCCGTGACATCGCTGCGCCGGCCGCCCACCCCCCCTGCAGGCGGCCGGCGCACGCGGTCACCGCCCGTCCCGCGCCCCGAGGAGGAGCCCCCGATGAGCCACTACCGCAGTGACCGCACCCACGCCCAGTTCCTCCTCTTCGACGTGTTCGGCGTGGATCGCTCCTATGGCCAGCCGCCCTATGAGGACTTCGACCCGGAGACGGCAGTCGAGATCCTCGAGCAGGTCGAGGCATTCGCCCAGGACAAGCTCGCCGACTCTTTCGCGTCCGCGGACGTGCACCCGATCCGGCTCGATCCGGTGCGGCATACGGTGACGCTCCCCCGCGACCTGCGCGCCTCCTTAGCGGCCCACGTGGCTTCGGACTGGCTGCGCCTGGACCTGCCCGCCGACGTGTCGGGCATCCACGTCCCGGCGTCGTTGCGTTGGGCCGCAACGGAGTTCATCCTCGGGGCGAACCCCGCGGTCGCGATGTGCAGCCAGCTCATCCCCACCGTGGTCGCGATGCTGCAGCGCAACGGAACCAAAGAACAACGCCGCCTCGCCGAGCTCATCCTCGAACGCAACTGGACCGTGACGATGGTGCTCACTGAGCCCGACGCGGGGTCCGATGTGGGGCTGGGGCGCACTCGCGCGACCCTGGCGGACGACGGCACCTGGCATCTCACCGGCACGAAGCGGTTCATCACGTGGGCGGCCCACGATGCGGCAGAGAATGTCATCCACTGCGTCCTGGCGCGCCCGCAGGGTGTCGACGGAGCCGGGGGCCCGGGCACCAAGGGGCTCTCACTGTTCATCGTCCCGTCCCAGCTATTTGACCCCGAGACCGGCGACCTGCTGGGCCCCAACGGCGTCGTGGCAGCCAACATCGAGCACAAGATGGGGATCCTCGGCACCCCGACGTGCGAGTTGGTCCTGGGCAACCGTGAGCCGGCGATCGGCACTCTGCTTGGTGATGCCCATGACGGCATCCGGCAGATGTTCGAGATCATCACCTACGTCCGGATGATGGTCGGCCTCAAGACCGTGGCGGCCCTATCCACCGGGCACCTCAACGCCCGCGACTATGCGATGAGCCGCAAACAGGGCCGCGAACTCGCCTCGCTCACCGGCGCCCGCGGCGGTCGGCCGCTCGTGGAGATCGTCGACCACCCCGACATCCGCCGATCGCTGCTCACCCAAAAGGCCTATGCCGAGGGTGGGCGGGCGTTGGTGCTCTACACGGCAACGATGATCGACCGGTTCGAGGGGGCCCAGGCTCTCGGCGGGCAAGACCCGGTCGCCGCGGAACGACACCGGATGCTGCTGCCCATCGTCAAGACGTGGTGCGCGGAGAGCGGGTGGCGGATCCTCGGCCAGGAGTCCCTTCAGGTCTTCGGCGGCTCAGGCTATTTGCGCGACTATCCGCTGGAGCAATACGTCCGCGACACCAAGATCGACGCCATCTATGAGGGCACGACAGGCATCCAGTCGCTCGACCTGTTCGAGCGGCGGCTCATCCGCGACCGGGGCGCGACAGCCGGACTGCTCCTCGACGAGATCGCGGTGACAGCGCACGCACTCGCGGACGGCCCCCTTGCCGCTGAGGGTGCCCTGCTGAGGGAGGCGCTCGGGGCCTTCCGAGCCATCCTTGAGCACACCTTCGACCGAGCAGGCGACACGCCGCGAGTGGCTGCACTGGGTCTCACCCGCCTGCTGATGACGATGGGCGACCTCATCGTTGGGTGGCTGCTTCTTCGGGCAGCCGATGCCGCGCAGGCCCGGCAGAGCGACCCGAGCCTGCTACAGACCGCCGACGCCGACCTGGCCGGTTCGGTGGCCGCTGGTCGCTGGTTCGCCCGCCAGGTGCTCCCGCACGTGTCGGCCGAGTTGGCGAGCGCCCGGCTGCTCGACGACGAACCGCTGGTCCTGCCCGACACGTCCCTGTGAGCCCGGGGATCAGCCCGCCACCGACACCCACGTGGCCGGGGGCCTTAGTCGGCCGACCGATCCCTGCTTGCCAGACGACTCGCGCCAGGGACGCGGGACAGGCCGGGAATGCGGGTTGGCACGCCGCGGATAGCCGTTTCGGCGCGCAGCCGGGCCGTGGTGATCTCATGCAGGAGCGGGACGGTGCTGCCCACGTCGAATGGCACCCGCCATCGACCCCCCGGGTTGGCCGCGAACATGAACGCCTCGTGCGGGTGGCCGAGCGGGGTGGCCGGGTTGGCTGGCGACGCCGGGTTGTGCAGATCGTGGACGAGGATCGCTCCCGCGATGGCCTCCGTCGTGGGAGCGTCGAAGGTCTCGATCCCCACAAATGCGGTCAGCCGCTGCCGTTCGGCCATGAGGGGGTTGGAGTGGACGGAACCGGTCCGGGTGGGCGGCGCCACATGGACCGAGGTGAGTATGCCGTCCGCCCGGGTCGCAATCATCTGCCACCGCTGCAACCGCTTGGCCATGGCGTAGTTGGGGCCTTGGGCGACGATGAAGGCGCTGACCACGCCAAACCGCTCGGTCGGGGTTTCGATGACCCCGCCTGGCCCATAGTTCGGCGCGAACCACCGCCCGATGCTCAGCGTGTGGGCCAACTTTCCGGCAACGAGCAGCGGGCTCTGCCGGGAGTGGCGCGCTTGCGCCATGTCGACCGCACTGACCGGCACGAGGAAGGCGTCCGAGGGCGTGGCCAGGTAGGTGACCGAGAGGTCGTCGCGGCGCGCACGCAACCCGTCCAACAACGCCCCGAACGCCACCGAAAGGCGCACGAACAGGACGCCATCGGCATACCCGTAGTTGCCGATCGTCATCGGCCCGGAGAGGCCAGCGAGCCAGTCGACGAGGGGACCGACGTCAGTGAGCAGGTTCGCCCCGGCCCGACCGGGGATGTCGGCCTGCGTCGGATCCTCACGGCCACCGGGGACCGGGACGTACATCGTGCCGGCCGACTCGCGCACCGTGGCGAGCAGGCGGGTCCAGACGTCCGGCCGGGGCAGGTCGATCGCGGCCACCCGAGCGCCCCACTGCACCAGTTGGGCGAACGGTCCCATCTGCGCCCCGGCCCCGACCAGAGCGAAGGTCCGGTCGCGCAGGTCCAGCCATTCGGGGTGCCGCACCACGGCCCCGACGGCCTCGGCGAAGGTGGGCTCAACGATGCCTCGCCGCACCCAGTCGTCGAGCTGGCGCAGCAGCGCCAGGCCTCGCAGGTTCTCGCCGCGATAGGGCACCACCAACTCCCGGACCCGCTCGTCGTGCCCGCTCACCGCGACGGTTCGCAGCCCCGGCTGATGAGCGTCGACTGCGCTGGAGAGCGGAGCGGCGCTGCCACCCGCACCGACGACGACGTAGTGCTCTCGCGCGGCCGCCAACCCCTGGCGGGCCACCCGCAGGGCCGCGTCAGCCGACTGTGCCTCGGCGATGAGCAGGCGCGTGAAGAGCTCGGGATAGCGATGCCGCCAGTCGGTCGCGGCCCGCAGGTCGGCGGCGAGGACGTCATCGACGCCGACCACAGAGGCCGCCAGGACGGTCAGCGCGCTCGTTGTGCTGCTGCGCGTCCCATCCGCATCGCTCGGGAGATTGACGCCGAGATCCACAGACATGCGGTCCTGCTTTCTCGCGAGGGTTCCCCCTCGCGCACCCCTGGCCGTAATGTGTCCTGGGTCACAATTTCGGTGGGAGGAATGGGGGTCGTGCGCGGATGAACTACTTGGAGTCCGTCGACAACTCTTTGCGCCTGCTCATGCTGGTGGCCGCCAAGGCCCGCGTGGGCGTCAGCGAGGTTGCCGCGGAGCTCGGGGTGGCGCCGTCCACGGCATACCGGCTCCTGTCCACCCTGCGCTATCGGGGGTTCGTCGTGCAGGGCCACGACCGGACCTACCGGGCCGGCCCCGCTCTTGAGGAGATGGTGAGCAACCGGATCACCCGGGCCAACCTCGCCGACCTCGCCGGACCGGCCCTCACCCAACTTCGTGACGTCACCGAGGAGTCCGTGCACCTCATGGTCCTCGTGGGACGCCAGGTGCGGTTCATCGCGAGCGTTGAGTCGTTCCAGTCGTTGCGGATCGGCAGCCGGGTGGGGGCGATGTTGCCTGCCCACCGCACCTCTGGTGGGAAGGCGATCCTCGCCGCTCTGCCCAGCGAGTCTCTGGACCAGCTCTACCCCACCTCCGGGGTCACCTCGGGTGAGCTGAGCGCTGCCGCCGGGGCCACGCTCCGTCGCGATCTGGCCAAGATCCGCAAGCAGGGGTATGCCGTCAACAACGGCGAGTCCGAACGCGGGGTAACCGCGGTGGGCGCCGTGGTGGCCGACGCGGACGGTCCGCTGGGGGCTCTCTCGGTGTCGATCCCGACGATCCGTTACGTCCCGGCAAACGTCAACACCTTGGTGGCTGCGCTGCGCACGGCCAGCGAGCAGATCGTCGCAACGCTGCACGGCTGACGGCTGGCCTCGGGGCGCTCGCCCGGGTGGCGGGCGCCCCGAGGCCGGGGATCAGTGAACTGCGGCCGGGGTGTCCTCGGCCATCGCGGTCGAGTCCGACTTCATCGAGCGGTGCAGGACGAAGACCAAGGCGGCACCGATCGCAAGGATGACACCGTAGATCTGGTACAGCGTCTGCGAGCCCATGCCACCGTCGATGAGGTAGCCGGACACGATCGGCGCGAGGATCGAGACGATGCGACCGAAGCCGACCATCCAGCCGACACCCGTACCGCGGGCTGCGGTCGGGTAGACGCTCGGGCTGATCGCGTAGAACGCCGCGACACCACCGTTGGCCGCGATGCCGACGCCGACCGCCGCGATGAGGGCGGCCGTGGTCGAGCGGAACACGTTGGCGTAAATGACGTAGGCGGCCAGACCCCACAGCAGCGTGTATGCCGTGAGCACCCGCGGGTGGATCCGGCGGGCCAGCAGGGCGAACAGCAGGGCACCGACGACCCCGCCGACGGCAACGAGCACGCCGGCGTTGTTGCCGATGGCCTGGGCTGCCTTGGCGTCCATGCCGCCGTTGGCCGGGTTGGTGAGGTAGGTGATGACCAGGCGCGGGGTCCACGTGTTGGCGAAGTAGAAGGCCGCCATGAGGCAGGCGTAGCCGAACCACAACAGGAGCGTGCGGCCGAGCATCTTGCCGCCGAAGATCATCTGGACGACGTTCTGCGGCTTGCCGGCGGGGACGTGCGCGGCGGGCAGCGCCGACTCGTTCGGGTAGCCGAGCTTGGCACCGATCTTGTTGTAGGCCTCGAGCGCACCTGCGGGACGCTTCTCGACCAGGTAGAGGATCGACTCGGGCAGCCAGAGGTAGGCCAGCACGAGCAGGATCGCGGTCAGCGTGAAGCCGAACCAGAACGGAGCCGACCATCCCCAGGCGTTAAGCAGGAAGGTCGTGATGAAGCCACCGGTCGCAGCACCGGCCGGGAGACCGATGCCGTAGATGCCCATCGCGGTGCCGCGCTTGGCGTCAGAGGAGTACTCCGAGACCAGGATGTTGAGGCTGGGGATGAGCGCACCGATCCACAGGCCGGCGAAGAACCGGGCGGCCAGCAGGAACGGGAAGCTTGAGGTCGGAGCCAGCGCCGAGGCCGCCATGCCGACGCAGATGAGGGCCAGGCACATGAGGATGTGCTTGCGCCGCCCGATCTTGTCGGCCAACGGCGAGATGACGATGGCGCCCAGCCCCATCCCAAACGTCCCGGCGCTCAGGAAGTAGCCGATGTCGGCGGCGTTGGGAAGGGCGAACGCCTTGGCAACGGCCGTCGAGGTGAACGCGGCGACGAGCACCTCGAACCCGTCGACGAAGGCCAGGGCGATACAGATGCCGATGATGCGCTTCTGGAACGCTCGCATCGGCTGCGAGGCGATTGCTTCACGTAGGTTCATCTAAGAGCCTTCCACGGACACGATGGTGCAACGGAGGGTGGTGCAGGGCAGAGCAGGGCAGAGCAGTGGTGCTGGGCAGAGCAGTGGTGCTGGGCAAAGCCGTGGTGCTGGGCAAAGCCGTGGTGCTGGGCAAAGCCGTGGTGCTGGGCAAAGCCGTTGTGCCTAGCCGCGGTTGGCGAGTTCCTTCTTGAGGATCTTGCCGGTGGCGCTCTTGGGCATCTCGGGGATGACCTCGACGATCCGCGGGTACTTGTATGCCGCCAGGCGTTCTTTGACGTAGTCGATGAACTCCTGCGGGTCGCCCTGCTCACCCGGCTTGAGGGTGAGATAGGCCTTGATCTCTTCGCCCAGTCGCTCGTCGGGCACACCGACGACGGCAGCCTCGGAGACCTTGGGGTGGGTGTAGAGCACCTCTTCGACCTCGCGGGGGTAGACGTTGTAGCCCCCACGGATGATGAGTTCCTTCTTGCGGTCGGCGAAGAACAGGAAGCCGTCTTCGTCCATCCACGCCAGGTCGCCAGTGTGCAGCCAGCCGTTGGTGAAGGCGGCGGCGGTGGCTTCCGGGTTGTTGAGGTAGCCGGACATGGTGTTGTGTCCGCGGATCATGATCTCGCCGATGGAGAGCTTGCCCCGAGGCAGCCGGTTCTTGTGCTCGTCCCAGATCTCGATGTCGACGCCCGGGATGGCCTTGCCGATGCTGTAGGGCTTGCGGTCCCGGGGCATGTTGATCGTCGCGACCGGGCCTGACTCGGTGAGCCCATACATCTCGAGGATCTGCACGCCGAAGGTCTGCTCGACCTGGTCGATGATCTCGGCTGCGATGGCCGCGCCCGCCGAGCCGCAGAAGGCCAGCGTGGACGTGTTGAACGAGGCGAGCGTCGGGTGGTTGAGCAGTGAGTGGTACATCGTCGGGACGCCGTGGATGTGGGTGGCGCCTTCGGCCTGGATGGTCTGCAAGACCTTCTCGGTGTCGAACTTGGGCAGCAGCAGCACCGTCCCGCCGGCCCGCACGGTGGCGTTCATGATCCCCGAGAGGCCCAACGCGTGGAACAGGGGCATGACCGCGATGATCCGGCTCGACGGGCCCATCTCGAAGGCTTCGATGTGCGCGCCCGCGTTCATGTAGAGCTGGAAGTGCGTCAGTTGCACGCCCTTGGGCTTGCCGGTCGTGCCCGACGTGTAGAGCAACACGGCCGTGTCGCCCGGGTCGCGTTGCACGAAGGGCGCGGGGTCGGGGACGTCGTGGGCGGCGAGGTCGGCAAACGGCCGGGCGGTGACGCCCGCGGGGAGGTCGCTCGGCACCTGACCCAGGACGAACAACGTCGCACCACCCGCCTGCGCGGCAGCCTCGGCCGCCTCGCCCGCCGACGAGTCGACGGTGATGACGTGCTTGGCCGACGCGTTCTCCAAGACGTAGGAGAGCTCCCCGGCCTTGTAGAGCGTGTTGGTCGGGATGACGACCCCGCCCGCTTTGAGGATCCCGTGCAGGGACACGACGAACTCCGGGACGTTAGGCAGTTGCAACATGACCGCTCCACCCGGCTGCAGCCCAGCCTCGATGAGGCCGGCAGCCACTGCGTCCGAGCGGTCGTTGAGCTCGCCATAGGTGATCCGCTCCGCGTCGGTGACGATCGCGGGGTGCGCCGGGTCACGGCGCACGGAATCACGCAGGATCGAGGAGAGGTTGAAGGTCATGCGTCGTCCTCCTTGAGAGCCGGGTGCTGCAGGGCATGGAGCAGAGGTGCCAGGTCGAGACGGTGGTGCAGGTGATCGAAAGCCGTTGTGCGTCAGGTCAGCCGGTCGGGGGTTGCCAGCCCCACAGCCAGTCCGCGTAGGAGTAGTCGTCGTCGGTCATGCCACGGAACAGTTCGTTGCGCAGGAGTGCGCCGGTGCCGTCGATGTGCCAGATGTCGCCCCACACGCGCGCCGACCGCTGGACCCGCGCGGTGCGTGGGACACGGACCTTCTCGTATGCCGCCAGCGCCCGGCCCACTCCCCCATCGTCCGCCCCTGCGGCGTCGTGGATGGCGAATGAACGCGCCAGGGTTGCGGCGTCTTCGATGGCCTGGCAAGCGCCCTGGGCGAGGTACTGCAGCATGGGGTGGGCGGCATCGCCCAGCAACGCGGTCCGTCCGTCGACCCAACGGTCGACCGGCTCGCGGTCGTAGGTCGGCCACCGGAAGCTGCGCTGCAGCGAGGGCAGGGCGACCCGCACCGCCGGACACATGTCCGCGAAGGCCGCGTCGAGCTCCTCCGGGCCACCCCAATCGGGGTTGCCCGACGCGAAACTCGGGCTCTTGAACACAGCCACCTGGTTATAGAGATCTCCCCGACGGATCGGGTACTGCACGAGGTGCAGCCCGGGCCCCACCCAGGAGATCACCGTGTCCAGATCATGGGGTCGCTCGACCTGCTCGATGGGCAAGGCCCCGCGATAAGCGACGTAGCCGGAGGCCACCGGCTCACCCGATCCGTGCAGGGCCTGCCGGACACTCGACCGGAGGCCGTCCGCGGCGATCGCGGCGTGGGCGGCATACTCACTGCCGTCGGCGCAGGTGAGGCGCGCCTCGGTGCCGATCGTGACGCAGCCGACCACGTCCTTGCCGGTTTCCAGCGCGACGTCAGCGGCCCGGCAGGCACGCAGCAGGATGTCGAGCAGGTCGTGCCGGTGGACGACGACGTAGGGGGCGCCGAAGGTCTTGACGAATCGGTCGCCCAAGTCGGCCGAGACCAGGCCTTCACCCGTCCGGGCATCCGCGATGACCATCCGCGCCGGGACCACGCCGGCGTCCAAGACCGCGTCGAGCACCCCGAGGTCGCGCAACAGACTGGTTGCGTTGGGGGCCAGTTGCAGACCGGCGCCGACCTCGGTGAATCCGTCGGCCCGCTCGAGGACGCGCACTGAGCGACCCTGCCGGGCCAGCGCCAACGCCGTCGTCAACCCGCCGATCCCGCCGCCGACGACCACGATCTCGCGTCCGGCACTTGACGTCCCGTCGCTCATCGCCTGCCTCCTTGCCAGCGGGTTGATAGTTACACTCTAGAAAGGTTGAGATTGTCAAGGAATGGACGAGAGACAGTTTTCCGGGGTGCGGAAACACCCCGCGTTGGGCGTGACGCGGCTGGCCAGCAGGTCAAGCACCGCGGCGGACAGGCTGTCGCGCCAACCCCAGGCTTGCTAGCGTGACCGAACGGCGACGCTCGACGAGGAGGTGCGTGTGAAGGCAACTCAACTCACCCCGTTCGATGCCTCCTTCCTCGCCCTCGACACTCCGGTCAGCGTCGGACACGTCACGCTCCTGTCGCTGCTGGACCGCGAGGTGACCGCAGACGAGTTGTTCCACCAGATCGAGGCCCGCCTGCACCTGGCTCCCCTGCTGCGACGCAAACTGCGAGCCCCGAGCCTGGTCGTCGGGCGTCCGTGGTGGGTCGATGACCCCGACTTCGACCTCGATCAGCACATCTCCTTCACCGACCTCGGCGGATCGGCCGACGAGTCGGCCATGTGCGCCGAAGCGATCCGGTTCTCCCAGCAACAGTTGGACCGTTCCCGTCCGCTGTGGGAGTTGCTGCTCATCGGCGGGCTGGCCGACGGCACGGGCGCGATGGTGTCCAAGATCCATCACTGTGCGGTCGACGGGGTCGGCAAGCGCGACCTGCTCGCGTTGCTCTTCGGCACCGAGACCAGCCTGGACCCTCACCGGCGGTGGCGGCCGGACAGCGGGCCGGGGCAACTGTCGCGCATCACTCATCGGGTCACCGAGGCAACCGAGCGCACCAGCGCTGCGCTGCGCCTGGAGTTGCAGGCGGTCACTGCAGCCCCCGCTGCCGTCTTGCGCGCCACTCGCGACACGGCCAACAAACTGGCCGACACCCTCGAACGACTCGTCGAGCATCCCGACTCCCAAGAACCCCATCGCGATTGGGAGCGGGTCGGGTCAGCGCCGCCGACTCCCTTCAACGCGGCCATCACCGCAGAGCGCGCGTGGGCTTGGATGCCCATGCCGGTCGCCGCCAGCTCGCGGCTGCGCAAAGCCACCGGGTCAACGCTCAACGACGTGCTCATGGCCGCGACCGCCGGCGCCCTGCGCGCGTGGCTGGCCGAGCACGACGCGCTGCCGAGCACACCGCTGGTCGCCATGGTGCCGATGTCGATCCGAGGGCAGGGACATAGCGTCGGCAGCAACCAGATCATGCTCACCTTGTGTCCGCTGCCCACGCACCTGGACACCCCAGCTGAGCGGCTGGCCTTCGCGCACGCCGCGATGGCGCATGCCAAGGAGACGCCGACCTATCCCTCGACCCTCATGTCCGACCTGGCAGCCGTCGCGGGTCCGACCGTGACTCAGTTGCTCACGCAGGCCGCCGCGGTCATCCGCCTGGCCGATCGGGTGCACCTGCCGTTCAACCTCATGGTCTCCAACGTCCCGGCGCCAGCGCGCGAGTTCATCGTCGGGCGTGCTGCTCGGGTGACGGGGACATTCCCCTTCCCGCCCCTCAGCGATGGCATGGGCCTGTCCGTGTGCGCCCAGGGCTACCCAGGCGCGTTGGACATCGGGATCGGCTCGTGCCCAGATCTCTTGCCGGACCCCTGGCGCGTCCGCGACCTGTTGCAGCAGGCCCACGCCGACCTCATCGCCTCGGTCTAGCCCGGGCGGGAGAGAGCAGCGGCAACTCACCGGCCGCACGGCATACGACAGAGCGCCCGTATGCCGTCCGCTCGGCGTCAGTGGGCCGCGAACCGGCCCTGGGCGGCCCGGATCCGAGCGACGCGCCGACGGGCGAGGACCTGATCGAGCGCAAACCGTGACTCGGGGGTGTCGCCCACGAGGCGGCGCTGCAGACCAGCGGTCAATGTCACCCGGCGGATCGTGTGCGGCGTGAAACCCAACCGGGCGAAGAACCGGTTGGCGTCCCGAATCGAGGACGGGACATTGCAGGCGACCTGGTCGGCGCCGTGACGATCGGCGAAGGTCGCCACCGCGCTCATCAACGCTCGGGCGACACCCTTCTTGCGGGCGTCTTTAGCCACGTAGAGCTGGTCGACAGAGACGCAGGCAGCATCACTGAAGGGGTTCAGTGAGCAGTCGCTGAGGATGACGTAACCCACCGGGACACCATCGAGGAACCCCGCGAAGGCAACGGTATCCGGTCGGGTCAGGGCCGCCCGGACCAGGTCGGCCGTTACCCGCCGAAGGCCCACCTCGCTCGGTGTGCGCTCCTCGCGCTGCTGTGCCCAGAGATCACAGACCGCGTCGATCGAGCGCTCGTCGACCCGGCGAACCAAAGCCTGGGGACCTGACACCGATGTCCTCTCTCGAACGCGCATGCCGGTGTCTGGCCCCTGCCCGGCGATGGGCCCCCGCGGCCCTGTGGGATCCGACTCTAGTCCCCCGTCTGATCCGCTGGAACCCCGGATCTGTGGGGAATGCGTTACATCTGACGGCTCATAGGGTGGGGGCTGTGAATGTCGGCTTCCCTGGACTGGGCACAGTCATCAATGTCGCCACCGTCGTCATCGGCGCCCTGCTGGGCATGTGGGTGGGGCACCGGATCCCCGAAAGAACCCGGTCGGTGGTCACTGACTGTCTCGGGTTGACGACGCTGCTGGTGGCGGGGCTGTCCGCGGTTTCGGTGACCGATTCCGCACTGCGCGAGGCGGTGGGGCCGGGGGTCCCGGTCCTCGTCGTGCTGGGCTCGCTGCTCATCGGATCGATCACCGGCTCGGTGCTGCGGATCGAGGAGCGGCTCGCGGGCCTGGCCGGCGTCCTGCACGAGTGGACCGAGCGACGGCGGACCCGCGACGGTTCCGGGGCTGCCGACTCCGAGGAGACGTATGCCGCCCGCGCACGGTTTATCGAAGGCTGGCTGAGTGCCTCGTTGCTGTTCTGCGTCGGGCCCTTGACGATCCTTGGGAGCCTGTCCGACGGGTTGGGCCGTGGCATCGACCAGCTGACCCTCAAAGCGGTCCTGGACGGCTTCGCGGCTTTGGCCTTCGCGTCATCCTTCGGCGTCGGCGTGTTGTTGTCGGCTGTGTCCGTCGGGGTGGTTCAGGGATCGCTCACGGCGCTCGGCGTGGTCCTCGGATCGCTGTTGCCCGACGCTCACATCGCCGCGTTGACGGCCACCGGTGGGCTGCTCCTGGTCGGAATCGGGTTCCGGTTGCTGAGAATCCGTGAGGTGCCCGTCGGTGACATGCTCCCCGCGCTGCTGGTCGCGCCGCTGCTGACCCAACTGGTCGTGGTGCTGCGCTAGCTGGCGACCGGACTAGCCCTTACCCGGCAATCCTTCGATGACGAGGGTGGCGACCTCTCTCATCGACAGCCGCCGATCCATCGCGGTCTTCTGGATCCACCGGAACGCATCGGGCTCGCTGACCTTGAGTTGGGTCATGAGCAGGCCCTTGGCACGGTCGACGAGCTTGCGGGTCTCCAACCGGTCGGCTAGGTCGGCGATCTCGGACTCCAGGGTCCGCAGTTGGGCCCACCGACTGGCGGCCACCTCGATGGCCGGGGTGAGGTCAGCGGCGGTGAACGGCTTGACGACATAGGCCATCACTCCGGCCTCGCTGGCCCGTTCGACGAGCTCCTTCTGCGAGAACGCGGTGAGCATGACGACCGGAGCGAGCGACTCTTTGCCGATGACCGCGGCGGCACTGATCCCGTCGAGGACGGGCATCTTGACGTCCATGAGCACCAGATCCGGTCGACATTCGCGGACCAGCTCGATGGCGGCCTCGCCATCGCCCGCTTCGCCGACGACCTCGTAGCCAGCCTCACCGAGCATCTCGACCAGGTCCATCCGGATGAGGGCTTCATCCTCGGCCACGACGATGCGCAACGCACCCGTCCGTTCGGGCGCCGAAGATGCCGGCGGTGCGAGCTCGGTTGGTGCGCCGGCCGAGGTGGCGGGCGTCGACGTGGTCATGACCAGGATCCTACCGAGAGGGCGGGAGGTGGGTCGGCGGCATACCAACTGGCCGATGCCGGGCACGAAGCCGTCGGTGAGACGTCGGTGCCGGGAGGGGGAGTCGAACCCCCACGCCCTTTCGAGCAGAGCATTTTGAGTGCCCCGTGTCTGCCATTCCACCACCCCGGCTGGGTGCCTGAGAAGCATACCCGCAGCCCCGGCACTCGACCCACTCGGTGGACCGCCACCTGGCCCAGTCGATCACTGCACCGAACGGACCGGGTCGGTGGTGGTGTGCGAGTGGAAGTAGGGGTTGGCGTGCCCGGTGTCGCCCGCGACCCGTAGCACCCGCATCATGTTCGTCGACCCCGGGATGCCCGGAGGTGATCCCGCGACCATGACGATGAGGTCGCCTTCGACGCAGCGGCCCTCGGCCAACAGGCTCTGCTCGACCTGCTCGGCCATCTGATCGGTGTGTTCGACGCTGGGCCCGAGGTAGGTCTCGATGCCCCAGACCAAGGCCAGCTGGCTGCGCGTGGACGGGCTGGAAGTGAACGCGAGCATGGGAATCTTGGAGCGGAACCGGGCCAGCCGCTTGGCCGAGTCACCCGTCGACGTGAACGTCACGAGGTACTTCGCGTTGATGAGCTCGCCGACCTCGAAGGCCGCCAAGGTCACCGCTCCCCCGATGGTCCGGGGCTGCCCCTTGAGGGCTGCGAGCCGTTCCAGACCGTGCTCTTCGGTGTTCTCGATGATCCGGGCCATGGTGCGCACCGCGTCGATCGGCCAGGCCCCGACGCTCGTCTCGCCTGACAGCATGACCGCGTCGGCACCGTCGAGGATGGCGTTGGCCGCGTCGCTTGCCTCGGCCCGTGTGGGTCGCGAGTTTTCGATCATCGACTCCAGGACCTGGGTGGCGACGATGACCGGCTTGGCCCGATTGCGGGCCAGCTCGACGGCCCGCTTCTGGACCAAGGGGACCTGCTCGAGCGGCAGCTCGACGCCCAGGTCGCCGCGAGCCACCATCAGCCCGTCAAAAACCTCAAGGATCTCGGGGAGGTTCTCGACCGCCTGGGGCTTCTCGATTTTGGCGATGACGGGCAGGCGCACCCCGACCTCGTCCATGATCGCGTGCACGTCTTCGATGTCGGCGGCTGAGCGCACGAACGACAGCGCAACCAGGTCAGCCCGCAGAGCCAGCGCCCACCGCAGGTCGGCCTTGTCCTTCTCGGACAGCGCCGGGACGCTCACTGCCACGCCCGGCAGGTTGATCCCTTTGTTGTTGGAGATCACCCCACCTTCGATGACCTCGGTGTCGATGTCCGTGTCGGAGACCGCGACCGCGCGCAACGTCACCTTGCCATCGTCGATGAGCAGCAGGTCTCCGGGCGTGACGTCACCAGGCATCCCTTTGTAGGTCGTGCTGACCCTGGTCCGGTCGCCGGCCACGTCCTGGGTGGTGATCGTGAAGCGCTCACCAACCTTGAGAGTGACCGGCCCGTCGGCGAACCGACCCGTGCGGATCTTCGGACCCTGTAGGTCAACGAGGATGCCGACCGCACGGCCGGTCTCGTCGGAGGCCTGACGCACAGCCCGGTAGACCTTCTCGTGCGCGGAGTATTCGCCGTGCGAGAGATTGAGCCGGGCGATGTCCATCCCCGCGAGGACCAGCTCCCGGACCCGGGCCGGGCTCGACGTGGCCGGCCCGAGAGTGCAAACGATTTTGGCGCGACGCATGTCGAGCAACCTTAGGGGTAGGTGACCGGGACGGGCACGCAGCGCGCCTGCACCGGCGGGTTGACCAACCGGGTCGGACACGCGTGACCCGGTCGACGGCAAAGGTGACGGGGGGTGATGCTCAGACGGTCACCGGTCGGTCGGTCGGGTTGATCGGTCGGGGCAGCTGACTCGGCGCCCCTGTGAGCCAGGTGTCGACCCCGTGAGCGGCTGAACGCCCTTCAGCGATAGCCCACACGATGAGCGACTGACCGCGCCCGGCGTCACCGGCGACAAACACGCCGGGGACCGAGCTCATATAGGCACGGTCGCGCACGATGTTGGACCTCTCGTCCAGGTCGACGCCGAGCTGCTCAAGCAGCCCGCTGCCCTGCGGCCCCAGGAAACCCATCGCGAGCAGGACCAGCTGTGCTGGCAGTTCGCGCTCGGTGCCCGGCACCGGCTCAAACCGCCCGTTGGTCAGTGCGACGTCGGTGACCTTCAAGCCCCGAACCGCCCCCTCACCGTCACCGACGAACTCGACGGTGGACACGGCATACACGCGCTCGCCGCCCTCCTCGTGCGCGCTGGCGACGCGGAAGATCATCGGGTAGGTGGGCCACGGTTGGCCCGCCGGCCGCTCCTGCGGCGGCTGGGGCAGGATCTCCAGGGAGGTGACCGACCGCGCACCCTGGCGCAGCGCGGTGCCGATGCAGTCCGCGCCCGTGTCGCCGCCGCCGATGACGACGACGTCCTTGCCGGTCGCGAGGATCTGCCCGGGGACAGCCTGGCCCAACGCGGCCCGGTTGCCTTGCGGGAGATAGTCCATCGCCTGGTGTATGCCGTGCAGCTCGCGCCCCGGGACGCTCAGGTCACGAGGAACCGTTGCCCCGATCGCGAGCACGACGGCGTCATAGCGAGCCCGCAGCGCTTCACCGGTGAGGTCCTCCCCCACGGCGATGCCGGTGCGGAACCGGGTCCCTTCGGCCTCCATCTGGGCGATCCGGCGGTCCAGGACCGCCTTCTCCATCTTGAACTCAGGGATGCCATAGCGCAGCAGCCCGCCGGCCTTGTCAGCGCGCTCGAAGACCGCGACGGTGTGGCCTGCCCGGGTGAGCTGTTGAGCCGCGGCCAATCCGGCCGGGCCGGAGCCGACGACGGCGACCGTCTTGCCGGAGAGCCGCTCGGGCGCTTGGGGCAACACGCCGCCCCACGCGAAGGCTTGGTCGATGATGCTGACCTCGACCTGCTTGATCGTCACGGCTGGCTGGTTGATGCCGAGCACGCAGGCGGTCTCGCAGGGCGCCGGGCACAGTCGGCCGGTGAACTCCGGGAAGTTGTTCGTCGCGTGCAGGCGCTCGATGGCGTCGCGCCACCGGCCCTTCCACGCCAGGTCGTTCCACTCGGGGATGAGGTTGCCGAGCGGACAGCCGTTGTGACAGAACGGGATCCCGCAGTCCATGCACCGGCCGGCTTGGCGCTGCAGCTCGTGGGGCTCCTGCTCCTCGTAGACCTCCTTCCAGTCCTTGAGCCGGATGGGGACCGGCCGCCGGGCGGGGAGCTCGCGCTCGCGGGTGGTGAGAAAGCCTTGGGGGTCAGCCACGGGACGCCTCCATGATCCGGTTCCACACCTGCGTGCCATCCAGGTCCAGGCCCTCGGCCTGCGCCTGGGCGCGGACGTCGATGACCCGTTGATAGTCGCGGGGAACGACGACTGTGAAGCGGGATTGGTCCTGCTCCCAGTTGGCCAGGAGCCGGGCCGCGACGGCCGACTCGGTCCACTGGTGATGTGCGTCGAGGATCTCGCGGACCGTGTCGACGTCGCCGGGACGCAGGGGCTGCAGGTCGACGAGTTCGGTGTTGACGAGTTCCCGACGCAGGTCCAGGACGTAGGCCAGGCCACCGGACATGCCGGCCGCGAAGTTGCGCCCGGTGGTGCCGAGGACGACGACCCTGCCACCGGTCATGTACTCGCAGCCGTGGTCACCGACGCCTTCGACGACGGCGGTCGCGCCCGAGTTGCGCACGCAGAACCGCTCACCGGCTCGGCCGCGCAGGTAGATCTCACCCGAGGTGGCGCCATAGCCGATGACGTTGCCGGCGATGACGTTCTGCTCGGCCTTCAACGGTGCGCTGCGGTCGGGCCGCACGACGAGCCGACCGCCGGAGAGGCCCTTGCCGAGGTAGTCGTTGGTGTCCCCGACCAGCCGCAACGTCACCCCGGAGGGCAGGAACGCCCCGAAGGACTGCCCGCCCGAGCCAGTGAGCGTGAGCTCGATGGTGCCGTCGGGCAACCCATGCGGGTGTGCCTTGGTCACCGCGTGCCCGAGCATGGTGCCGACGGTGCGGTTGACGTTGCGGACCGCGATCGATCCGCGGACCTGCTCACCGTTGTCGATCGCCGGCCGGGCGAGGGCCAGGAGTTGGTTATCGAGAGCCTTCTCCAGTCCGTGGTCTTGGGACACGCTCTGGTATGCCGTGCCCCCGCTGGGGTCGGTGACCTCGGCGAGGATGGGGCGCAGGTCCAAGCCGCTGGCCTTCCAGTGCGAGATAGCCCGGTCGGTCACCAACGAGCGCACCTGGCCGATCGCCTCTTGCAGGGTGCGGAAGCCGAGCTGGGCCAGATGTTCGCGGACCTCCTGCGCGATGTACTCGAAGAAGGTCTCGACGAACTCGGGCTGGCCCGAGAAGCGCGCGCGCAGTTCGGGGTTTTGGGTTGCCACCCCCACCGGGCAGGTGTCCAGGTGGCAGACCCGCATCATGACGCAGCCGCTGACCACGAGCGGGGCCGTGGCGAAACCGAACTCCTCGGCGCCCAGCAGGGCGGCGACGATGACGTCCCGACCGGTCTTGAGCTGGCCGTCCGTCTGCACGACGATCCGGTCGCGCAGGCCGTTGAGCCGCAACGTCTGCTGGGTCTCGGCCAGGCCCAGCTCCCACGGTGCCCCCGCGTGCTTGAGGGACGTGAGCGGGGACGCCCCCGTGCCACCGTCATGACCGGAGATGAGCACGACGTCGGCATGCGCCTTGGACACTCCGGCCGCGACGGTGCCGACCCCGACTTCGGAGACGAGCTTGACGTGGATCCGGGCCGACGGGTTGGCGTTCTTGAGGTCGTGGATGAGTTGGGCGAGGTCTTCGATGGAGTAGATGTCGTGGTGCGGCGGCGGGCTGATCAGACCGACGCCAGGCGTGGAGTGCCGGGTCTTGGCGACCCACGGATAGACCTTGTTGCCGGGCAGCTGTCCGCCTTCGCCGGGCTTGGCCCCTTGAGCCATCTTGATCTGGATGTCGTCGGACTCGGTGAGGTAGAGGCTGGTCACCCCGAAGCGCCCGGAGGCAACCTGCTTGATCGAGGAGCGCCGAGCTGGGTCGAGCAGCCGGTCCTCGTCTTCGCCGCCCTCGCCGGTGTTGGACTTACCGCCCAACCGGTTCATCGCGATGGCCAACGTCTCGTGGGCTTCCTTGCTGATCGACCCGTAGGACATCGCCCCGGTCTGGAACCGTTTGACGATCTCGCTGATCGGCTCGACCTGGTCGATGTCGATCGGCGCCCGGCCGGTGGTCTGCGCGTCGGCGAAGTCGAACAGACCGCGCAAGGTCATCAGCCGCTCGGACTGCTCGTTGACCCGAGCGGTGTATTGCTTGAAGACGTCGTAGCGGCGCTGCCGGGTGGAGTGTTGCAGCCGGAAGACCGTCTCAGGGTCGAAGAGGTGCGGCTCACCCTCGCGGCGCCACTGGTATTCACCACCGACCCAGAGGGTGCGGTGCGCCTGGTGAATGCCCTCAGGCGGATAGGCCACGGCGTGCCGGGCGGCCGACTCAGCCGCCAAGACCTCGACGCCGACCCCACCCAATTGCGAGACGGTCCCGGTGAAGTAGCGGTCGACGAGCTCCTGGGACAGACCGATGGCCTCGAACACCTGCGCCCCGCAGTAGGACGCGACCGTCGAGATCCCCATCTTGCTCATCACCTTGAGCACGCCCTTGCCGAGCGCCTTGATGAGGTTGGCGACCGCCTTCTCCGGGGTGACCCCGGTGAGGGTGCCACTGCGGACCATGTCCTCGACGGTCTCCATGGCGAGGTAGGGGTTGACCGCCGCCGCGCCGTAGCCGATGAGCAACGCAACGTGGTGGACCTCGCGGACGTCACCCGCCTCGACGATGAGACCCACCTGGGTGCGGGTCTTCTCGCGGATGAGGTGATGGTGCACGGCCGAGGTGAGCAGCAGCGACGGGATGGGGGCCAGGTCGCGGTTGGAGTCCCGGTCGGACAACACGACGAAGCGCACTCCGCGGGCGATCGCGGCCGACACCTCAGCGAAGATCTGCTCGATCCGCGCCGTCATCGCGGCGGCGCCGCCGTTGACGGCATACAAGCCCTTGACGACGTGGGTCGCATAGCCGGGAAGGTCCCCGTCGGCGTTGATTCGGACGATCTTGGCGAGTTCGTCGTTGTCGATCACGGGGAAGGACACGATGACCTTGCGGGCATGCGCGGGCGTGTCGGCGAGGATGTTGCTCTCCGGGCCGATGACCTGACCCAACGACGTGACGAGCTCTTCGCGGATCGCGTCCAACGGCGGGTTGGTCACCTGGGCGAACAGCTGGGTGAAGTAGTCGAACAGCATGCGCGGGCGACTGGAGAGCACAGCGATGGGCGAGTCGGTGCCCATCGACCCGAGCGCCTCGCCGCCGGTGCGGGCCATCGGGGCGAGGACGACCCGCAACTCCTCCTGGGTGTAGCCGAAGGTCTGCTGGCGCCGAGCCACCGACTTCGCCGTGTGGATGACATGCTCGCGCTCGGGCAGCTCGCCCAACTCGATGTTCCCAGCGTGCAGCCAGTCCTGATAGGGCTGGGCGGCCGCGAGCTCAGCCTTGACCTCGTCGTCGCTGACCAGCCGGCCGTGCTCGGTGTCGACGAGGAACATCCGTCCCGGCTGCAGCCGACCCTTGCGGACGACCTTCGCCGGGTCGAGGTCCAGGACGCCGGTCTCGGACGCAAGGACGACCAGGCCGTCGTCAGTGACCGAGTAGCGACCCGGGCGCAACCCGTTGCGGTCCAGGACAGCACCGATGAGCGTGCCGTCGGTGAAGGTCACGCAGGCCGGGCCGTCCCAGGGCTCCATGAGGTTGGCGTGGTAGGCGTAGAACGCCCGTCTGGCCGGGTCCATCGAGGTGTGGTTCTCCCACGCCTCCGGGATCATCATCAGCACGGCGTGGGGCAGTGAGCGACCACCCAGGTGCAGTAGTTCGAGCACCTCATCGAAAGACGCCGAGTCCGACCCACCCGGGGTGCAAATGGGGAAGAGCCGGGCCAGGTCGCCGGGGATGAGGTCGGTGGCGAGCATCGACTCGCGCGCGCGCATCCAGTTGCGGTTGCCCTTGACGGTGTTGATCTCCCCGTTGTGGGCGATCAGGCGGTAGGGGTGGGCCAGCGGCCAGGAGGGGAAGGTGTTGGTGGAGAACCGCGAGTGGACCAGCGCCAACTCGGTCTCGAACCGTGGGTCGGACAGGTCAGGGAAGAACGGCTCGAGTTGTCCGGTTGTCAGCATCCCCTTGTAGACCAGGGTCCGGGCCGACAACGACGGGAAATAGACCCCGACCTCTCGTTCGGCCCGCTTGCGCAGGCAGAACGCCACCCGATCCAACTCGATCCCCGACCGGCCGTCGAGCGCCTCGACGAAGACTTGAGCGAAGTGCGGCATGACGGCCCGGGCTGCATCCCCGACCAAGTCGGGGGTGACCGGCAGCTCTCGCCAGCCGAGGACCCGCAGGCCCTCCTGAGCGGAGATGTCCCCGATCCGTTCGACCGCCGAGGCGCGCTCGGCCTCGCTGGTCGGCAGGAAGGCGGTGCCCACGGCATACCGGCCAACGGGGGGAAGCGGCAGGCCGGTGACCTCGCGCAGGAACCGGTCGGGCATTTGGGTGAGGATCCCGGCGCCATCGCCGACCAGGGGGTCCGAGCCGGTCGCACCGCGGTGGTCGAGGTTGCGCAGCGCGGTCAGCGCCAGCTCAACGATGTCGTGTCCGGCGGTCCCCCGAAGCGTAGCCACCATCGCGACGCCGCAGGCGTCGTGCTCGAAGTCACGCCGGTACAACCCGATGTCGTCGGGTTGTGCCGAGAAAGGGATACGCGGTTGCGACATGGAGCCTCACCGTCCTGGACAGGCGTCACCAAGGGACGCGGAAGATGCGGCTGGACGGCGATGGCCAGCGTGGGAAGGATACCGAACCCGGAAACCGTCCTACAGTTTGATACGAATCATTCCGTATGCCGAGACGCTGGCTCCGCGTCCGGATCCGGCAGGGCGGCGCTTGCCTGGACAGACGCAGCGCCGGGGGCGGTTTCGCCGCGACCGGCGCGGCGGTAGAGGAACACTCCGAGCGCCAGGACGAGCAGCGAGACCCAGGTGTTGACCCGTAGGCCGAGGATCCGATTGGCATCGTCGGTGCGGATCAGCTCGATGAAGAATCGGCCGAGCGGGTAACCGACGACGACGAACGCGGCGAAGACCTGCCCCGGGCGGAACGACCGGCGACGCTCCAAGGCGATCAGGAGGCCGGCGACGAGAAGACACCAGAGCAGTTCGTAAAGAAAGGTCGGGTGGAACACACCTTTGAGGATGGGATTGCCCGCCGAGTCCAGGACGGCGTGCCCGGCCTGCTGATCCCACTGGTAGATCTGCAGCCCCCACGGCAAATCGGTCGGTGGGCCGTAGATCTCGTTGTTGAACCAGTTGCCCAGCCTGCCCATGGCCTGGGCGACGAGGTATCCCGGCGCAACGGCGTCGGCGAAGTCGGCGAATGCCACGCCGTGTCGGCGGCAGCCGATCCAGGCGCCGAGGCAGCCCAAGGCGACGGCGCCCCAGATGCCCAGCCCGCCCTCCCAGATCCGCACGGCGTTCCAGGGGTTGCCACCCTCGCCGAAGTAGGGCTGCGGCGTCGTGATGACGTGGTAGATCCGCCCACCGACGATGCCAAAAGGCACCGCCCATGCGGAGATGTCCAGCACTTGCCCGGGGGTGCCGCCGCGGGCGACGAGGCGGCGCTGGGCGATCCAGGCGGCCACGATGATCCCCGCGAGGATGGACAGGGCATAGCCGCGCACCGGCAGCGGACCGATCCACCACACGCCGGTCGTCGGGCTGGGGATCTCGGCGACCACGTCGCCTAGGTCGACCAGCGTGGCCAGGGTGACCACGGTCACCGGGCGCCGGCCTTGACTGCGGCCCGGAAGCCGGCGGCGTCGAGCCCGGACAGCTTCATCGCGGTCCCGTTCAGCAATGCCGTCGGCGTGCCGGTGACCCCGGAGCGCTCGGAGTTGGTCTCCAGCGCGCTGATGTGGGCGGCATACGTGAGGCCCTGCTGGCACGCCTTCCAGGTGTCCAGGCCAGTGCCGGTGATCCCCACCTGCTGGGCAAGCCCACCCAGTTGGGCGTCGGTCCAGCCGGCCCCCTCCTGCGCCGGCTGGGCGGCATACACCGCGCTCATGTAGTCATGGAACTTGCCCTGGTCAGCCGCGCAAAAGGCGCCGTTCGCGGCCCGAACGGATGAGTCATTACGCAGGTTGAGGTCCAGGAAGGTCATCGTGTGGACGACGACCTTCGCCTCGTTGTTCTTCACCAACTCGGTGATCGCCGAGCCGAAGATTGCTTCGAACTGCTTGCAGATCGGGCACTGCGGATCTTCGAACAGGTCGAGCGTGGGGACCCCGGCCGGGGCGCCAGGGTTGAGCACCATCGGCCCGCCGAAGCCGGTCGCCCCTGCGGGGACCGGCCCGGTCGTTGCTTGGGTTGGCGGCGGGGGCGCCGTCGTTGCTCGCGGTGTTTCTGCTGTGGCGCGGACCGTGGGTGTCGCTGCGGCCGCAGCGGGAGCGCCGCCCCCAGGCCCCGCGGCGGGGGCCGCTGAAGTGCCGCCTCGGGACAGCGCCTGCCCGAGCAGGACAGCGACTACGACCGCGAGGACCCCGACCACCGCAACCAGGGCTCCGATGACGCCGCGGCGCGAGCCGCCGGCGCGATCAGCAGCGAGTGGTGAACCGTCGGAGTTGCCCGGCTGGGTCGGTGCGCCAGCGAACGGGTCCGCGGGTGAAGCAGGCGGCTCGTGCGCCGAGTCCTGATGCGACATGCGCGCCATTCTCCCCTATCCGCGGGCGGCCTCCGACGAGCGCAGCCCGACGGGGAGCCCTGCCCGCACTGCCTACTTCGTTGCGGCGGCCACCGCGGCGGCCAACTCGTCCGCCTTGCCGGTCAACGTGAGTTTGGTGCCGTTGATCAGCAACGTCGGGGTGCCATTCACCCCGGCTTTGAGCGAGGCTTCGGCCACGGCGTTGGCGTGTGCCTTGTAGGTCTTGTCCTTGACGCACTGCTGCCACGTCGGCAGGCTGCCCACCCGGGAGGACAGCGCGAACGCCTCCAACTGGGTATCGGTCCAGCCCACGCCCTCCCGCTCCGGCTGGCCGAGGTAAACGGCCGACGTGTAGTCGAGGAACTTGCCCTGGTCCGCGGCGCAGTAGGCACCCATCGCCGCGCGGACCGACGAGTCATTCTTGAGATTGGTGTCCAGGAAGGTCATGGTGTGGACGACCACCTTGGCCTTGTTGGTCTTGGCCAGGTCGGCGATCACGCCGCCGTAGACCTTGTCCATCTGGGCACAGGCAGGACACTGCGGGTCCTCGTAGATGTCCAGGACCGGGGCAGACGCCGGTGCGTCGGGGTTGACAACAATGGGCGCGCCGAGAGCGGTGGCGCCCTTGGGGAAGGCACCGCTCCCGCCCGAGCCCGAGTTCGAGGTCATCGCCCCGATGACAATGGCCGCGATGACCGCGACGAACACGAGCGCTGCAATCCCAATCGCCAGGCCGCTGCGGGAGCGGCGAGGGGCGACGGCGGCGAGCTTGGCAGAGGCGTCTGGACGCGGCATACCGGCCATTGTCCCTCACGTTCGCGCGGAAACGTTCCCCGACCCTTCAGACCCGGTTGTCGAGGGCGTATGCCGTGCGCGGCCGCCGCACCAACCAGACCCCCGCGAGCAACAGCGCCGCGTCACGGCTCAGCTCCCAGGGATAGGCCGTCTGCTCGGCACCGATCTGGCCACCGCCACCGAAACACCCGCAGTCGATGGCGAGGCCGCGAGCCCAGGCCGACGCGATGCCAACGACGAACGCGAGCATGAGCAGGCTCCCGCCGATCGCCGACGGGCGGGTGAACAGCCCGAGGACGAGCAACAGCCCGACGATGATCTCGATGACCGGCAGTGCGTAGCCGACATAACCGGCCAGGTCGTAGGGCAGCAGCTGATAGGCCCGCACCGCGAGTGCGGACTGCCCGAGGTTGGTCACCTTGAGCGCCCCGGCGACGAGCAGCACCCCGCCGAGGACCAGGCGCAGCACAGTCCCCAGCAGGTCCAGCCCTCGGTCCCTGGTCATCGGCGGCTCTCGCGGACCCCCGCCGCCAGTTCGCGGGTGAGGGCTTCCAGGGCCGGTATGCCGCCCTCCCCCAGCGCTGACACCAGCGCCGACCCGACGATGACGCCGTCGGCGAATCGCGCCACGTCGGCCGCTTGGGCCCGGTTGGACACGCCCAGCCCGACGCACACCGGCAGGTCGGTGACCCCGCGGGTTCCGGCGACCACCGTCTCAGCAGCCGACCCGACCGTCTCACGCGTGCCGGTCACCCCCATGGTCGACGCGGCATACACGAAGCCACGGCAGGCTCCGGTGGCGATGGCGAGGCGCTCGGGCGTCGAGGACGGGGCCACGAGGAAGACCCGGTCCAGGCCGTGCGCGTCCGAGGCGGCCAGCCACTCCCCCGCCTCGTCGGGGATGAGATCTGGGGTGATGAGCCCGCAACCCCCCGCCGACGCGAGATCGGCGGCGAACCGGTCGACCCCGCGGCGCAGCACGAGGTTCCAATAGGTCATGACGTATGCCGCGGCCCCGGCCGCGCTGATCGCGTGGACCGCCTCGAACACGTCGTCGACCCGGGTGCCGCCCTCCAGCGCGGTCTCGGTAGCGCGTTGGATGACCGGACCGTCCATGAGCGGGTCGGAGTAGGGCACTCCGACCTCGATGATGTCCGCTCCTGCCCGGGCCATGGCGACCATCGCTTCGATCGACGTCTGGACCGTTGGGAAGCCCACGGGCAGGTAGCCGACCAGGGCGGCCCGACCTTCCGCCCGGCAGGCGGCCAGCACCTGGGCGCCGGGACTGAGTCGCACGGCAGGTGCGGCGGGGGTGGCCGCGGCCGAGTGGACGGTGGGGGTCACGGCATACCCTCCGCATCGTCGAGCAGCCCGAACCAGCGGGCTGCGGTGTGGACGTCCTTGTCGCCGCGCCCCGAAAGCGACACGAGCAAGAGCGCCTCGGGGCCCAGTTCGCGCCCGACCGCCATGGCGCCCGCAAGAGCATGGGAGGACTCGATCGCTGGGATGATCCCCTCGGTGCGGCACAGCAGCCGGAAGGCCTGCATCGCCTCGTCGTCGGTGACCGCCCGATACTCAGCTCGGCCGGTCTCGAACAGATGCGCATGTTCCGGCCCGACCGAGGGATAGTCCAATCCGGCTGACACGGAATGCGATTCGATGGTCTGGCCGTCGTCGTCCTGCAAGACGTAGGTCGCGGCACCATGCAAGACCCCGCGCGTCCCGCCCGAGAAGCGGGCCGCGTGTCGCCCGCTGTGCACGCCTTCGCCGCCGGCCTCCAGGCCGATGAGCCGCACCGACGGATCCAGCAGGAAGCGATGGAAAATGCCCATCGCGTTGGAGCCCCCGCCGACACACGCCAGGACCGCATCGGGCAGCCGACCGACCAGGTCGAGCACCTGCGCGCGGGCCTCGACCCCGATGATCCGGTGGAAGTCGCGCACCATCTCGGGGAACGGATGCGGCCCGGTGACCGTCCCCAGGACGTAGTGGGTGGAGTCGACGTTGGCGACCCAGTCCCGCAACGCCTCGTTGACCGCGTCCTTGAGGGTCTGGCTGCCGTTGGTCACGGCGACGACCTCGGCACCGAGCAGCCGCATCCGGGCGACGTTGAGCGCCTGCCGCCGGGTGTCGACCGCCCCCATATAGACGACGCACTCCAGCCCCAGCAGGGCCGCGGCGGTGGCTGTCGCCACTCCGTGCTGCCCGGCACCGGTCTCGGCGATGACCCGGGTCTTGCCCATCCGCTTGGCCAGCAGCGCCTGCCCCAGCACGTTGTTGATCTTGTGCGAGCCGGTGTGGTTGAGGTCTTCGCGTTTGAGGATGACCCGCGCTCCCCCACAGTGCGCTGCGAAGCGCGGCACCTCGGTGATGATCGACGGGCGTCCGGTGTAGGTCCGGTGCAGCCGGTCGAGCTCGCCGACGAACTCGGGGTCGACGGCGGCCTTGCGGCGCACCTCGTCCAGCTGCTCCAGCGCGGGGATGAGGGCCTCGGGGACGTAGCGCCCGCCAAACTCGCCGAAGCGCCCCAACTGCTCGCTCATCGCGCCCCTTCTCCTGTGTTCGCGGTGCTCGCGGTGCTCGCGGTGCTCGCCGATCCATCCTCCCGTATGCCGCCCACCGGCACCCCCGCGAAGCTCGCCACCGCGCCGGACGGGTCACCACCGATGACCAAGGCTTCACCGACGAGCACGGCGCGGGCACCTTCGGCGGCATACCGGGCGACGTCGGCGACCCCTCGGATCCCCGACTCCGCGACGGCGACCGCGGTGTCGGGAATGAGAGGCCGCAGCCGGGCGAAGGCATCCGGGTCGACCTGCAGGGTCTTGAGGTTGCGTGCGTTGACCCCGATGACGCGGGCGCCGCTGGCGGCAGCGCGACGGGCCTCGTCCTCGTCGTGGATCTCGACGAGCGCGGTCATGCCGAGCGCTTCGGCCTGTTCGCGCATCGTGAGCAGCTGAACATCGGTGAGGGCCGCGGCAATGAGCAGGATGAGATCCGCGCCGTGAGCCCGGGCTTCGACGATCTGGTAAGGCTCGACCATGAAGTCCTTGCGCAGCACCGGGATCCGCACGGCCGCGCGAACGGCGTCGAGGTCGGCCAGCGAACCAGCGAACCGGCGCTTCTCGGTGAGCACGGAGATCGCGGTGGCGCCGCCGGCGGCATACGCGGCGGCGAGGGCGGCGGGGTCGGGGATGGCCGCAAGGGAGCCCTTGCTCGGGCTGGCCCGCTTGACCTCAGCGATGACGGCGATGCCCGGGGCGGCGCGCAGGGCGGCTTCGGCGTCGAGCGCCGGACGCTGGGCTGCCGCCCAGGACTCCACCTCGGCAAGAGGTGCCTGGGCGACGCGCTCGGCGAGGTCAGCGCGCACCCCGACGATGATCTCGTCCAACACGTTCGGTGTGGCAGGGACGTTCGGTGTGGCAGGAACGTTCGGTGTGGCAGGGACGCTGGGTGTGGCAGGCACCGACCCAGGCTACGTGGTCGGGCTCAGAGCGGGGACAACCATGTCATCCCTGGGACGTTGCGCAGGATCCAGAATGCCACGATCGACACCCAGACCACCGTGATGACCCAGCCCGGCGCGAGTCGCAGGGGAGTCCCGGTGACCCGCCGATATGTCCACCGGTAGAAGCTCCAGCTAATGTAGATCGCGGCAAGCACGGCGAACGGGTTGCGCGCCAAGGCGGTGCCCACGTCGAGGTGTAGGAGGGCGTGCAAGGCCCGGGCCGACCCGCACCCAGGGCACCAGAGGCCCGTAACGGCCAGGAACGGACACGGCGGATAGTGGCCCGCAACGTTGGGGTCGACGGCATACAGGTATGCCGCCCCAGCCGCGCAGCCCGCCGCGATCACGGCAGGTTGGACGAGGCCGCGTGCCCCCATTCTGAGTCGGGGATACGCGGCCTCGTCGATAGCCATGACGGCGGGTCTCAGCGGGTCTTGACGCCGTTCGCGGCGGCGAGGAAGACGAAGATGAAGTAGATCACTCCGACGACAACCCCCGCGACGGCCGAGATGATCGACCACTTCTTGGCCTGGGCCGCTGCAGCGTGCGCTCCGGCCTGGTCACCCTGGGCCCACAGCGTGTTGACCTTGTTGGCCTGGATGATGGCGTAGATCCCGCCCGGCAAGCAGCACAGCACGGTGGCGAGGATCGCCAGGACGAGGTTGTTCTGCGGCGGCGGGCTCACCGGAGCGCCGCCATACGGCATCCCGCCACCAGGACCCGCAGGCGGCGGTGCGGCGCCGTAACCTCCAGAGCCAGGGGGCGGCGGCGGCGGAGTGGATCCGTAGGACATGGCACAGCCTTTCTCGATCACGACTTTGGCGTCCCCGAAACGAGGCGCGCGCACGACCTTATCGCCCGATAGGTGTGGAGGCGACCCGAATCGCCGGGCTACCAGCGGGCGAGATGCCCGAGGTCAGCCGGGCCGAACGGGGTCAGGAGATGCCGCTGTCGACCTGGTTGCGACCCGGCTTCTGGACGCCGAAACCTGCCATCGCCAGGACTTTGCCGGCGATGACGCCGACCAAGGCCAGGACGGCACCCGCGATGAACAGGCCGGTCGAGGAGATGACCACGGCCCAGGACATGACGACGGCGGCCACCATGAGAATGCCCACGCCGGTCCAGGCGGCGACGCTCTGCCCGTGGTTGTCGTGGTGGTCGTTTCCGGCCATCAGAGTCACTCCTTCTATGGCCGCCGAGGTCGGCGGGCACCCGTCATGGACTTGCTGGGGCCCATTGTGTCAGGTCCGTTCGTCGTCGTCCGCGCGGGTCGGGTCGTGTCCGTCGGTGAGGTCGTCCCAGGCGCTGCGTCGTTGTCCTCGGCCAGTGCTCGGATCAGCCTCTCGGTCGAATCGGGCCGACAATCCGGCCCATCGTCGTGCCGAGAGGAGGGCGGCGACCGAGGCCACGGCAGCGACAAGTGCTGCGGCCACGCCGAGCCAGGCCCACGGACCGAGTTGTGCAGAGACCGGGACAGTGCCGCCCGTCCGGCCGGCCAATTCGCCGGCCCGCCGACCGAGAGCGGCAGCCGGCCCGAGCAGTGCGGTCGTCGACAGCGCCAGCGCGCCCGCCGCGGCGAGTGCTAGCAGGATCCCGGCGGCGGTCCGGATCCGCGCGCCCCCCGTGAGGAGCGCCACCAGCGCTGCGCCCATGACCAGGGTCAACCCGATCGAGGCCGGCGCCAGCTGACCGCCGGTGGCACTGAGCACGGTCCGCCCCAGGACCGGGTCGGCGCTCGTCCCAGTGGCCCAGACCTGGCTCAGCGACAGCAGCAGCACCGCGAGTGGAAGGCCGACGGCGAGCACCACGGAGCGTTTCGTCACGGGAGGTTTGCTCCCGCCTCAGCCGTGTCGACCGACTCGGCCATCTGGGCCGATCGCATTCCGCTCGCCGCTGCGACGGCCCGCAGCACCGCTGCTGCTTTGTGGTGACACTCCTCGTGTTCCAGTTGCGGCACGGAGTCGGCGACGATCCCGGCGCCGGCCTGGACGTGGGCGACCCCGTCGCGGATCAGGGCGGTGCGAATGGCGATCGCCATGTCCATGTCCCCGGCGAAGTCGAGGTAGCCCACCACTCCCCCATACAGCCCGCGCCGCACCCCCTCATAGTCGTCGATCAGCGCCATCGCGCGCGGCTTCGGCGCCCCCGACAACGTCCCCGCCGGGAAGGTCGCCACGAGCACGTCGTATGCCGTCATCCCCTCCTTGAGCTCGCCGACAACGGTCGACTCCAGGTGCATGATGTGGCTGTAGCGGCGGATCGTCATGAACTCCACCGTGTCGACGCTGCCGGCGCGGCATACCCGCTGGAGGTCGTTGCGGGAGAGGTCGACGAGCATGAGGTGTTCGGCGCGCTCCTTGGTGTCGGCGGCCAGGTCGTCGGCCAGGCGCACGTCGTCCTCGGGGGTCTTGCCGCGTGGCCGCGACCCGGCGATCGGGTGGGTGATCGCCTCGCGTCCGGTCACCTTGATGAGGGCTTCGGGGCTGGACCCGACGATGTCGTATGCCGTGCCGTCCGGATGCGGCAGCCGCAGGAGATACATGTAGGGGCTGGGGTTGGCTGCCCGCAAAGCCCGGTAGACGTCGATCGGGTCGGCGGCGCAGGGTGTCGAGAACCGTTGTGAGACAACGATCTGGAAGGCGTCACCCGCGCGGATCGATTCCTTGCAGCGTTCGACGATGTCGAGGTAGTCCTCGGGCCGGTGCGAGCTGGTGACCTCCATCTGGACCGGGTCGACCACGGCAACCGTTGAGGGTGCGGGTGCACCCAGCTCGCTTGTCATCCGGTCCAGCCGCGCGACCGCGTCGCGCCACGCCCATTCCATCCGGGCGTCGGTGTCGTCGTAATTGACCGCGTTGGCGATGAGCAGCACCGAACCGTCGGCGTGGTCCAGGACCGCGAGGTCGGTGGCGAGCACCATGGCCAGCTCAGGCAGGTGCAGGTCGTCGCGACCCGTGTCGGGCACCTTCTCCCACCGGCGCACGGCGTCGTAGGTGATTGCGCCGACCAAGCCTCCGGTGAGTGGCGGCAAGCCGGCGATCCGATCGGTGGCCAGGGCCGCGACCGTGTCCCGCACGGCCACGGTCGGGTCGCCGTCGACGGGGACTCCGGTGGGCGGCATACCGATCCAGTGGGCCTGACCGTCTCGCTCGGTGAGGGTCGCGGCGCTGTGCGCCCCGACGATGGAATAGCGCGACCAGACTCCCCCGTGCTCCGCCGACTCGAGCAGGAAGGTGCCCGGCTCGCCCTTGGCCAGCTTGCGGTAGACCCCAAGCGGCGTCTCCCCGTCGGCGAGCAGGCGGCGTACGACGGGGATGACCCGTCGCGTGCGGGCAAGCTCGCCGAAGACGTCCAGGCTCGGCCAGGTGGTGCCGAACCCGAGCTCGGCGTGGACGTCAGTCATTGACCGACCGTCCCGTCACAGCCAGCGGCCGAGCGTCGAAGCAGGTCCGGTCGCCGGTGTGACACGCGGCGCCGACCTGATCCACCCGCACGAGGAGGGCGTCGCCGTCGCAATCGAGCGCCACCGAGCGGACGTGCTGGACGTGCCCGGAGCTGTCGCCCTTGCGCCAATACTCGTTGCGCGAGCGCGACCAGAAGGTGACCCGGCCTGACGTCAGTGTGCGGGCCAGTGCCTCGTCGTCCATCCAACCGAGCATGAGCACCTCGCCGGTGTCGTGCTGCTGGATGATCGCGGCGACCAGACCTTGGTGGTCACGCTTGAGCAGCGCCGCGACCTGCGGGTCGAGGGTCGAGGTGCTGTGCGGGGCTGCCGGGTCGGACACCCCGCCATTGTGCCGGTTTCATCCGTGGGCATGCCGCCTCGTCCCATGGTGTCGGTGCGTGTGGTCGATCGCGGGTGTGGGAACGCGTCCCGTCGCACCCAAGCCTTCGATGCGCGCGTGCCCTAACCTTGGGCGCCGTGAGGGAGGCCTTCGTCGACTTCCCGTGGGCGCCGGACGGGGCCGCGGGCCCGCTGGCATTCGACCATCCGGTCGAGGTGGTCCGGGCCATGTCGATCGACGAGGTCCGCCCAGCGCTGGACCGGGTCGCTGCGGCGTGTGCAGCAGGCCGGTATGCCGTGGGGTTCGTCTCCTACGAAGCGGCCCCAGCGTTCGACCCGGCGATGCAGGTGCGCGGCGGATCAGGGGTCCCCCTTGTCTGGTTCGGTCTGCACGATGCTCCGTTGGCGCCCGGGGCTGCGCGACATGAGCCCGCGGCATACGCCTGCTCAGTGTGGGAGGCGGGGACCGCGGAGAGGCCGTATGCCGCCTCCGTCGCCGCGGTCCGAGAAGCCATCTCGCGCGGGGACACCTACCAGGTCAACCACACGATGCGGTTGCGGGCCAGGTTCGACGGCGACCCGCTGGGAGCGTGGGCGGATCTGCGCCGCGCCCAGCGCCATGGGTGGTTCGCCTACGTGGACACCGGCGATCACGCGGTGGCCTCGGTGTCACCCGAGTTGTTCTTCACCTGGGACGGCCGCCAGATCGTGACTCGGCCGATGAAGGGCACTCGGGCTCGATCCCGTGACGGTGCGCTCGACGCCGCGCGGGCCGCTGACCTGCGGGCGTCGGCCAAGGACCGGGCCGAGAACCTCATGATCGTCGATCTGCTGCGCAACGATCTCGGAAGGGTCTGCGTCCCCGGATCGGTCCAGGTGCCAAGCCTTTTCGACGTCGAGGCCTATCCGACGGTGTGGCAGCTCACCTCGACGGTGACCGGTCTCGGTCGGCCGGGGATCGGGTTGACCGACCTGTTCGACGGGCTGTTCCCGTGCGGGTCGATCACCGGGGCTCCCAAGATCCGCACGATGGAGTTGATCACGCACCTGGAGGATCGGCCGCGGGGGGTCTATTGCGGAGCCGTCGGGATCGTCTTCCCCGGCGGAGCCGCCGCCTTCAACGTCGCCATCCGGACGCTGGTCGTCGACCGGGCGGATGGGCGGGCGCGGTATGACGTGGGTGGCGGCGTCGTCTGGGACTCGGACGGGCGGGACGAGTATGCCGAGGCGCTGGCCAAGGCGGCCGTGCTCGACATGACCCAGCGGGAGTTTGAGATCGTTGAGACGGTCCGCGTTGACGGCTCCGGGGTGGTCCTGCTCGATCGGCATCTGGACCGGATGTCCGCCTCGGCAGCCTGGTTCGGGCGGCCCTTCGATCGGGACCGGGCCGCTGGGCTGCTGCGGTCGACGTGGCCGCCGACGGACGCAGACGGCGGCGATGGTGCCGTCCGCGCCCGACTGCTGCTGGCCGGCGACGGAAGGTTGCGGGTTGAGACCTCGGTGCTCGATGAACCGCTGGGGCGGCTGATCTCGTCGACCGAGCCGCGACCTGTCGCCTTGGCCGCTGCCCCTATCTGGTCGGGCGATCCGTGGCTGCGACACAAGACGACGCGCCGAGGTGCCTATCTGCGCGCCCAGGCCGGACGGGACGATCCGACACTCTTCGACGTGCTCATGCACAACGAACGCGGTGAGCTGACCGAGTCGACGATCGGCAACGTCGTCATCGAGCTCGACGGCCGGCTCGTCACCCCGGCAGCGATCAGTGGTCTGCTGCCCGGGACGATGCGCGCCGAGCTGCTCGACCGGGGCGTGATCGTCGAGGGGACGGTGTCGATCAATCGACTCGATCCGGACCGCCGACTGTGGATCATCAACGGGGTTCGTGGCTGGGTGCCGGTCCGCTATGTCGGCCGAAGTTCGCGGACCGCAGCTGTGTAGCGCCCCATCGCGGCATCGACGGACGCCCGATCCCCAGTCACGGCCAACTCGAACAGCAACCCACGGGCTATCGCCAACGACTCCTGAGCCAGCTCTCGAGCCCGATTTCGCGAGAAGCCGCTCGCCTCGAACCCTTCGGCCAGGCCGTCGGTCCACCCGTCGGCCAGCCACGAACGCAGCCCCACGGCATACGGCGCGCCTTGCATGGCCAACCCGCTGACCTCGAAGAACAGGGGTGCGAAGGTGCTCGCCGCATCGGCGACGTGGGTCCAGAAGGCAGCGCCCGCGGCATACGGGTCCTCGCGAGCGGCCGCGAGCATCGCATTAAGGGTGGCGCGCTCCCCTCGCTCGACCGCCCCGACCACCTCGGTGAGCAGCCCCTCGCGCGACCCGAAGTGGTAGATGAGCATCCGATGGCTGGTGCCGAGCTCACGAGCCAGCGCGCGAAGGCTCGTGTCACCGATTCCGTGCGCGGCAAACCAGGCCACCGCCCGGGCGAGCAGATCGTCGCGAGGGCTCACTCCGCGTCCTGACTCTGGCACCGAGCCACCAACGCGGCGGCCTCGCTCGCGACGTAGCGCCTGGTCAGTCCCCCGTATGCCGCCCGCACCAGCCACGCCCCCGGCCCGGACCACCGGATCCCGAGGTGCGCCTGGACGCCTCCTTCTACCGCGACCAGTTCGTGGGTGCCGGTGGTGGTCACCCCGGGGCGTCGCGACACCCAGGTGAAGCCGACGCCTGGCCGCCAGTCGGTGATCTCCCAGCGGGCGCCTCCCAGCCGTGGTTGGACGACCCGGTATGCCGCGCCCGTCGCCTCCGGCGCGCTGGAGTCCTCGGGCACGACCTCGGTGACGGTGGGGAGCCAGTCCGGCCAGGAGCGGACCTCGGACAGGGCCCGCCAGGCGCGTGCAGGGTCGGGGATGGTGGTGGAGATGACCTGGATCGACATGTACCAGATGGTACAGGACAGGGTCGCGCGGTCGCTGAGCAATCGGCCGAGGCCGCGGACCCCGGTCAGGCCTGCTGTTGGGCCGCCCAGGATGCATGCAGCGCGGCATACACCCCGCCGTTGGCGACCAGCTCCCGGTGCGGGCCGCGCTCCACGATCCGCCCGGCGTCGACGACGACGACCTCGTCGGCCGCCTCCGCTGTGGACAGGCGATGGGCGATGGCGACCGACGTGCGGCCACGGGTGAGCGAGTCGAGGGCGCGTTGCACGCGGACCTCGGTCGACGGGTCGACCGCCGAGGTAGCCTCGTCCAGGACGAGCAGATCGGGGTCGGCGAGGTAGGCGCGGACGATGGCGACGAGCTGTCGCTCACCGGCGGACAGGGACTCCCCCCGTTGGCCCACTGCGGTGTCCAGGCCGAGCGGGAGGCCGGCGGCCCATTCGTCGAGCCCGAGCTCGGTCAGGGCCAGGCGCACCTGGTCCTCGGTGGCCTCGGGACGGCCGAAGCGGATGTTGTCCAGCAGGCTGGCGTCGAAGAGGAAGCCCTCCTGGGGGACAAGGACGACGCGGGCTCGCAACGAGGAGAAGCGAATTCGGCGCAGGTCGACCCCGTCGACGAGGACCCGACCGTCGGTGGGGTCCATCAGCCGGGTGAGCAGCTTGGCCAGCGTTGACTTGCCCGAGCCGGTCTCGCCGACGACGGCGATCCGGGCGCGGGGAGCGATGTCGAGGGTGACCTCGTGCAGCACCGGCTCGCCGCCCGGGTAGGCGAAGCTCACGCTCTCGAAGCCCACCGTGATCGGGCCCCGCGGCAGCTCTACGCCGGCGGCGCGGGGGTCCGCGACATCGGCGGGGGTGTCGATGATGCCGATGACCCGACGCCAGCCGGCGACGGCGTTCTGCATCTCGTTGAGGATTTCCGTGGCTTGTTGGACGGGCATGGTGAACAGGTTGACGAGGAAGAGGAAAGCCAGCAGTGTGCCGACGCTGACATCGCCTCGGACAGCGAGGACGGTGCCGACGACGAGGACGACGGCCGTCGTCAGCCCGGAGACGAACTGGCCGGCGGTGAAGGCGACCACAGCCCGGACCTGGGCGCCGACCGCCTCCTTGCGGTGGGCTTCGACGGCCGCGTCGATGCGCGCGGCGGTGCGCTGCTCGATGCCGTAGGCCCGGATCGTCGCCGCGCCGACGACGGCCTCGGAGATCGCGCCGAGCATCTCCCCGACCCGTTGTCGAACCCGGGTGTAGGCCCGCCCGACAACGCCCTGGAAGTGCCGGATGAGGAAGAACAGCGGGACGAAACAGCCCCAGACGACCGCGGCGAGCGCGGGGCTGTAGACGAGCATGAGCCCGGTGGCCAGGACGATCTGGCCGACACTGATGATGAGCATCAGCCCACCGAACTGGACGAACGCCGAGATTGTGTCGACGTCGGACGTCACCCGCGACACGAGCGACCCGCGCCGCTCGGTGTTCTGGGTGAGCATCGACAGGTCGTGGATGTGCCGGAAGGCCGTCAGCCGCAACGTGGCCAGGCCGCTCTCCGACGCGGTGTAGAGGCGGACGTTGACGGCATACGCGCTGAGTGCGGTGACCACCACCCCGGCGAGGGCGACGGCGACCCAGAGCAGGACGCGACCTTCGTCCGGACCGCCGGGCGCGAGGATCCCCTCGTCGGTCGTGCGTTGGACGACGAAGGGGACGAGCACGCGGCCGAGGGTGGACAGCACCGCCAGGACGACGGTGAAGCCGATGCCCTTCGTGAGTTCCGGCGAGATCTCCGCGCCCCGCCGGATGGTCTGCCAAGCGGTGAGATCACCGCCCGAGCTGATCCCGGAGTGGTCAGCGAGGGGTTCGAAGCGGCTCACGTGTCCACCTGCTCGTCCGCCACTGCATCCGCCACTGAATCGGTCACTGCATCCGCGTCTGCTGCATCCACGTCGGCATCCGCCTCTTCGTCAGCAGCGACGGCTGCCCGGTCGGCCGCCTCCCGGGCGTAGGCGGAGACCAGGGCGGCATACCCGGGGCACGAGGCGAGCAGTGAGACATGGCTGCCGTGCCCACGAACCTGGCCCTCTTCGACGTAGATGATCTCGTCGGCGAGGGCGATCGTCGCCATCCGGTAGGCGACGAGCAGGACGGTCGTCGCGCGAGACACGCGCCGCAGCGCGGACAAGATTTCCTGTTCGACGCTCGGGTCGACGGCGGACGTGGCGTCGTCGAGGATCAGCAGCTGAGGGCGGCGAACCACCGCGCGCGCCAAGGCAATTCGTTGCCGCTGGCCGCCCGAGAGGTTGGTGCCGCGCTCCCCCACCCGAGTGTCCAAACCGTCGGGCAACGTGCGGACGAACCGCCGCGCCTGGGACACCCGCAGCGCCTCCCAGACCTCGTCGTCCGTATGCCGGCCGCCGAGGGTGACGTTGTCGCGGATGGTGTCCTCGAACATGAAGGTCTGTTGCGGCACGAGCGCGGCGACCTCGGCGACGCCGCCGTGGCGCACGGTCCGCAGGTCGACGTCATCGAGCAGCACCTGACCCGAGTCGGGGTCGACCAGGCGCAGCAGCAGATTGGTGAGGGTCGTCTTGCCGGAGCCGGTCGGCCCCACGAGAGCGACCGTCGCGCCCGCGGGCACCGTGACCGTCACATCGCGGATCGCTGGCGAGAGCTCGGTGCCACCCTCGGGCAGGTCGATTTCATAAGCGAACTCGAGCCGTCGAGCCTCGAGCGTGGTGGCCTCGCGGGCGGGGAGGTCGGTCTTTCCGTAGGTCATCGCGCCGGTTGCCTGCAGGACGGCATCGACGCGGTCCCACCCGACGACCGACCGCGGCAGCTCCCCGAGGACCCAGCCGAACGCGCGCACTGGGAACGCCAGGACCGAGAAGAGGTAGGCGATCTGGACCACCTCGGCGGCACTCAGCGCGCCCTGACCGGCTCGCCAGGCGCCGACTGCGATGACGGTCAAGGTGCCGATCGTCGGGATCGACTCAATCGCTGGGTCGAAGGTGCCGCGGGTGCGCCCCACCAGGATGTTGGCATCGCGCAAGGTGTATGCCGCCTCGGCGAACCTGCGCGCCTCCTGGTCCTCGCGGCCCATCGACTTGACGACCAGAGCCGCCTCGAAGCTCTCGTGAGCGACCTCAGAGACCTCGGCGCGCAGTTGCTGGGCGCGGGTGACTAGGGGCGACATCCGGCGTTGAAAGACCGCATTGGCCAAGAACAGCAGCGGGAAGACCACCATGCCGACCGCCGCGAGGACCGGGTCGACAACAAACATCTGCACCGCGCCGAAGAGCAGCATGACCACGACGCCGAGGGCCATCGGGAGCGGGGCGAAGATGTTCCAGGTGGCTTCGACGTCGGCGTTGGCGTTGGACAGCAACTGCCCGGAGGGGTGCTTGTGGTGCCAGCGCAGAGGTAGGTCCAGATACTGCCGGGTGACTCGACGCCGGTATGCCGCCCCGAGGTTGTACATCGCGAAGCCGGCCGCCGTGCGACGCAGGATGATGCCCGCGACGTTGACCGTGACGACACCGACGATGACGCCAGCGATGGTCCACAGCTGCCCGGCGGTCACTGATCGCGCCGCCACTGCTGGGATGACGATCGTGCTCGTGCACCAACCGATCGCCCAGGCCATGAGCCCCGTCATGATCCCGTAGACCGTGGAACCGAGCACGGCCAACGCGAACCAGCGCGGCTGTTCGCGCACCCCTTGGGCAACCACGCCGACGCCGCGGCGCAGCGTCGAGCGGGTGGAGGTGGGCGGCATACGGGCCAGCCTCTCACGATCCGAAGTCGCCCCTCGCCCGCCCCTTCGCCCGGCCCTCGCCCGCCCCTTCGCCCGGCCCTTCCCCCTCCGCCTTCCGTCTCCGGATCCCCCGTGCCCCCGGACCCCCCGCCGAGATTGACCTTGCGTGCAGGACACGCCGAGCCGAGCGCCCGCAACGTCAATCTCGGCGCAGTGGGGGAGGGTGAGCAGGTCCCACCGGGCACGCGAACGCGAGCGGGGCGGCATACAGGATTTCCCGTATGCCGCCCCGCCAGGAACGTGCCTCGCCGCGCCTTAGCCTTCGGCCGGTGCCTGCGTGTCGGCCTTGTCGCCCTCGCCCTCGGGCAGGACCGCGGCCAGCGAGAGCTTGCCGCGCGGGTCGATCTCCTTGAGCTCGACCTGGACCTTCTGGCCGACCTTGAGAACGTCGTCGACATTGTCGATCCGCTTGCCGCCGACGAGCTTGCGCACTTCGGAGATGTGCAACAGGCCATCCTTGCCCGGCAGCAGGGAGATGAACGCGCCGAAGGTCGTCGTCTTGACGACGGTCCCCATGAAGCGCTCACCGACCTCGGGCATCTGCGGGTTGGCGATCGCGTTGATCGCCGCCCGGGCTGCCTCGGCCGACGGGCCGTCGACCGCGCCGATGTAGACGGTGCCGTCGTCCTCGATCGAGATGTCAGCGCCGGTGTCGTCCTGGATCTGGTTGATCATCTTGCCCTTCGGGCCGATGACCTCGCCGATCTTGTCGACCGGCACCTTGACCGTGATGATCCGCGGCGCGAAGACCGACATCTCGTCGGGGGCGTCGATGGCCTCGCCCATGACGTCGAGGATGTGCAGCCGGGCCTCACGGGCCTGGGTCAGCGCACCCGCGAGCACCGAGGCGGGGATGCCGTCGAGCTTGGTGTCCAGCTGGATCGCGGTGACGAACTCCCGCGTGCCAGCGACCTTGAAGTCCATGTCACCGAACGCGTCCTCGGCGCCGAGGATGTCGGTGAGCGCGGCGTACCGCGTCTCCCCATCGACGGTGTCGGAGACCAGACCCATCGCGATCCCGGCGACCGGCGCGCGCAGCGGCACACCGGCGTTGAGCAGCGACAAGGTCGAGGCACACACCGAACCCATCGACGTCGAGCCGTTGGAGCCCAGCGCCTCGGACACCTGACGGATCGCGTAAGGGAACTCCTCACGCGTCGGCAGAACCGGCAGCAACGCCCGCTCCGCGAGCGCCCCGTGGCCGATCTCGCGGCGCTTGGGCGACCCGACCCGGCCGGTCTCACCGGTCGAGAAGGGCGGGAAGTTGTAGTTGTGCATGTAGCGCTTGCGGGTCTGCGGGTTGAGCGTGTCGAGCTGCTGCTCCATCTTGAGCATGTTCAGCGTCGTCACCCCCATGATCTGGGTCTCGCCACGCTCGAAGATCGCCGAGCCGTGCACCCGCGGGAGCACCTCGACCTCGGCGCCGAGAGCGCGGATGTCGCGCAGCCCACGGCCGTCGATCCGAACCTCGTCCCGCAGGATCCGCTGGCGGACCAGCTTCTTCTGCAGAGCCCGGTATGCCGCCGAGACCTCCTTCTGGCGGCCATGGAAGGCTCCGACCCGGCCCTCATGGCTGCCGTCGGTGTCACCGACGAGCTCGAGGTGCAGGGCGGACTTGATCTCGTCGAGGGTGTCCTCGCGCTCCGCCTTGCCGGCGATCTGCAACGCAGCGGCGGCGCGGTCCTTCGCGAATGCCTCGACCGCGGCATACACGTCGTCCTGGTAGTCCAGGAACCGCGGGAACTCGATGGTCTCCTTGGCCGCACGCCCGGCCAGGTCGGCCTGGGCCTCGCACAGCACGCGGATGAACTTCTTGGCGGCCTCGAGGCCCTGCGCGACGACCTCCTCGGTGGGGGCGGTCTTGCCCTGGTGCTTGACCAGGTCCCAGGTGGCCTCCGTGGACTCGGCCTCGACCATCATGATCGCGACGTCGTCGCCGACGATCCGCCCCGCGACGACCATGTCGAAGGTCGAGCGCTCCGCGTCGGAGAAGTTGGGGAAGGCGACCCACTGGCCGTCGATGCACGACACCCGCACGCCACCGATCGGGCCGCTGAACGGCAGGCCGGAGATCTGGGTCGAGGCGCTGGCCGCGTTGATGGCCAGGACGTCGTACTGGTGGTCGGGGTTGAGGGCGTAGACCGTGATGATGATCTGGACCTCGTTGCGCAGCCCCTTGACGAAGCTGGGGCGCAGCGGGCGGTCGATGAGGCGGCAGGTGAGGATGGCCTCGGTGCTGGGGCGACCCTCACGCCGGAAGAAGCTGCCGGGGATCTTGCCGATGGCGTACATACGCTCTTCGACGTCCACGGTCAGCGGGAAGAAGTCGAACTGGTCCTTGGGGGTGCGCCCCGCGGCCGTCGTCGACATGATCATGGTCTCGTCGTCCAGGTAGGCAACGACGGCGCCGTCAGCCTGCTTGGCCAACCGGCCGGTCTCGAAGCGGATCGTGCGGGTGCCGAACGTGCCGTTGTCGATCGTGGCTTCGGCGAAGGTGATCTCTGGACCCTCCATGGGTCCTCCGTTCTCTCTGAACTCCAACCCCGGGCATCATCGTTGTGCCCGGGTTTTCTTCGGGTGGTGCGGGTCGAACATGCGAGAAGGCGGTCGCCGCAGGTGCGGTGACCGCCTTGTCGTGGTCGTTATCGACGCAGACCGAGTCGCTTGATCAACGAGCGGTAGCGCTCGATGTCGGTGGCCTCGAGGTAGCGCAGCATCCGCTTGCGCCGACCGACGAGCAGCAGCAGGCCACGCCGGCTGTGGTGGTCGTGCGGGTGGGTGCGAGCGTGCTCGGTGAGGTCCTGGATGCGCTTGGTGAGCATCGCGATCTGCACCTCGGGGGAACCGGTGTCGCCCTCAACGGTGGCGTAGTCGGTCATGATCTGCTTCTTGGTGGTGCTGTCCAGCGGCATACGGGGTCCGGCTCCTTCGTGGGATGCTGCGCGGTGCTCCAGGGCAGGTCCACCTGGGCGCTCTCGATCCGCGGCCGTTCTACGGCAAGGGCCAGACTACCAGCGCTGGTCCGAGCCACCCTAATCGGCGGCGTAAGGTCGGATGCGTGCACGACATCCGCTGGATCGACCTCGATGGGGTCGTCAACATGCGCGACGTCGGGGGGATGCCCACCGTCGACGGATCGGTTATCGCCGAGGGACGGCTGATCCGGTCGGACAACCTGCAGGACCTGTCCGAGGCGTCGATCCGTCGCCTGGTCGATGAGTTCGGCGTCACCGATGTCGTCGACCTGCGCACCCACGTCGAGGTCGCCCAAGAAGGCGCCGGACCGCTCGTCGGTCACCCGCGCGTCCGGATCAGTCACTTCACCCTGTATGCCGATGACTCGCCCGAGAGCGGGATCCCCGCAAGCGAGCGGGAGCTGCCGTGGGAGACCCAAGCCCGGCGTGAGGCGGCCGCGCGCACAGCCGCCGCCCCACGAGCCCGATCCACGCAAGACCGGCGGCCTCACATCGTCCCGGGCGGGGTCGATCATGACGACTTCTGGTCCGGGCACTATCTGAGCTACCTGGGTCAGCGGCCGGATTCGGTGGTGGCGTCGTTGCGCACGATCGCCCGAGCCGACGGTGCTGTGGTCGTTCACTGCGCTGCCGGCAAGGACCGCACCGGGACGATCACTGGCCTTGCCCTGGTGGCCGCTGGAGCGTCCCCGGAAGCGGTCATCCATGACTACGCCGCCTCAGCCGAGCGGGTGCCGCAGATCCTGGAGCGGCTGCTGCGCCGACCGGCATACGCGGCCAACCTGCAGGGCAAGACGGTGGCGGAGCAGTCCCCGCGCCCGGAGACGATGGCCCGCCTACTGGCGGCCTTGGACCGCGACTTCGGTGGTGTGCTGGGCTGGTTGGACACGCAGGGCTGGAGTGGGGATGACACGGAGGCCCTACGAGCCAAACTGCGCTGAGCGGACCGCCCCGCCCCCGGGCCGCGCCGCCCTCGACCCTCCGGTCCTGGCCTATCCGCCGCACTGGCAACGGCAGGCCTCGACACACGACGAGGTTCCGTAGCACTCGGTCGGACACTCGCACGGCTCGACGACCGGCCGATGGGCCCGGGTGGCCAGTTCGCGGTCGGCCCGCTCCGCCCGCTGTCGACGGAACTGCCCGAACCTCGCCTCCGCGTCTCGTGCGGTTGCGTGATCGCCGGGTATGCCGTGCAGCGCCCGTTTGGCGTCGCGCCGAGCTCTGGTGGGCACGTCGACCGAGTTCCGGGGTCGATCCCATCGAGGCCCTGCGCCCCAGTGCGCCGGCCAGCCCTCGGTGTCGAGCACGCCGACGTCCAAGTGGGCACCGAATCGCCGCCCCGCGCGGTCCCGGGCACCGTCCTCGGACATAGGAGCAATCTCACGGCCCTCACCGTCGACCACAGCCAACCGCAACCCTGCGAGCGCGAGCACTTCTTCGAACCGCCTGAGAGTCAGGGAACGATGCCCTGTCTCTAGTGCCGCGATGGTTGCAGGCGCCAATCCCATCGCGGTCCCAAGTTGTCGCTGGCTTAGGTCCTGCAGCCGTCGAACCCTGCGGAGGTATCCAGGCATCGATGGGAACACCAGGGACCTGTCATCGCGCGCGGTCGGCTGGCACTCGTCAACACCGGGAACCTCGAATTCGGACATGCTGGGCCCTCCTCTTCGTTCAGTGGATGATGCCGCGCGCCACCGACAACCGCCTCGACCGAGGCGACGACCCAACGGGGCTCTCTGCAGTGTCGACATGCAGCGGGACGGTTCCGGCGGAGGCCCGATCAGGGGGTCAGGGACGCTGAGGCATTGCTCACCCCCTGTGAGCAGCGCCTCATACAAACTAGGCCGCATCTCCGAACTCTGAGGCGTTGCTCACTCTCAGTAAGCAGTGACCCATGAGGAAGGGGCACCGCCTCCGCGGTATGAGGCATTGCTCACTGCGAGTGAGCAATGCCTCAGTGCTTGAGAACCCCCACTGGCCCGCCGGCCGGCAAGCGGAGGGGCGCACACCTCCACGACGACGAGGCCCGCGGCGCGGTTATGGCTTCTTCTTGGGGTCGACGGGTTCGCTGGAGAGGGCGGCGATGAAGGCTTCTTGGGGGACCTCGACGCGGCCCACCATCTTCATGCGCTTCTTGCCTTCCTTCTGCTTCTCCAGCAGCTTTCGCTTGCGGGTGATGTCACCGCCGTAGCACTTGGCCAGCACGTCCTTGCGGATGGCGCGGATGGTCTCGCGCGCGATGATTCGTGCGCCGATGGCCGCCTGGATCGGCACCTCGAACTGCTGGCGCGGGATGAGCTTGCGCAGCTTCCCCGCCATCTCGACGCCGTAGCCGTAGGCACGGTCCTTGTGGACGATCGCAGAGAACGCGTCCACCTGCTCGCCCTGCAGGAGGATGTCGACCTTGACCAGGTCGGCCACTTGGTCGCCGTCCGCCTCGTAGTCCAACGACGCATAGCCGCGCGTCCGGGACTTCAACTGGTCGAAGAAGTCGAAGACGATCTCGGCCAAGGGCAGGGTGTAGCGCATCTCGACCCGGTCCTCGGACAGGTAGTCCATGCCGCGCAGCGACCCCCGCTTGCTCTGACAGAGCTCCATGATCGCCCCGATGAACTCACTCGGGGACAGGATCGTGGCGCGGACGACCGGCTCGCGAACTTCGGAGATCTTGCCGTCCGGGTATTCGCTCGGGTTGGTCACGGTGATGATCCGTTTGTCCTCGAGGGTCACCTCGTAGACGACGTTGGGCTGGGTCGAGATGAGATCGAGCCCGAATTCCCGTTCCAGCCGCTCCCGAACGATCTCCAGGTGCAGCAACCCGAGGAAGCCGCACCGGAATCCGAACCCCAGCGCGGCAGACGTTTCGGGCTCATAGGCCAGCGCTGCGTCGTTGAGCTTGAGCTTGTCCAACGCGTCCCGCAGGTCGGGATAGTCCGACCCGTCGATGGGATAGAGACCGGAGAACACCATCGGCTTCGGGTCGCGATAGCCACCCAACGACTGGCGGGCCGGCTTGCTCGCGTTGGTGACGGTGTCGCCGACCCGGCTCTGGCGAACATCCTTGACCCCAGTGATGAGGTACCCGACCTCACCGACGCCCAAGCCTTTGGACGGCTCCGGCTCGGGCGAGGACACCCCGATCTCCAAGAGCTCGTGGGTCGCCTTGGTCGACATCATGAGGATCCGCTCGCGCGGGTTGAGGTCGCCGTCAATGACCCGGACATAGGTGACGACACCCCGATACGTGTCGTAGACCGAGTCGAAGATCATCGCCCGAGCCGGAGCAGCGGGATCCCCGACGGGGTGCGGCACCTGCTTGACGATGACGTCGAGCAGCTCCTCGACCCCGGCACCGGTCTTGCCGGAGACCAGCAGGCACTCCTCTGGTGCACACCCGATGAGGCCCGCGAGCTCCGCGGCATACTTCTCCGGCTGTGCGGCGGGGAGGTCGATCTTGTTGAGCACGGGAATGATCGCCAGGTCGTTCTCCATGGCGAGGTAGAGGTTCGCGAGGGTCTGCGCTTCGATCCCCTGGGCCGCGTCGACGAGCAGCACCGCGCCTTCGCAGGCGGCCAGCGACCGGCTCACCTCATAGGTGAAGTCGACGTGTCCCGGGGTGTCGATCATGTTGAGCGCGTAGGTGACCCCGTCGGACTCCCACGGCATCCGGACCGCCTGGCTCTTGATGGTGATCCCACGCTCGCGCTCGATGTCCATCCGGTCGAGGTACTGCGCCCGCATCGCGCGACTGTCGACGATCCCGGTCAACTGCAGCATCCGGTCGGCCAGCGTCGACTTGCCGTGGTCGATGTGGGCGATGATGCAGAAGTTGCGGATGCGGTCCGGCGGCGTGCCGTGGGGCGGCAACCCGGTGCGGGCCATGGGTGACACGGTGCGGCATTCCTCGCGGGGATCGGTGGGGCAAGCGGATTCGGGACAGTCTCCCACGGCGGCGGCACGAGGCCCACCATCGCCGGGCCCCGGCCGCTTAGGGTTGGCGACATGGAGGTTCTCGTCACTGGCGGCACCGGCACCCTGGGCCGGGCGACCGTGCCGCTGCTGATCGCGGCCGATCACGACGTCCGGGTGCTCAGTCGGCGGTCCGGACCAGGTCTGACGACGGGCGACCTCGAACGTCGTCAAGGCCTGAAGCGAGCGCTTGACGGCGTGCACACCGTCCTGCACCTGGCAACGTCGGGCGGGGCCCGCGACGTCCGAGCGGCGGCCAACCTCTCCAAAGCAGCGGCCGAGGCCGGCGTCCACCACCTCGTCTTCATATCGATCGTCGGGGTAGACCGGGTCCCGCTGTCCTACTACCAGGCCAAGCTCGAGGCCGAGCGCCAACTCGTGGCGAGTGGGCTCGGCCTGACCATCCAGCGGGCCACGCAGTTCCACGACCTTGTCGTGCAGATCCTGCGCAGTCAGCGCCCCTCTCCGTTGTTGTTCGTGCCCGATATTCCGCTCCAGCCGATCGATACCTCCGTGGTGGCACGACGACTCGTCGACCTCGTCAACGGCGAGCCCGCAGGGAGGGCACCGGACCTTGGCGGCCCCCGCACAGAGCGGTTCACCGAGTTGGCCCGCCAGTGGCAGGAGCACATCAAACGGGCCCGCCCGATCGTGCCGGTGAAGGTCCCGGGTCGGACGTTCACGGCATACGCGAAGGGCGAGCACTTGGCGCCCGAAGACGCGGTCGCAGACTCCCCCACGTTCGCGGACTACTTGGGCGCGGGGAACGGCTGACGTGCGCCGGTTGCGGGAGGCGCTCACCCGTTGGTTGCGGACGCCCAGGCGTGCGTCGGCCACCGGCGGGAGTCAAGCGCCCCCTCACCGATCAGCGAGGACAACGCGCCCGCCGACCCACGCACCGGGGCCGGATGCAGCCGACGCCGGCTCGGCCCCCGTGCCGACGGGCTACCCGGGGGACTTCACCGGTGCCCCCGAACTGCGCTGGGCCCCGCAGCCGGACGGACACCCCGACCCCGGCGAGGTGGTGTGGACCTGGGTCCCGTTCGAGGAGGACCACACCAAAGGCAAGGACCGCCCTGTGCTGTTGGTGGGTCGCGACGGCCCGTGGCTGCTCGGAGTCCCGCTCACGTCCAAGGACCACGATCGCGACCTCGAGCAGGAGCGTCGGGCCGGGCGACTGTGGTGCGATGTCGGGTCCGGCGCCTGGGACAGCCGTGGCCGACCCAGCGAGGCTCGCGTGGACCGAATCGTCCGCGTCGATCCGACCGCGATCCGACGTGAGGGTGCGGTGCTGAGCCAGCCCGTGTTCGATCAGGTCGCGGCCGCCATCCGCGCCGCCCGCTGATCGAACCCGCTGAATCGCACCCGCTGAATCGCACCGCAGGTCTAGCCCGAGGATCGACCCCACTGATCGATCCGCGCCCGTCGAGGGCGACGCGGCATACGCAACGGGCCGACTCCCCCAGTGGGGAGTCGGCCCGTGACGTATGCCGGTCGGTCGCCTCAGAGGCTCGCGGCCTTGCGGGCCATCGCGGACTTCTTGTTGGCGGCCTGGTTGGCGTGGATGACGCCCTTGGAGACGGCCTTGTCGAGCTTGCGGCTGGCAGCCTGGAGGGCGGCCTGGGCCGCCTCGGTGTCTCCGGAGGCCGCGGCGTCGCGGAACTTGCGGATCCACGTGCGCAGCTCGCTCTTGACCGCTTTGTTGCGCTCGGTGCGCTTCTCGTTGGTCTTGATGCGCTTGAGCTGGGACTTGATGTTTGCCACTGGTGATCGGTTCTTTCGGTCGGTGCGGGTATGCCGTTAGAGGGCGGCAGACGCGGCTCGGGACCGGGCGTGGGGCACCCGTGGAAGAGTCGCGCTGGGTGATGCAGTCGTGCGCGCACGACCAGGCGCGCACGCAAGGGGTCAATCTAGCAGCGCCCAGGGTGCCGGTCCCAATCCGCCGGGTCGATCCGCGTCGCCCCGCGCGTGTCCAGGCGCAACGGTGCCCAGACCGTGAGTCAGCCAGACCCGTGGTCAGCCAGACCGGCGAGCCGTAGAGATCGCGAGGATGGCGCGCTCCACGGCATACACGGGGTCGCGGCCGCCGCCTTTGACCTCGACATCGGCGGCGGCGACGGCCTGGATCGCCGCGCCGAGCCCGGGCCCGTCCCAGCCCGCGATCGAGCGCCGGGCCTTGTCGACCTGCCATGGCGCCATGGCGAGGGTCTTGGCCACGGTGGCCGAGGACCCCCGCCCGGCCGCCCCGACCTTCACCAGCGTCCTCAGCTGCGACGCGAGCACGGCCACGATCGGCACCGGGTCGACGCCGCTGGCGATGGCGTGCCGTAACAGCCGCAGTGCCTCCCCGGTCTGCCCGGCCACAGCGGCGTCGGCCACCCGGAAGCCGCTCGCCTCGACCTTTCCCCCGTGGTAGGTCTCGACGACCCGTTCGTCGACCACCCCTTCGGTGTCGGCGACGAGCTGGCTGCACGCCGAGGCGAGCTCGCGCAGGTCTTTGCCGATCGCCTCCACCAAAGCCTGGACCGCCCCAGCCGTCACCTTGCGCCCTTGCCTGCGGAACTCGTGGCTGACGAAGTCGGCCTTGTCACGGTCGCTCTTGATCGGCGGGCAGTCGATGACGTGGGCGCGGGCAGCCTTGAGCGCGTCGAGCACCTTCCTGCCGCGCTGGCCGGACTTGTGCAGCACGATCAGCGTGAGATCGGGCGCCGGCTGCGCCACGAGGGTGAGCACGTCGGCCTGCAGCTCCTCCCCCGCGTCGTCGACGTCCTCGACGACGACCGCCTTCGCCCCGCCGAAGAGCGACGGGCTCGCGTGGTGGGCCATCATCCCGCTCTCGTATGCCGTCGCCGCCACCCTGATCGTCTCGACGTCGGGGTCGGTGTGCCGCAGCTCGGCCAACACCGAGGCGAGGGCGCGCTCGGCCAACAGCCCCTCCGAGCCGGTGATGAGGACGAACGGCGGCACGCTCACGGGCGCTAGCCTGCCACGCCCCACCGACACCTCAGGCATGATGTGCTCCCATGATCGACCGCGCCCGCCTGTCGTCCCTCATGTCCGCCGAGCAGGACCGTTTCGCCGCCGCCCACCCGCGCTCCGCGGCGGCATACGGGAGGGCCGACCACCTGTTCGGGCGGGTGCCGATGACGTGGATGAACAAGAAGGCGGGCGGCTTCCCGCTCTACTTCGAGCGCGGCCGCGGCAGCCGGGTCTGGGACATCGACGGTAACGAGTACCTCGACTTCGCGCTCGGCGACACCGGGGCGATGGCCGGGCACTCCCCCGCGCCGGTCGTCGCCGCGATCCGGCGCCGGGTCGACGAGCTCGGCGGGCTGACGACGATGCTGCCCACCGAGGACGCGGAATGGGTCGGGGCCGAGCTGTCCCGTCGGTTCGGGATGGACGTCTGGAGCTTCTCGCTCACCGCGACCGACGCCAACCGCTGGGCGATCCGGTTGGTGCGCGCCATCACCGGCCGACCGAAGATCCTCGTCAACAGCTACTGCTACCACGGGTCGGTCGACGAGTCGCTCATCGTTGTCGGCGACGACGGCGAGGGGACCAGCCGCCCCGGCAACGTCGGCTCACCCGTCGACGTGACGGTGACCAGCAGGGTGGCGGAGTTCAACGACATCGAAGGCCTGGAGAAGCAGCTCGCCCACGGGGATGTCGCCGCGGTCCTCATGGAGCCGGCGTTGACCAACATCGGGATCGTCCTGCCGGACCCGGGCTACCTCGACGCGGTCCGCGAGGTCACCCAGGCGCACGGCACCTTGCTTATCATCGACGAGACCCACACCTTCTCGGCCGGGCCCGGCGGCATGACCCAGCGGGATCACCTCCGCCCGGACGTCGTCGTCATCGGGAAGGCGATCGGGGGCGGTATACCGACCGGCGCCTATGGGCTGTCCGCGGAACTGGCCGCGCGCGCGTTGTCCCGCACCGACCTGGACCTCGTCGACATGGGCGGGGTCGGTGGCACCCTCGCCGGCAACCCCCTGTCGATAGCGGCCATGCGGGCGACCCTCGAACACGTCCTCACCGATGACGCGTTCGTCGGGATGATCGACACGGCCACGGTGTTCGTCGACGGCGTCCAGGCACTCATCGACGAACACCGGCTGCCGTGGGCGATCAACCAGCTCGGGGCGCGAGGGGAATACCGGTTCGCAACTCCCTACCCGCGCAACGGGACCGAGGCGGCCGCGTCGGCCGATGGCGAGCTCGAGGACTACCTGCACCTCTACCTCGCCAACCGCGGCATCCTGCTGACGCCGTTCCACAACATGGCCCTCATGGCGCCGTCGACGACAGTCGCGGACGTGCACCGGCACCACGAGATCTTCGCCGAGGCGCTGGCCACGCTGCCGCGTTGACCCTGCCGCGTTGACGCTGCCGCGTTGATGCTGCCGCGTTGCGGCGGACCGCCACCCGGAGGCGCACAGCCGCCTTGCGGCGAGGTGAACCGGGTCAGTGCGTGGGAGCCTGCGGGCCGGGCCGGCTCGATGCGGAGGCCCGCATCGCAGCCAGCAGGTCCCCCTCGCCGGCCGGCACCTCCTGGGTCTCGTTGGCGTCCCGTACCGGAGCCTGGTCGGTCACCCAGTAACGCCCGCCCGCCCGCTCCAGGTAGCGATAGTCGACGAGCTCTCGCCGCAGCGACGCGACGTCGTCGTGGCTGCGCCGCAACAGGTCGTTGACCTCCGGTTCGGCGTAGGTCCGTCCCGGTTCGAACCGGCGCAGCAGCTCCAGGAGCACGACGACCCGGGCCTTGCGCTTGGCCGGGATCGACCGAAGTCGCACGCCGTCGAAGAAGGCCCGCAGGGTCTTGTCGCGGAACACCTCGTCGGACGTCCGGTCGACGCGAGCCGACGCGATCGTCCCGGGCGATCCGATGGTCTCGGGCGATCCGATGGTCTCGGACGAGACAGCCGTCGCGCTCGACCCGTCGACCGGCAAAGGGTGCTCCGGACCTGCGGCCTCTCGTTCGAGGAGAAGGTCGGCCCGGGCCGCCGTGTAGGTCTGCCCGGTCTGGGCCATCCGGGCCCGAACGAGCGCCTTGAAGTCGGCATCGGTGGTCATCGGCATCGCTTTCCGGCTGCCCACGGCCCCAGCCCGTCGTCGCAGCCTCCGGCGTCGCAACGATGAGATCGACCCGAGGATGTGCTCCCCTTCGCCGTGGTGTGCGCTGGCTGGGGCCGGCACCGGCTGGGCGTCAGGATGCGCCACTGCCCTCACCCTGTCAGTCACACACCCAGCCGGTCAACCGAGTTCGCGCGGCGGTCAACGAAGTTCGGCCGACGCGTGACGAAAAGAACCAGCGACGGAACGGCGTTCGGCGGCGCCAGCCCAATTCAGCGCCGATTCTCGGGTCCACCAGGTGCGAGCGCGGCGGTGTGCGGTTGAGGGGATGATCACCCCGTCAACCGCACACCGTCGCGCCCGTCCTAGTCGAAACCGAACGTCGGCTCGCCGATCTCCAGCCCCAGTTGGGTCAGCCGGGCCTGGATGACCTCCTCAGACAACTCGAAATGCTCGACGAGCTCGTCCAAACCGATCCCCGCCTCCGCAGCGTCGCGCAGCTCGGCGTCCTGGGCCGTCGTCCACGCGTGGCCGCCCGTGACCGCGGTCCGCGGCGAGGGCGCCACCGGGGGCGGTCCGGCGACCGGCCGCGGATCGCTTACGTCCTCGTCGCCCTCCTCCCCCATCGGGTATGCCGCGGGCGCACCTCCCAGCCCCCGTGCGGTCGGTTCGGCGACCGGGTGCGGCGCAGGAGCCACCTCGTCGAGACGCCGCAGGGCAGCGAGCACCTTCTCCCGGTCGGTCGTCGGCCAGAAGGGGGGCAGCGAGCGTTGTAGGAACCCGGCATACCGAGCCGTCGTCATCCGGGAGTCGAGGAAGGCGACGACGCCCCGGTCGTCCGAGCTACGGACGAGCCGTCCCGCCCCTTGGGCGAGCCGTAGCGCCGCATGCGTCGCCGACACGGCCATGAAGCCGTTGCCGCCCATCCGGGCGATCGCCTGGGTCCGGGCCGAGGCCAGCGGATCGTCGGGTCGAGGGAAGGGGATCCGGTCGATGACGACCAGTTGGCACGACGAACCCGGGACGTCGACACCCTGCCACAGGCTCAGCGTCCCGAACAGACACGTCGTGGCATTGCGAGCGAACTGCCGCACGAGAGTAGCGATCTGGTCCTCGCCCTGGCAGAGGATCTCGATCCCGACCCCGCCCGCGGAGAAGCGTTCCCGCAGCTCCTCGGTCGCTGCCTGAGCCGCCCGCATCGAGGAGAAGAGCCCGAGGGTCCGCCCGCCGGCGGCCCGCACCAGCGCCTCCAGCTCGTCCAGCGCCTCGGTCGGCGTGCCGTCGCGCCCGGGAGGCGGCAGGTGCGCCGCGACATAGGCGATGGCCTGGCGCGGATAGTCGAAGGGCGACCCGACGTCCAGGCCGGTCCAAGCCGGCGCACCCTCACCGCGCAAGCCCATCGTCCCGGCGACCGCGTCGAAGGACCCGCCCAGCTCCAAGGTGGCCGAGGTCATGACCACCGTCCGGTCGGCCAGCACCTTGTCGCGCACGAGCATCGCGACACTCATCGGAGCGACCCGCAGCACCGCCCCGCGCCTGGGCTCGTGGGAGAGCCAGACGACGTCCAGCTCGCGCCCCTCCAGGATCCGAGCAGCGTTGTCGAACACCTCGTCCACGGCGGCCCGAGCGACCTGCAGGGCACCATCGGGCTCGGCTCCCGCCTCCGGTTTGAGGTCGCTCTGCATGCCCCGCGCCACATCTCGAACGCGGGTCAGGGCCAGCACCAGCGCGTCGGGCAGCGCGAGGACCCGGCCCTCCGGCATACCGTCAAGGACCGAGCCGAGCAGGTCGGCGACCTGCGTCGCCTCCTCGGACCGGTCGCTGCGCTTGCCTGCCCGCCGGGCCGCGCCGTTGACCATCCCCGCGGTCAGCTCATCGGTGATGGTCGAGGTGACCCGCTCGACGAGCTCGTGTGCCTCGTCGACGATGAGCACGTCGTGCTCGGGCAACATCTGGCGACCCTCGAACGAGTCGATCGCCATGAACGAGTGGTTGGTGACGATGACATCGACGTCGGCCGCAGCCGCCCGAGAGCGCTCGACGAAGCACGCGGTGACGAGCGGACACTTCCCGCCGAGGCACTCGTGAGCGTCGACGGACACCTGGCGCCAGGCCCGGTCGGAGACCCCAGGGACGAGCTCGTCACGGTCACCGGACTCGGTGATATCCGCCCAGGTCCGCAGCCGGACGACCTCCTGGCCGAGCCGCCCAACCGCACGGTCCACATCCCCGACGCCCAGCAGAGCGTCCTCCTCGTCGGGGAAGCCGCCTTCGAGCTTGTGCAGACACAGGTAGTTCCGTCGGCCCTTGACCATGGCGAAGGTCGGCCGCCGCCCGAGCAGCGGCGCCACGGCCGTCGCCAACCGAGGCAGGTCGCGGTCGATGATCTGGGCCTGCAGCGCGAGGGTCGCGGTCGCCACAACGGCGGGCTTGCCCGTGTCGAAGGCGTGCTGCACCGCCGGCACGAGGTAGGCCAGCGACTTCCCCGTCCCGGTCCCGGCCTGGACGAGGAGGTGCTCGCGCGCGGAGATGGCGCGCTCGACGGCATACGCCATCTGCACCTGCCCCGGACGCTCGGTGCCGCCGACCCCGGCCACGGCGGCGCGTAGCAAGGCATCGAGCGTGGACACCGAGCCACTGTATGCCGTGCCGCCGACTCCCAGCCGCCGACATCCCCAGCCGTCCCCACTCGCGGCGGGGCGGGAAACCGGAGGCGCCGCCAGCCGTAGTCGGAGTAGCGTCTCCCCCTTGTGAGCGGGTTACGGGAACGGGTGCTGCCCAGGCGGCTCGGACACGACTACTCGCTGCTGCTGGGCTCAGCGTGGGTGAGCAACATCGGCGACGGGATCGCGCTGGCCGCCGGCCCACTGCTCATGGCTTCCCTCACGCGCGACCCCATGCTCATCGCGGCGGCCGCGCTCCTGCAACGCCTGCCGTGGCTGCTGTTCGGCCTGTATGCCGGTGTGCTGGCCGACCGCCTCGACCGCAAGCGCATGGTGGTCGCCGTCGACCTGGCCCGGGCGCTCGTGCTGGTGTTCTTCACCGTCGCCCTGGTCGGTGGTCCGGTGCATGTGGGGCTGGTCCTGGCGGTGATGTTCCTGCTCGGGACCGCGGAGACCTTCGCCGACACCGCCTCCCCCACGCTGCTCCCGATGGTGGTCGACAAGGCCGACCTCGGCATCGCCAACGCCCGCCTGACCGCTGCCTACCTGACGATGAACCAGCTCGTCGCCCCACCGATCGGAGCGGCCCTGTTCGCCGTGGGCACTGCCGTGCCGTTCGGCACCCAAGCGGTGTGCGTGGCGTTCGGCGCCCTGCTTGTCGGCCGGATGCGGGTGCCCGGGTTGCCCGAGCGGAGCGAGCCCAGCCACGTGCGGCGGGACATCGCCGAAGGCTTCCGGTGGCTGTGGGCCAACGGCCCGGTGCGCACCTTGGCGCTGACCATCCTCGCGTTCAACGTCACGTGGGGTGCCGCGTGGTCGGTCCTCGTGCTCCTCGCCCAGGATCGACTGGGGCTGGGGCCGGTCGGGTTCGGGGTGCTCACGACGGCGATCGCGGTGGGCGGGCTGGTGAGCACCGCGGCATACGACTGGCTGGAGCGGCGGTTCTCGCTCGCGGCGCTGATGCGCGCGTGCCTGCTGACCGAGACCCTCGTCCACCTGGGGCTGGCGACGACCACGTCGGCGGCCGTCGCCCTCGTCGTCATGGTCGCCTTCGGGATGGAGGCCTTCGTGTGGGGCACCACGGCCCGCGCGGTGCGGCAGCGGGCGGTGCCGATGGAGTTCCAGGGACGGGTCGGCAGCGTCTATGTGCTCGGTTTGATGGGCGGGCTCGTCGTCGGTCAGGCGCTCGGCGGCGTGCTCGCGTCGGCGTGGGGCGTCACCGCGCCGTTCTGGTTCGCCTTCGTCGGGTCGGCGCTCCTACTGGCCCTCATCTGGCGCGAACTGGCCCGCATCGCGCACGCGGGAGTCGACGAGCCCTGACCACCAGCCCGGCCGCAGTGGCCTCGGGTGGCACGGACCGCCGGATCGATAGCCACTGGATCAGATCAGTCGCCGCGGGACCAGGAGACCCCGGAGCAGTCACCGCCGGACCGGTAGCCGCAGGGTCAGTACCAGTGCGGAGTGCGGGACTGCCACATGTCCCAGGCCGCGCACGGGGTGCCATACCGACCCTTGATGTAGCCCAGGCCCCAGGTGATCTGGGTTGCGGGGTTGATCAGCCAGTCGGCTCCGGCTGTGGCCATCTTGGTGCCGGGCAGGGCCTGCGGGATGCCGTAGGCGCTGGAGTAGGGGTTGTCGGCCGCCCAGTACCAGCTGCTCTCCTTCTGCCACAACGTCTCCAGGCAGGTCCACTGGCTGGAGTCGAAGCCGAACTTGGGCAGGAGTTGTTGAGCCACCGTCTTGGGGTTCTTCTGCGCCCAGAGGATCTGCGGGTCCGTGGTCTTCGGCGGAACTGATGTCGAGGGCGACGAGGAGCTGGTCGGTGATGTCGAGCTCGCGCTCGACGTTGTCGGCTTCGTCGTCGACGGGCTCGGCTTGGCCGTGGTCGTGCTCGGCTTGGCCGTGGTCGGGCTCGGCCTCGCGGCAGCGGCTGCTGCGGCCGCCGCCGCACGTGCGGCTGCCTCGCGCGCCGCCTTCTCAGCGGCCGCCTGTTCGGCCGCCTTGGCGGCTGCCGCCGCGGCAAGACCATCAAGACGCTGCTGCTGGATGTCCTCGGACGTGTTCTGCAGGGCCGCCAGCTCGGTCACCATGGCCCGCTGCCGTGCGGCCAGGTCGTTGAGGGCGCCGGTGGCGGCGTCGAGCTCAGCCTGCATGCTGGCCAACGACTCCGCTTGTGCCGCCGCGGCTTCCGCAAGCACCCGACTGCGTTCTTGCGCCACGGCCGTCGCTGAGTCGGCGACTCCGGCCAGCATGGTGGCATCGCGCAGCTGCCGGTCCAGCGCCCCGGCAGCATCCTCGAGGTACTGAGCCAGGTCGACGGCCCGCTGCGGGCCTTCCGAGCCCAACAGGCCCAGGAGCAGCTCGCCAGTGCTGCCGTTCTGCTCGTATGCCGCCGCCGCCGTCCGGACCCAAGGCGTCGTGGGCGGCAAGGGCGGCAGCAGTGGCCCGGTCGGCCTCGGCTTGGGCCAGGCGCGAGGCCTCGGTGGCGCGCTCGACGGCTGCTTCCGCGGCGGCATACGCGGCGGCGGCGCGGTTGACCGCGTGCTGGCGCAGCGCCGCTTCAGCACTGGCGGCCTGGTAGCCGACCTCCAACTCGGCGACGCGCGACTGTTGGCTGGTCACCGCGGCCTTGGCGGCCTCCACCTGGGCCTGGCTGGGGGTCACCGGGGACGGCGAACCGGCCGCCAGGGCGGCTTGCGACATCGTGGACGACACACTCACGGCGAGTGTGACGACCCAGATCCCCCGGAGCAGTCGGCGTGGCCTCGACAATCCGCGTGATACGGACCGCCGACGGCGCAGGCGTGCCTGCATTGGACCTCCATCGTTCGGACAGCGCCCAACGATAGCGAGATCTCACCAATTCCACCATAGGTCACAACGACCTCACTGGCCCCGCGCGACACGCCGACGACGCCCGACGTTTTCGCCACCCGTCCCCCCCACGGCTCGGCGACGCCCTAGACCCGGTATGCCGCCAGCGCACCGAGCGCTTGTTCGTGCACCTTGGCGTGCACCCGGGTCCCGGCCTCGACATGTTCGACCTCGAGGACCTCGCCGTGCTCGTGGATCCGGCTGAGCAGGTCGCCTCGGTCATAGGGGATGAGCAACTCGACCTGCACGTCGGGTTTGGGCAGCGCCTCGGCGACGAGCGCGAGGAGCGCCTCCAACCCCTCCCCCGTCCGGGCCGACACGACAACCGAGTGCTTGTGGGTGCGGGTGAGCCGGTCGATGACCTCGGGGTCGGCGACGTCGGCCTTGTTGATGACGATGACCTCGGGGACATCCCCGGCCCCCTCGACGCCGGCGAGCACCTCGCGGACCGCGGCGATCTGGCCCTCGGGATCGGGGTGCGAGCCGTCGACGACGTGCAGCAACAGGTCGGCGTCGGCCACCTCCTCGAGCGTGGAGCGGAATGCCTCGACAAGTTGATGGGGCAGGGAGCGGACGAAGCCGACCGTGTCGACGAGGGTGTACTCCCGCCCGTCGGCGGTTTCGGCCCGCCGGACCGTCGGGTCCAACGTGGCGAACAGCTGGTTCTCCACCAGAACCCCGGCTCCGGTGATCCGGTTGAGGATCGAGGACTTGCCGGCGTTCGTGTAGCCGGCGATCGCCACACTCGGCACGTGGCCGGCCCGCCGCGAGTGCCGCTTGGTGTCCCGGCCGGTCTTCATCGCGGCGATATCGCGCTTGAGTTTGGCGATCCGGGAGTTGATCCGGCGCCGGTCCAGCTCGATCTTGGTCTCGCCGGGGCCTCGCGACCCGATGCCCTCACCACCGGCGACCCGTCCACCGGCCTGGCGGCTCATCGACTCACCCCACCCGCGCAGGCGCGGCAGGAGGTACTGCAACTGCGCAAGCTCGACCTGGGCCTTGCCCTCCCGGCTCTGGGCGTGCTGGGCGAAGATGTCGAGGATGAGGGCGGTCCGGTCGATGACCTTGACCTTGACGACGTCCTCCAGGGCGCGACGCTGACCCGGCGACAGCTCGCCGTCGCAGATCACCGTGTCGGCCCCTTCGGCCAGGACAATGTCGCGCAGCTCCTGGGCCTTGCCCTTGCCGAGGAAGGTCGCCGGGTCGGGCCGCTGGCGCCGCTGCAGCACCCCGTCGAGCACCGTGGACCCGGCCGTCTCGGCGAGCGCCGCGAGCTCGCGAATGGAGTTCTCCGCGTCCTGGGCGCTGCCTTCGGTCCAGACGCCGGCCAGGACGACACGCTCCAGCCGCAACTGGCGGTATTCGACCTCGGTGACGTCCTGCAGTTCGGTGGACAGGCCGGCGACGCGGCGCAGCGCCGCGCGCTCCTCGCGCTCGAGCTGGTCGCCGTCGTAGGACCCGAGGTCGCCGTCGACGCCGCCCGGGTATGCCGCGTCACCCCACCCCTGCGGGTCGAGGTCGTCATCGGCAAGCGCTGAAGCCTTGCCGGCCAGCAGATCTGATCGTCGTGTCATCGTGGCTCTAGCCTCGCACGGCCGACGCCGGGTCGACCAACCGTTTAGGTTGGTGGGCGATGAGCGAGCAGGAGCACTACTTCACCGCGGCGCCGGCCACCCCCGAGGAGCGCCGCCCCCTCACCGTCGAGCTGGCCGGGCGCCGGGTCACTGTCGCGACGGCGGCCGGGATCTTCTCCCCCGACCGGGTCGACATCGGCACCGCGGTCCTCTTGGCGCAGGCCCCCGTCCCGCCGACGGAGGGGACGCTGCTGGACCTCGGCTGCGGCTGGGGACCCGTCGCCCTCACCTTGGGGATGGTGTCACCCGACGCCGACGTGTATGCCGTGGACGTCAACGAGCGCGCCCTGGCCCTCGCTCGGGACAACGCGGCATCGTTGGGGCTCAACCGGATTCGGGTATGCCGCCCCGACGAGGTGCCCGGCGACGTGCGGTTCGCGAGCATCTGGTCCAACCCCCCGATCCGGGTCGGCAAGGCCGTCCTGCACGACCTGTTGCGCACCTGGCTGCCGCGGCTGGAAGCCGACGGGACGGCATACCTCGTGGTCCAGAAGAACCTCGGAAGTGACTCCCTGCAGCGGTGGATCGCCGCCGAGTTGGGTATGCCGTGCGAGCGCTACGCGACCTCGCGGGGTTTCCGGGTGCTCGCCGTCACCCACTGACCGGCGAAGCGGCGGCCGCCACCTCGGCGGCGCGCAGCATCGCCGCGCCAATGTCGGACATCCCAACGGAAAGCAGGAGCAGGCCGGTCGACACCCGTTCGATGGCCCCCCACTCCCAGATCGCGACCGGGTCGGTGCCGGTGCGCCGGGCCAGCCAGGTCGTCCACGCCCAAGGATCACCGGAGAGCAGGTGGTCGGGGTCCTCACGCAGCAGGATGCCCAAATCCGCTTCCGGCTCCGCGAGCAGTCCGTCTGGGTCGACGAGCGCATAGCCCCCGTCATGACGACGCAGGGCGTTCCACGCGTGGATGTCCGCATGAACAAGGACGGCCCGCGCCGTTGAGTGCGCGTCGGCCCGTCGCCGGGCGCACCCCAGGGCATAGTCGACCGCCGGGCGGGAGCAGGCACCCTCGAACTCGGACCAGAGTCGTTCGACGAAGTCGACGAGATAGCGGGCCTTCTCCGCCCCGGTCGGAAGGCCAGAGTCGGCGGCGGGACGCCATACCTGCGTGGCCAGGTCGGCGAGGATCTCCTGCCGCCGCCAGAAGCTGGACCCGGCATCGGCCAGCGACGAGCCGAGTCGCTCGACGAGCAAGGCCCCACGCGTGGCGTCGTCTCGCAACAGCCGGGCGCAGCCCTGCCCGTCCGCGAGGCGCAAGGTGGTGATCTCGTGTCGCGCCGCGTCGAGCCCTTGTGGGAGAACGAGTTTGAGCACGGCGAGCTCACCGTCCGCGGTCGTGGCTTCGGCGACGAAAGCCTCCGTGCCGCCGCCGAGAGCCCTCCCGACGGTGATCTTCCAGTCGCGTTCCAGACCGGCGACCAACTCGGGGAGCGCGTCCAACCACCACTGAGCACCGGCTCGAGCGGCCTTGTGCACTACCGGTTCGGGGACGCTCAGGGGGTGTGTCCGAGCGGTTCGGTGGCGCTGCACACCGTCACTGATCTCCGCACCGAGCCGTGAGCCAGGGTGGCCCAGCGGTTCCGGTGTCGGCTCGGTTTCGGGCTCCTCAGCCGGCACCGTCGGTCCAGATCCCGTCGGCGACGAGGACTGCGGGGCCGGCGAGTTCGGCAGTCCCGGCATCCGTGAAGGTCACGGTGAGCCGGCCACCGGGCACGTCGACGGTCCACTCCCGATTGGTGTGGTCGGGGCCGTCCCACCACCGGGTCGCGGCGGCGGCCGCCACTGCCCCTGTACCGCAGGATCGGGTCTCCCCCACTCCTCGCTCGTGCACCCGCATGGCGATGTGCCCTGACCCGAGGATCTGGACGAACTCGACGTTGGTGCCAGCCGACGGGTGCGGGGCCACGTGCGGGGCCACGCTGAGATCGAGGTCGCCCAACGCCAGGGTCGGCGGCAGGACGACGACGGTGTGCGGGTTGCCGACGTCGACACGCAGCCCCGGCAGCTCCGGGCCGCCGTGGGCGTGGACGACGGCATTGAACCCGGTCTCCCGGGCGCCCTCGGACTCGTCGATGCGGGCGGCGCCCAGGTCCACGGCATACCCCTGGGCTGCGGTGCGCACCCGCTTGAGGCCGGCGCGCGTCGCGATGGCGAACTCGCCGTCGTGCTCCAGGCCTTCGCGGAGCAGGTATGCCGCGAACACCCGGGTCCCGTTGCCGCACATCTCGCTCACCGAGCCGTCGGCGTTGCGGTAGTCCATGAACCAGGCGGCCTGACCGGACTGGGCCCGGACCGCCGGGTCGTCGGCGAGTCGGGTCGGGACGACCCGGATCACCCCGTCGCCTCCGACACCGGCCCGGCGGTCGGCCAAGGTGCGTACGGCGTCGGGGGTGAGGTCGTGTCGGCCTTCGGGGTCGGGGACGAGGACGAAGTCGTTCTCGGTCCCGTGTCCCTTGGTGAAGGCCAGCCCGTGCATGTCAGCCATTGTCGGGCATCGAGCCCGAGCCACGCGGCAGCGCGTCTCGGGCGGCTAAGGCGGCCAGGGCGCGGTCGAGCAGGTCAGGGGCGTCGGCGGGCAGCCAGAGGATCCGCGGGTCGGGCCGGAACCACGACTCCTGCCGGCGGGCGAACCGGCGGGTCGCCTGCGCGGTCGAGGCGATCGCCTCGGTCTCGGTGAGGGCGCCCCGTAGTTGGGCGATGGCCTGGGCATAGCCGAGGGCCGTCCGCGCGGTCCGGCCGCGCTCCAGGCCGAGGTCGAGCAGGTGCTCCACCTCGGCGACCAGGCCCGAATCCCACATCCGACGGGTCCGGGTCTCGATCCGGTCGTCGAGGTCCGGGCGCGGCAGCGTCAGCCCGAGCATCACCGTCGGGACGAGGTGTTGTCGCTCCGGCAGGCTCGCGCTGAATGGCCGACCGGTCAGCTCGATGACCTCGAGGGCGCGGATGACGCGACGGGCGTTGTTGGGCTCGATCCGTTGTGCCGCAACGGGATCCAGCGCGGTCAGCCGCTCCCGAAGAGCAGCGAGCCCGAGGGTGTTGGCCTCGGCGTCGAGCCGGGCCCGGACCGCGGGGTCGGTCGGGGGGATGTCCAGGTGGTCCAGCGCCGCCCGCACGTAGAGTCCGGACCCACCCGCGAGGATCGGCCGGAGTCCGCGGGCCGCGATCGCCTGCAGGTCGGTCCGGGCCGCCCGCTGGTATGCCGCGACGCTCGCCTCCTGCGTGACGTCCAGGACGTCGAGCTGGCGGTGCGGGATGCCGTGCCGTTCGGCGATGGTGGGTTTGGCGGTCCCGATGTCCATCCCCCGATAGAGGGCGCTGGCGTCTGCGTTGACGATCTCGCCGCCGAGGGCCCGGGCAAGGGCGACAGCGAGGGCCGACTTGCCCGTCGCGGTCGGACCGACGACGGCGATCACCGGGAGCTGGAACGGCGGCGGGTCCCCCGGTCAGAGGTCGTGGTCGTCACCGGGCTCGTCAACGTCGCCGTGCCCGAACGGGTCCGGATCCACGCCCGGCATCCAGCTGTGCCCGGGCTTGCCCCACCCGTTGCCCTTGATCATCTTGCGGGCCTTGCGCGACTGCTTGTCATCGAGCCGGTCGACGTAGAGCTTGCCGTTGAGGTGGTCGAACTCGTGCTGCATGCACCGCGCGAACCAGTCGGTCGCGGTGAACTCGAACTCCGCGCCGGTGAGGTCCTGTCCGTTGACCTTGGCCGTTTCCGGTCGCCGCAGCGGGAAGTGTTCGCCAGGCACGGACAGGCAGCCTTCGGACTCGTCGTCGGGGTCCGGTCGTCCCGGTGGCACCTTGGACACGGCCAGGATCGGGTTGACCACGACGCCGCGACGCGGCAGCCCGTCGTTGTTGGCCATGTCATAGACGAACACCCGCAGGCCGACACCGATCTGCGGGGCGGCCAGGCCGACGCCGTGTGCGGCGTCCATGGTGTCGAACATGTCCTGCACCAGCGCCGCCAACTCGTCGTCGAACCGCTCGACCCGGCTGGCCACCCGATGCAGGACCGGCTCGCCGTAGATGACGACGGGACGAATCGGCATGGTCCAAGTCAAGCACGACCGAGCCACCGGTTTTTCACCGCGGTCAGCCGCAGCCGGGCCCCGCAGCCGGGACGGACGCGGGGACGCCCAGGGACGGCATACCGAGGCCGATCGGGGTGGACACGGCAGGCTTGCCTCCCCCGGTCGGCTTGCCCTGCAACGCCGCCCAGGCGTCGCCGCCGGAGGTGCGGCGCACGGCATACCGGCCGCCGGGGTGCGCGGCGGAGTCGGCGACGAGGTGGTGGGGCGCGCCGTAGGTGACCTCGACGGTGACCAGGTCGCCGGGGCGGGGACGCTCCTCGGGGCGTATGCCGTCCGGCAGCGCGAAGTGGACCAGCCGGTTGTCGCGGGCGCGGCCGCTCATCCGCTGGGTCTCGGCGTCCTTGCGGCCCTCACCGGGGGCGACCAGGACCTCGACCTCGCGGCCCTCCCAGGCGCGGTTACCGGCCCAGGAAACCTCTTCCTGGAGGGCGATGAGCCGGTCGAAGCGCTCCTGGACCACGGCTTTGGGGACCTGGTCGGGCATCGTCGCGGCCGGTGTGCCGGGACGGATCGAGTATTGGAAGGTGAAGGCGCTGGAGAACCGTGCCGCGGCGACGACGTCGAGGGTGGCCTGGAAGTCCTCCTCGGTCTCGCCGGGGAAGCCGACGATGAGGTCGGTGGTGATCGCGGCGTCGGGGATGTGGGTGCGGACCTCGTCGAGGATGGTGAGGAAGCGTTCGCTGCGGTAGGAGCGGCGCATCGCCTTGAGGATCCGGTCGGAGCCGGACTGCAGCGGCATGTGCAGGCTCGGCATGACGTTGGGGGTCGCTGCCATCGCCTCGATGACGTCGGTGGTGAACGCGGCCGGGTGGGGGCTGGTGAAGCGGACCCGCTCGAGACCGTCGATGTCGCCGCACGCGCGTAGGAGCTTGCCGAAGGCCAGCCGGTCACCGAACTCGACGCCGTAGGTGTTGACGTTCTGGCCCAGCAGGGTGATCTCGATGGCGCCCTCGGCGACCAGGGCGCGGGCCTCGGCGAGGATGTCGCCCGGTCGGCGGTCCTGCTCCTTGCCGCGCAGGCTGGGGACGATGCAGAAGGTGCAGGTGTTGTTGCAGCCGACGCTGATCGAGACCCACGCGGCATACGCGCTGTCGCGACGGGTGGGCAGCGTGGAGGGGAAGGTCGACAGGCTCTCGAGGATCTCGACCTCGGCGCGCTTGTTGTGGCGGGCCCGATCGAGCAGGGCGGGGAGGCTGCCGATGTTGTGGGTGCCGAAGACGACGTCGACCCAGGGGGCGCGCGCGACGATGCTGTCGCGGTCGTTCTGGGCCAGGCAGCCGCCGACCGCGATCTGCAGGTCGGGGTTCGCGAGTTTGGCCGGGCGCAGTTGGCCGAGGTTGCCGTAGAGCTTGTTGCTGGCGTTCTCGCGGACGGCGCAGGTGTTGAAGACCACGACGTCAGCGGTCGCCGGGCGGGTGTCGGCGGGGAGGCTGGCGAGGTCGACGTAGCCCGCCGTCTCCAGCAGCCCGGCGAGGCGTTCGGAGTCGTGGACGTTCATCTGGCACCCGTGGGTGCGCACGTCGTAGGTCTTGGGTGAAGGAGTGCTCATGGCACCGTCAAGGGTAAGGCGTGTCAGAGGGTATGCCGCGCGCGCTCGGTGAGCGGGCGGCATACGGGGCGCCGCGGGGCGGGCCGACGACTCAGGCGCGCCCGAAGAGCTTCTTGAACAGGCCACCCGGCTCGGGGGGCGGGCACTGGCAGCGCTGCGCCTTGGGCACACCGGCCATGACCTGCTGGACGTGATTGCCGCAGCCGGACCAGGTCGCCTTGCCGCAGCGGCGGCACGTCACCCGAGAGCACATGGATGGATCTCCTTCGTTGTGTGAACAGTAGGTGCTCCGCCTCTCGGGCGGATACCCCGGAGGGTATATTAGCTGACGCTGGAGTTGGGCGATGACGCGCGTCCGGTGGCTGGGCTGGCTTAGGGTTCGGAGATGACTGCGACCACGCTGCTCGACCTCGGCGACGAGCCGTATGTGTTGTTGACGACGTTCCGCCGCAACGGGGAGCGAGTCGGGACCCCCGTGTGGGTTGCCAGGGACGGCGATCACCTCGTCGTCATCACGCCCGCGGGGACCGGCAAGGTCAAGCGGATCGCGGCCAACCCGGCGGTGGAGTTGACGCCCTGCGATCGCCGCGGTCGGCCCAAGCCGTGGGCGACGACTGTCGCCGGGCGGGCCGAGGTGCGGGAGGCTGCGGCCGAGGCAGAGGCGGCCCGGGAGGCGATCAAGGCGAAGTACCGCTGGGAGTTCCGGATCTTCATGGCCATCGAGAAGGTGGCCCGGCGGATGAAGGAGCCCCAGCGCGTGGCGGTGTGGATCAGGCCTTCCGAAGGCTGACCCGGACCCGTAGGCACGGAAGCTGGCCGGATCAGTCCGAGGGGGTCAGAGAGCCATCTCCAGGGCGATGTCGACCAGGCTCACTCGGGGCAGGTCGGGGACGGCCGCGAGGTCGAACCACCGGGCCTCGTCGGTGGTGCCACCGACCTCGTCGCGCAACTCGCCGCCGACGATCGTCGCCTCGAACACCACCCGCACCGACTTGAGGTGCCGGTCGGCGGTGTTGACCCGCACGTGCGGTGGAAGCACGAACGTGTGCACGCCCAGCAGCGGCCCGACGATGATGTCGAACCCGGTTTCCTCGCGGACCTCCCGGACGACCGCGTCCTCGACGGTCTCGTGCAGTTCGACTCCCCCGCCGGGCATCGTCCACTTGGGGGTCTCCGCCTCGTTCCACAGCGCCAGCAGCACCCGTCCCGCGCGGTCCCTGATGACGGCGTATGCCGCGAGCCTCGTGTCGTAGTCGCGATAGTCCACGACGAGCACGCTAGCCACCAGAGGGCGTATCACGCGTGATACATTTGGTCCATGATGACGGTGACGGTGCGGCAGTTGCGCAACGAGAGCGCCGATGTCCTGGCCCGGGTGGGGGCCGGAGAGAGCCTGACGGTGACCCGGGACGGTGACCCGGTCGCAGCGATCGTGCCGCTTCCACGCCGTGCGGCCACAGCGGAGCAACTCATTGCCCGGCGTCGCCTCGTTCCGCGCATGGATGCGACGGCCCTCCGCGCCGATATCGACGCCGTCCTGGATCCCCGCCTGTGACGATCCGCCCCCAACGCGGGATCCTGGACACCTCCGCGGTGATCGACCTGGGGCAGTTGGATCCCGCTGCCCTGCCTCATGAGCCGCTCATCACGGCCATCACCTTGGCTGAGCTGTCTGTGGGGCCGCTCCTGGCCTCGACCGAGGAACAGCGCGCCGCGCGACTCGCCCACCTCCAGCAGGCCGAAGCCGACTTCGAGCCACTTCCGTTTGACGCCCCGGCAGCCAGGGCGTTCGGCCGGGTGGCCAGCGAGCTGAGGGCTTCGGGTCGCAAGCCAGCGGCCCGTGCTTACGATGCACTCATCGCCGCCACCGCACTGGCTCACGGGCTGCCGCTCTACACCGCCAACCCTGACGACTTCGACGGGATCTCGGACCTTGACGTCCGAGTTGTCCGATCGGCCACTGACGCAGACTGACAGTGCCGCCCAGGTTCGAATGCAACCCCATCAGTCGCGACGGTGTTCGGCGGCGGAGTTGACGGCGTCCCGGACGACGGCATACGCGACGCCGGAGGGGTAGCCCTTGCGGGCGAGCATTGCGGCCAGTCGCCGCGCTTGGACCTGGGGGTCCAAGCCACCCATGGTCCGCAGCTTCTTCGCGACCAGCTCCTCGGCGCGGGCCCGCTCGGTCTGGTCGTCGAGCGAGCCGATGGCCGTTGTCGCGAGCTCGTCGTCGACGCCCTTCTCCCGTAGCTCGCGCCGCAGCGCCGCACCCGACAGCCCATTGGTCCGGCTGCGCGACTGCACGAGCATCTGGGCGTATGCCGCGTCGTCCACCAGACCGACCTCGGTGAGCCGGTCGAGGACCTCAGTGGCCACCCGTGGGTCACAGCCACGTCGAGCGAGTTTGCGCTCCAGCTCCGCCCGGCTGTGCGGACGCAGGGCCAGGACCCGCAACGCGATGGCGTGGGCCACCGACCGTGGATCCGGCTCCGCGTCCTGCGCGACCTCGGGATTCGGGACCGCGGGAGGGCTCGGGCGACCGGCCCTGGTGGCGGCTTCCGCGGCGCGCAGCGCCTCCAGCGCGGCTGCCTGCCGGGTCGCAGACGCTGCAGGGGCCGACCGCTCAGGAGGGATCCCAGCGGCATCGGCGTGGAACGTCGGCGCCTCAGGCGAGCCGTCGTCAACGATGGCGGGTGCCGCGCCCAGCGAGGCCGGGCGCGGCATACCGTCGGCGGTCATGCTCAGAAGTCCACCGGGACGTCGGGAGCGGCCGGCTTGTCGACCCGCGGACCGACGCCGAGCTTCTCCTTGATCTTCTTCTCGAGCTCGTCGGCCAGGTCGGGGTTGTCCTTGAGGAACTGGCGGGCGTTCTCCTTGCCCTGGCCCAGCTGGTCACCGTCGTAGGTGTACCAAGCGCCGGCCTTGCGGACGAAGCCCTGCTCGACGCCCATGTCGATGAGGCCGCCCTCCCGCGAGATCCCGTGCCCGTAGATGATGTCGAACTCGGCCTGCTTGAACGGCGGGCTCACCTTGTTCTTGACCACCTTGACCCGGGTGCGGTTGCCGACCGCTTCCGAGCCGTCCTTGAGCGTCTCGATCCGGCGCACATCCAACCGCACCGACGCATAGAACTTCAGCGCTTTTCCGCCAGTTGTTGTTTCGGGTGATCCGAACATCACTCCTATTTTTTCCCGCAATTGATTGATAAAGATTGCGGTCGTTCCGGTGGTGCTCAATGCGCCGGTCAATTTGCGCAACGCCTGGGACATCAATCGAGCCTGCAGACCGACGTGGCTGTCGCCCATCTCGCCCTCGATCTCGGCGCGGGGAACCAGGGCCGCCACCGAGTCGATGACGATGATGTCCAGCGCCCCGGAGCGGATGAGCATGTCGGCGATCTCAAGTGCCTGCTCACCCGTGTCGGGCTGGCTCACCAGCAGGTTGTCGGTGTCGACGCCCAGGCTCTTGGCGTATTCGGGATCCAATGCGTGCTCGGCGTCGATGAATGCCGCAATTCCCCCGGCCTTTTGTGCATTCGCCACCGCGTGCAATGCGACCGTGGTTTTGCCGCTGCTCTCAGGTCCGTATATTTCGACGACCCGGCCCCGCGGCAGACCACCGATCCCGAGAGCGACATCGAGAGCGATCGACCCCGTGGGGATCACCTCGATGGGCGGGCGGACATCGTCGCCCAGACGCATGACGGCACCCTTGCCGTGCTGCTTCTCGATCTGCCCCATGACATTCGCCAGGGCCTTGCCCTTGTCCTGCGCTGTGGCCACGCCACCCACCATCCTTCGTCTCGAGAGTCGGCCGTCCATAGGCGACCCGCGCGACGGGCCGGCGACTCCCCCGGCCGTCATCCGACCGAACAAGCCCAGCGCCCGTGTTGTCGAGTCGGACGTTAGGCGACGACACCGACAGAGCCAGGCCCACGGCATACACCCTGTGGACAATGGGACGACGGTGCAGGCACCTGTGGACAGACACTACCGAACGGGTGTTCGAGAAACCGGCGACACGCCGCGCCACGCATACCCACCTCAGCGGGGCGCCCAGCACTCTCAGCGCAGCAGCAGCACGTCCACGCGCCGCGCGGCACCCAGCACGCCGACCGCGCCCATCAGCGCGAGGTAGGCGACGTGCCACAGCAGTCCCAGCCCCACCTCACCCAGGCACAAGGCCCGGCACAGCGCGACCCCGTGATAGAGCGGCGTCGCCTGCACCAGCCACTGGGCCCAGCCGGGGTATGCCGCGAGCGGGAAGAACGTCGCGGACAGCAGGAACATCGGCTGGACGACGAGGTTGATGTAGTCGAAGTCGACGAACGAACGCATGTAGGTCGTCGCGAACATCCCCACCGCCGAGAACGCGAACGCGACGAACACCGCCGCGGGCAACGCGAGCAGCCCCCACCACGAGGGCACCACCCCAGTCACCGCAGCCACGACGAGGAAGGCCGCGGCATACGTCCCGCCGCGCAGCAGCGACCAGGTGACCTCGCCGATCGCGATGTCCCGCGGCCCCATCCGGGTCGCCAGGACCGAGTCGTAGAGCTTGGCGTATTTGAGCTTGAAGAAGACGTTGAACGTCGAGTCCATCACCCCGGCGTTCATCGCCGACGTGGCGAGCATCGCGGGGGCGACGAACACGGCATACGGCACCGCCGAGCCGCCGTCGGTGGTGACCGAGCCGACGAGCGCGCCGAGCCCGATCCCGAGCGAGAACAGATAGAACACCGGCTCGGTGAACCCCGTGACGAAGGCGACCCACTGCCGCCGGAACGACAGGGCGTTGCGCTCGACAAGCATCCGCGCGAGCCCCGCCCCGGCCGGTCGCGGCACCGCCAACCGCCCGCTCATCGGACCAACCGCCGATGCAGCTCGCGGGCCGACCAGGCGACCCCCACCGCACAGAACCCGACCAGGGCAGCCACATGCCCCAGCACCGCGCCGACGTCGACCAGCCCCGTCGCGAACGCCCGACAGGCCTCGACGCCGTGCCACAGCGGGGTCGCCCAGGCCAGCGGCTGCAGCATCGTCGGCAGTGACTCGATGGGGAAGTACGTCCCCGAGAAGAGCATCAGCGGCGTCGCCACCACCCGGAAGATCGCGGTGAACCAGCCCTCGGTCTCGCTGCGGGCCGCCACCGCCGTCATCACGGTCGCGAACCCCAGCCCGGTCAACGTCGCCACGGGCACGGCCGCGAGCACCCACCAGGAGTGCCACACCCCGAACGGCGCCGCGAGCGCGACGATGGCCGCCGCACCGGCCGCCAGCTGCCAGCCCACCTGGGCGACGTGGCCGGCGAGGATGTCGCGGGTGCGCATCGGCGTCGCGAGCATCGCGTGGTAGGTCCCCTGCCACTTGATCGCCGCGAGCACCGGCCAGCTCGACTCGCCGAACCCGGTCATCATCGCGGTGCTGGCGAGGATGGCGGGGACGACGAACACGGCATACGGGAGGGTCACCCCGTGCCAGGGCACCCCGCCGCGCCCGCCCCGGTCGACGAGCAGCCCGACGCCCCACCCGACCGCGAGCAGTGCGAGCAACGGCGACCCAAGCCGGCTGTAGACCACGCCGCGCCACACCCGCCGGAACACCCGCGCGTGGTAGCCGAGGATCGGCAGCCACCGACGCACGGGCGGGAGGGTCGCGCGCGGGTCCGGCGGGAGGGCGGCATACCCCCCATCCGGTATGCCGTCCGCCTGGGTCCGCGCGCCCGCGCCGGTCTGCGGGTCCATCAGTCGACCAGCGTGCGGCCGGTGAGGTGCAGGAACACGTCTTCCAGCGACGCGCGGCGCACGAGCGCGGACAGCGGCTCGACGCCCCGGGCGTGCGCGGCGGCCAGCGCCCCGTCGCCGTCGTCGGCATAGACGAGCAGCCGGTCGGGCAGCACCTCGACCCGCTCGCCCAGGCCTTCGACTGAGGGCAGGTGCACGGCGCTGTCCTCGTCGGCGAAGCGCAACTCAAGCACCTCGCGGGTGGCGTGCTGCTCGATCAGGGCGCGCGGTGAGCCCTCGGCGACGATCCGGCCGTGGTCCATGACGACGAGCCGGTCACACAGCTGCTCGGCCTCGTCCATGTAGTGCGTCGTCACGACGAGCGTGACTCCTTGACGCTTGAGCCGGAACAACCGGTCCCACAGGACGTGTCGGGCCTGGGGGTCCAGGCCGGTCGTCGGCTCGTCGAGCAGGAGGATGCGCGGCTCGTTGATGAGCGAGCGGGCGATGGTGAGGCGGCGCTTCATGCCGCCCGAGAGCGGCTCGACCTTGTCGCTGGCGCGCTCGCTGAGCTGGGCGAAGTCGAGCAACTCGACGGTGCGGCGCCGACATTCGGCCCACGACAGGCCGAAGTAGCGCCCATAGATCCAGAGGTTCTCCTCGACGGTGAGCTCCTCGTCGAGGGTGTCTTTCTGCGGGACGACGCCCAAGGCGGAGCGGATGTCCGGACCATGGGTGGCCGGGTCGAGGCCGAAGATCCGCAACGTGCCAGACGTCACCGGGGACACCGCGGCGATCATCCGCATCGTCGAGGACTTGCCGGCACCGTTGGGTCCGAGGAACCCGAACGACTCCCCCGCGTGGACCTGGACGTCGATGGCGTCGACCGCAGTGAAGTCACCGAACCGCTTGGTGAGCGCGCTCGCCTCGATGAGGGCGGGCGGACTGTCGGCATCGGCGCGGGCGGTCACCCGCGACAGGCTAGCGACCCGGGCCGACATCGCGCCCGCGCTTTCTCGCGCAGGGAGGCATGCCGAGGTATGCCGCCGCGAGACGAGGTATGCCGCGGCGAGACCCCGCTTCGGGCGCCGCCTGCCCGCGGATACGATGCGGGGGACCCCATTTCGACGGCGTTTGGAGGCGTACCGATGTCCCGCATGGCCAAGCTCGAACTCGACGGCAAGTCCTACGAGTTGCCGATCGTCGAGGGGACCGAGAAGGAGCTGGCGATCGACATCAGCTCGTTGCGCGCCCAGACCGGCTACATCACGCTCGATGACGGCTACGGCAACACGGGGTCGTGCTCGTCGGCGATCACCTTCATCGACGGCGACAAGGGGGTCCTGCGCTATCGCGGCATACCGATCGAGGAGATCGCCGGGAAGTCCTCGTTCGTCGAGACGGCGTGGTTGGTCATCTTCGGGCACCTGCCCACCATCGAGGACCGCGAGCGCTTCTCCGGCCTGCTCACCGAGAGCAGCCGACTCGACGAGAGCATGCGCAAGCACTTCGAGGGGTTCCCGCCCAACGGCCACCCCATGGCAATCCTCTCGGCGATGATCAACGCCCTCTCGACCCACGAGCCGGTCGTCATCGACGACGACCGCGACCTGGAGGAAGCCGCCGCCCGGCTCATGTCCAAGGTCCGCACTATCGCCGCGGCGTCCTACAAGGCCTCGGTGGGCGAGCCGATCGTCTACCCGCGCTACGACATGAAGTACGTCGAGAACTTCCTGCACATGATGTTCTCGGTTCCCTACCGCGACTACGAGCCCACCCCGGAAGTGTCCGCGGCGCTCAACCTCTTCCTTGCCCTGCACGCCGACCACGAGCAGAACTGCTCGACGTCGACGGTGCGGATGGTCGCCTCCAGCCAGGCGAACATGTTCGCCTCGTGCTCGGCGGGCGTCTGCGCGCTCTGGGGGCCGCTGCACGGCGGCGCGAACGTCGCGGTCATCGAGATGCTTGAGCAGATCCGTGAGAGCGGGATGCCGGTCAGTGAGTATGTCGCCAAGGTCAAAGACAAGCAGTCCGGCATCAAGCTCATGGGCTTCGGACACCGGGTCTACCGCAACTTCGATCCTCGCTCGAAGATCCTCAGGAAGGCCGCGGACGATCTCTTGGCCTCGATGAAGATCCACGATCCGCTGCTCGATCTAGCTCAGGAACTGGCCGATGTGGCGCTGTCCGACGACTACTTCGTCGAGCGCAAGCTCTACCCGAACGTCGACTTCTACTCCGGCACCATCCTTCGGGCCATCGGCATCCCGTTGAACATGTTCACGGTGATGTTTGCCATCGGCCGGATGCCCGGGTGGATCGCCAACTGGAAAGAGATCCACGACGACCCCAAGGGTCGCATCTACCGCCCTCGTCAGGTTTACGTCGGCCACACCGGCGAGCACTGGATGCCTCGCGAGGAGCGGCACTACGACGAAGAGGACTGATCCCCTCGGGCCCCAGCCCGGATCAGGAACAAACACCCAGCCAGCAACGGCTCAGCGGCGCTTCGGTCGGTCTCGACCGAAGCGCCGCTGCTCTGGGACGTCAAAGTCGTCACAGAGCGCGGCCCAGACCTGACGCGGTGGTATGCCGTCCGCCAACGCTGCGTCGGCGGTGCGGTTGTCGAGGGCGACCAGGACATGCGAGCGGAGCAGGCTCGCGGCATACCCCTGGCCGAACTCCTGCGCAACCAAGGTGGCCAGTTCGCTATACCGCATCGGGCGAGTCTGCCACCGTCGACTCTCGCCGCGCTGCGCCTCAGGGATTCGGCGGCGATACGGGAGTACGGGTCGCGTGATACGGTGACCCGCATGAAAACCACGATCGACATCCCGGACGCCCTGGCCCAGGATGCCAAACGGCTCGTCCGAGAGAGCGGCGTGACGTTGCGCGACCTGGTCGTGACCGGCCTGCGGGCCGAGGTGGCGCGACGCAGAAGTGCGCCCCGCATCGACTTCGTGTTTCCCACGATCGGCGGCAACGGTCTCGTGGCAGACCTGGCCCCCGGTGAGGTGATCGATCGCTCATATGGCTTCGCGGCGGCCGCGGGTTCACCTCGGTGATCGCCCTTGACACCAACCTGCTGGTCTACGCCCACCGCGAGGACTCGCCGCATCACGAAGCGGCGACGAGGGCCCTGACTGATGCGGTGGCAGCGGCGGGTGGCGTCGCGATCCCGTGGCCGTGCCTTCACGAGTTTCTCGCCATTGTCACGCACCCACGGATCTATGACCCGCCCACACCTGTCGTCACCGCCCTGTATGCCGTGCAGGCTCTCGCCGATGCGCCCTCGGTCCACCTCATCGGGGAAGGGGCGAGCCACCTCGGAGTGTTAGCCGACCTCCTGAAGTCGGGGGCCGTTGTCGGCCCGCGAGTGCACGACGCCCGCATCGCGGCAATCTGTCTCGCTCACGGAGTCGACGCCCTCTGGTCGGTCGACCGCGACTTCTCCTGGTTTCCGTCTCTCACGGTCGTCAATCCGCTCGTCGATGGACTGACCGGCCGCTAGCCCCGGAACCGTCATGGCGTTGTCGGTGGGTCGTGACAGGGTGGACCCCGACATGACGTCCGACGTGTTGACCCGCTTCTCCCCCGCGACCGCAGACTGGTTCCGGGGGTCGTTCGTCGCGCCCACGCCCGCTCAGGAGGGCGCGTGGGGGGCGATCTCGTCGGGCCACCACGCGCTCGTCGTCGCGCCCACCGGGTCGGGCAAGACCCTCGCCGCGTTCCTGTGGGCTCTGGACCGGCTCGCCGTCGTGCCCGTGCCCGAAGACCGGACCCACCGGTGTCGCGTCCTCTACGTCTCGCCTCTCAAGGCCCTCGCGGTCGACGTCGAGCGCAACCTGCGCTCGCCGCTGGTCGGGATCGGGCACGCCGCCGCCCGACTGGGTATGCCGCTCCCCCAGGTCCGCGTGGCCGTCCGGTCGGGCGACACCCCCGCCGCAGACCGGCGCGGGTTCGTCCGCGACCCGGCGGACATCCTCATCACGACGCCGGAGTCGCTGTTCCTCATGCTCACCTCGGCGGCGCGTGAGTCGCTGGCAGGGGTCGAGACGGTCATCCTCGACGAAGTCCATGCCGTCGCCGGGACCAAGCGTGGCGCCCACCTCGCGGTGACCCTGGAGCGCCTGGACGCCCTCCTGGAGCGACCCGCACAGCGGATCGGCCTGTCCGCCACGGTGCGCCCGATCGAGGAGGTCGCGCGATTCCTCGCCGGTGGCCGTCCGGTTGACATCGTCGCCCCGCCCTCGACGAAGGAGTGGGACCTGCAGGTCGTCGTCCCGGTGCCCGATCTCGGCGAGCTGGGCGCCCCCACCGGGGACCTGTCCGGGCCCGCCGCTGGCGAGCCGGCCAGGGCGTCGATCTGGCCGCACGTCGAGGCGCGGATCGTCGACCTCGTCGCCGCCCACCGCTCGACGCTGGTGTTCGCCAACTCGCGGCGACTGGCCGAGCGGTTGACGGCCCGGCTCAACGAGATCTGGGAAGAGCGCCTGGACGAAGCAGTCGATCCGGCGGTTGACTCTGAGACGGCAACCGCCCGCGGGCCGGACAGCGGGGCTGGGACGGAAGCGCACGGCATACGGGCTGGGGGTCGAGGGAACGGCGTCCCTGGAGGGATGCCCGCGCAGGTGATGGCGCAGGCGGGTGCCACCCGGGGTGCCCCCGCGTTGTTGGCGCGGGCCCACCACGGGTCGGTGAGCAAAGAGCAGCGCTCGCTCATCGAGGAAGACCTCAAAGCCGGGCGACTGCCAGCCGTCGTCGCGACGAGCAGCCTGGAGCTCGGCATCGACATGGGGGCCGTCGACCTCGTCGTCCAGGTCGAGTCACCGCCATCGGTCGCGAGCGGGCTGCAGCGGGTCGGGCGCGCCGGGCACCAAGTGGGGGCCGTGTCCCGGGGGGTGTTGTTCCCGAAGTTCCGTGGCGACCTGGTCCAGACCGCGGTGGTCGTCGAGCGGATGCGGGCCGGGGCCATCGAGTCGATGCGCGTCCCAGCCAACCCGCTGGACGTGTTGGCCCAGCACGTCGTCGCCATGTGTGCCCTCGACGACTGGTCGGTCGACGATCTGGAGGCCCTGGTCCGTCGAGCGGCGCCCTTCGCGGGGCTGTCCCGGTTGGTGCTGGAGTCGGTTCTCGACATGCTCTCCGGCCGCTATCCGTCCGACGAGTTCGCCGAGCTGCGGCCGCGGATCGTCTGGGATCGCGTCGCTGGGACGCTGCACGGGCGCAAGGGCGCCCAGCACTTGGCCGTCACCTCGGGCGGCACCATCCCCGACCGCGGCCTGTATGCCGTGTTCCTCGCCTCCGGCGACGGTCCCGGGCGACGAGTCGGCGAGCTCGACGAAGAGATGGTCTACGAGTCGCGGGTGGGTGACACGTTCACCCTGGGGACCTCCACCTGGCGGATCGAGGACATCACCCACGACCGGGTGCTCGTCACTCCAGCCCCGGGCCAGCCGGGCAGGTTGCCGTTCTGGAAGGGCGACACCCTCGGTCGGCCGGCCGAGCTCGGCGCGGCGGTCGGGGCGTTCGTCCGCGAGATCGGCGGGCTGCCCGAGGCGGCGGCGCGCACCCGGGTGGGCGCGGCCGGTCTGGACGACTGGGCGACCGACAACCTGCTGGGCTACCTCGCGGAGCAGCGCGAGGTGATCCCCCAACTGCCGACCGATCGGATGATCGTCATCGAACGCTTCCGCGACGAGCTCGGCGACTGGCGGGTGGTCGTCCACTCGCCGTTCGGCAGCCCGGTGCACGCGCCGTGGGCGTTGGCGGTGGCGGCCCGGATGCGCGAGCGGTTCGGAGTCGACGTCCAGGCGATGCATGGCGACGACGGCATCGTCCTGCGCCTGCCCGACCTCGATCTCGACATCGAGGTCGGTGGTGACGGTCCGGCCGCCGTCTCGGCGGGCGGTTCGAGGGGCTCGAACGCCGATGCCCTGACCCAGGAACTGCTCGACCTCATCCTGCTCGACCCTGACGAAGTCGCCGACCTCGTCACCGCCCAGGTGGGCGGCTCGGCGCTGTTCGCAGCGCGGTTCCGGGAGTGCGCCGCCCGGGCGTTGCTGCTGCCCCGGCGCCGCCCGGACCGTCGTCAGGCCCTGTGGCAGCAACGCCAGCGGGCGTCGCAGCTTCTTGAGGTGGCCAGCCAGTACCCGTCGTTCCCCATCGTGCTCGAAGCGGTCCGCGAGTGCGTCCAGGACGTCTTCGACGTTCCGGGCTTGGTCGCTTTGATGCGCGCGATCCGCTCTCGCGAGGTCGGTGCTCTGGCCGTCCAGACCTCGGTCCCCTCCCCGTTCGCCCGCTCGCTGCTCTTCGGCTATGTCGCGCAGTACCTCTACGAAGGTGACTCACCGCTCGCCGAACGCCGGGCGGCGGCGCTCGCCCTTGACCCGACGTTGCTGGCCGAGCTGCTCGGCACCGGTGAAGGGCTGTCGTTGCGGGACCTGCTCGACCCGGCGGCCGTCGCGGCCACCGAGGCCGAGCTGCAGCGCCTGGTCCCCGAACGCGCGGCCCGCGACGCCGAGGATCTGGCCGACCTCATCCGGGTGCTGGGGCCACTGGACCTCGACGGTCTCGTCGCCCGCAGCACGACCTCTGACGCCCGGATCGTCAGTGAATGGCTGGTGGAGTTGGAGGAGACCCGCCGGGTCATCCGGGTCCGGATCGGGGGTCAGGAGCGCTGGGCCGCCGTTGAAGATGCCGGTCGCTTGCGCGATGCCCTCGGCGTCTCCTTGCCCGTTGGCGTGCCTGAGGCTTTCCTCGCTCCCCTGCCGGATCCACTGGGTGACCTTGTGGCCAGGTTCGCTCGCAGTCACGGGCCGTTCGGCGTCTCCTCCGTCGCGAGCTGGCTCGGTCTCGGCCCGGCGGTCGTGCGTGATGCCTTGCGCCGCCTCGTCGCGGCGGGCCGTTTGGTCGAGGGCGAGCTCCGTCCGGAGGGCAGTCCCGACGCGGCCGGAGCGGGCCGAAGCACCGACTTCTGCGATGCCGGCGTCCTGCGCACCCTGCGCCGCCGGTCTCTGGCCGCGCTGCGCGCCGAGGTCGAGCCCGTCGGCCCCGCCGACTACGCACGCTTCCTGCCCGCTTGGCAGGGGGTCGGCGGGTCCTTGCGCGGCCCTGAGGGGCTGCTGCGGGCAGTCGAGCAGCTGGGCGGGGCCGTCCTCCCAGCCAGCGCCCTCGAGAGCCTCGTCCTGCCGTCGCGGGTGACGGCATACCAGTCGGCGTGGCTGGACGAGCTCTTGGCCGCGGGCGAAGTGCTCTGGCAAGGGCACGGCTCCCTCCCGGGTGACGATGGGTGGGTCTCTCTGCACCTGGCCGACCTCGCCCCCGTGACGATGACGGCACCGACCGACGCCGTCGACCTCGGGCCGGTGCACGCCGCCATCCTCGACTGCCTGAGCAACGGCGGCGCCTTCTTCTTCCGGACGCTGGCCGACGCCGTGTCGGCAACCGTGGGACCGACCACCGACGACCTGGTCCGCGCCGCCCTGTGGGAGCTCGTGTGGGGCGGCCGGGCGAGCGGAGACACCCTCGCGCCGCTGCGGGCCCTCCTCGGCGGCGGCCGGACCGCCCATCGCCGCCGCCCCACGGCCGGACCGCGCGGCCGGTATGCCGCCCGCTCGTCAGTCCTGGGCCGCGGCGCCGCCGGACTCGGCTGGGCCGGTGACACCACGTCGGGAGGGCCGGCACGGACAGTTCGGGCCGGGTCAACCTCGGGCGATGTCGTCGGACGGTGGGCCCTCCTGCCGGCGAGGGAGAGCGACCCGACGGTCACGGCATACACCAGGGCCGAAGTGCTTTTGGACCGCTATGGCGTGCTGACCCGCGGTTCGGTCGCGGCCGAGGACGTGCCCGGCGGCTTCGCGGGGGTCTACCGCGTGCTGGCCGCGGCGGAGGAGTCTGGGCGGGTGCGCCGGGGCTACTTCATCGAGGGGCTTGGCGCTGCACAGTTTGGGTCGACGGGGGCCGTCGACCGGCTGCGCGCGGGGGCGCGGCCCTTGGGGGACGCGCCCCGCTCCGCTCCCCCAGCACTCGTCCTGGCCGCGTGCGACCCCGCCAACCCCTACGGCGCCGCCCTGTCCTGGCCGACCCGTGACCCGCTCAAGGACGGCGGCCGCGGGCACCAACCTGCTCGCAAGGCCGGGGCGCTCGTCGTGCTCGTTGACGGCGAGCTCGTGCTCTACGTCGAGCGCGGTGGCCGGTCGTTGCTCACCTGGAGCGAGGACCCGACACCGCTGCAGGCCGCGGCCGACGCGCTGGCGCTGGCCGTCCGCGAAGGCGTCCTGGGCAAGCTCACCGTCGAGCGCACCGACGGCACCCCCGTGCTCCGCTCTGAGCACGCACTCACCGAGGCGCTGGCCCAGGCAGGTTTCCACGCCACCCCCCGCGGTCTGCGGCTGCGCCGTTGAGGGCGAGGTCCATGAGGCATGTCGATGAGGCCGCGTCGATGAACCCATCCGCTGATGCCCGAGGGTGACACCGTCTGGCGCACCGCCGCCCGCCTGCACGAGGCGCTGGCGGGCGAGCGGCTGGAGCGGGCCGACCTGCGCTGGCCCTCACTGGCGACCGCGGATGTGCGCGGCGCGCGCACCCTGGAGGTCCGCTCCCGCGGCAAGCACCTGCTGCACCGGCTCGACACCGGGCTCACCCTTCATTCGCACCTGCGGATGGAAGGCCAGTGGCGGATCGAAGCGACAGCGGCGCTCACGCCCCGGCTGTTGACCAATGACCAGCTGCGAGCGCTCCTGGGCACCACGCGGTGGACCGCTCTCGGGCTGCGGCTGGGAATGCTCGACCTAGTGGCCACTGACGCCGAAGACTCCCTCGTCGGGCATCTCGGGCCGGACGTGCTCGGCCCCGACTGGGACCCGCAGCGAGCAGCGGCCAACCTCGCGGCGTCGCAGGAGACCATCGGGGCCGCACTGCTCGACCAGCGCACCCTCGCGGGCGTCGGGACGATGTATGCCGCCGAGAGCCTCTTCCTCGAACGCCTCGGACCGTGGACGCCAGCTGCGAGCCTCGCCGCCCCCACGATCGCCGGCCTGGTGGAGCGCGCCCATCGGCTGCTGGACACGGGACGGCGCAGCGCCATCCAGTCGACCACCGGCAGCACCCGCCGTGGCGAGACCACCTTCGTCCACGGGCGGTCCGGTCGGCCGTGTCGCCGCTGTGGCACCACCGTCCGGGTGGCGATGGTCGGCGCACCTCCCCAGGAGCGGACGATGTTCTACTGCCCCGGCTGCCAGGGCGGGCTCGGCCCCACCGACGTCGGTCGGCCCCAACGCCCGCTGGGCGCTACGGCACCAACGACATTCCCAAACCGGCGCCGGGGCCCAACCGGATGACCCCCGGCCCGTATGCCGGCCCACCGGCATACGGTGACTGCGCCGCCCACCACGCGGCGTCCAGGTCGCTGACGACGCTGGTCCCCACGGCGGCGACGAGCGAGGCGGCCGCGGCGACGCCGACGTGCGACTCCATCATTGACCCGACCATCGTGCCCAGGCCCGCCTCCGCAGCCCGCGCGAGCAGTCGAAGGCCGGCCACCGGTCCCCCGCACTTGGCGAGCTTGACATTGACGGCGTCGGCAGCGCCGAGCCGGAGGACCCGGTCAAGATCGCTCATCCCGAACACCGTCTCGTCGGCGAGGATCGGCAGATCGACCCGGGACCGCACCCAGGCCAGACCTTCGACGTCGCCGCCAGCCACGGGCTGTTCGACCACCTCGACCCCGAGGTCGGCCCCGCTCAAGGCCCGGATCACAGTGACGGCGTCCTCACGGGACCAGCCCTGGTTGGCATCCAGCCGGATGCCCACGCCGCCGCCGACGACCTCCCGCACGGCCCGCACCCGAGCCACGTCGGTGGCGGCATCGGTGCCGACCTTGAGCTTGAGCCGGGTGAACCCTTCGGCGACTCGCGCCGCCGCAGCCGCGCCGAGGGCGTCGGGCGACCCTGCCGAGATCGTCACATCGGTGGCCACCTCGAACCCGCCACCTGGCCCCTGGACCGGCCGGGGCACGTCGGCGAGGTCGGCGAGCAGGTGCGCGAGCGGCATACCGGCCAGGTGGGCGACCACATCGAGCAGGGCTGTCTCGACGGCAGCCTTGGCGCCGAAGTTGCGGGCGCACGCGCCGACCAGGTGAGCCGCCAGGTCCGGCCAGTCGTCCGTGTCAGCCCCGACGAGGACCGGCGCGAGCACCTGCTCGACACAGGCGGCTGCGCTCGCCACGGAGTCGCCGGTCACCGCCCACACCTGCGGGGCTTCACCGAGCCCCATGATCCCCTCAACGGTCAGAACCGTGACGACCAGCGTGTCGATGGTGCTGGTGCGCCGCAGCGCGGTAACAAAGGGGGTATGCAGCGGCACGGACAGCGCGCGCCCCCAGACTGCGCGGATCCGCGCCACAGCGAGGGGCCGGGCCGGTCAGGCGGCGGACGCGGAGACGTCGCCGATCGACGAAACCGGCAGCACGACGGGTGCTGTGATGCCCTCAGCCTGCGCCACCCGGGCCGACAACTCGCGCAGCAGAGCCGACAGCGGCAGCCCCAAAGCGTCGCAGATGGCACCCAGCAACTCAGACGAGGCTTCCTTCTCACCGCGTTCGATCTCGCTGAGGTAGCCCAACGACACTGCGGCAGCGGCGGAGACGTCACGCAGGCTGCGTTTCTGGGCCCGGCGTTCTTCGCGCAACACATCGCCGAGCTCGCGGCGCATGAGCACCATCTCGCCTCCCTTCCCCGTTTGCCTCAGGCGGACACCCGTCAGTGCCCCCACGATACGCGAAGCACGCCAGGACGGCAGTGCATCGCCGCCCTCATTCCGTGTCGTCGGTTGTCAAGGCTGCGTCGATGAGCTCCAGTGCCGCTTCGACAACCGCGCTGCGGATCTGGGTCCGCTCGCCGTCCAGGTGCAACTCGCGGACTATCGGATCGCTTCCCACCCGGACCAGAGCGATGTATGCCGTGCCCACCCGCTTCCCGTCCGACGGGTCCGGCCCGGCCACGCCCGTCGTCGCGACCCCCCAATCGGTGTCGAAAACCCGACACGCTCCGGCAGCCATGGCGATGGCCACGTCCGGGTCGACGGCGCCCCTCGTGGCGAGCAACGTGGCGGGGACGCCCAGGAGCACGGCTTTGACATCGTGGGCATAGGCGACCACCCCGCCGCGCAAAACGCGCGATGCTCCGGGGACATCGACCAGGCGGGCCATCAACGACCCACCAGTGAGCGACTCGGCGCACGCGATCGTCTCGCCGCGCAGCGCAAGATCGGCCAAAACCTGAGTGGCTCTCATCGCCGACCCGCTTCTCGGTCAGCGCGCTTGGCCATCGCGCGGGGGCTGGTGCGGCGCAGCCGGTTGGCCTGGACGAGGTAGTCCATCCCGGTCAACACCGTCAGCACCACGGCCACCGCCAACACGAGGTATGCCGTCCACCGCCACACCTCGGGAGCGGGCAGCACCCAGAGCGGCAGGACGAGCAGCGACAAGGCGACGGCCTGGGCAAAGGTCTTGACCTTCCCACCACGTCCAGCAGGCATAACCCCATGCCGGATGACGACGAATCGCACGACGGTCACTCCGATCTCCCGCGCGAGCACAACCAACGTCACCCACCACGGCACCAGCCCGATGAGCGACAACCCGACAAAGGCCATGCCCAGCAGCGCCTTGTCGGCGATCGGGTCCAGGATCTTCCCCACATCGGTCACCAGTCCACGGGAGCGGGCGAGGTCGCCGTCGATCCGGTCGGTGATCATCGCCACAAGAAACACCCCGAGAGCGGCGAACCGCTGGCCGGCGTTGGCCCCGCCTTCGACCAACAGCATCGCCCCGAACACCGGGACCAGAAGGATCCGCAGCACGGTGAGGGCGTTGGGCAGGTTCCACGGACTGGCATCGTGCGACGGCTGAGCCATCGGATCGGGCGGGCCGGTCAACGGCCGCGGAGGGATCGGCTCTCTCATCGGGCCTCCGCGACGAGGTCGACGCCCTCGGATCCCACGACGACGGCCCGCACGAACTCGCCGACCGCGGGTCGGGAGCCCGACGGCATACCGTCAAGGCGGGTGACCCCGTCGACGTCTGGACCTTGAATCTCGCTGCGTCCCAACGCGATTCCTTCGTCCACCTCCTCGACGAGAACGACGACCGACTCCCCCACCCGCTCCTCCGCGCGCTGGGCGGTCAGTTGCTCGACCAGATCGGTGACCCGCGCGACCCGCTCCTGGATGACCTCGGCGGGCAGCTTGCCATCAAGGCCCTCTGCCTCGGTGCCGTCTTCGTCGGAATAGCCGAACACCCCGACGACGTCCAGGCGACCCATCGCCAGGAAGAGCTCCAACTGGCCCAGGTCGGCCTCGGTCTCGCCCGGGAACCCGACGATGACGTTGGAGCGCACACCGGCCGTCGGGGTCGCGGCCCGCACCCGGGCCAACAGGTCAAGGAAGGCGTCCGTCCCGCCGAACCGGCGCATCCGGCGCAGCAACGGCGCCGAGGCGTGTTGGAAGGAGATGTCGTAGTAGGGCATGACCCCCGGGGTCGTCGCCATCGCCTCCAACAGACCCGGCCGGATCTCGGCCGGCTGCAGGTAGGACACGCGGATCCGCTCCAACCCGTCGACGGCCGCCAGCTGGGGCAGCAACTTCTCCAGGGCCGCGATGTCACCCAGATCCTTGCCGTACGACGTGGAGTTCTCGCTGACGAGCAACACCTCGCGCACGCCACGCTCGGCCAGCCAGCGGGCCTCGGCCAGCACCTCCGCGGGTGGCCGGGACACGAACGACCCACGGAAGGCCGGGATCGCGCAGAAGGCGCACCGCCGGTCGCAGCCGCTGGCGATCTTCAACGGCGCCCACGGCCGGTCGGCCAGCAAGGCCCGGTATGCCGCGTGCCCCGGGACCGCGTCGACGGTCACCTCGGTGGGCCGCGCCACGGGTGTCACCGGCAGCATCCGACGTCGGTCGCTGGGCAAGTGGGAGGCCACCGTCCCGCCGGCGAGCAGAGCCTGCAGGTGGCCGGACAGGGCGGCATACGAGTCAAACCCGAGGACGGCATCGGCCTCGGGGAGCTGGTCGGCGAGCTCTTGACCGTAGCGCTCGGCCAAGCACCCGACGGCGACCACCTTGCGGGTCCGGTGGCTGCCGTCTTTGAGATCGGCCGCCTCCAGCAGCGCGTCGATCGAGTCCTTCTTGGCCGACTCGACGAAGCCACAGGTGTTGACCAGGGCCACGTCGGCATCGGCCGGGTCGGCCACCAGCGCCCAACCGTCGGCGGCCAGGCGCCCGGCAAGCTCTTCGGAGTCGACCTCGTTGCGGGTGCAGCCGAGTGTCACGAGCGCGACACGTCGGCTCGGGGTCGGCTCGGTCATATCGTCACTCTAGACGGGTGTGGTTGTCTGTCCGGGTGCCCACCACCCCCGCGGACCGCGTCGCCCGGCTCCTGGATGACCATCCCCTCATTGACGGCCACAACGACCTCCCCTGGGAGGCGCGGGTGCAGGCGGCATACGACCTGGACGTCCTGGACCTGTCCGCCCCGGTCGCGACGACCTGCACGGACCTGCCCCGGTTGCGCGCGGGCGGCGTCGGCGGACAATTCTGGTCGGTCTTCGTCCCAGGGACGATGGACGACGCGACCGCCGTGGCCGCGACGCTCGAACAGGTCGCCTTCGTCCGCGCTCTCACCGGTCGGTATGCCGCGCACCTCACCCTGGCGCGCACGGCCGACGACGTGCGCGCCGCCCATGCCGCCGGCCGGATCGCCTCGCTCATGGGTGCCGAGGGCGGCCAGTCGATCGGGTGCTCGCTGGACAGCTTGCGGCTCCTGGCTGAGCTCGGCGTGGGCTATCTCACGCTGACCCACAACCAGCACGTCCCCTGGGCCGATGCCGCGACCGAGCCACCGCGGCTGGGCGGGCTGTCGGTCTTCGGCCGCGAGGTCGTGCGGGAGTGCAACCGGCTCGGCGTGCTCGTGGACCTCTCGCATGTGTCGCCCGGAACGATGCGCGACGCCCTGGCGACCACCGAGGCGCCGGTGATCTTTTCGCACTCCAGCGCGCTCGCGCAGACCGCGCACGTGCGCAATGTCCCCGACGACGTGCTGGGTCAGCTGCGGGTCAACGGTGGGGTGTGCATGGTGACCTTCGTGCCCGAGTTCGTCAACGACACCGTGCGCCAGTGGACCGACGCTGCGGCCGAGGACGCCGCCGCGGTGGGCATCGACCGGCTCGACTACGAGGCGTTCGCGGCATACCTCAAGGAACGCACGCGCCACGACCCCAAGCCGGATGCCACGCTCGCCGACGTCGTGCGGCACGTCGAACACGTCCGTGAGGTGGCTGGCCTCGACCACGTCGGGCTCGGCGGTGACTTCGACGGGACCGACACCTATCCCGTCGGGCTCGGTGACGTCTCGACCTATCCCGCGTTGTTGACCGCCCTGGCCGAGCGCGGTTGGTCTGACGACGAATTGGCGGCACTGGCCGGCGGCAACGTCCTGCGGGTCATGAGGGACGGGGAGGCGACAGCGGCGCGGCTCCAGCGTGAGCGGGAGCCCTCGCGAGCGACCCTCGCAGACCTCGACGGCTGACCGACCGCTGCCCTCAGGACGTGGACCGGTCGGCTGCGGTGACCGGCTGGCGCAGCACGGTCTTGAGCTTCTCGGCCGGCGTGCGGCGGGGATCGCTGAGGTAGATCTCGTGATGCCGCCCGTTCCAGGTCAGGCCGCGTTCGGGCATGACGTCGCGGTGCAGCCGGGCCAGCACGGGTGCCTCATCGTCGTAGGAGCCCAGGTGCATGATCTGCAGGCTGAGCCCTTCCCTGAGCGTCAGCCGACGAATCCCGGTGATCGGCAGGTGGGCCTTCTTCGCCGCCGCGGCGGTCAGCCCGAGCGACGTGTCGTCGGTGGATACCGCTTCCGGGAGGGCGATCAGCATCGTCCAGTCCCAATTGCCCTTGTTCCCGTTGACGAAGTCTGCCGGGTCCGGGCTGGACCACAGCCCCTCCAGCGGCCCGACGACGAAGTCTGTCCCGGTGCGCTTCTTGAAGACGGCTCGGACGGCATACGCGCTCGTGTAGAGCGCCTCGACTGCCGCGGCATAGTCGCGGGACGTGTTGGGATCCCCGTGGCCGTCGATGGCCAGGTAGGCGAACTCGGGAACATCCACCTCGACGAATCGACCCGACGGCGGCTGGTAGAGGTGCTTGAAGTCCTTCTTGAGGTCGATGCTCACGCTGGCTCCTCACGGCCGGGCGCCCCAGCTACTGGCGGCCGGTCAGCTCCCAGGCGTCGCCGCCCTCGTCATCCTCGTCCCACCCGGGCTCGTCGTCGGACCGGGCGAGCGGGTCGGTCGGGTAGCGACCGCCGACCTGCCCCTTGGCCCGGGCGTCGCCGTCGAGCACGTATGCCGTGCCGTCACCATCGTCGTCACTGTCACCATCGTCGTCACTGTCATCGTCGACGCCGTCCAGGCTGTCGAGGCCACCGTCCGGAGACCACTCGTCCACCGGAACGTCCTCGCCGCGCAGCAGGGCCAACGTCGTCGCCAGGTCGTCCGGCTTGACCAGGACGTCGCGGGCCTTGGAACCCTCGGACGGCCCGACGATCCCACGGGACTCGAGCAGGTCCATGAGTCGGCCCGCCTTGGCGAAGCCGACCCGCAGCTTGCGCTGCAGCATCGAGGTCGAGCCGAACTGGGTGGTGACGACGAGCTCGGCAGCCTGCAGGAGCACCTCGAGGTCGTCGCCGATGTCGTCCTCGACCTGACGGCTGGCAGCCGCGGGCGCCGTGACGTCGTCGCGGTATTGCGGCTGCAGCTGCAGGGTGACGGCCTTGACGACCGCATGGATCTCGGACTCGGTCACCCAGGCACCCTGGACCCGCATCGGCTTGGACGCGCCCATCGGCAGGAACAGGGCGTCGCCTTGGCCGACGAGCTTCTCCGCACCGGGCTGGTCCAGGACCACCCGGCTGTCGGCGAGCGAGGAGGTGGCGAAGGCCATCCGCGAGGGGACGTTGGCCTTGATGAGGCCGGTGACGACGTCGACGCTCGGGCGCTGGGTCGCCAGCACCAGGTGGATGCCGGCGGCCCGTGCCAGCTGGGTGATCCGGACGATCGACTCCTCGACGTCGCGGGGGGCGACCATCATGAGGTCGGCCAGCTCGTCGACGATGACCAGCAGGTAGGGATAGGGGGTGATCACCCGTTCGCTGCCCGGCAGCGGCTGGACCTTCCCGGTCCGCACGGCCTTGTTGAAGTCGTCGATGTGCTTGAACCCGAAGCTGGCCAGGTCGTCGTAGCGCTGGTCCATCTCGCGCACGACCCACTGCAGCGCCTCGGCGGCCTTCTTGGGGTTGGTGATGATCGGCGTGATGAGGTGCGGAATCCCGTCGTATGCCGTCAGCTCGACCCGTTTGGGGTCCACGAGGATCATCCGGACCTCCTCGGGCGTGGCCCGCATGAGGATCGAGGTGATCATCGAGTTGACGAAGCTGCTCTTGCCAGCGCCGGTGGCACCCGCGACGAGCAGGTGAGGCATTTTGGCGAGGTTGGCGATGACGTAGCCACCCTCGACGTCCTTGCCGACACCCATGACCATCGGGTGGTCGTTGGCCCGAGCCGTCTGGCTGCGCAGCACATCGCCCAGCGACACGGTCTCCCGGTCGGTGTTGGGGATCTCGATGCCGATCGCGGACTTGCCCGGGATCGGCGAGAGGATCCGCACGTCAGCCGAGGCGACGGCATACGCGATGTTCTTGGATAGCGCGGTGACGCGCTCGACCTTGGTGGCCAGCCCGAGCTCCACCTCGTAACGCGTGACCGTTGGCCCACGGCTGAAACCGGTCACCTGGGCGTCGATCTCGAACTGCTCGAACACCTGGGTGAGCGACTCGACCACCCGGTCGTTGGCGGCCGAGCGGGCCTTGTGCGGGGCGCCGGGCGCCAGCAGAGCGTTGTCGGGCAGCACATAGGCGATGTCGCCGGCGAGCGACAGTTGCTCCCCCCGCAACGGCAACGTCGACGTGGGCGGAGCGATGAGCTCGGCCTTGCGCTTGCCGGTCGCCGGTCGCGCCGGATCGACCGGCGGTGCGCCATGAGCGGCCGGGTCAGTGGCGTCGACGCCCGCCGCAGGCCCGGGACCTGGCCGACGCTGGCCGGGCCGCAGGCCCTTGCGCCCCGCTGCTTCGGCAGCCACCTCGGCGGCCTGTTCGAAGGCATCGTCGCCGGCCCGTTTGGCGGCCAGATCGATGACCGGGCGCCGCGCCCGGGCCGCAGGAGTCGTTGCCTCGGCCTCGTCGGCAGCATCTGCTGCGGCGCGGCCCAGGATCCGGTCGCGGATCTGACGCGCCCGGTCGGGGATCATCCGCACCGGAGTTGCGGTGATGACCAAGACCCCGAAGAAGCCCAGCAGGAGCAACAGCACGAGGGCCCCGACCGACGAGACGGCCGACGCCAACGGACTGGAGGCGAGGAATCCGATGATCCCGCCCGCCGCGCGCATTCCGTCGGCGCCCGCGGGAGGAGTCGGTATGCCGTCCGCCAGGTGCGCGATCCCGCACGCGGCGGCGGTGAGCGTGAGGGTGCCGACGACGATCCGGTTGGTCGTCGCATCGTCGCCCGGGGCCCGCAGGAACCACAGCCCGAAGCCGAGCAGCACCAGCGGCAGCGCGTAGGCGATCCTGCCGAAGGTGCCCGCGGTAACCGCATGAACAACATCGCCGACGACGCCCTGGAAGCCCCACCACTCACGGGCCGCAACGACGACAGCGAGCGCGATGAGCAGGAAGCCGACGCCGTCCCGACGGTGCTCCGGCTCGAGCTCGGCGGCCGAATGCCCGACCTTGCGCACGGCGCTGCCCGCGACATGCGATACGCCGAGCCAGGCACCACGCACGGCCCGCAGCGGGAACGGCATACCCCCGCCCTTGGCGCGGCCCGTGGACCTGGGAGCGCGGCGGCCGGCGCCCGTTCCCGTTCGGGACCGGGGCGTAGAGGTGCGCGCGGACGCGGTCCGCGTGCTCGTGTGCGGGCGTGCGGACGCACCCGACGGTCGTGTCGCCATGCTCGCGAGGGTACGCGAGAAGTCACGCCAACCCCTTGCGCCACACGCGTCACTCGCGCGGAAATCCGTCTCAACACCCGGAACGGAGTTTCACCAACCCATCACGTGACGTTATCTTCATCCCAAGGTCATGAGTGTCAGCGCACAAGCCCCGGCTTGCTGACCGGCAACCCTCCTCCGCGGCGGGGTGCTCCGGGTGACGACCAGGCTTGCCAGCGGACCTCGCTGGTCGGCAAGCGCGGACCCGTCGCCTCGGGTCCTCGGCCCGCAGGAGACCCCGATGTATGCCGCCTCCCCCACTCCCCGCACGCTCACCTCGCCGTCCCCCCACTCCGTCGGCGGCCCCAAGCGCCCGCTGGGCGACCTCGCCGCCGCCTGCACCCAGCGACTGCCAGGCACGACCGCCGACGGCCTGGTCGTGCCCACGGCACACGGGCCGCGCGACTACGCCAACCTCGACCACGCGGCCTCCACACCAGCCCTGACCGTCGTGGCCGAGGCCGTCGAGCGGACCCTGCGGACCTACGCCTCGGTCCACCGAGGCAACGGCTTCGCCAGCCGGGTGACCAGCCAGTGGTACGAACAGGCCCGCGAGCAGGTCGCCCGCTTCATCGGGGCCCGCGAGGACGATCTGGTCGTCTTCACCCGCACGACGACCGACTCCTGGAACCTGCTCGCCCGGGCATTGCCCCTCGACACGACCGTCGTCGTGTTTGCCTCCGAGCACCACTCCACCCTGCTGCCGTGGGGGTCCCGGTCCTCAGGGGCGACGGTGACCCTGCCGGTGCCGCGGACGGTCGAAGACGGCTTGGCCTGGTTGGACAGCGCGCTCGCGACCACCCACAGCGCCCACACGTTGGTCGTCGTGGCTGGCGCCTCGAACGTCACCGGCGAGGTCTGGCCGGTCGAGCGGATCGTCGAGGTCGCTCGTCGGCACGGGGCCAGAGTCGCGCTGGACGCCGCCCAACTCGTGCCGCACCGAGCGGTCGACCTGGCCGCTTCCGAAGTCGACTACGTCGCATTCTCGGGACACAAGCTCTACGCGCCCTACGGCGCCGGCGTCCTGGCCGGCCGCGCCGACTGGCTCGACGCAGCCGACCCCTACCTCGTCGGCGGTGGCGCGACCGCCCGGGTCGACCAGTGCGGGGTCACCTGGGCCACCGGGGCCGCCCGCCACGAGGGTGGCAGCCCCAATGTCGTCGGCGCAGTTGCCCTCGCGGCAGCCTGTGCGGTCATCCAGGAGCGCCGTGAGGACCTGGCCCGCTTCGAGCACACCCTGGCTGAGCGGTTGCGCCGGGGTCTGGAGGCGATCCCGGGCGTGCACACGCATTCGCTCTTCGGACCTGGGTCCGACCGCGTCGGGGTGGTCGCCTTCACGATCGACGGGCTGGATTCGTCGTTGGTCTCCACCGCCCTCTCCGTCGAACACGGCATCGGAGTGCGCGACGGCAAGTTCTGCGCCCACCCCCTCGTCGACGCTCTGTTAGCCGATGGCGACGAGGGCACGCCGACCACGGCCGTGCGGGCCAGCCTGGGCTTGGCCTCGCGTCCCGAGCACGTCGAGCGTCTCGTGTCGGCGGTGGCGGGGCTCGCGGCATACGGGCCGACGCTGTCCTACGCCCGCGGGCCGCAGGGGTGGGAGCCCGACCACGACCCTCGCGTCGTCGACCTGCCTCGCCCCTGGTGACCACGAGCGCGGCTGCCCGGTGGCACCCGGGGGCCACCGGGCAGCCGCGTAGGGTTCAGCGCCAACTGGCCCAGACGAGCGCGTGATCGGTGCCGGGGATGACCTCTGAACCGGCGCCGGTCACCGTCAGCCCCTTGGCCAGAACATGGTCGATCTGGACGAACGGCGGGATGACCCGCCGCCCGATCGGCCAGGTCCGCACCCAGCCCGATCCCGCGGCCTCGTGGGCGTCAACCAGACCGTCGGCCACCTGTCGGTAGCCCGGGTGGTCGGCCGACGCGTTGAAGTCCCCCGCCAGGACCAGGGGTATGCCGTCCGGCTGGCTCCGCGCCCACGTCGCCAGCCCGTCGAGCGACTGCCGCCAGAAGGTCAGGTTCGGGTCGGTGGGTGGCATGGGGTGGACGGCCCTGATGAGCACCGACCGCGGCGCCGCGCCCACCGCTGACCCGGGCAGTTCAACGCGGGCCACCGGCTGGCTGAGGTTGACCTCGCCGGGGAAGGTCGGGGTCGGGAGTTCGGTGAGTGGATAGCGGCTGCGGATCAACGTCCCATCCGCACCAGGGCGTGGGTGGCCGACGACATAGGGCAGGTCGTCCTCGAGTCCGGCGTCCCGGAGGCGGTCCACCGCGCTGGGAGTCACTTCGAGCAGGACGAGGACGTCGACGCCGCGGACCCGGACTGCCCCGGTGAGCGCCATCGGGTCGGCACCGCCGAACTGCAGGTTGCTCGCCATGACGACCAGGTCGTCGGGGCCTGGGTCGGCCCGGCCGGAGGGGACGACGAAGGGGAGCGCCCCGACCAGCGCAGCGACCGAGGCCACCACCCCGACGGCCGCTGTTCTCCGACGTTTCGATGCCCCCGCCGCCAGGGTGACGGCGACCAGCAGGATCCCCGCCACCGGAACGAGGGACTGAGCCACGGCGATGACGAAGGTCGGGATGTCGAGCCAGCGCACGGCATACCAGAGGCTCAAGGTGCCGACAGCGACAGCGAGCAGCCGATCGCCCCACCGGCGGCGGCGCACCCGGTCAGGCCTCGATGACGATGGGGATGATCATCGGGCGGCGGCGGATCTTGCCGCCGACCCAGCCGCCGACAGTCCGGCGGATGACCTGTTGCAGCTGATGCTCGTCGGTGATGCCGCCCTCGGTGGCCGCGATGATGGCGGCCTCGACCTTGGGGATGACCTGGTCGAAGATCTGCTCGTCCTCGGCGAACCCGCGGGCCGTGATGTCCGGGCCGGCCGCGATCTTGCCCGTTGCGGCGTCGATGACGACGATGCAGGTGATGAAGCCTTCATCGCGCAGGATCCGGCGGTCCTTGAGCAACGCCTCGTCGGTGCCCCCGACCGACGAGCCGTCGACGTAGATGTAGCCGCACGGGACGGCCCCCACGATCTCGGCCCTCCCGTCGCGCAGGTCGACGACCACGCCGTCCTCGGCCAGCAGGACCCGCTCACGAGGTATGCCGGTCGCCACCGCCAGCTCGCCGTTGGCGAACATGTGCCGCCACTCACCGTGAACCGGGAGGACGTTGCGGGGCCGGACGATGTTGTAGCAGTAGGTGAGTTCGCCGGCCGCGGCGTGACCGGAGACGTGCACCTTGGCGTTGCCCTTGTGCACGACGTGGGCGCCAAGGCGCATGAGTCCGTTGATGACCCGATAGACGGCGTTCTCGTTGCCGGGGATGAGCGAGCTGGCCAGGAGCACCGTGTCGCCAGGTCCGACCTCGATGCGGTGATCGCGGTTGGCCATCCGGGCCAGCGCCGCCATCGGCTCGCCCTGGCTACCGGTGCTGATGAGGACGATCTGGTCGTCGGGGAGGTCGTCGAGGCGCTTGAGGTCGACGAGCACCCCCGGGGGCACGTGGAGGTAGCCCAGGTCCGCAGCGATAGTCATGTTCCGCACCATTGAGCGGCCGACAAACGCCACCTTGCGTCCGGCCTTGTCGGCGGCGTCGAGCACCTGCTGGACCCGGTGGACGTGCGAGGAGAAGCACGCGACGATGATCCGCCGCTGGGCGTGCCGGAACACCTTGTCGATCGCCGAGGAGATGTCCCGCTCGGGTGCGGTGAAGCCGGGCACGTCAGCGTTGGTCGAGTCGGTGAGGAACAGGTCGACGCCTTCTTCGCCGAGCCGAGCGAAGGCCCGCAGGTCGGTGATCCGGCCGTCGAGGGGCAGCTGGTCCATCTTGAAGTCACCCGTGTGCAGCAGGGTGCCCGCCGGGGTGCGGACCATGACGGCCAGCGCGTCGGGGATCGAGTGGTTGACCGCAACGAACTCCAGGTCGAAGGCGCCCAGGCGCTCGCGCTGGCCCTCTTTGACGGTCAGCGTGTAGGGCGTGATCCGGTGTTCTTTGAGCTTGGCCTCGACCAGGGCAAGGGTGAGCTGCGAGCCGATGAGCGGAATGTCCCGCTTGCGGGAGAGCAGGAACGGGACCGCACCGATGTGGTCCTCATGCCCGTGGGTGAGGACGACCGCCTCGATGTCGTCCAGCCGCCCGTCGAGGTAGGAGAAGTCGGGGAGGATGAGATCGACCCCCGGGTGGTGGTCCTCGGGGAAGAGGACCCCACAGTCGATGATGAGCAGCCGACCGGCCGTCTCGAGGACGGTCATGTTGCGACCGATCTCCCCAAGCCCACCGAGAGCGACAACCCGCAGCGCCCCCGTCGTCAGCGGTGGTGGGAGGGTCAACTCGGGATGGGGATGACTCAACGGATTCCTGACTGAGAAAGGCCCTCGCGCAGTTTGGCGAGATGCTCGGGTGGCGACTCCACGAGCGGGAGCCGGACGAACGCACTGGGGATGACACCGAGCTCGACGAGCGCAGCCTTGGCCATGATGGCCCCCTGGCTGGTGTTCATGAGGGCGTCGACCACGGGAATGAGACGGTGGTGGATAGCCCGGGCCGTGGCCAGGTCGCCGGCCTCGACGGCGCGGATCATCGCGGCATACTCATCGCCCGCAACGTGACCCACGACGGAGACGACGCCGACCGCTCCCTGGGCGAGGTGGGCGAGGTTGAGGACGTCGTCGCCGGAATACCACTGCAGGTCGGTGGCGGCCATGACGCGGGTAGCCGCCCACAGGTCACCCTTGGCGTCCTTGACCGCAACGATCCGTGGGTGCTCGGCCAGGCGCAGGAGCGTGTCGGTCTGGATGGGTATGCCGGTCCGCCCAGGAATGTCGTAGACGAGGACTGGGAGGTCGGTCGCGTCCGCGATGGCGTTGAAGTGCGCGACGAGTCCCGGTTGGGTCGGCTTGTTGTAGTAGGGCGTGACGACCAACAGGCCCCTGGCCCCTGCTGCGGCGGCTCGCCGGGCCATGTCGATGCTGTGTGCCGTGTCGTTGGAGCCGACTCCGGCCACGACGATCGCTCGGTCCCCGACGTGGCTGGCGACGATTTCGATGACCCTGATGCTCTCGTCGGCGGTGAGGGTGGCCGACTCCCCCGTCGTCCCGTTGACGACGATGCCGTCGTGGGAGTGGGCCAGCAGATGGTCGGCGACCGCCAGGACGGCGTCCTCGTCGACGGCGCCGGCGGGCGTCATCGGGGTGACCATCGCGGTGAGCACGCGGCCGAAGATGGGGCTCGTCATGCGTTCAGACTATCGGTGGTTCAGGCTCTCGCTCGGTGCGTCCGGGGCCTGACAGACATGGGTCGAGGCGCTACCCGCTCGGGGGTCCGGGTAGCGCCTCGACACCTGCTACATCGCTGGGTGTTGGGGGTTCGTTACGGCCATATACCCGTGTTAAGTGTGATCTAGATCACACTCCATTGGTGGTCGGCGGTGGGTGTTAGCGTGCAACGCGTGCGCCAATATCTCGACCTCCTCGACCGTGTCCTCGCCGACGGCGTCACCAAGTCGGACCGGACCGGCACCGGGACCTTGAGCGTGTTCGGGCACCAGATGCGTTTCGACCTCGCCGAGGGGTTCCCGGTCCTGACGACCAAGCGGCTGCATCTGCGGTCGATCATCGGCGAGCTGTTGTGGTTCCTGCGCGGTGACACCAACGTCCGCTGGCTGCAGGAGCGCGGCATCACGATCTGGGACGAATGGGCCGACGAGCTCGGCGACTTGGGTCCGGTCTACGGCTACCAGTGGCGGTCCTGGCCGACCCCCGACGGCCGACAGGTCGACCAGATCGCCCAGGTGGTCGAGTCGATCCAGCGCAATCCCGACTCCCGGCGCCACCTCGTCTCGGCCTGGAACGTCGCCGACGTCGATTCCATGGCGCTGCCGCCCTGTCACGCCCTGTTCCAGTTCTATGTCCGGCCCGACGTCTCCCCCGCCGCCCTGGCGGCGGTCGCCGGCGGTGACCACACGGCATACCCGGCGTTCCTGGACTGCCAGCTCTATCAGCGGTCCGCGGACGTCTTCCTCGGCGTGCCGTTCAACATCGCCTCCTACGCGCTGCTCACGGCGATGGTCGCGCAGGTGACCGGGCTGCGACCGGGCCACTTCGTCCACACGCTCGGCGACGCGCACCTCTATCTCAACCATCTCGACCAGGCTCGCCTCCAACTGACCCGCGAGCCGCGGCCGCTGCCGACGCTGCAGCTCACGCCCGGGCGAGCGCTGGACGAGTTCGATCTTGCCGACGTGGAGCTTGTTGGCTATGACCCGCATCCGGGGATCAAGGCCCCCATCGCGGTCTGAGCGTCGCCCGGGGGAGACTGGTGGCATGACGGTGGCGATGATCGCGGCGGTAGCCCGCAACGGTGTCATTGGTGACGGTTCCCGGATGCCGTGGCACCTGCCCGAAGACCTCGCGCACTTCAAGCGCACGACGATGGGCCACACCTTGCTCATGGGTCGGCGCACCTTCGACTCGATCGGCCGGGCACTGCCTGGTCGGCGGACCGTCGTGCTGACCCGCGACCGCACCTGGTCGCACGCCGACGTCGAGGTCGCGCACACGTTCGAGGAAGGTCTTGCGCTCGCCGGCCCGACCGAGTTGTGGGTCGCCGGCGGCGGGGAGATCTATCGACTCGCGATGCCGTATGCCGTGCGCCTGGTCATCACCGAGGTCGACCAGGATGCCGATGGCTCGGTGACCTTCCCCCCGATCGACCCGCGGGTGTGGACCGAGACCTCCCGTATGCCGCACCCGGCCTCCGGCTTCTCCTTCGTCACCTTCCTCCGCTCCCCCTCCCCCCGCTCCCCCTCCCCTCGCGAGTAACCGCTTCGGTGTTGGCGATTCGACGTCCCAGAGGCCCCAAACCCGCGAAACGGCCGTCGAGTGTTGGCGATTCGACGCCGGGCCCAACCGGCCCGAGCCATCGGACCTGTGGATAACTCGCCGACCGCTTCGGCAGATTCCGGCACCGTATGCCGCATGACCGCTTCCCGTCACACCCCGCGACCCGAGATCCCCGTCGACGTCGGCCGGCCCTTCACGCGCGCGGCCGGGCTGGCGACCGGGCTGACCGACCGCGATCTCAACGGGGCGGCATACCGGCGCCTCCTCCGTGGCACCTATGTCCATGCGGACACGCCGAAGGGCCCGCACCTCTGGGCCGGCGCGGCCCTGTTGCTTGCCCCGGACGGATCCTTCGCCAGCCACCACACGGCCGCCCGGCTGCTCGGGGCCCCCGTGCCCGACTCATCGACGGTGCATCTCGGCACGGTCAGTGGTCTGGCCTCCGCGCATCAGGGATTGCGGCTGCATCGGTATGCCGCCCTCCCTCCCCTGGTCGAGCGGCACGGCATACCGTGCACCGACGCGATCCAGACTGGGCTGGACCTCGCGGCGGTCCTCGACCTGGTGGATCTGGTGGTCTTCCTCGACGCGATCCTGGCGGCCGGCGCGGTCAGTCTTGAAGGGGTTCGTCGTGCGACCGAGAATGCCCGAAGTCGCGGGGCCCGCCGAGCCCGTCGGGCGGCGGCGCTGGCACGTGAGCGCGTCGAGTCGGCGACCGAGAGCCGGGTCAGGATGCTGTTCGTCCTCGCCGGGCTGCCGGAGCCGGTCGTCAACCTCGCCGTGCACAGCTCGCGAACCGGTCGCGGCTATCGGCTGGATCTCGCCTGGCCCGACTACATGGTCGCGGTCGAGTATGACGGGAGGCATCACATCGAGCGCCCTGAGCAGTGGCACGCCGACCTGGCCCGGCGCGAAGACCTCGAAGGCATGGGGTGGCGCATCATCGTGCTCACCGCTCGGGACCTGTTCACGCTGCCGGCGGCGACGCTCGCCCGGGTCGCTGGTGCCCTCCACGACGCCGGTATGCCGGTCCGCCCCCTTCGTGATGAATGGGAACGTCACTTCGGGCGGGCCTGGCGCTACGCGTCCTGACGAGCGGAGGGCCGTCAAGACGCCAACACTCGATGGCCTTTTCGGCGCTCCGAGCCCCGTGACGCGTGGAATCGCCAACATCGAAGCGGTTACTCGGCGAGGGGTGGGGTGGGGGGAGTAGAGAGCGGATGGCTAGGCGTCGTAGTCGAGTTCGACGGTGTCGCTCACCGGGTGGGACTGGCAGGCCAGGACGATGCCCGCAGCGACCTCCTCGGGCTCCAGGGCATAGTTGCGGTCCATCCGGACCTCTCCCGACACCACCCGAGCCCGGCAGGTGCCACACACGCCGCCCGTGCACGAGTAGGGGGCATCAGGTCGCGCCCGAAGCGTCGCATCGAGAATGGTCTCCTCGCGGGTCGGCATGGGGATGACCGTCGTGCGCCCGTCTAGGGCCACCGTCACCACAGCCGCCGGCGGCGCAGACGTGTCGACCACAACCGGCGCCGGCCTTGGCGCACCCGACTCGTCGACGTGGAAGATCTCGTGGTGGACGTGGTGGTGGTCGAACCCGCGCTCAGCCAGCAGCGCCTGGGCGTCCTGGACCATCCCGAACGGCCCACACAGATAGACCTCGTCGATCCCGTCGACCGGGACGAGAGCGTCGAAGATGCGCCCCAACCGTTCGCGGTCGATCCGCCCGTGGAACAACTCAACGTCGGGCGCTTCGCGAGACAGCACATGGATGAGGTGCAGCCGCGCGCCGTAACGGTCCTTGAGGTCCTCCAGCTCCTCGAGGAACATCACCGTCGAGGTGCGCCGGTTGCCGAACAGCAGGGTCACCCGCGACCCGGGCTCCTCCTCGAGCGCCGTCGTCACCAGCGACAGGATCGGCGTGATCCCCGACCCGGCGGCGATCGCCACGTGGTGCCGCGACGACTCGGGCTGCGCCGGACACGTGAACGTCCCCATCGGCGTCATGACGTCGACGACATCACCCACGGCCAGCTCGTCGACGAGCCAGGGCGACATCCGACCGCCCGCCACCTTGGCCGCCGCGACCCGCAGGGTCCCCGGACGCCCGCCCCGCGCCGACTGACAGATCGAGTAGGAGTTGCGCACCTCGCCCCCGTCACCGACGCGCCGCAACGTCAGATGTTGCCCCGGCAGGAACCCGAACGCCTCGGCGAGCTCCTCCGGCACGGCGAAGGTGATCGCCGTGGCTTCCTCGGTGAGCCGCTCGACGTGGGCGACCGTCAACGGGTGGAAGGTGGGCCGCCGCGTCGTCGTGCCTGCGGGGCTGAGCAGTCCGGTCATCTAGAGCGCCTTGAACTCGTCGAAGGGGTCGCCGCAACTGTCGCAACGGCGCAGGGCTTTGCACGCGGTGGAGCCGAACGGGGAGATCACGGACGTCGCCGCACTGCCGCACCGGGGGCAGGCGACGGTATGCCGCCCGCGCCCGATCATCACCGACACTGGCCCAGGTGCCCGCTCACCATCACCAGCGACAACCGGTCCCGGCGGAGCAATCCCGAAGCGCCGCAACGCCTCTCGGGCATCCTCGGTGATCCAGTCGGTCGACCAGGCCGGGGACAGCGCCGTGGTGACGACGGCCTGCAGGCCGTGGGCACGGCATACTCGCGCGATCTGGTCCTCGATCGCCCGCATCGCGGGGCACCCCGAATAGGTGGGCGTGATGACCACCTGGACCACCCCGGAAGCCTCGTCCACCTCGGCCGAGCGCAGGATGCCCAGGCCCTCGATGGTGATGACGGGGATCTCCGGGTCGGGGATCGCCCGCACCGCGGCGAGGACGTCGGTGGCCGTGGCCGTCATCGTCACCAGCGCGCTCCCGGCACCGAGCGCGGCAGGTGCTGCATCTCGGCGAGCAGATAGCCCATCGGCTCGGAGTGGACTCCGTCGCGTCCGCCACGAGCCCGCCACTTGGGCACGGCGGGCATGGTCAGGGTCGCCTCTGCAACCACCGCCTCGACATCGGCCGACACGGCCGCCCGCAGAGACGACGGCAGCACCCCGACACCGGCCGCGAGCGCCTCGGCCACTCCCGGCGCCGAGTCATCGAACAGCTCGTCGACATAGGGCGCCACCCAGGTCAACGCCGCCTGCATCTTGGCGTGCGACTCCTGCGTCCCATCACCGAGCCGGACGACCCACTGGGCCGCGTGGTCGTGGTGGTAGCGGACCTCCTTGTGCGCCTTGGCCGCGATCGCCCGCAGCTGCTCGTCGGCGGAACCGGCGAGGGCGGCATACAGGGCCTTCTGGTAGGCCGAGAACCACAGCATCCGCGCCATCTCCTGCGCGAAGTCGCCGCGGCGCTGCTCCACGAGGTGCACGTTGCGGAAGTCGCGCTCGTCGCGCAGGTAGGCCAGGTCGTCCTCGGAACGGCCGGTGCCGTCCAGGCTCCCCACGTGGGTGAGCAGCGCTCGGGCCTGGCCGATGAGGTCGAGCGAAACGTTGGCCAAGGCCATGTCCTCCTCGAGCTGCGGCGCCCAGGTGAGCCACTCCCCCAGCCGGTGGGAGTAGATCAGCGCGTCGTCAGCCAGCCCCAGGACATAGGCGCTGTATGCCGTGCCAGTCACCTTCTCGCTCACAGGTATTCGACATCCTCGGGCACGTCGTAGAAGGTCGGGTGCCGGTAGATCTTGTCGCCGGCCGGGTCGAAGAAGGAGTCCTTCTCATCGGGGCTGCTGGCGACGATGTCGCTCGCGGCCACGACCCAGATCGACACGCCCTCTTGCCGGCGGGTGTAGAGGTCGCGGGCGTTGCGGACCGCCATCGTCGCGTCGGGCGCGTGCACCGACCCGACGTGGACGTGCGACAGGCCCCGCTTGGCCCGCACGAAGACCTCGAAGAGCGGCAGGGTTCCCTCGCTCATGCTGCACTCCCTTCACCGTCGGCGGCACCGGCCTGCGCACCCGCGCCCGCCCGCTGACGTTGTTTGGCGGCATACGCCGCTGCTGCCTCACGGACCCAGGCACCCTGTTGGTGCGAGGTGACCCGGCGCTCGATGCGAGCGGAGTTGCAGGCGCCGTCGCCCTTGATGACGCGCCAGAACTCGTCCCAGTCGATCTCGCCGAAGTCGTAGTGGCCGCGCTCGGCGTTCCACTTCAGGTCCGGGTCGGGGATCTTGACGCCCAACCGCTGCGCTTGCGGGACGGTCATGTCGACGAACTTTTGCCGCAGGTCGTCATTGCTGAAGCGCTTGATGCCCCAGGCCATCGACTGCTCGGTGTGGCCTCCGGTCACCGCGTGCTCGCCCGTGTCGCGCGGACCGAACATCGCCAGCGCGGGCCACCACCACCGGTTCGTCGCATCCTGCGCCATCGCCTGCTGCTCGGGCGTGCCGCGCATGAGCTCCCAGAGCAGCTCGAAGCCCTGCCGCTGGTGGAAGGACTCCTCCTTGCAGGTGCGGATCATCGCCCGGGCGTAGGGCCCGTAGGAGCACCGGCACAGCGGCACCTGGTTCATGATCGCCGCGCCGTCGACAAGCCACCCGATGGCGCCGCAGTCGGCCCAGGTCAGCGTCGGGTAGTTGAAGATCGAGGAGTACTTCTGCTTGCCGGTGTGCAGCCGGTCGAGCAACTCCTCTCGGTCGATGCCGAGCGTCTCGGCCGCGGAGTAGAGGTAGAGCCCATGGCCCGCCTCGTCCTGAACCTTGGCGATAAGGATCGCCTTGCGCCGCAACGACGGTGCCCGGGTGATCCAGTTGCCCTCCGGCTGCATCCCGATGATCTCGGAGTGAGCATGTTGGGCGATCTGACGGATCAGGGTCTGGCGGTATTCCTCGGGCATCGCATCCCGCGGCTCGATCCGTTGGTCGGCGGCGATGATCGCGTCGAAGGTCTCCAGGCCCTGCTGCGCCTTGGTGTCGACGTGGGCGGCGGCCGCTTCGACCGCTCCTCCGTCCGCTGCGTTGAGGGGGCCGGCCCCCGGGTCGTCGGGCTCGGCGAAGTCGTTGCCGTACATGTGCCCAGTATGGTGCCGCGGCCCCCTCGATGCATGACCCCCAAGGGTGACCCTTCCGACAGTGCGTCAGAGCGGGCTGAGGATGTACCACCGTCCGGCCACGCGCACGAGGCTCACGTCTTCGCGGTATGCCGCGGGCACGCCGGTCAGCTGGTCTGCGCGGACGGTGGCGGTGTCGCCGGTGACGGTCGAGCCGGTGGCCGACGTCGAGCCCAAGGCGGCGAGCTCCTCCGGCGTGGCGATGTCCGTGACAATCGCGTCGAAACCCGACCGACACAGGGTGATGTCGTCGCCGGAGAGCGGTATGCCGTTGTAGGCCACCAGCGCACACGCCGCGCCGGTGTCCTTGGCGCCGAGGGCCCGGTAGAAGGTCGTGACCGCTGCCTCCGGAGTGTCCGCCCCAGGCGACGGGGTCGAGCACGCGGTCAACCCGCCCACGCCGATGACCCCGGCCAGTCCGACAGCGAGCACGACGGCTCGGACACGCAGCGCGATGCGGCCGCGCGGTCGCGGGAGTCGACCGCTCAGCGGGGCTCGAGCACGCGGCATACGGTCACCCACCGGACCATCCAAACACGCGGGCCGGCGGGTCTGTCACCATCGGCAGATGCAACCAGCGGCTGGTGAGGCGGGAGGGGCAGCGACGGGCGGCCTGGACGCCCGCACCCGGACCGCGGTGCTGCGCCAGGCCTGGTCGGTGGGGATCGCGACGGGGGCCTACGGGATCTCGTTCGGGGCGCTGGGGGTCGCGTCGGGGCTGGACGTGTGGCAGACCTGCGCGCTGTCGCTGCTGATGTTCACCGGCGGGTCGCAGTTCGCGTTCGTCGGGGTGATCGGGGCCGGGGGCACCGGGGTTGCGGCGATTGCGACGGCGACCCTGCTCGGCGTCCGAAACGGGCTCTACGGGCTGCAGGTGTCGGAGTTCCTCCATGACCGCGGCTGGCAGCGCGGGGTGGCCGCTCACCTGACCATCGACGAGTCGACGGCCGTCGGCATTGCCCAACCGACGGTGCGAGCCTCGCAGGTCGGCTTCTGGCAGACCGGGATCGCGGTCTTCATCTTCTGGAACCTCTTCACGCTGGCCGGGGCGCTGCTCGGCAACGCGTTGGGTGACCCGCGCCGGTGGGGTCTGGATGCGGCGGCTGCGGCGGCCTTCGTGGCGCTGCTCTGGCCGCGGCTGCGTTCACGGGACGCAGCGGCGACGGCGGCTGCGGCCGTCGTGCTCACGGTGGTCGTCGCGCCGTGGGCACCGGCCGGCATACCGGTGCTGGTGGCCGCCCTCGCCGCAGTGGCCGTCGGCCTCCTCCCTCCCACTCCTTCCCCCTCCCCCGCCCCCTCCCCCTCCTTTCCCCCCGCCGAGATTGACGTTGCGCGCACGACACGCCGAGCGTTCGGGTCGCAACGTCAATCTCGCGGAAGGGCCACCCCGATGGAGCCGGAGGAACGGCCCAACGCCGAGGCGTCCGCCGATGAGGAGCACCCGAGATGACCCTGTGGGTGGCGGTCCTCGCGGGGTGCGCGCTGGCCTATCTGACCAAGCTCGCCGGTCACCTGGTGCCGGCCGCCAAGCTTGAGGGCCGCAGGATGCGCCGAGTCACCGGACTGCTGCCGGTCGCTTTGCTCACCTCACTGGTGGTCGTGCAGACCTTCGCGGCGTCCGGCGGAGGGCTCAGCGTCGATGCTCGGGTCTTCGGGCTGGGCGCCGCCGTTCTCGCACTGGTGCTGCGTGCCCCGTTCATCGTCGTGGTCGTCGTCGGGGCGGCCGTGGCCGCCGGGCTGCGAGCGCTGGGCTGGAGCTGACCAGTTCCGGTGGCCGACTCAAGTCCACACTTGCGCCGCGCTACCCCCACCCTCAGTGCTTGACGAACCCGAGCTCGGCCATCTGCGGCTCGGTGAGCGAGCCGCCCGCCTTGGCCGCGGCCTCGAACAACGGCAGGTGCGCGTCGAGCGACGACCGGCGCAGGTTGCTGAAGACCCGGTTGAGACCCGCGTCGCTGGTCGCCGCCGCCGCGAGTCGGTCATACATCGCGACGTTCTTGCGCTCGCCCTCCGCCCACGCTTGTGCAGCCGTCACGAGGTCAGCGGGAGCGGCGATCTGTCCGGCAAACGGGTTGGCCGGCGGCACGTAGCCGAACCGACTCAATTGACGGGTCAGTGCCTGGATGTGGTTCTGCTCCATGGCCTCGATGCTGACGTAGGGTTCGACGGCGCCGAACTTCGCGATGACCGCCTGGTATGAGGCGGCAGCGGCATACTCGCCGTCCGGTCCCATGAGCGCCTCCCAGGCGGCGGCGACCGTTCCGGCAGGCGGGGCGGCCGTGACCGTGCCACCCGGGGCGGCCGTCCCACTCCCGGCGCCCATCCCGGCGCCCATGCCTGCGCCGGGGCCACGGTCGGACGGCGGTCCGCCAGCCCCCGGACGCCCAATCGCAGGGGAAGTGGCCATGGTCGCCGCGGACGCGACCGGAGTGGTGGCCGACGTGGTGCTCGAGCAACCGCCCAGCACCGCCAGGGTGAGGGCAGACGTGAGGATGACGGCGCGGCGCTTCATGACGGCTTCCTTTGCATAGAGATCGACGTATCCGTCAGTCTTCGCGGCCCGTGTGAAGCCACCATGAAGCGCACGTAGGCATTCGATGGGACTCCAGCCGCTCGTCACGCCCGTCGAAGAAGCCGTGGTCACGGTGGAGGGAAACCCACGCCCAGGGTGGGTTTCCCTCCACCTTGAGCGGGTCGCTCAGTCACGGAATGGTCCCGTCCAGGTGCGCTCGGATGAACTCGGTATGCCGTTCCACAGCGTCCGCAGCCGGCCGCCAATACACCCGGGCCCACGCTGCCAGAGGGCGACGGCGCTGGTCGAGCAGGTGTGCGGCCCACCCGACCTCGTCGGGTCTGAGCTGGCGGACCGAGGGCAGCACCACGTCAGTCAAGGCCGAGGTAGTGCTCCAACCCCACCGTCACACCCGGGTGGTCCGCGACACCGCGCACCCCGGCGAGCACCCCCGCCATGAAGGACTCGCGGTCCAACGAGTCGTGCCGGATCGTCAGCGTCTCCCCCACGTTGCCGAGGATCACTTCCTGATGCGCCACCAGACCGCGCACCCGCACCGAGTGCACCGGTATGCCGTGCACCCGCGCCCCGCGTGCCCCGTCCGGGTCCGTCGTTGTCGCGTCAGGCACCGGCCCGACCCCGGCAGCCTCTCGGGCTGCCCCCACCAGGTCGGCAGTCCGGGCCGCCGTCCCTGAGGGCGCGTCGACCTTGTTGGGGTGGTGCAGTTCGACGATCTCGACCGACTCGAAGAACCGCGCCGCTGTCGCCGCGAACGACATCATGAGGATCGCCCCGAGCGCGAAGTTGGGCGCGATGAGCACGCCGACCGGAGCGCCCGAGTGCGAGGGAGGCGCAGCCCCCAACTGTTGGCGGAGCTCGATGAGCTTGGCCTCATCCCAGCCGGTCGTGCCGACGACGACGTGCACGCCCCGGCGGACGCACGCGGTGACGTTGGCCAGCGACGCAGCCGGCACCGAGAACTCGACGACGACATCCGCGCCGCCGAGGTCGCCGAGGTCGTCACCGAGGTCGAAACCACCGACGAACTCCAGGTCGGGCGCGGACTGGACGGCACGGCATACCGTCGCTCCCATCCGACCCCGCGACCCGATGACGGCGACCTTGATCGTGCTCATGCCGGCAAGGGTAGCCGTGGCACGATGACCGGCATGGACGCCGACCCGAGCGTGGACGAGCGGCTGGATGCTGCGGTCGACGAGCTCTACGGGCTGCCCGGCGACGGCTTCCTGCCCCGCCGGGCCCAGTTGGCCGCGGTGGCCAAGGCGGGCGGCGACGCCGAGATGGCCCGCGCGATCACGGCGCTGCGCAAGCCGACCATCGCCGCCTGGGCCGTCAACCTGCTGGTCCGAGAGCGTCCCGATGAGGTGGACCGCCTCACCGACCTGGCCGCTCGGTTGCGCCGCGCCCAAGAGCGGCTGGACGGCGCAGCCCTGCTCGACCTCGGGCGGGAGCGGACGGCGCTGGTCGACACTTTGGTCGGCGCGACGGCTGCAGTGGTCGCGCAGGCCGGGGCCCGGTTCACCCCGGCGATGGCCCGCGACGTCGGCACGACGTTCGTCGCGGCCCTCGCCTCCTCGGAAGCCACCGCCGCCGTCACCTCCGGTCGGCTCACCAGGGCCATCGAGTATGCCGGTTTCGGCGAGATCGACCTCACCGAGGCGACCGCGCGGCCACTTCGGCTGGTCCGGCCGGACGAGCGTGCCTCGGCTGCTGCGTCGGCGGGGACGCTTCGGCCGGGTCGCTCGACTGCTGCGTCGGCGGGGACGCCCCCACTGAGCGAGCGGACGGCGGGGGATCCCGCGACGGGCGACGAGGATGCACGCGACCCCGCGCTGACGGCCGCGGAGGCTGCGCTGCACGACGCCATGGCAGCGGCGACCGCGGCGACCGCTCGCCACGGGGTGTTGGCGGCGGAACTCGAGCTGGCCGAGAACCGGGTCGCCCAACTGCAGGCCGAGTTGGCCCGGGCTCGGGCTCACCGGGACAAGACCGCCGACGCGTTGGGCGAGGCCGACAGCGCCCAGGCCGCCACCCAACGCGAGCTGCGCCGAGCCCGAGCCGTCGTCGAGGACCTCCGCGGGTCGTAATGGCCCGCTGGCCAGGGTCGGACGGACCCGGGGTCCCTGGCCCAGCGCGTGTGCGTGCGTGCGAGAGTGCGCGCGAGGGCGCGTGCCTGCTTTGAGTGCGTGACGGTGTGCGCGCGAGGGCGCGATCACCCCGCCGATCGCACACCGTCCAGCACTCGGTTGACCCGAGACTCCGCGAGTCGCCAGCGCAACCGAGCGAGGTGCTCGACCCCCGAAGGGATTGCCGGCCCGACGAGTCAGCCAGCGTCGAGTTCCTCGGGACCGCGGGCGAGCCCTGCCCGCCGTCGAGCGATCAACGCCACCACCCACCACGCGACCAGACCGAGCCCGAGGGCGACGGCCAGGTTGACCAACGCACCCACCACGCCCACGCCGATGGCGAACCCCCACTCGGTTCGCCCACGCAGGTCGCGCAGCAACTGGATGTGCAGCACGCCGGCCACGCCCAACAACGCCGCCAGGATCCACACCGGGAACCCGGTCAGCGCGCGAGCCGTCGCCACCCCGCCGACCAACGCCAGCACCACGAGCACCCCACCCATCAGCATCGGGGCCCGGCCGGTGCGCGCGCCGAACGACCGGTGTGCGGTGAGACCGCCGGCGCCGTGACAGACCGGCATACCGCCGAGCACCCCAGCCACGACGTTTCCCAGGCCGAGCGTCACGGCCAGCCGACCGGCGCTCACCCGCGAGGCCGCCGCTCCGAAGTAGCCCCGCGCCGCGTCCGCAGTCGCGATGCACGAGTTGGCGAACGTCAGCGGCAGTTGCGGCAGCACGAGCACCACGGCGGCCGTGGCGAAGTCCGCGGCCGACGGCACATGCAGCCGCAACTCCGACGGCCCCCACGCGACCGGCCCGCCCCCTCGCGCCACCACCCACACCAGCGCCACGCCCACGAGCGCCACGGTGATCCCACGCGACCGCCACAGGTATGCCGCAGCCCCCGCCGCCACCGCAGCGCCCACCAACACGACCGGAGCTGTCCCAGCGTCGGCGAACTGCTTGGGCGACTCGACGACCAGCCCCCACGCCAACCGCACCAACAGGATCCCCACCGACAGCTGCACCCCTCGCACGAGCGGCTTGGGGAACACCGCCGCCGCCCGGTCGAGCAGCCCACTGACCCCCAGCGGGATGAAGACCGCAGCCATCAGCAGCGACCCGGCCGCAATGACATCCGCGCCCAGCCCCTGCGCGATCGCGATCGCCCCGAACGCCTTGAGCGGTTGCACCGGGATCGGCACCCGATAGAAGGCGCCCGCCGCCAGATAGAGCAGCCCGGCCGGCAACAACACCGCACTGGCCGACAGTCCGTTGACCAGGATCAGGGCAACGACGATCGGCACCAACACCCCGAGGTCGGCCAGCGCCCCGGCGACCTCGCGCCGGTCCAGCCCGCCCAGCGGTCCCCCAAGAGACGCAGACGGCTCTGGGCGACGGGGCACATGCCGATGCTGCCACGTCGGCGTGAAACACGAGTGCGAGCGCTCGCTGCAACCAGGCAGGATCAGGGGATGCGTATCCACCGCCTCGCCGAACGTGCCCGCACCGCCCGCGACGACCTCGATGACATCCTCGACGCCGGCTGGGTCGGCACGCTGTCGGTCAGCGTTGACGGTCTCCCGCAGGTGGTCCCGGTCCTCTACGGGCGGGTCGGCGACGCGGTCATCGTCCACGGTTCGACCGGCGCGGGCACCTTGCGCGCGGCGGCGGCGGGTTCCCCGGTCGCCTTCTGCGTCGCTCACCTCGACGGCTTCGTGTATGCCGCGTCCCTGTTCGAGTCCAGCGCCAACTACCGCTCGGCGGTGGTCCACGGCGTGTGCGAGCGGCTCGCTGACAACGAGGCCGAGGCTGCCCTCGCCGGCCTCTCGGAGCACGTCATGCCCGGCCGGGCTGCCGAGGTCCGCGCCAACACTGCCAAAGAGCGCGCCGCGACGATCGTCCTTCGCCTGCCGATCGTCGACGGTCAGTGGCTGGCCAAGGCCCGCACCGGCCCGGCGAGTGTGCTGGAGGACGACGACCCGTCGGTGTGGACGGGGGTGCTGCCGGTGCGGACCGTGCTCGGCACCCCGGCGCCGACCGCGGAAGCGGCCGCGCGCGGTATCCGTCTGCCTGCCTCGATCGAGCAGCGGCTGGCCACGGGGAGATGACCGCGGGGAGATGACCGCGGGGAGATGACACTGGCAGTTGCCCGGTCGGCCAGGCCGGGGCGATCCGACGGGCCGCGACCCGGCTACTGCAGCTCAAGGGTGGCGTGGCGGCGACTTTGCGCTTCCACCCACCGCAACGCGGCCAAACCCAGCACAGCGAAGACCGCCCCGAGCCCCGCCTCACGCAACAACAACGGCGCGACCGCCGACAGGCTCGCGCCGGCCACGATCTCGCGGCACGCCTCGATCGCGTGGGTGAGCGGCATGAGTCGACCGGCCGACGCCATCCACTCAGGGACCGTGTCGAGCGCGACATTGGTCCCGGTGAAGACGAGCAGCACTCCGAACACCACGTTGGACAACACGGCCGTGCTGCGCACCCGCAACGCCAGCGCCGCCTGCAACAGGCCCAGGCCGGTGCAGGACGCGGATGCGATCGCGATGGTCAGCGCAATACCTGGCCAAGCGCTCACCGGCAGGTCGACCCCGAGCACCCGGGCCCCGGCAAAGAGACTGAACGTTGCGACGAACCATCCGTTGGCGATGACCGGCAGCGAGCGGCCGATGAACAGCGCGACCCGGTTGGCCGGCGTGGACAGGACGATCCCGAGCGTCTGCATCCACCGCTCGCCCGCAATGGTGTTGGCCATCGCGAACAGGCATGGGATCGAGGCATATTGGACGGCGTTGCCGATGAGGTAGAACGAGTCCGACCCCACCCCGGCGCTTCGCCCGATGTAGACGAACAGCAGGATCTGGAAGATCGGCGACACGAGCATCGTCGGCACGTAGATGTAGGGGTTGAGCCAGTTGAACAACCCGCGGAAGGAGATCACCCCACCAACGGTGAGCACCCGCCACGCGGCCCGTATGCCGCCCCTCCGCGCGGCTGGTATGCCGCCCTGCCGCGCCCCGACCTCGTGCCGCCCGGTCATGTCAGCGCCAACGTCGCATGACGACGGGCCGAGTCGATGAGCCGCTCGGACAGGAAGGCGCCGAGGGCGGCATACCCGATGCCCAACCCGGCGCACACTGCGGTGTCGAACCACGGGTCGCGCCCCGCGGCGGCGGCGCGGATGGCGTCCATCCCCCACGTCGGTGGCAACGCTCGGGCGATCCACCGCACCCACTCCGGGAAGAGGTCCAGCGGCACGAGGAACCCGCACAGCAGCCAGCCCGGATACTCCAGCAGGTTGCCCAGCGCCCAGCCGGTCCGATAGCGCACGACGGTCACCGACAGCAGGAAGCCGAAGGTCGCCAGCGACACCAACGTCACGAGCAGCGCCACGGCGAACCCAACCGGGCTGACGATCGCCACCTCGATCCCGAACAGCACCCGTCCCCAGATGAGGGTGGCCACGAGCGAATAGAGCGCCACCGTGGCCAAGGCCGCGGTGATGGGCAGCACGGCGAGGGCGACCCGGGTCGGCGCGGTGACGAGCAACTCAAGCGTGCCCTGCCAGCGCTGCCCCTGCAGGGCGCCGCTCGCCGAGGTCGCCATCGCCGACCAGGTGCCCATGACGGCGGCACCGAGACCGGCATACACCAGTGTCTGCGGGTCGCCGTTCTGGCGGAACATCAGCAGCGCGCACGTCGCGAAGAACAGCGGGTAGACGATGTTGAGGATCCCGTCAAAGGCGGACACCGCAAGGATCTTCAGTTGCAAGACCCAGCCCACGGCGAGCACGCGGACCGCCCGGGCCAGCCCGCTCACGAGGAGACCAGTTGGACGTAGGCATCCTCAAGTGTCGGCTCCCGGGTGACCACCCGCCCGACCCGTATGCCGCGCAACGCACCGAGCACCGCGGCCGTCACATCTGCGCCAGGCTCCACTTGGACGACCAGGGTCTCCCCCACGGCCCCGTCGTCGACCACGACCGACCGGACGCCAGCTAGGGCGCCGACGACCCCCACCCGCCCGCGGACGTCAGTCTCCCCCACCCCGCTGAACGTCTCGACCTCGACGACCGACCCCGCGGTCACCCGGGCTTTGAGCTGGGCGGGAGTCCCCTGCGCGACGAGCTCGCCTGTGCGAATGACGGCGATCCGGTCACACAACTCGTCGGCCTCGAACATGTAGTGCGTCGTCAACAGGATCGTCTTGCCCTGGTCGCGCAGCCCGGCGATCGTCTGGCGCAGCTCACGAGCGCCGACCGGGTCGATCCCGATCGACGGCTCATCGAGGAACAACAGGGCGGGGTCGTGCAGCAGCCCCCGAGCGATGTGCAGCCGTTGCCGCATGCCTCGGGAGAACCCCTCGACCCGTTCCTTCTCGCGTCCGGTCAGTCCGACGAGCTCGAGCAGCTCGCCGATCCGGGCGCGCTGGTCGCGGGCGGGCACGGCATACAGCTCGGCGAAGTAGCGCAGGTTGTCCAGCGCGGACAGTCGCTCGTAGAGCCCGCGGTCGCCACCGAAGACATAGCCGATCTGCCGACGCACCTCGCGGGCGTCGCGCACGACATCCAGCCCGAGGATGGTCGCCGACCCCGACGTGGGCAGCAGCAGCGTGATGAGCATCTTGATCGTCGTCGTCTTGCCGGCGCCGTTAGGCCCGAGCAGCCCGAACAACTCCCCCGGCTCGATCGCGAAGGACACCCCACGGACCGCCTCGACCTCCTTACGGTTGCGTCGCAGGACGCCGGTCGTGGTCGTGAAGGTCCGACGCAGATCGTGCGCCTCAAGGATGCTCACCGGCGCACCCTAACTGCGGGCCCGGACATACCGCAGGTCGTTTTCGGCATTGCGTTCCCCCGTCGCGGTGAACCCGGCCCGTTCCAAGGCGCGTCGGCTCGCGACGTTTTCGTATGCCGTGTGCGCCGTCACCGTCGCCCCGCTCGCCTGCGCCGCGGGCACCGCCAACCGCAGGGCGTCGGTGATGAGCCCCTGTCCTCGGGCCGATTCGACCAGGCCGTAACCGATCTCGACGGTCCGAGCCGGATCAGCGGGATCCGGCGGGCCATAGAACCCCAGCGTCCCGACGACGAGGTGGTCACTGCGCCGGATCACCAGTCGACTGCTCCACTCGCGGCCCGGCAGACCCTCCACATCGCGCAGCGGTGCGCCATCGAGGTCGTCCGGCCGAGGGAAGTCCGACGCCCAGTCCGGCCGCCGCTCGCCCGAGTGCAAAGCCCGCACCTCGTCATTGCTCATCAGCCGCAGCTCGACCAGGCGACCACGTAAGGGGTCCAGACCGAGGGGGCGGGCGGCATACCCGATGGGGGTGTCGGCCGCCGTGATCCAGTAGCGGCGTTTGCCCTCCACGGACCCGTCATAGACGCCACCGGCGCCCTCGATGGTGCGCCGCGACCCGACGTTGTCCTCATCGCAGGTGACGAGGACCGGGTTGATCCCCAACCGGGTGGCCACGGCAAGCGTCTGTCGCAGCATCTCGGTGGCCACTCCCTGACGGCGGGCGCAGACGCGCACGGCATACCCGATGTGTCCGCCCCAGGCGAGGAGCAGGTCGGTGAGCTCGTGGCGAAGGTCGATGACCCCGACGATCTCGCCGTCCCGCAGCGCCCACCGGCTCGTGCTGGAGACACGGCCCTCGGGAAGCTCGCGCCCGTGTTCGCGGGCGTGCACCTGCTCGACCCAGGTCCGGAAGACCTCCGGGTCGCCCATGACCGGCAACAGCTCATCGGACACACTCCCACCGTCGAGCCCGGGCTGGTCGTAGTCGGCGAGGAAGTCCAGCCATTCCCGGTGCAGCGTGACGTCGGGTCGGATCAGTTCGACCATCCCGCCACCCTAGGACGAGCACCGAGTGTGAAACCATCTGTGTGTGATCCGCTACGCGCAGCTTGAACGCCATGACCTCGCCGACACGATGATCAAGGTCGGTCCCGACGCTCCCACTCTGTGCGACCCGTGGCGGGTGCGGGATCTGGCCGCTCACCTGGTCATTCGGGACACCCGGCTCGACCTTGCGGCGGGCATGTTCGTCAAGCCGCTCGCGGCCCGTCTGGAGCGCGAGCAGGCGGCCCTGGCCGCGAGTGACTTCGAGGACCTGGTCAACCGGGTCCGCACCGGTCCACCGCGCTGGTCGGCCATGGCCGTCCCCGCCATCGACGAGGCCGCCAACCGGATGGAGTTCTTCGTCCACCACGAGGACGTCCTGCGCGCTGACCCGGACGCTGAGCCCCGGGTGCTGGACCGCGACGTTGCCAAGGCGATGTGGGCCAGCTTCGCCCGGGGCGCCGGTCTGCTCTATCGCCGCTCTCCGGTCGGCGTGATCCTCGTCGCTGACGGGGTCGGCCGCCAGGTCGCCAAGCGCCCCGACGCCGTCGGATCGGCCATCGTCCGCGGGTCGCTCACTGACGTCGTCCTCTACTCCTATGGCCGCAAGAGCGCCGCCCAGGTGAAGATTTCCGGCCCGGACGACGCCGTGGCCGCCTTTGCCGACACCCCCCTGGGCATCTGAGCCGCTTCCTCGCCCGTATGCCGCGGCCCGCGCGACCGGAGGCGATCCTCGCCGTCCTCTGCGCGGGCGTGGTAACACTGTCAGGTTGTCTGCCCGACCTGCCGACCCATCCGACGACCCGCGGAACGACGTCGGCCGCAACCGGGTCCACGGCCGCTGGCCCGAGCCCGAGCCAGAGCCCGTCCGGTCGCCCGTCGACGCCGCCTCCGAGCCCGGGGGCGAGCGGCATACCGTCGACCGCGGCGACCGTCGCGGGGGTGGACGTGTCGCGCTACCAGCCGACCGTCGACTGGGCCGGGCTGTGGGCCACCGGCCACCGGTTCGCGTGGGTCAAGGCCACCGAGGGGACCACTCACGTCAGCCCCACGTATGCCGCCCAACGCAGCGGTGCCCTCGGCGTTGGAATGCTCGTCGGCGGCTATCACTACGCCAGACCGGCGGCATCGTCCGGTGCTGCGCAGGCCCGGCACTTCCTGGCCTACGGCGGCGGCTGGACTAGCGACGGACGGACCTTGCCCGGCGCCCTGGACCTCGAAGCCGCGACGACCGGCGATCCGTGTCACGGCCTCAACCCGAGTCAACTCGTCAGGTGGGTTCGGGATTTCTCCGACACCTATCGGGCAACGACCGGCCGGGTCCCGGTCATCTACGTCCGGGCGGACATGTGGGACCGGTGCCTCGGCGCCGACAGCTCGTTCGGGTCCACCAATCCGCTGTGGCTCTACGACCACGATGGGCCGATGGGACCGCTCCCCGCCGGGTGGGACCGACCGACCTTCTGGCAGCGCGGCGTCGACGGCAACCTCGACCGCAACGTGTTCCTCGGGACCGAGCCGCAGTTGCGCGCCTGGGCCACCAGCGGGTCCTAACTCAGCTTGATCGGGGTGACCAGGTCGGCGTAGACAAGCAGGAGGGTCATGCCGATGAGGACGGTCGAGACGGCATACGCGATGGGCAGTCCCTTGGCCACGTCGACGTAGCCCGGGTCGGGAGCCCCTCGCAGCCGGGCGACGGTGCGCTTCACGCCTTCCCAGAGGGCACCGACGACCTGGCCGCCGTCGAGCGGAAGCAACGGCAACAGGTTGAACAGGAACAGGGCGAGGTTGAGCCCGAACAGCAACCCGATCATCTGGTAGGCGATCGTCTGGGGCGTTTCGGGGCCGTTCTGGCCGCTGACGATCTCGCCGCCGGCCCGGGCCACTCCGACGACCGACACCGGCCCGTTGGGGTCCCGGGTCGTCTGGCCGGTCACCGCCTGATAGATCCCGACCATCTTCTCGGGCACCCGCAGGAGGACCTGGCCGGTCGCGCCGACCATCCGGACCAGTTCACCCGGCACTGCGGTCACAGGTTGCCGGACGAAGCCGACGCTCGCCGAGGCGCCGAGATAGCCGACCGTCTCGGTGATGACCGAGCCGTCGGCTCGGACCGCGACCTTGCCGTCCTGGGTGGATGTGGCCCGGGTGACCTGGCCCGATCTGCGCGGTGATCGGCACTCGCGTGCCGGTCCGTTCGACGACCATGGCCAGGGGCTGCCCGGCGGAGGTCCGGATCTTCGCGGTCACTTCGCTCCACAGGGTCACCGGTTCGCCGGCGACCTCGACGATCGTGTCGCCGGTCTGCAGGCCGGCCGCGACCGACGGCGCCTGGGGGTCCCCGACGACGCAGTCAGCCACCGGCTTGGCGACGGTGGGCGCTGTCTGCGGAATGCACTGGGCGACCGTCGACACCGTGGGCACGAGGGACTGGACACCGATGCCCGACATGAGGATGGTCAACATGACGAAGGCGAGCACGAGATTCATCAGCGGCCCACCGAGCATGACCGTGACCTTCTTGGGCACCGACAGTTTGTAGAACACCCGATCTTCGTCACCGGGCTCGATCTCCTCCATCGACTGCTGACGAGCCTGGTCGACCAACGTCCCCATCCGGCTGGTCGACATCGAGCGCAACTGTCCAGGGTCGTCGCCGGGTCGCGGCGGGATCATCCCGATCATCCGGACATAGCCGCCGAGCGGGATCGCCTTGATGCCCACCTGGGTGTCGCCCATCGTCCGCGCCCACACCGTCGGCCCGAACCCGACCATGTATTGGGTGCACTTCACACCGAAGCGCTTGGCTGGCACGAGGTGACCGAGCTCGTGCAGCGCGATCGACAGCCCGACCCCCACCACCACAATGAGGATGCCCAACACGTAGTAGACCGTCGTCACCTTTGCTCCTCGCTCACACCGAGCTCAGGCCGAGCGCATGCCGGGCCTCGTCGCGGGCCCATCGGTCGGCCCGTAGCACCCCGGCAACGTCCAGCGGCGCCGAATCACTCCCGATACCGGCGCGGCATACCTGCTGGGGGTCTGCTGAGAAGTGCCGGTCGACGACGCGCGCGACCGTGTCGACGATGTCGGTGAACCGGATCGTCCGGTCGTGGAAGGCGTCCACGCAGACCTCGTTGGCCGCGTTGTAGACCGCGGGACCCGTGCCACCCGCCGCCCCCGCGCGCCTGGCGAGCGCCACCGCCGGGAACGCCTCGTCATCCAGTGGCAGGAACTCCCACGCCTGCGGGACGGTCCAATCGGTCGGGACGTCGACGTCCTCCAGACGATCGGGCCACGACAGCCCCAATGCGATCGGCACGAGCATCCGCGGCGGCCCGACCTGGGCGATGGTCGACCCGTCGTGGAACTCGACCATCGAATGGATCTGTTGTTGCGGGTGCACGACGACCGCGATCCGCTCGAACGGCACGTCGAAGAGCAGATGCGCCTCGATGACCTCCAGCCCCTTGTTGACCAACGTCGCCGAGTTGGTCGTCACCACCCGGCCCATCGAGAAGTTGGGGTGAGCGAGCGCTTGCTCCGGGGTGACCTTGAGCAGGTGCGCCCGCGGCATACCGCGGAACGGCCCGCCGCTCGCGGTGAGGACCAAGCGGCGGACCTCCGCTGCCCGGCCGCCGCGCAGGCACTGGGCGATGGCACTGTGCTCGCTGTCGACGGGAACGATCTGACCGGGCGCCGCAGCCGCCTTGACCAGTGGCCCGCCCACGATGAGGGACTCCTTGTTGGCGAGGGCAAGCGTGCTGCCCGCTCGCAGCGCCGCCAAGGTGGGCTCCAGCCCGATCGCGCCGGTCATCCCGTTGAGGACGACGTCGACTGGGCGGGCGGCCAGCTCGCAGCTCGCCTCCGGTCCGACGAGGATCTCCGGGGTGTATGCCGTGTCGCCGGCTTCCGCGGCCGCCGCGGCGATCGCCGCCCGCACCGTGTCAGGCGTCCCGTGGGCGACTCCGACCGCGTCGACGCGCAAGGTCACGGCCTGCTGGGCGAGCAGTCCGAGGTCGGCGCCCCCGGCGGTGAGCGCCACGACCCGGTAGCGCTGCCGGTTGGCCCGGATGACCTGGATCGCCTGGGTGCCGATCGAGCCGGTCGAGCCCAGCAGGCTGACCGTGCGGACGGGTCGGGGGTCGGCGGCGCTCACCCGGGCATTCTCCCCCACTCAGGGCAGCGTGATGGTGACACCCGCTGAGCTGAACGACTCGTGCAGTTCGATGCTGCGCAAGGTGGTGCCGGTCGGGACGTCATAGGGCAGGACACCACTGTTCGAACCACCTGGGGGGATTGAATCGGCAAGGCTGCTTGCCTCCTCCAGCAGCACGATGGCAGCGAGATCGGGCCCATGGGTCTTCCCTGCGCTATCGGTCGCTTCTTGGAAGAAGGGGTTGAAGTCGGCGTTCGCGGTTCCCGCATTAGTGATGGTCAGGGAGACCATGCAGTACACGCCGCCGGCCTTCTTCGTCAGCGGGGCCGTGCCAACCGAGGTCTTCGTGCAGTCAAGGCCGGTCACGGCGAACCGCAGGGTTCCGTCCTGGCCCGAGGTTCCCGAGGTCGCTCCGCCACCGGCGGGCGGCGGGGTGGCCAGGGTCTTGGCAGGGGTGGTCTTGGGGGTGGTCACGGGAGCGTTGCCACCTCCCGGAAGCACGCGAGTGGCCACGGGGCCGGACGAGGGTGACGTGACCGACGAAATGGCGTTCCCGATCGAGCGCAACGCCCCGATCACCACCGCGGTGAGGACGGCAAGCAGCACGAGGACAAGAGTGAGCCAGAACCACCACCGCTTGTAGAACGGACGGCGCGGCGGCCCACCCGCAGCCACTCCCGGGCTCGCGGCACCAGGCCAGCCGGTCGCGGGCTGAGGCGACTGATACGGCGACTGATAGGGCTGGGAGTAGCCCTGTTGGGAGTAACCCTGTTGGGGGGCCGGCGGTGGTGGGTAGGCCTGCGGCATCGGCGTCGTAGGCTGCGCCGGTGCCGCCGGTGCCGCCGGTGGGAGTGGGTGCCACTGGTAGTCCTCACCGAGCACATATCCGTTGGCGACGTCACCAGGCTGGTAGGTCATCACACGCCCCTTCGACTGCCTCGATCGGCACGCGGGAGTGCCCCCGGGCCGGGGTCAGCCTAGCTGGGGGTGGCTGCCGAAACCTGGGGATCAGCGGTCAACGATGGTGACCGTGAGGTCCGGCCGCTCCTCGTCGATCTCCCGCAACAACTCGCGGACGGCCACGTACGTGGGCTTGTCCATGCTGCGCAGGACGGCAACCCCGTCCCAGATGATCTCGATGGTCCGCCCGTCGGCGTCCGCGAGATCCCGCAGCGCATCGGTGAGAGCGTCGTAGTTCTTACCGAACCACGAAGGCGCGCCAATGGCATCGGCGAAGGCCGTGAGCACTGACAGCTTGTCCATGCCCCCGACAACGAGCCGGACGCTGCGCCCGGCCGCCTCGGCGTCGGCGATCACCGCATGCAGGTCGGCCCTGCGACCCAGCATCCTCATCGGCCCTCCCGGATCCGTCGGAAACTCTGGTAGTGGTCGGCGGTGTAATAGACCTCCCCGTCGGCCCCCTTGATGATCCTCCGCTCCCCGCGGTCCTGCGAACCCGGGGTGACGACCGTGTACTCCTTGTAGTAGCCAGTCGACTTCTTCGGCAGCAGCCCTTCCCGGTTGCCGAAGGTCTGGTCGTCGTTGCGAGGGTAGAGATAGGGTCCGCCAGCCCGGATGAGCGCGAGAGTCTCTTTCGCCTGGGTCGGCAAGCTTGACTCGTCGACCCACTTCAGGCCGCTGACCGGGTCCACGGCCCCCGCGGCCACCGAGGAACTCCGCCCCAGGCCTGCCGTCGGCGTCCCTTCGCTGCCGCCCGCGCTGCCTCCTGACCCGCTGCTCCCTCGCCCGATGAGGTATGCCGCGACCAGCGCGAGGGCCACGACTGCCACACCCACCAGTTGCAGCACTTGACGGGTCGATCGGGTCATCGGTGCGATCGCTTCCTTGGCGCAGTCACGGCGCCCATTGTGCCGCCCCCGTCCGGTCGCAAGGGGCAGGGGGCCAAGAACCGACTCGAATCACTCGACGAACACGCGCTCCTCGATGAGCTGCTCCTGGACCATCCGGCCCTTGGGCTCGAACCGGCCCTCCTGGAACCGCTTCTCAAACTCCATGCTGATGTCGGCCAGGCCACCGCGGTTCTTCTCCACGCTGACGACGACCCACTGCTTGAACCGCTCGGCATTGCTCACGTCATACATGAGATGGTGCCGCGCGACAACGTCGTACTTCCCGTTGAGGATCAACGCCACGTCCGCCTCGTAGGCCAGGGCGGAGGATCCCCGCAGGTCATGCAGGCGCATCCGATGTCCGGAGACCAGGGCGGACTTCTCCGCGGCAACGATGGCCACCACGGGCAGGTCGGCCGCCAGAGCGAGGTCCTTCAAACCCTCGACGACCTCAGTCACCCGCTCCTCCTCCACATGCGCATTGCCCGGGACGGGGACCTTCTGCAGATAGTCGACCAGGACGAGGGGTTCCTCACCGGCCTCCTTGAGTTGCGCCACCATCTCCCGGATCGCCTCCAGGTCCGTCGTGCTGCCGCTGGACTCGTGAAGGTGCAGGCACGCGGCATACGACTGCTGGGCCGTGATCGCATCGACGGCGCCGGGGAGGTGGGCCAACCGGTCGGTGAGGCGGCCTGGACCTGCGGCCCGGTCCTCGAATGCATCACGGATCTGACGGATCGTCGCGGCGCCGCGTCCTGCCACGGTCGACGCCTCAAGGGCGATCAACCGCTCCATGAGCGTGCGAGCCTCATGCTCGTAGGAGAAGACGATGGCGCTGCGTCCGGCCGCAACGGCATTGCGGACCATCTGCAGCGCCATCGTCGTCTTCCCCAGCCCCTGAGGCCCGCCGATGAGCGTCAGTTCGCCGCCTCGCAGGCCTCCCCCGAGGTGGCCGTCGAGTGGGTCGAAACCGGTAGGCCAGATCGAGGCACCGATCCGGTCTCCGCCGCGCAGGCGCGCGTCGGCACTCATCAACAGATCGGCCAGACTCACGACCCCCGAGGCACGTTGGTCCATCCGATCAGCCCGCTGACTCATGTGCCCTATTCGACCAAGTTCGAGGCCGTTGGTCACGCGTCAGCAGCCAAGTCCACCCGTTCGGACGATGCTCGGGCCCGCGACGGCAGCTCGGCTCAGGGGGCGATGCCGACGTACTTGACCTCGAGGTACTCGTCGATCCCCTCAAAACCACCCTCGCGCCCGAACCCGCTGGCCTTGACCCCGCCGAACGGCGCCGCCGGGTTGGACACGACACCCTGGTTGATGCCGACCATCCCGAACTCCAGCTCCTCGCTCACCCGCAGCGCCCGCGCCAGATCGCGGGTGAAGGCATAGGCGACTAGCCCGTATGCCGTGTCGTTGGCTCGCGCGATCGCCTCGGCTTCGGTGGCGAACGTCGAGATCGGTGCGACCGGGCCGAAAATCTCCTCGACAGCGATCCGAGCGTTGGTCGGCACGTTGGTGATGACCGTCGGGGCGTAGAACCACCCCTTGCCGGGCAGCGGTCCGCCGCCGGTGAGCACGGTGGCCCCACCCGCGACCGCCTCCTGGACGAGCGCGTCGACGCTGTCCCGGGCCTTCTTGTCGACCAGCGGACCGACGTCGATCCCCTTGACGGTGCCCTTGCCGACCGTGAGCGCCCCCATCCGCTCGGCGAAGCGCCGGCCGAACTCCTCGGCCACGGACTCGTGGACGAGGAAGCGGTTAGCGGCCGTGCAGGCCTCACCGATGTTGCGCATCTTGGCGAGCATCGCACCGTCGACTGCCCGGTCGAGGTCGGCGTCCTCGAAGACGATGAACGGCGCGTTCCCGCCGAGCTCCATCGACAGTCGCAACAGGCTGTCGGCGGACTGGGCAACCAACCGCTGCCCCACCTCGGTCGAGCCAGTGAAGGTGAGCTTGCGCAGCCGCGGGTCACGGATGATCGGCTCCATCACCGCGCCGGTGTGAGCGGTGGTGACGACGTTGAGGACGCCGGCCGGGACACCGCACTCGATGAGCACCTCGGTCAGCAGGAGCATCGTCAGCGGGGTTTGGGCGGCTGGCTTGACGACCATCGTGCACCCGGCAGCGATCGCCGGTCCGATCTTGCGGGTGCCCATCGCCAGCGGGAAGTTCCACGGCGTGATCATCAGCGTCGGGCCGACGGGCTGCTTCATCGTCATGAGGCGGGTTGCCCCGTTGGGGGACACGGCATACCGGCCGTGGATCCGGACCGCCTCCTCACTGAACCAGCGGAAGAACTCCGCGCCGTAGGCGACCTCACCGCGGGCCTCGGCGAGCGGCTTGCCCATCTCAAGGGTCATCAGCATCGCGAAGTCGTCGGTGCGCGCGACGATCGCTTCATAGGCCCGCCGGAGGATCTCACCTCGGTCGCGGGGTGCCGTGCGCGCCCACGTATGCTGCGCGGCCACCGCTGCGTCCAGGGCCGCCTTCCCGTCGGCGACAGTTGCGCTCGCGACGTGGGCGAGGATCTTGCCGGTCGCCGGGTCGTCGACCGGGAGGGTCGCCCCGTCCGACGCCGCTCGCCACGTCCCGTCGATATAAAGGCCCTTAGGCACCGCTTGCAGCAGCGCGGATTGGGTCATGCCCATGAGTGGATCTCCTTGTGTCGCAGTGGCTCAGACGTCTCAGACGGACGCCGCGAAGGCGTCGGCGAGGATGCTCATGCCCTCGTGAAGCAGCTCGTCGCTGATGACCAGCGGCGGCAGGAAGCGGAAGACATTGCCCAGGGTGCCGCAGGTGAGGGTGACCAGGCCCTGCGCATGGCAGGCCTTGTTGATGGCGGCGGTGAGCGCGGCGGCCGGCTCCTTGGTCTCGCGGTCGGTGACCAGCTCCATCGCGATCATCGCCCCGCGCCCGCGGATCTCCCCGACCTGCGGATAGATGGCGGCGAGCTTCTCCAGGTCGGCCCGCAGGATCGCCTCGATCTCTCGGGCCCGCGAGCACAGGTCGAGCTCCTCCATGGTCTCGATCGCGCCCAACGCGGCCGCACAGGCGACCGGGTTGCCGCCATAGGTGCCTCCGAGCCCACCAGGGTGGATGGTGTCCATGATGTCCGCGCGCCCGGTGAGCCCGGAGAGCGGCATACCTCCGGCGATGCCCTTGGCGGTGGTCACGAGGTCGGGCACGACCCCTTCGTCGTCGCAGGCGAACCAGTCGCCGGTGCGGCAGAAGCCCGACTGCACCTCGTCGGCGATGAACAGGATGTTGTTGTCGCGGCACCACTGCGCCAAGGCGGGCAGGAAGCCGCGCGGCGGGACCACGAAGCCACCTTCACCCTGGATCGGTTCGATGATGACCGCGGCGGTGTTCTCCTCGCCGATCTGGGCGTGGATCTGGTCGATGATGTAGTCGAACGCCTCGTCGGCGCAGTGCTGGGGCCCGCCCGGCCAACGGTAGGGGTAGGCCATCGGCACTCGGTAGAGCTCGCTGGCGAACGGCCCGAACTTGTGCTTGTAGGGCATGTTCTTGGCGGTCATCGCCAACGTGAGGTTGGTGCGCCCGTGGTAGGCGTGGTCGAAGGCGACAATGCCGTCCTTGCCGGTGTAGTGCCGGGCCACCTTGACGGCGTTCTCGACAGCCTCGGCGCCGGAGTTGAACAACGCCGTGCGCTTCGGGTGGTCACCTGGCGTCAGCTCGTTGAGCTTCTCGCAGACTGCGACGTACTCCTCGTAGGGGTTGACCATGAAGCACGTGTGGGTGAGCTCGGCGACTTGGGCCGACACTCGCTCGACGACCTTGGGAGCAGCGTTGCCGACCGAGGTCACCGCGATGCCCGACCCGAAGTCGATGAGTTGGTTGCCGTCGGCGTCGACGAGGATCCCGCCGGCCGCGCGCTCGATGTAGGCCGGCAGACCAGTGCTCACCCCCGAGGACACGGCCGCAAGTTTGCGGGCATGCAGCGCCTGCGATGCGGGTCCGGGGATCGCCGTGCGCAGGATCCGGCGTTGCTCGATGGGCGTGGACATCTCTTAGGGCTCCTGTCGGGGCGGGGTGCGATCGGCAAGCAAGGGGGTGGCCGGGTCCCACGAGGTCCCGTATGCCGCGTCGCGCCGTTTGCGCGCGATCGCGGACAATGCTTCCAGGACAACGCGATTGGCCAGGGCTGCGGTGATGTCGGCGTGGTCGTAGGGCGGGCTCACCTCGACCACGTCGATGCCGACGACGGGCAGTTCGAGGCAGATCCGCCGGACCGAGTCGAGCAGTTCGCGGGCGCTGAGCCCGCCGGGCTCCGGGGTGCCGGTGCCTGGGGCGTGGCCGGGGTCGCAGACGTCGATGTCGACCGAGAGGAAGACGCCGTCGCATTCGTCGGTTGCGATGCCGAACGCCTCGGTAAGGCACGGGGTGAGACCTCGGTGGACGATCTCAGTCATCTCGTAGGACCGCATCCGTTGAGCGGCCATCCAGTCCAGCGTCTCCGGGCCGGGCCAATAGCCGCGCAGCCCGACCTGCAGGAACCGGTCGCCGCGCAGGGCACCCGACTCGATGAGCCGACGCATCGGTTGGCCGTGCCCCCATAGCGAGCCGAACTCGATGTCGCCGGTGTCGGCGTGAGCGTCGAAGTGGATCATCGACACGCGACCGTGACCCAGGACGTTGGCGACGCCCTTGGCGTCGGGGTAGGCGATCGAGTGGTCGCCGCCGAGCACGAGTGGGATCGCTCCTGATCGGGCGATCTTTTCCACGGCCGCTTCGATCCGCCCGAGGGCGGTCACGATGTCGCCAGTGGGCAGCTCCACGTCTCCGGCGTCCACGACGGTCAGGTCGCGCAGTCCGTCGACCCGCAGGGCCAGCGAGGGCCGCGACCCGTCGTGCGCGAGGTAGTCGGTGGTGCGGATCGCCATGGGGCCGAAGCGGGTCCCCGGCCGATGCGAGGTGCCTCCGTCGAACGGCGCGCCGAGGATGACGACGTCGGCTGCGGCATACGTGCTCTCGTCGTCGAGGTCGCACGCGGGGACCCCGAGGAAGGTGACGTCCGGCCCGAACTGCGCGCCGTAGCGGCTCATGATCCTGATCCTAGGAGGGCGCGCCGGCCGGGGTCCGGTCCTGCATGGCCCACGGGGACCCGAAGCCGGTCGGCTTCGGGGCGGCGAGCAACTCAAGGAAGGGCACGGCGTCGAATGCTTCGGGGCCCAGGACACCGCTGCCCGACCACACTCCGGTGGCGAGCAGCTCCAGGGCGACGATCGGGTTGACCGCCGTCTGCCAGACGACGCACTGGGCGCCGTATTCGCGCATCGACCACTCATTGTCGACGACGTGGTAGAGGTAGACCTCCCGTGGTTCCCCGTCCGTGCCGGTGCCGGTCACCCACAGCCCGGCACAGGTCTTGCCGGTCATCCGGGGCCCGATGGTCGCCGGGTCGGGCAGGCAGGCCGCGACGACGTCGCGCGGCGACACCTCGACCCCCTTGACCCGGATCGTGTCGGTGCGGTCCAGGCCGAGGTCGTTGAGGGTGCGCAGGATGGTGATCATCTGCTCGCCGAGGCCGTACTTGAACGTCACCCGCCGAGCGTCGACCCAGCGCGGCATGAGGAGGACTTCCTCATGCTCGACGTGGACGCACTCGACCGGTCCGATCCCTTCGGGGAAGTCGAAGATCTCCGGCTCGCTGAACGGGGCCAGGGTGAACCAGCCGCGGTCCTTCTCCCACACGACCGGTGGGTTGAGGCACTCCTCGATGATCGTCCACATCGAGAAGCCCGGCGCGAAGACCTCCTTGCCCGACTCGTCGCGGATGACGAGGTTGGCCCCGTCGCGGGTGCCGAGCTCGTCGATCGAGGCGAACAGGTGGTCGGCGGCATACCGGGCGAAGACGTCGGACAACCCCGGTTCGATGCCGATGCCCACGAGCGCAAGCAGCTCATCCCGCTCCCAGTCGGCGGCCTGGGCGAACTGCTCGTCGCCGAGCATCACCCCGGTGAGCTCGTGGGGACGCTGCGGATGGGGACGGGAGAGCGACATCGCCATGTCGAGGTAGTGAGCACCGGCCGCCCGTGCGCCGGTGAAGATCGGCATGACGAAACGAGGGTCGACCGCGTTGAAGACGTGCGTGATCCGGTGCTCCCGCGCCAGACTCGCCACCGCGTCGGCATCGGACGCGTCGACGTATGCCGCCACCAACCGGCTCTCCCCGGGTCGCCGGGCGCTCGCCGCAGCGACCGTGGCCTGGGCCCGGCCCAGGTCGTAGTCGGCCACGACAAGCGTCTGGAAGAAGTCCCGTTCGACGGCGATCCGGGCGGCGGCGTCGCCGACTCCCCCGGCCCCGACCATGAGGATCCGCACGAGCTATCGAACTCCTTACGCCGGCGAGCGGCGTCGAGATCCAACGACCTGCCCGGCGATGACCAGCAGGACGGCAATGACGAAGAGGGAGAAGCCGATGACGTTGGCCTCGGCAGGGATGCCCCGCAGATAGGAGACGTAGACGAACTTGGGGAATGTCGTCGCGTCACCGGACACGAAGTTGGTGATGATGAAATCGTCGAAGGACAGCGAGAAGGACAACAGCGCAGCCGAGACGATACCGGGCAGCACGAGCGGGAAGGTGACCCGCCAAAAGGTGCCTCCCGGGCCGGCATACAGGTCCTGGGCGGCCTCTTCCAGGCGTGGATCGAGGCTTTGCAGTCTGGCCTTGACGGTGACGACGACGAAACTGAGGCAGAACATGATGTGCGCGATGACGATCGTCCAGAACCCCAGCGTGAGGCCCACTTGATTGAAGCCCTGGACGAAGATCGTCAGCAACGAGGCGCCCAGGACGATCTCCGGCGTGGCCATCGGGACGAACACGAGGATGTTGCCGGCGCCCTTGCCGCGGAAGTCGTGCCGGACCAAGGCGAAGGCCAACAGAGTCCCCAAGACGGTGGCCACCAGGGTGGCGATAGCCCCCACCCCGAGCGAGGTGAGGAGGGCGTCCTTGATTCCGGGTGGCCCGAACGGGTTCTTCCAGTGATCGAGGGTGGGTGAACCCTCCGGGTTCCACTGGATGTTGGACTTCTTGTAGTTGTTGAACGAGAAGACGAACGTGTAGGCGACCGGCAGGAAGAGGTAGACCAGCACCAGGATGGCCACGATCATGACGAATCGGTTGGCGATCCAGAACCGCAGGCGTTGGCTGGTGCTCACAGCAGCTCCTCCGTCCCGTACTTGCGCACGTAGAGGAAGACCAGGGCCAGGATGGCCGCCATGAGCGTGAAGCTGAGGGCAGCTGCCGTCGGATAGCCGTCGACGACTCGGAAGAACTGGCTCTCGATCCCGTTGCCGACCATCTTCGTCGAGATGTCCGATCCGAGCAGCTCGGCGTTGACGTAGTCACCGGCCGCTGGGATGAAGGTCAGCAGTGTGCCAGCAAGCACACCTGGCATGGACATCGGCAGGGTGACCGTTCGGAAGGTGGTCAACCCGTTGGCGTAAAGGTCTCCCCCGGCCTCGATGATCTTCGGGTCGGCCCGTTCCAACGAGGCATAGATGGGCAGGACCATGAACGGCAGGAAGTTGTAGGTCAGACCCGCGACGACCGCAACCCAGGTCTCGGTGATGTGTCCTCCGGGCAGCAGGTGGAGCGCGTTGAGGGCAGAGGCGATCCACCCGTCATCGGAAAGGATCTGCCGCCAGGCAATGGTCCGCAGGATGAACGACGTGAAGAACGGGGCGATGACACAGATCATCATCACGCCGCGCCACTTGCCTGCTTTGAAGGCCATGGCGTAGGCCAACGGGTAGGCCAAGATGAAGGCCAGCAGCGTGGCGAGGCCGGCATACAACAATGACCGCGCGAAGTGCGGCCAGTAGTCGACGACCGCCGTGAGGTAGTTGCCGAAGTTGACATCGCGGTAGTAGTAACCGGGGTAGCCCGGGAACTTGGACTGCAGCGAGACCGTGAACAACTGAACCAGCGGAACGACGAAGAACACGATGAGCCACAGCACACCCGGCAGCAGGAGCAGATAGGCGACCTTGCCGCGTTTGGTGGGCGTGGGTTGGGCGGCGGGGGCGGAGCCGCTGGTGCTCCCGCCGATGTGGGCCAGGGCACTCACGGGCGCACCCCGAATGCGTGTCCCGGATCCCAGCTGATCCACACGGTGTCACCCGGGCGGCTGTCGATGCGCTCCAGGTCGAGATTCTGCTCGTAGACCGCCCACCGGCCCGCCTCGGGGACGTCGACGAGGTATTGCGTCGCAACCCCGGTGAACGAGACGTCCACGAGGGTGCCTGGGCCGATGCTGTTGCCGGCCGCTGCGGGGCCGGGGTCGGCGTTGTGGATCCGCGTCTTCTCGGGTCGGACGCCGAAGGCGATGTCCCCACTGCCCGCCGCCGCGCGGCTCTTGCGCAGGCGCAATTTGTGCTGGGCGGTGGAGACGACGACGTTGTCTCCGTCGGTGTCATCGACGTGCCCGGACATCAAGTTGGACTGGCCCAGGAAGTTTGCGACGAACTTGGTCCGGGGCAGGTCGTAGAGGACATCCGGGGCCCCCATCTGTTCGATCTTGCCCAGGTTCATCACCGCGACCGTGTCGGCCATCGTCATGGCCTCCTCCTGGTCGTGGGTGACGTGCACGAAGGTCAGGCCGACCTCGGTCTGGATCCGCTTGAGCTCCACTTGCATCTCTCGGCGGAGCTTGAGGTCCAACGCGCCCAACGGCTCATCGAGCAGGAGAACCTCGGGGTGGTTGACCAGGGCACGAGCCACTGCGACGCGCTGCTGCTGGCCGCCGGATAGTTGGGTGGGTTTGCGCCCGGCCAGGTGGGTCAGTTGGACGAGCGAGAGCGTGGCGTCGGCCTGCGCGAGGGCGTCCTTGACACCGCGACGCTTGGGACCGAAGGCGACGTTGTCCCGGACGCTCAGGTGTGGGAACAGTGCGTAGGACTGAAAGACGGTGTTGACCGGACGCTCGTAGGGCCGAGACCCAGTGAGGTCGGTGTTACCGATCCTGATCGTGCCGGACGTCGGCTGTTCGAGCCCGGCAACCATCCGCAACGTTGTGGTCTTCCCGCAGCCGGACGGGCCCAGGAGGGCAAAGAAAGACCCGCGGGGCACGGTCAGAGACAAGTCGTCGACGGCAGTGAAGGTGGTAAAGCTCTTGGTGACGTTCTCCAGGACGAGATCGCCCTGCGCCTCGCGGAAACCGGCCATCAGTTCCCCACCACCTTTGCCCACATCGCCGAGTAGTCGGCGTCTTCTTGGGCGTCCAAGGCCCGGAAGCCTTGCACCTTGTGTTCCTTGATCCAGCTTTCGGACGGGAAGATGAACGGGCTCTCGGCCAGTTCGGGATCGATCTTCTTCATCTCCTCCTGGGCGCCTTCCACGGGGCAGACATAGTTGACGTATGCCGCCACTTGCGCCGCGACGTCGGGCCGGTAGTAGTAGTCCATGAGGGCCATGGCATTGCGCCGGTGCGTCGACGTGATGGGAATCATCATGTTGTCGCTCCAGAGGGTGCCGCCGGAGTCCGGGATGACGAACTCCCAGTTCTCGTTCTCGGTCTCCGCGCGCAAGACGAACAGGTCACCGCTCCAGACGATGCCAGCAATGGCATTGCCGCTCTTGAGGTCCTCCATGTAGGCGTTGCCCTTGACCCGGCGGATGTTGCCGTCAGCGATGCGCTTGCTCACCTCGTCCATCGCTGCGGCGACCTGGTCCTTGGTGAACTTGCCGGTGATGTCGACACCCTGCTGCTGCATGATGAGTCCCACTGTGTCGCGCATCTCGGACAACACCGTGACCTTGCCCTTGAGATCCGGTGCCCACAGGTCGGAAAGGCTCTTGAGGTCGCGGCCGACCTTGCTCTTGTCGTAGCCGATGCCGGCGAAGCCGCTCTGCCAGGTGAGCGAATGCTTTCGGCCTGGGTCGAAGGACACGTCTTTGAGGGATTCCCGCAAGTTGGCCGCGTGCGGCATACGGATGAGATCAAGGGGCTGCACGAGGCCGTCCCGGATGACCCGGTTGGCCATCCAGTCGGTCAGGGTGAAGATGTCTCGGTTGATGTCCTGACGAGGACTCGCTTGCAACTGGGGCTTGATCTTGGCCACATAGGAGTCGTTGTCGTCGATGTCCTCCGCGTAACTGGCCTTGATGCCGGACTCCTTGATGAAGGCCTCAAGGGTCGGATAGTTCTTCTTCTCCTCGTCGTAGTCCAGGTATGCCGTCCAGTTGGCCCAGGCCACCGTCTTGTCGGTCGCGGACCTGTCCGTAGGCAGTTGGGTCGACGGTGCGGCAGCCGCAGCAGTCGCCGTCCCCGTCGCTGTGGGGGCGGGTCCGTTGCCCCACGGCGGCAGGGGCGGGGCACACGCGCTCAGTCCGGCACCCAGGGCGCCGAGGCCGACCCCGGTCAGGAGCGAGCGTCGGGTGAATGGTGACCCGGCCATCGACGCGAGACGTCGGGCCGTCGGGTCCTGCGGATAGCGTCGACTCATGGTGGTCCTTTCGGACCCGGGAGGACCGTGTTGGCGTGGCCCGGGTCGTTCGTGCGCCATCCCCCCGGACGGCGCTGTGGGTGGCGAGTGTGGTGGCTCAGGCCTCGATGTTGGCCATGACGTGCTTGATCCGCGTGTAATCCTCGAGCCCGTACATCGACAGGTCCTTGCCATAGCCGCTGTTCTTGTAACCCCCGTGCGGCATCTCGGCCACGATCGGGATGTGGGTGTTGATCCACACGCAGCCGAAGTCCAGCGCACGCGACATCCGCATCGCTCGGCCGAAGTCCTTGGTCCACACCGACGAGGCCAGCCCGTAATCGACTCCGTTGGCCCATCGAATCGCCTCGTCCTCGTCGGAGAAGCGCTGGACCGTGATGACCGGACCGAAGATCTCGTTCTGGATGTGCTCGTCGTCCTGGCGCAGCCCGGCCAACACGGTCGGAGCGATGAAGTAGCCGTCACCCAGCTCCGTGACCCGAGTCCCACCGGCGACCACCGAGGCGTGCGCCGGGACCCGGTCGATGAACCCGGTGACCCGCTCCAACTGGGCGGGGTTGTTGACCGGGCCGAAGAGGGCGTCCTCGTCGTCGGGCATGCCCACCTTCGCCGAGTTCGCGGCATACTCTCCGAGGGCTGCGACGAAATCGTCGTAGATCCGCGGGCCGGCCAGCACCCGGGTGGCGGCCGTGCAATCCTGGCCGGCGTTGAAGTAGCCCGCGATCGCGATGCCTTCGACGGCAGCGTCGAGGTCGGCGTCGTCGAAGACGACGACCGGCGCCTTGCCACCGAGTTCAAGATGCACGCGCTTGAGGCCTTCGGCTGCAGCCGCGGCCACCTGCGAGCCGGCCCGCACCGAGCCAGTGATGGCGACCATGTCGGCCCGCGGGTGCGAGACCACCATGCGCCCCGTGTCACGGTCGCCCGTCACGACGTTGAAGGTCCCCGCCGGGAAGCAGTCAGCGGCCAACTCGGCCAGCAGCAGCGTGGTCTCGGGCGTCGTGTCACTTGGCTTGAGGACGACGGAGTTGCCTGCCGCCAGCGCGGGGGCAATCTTCCAGATCGCCATCATCATCGGGTAGTTCCACGGGGTGACCTGGCCGATGACCCCGATGGGTTCGCGCCGGATCCACGAGGTGTGGCCACGCATGTACTCGCCCGTCGACCGGCCTTCCAGGACGCGCGCCGCGCCGGCGAAGAACCGGATCTGGTCGAGCATCGGCGGCACCTCCTCGCTGGCGGTGAGGGCGTTGGGCTTGCCGGTGTTTTCACCCTCCAGCCGCACGAAGTCGTCCGCCCGCGCCTCGACGGCGGCGGCGAACTTCAGCAGTGCCTCCTGGCGCTCGCGCGGCGTCGTGCGGCCCCACTCGCCGAACGCACTGGAGGCCGCGGCATACGCCCGGTCGACGTCCTCCTGCCCGGAGACCGCAGCCGAGGCGACCACCTTGCCGGTGGCAGGGTTGACGACGTCACTGCGGGCATCTGTCGTCGCGTCGACGAACTGCCCTCCGATGTGGTTGCGCAGCACGCGTGGGGAGTCCGACATGAGTTCCTCCGTTGAGCTCGCCGTCCGGTTCCCGGTCCCGGACGCGGTTTCGGGCAATGTAGCCGCCCGGCGACCTTTTCGGTAGTGCCGGCCCATCCCGAGTTTGCGATTCTGCGCTTCGATGGGCTGCGGACGACAGATTCCGAAGGATCGGATGGACTATCCCCTTGCCAACCGGGGGCTGCGCCGGGCACCATCTGACCCCATGACTTCGCCAGCCTCCAGACGCCCCGCCCGTGGGCGACAGCGCCAGGTGCTGGACGCGACCGCCAAGGCCATCATCGAGCAGTTGCAGGAGGACGGTCGGCGCTCGTATGCCGCGATTGCCGCTGCCGTGGGCCTGTCCGAGGCCGCGGTGCGCCAGCGGGTCCAGAAGCTCATCGACGGCGGAGTCGTCCAGATCGTCGCCGTGACCGACCCCCTCCATGTCGGCTTCTTGCGCCAGGCGATGGTCGGCATCAAGGTCCGGGGCGACATCGCTCCAGTCGCCGAGGCGATCAGCGAGATCCCCGAGGTCGACTACGTCGTGACAACTGCCGGGAGTTTCGACGTGCTCGCCGAGGTGGTCTGCGAGGACGACGCCCATCTGCTCGAGGTGATCTCACAACGCATCCGGAGCCTGCCGGGCGTTGCCGCCACGGAGACGTTCGTCTACTTGGAGCTCAACAAACAGCACTACAACTGGGGTACACGATGACGATCTACCCGTCCGAGATCTGGGAACCCAGCTCCGACTACCACACCAGGACGGGCAAGCTCTATTCGGAAGCCGCCCGCGACCACCTGTGGATGCACTTCACCCGGCACTCGGTCTTCGAGGGCCACGGGGGCGCGCACAACGTGCCGCTCATCGTCAAGGGCGAGGGCGCCTACATCTGGGACGACCGCGGCAACAAGTACCTCGACGGGTTGGCGGGCTTGTTCACCGTCCAGGTCGGGCACGGTCGGGCGGAGCTTGCCGACGCAGCGATGGAGCAGTTCAAGAAGATCGCCTACTTCCCGCTGTGGTCCTACGCCCACCCGCGGGCCATCGAGTTGGCCGAGCGGCTGGCCCACTACGCGCCGGGCGACCTCAACCGGGTCTTCTTCACCACCGGTGGCGGCGAGGCGGTCGAGTCGGCCTGGAAGCTGGCCAAGCAGTACTACAAGCTCGTCGGGAAACCGATGAAGACCAAGGTCATCAGCCGCAACATCGCCTACCACGGAACCCCTCAGGGAGCCCTGTCCATCACCGGCATACCGGCTGCCAAGGCGGTGTTCGAGCCGCTGGTGCCCGGTGGTCACAAGGTGCCCAACACCAACCTCTATCGGGCACCGGAGCACCTGCGCGACGACCCGAAAGCCTTCGGGCTGTGGGCCGCCAACCGGATCGCCGAAGCGATCGAGTTCGAGGGTCCGGAGACGGTCGCTGCGGTCTTCCTTGAGCCGGTGCAGAACTCCGGCGGGTGCTTCCCGCCGCCGCCCGGCTACTTCGACCGGGTCCGCGAGATCTGCGACGAATACGACGTGCTCCTGGTCTCCGACGAGACGATCTGTGCGTTCGGACGGATCGGCGACTACTTCGCGTGCAACCAGTTGGGCTATGTCCCGGACATCATCACGACCGCCAAGGGCGTGACGTCGGGGTATGCGCCGCTGGGCTGCATGATCGTCAGCGACCGGATCTTCGAGCCGTTCCGGCATGGGCTCACCTACTTCCCCCACGGCTATACCTTTGGTGGACACCCGATTTCGTGCGCGATCGCGATGGCCAACCTCGACATCTTCGAGCGCGAGGGCATCAACGAACACGTCCGTGAGACGGCCCCCGCGTTCCGCGCCGCGTTGGAGGGGCTGCTGGACATCCCGATCGTCGGCGACGTCCGCGGCGAGGGCTTCTTCTACGGCATCGAACTGGTCAAAGACAAGGCGACCCGCGAGACCTTCGACGACGGCGAGTGCGAGCGTCTGCTGCGCGGCTATCTGTCCAAGGCGTTGTTCGACTCCGGCATCTACTGCCGGGCCGACGACCGAGGCGACCCCGTCATCCAGCTCGCTCCCCCGCTCATCATCGGCCAGACCGAGTTCGACGACATTGCCGCCAAGCTTCGCTCGGTGTTGGAAGGCGCCGAAGCGCACCTGTGAGCCGGCCGCTGTGGTGGGAGGACGGCGTACCGTCGCCTCCCGGGGCCGCGAGCACCGCGGTGAGGTATGCCGCGTCGCCGCCGTCCGAGGTTGACGTCGCCATCGTGGGCGGTGGCTACACGGGACTGTGGACGGCCTACTACCTGCTCGGGCTGGACCCGTCGCTGTCGGTGGTGGTCCTGGAGGCCGAGCACATCGGGTTCGGCGCCAGCGGGCGCAACGGTGGGTGGGTCTCGGCATTGTGGCCGGTGTCGGCGGCGACCCTGGCCCGCGAATCCGGGGACGCTGCAGCGCGATCCATGGGCGCGGCGCTGCGCGAGACAGTGGCTGAGGTCGGCCGGGTCGCGGCGGCAGAGGGCATCGACTGCGGGTTCCACCACGGGGGCGTCGTCCTCGGCGCGCGGACTCCTGCTCAGGTCGAGCGGGCGCGGGCGTATGCCGCCGCCGGCGCACAGTGGGGCGATGGCACCGTGTGGCTCGACCTGCCGGCGGCACGTGAACGGGTCCGGATGACCGGGTTGCTGGGGGCCACCTACAACCCGAACTGTGCGCGGGTCCACCCGAGGGCACTCGTGGATGGGCTTGCGGCTGTAGTGGATTCGCGCGGCGGGATCATTGTCGAGGGTGCCCGGGTGGCGTCTGCGTCGCCGGGACGAGTCGTGCTGGAGTCGGGCGCGGTGGTGCGGACCCGGCATACGATCCGGGCGACCGAGGCATGGACGGCACGGTTGGCCGGGCTGCGTCGCCGGGTGGCGCCGGTCTATTCGCTGATGATCGCGACCGAGCCGCTGTCTGCGCGGGTGTGGGACGAGATCGGGCTGGCCGGGCGCGAGACCTTCGCCGATCACCGGCACGTCATCGTCTATGGCCAGCGGACCGCAGACGACCGAATCGCCTTCGGGGGGCGCGGCGCGCCCTATCACTGGGGGTCGTCGATCCGGCCCGAGTTCGATTCCGAGCCAAGTGTTTTCGCGGAGCTGGAACGCACCTTGCACGAGTTGTTCCCCGTGCTCGAGGGGTATGCCGTCTCGCATCGTTGGGGCGGGCCACTCGGGATCGCGCGGGACTGGCATCCGGCCGTGGGCTATGACCCGGTGGCTCGGTTGGGGTGGGCCGGTGGCTATGTCGGGGACGGGGTGGCGGCGAGCAACCTCGCCGGTCGGACGCTGGCGGACCTGGTGCTGGGGCGGGCCTCTGCGCTGACCCGGTTGCCCTGGGTCGGGCACGTTTCGCCCGCCTGGGAGCCCGAACCGGTGCGCTGGCTGGGGGTCAACGCGGGCCTGCGGGTGGCCGGGTGGGCCGACGTCGAGGAGTCGCTGACCGGGCGCGAGGCGGTGCTCGGCCGGGCTTTGTCCGCCTTGACCGGTCACTGACGCTGGGCGGCGGTGGCGGTCCGGCACGTTCGGGCCGCGTCGGGTCCGTCCGTCGACCACGTCCGCTCGGGTGAGAGGAATAGACGCCAGAGCGTCGATTCCGCTCACCTCCCGTCAGGCGGATGGGCCAGGCACTGATGAGATCGTCGGCGGGTGTGAGGAACTCGGGCAGTTCCGGGTCGTGATTGGCTGAAGTCATCGGCGAGTGTGACGAAATCGGAACAATCCCGCCCTCCAGACCCCGAAACCGTCGGCGGGTGTGACGAAATCGAGTGACCCGGGTGGACGTCGAGCCCGCAACTGCTCGTCAGAGGCCTCAGGCGCCTCGGAAGATCAGGGCGGCGAGCAGGATCACGGGCGCCGACGCGAGAGTCGTGATGAAGATGGTGTCGCGGGTGAGATAGACGCCCCGGTCGTAGCGAAGCGAGTAGGTGAAGATGTTCTGGGCCGTCGGCAACGCCGCCATCACCACGACCACAAATAGCTCGTGGCCCCGCAGCCCGAGCGCAGCACCCAGGGCAGCAGCGACCACCGGCTGCCCGACCAGTTTGAGCCCGGTCAACGTCGCCACCCGCTCCACGTCTTCGCCCGGCCGTTGACCCAACCGCAACGCCACACCGAAAGCGATGAGCATGCACGGCACCGCGAGGTTGCCGATGAGGGTGATCGGGTCGAGCAGCACTGGGGGCAGGGTCACGTGCGTGACCGACAGGACCAGCCCGAGGAGCGCGCCGACCGTGATCGGATTGCGCAACAACCCAGCCAGTCGAGCCAGCAGCCCCGCCCTGGCCCCTGGCAGTTGCGAGTCCAGCACGGTCATGCTCACCGGCGTGAGGATAAGCAGCTGGTAGAGCAAGACGGGGGCGGCATACGTGATGTTGCCCAGGACGTAGAGCGCGATGGGCAGGCCGAGGTTGCCGGAGTTGACGTAGCCCGCACACAAACCGGCCATGACCGTGTCGCCCAGCCCCATCCCCCATCGCCAACGGGCCACCCCAGCAGCAACCGCCAGCACCACCACCGACGACACAACGGCGACGACCAACCCGGACGACACCACCTCACCCACCGGCGCCCGCGACAGCACGACGAGCAGCAGCGCGGGCGAGGCGACGAAGAACGCGACGTCGGCGAGGATCTTGCGGGCCTCCAGCCCGAGCACTCCGACATGGGCGAGCACGAACCCGACGGCGACGACCGCCGAGATCGTCGAAAAGCCCTGCAGCGCACCGAGCACCTAGGCATCGTGACATTGCGGGCGGGAGGGCGGCATACCCGTCCGTGGGGTGGTCCCACGTGCGGGCTGGTATGCCGCCCGCTCACCTACCCTTGCGGGCGCAGCACCGGGGCGAGCCGGTCCAGCACTCCGGCATCCTCGATCGTCGCGGGCACGGCGGGCGTGTGGCCGTCGGCGATCTCGCGCATCGTCTTGCGCAGGATCTTGCCCGATCGGGTCTTGGGCAGAGCCGCGACGATGTCGACCTGACGCAGTGACGCGACGGCGCCGACCTCGCTGCGGACCCGCTCGACGAGCTCTTTGCGGATCCGCTCGCCATCGGCCTCGACATCGACGCCGGACTTGACGACGACGAGAGCCCGGGGGATCTGGCCCTTGAAGTCGTCGTGCACGCCGATCACGGCACACTCGGCGACGGCCGGGTGGCCGGCCAGGGCCGCTTCGATCGAGCCGGTCGACAGGCGGTGGCCGGCGACGTTGAGGACGTCGTCGGTGCGGCCCATGACGTAGATGTAGCCGTCCTCGTCGATGAATCCACCGTCCCCGGTGAGGTAGTAGCCGGGGTAGGCCGACAGGTAGGACGAGACGTAGCGCTCGTCGTCCTGCCACAGCGTCGGGAACGTCCCCGGTGGCAAGGGGAGCTTGATCGCGATGGCGCCCTCGGTGTTGGCCGGCAGTTGGTCGCCGATCGGGTCGAGGACCTGCACGTCATAGCCCGGCACGGCCACGGACGGTGAGCCCGCCTTGATCGGCAGCCGCTCCAGCCCGACGCAGTTGGCCGCGATGGGCCAGCCGGTCTCGGTCTGCCACCAGTTGTCGATGACCGGCTTGGCCAGTCGGTCGGTCGCCCAGTGATAGGTGTCCGGGTCGAGCCGCTCCCCCGCGAGGAACAGCTGGCGGAAGTGCGACAGGTCGTGGCCGGCCAGCTTGGTCGCCTCGGGGTCTTCCTTCTTGATGGCTCGGAAGGCCGTAGGGGCCGTGAACATCGTCACCGCACCATATTCGGCGATGATCCGCCAGAACGCGCCCGCGTCCGGGGTCCCGACCGGCTTGCCTTCGTAAAGGATCGTCGTCGCGCCAGTGAGCAGGGGGGCATAGACGATGTAGGAGTGCCCGACGACCCAGCCGACGTCGCTGGCCGTGAACATCGTCTCGCCCGGCTCGACGTTGTAGATGTTGCGCATCGACCAGCGCAACGCAACCGCGTGGCCACCGTTGTCGCGGTAGATGCCCTTGGGCTTCCCGGTCGTCCCGGAGGTGTAGAGGATGTAGAGCGGGTCGGTCGCGGCAACCTCGACACAGTCGGCACCGGCGTCACCGGCCGGCGAGCCGATGAACTCTTGCCAGTCCACCCAGCCGTCGAGCACCTCGGCCGGCGCTTGCTCCCGTTGCAAGAGCACAACCTTGTCCGGCTTGTGCTCGGAGCGGGCGATGCCCTCGGCGAGGAACGGCTGATAGGGCACCACGCGGCTGGGCTCGATGCCGCAGGAGGCGGTGAGGATGAGCTTGGGCTTGGCATCGTCGATCCGGGCCGCGACCTCGGCCGGCGCGAACCCGCCGAACACCACCGAGTGGATCGCCCCGATCCGGGCGCAGGCCAGCATGGCGAACGCGGCCTCGGGCACCATCGGCATATAGACGAGCACCCGGTCGCCCTTGCCGACACCAGCCCCGGCCAGCGCCCCGGCGAGCCGGCGGACGTGACCCAGCAGGTCGGCATACGTGAAGGACTCCTTGCGGCCCGTCACCGGTGAGTCGTAATGCATGGCGACCTGGTCGGCGCGCCCGCCCGCGACGTGCCGGTCGACCGCGTTGTAGCAGGTGTTCAGCGTCCCGTCGGGGAACCACCGGTAGAACGGCGGGCGGCTGTCATCGAGAACGGTGGACGGCGGCGTGATCCAGTCGATGTCCTTGGCGGCCTCACCCCAGAAGGCGGTCGGGTCGGCCAGGCTCGCGGCATACGCGGAAGAGTAGGCGCCAGTGCTCATGGGTCAAGAGGGTGCCCCGTATGCCGTCCGCGCGCCACCGCGAGCCGGACCGGGCCACAGTCCTTTGCGCCCGGGACGCGCCCACCTGCGCCGAACGGTCGTGTCCGCGCGGCCCCTCTGGCAGAGTGCCCCCGTGGAGATCGACCGCCTGGAGACGCTGCGGGCCTTGTTGGCGCGCGGCGATGCCCTGGGCGGTGTCCGGCTGCAGGATCTGGATCTGCACGCGGTTCAGGAGCAGTTGCTGAGCCGGACCGACGTCACAGATCTGGTCGTGCTGGGTGGTCGGCTCACGCCGGCGTTGACCCTGCACCTGATCCAGCACGGTGCGATCGTGTTCCCGACCGACCCGAAGGCTCCGGTGGAGGTCTACCGGGCTCGGCTCTACACGCCGGACGAGTTGTATGCCGGCCTGTCCGGCCCGCTCGGCTATGCGGGCACCCCCGATGCCTTGGCGTACGCATGGACCTTGGACCGACGCTCAGGACGCGACGCCTACGTGACGATGCTGCGGGCCATCCACGACGAGTCGATGTCGGACACCCTCGACGACGTGCTCGAGGGGCTTCCGGTCGTCGGAGTCATGGGCGGCCACGAGGCGCAACGCGGCAGCCGGGTCTATGTCGCCGCCGCCCGGCTCGGTCACGCCCTCGCCGAGGGCGGGTGTGTGGTTGCAACCGGTGGCGGTCCCGGCGCGATGGAGGCCGCCAACCTGGGGGCGTATGCCGCGACCCGCACCGACCTGGTGGCTGCCGTCGGCGCGCTCGCTCAGATGCCGTCCTATCGGTCGGACATCGGTGCGTGGGCGACGGCGGGGCTGAATGTGCGTGACCAACTCGGCCGGCGACCGGACAGCGATGCGCTGGGTGGGGCCGCGCTGCGGACGGTCGGGATCCCGACCTGGTTCTACGGGCACGAGCCACCCAACGTGTTCGGTCAGGGGATCGCGAAATACTTCTCCAACGCGTTGCGCGAGGACGGGCTGCTGGCGCGATGCACGGCGGGGACGGTCGTGCTCCCGGGGGCTGCGGGGACGGTACAAGAGATCTTCCAGGGGGCGACGCGGCTCTACTACGAGCGAATGGCCGGTGCTGGGGGTCGGTTGCCGCCGCTGGTGCTCGTTGGGCGACGGCACTGGGAGGACGTGCTGCCCGCGTGGCCCCTCGTGACGACCTTGGCTGGTGGGCGTGCCATGGCCGATGTGGTGCACCTGGTGGATTCCGTCGACGAGGCCGTGGCAATCCTGCTCCCCTGACCTCCCCTGACCTCGCCTCACCTCCCCTGTGCGCCACCTCCCCTGTGCGCCACCTCCCCTGTGCGCCGAGATTGACGTTGCGACCGGAAAGCTCGGCGTGTCCTGCAGCCAAGGTCAATCTCGGCGGGAGGAATTGGGGGTCGGCGGGAGGAATTGGGGGTCGGCGGGAGGGCTGGCGGTGAGGGGTCAGCCGACGGCGGATCGAGCTGCCACGAAGGCGTCGACGCAGGCTCGGACGTCGGCCTCGGAATGGGCCGCCGAGAGCTGGACCCGGATCCGGGCCTTCCCCTTGGGGACGACGGGGAACGAGAACGCGATGACATAGACCCCGTTGCCGAGCATGTGGTCGGCGATCATCGTCGCCTGCCGCGCCCCGTCCTCCCCGGGGAACATCACCGGCGTGATCGGGTGCGAACCGGGAAGCAGGTCAAACCCGGCGTCGGTCATGAGCTCACGGAAGAGGGTGCTGTTACGCCGCAACGCTGCCCTTGCCTCGCCAGAGGACGCCACGAGATCCAGGGCAGCCAACGACCCGGCCACCACCGACGGGGCCACTGAGTTGGAGAACAGATAAGGGCGCGAGCGCTGACGCAGCAGATCGACGACCTCGCGGTGGCTGGAAACATAGCCGCCCGAGGCTCCGCCGAGCGCCTTACCCAAGGTCCCCGTGATGATGTCGACCCGGTCGGCCACCCCGAACATCTCAGGAGTCCCACGGCCACCGTCCCCGACGAAGCCCACGGCGTGCGAGTCGTCGACGAGGACCATCGCGGCATACTCGTCGGCGAGGTCGCAGATGGCTGGGAGCGGAGCGTAGGAGCCGTCCATGGAGAAGACCCCGTCGGTGACGATGACGACCCGATGGACGCCGGCGGCGCGAGCCGCCTCCAACTGGGCGCGCAGATCGGCCATGTCCGCGTTGCGGTAGCGATAGCGAGCCGCCTTGGACAGCCGCACCCCGTCGATGATCGAGGCGTGGTTGAGCTCGTCGGAGATGATCGCGTCACCCTCGCCGAAGAGCACCTCGAACACCCCGCCGTTGGCGTCAAAGCACGAGGAGTAGAGGATCGTCGCCTCCGTGCCGAGGAACTCCGAGAGCCGCTCCTCTAGGAGGGTGTGCTGCGTCTGGGTGCCGCAAATGAAGCGCACCGACGCCATCCCGAAACCCCACTCGTCCAGCGCCTCCTTGGCGGCGGCCACCACCGCTGGGTGATCGGCCAAGCCCAAGTAGTTGTTCGCGCAAAAGTTGAGCACGCTCGGCGGAGCACTTGAGCCACTTCCGGCCGCAGCCCCCACCCCGACGTGTGCCGACTGGGGCGTGGTCAGCTGGCGTTCACGTTTGTAGAGCCCGGCGGCCTGGATCTCTCCGAGGGTGGCGGCCAGTTCGTCTTTGACAGACCCGTACACGGGTTCACCTTCTCATGGCAGGGTCCGTGGCCGTGGCCGCGGACGGGTCGATCAGCGGGGACGATCAGCGCAAGAGGCGTCGGAACGCTGCGGCAAGCTCGCTGTGGACGATCTGTTCGCCGCGCCGAACAGTGAGGTAGTGCAACGCGGTGCCGCCCACCAGATCGATGACATGGCGGGCCCGCACCTGGGGCTCCGGGACGCCGATCCTGTCGAGGATGACCGCGATGACGTCCAGCAAGGCCGCTTGACCCTGGGTCATGACCTGGGGGCTGCCGAAGAAGAGCGCGAACCGGGCCATCGTCGAGGCTGCCGAGACGTGCACCTGAGTGATCGTCAGGTTCGCCATCCGGTCAGCGAACTCGGCCACCGAGGTCGGAGTGAGCTCCCCGCCGCTGGACATCCAGGCCACGCCATCGAGAGTGATGATCCGGCCCAACATGGCGTCGATGAGGGCTTCCATGGTCGCAAACGTCTCGGCCGTCGTGCCTGGTTCGACGTTCGCCTGGTCATCCACCCCGTCGAACGTCAGCCCGGAGACCCCCGTCACACCGACGACCGCGAGGGCGGCGTCCAGGAGGTCGTCTGAGGTGGTCACGGCGCGAATCCTAGACGGCGCAGCAGCGGCTGGCCCGCCAAATGACGATAAGTCCACAGCCGCTGGTTAACTCCAGTCAAGGACGACCTTGCCGCAGTCGCCCGAACGCGCTGCGGCGAATCCGTCCGCCCACTGATCTGCCGGGAAGCGGTGGGTAATGACCGACGACACCGCCGCTTTGAACACCTCGGAACTGGCCAGCATCGACGACATGAGATACCACGTCTCGAACATCTCCCGGCCATAGATCCCCTTGAGGGTAATCATGTGGGTGATCACCCGACCCCAGTCGATCGGGTAAGGATCCTTGGGCAACCCGAGCATGGCGACCTTGCCGCCATGGTTGAGGTTCGCGAGCATCTCGGCCACCGCCGACGGCGCCCCCGACATCTCCAGGCCGACATCGAAGCCCTCGCGCATCCCCAGGGACCGCTGGGCGTCCTTGATCCGAGTGCTCGCAACATTGACGGTGAGGTCCGCGCCCGCACCTTTGGCCAGCGCCAGCCGATAGTCCGAGACGTCGGTGACGACGATGTTCTTGGCCCCGGCGTGCCGCGCGATGGCAGCCGCGATGACCCCGATCGGACCGGCTCCGGTGATGAGCACGTCCTCGCCGACCAGCGGCCACTGCAGCGCGGTGTGGGTCGCGTTGCCCAAAGGGTCGAAGATCGCGCCAAGGTCGGGATCGATCGAGTCGGGCTGCACCCAGACGTTGGTCGCCGGCAGCACGATGTAGTCCGCGAACGCTCCGTCCCGGTTGACCCCGATCCCGATGGTGTTGATGCACACGTGGCGCCGACCGGCCCGGCAGTTGCGACAGTGTCCACAGACGATGTGTCCTTCACCGGACACCCGCGCGCCGACAGCCACCGCAGTGCCGACCGGCACGTCCTCCCCCACTTGCACGATCTCGCCGTAGAACTCGTGCCCGATGACCATCGGCGCCGTGACCGTCGACGCAGCCCAGTCGTCCCACTGCTCCAGATGCAGATCGGTGCCGCACAACCCGGCGCGCAAGACGCGCACCTTGACATCGAGGGGGCCGCAGGTGGGTTCCGGTCGGTCGACCAGCTCCAGGCCGGGTCCGGCCGTCACCTTGGTCAGGGCGCGCATGTGGGGGTCCTTCCCGTATGCCGTGGCGCCGGCCCGGGCTCGCCAGCGCCGGACCGGGGGCCGACCGCGGAGGTGAGCGGACGGCATACCGAATCTAGCGGGGCGAGCCAACCGCCGGGGCGACCTTCGACCCGGTGGGTTGCTCGCAGCTCAGGTGGCGGTCGCGGCGAGCTGGCCGCAGGCGCCGTCGATCTCGCGACCGCGCGTGTCGCGGACCGTCGTCGGTATGCCGTGTGCCCGCAACCGCTCGACGAACTGCTGCTGCACGCCCGCGCGCGAGGCGGTCCAGCGGGAGCCTGGCGTGGGGTTGAGCGGGATCGGGTTGACGTGCACCCAGCCACGGCCGCGGGAGGTGAGCTTCTCCCCCAGCAGGTCGGCGCGCCAGGACTGGTCGTTGACGTCCCGGATGAGGGCGTATTCGATCGAGACCCGTCGTCCGGTCGCCTCGAAATAGCGGTATGCCGCGTCCAGCGCCTCGTCGACGCGCCAGCGGGTGTTGATCGGGACCAGCTCGTCCCGCAACTCGTCGTCCGGCGCATGCAGCGACAGGGCGAGGGTGACCGGGATGCCCTCGCCGGCCAGCCGGTCGATCCCCGGGACGAGCCCGACCGTCGACATGGTCAGGCCCCGGGCCGACATCCCCAGACCGTCGGGGGTGGGGTCGGTGAGCCGGCGGATCGCCCCGATCGCGCGCGTGTAGTTGGCCAGGGCCTCCCCCATCCCCATGAACACGACGTTGGACACCCGCAGTGGCCGGTCGCGCTCGGCCTCCGGGTCGCCGCCGGGCACCTCACCGCGCCGCAGCATCCGGGCACCGGCGACGACCTGTTCGACGATCTCGGCGGTGGACAGGTTGCGGGTGAGCCCGCCCTGCCCGGTCGCGCAGAAGGGACAGTTCATCCCGCAGCCGGCCTGGCTGGAGATGCACATCGTCACCCGGTCGGGGTAGCGCATGAGCACCGACTCGACCAAGGCCCCATCGTGCAGCCGCCAGACCGACTTCACCGTGCGGCCTTCGTCGGCGACCAGGTGTTTCACCGGGGTGAGCAGGGTGGGGAGTATCCCCGCGACGAGGCCGTCGCGCTGCGCCACGGGCAGGTCGGTCATCTCGTCAGGGCTGTCGACGAGCCGCTCGAAATAGTGCACGGCTAACTGCTTGGCCCGGAACCCCTTGTGGCCCAATGCCTCGACGGCGGCCGTGCGCTCACTGGGGGCGAGGTCGGCCAGGTGGGTGGGCGCCATACTGCGGCGGGGAGCCTCGAAGGTCAGCTCCCCCGGCGCGGGACGGCGAGCGGGGCGCGCGGCAGGCAGGGCCCCGGCCTCGTCGGGCGGCATCCTCACTCGGTCACCGGGCGATCGGCAGGAGGATCGTCAGGGTCGCCCAGATGACGGGGGCCGAAACCATGAGCGAGTCCAACCGATCCATCAGGCCACCGTGGCCCGGGAGGATGTTGGACATGTCTTTGATCCCGAGGTCGCGTTTGATGGCGGACTCGACCAGGTCGCCCAGGGTGGCAGCCGGCGCTGTGACAAGGCCAACGATGGCGCCAACCCACCAGGGCCCGTTCAGGCCGAGAGTGACGCACACGATGCCGACGATGATGCAGCCGATGAACGATCCGACGAAGCCTTCCCACGTCTTCTTCGGACTGATCCGCGGCGCCATCGGATGACGCCCGGCGAGGACGCCGACGGCATACCCGCCGACGTCACTGGCCACTGTGACGCACAGGAACGTGAAACTGCGCCACGCGCCGTCGGGTGCCGCGAGCAGCAGCATGGCGAACCCCGCCAGCAGGGCCGGGTATGCCGCGATGAAGATGCCCGCGCCCACGTCGGCTGCCGCGCCGACCACGTTCTCGCTGCCGCGCCACATGAGCACCAGCGCGCAGGTGAGGGCGAAAGCGACGAACAGCGCCTCCTCGCCGAGGAAGAACGCTGCGGACAATTGGACGACACAGCCGAGCACCACCGGAAACACGGGGACGCGAATCCCTCTGCGGCGCATGGCCTGGGCGATCTCCCAACACCCGATCGAGACCGACGCAGTGGCCAACACGAGGAAAAGCTCTTTGTGCCAGAAGTGCGTGATGATGATGAGGGCGCCGAGCAGCAAGCCGACGCCGATCGCGGCCGGGAGGTTGCGGCCGGCGCGTGAAGACTTCTCCGGCTCGGTGGCCTGCGGAACGGGCTGGGAGGCGCTCATCGGGACGCCGAGGGTCGAGGCGTCACACCTCGAGCAGCTCGGCCTCCTTGCCCTTGAGCAGGTGATCGACAGTGTCGACGTACTTCTTGGTCATCTGGTCGAGCTCCTTCTCGGCTCGCACCCCGTCGTCCTCGCCGATGTCGCCGTCCTTGATGGCGTGCTCGAGGTCGGTTTTGGCCTTGCGTCGGACGTTCCGGATCGAGACCCGGGCCTCTTCGGCCTTGTGGTGGGCCAGCTTGATGTAGTCACGGCGCCGGTCTTCGGTGAGCACGGGCAGGATGCACCGGATGACAACCCCGTCGTTGCTCGGGTTGACCCCGAGGTCGGAGTCGCGGATGGCCTTTTCGATGCCGTGCATCGCCTTGGCGTCGAAGGGCTTGATGAGGATCGTCCGCGCCTCGGGCGTCTGGAACGAGGCCAGCTGCTGCATAGGGGTCGGCGAGCCGTAGTAGTCCACGAGGAGTTTGTTGAACATCCCCGGGTTGGCCCGACCGGTGCGGATGCCGGCGAAGTCCTCCTTGGCGACCTCGACGGCCTTCTCCATCTTCTCCTCGGCCTCGAAGAGTGTCTCGTCGATCATCGCGGTCGTCCTGCTCCTTGCCCGTGGGTCATCCGGCGGTCACCAGTGTGCCGATCCTCTCACCTCGCAGGGCGCGGGTGATGTTTCCCTCGCCCTCCATGCCGAACACGAGCATGGGGAGACGGTTTTCGGCGCACAAGGCGAAGGCGGCGGCGTCAAGGATCTTTAGGCCGCGGGCCAGCGCGTCAGCGAAGGTCAACGCCTCGATCTTGGTCGCCGACGGGTCGACCTTGGGGTCGGCGGTGTAGATGCCGTCGACGCCGCTCTTGGCGATGAGCAGGCGGTCGCAGTGGGTCTCCAGGGCGCGTTGCGCACTGACCGTGTCGGTGGAGAAGAACGGCATCCCGGCGCCAGCACCGAAGATGACAACCCGGCCCTTCTCCATGTGCCGGATGGCGCGCAACGGGATGTAGGCCTCGGCGACCTGAGCCATCGTGATCGCCGTCTGCACCCGGGTCGGAACTCCCGCCTTCTCGAGGAAGTCCTGCAGGGCCAAGCAGTTCATCACCGTGCCAAGCATGCCCATGTAGTCGGCGCGGGCGCGATCCATGCCCTTTTGCTGCAGCTCGGCGCCGCGGAAGAAGTTGCCGCCACCGACCACGACCGACACCTGGATGCCGTCAGCCACCGCCGCCGCGATCTGCCCGGCGATCTGTTTGACGACGTCGGGGTCGACCCCCGTCTTGCCGCCGCCGAAGACCTCACCGGAGAGCTTGAGCAAGACCCTCGGGTATGCCGGGTGCTCACCGCCCGAGGCAGGGTCGGCTGCTGCTGTGGTCGGCGTCGGGGTCTCCGGCACGGTCATCGGCACGTTCCTTGTCAGGGTCGGTCTGCTCGGCGGTGAACCGATCTTCCCACAACCGCAAACCCGGCCCGGACGACGTATGCCGCCCGCCCGAGGTGGGCGGACGGCATACGGCGTTGCGGTGGTGCGTGGCGCGGGCTGGACTCGCCCGCGGTTAGTTGCCGACGCGGAACCGGGCGAAGCCAGTGGCCTCGGCGCCCGCTTCCTTGAGCACCTGGGCGACCGACTTCTTCTGGTCCTTGGCGAAGGCCTGCTCGAGCAGGACGTTCTCCTTGAAGTAGCCGTTGACCCGGCCCTCGATGATCCGCGGCAGGGCGGCCTCGGGCTTGCCCTCCTCGCGGGCGGTCGCCTCGGCGATCCGCTGCTCGTTGGCGACGACGTCGGCGGGGACGTCGGCACGTGCGAGCACCGTCGGGGAGAAGGCCGCGACGTGCATGGCGACGTCGTGGGCGATCTCCTCGTCGCCGCCGCTGGTGGCCAGCAGGACGCCGATCTGGGCGGGCAGGTCACGGCTGGTCTTGTGCAGGTAGGCCACGACACGCTCACCGGTCACCCGGGCCACGCGGCGGACCTCGATCTTTTCGCCGGTGGCCGCGTTGCCTTCGATGAGCAACTCGGCGACGGTGCGCCCGTCGGGCAGGGTGCTCGCGACGAGCGCCTCGGCGTCGGTCGCCTCGGTGGCGATGGCCTGGGCGAGGACTTGCTCGGCCAGGGCGATGAACCGCTCGCCCTTGGCGACGAAGTCGGTCTCGCAGTTGACCTCGACGAGGGTGCCGACGCCGGCCTCGGCCTTGGCGGCGACCAAACCGTTGGAGGCCGAGCGGCCCTCACGCTTGGTGACGCCCTTGAGGCCCTTGATCCGCAGGATCTCGGCGGCCTTGGCCATGTCGCCATCGGCCTCTTCGAGGGCCTTCTTGACGTCCATCATTCCGGCGGCGGTCTGCTCGCGCAGCGCCTTGATGTCAGCGGCGGTGAAATTCGCCATCGTTACTCTCTCTGGGGTTTTCGGTCGGGAATGGGTATGCCGTGTGGTCCGGCAGGTGGCTCAGGCCTGCGCCTCGTCGGCGGCGGCCTCGGCGACCTCGGCGACCTCGGCGGCGGGCGCCTCGTCGGCAACAGCCTCAGCGGCTTCGTCGCCGACAGTCTCGGCAGCCTCGGCGGCCGGGGTCTCGGCGGCAGCCGGAGCCTCGACGGCCTCGGCGGCGGGGGCGGCCGCGGCGGCCTCGGCCTCGGCGTAGAGCTCGCGCTCCCACTCGGCCAGCGGCTCGTCGGCGGCGACGCCCTCAGCGGCCTCACCGGTGCGGACGCTCGACCGCGCCACCAGACCGTCGGCGACGGCGTCGGCGATGACTCGGGTCAGCAGGGCCACCGAACGGATCGCGTCGTCGTTGCCCGGGATCTTGTAGTCGACCTCGTCCGGGTCACAGTTGGTGTCAAGGATCGCGATGACCGGCAGGCCAAGCTTGCGGGCCTCGTCGACCGCGAGGTGCTCCTTCTTGGTGTCGACGATCCAGACAGCGGAAGGGACCCGGGACATCGTGCGGATGCCGCCCAGGGTCTTCTCGAGCTTGTCCTTCTCGCGCTTGAGGATGAGCAGCTCCTTCTTGGTGTGGCCCGAACCGGCCACGTCGTCGAAGTCGATGTCCTCGAGCTCCTTGAGGCGCTGCAACCGCTTGGAGATCGTCGTGAAGTTGGTGAGCATGCCGCCGAGCCAGCGGTGGTTGACGTAGGGCATCCCCACGCGGGTGGCCTGCTCGGCCACGGGCTCTTGGGCCTGCTTCTTGGTGCCGACGAACAGGATCGACCCGCCGTGCGCCACGGTCTCCTTGACGAACTCGTAGGCGTCGTTGATGTGGGTCAGCGACTGCTGCAGGTCGATGATGTAGATCCCGTTGCGCTCGGTCATGATGAAGCGCTTCATCTTGGGATTCCACCGGCGGGTCTGGTGCCCGAAGTGGACGCCGCTCTCGAGGAGCTGGCGCATGGTGACGACGGCCATGCCGTGTTCTCCTATGTGTCGTTGTCAGTTCCGTCGGTAGGCCGCGGGCTGCGCGCCGGGGGCGCGAGTGCGGCATACCTGCCTGGCGTCCTGACCCACCCCGCCGGTATGCCGTGTGGCCGACCGGACTGCTGTGGTGCGCCTCCGAGGGCCATGGGCCAACGGCGAGGGACGCGCGAAATGGTGGTGCGGGAGTGTTGCGATGGTTCGAACGGCCCGGAGGCCATCGCTCATCCTACGGCCTGGCCGGGGCCTGCCGTTAATCGGCCCGGCCCGACCCGCCACCGGCAGTTCAGCTGTCGAAGCCGACGCCGAGCCGGTCCAGGGTCCGCAGCCAGAGGTTGCGCTCTCCAGTGCGGTCCTGCGCGGCGAGGGACGCACGGGTGGCGCGGACGGCGGCATACCGGATCGGCTCGGGCGGGAACGGCACCGGCTTGCGGCGGACCATCCCCAGCCCAGTGAGTTCGGTGTCCCGGCCGCTGAGCAGGTCGAGCGCAACCCGGGCCCCGAAGCGCGACGAGCCGACCCCCAGCCCGGTGTAGCCGACCGCGTAGGCGACCCGGCCGCCATGGGTGCGCCCGAAGAACGGGGTGAACCGGGACGTCGTGTCGATGACCCCCGCCCAACGATGGGTGAACCGCAGCCCGGCCAGCTGAGGGAAGATCGCGAAGAAGTGGGTGGCGAGCAGATCGTGAGAGGCGGACTGCTCCAGGGCCGGGTCGATCCGGCCACTGAAGTGGTAGTTGGCGTCGAAGCCGCCGAAGAGGATCCGGTCATCAAGGGTGCGCCGGTAGTAGTGGAACTGGTTGCCGGCGTCGGTGAGGCCTTCGCGGCCCTGCCACCCGACCGCGGCGAGCTGCGCCGGGCTCAGTGGCTCGGTCATGAGGACGTGGTCGTAGACCGGCAGGATGAAGGCCCGCAGCCGTTTGAGCACTCCCGGATAGGCGTTGGTGCCGACGACGACCCGGTCGGCGCGGATCGCTCCGGTCGTCGTGGTGACCCGGAGGGCACGTCCATCGACGGTCAGACCGGTGGCGGGGCTGCCCTCGTGGATGGTTCCGCCGAGTGACTCGATGGCCGCCGCCAGCCCCCAGACCAGCCCTCCCGGGTCGACGAGAGCGACGGACGGATCGAACCAGCCACCGCGATAGAGCGGGGAGTCAACGCGGGCGCGGGCCGTGTCGCCGTCGAGCAACTCGGCCGGGAGCCCGTGCGCGCGATGAAGCTCGTATCCCTCAGTGATCGCCGCGTCCTGGTTGGGGGTGAGCGAGAGGGTCAGCTCGCCGGGGCGGTGGAAGTCGGCGTCGATCCCGTATGCCGTGAGGCTGGCTTCCAGCCCGGCGATGTTCTGCGAGCCAAGGCGCTCAAGAGTGGGCAGCTCGTCCGGCCAGAGCGCGGCTCCTTGGGCCAGGCCGTGGGTGAGCGAGGTGGAGACGAAGCCACCGTTGCGTCCGGAGGCCCCGGTGCCCAGACGCCCGGCCTCAAGCACGACCACCGAGCTGCCGGGGTCGTCCTCGAGTGCTTGCAGAGCGGCCCACAGGCCGGTGAACCCGCCCCCGATGACGACGAGATCGGCTCGGCGCTCGACGCCTGCCGCAGTCCGGACTCCGTGCAGGACCGGGCGGGGTTCGGGGCGTTGGGGCCGGTGCGCCGGGTCGGTCCAGTAGACCTCGGGCACGGCGTCGGCGAGGGCTGCGGCGACGACGGCGGGATCGACACCGGCATACGGGTCGAAGGAGTCACGGGGCTTGGGGGTGGGGTTGGCGAAAGGCAGGCGAGGTCGCACGGCGCCATTGTGCCGGGTCCAGGGACGAGGCCATGGCCACGGACAGCCGGGATCACCTCGACGAGGGAAGGCCACCTTCCAGTTGGGCTGCCAGGGCCAGGAGCAGCCCCTCTTCGCCCAATCCCGCGGCGAGTTGAGCGCCGACCGGCCAGCCCTCCTGAGTGGGGCTGGCGGGGACCGATATCGCCGGGTGTCCAGTGACGTTGAAGATCGAGGTGAAGCCGACGAGGGTCGTGCAGACGAGCTGGGCACGGACGGTGCCCATCCCGTCGAGCTGACCCAGCGGAGGCGGTGGCACGGGCATCGTCGGCGTCACCAGGACGTCCCACCGAGCCAACAGCCCGTCGATGGTGGCGGTCACCCGCTCCCCCGACCGCAGAGCTCGGTCGACGACCCGATCGGTGGCCCAGCCGGACAGGCGCACCGTGGCCCGCGTCCGCGGCTCCAGCAGGTCGGGGTGCTCGACCTGGCCGGCCTCGACGCGCATTCCGGCATAAAACTGCGGCAGGAACGCCGACGTTGGCGTCGGCCAGCGCGGGGAGATCTCTTCGACGTCGTGGCCGAGGGCCGCCAGGCGTTCGGCCAGGGCTGCCACGGCCTGGGCCACCTGCGGGTCGACCTTGTTCCCCGGGACGATCGCCTTGGTCGTCCAGCCGATCCGCAGCGGCCGGGGTGGTTGGGCGGCGGCCTCGGCGAACGGCATACGGGGCGAAGGGAGTTGCCACCGATCGGACGGAAGGGCACCGGAGATAACGTCGAGGACGAGGGCCGAGTCGGCGGCCGTGCGGGTGAGCGCGCCCAGGGCGACGAGCCCGAACCAGTGCTGGGTCAGCGGCGAGACGCTCACCCGGCCGCGCGTGGGCTTGAGGCCAACCAGGCCGCAGCAGGAGGCGGGGATGCGGATCGACCCCCCGCCGTCGGCACCCATGCCCACCGGCACCATGCCCGCCGCGACGGCGGCCGCGGACCCGCCCGACGAGCCTCCGGCCGATCGGGTGAGGTCGTGGGGGTTGTGAGTGCGCCCGTAACGCAGGCTCTCGGTGTGGGGGAACTGACCGAACTCCGGCATCGAGGTCTTGCCGACGATGATCGCTCCTGCCGCGCGCAGCCGCCGGATCACCTCGGAGTCGGCTGTTGCCGGCGTGGAGTTGCCGCGCCCGCCGAGGGTGGTCACGTGTCCCGTGACGTCGTACTCCTCCTTGACGGCGACCGGGACTCCGGCCAGCGGGCCGTCGTGGCCGGGTCCGCCGGCGTCGAGGGCGTCGGCCTCGGCGAGGGCCTGCTGCGCCCGGACGACCGTGAAGGCGCGAATCTCGCCGTCGCGCGCGGCGATCCGGGCGAGCGACTGCTCGACGGCATACCGGGCCGTATGCCGCCCGCTGCGGACCGCCTCGGCCGTCTCGACCGCGGTCGGGACGGGAGGGACTTGCTCGCTCACGGGGTGGGCTGGCGGAGCTGGACTGCGATGACGTGGCCGGTCACGGTGACCTGACCGTCCGCGATGACCTCCGCGTCGACGACGACCTTGCGCTCCCCCACCTCCACCGGCCAGGCGCGCAGCTGGAGCTCCCCACCCATGGGGGTCGGTGCCGTGAAGCTCACCTGGAGCAGGCCGGTGACATACCGCAGGACGGGGTCGCTGCCGATCTCGCGGCCGTCGGCGGCATACCGGGCGGCTGCTGCGGTGCCCACGGCGTGGCAGTCGATGAGCGAGGCGAGCAGCCCGCCGTAGACGACGCCGGTGATGGCCAGGTGGTAGGGCTTGGGCTGGAAGGTCGCCACCCCCTGCGCGCCGTCCCAGAAGGTGCGGATGTGCAGACCGTCGTCGTTGAGCCGGCCGCAGCCGTAGCAGACGGCCACGTCGGGTGGGTAGGAGTCCTGGACCGCCACGGAAGTCATGGGCCCCACGGTAGCGGCGCGGCGGCATACGGTGAGGGCATGAGCCTCCCCGTCGGAAACCCGGCCCTTGCGCCCTTCGGCACCACGATCTTTGCGACCATGTCCGCCCTCGCGATGGAGCATGGGGCGATCAACCTCGGACAGGGATTCCCGGACACCGACGGGCCGAGCGACGTGCTCGACGCGGCGGTCGCGGCGATCCGCGGCGGACGCAACCAGTACCCGCCGGGGCCGGGCGTGCCCGAGCTGCTCGCGGCCATCGCGGCGCACCAGCGGCGGTTCTATGGGATCGAGCTCGATCCGGCGCAGGAGATCCTCGTGACGGTCGGCGCCACCGAGGCGATTGCCGCGACGATCCTCGCACTCGTGCAGCCGGGTGACGAGGTGGTGACCTTCGAGCCCTACTACGACTCGTATGCCGCGTCGATCGCCCTCGCGGGCGGGGTGCGGCGCACGTCGGTGTTGCGCTTCCCCGACTTCGCCGTCGACGAGGCGTCGCTGCGGGCGGCCTTCTCGGAGCGAACGCGCCTGGTGCTGCTCAACACCCCGCACAACCCAACGGGCAAAGTCTTCACCCGGGCCGAGCTCGACCTGGTCTGCGCGCTCGCGCGGGAGCACGACGCGTGGGTGGTGACCGACGAGGTCTACGAGCACCTCATCTTCGACGGGGTCGAGCACGTGCCCGTGTCGACGCTGCCGGGGATGTGGGACCGCACCCTGACGATCTCGTCCGCGGGCAAGACGTTCTCGACGACCGGGTGGAAGGTCGGTTGGGTCAGCGGGCCGGCCGACGCGGTGGCCGCGGTGCGCGCGGTCAAGCAGTTCCTCACCTATGTCGGGTCGGGGCCGTTCCAGCCGGCCGTCGCCACGGGGTTGGGCCTGGGCGATGAGGTGTATGCCGCCCTCGCCTCGTCGCTGCAGGCCAAGCGGGACCTGCTGTGTGAGGGGTTGGCGTCGGCCGGCCTGCCGGTGTCCCGGCCGGCCGGGACGTATTTCGTCATCGCCGATGCGGCGGCGTTGGGCGCGACCGACGCGATGGAGTTCTGTCACTGGTTGCCTGGGGCTGCGGGGGTGGTCGGCGTGCCGGTCTCGGTGTTCCACGACGACGCGGAGGCGGGGCGGACGCTCGTGCGGTTCGCGTTCTGCAAGCGCGACGAGGTGCTCGTCGAAGCGGTGCGCCGACTCGCGCAGTTGCGTCCAGCCTGACCGCCCGAGAAACGCCGCTGGACCGGGGCTCCCGTCGCTTCGGTCGACGGGCGCTGACTGCGGGATCGGTGTTGTCCACAGGCCAGCAGGCGGACGTCAGACCGTCCACAGGCGCCCAGTGGCCGATTGCTGACGGCGCTTCCGTGCGGGCAGGGTCGGCTCATGAAGTGGGCCTTCGTTCTCGCCATGGCCGCATCCCTCGCAGTGGGGAGCGGCCGGTCATGGTCTTCCCCTGCCATGGCCTTCACCCCACCGACCCCGGCGCCCTCCGCCAGCATCGCCCCCGCCCGTCCCCCGTCGGCCGTCATGTCGGTCGCGTTGCCCGCGGCGCCGGTCGGGTCGCCCGCGGCGCCGTTCGGGTCGCCCGCGGCGCCGTTCGGGTCGCCTGTTGTTGTGGGTGCGATGTCCTCGGCGCCGCGCTGGGTCTGGCCGAGCGACGCTCCGCAGACCGTGGTTCACCCCTTCGCGCCGCCGAGCACGCGATGGGGTTCCGGCCACCGCGGGGTGGACCTGGCTGCCGTTGTTGGTGGCCCGATTCGGGCCCCGGCTGACGGGCAGGTCGCCTTCAGCGGCATGGTTGCCGGGCGCCCCGTTGTGGTGATCGCTCACCCTGGCGGGTTGCGCTCGACCTTCGAGCCAGTCTCAGCGACCGTGTCAGTGGGAGCACTGGTGCGCCAGGGCGAGGTGATCGGCCTGCTCAGCGCTCAGCCAGGTCATTGCGCCCCGGCCTCGTGCCTGCACTGGGGGGTCCTGCGAGGTGAGGTCTATCTCGACCCGCTGTCGTTGATCTCGGGCCGCGTGGTGTTGCTCCCCGTGCGCTGACCGTCGGCGCTGACTATCGGCGCTGACCGGCGGCCCGGTCCGTCGGCGCTGACCGTCGGCCCGGTCCGTCGGCGCTGACTATCGGCGCGGTCAGGGCTTGGTGGGCCAAGGCCACGCAGTGCAGCCGTCCAGCCGGAGGGTTTGCTGCAGCATGATCGGGGCCGGTTTGCCCGCCCCCGCACAGGCCACGTGACGGTGACCGAGTCCGTGGCCAACCTCGTGGTTGAGCAGATAGGTCCGATAGCCCTTCATGTCAGGGCCATAGGACGTGGCCCCTCGGATCCATCGGTGCAGGTTGATGACCGCGCGCCCGCCCCACCAGCACGACACTTTCGCCGTCCCCGTCTGCAGGGGACCGCATAACTTGTTGGTGTAGGTGGGAGTCGCCAGAGTCACCCGAATGTCGACTCGCGCTCCCGCGAGCACCTCTTGCGGAGAGACCGGCACGAAGTGAACATTGTCGGCCGGCTGCCAGCCACGAGCGTCGCTGAGCACTGCGGCGACCGTCGCCGCGAAGGCCTGCTCATCCGTGACGAGACCATCCTCGATCTCCACACTCAACCGAACTGCCCGCCCATCGGTGCGCCACGGCGCCGCGGGGATGGCCACCGGATGAACCGATCCTCTCGCTGACTCCTGGACGGGGGCCAGGCTCGCCCCCGGAGAGGCCGTCGGTTCGACCGCACCGTCGTGATCGTCCAACATGCCTTCGTAGTCGTCTGGTGACATGGTCGCCGCAGTGCCGGTGGCCGTCGGCGACGCAACAGCCGTGGGAGTGGGCGTCACAGCAGGCGGGGGCGTCGCACCCTTGGCTGTTGCGGAGGTCACCGAGGCGCGGGGCATCGCAACCGCCGGATCCTGAGTCGACCGCGCGACGAGCGTGCCGACGAACAGCAGCGATAGCAGCAGAACCGCGGTGCGCCGCAACCGGTAAAGGCGTCGACGACGCGCGGCGCGACGCCGCTGCAGGGCGCGTCGACTTGTCACCAGCTCGCCGTCACCAGCCTGGGCAGCCAGAGCGGCCGCGCGCGCGTCGGCGCGTCGTTCCACTACCTCAGTCGGTGCCACGCCACTTTCCCGGTCGTCGTGCGGAGGCTGGGTGTCAGCCGGAGGTGGCCCATCACGGTGGGCCGGTGTAGCCCACATCGTTCCAGATGCAGCCAGGCCCAACCAACCCCGAGGGTGGCGTGTCCGGCCCAATTCGAGTCGAGGATCGTGTGCTGCCGCACCGGTTCAGGCCCTCGGATGGGCCTGTTCGTAGGACCGACGCAGCCGTTCCGCAGACACGTGCGTGTAGATCTGGGTCGTGGCCAAGCTCGCGTGCCCGAGCAACTCCTGGACTGTCCGAAGGTCAGCGCCGCCCTCAAGCAGGTGGGTGGCGGCACTGTGCCGCAACCCATGGGGCGCCAGATCCGGTGCCCCGTCAACCTGCCGAAGCAGCCGATGAACGACCTCACGGACCTGACGCGGATCCACCCGACGACCGCGACGCCCGAGAAACAGCGCCGCGCCACTGCCGGGTGTCGCCAGGGTCGGCCGGTATGCCGCCCACGCCACTAGCGCCTGCCTTGCCGGCCGGCCGAATGGCACGACGCGCTCCTTCCCGCCCTTGCCCATGACTCGCACGACACCCGAAGCCAAGTCGACGTCGTCGACATCGCAGCCGGCCAGTTCGCTCACCCGCAGGCCGCTGGCGTAGAGCAGCTCCACCATCGCCCGGTCCCGGGCTGAGATCGGGTCACCGTCGTCGGCTGCGACTTCCGCGACATGCATCAGCTCAGCCGCCTCGGCCTGACGCAGCACGCCGGGCAGGTGTCGGCTGCGACGAGGAGCCACCAGCCGCAATGACGGGTCGGTGGTGATTCGGCCGGTGCGAGTCGCCCAGGTGAAGAAGGTCCTCGCGCTCGCTGCCCGTCGTGCCACGCTGGTGCGGGCGGCACCCGAGCCCCGTGACTGTTGAGCAAGCCACCCGCGCAGATCGGCCAACTCGATCTCGTCCAGCGAGGTCACACCGCGTTGGGTGCGCAGGTGGTCCAGCAAGGCACGCAGGTCGCCGAGATAGGCCCGACAGGTGTTCGGGGACAGCCCCCGTTCGGCCGTGAGGAAGCGTTGGTAATCCTGCAGGACGGCGTGGACCCACTCCGCTCGGCTCCGATCCGGCAGCTCCCTTGACCGCGGGCCAGGGGTGGCAGCGTCTTCCTGCATCTCCCTACCGTCGCACACCCCCCGCCCGACCCGGCCCCAGCGACGCGCCGTCGGACCGCGCGACCGACCTCACGCCCCGGCAGCCCGCCGGGCCCGTGGCGGCACCTGTTTCCAGCGATCGCCTACCCGCATCGCCACCCCAGTCAGTTCCAGTCGCCCGAGCGACGCGCGGGTTTGGGCCACGTCAAGCCCCGCGTGGGCCGCGACCGCTTCGACCACGACGGGCGCCCGGATCGGCAAAGCGGCCAGGACCAGTCGATCTTCCGGAGGCAACTCGTCCTCGGGACGCACCGGATCTGATCGCCTCGGTGCTGCGTCCACACCCATTCGCCCGATGAGGTCCACGACTTCTGGAACATCGGTGACGAGCATCGCCTTCTGGTCTCGGATCGCCTGATGGCACCCCGCCGACACTCGTGAGGTGATCGCGCCGGGGACCGCGCCGACCGGACGACCGTGTTCGGCGGCATACCCGGCCGTGTTGAGCGACCCCGAGCGAAGGCCCGCCTCGACGACAACGGTGCCGACCGTCATCGTCGCGATCAACCGATTGCGTTGGAGGAAGCGCGATTTGGTCGGCGCCCCGCCTGGCCCGACCTCGGAGACGAGGGCTCCCGTCGCCCCGATCCGCGCGATGAGCTCGGCGTTGGTCGCCGGATAGGGGCGGTCTAAACCCCCGGCGAGCACGGCCACGGTCGTTCCGCCGACCGACAGACAGCCCTGGTGCGCCGCCCGATCAATGCCGAACGCGGCACCGGACACCACGGCATACCCCGCCTCGGGCAACCCCGCCCCCAGCTCGGCCGCCACCCCCATCCCGTATGCCGTGCACGCCCGGGCACCCACGACAGCGACCGACCTGGCGCATGCCTCGCCCAGGTCGGCGGGACCGACGACCCACAGGCCGATCGGGGCTGTCTTGAGAACGTCGACACCGGCCGGCCATTCGTCGTCACCAGGGATGACCATCCGCCACCCCCGGCGGCGAGCGAAGCCGACCGCTTCGTCGAGGTCGACGCCCGCGACCCGATGTCGGAGCGGCTCGGGAGCCCACGGCCGGCCCTCGACAACGGCCGCGAGCGCATCGACCGGACCCAACTCATCGACAAGCCGCGCCGCCCGGGAATCTCCAGGCTCGGCAACCCGCGACCACGCGGCCCTGGCCCACCGTTCGTGGGCAAGCGAGGCAGGGAGCACCCTCATCGCGGACACCTCGCCGTCGACGTGTTCATGCGGCCAGGGCCGGCTGGTGGCGCAACGACAGGGCCAGGCCCACATCGTCGCGGCTGGGCGAGATGCGGCCGGCCAGGTCGGCGATCGTCCAGGCCAACCGCAGGCACCGGTCGTAGCCTCGCAGTGACAACAGCCCGCGATCGACCGCACGGTCCAGATCGGCTGTCCGGCCCGAACCCAGCCGGAAGGCTTCCGACCGGAGGACCGGACCGGGAACCCGGCCGTTGACGGCATACGGCCGACCGGACCAGCGCTCCCGTTGGGTGCCGCGCGCCGCCTCGACGCGGGCCCGAACGACCTCGGTGGACTCCCCCGGCTCGCCGAGCAGGGCGGCCCGCGACGGCGCCGGCACATGGACCTGGATGTCGATCCGATCCAGGATCGGGCCAGACAACCGACCGGAATAGCGCCGCTGCTGGATCGGGGAACACGAACAGGCCGCCGCTTTGCCCGACCCCATGCCACAGGGGCACGGATTGGCGGCAAGGACGAGCTGGAACTCGCACGGGAAGCGAACGTTGCCGATGGCCCTGGCGACGACGACGTGACCGGACTCGATGGGCTGACGCAGGGCCTGCATGACGCCGGGCCGAAACTCCGGCGCCTCGTCGAGGAACAGGACGCCGTGATGGGCCTGGGTCACCGCGCCGGGCAGGACCAAGCCCGAGCCACCGCCGATGATCGCCGGCATCGACGCGCCGTGATGCGGCGCCACGAACGGCGGCCGACGACACAGCCCGTCGAAACTGGTCAGGGTCCCGAGGATGGACGAGATCGCCGTGACCTCCATGGCCTGCTGGTCGTCAAGCTCGGGAAGCAGACCCGGCAGCCGTTCGGCCAACATGGACTTGCCGGCTCCGGGGGGACCGACGAGATAGAGGTGATGTGCGCCGGCGGCAGCGATCTCCACGGCCAGTCGACCCTCGGTCTGCCCGACAACGTCCGCCAGGTCCGGCGGTGGTCGGTCGGGCACCAGGGCGGCGTCCGGCTCGGGCACCTCCAGGACAGGCCGCCGCTTGGCCAACGCTCGATAGCGAGCCACCAGCTCGTCCAGACGCGCCACCGGATGCACCTGCACCCCTGCCACGAGTCGCGCCTCCCGGGCATTGGCCACGGGGACGACAACGTGCCGCACCCCCGCCTTCGCCGCAGCCACGACCATCGGCACCAGGCCGCGCACCGGCCGCACGGACCCGTCCAGGCCCAGCTCTCCGATGTGGACGACGTCTTCCACGACCCCCGTCGGGATCTCTCGGGCCGCCACCAACGTCGCGACGACGATGGCCAGATCGAAGCCACTGCCCACCTTGAGCACCGAGGCAGGCGACAGGTTGACGGTGATCCGGCGCGCCGGGATCGGATGCTGGCTGTTGGCGGCTGCCGCGCGCACCCGGTCGGGTGCCTGGGCGCAGGCCGCGTCGGCCCGGCCGCTCACCGTGAACGCCGGCAGCCCAGACGCGACGTCCGACTCCACCTCGACCAGGAAGCCCTCCACGCCTCGAACTCCCACCGAGCGGGTCCGCCCCAGACCCATGTCAGGCCACCCCCACCAGGTGCTCGATCACGCACGGGCCGGTCCGCGGGCGAGCCACCCCGACGACGTCAACCCGGATGTCGGGGAAGTGCCCGCCGTCGCCGACCTCCTCGCGCTCCATGAGCCAGGCCGCCGCCAACCGTCGCAACCGCGCCAACTTGCGGAACGTCACCGCCTGAGCCGGGCCTCCGAACGTCTCCCCCCGGCGGGTCTTGACCTCACAGACCACCAGGCAGCCCCCGTCGCGGGCCACGATGTCGATCTCGCCCAACGCGCATCGCCAGTTGCGGGCGAGGATTGCCATGCCTTGGTCACGCAGATAGCGCTCAGCCATCCGCTCGCCGTAGTCCCCGACCGCGGCAGCGACCCGATGCGGCATACCCTCTGTCGTCTGCATGTCCGCAGCCAAACAGCCGACCCGGTATGCCGCCCACCCCGGCCGCGCGGCCTGTGGACGGTGGGACGAACGACCACCCCCATGTGGACAACGCCAAACCCTCAGCGCCCGGCCCGGACCCTCCTCGTGGGCGCCCGACCCGTCAGCCACGCACCGCTAAGAGGGCATCTCCAGCTCGGACTTGGGCAGTTCCTCGATGTTGACGTCCTTGAACGTCACGACGCGCACCGACTTGACGAACCTGGCCGGGCGATAGATGTCCCACACCCATGCGTCGTTCATCGTGATGTCGAAGAACACCTCACCGCCGTCTGAGCGCACCTTCATGTCGACCGAGTTGCACAGATAGAAGCGCCGCTCAGTCTCGACCACGTGGGAGAACAGCGACACGACATCGCGGTATTCGCGGTAGAGCGCGAGTTCCTGCTCGGTCTCGTACTTCTCCAGGTCTTCGGAGCTCATTCAGTCCTCATCGCGGCGCGCTGTCGGTCGGTCGTCCCGTTCTACCACCTCGGAGCCCGGTCCACGCAGCCTCCAGCTACGTCGGTGCAGATCACAGGGTCCGTGCAGTTCCAGCGCGGCCAGGTGCTCGGGCGCGGCATACCCCTTGTTGATCTCCCACCTGTATGCCGGGTGCTCACCTCCCAGCGCGACCATGAGGCCGTCTCGCTCCACCTTCGCCAACACGGACGCGGCCGCGACCGACGAGCAGCGCAGGTCGGCCTTGATCATCGTCGTCACGGGTGGCGTGCGGCCCAGCGACCCCGGGCCTGCCGCGAGCGGGGACGCGTCGGCGTCGTCCAACAGGCCCAAGAGGCCCACCTGTTCCGGAGCGGTGAGCCAGTCATGGTTGCCGTCGAGGATGACCAGATCGGGCACGACAGGCAGCGCAGCCAGCGCCCGAACTCCAGCCAGGCGCAGCGCGGTGATGATCCCGAACTGGTCGACCTCCAGCGGCGACGCGTGCCCGACGGCGTGGGCGTGGGCCCAGCGGCGGATGCGCGGAACCATCCGCTCTCGCGCCTGCGGTGACAGCAGCTTCGAGTCACGAACCCCTTGTGGGGCCGAACGGCATACCTCGTCGATGACGACCACACCGACGGTGACCGGGCCGGCAAGCGCGCCTCGGCCGACCTCGTCCATCCCGGCAAGCAGTCGATAGCCCTGCCGCTGCAGCCCCCGCTCGACCCGCAGCGACGGGCTGCGCGACCCGGAGGGGGAACGGGCGGGGGTGCGGGCAGCGACCGGCATACAGGCTCAGGGGACGGCCGCGAACACGTCGGGGGCGAGGGACAGGCCGGTCCAGCGACCCAACGGCCACACGATGAGGATCGCCTTCCCGTGGATGTCCTCCATCGGCACCGATCCGAGTGCGCCGGTGCCGTCATCGTGCAGGCGTGAATCGGCCGAGTCGGACCGATGGTCACCCATCACCCAGACCTTGTCGGCAGGCACGACGATGTCAAAGGCGGACCGGCCCCCGCCCGGACTGTCGCCGGGCTTGATGTAGGGCTCCGTGATCGGACTCCCGTTGACGGTGATCTGACCCCCGGCCGTGCAGCAGGTCACGTGGTCGCCGGGCAGACCGATGACCCGCTTGATGAGGTGCTCGTGCGAGTCGTCCGGCACTAACCCGAGGAAGATGAGCGCCGAACGCAGCGGGCTGCGCTCGACTGGAGCGACGTCGCCGAGCCAGTGATCCGGGTCGGTGAACACGACGATGTCACCCCGCTGCAAGGCGAACGGACCGGGCGTCAGTTTGCTGACCAGGACGCGGTCATCCTTGATAAGGGTGTCTTCCATCGACCCTGACGGGATGTGGAAGGGCTGCACGAGGAAGGTCTTGACCAAGAGCGAGAGGGCCATCGCCAGAGTCATGACGATGAGGACTTCCCGGACCCCGACCCAGACACTGCTCAAGAATCCGCGTTCCTCAGACCGGGCGTCCGGTGTCGCGGACGATGCGTCGCGGGTCATGTGGGCGCTGCTCCGGTGGGCTGTGGGAGATCATGCAGGGTGGGTGCAGGGGTCAGGCTACCGAGTCGATCCAGGGGCCAGTAGCGGACCCACGCCCGACCGACGACATCGTCAAGCGGGACCATCCCGCCACCAGGGCGGCCCAGTTGCGATCGAGAGTCCGCCGAGGCGCTGCGGTGGTCGCCCATGACCCAGATCTTCCCGGCGGGCACGATGACGTCGAACTTCATCGTGCTCGGCGGGTTGCCGGGATAAAGGTACGGCTCGTCGACGGCGACGCCGTTGACCGTGAGCCGCCCGTCGACCGCGCAGCACACGATGTGATCGCCGGGGACCCCGACGACACGCTTGACGTAGTCCGCGCCGGAGCTCAACGAGATGAACGCCAGAACCGAGGACAACGTCGCCCGGACCCCAGTCTCATTGTTCGCCCCCGCAGGCTTCCCCCAGGTGTCGGTCCCGTCGAAGACGACCACGTCGCCGCGTTTGATCGACGGGCCACGCTCCAGCCGGGTCACCAGGATGCGGTCCCCCGGCTCAAGGGTCTGCTGCATCGACCCGGACGGCACCGAGAACGACTGCACCAAGAAGGCTCGGACGAGCACCATGAGGGCGACCGCGACCACGCCCACTTTGAGCCATTCCGGCACGACGGACAGCAGCGACCCACGTCGAGTGCGTCGCGACTTCTTGGCCTTCTGTGCCTCGCGCACCTCGCGGCGCGTCAGGGCTGGCGCGGCCTCATCCGGCTCGCGCAGCGGCCCCCCCGAGGCCTGACTCACGCGCCTCAGGCGCCGCTCTTGGCCTCGGCCTTGCCGGACGAGTCGCGCTTCTCCTTGATCTTGGCGGCCTTGCCGCGCAGATCGCGCAGGTAGTAGAGCTTCGCGCGACGGACGTCACCGCGGGTGACGACCTCGATCTTGTCGATGATCGGGGTGTGCACCGGGAAGGTCCGCTCGACCCCGACACCGAAAGACACCTTGCGGACCGTGAAGGTCTCGCCGACACCCGAGCCGTGGCGGCGGATGACGATGCCCTGGAAGACCTGGACACGGGAGCGGTTGCCTTCGATGACCTTGACGTGCACCTTGAGAGTGTCACCGGCGCGGAAGGCGGGGATGTCGTCGCGCAGCGTGGCGGCGTTGACGTCGTCGAGGTGGTGCATGGTGTCAGCTGCTTTCTCGTGGCGCCACAGGTCGCCTCGGGGGGTGGTCTGGTTACAAACGTCTCACGTATGCCGTCCGGCCGGCCGCGCGACGGCCCTCCCGTGAACGGGTGGTCCGGGTCGCTCCCCCTGTGGCAGGGGCTCGTCAGATGCCGGAAGGCAACCGTCCAAGTGTGCCAGACCCCACGGCATACCGGGAAATCTGGCATGCTCGTCCGGTCAGCCGGGCACCGCCCCGTCTCCCGCCGCTCCCCTCCCCGGGCACCGCCCCGGCCAGGATCAGCGAACGGCGACCGATCCGCAGGAGACCGCCATGTCCGTCACGCCCGACCACCCCAACACCGGGGATGCTGCTGCGATCCGCTTTGGCCGCACCGCACCAGGCATCCCGGTCCGCGACGTTGAGGCAGCGCTGCCCTTCTATCGCGACGCCCTCGGGATGACGGTCACCTTCACCAACGGGGACCCCGTCGGGTTTGTGGTCCTGGAGCGCGATGCCGCCGAGGTGCATCTCACGCTGGCGCCACGGCATACGGCGGGGACGCATAACGTCGCCCACCTCATGGTGAGCGACGCGACGGCCCTGCACGACCGACTGGTCACCCACGGCGCGCGGATCGTCAAAGGTCTGCGGGATCACGACTTCGGGCTGCGGGCGTTCGTCGTCGCCGATCCGGACGGCAACCGGATCGACATCGGCCAAGAGCTGTAGCCATGGGCACGGACCGGCTGGTCGGCTCGCGGTCAGTGGTCGAGCAGATCCGGGCGACGCGCGGCGGTCCGCTCGACTCGCTGGGCGTGCCGCCAGGCCGCGATGGCCCCGTGGTTGCCCGACAACAGCACCTCGGGCACATCGAGGCCGCGCCAGGACGCCGGCTTGGTATAGACGGGGTATTCGAGCAACCCGTCCTCGTGGGACTCCTCGACGAGCGACTCGGCGTTGCCGATGACCCCCGGCAACAGCCGCGCCACGGCTTCGACGATGGCCAGCACAGCCACCTCGCCGCCGTTGAGCACGTAGTCACCCAGGGACACCGGCGTCACCGGCATCAGCCCCGCGGCATACTCGATGACCCGCTCGTCGATGCCCTCGTAGCGACCGCAGGCGAAGGCCAGCCACGGCTCGGCGGCGAGGTCGCGGGCGAGGGCCTGGGTGAACGGCATACCGGATGGGGTGGGGACGAGCAGGCGGGGCACGGCGCCGCCCCCGGTGGCGACGAGAGCGTCGAGGGCCTCCCCCCACGGCTCGGGGCGCATGACCATGCCAGCGCCGCCCCCGTAGGGCGTGTCGTCGACGGTCCGGTGCCGGTCGTGGGTGTGCTCACGCAGATCGTGGACGCGCACGTCGAGCAGCCCCTGCTCTCGGGCCTTGCCGATGAGCGAGAGCTCCAGCGGCGCGAGGTAGTCCGGGAAGATCGTCACCACGTCGATGCGCATGGCGGCGGTGGTCATGCCGCTCAGAGCTCCAGCAGGCCCGCGGGCGGGTCGATGACAACGCGTCCGCCCACGACGTCAACGACCGGGACCAGCGCGGAGACAAAGGGGATGTATGCCGTCCGCCCACCGTCCACCGTCACCCGAAGGCGGTCCTGACCAGGGCCGATGTCCAGCCCGGCGACCCTGCCCACGGGTGAGCCGTCGCGCAGGACGACAGCCAGACCGACAAGCTGCTCCTCATACCAGGCGTCGCCGCCCTGGTCGGGCTCGAGCAGCTCTTCGCCGCCGACCGGGGTGAGCAGACGGGTGCCGCGCAGGCCTTCGGCGCCGGTGCGGTCGGGGATCTCCTCGAAGCCCAGCAGCCAGACCCCGTTGTGGTCCCGCGACGAGCGCACAGTGAGCTCGCGCGGGACCCCGCTGCCCTGGGGAGCCTTGGTGGGCAGCACCGTGCCGACAGCGAACCGGCCCGCGGGGTCGTCCGTGTGCAGTTGCACGGTGACCTCCCCGCGGATGCCGTGGGGTTTGCCGATCCGGGCGACGACGTGCGCCACAGCCGGAGGGTCAGCGCCGGTCGGTGTCGACGATGTCGACGCGAATGTTGGCGCCGCCGGCCAGTGCCTGCATGACGGTGCGCAGAGCGCTGGCAGTGCGACCGGAGCGACCGATGACCCGGCCGAGGTCCTCAGGGTGCACGCGCACCTCAAGGAGTTCGCCGCGGCGCAGCTCCTTGCGGCGCACGACCACCTCGTCGGCGTGGTCGACGATGCCCTTGACCAGGTGTTCCAGGGCCTCCTCGAGCACGGTCAGGCCTCGTCGCCCTCGGCGGCGGCCGCGTCAGCGGTCTCGGCCGGCTTGTCGGCGGCAGCCAGGGCGTCGGTGATCTCGGCGACGGCAGCCTCGGCCTTGGCGGGCTTGCGACGCACGGTCGTGGCCGCACCCTTGAGCTCAAGCGACTTGCCGGCAGCGGCGACGGCGGCCTCGTAAAGGTCCTTCTTGCTGACCTTGGGCTTGGCGACGCGCAGGGTGCCCTCAGCGCCGTCGATCCCCTTGAACTTCTGCCAGTCGCCAGTCACCTTGAGCAGCGCCTCGACGGCTTCGGTGGGCTGGGCGCCCTGAGCCAGCCAGTAGGCGGCGCGGGCGGGGTCGATGTCGATGACCGAGGGCTCCTCGGTGGGGTGGTACTTGCCGATCTCCTCGATCGCCCGGCCATCGCGCTTGGTGCGCGAGTCCATGACGACGACGCGGTAGAACGGGGTGCGGATCTTGCCCATCCGCTTGAGGCGAATCTTGACGGCCACGCTGGTGGTCTCCTGCTTCGTTTCGTGAGCACGGCGAGACCGGGGCAGGTCGCTCCGGGGTGCCGTCACTCGGCCTGTAGGCGCTCGCGTCCGGAGGACACAGCCGTCGGGCGCGGCGGGTACAGCCGCCCATTCTGCCAGACCGCGCGCCCTCCCCCGACCATCCCCGTATGCCGCCCGCTCCCTGCTTTGCGCCGAGATTGACCTTGCGACCGGATTGACCGGCGTGTCCTGCACCCAACGTCAATCTCGGCGCAAAGCAGGCAGCGAGCGGAAAGCAGGCAGGGGGGTGGAGGTGGCGGGGAGGCCCGCGCGGATGGTGAGGGCGAGGCGGCATACCTGGGCGTCGGTGACGGGGACCGAGGTGTCGATGCGGTGGACCGGCCCCAGCCCGAGCGGCGCCGCGGCCGGGGTGACCGCGTCGCGCCACTCCTCGTCGGTGACCCGCCGATGGACCGTATGCCGTTCGCCCGCCTCCCAGCGGGCCCGGTCGCGCGCCGCCGCCAGCTCGATCGGCACGTCGCAGTAGACCTCGAAAACCTGCGCGGGATCGAAGCCGGCTCGGGTCAAGCCGACGCGCACCCGCTCACGGTCGTGCGGCCACCACCACGACTCGACGACGCCACCGACCGGCGATTCACCCAGCACCGCCCACGTCGCCTGGCTCGCCCCGGCCCCGAGCTCCCGTGAGTCGGCCCCGGGCAACGCATCCCCGAACGCCTCCTTGATGGCGTCCTTGCGGATCAGAGGCACCTGGAGTTCCTGGGCCAGCCGCCGAGCAAGGGTGGACTTCCCGCTCCCTGGCACACCGTGGACGAGGACGGCCAGACGAGGAGGCGCAGGGGCCGCATACGGGGACGCCGGCCAGTCCTCACGCAGCAAGGCGTAGCGGTCGTGACCACGCCAGTCGTCCTGAGGATCCCCAGCCGTCGGGATCCGCACCAGCCGAGGCGAGTGGCCCTCGCGGACGAATCCCAGCGAGCGCAGCAGCGCAGCCGATCGCACGTTGGCGGGCTGGACGTCGGCGGCGACCCGGTGCAGTCCCAAGCCGTTCGGGGCCGGGGAGAAGGCGATGTCGAGCAGCAACGCCAGTCCCTCGCGGGTCAGGCCCCGACCGGCATACGGGTCATAGGCGTCGTAACCCAAGGTGGCCGAGGCCAGTCGCCCCATGACCAGGTCGTTGACGTTGATCCGCGCGGCGATGGCGTGCCCGGCGGTCGGGTCGACCTGAAGCGCGTGGACAAGGAACGTCCGCTTGGCCGGTCCCTGGAGGTCGACGAGTTCGTCGAGCGACTCCAACCCCGTCGGCCCCCAGGTGGCGATCCGGTCGACTGACCCCTGGATGGCTCGGCGCAGCCTCGGCACGTCGCGACCAGCGAGGGGCGCGACCCGCACTCGCTCGGATCGCCGTTCCCAGGGGTCGATCATCGAACGTGGTTGCCGCGCAGGACGATTGACTCGGGCGCGCCGAGGACGGCCAGATCGAGGCGCGGATCGGCGGGATAGACCACCAGGTCGGCTGGGTCGCCTTCGTCGATGCCCGGGTGGCCGAGCCACGACCGGGCCGCCCACGACCCGGCGGCCAGGACGTCGATGGTCGACAGGCCCGCTTTGGCGAGCTCCGCGGCCTCCTTGGCGGCCAGCCCGTGTGGCAGAACACCTCCCGCGTCGGTCCCGACATAGATCGGTATGCCGGCCTCGTGCGCCCGCGCGATCGTCTCGTAACGTCGTGCGTGGATCGCCAGCATGTGGGCGTAGTAGACCGGGAACTTGTCCCGAGCCGGAGCTGCGAGGTCGGGGAAGTTCGCGATGTTGATGAGCGTCGGGACGATGGCGATCCCTTGCGCCGCAAAGGCTTTCGTGGACTCCTCGTCCAAACCGCTGGCGTGCTCGATGCAGTCGGTGCCGGCCGCGGCGAAGTCGTGCAGCGATTCCTCACCGAAGCAATGCGCGGTTGTCCGGGCGCCTTCCTCGTGGGCGGCGGCGACGGCGGCGATGACCGCCTCGCGCGGCCAGCACGGGGATAGGTCGCCAGTCTCCCGGTCGATCCAGTCGCCGACGAGTTTGACCCACCCGTCGCCGCGTCGGGCCTCCATCCGGACGTGCGCGACGAGCTCGTCCGGCTCGATCTCGTGGGCGTAGTTGCGGATGTAGCGCCGGGTTCGCGCGATGTGTTTCCCGGCCCGGACGATCCGGGGCAGGTCCTCCCGGTCATCCATCCACCGGGTGTCGGACGGGCTGCCGGCATCGCGGATGAGCAACGTCCCTGCGTCTCGGTCGGCGAGTGCCTGCTGCTCGGCGACGTCCGCCGCGACCGGACCATGTTGGTCCAGCCCGACATGACAGTGGGCGTCGATGAGCCCCGGCAACGCCCAGCCCCGCACGGTCTGGACGTCGTGTCCGGGACCGGTGGGGGCGGCATACGTCACCCGCCCGTCGAGCACCCAGCACTCCGGGCGCGTGTCGGCGGGTCCGACGAGGATCTCCCCCACGATGTGCAGCACCGTTGCCATGCTGGCACCCTATCGACGCATGAGCATCGTGCAGTCGCTGTTGTTGCCGGATGGGCGTTACCTCGAGGTGGCCGTCAGCGGGCCCCAGGACGGCATACCGCTCATTTATCACCACGGCACCCCCGGTGCCGGAGTGCTGCCCCCGCATCTGGAGCGGGCGGCGCAGGTGCGCGGCCTGCGGCTCGTGACCACGTCACGGGCTGGCTACGGGCACTCGAGTCGTCACCCCGGCCGGTCTGTCGTCGACGTGGCCGCGGACATGACGGCGGTGCTCGCGGCGCTGGACGTGCCGACCGACCGACCGTGCCTCGTCGCCGGCTGGTCGGGCGGCGGGCCGCACGCGCTCGCCACGGCTGCCCGGCTCCCCCACCGAATCGCGGGCGTCCTTGTCATGGCCGGGGTGGCTCCGTTCGACGCCGACGGGCTGGACTTCCTCGCCGGGATGGGATCGGAGAACCTCGTCGAGTTCGCCGCGACGCTGCAGGGCGAGGCGCCCCTGCGAGCGCTGCTCGAGTCGATGGCTCCGGGGCTGCGTGAGGCCACCCCCGAGGCTCTCGTCGCCGAGATGGGATCGCTACTGCCGGAGGTCGACCGAGCGGTGCTGACCGAGGAGTTCGGGGCGTGGATCGCTGCGACCTTCCGCGAGGGTTTGCGGGACGGGGCGGACGGTTGGCTCGATGACGACCTGGCCTTCGTCCGACCGTGGGGGTTCGAGGCGGCGGAGGTGACCTGCCCCGTCTTCGTGTGGCAGGGCGGCCTGGACCTCATGGTTCCGGCCGCACACGGGCGGTGGCTCTCGGCGTGGCTCCCGACGGCGGCCCCGCACCTCTTGCCCGAGGAAGGTCACCTGTCGATCGTCCTCGGTCAGGTCGACGCCATGCTCGACGGGTTGGTCGCGACGGTCCGCTGAACGAATTGCGCGATCTCAGCGACGGCGGTGAGCTCAGCCGCGTCTGCTGGGGGACAGGGCGAAGCGGCGCAGGATCTCGATGACAACTTCGGGTTGGTCGGAGTGGACCCAGTGGCCGGCGCCCTTGACCGTCACCTGCCGCACCCGCGGGAACAGCGCGCGCATCGGCTCCTCGTCACGGTCAAGGACATACGTGGAGTCTGCGCCAGCCACCCAGACCACGGGCCCCCCGAAGGCTCGGTATGCCGTCGCGTCAGCAGTCGGCCAGCCCGCCACCCCCGACGGGCCGGTCCCGGATCGGGCGAGGACGTCGAAGTTGACCTGCCAGTCCCACTGAGTGCCATGGCGGCGAAGGTTCTGCAAGAGGAACGACCGGATCGCCGGCTCGGGAATGTGCTGTGCGAGAGCCTCATTCGCTGTTGCGCGGTCCGGGAGGGTCTCGACAGGAAGCTCCCGCATGACCTTGATGTAGTCGACGAACCATTGGTGGGATCGGTAGTGCCGCGGAGCGATATCCATGACGGCCAAGCGCTCGATCAGGTCAGGCTGCGACAGCGCGACGATCATCGCGACCTTGCCACCCAGGGAGTGACCGACGAGGGTCCAGCGTTCGCCCGGAGCCGTGGCGCGCAGGGTGGAGGCGACGGACGCGGCATACGCCTGGAGGGAGAAGTGGTCGCTCCACGGAGACCGGCCGTGGTCGGGGAGGTCGACAAGCAGGCAGCGTGCGGACTCCCCGGTCGGTCCGGCCAGCGCCTTGGCGATTTGGCTCCAGTTGCGACCTTGCCCAAACAGGCCATGGAGGAAGGCGACCCTCGGCCCCGACGTGCCCACCGACAAGGTATGCAGCCGGGCCGAGGTCATGCGCCCGAGGCTAGTTCATCAGCGGTGCTCTCCGAGCGATCATCGTGGTGGCCCGCAGGCGGTGATCGGGGCGCCCCCGCCCAGACGCCGAACTGCGGGGGGTGCCATCGTCAAGGCCGCGCGCCCGACGGTGTGCGATCGCAGGCGTGATCACCCCGCCCAGCGCACACCGTCACGCACCCGAGCCTCCGCCCTCACGAGGGGCCGGGGCCGACACCGGGCGAGAGCGGCACCGGGCGAGAGCGGCACCGGGCGAGAGCGGCACCGTGTGCGGCCGAAGGCGTGATCACCCCGCCCAGCGCACACCGTCACGCACCCGAGCCTCCGCCCACACGAGGGGTCGGGGCCGACACCGGGCGAGAGCGGCACCGGGCGAGAGCGGCACGGTGTGCGACTGAGGGCGTGATCACCCCGCCCAGCGCACACCGTCGCGCACCCGAGCCTCCGCCCTCACGAGGGGTCGGGGCCGACGCCGTGCGACGGCAAACGCCCGCTCCACTCGCTCCAGCACCTCGGGCATCCTGGTGTCGATCTGGCGCGGAGTGACCCCGACAACAACGATTCCCGCCGCCGTCAGATCTGCGTCCGAGCCGACCGTCTGGTCCCACTGGTCTCCGGTGGAGTGATAGCGGCGCGAGTGCACCATGACGGCGAGGGCGACCTCGTCGAACCAGAGGTCTGGCGTGGTGAGCGGGAGGCCGGCGCAGTCCCGGAGTGCGGGATTGAGCCAAGGGTCCGGGAGTGTTCGGGTGGCTCGGATCGCCTCGGCAAGGACGTGCTCGGGAACCGACCAGGCGCCGCTCGCGGCCGCCGACAGTGCCCGCCAGGCACGACCCGATCCGCTCCTGCCCAGCATCGACGTCCAATGCTGGACGTCGGCCAGGGTCGCGATCCGACGTTGGAGAGCTTCGATGGCAACCTCAACGGCGATCGTGTCGGTGGGGGAACGTCGGAGTGTGTCGGCAACCGCACGAGCCGGAGAGACCACCCGAAGCGTGGACAGGATGGCGGGGTCGGGCTCCGGAACCCGTGAGCGGGTGATCGTGGTGAACCCGATGGTTCGAGAGCGCCCGGTTGCAGGGACGATGACGTCGATGACACCCGCTGCCGAGGCACTCTCCAGACCGTGCAGTCGAGCTGCGGCGGGCCCTGCGATCAGGCCGGTCGGGCCGGCGTACAGCTGGGCGGCCATCGCTGCTTGTCGTAGGCCGATCCGACCGGAGTAGACCGAGTAGACGCCGGGGAGCAAGCACCGCCACCGATGCGCGGCCCGCCACCTGATCGCGTCGGGGGTCAGGCCGGCATCGAGCAGTTGGGCGCGGGACACCACGCCCCACTGTTCCGCGGCGAGTTCATGCTCATTGATCACACTCCAACCCTTCGGCGGCTCCCGCGTCGAGACAAGCCCGGGTTTCTCCCTTGTGGATGGTGGGACGACCACCCACGCGCCTGTGGATGGACGACCACCCGACATGTGTGTGGACGTGCGCGGTCCCGGGTCGCGGGGACAGCGAACTCCCCGGCGCCCCGGACATAACAGCCCGCGGCGGCAGGTGAGCGCGGCACGGTGTGCGGCTGAGGGCACCCAGCGCACTCCCGTCCCGCACCCAGGACTCCGCTCACACCCGAGGTTGAGGCCGACACCAGACGAGCGCGGCACCGTGTGCGGCTGAGGGCACCCAACGCACTCCGTCACGCACCCAGGACTCCGCTCACACCCGAGGTTGAGGCCGACACCAGACGAGCGCGGCACGGTGTGCGACTGAGGGCGTGATCACCCCGCCCAGCGCACTCCGTCACGCACCCGAGCCTCCGCCCTCACGAGGGGTCGGGGCCGACGCCGGGCCAGCGCGGCACCGGGCGAGAGCGGCACGGTGTGCGACCGGGGGCGGGATCACCCCGCCTAGCGCACTCCGTCACGCACCCAGGACTCTGCTCACACCCGAGGTTGAGGCCGACACCAGACGAGCGCGGCACAGTGTGCGACTGACGGCGTGATCACCCCGCCCAGCGCACTCCGTCACGCACCCAGGACTCCGCTCACACCCGAGGTTGAGGCCGACACCAGACGAGCGCGGCACCGTGTGCGGCTGAGGGCACCCAACGCACTCCGTCACGCACCCAGGACTCCGCTCACACCCGAGGTTGAGGCCGACGCCAGACGAGCGCGGCACGGTGTGCGACCGGGGGCGTGATCACCCCGCCCAGCGCACTCCGTCACGCACCCGGCGGCACAGCGACGTCAACCACCAGGGCGAGGCCGAAGGCGACGTCCTCGAACCAGCGGCCAAAGCGCGAGCGAACCGCAGACCGACCGCCTCGACCTCAGCGGCCGAGGAACTTCTCGAAGCCCGGCGGCAACTGACTCGGGTCCAGGTCTGCCGCGCCCGGAGCGCCGACCGGACCGGACGGCATACCGAATGCGCGGCCAGCGGCCTCCTGGCGGCTGGTCGTGGCCCGATCGGACAGAGCCTTCTCCTCGGCCGCGCGCTTGGCCGGGTTGCCGCTCTTGGCCTTGCGTCGCGGCGCCGGCGCCGCCTTGCCCTTGCGCATCCCAGGCATGCCCGGCATCCCCGGGATCCCCGGCCCGCCGCCGCGCGCCAGGGACTTCATCATCTTCTGGGCCTGGCCGAACCGCTCGAGCAGCTGGTTGACGTCGGTCACCTGCATGCCCGAACCGCGGGCGATGCGCTGACGGCGCGAACCGTTGATGAGCTTGGGGTGGGTGCGCTCGAACGGGGTCATCGAGCGGACCATCGCCTCGACCCGGTCGAACTCCCGCTCGTCGAACGCGTCGAGCTGAGCCCGCATCTGCTGCATCCCCGGCAACATCCCGAGCATCGACTTGAAGTTGCCCATCCGCTTGATCGCGGCCATCTGCTCAAGGAAGTCGTCGAAGGTGAAGTCCTCTTCGGCGAGGAACTTGCGGGCCATCTCGTCGGCGTGCTGCTTGTCGAACGCCCGCTCGGCCTGCTCAATGAGGGTGAGCACGTCACCCATGTCGAGGATCCGCGACGCCATCCGGTCGGGATGGAAGACCTCGAAGTCCTTGACGCCCTCACCGATCGAGGAGAAGAGGATCGGCCGACCGGTCACATGGGCGATCGACAGGGCCGCACCGCCGCGGGCGTCGCCGTCGAGCTTGGACAGCACGACACCGGTGAACCCGACGCCATTCTGGAAGGCTACGGCCGTCTCGACCGCCGCCTGACCGATCATCGCGTCGATGACGAACAGGACCTCGTCGGGGCGGATCGCCGCGCGGATGTCTTTCGCCTGCTGCATGAGGTCGGCGTCGACAGCCAAGCGCCCGGCCGTGTCGACGATGACGACGTCGTGTTGGCGGGCAATGGCGTGCTGTATGCCGTCGTCGGCCACCTTCACGGGGTCGCCGTAGGACCGGGTGCCCTCGCCCGTCCCACCCACAGCGTCGTGACCGGCGACGTTGCCCCGCTCGGGGGCATAGACCGGCACCCCGGCACGCTGGCCCACGACCTCAAGCTGGGTGACCGCGTTGGGCCGTTGCAGGTCGGCGGCGACGAGGATCGGAGTGTGGCCCTGCTCCCTGAGCCAATAGCCGAGCTTGCCGGCGAGTGTGGTCTTTCCGGAGCCTTGCAGCCCCGCAAGCATGATGACCGTCGGCGGGTTCTTGGCCAGGTGCAGGGCCCGGGTCTGCCCGCCGAGGATGCCGACAAGCTCCTCGTTGACGATCTTGACGACCTGCTGACCGGGGTTGAGCGCCTGGCTGACCTCAGCGCCTAGAGCCCGCTCGCGGATCGCGGCGACGAAGGCCTTGACGACCGGAAGCGCGACGTCGGCGTCGAGCAGCGCCAGCCGGATGTCGCGCAGGGTTGCGTTGATGTCGTGCTCGGTCAGCCGCCCCTTGCCACGCAGGTTGCGGAAGGTCGCGGTCAGCCGGTCGGACAGGTTGTTGAACACCCCAGAACCTTACCTTTTGCGCGGCATACCAGCCTGCCCGTATGCCGCCCGCGGCGTCCTCGTCCGCGCGTATGCCGCCCGAGCCAGGTGAGCGCTCAGGTGACCGTGACGATCGCGTCGAGGATCTCCGCGACGGCTTCGAAGGCGATGGTGCGCTGGTCCGAGAGATCGCCGCCCTTGGGCACCGAGCACTCCAACACGTAGTCACCGACCTTGACCCCCACCTGGGTCTCCAGGGTGCCGGTGCCCTGCCCGGTGACGACGAACCCTTCGAAGCCGCGGACCAAGATCCCCGTCGCCGGGGCGCCCATTGCGCTTTGCGCGCCATTCTTGAGCGACTCCAGCCCGCCCGGCAGCTGCTCTTTCGTGGAGAGGCGGTAAAGGAAGACCACATCGCCCGAGGCATTGAGGTAGAGGCACCCGTTCGGCGGCGCGGCCTTGGTCGCCGTGGCCTTGCCAAGGCTGAACATCTTCACGGCATCCATCGGGAGCACGGCACACGGGTCGGCCGGCGGCTTGACCGTGAAGGAGGCCGGCGGTGCCTTGGCGGCAGGGTCAAGCTTGCCGGGAGTCGACCCACCCGTGGCGCCACCCGCGCCCGCAGGACTCGAAGCGGCGGTGGACCCGCCTGGTCCTCCAGCAGCCCCACCCGGCGACGACGCGGCAGGCACCGGAGGGGCAGTCGTGGTGCCACCTGACGAACAGGCCCCGAGGGCCAGGAGAATGCCCATGGCGACAACGCACAAGGATCGGTGCAGGGGCAAGGTCCGAGTCATGGTGCAGCAGAATAGGGGGCCGCGCGTGCCCAGCTGTGCCCTTTCGTGAGATCTCCGTGAAGAACTCGTCAGCGGCCATCGGCGGCGTCGATGAGCGTGGCTATTGTCCGACCGACCTCAGCGGGGGCGAGCGGTGCCCCATCGGCCCGGGTGAGATAGAACGTGTCCAGCGCCTGACCGGCATACGTGGCGATGTGGGCGCTGCGCACCGACAAACCGGCGCCGGTGATCGCCGTCCCGAGGTCGTGCAGGAGGCCCTTGCGATCCGTAGCGCGAACCTCGATGACGGTCGCCTGCGTGGATGCCTCGGGGAGCATCATCGCGCGAGTCATCCCGGGGCGCCCGGTCGCAGCGGGGCTGGGAGCCCCCGGAGTGGTCTGCGCCGCAGCCGCGAGCTGGGAATGCCGACGCCGGGTCAAATGGGCCAGCGGCCCGCGATCCCCCTCGGACAGTTTGGCCAGCCCGCGGCCGAGCGCCGTGGGATCGGGCGCATCCCCGGACGGCGAGTCGACGACCCACTCGTCCACCGCCAGCCCGTCGACCGTCCGCAACAGTGCCGATCGCACGGTGAGCCCGTGGGCGGCGAATAGCCCGGCCAGATCGGCGAAGAGTCCCGTCCGATCGGCTTCGACCACGTGAACCCGGTATGCCGTGCCCAGCCGATCGATCCGCACCACCGGGCGACCGGCGCGGACCTCCGCGGCCTCCTCCAGGCTTGGTCCGAGAACCGGCACGTCCGGCGAGGGGTATGCCGCTCGCAGACTGCGTTCGCCCACCGCGGTGAGTCGGTTGACGAGCTGGGCCCGCCAATCAGTCCAGGCGGCCGGCCCGGCTGCGCTCGCGTCGGCCTCGGTCAGGGCTCGTAGCAGCGCCAGCGTCTCCAAGGAGCCGTCGACTGCGGCGGACAGGGCCGCGATGGTGGCCGGGTCGTGCGGGTCGCGGCGGGTGGCCAGCTCGACCAGGGTGAGGTGTTCTCGGACGAGCCGCACGACCTGCGCCCGATCCTCGTCGGGGACTCCGAGTCGGCGCAGGATGACGTTCGCAACCGGCGCGCCGACCTCGGCATGGTCGGCGGCACCAGCCACCTTGCCGATGTCGTGCAGGAGCGCCGCAAGGAGCAGAAGGTCGGGGCGTTGGACGCCGCGGACCAGGCTGCTGGCGATCACGACCGCCTCGATGGAGTGCCGGTCGACAGTGTGCCGGTGCACGGCGTTGTGCTGGGGGCGGCTGCGGACGTCCCGCCACTGCGGGATCCAGGTCTCGATGATGCCGACGAGGTCCAGGCCTTCCCAGACACCGACCAGCCCCGGGCCTGCCGCGAGGAGATCGGTGAACAAGGCAAGGGCATCCGTCGGCCAGGGGTCCGGGAGGGGTGGGCAGGCGGCGGCGAGGTTGGCCAGGGTGGCCGGCGCCAGCGGCATACCGGCTCGGGCGGCGACACCAGCGGCGCGCAGGGCGAGGGTGGGGGCGCTGCGCGGGTCGACGCCAGGACCGAGGACGACCTCGCCGTCATGACGAAATAGCCCGTAGCCCAACGGTTCCAGGCTCGGTCGGCGTGGCCCGACGCGCAAGATCCGGGCCCGCTGGGCCTGAGCTGCCCGACGCAAGGTCCCGTCGAGCGCGTAGGCGACGACCCGCGCCGCCTGGGACAGATCGATGAGCATCCGGTCGGTCTCGGCATAACCCAGCAGCGCCGCGACACTGTCGTGGTCGTCACGGGTGAGCCGGTCGCGCGCCCTCCCGGTGACGACATGCACCGCGTCACGCACGTCGAGGATCCGCCCGTATGCCGCATCCACCTCCCCGTGCGGCCGGTCGGCGAGCCAGGCCGCGGTCAGCGCACGCAGCACGGTCATGTCCCGCAGACCGCCACGGGCCTCCTTGAGGTCCGGCTCCAGCAGGTGCGCGCAGTCCCCCATCCGGGTATGCCGGGTCGTCACCGCATCGATCATCTCGGGTAGGCGTTTGCGCGCGTTGCCCCGCCAGTCGTGGGCAACGCTCGAGCGTGCGGCGCTGACGAGGGCTTCGTCGCCGGCCACATGGACCAGGTCGAGCAGACCGACCGCTGCGGACAGATCAGCTCCGGCGACCTGGCGGCATTGCGCGACGGTCCGGACCGAGTGGTCGATCTTGGTGCCGGAGTCCCACATCGGATACCACAGCCGGTCGGCGAACGCGTCGAGGTCCTTCTGGCCCAGTCCCCGTCCGTCGTGCAGCAGCACCAGGTCGTAGTCGCTCAGCGGCCCGGCGTCTCCTCGCGCGACACTGCCGACCGCCGCGAGCGCGAGGCCCGCGGACGGCATACCCTGCGCTGCCTCGTCCCAGCGCTGGGCGAGCCACGTGCGAGCGAAGTCGGCAAGGGCCGCGCGCGGCGCGCCTGGCCGGCACCCGCGGCGGCGAAGCTGCGGGTGCCGGCCAGGTCCAGCCGCTTCTGGGTGACGTCGGACATGCGGTGAGGCTTCCTCGGGATCAGCGGGTGCCGTCGGTGTGCGTCAGTGGGTGAGTCAGATGGCGTCGATGCCGCGTTCTCCGGTGCGCACGCGGACCAGGTCGTCGACGGGGACCGACCAGATCTTGCCGTCGCCGATCCGGCCGGTATGGGCCGCCTTGAGGATGACCTCGATAACGCCAGTCGAATCCAGGTCGTCGACGATCACCTCCACCCGGACCTTGGGGACGAAGTCGACGGTGTATTCCGCGCCGCGGTAGACCTCGCTGTGTCCCTTCTGTCGCCCGAACCCGGAGGCTTCGCTGATCGTCATCCCCGAGATGCCGAAGGCTTCGAGGGCCTCCTTGACGGTGTCGAGCTGGTGGGGCTTGATGATGGCGGTGACGAGCTTCATGCGCTCGCTCCTTCGTTGATGGCGGCTGGCGTGGATGCGGGTGACGAGGCGGGTGACGAGGCGGGCGCTGAGGCAGCAGCGGGTGGGGCCTTGCCGATGCCGGCTTCGGCGAAGGCGCCACCGAACCGCCCGCCGCCGCTCTGGCTGAGGTCGTAGGCGGACTCGGCGTGCAGGTCCTGGTCGATGCCGGAGGTCTCGGCATCCTTGTCGATCCGCCAGCCCATGGTTGCCTTGAGCAGCAGGCCCAGTGCGAGCGTGACCACGCCGGAGAAGGCGATCGTGACGAGAGCGACGACGATCTGCAGGAGCGTTTGGCGGACCCCGCCACCGTAGAAGAGCCCGGTGGTCGTCGACAGCAGACCTGCACCGATGGTGCCCCACACCCCGGCGACGAGGTGGACACCGACGACGTCGAGGCTGTCGTCATAGCGCAGGCGATACTTCAGTCCGACCGCCAGCGCGCAGAGCCCGCCTGCCACGATGCCAAGCAGGATCGACCCGAGCGGCGACAAAGCGCCGCACGCGGGCGTGATCGCGACCAGCCCGGCGACGATCCCCGACGCGGCGCCGACCGACGTGGCGTGCCCGTCGCGGAAGCGCTCGACGACCAACCAGCCGAGCATCGCTGCGGCCGTGGCGACCGTCGTGTTGACCCACACGAGAGCCGCCGTGCCGTCGGCAGCCAGCTCGGAACCAGCGTTGAAGCCGAACCAGCCGAACCACAGCAAGCCGGCCCCGATCATGGTCAACGGCACGTTATGCGGACGCATCGCGATCTTGCCGAAGCCCAACCGCAATCCGACGAGCAGGGCGAGCACGAGACCGGCCATACCGGCGTTGATGTGGACGACCGTTCCCCCGGCGAAGTCGATAGGCACGACGTCGGCCTTGCCGTCGGTGGCTCCGAACAGCGTGGCCGACAGCCCGCCCTCAGATGCCGACAACAGGCCGCCGCCCCAGACCATGTGCGCCATCGGGAAGTAGGCCAGGGTCACCCACAGCCCGGCGAACACCATCCACGTCGAGAACTTCACCCGGTCGGCGATCGCGCCACTGATGAGCGCCACGGTGATGATCGCAAACGTCATTTGGAAGGCGACCAGCGCCAGCTCAGGGATGGTGCCATGGCCGTCGTAACCGAACGGGTTGACCAACCCCTCGGTGCCCGCGAGCCCGAACTTCTCGAACGGGTTGGCGATGATCCCGCCGAGGTTGTGCGACCCGAACGACATCGAGTAGCCGTAGAGGACGTAGAGAACGCCGACCAGGCCAGCGGCTCCGAACGACATCATCATCATGTTGAGGACGGACTTGGACCGGGTCATGCCCCCGTAGAACAGGGCCAGCCCGGGGACCGTCATGAGCAGGACGAGCGACGCGCACAGGATGACGAAGGTCGTCGCCGCGTAGTCGATGGTCGCTGTGGCGTCTGCCAGAAGCATCGGTGGTGTGCTCATGGCGGTAACGATGCGGTGGGCGGGTTTCCGGGGGCGCCCGCTCGTGTTACGGGCGTGTTAGCGCTTGCCCGCGCAGGTAAGGATCACGTTTCGGGGGCGACGCGGCATACGGCAGAGGTATGCCGGTAGGTGGGGTGATCGATTTCCTCCACTTGCCGGCGGAAGGACGTTTCGACCTGACTTGCGCCACATTCGGCGATTCGGCGTGATCGGTGGGTGTTTGCGCTGGTCAGGGGCCTGTGGGCGGGTCGGTTGACACACTAAGCGGCCGGTAGGGTCGGCGTCGTGGCGTTCGTGCGGAAGGTGAAGACCGCGTCGGGAGCCACCGCTGTACAGATCGCGGAGCGGGTCGCAGGGCGGGACAAGGTGCTGGAGCATCTGGGTTCGGCGCACACCGACGCCGAGTTGACCGCGCTGTTGGCGACCGCGCGGAATCGGTTGCATCCGGGTCAAGGTGAGCTCGACTTGACCGCAGGTCGGGTTCCCGCCGGGCACGCGGTGATCACCGGGAAGCGTCACGCCCTGCTGTGGCAGGTGTTGACCCAGGCGTACGCACGGCTGGGGTTCGACGTGATCAACGACGAGGCGTTCGCGCAGCTGGTACTCGCTCGGATCGTGGAGCCGACGTCCAAGGTCGACTCGCTACGGGTGCTGGACGAGCTCGGGGTGCAGCACGCCTCACGGCGGACGATGGTCCGCACCTTGACGCGGGCCGGTGCCGGTAAGTACCGGGACCAGGTCGCCGCTGCGTGCTTCGCCCACGCCGCCACCGCCGGCGACATCAGTCTGTGTCTATACGACGTGACCACCCTGTACTTCGAGGCCGAGAAGGAAGACCAGCTGCGTAAGGTCGGCTACTCCAAGGAACGCCGCGTCGACCCGCAGGTCGTCGTCGGGCTCCTGGTGGACCGGCACGGGTTCCCGTTGGAGATCGGCTGCTTCGAAGGTAACAAGGCCGAAACCGCCACGATCCTGCCCATCATCGAGGGCTTCCAGGCCCGACACAGCCTGGAGAGTTTCGTCGTCGTCGCCGACGCGGGGATGCTGTCCGGATCAAACTTGAAAGCCCTGGATGAGGCCGGCCTCAAGTTCATCGTCGGTTCCCGCGTCACTAAAGCCCCGGCCGACTTGGCGTCGCACTTCCGTTGGCACGGCGATGCGTTCACCGACGGGCAGGTCATCGACACCATCACCCCACGCATGGCCACCAAGACCGCCACCGGCATCAACGACCCGGCGACGCGGGCCGAGCCGGTGTGGGACCCGAGCGTGCATGAGAAGTCCTGGCGGGCGGTGTGGGCCTACTCGGCCAAGAGAGCCGTCCGCGACGGCAAGACGTTGACGTTGCAAGAGAACCGGGCCAAGGCCGTCATCGCCGGCGAGAAGACCGCACGCACACCTCGCTTCGTCACCATCACCAACGGCTCCCGCTCCCTGGACGAGGCATCCCTGACGCGGGCCCGACGACTGGTCGGACTCAAGGGCTACGTCACCAACATCCCCGCGTCGGTGATGCCCGCAGCCGAGGTCCTCGCTGCCTATCACGAGCTGTGGCACGTGGAGCAGTCGTTCCGGATGTCCAAGACCGACCTGCGCGCCCGACCGATGTTCCACCACACCCGCGACGCGATCCAAGCCCACCTCACGATTGTGTTCGCCGCCCTCGCTGTGGCTCGCTACCTGCAAGACACCACCGGGCTGAGCATCAAGAAGATCATCCGGACCCTACGTCCGCTACAGCAGATCACCGTCCGCATCGCCGGCCACGAACACCTCGCAGCCGACCCAATCACCGAGCCCGCCCAAAAGATCATCGACGCACTCAACCCCCCGGCGCCAACACACTAAAGTGGCGCAACTCGGGAGGTATGCCGGTAGGTGGGGTGATCGATTTCCTCCACTTGCCGGCGGAAGGACGTTTCGAGAGCCCACACTGGCGTACGAGACAACGTCTAGGAGGAAATCGTGCGTAGCCCCAGTCTGTGGATCGAGATCGGCCTGCTCTTCGGTTCGGTGTTACTCGGAGTCATGGGAGTGATTGCCGCCGGGTTGTTGGGATTGGCACTCAAGCGTGCCCAACAAGTGGGCAAGGCGTGGTCGCAGGACGGCGCAGTGTGGATGCTCGTGGTTGCTGGGCTCGTGGTTGGTATCATGGCAGTTTCGTCGTTCGCCGAGACCAAGCGAACCTGCGATGCGCTCAAGAGTGAGATCAACCTGTCAGCGGCCATTGCAGGAATGCTTGGTCAGACGCAACCGGTTACTAAAGCCCAACTGGACTACTTTGACAAGGGATGCAGCCGATTCCCATTCGGCTAGACGGACGCGAGCACCGCAGGGTATGCCGCCCGCCCACCTCCCGACCGCGACGCCAGACGGGTGCCCCGTCAGTCCAGGAGCGCGTCGACGAACGCGGCCGGGTCGAACGGCGCGAGGTCGTCCGGTCCCTCACCCAGCCCGACGAGCTTGACCGGGACGCCGAGCTTGCGCTGCACGGCCACGACAATGCCGCCTTTGGCGGTCCCGTCGAGCTTGGTCAGGACGATGCCGGTGACGTCGACGACGTCGGCGAACACGCGAGCCTGCTCGAGCCCGTTCTGGCCGGTGGTTGCATCGAGGACGAGCAGCACCTCGTCGATGGGGCTGCGCTTCTCAATGACCCGCTTGACCTTGCCGAGCTCGTCCATGAGGTTGGTCTTGTTGTGCAGGCGTCCGGCGGTGTCGATGAGCACGACGTCGGCCTCCATCTCGGCCGCCGCCTTGACCGCGTCGAAGGCGACTGCGGCCGGGTCGGCCCCCTCGCGCTCGGAGCGGATCGTGGGCACGCCCACCCGGTCGCCCCAGGTCGCCAGCTGGTCGGCGGCCGCGGCCCGGAAGGTGTCGGCCGCGCCGAGGACGACGTCGCGGTCCTCCGCGACGAGGACCCGGGCGAGCTTGCCGACCGTCGTCGTCTTGCCGGTGCCGTTGACGCCGACGACGAGGATAACGGCCGGGCGGTCCCCCACTCGCGTGGAGGCGACGCGCCGGTCCATTGTCGGGTCGACCAGCCGCAGGAGGTCTTCGCGCAGCCACCCGCGGACAACCGACTCATCCGTGGTCCCCTCGACCTTGACCTTGGTCTTGAGCGACTCGACGAGCTCGGTCGTCGCCTCGACGCCGAGGTCCGCGGTGAGCAGGGTGTCCTCGACGTCCTCCCAGGCGGCCTCATCGAGCCCACCGCGGGACAGCAGCGCGAGCAGCCCCTTGCCGATGGCGGAGTTGCTGCGGGCCAGGCGGGCGCGCAGCCGCGCCAACCGCCCTCGGGCGCTCTCGGGCTTCTCGTATGCCGGTGGCTCCAGATCCGGCAGCGCCGGCGCCTCGGCGCCCGGCGTCGTGGTGACCGGGCCCCCGGGCAGGGTGGCCACACTGCCGCCCCCGTCGTCCGCTCCCCCGGCAGCCCCCGGTCGACCGGCACCGCCGGGACGAGTCGGAGTCGTCCGGGCAGGGATCGACGGAGCCTTCCCCCGGCGGCCGCGCAGCAGCCCGACAACCAGGCCGACACCGATGACGGCGATGGCGACGACAAGAGCAATGACCTGCCACAGCTGATCGAGCATGCCTACATCCTCACACGTCGGTCGGACCCACGTCCGGCCCGTCCGACCGTCGTCGGGGCACCCGCAAGCCGCCCGACCGCCACGCTCTCAGGTCGCCACCCACAGGCAGAACGGGTGTCCCGCCGGGTCCAGCAGCACCCGCACATCGTCCTGCGGCTGGTATGCCGCGAGCGTCGCTCCGAGCTTGACCGCCCGGTCCACGGCTGCCGTCAGATCGCCATCCACCCGGATCTCGAGATGCGCCTGCATCTGTTGGGCGTGCTCCGTCTGCGGCCAGACCGGTGGTCGATGGGTGGGCTCGTGCTGCACGGACAGAGCCACCGAGCCGTCCGACGCGGCGAGGTAGTGCCAGTCGGGGTCGTCCTCGTGCACGGCATACCCGAGGAGCCTGGCGTAGAAGCGCGACAGACCTGGGACGTCGGCGGCCGAGAGGTTGACGGTGGAGACGCGCAGCCGCGGGGGCGCACCAGCGGGCGGCGGGACCCACCCGCACCGGACCCGGTTGCCGTCGGGATCGACCAGGTGCACCTCGCGGGCCCACGGCGCCTCGCTCACCTCGACCTCGAACTCAGCGGCAATCCGGTCGATGTCCGGCAGGTAGAGATAGACCAACGACGGCCCTCGCGCATCGCCAGCGTGCTCGGACAGGTGGATGAGGGCATCGTCGCGGCGCAGCCCGACATAGAGCGGCAGGTGCGGCTCGAACCGGTGCTCGAACTCGACGGCGAAACCGAGCCGAGTCCACCAGGAGACTGCCGCGGCGGCGTCCCTGACCCGCAGCACCGGGGCTGTGGTGGCGCGGATCAGAACACCTCGACGCGGTCGGCGGGGTCGAGCCACATCCCGTCGCCTTCGCGCACCCCGAACGCCTCGACGAACGCGCCGATGTTGCGCACGACGTTGCCGCGGTGCTCCGGCGGCGAGTGCGGGTCGACGGCGAGCAACATGACCGCGGTCTCCTCGCGCGCCTTGCCGCACCACACCTGAGCCCAGCCGAGGAAGAACCGCTGGTCGCCAGTCAGTCCGTCGAGCACCGGCGGCTCCTGGTCGCCGCAGGCAATCCGGTATGCCGCGTGCCCCACTCCCAGCCCAGCCAAGTCACCGAGGTTCTCCCCGACGGTGAGAGCACCGTTGACGGTCCGACCCGGAGCAGCCCGAGGCTCGAGCCGGTCGAACTGGGCGATGAGTTTGGCACCGAGGGCGTCGAAGGCCGCCCGGTCGGAGTCGGTCCACCAGTTGCGCAGGGTGCCGTCCCCGTCGTATTGGCTGCCCTGATCGTCAAACCCGTGCCCGACCTCGTGCCCGATGACCGCCCCGATGCCGCCGTAGTTGACCGCGTCGTCGGCCTCGACGTCGAAGAACGGCGGCTGCAGGATGGCGGCCGGGAAGACGATCTCGTTGAGTCCGGGGTTGTAGTAGGCGTTGACCGTCTGCGGGCTCATGAACCACTCGCCGCGGTCGACCGGCTGCCCCAGCTTGGCCAGGTTGCGGTCGGTCTCGAACGCGTTGGCCGCAGAAACATCGGCGAGCAGGTCGCCGCTGAGGACCAGCCCGCTGTAGTCCCGCCACGTGTCGGGATAACCCACCTTCGGAGTGAACCGCTCGAGCTTGGCCAGCGCCTGGGCCTTGGTGCCCTCACTCATCCACTGCCGCGTAGCGAACGACCGCCGGAACGCCTCGACAAGGTTGTCGACGAGCTCGCTCATTCGGGCCTTGGCCGCGGGCGGGAAGTGCCGGTCGACATACAGCTCGCCCAGCGCGTCGCCGAGCAGCCGGTCGATCAGCTCGACGCCACGCTTCCAGCGCTCGCGCAGCGCGGGCGTGCCCGACAGGGTCCGTCCGTAGAAGTCGAAGTTCTCCTGCACGAACTCGCTCGGCAGGAACGGTGCCGCACCGTGGATGACGTGCCAGCCCAACCAGTCCTTCCACGTGTCGATCGGCTCGTCGGCCAGTGCCGCCGACAGGGCCGTGACGTAGTCCGGCTGCCGCACCACCACCTCGCCGAGCGCTCCCGGGGAACCCAGCGCGGCGGCATACCCGTCCCAATTGACGTGCGGCGCAAGCGAGGTGAGGTCCGCGGCGGTGAGCAGGTGGTAGGTCGCCACCGGGTCGCGGTCGGCCACCTTGTCCAGGTGCCCCGCGGCGAGGCGGGTCTCCAGGGCCATGATGCGCGCGGCCGCCGCCTCGGGGTCGGGCCGTCCCGCGAGGGCGAGCATCGCGGCCACATGCTTCTCGTATACCGCCCGCGTCTCGGCATAGCGCTCCTCGCGGTAGTAGGACTCGTCGGGCAGGCCGAGGCCGCCTTGGTGCAGGTAGGTGACGTAGCGGCTGGAGTCGCGGTCGTCGGTGTTGACGAAGTGGTGGATGGCACCGCCCAGCCCGATCCGCTCCAGGCGCCCGGTGAGGGCGACGAGGGTGGCGGCATCGGTGACGCCGTCGACCTGGGCGAGCAGGTCGGCGACACCGCTTAGACCTGCGGCCTGGACGGCGGACTCGTCCATGAAGGCGCCATAGAGCCGGGCGACCCGGCCTCGTGAGGTGTCGGCGGGGGCGTTGGCAGCGACCGCCTCGTCGAGGATGTCGCGCAGGTGATGCTCGGCTTGCTCGCGCAGGCGGTCGAACGTGCCATAGCGGCCCCGGTCGGCCGGGATCTCGGTCTGGGCGAGCCAGGTGCCGTTGGTGTAGCCGAACAGGTCGTCCTGGGGGCGGATCGACGGGTCAAGGTTGGCGAGGATGATGCCGGACGTCATGCCCGACATCCCATCACACTGGGCCCACACCCACGGCCTCCTCCGCCGGGTCGAGGTATTCCGCCATCACCTGGCGACGGCCGAATACCTCCTGACTTGCGCCACATTCGGCGATTCGGCGTGATCGGTGGGTGTTTGCGCTGGTCAGGGGCCTGTGGGCGGGTCGGTTGACACACTAAGCGGCCGGTAGGGTCGGCGTCGTGGCGTTCGTGCGGAAGGTGAAGACCGCGTCGGGAGCCACCGCTGTACAGATCGCGGAGCGGGTCGCAGGGCGGGACAAGGTGCTGGAGCATCTGGGTTCGGCGCACACCGACGCCGAGTTGACCGCGCTGTTGGCGACCGCGCGGAATCGGTTGCATCCGGGTCAAGGTGAGCTCGACTTGACCGCAGGTCGGGTTCCCGCCGGGCACGCGGTGATCACCGGGAAGCGTCACGCCCTGCTGTGGCAGGTGTTGACCCAGGCGTACGCACGGCTGGGGTTCGACGTGATCAACGACGAGGCGTTCGCGCAGCTGGTACTCGCTCGGATCGTGGAGCCGACGTCCAAGGTCGACTCGCTACGGGTGCTGGACGAGCTCGGGGTGCAGCACGCCTCACGGCGGACGATGGTCCGCACCTTGACGCGGGCCGGTGCCGGTAAGTACCGGGACCAGGTCGCCGCTGCGTGCTTCGCCCACGCCGCCACCGCCGGCGACATCAGTCTGTGTCTATACGACGTGACCACCCTGTACTTCGAGGCCGAGAAGGAAGACCAGCTGCGTAAGGTCGGCTACTCCAAGGAACGCCGCGTCGACCCGCAGGTCGTCGTCGGGCTCCTGGTGGACCGGCACGGGTTCCCGTTGGAGATCGGCTGCTTCGAAGGTAACAAGGCCGAAACCGCCACGATCCTGCCCATCATCGAGGGCTTCCAGGCCCGACACAGCCTGGAGAGTTTCGTCGTCGTCGCCGACGCGGGGATGCTGTCCGGATCAAACTTGAAAGCCCTGGATGAGGCCGGCCTCAAGTTCATCGTCGGTTCCCGCGTCACTAAAGCCCCGGCCGACTTGGCGTCGCACTTCCGTTGGCACGGCGATGCGTTCACCGACGGGCAGGTCATCGACACCATCACCCCACGCATGGCCACCAAGACCGCCACCGGCATCAACGACCCGGCGACGCGGGCCGAGCCGGTGTGGGACCCGAGCGTGCATGAGAAGTCCTGGCGGGCGGTGTGGGCCTACTCGGCCAAGAGAGCCGTCCGCGACGGCAAGACGTTGACGTTGCAAGAGAACCGGGCCAAGGCCGTCATCGCCGGCGAGAAGACCGCACGCACACCTCGCTTCGTCACCATCACCAACGGCTCCCGCTCCCTGGACGAGGCATCCCTGACGCGGGCCCGACGACTGGTCGGACTCAAGGGCTACGTCACCAACATCCCCGCGTCGGTGATGCCCGCAGCCGAGGTCCTCGCTGCCTATCACGAGCTGTGGCACGTGGAGCAGTCGTTCCGGATGTCCAAGACCGACCTGCGCGCCCGACCGATGTTCCACCACACCCGCGACGCGATCCAAGCCCACCTCACGATTGTGTTCGCCGCCCTCGCTGTGGCTCGCTACCTGCAAGACACCACCGGGCTGAGCATCAAGAAGATCATCCGGACCCTACGTCCGCTACAGCAGATCACCGTCCGCATCGCCGGCCACGAACACCTCGCAGCCGACCCAATCACCGAGCCCGCCCAAAAGATCATCGACGCACTCAACCCCCCGGCGCCAACACACTAAAGTGGCGCAACTCGGGTGAGGGCGACGAGGGTGGCGGCATCGGTGACGCCGTCGACCTGGGCGAGCAGGTCGGCGACACCGCTTAGACCTGCGGCCTGGACGGCGGACTCGTCCATGAAGGCGCCATAGAGCCGGGCGACCCGGCCTCGTGAGGTGTCGGCGGGGGCGTTGGCAGCGACCGCCTCGTCGAGGATGTCGCGCAGGTGATGCTCGGCTTGCTCGCGCAGGCGGTCGAACGTGCCATAGCGGCCCCGGTCGGCCGGGATCTCGGTCTGGGCGAGCCAGGTGCCGTTGGTGTAGCCGAACAGGTCGTCCTGGGGGCGGATCGACGGGTCAAGGTTGGCGAGGATGATGCCGGACGTCATGCCCGACATCCCATCACACTGGGCCCACACCCACGGCCTCCTCCGCCGGGTCGAGGTATTCCGCCATCACCTGGCGACGGCCGAATACCTCGACCCGGCGGTGGGCTGGCGCAGCCTCAGTGGCCCAACAGGGTGTGGACGGCGTCGGCCAACGCCTCAGGCGTCCGGACGCACGCAGCGGTGTGCGCGTCGGGGCGCACGAGCCACAGCTCTTCGGGGACCGCTTGCAGGCCAGCGGCCACGACACCGTCGTCACCGAGGTCGGCGAAGTGCATGACCCGCACCGGCAGCCCCGCAGGCACCACGCTGGACAGGACTCCCTCGACTTCCAGGGTATTGATGGCATCACCGACCAGGACGAGCAGCCCGTCGCGGGCCAACTCGCGGACCCTGGCCTTGCCATGGGCGGCCGCTTCGGTGGCCGCGTCGGGAAGGATGACGCCGGGCACCGGTGTTGGGGCCTGGCCCCGCGGGGGACGACCCGGCCAGTATCGGCTGGGGTCGCGCGTGGTCAACGGGCTCTCGACATACCAGAACGCCTCGGCCAATCGGCCAGAATCGACGAGCGGGATCGCCTTCTGGTCCTTGCGGGCGCGCTTGAGGATCTCCTTGCGACGTTTGCGGGCCTTCTTGGTCTGCGGGACGAGGAAGTCCATCGTCGCCGCCGTGACCGCGAGGTTCTCGCGAGCCGCGGCCTGTCGCTCGGTCTCGTAGGTCCCGACCAAACCCGGCCCGCCCCAGCCCTTCATCGCAAACGCGATCTTCCAGGCGGCGTTCTCGACGTCCGGGACTCCGCTGTTGAGACCACGCGCGCCGAACGGCGCGACCAGGTGGGCCACATCGCCGGCCAGTAGGAACCGCCCGACCCGGTAGTGGTCGGCGCTGCGGGCATGGAACCGATAGACCGACACCCAGTCGATCCGGTAGTCGCGCTTCTTCCCGATCACCTTGCGGATCCGTTGATCCAGCGAGCCGTCCGACTGCGCGGCCGCCAGGTCGAAGTCGGTGTCGACCTGCCAGTCAATCCGGAAGATGCTGTTGGGGCACGGGTGGATGAGCACCTGCCGACCGGGGTTCCACTCGGGGTCGAAGTAGAACCGCCGCTCGTTCTCCCACCCGGGCAACGACGTCTCGATGTCGCAGATGAGGAACGAGTCGTCGAACGTCCGCCCGGGGAACTGCACGCCGAGCAGCTCCCGCATGGGGCCGCCCTTGGAACCGGCGCAGACGACGGCATACTCACCGGCCACCTCGAACTCACCGAAGCCGCTGCGACACACCACCGTTGCGCGCTCGTCACCGTCGCCTTTCCCTCCCGCGATCCCAACGACCTCGGTCCCCCACCACACCTCGATGAGCGGCTGGGCGGCGATGGCCTCGTCGAGGATTGCCTCGGTGCGGGCCTGGGAGATGTTGACGAACGGCGGCAGCGGCGAGCGACCCGGGTCGGGGATCTCCCAGGAGAACAGCTCCTTGGCCTTGTAGAACGTCCGGGCGGTCGACCAGGTCAGCCCTTCGGTGGCCACACCCCCCGCACCGCAGGCCGCCCACAGGTCCAGCACGTCGCGTTGCTGGCACAGTGCCTTGCTCCCGATCGGGTCCCGCTCGGGACGCGAATCCAGGACGAGGACGGGGATCCCCCACCTGGCCAGGCACAGGGCCGCCGTCTGTCCGACCGGGCCGTTGCCGATCACCAGGACGCGTCCGCGCCCGTCGGTGCCGTGTTCGTGCGACATCTTCGTCCTCCGGGTGGGTGCGCGGCGGGCCGCTCGGGGGTTCAGCCTTGCAGTTGCGCCCAGATCTCCCGGTCGCGCTCTGCAGTCCAGATCGTAGGCCGCTCGACTCCCTGGAGCTCCTCCCAGGTCCGGGCAACGTCGAAGGGCAGGGTGTGCTCGAAGATCGGCCAATGACCATAGGTCGGCGACAGCGCCGCGTGGCAGGCCTCGAAAGCCTGCTTGAGCGTGCCTCCGGCCGCCTGGGTTGACCGCACGTTGTCGATGATCGCGGTGATGAAGCCCCGTGACTGCTCGATCGCCGCCTCGCAGGCCGCCTTGCCGTTGGGGATCTCGCCGCGACCGCCGACGATCCGCTCGGCGCCCATCGCCTTGACCGCGTCGAGCGTCGTCGAGGACCACTCCTGGTGGAAGGCGTCGCCCGTATAGAGCGCTGCCTTGGCCTCGACGAGGTCACCGGCATACATGATCTTGTGCTTGGGCAACCAGGCGACGATGTCGCCCTCGGTGTGGCCGCGCCCGAGGTATTTCAGGACCAGGTCGCCACGGTCGCCACCCAACGGGATGATCATCTCGTCGGTGAACGTCAACGTCGGCCAGGTCAGTCCCTTGATGCCCTCTGGTTCTTTGAAAAGCCTTGGCATCCGGCCGAATTCGCTCGCCCAGTCTTGCATCCCGCGCTCCTGGATCATGAACCGGGTGCGCTCGTGCGCGATGATCTCGTCGGCCTCGAACGCCTCCGCGCCCAGCACGCGCACCGCGTGGTAGTGCGACAGCACGAGGTAGCGGAACGGCTTGTCGGTGTGCTCACGCAGCTTGGTGATCCAGTCGCGCGCCGCCGCAGGCGTGGCCCGCGCCTCGAAGCCGACGAGGAAGTCCTCCCCTTCGATCGCCCCGACGTTCGGGTCGCCCTCAGCGGTGAGGGCATAGACGCCGTCGGCGAGCACCTCGAGGGTCTCGGTCTTGGCGGCCAGGTCGGTCGAGGAGGCGAATGGCTTGCTCATGGGAGGACTTCCTTCGTCGTGCCGGTGGTGCGGGTCGAACAGGTCAAACGGGCCTGCTCAGATGAAGCGAGGTGCTCAGGCGGGCGCGCCGCCCGAGCGGGTGACCGGGGCCGCGACCCCGCTGGACGAGGTCGAGGACCCGCCAAGGTATGCCGCGCGCACCCGCTCGTCGGATGCCAGGTCCGCGGGTGTGCCTTCGGCCACGACCCGGCCGCGGTCCATGACCATGACCCGGTCGGCGATCTTGAAGGCAGCTCGGACGTTCTGCTCGACGAGCAGCACCGCCAAGCCCTTCTCGTCGCGCAGATGGGCGAGCGCGGTCATGATCTCGGCGACGACCTTGGGGGCCAGGCCCAGGCTCGGCTCGTCGAGGATGATGACCGACGGGTCGGACATCAGCGCACGGGCCATGGCGAGCATCTGCTGCTCGCCACCGGACAGGGCACCTGCCAGCAGGTTGATCCGGTCGCGCAGCCGCGGGAACAGGTGCAGCGCCTCGTCGCGGCGCACGGCATACCGGCCATCCTTGCGCCGCACATAGCCGCCGAGGACGAGGTTGTCCTCAACGCTGAGCGACGGGAAGACAAGCCGGTTCTCGGGGACGTGGGCCAGGCCCAGCTCCGCGATCTTCTCGGCGCTGGTCGACGTGATGTCAGTGTCGCCGAGCTTGACGTGGCCGCGCACGGGTTTGAGCAGGCCGGACACCGAGCGCAGGACTGTCGTCTTGCCGGCCCCGTTGGAACCGACGAGTGCGAGGAGCTCGCCCGGCGCGACGTGCAGGCTGACGTCCCAGAGGACCTGCAGTCGGTCGTATGCCGCGTCAATCCCCTCGACCCGAAGGCCGATCCGCGGGACGTGGTCCGTGCTCATGCCTGCCCTCCCGCCGCTGGGCTGGTCGCTGCGCTCGCCGCGGTCGCCGTCGGTGACTCGGCTGGACCACCGCTGTGGTCGTCTTCCTCGCCCAGGTATGCCGCGATGACCTTCGGATCGCTGGTCACCTGGGCGGGGGTGCCCAGGGAGATGAGCTTTCCGTCGTCGAGCACAGCCACGCGGTCGGCCAGAGCCATGACCGCAGCGACGTCGTGCTCGACGAGCAGGACGGTGACGCCGCTGGCTTTGACCCGGCGCAGCAGCCAACTGAGGCTGTCGCGCTCAGGGCCGGACAGGCCGGCCATCGGCTCGTCCAGCAGCAGGACCGAGGGTTCCAGGGCGAGAGCGCGGGCGACCTCGACCTGGCGCTGCTTGCCGAAGGCCAGGTCGGCGATCTGCTTGTCGGCCAGGCTGGTCAGGCCCATGGCGTCGATCGCCGCCTGGGAGGCCTGGTCGATGAGCTTCTCCTCCGTGCGGTCCAACAGCAGCATGCCTCGGATCAGGCCCGCTTGGCTGCGCAGGTGGCGGGCCACCTTGACGTTGCCGATGACGGTCGTGCTTTTGAAGGTCTGCAGGTTCTGGAACGTGCGCGTGGCGCCGATCGCGGCGGCGATGTGCGGCCGTTTGCCGGCGACTTCGTTGCCCTCCAAGACGACCGAGCCTTCGGTGGGTGGCAGGACACCGGTAATCATGTTGAACGCCGTCGTCTTGCCCGCGCCATTGGGACCGATGAGCGCCATGATCTCGCCGGCCTTGACGTCCAGGTCGAGGTTGTCCAGCGCAGTGACCCCGCCGTAACGCTTGGTCAGACCGCGGATAGCCAGGATCGTCTGCCCGGCCGGCATGTGTTCGGCGCGGGCCAACAGCTTGAGCGACTCCTCAAGCAAGTCACGCTGCTCCTCTTGAGTGACCTTGTGCTCGTGCTCCCCCCGGACGATGGGGTGGTTGCGCTGGCGCACCGCGCTCATGACCTTGCTCCACAGCTGGGCCAAGCCGCCGGGCATGAGGATGATGACCAGAACGAGGACGACCCCGAAGCCAATGAGTTGGATCTCGCCCTTGGCGCTGGGAATGAGGACGGGGATGATCGCGCGCAGGCCCTCGTCGAGCAACTGCACGGCGACCGCGCCGATGACCGCGCCCCAGACGGTGCCCAGACCTCCGAGGACGACCATCAGCAGGATCTTGACCGACAACTCGAAATGGGCCACGGACGGGTTCACGATGGTCAGCCAGTGGGTGTAGAACACACCCGACAGACCGGCATACGCCGCGCTGAGGACAAACACGCGAAGGCGCAGGGCAAAGGTGTCCACCCCGAGACACTCGGCCGCGACCTCGGAGTCGTTGACCGCGCTGAGGGCGCGGCCGGTGCGGCTGTGCACGAGGTTGCTGGCTAGCCACAGGCCGATGACGACGATGGGGGTCAGCAGGAGGAAGTACTCCTGGGCGGTGTCGTAGGACCGTCCGCCGAACTCCAGGTTGGGCAGGCCGAAAATGCCCGACGTTGCCCCGGTGAAGTCCTGCTCCGTAACGAAGACCCCGACGATGATGCCCAAGCCCAGGGTTGCCAGGGCCAGGAAGTGGCCGCGCAGTCGCAACAGCGGAAGGCCGACGAGCAGTGCGACGAGCATCGACGCGATGACGGCGACGGGTGCCGCCAGCAGGGGGTTCCACCCGGCTTTCCCGACTAGCAGCGCCTGGGTGTAGGCACCGACGGCGATGAAGGCCGCGTGTCCGAGGCTGACCTGTCCGGCTAGGCCCATGAGCAGGGACAGGCCGATGGCGGCGATGCCGTAGATGAGCGCCCAGATCCCGACATCGACCATGGCATGCGGCGCCAGTCCGCCGAACAAGAACAGGGCGACCGCCAGGGCGACGAACGGGAGTTGACGCTTGACCATGGGGCTCATACCCGCACCGCCGAGGTCTTGCTGGCCAGCCCGTGCGGCCGGAACAGCAGCACGAGGACCAGGACGACGAAGGCCACCGCATCGCGATAGCCAGAGGACAGATAGCCCGCGACGAGGTTCTCCAGGACACCCAAGAGCATCCCGCCGATCATGGCAACCCGCAGCGAGGTCAGGCCGCCGAGGGTCGCAGCCACAAAGCCCTTGAGGCCCAAGCTCAGTCCACTGGACCACGCGCTGAGGTAGATCGGGCTGCCCACGACACCGGCGACGGCGCCGGTGAAGCCCGCCACCGCGAACGCGACCACCGTTGCAGTGCGCGGCGAGATCCCGACCAACCGGGCCGCGACCGGCTGTTCAGCGCAGGCCCGCAACGACTTGCCTCGGACAGTGTGCTCGTAGAACCAGATCACGGCATACGCGACGACGGCGGCGATCCCGAGCACCCACAGCTCCTGGCTGCGGATGCTCACCCCGCCGACGGTGATATCAGTGCCTGGGAAGGTCGGCAAGCCCTTGGCTTCCGGCCCCCAGATGAGAAGCATGACCGCCTTCACCGCCGTGGACACGCCCAGCGTGAGGATGATCGAGGTGAGCGGAGTCATCTTCTTGATGGGCGCGATGGTCATCCGTTCCAGGAGCACGGCGACACCAATGACGAGCGGGATGACGACAAGGACCGCTACGAGCAGGGGCAACCCGGCGCCGACCGCGCTGATCGCGGCCAACCCGGCCAGGGCGGCATACTCGCCCTGGACCAGGTTGACGATCTCGCGAACCGCGAAGATGGCGACGAAGCCGAGTGCCACCAGCCCGTAGACAGATCCCTGCGCCAGCCCGGAGAAGACGAGCTGGAGAAGGTCGGTCATGAGTGCTTAGCCTGCGACCTTCCAGGCCTTGTTGTCGACCGTGACGATCATGAGCGCGTCTTTGGTCAGGCCGGAGTGGTCGGTCGGGGTCATCGTGAACACGCCGCTGATGCCCGGCCACTTGCTCGTCGCCTCGATGGCGTCGCGCAGCTTGTTGGCGTCAGTGCCGGCCTTCTTCAGCGCCTCGACGGCGATCATGAATCCGTCGTAGGCGTGCCCTGCGAAGGTCGAGGGGCTGGCGTTGTACTTGGCCTTGAAGTCGGCGATGAACTTCGTGACAACGGCCTTCTGCGGGTCGTCGTCCTTGAGCTGGTTGGCGACGAGCATGCGGCCCATCGGGGCGAGCAGTCCGTTGGCCGTGTCACCGGCAGTGTCGAGGAAGGCCTGGTTGCCGATGCCGTGCGACTGGTAGACCGGCACGTTGAGGGCGAGCTGCTTGTAGGCCTTCTGAGCCAGGCCAGCGGCCGGTGGGATGCCCCAGATGAGGACGGCCTGCGGGGCCGAGTCACGAAGACCGAGCATCTGCGAGGTGAAGTCGGTGGCGTCCGGGGCGAACTTCTGCACCGTGGTCACGGTGATGCCGGCGGACTTGCCGATCTCGGTGAGCATCTCGGGGATGCCCTCGCCGAAACCAGAGGCGTCGCGGGCCACGGCGACCTTGGTGATGCCCTTGGCCTTCATGTCATCGACCATCTTCTCCAGGACGACGCGGTCGTTCTGGGCGGTCTTGAAGACCCACTTGGAGCCGTCGACGATCTTGGCGTTGGCCGCGAAAGAAATCATCGGCTTCTCGGCCTTTTCGGCCAGCGGGCGCATGGCCAGGCTGGGACCGGTGCGCGAGGCCCCCAGGAGAATGTCGACCTTCTCGGTGTTGAGCAACTTGCTCGTCGCCTTGGCGGCGCCGTCCTCGGTTGACTGGTTGTCTTCGATGAAGAGCTTGAGCTTGCGGCCGTTGATGCCGCCGGCCGCGTTGACCTGCTCAGCCAACATCTCGACGGTTTGGCGCTCCGGGACACCGAGGCTGGCTCCCGCACCAGTGATGTCGAGGACCACACCGACTTTGATCTCGCCGCCGGCGTCGCCGCCGGTGGCCGTCCCGGCGGACTTGGTCTCGGAGCAGGCGGCCATAGTGGTCGCCAATCCGAGCGCCAGACCCATCGAGAGCAATCGCATGCTGCGCTGCATGTTGCCTCCTGAACCAGGGCGGGTCCCCCCGCCGTCAGCTGTGTGTCGGAAACTGCTGGTGGTGCTGTGTCCCGAGCTCTACCGCACAGGCGCTAGCCGTTCTATAATCGGACAGCGTTGTTCGATATGGGAATGGTCAAACTCTAGACGACCGAGGTGACGATGGCAACGGGCGTTCCGCTCACACGAACCGCGTCGCCTGCCCTCGCCCCGGCGGACGCTCGTCCAGCGTCCCAGACTCTCGACCGCGGTCTACGTGTGCTTGAGCACATCACCGAGTCGCCCACTCCCCTCTCGGTCGCCGAGGTCGCCCGCGATGTCGGAATGCACCGCTCGATCACCTATCGCATGCTGCGCACGCTGGAGGACCACGGCCTCATCGGGCGCGACGACCAAGGCCGCTTCCAGGCCGGAGCCGGTTTGGCGGTCCTCGCCGGCCGGTTCACCCCGGCGCTGCGGGCCGTCGCCGGACGCCACCTGCTCAAGCTCGCCGTCGCCACGGACAAGACGGCCTTCCTGGTCGTCCGCCACGGCGACGAGGCAGTGACGATCGAGGTCGTCGAACCCCCGGCGGCAGCCGCCCACGTCAGTTATCGCCCGGGCCTGCGCCATCCGATCACCAAGGGAGCCCCCGGAATTGCCCTGCTAGCTGGCGAGCCTCCCAGCGCCGGCGAACGCCCGGAGGTGACCGCTGCCCGCGCCTTGGGGTGGGCGACGAGCACGAGCGAGGTCATTCAGGATTTCCGAGCCGTCGCCGCTCCGGTCGTGGACACCGCAGGCGTATGCCGCGGCGCCATCGCCGTCGTCTTCGCTGGGAGCACCGACCTGTCCGGCGTGGCCGAACGGGTCATGGCCCATGCCTTGGCCCTTGGCCTGGACCTGTAGCGCACCGAGCTCAGCGGCTCGGAAGGACGTCTGCGACCTTGTCCTTGGCTGAGGCGACGACGCCCTCGGTGCGCCCCTTGGTCGCCGACGCGACCTGTCCGGTGCGCTCGCGAACGCGCGATACCACCTGCTCACCGCGTGGGGTCAGCAGGTCCTTCCCCTCCCGACGGGCCGGAACGGCGACAGCGACGACGACAGCCAACCCAAGCAGGAGGCACACGATCATGGTGATGACGAGTGCAGCCATGGGAGAAAGTGTCCCAAATCGACGAGCGATCACCTACTCCGGCGCGCCTACGACGTGACGTGGATCACGGCATACAGCCGGGCTGGGGGCGCCCACCATCTCACGATGCGGAACAGCAAGCCGCCGTCAGGTCGTCGAGAGCGCCACGTCGCGCATCCGCTGGGAGACCACGGTGGTGACCCCGTCGCCGCGCATCGTCACGCCATAGAGGGCGTCGGCGATCTCCATCGTCTTCTTCTGGTGGGTGATGACGATGAGCTGGCTGGAGTCGCGCAGTTCCTCGAACAGCGTCAGCAAGCGGCCGAGGTTGGCGTCGTCGAGCGCGGCTTCCACCTCGTCCATGATGTAGAAGGGGCTCGGCCGGGCCTTGAAGATCGCCACGAGCAGCGCCACCGCCACGAGCGAGCGCTCCCCACCCGACAGCAGCGACAACCGCTTGATCTTCTTGCCGGGCGGGCGGGCCTCGACCTCCAGACCCGTTGTCAGCATGTTGCCCGGGTCGGTGAGCAACAGCCGCCCCTCGCCGCCGGGGAACAGCCGCGCGAACACCGCCTCGAACTGTGCCGCGGTGTCCTGGAAGGCCGAGGCGAACGCCTGCTCCACGCGCTCATCGATCTCGCGAACGATGTCGAGCAGGTCACGCTTGGAGGTCTTGAGGTCTTCGAGCTGGGTGGTGAGGAATGCGTGCCGCTCTTCGAGGGCGGCATACTCCTCTAGCGCAAGGGGGTTGACCCGGCCGAGGGCGGCGAGCTTGCGCTCTGCCGACCGCAGCCGCTTCTCCTGGACCTCCCGGACGAACGCCATGGGCTCGGGCAATGCGTCGGGGTCGAACGCCGGGTCGTTGGGGTCGGGGATGACCGGCACGGGCTGGTGGGGACCGAACTCATCGACGAGGACATCGGGGTCGACGCCGTACTCCTCCATCGCGCGGCCGGTGAGCGTCTCGATCCGCAGCCTTTGCTGCGCCCGGGCCACCTCGTCGCGGTGCACAGAGTCGGTCAGCTCACGTAGTTCCTCCTGCAGGACGCCCATCTCCCGGCGTAGCCGCGAGCGTTCGGCGTCATGCTCGGCGCGGGCCGCCTCCCCCGCGCGGGCCGCCTCACCGGCCCGTTCGGCGCTCTCCCGCAGCCGGACCGCTGCGTATGCCGCGCCCGCCCGGACCGCGGTGGCGACCCGGGCCTCCCGGGCCCGACGTTCGCGGCGAGCTGCTTGGCGTTCCCGAGCCGCAAGCTCGGCGACGGCTGCCGCTTCGAGGGTTTCGGCTCGTTCGAGGACGGCGCGGGCCCGCTCTTCGCGGGTACGCAGGGTGAGCCGGGCCTCGGTCTCGTGCGTCCGGGCCGCGCTGGCAGCAGCCTCGAACTCGTCGCGGAGGCTGGAGTCGGGCTCGGCGTCGACCGGCGCCTCCTCGGACGCGGCTGCCAGACGCTCAGCCAGGTCGTGGTGGGCCGTTCGGTCGGCGTCGAGGGCGACCACCGCGGCCGCGATGGCTCGCTCGATGCGCTCGCTCTCGCCCTTGGCTCCCCGAACGATCGAGCCCAGGTGTCCCAGCTGCTCGCCCACCGCGCTCATCCGGGCGTCGGATTCGTGCAGCCGCTCCAGCGCGGCCTCGGAGCGCTCGGTCGCCACAGCGATCTGGTCGCGAACCCCAGCCAGCCCGAACCGGGCCTGCTCGACGAGGGCCGCCGCGGCGGCGACAGTCGAGCGCGACTGCTCCAGAGCTGCTTCCAGCTCTAAGAGACTGGGAGCCCCGTGGTCTCCGCCGACGACGAAGCCCGGAGCGAAGACATCGCCGGCCGGCGTCACCGCGGTGATCCCCTCGGCGACGAGCGCCCCGGCCGCACGGGCGTCGGCGACCAGGGCCACGCCATGCAGGAGCTGGTGGACGGCCGGTCGGATGGACTCGGGGCAGTCGACAACCTCCACGGCCCAGCGGGCGTCAGCCGGGAGCGTCGGTCGGCTGTCTGCCCGCCCGGGCCGCGCCGTGGCACCGACGAGCATGCCCGCCCGGCCGTTCTGCCCCGCGCGCAACGCCTCGACGCCGGCCACGGCAGCGTCCAGGGAGTCGACCGCGACGGCGTCTGCTGCCCAACCCAAGGCGGCGGCGATCGCCGCCTCGTGCCCCGAGGACACCTCCAACAAGGACGACACCGAGCCGAGCACCCCGTCACGCAGTCGTCCGTCGCCGCCGCTGAGCAGGGTGGCGGCCCCGTCGCGGCGGGTCAGGGACAGTTCCAGGGCCTCGGCCCGGGCCGCCGCCGACTGCCGGTCGCGCTCGGCGGTCCGCTCCTGCTCACGAAGCCGTTCCTGCTCGGCCTGCAGCGCGGTGAGGTGCGCGGTGGCCTGCTCGTATGCCGCGTCGAGCCCCTCCTCGCCCTCCTCATCGACCGCGATCGAGGCCTCCAAGCGAGCGAACTCGCGCTCGGCCTCGACCGACCGAGCAACGATCTGGGCCACGCTGGCCTGCAACCGTCCGACCTCGGCCTCACCGGCCTCGACCCGGGAGGCCTTCGCGGCCACCTGTCCGGCGAGTTTGGCCAGCCCTTCGCGGCGGTCGGCAGCGGCGCGGACGAGGGCGGCGAGACGCTGCTGCTCCGCGGCATACCGGGCCTCGGTGTCGGTGCGGGAGGTGACGGCCTCGGCCAAAGCCGCGGTGGCCGACGCGATCTCGGCGACCAGCCCCTCGTGCTCGGTCCGCAAAGCGGCCGCCTGGGCCCGCAATGCCTCGGGGTCACGCGGGATGGCCGGGCCGGACGCAGGCCCGGACGTGTCGGCCTCGTCCTCGGCAAGTAGGCGCACCCGCTCACCCGCGAGGGTGGCCGTCGAGGTGAACCGCTCGACGAGGCGGGTCAGGGCGAACCATCGCTCGTGCGCAGCGGCCAGCTGCGGGCGGGTCTCCTCGGCCTCGACCTCGAGCGCGGTGAGGCGACCGCCCAAGGTGGACAGGGCGGTCTCGACCTCGGTACGGCGCGCGATGAGCGCCGTCTCGTCGGCGACCTCCTGCTCGAGGGTGGCGGTGAGTTGGACGAGGTCGTCGGCGATGAGCCGCAGCCGAGCGTCGCGGACCTCGGCCTGGATGACTCCTGCTTTGCGCGCCGTCTCAGCCTGGCGACCCAAGGGCCCGAGCTGACGACGGATCTCGGTGGTGAGGTCCTGGACCCGGGTGAGGTTGGCCTCCATGGTTTCCAGCTTGCGCAGCGCGCGTTCCTTGCGCTTGCGGTGTTTGAGGACCCCGGCGGCCTCCTCGATGAAACCGCGCCGCTCCTCCGGAGTCGCCCGAAGCACGGTGTCGAGCTGGCCCTGACCGACGATGACGTGCATCTCGCGACCGATGCCGCTGTCGGACAGCAACTCCTGGATGTCGAGCAGTCGACAGGACGTGCCGTTGATTGCGTAGTCGGACCCGCCGTTGCGGAACATGGTCCGGCTGATCGTCACCTCGGTGTAGTCGATCGGCAAGGCGCCGTCGGTGTTGTCGATGGTCAAGGCCACCTCGGCGCGCCCGAGCGGCGCTCGGCCCGCCGTGCCGGCAAAGATGACGTCCTCCATCTTGCCGCCGCGCAGGCTCTTGGCGCCCTGCTCCCCCATCACCCAGGCCAGAGCGTCGACGACGTTGGACTTGCCCGAGCCGTTGGGGCCGACGATGCAGGTGATGCCCGGTTCGAGGCGCAACGTCGTCGCCGACGCGAACGACTTGAACCCCTTGAGGGTCACGCTCTTGACGTACACGTGAAGGTGGCTTCCTGCTGCGGCGACGGCGATCGATCTTGCTCAGGCTACCGGCGCAAGGGGCCGGGAACGGACAGGTGACAGCGCGACGAGCGTGGTGGGTCGCTGCTCAAGGCGTCGGCGCGGACCCCGGCTCGCCCATCGGCACGATCGGGTCGGCGTCCGAGGCGTGCCTCGTGCGGTGCTCGAAGAGCATCGCACGGCACAACCCGACGAGGGCCAGTGAGACGAACGCGGTGAGGTAGCCCTGGAAGGACGCCGCCAATAGCCGGAAGAACTGCACGACGAGCACTTGCACCAACAGGGCGATCTCGAACAGGTGCAACGCGGCATCTCGCGGCCCGCGCAGCCATCGCACCAGGGCGACGACGGACACCAAGGCGGAGGCAAACGCCGCACCGACGTAGATCTTGTTGCGGATCGACCCGTCGTGCCCGAGGGCCCAGAAGGCATCGGCCAGGGCCAGTCCGCAGAAGGCGGTGAACCCCCACACCGACGTCCGCTTGACCACCTCGATGCGGGGTGCGGACATGACCAGGTGACGGGCGGCGGCATACGCGCGGGCGATCCAGGAGCGCGACGGAGGCTGCGGAGGGAGCCCGCGGACCGCCGCGAGCAGCGGCCTGACGAGCAGGTCGGCCGGGTCGGACGTGCGCAGAAGGGCCAGGACCCGGGCGCGCTCGGCGTCATCGAGGTCGTGCGCCGCAGACTCCTTGAGCAACTCGACGGCGTTGACGAGCCGTTCCCGCGGGGTGAGCGGGGTGCGGCCGACGATGAGGCGAACGAGGAGGTAGATCGCGACGAAGGTGGCGTAGATGATCGCGGCGACCGGCTCGAAGAAGTAGTTGTTGTCGCCCGTGACGAACTTGCCCACCTCGTCGATGAAGAGCCCAAACCCGACGCCGCCGACGACGGCCGCCACGGTCCGCGCCGTGCGGCTGAGGAAGAGCATCGTCACGAGGATGGCGATGGTCATGCCCAGCCCGCCCCAGAGCAGGTGCGCCAGATGTAACCCCCCGGCCTCGGATCCGCCGCCGACCTGCGGATATCCGGTGAGGACAAGGAAGGTGCGGGTCACCGCGATCGACGCCACAGCGCTGACGAGGAACGCCTGGAAACGGTCGGCGCCTTCGGCGTCCCGCAACGGCAGGTGGGGCCGGATGCCGGTCACGCTGGGCCTAGGCGTCGGGGCGGGAGGTCTGCTCGGCGATGGTGCCATGGTTGCGGATGACCTCGGCGATGATGAAGCCGAGGACCTTCTCAGCGAACACCGGGTCCAGGCCGGCCTCCTGAGCCAACTGTCGCAAGCGGGCCATTTGCTGCTCCTCGCGGGCCGGATCGGAGGGTGGCAACCCGACGGTCGCCTTGAGCACCCCCACCTGCTGGGTGCAGCGGAACCGCTCGGCGAGCAGATGGACCAAGGCTGCGTCGAGGTTGTCGATGCTCGCGCGCAACCGCACCAACTCAGCCGGCATCGGCGGCCGCGTGTCCCCTGGCATTGTGCTCACAGAGCCGAGGGTATGCCGTGTGCCCACCTCCCCGGGATGGCGTGCCCACGTGCTGGGCGCTGACCGGTCGCGGCGTGGCGGGACGGCATACCGACAGCCTGGCGGGACGGCATACCGGTCAGCGCTCGGTGAACCCCACGAGACCCGCGATGGGCTGGGCGAACTGGGTGACCGCGGAGGTGACCCGACCCGGTCGCCGAGCGGTCGAGGGCTGTTCAGCCAGCAACGTCACGAGCCGGTCGATCGCCTCGGTCGGGCCCTGGGCAAGGACCTCGACCCTCCCGTCGTCGAGGTTGCGGGCATAGCCCACGAGACCGAGCTCCAACGCCCTGGCCCGGGTCCACCATCGAAAGCCGACCCCTTGGACGTGCCCCCTGACGAACACCGTCGCCCGTTCGTCCGCCACCTGGCCTCACTCGGCCAGCCAGGCGGCATACGCGTCGAAGGTATAGGGACGACCGAGGAAGTCGGCGACGAGATCGGCGGCGTCCTTGCTGCCCCCCGGGGCAAGGACAAGGTCGCGGTAGCGGCCGGCCACCTCCGCGTCGAACATGTTGTCCCGGTCGAACGCCGAGAACAGGTCCTTGGCGATGACCAGGCTCCACATGTAGGTGTAGTAGCCGCTCGAATACCCCTCCAAGTGGCCGAACGCGCACGCCATGTGGGTGCCTTCGACGTAGGGGAAGAGCGAATAGCGGGTTTGGAGTTCGCGGGTCCGTTCGGTGATGTCGGCCGGTCGCTCGGTGTGGAACCAGTAGGACATCGCGGCATAGAACATCTGGGTGCGGGCGATGTAGCCCTTGCCGAAATCGTCGGCTCGACGCATCCGGGCGACCAGGTCAGCCGGGATCGGCTCGCCCGCCTCGTTGGTGGCGAAGGTCTGCAGGATCTCGGCGTCCCAGGCCCATTCCTCCAGCATCTGGCTCGGCGCTTCGACGAAGTCCCACTCGGTCGCCACGCCCGAGAACCGCAGCCACTGCTGGTTGCCTGCGAGCACGTGGTGCACGAGGTGACCGAATTCGTGGAAGAGCGTGACGACATGGTCGTGCTCCATCAGCCCGCGGGAGAAGTTGCAGACCAACACGCCCTCCGGCAGTTGCCGGCCGGTCACACCCGTCACGAGGTCGAACTGGGCCGCGTGCTTGTACTTGCCTTCGCGGGGGTGCAGATCGAGGTAGATCCGCCCGATCGGCTCGTCCCCGTCGGCGCGGAAGACGTCGTATGCCGTGACCGCCTCGTCCCAGACGACGGCGTCTGCCGCGGTTTCGTAACGCAGTCCGAACAACCGGCCGGTGACGGCCATCAACCCGGCCCGGACCTTGGTGAAGTCCAGGTAGGTGCGCACGAGCTGGGCGTCGACCTCCAGTTGCTCCTTGCTCACGAGGTTGGAGTAGTAGGCGAGGTCGGCCACGTCGATGGTCTGCGCATCGGGGACATCGACCCGCATCCGGGCCAGGACGACCTCACGGTCCCGCTGCCCCGACTCCAGCGCCGCGTCGGCGATCTTGTCGATGAAGGCGGGGATCGCCGCGCCCTGCTTGATCATCTTGACCTCGGCGTCATAGTCGGCCCAGGTCTGGTAGCCGAGCAGCTGGGCCAGCTCGTGCCGGAGGTCGAACATCTCGTGCAACAACGGGTCGTTCGCCGGCCAAGCGACCGTGAGGAAAGCCATCGCCAGCTCGCGCCGGACCTGCGCGTCGGCGCAGAAGGTGCGCAAGGGCACCGAGTCGGGGTAGTCGGTCGTGACGGTGACCAGGCCCTCGGCATCGGCCGGGTGGGCGTCCAGCCAGTCCTGCGGCATACCGGCAAGGCGGTCGGGCGCGACGCGAATGGAACGGACACCGTTGCGGATGTTCTTCGAGTGCTCCTGCGACAGCACGGTGAGCCGCTCGTTGATCGCCCGGATCCGTTCGCGCGTCGCCTCGACCTTGTCGACACCCGAGCGTCGGAAGGACAGCAGGCTGCGCTCAAGGAACCTGGTGGCCAACTCGTCGAGCCCGGCCGGGTCCACCGCGGCGAGGATCTCGTAGAGCTCGCGGTCCAGGCCCAGCTCGGTCGAGAGTTTCTGGACCTCCTGCCCGGCCAGGTCGGCGCGCTCCCGGACCGCCTCGTCGGGGTGCACCTCGGCCAGCAGGGAGGCGGGCGAGGACACCGAGCCCAGGGCGATCTCCACGTCGTTCCATGCCTGCAAGGTCGCCAGAGCGTCCGAGGGCGGCGCCGCCTTGAGCGCGTCGACCAGGCGGCGGGCCTCGTCGAGGCCGGTCGTCGCTCGCGCGGCGAGCCACTCCTGCGCGACATCGGCGGTGGGCAGGGCGAGGGGGGCAGGTGCCTGGCGTGCGGTCACCGGTGGAGCCTATGACAGCTTTCGGCCTTGACCCTCCGACTCGTGGAAGTCAGCGACCCTTGGTGGGTCAGCGACCCGAGTCGTCTCGCCAAGGGGCATGTCGGCCTCAGCGCCTCTCCGTCACTGCGATCCGGGCTCCGGCGGGAATGGCGCCGGATTCTAGGAGCGCGACCCACCCGCCCCGCAAGAGGATGATCTCGATGATCTCGTCGACGATGTCGTCCACCACGTCTGCTGCTCCCAGGTCGCTGACAGGCTCGAGCATGTCGCCGTCCGCGCTGATTCGAGCCGGGTAGAAGAAGTCGTGCTCCACGGCCAGCATCTCTGGACGGCCCCATCGAGCGACCAACCAGGCGGCATCGACTCCGAGATGTGCCCGATTGTCACCCCTCCGGACCTCCAAGAGGGCCAATGCTTCCTTCTCCCGAGAGCGCAAGTAGACCTCAAGGTGCGGCGAGACCAGCTGCGCGAGTCGGTCCAACGGAGTCCGAAGATGGTTGCCCTTGACGACTGCGGCCAGCCGACTGACGTTGCGGGAGAGGGCCCGGAATCTCGACACGGTCGGCTCGGCACCGGCCAGGACGAGGGGAGTGGGATGCAGCCGAAGGTATGCCCCCAATGCACTATCCACGGTGTGCAGGAACGGCTCGGAGGTCCCCCGTCGCTGCTGATCGGTCGCCGTTAGGGGAAACCGCGAGCCGACCACCGGGCGCAGGGTCCCCGCTTGGCCTTCGTAGAGCTTGGCCTCCTTGGCCGAAAAGCACCAGCACAGCGTGCCTCGGAGTCCGGTGCAACGCCCGGACAAGGTCTCTTGTGGCGAAGTTGACGTCGATCACGACTCGCTCGGGCACCGTGATCGGCAGGTCGATGATCTGCGCGTGAAAGAAGTTGGCGAACAGGGCGACCGCGCGACCGGATCGGGGCAACCTCGCTTTGGCCACCATCTGGTCCAGGTGGCGAACGACATCGGCGTGGGGACCCGCGGCGTCCGAGCGCAGTCGTCCTAGAGCCTCCCGGTGCAGCCCGCCGAGGCGGGCCATCCCTTTGGCGTCCAAGGGGTGACCCGGCTCAGTGTTGAGGAACAGAGAAACGCAGGCCAAATCCATGTGGCGCTGAACGGCGAGGATGTCCTCTGCCGTGACGATCGGTCCTCGCCGGACATCGGGAATGCTCGCCGAGTGTGCAGGAGTCCTAGACAACGACATCGCAGTCGTCCCTTCGAGTCGGGCCCGCAACGGGGCCATCGGCTCGAGGTCTCTCTCAGGCCGGTTCATCGGCCGTGCGCACCGGGCTTTCGCCGTGTTGACGATGCGCTCCTTGACGAGATACTCCCCTCGACGTGAGGGCACTTTACCCTAAGCGAGGCACACTCCCCGTATGCCGCCAGCGATCAACGTCCCGCAACGCGCACACGGCCGTCCTTCCTGCCCGTATGCCGCGAGCGACCGGTCGAAGTAGCCGGACTGCTCCAGATTCCTACGTTCACACGCCCGGCATGTCAGGGCTTGTCAGCCCAAGCGGGGAGTTCAGAAGTAGCAGTTCGCCGCGCACTGGCTGACGTTTCGCCGTCATCCAACTGACGATTCGCCACCCTGGGACGCCTCAGATGAGCACTTCGGCCCGCGTCCGCGGTCGCGGCTGGCACTGGGGGCAGAAGTAGGACGACCGGTTCATGAAGTGCTCGCGCACGATCAGGGTTCCGCACCGCCCACAGGGCCGACCGACCTGGCCGTATGCCGCGAGCGACCGGTCGAAGTAGCCCGAGGCGCCGTTGACGTTGACGTAGAGCGCGTCGAAGCTCGTCCCGCCCTTGGCCAGGGCCTCGCCCATGACCTCCCGCGCGTGGTCGAGGAGCCGACCCAACGCCGGACGGCTGAGCGTGTCGGACGGCCGCTCGCCGTGGACCCCCGCCCGCCACAGCGCCTCGTCGGCATAGATGTTGCCGATGCCGGACACGACAGTCTGGTCGAGCAACCCGCGCTTGATCGCGCTGTGCCGCGCCTTGAGCCGGGCGATGACGGCGCGTTGGTCGTAGGCCGGGTCGAACGGATCGGGCGCGATGTGACCGATCGTGTCCGGGATGTCGTCGATGTCCAGCTCGGCCAGGGCCATCCCGCCGAAGGTCCGTTGGTCGACGAACCGCAGCTCGGGGCCGTCGTCGGCGAACCCGAACCGCGCGTGCAGGTGGCGCTCGTCGGGTGCCTCCGGTGGTTTGACGAGCAACTGCCCGCTCATCCCGAGGTGCAACAACAGGGCGCTGCGGTCACCGCCCGGGGTGGCCAGGACCAGCCAGAGATACTTGCCTCTGCGTCGGGCCTCCTCCACGCGGGTATGCCGCACCCGCGCGACGAGATCATCGGGCCCGGCCAGGTGTCGGCGGGCGACCCGTGCTCCGCGCACCTGGAGGTCCTCGATGGTGCGGCCCACGACGTGGGTGGCCAGGCCCACCCGGACGACTTCGACCTCGGGCAGTTCGGGCACGCGCGCCTAAGCCAACGAAGAGGCGTCGGACGGAGCGTCCGAGGAAGATTCCGGATCCGATGCCGAGCCCGACACGCCCTCCGCGTGGTGGGTCTCTGCCTCAGCTTCTGCTGCGGCTCGCTCGCGTCGGGCGGCCAACTCGACCCACGCCTGCTCGGCAGCAGCCTGCTCGGCCTCTTTCTTGCTGCGCCCTGCACCGTGACCGAGCACCTCGTTGCCGACCAGGACGGCCGCGTCAAAGCTCTTCTCGTGGTCGGGCCCCGACTCGATGAGTCGATATTCGGGCGAACCGAGCGAGCCGGACGAACACAACTCTTGCAGGCTGGTCTTCCAATCCAAACCAGCACCAAGCCCGGAAGCGGTCTTCAGCAAAGGGTCGAACAAGTGATGGACGAAGGCACCCGCAGCGACCAGGCCACCCGAAAGGTACACCGTGCCGATGAGGGCTTCCATCGTGTCGGCGAGGATCGACGCCTTGTCCCGGCCCCCGGTGGTCTCTTCGCCGCGGCCCAGCCGGATGTAGGTGCCCAGGTCGATGGTGCGTCCGACATCGGCCAGGGCCCGCATGTTGACGACGGACGCCCGCAGTTTGGCCAGCTGACCCTCGGGGAGGTCGGGGTGCGCGGCATACAGGGTGTCGGTGATGACCAACCCAAGAACGGCGTCTCCCAGGAACTCAAGCCGCTCGTTGTTGGGCAGCCCGCCGTTCTCGTAGGCGTACGAACGATGCGTCAGAGCTCGTTCGAGCACCTCGTCGTCGACTGGTGTCCCGATGACCCCGGTGACGTAGTCGCGCAGGGTCGTCAGGGACGGAGCCGGTCCTCCCCCGGTCTGTCCCATGACGGTGGGGGGATCAGCCCTGGTGTTCGGAGCGCTCGGCAGCTGCGACGTGGCGACCCTTGTAGGTGCCGCACGACGGGCAGGCCTGGTGCGGCGGGGTCGGCTGCGAGCAGCGCGGGCAGGTCGTGAGGACGGCCGGGACGGCCTTCCAGTTGGCCCGCCGCGAGCGGGTGTTGGAGCGCGAGGTCTTCCGCTTGGGGACGGCCACGTCAGGTCCTGTTCTCTTCGGGGTGGTCACTCAGCAGTCCGCCGAGCGCCGCCCATCTCGGGTCGATCGCGTCGTGTCGGTGGTCCGGGTCCTGCGCGAGGGCCGCTCCGCACTCGGAGCACAACCCCGGGCAGTCGGCACGGCACACCGGCTGGAACGGCAGTGCAGGCACCACCGCATCCCGGAGCACGGGCTGCAGGTCGACCAGATCGTCCACCAGCTCGTACACCTCGGCCTCGTCCGAACCGGCGTCCACCTCATGGTGGTGCGCCGCCCGATCGGCATACGCGAACAGCTCCTGGAAGCTCACCTCCACGGGGAGGTTCACCGGATCCAGGCACCGCACGCATGCGCCGGTTGCCGTGGCTCGGACCGAACCACTCACGAGGACCCCCTCGGTGACGGACTCCAACCGCAACTCGATGTCGACCGGCGCTCCGGCCGGCACGGCGACGATGTCGGTGCCCAGCATTTCGGGGATCTCTACCCTCCGGGTGTGCTCCTGCATCGACCCCGGTTGGCGACGAAGATCCCTCGTGTTGAACACGAGTGGCGCGCGGGGGTCGAGGCGAGGCATGGCTTCCGGCTGGTCGAGGGCTCGGTCCACGCCCCGGACGGACGTAGACCGAAGAACTAGCTTACCGGACCGGCAGCGAGCGGCGCGAATCGCGCGGATCGCGGACTGCGGACGGGGCGATGTCGAGGGGGACGACCCCCGTCAACCGTTCCCGCCCGGCCGCTGCGGCACTGCCTCGCTCAGGGCGGCCATCACGCTGAGCGGCACCATGCCGCTGACGTCCCCACCCAGGGCGTGGACCTCTTTGATGAGGCTGCTGGAGACGTGCTCGAACTGCGGGTCGCCGGGGAGGAACACCGTCTCCACGCCCGTGAGCTGGCGGTTCATCAGCGCCATCGGCAGTTCATACGCGAAGTCGGTGCCGCTGCGCAGCCCCTTGACGATCGCCGTCGCATCGAGCTCGCTGCAGATGTCCACCAACAGGGTGTTGGCGAACAGCGCCACCCGCACGCCGGGGAACGACCCGATGCAGTCGCGCAGGAGAGCCTCTCGCTGCTCCACCGGGAAGGTCCCCCGTTTGGCCGGGTTGTGCAGGATCGCGACGATCACCTCGTCGAACAATGTCGCTGCCCGAGTGATGACGTCGATGTGCCCATTGGTCACGGGGTCGTAGGACCCGGGGCACACCGCGCGCGTCGTCACGCGCTCGACGCTACCAGCCGCTCAGGCCACCTCGTCAGGGCCGGGGGCGTCCGCGAACCACACCTTCGTCTCGCCATACCGTCGCTCGCCCGAGGCCGACAGGCCCGCCGGCCACCGGGGTTGGGCTGAGCGCCCGGACCGCTCCACCACCACGAGGGCGTCCGGAGCCAACCAGGTATGCCGCACGAGCAGCGCGAGCACATCGGCCAGTCGCTCGTCGGCGAGGTCGTAGGGCGGGTCCACAAAGACCAGTCCGACCCGCTCGTCCGGCGAAGCGGGCCCCGTGATCAGCACCCGCTCGACCGGCTCGGCCCGCACGAGCACCCGATCCGCGAAACCCAAGGCCCGGGCGTTGGTCCGGGCGATCCCGGCCGCCCCCCGATCCGAGTCGACAAGGCTCGCCTGCACCGCCCCGCGGCTGAGCGCCTCCAGACCCAAGGCGCCGGACCCGGCATACAGGTCGAGCACCCGCGACCCGACGAGGACGTCAAGGTGCTCCAAACGCGAGAACAGGGCCTCGCGCACCCGGTCGGACGTAGGCCGGGTCGCATCACCGGGAGGGGTCGCCAGGCGCCGTCCCCCGACGCTGCCGCTGATGATGCGCGTCATCAGCCGCGCTCCAGATAGGCGGCTTGCTCGTCGTCCAACCGAGCCGCGACCCGGGCGCGCAGGACCGGGTGGCGCTCCAGCTCGGGGTCGTCGTTGAGCAGTTCGAAGGCGTCCTCCCGGGCGTTGGCGATGAGCTCCTCGTCGTCGCGGTTGCCCATCCGCAGGAACCGCACCGAGGAGCCGCGGCCGCTCTGCCGGGCGCCGAGCACGTCCCCCTCGCGTCGCGAGGCGAGGTCCAGCCGGGACAGGGCGAACCCATCGGTCGTCGCCGCCACCGCTTCAAGTCGAGCCGCAGCGGCCGGTGTCGGCTCGCTCGTCACGAGCAGGCACAGCCCCGGGGCGCTCCCTCGGCCGATCCGGCCACGCAGCTGATGCAGCTGGGAGATGCCGAACTGCTGGGCATCCATGACGACCATGACGGTCGCGTTGGGCACATCGACACCGACCTCGATGACCGTGGTGGCGACGAGCACGTCGATCTCCCCTCGCGCGAACGCGGTCATCACCCGCTCCTTCGCGTCGGAGTCCAGTCGCCCGTGCAGGACCGCGGTCCGTAGCCCCGCGAGGGCGGGCTCGGCAGCCAGACGATCGTGGACGGCATACACGCCGGCGAGGGGGCGGGCAACGGCGCCAGAGGGTATGCCGCCCTCCCCCACCTCCTCGGGTCCATCCCCCCAGCCGGCGTCCTCGTCGGAGGTGTCGCCGGTGAGGGTCGAGCCGTCCGTGGGGTCGCCGATCTTCGGGCACACGACGTAGGCCTGATGGCCGCGCGCCACCTCCTCGGCGACCCGGGCCCAGGCGCGATCGATCCAGCCCGGGCGAGCCTCGTCGACGACGTGGGTCTGGATCGGCTGGCGCCCGGCCGGCAGCTCGGTGAGGGTCGCGGTCTCCATGTCGCCGAAGACCGTCATCGCGACGGTCCGCGGGATCGGCGTGGCGGTCATGACGAGCAGGTGCGGCGGCGTGCGGCCCTTCTCCCGCAACGCATCTCGCTGCTCGACGCCGAACCGGTGTTGCTCGTCCACGACGACCAACGCGAGGTCGAAAAACGTCACGTGCTTCTGGATGAGCGCGTGGGTGCCGACGACGATCCCAGCGTCACCAGTCACCGCGTCGTTGAGCGCGGATCGACGGGCCGCCGTCGACTGGCTTCCCGTGAGCAGGGCGACCTTGGTGCCCAGCTCCGACCCGCCGAGCATCCCGCCCATCGCCAGATCGCCGAGCAGGGCCGTGATCGAGCGATGGTGCTGGGCCGCGAGGACCTCCGTAGGAGCCAGCAGAGCGGCCTGGCCGCCCGCGTCGACGACCGCGAGCATGGCTCGCAGCGCGACGACGGTCTTGCCCGATCCGACCTCGCCCTGCAACAGGCGGTGCATCGGCCGATCGGCAGCGAGCTCGGCGGCGATGAGGTCGCCGACCTCGCGTTGGCCTGCCGTCAAGGTGAACGGCATCCGGGCGTCGAAGGCCGCGAGCAGGCCGTTGGCACGCGGCATACGGGCGCTTGTGTGCAGCGCCTGCGCGGCGCGACGGCGCTGTCCGAGGATCGTCTGCAGGACGAACGCCTCGTCATAGCGAAGGCGCCGCATCCCGGGGCGGACGTCATCCTCCAGCCGCGGTCGGTGGATGAGCTCCAGGGCGTCGCGGCGGCCGAGCAACCCGCGACGCAGCCGGACTGCGGCTGGCAACGGCTCGCGGACCTCCTCGACGCAGTCCAGGACCAGGGCCATCGTGGTGCGCAGCACGAACGAGGTGACCTTGCCCGTCGCGGAGTAGACCGGCACCTGATGGGTGCGCAGGTAGTCGGCCCGCTCGGCGGACAGCCCCTCCTCCAACAGTTCCTTCTCGGGGTGGGTGAGCTGGCGTCGCCGTCCATATCGGGTCACCGTCCCGGCGAACACACCCCATAGTCCGGCCCGCAATCCGAAGTCGTACTTGTGCTTGCTGAAGAAGGTGAGGTCAAGTTCGTTCCGGCCGTCGGTGACGACCGCGGTGCAGCGGAACCCGCGGCGTTGGCGCATCGGCACGACCGAGACCGACGCGACCTCGGCGACGACCATGACGTCCTCGCCCTCGCGCAGCTCCCCCAGGTCGGTCAGCTGGTTGGGCGGCAGATAGGCGCGCGGGACGAACTCCAGCAGGTCACCGACCGTCTGCAGCCCCTTGTTCTTGGCCAATGCCTCGGCCTGCGCCGGCTTGACGACGCGCCGCAGCGGGGTGTCCTCGGTGTATGCCGCGAGCATCGGCTCACTCGACGCCCAGCAGCAGCGGATAGAGCGGCTGCATGCCGTGGATGAAGGTCACCTCAAGGTCGCGGCGGCGAATTCGGGCCGCGGCGACGACCGCTGACGCGAGGTCGGCCGGCGCGTCGTCCCCGCTGATGACGGTGAGCAGCTCGCCGTCGTCACCCAGCAGCATCTCGACGACCTGCCCGGCGACGTCGTAGAGGTCCGAGCCGATGATCGCGAAGTCGCCTTGGACGACCCCGAGGACGTCGCCGACGTGGCAGACACCCGCCGAGGTGAGCGCCTCCTTGCGCGAGATCGTCACTGCGCCGTGGCGCGTGGCGGCGGACGCCTCGGTCATCGCCTCGGCGTTGGTCTCCAGGTCGGTCTGCGCGTCGAACACCGCGAGCGCCGCAATGCCCTGGACCGCGGTGCGGGATCGCACGACCCGGACCTGCTGGCCGCCCTCGACCGCTGCTCGGGCCGCCGCTTGCGCGGCCATCTCGGTGTCGCCGTCATTCGGCAGGACGATGACCTGCCCAGCGCCGCTCGCGCGGATCGCCTCGAGGACCTGTCCCGCCGAGGCTCGGCGGCCCGGTCCGCTCATGACGACCGTCGCGCCCGCAGCGCGGAACACCTCCGCGATGCCCTCCCCCGCCGCGCAGGCCACCACGGCCAGGGCCGCCGGGTCGGGGGCATGGCGGATCTGGTCGCCGAAGTGGGTGACGACGATCCGATGCGGGCGCCCGGCCTCGACCCCGGCCTCGATCGCCGCCCCTGGGTCATCAACGTGGACATGGACGTTCCAGGTGCCCTCCGCGCCCACGATGAGCAACGAGTCACCCACGCTCGCCAAGCGGGCCCGCAGGACGCCCACGCGCTCCTCATCGCTGTCGCTGAGCAGATACATGACCTCGTATGCCGGTCCCTCACCGCCATCGTCGCCGCTGGCCGCCGCGTGTCCCCGGGCGGGCACGACCGGCCGGGACCAGCCCAGGTGTCGACGCAAAGGGTCGTCATCGGCCTGCGGCGGCTGGCCCTGGATGACCCGGGCCAAGGCCTCGATAAGCAACAGGTAGCCCGCGCCACCGGCGTCGACCACGCCGGCTCGGGCCAGGGCCGGCAGCTGCGACGGCGTGCGTTCTAGCGCCTCCGCAGCGGTCGAGGCGGCCAGCGAGATGGCGTCGGCGAGCGGCATACCGGGCTGCGCGTCGGCCCGCGCACGCAGGACGGTCGCCACGGCCCGCGAGACCGACAGGATGGTGCCTTCCTTGGGCTCGGTGACCGCCCGCCAGGCCAGATGGTCAGCGCGGGCGAACGCCCCGGCCAGGCCCGCGCCGTCCAGGGACTCGCTGCCGGTGTCGACGACGTGCTCGGCGAACCCGCGGAAGAGCTGGCTGAGGATGACGCCGGAGTTGCCGCGGGCGGTGAGCAGCATCGCGCGGGACATCTCACGGCACATCACTTGCAGGCTCGGCATCGTCACCGACCCGATCGGGATGTCGCGGGAGATCGCCGTCCGAGCCGCGTCCAGTGCCGCGTCGAGGGTGAGGTAGAGGTTGGTCCCGGTGTCGCCGTCGGGCACGGGGAAGACGTTGAGGGCGTCGATCTCGGCTCGGGCCGACGCGAACGACGAGCGCGCCACGGCGGCCCACCGCAGGAAGCCACCCGCGTCGAGGGTCGAGAGGACCCGACGTCGGCGCTCCACCGGCGGCTGGACTGGCTCGGGCATCGGACCTCCCTGCACACGGTTGCGGATCTGGTTGACGCCGGCGAAGGCTGCGGTTCAGGCTCGAGCGGGCCACGGGTGTGAGGACGTGGGCGGCGCGTCGTCGGTCAGCCTAGCCATCGCCAGCCTCGCGTTTTGGCCTCGGCGCGCCCGCTCGGCTATTCTTGACAAGTTGCCCTGTCCGGTGGGGCGGCGCGCCCTAGGCGCGCGGCATACCGGCGCGGGGCCCCCGACATCCCAGACCGCGGGTTCGACCCCGCACCAGAGCATCAGGAGAGACCCGTGGCAGCCACTTGCGACGTTTGCGGCAAGGGACCGGGCTTCGGTCACAGCATCTCGCACTCGCACCGCCGCACCAAGCGGCGCTGGAACCCCAACATCCAGCGGGTCAAGGCCCTCATCAACGGCGTCACCCCCAAGCGGGTCAACGTCTGCACGTCGTGCCTCAAGGCCGGCAAGGTCACCCGCTGAGCGGTTGACCGCCTCGGCTCCGAAGGCCGGCTCCCCTCGTGGGAGTCGGCCTTCGCCGTTGTCAGGCCCGGAAGTGGTCCCACCCGCCAGGCAGCTGCGGTATGCCGTCCAGCAGCACCCCAGCCCCCTCGCGGACCGCGCCGATCACCGTCCAGGCCGTCGGCACCTGGCCCGGCGGGAAGCACGCTAGTAGTGAGTGCTCCTCCCCGCCGCTGAGCACGCACTCCCACGCGGTGTCGGGGCCGACTGCGTTGGCGAGCTGGGCGGCATACGGGGCAAGTGCCTCGCGAGAGAAATCCAGGGCGACGGCGCTGGCGCTCGCAACGCGGGAGCCGTCACGCAACAACCCGTCCGAGATGTCGAGCATTCCTCGTGCCCCCGCGATGGCTGCCACCGGCCCCTCCGCCAGCGGCGGTTGCGGACGACGTTGGGCGGCCACGAGCTCCGGGCCCAGCTCGGCGCGTTGCTTCTGCAGCAACACCAACCCTGCCGCCGAGCGGCCCAACGTCCCGGCCACCGCGACGAGGTCACCAGGCTGCGCCCCAGAGCGAAGCACGGGAGGTCGCCCGTCAAGCGTGCCCAGGGCGGTCACCGAGACGGCCAGCACGCCGCTCGGCGCTGACGAGAGGTCCCCGCCGAGGACTCCCGCGCCCGCCGCGCGAGCCGCCTCCCCGAAGCCGTCAGCGAAGCCTTCCACCCAGGCGACCGGCGTCGCGGGGTCGGCGAGCAGCGTGACGACCAGCCCCAGCGGGCGCCCGCCCATGGCGGCGACATCCGCGAGGTTCTGGGCGACGATCTTGGCGCCGACATCCTGTGGGGTCGACCACTCGTCCCGCCAGTCCCGGCCGCGCACGGCTGCGTCCGTCGTGACGATGGTCGCCTCGTCGCACCGCACCACGGCGGTGTCGTCCCCGGGGCCGACGAGCACGCCCACGCCCCGCGGCATCCGGGGGATGATCCGAGCCAGCAACTGCTCCTCGGTCAGTTGCGCCAGGGTCATCGGACTGGCCATCACCCTCGGCCGCCGTGCTGCCACGTTCTTCTCCTCATCCGGGACGACGAAACCCCACTCGGCACGGTAGCGTCTGGGGGACGGGTCGAGGACGACCCGAGCGGGCAACCGCCCGCCAGACCCCTCGACAAGTGAGGTTGCTCCGTGGTCCAGGCATACATCCTGATCCAGACCGAGGTCGGCAAGTCCGCGTCGGTCGCCGAGGCGATCCGCGAGGTGGCGGGCGTCGCGTCCGCCGAGGACGTCACCGGCCCCTACGACGTCATCGCCCGCGTCGAGGCCAACACGGTCGACGAGCTCGGCAAGTTGGTCATCGCCCGCATTCAGGACGTCCCCGGCATCACCCGCACGCTCACGTGCACCGTGGTGCACATCTGAGCCGTCGCGCGCGAGGCTCCCTGGGGCGGCACACCGGCACCGGCCGGTATGCCGCCCTGCTCACTCTCGCCGTCCCCCTCCTGGGCGCCGCGGTCGGGTGTTCGAGCCCGGGGGCTGCCCCGGTCGCCGTGACGTTGCCGACCGGGGCCGCCAGCCCCGCCTGTCAGGCGTTGGGTGGTCTCTGGCCCAGCACGGTCGGCTCGCTGCAGCCTCGCCCGGTGAGCGTCGATAGCCCTGCCGCTCGGGCTTGGGGTGACCCGGCGGTCGTCGCCATCTGCGGCTATGAGCCACCGGGGCCGTCGACGCTCGAGTGTGTCGCCGTCGACGGGGTCGACTGGATCGTCCAACGGCGTTCCGACGGCGTCCAGTTCACCACCTACGGGCGTTCGCCGGTCATGGACGTCTTGGTGCCCGCGGCATACGCGCCTGAGCCGTTGCTGCTGCCGGCGTTTAGCGCGGCGGCGCGGTCTCTGCCCGACACCGGACGGCACTGCCAGTAGCCGCCGGACAGCGGGTGGGCGGAGACACGGGTGAACGATGCCGGTTGACGTTGGCGCGCCAGCTCGAACGGGGCCATCTCGTGGCCAACGATTCGGATGGACAACCACCCGGACGCGGACGGTTGCGCGCTCACAGGGTCGCCGGGCGCACGTCATCTTGAGGCCCCTGCCAGACCGTCTGACACGACCACCCACCATGACTGTCAACCGAACCCTGGGCAGGGCCCGCCAATGCGGAAAAAGCCCAATGAGTGTCAGGATTCGCTTGAGTCGGTGCCGTGCGGCGTGGATACCGGGCGAGACAACCACACACAACCCCAGACGGTGATCGAGGAACTCAAGCAAAGAGTCACGGACGCCAACAAGAGGGAATCGGATGAGCCATGTCCAATTAGGGTTCTAGCCGAGGCTACCATCAAACTCGGGCCGACAACGACCCATGACAGGTACCTTCGGGAGTTGATTCCGTCCTTCCATATCCTCCGTCGCGGCATCCGACGATATTCCTGGAATCGCCGTCTGCATCTTCTAGTAGAGGTCATTGCGTCTCCGCACGTCGGTAGTAAGTTTTTGGGAAGTCATCGCCTCAATCCATCGCGATCCTCTCCCGTCAGGTTTGTCCAGCAACTCCTTAACGAGAATTTCCGTCATAACCTCTTCACGCTCTTCAAGTTCATACACCCAAATCGTGAAGGGCGAGCGTTTTCCGATGTTCTTCTTTCTTTGGAAAGTTGGCGATATGTCGACTTCGCGCGTGAATTCGTCGATATCGAAGTCTGTCGGGCCATCTCCCGCGGTAACATGAGCCCCAACTCGCTGAAACACCCGCTGACTCCCGGGCCAATCAAGCTCTGAATCCGTGATCTCTGGCACACTCGCCCGGAACCTCGCTTCTCGTCCGCCTGAGGTAATCCTCGTTTCGGAATTTGAAAGTCGTCCATTCTTGTCTGAAGAAGCTATCTGTCCCGCTGGAGTCCTTATGGCTCCCGGGCCGCTGACCAATCGGTGGACCGAGGCGGCGACCATCAGGTGAGGGGGTTTCGCTTCTTTGCCCCAGCTCTGCGGAACTGCCGATCCAGGCGCTCCTCGACATCTGGCCTTAACGCGGGATCAAGCGCAGCACGTTTGAGAATATCCTCACGTTGCGCACGCGGAAATCTATTCAGCGCCGCCAGAAAGATGCCGCGCTGGTCATCTAGCGATGGGTCGAGATAGACGGCGAGCAACGCTTCGCCCTTATCTGCTGTCCACGAAAACGATTCAACTAGTCCATTGGCGAGACCCAGGAATGCGTCCCCATGATATTTGGCCGAGGATACCATGGAATGCATCAGCCACCAAACTTCGTCCGACTTGCACTTGCCCGCCACCATTCCGAAGAACAGGTCTATCGGGGCGTCATCGGACTCGTCCACGGGCAGGAGTTGCAGCAAAGTCCTCGCAAGATCCACGGAAATAGTTGACGTGGCGGCCGATAATTCGTCGAATACGACGTCGTAGCCAGCCCGCTTCAGGGCCACATTGACATCTTGGGGAGTGATGGTCATGCCGCTCCTATAAGGCGTCCACGTCGATCGGCGTCCGCGCCACACCCAACCACTGGAGGTATACCCGGACCCCAACGTGACCGCAAGTCAGCGCCCGCTGGGGCCAACACGGCCGTCGTGAGCCGACCGCCCGGGTCATTCCCGCAGGACCAGTCCACCGTCCCGGCCCAGCCAACACGGTCGGTCGCGACCCTCCGGGTGACCCGCCCGGCCTGCGACCGCGTCAAGTTTCCCCCAACGTGCGGGACCCGATTGTCCACGTTGGGCGGTCACCACACCAGCCAGGTTCAGGGTGAACGACCCCACCGAGGCGACCGGCGCACCCCGCCCGTAGACGACACCCGAGACTTGCCCAGCCGTGTCACTCGACAGGGCAGCGACCTGGGCGCTATCCAGAGTGACGGTGGACACCCGCTCATCATCCCGGGGCCAGCACACTCTGTCGACTGGTGACCCACCCTGCCCACCACCAATGGAATCCGCGCGGGCCGACGTCCCCGCAGCCAGCCAGGGCCAACACCCACGTCACGACTCGTTCTGCCCGCGCTCCTCACCAGTGTGAAGAGACGCGCCAGCGAGTACAGGGCGGCGACCGAACAGTGGGTGGCGACCTCGACAGCACCGGGGCAGACCGCAGCCGTCGCGGCCGCCCGCCGGAGGGTCAGCGCAGTCCGACCCGGCGCTCCATTGCCAGTGCGATGAGTTCGTCGACGAGGTCGTGATACGGGACGCCCGTCTCGGCCCACATCCGGGGATACATCGAGTGCGGCGTGAAGCCGGGCATCGTGTTGATCTCGTTGATGATGACCCGGCGGTCGTCGGTGTAGAAGCAGTCGACCCGGGCCAACCCCTCACAGCCCAGCGCCACGAACGCCTCGGCCGCCAGGCGCTGCACTTCGGCCGCGATGTCGTCGGGCACGTCGGCCGGACACACCAGTTCGACATCGGCCTCGGCGAGATACTTCGCCTCGAAGTCGTAGAACTCGTGCCCGGTGACCACCCGGATCTCGCCGACCTTGGACGTCCGCGGCGCGTCGACGCCCCGGCCCTCCAGGACCGCGCACTCAAGCTCGCGACCGAAGATCGCCGCCTCGACGAGCACCTTAGGGTCGTGCTCCCGGGCCGCCTCGATCGCGGCCTCCAGATCGTCCGGCGAGGCCACCCGGGTGATCCCCATGCTCGACCCGGCGCGCGCCGGCTTGACGAACACCGGGAAGCCCATCGAGGACGCCGCGTCGAGGGCGGCCGCGCGGTCGGCGCGCCAGGCGCGGTCGGTGATGACGGCATACGGGCCGACGGGGAGCCCGTGCCCCGCAAAGACGACCTTCATGTAGTGCTTGTCCATCCCCGCCGCCGACGCGAGCACACCGGACCCGACATAACGCACATCCGCGAGGTCGAGCATCCCCTGGATCGTGCCGTCCTCGCCCCACGGGCCGTGCAGGACCGGGAAGACGACGTCGACGTCGCCGAGCACCTCCGGCACCTCGCCGGGAGTCAGCGCCCGCAACGCGCGATCGACGGTCGACATCGGGACGAGCACCCCGGCACCCGAGCCGTCGACCTCGGGGATGTGTCCCGGCGCCAGCTCCAGCGCGGCCGGGTCGTCGGGCGCGAGCACCCACCGACCGTCCTTGGCGATACCGATGGGCACGACGTCGTAGGCCACACGGTCGATCGCTCGCAGCACCGATGCCGCGCTGCTGCACGACACGGCGTGTTCGGAGGACCGCCCGCCGAAGACGACGGCGATGCGGGGTTTGCGGGGCGAGTCGGTGCTCATCGCTTCGACCTTACTGCCCCCGTATGCCGTCTCCGGCCTAGGCTGGCCGGATGACCGAACGTCCCCCGGGCCTGGCCCCGGCCACCGTCGTCGTTGCCGCAGGCCGCCCGCCGCGCGCGCCCGGAGCGCCGGTCAACGTGCCGATCGAGCTGTCCAGCACGTATGCCGCCCACCCCACCCTCGGAGCAGACGGCGTGGCCAACAACCTCGGCTATGGCCGGGCCTCGAACTCGACCTGGGAGGCGTTCGAAGAGGCCGTCGGGGCATTGGAGGGGGGTCAGGCGTTGTGCTTCGCCTCCGGAATGGCGGCGATCTCGGCGGCCCTGGCCGTGCTGCCCGCAGATGGCGCGCTGGTGGCTCCCCGCACGCCCTACAACACCTCCGGCGCGCTCATCGGCGAGGTCGAGGCCGCCGGGCGCGAGGTCCGCCGGGTCGACGTCCAGGACACCGCTGCCGTCGTCGCGGCGCTCGACGGGGCCGGTGCGATCTGGCTCGAGTCGCCCACCAACCCGCTCATGGAGGTGGCCGACCTTCCGGTGATCATCGCCGCGGCTCGGCAGCGCGAGGTCGTGGTCGTCTGCGACAACACCTTCGCCACTCCCCTGCTCCAGCAGCCGCTCACCCTCGGCGCCGACATCGTCGTCCACTCGGCGACGAAGTACCTCTCCGGCCACTCCGACCTGCTCCTCGGGGTCACCGTCACGCGCGTCGGCGCTGCCGACGGGACACCCGACCCCTGGTATGCCGCGCTCCTCGCCCACCGCACGCGGCACGGGGCGATTGCCGGGCCGGTCGAGGTGTGGCTGGCGCTGCGCGGCATACGGACCTTGCATGTGCGGCTGGAACGCGCAGGTGCCAACGCGGCGGAGCTCGCCCGGCGGCTCGGCGAGCACCCGAAGGTGACCCGGGTGCGTTACCCCGGATGGGGCGCCATGCTGGCGATCGAGGTGACCGGCGGCCCGGCGGATGCCGAAGCGGTCGCAGCCGCCTGTCAAGTGTGGTTGGGCGCCACGAGCCTGGGCGGTGTCGAGTCGCTGATCGAGCGGCGCCGACGCTACCCCGGCGAGTCGCCGCTCGTCCCGGACACCCTGCTGCGGCTGTCGGTCGGCATCGAGGACGTCGAGGACCTCTGGCGCGACCTCGAGCAGGCCTTGGGCTGACCTGGAGGCTGGCCCGCGGCGGTTGGCTCAGATCCGCTCGTGCTTGCGGGTGCGCGACATGAGCAGGTCGACGAGCTCCTCCGGCGTGCGCTGCCCGACGATCACCGAGGTGACCGCCTCGCAGATGGGCATCTCGACGCCGGCGTTACGGGCCAGGTCGAGCACGGAGTGGCAGGACTTGACGCCCTCGGCGGTCTGCCTGGTCACCTCGATGACCTCGGCGACGCTCATCCCCTTGCCGAGGTTCTCGCCGAAGGTGCGGTTGCGCGAGAGCGGCGACATGCACGTCGCGATGAGGTCGCCGACGCCCGCCAGGCCCATGAACGTCGTCGGCTCGGCCCCGAGGCGCACCCCGAGCCGGGCCGTCTCAGCCAACCCCCGCGTGATGATCGAGGCCTTGGTGTTGTCGCCCATGCCCATGCCTTCGGCCATGCCCACCGCAAGGGCGACGACGTTCTTGACCGCCCCACCAAGCTCGGTCCCGACGACGTCCTGGTTGGTATAGGGCCGGAAGTATGCCGTGTGGCAGGCGGCCGCGACCCGGTCAGCCGTCCCGGGGTCGGCGCACGCGACGACACTGGCAGCCGGCTGCTTGCGGGCGATCTCCTTGGCCAGGTTGGGTCCGGACACGACAACCACGCGGTCGGCGGACACACCGCCGACGTCCATGATGACCTCACTCATCCGCTTGGTCGTCCCCAGCTCCACGCCCTTCATGAGCGAGACGACCGCGGCACGGGACGGCAGGGACCAATCGGCGAGGTTGGCGCGCAGCGTTTGCGACGGCACCGCGAGCACCACGATGTCGGCTTCGGTCAGCGCCTCCTGCGGATCGATGGTGGCTCGGATCCCGTCGGGGAGGGGAATCCCCGGCAGGTAGTCCTCATTGGACCCGGCGTTGATCTGGGCCACCGAGTCGGCCCGACGACCCCACATCGTCACCGCCGTCCCAGCGTCCGCCAGAGCCGCCGCGAACGCGGTCCCCCAGCTGCCGGTCCCCATCACTGCGGCGGTGGTGCTCATGGGCGCTCCTTGTTGGGGTTGCCGGTCTCGGGGACCCCCATGGCCCGCGAGTCGAACCGCACTGCGGGCGCCTTCTCTCCCCGCAGCACTTCCAGCTGTGCCGTGATGGCGTCCATGATCCGGTCGGTCGCCTCCGTCAGCAAGGCAGCATCCAGGGGCCGGTCATAGAGGTCGGCCAGGTCGACGGGCGGCCCGGCCACGACATGCATTGTCGCGCGCGGGAACAGCCGCAGCTTCTTCTGATAGGTGCCAAGGACCTCCTGCGGCCCCCACATGGCCACCGGGATGACTGGGCATTTCGTGGTGAGCGCGATCCGCGCTGCGCCGGTCTTGCCCTTCATCGGCCACCCGCCAGGGTCGCGGGTGAGGGTCCCCTCGGGATAGACGACGACCGTCTTGCCCTCATGCACGGCTGCCACGGCGGCCCGCATCGCGTCGGCGGCCTGACCTGTCCCTCGGTAGACGGGGATCTGGTCGGCCCAGCCGATCAGCCGACCGAAGACCGGGATCCGGAAGACCGCCTCTTTGCCCAGGTAGTAGGGCGGGTGGTCGTTGTCGAACAGATACAGGGCGATCGCGAAGGGGTCGACGTAGGACAGATGGTTCGGGGCAACGACCGACCCTCCGGCGGGCAGATGCTCCATCCCTCGCCAGTCCCGCTTGAAGAGCACGCGGAGCAACGGCCGCAACAACACGACGATCACCTGGTATGCCGCCGGCAGTCGCCGCATGCGCCTGACCACGGACGAGGACGAGCTCACACGCATCTCCTTCACGATCCCCCGTATCCTTCCCGCCCGATGTCCCGGTGTCGAGCATGGCCTTGCGCTACTGCCCTCGAGGATCGCACAGTCGATCTCCGCCACGAGGAGACAACGACCGGGCCGGTCCCTCCCGAGGGAGGGCCCGGCCCGGTCTGTGGGCTAGCGTCTCAGGCCTTCTTGGCGGCCTTCTTGGCAGCAGGCGCAGCCTTGGCCGGAGCAACCTTCTTGGCAGCGGGAGCGGCCTTGGCCGGCGCAGCCTTCGCCGGGGCAGCCTTCGCCGGGGCAGCCTTCGCCGGGGCAGCCTTCGCCGGAGCAGCCTTCGCCGGAGCAGCCTTCGCCGGAGCAGCCTTCGCCGGAGCAGCCTTCGCCGGAGCAGCCTTCGCCGGGGCAGCCTTCACGGCGGCCTTCTTCGCAGGTGCGGGAGCCGCAGCCGCCTTGGCGACCGAGCCGGCCGGAGCGCGCCCGGTGGCCGGCGCGGCCTTGGGCAGGCTACGAGGGTCGGCGACATAGCCCTTGAACGACGTCCCCGGCCGGAAGCGCGGGACCGTGGTCTTCTTGATCCGCACAGCGTCACCGGTGCGTGGGTTGCGGCCGGTGCGGGCTGCCCGCGCGACCTTCTGGAAGGTCCCGAAACCGGTGATCGCGACCTTGCCGCCCTTGGCGACCTCACGGATGATCGCGTCGAGCACTGCGTCCAGCGCGTCGCTGGCGGCCTTCTTGCCGCCGAGCTTGTCCTCCAGGGCTACAACGAGCTCTGCCTTGTTCACGCTTCCCCTCCAGATGAACGGCCCGGGCTGGCCCCGGGTTTGCGGGTGTTGCGGACGTCTGTCCGCCTGGGTCGACGCTATTCCCACACCTGCCTGCTGTCCATCACCGCGGAGCGCCACTCCCGTTGCCCCGCAACCCATTTGCCCCAACTCCCCCAGCCCCAGACCCGTTCGCCGCTTCCACGTAACCGACGCCCGAGGCCCAACCTGAGCCCCATTCCGGCCCTAAAACGTTGTGGGGCAACGACTTACGCCGCGTTCAGGATGTTGATCCGGGCACCCTCCGCCAAGAAGTCGGCCAGACCCACCTGCCGCGGCAAAGGCTCGACGGTGTGGCGTATCTCCTAGCGCGACACGCCGACTCGGCGTGTCGCACCACGCTCAACGCGTGACGGGGAGGTATGCCGCGCGGCCCGATTCGAACTCTTCGATGAGGTCTTCATGCCGCAAGGTGAGGCCGATGTCGTCCAGGCCCTCCATCAGCCGCCATCTGGTGTAGTCGTCAACCCCGAACGGCGCGACGATGTCGCCCGCCGTGACCGTCCGAGCTGCGAGGTCGACCGTGACCTGCGCCCCCGGCTCCTGCTCGAGGTATTTCCAGATGAGCTCGATGTCGTCTTGCGCGACCTGCGCGGTGAGCAGCCCCTGCTTCCCCGAGTTGCCGCGGAAAATGTCGGCGAACCGGGACGAGAGCACGACCCGGAACCCGTAGTTCATCAGCGCCCAGACGGCGTGCTCGCGCGAGGACCCCGTCCCGAAATCGGGACCCGCGACGAGAACCGACCCAGCGGCATACCGAGGGTTGTTGAGGACGAACGACTCATCGGTGCGCCACGCAGCGAACAGGCCGTCCTCGAAGCCGTCGCGGGACACCCGCTTGAGATAGACAGCCGGGATGATCTGGTCGGTGTCAACGTTGCTGCGCCGCAGCGGCACGCCGATACCGGTGTGGGTCGTGAAGGCGTCCATGCGCTCAGTCCTTGTCCAGGTCGGCGGGCGAGGAAAGGGTGCCGCGAACGGCGGTGGCGGCCGCCACGAGCGGGCTCACCAGATGAGTCCGTCCCCCGGGACCCTGGCGTCCCTCGAAGTTGCGGTTGGAGGTCGAGGCGCTGCGCTCACCGGCCGCCAGCTTGTCCGGGTTCATCGCCAGGCACATCGAGCAGCCAGGGAGGCGCCACTCGGCGCCGGCCGCCTCGAAAACCTCGTGGAGTCCTTCGGCCTCCGCCTGCACCCGGACCCGGGCTGAGCCTGGGACGACAAGCATGCGCACGCCGTCGGCCACGCGCCGACCCGACAACACCCCGGCGGCGGCCCGCAGGTCCTCGATCCGGCCGTTGGTGCACGAGCCGACGAACACGGTGTCGACGGGGATCTCTTTGAGCGGGGTGCCAGGCTCCAGGCCCATGTAGGCCAATGCGCGTTCGGTGTCGGCGCGTTCGGTCTCGTCGACGATCCGGTCCGGGTCGGGGACGCTTGCCGACAGCGGCAGGCCCTGCCCTGGGTTCGTGCCCCAGGTGACGAAGGGGCTGAGGGTCGTGGCGTCCAGGTCGACCTCGGCGTCGAACACCGCATCGTCGTCGGTCCGCAACTGGCGCCACGCAGCGACCGCGGCATCCCAGTCGGCGCCCTTCGGCGCACGGTCACGGCCCTCGAGATAATCGAACGTCACCTCGTCAGGAGCGATCATCCCGGCGCGAGCGCCTGCCTCGATCGACATGTTGCAGATGGTCATCCGGGCTTCCATCGAGAGCGACTCGATGGCCTCACCCCGGTATTCGATGACGTAGCCCTGGCCACCACCCGTGCCGATCTTGGCAATGACCGCCAGCACGACATCCTTGGCGGTCACGCCATCGGGCAACGCGCCCCGGACGTTGACCGCCATCGTCCGGAACGGCTGGAGCGGAAGGGTCTGGGTGGCCAGCACATGCTCGACCTCGGAGGTGCCGATCCCGAAGGCCAGCGCGCCGAACGCGCCGTGGGTCGAGGTGTGGCTGTCCCCGCACACGATGGTCATCCCTGGCTGGGTCAGCCCCAGTTGCGGACCGACCACGTGGACGATGCCCTGCTCGACATCGCCCATCGGATAGAGGGGGACGCCGAACTCGGCGCAGTTGCGGCGCAGGGTCTCAACCTGGGTGAGGCTCACCGGGTCGACGATCGGGCCCGGCGTCGTGGGGACGTTGTGGTCCTCGGTGGCCAGGGTGAGATCCGTGCGCCGAACCGTGCGGCCCTCCAGGCGCAGGCCGTCGAACGCCTGCGGGCTGGTCACCTCGTGCAGCAGGTGTAGGTCGATGTAGAGCAGGTCCGGCTCGCCCTCGGCCCGACGCACCAGATGCGCCTCCCAGACCTTCTCAGCCAGCGTCCCCGCCATCCCTGCCACCTTCCATGCCACGTCTTCGCCACCTCGGCACCCGCCTGACGGGGCCAGCATCCGACACCGTTCACAGCAACGGATTTGCGTCTCACGCCCTGAGACGGCAATATCAGTGCATGGACAACTCTAGCGGGGTCGGGGTTCTCGACAAAGCTGCCACCGTTCTGTCTGCGTTGGAAGCCGGCCCGGCCACTCTCGCCCAGCTCGTCGGCGCCACCGGGCTGGCCCGCCCGACAGCTCACCGCCTGGCGGTAGCGCTCGAACATCACCGGCTGGTGACTCGGGACATGCAGGGTCGTTTCGTCCTCGGCCCCCGCTTGGCCGAGTTGGCCTCCGCAGCCGGTGAGGATCGGCTGTTAGCTGCCGCAGGCCCCGTGCTGGGCGCCCTGCGCGACCACACCAACGAGAGCGCCCAGCTGTTCCGCCGCCAAGGGGACCTGCGCATCTGCGTGGCCGCTGCTGAGCGACCGATGGGCTTGCGCGACACCATCCCCGTCGGGGCGAGCCTGTCGATGCTCGCTGGATCGGCCGCTCAGATCCTGCTCGCGTGGGAGGAGCCCGACCGGCTGCACCGCGGCCTGCAAGGGGCCCGGTTCAACGCCACTGCCCTCTCCGCAGTGCGCCGCCGCGGATGGGCCCAGAGCGTCGGAGAGCGCGAGCCGGGAGTCGCCTCGGTGTCGGCCCCCGTCCGTGGGCCCTCGGGTCGCGTGGTGGCGGCCGTGTCGATCTCGGGGCCGATCGAGCGTCTCTCGCGCCAGCCCGGGCGGTTGCACGCAGCCACGGTGGTCGCCGGCGCAAACAAACTCACCGAGGTGTTGCGCCGCGCCCACCAGAGCTCTCAGGGCTAACCTGAGTCAGGTATGCCGTGACGACGCCGTTCACAGGACCGCCGCACGCAACCTTTCGGCACCTCGGGGCGTCACTACAGCACCAGCAATTCGGACCTGAGCAGGAGACCCAGAGTGACACCACGCGCCGGTAGGACCGCCCGGGTGGCCATGGCCACCGTTGTGTCGGCGTTGCTCGCCTCGGCCTGCACGACCAGCTCCGACCCGTCGATCGCCCCGTACAGCGCTCCTGGCGTCACGGCCGCCAAGGTGACCGCGTCCCAGTCGGCAGCCCCGACCGCGACGCCACCGACCGCGACGCCACCGCCCACGGTGACCCCGCCGTTGCTGGCCGAGGGGTCCACGGGTGACCAGGTCCGCGACCTACAGGCCCGGCTCAAGCAACTCAAGCACTTCACCAGCACGGTCGACGGCACGTTCGACCCGGAGACGACAACGGCCGTGAAGGCCTTCCAGGACGCCCACAAACTCCCCATGTCCGGTTCGGTCGACCAAGCCACCTGGGACACCCTGGCCGCGACCACCAAGGCGCCGTCAGCCGAGGACCTCGCGGGACACCTCATCCCTGGGCCAGCGGTCCTGGCCAGCGGGTCGACCGGCGCCAAGGTGCGCGAGTTGCAGGCCCGACTCAAGCAACTGGGCCGGTGGACGGGCGATGTCACCAGCACCTACGGGCCGCAGACCGTGACCGCGGTCAAGGGCTACCAGACCAAGCGCGGGCTTCCGGTGACGGGTGAGGTCGATCAGCGCACGATGGACCGGATCTGGTCACAGACCCGCAAGCCCACAAGCGACGAGCTCAACAACGTCAAGCCGGTCCCCGGCGCGGGCTTGACGGCGGCTGGGCTGGACCCACGCTGTCTGGTCGGACGGGTTATTTGCGCGTCCAAGACGACGCGCAAGGTGGTCTGGGTCGTCGATGGGGTGCCGATCCTGTCGCTGGACGCCCGCTTCGGCCGCACCTCGCTGCCGACCTCTGAGGGCAGCTTCCGGATCTACCTCAAGTCCCGCGACCACTGGTCGCAGAAGTACGACGCGTCGATGCCGTTCGCGTTGTTCTTCAACGGAGGTCAAGCCGTGCACTACTCCCCTGAGTTCGCTTCGATCGGCTACTCGGGCGTCGGCTCCCACGGCTGCATCAACACTCGCGACAAGGCCAAAATGGCCTGGCTGTTCGACCAGGCCAGGATCGGCGATCTGGTCGTCGTCTACCGCTGACGCAGGCGGGGTCCGCCCCGCTGTCCGGTGGGCGCACGGCATACCCCTCGTCGTATGCCGTGCGGCACGCACTGCTGCCACAACGCGAAGCGGCCCGAACCCCACGGGGTTCGGGCCGCTTCCAGAGTTGTTCACAGCGTCGCGTGTTGCTGACAGCGTCATGTGTTGCTGACAAACGTAGCCCCGACGGGATTCGAACCCGCGCTACCGCCTTGAGAGGGCGGCGTGCTAGGCCGCTACACAACGGGGCCCTAGCGGTGTCGTCGGAGGGATCACCTCGTCGGACACAGTGAAGAACCTTACCGGTGACCGGAGGCTTCCACCGAATCGGCCGCCGTGGTTAGGCGGCCGAAGCTGGGGTACCAGGACTCGAACCTAGAATTGCGGAACCAGAATCCGACGTGTTGCCAATTACACCATACCCCATGGGGTATACCTTCCGCGCGCCCGAAGGCCTTGGGAAGGTGAACCGAAGAGCGATACTACCGGCCCGGCGAAGCCTCGCCCAAATCCCCGGTCAGAGGGTGTCGAGCAACGCCTGCACCCGGGTCAGGGTGGAGGTCTTCCCCAGGATCTCCATCGACTCGAACAGTGGCGGGGAGATCCGCTGCCCGGAGACCGCAGTCCGCAGCGGACCGAAGGCGACCTTGGGTTTGACCCCGAGCCCCTCGACAATCGCCGCACGCAAGGCCGCCTCGATGCGAGCCGCTTGCCAATCAGACTCCGACCCGAGCAGTCCGCGCTGATGGTCGTCAATGTCACCGAGCGCGCGCAGGGCCGCGGCGAGCACGGCTGGCGCCTGGGCATCCAGTTGAGCGCGCGCGTCGTCGGCGATGGCGATCGCGTCATCGCCCATGAAGAACGGCGCAACCAACGCACCAGCCTCGGTCAGCTTGACGATCCGGGTCTGGATGAGCGCCGCTATCGCCTTGAGCCGCGCCAGCTCGCCGAGGGACGGGTGGCCGGACAGCACGCCGTCGGCCTCAAGGAAGGGCAGCAGCCGTGAGGCGAACTCCCCCAGCGGCAACTCCCGGATCCAGACCCCGTTGAGCCAGTCGAGCTTGTCCAGGTTGAAGATCGACCCCGCAGGATTGACCTTGGCCCAGTCGAACCGCGCCGCGAACTCCTCGAACGTGAAGACCTCACGCTCGGTGCCGTCGTCCTCGACGATCGGCGGATAACCCTGCAGCGCAAGGAAGTTGACCAGAGCCTCCGGCAGATAACCCTGCTCCCGAAACCAGGTCAACCTCGCCCAGGGGCTCTTGCGCTTGGAGATCTTGGCCTTGCGCTCGTCACGCAACAACGGCATGTGGGCGAAGGCCGGCGGTTCGAGGTCAAGCCACCGATAGAGCAACAGATGCTTGGGGGTCGAAGAGATCCACTCCTGCCCGCGAACCACGTGGGTGATGCCCATGAGGTGATCGTCGACAACGACCGCAAGGTGGTAGGTCGGGAAACCGTCCGCTTTGAGGATCACCTGATCGTCAGGCACCGGCGCGTCGATCCGGCCAGCGATGAGGTCGGCGAAGGACGTCTCGACGTCGTCGGGGATGTGCATCCGCACGACCGGCGTCTCCGAGAAACCGGGCAGCGCGGCACGCTCGTCGCGGGTCTTGCCCAGACAGAGCCGGTCGTAGCCCGTCGGCACCTTGCGCCGTTGTTGATCCTCGCGCATGGCGGTCAGCCGCTCAGCCGAGCACCAGCACTGGTAGGCATGCCCCGCGTCGAGTAGTCGCTGCACAAACGGGCGGTAGGTCTCCAGCCGCTCGGACTGCCGGTAGGGCGCGCACGGTCCGCCGATGTCGGGCCCCTCGTCCCAGGTCAGCCCGAGCCAGTGCAGCGTGTCGAAGATCTGCCGCTCGCTGTCCTCCTGCAGGCGGGCCCGGTCGGTGTCCTCGATCCGCAGGAGGAACCGTCCCCCCTGCTGGCGCGCAAACGCCAGATCGAACATCGACATGTATGCCGTGCCGACATGCGGATCGCCGGTCGGGGACGGGGCGACCCGCAGACGGACCTTGCCCGGAAGCTTCTTCTCGCTCATGGTGGCGCCAGCCTAGCCGCGCGGCGCGGCAACTACTCTGTCCCTGTGAATCAGCACGGGACCACAGCGCACCTCGACGGCGGAGCCCATCGATGAGCGGCGGCCTGGCCGCGCTCCTGGATGACATCGCCGCCATCGCCAAGCTGGCCGCCGCCTCGATCGACGACGTCGGGGCGGCCGCGGGACGAGCCAGCGTCAAGGCGGCTGGCGTCGTCGTCGACGACACGGCCGTCACGCCCCGCTACGTCCAAGGCTTCACACCGGACCGAGAACTGCCGATCATCAAGCGGATCACCATCGGGTCGATCCGCAACAAGCTGCTGTTCATCCTCCCGGCCATCATGGTCCTGTCCCAGTTCCTGCCGTGGGCCTTGACCCCGCTGCTCATGCTTGGGGGCACCTACCTGTGCTTCGAAGGCGCCGAGAAGATCTGGGAGAAGATCAGCGGACACGACGCCGGCGAGGAGGCTCCCGCCGTCGTTCAGGGCGGGGACCACGAGAAGACCATGGTCGCCGGGGCGATCCGCACCGACTTCATCCTCTCCGCCGAGATCATGGTCATCGCGCTCAACGAGGTCGCCACCGAGCCGTTCCTGTCCCGACTGATCATCCTCATCGTTGTCGCCTTCGCGATCACCATCGGCGTCTATGGGTTCGTCGCCCTCATCGTCAAGATGGACGACATCGGCCTGCACCTGAGCCGCAAGGACTCCGGCGCCGCTCGGGTCATCGGGCGCGGTCTGGTCGCCGCCATGCCCGTCCTGCTGCGCTGGCTGGCCATCATCGGCACCATCGCGATGCTGTGGGTCGGCGGGCACATCCTCCTGGTCGGTGCCGACACCCTCGGCTGGCATTGGCCCTACGCTCTGGTCCACCACGCGGAGCAGGCCGTCGCCTCCGCCGTGTCAGTCGGCAGCGGCGCGCTGGCCTGGCTCACCAACACCCTCGGGTCCGCCATCGCCGGCCTCATCGTCGGCGCGGTCGTCGTCCTCGTCATGCACCTCCTGCCGGGCAGGAAGCACCACGGCCCGGCACCGGATGCCACCCACTGAGGTGCCCACGCCCCGCGTCAGCGCCCTCGCGGTCATCCGCCACCCGCAGACAGGTGCGCTGTTCGTCAACGAGTTCATCGATCCTGCCGACGGGGTGACCTTTCATCGACCCTGCGGCGGTGGGGTCGACTGGGGCGAGACCGCTGCTGCGGCGGTGGTCCGCGAGTTCGCCGAGGAGTTCGGCCTGGCCATCGAGGTCGGCCGCCGAATCGCAGTGATCGAGAACATCTTCACGTATGCCGCCCGCCCCGGTCACGAGGTCCTCTTCTTCTTCGAGGCGCGCTTTGCCGACCCCGCGGCATACCTCGTCGAGCGACGTGACTGCCTCGACCACCCCGGCGAATACGCGCTCTGGCGCGACCCGGCGCTGACCCACGAGCAGGTCCCGCTCTACCCCGTCGGGCTCGCCGAGGCACTTGCTGCACAGGCGTGAGGCGTCGCCAAATCAGCGGCGCACGAACGGGTTGTCCAGGGTCCCGATGCCCTCGATCTCGACCGACACCCGCTGGCCCGGCTGGACCGGCCCCACCCCGGCCGGCGTGCCGGTGAGGATGACATCGCCAGGCAGCAAGGTGAAGTACGTGGACGCGAAAGACACCAACCGCGGCACGTCATGGACGAGATCGGCCGTCGAGCCGTCTTGGACGACCTCGCCGTCGCGGCGGGTGACCAGACGCAGCGCCGACGGGTCCAGGTCGGTGACGATCCACGGCCCGAGCGGCTTGGAGGTGTCGAATCCCTTGGCGCGCGCCCACTGCCCGTCGCCACGCTGCCAGACCCGCTCGGACACGTCGTTGGCGCAGGTGTAACCCCAGATACACTCCAGCGCCTGCTCAGGCCGCACGTCCTTGCAGATCTTGCCGATGACGACCGCCAACTCGCCCTCGTAGTCGACCGTCGCGCTCCCCCGGGGGATGACCACGGGGTCCCCCGGGCCGATGACGGCCGTGTTGGGCACGAGGAACATCATCGGCTCGGCCGGCACCTCGTTGCCGAACTCCTTCGCGTGGTCGGCGTAGTTGCGTCCGATGCCGATGACCTTGCTGCGCGGGATGACTGGTGCCAGCAGGCGCACCTCCTCGAGCGCGACCGGCTCACCGCCAGCCGGCACGATCCCGACATAGAGGGGGTCCCCTTTGAGGGGGTGGATCACCTCCGCGCCCGCCTCGCCCTCAACGATCCCGTATGCCGGGTCCTCACCAGTGGTGTATCTCGCGATCCGCACCCGGCCACCCTAGCCGCGGGCGCTGCGGCATACTTCCCCCTGGTCGGTCGATCTCGCGGACCGGCGGGTCCGAGCGGAGGCAGCCTCATGTCGTTCAACCTCTTCCTGACGGTGTCGGGGGTGACCGGAGAGTCGGTCCAGCGGGCCCACGAGGGGCAGATCGAGCTCAGCAGTTGGAATCTCGGCGTGCACAACCACGCGATGGCCGGGCCGGGTGGCGGGGGCAAAGCCGGCAAGGCGCAGTGGGACGAACTCATCGTCACGATGCCGACCACGGCCGCGCTCCCCCAGTTCATGGGTCTGTGTGCCTCCGGCCAACACGTCGAGCAGGCCGTGCTCACGGCCGAAAGCGTGGGCGACGCGCGGTTTGTCTGGCTGCGCCTCACCGTGAGCGACGTGGTGGTCACCTCCGTGGGCACCGCCGCGTCGTCGCCCGACGATCTAGCTGAAGACGAGGTGGCGTTGACGTTCGGGTCGATCCTCCTTGAGAAGTTCAGCCAGAACGACGATGGGACGCCGGGCGCACCGGTGACCTTCGCGTGGAGCGTGCGCAAGAACCGCGCGCCCAAGGCCAGCGGGTCCAAAGCCAGCGGGTCCAAGGCCACCGGGTCCCGGGGGTAGGCTCCCCTCGCGTGTTGGAGGTTCTCGACGAGCCGTCGTGGCGGGCGGCAGCCTCAGCCCACGCCGATCGGGTCGACGCCCTGACGGCGGGGCATCGCGAGCGGCGAGCCCGCGGCATACCGCACCCGGTCGAGGACTTCGTCTTCACCTATTACCCATTCACGCCGTCCGCGGTCCGGCGCTGGCATCCCGGGCCCGGTGTCCGGCTGGAGGGCGCCGCGGCCGATCCCCGGGCGGGGTGGCGGCACTACCGCGTCGTTGGCGACGGCGTCGAACTGGACCACCCGGCATACCTCGCGGCCCGTGGCGACACGCTGCGGTTCGTGCGCGACCTGCTGTCGCGGACCGCGGGGCGTGCACCGCAATGGGGGTGTTTCGCGCTGCACGAGTGGGCGATGGTCTACCGGCTGCGCGCCGACGAGGTGCGACACGCGCGGTGGCCGTTGCGGCTCGGGTCGGCTGGCACCGACACCGTCGTCGAGGCAAACCCGTTGCGGTGCAGCCATTTCGATGCTTTCCGGTTCTTCACCGAACCGGCTCGTCCGCTCAATGCGCTCACCCCAACGAGGGATCGGCAGGCCGAGCTCGACCAGCCCGGCTGCCTGCATGCCGGCATGGATCTTTACAAGTGGGCCATGAAGCTCGCGCCCGCGATCCCCAGCGACCTGGTCGCCGATGCCCTCGAACTCGCCCTGGACCTGCGGGTGCTGGACATGCGGGCCTCCCCCTACGACCTGCGCGCCATGGGCGTCGTGCCGATCGAGATCGAGACCCCGGAGGGCAAGGCGGCATACGTCACCGAGCAGCGCCGGTATGCCGCGCGCGCCCAAGCGCTGCGGGCCTGCCTGCTGGCCGCCTGCGACGCGGTCGCCGACCCTCAGCGCCAGTAGGTCGCGCGCGCGACCATCCGACCGCCTCCCGGTGCCCGCAGGGTGAGCTCGAACAACGGCAGGCTGTTGCCCGGGATCGATCGGCTCAGCCGTTCGCCCACCTGGACGGCGCCGAGCCGTTCGTAGAAGGTGCGCGAGTGCGGGTCGGCCTCGATCTGCAGCCGAGCCCAGCCGGCCGCAGCAGCGCGACGCCGGGCGTCCTCGAAAAGGATCCGACCCACGCCTGCCCCGATGAAGGGCGGGTCGACGAACAGCATGACCAACTCGCCGACGGCGCTTCCGTCGCCGTCAACACCCGCCCTGCCACGCGAGGCGGACAGCAGGTGGAAACCCGCCACGACTCCGTCGACCTCGATGACGACACAGCGGGCCGCGTCCGCTTCGGTGAGGGTCAGCTCGGCTTCGCAGGCCCGCAGGAACGAGGCGCTGTAGCCCCACCAGCCCTTGCTGCGCAACGCCAGGGCGGACAACTCCTGCGCCTCGTCGGGTCGGGCAGCGCGGACAACCAGCCCGGTCGCCGATGGAGCCGCCGTATGCCGTTCGCCCGAGGTCAGCGGCGCGGCCGCATGATCGATGCTCATCGGGCCGGCACCCCCTGCCGGGTCAAGCCGTAGGTGATCCCGTCGACGAGGGCCCGCCAGGACGCCTCGACGATATTGGGCGCGACCCCGACGGTCTGCCAGGTGGTCGTGCCGTCCGAGGTCTCGATGAGCACGCGGGTGATCGCGTCGGTGCCGTGCGAGGCGTCCAAGATGCGCACCCGGAAGTCGACCAGTTCAAGCTTGTCCAGCTCCGGGTAGACACCGATGAGCGCGACCCGCAGCGCGTGGTCGAGCGCATTGACCGGGCCGTTGCCCTCGCCCGTGGCCACGTGGCGGGTGCCGCCGGCGGTCAGCTTGACCGTTGCCTCGGAGGTGGCTTCGCCGGCGTCACGGGCGTCGGTGATGACCCGCCATGACTCGACGTCGAAGTAGCTCACGCCCTGTCCCAGGTGCTTGCGCAGGAGGAGCTCGAACGACGCGTCGGCCGCGTCGAACGTCCAACCGCGCAACTCCAGCTCCTTGACCTCGGCGAGCACTGCCGCGACGAGCTCGGACTGGTCGGTGAGGTCGACCCCCATCTCCTTGGCCTTGAGCTCGATGCTCGCTCGCCCCGCCATGTCCGACACGAGGGTGCGCATCGAGTTGCCGACCAACGCCGGGTCGGTGTGCTGATAGAGGTCGGGGTCGACCTTGAGGGCACTGGCGTGCAGGCCGGCCTTGTGAGCGAAGGCGCTGGCCCCGACATAGGGCTGGCGGCTGTAGGGCGGAACGTTGGTGACCTCGCTGATGGCGTGCGAGATCCGGGTGGCCTCGCGCAGGCGAGCCGGCTCCAACAGCGGCATACCCTGCTTGATCTGCAGGTTCGAGACCAGGGTGAGGATGTTCGCGTTACCGGTGCGCTCTCCGTAGCCGTTGACGGTCCCCTGCACGTGGGTCGCGCCCGCGTCGACGGCGGCCATCGAGTTGGCGACCGCACAGCCGGTGTCGTTGTGGCAGTGGATGCCCACGCGCGCACCGGTCAAGTCGATGACATCGCGAACGACGTCGGCGACCTGGGCAGGGAGCATCCCCCCGTTGGTGTCGCACAACGCGACGACCTCGGCGCCCGACTCGGCCGCGGCCCGGACGCACTCCAACGCATAGGCCCGGTCCAACCGGTAGCCGTCGAAGAAGTGCTCCGCGTCGAGGAACACCCGCCGCCCCTCACCGCGCAGGAAGGTCACCGTGTCGCGAATCATCGCGAGGTTCTCCTCCAGCGTGGTCCGCAAGGCCTGCTCAACGTGCCGGGCATGCGACTTGGCCACGAGGGTGACGACCGACGCTCCCGAGTCGAGCAAGGCCCGCACGAGCGGGTCGGCGTCAGCGCTCGACCCCGCTCGGCGGGTGGCGCCGAAGGCGGCCAGCGTGGCGTTGCGCAACGACAACTCGCGCTGGGCTCGGGCGAAGAACTCCGTGTCCTTGGGGTTGGCGCCTGGCCAGCCACCCTCAATGAAGCCCACCCCGAGCTCGTCAAGCTGACGCGCAATGACGAGCTTGTCGGCTACCGACAGGTTGAGACCCTCCTGCTGGGCGCCGTCGCGCAGGGTCGTGTCGTAGACGTGCAAGTCGGGGCTGGCCGTGGACATCGGATCGCTTTCGGTTCGGGTCATGCTCATGCTGGCTCGTCGCTGCTGGCCGGCGGGGGTGGTGCCTGGACCAACAAAAAGACCCCCCGGGTGCGGGAGGTCTGCGCGACGAGGGAGTGTCTCGTCGCGCTCAGGTAATAACGAGGGCGGCTGGCATGGTGCGCGCAGCCACAGGGGTGGTGTTGGTCACCAGGACAGGGTGTCACGGTTACGGGACCTTGGACAACCCGTCTCGGGATGCGGACCATTCGGCAGCTGCGGCCACCAGACTGCGGACCAACGACGGGTCCCCGGAGACCTCGGGGTGCCATTGCACGGCCAGCCGGAAGCGGGCGTGCGGATCCTCGAACGCCTCGACGACCCCATCGGTCGCCCAAGCGCTGGGCAGGTAGCCCCGGAGCTGGGCGACGGCTTGGTGGTGATAGGCGGGCACATCGCGCTCGCCGCTCCCCACGATCCGCCCCAGCCGGCTCCCCGATGCAATCCGCACCGTATGCCGGGTGAAGACTCCCGGGGTGGCCAGGTGTTCATCGGTCCCCACCGTGTCGGGCAGGTGCTGGTCCAGGGTCCCGCCCGCAGCTACCGCCATGATCTGCATCCCGCGGCAGACGCCGAGCACAGGGATGCCGACGTCGGCGGAGACCCGGGCCAGAGTCAGCTCCCAGGCGTCCCGATCCGGGTCTGGAGGTTGCGCCTCGGGGTGCGGGAGGGCGGCATACCGGCTGGGGTCGACGTCCTCCCCGCCGGCCAGGATCAGACCGTCGACCCGCTCCAGCGTCTGGCGGGCCCGGTCCTCGGCGGCGGACTCGTCGCGGGCGTCCCTGGTGCTCGGCGGCAGGATCACGGGGATTCCCCCAGCCTCGGCGACGTAGTCGAGGTACACGCGCGGCAGCAGCGCACTCGGCTGGGCCAGCCACGGCGGCCGATCGACCTCATTGACATAGCAGCTGATGCCGATGACGGGCCGACGCGCGTGCCCCATGGTGCCGCTCATCCCCGTGGCCGCAAGAGGGCCCGCAGCAGCGCTGACGTGGCGTCGCAATGTTCCTCCATCATTGCGCGCGCCGTGTCGGGGTCCCCGGCGAGGACCGCGGACACGATCGCGTCGTGTTGGTCGTGGGAGTGGACGATGTTGCGGGAGATGACGGGTATGCCGCTCAGCAGCTCGCGCAAGGCTGCTTGGGCCCGGGTGACCGCCTCCACCACCATCGGCGAGCCCGACAGGGTCGCCAGGGCCAGGTGCAGCCGCGAATCATTGAGCCGTCGGGTGGCCGTGTCGGGAGCCTCCCGGACCTGGCCCGCGCAGGTGATCAGCCAGGAGCGTTGGTCGGCCGTCAGCGCCCGGGTCGCAGCCAGCGCCGCGGCGCCCGGCTCGACGACCCGCCGGAAGTCCAGCACGTCGGCGATCTCGGCCGCGGTGCGCTCCGGTTGCGGCAACGGACCCGACTCTGGCGTCTCCCCGGCATACGTCACCATCGTGCCGCCCCCGCGGCCCCGGCGCGTGGTCACCAGACCCGACTCGCGCAGCGCCGCGATCGCCTCGCGCAGGGTGCTGCGCGACACCGCCAACCGTTCGGCGAGCTCACGCTCGGGCGGCAGGAGGTCGCCGTCATGGAAGGCGCCCAGGCGGATGGCCGTCGCCAACTGCTCGACCGTGAGCTCGAAGACGTTCCCGGAGGCGGGTCGCAGCAAATGGTCGGAGAGGTGGTCCGGGCGGATCACGGTGATGGTATCGACCCCCTCCCCAGCTTGACCCCTTCGGGATCGAACGGCGGACGAAGGGACACTGACACCGGTACGAGCTGACCGGCGAGATCGACCTCGTAGCGGCCCGCACGGAGCCAGTCGGGGGTCACCCGTCCCGTCGCGCGGTCAGACGCCCAGGCCAACCCCACCGATCGGCCCAGCGCGTGCCCCCACCCGGCGCTGGTCACCTGCCCCACCGGCTCGCCATCGCGCAGAAGCAGCTCCCCACCCCAGAGGTATGCCGCGGGGTCGCCGGCGACGATCGAGACGACCCGCCGTGGGGCCCCGTCGGCCTTGACCCGCTCGACGGCCGCCCGGCCGAGGAAGTCCACGCCGCCCGCGAGCTTGCAGGTGAAGCCCAGCCCAGCCTCGATGGGGGTGGCGTCCGGCACGAGCTCGCGGGCAAACGCCCGATAGCCCTTCTCCAGGCGCATCGCGTCGATGGTGTAGTAGCCCGCCGGCACGGCGCCGAGCGAAGTCCCGGCCTCGATGAGATCGTCGTAGACCCCGGCCGCGAACTCGACGGGGACGTACAGCTCCCACCCGAGCTCGCCGACATAGGTGATCCGCGTGGCCCGAGCGGTGGCATAGCCCAGTCGCAGCTCGCGGCTGGTCGAGAACGGGAAGGCGTCGTCGGTCAGGTCCGCACCGGACAACCGGGTGAGCAGCTCACGGGAGGCCGGCCCCATAACGCCGAACACGGCATACAGCGCCGTGACGTCGACGACCTCGGTGCGGTGACCGTCGGGGGCGTTGCGGCGGATCCAGTCGACGTCGCGGACGGCTGACGCGGCGCCGCTGACGACGAGGAACTCCTGGGGCGCGAGGCGGGTGACCGTGACGTCGGCCTCGTAGCCGCCGCGGCTGTTGAGCATGCCGGTGTAGACCGCACGGCCGACCGGCACGTCGACGTCGGCGGTGCACAGCCATTGCAGGGTGGCGGCCGCGTCCGGTCCGGTGACGAGGTATTTCGCGAACGAGGTCTGGTCGAAGATCCCGGCGGTATGCCGGGTGGCTGCCTGCTCGGCGCGGCACCACGGCAGCCATGAGGGCGCGTCCCAGGAGTAGTCCAGGACCGGCGTGACCCCGGGCGGGGCGAACACGTTGGCGCGTTCCCAGCCCATCTTGCTGCCAAGGACGGCCCCCGAGGCGACGAGCCGATCATGGACCGGGGATCGCCGGAACGGGCGCGCCGTCTCCAGCTCGCGGTTGGGCCAGGGGACGGAGTAGTGCAGGCCAAGGACCTCGCCCACCCGGTCTCGAAGCCAGGCGTTGTTGGCGTTGAACGGTGCGAACCGGCGGATGTCGACCGCGGTGAGGTCGCTCGTCGGTTCGCCCTGCACGATCCATTCGGCCAACGCCCGCCCCGCTCCCCCGGCCGACGCAATCCCGACCGAGTTGAAGCCAGCTCCGACGAAGAACCCCTCGACCCCCGGGACCGCGCCGAGGAGGAACTGGTTGTCCGGTGTGAAGCTCTCCGGCCCGTTGTAGAACTTGCGGACGCCGATGTCGGCGAGGACGGGCAGCCGATGGACCGCACTGCTCATGAGGATCTCGAAGTGCTCCCAGTCCTCGTCGAGCAGCTGGAACTCGAACGGGTAGGGCAGCTGGTCTGGCGCGACCCACGGCTTGGCGACCGGTTCGAAACCCCCGACGAGCAGTCCACCAACCTCCTCCTTGACGTAGGTGTAGCCGTCGGGGTCACGCAGGATCGGCAGGTCACGGTGCACCCCCTCGATCTGCTCGGTGACGACATAGAAGTGCTCCGCTGAATGCAGGGGCACTGTGGCCCCCACCAGCTCACCGAGCCCCTTGGCCCACTGGCCTGCGCAGTTGACGACGACCTGCGCCTCGACCTCGCCGCGGTCGGTGACGACGCTGGTCACCCGCACGCCGCGGGTCGCCGGCGCCGTCCTGATGTCGAGCACGCGGGTCCGCTCGAGGATCGTCGCGCCGCGCTGCTTGGCCCCTTTGGCCAGCGCTTGAGTGAGGTCGGTGGGGTTGGCGCGGCCGTCCTGCGGGAGCCAGATCGCGCCGACGAGATCGTCGGTGCGGATGAGGGGATAGCGCTCCCCCGCCTGTTCCGGGGTGAGCAGTTCGCAGTCCAGCCCGTATGCCGCGGCGCTGGCTGCCGTCCGCCGCAGGGCCACCATCCGCTCGGAAGTACGGGCCACCGTGAAGCCCCCGCAGCGCCGGTAGCCGGCCGACAGTCCCGTCTCGGCCTCAAGCCGGTCGTAGAGCTCGCAGGAGTATTGGACGAGCCTCGTGCCGGCCTCGGAAGCCCGCAACTGACCCACCAATCCGGCAGCGTGCCACGTCGTGCCGCAGGACAAGGTGCCCTGTTCGAGGAGCAGGACGTCGGTCCACCCGAGCGCAGTCAGGTGGTAGGCGACGCTCGTGCCGATGACCCCACCGCCGATGATGACGACCTGGGCTCGGCTGGGTAGCGACGCTGCGGTGGACGACGACGCTGTGGTGGCCGCGTTGGTCAGGGGGCCGGCCTGGCCGGGTTGGGGTGTCATGTCAGGACCTCGAACGTTCGTGGGACGGTGGTGCTGCGGCCGCGGCGAGCGTTTCGTCGAAGCCGGAAGCGGTCATCAGTGTTGCGGCCGTCTCGTACTTGTCGACCGCCCACCCCCAGAAGTCGGCATCGATCCCGCTAATGGCGTGCTGGATGACCCCCCAGAGGGTCCAGCCGTAGCCGGAGATCGCCCGCCACGTGCGAGCTCGCGCAAGCAGCCGGTCGTCCGGCGCGCCGTAGTAGGCGATGACCAGCTCGGCGAGTTCCCCGTCGCTCAGACCCGACTCTTGGGCAAGGTTGCCCAGCTCGAATGCCGGTTCGTTCATCCCGGAGTACTCGTAGTCGATGATCCGCACCTCGTGACCGTCGTCGAGGAAGTTCGCGGCCAGCAGGTCGTTGTGGCAGGGGACCAGGGCCTCCGGGTATGCCGTCATCGCAGCCTCTGCGCGCTCGGCGATCGGCGCGAGCAGGTCGTAACCGGACGGCATACGCATGCCGCGGTCGCGGGCGAGCGCGCGGTAACGGCGCTGGAGCTCGAACATGTTCAGTCGACCAGCGAAGGGGGGACCGGCGTGCAACCGGCGCAGCGACGCCGAGATGCGCGGCACGTTGGCCGCAACGTCGGCCTCCGAGTAGGTGCGGGCAATGAGGAACCCCACGACGAGGACCCCACGACCGGGTAGGTAGTCGATGACGGGAGCGCCCACGCCTGCCTGAGCCGCGGCGACCGAGTTGTGGTGCTCGCTCACCCGGTCGACCGCGAGCAACTCCGTGCTCGGCGGCGACACCCGGACGACCACGTCGTCAGTGGCCGTACGGACCCGATAGTTGTGGTTGGTCAGGCCGCCTGGGAGGGGCGTGACCTCGCGCGGCTGCCCGGCGAGACAAGGGATCTCGTCGAGCAGCCGCGCCAGTGCCGGGTCGGGGATCAGGGCTTAGGCCCCGGGCCGGTCGGTCGGGTTGTGTGCGGTCTTGCCGTGGTGCTCCATGGCGATCTCGTCAGCCGACGTCACCCCAGCGGGCAGGTCGATCGTCGTCTTCGGCCCGGTGAACCACTTCTTGGCCGACAGGTGCCATGCGATCCACAGGGCGATGAGCGTTCCGCCGGTGAGGATCGGGGCGTAGTTGACGAACTTCCAGTCGAAGTCGGGGTTCCCCGGCCACGCCGCTGGAGTGAACGGGAGGATGAAATAGACCGAGATGACGACGATCTCCACGCAGGCGATCGGCGCCATCCACCTCCACTTGTTTCCGAGGTTCCACGGGCCCTGCTCGAACTTGTCGCCGACCTTCCAGCGCAGGTAGATCGGGATGAGGAAGGCGAGGTAGAGACCGATGACCGCGACCGACACAACGGCGTAGAACGCCGTGGGGACAATGATCGGGGCCGCTTCTGTGCCGATGTTGACCTCTTTGAGGGCTGGCAGCGTGATGAGCGCAGCCACGACCGTCGAGGCGAGCACGGCGTTCGCCGGGACCTTACCCGCTGTGAGTTTGGCCCACAGTGCGGCACCTGGGACGGCACCGTCACGGCTGAAGGCGAAGAGCATTCGGCTCGTGGAGGTCATGCAGGCGGTCGAACAGAAGAACTGCCCGATGCTCGCAATGAGCAGCACGGTGCCTGCCCACCCGGAACTGAGCGCCTGGTTGAAGATCACCGCGACTCCACCACCACCGGCGGTGACGGCCTCCGGGTCCTGAACCGCGAACAAGAAGGCCAGCAGGAGGATCCAGCCGCCGATGGCCGAGTAGAAGATCGACTGCCAGATGCCTCGTGCTGCGCCGTGCGACGCGCCGTGGGTCTCCTCGGACAGGTGCGCCGAGGCGTCGAACCCGGTGATCGTGTATTGCGTGAGCAGGAAGCCCAACGGCAGGACGTAGAACCAGTAGCCCAGCCCGTCAGTGGCGCCGCTGGCCAGCCCGCCGCTGTTGTTCACCCGCATCGTGAACACGTCGGCAACGCTCATGTGGGTCTTGGGCAGGAAGACGAGGATGAGGATGACGGCGAGGGCGCCGAAGACGTGCCACCACACCGAGATGTTGTTCATGACGGCCATGAGGTGGCTGCTGAAGATGTTGACCACGGCCACCAGGATGAGCACGATGAGGAAGATCCAGAAGACCCGCGCCAGTGAGTAGCCCTCAGCCCACGACTCGCTGAACGTGCTGAAGGTGAGGTCGAAGAAGGTCGCGCACCCGTAGGCGACCGAGGCGTCAACGGCGATGAGGCCGATGAGGTTGAGCCAGCCGGTGTAGTAGCCGGCTTTCGCGCCGCCGAGTTTCGACGCCCACCAGTAGATCCCGCCGGAGGTGGGGTAGGCCGAGACCAACTCGCTCATGCAAAAGCCGATGACGAGGATAAAGGCCGAGATCAACGGCCACCCGATCGAGATCGCGACCGGGCCACCGTTGTTCCACGCCTGGCCGAAGGTGGTGAAGCACCCGGCCAGGATGGAGATGATCGAGAAGGAGATCGCGAAGTTCGAGAAGCCCGACCATGTCCGGGACAACTCTTGTTTGTAGCCCAGCTCGGCGAGCTTGCGCTCGTCGTCGTTCAGCCGTATGTCGGCCATGTGTGACGCTCCTCACAGAGATGGGAAGTGGGCCGATGCTAGCGGCGGCGAAGGTGTGGGTCCAGACCATAAGACGGCGCGCCGCCAGGGCAACCGCTGTTCGCGTCCGGGTCGGTCATCGGACAAAAGGCACGATTGCCAACCATTAGTGCCCGATCAGCGGGCAAGTGACTCCAGGACGGTGGCGACGCCGTCGTCGGAGTTGGCCGGGCAGCGGTGAGTGGCTGCGGTGAGCACGTCAGGATGGGCGTTCGCGACGGCATACGACCGGCCGGCCCACCGCAACATCGGCAGGTCGTTTGGCATGTCACCGAAGGCCCAGACGCTCTCCGCGCCGACACCGAGGGTGGCCGCCCATCGGGCCAGCCCGGTCGCCTTGGTGACCCCGGGTCCGGTGATCTCCGCCAGCCCATGCGCCCCCGAGTAGGCCAGGTTCGCCCGGTCACCGACGACGCTCGCCACCCGGGAGAGGAAGTCCCGCTCGGACCAGTGCGGCGCGACGGCCAGGAGCTTGCCGACGGGATCAGACCCGCGGTCTTCGAGTGGCGCCACGACCGCGGCGGCGGCAGGCCCGTCGCCGTCGGCGCGGGGGAAGCCCGGTTCCAGGAACGCACCGCTGGCCCGCTCGAGACCGAATCGCACCCCGGGGACGGCCGCCCGCACCTCACCCACGAGGTCGGCCAGCAGCCCATCCGGTATGCCGTGCACCTCAAGCACCGCGCGCGCAGCCACGTCGTAGACGAAGGCCCCGTTACCGCACACGGCGACTCCGGCCGAGCCGGTGAGCTCGACCAGCTCGTGCAGCCATCGAGGCGGACGAGCGGTGACCACGACGAAGGCGATCCCCTGCGCGTCCAGGGCCAGCACGGCCCGGCGGGTCCGCGCGGACAGGGCGCCATCCGGCCGCAACAACGTTCCGTCCAGGTCGGTCGCAACCAGCCGCGGGCGGGGGGCTTGACCCGGAAGGCGGGCGGACGGCATACCCCCTCCCCCAGGCGGGTTCACGCCAGGCGCGTCAGCCACCCGTGGGTGTCCTCGGCGCGGCCATACTGGATGTCCAGCAGCCGCTCGCGGATCGCCATGGTGACCTCGCCGATCGCCGGCCCGTCGCCGCGGTGGTCGACCGAACCGCCCTCCCAGCGCAACTCGCCCACGGGGGTGACCACAGCGGCGGTGCCGCAGGCGAAGATTTCGGTGATCTGCTGGCTGCGGGCCCCGTCCTTCCATTCTTCGATGGGAATCCGGCGTTCCTCAGGCTCCAGCCCCAGCTCCTTGGCCAGCTCAAGGATCGAGCTGCGGGTCACCCCTTCCAGGATCGTGCCGGTCAGTTCAGGGGTGACGAGCTTGCCGTCGGCGGTGACGAAGAACAGGTTCATCCCACCGAGCTCTTCGATGTAGGTGTGCGTCGCCGAGTCGAGGAAGACGGCCTGGTCGCAGCCGTGCTCGATGCCTTCGAGCTGGCCGGCCAGGCTTGAGGCGTAGTTGCCGCCGCACTTGGCGGCGCCCGTGCCCCCGGCCCCGGCTCGTGCGTAGTCCTGGGAGATCCACAGGGTCACCGGCTTGAGGCCGCCGCTGAAGTAGGCCCCCGCGGGGGAGGCGATCACGGCATACGTGACGACCGCCGCCGGCCGGACGCCGAGGAAGGCTTCGGACGCGAACATGAACGGGCGCAGGTAGAGGCTCGTCTCGCCGCCGCCAGACTCGGGCACCCACGCCCGGTCCACCTCGACGAGGGCCCGCAGCGACCCGACGAAGTCGTCCACCGGGAGCTCGGGGAGCGCCAGCCGCCGACAGCTGCGCTGCATCCGCTGCGCGTTGGCCTCGGGCCGGAAACTCCAGATCGAGCCATCGGCATGCCGGTAGGCCTTGAGCCCCTCGAAGACCTCTTGCGCGTAGTGCAGAACCGCAGCGGCGGGCATGAGTGACAGCGGGCCGTAGGCGCGCACCTGCGCGTCGTGCCACCCTGCGTCGGTCGACCAGGTGGCCAGCGCCATGTGGTCGGTGAAGACCTTGCCGAACCCGGGGTTGGCTAGCAGCGCCGCACGATCTTCAGCCGACGTGGGGTGATCAGTCGGGGTGACGGTGAAGGCAAGCTCTCCTGGACGGTCCTGGTCGCTCATGCGTGGTTGCTCCTCGTGGCGGTCTCGACAGGCGATCGGCGGCTGCGACGCGTATGCTCATGCCAGGGTACCCACTCTCCCGGTTCGCCTGCGAAAGCGGATCTGTGGCGCTTATGGTGGGGGTCTGAGCCCGGGGGGGCTCGTTCCAGAAGGAGGGCTGGACGTCATGCGTGGATGGCGCGCTGTTATGCGCACTCGCGGCCGGTATGCCGCGTCCGCGGCGCTTCCCGCGCGCCCGCTGACCGCCGGCGCCGCTCTGGGCACCGCAGCCCTCGCGGCCGTCGTGTTCCTCTCGGCGTCCAACCAAACTGATGTGTCGCCGAGCGCGGTCGGCTCCACCGTCCGCCCTTCGACCCCGTCCGCCACGTCGACCGGTCCCGCGCCTACCGCCTCCGAACCTGAGGTCCCGCACTTCGACGGCGCCAACGCCAATGCCGTTCTGGGGATCGCTCAGTCGGCTGCCGCGCAGGAGGCCGCGCAACTGGCCGAGCTCGCGTTGGCACCTGATGCCGGCTCGGTGCCGACCGCGACTGTCGACGCGGCTCAGGTGTTGGCCTCGGGATTCGTCAAGCCGGTCGACGGGGTGCCCTCCTCCCCCTTCGGCCTGCGGTTCCATCCCATCCTGCATGTGTGGAAGCTGCACTCCGGCACCGATCTTGCGGCCCCGTGCGGCACCCCGGTGCGGGCGGTGAAGGCGGGCCAAGTGACCATGGCAGGCGGGTCCAAGGGCTACGGCAACCGCGTCGTCATCGACCACGGGGGCGGACTGGTCACCACCTACAACCACCTCACCTCGTATGCCGCCGTCCCCGGCTTGGTCGTGAAGCAAGGGCAGGTCATCGGCTATGTCGGCTCGACCGGGCTGTCGACCGGGTGCCACTTGCACTTCGAGGTCATGGTCAACGGTGCGTTCGTCGACCCGGCGCCTTACCTCGACCTGGCCCCAGCGCCCACGATCGTCATCCCACCTGCAGTTCCGCCGCGGTCGGACGTCACCTTGCTGCCTAGTGCTTCGCCGACGACCACCGTGCCGACGGCCGCGCCCACCGCGACTGGCGCAGTGACAGCGACTGGCGCAGTGACAGCGACGGATGCTCCCACGGCGACGGACGTCCCCACCTCCACCTCAACCGCGACGAGTGTGCCCACCGATCCGACTGCGACGGACCCCACGTCGACAGCCCCACCGACGACGGACCCGAGCACCTCAACGACATCAGATCCCACGACATCGACGACCGCGGTGCCCACCGAGACAACCCCGGACCCTACGGCGACCGCGACGCCCACCTCGCCCCCGCCGGACCCCACCGCCCCCTGAGTCTGAGCCGGAGCGCCTTCTACCGGGCCGCCGTTGGGGCCTAGCCGATGCGCGTCGCGTGATGCCGCTGACTCAGTGCAGCCGGGCGGCGATGGCGTCGCCGATCGCCACGGTCGAGCGCACCGCATCGCCCCGGTGGGCCAGGTCGGCCTCAACCGCCGCCTCGACCCGTCGCGCCGCGTCGGCCAGGCCGAGGTGGTCGAGCATCATCCCCACCGAGAGGATCGCCGCCGTCGGGTCGGCCTTGCCCTGACCGGCGATGTCCGGGGCAGAGCCGTGGACCGGCTCGAACATGCTCGGCGTGCTGCGCGTCGGGTTGATGTTGCCGCTCGCGGCCAAGCCAATGCCGCCAGCAATCGCGGCGGCAATGTCGGTGATGATGTCGCCGAAGAGGTTGTCGGTGACGATGACGTCGAACCGACCGGGGTCAGTGGCCAGGAAGATCGTTGCCGCGTCGACGTGCTGGTATGCCGTCTGGACCTCGGGGAAGTCGCGGGCGACGTCCTCCACGGTCCGCCGCCACAGGTGGCCGGCAAAGGTGAGGACGTTGTGCTTATGGACGAGGGTGAGGTGCTTGCGCGGGCGGGCCTGGGCCCGCGCGAAGGCATCCCGGACCACCCGCTCGACGCCGAACCGGGTGTTGACGCTCACCTCGGTCGCCACTTCGTGCGGGGTCCCCGCGCGCAGCAGGCCGCCGTTGCCGACATACGGCCCTTCGGTGCCTTCGCGCACGACGACGAAGTCGATCCCGTTCGGAGCCACCCGAGCCACGTCCAGCGGGCTGGCCACGCCCGGGTAGAGCTTGGCCGGGCGCAGGTTGACGAAGTGGTCCAGGGCGAACCGGATCGGCAGCAGGACGCCGCGCTCCAGGACTCCGCTGGGGACCGTCGGGTCTCCGATGGCGCCCAGGAGGATCGCGTCGTGCCCGCGCAGTTCCTCCAGCACGGAGGCCGGGAGGGTCTCCCCCGTCGCGTGCCACCGGCGCGCCCCGAGGTCATATTCCGTGGTCGAGATCGAGACCTGTCCGGCCGTGACCGCAGACAGCACCTTGAGCCCTTGCGCGACGACCTCGGGCCCGATGCCGTCGCCGCCGATGACGGCAAGGTTCAAGGCGGTGGGCTGCGAGGTCACGGTGTCGGCCATGGGCGAAGCCTAAAGAAGCGTCTTGCTCCCTGGGACGTTCGTCTCATATCCCGAACCGGGCAGCCGAGGGGTATGCCGTGCGCGGACGTGGCCACACGGCATACCGGTGGAAGGGCGGTAACCAGCGTCAGAGGTTGACGACGGCGAAGTGCTCGGCCCCGATGGCTTCGGCGATCCGGGCGGCGACCTCGTGCGGCAGCTCGGAGTCGGCGCTGAGCAGCATGAGAGCGGTGTCGCGCTTCTCCGAGCGGGCGACCTGCATGCCGCCGATGTTGATCGCGGCCTCGCCGACGATGCTGCCGACCTGACCGATGATCCCGGGGCGGTCGGCATACGTGAAGACGGCCAGGTGGTCGCTGAGCGGCACTTCGAGGTCGAACCCGTTGATGCCGACGAGCTTCTCGATCATCCGCGGGCCGGTGAGCGTCCCCGCGACCGACACCTCGGTGCCGTCCTTGAGGGCGCCGCGAAGCGTCGTGACGTTGCGGAAGTCCCCGCTCGTCGCGTCGGTCGTCAGGGTGACCCCGACACCGCGGGCCTCGGCGATGACGGGGGCGTTGACGTAGGAGACCTGGTCTTCGACGACGTCGGTGAACAGGCCTTTGAGCGCCGACAGCTTCCAAATGCTCACGTCGTGCTCGGTGATCTCGCCGCACACGTCCAGATCCAGGTGCAACGGCACTCCCCCGGCGACGGCGGTGAAGACCCGGCCGAGCTTCTCGACCAGGGCGATGCCGGGGCGGACCTCCTCGACGATGACCCCGCCGGAGACGTTGACGGCGTCCGGCACGATCTCGCCGCCCAGCGCGAGCCGCACCGACTTGGCGACGGCGATCCCGGCCTTCTCCTGGGCCTCGTCCGTGGATGCACCCAGGTGCGGGGTGACGACGACCTGTTCGAACTCGAACAGTGGCGAGTCGGTGCACGGCTCCTTGGCGAACACGTCGAGCCCGGCGCCGGCGACCCGGCCCTCGCGCAGCGCGTCGGCCAGCGCCGCCTCGTCGACGATGCCGCCGCGTGCCGCGTTGATGATGTGGACCGTGGGCTTGACCTTGGTCAGCGCGTCGGCTCCAAGCAGGCCGAGGGTCTCCTTGGTCTTGGGCAGGTGGACCGAGATGAAGTCCGACTGGGCCAGCAGCTCGTCGAGCTCGACCAACCGGGCGCCGAGCTGGGCCGCCTTGGCCGGGGTCGTGTAGGGGTCGTAGGCGATGATCTCCATCCCGAACCCCTTGAGCCGCTCGGCGACCAGCGCGCCGATCCGGCCCAGCCCGACGATGCCGACGGTCTTGTCCAGCAGCTCGACGCCACCATATGTGCTGCGCTTCCACGCCCCACCTTTGAGCGCCTGGTTGGCCGGCGCGATGTTGCGGGCTGACGCCAACAGCAGGCCGACGGCGAGTTCGGCCGCCGAGGTGATGTTCGAGGTCGGAGCGTTGACCACCATGACTCCGGCCTGGGTCGCTGCCGGGACGTCGACGTTGTCGAGCCCGACGCCCGCGCGGGCGATGACCTTGAGCTGGCGCCCTGCGGCGATCGCCTCGGCGTCCATCTTCGTCGCCGACCGGATGAGCACGGCGTCGACGTCGGCGAGGGCCGGGAGCAGGGCCGAGCGGTCCGCGCCATCACACGATCGGATCTCGAAATCCGGACCCAGGGCGTCCAGGGTGGCGGGCGAGAGCTCTTCGGCGATGAGGACCACGGGCTTGGTCACGGGGGTTCCTTCGTGCTGCCCGGCGCGCACGACGCGGCCGGTGGAGGGTGTATCGGGGAGGCACGTCAGCGTGCCTCCCCGAGTCTAGGACTCGCGCTCGGACGGCCCGTATGCCGCCCACCCACCGAACGGGGCTACTCCTGGGCCAGGTCCTCGTGAGCCAGGTCCTCGCGGAGCTGGTACTTGAGCACCTTTCCGGTCGGGTTGCGCGGCAGCAGGTCGACCAAGTGCAGCCGCTGGGGCAGCTTGAACCGCGCGAGCTGCGGCGCGGCATACGCGCGCAGGTCTTCCAGCGTGAGGGTCTGGCCGGGCTTGGGCGCGACGACGGCGGTGACGGCCTCGCCCCAGCGGGCGTCCGGGAGCCCGATGACGGCGACCTCGGCGACGGCGGGGTGGCCGAACAGGACGTTCTCGACTTCGGCGGGATAGACGTTCTCACCGCCGCTGATGACCATGTCCTTGACCCGGTCGACGATCGAGACGATGCCGTCTTCGTCGTACTGCCCGACATCTCCGGTGTGGAACCAGCCGGCTTCGTCGAAGGCGGCGGCCGTGGCCTCGGGACGGTTCCAATAGCCCTGGGTGACGTTCGGCCCGCGCATGCACACCTCGCCGCGCACCCCGGGCTCGGTCACCGTGACTCCGTTCGATCCGATGAGCTTGGTCTCGATGTAGAGCGGCGGCTGGCCGGCGGCGCCGAGCTTGGACAGGGCATATTCGGCGACGAGGAAGATCGCGGCCGGTGCCGTCTCGGTGAGCCCGTAACCCTGCAGCACCCCGATCCCCCGGTCGGCGAAGGTCTGCAGCAACGGCTCGGGAGCCGGGGCCCCGCCGCAGACCGCCATCCGCACTGTCGTGAGGTCCGCGTCGGCGAAGCCGGGCAGCTGGCTGATGGCGATGAACATCGCCGGCACCCCGAACAGGGTGTTGACCCGGTGCCGGGCGATGTCATCGAGGGTGCGCTGGGCGTCGAAGGACCGGTGCAGGATCACCTCGCCGCCGCGCATCCAGGTGATGCCGATCATGAAGTTGAGCCCGGCGATGTGGAACAGCGGCGAGAAGGCCAGGGTGACGTCGTCGGCGTGGATGTCGATCATGCTCATCAGTGCGATGTCGCTCCACCAGAGGTTGGCGTGGCTGAGCATGACGCCCTTGGGGGTGCCGGTCGTCCCGGAGGTGTACATGATGATCGACAGTTCCTCAGGGCGAACGGCGTCGGCTGCGCTAAGCGGGGCCGTGTCGGTCACCGCCTGCTCATAGGACTCCCATCCCGCCGGTATGCCGTCCGCTTCCGTCACGAGGTAGCGGCGGACTCCCAGCTCGGGCCGGATCGCCTCGATGCCGGGCTGCTGCTCCGCGCCGGCGATGAGGGTGTGCACGCCGGCGTCCTGGACGATGAAGGCCAGCTCCGGCCCGGCGAGCCGGAAGTTGAGCGGGACGTAGATGGCCCCGAGCCGCGAGCAAGCGAACCAGGTCTCCAGGGCGGCGGGCTGGTTGAACCCGATGAACGAGACCCGGTCGCCGTGCTTCACCCCGCCGGCGCGAAGGACGGCGGCGAGGCGGTCGATCCGGTCGGCAAGCTCGGCGAACGTCCAGCTGGCGCCCTCGAAGGTCAGCGCACGTCGTTTGGGCGAGCGGGCGGCGCGGGCGGCGAACCAGGCACCGACGGTGATGTCGGGCATCGACATGGGGGCACTCCTTCGGGCGGGGGGTTGCGGGGGGTCGGAACGGGAACGATCGGTCGAGTGTCAGATTTCCATTGCTTGTTATAACTGTCAACCTTTTGACAATCACCCCACGAGAGCCGGGCCGCCTGGCAGCGGGGTCGCCAGCCGTTCCAGCAGGTTGCGCAGGGATCGACGCTCGGCCGGGGAGAGGACCGACACCCATCTGGCGTCCAGGTGATGCTGGGCGCGGAACTCTTGCTCCACGGTCCGTCGGCCGTCTTCGGTGAGGCGCACGGCAATGAGCCGTCGGTCGCCGCCCTCGTCGCGCTCGCGGCATACCAGGCCCGCGGTCTCGAGCGACCCCAAGGCGGCCGACGTGGTCTGCCGACTCATCCCCAACAGCCGGGCCAGATCGCGCGCCTTGAGTTGGTCGTAGAGCCAGACCATATAGAGCACGCTGAAGGCCCGCAGGTGTCGACCGTGCTGGTCGTGGGCGCGCTGCTCGAACAGGCCGCGGTGCCGCCCCACCGCCCGCAAGAGGGCGACGACCAACGCGGTCGTGTCGGGGTCGGCTCCCTCGGCGCGGCGCGCGGTGAGGTCGACGACGATGTCGACGAAGTCGCTGGCCGCGGGGTTGCGCCCACGTGGGGCCACAGACGATGGCATCCCGGACACCTGCCTAGCTCGACCCACCGGCAGCGCTCGGCGGGACGGCGGCCAACCGGGCCCGTCCGGGGGCCGGACGGTTCGGGGTCCGCTTGCCGGGGCGACCGGCCGCGGAGGTCTGGTCCGCCCGGCCCGTCGTCGCGGCGGCGGCAGCGACCGTCTCGGCGAGCGCGTCGGTCATGTAGCCGATGATCGGGCGCAGGTCACCCACCTGCTCGGGCGCCCCCATGAAGCCGAAGCAGATCCGGTCGGTGTAGCTCTGCAGGGTGATGTTGATCCCGCCGCCAACCGACAGGAACGAGGCCGGCCAGTAGCCCAAGACCTTGACCCCGTCCATGTATGCCGCAGTGCTGGGTCCGCGCACGTTGGAGACGACGACGTTCCACGGGCCTTTGGACAGCGAGTCGGGCAGTTTGACCATGGCGCGGACCATGACGTTGAAGATCGCGGAGGGGATGAACCTGCTGGCCTCGCGGATGAGACTGGTCGGCATCGCGTCGAAGTTGCCTTTGGCGGACTTGACGGCGGTGCTCGCAGCCTTGACCCGCGCGAGCGGGTCGTCCAGGTGCGTGGGTATCGGGGCGAAGATCATGTGGACGTAGTTGGCCCACTTCGTCTTCTCGTGCCCGGTGCGGATCGACACTGGGACGCAGACGATGAGCGGTTCGTCGGCAGGGATGTGGTTCTCGATGAGGTAGCGCCGCAGGGCGCCGGCGCAGACTCCGAGGACGACGTCGTTGATGGTGCCGCCCAGCGCTTTCCCGGTGTCACGGAACTGGGCCAGGGGCAGGTCGGCGAAGACGAAGGTGCGTTGAGCGGTGACCCGGTTGTTGAAGGGCGTCTTCGGGGCCTGCAAGGTCGGGATGTAGGGCTGGATCTCGGGGATGCCACGTTCGCGCAGCGCCGGGTTGAGCAGGGCCTGCGCGGGTCTGGCCAGACCACCAGGCAGAGCTATCCGCAACGGCAGAGCCGCCGGCGCCAGCGGCCCGGACTCCTTGGTCTGCGCGGCAATCCAGGCGAGGAACTTGGCCTGGAAGGCGGCGAACTGTGCCGGTTTGGCCAGGACGCCGCCGAGCTCGCGGACAAGCATCTCGCCCGTGCCGTAGCGCGGCTCGGGGTGCGAGCTGTCGGCAAGCTTCTCCAGGGGTTGGGTGGGCTCGTCGGAGAGGGCGTCCCAGAGCGTGGGCATCGACCCGCCGTCGATGACCAGATGATGGATCCGCAGGAGGTGGGCGACGCTGCCGTCCTCCATGCCTTCGATGACGGTGAAGTCCCATAGCGGCCGACCGGTGGGCAGCGATGTGCTCATGATCCGCGACACCTCGGCGGCGAGCTGGTCGCGGGTCCCCGGCGCGGGCAGGGTGATCGAGCGGATGTGCTCAAGCAGGTCGATCCGGTCCGGTTGACCGAGATAGTCGTGGTCGATGCCGATCGGCACCTTGACCAGTTCTCGATGCAACGGGGGCAGGTAGGGCAGCCGCTCGGCGAAACGCTGCCGCATGAAGGCTGCGTCGGCGGCCTTGCGACCATCGGTCGGCGGCTCGTGCAGGACGAGCCCCCCAAGCACTCCGTTGGTCGTCTCGGTGTCCAGCGAGGAGAACATCACATCGAGGGCGGTGAGCTGCTGCACGGAACCTCCGGACGTAGGGCGAACGGGGACGAGCTGCGACCTGACAGCAGTTGGTGATCCCAACGAGTCATCACCTTAACTGTCAGTGATTTGACATCTTAGATGGCACACCGTCCGCAGGCGTGCGGTTGCAGCAGGAATTCCACGGTGCGGCACGGGGTTGGCCGCGCCAGGCTCGGGCAGTCAGCCCCCGACGGTCCCTTCGGCGGGCTGGTCGATGCGAGCCAGCACCCGTTCGAGCATCTCGAGCAACTGCTTCTGTTCGGCCGCTGAAAGCACCGAGAACCAGTCGCTCTCCAGCGCGTTCTGGGCTCCGATCGCCTCGTCAACGGCGGCTCGTCCCTTGGCCGTGAGCCGCACCGACACCAACCGGCGATCGGTGGTGGAGGTCTGCTTGCGGACCACCAACTTCGCCGCCTCGAGGGTCGAGAGAACTGTCGACGTAGTCTGGCGGCTGACCCCGGCGAACCTGGCCAGGTCGCGCGCCTCGACCGGCTCCGAGAGCCAGATCATGTAGAGGACCCGGAACCCGCTGTAACTCCAGCCACGCTCCCGATGGACCACCCGCTCGGATTGGTATTGATGGGTGGCGGCGATGCGGGCCAAGGTGAGGCTCAGGGCGATCGCCCGCGGATCGACGTCCGGTCGGCGCTCTTTCGTCGTGAGCACGGCGCGCGACCGGAACTCCGACCCCGGCGCGGTCGTGGCGTCAGCCACTGAGGGAGCCGATTCGGCAGCCCCTGCCGTCGCTTCGGCCGGAGCGGTCAACTCCGGCACTCTCGACGCCCGTTTCCCCATGATGAGCCTCGTTCTGCTGTGAAGAGTGGCTGACCAGTCACCCTATCGACCGGACCCGCACCATCCGACCACTCGGGGTCAGGCGCTCGGGTCGGTTGCGTCAGGGTCCGGGAGGACGGCATACGGGGGCGACTGGTCGAGCCGACGGCTGGTGAACTTGGTCGCCAGGACGACCAGCCCGACGAGCGCGATAGCCGCGAGCACCCACAGCCAGGGCTTCTCCCCCACCCAGGCCCCGAAGACCGCGAAACCGATCGTGGAATAGATCCCGGCCCACATCATCGCCCCGACCACGGCGCCGACCTCGTAACGCCACAGCGGCATCCGCAGCACACCGGCCGCGAAGTTGAGCGCCGTCTGGACCCCAACGGTGAGGAAAGACAACGCCACCGCGGGCGCCCCGAACCGGGCGATCACCGTCTCGGCCCTGCGCACGACCGGGCTGTCCAGCCGGCGACCGGCCCGGGTGTTCTCGCCGCCCGCGCGCGCGCCACGTCCCAGCCAATAGGTCGCGTTGGCTCGGATCATCGCCCCGACGAAGAAGACCGCATACACCAGCGGGTAGGGCAGGTTGTCGAACACCCGACTCACCGCATGGGTATGCCGCGGCGCGACTCGCGCACGCGGCATACCTGCTGGGCAACAGTCATGAGACGCACAGAGTAGCCCGTCGCGCGGAGGGCGCCGAACGCGTCACCGGGCGGAACCCATGGCCCAGTTCCTCGCCACTTCCTCGTCCCTCGGGCGCGCCATCGTCACCGGGCGGCTGACCCCTCGGTGTAGTCGCTGTCCGTCTCCTTGATCCAGCTCATCAGCTTGCGCAGATCGCGGCCGGTCGCCTCGATCGGGTGCTGAGCACCCTTCTCGCGCAACGCCTTGAACTCCGGTGCGCCCGCGTCCTGGTCAGCGATGAACCGGCGCGCGAACGCCCCGCTCTGGATGTCGGCCAGCACCGCACGCATGTTGTCCTTGACCCGGGGGTCGATGACCCGCGGGCCCGACACGTAGTCGCCGTACTCGGCCGTGTCCGAGACCGACCAGCGCTGCTTGGCGATGCCGCCCTCGACCATGAGGTCAACGATGAGCTTGAGCTCGTGCAGGCACTCGAAGTAGGCGACCTCGGGCTGGTAACCGGCCTCGACGAGGGTCTCGAAGCCATACATGACCAGCTGCGAGGCGCCACCGCAGAGCACCGACTGCTCACCGAACAGGTCGGTCTCGCACTCCTCGGTGAAGGTCGTCTTGATGCCACCCGCCCGCAGGCCACCGATGGCCTTCGCGTAGGACTTGGCGATGTCCCACGCTCGCCCGGATGCGTCCTGCTCGACACAGACGAGCACCGGCACCCCGCGCCCGTCGTTGAACTCGCGGCGCACCAGGTGGCCTGGGCCCTTCGGAGCCACCATGACGACGTCCGAACCCGGCTCGGGCTGGATGTAGCCGAACCGGATGTTGAAGCCGTGCCCGAACAGCAGCCCGGCGCCTTCCTTGAGGTTGGGCTTGATGTCGCCCGCGTAGACGTGCCGCTGCACCTGGTCAGGGGTGAGGATGACGACGAGGTCAGCCTCCTTGACCGCCTCGGCGACCGTCTTGACTGGCAACCCCTCGGCCTGCGCCTTCGGGCGGCTCTTGCTGCCCTCGGCGAGACCGACGCGCACGTCGACACCCGAGTCGCGCAGGTTGAGCGCGTGGGCGTGCCCCTGGCTGCCGTAGCCGATGACAGCCACCTTCATCCCCTGGATGATGCTCAGGTCCGCGTCGTCGTCGTAGATCATCTCGGCCATCGGGGGCCACTCCTTAGCTGGGTTCGTTCGGTGGATTCGTGCGGTCAGTGGGTGGTGCAGTTGGGACAGAGGGTATGCCGTGTGCTCACCGCAGCGGGCCGTGCGGTCAGCGGGTGGTCAGCTCAGTGACGGCGGATCGCAGTGCGCTCGCCCGCAGCAGGTCACGCGCTGCGCAAGGCCCGGTCGGTGATCGAGCGAGGTCCCCGGCCAACGGCGACCACGCCGGACTGGACCAGCTCGCGGATGCCGAACGGCTCGAGGACGCCGAGCAGCGCCTGGATCTTCTCGACCTTGCCGGTCGCCTCGATGGTGAGGCTGTCCGAGGCGACATCGACGACCGTGGCCCGGAACAGCTCGGCCGTCTCGACGATATGCGATCGGTTGGAGGCATCGGCGCGGACCTTGACCAGGACGATCTGGCGCTGCACCGACGACGGCGGCTCGAGCTCTACGATCTTGAGCACCTCGACGAGCTTGTTGAGCTGCTTGGTGACCTGTTCGAGGGGCAGCTCGTCGACGTCGACGACGACGGTCATCCGAGACACGTCCGAGTGCTCGGTCGGGCCGACCGCGAGGCTGTCAATGTTGAAGCCGCGCCGGGAGAACAGGGCCGCGATCCGGGCCAGGACGCCGGGTTTGTTCTCGACCAGCACGGACAGGGTGTGCTTGGGCATGTCGTTAACGCTCTCTCTGGGATCTCTGAAGTTTCTCTGGGGCTCGCCGCTGTCGGGGTGTCACCGACGGCAGCTCAGTCCTCGCGCTCCCACAACGGGGCGCCGCCGCGGGCGATCTGGATCTTGTCGTTGCTCACGCCAGCCGGGACCATCGGCCACACCATCGCGTCACGGTGGACGACGAAGTCGATGACGACCGGACGGTCGTTGATGCCCAGTGCCTGGGTGATCGCCGCATCGACGTCCTCAGCGCGATCGACCCGCCAACCGGCGCAACCGTAGGCGTCGGCGAGCTTGACGAAGTCGGGGATCCGCTCCTGGTTGTGGCTCGTGTGCAGATCGGTGTTGGAGTAGCGCTCGTTGTAGAACAGCGTCTGCCACTGCCGGACCATGCCCAGGCTGGAGTTGTTGATGATCGCGACCTTGATGGGAATGTCGTTGATGACACAGGTCGCCAGCTCCTGGTTGGTCATCTGGAAGCACCCGTCACCGTCGATCGCCCACACAGTGCGAGCCGGCTCAGCCACCTTGGCGCCCATGGCAGCTGGGACCGCAAAACCCATCGTGCCCAGTCCCCCGGAGTTGATCCACGAGTTGGGCCGGGCGTATTCGACAAACTGCGCGGCCCACATCTGGTGCTGGCCGACCCCCGCGACGTAGGTCGCCTCGGGGCCGGACAGGGCGCCAATCCGCTCGATGACGTACTGCGGTGACAGGCTGTCCGGCTGGGTGGTGTAGCCGACCGGGTAGGTCTGCTTCCACTCGGCGACCGTTGCCTGCCAGGCCTCGTACTCCGCCGCACCGTTCGCGGCCTGGTCGGCGGCGATGACCTCGATGAGGTCGGTGATGACGTCCTTGCAGTCACCGACGATCGGCACGTCGGCCACCCGATTCTTGGAGATCTCGGCCGGGTCGATGTCGGCGTGGATGACTTTGGCGTGCGGCGCAAACGACGACAGCTGGCCGGTCACGCGGTCATCGAACCGGGCGCCCAGCGCGATGATGAGGTCAGACTTCTGCAGGCCGGTGACGGCCGCCACGGAGCCGTGCATGCCCGGCATACCCAAGTGCAGGGGGTGACCGTCCGGGACGGCGCCGCGGGCCATGAGGGTCGTCACGACGGGGATCTGGGTGAGGTCGACCAGCTTGCGCAGCGCATCGGCAGCGCGGGCGCGGATCACGCCGCCGCCGATGTAGAAGATCGGCCGACGAGCCGCAGCGATGAGCCGCGCGGCCTCACGGATCTGCTTGCTATGCGGACGGGCGACCGGACGATAGCCCGGCAGATCGACTGTTGGCGGCCAGGCGAAGGTCGTCTGGCCGACCAGGGCGTCCTTGCTGATGTCGACCAGGACCGGACCGGGACGGCCGGTGCCAGCGATGTGGAACGCCTCGGCGATGGCTCGCGGGATGTCGTCCGGGTTGGTCACCAGGTAGTTGTGCTTGGTGATCGGCATGGTGATGCCGCGGATGTCCGCCTCTTGGAAGGCGTCCGTGCCGATCGAGCCGCTGGGCACCTGGCCGGTGATCGCGACGATCGGCACCGAGTCCATGTAGGCATCGGCGATGGGGGTGACGAGGTTGGTCGCACCCGGCCCAGAGGTCGCCATGCACACGCCCACGCGACCGGTGGCGACGGCATACCCCTCGGCGGCGTGCCCCGCGCCCTGCTCGTGGCGGACGAGGATGTGGCGCACCTTCGTCGAGTCCATCAGCGGGTCGTATGCCGGGAGGATGGCCCCACCCGGCAAGCCGAAGACGGTGTCGACGCCGATCGCCTCCAGGGACTTGACCAGCGACTGGGCCCCGGTGCATCGCTCGGGGACGACCGGTGCGGCGGGCACGGCCGGCGCACTCGGGCGCGGCCGACTCTGGGCGGCGAGGTCGGCCGGGGACGCCTTGGTGGACGTCTGGCTGTCGGTCACGGTGGTCACCACTTCTTCGTTGCGTCGGACGGGTGCTCGGTGCCGGTGTGAGGTCCCCACCTCACGAAAAAGCCCTTCAGTCCACCGGCGGGACGGAAGGGCGCGCGCGTGACAGCAGGGGCGTCACACGCGCCTGGGGAGTACGAGGACCTGGGTCACGGGACCACGGTGCTCGGCAGGGGTATGCCGTGTCAACCGCAGGCCGTGCGTGTCTCACCATCCGGGCCTGTGAGGTCGACCACCGGGACGGTTACGCCCTCGTGGCCAGGTCAGCCACGGAGCCGGACCGAGAGGCACGTGACACACCCTTCGAGCTTCTCGAACTCACTGATGTCGACGGCCACCACGCGCCAGCCGAGCCCGGTGAGCAGGTCGGCGGTCTGCGCGGCGGAGGCGGCGAGCAGGAGGACGTCGCCACCGAGAAGCACCACATGTGCCCCCGAGTCCTCGGGGACCCGCAGCAGGGATGCCGGTGGCGTCGCAGCTCGCGACCCCGACGCCCACCCCGGCCAGTGGGCGATTTCATCGTGCAGGCTCGGACCGGCCAGGATCCGACCGTCGGGTAGGGCCGTGACCGCGGACTTGAGGTGCAGGACACCCTTGAGCGGGACAGTGGCGACCTGGGCACCCAATGGCGCGAGCAGCGCCGCGAGTTGGGCGATGCCCTCGGCGTTGGACCGACCCTCGGGCCCGGCGTCCCCCACCCAAACCCGCCCGTCGTGCTTGAGGACGTCACCACCGTCGAGGGTGCCGGGACCTTCGATCCGAGCCACGCGATAGCCCAGGCCCGACAGCAACTCCCCCAAGCCCTCCTGTTCGGATCGTCGTTGGGGAGCACCACTGCGGCACATGACCGCGAGGTCGCTGTAGACGACGACCTGGTCTTCGATGAAGACCCCGTCCGGGCAGAAGGGCACCGGTGGCGCCTCGACGATGCCCCAGCCGTTGGCTTCCAGAGCGATGCGGTAGTCCTCCCACTGCCGGCGCGCCAGGCTGAGGTCCACCTCGGACCGGGACACGTGCGTGACGATGCCCTCAGCCAGTCGGGGCGATGGCGGGCGGATCAGGGCCAGTCGTCGGAGCATCCCCGCATTCTGCCCTGGAACCCGAGCGACCGGTCAGCTCGGTCGCAACAAACCGAGGACCTCGTCGAGCTTGCCCTCGACCACATCGAGCTTGCCCTCGACCACATCGAGCTTGCCCTCGACCACATCGAAGCGGGCGTCGACGGCATCGAAGCGGGCATCGTGCTCAAGCAGTTTGGCGTCCACGGCGTCCAATCGGGCATCGTGCTCGACCAGCTTGGCTGTGATGCCATCGAAGCGGGCGTCGTGCTCGTGCAACTTGCGGTCGACCTCGTCGATCCGATGGGCCTGGCGCTGCTGACCGGCCTGGATCGAGGTCAACATCGAGTAGATGTCGGTCACGTCGTTGTCCAGCTGTCGCACCTTGCGCTGGATCTCCGTGGCGGGTGTGCTCGTCATGGGTCCTCCCCTGAGAGAAGTGACTGAAGGTCTGACACCGACGATAGACGCCCGGCCAACGACACGCCCGACGCGCCAACGCAGCTGTGGACAAGCCGCCGCGGCTGTGGATAACTCGCCGGGGCAGCGAAGGTCAGGGCACTCTGCGTGCGGCGCCCTTGTCGGCGGACTGGGCGAACATCGCGAACAGCCGCAGGGCTGCGGAGACCTCACGCTCACGCGCCACCGGTCGCCACCCGACGACGTCCTGCTCGGCGCGGCGGCGGGCCAACTCGTCGTCCGGGACGTGGAGGGTGACCCGCCGGTCGGGGATGGAGAACTCGATCTGGTCACCGTCCCGCACCAGCCCGATCGTCCCGCCGGACGCGGCCTCGGGTGACACATGGCCGACTGACAGTCCCGACGAGCCGCCAGAGAACCGGCCGTCCGTGATGAGGGCGCACTTCGGGCCTAGGCCCACGCCCTTGAGGTAGGAGGTGGGATAGAGCATCTCTTGCATCCCGGGTCCGCCCTTAGGCCCCTCGTAACGGACGACGACGACGTCACCGGCCACGACTCGACCGGCGAGGATCATCTCGACGGCCTCCTCCTGGCTCTCGGCCACCTTCGCCGGGCCGCGGAAGCTCCACTGGTGCTCGGGCACCCCCGCGGTCTTGACGATGCACCCGTCCGGGGCGAGGTTGCCGGTGAGGACGGCCAGGCCCCCGTCGGCGGTGTAGGCGTGCTCCACCGAGCGGATGCAACCCCCCTCCGCGTCGGTGTCAAGGCTGGCCCAGCGGTTGGTCGAGGAAAACGCCTCGGTCGTGCGGACTCCGCCGGGGGCCGCGTGGAAGAGCTCGTATGCCGCGTCGCTCGCCTTCCCCCCGCGGATGTCCCACTCGTCCAGCCAGGCCTGCAGGCTCGGGGCGTGGACGGCGTGCACGGAGTCGTCGAGCATCCCGGCCCTGGCCAGTTCGCCCATGATGGCCACGATCCCCCCGGCCCGGTGGACATCCTCCATGTAGTAGCGGTTGGTGTTGGGGGCCACCTTGCACAGGCACGGCGTCACCCGGGACAGGGCGTCAATGTCGTGCTGATCGAAGTCGACGTCCGCCTCCTGAGCCGCGGCGAGCAGGTGCAGGATCGTGTTGGTCGAGCCGCCCATCGCGATGTCGACCCGCATGGCGTTGGCCAGCGCCTCGCGGGTGACGATCGAGCGCGGCAGGACGCTGGCGTCTTCGGTGCCGTCGGCGGCATACCAGCGAGTGGCCAACTCGACGATGAGGCGACCGGCCGCCTCGAACAGGCCCTTGCGGGCGGCGGCGGTGGCCAGCGTCGAGCCGTTGCCGGGGAGGGCCAGGCCGACGACCTCAAGCAGACAGTTCATCGAGTTGGCGGTGAACATGCCTGAGCAGGATCCGCAGGTTGGGCAGGCCGATCGTTCGATGGTGGCGATGTCGGCGTCGGAGACGTGGTTATCGACGGCCTTGATCATGGCGTCGATGAGATCCAAGCGTTGAGCGGATGTCCCGGCTGTGCCGTCTGGGCCGATGACGGCGTTTCCGGCTTCCATCGGCCCGCCGCTGACGAAGACGGTGGGGATGTTGAGCCGCAGCGCCGCGAGCAGCATGCCGGGGGTGATCTTGTCACAGTTGCTGATGCACACGAGGGCGTCTGCCGCGTGGGCGTTGACCATGTACTCGACGGAGTCGGCGATGATCTCGCGGCTGGGCAGGCTGTAGAGCATCCCGTGATGGCCCATGGCAATGCCGTCGTCGACCGCGATGGTGTTGAACTCGCGGGCCACTCCCCCGGCCTCGCGGACGGCTCCGGCAACCAGGTCGCCGAGGTCCTTGAGGTGGACGTGGCCGGGGACGAACTGGGTATAGCTGTTAGCGATGGCCACCATCGGCTTGCCGAAGTCGTCGTCGGTGAGACCGGTCGCGCGCCACAGGGCCCGGGCCCCGGCCATGTTGCGACCGTGGGTGGTGGTTCGGGAACGCAGCTGCGGCATGGCTCGACCTCTCGTACACGAGTGCTCAACGTCCTGGGTGCTGGTCCCAGGCTAGTGCGGTGTCAGACCGTGAACAGTGACACGAGCGCCACCGCCGCGGTCGCGACGATCTCCGCGATCCCGACCTGCTTGGGCGTCCACCCCAGCCGGGGGACCCACCAGGCCCGGACCGTCAACACGACAAAAACCCCCGCGACCCAGGGGGCCAGCACTGCCAGGAGCAGCGCCGAAGCGGCGTGGAAACCGATGGAGGTCCACAAGAAGCGGGGGTTGTCGCGCTCGCGGATCATCGACTTGACGTAGAAGACGGTCCCGGCGAAGTAGAGGAACTGTCCGGCCGCGAGGATGGCGGCGCGGCGCAGGTCGGTGCCACCGCCGGCGTCATACGCCACGACGGTCATCAACGCCGAACCGACCACCGTCGTCACCCCCGCCAGCAGATCGCGCTCGCGCCGACGGGCCGCCGCCCACATCCCTACGCCCAGCGGGATCAGGAACCACGGCGCCCACCGCACGAGGGCGGGACCCAGGGCAGCGGTGAGCAGCCCCAGGGCGGCGGCGAGGACGGCATACACCTGGACCGGGCGCGCGAAGCGGGACTTGCGACCGGACTTGAGCCACAGGCTCGCAGCGTTGAAAGCGAAATACCCGGCAAACCAGAAGGCCGCCAACGGCAGATGGATCCACGCCAGCCCAGCGGCGAGTGCACCCAGCAGGAGCGGGCTGGCGAGCATCGCCCAGGCGCCATGCTGGTTGGGGACCCAGCCAGGTGCTCGGCGGCGCCTGGCGGGCCGGGTGGTCGAGGTGGCCGGGCTTCGGGCGCTCATCGACTCACTCGTCACTCAGGGCCAGCCCGGAGGCGGCCGCCACGCCGTCGAGATAGCCCCTGGCCCGCTCTAGCCGCGGATAGGCCGCCAGCAAGGCCCAGAAATCCGGACCGTGCCCGGCGACGAGCAGGTGGGACAGTTCGTGCAGGATGACGTAGTCGAGCACGTAGCCAGGCATCCCCTGGACGCGTGACGAGATCCGGATCGAGCGGTCCGACGGCGTGCACGATCCCCACCGACCGCGTTGGTTGGCCACCCAGCGGATCGACGCAGGAGTGGCGCGGCCACCCAGGAACCGCGTCGACAACTCGTCGGCCCGCTGCGCCAGGTCGGCATCGCTCGGACGACGTTTGGCTTCACTGGCCGCCAGCCGCTCCAGCATCGTCTGCACCCAGCGGCGCTCCTCCGCCCGGGAGAACCTGGCCGGCACGAGAACGATGACCCGATCACCCTCTCGGTAGGCACTCACCGTGCGACGGCGACGGGCGCTACGCCTGACCTCGACGGCGGGCTCGGCGCGGCCTTCCGGGTCTCGTGGACCATCGGAGCGAGACCGAGTCGCCACCGGGCCATCGGGGAGGACAACGTCAGTCTCGAAGGGCAGCGCCACGTCGAGATCCATGCGATCAAGCCTATGTGGCCCCGGTGACAGAGGTGATTGGCCCGCCCTCAAGCCGCCCTCAAGCCGCCCTCAAACCGCCCCTCGACCAGCCCTCCACGGCGCCGGCGTCCGGCCGGTCGGGCACGACTGGCCGACGGCCGGGTGAGCGTCAATTCGCGCCAGAACGCCGGTGCTGGTCTAGGGTTGTCGCGACGCCACCCGCCTACCGGCGGGGCCACGAGCACCAACCAATCCCTACCAGGAGGATCAGACATGGCCAAGGACGAGACCTACGCGGGCGAGTTCTACTGCGTGAAGTGCAAGGAGAAGAAGACCGCCGAAGGCAAGGTCGTCGTCAGCGAGAACGGCCGTCGGATGGCCAAGGCGACGTGCCCGACCTGTGGCACCAACCTCAACCGGATCCTCGGCAAGGCCTGATCCGGAACTGACCCGACGGAGGGTGGCCCGCATCGCGGGTCACCCTCCTTGCCGTTGGCAGCCCGGTCGGGAGCCTGTGGATGACGTCAGCGGGCGCGGCCGTCGTTGTGGCAGATTCGCCGGTATGCCGCACGCCCACGCTCGCCTCGATCCCCGGGTCCGCGCAAACCAGCCTCGACTGCACCCGCGTCGACCACCACTGCGTCGCGCCGCCGACGAGGTCCAGTTGGGCATGGGTTCGGATGCGCTGGTGCTTCGCGGACTGTCGCCCGGGCAGGTGGCGATCCTCGAACGACTCGATGGGTCACGCTCGCGCCGCCAACTCGACGAGTTGGCTGCCCGCTTCGGCGACCCGCCGCACGTCGTCGAGGAGTTGCTCACCGTCCTAGTCCGGGCGGGCGTGATGGCCGACCCGGGGGCCGAACGGGTCGACCGCTTGCCACGGCTGCGGTCGGTCGAACGGCGGATCCTCGTCGGAGGCCCTGACCTGCTCACCGAGCGACTGGCTCGGGCGTTGCGCCTTGCCGACGTCGACAGCGTGCTGGTCGGATCGGCAGCGCTCGACCACGCCGAGCTGGCCCTCCGGGATCACGATGGGGCATCGACCAGCCGCTCAGTCCCACCCGATCTGGTCGTCCTCAGCGCCTCCGACGCGCTCGACCCCGCGGACGCGGCGCCCTGGATGCGGCACGGCGTCCCGCATCTGGCCTTCATCACCGAAGGCGACCGAGCGATCATCGGACCCCTGGTCGTTCCGTTCCCCAGGGGTGACACGACGTGTCTGGCGTGCGTGGAGCTGCATCGGTGTGACCGCGACAGCGGCCGGGCGTCCGTGTTGGCCCAGGCCGCACGGCCCGCTCGCGACGTCCGCCTCAGGCACCAGCCGCTCGGCCTCACCGGGATCATTGGTCCGGGTGGCCCCGTCCGACCAGGGCCCACCGAACCAGCCCTCCTCGCCGCCGCAGCATCAGTGGCGGCACTGGTCGTGGCGGCATACCTCTGCGGGAACTGGCTGCCCGATGGGGTGACCGTCGAGCTGACGTCCCCGTGGCCCCGCTTGGATCATCGCCGGTGGTCGCGCCACCCACACTGCCCCCACCATGGGCAGCCCGGTACAGCCGACCCCCGCACCTCCCCGGCGGTCATCGGCCGACCGGAGATGGGGGGAGAATGACCAGGTGAGCGACCTCCCCAAAGCCGCCGTGACGCGCGCCGCCAAGCTCGCGACGCTGCCGCTGGGGTATGCCGGTCGCGCGGCACTCGGTCTCGGCAAGCGGGTCGGGGGCAAGCCGGCCGAAGCGGTCGCCGCCGAGATGCAGGCGCGTGCCGCGGCCCAGTTGTTCACCATTCTCGGTGAGCTCAAGGGCGGCGCGATGAAGTTCGGTCAGGCGTTGTCGATCTTCGAGGCCGCCTGGCCCGAGGAGGCGGCAGCGCCCTACCGCGCGATGCTCACCAAGTTGCAGGACAGCGCGCCGGCCCTTCCCCCGGCCAGGGTCAACGAGGTCATGGCCGCCGAGCTGGGTCCTCGCTGGCGCAGCCGGTTCACCTCCTTCGACGACACGGCGATTGCGGCCGCCTCGATCGGGCAGGTGCACCGCGCCACCTGGCGCGACGGGCGCGAGGTTGCCGTAAAGATCCAATACCCAGGAGCCGGAAAGGCTCTGCTCTCGGACCTGGCCAACGTCTCCAAGGTGGCGCGGGTCGCGACGGCCTGGATCCCGGGCATCGACATCGGTCCCATCCTGGCAGAGCTGCGGGGGCGGATGGCTGAGGAGCTGGACTACCGGCTGGAGGCTTCGTCGCAGAAGGCGTTCGCCAAGGGCTTCGAGGACGACCCGAACGTCGCCGTCCCCAAGGTCGTGGCCGGCAGCGAACGGGTGCTGGTCACTGAGTGGATGGACGGCATACCCCTCTCGGCGATCATCGCGGACGGCACCCAACAGCAGCGCGATCTGGCCGGCACCCACTACATCGAGTTCCTGCTCGACGCCCCCAGCCGCTGCGGCCTCCTGCACGCCGACCCGCACCCAGGCAACTTCCGGCTGCTGCTCGACGGGCGCCTGGGCGTGCTCGACTTCGGGGCCGTCAAGCACCTCCCAGGCGGTCTGCCCGATGACATGGGGCGACTGCTCACCCTCGCGCTCGCCGCTGATGCCGAGGCGACTCTGGCGGGGTTGCGCGAGATCGGCTTCGTCCGCGACGGGATCGACGTCGACGCGCAGCGGCTGTTGGACTACCTCGAGCCGTTCATCGACCCGCTGCGCACCGACGAGTTCCACTTCAGCCGGGACTGGATCCGAGGGGTCTTCGAGCACATCAACGACCCCCGCAAGCCCAACTACTCAGTCGGGATGCGCCTGAACCTTCCCGCGGAGTATCTCCTCATCCACCGGGTCTGGCTGGGTGGCATCGGTGTGCTGTGTCAGCTCGGCGCCACGGTGCCCGGTCGCGCGACGGTCGCTGCGCACATCCCGGGTGCGGACCTGCCGCCGGTCGGCTGAGCGCCGCCCTCCCGCCGCCGTCGGCGCTCACCACCACTGCGAGTCGAGCTTCCCTTCGATGCTGCGCAGGTAGCGGCGGCTGCAGTCCGGGCAGGTCCACACCGGACGCCCCCGCTCGACGCCCCGCACCCAGTCCAACCGCGCAGCGCCCTCGGCGCCGTCGGGCGGCCTACTCCCGCAGCTGCCGCAGACCATCCGCTCCTCACCCACGGTGTCCCACCCCTTGCGTCGTTGGTATGCCGTTCGCCCACGTGAATCCGTCTTGGCCGGCTGGCTCGGTCAGGCCTGCTTCTCCCAGGCATGGGTGTGCCGCCCTGTGCGCACACACGAGCAGCAGGACGGCACACCGTGGCAACAAACACCGAGCTTTACTCGGTCAGGTAGGGGTGATCGATGGCAACTCCTCGCGAGCGCAACCGATGCGCTCCTCGACGTCAGGGTGACCGCGTCGGACGCGGTGTGACACGAGCTCATGTCACGGTGGCACGGTCCCGTCTGCAGCACTGACGGCGACGGCGAGCCGTGCGACGATCGTTGACCTTCGGCATGTGCCATCGGATGGGGCGGTCCGCGCCGCGGAGCGTCGTGCACCACAAGGATCGCGCGGAATGAGGCGATCCCGGCAACCGCCGACGAGGGCGCCCTCACCAGGCGGATCGGCACGATAGCGCGGGGCATGTGGCGAGTGAACTGGGCCCGCACCCGCGCGATGATCGCGAACGTCCGGGCCTCACCGCGCTGCAACCAGACTGCGAGCAGCACCCCTGCGGCAATGTGCACGCCGGTCATGGCCAGGTCCGGGGCCTGGGCCACCCAGCTCGGCCGGAGAAGGCCGGCGACCGGACCAGCCAGCAAACCATCGGGCTCCGGGGTCCCCAGCAGCGCCGCCGCCAACGCGTCGGCCCCCTGGTGGTGGCCGACTCCCTTCAGGGGAACCGAGTGCGACATGCCCAGGGCCAGATGGCCCAGCCCCTGGGCAGCGAGCATCGACACGGCGGTGACCCGGAGCGACCTCGGTCCCACGGGCAAGGCAGCTCGCCAGGCAGTCGCGGCGACCAGGAGCGCGCTCAGGACCACGAGAGAGGGCAGACCGCCGCCGACGACCAGGTGACCGGCCGCAGTCACGAAGGTCGCGGCCAACCCAAAGACGAGTGGTTGCAGGCCTTGGGCGACCCAGGCAGCCGCCAAGGCATCGTCTGTCGTGGCGCGCATGCCGACGACCCGAGCTTTTTCGGGTCGATTGCGGACGCGCCGGTCATTCACGCGAACAGGGTATCTGTCCAGATGCAGTGGAGACCTCACGTCGCACTTGCCGTTGCCGTTCCATCCCGTCGCTGTGACGGTCCCCCGCGGATCAGGCCGACCGTGTGAGCGCGGCCCGTGTTCCCCCTACGGAGTGGCGTCGAACCGCCGCCACGAACCACACAGGCCCGGAGGATGAGTCACGTTCCGATGATGCCAGCCTGTGGGTCAGGCGTCCTCCCCCGGAACCATTGCCGTCGCGCCCACGAGCAGCGGGTATGTGAAGTGGGAGGACTTTGCCCAAGATTGGCTGCGTCTCGACAGTATCCCGACCCTCAACCGTGTCGGCCTGGGATCAGCGTCTCAGGAGCGCGAACCCAGCCCCAACATCGCCGCGAGACCGAGGGCGCTGCGCGCAGAGTATGCCGCGGTCCACAGCCCGCCGTGGGCCGCCTGGTGGGCTTCGTCGCGCCAGGGGTGGCCGAGCGTGGGAGTGCCGGTGCGCAGATCGTGGACGAGCACAGCCGCCATGAGGGTGTTGGCCGTCGACGGGTCGAACACCTCCAACCCGAACCGGTGGGCACCGGCATACGCGGCGGCCAGGGCACGGTTCTTGACGACCGAGCGGGTCCGCGTGGGCGGGGCGACGGTGAGCGACACGGTGGCTCCTTCGGAGCGGGCCGACGTCGCCCGCCACCGTTGGATCCGTTTGGCGAGAAGGTAGTTGGGGCCTTGCTGCGACACGATGGCATCGGCGATGCCCGGCCCAGAGGTGGCCGCGTAGTTGCGGTGGAGCAGCTTCCCACCGGACAGAGCGCGCAACGGTCCCCGCAGCGCCTTGCTCACCGTGGCATTGTCGTATGCCGCGTTCGCCCGCTCCACATCGGCCTCTGGGACCGCGAAGACATCCGTCGGAGTGGCCAGGAACGCCAGCGCCGTGTCGGGGCGGTGATAGCGCAGAAACTCGGTCAACGCATCCACGGCCACGCTGACCCGCACGTTGTCCGCGCCGTCTGCGTAGACGTAGTTGCCGATGACGAGCGTGCCAGGCAGCTGCTCCAACCACTGCGTGACGTTCGGCCACTCGGTGACCAGGTCGACGCCGGCTCGCTCAGCGATCGGCGCGTTGCCCGGGGCGGCCGGGACCCGCATCGACCCGGCATACCGGCGGGTGTCAGCGAGCAGCCCGCGCCAGAGATCGGGCCGGGGCAGATCGACGGCGACCAGATCGGCACCCCAGCGCAGCAAGGACCGCAGCGGTCCCATCTCAGACCCCGCTCCCAACACCACGAAGGTGAGGTCGGACAGGTCCAACCACTCGGGGTGGGCAGCGACCTGACGGACTGCGTCGGCACACGACGGCTCGATGATGCCGCGCCGGACCCAGGCATAGAGCTGGTCGGCCAGGTCCGACCCGGCCAGTCGCCGCCCCTGGAAGGGCAGGGTGAGCGACGACTCCGGCAGGCCGATGCCTTCGATGAGCTCGGTGTGCAGGGGCCTGGCCTCGTCGGCCCGCGCGTCCCGCAAGGGGACATCGGAGCCGTCGGCGTGACCCCAGCGCATCCGCGTGTGAACCGCGGACAGGCCGCAGTCGGCGATCTCGACCGCCGCGGGCGCCGAGTCCAGGCCCGCCTCGACGAGCCGCCGGAAGTGCATCGGGTATCCCGCGCGCCAGGTCGTCTCGGCCAGCGCCGCCCGGGCGCCGATCGGATCAACCGGCTCGAGGGCCTCAGCAACGATCGCCTGGCCGGTGGCCGTGGTGCTGCGCCGATCGCCGTCGAGCGGGAAAACCACTCCAACAGAGGGCATTTCGGTCACCGACCGGCCTCTTTGGCGGCCGCCTTCGCGGCCTGTTTGAAAGCCCGCACTTTGGCCAGTGACTCGGCGTCGACGACATCGGCGACCGAGCGGAAGGTGCCTGGCGCGGCATACGGGCCAATCGCCTCACGCCACCCCCGGGGACGGACGCCGAGCTGCTTGCCCAGCAGCGCGGCGAAGATGCGCGCCTTCTGCTCGCCGAAGCCGGGCAGCGCCACCAGGCGCGCCAGCAGCTCGGGAGTGGTCTTCGCCGTCGTCCAGATCGACTCGGCGTCACCGTCATAGTGCTCCAGGACGTGGGCGGCCACTTGTTGGATCCGACCGGCCATCGACCGGCCGTAGCGGTGGATCGCCGGCGGGGTGGCGGCCAGGTCGGCGAACTCTTCAGGATCGGCGGCAGCGATCCGCGCCGGGTCCAGGGTGCCGAAACGCTCAAGCAGCTTGGCCGGGCCGGCGAAAGCTCGCTCCATCGGGAACTGCTGGTCCAGCAGCATCCCGCAGAGCAGGGCGAAGGGGTCGGACGAGAGGACGGCGTCGGCCTGCGGGTCCTGGGCGATGGTCAGGTGGGCCTGCACGCAGGTCACTGTATGCCGGTCGCCCACCCCTCGGGCAGGCCTTCCGGCCCGATCGGTGGACCGACGGACCGGCCAAGCGCCGCAAGGGCGGGGCGACCGGTGAACGGTCGCCCCGCCCTCGTGGGTCGGTGCAGGTCGGGCCTGACGTTCAGGTCAGGCGTGGTGGCCGGCGCGGCGGTCAGGCGTGTCCAGCCTGGCGCCGGCGCCGGATGTGCAGGGAGATGAGCCGGGCACTGCGCCGAATTCCGGCGTGGTCGGCCTGGGCCTGGCGCTCGACATGTCGGGCTCGCGCCAGGTGCTCGTGAACGGGCTGATACATGGTGATGGTGTCCTTCCAGGACGTGGTCTGCGAATGGTGCGAAAGGTGGTCTGGAGCGACCTGAACGATCCGAACGGACCGGACGGGTCACTCCGTCAGGCGAGGTGGCGACGAGGCGGAACGTGCGGGCGCTCCCGGGACTGACTCGGGAGCGCCCGCCCCCTGCCTCACGCCGCGACGTCGTTCTTACGCGGACGGCCCCGCGGACGCTTGCGGGCGACGATGGTGCCCTGGACGAGCAACTGCCCGCCCCAGACGCCCCACGGCTCGGACCGTTCGAGGGCACCGGCAAGGCACGCGGCGCGCGCGGGGCAGGTGCCGCACAGCGACTTGGCGAACTCGACGTCCTCCGGTCGCTCGGCGAACCACAATTCCGCGTCGTAGTCGCGGCACGGGATGCCGACTCCGACCGACATCGCTGCCGTCTGGGTGTCGATCAACGTGCTCAGCTGCATCGGTGTCACCTCCTTCTCCTGTCGGCCGCCCGCGGTGGCGGGGGCCGTCCTGTCCTGTCGTCCCGGCGGACCCTGGTGAGGGTGTCGGGCGGTCCTGTCGTCGTGCTGTCGTGCGGTCTGCGGCGATCTGACGGTGTTCATCTCGGTGGCCTTCGGGGTGTCGGCTCCCGTGACAAACACGAAGGCCGCGGATCCCTTGTCGGGTTCCGCGGCCTGGAGGTGAGACCGGTCTAGGCGGGCTAGACGGGCGGGCTCCCGGTGGCGGAACGGTGGACGTTGGTCGGCGTGGCGTAGTCGGCGACGAAGCCGGCGTTGGGCACAATGCGCCCCTTGGCGACCGAGCCGGACTCAAGGAGCCCAGCGACGGGCAGGGTGCGCCCCTTGGCGGTCGCCATGACGGGCAGCACGAGGTGGTCAGACGCAGTGCAGGTGTGACCGACTCGCGCACGCATGCGCGTCATCGTCGAGGTGATCTCCATCAGCGCCGACCCTCCTTCCCTGCTGTCGTGGTCCCGCTCGAGCCGCCGAGGCCCTGCGAGTTGTGCGCTCACGAGGGTAACCCCCGCGCCGGGCGCGCCACAAACGAATTAACGAAGAAAGTTCGCGCCGTGTCTTGCCAGGCGTCAGGTCTGCTCGGAAACGATTGCTGCAGTGGTCTTTTCGGCAACAACATGAGCGTCGGCCCCACCAAGAACCTCCAAGACCGCTCCCCCGTAGCGGTCCAGTTTCATCGCCCCGACCCCTGGCACCGCCGCCACCCCCCGTAGCTCGGTCGGCGCAGACTCGGCCAGTGCCGTGAGGGTCGCGTCGGTGAAGACGACGTATGCCGGCACCTTCAGCGCCCGGGCCACCTCACCGCGCCAAACGCGCAGAGACTCGAACACGGCCGGGTCGTAAGTCGGCGGGCAGTCGTCGCACCGGCCGATCTTGCGCATCGCCGCGGTGGTCAACTCGGTGCGGCAGGAACGGCATACGGACGGCAGACGGGGGGCCCGCGGGGCGGACGACGCGTCGGCGCCAGCTGTCCGGCGAGATGGGGAGCGCGCCCCCTCCCCAAGGATCCCGGCGGTCGCGTCGAGGAACCGCGACGGGCGCCGCGTGGCCCGCGCGCCGGGAGTCCGTGCCCCTGCCCAGCTGAGGTGCAGCTCGCGCCGGGCCCGGGTCAACCCGACATAGAGCAGCCGACGCTCCTCCTCGATGGCCACTTCACCCTCTGCCATGACGATCGGCAGGAACCCGTCGGAACACCCGATGATGAAGACGGTGTCCCACTCCAGGCCCTTGGCGGCGTGCAGCGACGCCAACGTCACCCCGGCAACCGCAGGCGCGTGCTGCGAGGCCGCTCGCTCGTCAAGCTCGCGGATGAGCTCGCCCATCCGGGCCGACGGAGTCGCGGCCACGAGGTCGTCGGCCAGGGCCGCCAGCGCCATGAGCGACTCCCACCGCTCGCGTTGCGCCCCACCCGAGGTCGGGGGCGTGGGCGCCCAGCCGACCCCGGTGAGGACGTCCCGGACCAGCTCGGGCAACGGCCGCGACCCGTCGTCCCCCCGGACGGCACCGCGCAGCAGCACGATCGCGCCGCGGACCTCCTGACGGGCAAAGAACCGCTCGCCGCCGCGGACGAGATAGGGCACGTCCAGCGCCGCCAGCGCCGCCTCGACCGCCTCGGACTGGGCGTTGGTCCGGAACAGCACCGCGATCTCTCCCGCCGCCCGCCCGCCCACGACCAGCGCCTTGATCGCAGCCGCCACGCCCGCTGCTTCGGCCGGATCGTCCGGGTATGCCGTGAGCCTGGGTTGCGGTCCCGGCTCACCTTGAGCCTGCAACTCGACATGTTCGGGCACTCCCCGAACCGCGGCGACACCCCCGGGTCCTCGGCGCAACGTCGGCCGGGCCGACCGGACGACGAGGTTGGCCAACGAGAGGATCTGCGGGGTGCTGCGGTAGTTGCGCACCAGCCGGACCAGCCGGGCCTGTGGGTAACGGGTGCGGAAGCCAAGCAGGTGCTCAGGGGTCGCACCGGTGAAGGTGTAGATCGTCTGGGCCGGGTCGCCGACGACACATACCTCGTCGCGCCCGCCAAGCCACAGATCCAACAGTCGCTGTTGCAGGGCGTTGACGTCCTGGTATTCGTCGACGACGAAGTGCCGATACTGCTCGCGCACCGCCCGGGCGATGTCAAGCCGCTCGTCGAGAATGCCGGCCATGAGCAGCAGGACGTCCTCGAAGTCGATGACCCCGCGCTCGGTCTTGCGCTCCTCGTAGCTCTCCCAGACCCGGGCCATCGCCGTGTGGTCGATCCCGGGCGCCTCCCGCCCAGCGCGACGGGCGCCCGCGGCATACGACTGGGGGGTGAGCAGCGAGACCTTGCCCCACTCGATCTCCGCTGCCAGGTCGCGGATGGCGGTCCGGTCGAACTGCATCCGCAGCCGCCCGACCGCCTCCGCTACGACGGGAGCCTTGCTCGCCAGGACCTCCGGAGCCGCGCCGCCGACCGCCTGGGGCCAGAAGAAGTGCAGCTGTCGCAACGCCGCCGCGTGGAAGGTCCGCGCCGGGACCCCGCCGACCCCGAGCTCGCGCAGCCGGGTGCGCATCTCCCCCGCGGCCCGCGCGGTGAAGGTGACCGCAAGGACGCGTTGCGGCACATAGGCCCCCGAGTGGACCCCATAGGCGATCCGGTGGGTGATCGCCCGGGTCTTCCCGGTCCCCGCGCCGGCCAGGACGCACATCGGGCCCAAGGGAGTGGCCGCAACCTCACGCTGCTCGGGATCGAGGGCGGCCAGCACGGCATCCGCTCGTGAGGTCGCCTCACTCACGGTGCGCCCTCCCTGCTCTCGCCGGTATGCCGGCCGCCCGGCTCTCGCGCTCGATCCTAGGTCGGGGCGGGGACAGCAGCCGACCCCGAGGGGGCACGCGGGCCGGGCGGGCGGCATACCGAGGAATTCTCTGCCGCGATGTATCAGGGGGTCCGCAGCGCGTTCTTCTCCTGCGTACGGCGGCGGGAAGGAACCTGGCCACATGATGCGCGCCGCGTCGGCCGGGTTCGCGCCCGATCGATCGGCGGCGCCTGGGGCGCGGAGCGGTCCCGAGTCAAGGGGTCTCGGGACCGTCTCTGCCCGCCCGCGCTAGAGCGCTCCGCCCAGCGTCACGCCACCGTCGACGACGAGGGTCTGCCCGGTCAGCCACCCCGCGTCCCGGGAGAGCAGGAAGCTCACCGCGCCCGCGATGTCTTCGGGGACCCCGAGTCGCTTCATCGGGTATGCCGCCGCCACCGCCTCTTCGCGTCCGGCGTAGAGCGCCTGGGCGAACTGGGTCTTGACGACCGCAGGCGCGACGGCGTTGACCCGGATGGCGGGGCCGAGCTGGTGGCCAAGCTCCATCGTCAGGTGGACCAGGGCGGCCTTGGACACGCCGTACCAACCGATCGCCCCGCTGGCCCGCAGGCCGGCGATGGAAGCGATGTTGACCACTGATCCCGGATGTTCCGTGCTGCCCAAGCCAGCCGCCACCGCCTTGCGGACCCAGGAGAAGGCCGCGACGACGTTGACGTCGAGGATTTTGCGGGCGATATCGGGGTCGACGTCCAGCATCGGCCCGTAGACCGGGTTGATCCCCGTGTTGTTGACCAGGTAGTCCAGCCCACCGAACCGGCTGCGCGCCAAGGCGATCGCGTCGTCCTGGTGCTGTGGGTCGGCGGCGTTGCCGGCCAGCCCAGCGGCATACGCGTCGCCGCCCAACGCCGCCACCGCCTCGGCGAGGGGCTCGGGTTTGCGCGCCGTGATGACGACGCGCGCGCCCTCCTGGACCAGACGTTGGGCGATGCCCAACCCGATGCCCCGGCTCGCGCCGGTAACAATGGCAACCGCTCCGCTGTGTGCTCCCATGCCCCGAAACTACCCGTTGGAGCGGCAGCCGCCTGCGCGGGGGTTGATGACTAGAAGCCGAGCTCCCGGCCGATGAGCTCCTTCATGATCTCGTTGGAGCCGGCCCAGATCTTGGTCACGCGGGCGTCGCGCCAGGCGCGCGCAGCGCGGTATTCGTTCATGAACCCGTAGCCACCGTGCAGCTGGACGCACTCGTCGAGGACCTCGCTCTGCACCTGAGCGGTCCACCACTTGGCCTTGGCGGCGTCGATCGGCGACAACTGGTGCTTCGCGTGCGCGGCGACGCAGTCGTCGACGTAGGCCTGGGCGACCTCAAGCTTGGTGACCATCTCGGCGAGCTTGAACTTGTTGTGCTGGAACATCCCGATGGACTGGCCGAAGGCCTTGCGCTCCTTGGCGTAGACGACCGTCTCGCGGAAAATCTGGAAGGCATGGGCGATGTTGGAGACCGCCGCGCCGACCCGCTCCTGGGGCAGCCGCTGCATCATCGCGATGAACCCGCCGCCCTCGGGGCCTAGCCGGTTGGTGTCGGGGACCCGGACGTTCTCGAAGAAGAGCTCAGCGGTGTCGGACTCGTCCTGGCCGACCTTGTCGAGCTTGCGGCCGTTGACGAAGCCGTCCATGCCGCGCTCGACCATAAACAGGGTGATGCCCTTGGGGCCCTTGCTCGGGTCGGTCCGGGCGGCCACGATGACCAGGTCGCACTGGTAGCCGTTGGTGATGAACGTCTTGGACCCGTTGATGATCCAGTCGCCGGACCCGTCGTCGACCTTGACCGCGGTGGTCTTGAGGGCAGCGAGGTCCGAGCCGCCGGAGGGCTCGGTCATGCCAATGGCGATGATCTTCTCGCCGGAGGCGATGCCCGGCAGCCAGCGCTGCTTCTGCTCCTCGGTGCCCAGGTCGACGATGTAGGGCGGGCAGACGTCAGCGTGAATGCCGAAGCAGGCGGCGGTGGCGGCGTTGAAGTGGCCCCACTCCTCCGCCAGGACCGCGTTGAACCGGTAGTCGCCAGCCCCGGCGCCACCGAACTCCTCAGGGATATCCATGCCGAGGAAGCCCTGCTTGCCGGCCTCGAGCCAGATGTCCCGGGGGATCGACTTGAGCGAGATCATCTCCTCGACACGGGGCTTGAGCGAGCGCTCGACGAACTCACGGACACTGGCCCGGAAGTCCTCGTGCTCCTCGGCGTACAGGTTGCGCGGCATGGTGACCTCCAGGTGCGGGCACGGCAATGTGACATAAGCAAGCGCTTGCTTAGCATGTCATAGGTGGGGCATGCTGTCCACCGTGCCGACCACCCCAGCGGCCGTGACCCCCGCCACCGCAGCGAGTCCACCACCCACCGCCGCCGAGTCCGCGGCGGGTCCGAGTGAGACGGTCCTGCGTCTCTTCTCAGCGGCAGCAGAATCCTTTGCGGACAAAGGTTTTCACGCCACCACAACCCGTGACATCGCGTCTCGGGCGGGCCTGTCCCCAGCGGGCGTCTACGTCCACTTCGCCTCCAAGGAGGATCTCCTCTTCCACCTCTCGCGGGACGGTCATGAGGAAGCTCTGGCGCTGGTTTCGGGGGCCGTGCAGGGGGCCGCCTCTCCACCGCAGGCCCTTGCTGCTCTGATGGCCAGGTTCAGCGCCTGGCACGCGGAGAACTACGCGATCGCCCGCGTGGTCCAGCATGAGTTCCCCCATCTGTCCGAGGCCCACCGCGCCGAGGTCCTGGCCCTGCGCAAGCGGATCGACCACACGGTCCGCGAAGTGCTGCAGTCAGGGAAGGCTTCCGGTGACTTCGTCCTCGACGACATCCCCGACACCGCGTTGGCGCTGCTGTCGATCGTCGTCGACGTGGCCCGATGGTACACACCTGCACTGCACCGCACCCCTGCGCAGATCGGGGAGACCAACGCCGCACTGGGCCTTCGGCTGGTCGGCTGCCACGGGCCGGCGCACCGAGCAGCACTGAGCAGCACCGAGCCGCGCGAGGCAAACCCTTCCCTCGCCGCTGGGCGTCCCTAGAATCGGACCTCACCTGTTCGACGGGGAAGGGGCTGCGATGACTGGCACGCGCGACGAGCGGGTGCGCGAGATCGTCACTCGGTATGCCGCCCACCGCGGCCCGCTGTTGCCCGCCCTCCACGCGGTGCAGGAGGACCTGGGATGGATCGACCGGGACGATGCCGCCGTTATCGCCGACGTCCTCAACCTGTCGAAGGCCGACGTCCACGGAGTCGTCACTTTCTACGCGGACTTCCGTGACGCGGCGGCGACGCGGCATACCGTCTCCGTATGCCGCGGGGAAGCCTGCCAGGCGGTGGGCGGACAGGAGCTCTACGAGCGGTCGGTGAGCCGCTTCGCGACTATTGACGACGTCACCGTGACCGAGGTGTTCTGCCTGGGCAACTGCGCGCTGGGGCCGTCCGCCCAGCTCGATGGCCGGCTACACGGGCGGTTGTCCGACGATCGCGTCAGCGCGCTCACACAGGGGTGGTCATGACGGCCGGGCGGACCACGGTCTACGTGCCAGGAGATGCGGCCGCCGTGTCGGTCGGTGCAGACGACGTCGCCGCCGCCCTCGGGCGCCATCCCGAGTTGGACCTCGTGCGCACAGGCTCGCGGGGCATGCTTTGGCTGGAGCCGCTCGTCGAGGTGGATTCGGAACGTGGCCGGATCGGCCTTTCGGCGTTCGCGCCCGACGGGACGATGCTCTCAGCCGAGACCCTGCTGTCCATCGGCTCGGCGGCAGCCACGGCGCCAGCGGTCGGCGAGCACGCGGCATACAGCCTCGGGGTCGGGCGGGTCGAGGACCATCCGTTCCTCGCCCGCCAGACCCGGGTGACCTGCGCCCGGCTGGGGATCGTCGACCCGACTTCGGAGCAGGACTACGCCGCCCACGGCGGATGGGTCGGGCTGCGACGGGCCCTGACGATGGCACCCGCCGCGGTCGTCGAGGAGGTCGTGTCGTCGGGCCTGCGCGGACGTGGCGGCGCGGGCTTCCCCACCGGCCTGAAGTGGCGCACCGTCGCAGGCGCCGAGCCGGGCCTGAGGTTTGTCTGCGCCAACGCCGACGAGGGCGACTCGGGCACCTTCGCCGACCGGATGCTCATGGAGGGCGACCCCTTCGCGCTGCTGGAAGGCATGGCGATCTGCGCCTGGGCGGTCGGCGCGACCGAAGGTTTCATCTACGTCCGGTCGGAGTATCCGCACGCAATCGCCGCGATGCGCAAGGCGATTGCCGCCGCCCGGGCTGCGGGATGGTTGGGCACGCACGTCCACGGCTCCGCGCTCTCCTTCGATGTCGAGGTCCGGGTCGGTGCCGGTGCCTACATCTGCGGCGAGGAGACCTCGATGCTCGAGAGCCTGGAAGGTCGCCGCGGCGAGGTGCGCGCCAAGCCACCGATCCCGGCGCTTTCGGGCCTGTTCGGTCGACCGACGGTCGTCAACAACGTGCTCACCTTGGCGACCGTCCCCGCGATCCTCGCCGACGGTGGGGAGCGGTATGCCGCCCACGGCACCGACCGCTCCCGCGGCACCCAGGCCTTCCAGCTCGGGGGGAACGTCCGGCACGGCGGGCTGGTCGAGCTCGACTTCGGCATCACCGTGCGCGAACTTGTCGAGGACATCGGCGGGGGCACCCGATCCGGGCGGCCGATCCGTGCTGTGCAGGTCGGTGGGCCGCTCGGTGCCTATCTCCCTGCCAAGCTCCTGGATGTCCCGCTGACCTACGAAGCCATGGCCGAGGCAGGCTTCATGCTCGGCCACGGTGGGGTCGTCGTCTTCGACGACACCGTCGACCTGGGGCGGATGGCCCGGTTCGCGATGGAGTTCTGTGCCAAGGAGTCGTGCGGCAAGTGCACACCTTGTCGGATCGGTTCGCAGCGTGGCGTCGAGACTCTCGACCGGATCCTCGCCGACCGAGCGCACCCAGGCCCGGCGCACGCCGCGGGCCTGAGCCTGCTGACCGACCTCTGCACCACGATGGAGCGCGGTTCGCTCTGTGCGATGGGCGGACTCACACCGATGCCGGTCCGCAGCGCGCTCACCCACTTCCCGGAGGATTTCGGTCTGGATTCTGCGGCGACACCAGGAGGTCGGCCATGATCCTCGCGCCCGAGCCCGACCTCGGCACTCCGGCCGTCCCTGGTGACCCGACGCTCAGCGTCACCGTCGACGGACAGCCGGTCCATGTCGCCCCCGGGACGTCGGTGTTGCGCGCGGCCGGGTTGGCGGGCGTGCCGATCCCCCGGTTGTGCGCCACCGATTCCCTGGCCGCGTTCGGCTCCTGCCGGCTCTGCCTCGTCGAGATCGACGGGGTCAAGGGGACTCCGGCCTCGTGCACGACGCCCTGCGTCGACGGCATGTCCGTCGCGACCCGGACCCCCCAGGTCGATGCGCTGCGCCGCGGCGTGATGGAGCTCTACCTGTCCGACCACCCGCAGGACTGCCCCGGGTGTGCCCGCGGCAGTTGTGAGGTGCAGCGGTTGGCCGCCGAGGTCGGTGTCGCCGAGGTCCGCTACGGGCTCGGGGGGGCCAGCCATGTCGATGACGCCGGAGACCAGACCAACCCCTACTTCGCCTACGACCCGGCGGCCTGCATCGTCTGTTCCCGGTGTGTGCGCGCCTGCGGCGAGGTCCAGGGCACCTTCGCCCTCACCGTCGCTGGCCGCGGGTTCGACTCGCGGATCACCCCCGGAGGCACCAACTTCCTGTCCTCCGAGTGCGTGTCGTGTGGCGCGTGTGTGCAGGCGTGCCCGACCTCCGCACTGGAGGAGAAGGCGGTCATCGAGCTCGGGATGCCTACCCGGGCCGTGGTCACCACGTGCGCCTACTGCGGCGTTGGGTGCTCGTTCCGCGCCGAGGTGCAGGGCGAGGGTGCCGACACCCAGGTGGTGCGGATGGTGCCGTGGAAAGAAGGCCGCGCGAACGAGGGTCACTCGTGCGTCAAGGGCCGGTTCGCCTTCGGGTATGCCGCCCACCCAGACCGACAGCGTCACCCCATGGTCCGCGACCGGATCGACGAGCCGTGGCGCCGGGTGAGTTGGGACGAGGCGATCGCCCGGGTCGCAGCGGGCTTCCGGGACATCCAAGCCCGCCACGGTGTCGGTGCCATCGGCGGGATCTCCTCGTCACGGTGCACCAACGAAGACGTCTACGTCGTCCAGAAGATGGTCCGAGCCGCCTTCGGCAACAACAACATCGACACCTGTGCGCGGGTCTGCCACTCCCCCACCGGCTATGGCCTCAACCAGGCCTTCGGGACCTCGGCGGGCACCCAGGACTTCGAGTCGGCCGACCACGCCGACGTCTTTCTCGTCATCGGTGCCAACCCCACCGACGCCCATCCAGTTTTCGGCTCCCGGCTCAAGCGCCGGGTGCGGGCCGGGGCGCAGCTCATCGTCGCCGACCCCCGCCGGATCGACCTCGTCCGCTCGGCGCATGTCGAGGCGGCATACCATCTGCCCGTCCGGCCCGGCACGAACGTCGCGTTCGTCAACGCGCTGGCCCACGTCGTCGTCACCGAAGGATTGATCGACCGCGCGTTCCTGGCCGCGCGGTGCGAGAACGTCGAGCCCTACCTGCAGTTCATCGCCGGACCGGAACACTCGCCCGAGGCGACGGAGCAAATCACGGGGATCCCCGCCAGCGACGTGCGAGCGGCCGCCCGCCTGTATGCCGCGGGCCCGGCCTCCGCGATCTACTACGGCTTGGGAGTCACCGAGCACAGCCAGGGCTCCACGATGGTGATGGGCATGGCCAACCTGGCCATGCTGTGCGGGATGCTCGGCAGGCCGGGAGTGGGCGTCAACCCACTGCGCGGGCAGAACAACGTGCAGGGCTCGTGCGACATGGGGTCCTTCCCCCACGAGCTTCCCGGCTATCGCCACGTGTCCATCCCCGAGGTCCGCCACCTCTATGAGGACCTCTGGGGCGTCACCCTGCAGGCCGAGCCGGGTCTGCGCATCCCCAACATGTTCGACTCGGCGATCAGCGGGTCCTTCCGTGGGCTGTTCGTCCAAGGGGAGGACATCGCCCAGTCCGACCCCAACACCCAGCACGTCCACGCCGCGTTGGAGGCCATGGAGCTGGTCGTCGTCCAAGACCTCTTCCTCAACGAGACCGCACGGTTCGCGCACGTCTTCCTGCCGGGGACGACGTTCCTGGAAAAGGACGGGACATTCACCAACGCCGAGCGCCGACTCGGGCGGGTGCGTCCAGTGTTCCCGAGTGTCGTCGGCAAGGACGAGTGGCAGGTCGCGTGCGAGATCGCGACGGCGATGGGCTACCCGATGAGCTACGCCCATCCCCGGGAGATCATGGCTGAGATCGCGGCGACCACCCCGACCTTTGCTGGGGTGAGCCTCGATCGCCTCGACGCTCAGGGCTCGATGCAGTGGCCCGTGCGTGACGACAGCTCGATGGGCACGCCGATCATGCACGTCGACGAGTTCGTCCGGGGCAGAGGCAAGTTGACCGAGACCGTCTACGTGCCGACGACCGAGCGGACGACGCGGCGGTTCCCGCTCATCCTCACGACCGGGCGAATCCTGTCGCAGTACAACGTCGGAGCCCAAACCCGCCGCACCCCGAACTCGACCTGGCACCCGGCCGACGTCCTGGAGATCCACGCGTCCGACGCCGAGGTGCGCGGCGTGCACTCGGGCGATGTCGTCGAGCTCACCTCCCGAGTCGGGTCCACGACGTTGCGGGCGGTCATCTCCGAACGGATGCCTCCCGGCGTGGTCTACACGACCTTCCACCACCCGGTGACCGGCGCCAACGTCGTGACGACGGACAACTCCGACTGGGCGACCAACTGCCCGGAATACAAGGTGACGGCCGTCCAGGTCACCGTCGCCACGGCCCTGGAACACACCCGGGGCGTCGAAGCGCGGGCCGCGGCGGTGGTGGCCCCGTGACCGGGGTCGCTCCGGTCGTGCGACTGTCCGGCGACGTGGCGCGGCAGTTCGCCCACCTGCCCGTCGAGCAGGCCGTCGAGGCCGTCGCGACCCATTTGTCGAGGTTCTGGGAGCCCCGAATGCTTCGTGACCTGGTCAGCCGCGTGCAGGCTGACGAGCCCGGGATCGACCCCCTCGTAGGGCGAACCGTTCGCGAGCGACTCGCGGCCGATCCCGGGCCAACCGACCGCCGCGCGTAGGTGCCAAAGGGGTCACGCCCCCGAGCTCACCGACCAGCCGGACGGATGGGTCCGACCTGACGGACCACATCGGCCACCGCATCGTATGCCCCCGGCACGAAGTCGTTGGCCATTCCCAAAATGACGTGGTCGGTCCCGATCTCAGCGAGCCGACCGAGCTTCTCGACCGCCTCCGCAACTGACACGGTCGGCATACCCGAAAGATCGGGTGAGCCGTCACCGAGGGTGAGCCGGGTGAGCACCGTCTTCTCGATCTCGCGGTAGTCGCGACCGACGGCATCGCAATGTCCGCGCAGCACGTCGTACTTCGCCGAGATCGCGGCCGGACCCATGTCGAAGATGTTGCAGGCATCGGCATACTGCGCGACGAGCCGAAGGGTCTTCTTCTCTCCGCCGCCACCGACGAGGATCGGCGGATGCGGCCGCCGCAGCGCCTGGGGGACGTTGAGCGGACGAGCGAGGTGGTAGTGGCGACCGGCATACGGGGTCTGCTCTCCCCGCCACATCTGCAAGGCGACCTGCAGCGTCTCCTCCAGTCGCTCGAACCGCTCGGCGGTCGGTGGGTAAGGGATGCCGAGGCCGGCGTGCTCCTCTTCGTTCCACGCGGCGCCGATGCCGAGCCAGGCTCGGCCGCCGGAGAGGACGTCGAGGGTCGTCACGGTCTTGATGAGGGCGCCGGGATGCCGGTAGGTCACGCCGGTCACCATGGTGCCCAACTCGATCCGTTTCGTCTGACCCGCGGCGAACGCCAAGGCGGTGTAGCCCTCGAGCATGTCCAACTCGGGCGGGCCGATCATGGAGATCTGGAAGAAGTGGTCCATCACCCAGAGGGAGTCCAGTCCGGCTGCATCAGCGTCACGGGCGATCCGGCCGAAGGTGGGGCCGATCGACGCCGGAGCGTCAGGCCACGTGAAGTAGGCGATCTGGATACCAAGGCGCATGGGCTCAGTCTGCGCCCTTCAAGGGCCGGGCGCGCTTGAATGGGTTTGCTCTCTTGACCGCCCGGGCACTGGGATGAGGTCATGAGCCCTTTTGTCCCGCCGCGACGCTCGGTCCGATTCGGTTCGGCCGAGACCGAGGTCTACGACGCATGGGATGCCACGGGCCAGACGCGTGAGCGGTCCGGGGTGACCGTTGTCCTGATCCACGGAGGTCTGTGGCAGGCGGCATACGACCGGACCCACCTTCGACCGCTGGGAGCCGCCCTCGCACGCGAAGGGTGGCCGGTTGCGTCGATCGAATACGCCCGCGTCGGTATGCCGTCCGGCGGCTGGCCGGGAACCGGCAACTCGGTTCTCGCGGCCCTCGCTGCGGTCGCCGCCGACCCGATGCTGCCGGATCGGCTTGTCGCCGTTGGCCATTCGGCCGGAGGGCACCTAGCGGTGTGGGCGGCAAGCAACGGGCGGTGCCCGGCTGTGCGAGGGGTCGTGTCGCTCGCCGGTGTCCTGGATCTGCGGTTGGCCGACACCGATGACCTGGGCTCCGGGTCGGTGCGTGCCCTGCTGGGCGGTGGGCCGACGGAGGTCCCAGAGCACTGGTCGGACGCCGATCCGGTGCGGGGTCGGCTCGACGTCCCCGCCGTGCTCCTGCACGGTGCCGACGACGACCTCGTGCCGCCGGAGGTGTCGACGTCGTATCTGCGCTCGCGACGTATGTCCGACGCGGAGTGCCGGTTGGAGGTGGTGCCCGGCTGCGACCACTTCGCGATGATCGACCCCGGGCACGCGGCATACCGGCGGGTGGTGGCCGCCATCGACGAAGTAGTGGCGTCGGCGAGCGGCCAAGCGAGTGCGGGAACCCCCACGTGAGCGATGGCACGCCGGAGGGGAGCCAGCCGGGCCACAGTGTCCTCGTCGTGCCGATCCGGGCCTTCGAACCCCTGGTGCGGGCCAGGCATGAGCACTACGACCGGGACTACGTGTCCGGCGACCCGACCTTCGCGCACGCCCACATCACCCTGCTCGGACCGTGGCTTCAGGTGAATGAGATCACGCCGAGGGCACTGGAGATGGTCCGCGAGATCGCCTCGGACACAGCCCCGTTCGAGGTGCGCTTCGCCAGGGTGGCCACCTTCCCGAATGGCATCATTCACCTCGTCCCAGAGCCGGAGGAGCCCTTCGCGACCCTGACCGAGAAGATTTGGGGCGCGTTTCCGGCATACCCCCCGTATGCCGGTCAGTTCGGCGCGGTGCGCCCCCACCTCACGATCGACGCCACAGGTCCGGGCGTGACCGAGGAGACCGTCCGGGGCTGGGTGGCCCCGCTCGTGCCGGTTGCAGAAACGGTCGACCGGATCCAGGTGTCGTGGTATGAGCCCGGAGCCTGCCGAACCCTGGCCAGTCTGCCGCTCGGCGAATGACCGAGGACCAAACAGGGGCGCGCGCCGATCGTCAGTCGCGGGTGAGCTTGCGGTAGGTCACCCGATGCGGCCGGGTGGCCTCTTCGCCTAGCCGTTCGACCTTGTTCTTCTCGTAGGCCTCGAAGTTGCCCTCGAACCAATACCACTTGGCCGGGTCGTCGTCGTCGCCCTCATAGGCGAGGATGTGGGTCGCGACCCGGTCGAGGAACCATCGATCGTGGCTGATGACGACGGCGCAGCCGGGGAAGTCCAGCAGAGCATTCTCCAACGACCCCAGGGTCTCGACATCGAGGTCATTGGACGGCTCGTCGAGTAGCAGCAGGTTGCCACCCTGCTTGAGGGTGAGGGCCAGGTTGAGGCGATTGCGTTCGCCGCCGGAGAGCACGCCGGCCGGTTTCTGCTGATCGGGGCCCTTGAAACCGAACTGCGACACGTAGGCGCGGGAGGGGATCTCGACCTGACCGACCTTCATGTAGTCCAGCCCGTCAGACACGACTTCCCACAGTGTCTTGGCCGGGTCGAGCCCGGCCCGGGCCTGGTCGACATAGGAGATCTTGACGGTGTCGCCGATCTTGACCTCGCCCGCGTCGGGCTCCTCCAACCCGACGATCGTTTTGAACAACGTCGTCTTGCCCACCCCGTTGGGGCCGATAACGCCGACAATCCCGTTGCGTGGCAACGTGAATGACAGGTTGTCGATGAGCACCCGGTCGCCGAAACCCTTGCGCAGTTTGCGGACCTCGATGACCTGCGAGCCCAGCCGGGGACCCGGCGGGATCGCGATCTCCTCGAAGTCAAGCTTGCGGGTCCGATCGGCTTCAGCCGCCATCTCCTCGTAACGGGCCAGGCGGGCCTTGCTCTTGGCCTGACGCCCCTTGGCATTGGAGCGCACCCAGTCCAACTCGTCCTTGAGTCGCTTGGCGAGCTTGGCGTCCTTGCGGCCCTGGATCTGCAGCCGCTCGGACTTCTTCTCCAGGTAGGTCGAATAGTTGCCTTCGTAGGGGTAGAGCCGTCCGCGGTCCACCTCGGCGATCCACTGGGCGACGTTGTCGAGGAAGTAGCGGTCGTGGGTGACCGCGAGCACCGCCCCGGGGTACTGCGCGAGGTGCTGCTCCAACCACTGCACCGACTCAGCGTCCAAGTGGTTGGTGGGCTCGTCGAGCAGCAACAGGTCCGGCTTCTGCAGCAGGAGCTTGCACAGGGCCACCCGGCGCCGCTCACCACCGGAGAGCACCGTCACGTCAGCATCACCGGGTGGGCAGCGCAACGCGTCCATCGCCTGCTCGAGCTGGCTGTCCAGATCCCACGCGTTGGCGTGGTCGATCTCGTCCTGCAGTTTGGCCATCTCGTCGCCGAGCTTTTCGTAGTCGGCGTCCGGCTCGCCCATCTCAAGGGCAATGGCGTTGTAGCGGTCGAGTTTGGCCTTGATCTCCCCGGCGCCCTCTTCGACGTTGCCCAGCACGGTCTTTGACTCGTTGAGCGGCGGCTCCTGCAGGAGGATCCCAACGGTGTAGCCCGGCGAAAGCCGCGCCTCACCGTTGGAGGGCTGGTCGAGCCCGGCCATGATCCGCAGGATCGTCGACTTGCCCGCGCCGTTGGGTCCGACGACGCCAATCTTGGCGGTCGGGTAGAACGCCATCGTCACGTCGTCGAGGATGAGCTTGTCGCCCACCGCCTTGCGCGCCTTGGTCATGGTGTAGATGAACTCGGCCATGCGCGCAGGCTATCCGTCGGGCCGGTGCGTCACCCAATCGCCGGTCGGGTCGCGGAGGGGTGGATCGAGCGTGGTTGTCACGACCCGACCGGCAGTCTTGGGGAGCCGGTATGCCGTCAGCTCGCTTTGGCGACGACGTAGGCGTCGGTTTCGGGGTCCGGGCCAGACCACGACAGCCCCGTTCCCACAGCCGATCCGGACTCGGCTGCCAAGGTGGCAGGCAGTTCGTCGGTCAACGGCGCCCAGGTCGACTCGTTGTCCTCGTGGTCCTCGAGGTCCTTCATGCCCTTGAGGTCCTCGATGTCCTCGAAGTCCTCGGGCTCCTCCCGCTCATCCAGCTCCCCTGAGGCCACGGCTAACGCGTGCTGGATCTCCGGTGACGCAAGCCGGTCGGTCGTGTCGAACTGTGCCCGGGCGGCCTTGGTGAAGTGAGACTGGCCCCGAGTGAGGTCGTGGCCCACGTGGTAGGCGTCGATCTCGACCGAGGTCGAGTTCTTCCCCTCTGCGGTGCTCCACGTGTTGACCCGCAGCCGGCCGTAGACGATGGCCGGCTGACCCTTGGCCAAGCTCGCCACGACGTTCGCGGCCAGGGCGTTGAAGGTCACGACGGAGACGAAGTTGGTCCCGCCGTCGACGTAGGCCTGCTCACGGCCGTCCCAACGCCGCGGCGTGGAGGCCATCCGGAAGGTCGCGAAGGGCTTGCCGTTCTTGGTGGTGCGCAGCACCGGGTCGGCGGTGAGGTTGCCGATCACGGTCACGTAGCTCTCGTTCATGTGGGTGTCCTCTACCTGAGGGGTATGCCGTCCCGTCCCCAGCGGACGGGCTGGACCCAGGATTGCCAGGACGGTGCGCGAACGGCATACGGCGTCCTGTGCCTGTGGACGGTGGGACAACGGGCCAGGGGGATGTGGACGACCCGCCCCGGCGGCGGCCCCGAGGGCCGGACCGAACGGGCAATCAGCGCCGCGAGGCTCGGTCGAGCAGCTCGCGCACCCGAGCATGTCGGGCGAGCACCGCGGCCACCGGGGTGACGATCCGGTCGCCGGCCACCGATGAGATCGCCTCCCGAAGTCGCTTCCCCGCCTTCGTAGCGCGCCGTCTGGCTCCTACCCGAGCAGCACCACGAGCCACGCCCGCGCTGAGCAACCCGAGGATCAACCCACCGGCCAACAAGAGGAACGGCCACGGGAGCACGCCGACGGTCGGCGTCGGCAACTCGGGCAACTGCAGCCAGGCCACGACTGACAACGCAGCCAGCCAGAGCACCCCAGCGATCACCGCCGCACCGAAGACCCACTGCAGTATGCCGGCAATGGTCCACCACCTAGGGGTCCGGGCCCGAAGCGGGGTGTGCAGGATCGCCTGGTCAAGAGCGTCGCCAAGCGCATCATCGCCCGGCGCAGCCGCGTCGGCGACGGCATGGGCCCACCGCACCGGCAGACCGATAGCCGCCCGATCCGCGAGTTGCCGGGTGGCCAAGGAGACGGCGGCGCGAGCGGCGGGCGAAGGCGGGGGGATCGACGACCGCCCGAGGACGGCCCGGACGTCGGCCTCGCCGACGGATTTCATCGACACCACGGTCTTGTCCAATCGCAATCTGGACAAGGGGTCGGCCTTGAACGAGGACACCCATCGGGTGAACAGCCAACCGCCCGCCTGGCGGGATTCGCGCCGGTAGTCAGCGGCGACGGCGTCGAGGACGATCGGCACACCGGCGGCTCGCGACAGGGCCTCGATCAGCCCGGTGTCGGCTCCCGCGTCCACCTTCGGCTCCGAGTCAGCCACCCCAGCGCGCAGTTTGCCTGCCACCGAGATGATGTCCGCCGACAACCGGTGGCGGGTGGCGTTAGCGCCCGCGACGGCGTTGGCCAGCTGCTGGGTCAACTCAGGAATCCCGGCGCCGGTGCGCGCGGACGTCGCGAAGACGCGAGCGTCCGCCAGCCCGTCGGCGGCCAGCAACCGCCGCAGGTCCTCCCGACAGGCGGTGACGGCCTCCGGGGCAAGCCGGTCGACCTGGTTGAGCACGACGATCGTCACCGCGTCGTGCGTGGCCAACGCGCGCACATAGTCCTCATGCAGCAAGGCATCGGCGTATTTCTGCGGGTCGGTGATCCAGACAAAGATGTCAACCAATTCCAGGACCCGCTGAGCTTCGATCCGGTGAGCGTCGACCCGTGAGTCAAAGTCAGGAAGGTCAAGCAGGACGAGCCCGTCCAGGCTGCCCACTCGCGTGACGGGCACGCCACCAAGAGCATCTGGGTCGGTTGGGTCGGTTGGGTCGGCCGCGTCAGCCGCGTCAGCCGCGTCAGCCGCGTCAGCCGCGTCGGCCGGGTCGGCTGGGTCGGCCGCGTCGGCCGAGGAGTCACGCCGCTCGAAGTCGGCCTCCTGAACCGGACCGACCTGATGACGGGCGGACACCGACAGCCAGTCGAGCAACTCGGTCGCAGACGAGTTCCCCCACACGGCTGCGGAAGGCAGCGCCGTCGTCGGACGGCGCGCACCGATCTTGGCGACCTGCGCTCCGACGATGGCATTGAACAACGACGACTTTCCGCTGCCCGTGGCTCCGGCCAACGCCACAACCGTGTGCCCACCGGCGATGGAGGTCCGCTCCCGGACCTTGTCGACCAGGTTGACGGCTTGGTCGACCACGGCCGGTTCGAGCTCGCGGGCCCCCTCGGCGCACGCCTCGGACAGGGCCGCGGCCCGATCAGCCAACTCCGCTGCCGTGACGACCGGGACCTGGGCGCTGCCCATCCGCAGGGGGCTCATCGGGCCGCCCTGACACCCATGGCGGCCGCCGACAGTTTCCGGCCCTGGTCGCGCGCCACCGACACGCCGTCGATGGCCGTGTGGTAGCGGCCTGCTTCGACGGCATACAGCTCTTCCACGCGCTCCAGCAGCGCCCCGCGAGCCTTGGCCGCCAACGACCGCACCGCTTGGTCGCCGAAGATCGCCTCGAGCAGCTTCTGGCCCAAGACCGCCGTGCCCCCCGCGATCCCGGCCTCGGCGCCGGTGAGTCCAGCGGTGTGCGCGAACGTCACCAACATCAGCACCACGCCCAGACCGTTGACCCCGTATGCCGCGACCTTGGCCGTGGTGCGCCGATCGCGGCCCTCGTTGCGGACCAGGTCCAGGACGTCGTCCTGCCACTCACGGACCAGGGTCTCGACCTGGGTGGTCAGGTCGCGAGACGGCGCGGCCAACGTTGGTGCGCCGTCGAGCAGCAGCTGACCACCCGGCATACCACGCCAGGACCGAGCCACCTGCGACGCCGCCGCGGCTGCCTCGGCGGTGACCAGCGCGGCGACCCCCCGAATGCAGCGCTTCGCCCAGTTGCTGGCCCGGCGGGGGCTGACCCTTGACGGCAGCCGTGATCCGGTCGCGCACGCGGGACACCGCGGACTCCACCTGCTTGAAGAACTCCCCGGTCCCGACGAACTCCTGCCACCGCGAGAGAACCTCACCGCGAAGGAGCGTGCCGTCGAGCATCCCCTTGCGGACGCCATCGGATGCCTCCGCGTATGCCGCATCCGCGACTCGGCTCAACGCGTTGGTGGCCGCCTGCTGCTCACCGGTCGCCTCCGCTAGCACGGCGATCCGCGAGTCGATCGAGTCCAAGGCGCCGCTGAGGGTATGCCGCACCACCAGCGCCCGCGCCCGCGCATCGTTGGCCAGCGCAGTGAGCCAACCTTTGAGCCGCCCGATCTCGTCCTCACCGAGCAAACCCTCGGGGCCAAGCGCAACCTCCGGGATGGGGAAGAGCGGGGCCAATGCCAAGCCCTGCTCCTTGAGCATCGAGGTGAGGTGGTCCCGGATCTCGCCGATCGCCTCCGGGGGCACCCGGTCGAGGATGATCGCAACCGACGTGCCCCGTTCGGATGCTTGACGGAGCAGGGACCACGGGACGGCATCGGCATACCGGGCTGCAGTGGTGACGAACAACCAGAGATCGGCTGCCGACAGGAGCTGGGCGGCGAGGTCGCGGTTTGACGCGACCACCGAGTCGATATCGGGTGCGTCGAGCAGTGCGAGCCCGGCTGGCAGCGTGTCGGTCGAAACGAGGCGCACCGCGGACGGGTCCTCAGTCAGGTCCGCACCGCGCACCCGCGCCAGCCCCGGCAGGACGCGGGTATCCACGAACCAATGCTCATCAGAAGGGTGGTGGACGAGGACCGGTGACCTCGTCGTCGGGCGCAACACGCCCGGTTTGGTGACCCGCTGCCCGACCAAAGAGTTGACCAGCGTCGACTTCCCGGCACCCGTCGACCCACCCACCACCGCCAACAGCGGCGCATCCAACGAACTCAACCGCGGGATCACGTAGTCGTCGAGCTGCTGGAGCAGCTCCACCCGGACCTGGATGCCGACAGCGCATCCGGTAGCGCCAACGGGAGGCGAGACGCCTCAACCTGGTCGCGCAGCCCGCTGACCGCGGCGAGCAGCATTGACAGCTCACCGGGCGCTGGGCTCGCTCCGGTCACAGGCGCATCCTTCCAAGTCCCTCGGTCCGGCTCAACACATGCGGCCCCGACACGCCCCAGACCGGGTGTGTCGCATGGATCATCAACCCTTTAAGCCCCCCAAAACCCTTCTGCCGTGGGCGCTGGCGCGCCCCCCGTCGGGGCTCTCACTGACGTTCGAGCCCCTGTTGCCTTCTGCCGTGGGCGCTGGCGCGCCCCCGTCGGGGCTCTCACTGACGTTCGAGCCCCTGTTGCCTTCTGCCGTGGGCGCTGGCGCGCCCCCGGCAGGACTCGAACCTGCAACCTGCGGATTAGAAGGCCGCTGCACTATCCGTTGTGCTACGAGGGCAGTTGGGCCGACGGAGCACCCGACGGTCCGGCGCCCCAGTGTATGCCGCGCCCTTGCCCGACCGGCGGTCCGACGAACACCGCCCGATGTGCGGTGACCGCCTCGAGCAACTGTCGCTCCTGCGCGGTGGCAGTCGGTCCGGCTGAGCCCCGGATGATCCGAGCCCGCAGCAGGGCCAGTGCGCTCGCACTGTCCTGGAAGGCCCGCATCGACTGCAACGCCGCCCGGCCGCCGTGGCTCCGAGCCCAGGTCCGGGCGGAGCGGCGAGCCGACAGGGACGACACCATGCCGACCTCGGCGCGCGTGAGCCACCCGGCGTCGGCGTATTCACTCAGGTGGCGCCGGATGACGCTCTGCTCCCGCTGGCGCAACACGACCAACATCACGAGGAACACCGCGAACACCGGCATCTGAAAGGCGAAGTAGACCTCAAGGTAGGTCCCGAGGGCGGCGCTGAGGTTCCAGATCCCGTGCAACACCATGGCGCACGCCAGTCCGACGAGGCCGAAGGCGACCCGCCCCAACGCCGACCGTGCGACCGTGACGGCTAGCCCGATCCCGATCCCGGTGCAGGCCGTGAACAACGGGTGCGCGAACGGGCCCATGAGGCAGCGCAGGAAGAAGACCTCGGTCAGCCCCGATGCGCCAGCCTCGCCGAACGCTCGCCCGAGATAGAGGATGTTCTCGCTGAAGGCGAACCCGGCACCGGCCATACCGGCATACACGATCCCGTCGATGACGCCGTCGAACTCGCGCCGGCGACGCCAAGCGATGAGCACGATGGCCGCCCCTTTGAGCGTCTCCTCGACGAGTGGCGCGCTGACGACCGAACTCACCTCGTCGGCGTGGGCCGCGTGGGCCGCGGTGAGCAGCACGTGGATCCCGGTGTTGAGCAGGATCGCCCCGACCGCCGCACACAGCGCACCCCAAAGGAACGCGAACACGAGGTAGCGAACAGGCTCGGCCTCCATCCGGTCCACCCAGAGGTAGACCGGCACGACGATGAGCACCGGGACCGCAGCGACCGTCGCGGCGACCAGAGTGCTCTCGAGGCCCAGATCGACGCTGAAGAAGACCGAGAGGGCGGCCATGGCGATGAGGAAGACCGCGATGATGACCCCGGTCGTGAGCAGATTGCGCCGCCCGGGGCGGCCCGTCGGGTTGGGTGCGGTCGAGCCCACCACAGGGTATGCCGCCGTCCCCGGCGGCCAACCGCCGCTGTCCCCGCGCGGACCGTCCTGCCAGCTCGGCTGCACCGAGCCCCCCTGTCGACATGGGCGCCAGACTAGTGCAGCGCCGAACACCCGCCCCGGCCCCCTACGCTGGTGCGGTGAGCGTCACCACCAACTCGACAACCCCAGCCGCCAGCCCTGCCAACAGCGCGAACGGCGCTGACCGATCACTCGTGGACCGGATCGTGTGGATCGACTGCGAGATGACTGGGCTGTCGTTGCAGGCCGATGCCCTTGTGGAGGTCGCGGCCCTGGTCACCGACTATGAGCTGACCGTGCTGGGTGAGGGCGTCGATGTGGTCATCGCCCCACCACCTGAGGCGTTGGCCCAGATGGATCCATTCGTCGTCGACATGCACACAACCTCGGGGTTGCTGGCCGAGTTGGCGGGTGGAATCACCCTGCGCGAGGCCGAAGAACGGGTGCTCGCCTACATCCGCGAGTGGGTGCCGGAGCCGCGCAAGGCCGTCCTGGCCGGCAACACCGTGGGCACCGACCGCACGTTCCTCGCCCGGGACATGCCCGAGCTTGAGGCCTGGCTGCACTACCGGGTCATCGATGTCTCGTCCATCAAGGAGTTGTCCCGCCGCTGGTATCCCCGGGCCTACCACAACGCGCCCACCAAATCGGGGGGCCACCGGGCCTTGGCCGACATCCGGGAGTCGATCGCCGAACTGCGCTACTACCGCGAAGCCGTTTTCGTCGCCCCGCCCGGTCCCGACTCGGCAACGGCACGCGCCCTCGGAGAACGCCATGTCGTCGTCCACCCGCCGGTCAACACCACCACCGCGGACCCGGTACGATAGGCGGCTGTGCGTGGCTCCCAAGGCCAGGCCATGGTGGGTGTAGCTCAGCTGGTAGAGCACCGGGTTGTGGTCCCGGGTGTCGCGGGTTCAAGTCCCGTCACTCACCCCATGTAAGTCGGTTGGTTGTGGGCGAAGGGCGACCCCAATGACGTTTCGACGTCTGGTGTTCGGTGCGACCGTCCGTGTCGCACTCACTGTCGCGGGCCTCGGCGCATCTCCCGTCGCGCTTGCTGCCCCTCCCAGCGCTCTGACGACGCCCTTTCCGTATGCCGTGTCCCTGGCTCCCGCGCACAGCGCCCTGGTGAGCGTGGTGCCCGCCGACGGCGCGACCCTCGATGCCGGCCCAACGGAGCTGGTCCTCACCTTCAACGAGGACATCAACCCAAAGTTCACCCAGCTGGCCCTGACTCGAGCGGGCACGGTCATCGCGCTGAGTTCCCCCATCGTGGGGGGGCCAGTCCTGCGCGCGACCCTCGCCGACCCAGGCCCGGGTGCCTATCGGATCGCCTACCGCGTGGTCAGCGCTGACGGACATCCCATCTCGGGCGAGACACGTTTCACGGTCCGCGGTCAGGCGACCCCGACGCCGACGACGTCCACCAGTCCCAGCGTCGCCGTTCCGAGTGGTTCACCCGCGTCGGCATCGAGCACGGCGTCGACCGCCGCCCCCGCCACGCCACCGGCGTCGTCGCCTCCCGCGTCAGCGGCCGCCGTTGCCTCCGGGTCGCAGTCCCAGGAGGGCATGACCTGGCTCTACCTCGGTGGCGGCCTCTTGGCCCTGGCGGCGCTCACCGGAGTGTGGGAAGCGCGTCGCAAGCGCCGGTGAGGCCCTCGTGGCAACCGATTTCCACCGCGCCCGACCCAGCGTGTAGAGTTTCGGCTCGGCCCGCACCGCTAGCTCAATGGCAGAGCAAGTGACTCTTAATCACTGGGTTCGGGGTTCGAATCCCTGGCGGTGCACCAAGAGTGCCCCTGACCTGCACAGATACCCAACGGGTAGCAGGTCGGGGGCACTGTCATTCCCCATACCGTTCCCTGTCGTGCCTTCGTTAGCGTGCTCAGAGCACCTTCGCCAGCGCAGGGCGACCCGTCATCTGATCGCGTCCTAGGTAGACGGAGGCCGTCATGGTGGGATCGGCATGGCCGAGTTGGTCAGCGATGTGCACGAGGGGTACGCCCGCCTCGTGCAGCAGGGTTGCCACAGTGCGCCGGAAGGTATGGGGCACGGCCCACGATGCACCCGCGTAGTCGAGTGCGGCGCGAACAGCCTTTCCCGAGTTGGTTCGATCCCACGCGATCTGCCCGGGTGGCTCGGTGTGCGGACTGAAGAACACGAGCCCGGACCGACCCACCTCTGCCCGGCGTGCTCGCAGCCGCTCCACCAGCCACGCCGGTAAGGCGACCTGCCGCAAAGCCGCCGCTGACTTCGTGCCGGGTATGTTGGCCGTGGCCTTGGTCAGGCTGACGTGCTCCCAGCGCAATCGCCGGGCCTCGTCTATTCGGCACCCGGTTCCGGCCATGAAAGCGACAAGGTCGGCTGTCGTGCGGCGGGTATTCCTCGTCCTGGGGAGGGCTGGCAGCCCGGCACGCTCGTAGAGGGCTTCCAGCACTTCGTCACGCTCAGCCCGGGTGAACGCCCGCTGGTGGTCCCGAGCATTGTCGCGAGCCTTGGCGCTGTCCTGCCGCACGGCCCGAATCCCCAGCAGCGGGTTCGCTGCAAGCACCCCGTCTGTCATGGCTAGGTTCAGCACCCCGGACAGCACCGACTTGACCATCTTCGCCGTTCCGGTGCCATGTCCGTCCGCCACTCCTTGCAGGAACGCCCGCAGGTTGGCAGTGGTCAACTGGCCTAAGGTCAACTGCCCAATGGCGCTGCCCTCGGTTCGGACGTATCGGTCAAGAGCCCCACGGTATGCCGTGAGGGTGGCAGTCGACAGGTTCGAGTCGGCGCGCTCGATCTCTCGCAGCCAGACCGAGCCCGCGTCTGCCACCGCCATACCCCGACTGAGGTGATCCGCCGTCGCCTCGGAGGTCGTGAAGAACTCCTCGATAGCCAGCGCGGCGGCTACCTTCGTCGCAGCGAACCGGCAGACCTCGCCCGGTTCACCGTTGGCGCGGCGGAAGTAGCACCGAGCCCTGACCCGATCCCCTTGGCGATAGCGGTCGACCGTGACCCAACGCCCGGTCTCCTTGCTTCTCCGCTGCACAGTGAACTCCACCGAACCCCGCTCGCCCGGCTCCAGCCGTCGCCCTCGCGCCATACAGAGACACTAACACAGGGAACGGTTATAGGGGTTCGATCGCGCCCGCGCTGCCCCCTGGCGACAGATCCGATAACCCGCGGGCGTTGGCCCGCCCCAACGCCCGATTGAGCGGCCGGGGTAGGCCGTAGACCGCGCTTTAGCCGAGCCGGGCCGAGCGGGTAGGGGTGATTCCTGGGGCGCGTTCAGGCGGCACCCCGGGAGTGTCTCCCCTGGGCTTCTGTGCCCGAGAATGAGCCTATGGATTGCACATGTCCAACACCCGCGATTGTGGACGTGGCTCGTTGGGTTGGCCTCGTGATCACCGTCTTGGGTGCGCTCAGTGTCTCGCCAAGCGGCACTCGTGCAGCGTTCACCACGGCTTGGCAGCACACAACCGAGGCTGCCAAGCGTGCTTGGCGCTTGCTGCCTTGGGTTCGGCCCGCCGGAGGGAAGACCACTCACGCCGTTGGCGCCACGATAACCATCCGCTCACACGCGACCGCTAGCGCGTTGGTCGGCTGGGCAGAGGAAGCGGACGTGAGCCACAAACTAGACATTCTCGATCAGCGGACCCGACAGCATGACGAAGAAATAGGAACCTTGCAAAGAGACCTACGCCAACTAAGGACCGACACCGAGTCATTGGTTCAGGCGGTCGGGGCGGATTGCGAGGCGAAGACGGGAGAGGTACATCAGCGTCTTGACGAAATGACCCTCAAGGCCACCGAACTTGATGCGCGTGCACTACCCGTTATCTTGCTGGGCATCGCGTTCAGCGGGCTCGGGCCTGACTTCGTCAGGCTCTCCGTTCCGGTTGGCGGAGTGATCTTGTCTGTTGGGCTCGCTTGGGCGATTGTTGCTTGCGCGCTCATCTGGCATAGTCCGGTGTCTTCGGCATAGGCCGAGCCCTTGGCGCCTCAAATTTTTCTCGCTGGGCTGGGGGTGGGGGGTGACCCCCTATGGCCCCGCCAACTCTCCACCGGATCGTCATAGCGGCTCGGGTTCGGGGACGGTTCTAGGGTCGAAATACCCCCTAGGGTATGCCGGTCAGCGAGGCCACGTCAGCCGCCCGGGTGAAGCGCCGAATGGCCCCGGGGCACGAGGACCCAGGGCCATTCGGTAGGGCCGCTAGGGCTGTGTGGTTTGCCCGGCACGGCAGCCCTAGCGGAGTCTCTATCAGCGGCTCACGACGCGAAGGGTCCCCCGGTAGATTCGAGGGCTCATGTCGCCTCGCACCACTGAGCCGGACGTCTTCACCGATCCGCCCTGCGGCGTATGAGCCACCTCGGTCACCACGCCGACCTGTTCGATTAGCCGACCGACGAGGGCGCGGCCGAGGCTGGGAAGAAGCGCCGCAAGTTCGCTCGAATCCATGCCAGCGGCAGACGTCGGTGAGACTACAACCTCGGTTGCAAACGTAACCAAGCGCTGGCCCTCCTGGGCCGTCTCACCGGTCCGCTTCACGTCCACCCGATGGATCATCGCATTCGGGCGAGGCCCTGCCGTGGTGGCGTAGACGTCGGTCACTTGGCCCGGGTCCGTCACCCCCGTATAGGCCGTCGCCCATTCCACCGCTGCACCGTGGAATGCCCGATGAACGGCGCGCTCGACATCAGCCACGGGCCGGGGGTCGACCAGCGGCAAAGACGAATAGGCGAAGCCTTGGCGGGGTGCAGCCAGCACGCGAATGCCACCCGACTGTTCAGATATGTCAACCCGCCAGCCGACCGACCGAAGGGCGGATTCGACTTCCTTCGCCGAGATGACTCGGTGCAGGTCAGTCTTGTGATATCGAATGAATGCCTCCCCGTCGATCGTGCCCGTAATGGCGTTCTCGGTCGGCTCCGACCTCGGCTCCACGGTGAGAATCGGCCAATCTTGGGGGTCGGGGTTTGGCTGGCCCCTGGTCACGACCACCGATGGCACAGGGAAGCCCGCTCGGTCGAGCGCGGCGGCGAGAGCATCCGCAAACGTCGTCGCCAGCGGCAAGGCCGCCCGCGCGCGGGCAAGGGCCGACTCGGCGGCGATCGACAGCAGGCCGGTTCGCTCGACCTCGGCATCCGCCTTGCCCAGCATGGCGGCAGTCACCTTGTCATCGCCCGAGCGCAGCCGGGAGCGCAACTCGTCCACGGCAGTCTCGGCGGCAAGGTGTTCGTCCTGGCGTTGAGCCAAAAGGTCAACGGCTTTCGCGTAGTCCTCCTGGGGACTGGTTTGGGTAGTGGGCATATTGGTAAGGGGTCTCCCTCGCTTGATTCTTCCGGCCAGGCCGATTGGCCTAGGTCGGTTACTGCTACAAACGGGCCTTCGGCCCCAGCCGGGCCTAGTCGGGCGGCATGAAGTCCACGAGCCCGCACAGTGCGTCGCCGCAGTAGTCCGGGTGCTGGCATGACCCGGCTGAAGGGGTATCTGTAGGGGTTCTTGAAGGGGTCAGGTCAGGGGTAGATGAAGGGGTTGTGTCGCTGTCTACGACACCCCCTGTACCGTCCTGCGACACCCCTGTCACCCCAGAGGACATCTCCTGCCGTGCCGGAGGGCACCCCCTGTCCAGGCCCGCTGGCACCGTTAGCCGGTACACGGATGGTTTGCCGTCCGCGCTCCGATCCTGAACCCGCTCCAGCCAGCCCAGCGCGACCGCGTCGGCAACATGCCGCGACAGGGCCGACCGACTGAGGCCGGTCCTTGCAGCCACTCGCGCCAGACTCGGACGCACGTCGCCGCCGCTCTCCGTGGTCGCGTAGGTGGCCATGATTGACATGGCACCCCGCAGCGACAGGCTCACGCCGCGCGCGTTGGCCAGTGCGTCCCGCCACTCGAAGTAGCCAGCTGCGCGGGAGGTCACCTAGCCGCCCGCCGCTCACGACGAGCGGACAACCGGCATGCCCTGCAAACCGTCCCACGCCGATCCCTGCGAGGTTGGCGCCAACAGAACTCGACCTCGGGCCTCGTATCCCCGCAGCGCTCGCACAGTCGCGGGGCCATGTCGGTGAGTGGGAGGGTCATGCGGCCAACTCCCGAGCGCCGTCCACGGGCACGGCGTTCCACCGGGCCAGATTGGATTCGCTCGCCTTCGCACCGGACAGGCCCGAGCGCCAGGCCCCATCGCCGGACTTTGTGAAGACCACTGGTCTACCGCTCACGGTGGACGTGACGACGGCCCCAGCCGGGGCAGCCCGCAGTTGCACGCGACTCAACCCCGCCAAACGGCCAAAATCCATACCGGGTCCGGCCACGGATGCGCCCTGGGAGGTGGTCGAGTACTTGGGTGACCCCTCCGTCTCGGGATGCGCTTCCAGCGCGACCCCGGGATGGTTGATCGTGTCCAGGCGCGCGGCCAGTCGGTGGCGCTCAGCGTCGGTTCGGCTCAGGCGATAGGCCGGGGTGCCGTGGCCGTTGTCGTCCGCGTCGAAGATCGGCGCACCGTTGGCAGTTGTGACCGTGGCCGGGTCTAGGCATCGCCCCTGCCCGGTCGTCCACGACCGGTGCCGATCGAACGCCCGGATGCCGACGAACAGCCGCCGGCATCCGGTGCAGCACCCGACCCGGTCGGAGTGGGTGCGGGTTGAGCCGCAGTTTGAGCAGGCGGTCATGCGGCACGCCCAGCGCGTTGGGCATCCATCCAGGCCAGCACCCCGGCCCGGGGGTAGCGCACGACCCCACCTTCAAGCTTCACGTAGCGCGGCCCTTTCCCGAGGGCACGCCAGTTGTTGAGGGTCCCCGGAGCCAGGGACAGCAGTCGACCCACTTGCGCCCCCGTCATCCAGCCGTCGTCGTCGTTACTGGTCATCGGAGAGATACCGCCTCTCGGGTTAGGGGCGCGGACCGCTGGGCCGTTGCCGTCGCTGTTTAGTTGCCCGGCTTGCGGCCCGGATGCCGTTGTGGTAGCGTTCGTCTTGTCGGACTTGACATTGTTTTTTGCTGCTCGAAAGCACTTCTTCCAACGTAGCACCGACCAGGACACGGCGTCAAGCGCCGTGCCCCTTGGTGCTCGCGCGGGATCTACGCGAGGCCAGCGAGCGCCCTCAGTTCCGCCTCAGCCGCCGTCATCTGCTCAAGGCAGGGATCGTCAAGGATCGGCTCACGGCCATACAGCCCGACGACCTCGCAACCGGTCGCGGTCACGCCAACACATAGCGGCACGTCGTCCACCTCGTCATCCTCCATCGGCTCCCAGCCGAGCCGGTCCAGTTGCCGAATCATCGAGTCCCAATCGGTCTGCTGCACGCTCTGTCCGAAGCACATGGTCGGCACATCGTCGATCAGCGTGTAGTCGGTGAAGGGACTTCTCAGGTCGTCGCCCAGCGCTGGCCGCACGAGCACCCCGAAGCCAGTCATTGGGTCCAGGTGAGCGACGTGGACGGCGGTTCTCAAGGTGTGCATGCTCACTTCCCTTCGACGTGGGTGAGTATCGGGATCGTTCCCCATACCGTTCCCTGTAGTGACGTGACTACAGGGTACGCCGCGTGATGCTGCAAACAGGTCCGGGAGCCCTCACTAGGCATCTGACCTGCGGTTATGATCGCTTCAGAGATGCAGGATGACAACCCGTGAACGGACTAGACCATAATCACTGGGTTCGGGGTTCGAATCCCTGGCGGTGCACCAGACGAGGGCGGTTCCTGCGGGAGCCGCCCTCGCGGCATACCGGGGGCGCGTCGGTGACCAGATGACGAGCTGACACGAACCCTCAGAGGTAGAGGCCGGTGTTCCCGTCGTCGACGCGCGAGGCCGCGACGGCGTGAATGTCCTTCTCGCGCAACAGGATGTAGCCCTTCGACTGCAACTCAACCTCGTGTCGGTCCTCTGGGTCGAAGAGCACCCGGTCACCCGGCTGGACCTGGCGGACGTTGCCGCCGGTCGCCACGACCACAGCCCAGGACAGCCGCTTGCCGACTGAGGCGGTCGCCGGGATGAGGATGCCACCGCCCGAGGTCCGCTCCCCCCTTCTCGGAGTCGACGGAGACCAGGACCCGATCGAAGAGCATGCGGATGGGCAGCCGGTCAGCAGCAGGGGCCGCCGACGCGGCACGAGGAGCCATCGAACAATCCGGCCGGGCTCAGCCCCGGCGCCGACGCAGCAGGCCCAGCCCGATGGCCAAGGCGGCGACCACGGCCAGCACAGCGGCGATCCGCTCAGTGCGCAACGCACCGTCCTCGTCATGGGTCGCCTGCATGAGCGAGGCCCTGGCGGCTTCCTTCTGCCGGGCGACGATCTGCTGCGGCTGGGCCCGATAGGCCAACTCGTCGATGGTGCCGGACAGTCGGGCGCGAGCCGCCTCGATCTGCGCCTGGAGCTGTTCGACCGACTGACCCTGCTCGCTCATCGAGCGCTCCCTTCGTTCTTCTCGGCTCAGCCTAATGCGACCGCGCGGTCACAGACCGAGGTCGTGTCGCAGCTTGGCCACGTGGCCGGTCGCCTTGACGTTGTAACGGGCATCAGCAACCGTTCCGTCAGCGTCAACGACGAACGTCGAACGGATCACCCCGACGACCGTCTTGCCGTAGAGCTTCTTCTCGCCATAGGCCCCGTATGCCGTGTGGACCGCCTTGTCGGGGTCCGAGAGCAGGGCGATGGTCAGCCCTTCTTTGGCCCGGAATTTCGCCAACTTGGCGGGGGCGTCCGGGGAGATGCCGAGCACGGCATACCCCTGGGCGGTGAGGGCGTCGAGCGAGTCGGAGAAGTCGCACGCCTGGGTCGTGCAGCCGGGGGTGAGCGCCGCCGGGTAGAAGTAGACGATGACTCGCTGCCCGCGGAAGTCGGCAAGCGACACCTGTCGCCCGGCGTCGTCGGTGAGGGTGAACTCGGGGGCGGCGTCGCCCACCTGCAGCCGGGTCGTCACGGTGTCTCCCCGCGGGTCAGTTATTGCAAATGATTTGCAATAAGGTCGTAGGATGATCGGGTCGGCCCAACCGCCGCCCCTGCTGCACACCGTACCCCGCCACCCCGCCTCGCGGGCCACGCCCGCCCCCAGGAGAAGTCCATGCACGTGCCCGACGGTTTCCTCGACGTGCCGACGTCGCTGGCGACCGCCGCCGTGGCCGCCGCCGCAGTGGCGTTCGCCTTGCGCGGCGCTCGGCGCGAGTTGGACGACCGGGCCGCCCCGTTGGCCGGCCTCGTGGCGACCTTCGTCTTCGCCGCCCAGATGGTCAACTTCCCGGTTGGCGCGGGCACGTCAGGCCACCTCATCGGGGCGGCGCTCGCGGCCGTGCTCGTGGGCCCGTGGACCGCGACCCTGTGCCTCACCGTCGTCCTGCTCGTGCAGGGTTTGCTGTTCGCTGACGGCGGGCTCACCGCCCTGGGCACGAACGTCACCCTCATGGGGGTGGTCGCCGTGTGGATCGGGTATGCCGCCTTCCGCCTTGCCCTGCTCGCCCTCCCCCGCCGGGTCGGTTCGGTGCCGCTCGCGGCCGGGCTCGGCGGCTTCGTCTCGGTCCCCGCTGCGGCGCTGAGCTTCGCGGGGTTGTTCGCCGTCGGCGGGACCGCGCCGATCGACGCCGGAACGCTGGTTGCCGCGATGGCAAGCATCCATTCGCTCATCGGGATCGGCGAGGGAGTGCTCACGGCGCTGGTCGTCGGCAGCGTTGTCGTCGTCCGACCCGACCTGGTCCACGGGGCTCGTCGCCTTCGGGCTGCCGCTGTTGCCGCCGAATTCGGGGTGGCCGAGTCCGCCGAGGCCCGGCCGTGAATGTCCGCACTCGCGTGTGGTGGTTCGCGGGGATCGGCTTCGCCCTGCTGGTCGCCGGTGTATTGAGCCGGTTCGCTTCCAGCGCCCCGGACGGGCTTGAGCGGGTCGCCACCGAGCAGGGCATCGCCGGTCAGGCCGTCGAACGCCAGGGCGTGCTCTCCTATGACGGCCCCGGCGGATTGCTCGGGGTTGCCCTGGTCCTCCTCGTCGCGCTCGCGCTCACCTGGGCGCTACGACGCCGGTCGGCGGGTGCGACGCGTGGGCGCTGACCACGGCCACGCCCTGCATTACCACGGGCATTCGGTCATCCACCGACTCCCGGCTCACCTCAAGATCGTCTCGGCACTCGCCTTCGTCCTGCTCGTCGTCGCCACCCCGCGCGAGGCCACGTGGCCGTATGCCGTCCACCTCGCCGCCCTCCTGCTGGCGATCCGGGCGGCGCGGGTGCCCGCGGCATACCTGATGAAGCGGCTCGTTGTGGAGGTGCCGTTCGTCGTCTTCGCGGCGCTGTTGCCGTTCGTCGCGACCGGCCCGCGCACCAACCTGCTCGGCGTCAGCGTCTCGCAGCCCGGATTGGTGGCCGCCTGGGCGCTGCTGGCCAAGGGCACCCTCGGCGTGCTCACCGCCCTGCTGTTGGCAGCGACCACCGAGCCGCGTGACCTGCTCGCGGGGCTGACGCGGCTGCGGCTGCCCGGTCAGCTCGTGGAGATCATGGGCTTCATGGTCCGCTACGTCGAGGTCGTCGCCGGCGAGCTGCGCCGGATGTCGATCGCCCGGACCTCCCGTGGGTTCGACGCGCGCTCGCCGAGGCACTGGCCGGTGCTGGCGCGCTCGCTGGGCACGCTGTTCGTGCGGTCCTACGAACGCGGCGAACGGGTCCACCTCGCGATGCTCTCGCGCGGGTATGCCGGGTCGCTGCCCGCCCTTGACGTCGTCGCAGTGCGGCGCACCGAGGTCATGGCCGCCGCGGCGCTGCCTGCCGTCGCCGCGATCGCCGCCCTGTGGGGAGTGGTGGGGCGATGACGACTCCGGTGCTCGACGTCCGCGGCCTCACCTTCGCCTATCCCGATGGCACACGCGCCCTGACCGGGGTCGATCTGCACGTCCACCGCGGCGAACGGGTGGCCCTGCTCGGGCCCAACGGTGCCGGCAAGACGACCCTCGTCCTGCATCTCAACGGAATCCTCGGGGGCGACGCCGGCTCTGGGGTGGGCTCGGTCGAGGTCTCCGGTATGCCGGTCCGCCAGGACACCCTGCCCGAGATCCGCCGCAGGGTGGGCATCGTCTTCCAGGACCCCGACGACCAGTTGTTCATGCCAACGGTCCGCGATGACGTGGCCTTTGGGCCGGCGAACCTCGGCCTGAGGGGTGCGGACCTTGAAACCCGCGTTGGTGAGGCGCTCGCGGTGGTGGGGATGACGGCATACGCCGATCGGCCTCCGCACCACCTGTCTTTCGGGCAGCGGCGTCGGGTCGCGGTGGCGACGGTGCTCGCGATGCGGCCGGAGATCCTTGTCCTTGACGAGCCCTCGTCCAACCTCGATCCGGCAAGTCGCCGGGAGCTCGCCGAGATCGTGCTCGGGTTGGACGTCACCGTCCTCATGGTCACCCACGACCTGCCCTATGCCCTGCAGCTGTGCGAGCGCTCGGTCATCCTCTCCGAGGGCCGGATCGTCGCCGACGCGCCGACCCGCGAGGTGTTGGGTGACGCCGCGCTCATGGGTGCGCACCGGCTCGAGCTGCCGTTCGGCTTCGACCCGGCCGCGACCCGCTGAGCCCGCGCCCGATGACGGCGCCCATGACGGCGCCGCTGCTGCTGTCCCAGCGACAGCGGTGGCGCCGTCATCGGCGCCTTCATGGGACGTGGGAGGGACGGAAATGGCATCCGCTGACCGATCGTGCGCGCGGCGGGACTCGAACCCGCACACCCGAAGGCACCAGAACCTAAATCTGGCGCGTCTGCCAATTCCGCCACGCGCGCGCGCCGACCACTCTAGCCATCGCGTTCACCCCACGCGGACGGTCACCGAGTGATGGCCGGTCGCACCGTCGGGGTCCGAGCGGGTCTGCACACTGGTCTGCCACTCGCCGGCTCCATCCCGGGCGCGGACGGTGAGCACGTGCGACCCCGGGGTCGCGTCCCACTCGTAGACCCACTGCCGCCACGAGTCGATCGTCGGCTCGGTCGCCAACCGCGCGTCGGCCCACGGCCCGTCGTCAACCCGCACCTGCACACCCTGTATGCCGCGGTGCATGGCCCAGGCGACCCCCGCCACCGCGACCCGACCGGCTGAGACCTGGGCACCCGAGCGGGGCACATCGATCCGGGAGGCGGTCTTGACCGGGCCGAGCGCCGACCAGCCACGCGGGGTCCAATAGCCCATGTCGACCGCGAACCGGGTGATCTTGAGCTCGGTGACCCACTTGGTCGCCGAGACATAGCCATACAGCCCAGGCACGACCAACCGCACCGGGAAGCCGTGCTCGAACGGCAACGCCTCACCGTTCATCGCCACGGCGAGCAGCGCGTCGCGGTCGTCGGTGAGGGCCTCCAGCGGCGTGCCAGCAGTCCAACCGTCGACGCTGCGGGAGAGCACCATGTCAGCGCCCGCCTTCGGCCCGGCCTCCCGCAGCAGCTCGCGCACCGGCCAACCCGTCCACAACGCGTTGCCGACGAGATGGCCACCGACCTCGTTGGACACACACGCGAGCGTCGCGTGGCGCTGGATGAGCGGCTTGGCCAGCAGCTGCGCCCAGGTCAGCGTGACCTCACGCTCGACCTCGCCATAGACCCGAAGCCGCCACGACTCGGTCGCCAGCCGCGGGACGACGAGCGCGGTGTCGATCCGATAGAAGGAGTCGTTAGGCACCACCCACGGCGCGACGCCGGGCACGCCGACCTCGGCCCCCGCCGACGTCGGAGCAGGGAGGCCAGTCGGGACCGGTGCAGCGGCCGCGCGCGAGGCCCCCGCGTTCGCCGCCGCGACCCCGCCGGATCCACGGGCCGATTCGGCCAGCGCGACGCCGGCAGCGGCGGCCGCGAGCCCGAGGGCTTCGCGTCGACTGGGCCCGTCGACGGCCGTCCGTGCGACCATCCGCCGCAGCATCCACACGGTCGTGGCCAACCCGACGACCAGCGGGATCGGGTCGGTGGGCGACGCGCCAGCCCGGGTCAGCAGGGCGATCAGGGCGAGCACCCCAAGTCCGCCGACCAGAGCCGCCGCCACGGTATGCCGTGTGCGCGCCACCATGCCGATCGCGGCGAAGAGCAGAGCAAGGACGATCGCCATGCCAGCGAAGAGGACGGCCTTGTCGCCGGTGCCGAAGCTCGACACCGCCCACTCCTTGAGCCAGGCCGGGGTGAGGTCGACGAAGGCGGCCCCGACGGCCAGCAGCGGGGAGCGTCCCGACGCGTTGCCGCTCACCCAGCCAACGAACGTCAGCCCGAGGTCCAGGGCCTCGGCCACGAGCAGCCCGGTGACACCGGCGACCAGGCCGTCGACGGCATACCCGAGGTTGCCGACGGCCCACCCGCCAGGGCCGAAGGGCTCACCCTGCGGCTCGGGCAGGTCGTCCACCTCCCACGCCGGCACGGGCAGCGACCCGGGCGTCCCCGCGGGTTGGTGCGCCGGTCCAGGCGGGTCGGCGCTCATGGGACCAGCAACTCCCTCAGCGCATCGGACAGGGCTCGGAACGCTGTGCCCCGGTGCGAGACCGCGTTCTTCTCGGCGGGTGACAGCTCCGCCGAGGTGCGCGTGTCCCCGTCGACGAGCAGGATCGGGTCGTAGCCAAAACCGTTGCTGCCGCGCGGCTCTCGGGTCAGCGTCCCGCGGAAGTGACCCTCTTCGACATGGGTCCGACCGTCAGGGAGCGCGATCGCGGCGGCACAGACGAAGCCGGCGCCGCGGTGCTCGTCGCGCACGTCCGACAGCTGAGCCAACAACAACTCGAGGTTGGCGCGGTCATCCCCGTGCCGACCGGACCAACGGGCCGAGAAGATCCCCGGAGCCCCGCCGAGGACGTCGACGGCGAGCCCCGAGTCGTCTGCCAGCGCAGGCGACCCGGTTGCTGCCGCGACCGCACGTGCCTTGAGCAGGGCGTTCTCGGCGAAGGTCACGCCGTCTTCGATGACGTCGGGCACGTCCGGGAAGTCCGCCAACCCGACGATGTCCAGGTCGAGATCAGCGAGCACGTCGGCGAGGATCTCGCGCAGCTCCCCCACCTTGTGGGCGTTGCGCGTCGCGAGGACGAGGCGGCGGGTCACGGCATACCTCCTGTCGTATGCCGTCAGCCGCGGCGGCGAGCGTCGGCGGCGAGGGCGGCGTGCTGGGCAGCGGTGAGATCCGCGCAGCCTTTGGTGGCTAGGTCGAGCAGGCGGCCGAGCAGGTCACGGTCGAACGGCTCCCCTTCGGCGGTGCCCTGGACCTCGACGAAACGGCCGTCGCCGGTCATGACGACGTTCATGTCGGTCTCGGCGGTCGAGTCCTCGGGGTAGTCCAGGTCGAGCACCGGCTCGCCCTTGACGACACCGACCGAGACAGCCGCCACCGACCCGGTAAGCGGCGCCGCGTCGGGCCTGAGCAGCCCGCGGGCCTTGGCGTCGGCGATCGCGTCGGCGAGGGCCACCCACGCCCCGGTGATCGCCGCGGTGCGGGTGCCGCCATCGGCCTGCAGGACGTCACAGTCCAGGACGATCGTGTTCTCCCCCAACGCTTTCGTGTCGATGACCGCACGCAGCGAACGGCCGACGAGCCGGGAGATCTCGTGGGTGCGGCCACCGATCTTGCCCTTGACCGATTCGCGGTCCGAGCGGGTGTTCGTCGAGCGCGGCAGCATGGCGTATTCCGCGGTGATCCACCCCTTGCCCTGGCCCTTGAGCCAGCGCGGGACGCCTTCGGTGAAGGACGCCGCACACAGCACCCGGGTCCGGCCGAACTCGACGAGCACGGACCCCTCGGCGTGGTCGAGCCAGTTGCGCGTGATGCGCACCTCGCGGGTCTGGTCTGGGGCACGGCCGTCGTGGCGGGAAGCGGTGGTCACGGCGGACAGACTACGTCGGTATTCCGCCCGCTCCCCCGCCCGTTCGCCTTACCGTCCGGTGACGGCGTGAGTCGACTACAGGTCGACGACCAGACCGTGGACGGCGACGTCGACGGGACCGGGCCAGACGGCGGCGGCCTGGGCACGGCATACCTGCGGGTCGTTCCAGGCCGGCATGTGGGTGAGCATGATCCGCTGCACGCCGCCAGCGTCCAGCGCCGCCTGGGCGACCCGGGAACCGGTCATGTGGATGTTGCGCTCGTCGTCCCGCCCGTCGACGAATGCCGTGTCGGCGAGCATGAGGTCCGCGTCGGCGGCCAGGATCGACAGCGCGTCACACGCATCGGTGTCCCCGGTGAACGCGAGCACCCGTCCGCCGCACTCGATCCGATAGCCGTAGGCCTCGACCGGGTGGTTGACCCGCAGCGCGGTGAAGGCGAACGGACCCACCTGGAAGCGGGACCCGTCGATTACGGGCGTGAACGCGAACTCGGACACCTCGGTCCCGTCGTGGCCGTAGTAGGCCAGTCCCACGCGTCGCGGTGTGTCCGTCGGCCCCCAGACTGGCACCGGTCGCTGGAACCCGTGCGGGTGGTAGCGCTGCATGACGTAGAGCCCGCAGAGGTCCAGGAAGTGGTCGGCGTGCAGGTGGCTGAGGACCACCGCGTCCAGGGTGGTCGGGTCGATGTGGTGCTGCAACGGCCCGAGCGCCCCACTGCCCAGGTCGAGCACGACACTCCAGGTGCGCCCCTCGTGGTGGGCCTGCAGCAGGTAGCAGGACGCCGGAGACTCGGGTCCTGGGAACGACCCCGAGCACCCGATGACCGTCAGCCGCATCCCGGGCCTCCCGGTCGTGCCGTCGATCCCGCTCATCCCGGAGCCACGTCCTCGCGACGCGCCTCAATCGCGGCCTCAGGCCCGAGGAAGCGCCGCGCCAAGCGGGTGAACACGGCCGGGTCTCCGGTCGTGACGAACTCATGGCGCGGGGCCGGCAAGCCGTCTGGACGCAGGGCGCCCTGGTCGGCGAGCACGCGATAGAGGTCTTTCGCGGTCTCCTCCGCCGAGGACACCAGGGTTACCAGGTCGCCCATGACATAGGAGATGACACCGGTGAGCAGGGGGTAGTGCGTGCACCCGAGGATGAGCGTGTCGACCTCCGCCTCCTGCAGAGGCGCGAGGTATTCCCTTGCGACAGCCAGCAGTTCCTCGCCTCCGGTGACACCGCTCTCGACGAACTCGACGAACCGCGGGCACGGCTGGGAGGTCACGGCAATGTGCGGGGCGGGGGCGAAGGTGTCCGGATAGGCCCGGCTGTTGTGGGTGCCGAGCGTCGAGATCACCCCGACCCGGTTACTGCGCGTCGCCGCTGCGGCTCGGCGCACCGCCGGCCGGATCACTTCGACGACCGGCACGTCGTAGCGTTCGCGCGCATCATGAAGCATCGCGGCGCTGGCCGTGTTGCACGCGATGACCAGGGCCTTGACCCCGCGGTCGACGAGGTGGTCAAGGCATTCGAGGGCGAACTCGCGGACCTGGCCGATCGGCCGCGGCCCGTAGGGCGTGCGTGCCGTGTCCCCGAAGTAGATCAACGACTCGTGGGGCAACTGGTCCAGGACCGCCCGGGCCACGGTCAGTCCCCCGTAGCCCGAGTCGAATATCCCGATCGGCGCGTCGCCCACGGGACTCAGGATAAGGAGGTATGCCGCGCGCCCCCCAATCGTCGCCCGGTCACCTCGGTCACACCCTCAGGGAAACAGCCGCCTGCCCATGAGGGCCCCGACGAGGCTGTCCTGCAGCCAGGTGAGGAAGTCGTAGACGGCCGCGGCATACGCGACCGGGTTGTCGGGATCGGCACGCAACTGCAGTTCCAATGCTTCGGCGTCCTCCTCGGTGCGCAGTCCGAGCCGTTCCCCGATGAGCAGTCGAGTGTCGGTGAGCGCCACGACGAAGGCCTGCGCGGTCGGCTGGTCCAGGCTGACCCGATCACCCTCGGTGACCCCGCGCAAGGCGTCGATCGCCGCGGTCAACCCGTCGCTCTTGCGCCGACGCAGGTCCTGCTCGGTGAGCCGCCTGAACTCGGCGGACACGGCCGGATCGCCGCGGTGCGCATCGGGCAACAACCGGGCCAGGGCCGGGTCGCGGTCACCCGGGTCGGTGCCACGCGGCATACCCTCCGGGGTCGCGACGGAAGACTCGAGGGAGGCGATGAGGTCGGCGAAGGCGTCCCCCGTGGAGGCGACGTCGGGAGCCAGCAGGGAGCGCGTCTGTTCCATGAGGCTTGCGACGATGAGCCGCTCGGCCTCGTCGAGCTTGCCGACCAAGCGGTCGCCCTTGCGTCGGAAGGCGCGGGCCATCACTGGTCCTTCTCGAAGGTCGCCCACAGCCCGAAACCTTGCATCGCCATGCAGTCGGTCTCCATCGCCTCGCGAGTGCCGTGGGAGACAACGGCTTTGCCCTTGACGTGGACGTCCATCATCAACTTCTCGGCCTTGGCGCGCGAGTAGCCGAAGTAGGTCTGGAAGACGTAGGTGACATACGACATGAGGTTGACCGGGTCGTTCCAGACCAGGGTGATCCAGGGCAGCGCAGGCTCGAGATTCTGCTCCGAGATGATTTCGGGCTCCTTGACCGGCGCGCTCGTCACGTTCTCACTTTAGGCTGCTGAATGTGACGCCCAGCACCGCCCTGCTCACCGACCACTACGAGCTGACGATGCTGCAGGCCGCCCTGCGCAGCGGGGCGGCGCATCGCCGCTGCGTCTTCGAAACCTTCACCAGGCGGTTGCCGGGGGGACGCCGGTATGCCGTGCTCGCCGGCACGGGGCGGCTGGTGGAGGCGATCGAACGGTTCCGGTTCGGGGAGGCCGAGGTCGCGGATCTGCGCCGTCGCAAGGTCGTCGATGCGGCGACCTGCGATTGGCTGGCGGGCTACCGATTCGGCGGGGACATCAGTGGGTATGCCGAGGGCGACTGCTTCTTCCCCGGCTCACCCGTTCTGGTGGTCGAGGGGACCTTCGCGGAGGCAGTCGTGTTGGAGACCCTCGTGCTGTCGATCCTCAACCACGACAGCGCGATCGCCTCAGCGGCCTCGCGGATGACCTCGGCAGCGGGTGGTCGGCCGTGCATCGAGATGGGGTCTCGACGCACCCACGAGGAGGCGGCCGTGGCGGCGGCCCGCGCGGCATACATCGCGGGGTTCGAGCGCACCTCCAACCTGGAGGCGGGACGGCGGTTCGGAGTGCCCACGACGGGGACGTCCGCGCACGCCTTCACCCTGCTGCACGACTCGGAACGGGAGGCGTTCGCCGCGCAACTGGACGCGCTGGGGGCCGGGACGACGCTGCTCGTCGACACCTACGACGTCCCCGAGGCGGTTCGGACGGCTGTGGAGTTGGCCGGACCGGACCTCGGTGCGGTGAGGTTGGATTCGGGCGATCTGCTCGTCCAGGCCCGGGAGGTCCGGGCACAGCTGGATGCCTTGGGCGCCAAGAGAACCCGCATCATCGTCACCTCGGATCTGGACGAGTACGCGATCGCGGCCCTCGGGTCCGCGCCCGTGGACGGCTACGGGGTGGGGACCGCTTTGGTGACCGGATCGGGCCACCCGACCTCGTCGATGGTCTACAAGCTGGTGGCCCGGCAGGGCGCGTCCGGGCAGCTCGAGCCGGTCGCCAAGAAGAGTAAGGACAAGCGGTCGGTGGGTGGCCGCAAGTGGGCCCTACGTCGGATCGGACCGGACGGGCGGGCCGAGGCGGAAGTCGTCGGCATCGGCGAAACCCCCACCAACGACGGCAACGACCGACCGTTGATGGTCGAGCTGGTCCGTGCGGGTGAGGTCGTCAGCCGGGCCGACCTGGACGATGCGCGGGCCCGCCACGAACGCTCCCGCGACGAACTCCCGCGAACCGCACTGCAGTTGCAGCGTGGAGACGTGTGCATCCCCACGGTCTACGTGGACTGACTCGCGACGACCACGCACCGGGCACCGCTTGCCGGGGGGCTGTCCTGCTGCTTGGCTGAGGCGTCGATCAGCCCGCCCGACCGAGGAGAGCGATCTCATGGACCCCCACTCCCACCTGAGGTTCCGAATTCCCCCGCAACGACGCACCCTCGCAAGGGCAGCCGTGACGGCCGTGACCACCGGCGTGCTGGCCCTAGCCGGCATGGCGCCACCGACTGCGGCCGCATCGACGCCCTCCCTGGGCGATCACGTCCTTGTCTTCGACCCCAGCATGCCCACATCCGACATCCAGGCCACCGTCGACCAGATCCACGCGGCGCAGGTCGACAACGAGATGGGGACCGATCGCTGGAGCCTGCTGTTCATGCCGGGCACCTACGGCACCGATGCCGCTCCCTTGCACGTCAAGGTCGGCTACTACACGGAGGTCGCCGGTCTCGGCGCGGCGCCGGGAGACGTTGTCATCAACGGGAAGGTCGAGGTCTACAACCGCTGCCTCGACGGCGGCGGCACGTCGAACTGCATCGCCCTGAACAACTTCTGGCGGACCCTGAGCAACCTCACGATCAGGATCAACGGCGCGGGCCAGGACGGGTGCCGCGCCTCGTCCAACTTCTGGGCCGTGTCCCAGGCGGTCTCGATGCGCCGGGTCGACGTCCAGGGCGGCAACCTGTCGTTGATGGACTACTGCACCGCCGGCCCGCAGTATGCCAGCGGCGGCTTCATCGCCGACTCCCGCGCCGGAGTGGTCATCAACGGCTCGCAGCAGCAGTGGCTCACCCGCAACAGTGAGGTGGGCGTGTGGACCAACGGGGTGTGGAACCAGGTGTTCTCCGGCGTGGTCGGGGCCCCCGACGACAGCGCCTTCCCGAACCCGCCCTACACCACGCTGGCCCGGACCCCGCTGAGCCGGGAGAAGCCGTTCGTTTTCGTCGACCCGGCCGGAACCTGGCAGGTGCAGGTCCCCGCCGCAGCCGCCGACACGAGCGGCATCTCGTGGTCATCCGGCTCCTCGAGCGGGCGCACCCTGCCATTGACCAGCTTCCACATCACCCGACCCGGTGACTCCTGGGCGTCGATCACGGCCGCCCTGGCGCGGGGCAAGAACCTCCTGTTCACGCCCGGCGTCTACGACATCGCTCGCAGCATCACCATCGCCCGGGCCGGCACGGTCGTCCTCGGCCTGGGCCATCCGACGCTGACCTCGGTCGGGGGCGCGACGCCACTGGTCATCGCCGATCGCGCCGGCATCGTCGTGGCCGGGGTGACCGTGGACGCCGGGACGACCGAGTCCGAGGCCCTCGTCACCGTCGGCGGCGCCGGGGCCCGAGGAGCCAACGGGGCGCGACCCGACTCCTCGACGCTCGCCGATCCGCTGACCCTCTCAGACGTCTATCTTCGCGTCGGCGGTCCGCACATCGGCAAGACCAAGGTCGCCATGAGGATCGACAGCGACAACGTCCTCATCGATCACACCTGGGTCTGGCGGGCCGATCACGGCGTGGAGGACTTCACCGCAGGAGCCGTGGGCGACACCGACCGGTGGACCGTCAACACCGCCGCCAACGGGGTGATCGTCACGGGTGACGACGTCACCGCCACGGGACTGTTCGTCGAGCACTTCCAAGAGCACAACACGATCTGGACCGGTGAGCGGGGCCGCGTGGTGCTCTACCAGAACGAGCTCCCCTACGACCCGCCGACCCAGGCCGACTGGACCCAGCCCGACGGCACCCTCGGTTACGCCGGATATGCCGTGGGCGACGACGTCCGCAGTCACCACCTGTGGGGCGGTGGCTCGTATGTCTACAACCGCAACAACCCCGCCATCGTCACCGAACACGGATTCCAGGTGCCCAACCGGGACGGGGTCGTGCTCACCCACGTGCTGACCGTCAATCTCGGCGCCGGCACGATCCGACACGTGGTCAACGACGTTGGAAGCCAGGTCGACAACAGCAACACCGGGACCCCGGCCTACGTCGTCACCTACCCCTGACCTCGACGGGCATGCCGACCGGCGCGACTCCGGTCGGCATGCCCTGGTCCCCGTCGCGGACGCGCCGGCCCTGCGCCGACTGACCGTCCCACCGCCGCGCTCACCCTGAGGGGCTGCTGGCCAACTGAACGACGAGGTTGATCGTCGTTGCGAGGATGACTGAGCCGAACACGTAGGACAACAACGTGTGGCGCAACACCGTTCGACGGATCTCCGAGCTGGTGATCGACGTGTCGGACACCTGGTAGGTCATCCCCAACGTGAACGCGACATACGCGAAGTCGCGGTAGTCCGGCGGTGCCTGCTGGTTGAAGTCGATCCCGCCGCCGTGTCCCGAGTAGTAGAGCGCGGCATACCGCAGCAGGTAGACCGTGTGGACGAGCACCCACGAGACCGCGACGCATAGGACCCCGACGACGGCCTCCCACGGGGGCCCGTCACCCTTCTGCGAGGCGAGCAACACGCCGACTCCGAGCAGGCTCGCGACGCTGCCGACGAGCAGGACGAGGTCGGTGACCACCCGCGTCGAGTCCTCTCGCGTCGCGTGGGTCTGGGTGTCCCGTCCGGACATCCGCCCCACGACGAGCCAGGTCCAGACGCTGAACAGCCCGGCCGCCACAATCCACCCGATGACGCCCCCCAACGCCAGGCCCTGGCCGCCGGCCGCCACCGCCCCGGCGACCAGCCCGGCGACGACGGAACCGGCCAAGCGGGTGAGCCGGGAGCCTTCGCGACCGAACGGGCGGGAGAGGGTGGTCATGCGTGGGACCGTACTCTTCGCCCTCGAGGCATGGGGAAACGTCGATAATCGCCTCCATGTCGCTCACTCGCCGCGCCCTGGTCATCGTCGACGTCCAGAACGACTTCTGCGAGGGCGGCTCGCTCGCGGTTGCCGGGGGCGCCGACGTCGCCGCTGCGATCGCCGACTGGCTCGTCGAGCATCCGGACCGGTATGCCGCCGTCGTCGCCACCGCGGACTGGCACGAGGACCCCGGTCCGCACTTCGGCGACCCGCCGGACTTCCGCGATTCGTGGCCGGTGCACTGTCGCGCCGACTCCGCCGGTGCCGCCTTCCACCCGGCCGTCCAACCGGCGCTTGCCGCGGCCGACGCCGTGTTCCGCAAGGGCCGGGACCGCGCGGCATACAGCGGCTTCGAGGGGTATGCCGTGACCGCGGACGGCACCCCCGGTCCCGACCTCGCGCGCTGGCTGCGTGAGCACGACATCGAGGCGGTCGACGTCGTCGGGATCGCGACGGATCACTGCGTCCGAGCCACGGCTCTGGATGCCGTGTCCGCCGGGCTGGACACCCGAGTGCTGCTGCACCTCACCGCCAGCGTGGCAGCCGACACGACAGCGGCGGCGCTCGAGCAACTGGCCGGGGCCGGTGCCGACCTCGTCGGCGCCCCACGACTGGGCTGAGCGCACCGCCTGGTCGGGGTGCGCTAGCACCGCAGGATTCCGCGGGTTGGTTGCGCCACGGAGACCCGCGCCCTGCCGACCACGTGGACTAGCCTGCGAACCATGTCATCCCGGCTCCCGCGAGCCCTCCTGCAGGGCTTGATCGACGACGCGGCCGTCTTCCCCCCGGGCCTGGCCCCGCTCCCCCGTGCGGTGTCCGAGCACCTCGCCCGCACGGCATACCGGCCTTGTGTGGGCCCTCTTTTGGTCCCGGCGACGGCGGCCGCGGACGTCCGCGAACTCGCCGGTCAAGCCCACCTTCGCGTCGGGTTGATCGCCCGCCCCGGTATGCCGGTCGAGCCGCTCCGCGAGGGAGTCGCGGCGCTCGTAGGCAGCACCGTCGAGGTGGCCGGCGTCGAGGTCGGAGCCGCTGCCGACTGGGAGTCTTTGGTGGGGCTCGGCGTCCCGGTGACCGTCGAGATCCCTCGCGACGGGTTCGTGGCCGCGCTCGACCGGGTGGCTGCCACGTCTCGCCAGACGTCCCGAAACCCGTTGGTACAGGCCAAGTTCCGCACGGGAGCCACAGAGGTGTGGGCCTGGCCGGACGAAGCTGAGCTGGCCCGGTTCCTCGTCGCGTGCCTCGAACGCGACCTCCCGTTCAAGCTCACCGGGGGCCTGCACCACGTCGTGCGCGCCGACCACCCCGGGCCGCACGGCCCTCAACACGGCCTGCTCAACGTCCTGGCCGCCGTGCACGTCGCTGCCCAGGGCGCCCCGGAGACCGTCGTCGCCGATCTGCTCACCCAACGTGACGCTGCCCCGCTGGCCGACCTACTCACCGGGCTCACCATCGAGCAGGTGGGACGGGTGCGGTGGGCGTTCACGGCATACGGATGCTGCACCGTCCTGGACCCCCTGAGCGAGCTGGCCGCCCTCGACCTGATCGACAAGGAGCACGAATGACCGCCACCAGCTGGCTGGACCTGCCGGCCGACCACCCGTTCGGCATCCACCACCTCCCCTACGGCATCTTCTCGACGGCCACCGACCCCGGCCGCCGTGTCGGTGTCCGGATCGGCGACCTCGTCCTGGACGCCTCCCGGGCGTCCATCTCCGCGGGGTATGCCGCGGGCGGCGTCTGGTCGGCACCGTCGCTCAACCCGTTCCTCGGGCAGGGGTCCATCGCCTGGGCCGCCGGGCGGGCCTGGCTGACCGAGGTGCTGAGCGACCCGGCATACCGGAGCGTCATCGAGCGGCACCTGCTGCCGCTGGACGCGGTGACCCTGCACCTGCCGATCGAGGTCGGCGACTACGTCGACTACTACGCCAGCGCCCACCACGCGAGCAACGTCGGGAAGATCTTCCGGCCGGACTCCCCCGCCCTGCCGGTCAACTGGAAGCACCTGCCGATCGGCTACCACGGTCGCTCGGGCACGGTGGTCGTGTCGGGCACCGACTTCCACCGGCCCAGCGGTCAGCGCAAGGGCCCGCAGGATCCCGCGCCCGTGTTCGGCCCGAGCGTCCGGCTGGACATCGAAGCCGAGCTCGGTTACGTCGTCGGCGGAGCCACAACGATGGGTGAGCGCGTGAGTGTCGACGAGGCCGGCGAGCACGTGTTCGGCGTCGTCATCCTCAACGACTGGTCGGCGCGCGACATCCAGGCCTGGGAGTACGTCCCCCTGGGCCCCTACCTCGGCAAGAGCTTCTGCACGTCGATCTCGGCATGGGTCACGCCGATGGTGGCGCTCGAGGCCGCTCGGATCGACCTGCCCCGCGAGGAGGGCGACCCAGAGGTGCTGCCCTACCTGCGCGGCACCGGCACCGGCGCGCAGGGCTCCGGCGGGACGGCATACGGGCTGGACGTACACCTGCAGGTGAGCGTCAACGGGACCGTCGTCACCCGGCCGGACTACCGGGACATGTACTGGTCACCCGCCCAGATGCTCGCCCACATGACCGTCAACGGGGCCAGCATCCGCGACGGTGACCTGTTCGGCTCCGGCACGATCAGCGGCCCGGACAAAGGGCAGCGCGGGTCGTTCCTCGAGCTGGCGTGGGGCGGGGCGGAGCCGTTCGAGTTGGCTGACGGCTCGCCGCGCACCTATCTGCAGGACGGTGACGAGGTCGTCATGACGGCCTGGGCTCCCGGGCCGGACGGCAGCCGGATCGGACTCGGCGAGGTGAGTGGCCGAGTCCTCCCGACCCGTTAGCTGCTAGAGCCGACCCGCCCCGACGAGCTCACGCTCGGCAACCGCGGCAAAGGCTTGGTCGAAGTCGGCGATGATGTCCCGGACGTCTTCCAGACCGACCGAGATCCGCAGGACGTTGGGATGCGGTTTGGCCTCGGCGGCCACCGGCCGGTGGGTGAGGCTGGCCGGGTGCTGGATGAGGCTGTCGACGCCGCCCAAACTGACGGCGTGAGTCACCAGGCGGGTGCGCTGCACGAGGTCCGCCGCCGCGTCGAAACCGCCGCGCATGGCGACCGCGAGCACCGCTCCCGGGCCGGCCAGCTGCCGGCCGAGCAGGCCCGCGGGGTCCGCACCCGGCATACCCGGGTAGTGGACCTTCTCGACGGCCGGGTGCTCCGCGAGCCACCCGGCCAACGCGATGGCGTTGTCCTGTTGGGCGCGCACGCGCACCGGCAGCGTCTGCAGGCCACGGTGCAAGTCGTATGCCGCGAGCGGGTAGAGCAGCGCTCCGGTCAGTGCGCGCACCTGACGCAGGCGCACGGCCCATTCCGGGCTCGCCGCGACGAGGCCGCCGAGCAGGTCGCCGTGACCACCGATGAACTTGGTCGCCGAGTGCAGAACGAGGGTCGCGCCCTGGCGACGCGGCTGCTGCAAGATCGGGGTCGCGAAGGTGTTGTCGACCATGACCGGCACCCGGCCGGCTTGGGCGACGACTGCGGCGATGTCGACAAGATCCAGCGTCGGGTTGGCCGGGGTCTCGACGAGCACCAGGCCGGTGCGGTCGGTGATCGCGTCACCGATCGTGGTCGGCGTCGCCCAGGTGACCTCGGTGCCGAGCAGTCCGGTGGCCAGGACGTGGTCGGAGCCTCCGTACAGGGGCCGGACCGCGACGATGTGCGGCGTGCCGGCAGCCACGCATGAGATGAGGGTGGCGGTCAAAGCCGCCATCCCGGAGGCGAAGGCGACGGCCTCCTCGGTGCCCTCCAGCCGGGCGAGGGCGCGTTCGAGACGGTCGACGTTGGGGTTCCACAGGCGCTGGTAGACCAGGGTCGCGGCGTCCTCACCGCGGCCACCCATAGCCAGCGTCTCGTATGCCGCCCCGCCTGCATCGAGGTCGGTGATCGGGTAGGTGCTCGACAGGTCGATCGGCGGGACGTGGACGCCGAGGGCGACCAGGTCCTCGCGGCCGGCGTGAACGGCGAAGGTGTCTGCGCGCATACTTCAGTGTCGGGAATCTGCGAGATTCCCTCTAGAGTCCCGCAGATCTGCCCCATGTGTTGGCCGTCTGTCGAGGATTCTGCGACTGATTCTCTCTAGAGTGGGCTGGTGCCGAACAACCCTCGCCCCCTCCCACCGGGACCCCCGCCGCGAACGCCGTCGTCCGTCGACGAGATCGACCGGGCGATCGTCGACGCACTGGTCGCCGACGCCCGGCTGCCCAACATCCAGATCGCTCGCGCCGTCGGGATTGCCGAGTCCACCTGCATCGGCCGGGTCCGATCACTGTTGTCCCGAGGCATCCTCACCGGCTTCACGGCGCGTGTGAACCGCGCCAAGCTCGGCTACCCCATCGAGGCGATGATCGCCGTCCGGCTGGCCGGCACGGACCGCCGCCGGGTCGACGAGTTCGGCGAGCACGTGTCGCGCCTGCCGGGCGTGCTGGCGGCCTACAACGTCAGCGGCGCCGACGACTTCCTCGTCCACCTCGTTGCCCAGTCCCCGGACACCCTGCGTGGGGTGGTCCTGGACCATCTGTCCGGTCATCCCGGGGTGGTCCACGTGCAGACCTCCCTCATCTTCCGCACCCACGAGGGACGACGGAGTCTCCCAGCGCCGACCTCACCCGCTGGGGCTGACCCGGGAGACTTCCCGGAGGCCGGTATGCCGCCCGGTCGCGTCAGCGGCGGGGCGGTTTCTGCTCCACCACGGTGTCGGCGATCTTGTCGTGCAGGCACTGGCGGCGCGGGTCCCAGAGCAACCACGCCTGGTCCAGATAGCTGACCAGCCCGGCGATCGACCCGACGATCGGCACCACGCCCACGAGGGTCAGGACCAGTTGCAGCGCCTGGCGTCGAGCGGCGTCGAGAAGGGTCAGCCGCCCCGGCCGACCGGTGCGTCGGACCCGGATGCCGAGCGCCATCTTGCCCAGGCTGGCTCCGTTCCGGGTGAGGAACGTCACATGGTAGATGAAGGCCACCAAAGCTTGGATCAGCGTGATCGGCAGAAGGAAGCGCGCCATCTCGGTCGAGATCTCGCTGAAGATCGAGGTGATGTCGGTCGTCGACGGTCCGGCGGCGCTCTTCTGGACGAAGTCGAAGTACCAGACGAAGAAGTCACGCAGCCAGGGGAAGGCCAGGATCCCGCCGACGATGGTCACCACGATCCCGTCGATCATGGACGCCAGCAGGCGCTGCCACCACTGGGCCAGCGGCGTGCCGTCCGATGTGGTCGGCCCCATCGGGCGCCACTGGTAGGTCGGCGCGGCTCCGTAGTCCCGACCCGCGGGCGGCTGACCATACGGCGTGGGTGTCATGGGCGGGTAGGGTGCCTGACCCGGCGGGGTGGACCCCTGACCGGGCGGGTAGGGCGACTGGCCGGGTGGGTACGCCGGCGGGTATGCCGAGGGTGGTGCGGCGGCATACGGGTCGACCGCATGCCCGATCGTGGAGGCGGAGGCGGTCGGCGACTGCTTGGGGACGGTGCGCTCCGTCCACAGGATGCCGTCCCAGTAGCGCAGACGGCTGGGATCCGATGGGTCGTCGTACCACCCGGAAGGCTGCGTCATAGTCCAACCTTCGCATGCCGCCGGCCCTGCGTGCGCCACCCCCGGCATCGGGCTCGTCCCGCAGCGTGGCCCCACCTCGACGAGGACGCCTGCTGACGCGGCATACGCTTTCCTCGTGAACGACCCCGCCGCGAAGTCCCCCTACACGCCTGCCCCGGAATCTCGCATCACCCACCCGGCCTGGGCGAAGACCGCGACGATCTACCAGCTCAACCAGCGGCAGTTCACGCCGGAAGGCACCTTCCAAGCCGCCCGTGACCATCTCCCCCGCCTGCGCGCCCTCGGCGTCGACATCATCTGGCTCATGCCGATCAACCCCATCGGGGAGGAGCGACGCAAGGGGGGCCTGGGAAGCCCGTATGCCGTGCGCGACTACCGGGAGATCAATCCGGAGTTCGGGACGATGCGCGATCTGCGCTCGTTCGTCGGGGCTGCCCACGCGCTCGGGATGAAGGTCATCCTCGACTGGGTCGCCAACCACACCGCTTGGGACAACCACCTGGTCACCGACCACCCCGAGTGGTACGCCCGCGACTGGAAGGGCGACTTCCGACCGACCCCCTGGTGGGACTGGGACGACATCATCGACCTGGACTACTCCCACGAGGGTCTGCGGCGCTACATGACCGAGTCGATGTGCTACTGGGTGCGGGAAGCCGATGTCGACGGGTTCCGTTGCGACGTCGCCGGATTCGTCCCGCGCGACTTCTGGGAACGGGCACGTGCGGAGCTCGACGCCATCAAGCCGGTGTTCATGCTCGCCGAGTGGGAAGCCCGCGACCTGCACGACGCCGCCTTCGACATGACCTATGCCTGGTCCTGGAACGAGGCGATGCACCACATCGCCGTGGGCAAGGCCGACGTCGGGGCGCTGCACGTGTTCTACGCGTGGAACGAGTCGTCCTGGCCGCGAGACGCGATCCGGATGATGTTCGTCTCCAACCATGACAAGAACGCCTGGGAGGGGACCGAGTTCGAGCAGTTCGGTCCGATGCGCGAGGCCGCCATCGCCTTGTCGGTGGTCGGCGAGGGGATGCCGCTCATCTACAACGGCCAGGAGGCCGGTTTCGACAAGCGGCTCGCCTTCTTCGACAAGGACGAGATCGTCTGGCGCGAGGACCCTCAGGGGACCCTCTACCGGACCCTGTTCGCGCTCAAGAAGGCCCACCCGGCGCTGTGGAACGGGGCCTGGGGCGCCCGGATGGTCAAGGTCCCCACTGACATGGAGAGCGCCGTGCTGTCCTTCGTCCGGGCCCAGGGCGAGGACGGGGTGTTCGGCGTGTTCAACTTCAGCGGATCCCACCGGACCGTCACGTTCGGTTCCGGACCGCAGGAGGGTCCCTGGGTCGACGCGTTCGACGGCTCACCACTGCGCGGCCGCGCCGGCTCGCGCCTGGACCTGGCTGCCTGGGGTTGGCGCGTCTTCGTGCGCCCGCCTGTGGTGACCTGACCGCCCAAGAAAGTAGGTCTGAGGGCCTGACGAAAAGGGTTTTGATCGGCATACAGTCTCCCTTCGTGACCGCCAACGCCGACGCACCCTTCCGGACCGTCATCGAGCCCTTCCGCATCCACTCGGTCGAGCCCCTGCGGATGACGACCGCCGACTACCGACGCGGGAAGGTGCAGGAGGCGGCATACAACCTCTTCCAGCTGCACGCCGACGACGTCCTCATCGACCTGCTGACCGACTCGGGGACCGGCGCGATGAGCCGCGACCAGTGGGCTGCTATCCAGCACGGTGACGAGTCGTATGCCGGGTCCCCGTCCTACTTCATCTTCCGCGACGCGGTGCGGGAACTGTTCCCCTACGAGCACGTCATCCCCACCCACCAGGGCCGCGCGGCCGAACGGATCCTCTTCCAGGCGCTCGCCGGCCCGGGCAAGGTCATCCCGTCCAACACCCACTTCGACACGACCCGGGCCAACATCGAGTTCACCGGCGCCGAGGCGCTGGACCTGGTCATCGCCGAGGGAAGGGACCCCGCCGCCCTGCACCCGTTCAAGGGCAACATGGACCTCGACGCGCTGGAAACCCTTCTGCGCGAGAGAGGCTCGGACATCCCGTGCGTGATGATGACGATCACCAACAACTCCGGCGGCGGCCAACCCGTGTCGTTGGAGAACCTCCACGCGGTGTCCGAGATCGCGCATCGACACGGCAAGCCGCTCTTCCTGGACGCCTGTCGCTTCGCGGAGAACGCCTGGTTCATCCGTGAGCGCGAGGCGGGACACGGGACCCGGGACGTGCCCGACATCATCCGGGAGGTGGCCGCCCTCGCCGACGGGATGACGATGTCGGCCAAGAAGGACCCGATGGGCAACATCGGCGGGTGGTTGGCGCTCAACGACAACGAGATCGCCGCCAAGTGTCGCAACCTGCTCATCCTCACCGAAGGCTTCCCCACCTATGGGGGGCTGGCCGGACGCGACCTCGAGGCGCTGGCCCAGGGGCTCAAGGAGGTCGTCTCGCACGACTTCCTGCGCTACCGGATCCGCTCCACCGCTTACGTTGCGGACGCCCTGGAAGCACTGGGTATGCCGTGCATCAAGCCCGCGGGCGGCCATGCGGTCTACATCGATGCCAAGGCGTTGCTCCCCCACATCCCGCCATTGCAGTTCCCCGGCCAGGCGTTGGCCGTGGCGCTCTACGAGCATGGCGGGATCCGCTCCTGCGAGATCGGCTCGGCGATGTTCGGCAAGCACCCGGACGGGTCGGAGTCCCCGGCGGCCATGGAGCTGGTGCGGCTGGCCATCCCCCGTCGCACCTACACCCAGAGCCACATGGACTACGTCATCGAGGTGGCCGAACGCGTCATGGCGATCAAGGACTCGCTGCCGGGCTACCGGATCGTCGCCGAGCCCCCGCAGTTGCGCCACTTCACCGCGGAGTTCGCGCCCATCGCGTGACCGACCCGGGCTGGGGCTGTGGATAACCCCGGAGCCTGCGCACGGCATACCGGCATCCGCAGTGCCCGCGCGCGCGGCCGAGCTTCGCTGCGGTCCTACCCTTCCCGATCAGCCTGCGCCCCGGCGACCTGCTCGACTGACGGCGCCGCCGGTCGGTTGCGCAGGAACGGCGGATACATCATCAACGCATGGTTCTCGACGACGAACTCGTCGTCGATCTGCGCCCCGGCCTGGTCGAACACCTTGCGCCGCAGGGTGTTTCGCCGGACGAATCGGCCAGGGAGATCGGTCGCGATCTCATGCGCCGCCTCGTAAACCACATAACTGCGCGTCGGCGCGAGGTCCGCACGCCACTCACCCACGAGGTGGGTCGCCGTCAACGCCAACCCCAGCCGGTATGCCGTGTCCGTCCGGTTCTCGATCTGCAGGTCCAGTGCGGGCCACGCGCACGTCGCGCCGCTGGCGAACGGTTGGGTCCGGCCCGCATCAGGGAACACGTCATAGGTATGCCGCCACCGCTCGACGACCGTGAGCGGCGTGTGGATCGTCATCCAGTGGATGAGGTTGGTCAGTTGGCACAGCCCTCCACCCACGCCCGCGGTGAGTCGACCCTGGTCGAGGACCAGGCCGTCGAGGAAACCACGTCGGGCCGTGGGCGCCCGGACGAACCACCACACCGACAACCGTTGTCCCGGCCGCACCACCCGACCGTCCAGTGGGGCCACGGCCAGACGCAGGTTGGTCACCTTGTTGAGCTGGAGTTGGTGCTCCAAGCCCGAAAGCGGCCGGATGAGCGGGGTCTCGTGGGGTCGTCACCAGATGGGGAAACCCCCGCGCATCGGCCCGCTCCAGCTTCAGATCGGCACCACACCGCCGCCATTGGATTTCCCGCTTGACCCGGCGATAGGCCGGGCCGGCAACGGCTCGCAGCCGGTCCTGCACCGCGACCCGTCGATCCCGCACGTCGGACATCTCGGCCCCCTTCCGGCTGGTCTTGACCCTCAGACGCGCCAGCGGTTCGTCAGGTTGTCACCAGTCCTTCGTCACTCGTCGTCGGGGAGCCAGCCTGCGTTGTCGTCCTCATAGATCGCCTTGCAGGTGGGACACACCGGAAAACGGTTCGGGTCGCGGCTGGGGACCCAGACCTTGCCGCACAGCGCGACGCACGGAGTGCCCATGACCATGGCCTCCATGATCTTGTCCTTGTGCGCGTAGTGGCTGAACCGCTCGTGGTCGCCCGGCTCCTGGACCTGGGGCTCGACGACCGTCTCCTCGCGCTCCAGCACGCTGGTGCGGGTGCTCGTGCCCGGTTCGGAGGGCATGGGGAGGGGCTCGAACGGGTCGGGCGGCATCGAGGAGGCACGCGGCATACGGCAACCGTAACCGACCACCCCGGGAGACGGCCCTGTGGATAGCCACCGACGACCGTCTGCGCTAGCGCAGATACTCGCGCACATGACCGTGAGGAGGCACCATGGGAGCCATGACCGTCCTGGCCAGGACCGGGGAGTTCACCCGTGAGGATCTCGTCGCGATGCCCGACGACGGGCACCGCCACGAGTTGCTCGACGGGACGATCGTCGTGACTCCCTCGCCCGGGCTGCGGCACCAGCGGATGTCACTGGCCCTGGCTGTCCTGCTCGTCAACGCCTGCCCGGAGGGACTGCAGGTCCTGACCGCACCGTTCGACGTTGTTCTGTCGCCTCGCACCCTGGTCGTTCCCGACCTGCTCGTCGCCCGGCGCGGCGACTTCACCGACAAGGACCTGCCGCGTGCGCCACTGCTCGCGGTCGAGATCCTCTCGCCCAGCACTCGACGGATCGATCTCACCCTCAAACGCGACCTCTATGCCGAAGCGGGGACCGCCGCCTACTGGGTGCTCGACCCGGCAGTCCCGTCGATCACGACGTGGGCCTTGCGCGCTGGCACCTTCGAGCAGACCGGGTATGCCGCTGGCCCCGACTCCCTCTCCACCGACCTGCCGTTCCCCGTCACCATCTGCCCCGGCGACCTGTTGCGTTGACGTGTGCGCGGGCTCGAGTCTGGGCCCGCGCACTCAGCGCAGGGCCGCCAGCGCCGCTGCCAGGTCGTCGACGAGGTCGGCGGGATCCTCAAGACCGACCGAAAGCCGGATCGTCCCGTCGGTGATCCCGACCGCCGCCCGCGCCTCCGGGCTCAGTCTCCGGTGGGTCGTCGTCGCCGGGTGCGTGACGAGTGACTTGGCATCGCCGAGGTTGTTGGAGATGTCGACGATCTGCAGCGCGTTCATCACCGCGAACGCGTCGTCCTTGCCACCATCGATGGCGAACGTCACGACCGTCCCGCCGCCGAGCATCTGACGCCGCGCCAACTCGTGCTGCGGGTGGTCCTCGCGCCACGGGTGCAGCACCCTGGTGACCCGCGGGTGATCCGCGAGGTATGCCGCGACAGCCAGCGCGTTGTCGTGCTGACGGCCGACCCGCAGCGACATCGTCTCCAGGCCCTTGAGCATGACCCACGCGTTGAACGGCGACAGCGCGGGTCCGGTGTGGCGCATGAGGTTCTTCACCGGGCCGCCGATGAAGTCGGCCGGCCCGAGGACGGCTCCGCCGAGCGCCCGCCCCTGGCCGTCGATGTGCTTGGTGGCGGAGTAGACGACGATGTCGGCGCCGTGCTCCAGCGGCTTGGAGAACACCGGTGTGCCGAAGACGTTGTCGACGACGACCTTGGCGCCCACTGCGTGCGCCAGGTCCGAGACCGCTCGGATGTCGACGAGCTCCTGCATGGGATTGCTCGGTGTCTCGAAAAACACTGCAGCAGTGGGCCGATCGAGTGCGGCCCGCCACTGGTCGAGGTCCGCCCCGTCGACGAGGACCCGCTCGACCCCCCACCGGGGCAGGATCTCGTCGACGATGACGAAGCACGACCCGAACAGTGCCCGCGACGCGACGATCCGGTCACCAGCCCCGCACAGGGCCGCCAGCGCGACGAAGACCGCGGACATCCCCGACGCGGTCCCGAAGCACGCTTGCGCGCCCTCCAGCAGCCGCAGTCGCTCCTCGAACATCGCCACCGTCGGGTTGCCGTAGCGGCTGTAGATGAACTTGTCGATCTCGTCCTTGAACGCCGCCTCGGCCTGCTGCGCCGAGTCGTAGACGAACCCCGAGGTGAGGAACACCGCCTCGGCGGTCTCGTCGAACTGGCTTCGGGTGAGGCCTCCGCGCACGGCATACGTGTCCGGGCGCCAGGTGCGCGCCCCGGTCCCGTCGGCCGCCGCGGTCACCCCTGCCGCCACGGCAGCCCGGAGGTCTTCCAGCCGCCGACGCCCCGGTGGTGGGTCGCGTCCAGTTGGCCTTCGAACCCGTCCGAGATGTTGTATGCCGGTCCGAGCCCGACCGCCGTCGCCGCCTCGGCGGCGTGCTTGGAGCGCACGCCCGATCGGCACAGGAAGTAGATGGGCTGGCCTTCGGCGATCCCGGCCTCTCGGAGGTCGTCGACGAAGTTGTCGTTGCGGACGCCGCCGGGGTAGCTCACCCACTCGATGAGGATGGCGTCCTTGCCGATCCGGGACACGTCGGGGACCCCGACGTAGGTCCATTCCGCCTTGGTGCGCACATCGACCAGGACGGCCCGCGGGTCTGCCTGGAGGGCGGCGAACGTGTCGGTCGGGGAGATGTCACCGGCGTAGGTCATGCCTGTCAGGGTAGCCACCGCCCGGGCAGGCGCCAGGGGCCCATCCACCCTTCGGCACAGGCGCGGACGGTCAGTTCATCGAGGGGTCGTCGGGATAGAGCGCGACGAAGGCGAGGTTGCCCCGCTGACGACGCAGCACCTTCCCCCACAACTGCTCCGGATCGTCGCTGAAGGCGTCCCGGGGCTCGGCGTCCACGACGTACCAGTCTCCGCGACGGATCTCCCCCTCGAGCTGCCCACCCGACCACCCGGCATACCCGGCGAAGATCCGCAGCCCGGCAACCTCGGGGGCGACGAGCAACGGCGGCGCGTCGAGGTCGACGACCCCGATGCCGCCGAAGAGCCGTTGGATGCCGAGGGTCTGCTCGCCCTCCCCGGGGACGCTGACGATCCCGATCGCCGAGTCGGTCCCGACCGGGCCGCCCCGGAAGAGGGTCTGCGGAGCCGTCGCGACGGCTTGCCAGCCGGGCAGGACCGCGTCGACGGCGGCTTCGAGTGGCTGGTTGAGGACGACCCCCTGAGCGCCGTCTCCGTCGTGGTGCAGCATGAGGATGACCGAACGCCGGAAGGCATCGCCCTCGACCGCCGGGGTTGCGACGAGCAACTTGCCCGCGAGGTATGCCGCCGACCCACCGGTCGGCTCAGATGACTCGGACGACTCGGAGCCCACGCCCCTAGTCTCGCACCGACCGCCGAGCGTCACGAGGGGCGCGACCCCGATCGTCCCGGGAACGGTCGGCACGCCGGTCGTCGCGACGGTCGTCACGCCGGTCGTCACGCCGGTCGTCACGGCGGGCAGCGCCGCCATGGTGCGGCCGGAAGCCACCGTGGCTGCCGTGCCGAGGGCCGCGAGCACCCGCCGGGCCGCGCCGTTCGGGCTCGAGCAGGCGACGCATCGCCTCGTCGGTCACCGGCTCGCCGGTCGGCGTCGACCCGCCGGCGGCGGCGACCAACTGGTCGCCGGGCGCGACCCGGGTCGGCACCTCCTCGAGGCCGGCTTCCTTGAGCAGACGCTCGGTCTGCTTGCGCTGATGGGGCAGGACGAGGGTGACGACGCTGCCTTCCTCGCCGGCCCGGGCGGTGCGCCCGGCTCGGTGCAGGTAGTCCTTGTGGTCGGCGGGAGGGTCGACCTGCAGGACGAGGGAGACGTCATCGACGTGGATCCCGCGGGCGGCGACATCCGTCGCGACGAGCACGCGCAGCGTGCCGAGCCGGAAGGCGCCCAGAACGCGGTTGCGGACGCCTTGGGAGAGACCGCCGTGCAGGGCTGCGGCGACCACCCCGAGCTCGCGCAGCTGAGCCGCCACCCGGTCGGCGCCGAGCTTGGTCCTGACGAACACCAGGGTCCGGCCCGGCCGGTTGGCGAGCTCGGCCGTGATCGGCTTCTTGTGCTGCGGGTCGATGAGGAACGGGAAGTGGCGCATCGTCGTCACCGAGGCCGAGACGTCGTCGGTCGAGTGGGTCACCGGGTCGGTGAGGTAGCGCTCGACCAGTTGGTCCACCCCGTTGTCGAGGGTCGCCGAGAACAGCAACCGCTGCCCGTCGTTCGGAACGTCATCGAGGATGCGGGTCACCTCGGGCAGGAAGCCCATCTCGGCCATGTGGTCGGCCTCGTCAAGGACGGTGACCTGGACGGACCCGAGTTCGACGGCGCCGCGGTCGAGCAGGTCGATCAACCGCCCTGGCGTCGCGATGAGCAGGTCGATCCCGCGCTCCAGCGCGTTGATCTGTGTCGTGTAGGACAACCCTCCCGCCACGAGCTTGTGCCGCATCCCGAGGACGTGCACGAGCGGCTCGAGCGCGTCGGAGACCTGCATCGCCAACTCGCGGGTCGGCACGAGCACCAACGCGCGCGGCCGACGTGGGACCCGACCCGAACCGTCCGCCAACAGACGAGCGAGCATCGGCAGGCCGAAGGCCAGAGTCTTGCCCGACCCGGTCTGGCCGCGGCCGAGGACATCGCGTCCCGCGAGGGCGTCCGGAATGGTCGCTTCCTGGATCGGGAAGGGCGTCGTGATCCCGTCGCGGGCCAGCCGCTCGACGAGGCGTTCGGGCAGATCGAGGGCGGCGAAGCCGTTGTCCTCGGCCACCGTCACCGGGCCGGTCGAGACGGGCGTGCGGGCCGACGAGGTCCACGAGTCCGCGGCGAGGCGCTCGCTCTCCGGGTCGACGAACGGCTCCCGGTATGCCGGGCGCTCACCATCGCGCTCGAAGCGGCGGGGCCGGTCGTCGCGGTCGAAGCGGCGGGGCCGGTCGTCCCGGTCGAAGCGGCGGGGACGGTCCTCGCGGTCGAACCCAGCCGGACGGGCCGGACGCTCATCACGGTCAAAACGACGCGGCCGCTCATCCCGATCGAACCCAACCGGACGGGCCGGCCGCTCATCGCGGTCGAAACGACGCGGCCGCTCATCCCGATCGAACCCAACCGGACGGGCCGGACGCTCATCACGGTCAAAACGACGCGGCCGCTCATCCCGATCGAACCCAACCGGACGGGCCGGCCGCTCATCGCGGTCGAAGGGACGCGGACGCTCGTCCCGGTCGAACCCAGCCGGACGGGCCGGCCGCTCATCACGGTCGAAACGACGGGGGCGCTCGTCCCGGTCGAAGCGGGCGGGGCGACTCGACCGATCATCACGGCTGAAGCCAGTCGGCCGAGCAGGGCGGTCTTCGCGGTCGAAGCGGGTCGGACGGGCCGGCCGCTCGTCCCGGTCGAAGCGGGTCGGGCGCGCCGGCCGGTCGTCCCTGTCGAAGCGCCGCGGCCGCTCGTCCCGGTCGAAGCGGGACGGACGTTCGCCACGCGCGTCGCGCGGGGGACGCTCGTCACGGGAGCGGGCGGCATACCGAGAGCTCCCGGCGTCGCTGGAACCGGACCGCGGCTCGTGGCGCGGGGCACGCTCCGAGCGCGGCGGCTTGCCGGCCGGTGCGGCGGCCTGTCCGCGATGCGGCTTCTTGGGTCCGGACTTGGCGGCGGACTTCTGGGCGGTGGTCCAGCGGGCTTTCTTGGGCGCGCCGGAACGTTGAGGGGTGGGCATGACGTGGATCAGCTACTTCCGGTGACTCGAGTAGACGCGTCTCGAGCCACCACCAAGGCGACCGGATAAGACGTGCCTCAGGCGCGCGGTGCGCCCGGAAAGCGCCGGGTCGGTGCCCGGCGAACTGACCTAGTCTACCAGCGTGGCGGCCGTGCTCCGCCGACGGCCAAGCACCCCCAGGGCGACACCCAGCGCCACCCCGGCGAGGTCGGCTGCGATGTCGGCGATCTCCCCGGCACGAGCGGGAAGTACGAGAGACTGCACCCACTCGCTGAGCGGCGCGTGGGCGGCCAGCAGCATGACGACGGGCCAGGACCTCCGGAACGCCAGGATGGCGGCGACCACGGGCGCGGCGAACAGGACGACGTGGACCACCTTGTCGGTTCCCGTCGGTGCGGCTGGGGTGTCGATCCGCGGCCAGTAGATCGCAGCCAGATGGACCGCCAGCGTGCTGGCGAAGGCAAGGGTCAACCACCGTCTGGGCACTACACCAGGCTAGACGCCGTCGTATGGTGAGCCATGACATCAGTTCCTGAGCACCGCGGTCCGCGTCCGTCCCGCGTCGAGGTGACCGGGTCGGGCAGCGCGAGCGCGACCCCCGACGTCGTCCGCGTCGCCCTGGGGATCCGCTGTGACTCCGAAGGCGTCGCAGCCGCGCTCTCCGCCGCAGCGGCCACGGTGCGCAAGGTCAGCGCCGCCGCCCGGGCGCACGGCCTCGCCGACCGGGACATCTCCTCGACGAGCGCATCGGTCCAGCCCCGGTGGTCCAACGAGGGCGTGGTGTCCGGCTACACGGCATACCACCAGTTGACCCTGCTCGTGCGGAAGCTGACCAACCTCAACGACCTCGTCGACGCGGTTGCGGAGGCGGCCGGCAACAGCCTGGTCATCGACGGGATCACCCTGGACCTTGCCGACCGCACACCGCTGGCCACTCAGGCGCGCGAGGCGGCGTTCGAGGACGCTCAGGCCAAGGCGAACCAGTATGCCGCCCTCGCTGGTGCGCGACTCGGTCGCGTTCTTGCGCTGGTCGAGGGAGGCGGTGAGGGCTTCGGCCCGATGCCCGCGGCGATGGACAGCCGGATGCTGATGAAGGCGTCCGGGGGTGGGCTGCCGGTCGAGGCCGGCGAGCACTCCGTCGGCGCGAGCGTCATGGTGGCCTGGGAGCTCGTCGACGCCGGTCCTGCCGACTAGGCACCGCTCGTGGAATAGCGCCCACGCACGAGCCGTTGGCACACCCATGGCAACGACCGAGCTGACCGCGGCGACCTTCGAGCGGACCATTCTGGACAACGACATCGTCTTCGTCGACTTCTGGGCGTCCTGGTGCGGCCCGTGCCGTCAGTTCGGGCCGGTGTTCGAGAAGACCTCACTGGCCCACCCCGACGTCGTGTTCGGCAAGGTCGACACCGAGGCCGAGCAGGCCCTCGCGGGAGCGCTCGAGATCACCTCGATCCCGACGATCATGGCCTTCCGCGAAGGCATCCTCGTCTTCGCGCAGCCCGGCGCCCTGTCCGCCCCCGTGTTCGAGGACCTCGTCGGCAAGGTCAAGGATCTGGACATGACCGAGGTCCGTCGTCAGATCGCCGAGCACGAGACCGGACACGAGTCGCAGCCCGCGCCCGCCGACGCATCGGCGGATCAGGCCTGAGGCCGGTGCCGGAACCCGGCCGTCCCGGCCGGCGTTGACGGCATACCAGGTCCACCTCTCGCACCACGGAAAGAAGCGCTCGCGTGCGCACCATCCTCAACATCATCTGGGTCGTCCTCGCCGGTTTCTGGCTGTGGCTGACCTACCTCGCGGCCGGTGTGCTCGCCTGCCTGCTCATCGTCACCATCCCGTGGGGCATCGCGTCGTTCCGGATGGCCAACTACGCGTTGTGGCCGTTCGGGCGGACCATCGTCGACAAGCCCGGCGCCGGCCCGGCCTCGACCATCGGCAACGTCGTGTGGATCCTGCTGTTCGGGTGGTGGCTGGCGCTCGGCCACCTGACGACGGCCCTGGCGCAGGCCGTGACGATCATCGGTATCCCGCTGGCACTGGCCAACCTCAAGCTCATCCCCGTGTCGCTCGTGCCGATGGGCAAGGACATCGTCCCCGTCGACGCCATCGGCAAGCCCACGCCGTGGGGACCCGGACCGGCTCGGTCGATCAGCGTCTGAGGCGCGACCGGCCACCGCGTCGACAGAACACGCGAAAGGCGCCCACCCGGCATACGGGAGGGCGCCTTTCGCGCTGCGGTGCATGACGTGTCCACGTCAGCCGACCTGAGGCTTGGTGGAGGTGGCGGGAATCGAACCCGCGTCCGATGACGTGATCCCAGGACTTCTCCGGGCGCAGTGCGCTAAGGACCGCTTGCGACAGCGAGCAATCCGGCGTTTCTCGGCCCCAGGGCTCGCGCGCACACGTTCCCTGACAGGCCCAGTCGAGTTGATGTCCCGCGACGCCCCCCGACATGACGGCGCGGTGAGTTTCCTAGCTGACGCCAGGCACTGAGTCGGAAACTACCTCAGGCTGACGGACTTCGAGGCTCGCTCAGGCGGCGAGGGCGAAGTCGGTGCGCTTTGCGTTGGCACCTATTGGTTTGCACGGATCGTTAACGAGCTAACCGTGCGTCCTCGGCCCGCTTCTCCTGGCACGACGACCACCGTCGAAACCGATCACCCCCATGGATGGTGCAATGGGGTGTCCACGTCACGCTGTGCAGTTGTCAAGAGCCTTCAGTATGCCGTGCAACGGCTACCCGGGTCGACTCCATTCCCGCGGGGCACGGGGCTCAGACGTCGGACGGGGCGCGGCGGCCCCTCGCGAGGTCCTTGTCGCGGATGAGGTCGCGGTCGTGACCGGTGGTGATCCACACGAGCGCCAAGGCCGCCGTGACGCCCACCGCAATGGCCGAACTGCGCCAGGAGGCGTCGACGACGGAGTACATCGCCAGCCCGCAGGTGGCCCAGACGACGATCCGTCGCTGTCGCTGGCCGGCCTCGGTCATGGCGAACAGCAGCCCGCCCCAGAGGATGTACCACGGGTGGACGACGGGCCCGGCGAACACCAGCACGAGCAGCATCCAGCCCAGGGTGCGGACCGGGTGGCGAGCCTTGAACTTGACGATGAGCCAGGCGACGATGAGCAGCCCCACCACCTGACCGATCCGTTGGGCCACGGGAACGATGAGGTCCGCGTCGGGGATCAGCCCGAGGTGCACCAATGCCCAGTCGACGCCCTGGGCGATCGTGGTCACCGGCGAGAGGAAGCTGCGCACCGCGTTGGGGACCCCCAGGGCGGTGATCCAGCCGAAGCCCAGCCCGGTGAGCAGCCCGATCGCGACGAACGTGGCGAGGAAGACGCCGACGACGCCGACGGCATACCGGGCGACGGTGGCGTTGCTCGGCTGCTGGCGCCACCCGCCGACATGCCAGGCGTGCAGTGCCGCGACGGCGAGGATCGCTACAGCCGCGGGTTGTTTGACCGACGCGGCCGCGGCGATGATGACCGCGGCCGGCGCCCAGTGGGTCTTCGCGGCCACCCACAGACCCCACACCATGAGGCCGATCATCAGCGCGTCGTTGTGGGCTCCGCCGACCAGGTGGAGCAGGACGAGGGGGTTGAGCACGGCCAACCAGATCGTGGTCTCGCGGTCGTAGCCGATCCGCCGGGCCAACCGAGGCAGATAGACCGCGAGGAGCAGCACCCCCACGAAGGCCGGGATGCGCACGAGCAACGCCGAGGCATAGGGCTGGTGTCCGGTGACCACGACCAGCAGGTGCTGCAGTTGCAGGGACAGCGGCCCGTAGGGCGCCGGAGTGTCCCGCCACATCTGGTCCACCTGGCTGGTGAACGCGTCCCCGAGCACGCCGGGCCCGTCCTTGTAGGGGTCGAAGCCGCGGCTGACCAGCTCGCCTTGCGCGGCATACGAGAACGCGTCGAAGGACAGCAACGGGGGCGCGAGGAGCAGCGGCAGCGACCACCACCAAACCGTGCCGCGGGTGAGCGGGCGGTGGCCCTTGGAGGGGCGTAGCCGCAGCCAGGCGTCCAGGAGGATGACCACCCCGATGAGCATGGCGCCGGTGGCGAGGATCCGACCGGTGAGGGTCGTCTGCAGCAGGCCGATACCCGGCAGGTCCCGCCAGAAATTGGCGTTGGGCATCGTGGACGGACCGTAGGCCCCGATGAGGATGAGCAGGCTGCCGAGCGTCCCCCATCGGGTGACCCCGTCACCCCAGGCATAACCGATGTCGTCCCACTCGCGCCGGATACGACCCACCCAGCCCGCGGGCGCGGTGTGGGTGCGGTCCTGACCCGGGGAGGAGGTCATCGCGCTCCACTCGTCGTGGCGGTCAGTGTGGGTGCCTCCACCTTAGTCGGCGGACCGGATCGACGAGGTATGCCGCCCCACCGCGGCTGCCGTCGCCACGACCCCGACAGCCAGGACGGCCGCGGCTGCGTTGAGCGCCGAGTAGCCAGGCCCCCCGACGATCACTCCGGCAGCGGCGCCCCCGACCGCGGCGGTGAGGCTGGTGAGCAGGTCGGTGACGCCCTGGATCGCCGGCCGGGTGTGCGGGGTGGAAGCAGCCGTGACGAGGGTGGAACACGCAATGGTGCCCAGCGACCACCCGACGCCGAGGAGGAACAGACCCAGACCGAGGGTCCAGGAGGCGCCCGCGTGGGAGGTGCCGGACAGCAGGAGTGAGGTGAGCAGGACGACGGCGCCGAGGCCGAGGATCGGAGCACTCCCCCATCGGTCGACGGCCATTCCGACCAGGGGCGAGAAGACGTACATGCCGAGGATGTGGATGCTGATGACCAGCCCGATGATCTCCAGCGCGGCATGACCGTGGTCCATGTGGATCGGGGTCATCACCATGACCGACACCATGACCGCGTGGCTGAGCGCCATGCCGAGGGCGGCCAAGCGCAGGAGCCGGTTCTCCCGCAACAACGCCCAGCCGGACGCCCTCGTTGTGGGGGCCTGGCCTCCCGGGGTCTCCTTGAGGTGCTCGGCGCGAGCCACGATGAGCGGGTCGGGCCGCAGGCGCACGAGCATGACCGCCAAGGCCGCCAGCATCCCGACGCCGGAGAACAGATACGCACCGGTGAGGGGCGGCAGCCCGACCATGGCGGCCACTGCCTTGCCCGGGCCGGACAGGTTCGGTCCGAGAACCGACCCGACCGTGGTCGCCCACACGACGAGGGAGAGGTCCCTGCCGCGGTGGGCCGGGAGCGAGAGGTCGGTTGCGGCATACCGGCTCTGGTTGTTGGCCGCGGTGGTCGCGCCGAGGAACATCGCGCCCACGAGGAGCACCGGGAAGATCCGCAGGACGCCCGCGAGGATGGACAGCGCGGTCCCGAGGATGCCGAGGGCATATCCCAGGGACAGCCCGATCCGGCGACCGTGGTCGTCCATGACCCGCGCGAGCAGCAGGGTGACCAGTGCTGTCCCCAAGACGGCCGCCGTCTGCGCCAGGCCCGCGAGCGACTCGACCCCGGACACGTCCTTGGCGAGCATGGCGTTCACCGAGATCGCCGCCCCGACGCCGAGGCCGCCGAGCACCTGGGTCGACACGAGGGTGGCAAGGGTACGCCGCTGCACCTCGACAAGGGCGGTCGGCATGGTGATCACCGGCCGAGTCTGCCAGGCGGAACCGACGCACGGCTCTCGTGTCCACCGGTGACGCTGCCCCGAATTCCTCACACCCACCGACGACTTCGGGCCACAGCCTGCCGACTGCGCCCGACTTCCTCACACCCGCCGACAACTTCGGGCCACAGCCTGCCGACTGCGCCCGACTTCCTCACACCCACCGACGACTTCTCGCCCGGGTATGCCGTGACGCCGCGAATTCCCCACACCCGCCGACGTTTTCGCCGGCAGCGACCATCACCACGAGCCCGACGACGACCCGCCCACACCACCGCCGGAGAACGACCCGCCCGAACTGCCGAACCCGGAGCCACCAGAGGACCCCGGCGTGGACTGGAAGGTCCCGCTGGCTGTCGTCGAGAACGAGTCGACCCCGTCGACGATGCTGCCGAAGTCGGGGAAGAGCGTGCCGTGGTAGATGTACCAGTCGGGCATGACGACGACCTGGCCGGCGGCCGCAGCGGCCGCCGCGACCTCCTGGAAGGTCTTGGCCCACCGCTCGGCCACCCCGAAGACGATCGCGAACGGCAGGTACCTCGAGAAGATCTCCTGCGCCTCCTCCCACCGGATCTGGTTCGCCTCAGCCGTCACGAGGTATTGCCGGAAGCCCAGCGACTGCGCCAGCACCGCTGAACCGGCCGCGGTCTTGGCCGCCATCCGCGCGCCGAACAGCTGGATGACAAAGCCGGCCAACAACAGCCCGGCGCCCAGGATCCACCCGGACGGGATCGGCAGCGACACCCCACTCGTCACGTCGATCCCCCGCGAGATCGACCCGTAGGCGAACAGCGTGACCAAACCCGCCCCCATGACGAAGAACCCGAACCCCCGCCAGGCCATCCGCTGACTCTGTGGTGACTTGCGGAACCACCCGCGCGACAGCACCTCGTCGTACATGAGGTCCTTGGTCGCCGACAACGTCCCCGCGAAGTGGTTCTTCAGGTCGGACAGGAGCACCGGGCTGCCCTGCTCAAACAACCCCCGCAACACGTTCTCCTCATAGGGCCGCAGCACCTCACCGTCCCGCGGAGGCAGCTCGGTGAGCCGCCAGTCGGTGCGGGCGAACATCCCGCCGCCTTCGACCTCCTCGATCCGCAGGAAGCCACGCACGGCCAGATCGATGACGGTCGCCGACACGTCCAAGGTGTCCGCGGATTCGTCGATGACCGTCCCCACCAAGCCCGGCTGCACTCCCGGAGGGGGGTTGAACTGCACGGCGACTGTGGGAGTCCGTCCCCGTCGCGTCGGCGCACCCCCGCCGGCCGGTATGCCGCCCGCGCCGGTTGCGCCCGCGCCGGTTGCGCCCGCGCCGAACGTCCCGCCCGCCCCCATCGACCCCGCCGGCCGACCGTCAACCGGGCCCCCCGCGAGAGGGCCAGGGGTCAGCCCAGGCGTGAGACCGGCATACCACTCGTCGCGTCCGCGAGTGGCGACCAAGGTGCCCATCGCGATGAGGGCGATGATCGGGGCGAGCAGGCCGCCTGCGACGGACGCGAGCGAGGCCACTCGCGCGACCCCTTCATCCAGCCCGGAGCCGGGCGCGCTTGCCGTGCCCGTGCGGATGTCGGGAGCGATGAGCCCGAACGCGGAGAGCGGATAGCGCGTCGCGATGGTGAGGTTCTCCCGTGCCGCGAGCCCACTCACGGCGAAGTTCGCCGTCGCGCCCCCGGTCGCCGAGTCGCACGCCGCGCCCACGCCACGGGTGCAGCGCACGTCCGTGGTCGGCGCCGGCGCCGTGACCGAGACGGTCACCCGGTCCTTGGGCACCGTGTCGTCCTTGATGACGTTGTAGTAGAACTCCGCCGTCTGGCTGTCGGTGAACGGGTTGAGGACGTTGGCCAAGTGGTAGCGCACGATGTAGGTCTGGGTGCCGCTCACCGTCACCGACGGCGAGCCGACCCGGATCGTCACGTCGGCCCCGTTGTCGACCAGCTGCACCGTCGAGTTGGCGCCCGTCGGGCTGCTGACCGTGACGCCACTGAGGCTGAGATAGCGGTAGACGTCGGGCCGTCCGTCGACGCCCTGGCGGACCGTGATGGTCCGGAAGATCCCCCGTCGGGTGCCCCCGGAGGTGTCGAACGCGTAGCGGATCGTCTCGGTCACCGTGATCCCGCCGTCCTTGTCGACGACGAACGCCGAGTCGAACGCCGGCATCCGGTCGGCGCCGACCAGCCCGGCCATCGCGAGGCCGGCGGCCGAGCCGTCGGTCCACGGGGCCACCATCGGCCCCGCCGTGGTCACCATCCCCGTCCTGTATGCCGTCCGCGCACCGTCCGCGATCGCCGCACCGTGTGCGGTGGGTGCGGCGAGCATGCCGACGGTCGAGGTCACCGCGGCGGCAAGCAGGGCCAGCGCAGCGGCATACCGCCGAGGGCGACCACGGCGAGACCACGGTGACCGGTTCACCGCTCGCTCCGGGAGTACATCGCGCGGTCGGCCTCACGCTTGTCCTGGCGTTCTCGCAGGGTCTGGCGTTTGTCGTACTCGCGCTTCCCGGTGGCCAGGGCGATCTCGACCTTGGCCCGGCCGTCCTTGAAATAGACGGCGAGCGGCACGATGGTGCGGCCCTTCTCGCGGCTCTTCGAGGCGATCTTGGTCAGTTCCTCGCGGTGCAGGAGGAGCTTGCGGCGGCGGCGGGGCGCGTGGTTGGTCCAGGTGCCCTGGCTGTATTCGGGGATGTGGACGCCCTCGAGCCACAGCTCGTCTCCACTGAACTGCGCGAACCCGTCGATGAGGGAGCACCTCCCGGCCCGCAGCGCCTTGACCTCGGTGCCCATGAGGGAGATGCCCGCCTCGAAGGTGTCCTCGATGTGGTAGTCGTGGCGCGCCTTGCGGTTGCTCGCGACGACCTTCCGGCCGCGTTCCTTGACCACGTGCGTGCTTCCTCCCTGTGACCCTGCCCGGGAGGGTCCACGCTACCTGGTCAGCCTGGATGCACCGGGGTGGTTATAGCCAGGTGCGCGGGTTGACGAAACTGCCGTCTTCGAGAGTCTCGAAGTGCAGGTGACAGCCGGTCGAGAGCCCCGTCGTCCCCGAGTAGCCGATGAGCTGACCGCGCCCGACCGCTCCACCGAACGCCACGATCGAGGTGAGGTGGTTGTAGGTCGTCACGAGGTCGACATCGCGCTGGATCCCGTGGTCGATGACGATGCTGTTGCCGTAGCCACCTCGCCAGCCGGCCCGGATCACCCGACCGGGGGCGGCGGCATACACGGGGGTGCCGCACGCGACGGCGAAGTCCATCCCGGAGTGCAGTCGGTAGTAATGCAGGATCGGGTGGTAGCGCATGCCGTACTCGGACGAGATCCGAGCCCCGCGCACCGGCACGTCGAGGTAGCCGGCTCCGGTGGAGGGCCGATCCGTGGTCGACCCGGCAGGCGAGGGCTTGCCGGCGCGCTTGGCGGCCTCCGCGGCCGCCTTGCGTTTGGCTTCCTCCTCGCGGGCGATCCGGGCCTGTTCGATGAGCAGCACCTGCAGCCGCTGCTGCTCGGCCTCGGCCTCGGCCAGCTGGGCCTGCTCGGCCGCCTTGCGGCTTTCGACTTCGGCCGCGAACCCGCTCTGCTTGGCCACGAGTGCATCAAGGGAAGCCTTGGCGGCGGCGGCGTCCGCCTCGGCGGTCTTGGCGGCCGCCAGGGTCGCCTCCGCCTGACGCTTGAGCGCCGTCACCTCGACCTGGACCGCATCGAGGTAGGCCCGCGTGGCGTCGCCATCGGCCTTGGCGGTCGCGAGGTCGTTGAGCGCCTGGTTGGTCAGTGCCGTGACCGTGTCGGCCAGCACGAGGCGGGTGGCGAAGTCGTCGGCGCTCGTGGCGCCCAGCGCCACCGACAACTGCCCGACCGAGCCCCCTTGGAACATATCGGCGGCGAACGCATCCAGCGTGCGCTGCGTCTCGTCGCGGGTGGTCATGTTGCGGTCGAGCTTCTCCTGGGCGCGGGCGACATTGGCCTCGGCGACGGCGAGCGCGGCCCCCACCTCGGCGTTGCGTCGCGCAGCCGCGCGGGAGGCGGCTTCGGCCACCGCCAGCCGGTTGCGGGCGGCCGGCATGAGGGCCTGCGTCTCGGCGAGGGCCAGGTATGCCGCCGCCAGTTCGGCGGAGGTGTCCTCCAGGGCCTGGGCCAGGGCGGCGACCTGGCGGTCGGCGGCCTTCTTGTCGTCGGCCGTGTCCGCCGACGCCGTGGGGGCGACCAGCAGGCTGGCGGCGCACACCAGCGCCAGCCCGGCGGCATACAGACGAGCCGCCCGGCCGGGTGCAACCTTCGTGCGCATCCGTCCCATGAGAATCACCAGTCCCCTTGGTACCACACTCGAGGCGCCCGACAGCCCCAGAGCGCCGGCGAATCGGCGCCGTCCCCGCGAACCGGGCTGTCGAGGCTCACCATCCCCTGCCTCACACCCGAAGATACCGGCGCAGGGTGAACCACGAGGTGAGAACCGCCACGAAGGCGACGCCACCCACGACCCACGGGGCAACGGCGATGACGTCGGTCATGCCGATGAAGGCCGTGTCGACCAGGGCCTTGCTCAGATATCCGCCGACGCCGTAGCGAACGGTGGCCCACAGCAGTCCCATGGCCAAGGTGGCACCCACGAGCGAGGACACCAGGGTCTCGAGCATGAACGGCAACTGGATGGTCGCGTTGGACGCCCCGACCAGTCGCATGATCCCCGTCTCGCGGCGGCGGGAGAAGGCCGTCTGACGGATCGTCGTGGCCATGAGCAGGATCGCGCAGAGCACCATGAGCCCCGACAGGGCGATGGCCCCCCAGGAGACGGCGTTCATGAACGCGAAGAACCGGTCGAGCAACTGCTTCTGGTCCTGCACCCGCCCCACGCCCGGAGCGCCCTGGAACGAGGACACGATGACGTCGTACTTCCCGGCGTCGGTGAGCGACACGCGGAACGAGTCGGCGAAGGCCCGCTCGGTGGCCTGCTCGGCCAACGGCGAGTTCTTGAACTGCTCCTTGAACCGCTTGAACGCCTCGGCCTGGCTCTCGTAGAAGACATCCTTGACCGGGGGCTTCATCTGCTCGAGCTGGGCCTTGATCTGCTCACGCTGGGTGGGCGTCGTGGCCTTCCCGCCGCACGCGGGATACTGCGAGCCGTCAACGCACAAGAAGATCGAGACCTGGACCCGGTCGTACCAGTAGTCCTTCATCGTGTCGACCTGGCGTTGGGCCAGCAGGCCGAGCCCGAGCAGGTACATCGAGATCATCGTCACGAGGACGACCGACACGGCCATCGACAGGTTGCGCCGCAGCCCCGTGCCGAGCTCGCCCAGGATGAAGCCCGCCCGCATCAGCGCTGCCCCCCGTCCGCGTCAGCATTCGCATCGTTGTCCGCGGCTCGTGCTCCCGGGCCAGCCTCGGGTCAGGGTCCGGTGGCGTGGCGTGGTCCTCGACTCGGATCACGGGGATCGCCGACGTCGTGGTCCCGTAGTCACCGCCGGCCTCGTCCCGCACGAGCTTGCCGGCGTCCAGCTCGACGACCCGTTTGCGGAAGTCGTTGACGAGCTCGTGGTCGTGGGTGGCCATGACCACCGTCGTCCCCGACCGGTTGATCCGCTCGAGGAGCAGGAGGATCTCGCGGCTGGTGGCCGGGTCGAGGTTGCCCGTGGGCTCGTCCGCCAACAGGATGGTCGGCTTGTTGACGATGGCCCGGGCGATCGCCACCCGTTGCTGCTCGCCACCGGAGAGCTGGTGTGGAAGGCGCTTCTCCTTGCCCTCCAGGCCCACGACGCGCAGCGTCTCGGGGACCGTCTGGCGAATGGTGGCCCGCGACCGGCCGATGACCTGCAGCGCGAAGGCGACGTTCTGGAACACGGTCTTGTTGGGCAACAGCCGGAAGTCCTGGAAGACCGTGCCGATCTCGCGGCGCAGCAGTGGCACCCGACGGTCGGGCAGTGTCCGCAGTTCCCGGCCCGCGACGAGCACGCTGCCAGAGGTGACCCGCTCCTCGCGGATGGCCAGTCGCAACAACGTCGACTTGCCCGACCCCGAGCTGCCGACGATGAACACGAACTCGCCGCGCTCCACCTCGAGCGACACCTCGGACAAGGCCGGTCGGGTGGCCTTGGCATAGGTCTTGGTGACGGTGTCGAACAGGATCATCCGTGAGTTCTCCGGTCGGGGCAGCCTGGTCCCAGGGCGCGCGCGGTTACCTGGTGTGGTTCGAGGGTAGTTGAGTGACTGGTGAAACCACAGTTACGCGCGTGGCTGGCGTGGCGCGAGGGGTATGCCGCTCGCTCACCCGACCGGGCGGCATACCGGCCCGGGCGGGTTGGGGAAACCGCGTTGCGCGGCTCTCTGCCGCCCTCAGTTATCTTGACATCAAGATACTTCGGAGAGGGGACGCGATGAGCGGCCAGGACGGCGAGCAGGCGCTGACCCGGCGCGGCATCCCCCTCGACCCACAGTTGCGGGTTCTGGCCATCGGAGCCTTCGCCACCCGCTTCGGAAGCGGGGCGGTGATGACCACCTCCGCCATCTACTTCACCCGCCACCAGGGCTTCACGCCCGCCGAGGTGGCATTCGCGGTCTCGGTCGCCGCGGCGGCCGCCCTGCTCTGGCCGCCTGCCGGCCGGTCACCTCGGCGACACCCAGGGCCCGCGGGAGGTCCTGGTCTGGCTGATGATCGCCCAGGCCTTCGCTACGCCCCTACCGGTCCTGGCCAGCTCGCCCTGGTCGCTCGCGGTCCTGCTCGGTGCCGAGGCGGCCCTCGCGTCGTCGGTCAACGCGGTCCGCAACGGTGTCATCGCCCAGGTGGGCATCGGCGGACAGGGTGTGCGATTCAAGGCCTACCTGCGCGCGGTGACCAACAGCGCGATCGCGCTCGGCTCGGTCGTCGGCGGGATCGCGCTGGCGCTGGACACGCGGGCGGCATACGTGACCGCCTTCGTCCTGGCGGGCGTGTTGACGGCCTTCGCCGCCTGGAACGGCACCCGGTTGGCCCACCTGCCGGCGTATCGACGTGCGGCGGGCGAGCCGCGCCTCGGGGTCCTGCGGGACCTGCCGTTCGTCGCCGTCGTCGTCAGCACGTCGCTGTTCTCACTGCACTTCGTCGCCGCGGAGCTGGGGCTGGCCCTGTTCATCTCGCAGAGCACGCTGGCGCCGCAGGTCATGGTTGCGGTGCTGATGCTCGTCAACACGGTGGCGGTGGCGGCCTTCCAGGTGCGGATGTCGCGGGGCGCGGAGTCGGTCACCACGGGTGGGCGGGCGATGATCCGTGGTGGCGTGCTCATCGCCGTCGGGTTCACGGTCATGGGCCTCGCCGAGGGGAGTCCCGCGACGGTGGCCGTAGCCGTCCTGCTCGCCGGAGCCTGCGTCCACGTCGTCGGCGAGATGATCGGGTCAGGCGGGCAATGGGCCCTGCAGATGGGGCTCGCGCCGCACGAACGCCAGGGCCAGTACCAGGGCTTCACCAGCCTCGGCTTCGCCCTGATGAACGTCATCGGACCCCCGCTTGTCACCCTGCTGTGCGTCCACGGCGGGCGAACGGGGTGGATCGCCATGGGCGCGATCGTGCTCGCCTCGGGGATCGCCGCGCAGGTGCTCGGACGATGGGCGTTGGCCAACCGGACGGCATACGGAGTGACGACGCACTCCGGCTGAGCGGGTGGTCACCTGGGTGCGGCCGGTATGCCGCCCGCCCACCTCCCAGCCTCAGCCGCCGGACCCAGTCCTCAGGCGCCGGACTTCTCCAGGTTGCGTTTCCACCGGATGCCGGCCTCGATAAAGTCGTCGATGTCGCCGTCGAAGACCGCTGCCGGGTTGCCGACCTCATGGTCGGTGCGCAGGTCCTTGACCATCTGGTAGGGCTGCAGGACGTAGGAGCGCATCTGGTCGCCCCAGCTGGCCTTGACGTCGCCGGCCATCTCCTTGCGGGTGGCGGCCTCCTCGGCCTTCTTCTGCAGCAACAGCCGCGACTGCAGGACCCGCAGGGCCGCGGCGCGGTTCTGGATCTGGGACTTCTCGTTCTGCATCGAGACGACGATGCCGGTAGGGATGTGGGTCATCCGGACCGCGGAGTCGGTCGTGTTGACGCTCTGCCCGCCGGGGCCTGACGAGCGGAACACGTCGATCTTCAGCTCGTTCTCGGGGATCTCGATGTGGTCGGTCTGCTCGATGAGCGGAACCACCTCGACGGCCGCGAACGACGTCTGCCGCCGGCCCTGGTTGTCGAACGGGCTGATCCGCACGAGCCGGTGGGTGCCGGCCTCGACCGACAGGTTGCCGAACGCATACGGCACCTTGACCTCGAAGGTGGCCGACTTGAGCCCGGCCTCCTCGGCATAGGAGGTGTCCAGGACCGCGGTCGGGTAGTTGTGCCGCTCGGCCCAGCGCAGGTACATCCGCAGCAGCATCTCGGCGAAGTCGGCCGCGTCCACGCCCCCGGCGCCCGAGCGGATCGTCACAACGGCCTCGCGGGCATCCCACTCGCCATTGAGCAGGGTGCGGACTTCGAGCTCGCCGACGTCCTTCTTGAGGGCGGCGAGTTCACGCTCGGCTTCAGCGAGGGTGTCGGCGTCCTCCTCCTCGGTGCCCATCTCGACGAGCACCTCAAGGTCCTCGACCCGGCTGTCCATCCCGGTGACCCGGTCGCGCTCGCTGTTGGCCCGCGAGAGCGCGGAGGTCACCTGCTGAGCGTGGTCGGGGTCGTCCCAGAGGTTGGGGACGGAGGCTTCGGCTTCCAGCCGCTGGATCTGGGCCGTCAGGGCATCGAGGTTGGTCACCTCGCGCACGGAATCCATCGTCGCGCGCAGGTGCTTGATCTCTTCTCCGAAGTCGACAGCCACGAGGGTCAAGCCTACGCGAGTGCCCCCGTATGCCGCTCCGCCCGCACCCGCCCGCCGCCCGGCGTCCGCCGGGTCGCCGCTGGGAGGGGAGCAGGCGGCATACCTGCGCACACGGCATACCAATGGTCTGGTGACATGTCCCGGTGTGAGCGTGGGCGGTCGGTTCGACGGCGACCAACGGTATGCGGTGTGCGGGGCGGGGCCGGGTTACGGTGACCCCATGACCCCCCGAGCGTCGCGCGCCACCGATCTGGCCCAGCGGCTGCTCGATGCCCAGGTGGCCTACCACCTGAGCCTGCTGACCGACGACGCGCTCGAAGCGACGGTGAGCCAGGCGGCTGAGGCGCTGCTGGATGCCGCGTCGGAGCACCGCCTCATCGATCTCGTTGACCGCGAGACGGTGACGGGGTTTGTCGCCTATCTCCTGCAGACCGTCCCCGGCAGCGCGGCCGCCGTGAGCGTGGTCCAGATCGGCACCGACCTCGTCGTCGACGGCCCGCCTGAGCCTTTCCCGCTCGCGGCTGCGGTGGACCGCGCCCAGGTGGACGCCCTGGTCACGCAGGCACTGGCCCTCACTCCGGCGATCGAACGGGTGCTCGACAGGTTTGCGGAGAGCCCGCTGGTCGGGGTTGTCGCCTCCCGGTTCATGGGGCGGATCGTCGCCGAAGTCGTCCAGGCCAACCAGGCGGTCGCCTCGCGCGTGCCGGGCCTGGGCCCGCTCGTGTCGTTCGGGACGAGCACCGCGTCACGGCTCAAGGGCGCGGCGGACAAGCAGTTCGAGGCGATCATCGGCGACACGGTCGGCAAGGGCGGCACGTATGCCGTGCGCCGCCTCAACCGGATCCTCGTCGACACCCTGCGCGACCCGACGACCCGCGAGGCGGCGCTGCAGGTGTGGGACCACCTGGCCGTCGAACCCGTCGCGGGTTTTGGCGCCCTCGCCTCGCGAGACGAGATCGCGGCCTTGGTCTCGGCCGGCCACGAACTCGTGGCCACCGCCACCGGAACTCCGTATGCCGCCCGCCTGGCCGAGGCGCTCGTCGACGGGTTCTTCGAGTGGTTCGGCGGCTACACGCTTGTCGAACTGCTCGACGCCCTCGACCTGTGCTCGGCGGATGTCGTCGATCACCTGGCCCTACTCACGCCCCGCCTTGTAGCCGCGCTACGTGACAGCGGCGACCTCGAACGTCTGCTCCGCGCCCACCTCGAACCCTTCTTCACCTCCCCCGATGTCGTCGAACTCCTCGGCCGATGACAGCGGTGTGAGCGCTCGGCTCAGGACGGGGCGGCGACCACGGACCGGCGACGACGGGTTCTACCGGCCCGGGTCACGGGACCGGCAACAGGGGCGCCTTCGCTCGGCCCTCGACCCGGACCGAGACCGTCTTCCCCAACGCAGCCATCAACCCACCGGTCAGTGGCAGCTCAATCGTCGCGTCGATAACGACGACAGCGGAAACACCGTCGGCAGACCCGGTGCCTGGCGCAAGACTCCAGGCGCTCACGCCCTGCGGTTTCTCACGGCCCGCAAAGTATGCCGCCGCCGCGTCGCTCACGGTGGCCGTGCTCACCACGACCGAGTCAGTCACGCCCTTGCGGTATGCCGCCTCCTCGTCGAGTGCGTCCGCCGCATCGAGCGCGGCGGCGTCGACGGCGTCCACGAGGCGGATTCGTGCCAACTGGGCTGCCGTGACGTCCACTCCACCGGCGATCAGCACCATGGCCAGCACGACAAACCCGAGGATCAGAACCGACAGTTGCCCATGGTCTCTCCGATGCCGCAACGCTCTCATCGCCCACCGAACCTGTCGACCGTGGCCACATGCGTCACCGATACGGGGATAGTCGTCGGGACGACCTCGCCGACGAAGGCCGGCACAAATGGCAACCGGACCTGGATGGTCGACGTCGCCGTGACCCGCGCATCCGGTCGCAGGCACGGGGAACCATCACAGACGATCACCACCGATGCATCCTGGTCGGTGAACCCGAAGTCCATGAAGGCCACCTGAGCGGCCGCTCGGGCGCGCGGCATACCCTGCACCTCGGTGGCGGCGGTCGTGAAGGCGCGGCCCGCTTCCCTGGCAGCAGCGGTGGCCGAGTATGCCGCTGCCTGCACCTGTGCGAGGGTCATGATGAGGTAGACCAACGGCACGAGCAGAAGCGTGCCGAGGAACACGAATTCGACGATGGCACGACCACTCTCAGTCCCCTGAAGCTGCCGCCGGAGATGCAACCCAAGCCACCGGAGATCCGTGAGATGTCGGTCCCTGATCATGGGTCACTCACCTGACGCTCGTCAAAGGCCCGGCCGGTCACGGTCATCGAACCGGTCGGCCCGAGCAAACCGATCACGGGGATCGGCGCGACGACGGTCACCTCGACCACCTGGACACCAGCGTCGGTGACCACCCGCTGGGTCGAGATGTCCTGCCCGTAGGACGGCGCCAAGGTTTCTGCCAGCAGGGCCCGCGTTCGCGCCGTGGCGTCGGTCAGCGGCACATCGGCTCGGGCGCCCAACCGAGCCCCCTCGGCAGCACACGAGATGACGGTGTTGCGCACATGCAGGGCGAGCCCGAGTTGGATCACGCCCATACCGAGCAGCAACAGGAGCGTCGACACCATGACGAACTCGGCGACCGCAGAGCCACGTTCACGTCGGCAGGCCGCCAACGCGGGCGGGTGCATGCGCTACTTCCTGCCGGTGACACTCGCCAGCGAGTTCGTGAACATCTCAGTGAGCGCGGGACCCGCGATGATCCACAACGCCGACACCAGACCCGCCGTCATCACCGTGATGAGGACCCACCCGGGCACATCACCCCGATCACGTCGACGATGACGCACGTTGCTGAGCACCCGCGTCCCGATCGTGCCGAGGACCCGGTGGTATGCCGTGTGAAGAGTTGTCATGGTGTGCCCCTGAGCGGTCGCGATGGTGCGATGGATGGATGGACACCGCCGGAATTGGCGGGGATCTGGGGTGGCTGCGGCGGCATACGGCGACTCACATCGACAGCCGGAGGAACGCGAAGCCCGGGAATACGGCGAAGAGCACCGTCACGGGCAGGACGAGGAACACGACCGGGATCATCATGGCGATCTCCTTGCGGCCTCCCGCCTCCATGACGGCTCGGCGCCCAGCCTCACGAACGTCTTGGGCTTGGGCGCGCAGGACCTCGGCCAGTGGTGTTCCTCGCTCGACCGCAACCACCATGCCGTCGACGAACCGGGTGAGGCTGACCAGGCCAGTCCGATCCGCCAGGCCCTGCAGAGCGGTCGGCAGATTGGCACCGGCCCGAGCATCAGCGAGGCACCTGCCGAGTTCGACCGATAGCTCGCCATGCGAGAGGCGACAGACCCGGTCCAAGGCTCCGGTGGCCCCCTCCCCTGCGCTGACGGCGAGCGCGAGCAACTCAGCCACCGTCGGGAATTCGGCAAGCATCAACTGCTCCCGAGCGCTCGCTTGACGCGTCAACCATTGGTCTCTGGCGATCACCCCGAGCAGAACACTGGCCACCACGAGCATGACGACGGGGAGCACCGCAGCACCGCGCACGACGAGGGCGAAGATTGCGAGCGCTGTGCCGACGGCTCCGCCAAGGGCACCCCATACGACCTGCTCGCCTCGGAAGCCTTCGACGTCAGGCGCAAGACCGGCGCGTTGGAGGCGCCGTCGGACTGACGCGGATCCGCCCATGATTCGGTCGACCCAGCGCGCTAGGTCCCCGATCAGGGGCGCTGCGACCTCGGCTGCACGCGAGCGACTGCGCGGCATACTGGCGAGCAGTCGTGACGGAGCAACCGCATCGCGCAGGTATGGGGCCAGTCGAGCGTCCAACCCGGGGCGCCGTTGGGCCGGCAGCCCGAGAAAAACGAGCACCCACCCAAGCCCGAACCCGGCCCCGACGACACCACCCATCGCTGACCACGACCCGACCCCGTTCATCGCAGCACCCGCTCGTCTTCGGGCAACCGTCCGATGCGCACCATGAGTCGATAGGCGACGACGGTGACGGCCGCTCCCACGGCCAGCACGGCCGTTCCCGCCGCTCCGCTATAGGCACTCAACGACCCCGGCTGGATCGACATCATCGCCAGGACGACCCACGGGGCCGCCGCAGCAAGCCGAGCTGCGTTAACTGTCCAGCCTTGCCGGGTCTCCATCTCGGCGCGGGTACGAGCGTCTTCGCGCAGGAAGGTCGACAACGTGCGCAAAACCCGGCCAAGGTCGGAACCGCCGACCTCGCGAGCGATCCGCAACGACTCGACGAGACGATCAGCCACTGGGTCGGCAAGACGGTCCTTGAGCCGGGTGAGGCAGTCGTGGAACCGTCCGGTCGTGCGATAGTCCTCGGCGAAGGCGGCAAAGGCGGGCCGCAACTCCTCCGGGCCCCGGATGGCAAGTTGGCTCAGGGCTTCTGGCAAAGCCAACCCGGCTCGCACTGCTGAGGCGATGTTGTCGACGGCGTCGGGCCACAGCTCCCTCAGTTGAGTCCGCCGCTTGCGTGCACGCATGGCGACGAGCGCTAGCGGCCCATAACCGCCCATGGCGGCGAAACAGACAGCGATCGGGATCACGTGGGTCATCGAGTAACCGCCGAGGAAGACGACGACGAACACGATCACGCAGGCGGTAAACAGTTGGCCGGGCGACACCGTCTCGAAGCCAGCCTGGACAAGCTGGTCCCGCACCCGATCTGCAACGCTGGTGCGCCCCGCCTTGGGCGTCGGCGCGCTGCGGGGCCAGAACGACCAGTAGATGCAGAACACCCCAGCACCCAGCACCAAGCCAATGAAGATCGACGACATCACGCCTCCTGCGCCAAGAGCGAGGTGACTCGGAAGCCCGCCCGCTCGAAGCGATCAACATGCGGCGGGAAACCGTCTGCCCGCCGGAGCACCCCGCCCTTGGTCGTGAAGAGGTCGGCCACCTCGACGACATCGCCCTCCACACGCCCCGGCACCGCGACGATCTCCCGCACCCGGCGCGTCCCGTCGGCTTCCATGGCGATATGAACGACTAGGTCGACCGAACTGGCCACAGTGGGGACCACGAATCGAGGGCTGACGTTCTCGCCCGCCAACAGCGGCAAGGTGCACATCTTGGTGATCGCCTCACGCGCCGAGTTGGCATGCAGGGTGCACATGCCGGGCAGCCCGGAGTTCAGGGCGATCAATAGGTCGAGGCTCTCAGCTTGACGCACCTCGCCGACGATGATCCTCGAAGGCCGCATCCGCAGGGCCTCGGTCACCAAGCGGCGCAATGGAACGGCACCGGTGCCCTCCAGACTCGGTTGCCGACACTGCATCCCGGCGACGTCCCGCAAGGGGATCTTGAGCTCGAAGACCTCCTCACAGGTGACGACCCGCTCGCGCGGCGGGATGGCGGCAGCCAGACACCCTAAAAGGGTGGTCTTCCCCGCTTGCGTCCCCCCAGCGACCAAGATGTTCAACCCAGAGACAACCGCGGCGTCCAAGAACGTCGCCGCCGCTGGCGTCAAGGTGCCCAGCCGGACCAGGTCATCGAGGCGGTCGGCCCGAACGACGAACTTGCGGATGTTGACATGCCAGTGGTCCCGAGTGATGTCAGGGATGACGACGTGGAGTCGACTGCCGTCGGGCAATGTGGCATCAACAAACGGGGAACTGAGATCGACCCTGCGCCCAGAGGACCGCAACATGCGCTCGACGAGGTCACGCACTTCGTCCGACGTCAGGATGGTCGTGGTCAGCTCGGCTTGTCCGCCGCGCGCAATGAACACGCGGTCCGGACTGTTGACCCAGATCTCCTCGACTTTCGGATCGTCGAAGTAGCGCTGGAGCGGTCCATATCCCGCCACTGTGTCCAGGATCGCCTTCGCGGCATTGTCCAGGTCACCCAACGCGGGCATCCCCGTCCGCATCGAGCGCTCGTCATAGTCGTTGACGGCCTCCCGCACGAGCCGGTCAATCTCCACGGGGTGCCGGGCCGGATCGAGCCCGGAACGGCGGATGAGTTCTCGCACCTCACCCTCGACCTGACGCACGGCGTCGGCCATTTCCCCTCCGTTCCCCGAGAACCTTCGCCCCAAAGATAGCGATTTGGCACTATCGCGCATATCGCCCCGCTGGGTCCTGTGGATAACTCCAGCCGCCGTTCGGCGCAGTCCGCTACACATCCGGTATGCCGTGCACTCACCTCAAGGGGGATCTTTCGTGCGCCTGCGTCTGACCCTGCTCGACCCAACCTCCGGACGGGCCACCGACCTCCGCGTGGAGGCCCGTCACGGCGCCCGCCTCAACGACCTGCTCGACGTGCTCGATCTGCGCGACGTGGCCGGCCCCGCGGGCACTGATCGGCCCGCCGGACTCAACGGACTTGGCGGTGGAAGGCGGGACAGCCGACTGACGTGTTCGGTCGACTCGGTCGCCGTCCCTGGCACTGCCGCACTGGGCGTCCCACCGCTGCTCGATGGCGCCCAACTCACCCTCCGCCCCGTGGCCAGTCCAGCGCCGATGACTGCGCCGGGGGCGGGCACCGGCCTCCTGCAGCTGCATGCGGTGGCCGGCCCGGATACGGGGATCGTGCACGAGCTGCAGCCCGGCCGACACCACCTCGGCCGCGGCGCGCACGCGTCGATCCGGGTGGGCGATCCCAGCTTGTCCAGGATCCACGCCGAGATCGTCGTCGCCGGTCGGACGGTCACCATCCGCGACCTGGAGTCGACCAACGGGACTTGGGTGGACGGCATACGGGTTGGGCGGGAACCTGCGCCCGTCGCGACCGGAGCGACCGTGCGCACCGGCGACTCCGAGTGGCAACTGCGCAGCCCGTCAGGCGTAGCCGCCGCCACGCGTCCGGACCAGGCCGGCCACCTGCTCGTCAGCCGCAGCCCGCGCCTGCCAGAGGGCCTCGCCAACGAACCCATCACGTTCCCCGAGTCGCCGTCGTCGCCTGCGGCACAACGACTTCCGCTCCTTGCGGCAGTGCTCCCCATTGCCTTCTCCGGGGTCCTTGCGCTCGTCATGCACTCCCCCACGATGCTGCTCTTCGGCCTCATGGGCCCGCTGCTGCTGCTCGCCTCGTGGCTGTCGGACCGTCGCGCCGGTCGCCGCACCTCGCGTGCAGAACAGCGCCGGTATGCCGCCGCTACGGCCCGAGCCACGGCTCAGCTCACAAGCGCGCTTGCCGCAGAACGGGCCCGACGGATTGCGGCCGATCCAGACCCCGCGCTTTTGGGTTGCCTGGCGCGGGGCCCGCTGAGCGGGTTGTGGGACCGGACCGGACAGTCCCCGGTTCGTGTGCGATTGGGTGTGGGCACCGTTCGGGCCGAACAACGGGTCGTCGGCGCGGTCGATCCCGTCACGATCCCGCATACACCGATCGTCATCGACCTCGATCGGGACGCAGCCACGGGGATCGTCGGTCCTCGTGAGACCACGGTTCGCCTGGCGCGGTGGCTCGTCGGACAGTTGGCCCTGCGATATTCGCCGACCGACCTGGGCATCGTCGTCCTCGCTGCCGACGGCCGGCGTGACTGGGAGTGGGTGAGCGACCTGCCACACTGGCGCGCAGCGGATGACCCCACGGGGGAAGGCCGGGTGGTCGTCATCAATGACGGGGATCTGAGCAGCCCGATCCTGGGCGGGGCTCACGTGCTCGCATTGGCCGCCACCCGCGAAGGATTGCCCACTGCCTGCGAGCGAATCATCGACCTCACCGACGCGCCGAAGCTCGACGGCTCCGGCCCGCCGGTCTTCGAGGTGATCCCGGACGGAGTCCCGCAGGCCTGGGCGACCCTCCTCGCCCGTCGGCTCGGGCCGCTACGGGATGCGGCCGATCCGAGGCGGCATACCGTCATGCCTTCTCGGACAACGCTGTTGGAGCTGCTGGCGCTCCCCGAGCGGGACGGCCTGCCTGATCTCACCAGCGTGTGGCGGGATTGTCGACGGTCCACGCTCGCGCCGATCGGGGCGACGGCCGACGGACCGGTCGTCATCGATCTCGTCCGCGATGGTCCGCATGCCCTCGTCGGCGGGACCACGGGGTCCGGGAAGTCCGAGCTGCTCGTCAGCCTCGTCGCGTCGCTTGCCGCGGCGAACCGGCCGGAAGAGCTGAGTTTCGTGCTGGTCGACTACAAGGGCGGGGCGGCCTTCGGCGCTTGCCGCGACCTCCCTCATGTGGTCGGGCTGGTCACCGACTTGGACCCGCAGCTGACCGAACGGGCCCTCATCAGCCTCGATGCGGAGCTCAAGCGGCGCGAACGGATCTTCGCTGAGCGCGGGGTCGCCGACCTCGCGGCATACCTTGAGATATGCCGTGACACCGACCCGACCGTCGGACGGCTGGTCATCGTGGTCGACGAGTTCCGCAGTCTCGCTGAGGAACTGCCGGACTTCGTCACGGGTCTGGTGCGGGTGGCGTCGCTCGGACGCTCGCTCGGCGTCCACCTGGTGGTCGCGACCCAACGCCCGGGCGGTGTGGTGACCGCGGACATGCGGGCCAATCTCGGCTTGCGGATCGCCTTGCGGGTGCGCGACGCCATCGACTCGCTCGATGTCATCGAGTCACCGGCGGCAGCGTCCATCTCGCAGCGCACGCCGGGCCGGGCGATCATCACGAGCGCCGCGACCCCAATCGTCGAGGTGCAGACCGCCCTGGCGACGGCAGCGAGCCGACGGGGCAACGAGCCCATGGTTCGTCTGCTCACGCTCAACGGGCTTCCCCTTGAGACGACCGACGTGGCTGCTGGACCGACAGACTTGGACGACCTGGTGGCCGCTAGCCGACGCGCGATGAGCGAGCTACACCTCCCGATGCCGTCCTCGCCCTGGCTACCCCCGCTGTCGGGCAAGCTCACGGTCGCTGACCTGGCCACCGGAGAAGGCTGGCCCGTCCCCATCGGTCGACGCGACCTCCCGGCGCTCCAGCGCCAAGAGGAGTGGACCTGGGACGCGCAGCGCGAGGGACACCTCGCCATCGTCGGGGCGCCGCGCACCGGACGCAGCTCGGCGTTGCTCACCGTGGCAACTCAGCTCGCCACTCGACTGTCTCCCAACGAGGTTCACCTGTATGCCGTCCACACCGGCGCGATGTCGGCCCTCGACTCGCTCCCCCACGTGGGTGCGTCGGTGCGCTGCGATGACCTGCCGCGGCTGGCCCGGCTGCTAGGCATGTTGCACGACGCGCCCGCCGCCGACGGCGCACCGTTGCGGATCCTCGTCGTCGACGACTGGGACCGGATTGGCGAAGAACTGGACCGGGCCCGCGCCGGGTTGCTCAGGGATCGATTGGCCGCGTTGCTGCGCCACGGCCCTCGGGAGCGGATCGCGGTCTGTCTCACCGGCGGCCGGAGTCTGCTGTCAGGGGCGCTGGGCCAGCTCGTGCCACGGCGACTGCTGCTGCTCCCCGCCGACCCAGTGGACCTGGCCATGGCCGGACTCTCTTCGGCGGCGGTTGCGCAGCACCCGACCCCGGGCCGCGCGGTCGACCTCACGGACGGAGCAGAGGTCCAGCTGGCGGCGGTCGTGGAGGAGCCGTCTGAGGAGCGCCGCACGGCATACCTGCGCGAGATTGGTGGGGCGATGCCGGTCGCTGAGAGCGGTCGCGGACCTCGCCGCGTCCCTCTCCTGCCGGCCGCCGTGTCCCTGGGCGCGGTTCACGCTCGGACCGGGTTCATCCCGGTCGGGACCGACGGAGAGGAGGTGGTCGGCTTCGAGCCCGAGCGTGGCGAGCGACGGGTCGCCGTCCTCGGGCCGCGGGGCAGCGGCCGGACAACGGCGTTGCGCACCATCGCAGCGGGCCTTGCCGCCGCCGGTCGAGTCGTGGCCGTCCTCGGCTCCGCGACCGACTTCCCTTCTGCGGCAATGCGGTTCGAAGCGACACAGGTCGACGCTCTCGTCAAGGCGCGGCAAGCGCACCCTGACCTGGCCGTCCTGGTGGACGACGCCGAGCGGCTGACGGATCCAGCGCTCGAGGCGGTGCTTCGGGAGATTGTGCGACTGGTCGACACCGACGGTGGATTGGTCGTGGTTGCCAGCACCACCCAGGAGGCGGCACGGAACCCTCGGTCACTAGCCAACCTGGTGGCGGGAGAAAGCGTCGGGATCCTGCTCGGACCGGTTGCGCCTGGCGAAGAGGCGGTGTTTGGGTTGCGAGGCACCCTCTTGGCCGAGAACCACCCAGGACGGGGCCACCTCATCCAGGGTGGCCGCGCCAGCCCGATCCAGGTGGCGACGCACGAACTCCCCGCGGGGTGACGACGGGAGGGTCTGGCTAGGAGACCGTGAAGATCACCTTGCCGAACAGGTCACCGCTCACCATGTGCTCAAAGCCGTCGCGAGCCTGCGTCAGCGGCATCACGGAGTCGATGACCGGGGTGATGCCCCGCTGTTGGACAAACTGGGCGAGCCGCTCAAGCTCGACCCGAGTGCCCATCGTCGAGCCGATGACCCGCAGCTGCTTGAAGAAGATCTTGGTGAGCTCCGCCTTCGCCGGCGCGTCGCCAGACGTCGCGCCGGAGATGACAATCGCGCCACCGGGCTTGAGCGAGTTGACCGAGTGCGACCAGGTCGCCGCGCCCACCGTCTCCATCACCGCATCGACGCGCTCGGGCAGCCGCTCCCCCGAGCCGAACGCCCGGTCCGCGCCGATCTCACACGCCCGCGCACCCTTGGCCTCGTCCCGGCTGGTCACCCATACCCGGTAGCCCGCCGCCGCACCCAACTGGATGAGCGCCGTCGCCACGCCACCACCCGCGCCCTGCACGAGAACCGTTGCGCCAGGCGTCATTCCGCCGTTAACAAACAACATCCGGTATGCCGTCAACCACGCCGTCGAGAGGCACGCGGCGGTTTCCCACGGCATACCGTCCGGCTTGGGGACCAGGTTGTGAGTCGGCACGGCGACCTGTTCGGCAAGCGTCCCGGGGTGTAGTTCGGACAGCAGCGTCCGACCCGGGTCGAGGGTCTCGTCGCCCGCCCAGCCCTGGCTCGCGACGACCGAGTGGACGATGACCTCACGGCCCTGCTCGTCAACCCCGGCGCCGTCGCAACCGAGGATCATCGGGAGCTTGTCGGCGGACAGCCCAACGCCCTTGAGTGACCACACGTCGTGGTGGTTGAGCCCGGCGGTGCGCAGGGTGACCACCGACCACCCAGGCCGCGGCTGCGGTGCCGGTTGGTCGCCGACGACGAGGCCGGCCAGGGGGTTGTCGCGGTCTTGGCGGGCGGCATACACGGCGAGCATGGCCCCAGCCTAAGAGGGCCAGACCGAGCGTGGTGGGTCAGGCGGCGGTGTCGCGTTTGTCGTGGGGGTGGGTGGTGTAGGTGCGGCCGGTGGGTGAGGTCCAGGTGAGGGTGGCGTTGTCGGGGTTGATGTGGATGGTCCAGCCGGCGTGGTGTTTGAAGCCGTGGTGGCGTCGGCAGAGGGCGTGGAGGTTGTTGGGGGTGGTGGGGCCTTGGGGGTAGGGGATGGCGTGGTCGAGGTCGCAGTGGGTGGCGGGGGTGGTGCAGCCGGGGAATCGGCAGGTGCCGTCGCGGTCGCGGACTAGGCGGGCCAGGGCGGCGCCGGGTCGGTAGGTGTCGGTGGATAGGTGGGTGGTGGCGCCGGTGGTGGGGTGTAGTCGGGCGAGGCGGATGAGGGTGTCGGGGTGGGTGAGGATCGCGGCGACCTCGGTCGTCGGTAGCCATCCGCAGGGTCCGGTGTCGATGATCCCGGGTGGCCGGGTGAGGGGGTCGATGGCTGGGTGGGTGTCGGGCGCTCGGGTGGTGAAGATGGTGTGGGTGAGGGCGGTGCGGGTGTGGGGTGGATGCCGGTCGGCGGGTAGGTAGGGGAAAGCTGGTTCGGGTAAGGCCACAGCACGTGCAGCGCTGACTGCCTTGGCGGTCGCGGCCGTGGTGGTGCTTCCCGCGGTGGTGGCGCTGACCGCGGTCGCCGTGGCGGTGGTGGGGGCCGGGCCAGCGAGGTGGGTGAGGGTGGTGTCGGTGATGTTGATGGTGACGACGGTCTGCACCTGGACCCGGCGTAGCAGCAGGTCCAGGAACGCGTCGGCTCGGGCTTGTCCGACGCTCAGGTCTGGGTTACCGACCGCGTATTCATCAGCCAACGCACACACCGCCGCCCAGGCTTGCAGGGACGTCTCGGTGGCGGCGGTGGCGGTCCAGTCGGTGGTGCCGGGTAACACACCCGGCGCGACCCGGACGGTGTGGGAGCGTCGCCCGGCCTGAACTCGTTGGGCCAGGCTGTCGGGGTCGATGCGGGCGGCGGCTTTCTCGGCCCGTTTACGTAGGGCGCTGGCGGTCACGTCGCCGATCCCGTGCTCCCCGAACACGGCAACCTCATAGTCCGGCATCCGGGCCGGGGACACTCCGAGGGAGCCGGTGATGATCGCTTGGACCCGCCAGGGTTCCAGGTCACCAGTCAACCCGGCGCGTAGGGTGCGGGGGAGGTCGTTGACCAGGATCCGGGCATCAGCGACCCGCCCGGCCATGGTCCGGGGCGCGACGTGAAGTAGTGGTGCCAACACTGATGGTGTGTAGTCATCGCCGGTGCCCCACCCGGCGGGGAACCGTCCGGCCAACCGGTCGGCGTCTTTCGCGATTTCGACATCCGCCTCGACCCGTCGGGCGACGGTTTCGATGAAGATCGCCTGCAGGGCGGTCAGTTGGTTCAGGGCGGTCTGCAGGTCGGCGATGACAGTTTCAGCGACCGCCTGGTCCAGGTCCAGTAACGCCAGCGGGTCGATCCGCAGGAGGGCGTCGGCGGCTTGTAGGGGGGACAGGCCGGTCAGGGGTCGCCCGGCCAGGACCGTGAGTTGGTCCTGGCCGTGCTCCCACGACATCCCCTCGAACATGCCTCTAGCATACCGAACACCTGTCTGATCATCAACACTTACTATCGCCAATATCGTTGCCGTTCAGCATTATTCGTCACACAAGTCACATCAACATCATTCACCAAACCAACCCCAACGATCCGACGACAGGGCGGATGTCCGAGCCCTGTGCGCGCGGTTCGACCTGGACCTCCCGCTGCAATACCGCTGAGCAAACGGGACGACACGGCATACCGGAGCGGGTAGGTTCGCAGCCGTGACGTCACCTTCCAGCGCACCTACCCCCGCGCACCCCACTCGCACCCCATCCGCCGTCGACGCGATCGCCGAGGACTACCTCACTCGGTATGCCGCGTTGAGCCCGATCGAGGCCACCTACCTCGGGCTCCCCGGACACGACGAAGACCTCGACGACCTCTCCCCCGCGGGCTACGCCGCGATGTCGGCGCTGCGCCAGGAGACCCTGGCGCGCCTGGGCGACGCCGTCCCGACTGACGACATTGACCGGGTCACCATCGCCTCGATGCGCGACCGGCTCGGCGTGGCCGAGGAGAAGTACGCCGCCGGGATGGACGAGATGAGCCTCAACGTCATCGCGTCGCCGATGCAGAACGTCCGTGACGCGTTCGACCTCATGCCACAGGACACCGACGACCACTGGCGCACGATCGCCACGAGGATGGCCAAGGTCCCCGCTGCGCTTGAGCAGTATGCCGCGTCGCTCACCCTCGCCCGCAGCCGTGGCGATGTGGCGCCGCGGCGGCAGGTCGACGCCTGTGTCGTCCAGTGCCGCGACCTCACCGACGACGACGGCTACTTCGTCAAGCTCGTGGCCGGTGCGAAGGCCGGCGACGCCGAGCTCGACCCGGCGGTCAAGAGCGACCTGGCCGTCGCGGCGGAAGCCGCGCGGGCGGCATACGGGAAACTCGGGGACTTCCTGGAGACCGAGCTGGCCCCCGTCGCCCCGGAAGCCGACGCGTGCGGGCGCGAGCGCTACGCGCTGCACTCGCGGGACTTCGTCGGCGCGGTCGTCGACCTGGAGGAGACCTACCGTTGGGGCCAGGAGGAGCTCGCCCGGATCACCGCGCAGATGCAGGAGGTCGCCGAGCAGGTCAAGCCGGGCGCGACGATCGAGGACGCCATCGCCATCCTCAACGCCGACCCGGCCTACCGCCTCGACGGGACCGACGCGCTGCGCGACTGGATGCAGGGCAAGGCCGACGAGGTCATCAGCAACCTCGCCGACGTCCACTTCGACATCCCCGGACCGGTCCGGCGGATCGAGTGCCGGATCGCCCCGACCCAGACCGGCGGCATCTACTACACGGGGCCGTCTGACGACTTCACCCGGCCCGGCCGGATGTGGTGGTCAGTGCCCAAGGGCGAGACGACGTTCTACACCTGGAGCGAGCTCACCACCGTCTATCACGAGGGTGTCCCCGGCCATCACCTCCAGGTCGCCCAGACCGTCTTCCGCCGCGAGCTGCTCAACACGTGGCGGCGGCTGGCCTCGTGGACGTCAGGGCACGGCGAGGGCTGGGCGCTCTATGCCGAGCGGCTGATGGCCGAGCTGGGTTACCTCGACGACCCGGGCAACCGGATGGGCTGGCTCGACGCCCAGTCGCTGCGCGCGGCCCGCGTCGTCATCGACATCGGCGTGCACTGCGGGTTCGAGGCGCCCGACGAGGTCGGCGGTGGCGAGTGGACCTACGACAAAGCGTGGGCCTTCCTCACCGCGCATGCCCACGAGTCGGAGGGCAAGCTGCGCTTCGAGCTCAACCGTTACCTCGGGTGGCCGGGCCAGGCGCCGTCCTACAAGATCGGCGAGCGCCTGTGGCTCTCGCTTCGTGAGCAGGTCCGCGAGCGCGACGGTGCCGCCTTCGACATGAAGGCGTTCCACCGGCAGGCGCTGGACCTCGGTGGCGTCAGCCTCGACACGTTGCGCGACGCCGTCCTGGGTCGCCTCGGTTGAGTGCTCGGGTGGGCGGCGCCCGTATGCCGCCCACCCGCGTTCCGCGGTCAGCGCACTGGCGCTTGTCGCTGCAACAGATCGCAGGCCTGTCGCGTCTGGGAGAGTGAAGACACCGCCGGGTGTCCACCCGAAAGGACGAGACGAATGAGCCGCGACCCGCAGCGCAGCGACGAGGACCGGTTGCGATCACTCTTCGCGGCGGCCGACCCTGCCCCTTCGGGCGAATCACCGCAGCTGCTCGACCGGATCGTCAGCGGGGCCGCTCGACGACGCAGGCGGTCCACGGCGTTGACGATCGTCGGCACCACCGGCTCCACATTGGCGATCGTCGCGGCATTGGTCGCCGGCCCCGGACTGCTCACCGCTGGGCGAAACCTCGCCGTTCCGGCCGGTTCGAGCGCGGGGACGATCGCCCTGACCGTGACGCAACCACCGACAGCCGCCTCCACCCCAACTGCCACTGGGGACCGGACCGTGTCCACCACCAGCGCCACATCGACGGCCACCGGACTGGTGACGAAGCCGCCGGCCACGGTCACGGCTGCGCGGCCAAAGCAGACCCTTCTGTCCTCCGACGACCTGGTGACCCTGATCCCGGACGCCTCAACCCTGGGGCCCGGGATGAGCTGGGGACTGGAGCCTGGGCCGTCCAGCGCCGGCGCCGCCCCCGTCATGGGCTTCCACTACTGCGACGCGATCGATGTCCCCAAACAGATCGGACCGTCGACGTATGCCGCGGCGGAGCGGCAGGTCGCAACGGCCCTCGCCGGCGCATTGACCAACGGCAACTGGCCGGGTGTCGACATCGTGCTGGCCGCCTGGACACCCGGCCACGGACCGGCCGCCATGCAGCAGATCCGCGACAACAACGGCATGTGTGTGTGGATCGGGTCACCGACCTCGACCGCCTGGGCGGGTCACGACGGCCTGTTGATCACGTCCACCGAGGTCTATTTCGACACGTGGCACCAGGCGTCGGCGATCCAGCTCGTCGGCGACATCACGGTCAGTGTGTCGGTCATCGACGGGTCGTCGGGGGTCGCGCTGGAGCGCGCCCAGGTGCTGTGTGACCGGATGGCCGACGCCGTTCGGGCCTCTGGGTTCGGCCAGGCCTGAGATGGGGCTCTTGCGAGCACGACTTCCGCAGGAGGCGGCGGACTACGCAGCCGCCGCCCTCCCGCGCGTGTTGGCCACGGCATACCGGCTCACCGGCAACCGCAGCGACGCGGAGGATCTCGCTCAGGACACCCTCACCACGGTTCTGGCCAAGTGGGAGCGGGTCCGGCAGGCGGACTCGGTCGACGCCTACGTGCGCACCATGCTCGTCAACCGGTTCCTATCGATGAAGCGGCACAGCTCGCACGAGGTTGTGAGCCTCGCCCCCCTGGATCCGCGCCGGGTCGCTCCTTCGTCGCTCGACGACTGGAACCCCGACCACGACACGATGTGGGCCATGCTGGCGAAGCTGCCCGCTCGCCAACGAGCGGTCTTGGTGCTGCGCTACTACGAGGACCTGCCCGACGACACGATCGCGGCGATCCTCGGCTGCGCACCGGCGACGGTTCGCTCCTTGGCCTTCCGCGCCCTCGGAGCTCTGCGCCTCAGCGCATCCGACGAGCTCACCTGGGAGCGGATCGGCCAAGCCCACTGAGTGGGCGCGCCCTTGCCGCGGGCGCGGGCACGCGGCATACATTGGGCCTCGTGACCACCGCTCGCGTGCGCCTCGTGCTCGCCTCGGCCTCCCCTGCGCGGCTGCGCACCTTGCAGCACGCGGGGGTCGAGCCGACGGTCATCGTCAGTTCGGTCGACGAGGACGCCGTCGTCGCCGATGCCCTGGACCGGTATGGCCTGTTGGAGCCGGCTCACGTCTCCCTCGTCCTCGCCCGGGCCAAGGCCGAGGCAGTTGCCTTCGGCGAGCGCGTCGGTGACCTGGTGCTCGGATGCGACTCGGTGCTGGAGTTCGACGGCCAGGTGCACGGCAAGCCGGAGGATGCCGACGAGGCGATCGAGCGGTGGCAGCGGATGAGCGGCCGGTCCGGGGTGTTGCACACCGGCCACTGGATCGTCGACCAACGACCGGCGGCGCTGGGCGGCAGCCAGGCCACACTCGGAGCGACCGCATCCACCAAGGTCCACTTCGCCAAACTCAGCGACGAGGAGATCCGCGCCTATGTGGCGACCGGCGAGCCGTTGCGGGTGGCGGGTGCGTTCACCATCGACGGTCTCGGCGGGCCGTTCGTCACCGGGCTGGAGGGTGACCACCACAACGTCGTCGGAATCTCGCTGCCGCTGCTGCGCGAGTTGCTCGACGACATCGGGGTAGGCTGGTTCGACATCGTCACGGTGCATCAGAGGTAGTTGCTCTCCTAAGTTGTGGTGGGCTGGGCACCGCCAAGACTTCTGGTCGTCTTTGACGGTGCCCGTCGCCCCAACGAACGGTTCATTGCAGGGGATCACACCCGGTCCGAGCCACCGAGATTGTGTCGACAGTCGCCATCACGAATCATCTCGGCGAGCACAGTGACCGCATCACCCGACTGGAACATCTCAACGACGCGATGCTGGACGGCGACGCCTAGGGCACCCTGGTGCGAGAAGTAGTTCCAGAGCATGTCTTCGGAGAAGTCGCTTCTTTCACTCAGCTTCGCTAGCCCCGATGCGGCAGCTTCGCCGCCATACCCCGCACCCTTGAAGGTGATCTGAGCTACGCCACTGATCATGTGCCATAAGCGCACCAGACATTCGACCCGGTCGACATCGGAATCATCAACTCCAGCCTGAAGGATCGCCGACTCGATGGCCTGGTGGGTGTCCGGCCGTGGGAGCTCGTGGCGTTTCCATTGCGGGTCACCTGGCACCGGGGCGGTCGACCAATCCGGCCCGGAAGGCGTGGCCTTTCGTCCGAAGATGCCCATCAGAAGTCGTCCCTGCCTGTCAGTTCCGCCTCCAGCTCGTCAGCGATGCCAAGCAATCGATGCATGGGCTCGTCGATCTCGTTCCTGTCGAGGTTCTCCAAGGGAGCGCAATGACGCAGGGTGACGACTTCGCCAAGCATCGAGAGTCCGCCGATCACGAACTGCGAAGTCCGACGAACTGCAGCGTGCAAGTCAAGCTGTTCAACCCGACCGATCGGGGAGTGAAGGTCGAGGAATCTGGCCTCCTCGGCAGAGGGACCTGACCAAGTGACGAAGAGGACCTGTGAGCGCCCTCCCCCTACGTCGAAGGTCAGCTTGAGAATGTCTTCTCCCACTGGCTCGCACCTATATTGCGAGACGATGTACTGCTTAGCCTCGCCAGTTCACGGTTGAGGGGTTGACACGCCCTCTGGATGCACCAAGGTGCCTGTCCTGCAACGGAATACTTGATCTTGCGACGGAACAAGTAGTCCAGCGGGAAGGCACCTGGTAGGTGAAGAGTACATCGTGGTCGGTAGGGTTGTCCGTGACTGGAGACGGGACCGGCGTGGTTGCTCATGCGGGCAGCGCAGCGGTCCGGTTGCTGGCCGACCGGACCGGGCTTACTGGTGCTTTGTCGGGCGCGGTGGCGCGGCGAGGGTTCACTCCCGGTCATGACCGGGGACGGGTGCTGGTCGATGTCGCGACGATGATCACCGCTGGGGGTGAAGCGATCGCCGATATCGATACCCTGCGCCACCAGGAGCAGGTGCTGGGTGCGGTGGCGTCGGCGCCGACGGTGTGGCGGGCTTTGGACGAGGTAGGCCCGGGGGCGTTGAAGCGGATCGAGAAGGCGCGCGCCAAGGTGAGGGCCGGGGTATGGGGCCTGATCCCCGGGGGACTGCCCGCCTCGAAGATAGCCGGAACGACCCTGCCAGCCGATGTAGTCGTGTTGGACGTGGACGCCACCATTGTGGTCGCGCACTCCGAGAAGGAGCAGGCCACCCGTACGTTCAAGAAGACGTTCGGGTACCACCCGATCGGGGTCTGGTGCGATAACAGCGGAGAGTTCCTGGCGGCGTCGTTACGGCCGGGTAACGCCGGGTCCAACACGACCGCCGATCACCTCGACGTGCTCGCCCGGGCCATCGACCAGGTCCCCGCCTCGTACCGGCGAAAGGTGCTGGTCCGCGCTGACGGGGCCGGCGCCTCTCACGGCCTGCTGGACTGGCTCACCAGCTTGAACACTGCCGCCAAGCACGGCGCTCGGGGCCGGTCGGTGGAGTACAGCGTGGGGTTTGCGGTCACCGAGTCGGTCCGGGACGCGATCACGTTGGTGCCGAAGAAGGCGTGGACAGCCGCGATCGACACCGACGGCGATGTCCGCGAACACGCCGACGTCGTGGAGATCACCGGCCTGTTGCCCGACGCCCTGCGGGAGGCCTGGCCGGCCGGGATGCGGGTCATCGTCCGCCGCGAACACCCCCACCCCGGCGCCCAGCTCAGCCTCTTCGAAGAGCGTGATGGGTGGCGCTACCAGGCGTTCGTCACCAACACGACTACCGGGCAGGTCGGATTCCTGGAAGCCCGCCACCGCGCCCACGCCCGGGTCGAAGACCGGATCCGAGTCGCCAAAGACACCGGGCTCGGACGGTTCCCGTCCCGCGAGTACGCCATCAACCACGCCTGGCTAACCGTCGTGCAGGTCGCCGCCGACCTGCTGGCCTGGCTACGGCTGCTCGCCCTACCCGACGCCCTCAAAGCATGCGAGCCCAAAGCGTTGCGCTACCGGTTCCTGCACATCCCCGCCCGCCTGACCCGAGGTGCCCGGCGCCGTCACCTGCGGCTACCGCAGACGTGGCCGTGGGTCACCGAAGCGGTAGCCACGTTCACCAACGTGATGGCCATCCCGATGCGCACCTGAACCCCGGGAGCGCCCCCGACCACCCACCAGGAACCTCGGAGACCCGCACCGCAGCGCCACGCGGCCATCCCGCACACCCCGAATCTCGTTCAACCCCAACACGGCCCGACCACGCCCTCACACGGCCCGATCACGACCCCCATGAAAGAGGGAGGTTAGCGGTCATCCACGTTGCCACCTCGCAGCCCTCCTTTCGCTTGCCGCTGGCACTTCTTGCAGTCCATCGGAACTCCTTTCGTACAATCGCGCTGGACAGAGGTCCTCTGACGGACGGGCCTGCCCCCGCTTCGACTGAGGGGAATGGCAGCGCCGTCACAACCCCGCCAGCAGGCAGGCCGACTATCTGGATCACTCCGCCAGCCCCTTCGTCAGCCATTGACCTGCGAAACTCGGGCCAGAGCTCTGGATCGACAGCCCGGCGGCTGACACTCTGGCCATCCTCTGCGCTGATGCCAGCCTTCGTCGCGACCGGCTTGGCTGCGCCTGCTCCCGCTGCGCCTACGTCTCGCCCTTTGGTGGCGACCTTCTCGAGCCCTGCCGGCTCAGGGGAACTGCACGTCCGGGTGCAGGCCGAGGATGATCCAGTAGTTCCAGACCCACCAGCCTTGCAGCACCACAAGAACCACGGCGTATGCCGTGAGCCACCAGGCCCGCCGCGGCCGCAAACGCGGCCGGTTAAGGATCCAGGCCAGGAGCAGGAAGACCGGCCAGGCCAGCAGCGCGTAGCGGATCCGGGACGGGCCGATGCCGGTCACCAGGACCTGGTATGCCGGATAGGCCCCCGCCCAGCCCCACAGCTCAGGCCCCCACCGTGCGGTGTCGACCGAGAGCATCTTCATGACGAACCAACCCACCGCGAGCAGGCAGGCGAGCCAGCCGAGCTTGCCGTAGTCGGCATCGATGTAGTCCAGCCACGTGGGCAGCTTGATCTCGAACGCGTCGACGCCCCAGGCAGCCATTGTCTTGGTGTAACCGTCCTTGTCGCCGGTCACCACACGGCAGATGGTCGGCCAGAGGAAGGTGAGTGCACCGGAGAGCACGGTGAGCCCGGCCAGCCCGATGCGCTGCCGCCACGGGAACGGCTCGGCGTCGCGACGCAGCCAGCGCAGGGCAGCGTGGGCAATGAGCGGCGGGGCGGAGATGAGGACGAGGTTCCGTGTCAGCGCCAACGCGACGAGCAGGACGAGGACCCACCAATACCGCCGACCCCGCAAAGCGGTGAGCAGCAGAACGATGACGAGCAGCGCACATGCTTCGGAGTAGTCGGTCTGCAGCACCGGGGCCGCGACCCAGGTCGTCGTGGCGACGGTGGCGACGATGGCCGACCATCGCCCGGCCGCTCGATCGACGAGCCGGAACAGCAGGACCATCGCCACTGCCCCGACCACCGTCGACAGCAGGCCACCAGCAACATAGAAGTCGAGTCCGGTCACTCGCATGACCGCCCGGGTGAGCATCGGGAACATCGGATAGAACGCCCACGGGTTCTGGACGACCTTGCCGGTGACCGGGTCGGTGGGGAGCGGGTCGGGATAGCCCAACACCGCGATCTCGTGGTACCACTGCCCGTCCCAGTTGGCCATCACCGGCCAATAACCCGGCCCCGCCGGGGTCGGGAAGATGACCCGTGCGGCACCGTTGCCCGGGACCATCGGGATCTGCGAGCGCTGCATGACGGCGAAGTAGACGGCGTCGATGAGGCGGGTGACGGCATACACGGCGAGGGGGAACCAGACCGCGAACCGGCGCCACCACGGGGTGCCAGGGGCGTCCGCCGTGCGCGGCACGGCCTCCTCGGGGGGGATGGGCGCCGTGAACGCGGCGGCTACCCGCGCACTCCGCCCACCTCCCATGGGAGGCAATGCTAGAGGGGGTATGCCGTCCCGGGTCACCGCCGCGCGATCCCGCGTGGCCGCGGCTCAGACCGGCGGCACGGAACGGCGACGCTCGCTGAAGTGCCGGTCGCGCCGCGAGGCGTAACGCAGCCGGTGCAGCAGCTCCTCGCGCAGCGCGTCGGCCTCCAGGACCCCGTCGACGACGAGGTCGGCGGCCAGCCGCTCGAGGTCGACATCTTCTTCATACTCGGCCCGGCGAGCCGCCACGAATGCCGCCCGCTCATCGGGGTCGGCGATGCTGGCGATCTTGTTGGCATAGACCGCGTTGACCGCGGCCTCCGGGCCCATGACGGCGATCTTGGCGGTCGGCAGAGCGAGGGTCGCGTCGGGAGCGAACCCGGGGCCACCCATTGCGTAAAGCCCTGCGCCATAAGCCTTTCGGACGACCACACAGAACTGTGGCACGGTCGCCTCGGACACGGCGGACACCATCTTGGCGCCGTGCCGGATGATCCCGCCGCGCTCGACCTCGGAGCCGATCATGAAGCCCGGCACGTCGGCGAGATAGATCAGCGGGATGTTGAAGGCGTCGCACAGCCAGATGAACCGGGTCGCCTTGTCGGCGCTGTCGGTGAAGAGCACGCCGCCCTTGACCGCCGAGTTGTTCGCGACGATGCCGACTGTCTCGCCGTGCATCCGCCCGAAGCCGACGACGAGCTCGGCGGCGAACAGCGGCTTGATCGGGAAGAACGAGTCGGCGTCGACCAGCCCGTCGATGACCGTGTGGATGTCGAACGGCTGGCTCTCCCGCTCCGGGACGGTGTGCCGGGTGAGCGGCTCCGCGGGCTCCTCCGGGTGGTAGGTCGGGGGCCGCTCGCGCCAGCAGCCGGGCACATAGGAGAAGTAGAGCTTGGCCAGCTCGATGGCCTCGTGGTCGTCCTGGGCCAGCAGATCGCCGACGCCGGAGACGGTGCAGTGCATCCGGGCGCCGCCCATCTCCTCGAGGGTGACCTTCTCCCCCACGACCATCTCGGCCATCCGGGGGCTGCCGAGATACATCGAGGCGTTGCCCTCGACCATGATGATGAGGTCGCAGAAGCTCGGGATGTAGGCGCCTCCCGCAGCCGACGGGCCGAACAGGCAGCAGATCTGCGGCACCTTGCCGGACAGCGCGACCTGGTTGTGGAAGATCCGCCCGGCCCCCCGACGCCCCGGGAACATCTCGACCTGGTCGGTGATCCGCGCGCCGGCCGAGTCGACGAACCAGAAGACCGGCAGCTCCTCACGGGTGGCCATCTCGGTGGCGCGGACGATCTTCTCGACCGTCCGCGCACCCCACGAGCCGGCTTTGACGGTCGGGTCGTTGGCGATGACGATGGCCGGTCGGCCGTCCACCGTCCCGCGGCCCGTCACGACGCCGTCGGCGGGCAGGTCGCCGGCGAGGGCGTTGGCGTAGCGACCGTCCTCGACGAAGGACCCTTCGTCGAACAGCTGCGCGATCCGGTCGCGGACGTACATCTTGCCCTGCTGCGCCAGCTTCGCCCCGAGACTTTCGGTCAGGGGCGCGGCCGTCGCCCGGTATGCCGCCGCGAACCTCGCCCGGACGTCATCGACCCGCGGGTCGCCGCCGTCCGCGGCGGACGGACCAGCGAAGGGTGCTTGTGTCGGGTCGGTGCTCGGCGGCATACCTCATCCTCTCCCAGGTGGGACGCGTCGGGACCTACGGGGTGATCGGCGGCTCAGTCGCGACTGAGGCGGCAGGTCAGGCGGGCAGGCCCAGGCCGCGAGCGATGAGCATCCGTTGCACCTCGGACGTGCCCTCGCCGATCTCGAGGATCTTGGCGTCGCGGTAGAACCGGGCGACCGGGTATTCCTCCATGAAGCCGTTGCCGCCAAAGATCTGGGTGGCGATCCGGGTCGCCGTCACCGCGGCCTCGCTCGTGTAGAGCTTGGCGATCGACGCGGCCTGCTTGACCTCCTGCATGGTCCTGCGGCCCGCGTCCATCTCGTCCTTGAGCCAGGCCGCCTTGTAGGTGAGCAGTCGGCTGGTCTCGGCCAGGACCGCGAGATCGGAGACCTGGAAGGCCACCCCCTGGTAGGTCGCGATCGGCTTGCCGAAGGCCAACCGCGTCTTGCTGTATGCCGTGGCCTCCTCGAGCATCCGCTGCGTGCACCCCGTCGCGAGGGCGGCGATGGCGATCCGGCCGTCGTCGAGGGTGGCGAGGAACTGCGCGAAGCCCTTGCCGCGCTGGCCGAGCAGGTTGGCCTCGGGGACCTGGCAGTCCTGGAAGGACAGCCCGTGGGTGTCGGAGATGTGCCACCCGAGCTTGTGATAGCCCGGCGCCACCGTGAATCCCGGTGTCCCGGAAGGGATCATGATCGCGCTGATCTCGGGCGTGCCGTTGTCGCGGGTGCCGGTGCGGGCGGTCACAGTGACCACGGAGGTGATCGCCGAGCCGGAGTTGGTGATGAACGACTTGGCCCCGTTGACCGTCCACGTGCCGTCGGCGAGCGTCGCCTTGGTCTTGGTGCCACCTGCGTCCGAGCCAGCATCAGGCTCGGTGAGGCCGAAGCCCGCCAGGGTCCGACCGGCCGCCAGGTCGGGCAACCAGCGGGCCTTCTGCTCGGCGGTCCCATAGGTGAGGATCGGGTTGATCCCCAGGCCGACACCCGCCTCCAGGGTGATGCCGATGGCTTGGTCGACCCGGCCGAGTTCTTCGATGGCCACACAAAGCATGGTGAAGTCGCCACCGCTGGCGTCCGGGCCGGCACCCTCGGGTTTGCGGGTTCCACCGAACTCCTCGGGGACCACCAGCCCGAACAAGCCCAGTTCGCCGAGCTTGGGGATGAGTTCGGCAGGGAAATAGGAGTCCTTATCCCACTGGGCCACGCGAGGTTCGATCTCGGCTTCGGCGAACTCTCGCACCAGGGCGCGGAACTCCTCGTGGTCAGCGCTCAGTTCGAACATGACAGCCTCACTTCCGGGCCGGGCCCGCCGCAGCGGTGACGGGCGCGTCAAGGGCAGGGACACGGCATACCGCGACCCGTAGTTGACGTTGACGTCAACGTAAAGCATGCTCCTGCCTGTGGCAAGCGCACGGGACGCCGATCGGACGTGGTCTATCGCACAGGTGGCGGCCGAGTTCGGGGTCACCCATCGGACGGTGCGGCACTACGAGGACCTCGGGCTGATCTCCCCCGAGCGGCATGGGACCAGGCGGGTCTTCCACCGACGCGACCGGACCCGACTCGCGCTGATCCTGCGCGGCAAGCGCCTGGGATTTCCGCTGGAGGAGATCCGCACGATCATCGACCTCTACGACGCACCGCGAGGCAAGACCAGCCAGTTGGAGTATGCGATCGCCCAGGCCAGGATCCGTCGGGTCGACCTTGAGGAACGTCGCCGCGACATCGACGAGTCGCTCGCCGAGTTGGCGGCGTTCGAGGCCTCCTGCCAGGCCGACCTGGACCGGCTTGGCTGACCGGCTCCGCAAGCGGATCCCCACCGCCAGAAGCGGTTGACAACGGCGTCCGGGGCGCGGAAGGGTGGCCTTTCCGGCGAGATATCCCGCGGGTCATCCGGGGGCAGGAAAGGGCACACCGATGGGCTTCTTCAGCAACTCCAACCTTCAACCGACACCCCAGCTGGCGCCGTTGGGCAAGGAGCGCATCAAGGCAACGCTTGAGGCCAACAACTGGTCCTACCAGGTCGACTCGGACGGTGACATCGGCAGCGGGTGGGACGACGGCATCATCTGGTTCTTCACCTATGGCAACCAGTCGGAGATCCTGCAGGTGCGGGGGATCTGGGACGGCAAGCTCAGCCCGGCCGACCTGCCCCAGGCTCTCGAGGTCATCAACGAATGGAATCGCGACCGGCTCTTCCCCAAGGTCTATGCCCGGGTCAACGACGAGGGCCAGCTTCGGGTGATCTCCGAGCACACGTTGGACTACGAGCACGGGCTCACCGACGACCAGTTGAACCTGCACGTCAATACGGGGATCGCCACGAGTTGCCAGCTGTGGGAGCGGCTCAACGAGGCCTTCCCCGAAGCGGCCGCGGCGGCTGCGCAGGAATGACGCCGATCGCCGTTCGACCCGAAACTGCACGCGCCGCGGGCTGGTGGACCCTGATGTCGGAACGATTCCGGGTCGACCTGGCCGGCATGGTCGACCTGTTGTCCCACCATCTCTATTCGGGCCCGCACGTCTACCTTCGCGAGTTGTTGCAGAACGCCGTCGACGCCCTGACCGCGAGGTTGGCGCAGGACCCCGACGCGCCGACGACGATCCGGCTGTCCTCGACCACCGAGGCCAATGGCACGACGGTCCTCGTGGTCTCCGACAGCGGGGTGGGTCTCACCGCAGACGAAGCGACCGAGTTGCTCGCCACGATCGGCCGGTCCTCGAAACGCGACCCGCACGGCCTCGGTGTCGCGCACTACCTCGGCCAGTTCGGGATCGGCATGCTCGCTGCCTTCATGGTCGCCGACCGGATCGAGGTCACCTCCAGGTCGGCGCGGCCCGGCACCGACCCCACCATCTGGGTGGGGCACAGCGATGGCACCTTCGACGTGTCAGCTCTGCCGCCAGGTCCAGCAGCCGACGCCATACCCGTGGGCACGACCGTCCGGGTCTGGTCCCGCCGGGGCTGCGAGCATTGGCTGGAGACCTCCACCGTCGTCGCCCTGGCGACGGACTATGGCTCGCTCCTGCCGTTTGACGTCGCCGTCTCGGTCCCCGTCGAGGGAGCGGAACCGATGTGGCGACGGATCACCGTCCCGGTGCTGCCGTGGCAGGTGCGCTACCCGACGGCGGAGGTCCGCTCGCGGATGCTGGCGGCATACTGTGAGCGCGTCCTGGGGTTCACCCCGCTGGGACACATCGATCTGAGCGTTCCTCTCGCCGGGGTGTCCGGGGTGGCGTTCATCCTTCCCCAAGCGGTCACCCCCGGCTCGGGTCGGCACCGCGTCTACAGCAAGCAGATGCTCGTCGGGGCTCGCGTCGACGGGGTGCTGCCCGACTGGGCGTTCTTCACTCGGGCGATCCTCAACTCGGACGCGCTATCCCCCACCGCCTCACGCGAGCAGATCCATGACGACGAGATCCTCCTGGCGACCCGTGAAGCCCTCGGGACGCAACTCAAGGAGTGGGCCACGGCCACCCTGACGACGCCCTCGACCCTCACCCGACGTTTCGTCGAAACCCACCACCTCGCGCTGCGGTCGCTCGCGCTCACCGACGAGGACATGCTCGACCTCGCCGCCCAGGTTCTGCCGTTCGAGACCACCGACGGGGTCCGCACCCTGCATGACATCGGGCAGGACGGCGAGATCGTGTTCACCTCGACGACCGAAGCATTCCGCCGGATCTCGGCGGTGGCCCGCGCCCAGGGTCTGGTCGTCGTCAACGCCGGCTACGTCTATGACGCCGACCTTCTGGCCCGCCTCGGACGGCGTCCCGGGTGGCAGGTCCGCGAGCTGTCGAGCACCGACATCACGCAGGTGCTGGCCCTCGTCGCGCCCGCGCGCGAGGCGCACCTCGCCGCAGCCTTGTCCGTCGCCGAAGCGGTCCTCACCGACGAGGACTGCCACGTCCTGGTGCGGACCTTCGAGCCCGAATCCCTGCCCGCCGTGCTCCTGCGCGACCCTGACGGCGAGCACCGGAGAGCCCTGGCCCGCGAGCGGGAAGCCGCCCCGGGCCTGTGGGGCGGGTTGTTGGACGCCCTTGAGACCGATACGACGACACGCACCCGCAGCCTTGTGCTCAACGACTCCTCCACCCTCGTCCAGCAACTGCTCGCCGCACCCGACGGGGTGGTGTTCGCAGAGGGGCTGCGCGCCCTCTACCTGTCCGCCGTGATGCTCGCCGGCGAAGGCCTGCGCCCACGTGAGGTCGCTTCCTTGCACGATGCGCTGAGCGTGCTGCTGGCCCACTCCCTCGACCGCGGCCATCCGATGCCAGACCCGCCAGACCCGCCAGACGGGCACCCGACCCACCCGATAGGACCCTGAGATGGCCCCCGCCGACGCCGATGCCCGACGCGAACTGCGCACCATCCGCGCCATGCCCTATGGCAGCGCCCGCACCGCAGCGGCCGAAGTCATCGTCCGGCGCATCGACGCCGAAGGACCCCAGGAACGCCTCGCCGAAGCATTGCTGGACCTCGTCGAGGCCTACAGTTTCACCGGCCAGGGAGACCGGTCCTTCGTCACCTTCGCCCGGCTGTTGCGGCTCTGGGACAGCCAACCCGAGTTGTTCGACGAATCCGACGAGCACAACCTGTTTTGGGAGTTCAAGTGGGTCGCCGGCGACCTGCCCGACTATCCCGCGATCACCCGCGAGCAGGCCGACGCCTTCCTTGAGGACATGAGGCGCCGGTTCGCCCTCGCCGGCAAGGGCCTCGGGTCGGTGCTCGGTTCGAGGTTCCGCTGGGAATGGCACAGTGGCGACGCTGGAATGGAGCAGGCGCGGCTGGCGTGGTTGGCCCTGCCCGCTGATGACATGGACAACTGCGCCGCCTGCCGGATCGGACATCAGGTCGACTACTTCACCGAGACCGGACGCTTCGCCGAGGCGATCGAGTTGGGGCTAACCCAGCACTCCAGCTGCAACCTCGAGCCCACCCGGACCCTGCACGCCCTCGCCTTGGCCCACCTCAACGCCGGTGACGCCACGTCGGCGCTGGCGGCATACCGACGCGCGGTGGCCACGTTGGACACCTCCGCCAGCGACTACGCACCGGCCCGCGGACAGGGCTTCGAGACGGTGGCGCGCGGCGGACACATCGAGCGCGCGCTGCGATTCCTCAGGGAGGACCACGCCGAGCTCCTCGAAGGCGCCGACACGCCCCTGTTTCGGCTGCGCTTCCTGCTGGGCGTGCTCGCCGGGCTCTCGGCCAACCTCGACCACGGCGACCTCCCTACGGGCCTGCGCTCCCCCGATGCGCCGACGCTCGCGCAGTTGCATGCGTGGGTGCATGACCAGACGGCCGACCTCGCCAGTCAGTTCGACGCCCGCAGCGGCAGCGACTACTACGCGCGGCTGCTGACCCGAGCGCTGACCGCCACCCGCACGCCCGTCGCGCTGGACTTCACCATCGCCGCACTCGCACCCCCCGTCAGCTCACCGACTGCGGCGAAGGCCGGGGCCACGCCCGAGTCCGAGGTCGAACCCGACGCCGCGCGGGACGCCGAAGCGGGCCCGACCGGGCCTGAGTCGGTGGCCGCTGCCTTGGACACCGCCGAGTGGCACGCCAGGGCACGCGCCTTCCCGGCGGCAGCCGCGGCATACGTGCAGGCAGCCGAGGTGGCCACCGCGGCGGGGTTGTTGGAACACGCGGGGATGGCGTGGGCCGAGTCCGCGCAATGTGCCGCCAGCGCGGGTGACGAGCAGACCGCCCACCTCAGGTATGCCGCTGCCCTCCCCCTGTTGCGGGCGGCTGAGGGGGATCCGGGCGCAATCGCCCAGATCCTGGCCGCGTGGGCACCGGTCGCGGCCGGGTGCAACGACACCGAAGCCCTCATGGCCCACCTTGAGGCTCTGCTCGGTCAGGGAACCGACGGCGGCGCGGCCCAGTCGGCGACCCTGACGCCCGACGAGGACCCCGGCGCGTTGGACGACGACCTGACCGAGCGTCAGCGCCGGCAGTCCGAGCGCGTCCACGCCTCGCTTCTGGAAACCTGGGCACGGGTCGTCGCCACGATCGGTTCGCGCGGCGCGGATGCGGCTGACGCCGCGACTCGCGCGGGCGAATTGTTCGCCCGCGTCGGCGAGATTGGAGCGGCCGCTCACGCCTTCTGGTTGGCAGGCCAGATCCAACGCGAAGACGGCGATGTCACTGGCGCGGTGCGCTCGCTCGAATCGGCCTATGAGGGGCTCACCATCGCGCGCGACTCAAACAACCGGGCGCGGGCAGCGAGCGAACTCATTGACGTCCTGCGAGCCACCGGCCAGCACGACCGGGCCGACGCGGTCATCGGGACGCTGACGAGCGCCACGTGACCTGTCCCGCTGTAGGGCCAACCGCGCCTTGGGCGCAACGTGAGCCATGCCTCCACTGCAGGTCGGGTCGCGCGGAGGGGTCGTGGCGCTAGGCTCCCCCCCATGGCGAAGATCTCAAAGGTGCTGATCGCAAACCGCGGCGAGATTGCCGTGCGCATCGCCCGGGCGTGCAAGGACGCCGGGATCGGATCGGTGGCGGTGTATGCCGATCCCGACCGGGACGCCCTGCACGTCAAGGTGGCGGACGAGGCGTATGCCTTGAACGGGTCGACCCCCGGCGACAGCTACCTCGTCCAGGAGAAGTTGCTGGCCATCGCCAAGGAGTCGGGGGCCGACGCCGTTCACCCCGGCTATGGCTTCCTCGCCGAGAACGCCAGCTTCGCCCAGGCCGTCCTGGACGCCGGGCTGATCTGGATCGGACCCGGCCCTGCCGCGATCGACGGGCTCGGCGACAAGGTCAAGGCCCGGCACATCGCGCTCAAGGCCAACGCCCCACTCGTGCCCGGCACGTCCGACCCGGTCAGCGGCCCTGACGAGGTCGTCGAGTTCGCCAAGGCGCACGGACTCCCCGTGGCGATCAAGGCGGCATACGGGGGCGGCGGCCGCGGCCTCAAGGTGGCCCGGGACATGGACGAGATCCCGCACCTGTTCGAGTCGGCCGTGCGCGAGGCGGTCACCGCGTTCGGGCGTGGCGAGTGCTTCGTCGAGCGCTTCCTCGACCACCCCCGACATGTCGAAACCCAGTGTCTGGCAGACCAACACGGCAACGTGGTCGTCGTCTCGACCCGCGACTGCTCGCTGCAGCGGCGCAACCAGAAGCTCGTCGAGGAGGCCCCCGCGCCGTTCCTCACCGAGGCCCAGCACACCGAGTTGGTCCGAGCGTCCAAGGCGATTCTCAAAGAGGCGGGCTACGTCGGCGCCGGCACCTGTGAGTTCCTCGTCGGCCCGGCCGGCGACATCTCGTTCCTTGAGGTCAACACCCGCCTGCAGGTCGAGCACCCGGTCAGTGAAGAGGTCACCGGCATCGACCTCGTGCGCGAGCAGTTCCGCATCGCCGAGGGCCAATCGCTGGACTACCCCGACCCGGTGCCGCACGCCCACTCGATCGAGTTCCGGATCAACGGCGAGGACGCCGGCCGCGGCTTCCTGCCGGCCCCGGGCACCGTGTCGGTCTACAAGACCCCATCCGGCCCCGGCGTTCGCGTCGACTCCGGTCTGGTCGAAGGTGACACCATCGGCGGCGCGTTCGACTCGATGCTGGCCAAGCTCATCGTCACCGGCCGCGACCGGCAGCAGGCGCTGGAACGGTCCCGCCGAGCGCTGGCCGAGTTCGTCGTCGAGGGCATGCCCACGGTCATCCCGTTCCACCGCGCGGTGGTGGACGACCCGGCCTTCGCACCGGTCGACCCGGACGAGAAGTTCTCCATCCACACCCGCTGGATCGAGACCGAGTTCGTCAACACGATTGCTGCGTATGCCGGTGGGTCCGGCGCCTTGCCCGAGGCCGAGGAGCGGCAGAAGGTCGTCGTCGAGGTCGGGGGCAAGCGCATCGAAGTCAGTCTGCCGGCAGGCCTCTCGCTCGGCGGTGGCGGCAACGGCGGTGGCGGAGGCGGCGCTGCCCGCAAGGCCGCCCCGAAGCGCTCCGGTGCCGCCAAGTCCGGTGCTGCCGCCTCGGGTGACTCGGTGACCGCCCCGATGCAGGGGACCATCGTCAAGGTGGCGGTCGAGGAGGGCCAGACCGTCGCGTCCGGTGACATCGTCGTCGTCCTTGAGGCAATGAAGATGGAACAGCCCATCACGGCTCACAAGGCCGGTGTCGTCACCGGGCTCAAGGCCACGGTCGGCGAGACCGTTGCCAGCGGCACCGTGTTGGCCGAGATCACGGACGCCGAAGGCTGATGCCCGCGGAGACCGGGTTCTCCTTCGTCAACCTGGCGATCCTCATCGTCGTGGCGCTCGTGGTGTTCCCCGGCTATCGCTGGTTGCGCACGTCGATCTCGACCCAGCGCCGGGAGCGGTGGGCGCGTGAGGACGCTGCTTACCGTGCCGCGGCGGAGCGTGCCGACGGAGCGGGCCAGGCCGCCCCAGACAGCTGAGGCCCGACGAACTCGCCGTCCGGCATACCGGAGGCACTGGGTGCGCCAGGCGTGCACTCGGGCACTCGACGCAGGGTGTAGGGACCGGACTGCGCCACAACCTCGAAGTGGGGGTTGCGGGCCGTGGCGTCGACCCCGGCGTATTCAGCGGTGTGGTCGAGCACACCCCAGATGTGCATGCTCCCCCCCGTGAGGACGTAGTCGACCCGGTGCCGGGCCGCGGCGGAACACACCGCGGTCAGGCTCTCCACGAGGGTGAGCGACGTGCCGATCAGTTTCCGGTCGGGCAACATGAGTGAGTTCTCGGTCGGGTAGAAGACCTCGACCCCGCTCGCGACGTAGAAGAACATCCCGCCGCGGTAGGGGTTCGCCGCCACCACCGACCCAGCCGGAACGAAACCGCTCAACTGCTGCAGGGCGGCATACTCCTGCGGCGTCACCCAGGAGTAGTCCGGACCGTCCTCGCGGTAGGTCTCGTCCACCACCCACCGATGCGTCGGTATGCCGCCCCCCAGCACCGCAACGACGGCTGCGGCCACGAGGGCGGCCAGGCTCTCCCGCCACGGCGCCCTCCGCTCGGCGGAGAGCAGGCGGGCGAGCCACCCTCCGACGGCCACTGTTCCTGCCGTGGCGCACAGGAGCGTCGGCAGCACTAGCGCGGCACGGACCCGGTAGTGGTCGTTCCACCACAGCCAGGTGAGCTGGCGCACGATGGGGCCGTTGACGGCATACAGGGCCAGGAAGATCACCGAGAAGGCGAGGACCGACACGGTCACCCACCTTCGGTCCGGGTCCCTGGCCAGCATGATGGCCCCTACGACGAGCAGCGCAAGCAGGGCCCAGACCTGGGGCCAGGTTCCGTCGAACACCGCCAACCACTCGGCCAGCGCGAGGTCCCAGGGCGCCAGGACGTGGGCGTTGATGAGATACATCTTCGGCGGGATGAACCGGGTCGACAGCACGACCACCCCGGCCACGAGGGCCAAGAACCAGGGCAGCCGCAGCCCTCGATCGGCCCACCGACGCCCCACCATCGCACGCCAATGCGGCAGGGATGACGCCACGACCGTGCAGCCGAGCACCGCTCCGGTCGCGACGGCGTTGGGCTGGGTGCCGAGCAGGACGAGCAGGCCGAGCACGGCATACGCAATGGCCCGCACGCGACTGGCACCGAAGGCGCGATGAGCCACCAACGCCGATGGCGCCGCACCACACACCGCCCCGGCAAGGACGGCCGGGAGCAGCGCATTGGCCAGCAGGTTGGACCACAACGGACCCCAGGCCAGGAACCGGACCGGGAACGAGGTGAACACGAGGGTGAGCAGCCCCGCGGCAACGAGCACCCCGCTCCCCCGCCCGAGGACGACCCGAGCCAGCAGCATGACCCCGAACGGCCAGACCACCCCGACGGTGACGATGAGCAACGCGTGCCAGGTCGCGGTCACCGGCAGCCCGGTGAACGGAGCGAGCGCCGCGACGACGGCGTGGAACCCACCCGGATAAGCCAGCGGCCCGTCCAGCTGGGCGTATTGGTAGACGTCCAGCACCGAGGCCGAGCCGTGTCGCACCATCCACTCGACGGCGCCGAGGTGGAAGACGACGTCGGGCATCTGCGGGATCGCCAGCGGCGACGCTGCGGCGCCGGCCAGCACCAGGTATGCCGCTGCGAGACAGACTGCGGCGACGAGGACGGTGGCGCGCAGGGGCGCCGCTTCTGAGGGCGGAGGCGACTCGGCGGCGGGGCGCCGAGAGCGGATAGCTCGGGCGATCACGACACCGCCACCGAGCCCGAGGGTGATGACGAGCGCCACCGACAGGATCCCCGTGACCGGTGTCCAGGTCGCGCCCACCAGGTCCACTGCCAGACCAGCGACGACGATGACGCCCACGCTGACCGCGGGTGCGGCGAGCACCGCGGTCAACCAACCCAGCCCAGTGGCCCGCAGGATCAGGGCGCCCGGCCCGACGAGCACCGCGACGGCCAGCAGGACCGCCGGCAGCAACTGCGGCCAGGACACCGACACGAGGTCCGGCTCAGCTCATCCGCGCTGCGACGTGCAGCCGCCGGGCCGCCTCGCCGATCGATCCGGTCATCGAGGGGTAGACCGTGAAGGCATTGGACAACTGGTCGGCGGTGAGCCCGTTCTCGACCGCGATGGTCAGCGGATAGATGAGCTCCGAGGCGCGCGGGGCGACGACCACTCCGCCCAAGACGGTGCCGTGGCCCGAACGCGCGAAGATCTTGACGAAACCGTCGTGGAAGCCGTCCATCTTGGCCCGGGCGTTGGTCGACAAGGGCAGCATCGTCACGACGGCGTCGACCTTGCCCGCGTCGACGTCCTGCTGAGAGACCCCGACAGTGGCGATCTCCGGGTCGGTGAAAACGTTGGCGGACACGACATCCAGCCGCAGCGGGGCGACCGCGTCGCCGAGAGAGTGCCACATGGCGATCCGGCCCTGCATCGCGGCCACCGACGCCAGGGGTAGGACCCCGGTGCAGTCGCCCGCGGCATACACCCCGCGGACCGACGTGCGCGAGACGCCGTCGACGACGATGTGCCCGCCCGGGCCGACCTCGACGCCGACGTCCTCGAGCCCGATGCCCGCGGTCTGCGGGATGGAGCCGACGGCCAGCAGCGCGTGACTGCCCGCCACCGTGCGTCCGTCCTCCAGCCGCACGAGCACCCCGTCAGCCGTCCGCTCGACGGCACTCATCCGGGACCGGCCGAGGACCTCCATCCCCTCGCGGCGAAAAACCTCTTCGATGACAGCAGCGGCGTCGCTGTCCTCGCCGGGCAAGACCTGATGCCGCGACGACACGAGCGTGACCGCGCTGCCCAGACCGAGGTAGGCCTGGGCGAGCTCGGCACCGGTCACCCCGGAGCCGACGACGATGAGCCGCTCGGGCACCTCGGTCAAGCCCCAGATCTGGGTCCAGGTGAGGATGCGTTCGCCGTCGGGGACGGCGGTGGGCATCACCCGAGGCGTCGATCCCGTCGCGACGAGCACGACGTCGGCGGCCAGATCCTGCGACCCGCCGTCGGTGAACTCCACCCGCACCCGGTCCGCGGCGAGCAATCGACCGGTGCCGCGGCATACGCGGACGCCGTCGGCCTCCAGACGCGCCAAGATGTCGGCACTCTGCGCTGCCGCCAGGTCAAGGATCCGCGCGTTGACCGAACGCAGGTCACTGGCCCGCGGACGCTGCGTGAGGTCGATGCCGTGTTCGCGGGCGGCACCCATCCGGCGCAGGACGTGCGCGGTCGAGATGAGGCTCTTGCTCGGGACACAGTCGGTGAGCACACATGACCCACCGACCCCGTCGCGGTCGACCACGGTGACCGAGGCTCCCAGGCGGGCAGCGACGAGGGCGGCCTCATAGCCGCCGGGGCCGCCGCCGAGGACGACGACCGACCAGGTGCGCGACATCACGCGATCATCCAACCACTTCGGGCGACGCCCCTCGCGCTCGCCCGCCCCGGTGCACCTTGGACCTCGTGACCCAATCGCGGACCTCGTGACCCAATCGCAACCCGCCGGGCGAGCGGCGGCCATGACGCTAGGGGGATGATGTGGGGGCAGTTCACCATGGAGCCGCGGGCTCCCCTCACGGTTGGAAGGTTCCCCGAGTGAGAAGCACTTCGTTCAGGTATGCCGTTGTGTCAGTCGCTGCTCTCGCCGCCCTCGGCGTCGCCGCGTGTTCGCCTCCGCCAGCCTCAACGCCCACGACGACCACCGCAGCGGGCGGTGGCGTCAACGCCGCCAAGGCCACCTCGGCAGCGGACTTCGGTGGCATGGACGGTCTGATCGCAGCCGCGAAGAAGGAGGGCGCGCTCAACGTCATCGCCCTGCCTCCGGACTGGGCCAACTACGGCGAGATCATCAAGGGCTTCGAGGCCAAGTACGGCATCAAGATCACCTCCGACCAGCCGGACGGCTCCAGCGCCGACGAGATCTCAACCGCCCAGCGGCTCAAGGGTCAGAGCAAGGCCCCCGACGTCTTCGACCTGGGTGCGAGCGTCGCCATGGCCAACCTGGCCATGTTCGCCCCTTACCAGGTCGCGACCTGGAAGGACATCCCGGACAACGCCAAAGACCCCAAGGGCGTCTGGGTCTACGACTACGCCGGGTACATGTCGGTCGGGTATGACTCGGCCAAGGTGCCGGCCCCGACGTCGCTGGCCGACCTGCTCAAGCCCGAGTACAAGGGCAAGGTCGCGCTCAACGGTGACCCGACCAAGGCCGGCGCCGCGTTTGCGGGCGTCCAGATGGCCTCGATCGCCCAGGGTGGCAGCGCTGCCGACATCGCCAAGGGTGTCGACTTCTTCAAGCAGCTCAAGGCCGCTGGCAACTTCCTGCCGTTGGACCCCAACGAGGCCAGCGTCCTGTCCGGCCAGACCCCGGTCGTCTTCGACTGGGCCTACAACAACGCGCCGCTGACCAAGAAGCTGCCGACCTGGAAGACGTGGATCCCGGACAACGCGGTCCTCGCCGGCTACTACATCCAGGCCATCAACGCCGACGCCCCGCACCCCGCAGCGGCCCGGCTGTGGCAGGAGTACCTCTACTCCGACGAGGGTCAGAACATCTGGCTCAAGGGTGCTGCCTTCCCGGTCCGCTACGACGCGATGAAGGCCGCCGGCAAGATCGACGCCGCCGCTCAGGCTGCGCTGCCCGCGGTCAACGGCAAGGTCGTCATCCCGACCTCCGCCGACAACGACGCCGCGAAGGCCTACCTCGCCGCCAACTGGACCGCAGCCGTTGGCTGACCGTCCGGTCCTGACCGGCACTCGCAGGGCGCTCGGCGGCTTCCGGCCGTCGGGCGCCCTTGCGGGCGTCGTCCCGTTCTTCGCCTACACGACGGTCTTCCTGCTCATCCCGACGATCGTCGTCGTCGTGGGTGCCTTCGTCGACGGCTCGGGTCGCCCCACCCTGGACAACATCGCCGCCCTGGGTGGCTCGACGTCGAGCTTCCTGCCCGCGCTGCAGCACTCGCTCGTGCTGTCGGTGGTCACGGCTGTCACCGGAGCGGTCATCGGGGCCGTCCTCGCGTATGCCGTGTCCACCGCCCGCCCCGACGGCATGCTCAAGCGGTTCGTCACCGCGTTGTGCGGGGTCCTCGCCCAATTCGGCGGTGTGGCACTGGCGTTCGCGTTCATGGCGACCTTCAGCCTGCAGGGCTTCCTCACCGTGTGGTTGACGAACCTGGGCATCGACACCGGGTCGAGCCTGTGGCTCTACCAGTGGGACAAGGGCCTCATGCTCGTCTACCTCTACTTCCAGATCCCGCTCATGCTCATCGTCTTCCTCCCCGCCGTCGAGGGCATCAAGCCGCAGTGGCGCGAGGCGACCGAGACGCTCGGCGGCACGACGTGGACCTATTGGCGCCGGGTGGCCGGCCCGATCCTGATGCCGTCGTTCATCGGTGCGACGTTGCTGTTGTTCACCAACGCCTTCAGCGCCTATGCCACCGCCGCCGCCCTGATCAGTCAGGCCAGTCCGATCGTGCCATTGCAGATCGGCGGCACCTTCACCTCCGAGGTCATCCTCGGCCAGGAGAACGTCGGCAAGGCGATGGCGATGGCGATGGTCGTCGTCGTGGCTCTGGTCATGTGGCTCTACGCCTGGCTGGACAAGCGGGCCAGCCGGTGGCTGGTTCGGTGAGGAGGCACCCGAGGTGAGCACCCGGCATACCGAACGGCGCAAACGGGCCGCGCTGCGATGGGGCGTCATCGGCCTCACCCTGCTGTTCTTCTTCATCCCGCTTTACGGGATGCTCGAGTTCACCACTCGTGACCTCATCTCCGGCGGGCGGACCGGGCGCGTGTGGACCACGCTCGTCGACGTCGGCCAGGTCACCGACCGCTACCCCGCGCTCGCCGAAGGCTTCCTTGCGTCGCTGGCGCTCGCCCTGTTCACCGTCGTCGTCATGCTGCTGCTGCTCGTCCCGACGATGACGTGGGTGCGGCTGCGGCTGCCCGGGCTCACCCGGACGGTCGAGTTCATCTGTCTGCTCCCCCTCACCGTGCCGGCCATCGTGCTCGTTGTCGGACTCACCCCGATTTACGCGTGGGTGTCCTACCTGCTCGGTGAGGGCACGGTGTGGCTGGGGCTGGCCTACGTCATTCTCGTCCTGCCCTACGCCTACCGGTCCCTCGACGCCGGGCTGCGCGCCATCGACGTCAAGACGCTGTCCGAGGCGGCCCGGTCGCTCGGCGCATCGTGGCTGCGGGTCATGTGGCAGATCGTCCTGCCCAACCTGCGCACCGCCGTGCTGTCCGCGTCGTTCCTCTCTGTCGCGCTTGTCCTCGGCGAGTTCACCATTGCCAACCTGTTCAGCCGCAAGAACCTCCAGGTCGCGATGTACGAGCTGGGCAAGTCCGACGGTCAGCTCTCGGTCGCCGTCGGGCTGGCCTCGCTCGTGTTCGCGTTCGTCGTCCTGTTTGCCATGTCGTTCGTCGGCCGCAAGGAGAAGTCATGACCGCCACGCCCTCCCCCGCCGCCTCCGCGCGCGGCACCGAGGTGCGGCTCACCGACCTCACCCGGGTGTATGCCGGTAGCGTCCGCGCGCTCGACGGCTTCACGTTGCACATGGCCCCCGGCGAGTTTGTCGCGCTGCTCGGCCCGTCCGGGTGTGGCAAGACGACCGCCCTGCGCCTGCTCGCGGGTCTGGAGGACGCCGACGGCGGCACCATCGAGGTCGGCGGCAAGGACGTCACCAGCGTGCCGACCAACAAGCGCGACATGGGGATGGTCTTCCAGGCCTACAGCCTGTTCCCGCACATGACCGCCCGCCAGAACGTCGAGTTCGGGCTCGAACTGCGCCGTCAGGACAAGGCGACCCGCCACCAGCGGGCCGCCGAGATGCTCGACCTGGTGGGATTGTCCAAACAGGCCGACCGGTTCGCCCACCAGATGTCCGGCGGTCAGCAACAGCGGGTCGCCCTGGCTCGGGCGCTGGCCATCGAGCCGCAGGTCCTCCTGCTCGACGAGCCCCTCTCGGCCTTGGACGCCAAGGTCCGCTCCCAGCTGCGCGACGAGATCCGCCGGATCCAGCTCGAAGTGGGCACAACAACCCTGTTCGTCACCCACGACCAGGAGGAGGCGCTGGCCGTCGCCGACCGGGTGGGCGTGATGAACGCGGGGCGCCTGGAGCAGCTGGCCAGCCCGGCCGAGCTCTACAAGAACCCGGCCACGCCGTTCGTCGCCGAGTTCGTTGGCTTGACAAACCGGTTGCGGTGCACGGTTTCTGGTGGGGTTGCGACGGTGCTCGGTGGCTCGGTGCCGTTGTTGGCCGGGTCGGCCGGTGACGGTCCGGCCGTCGTGCTCATCCGCCCCGAAGGGGTAGAGATCTCGACCGCGCCTGCCGGGAGCGGGTCGGTCGCCGGTGCTTCGGCGAGCGTGGTGAGCGCGAGCTTCCTCGGTGCCTCGGGCAAGATCGTCGCGCGCCTCGACGCCTCTGCCGGGGGCGGCGGCGAGCTCGTCTCGGTGCAGGTGGACAACACCGACGTCACGGCATACGCCCCGGGTGACCGGGTCATCCTGAGTCCGCGCGGAGACGCCGCGCTCGCCGTCGCGGTGAGCTGACTTCCGCCACTCGGTATGCCGCCCGGCCCGGCCGTTGGGGACCACGCGGCATACCTGTGGCACGGTCGGTTGCGACCGCGCGGCATACCTGTCGCAGGGTCTGACGCCTCGCTAGAGTGCCGGGATGACTGCGTCCCTGAATCTGTCCGACCCGACCGTTGACCCCTTCGAGGTGGCCGCCGCTGCGGCTGCTGTGATCGCCGAGAAGACCGGTGCCGAGCGCCACGACGTGGCGCTCGTCCTGGGCTCCGGGTGGGGGCGCACCGGGGATCTCATCGGGGAGACGCTGGCCACGGTGGACAACGCGGAGGTGCCCGGTTTCCGCAAGGCGGCGGTCGAGGGGCACTCGGGGTCGATGCGCTCGGTGGCGATCGGCGACACCGGCAAGCGGGCCTTGGTTTATGGCACGCGTACCCACTTCTACGAGGGGCACGGGGTGCGCGCGGTGGTCCACGCCGTCCGCACGGCTCGCGCCGCGGGGTGCACGTCGATCGTCCTGACGAACGGGTGTGGCGGGCTCAATCCGGACTGGGGGCCGGGCACGCCGGTGCTCATCCGCGACCACATCAACCTCACGGCAACATCACCCGTGGAGGGTGCCAACTTCGTCGACCTCACCGACCTGTATTCGCAGCGGCTGCGTGATCTGGCCAAGTTGGTCGACCCGGGGCTGGACGAAGGGGTCTACGTGCAGTTCCGGGGGCCGCACTACGAGACCCCGGCCGAGGTCCAGATGGCCAAGGTGCTCGGCGGTGACCTCGTCGGCATGTCGACGACGCTGGAGGCGATCGCCGCCCGGCAGGCCGGGCTGGAAGTGCTGGGGATCTCGCTGGTGACCAACCTCGCCGCGGGCATCTCCGAGACCCCGCTCTCGCACGAGGAGGTCATCGAAGCCGGGCGGGCGGCGGCGTCGCGGTGCGGGGCGTTGTTGGCCAAGGTCGTCACGAAGATCGCGCAGGGGCACTGAAAGCGATGGCACCGGAGCCCGAGACCACAAGCGCCGCAAGCGAATCCGTCGGCGCCGAGCCCGACAATGGCCCGTTGAGCGCGCTGCTCGCGACGGCGGAGGCCTGGCTGGCCGACGACCCGGACCCTTCCACCCGGGCCGAGCTCGCCGAGGTCGTGGAGCGTGCCCGAGCCGGTGATGCGGATGCCGCGGCCGACCTGGCGGATCGGTTCGTCGGGATGTTGCAGTTCGGCACGGCCGGGCTGCGTGGGCGCCTGGGCGCCGGCCCCAACCGGATGAACCGAGCGGTGGTCATCCGCGCGGCAGCCGGGCTCACGGCATACCTGCAGCACGATGCCGACCACCCACGGAGCGAGCCGTTCGTCGTGGTGGGCTACGACGCACGGCACAAGTCCGACGAGTTCGCGCGGGACACGGCCGCAGTGGTGACGGCCGCGGGCGGACGCGCCGCGGTGCTGCCGCACGTGCTGCCGACGCCGGTGCTGGCGTTCGCGATCCGCCACCTCGGCGCCGACGCGGGCGTCATGGTGACCGCGAGCCACAACCCGGCGCAGGACAACGGCTACAAGGTCTATCTCGGCGACGGGTCGCAGATCGTGCCGCCGGCCGACGCGCTCATCGCGGCCCGGATCGATGCTGTCGGGTCGGTGGCGGATGTTCCGTTGGCGACCGACGGGTGGGAGACCCTCGGCGCGGACGTGCTGGACGCCTATCTGGACGCGGTGTCGGGGCTGGTGCGCGCGGACGCGCCGCGGGCGGTGCGGGTGGTGCACACGTCGCTGCACGGGGTCGGCAACGACACGGTCCTGGAGGCGTTCGCGCGGGCCGGCTTCCCTGCTCCGTATGCCGTGGGCAGCCAGTCTCAGCCTGACCCCGAGTTCCCGACGGTCGTCTTCCCCAACCCTGAAGAGGCCGGGGCGATCGACGCGGCGGTGGAGCTGGCCCGGCAGGTCGGACCGGACGTGGTGGTCGCGAACGACCCGGACGCGGATCGGTGCGCGATCGCCGTGCCCGACCCGGCTGTCGCGGGTGGCGGCGGTTGGCGGATGCTGCGGGGGGATGAGGTGGGGGCACTGCTCGGAGCGCACATCTTGTCCCGGGGGGTCGACCCGGGTGGGGTGTTTGCGAACTCGATCGTGTCCTCGCGGTTGTTGGCGGCGATGGCCCGGGCGGCGGGGGTGGCGCACGAGGAGACGCTGACCGGGTTCAAGTGGATCGCCCGGGTGCCGGGCCTGGCGTTCGGTTATGAGGAGGCGCTGGGCTACTGCGTCGCGCCGGAGGTCGTGCGCGACAAGGACGGTGTGTCTGCGGCGCTGCTGGTGACCGAGCAGGCCGCCGCGCTGGCGGCGGCGGGTCGGACCCTGTTGGACGTGTTGGACGACCTGGCTGTGGAGCACGGTGTCTATGCCACGGATGCGTTCTCGGTCCGGGTGAGCGACCTGGCGCTCATGCCCGCGTTGATGGAACGGCTGCGGTCTGCGCCGCCGACGCAGGTCGCCGGGGTCGCCGTCGTCCAGTTGGACGACCTGGCTCGCGGTGACGGCGGGCTGCCACCCACCGACGGGCTGCGATTCTTCCTGGCCGACCAGTCCCGGGTGATCGTCCGGCCCTCGGGGACCGAACCGAAGGTCAAGGTCTATCTCGAAGCCATCGAACCGGTCAGCGGCCGGGGAGACTTGGCCGCAGCCCGGGCACGAGCTGGGACACGGCTAGCGGCGATCCGCGCCACCTTCGAAGACCTCACCCGCATCTGAACACTGGCGCTAAAACCGCCCCAAGATTCTTGCCGCTCTCACACGCGTTGCGGCTCGCGGTTGAGGGCAGCGTGGTGGGCGGTCCTGACCTCGGCCGGGGTCAGGTCGTGGGTTTCGTCAAGTTCCATTGCCCCACCGTGCGCAGGGCAGGTCTGGTCAACCTGGGGGCGTGCACCTGTCGGTGCCTCGACACATACCTATCGTGACGGGGACGGAGAACTGTCCGGTGCGGCCGTTGCGGTCCACGTAGGTGAAGACCAAGGGAGTAGCGGACGACCGATCCATCCCTGCTGGCAGCGAGACTTCAACGAGCAGCTCATCTCCGGCTGGCTCAGACACACTGCACACCGTTTTGACGGATGTCCCGAGTTGGGCGAAACCCAGGGTGTCCAGAGTTCCGGCGTTTGCACCAAACAGATCTGTCCGCACGGTAGGGCGCGTTCGCGCCTTGACCCGATCGGAACCACCAATGCTGGCGGCGACGATCTGTGCCTCGGGCCCTTCAGTGCACACTTCCCCTACCCCAAAAACGGCCGCGCTAGAGCTGCCGATCGGCAGCGAAACTCCCCACTCAGAGGTTCCTCCAGGATTCACCCAAGTCAGACGGGTGGTCGATTCGGGTGTCGTGCCTGAAACTGCCCCAGGTGCACCGCTACCGTGCACCCCGGCGTCACATCCTGCCACCAGGATGAGTATCGAGGCGGTGAGAGCCCAATAGCGTCTCACCACTTTCGAGTGTCAACTTCCCGGGCGGTTGCCCATCCCACGTTCGATCCGCAGACTCTGCCGTTGGCCATGAGATCCCGGCACAGCTTGGTCGAGGTGTTCCCGGCAGATTGGGCGGAGACGTTCACTAGCGGAAGCGATACGCCCGAACCGAACGTTACGTTAGCTTCTTGATGTTTCCACATCACAACCTGAGAGTAGCAGGAGGAGCAGTTCGACAAGGATCGATGCGGGGCGTAAGTGAAGTACCCCGGTGGCAGCAGCGAATCGACGCAATGCGGCTTCATGGAGTCGTACGGAAAGCAGTCGTTGCAATACGAACGGTAGACGACGGCATGGTCAAGCCTCTTCTCTCCTGGGGCCACCTCTATGAGAGCGCAACCGTGCGCATCGTGCACAGAACGCAACCGATGTCGAAGAGGACATCGTCCGGATGGTCCTGCCCGAGGTGGCGAACGAGGACGGGGATTGCCCGATCGAGGATCTCCGTTCGCGTGCCGAGTGCGAAGACATTTCTCACGAAGACCTGAACGGCCTTGAGGTCATCGAGCACCAGCGCCTCGGCGGCAAGGCTCTCTGCTGAACGCATCCTCCCGGCCATCGTGAACCCGCCCGGCTACCTTAGGGCGCCGATTGCCCAGGCCAGGGCGGGGACGAGGGCCAGGCCCAGGTCCCAGAGATCCCAGCGGTCGACGATCCGGGGACTCAGGGGCTCCGCGACGATGCCCTCGTCAACGGCGTCGACCCAGTCGGCCTTGGCGGCCTCGACCAGTCGGGCCACCCGGGGCGCCGACGCCGGGCCCAGCCGGTCGCCCGCCGCTCCGGCCCCACCCGTGGCTCCGGATGAGGCGGCCGACCCCAGAGCATCCTCACGACCCGGAGCCCGTGGCGCTCCGATCCCGCCGAACCCCAACGACACCCCGACCTTCGGGCGGATCATCGGGTTGGAGATCGCCCAGACACGGACGGTGCGGTCGGCGGCATACAACTCGAGGTTCCAGCGCGAACCGACGTCCTCGAGCAGACGCCACGGGACGAAGGTGCGCCGGAACGGGTTGTGAACCGCCACCCCCTCGATCGACACCCGAACGTGCGGGCGGACGAGCAGGACGAACGACATCGTGCCCAACAGGGCCAGGACGGCCATGAAGCTCAGACCGGCGCCCCCCGAGAACGCCAGCAGGACGGCCGCCGCGATGATGGCGATCACCCCAAGGGCGACCGACCCTCGCGGGCGAATGACATGGACCAGGTGACCGGCGTCCGGGGTGTCGGACCGGCCAGGCGACGCAGGCGGGATGGCGCTCATCCGGGTCATCATGACACGACCCGTCCCCTGGCCACGGGGCCTAGACTCGCTTCGGTGACCGTCCTCGACACCGCCGTCGATCCCGCCGCAGGCTCGACCGAAGACCCCGCGGCCCGCGCCCGCGATCTGCTCGGCGTCTCGCGCCTCACCGACACCTCCCTCACCCGCTGGCTGCACGCCCTCCCGGGCGTCGACCAGGTCGGGGCCGAGGCCCGGGCTGCGTCGCTCGGCACCCGCTCGATCAAGACGACGTCCAAGGCGTGGGCGATCGACCTGGCCATTTCGATGATCGACCTGACCACTCTCGAAGGCGCGGACACGCCCGGCAAGGTCCGCGGCCTCGCCACGCGCGCCCTCACCCCCGACCCAGCCGACCTGACCACCCCCAGTCCCGCCGCCGTCTGCGTCTATGGCGACATGGTCCCCTTCGCGCGAGAAGTCCTGGGACACAGCGGGGTCCGCATCGCCGCCGTCGCCACCGCGTTCCCCTCCGGGCGCGCCAGTATGCCGGTCAAGCTCGCCGACACGCGCGACGCCGTCGCCGCCGGAGCCGACGAGATCGACATGGTCATCGACCGCGGCGCCTTCCTCGCCGGGCACTACCGGCAGGTCTTCGACGAGATTGCGGCGGTCAAGGCGGCCTGCCGTCGCCCGGACGGCACGAGCGCCCGACTCAAGGTCATCATGGAGACCGGCGAGCTGGTCACCTACGACAACGTCCGCCGCGCGTCGTGGCTGTCGATGCTCGCCGGCGGCGACTTCATCAAGACGAGCACCGGCAAGATCTCCCCCGCGGCGACCCTGCCGGTCACGCTCATCATGCTCGAGGCCGTCCGCGACTGGCGCGAAGTCACCGGCCAGCAGCTCGGCGTCAAGCCCGCCGGCGGCATCCGCACGAGCAAGGACGCAATCAAGTTCCTCGTCGCCGTCAACGAGGTGGCCGGACCGGAGTGGCTCGACAACCACTGGTTCCGGTTCGGGGCCTCCAGCCTGCTCAACGACCTCATCCTGCAACGGCAGCGGCTGGCGATCGGGGCCTACTCCGGCTCCGACTACGTCCCGGACGACGCCCCCAGCCTCTACTGACCCCGAGCCTCCACTGACCCCGAGCCTCCACTGCCGAGCGCCACAGACCCTGAGGACCTGACATGCCGACCTTCGACTACGCACCGGCCCCCGAGTCACGGGCCGTCGTCAACCTGCAACCCTCCTACGGCCTGTTCATCAACGGAGAGTTCGTCGACGGCTCCGGCACGGCCTTCAAGACGATTAACCCGGCCACCGAGGAGTCCCTCGCCGAGGTCGCCGAGGCGACCACCGACGACGTCGACCGTGCCGTCAAAGCCGCGCGGGCGGCATACCGGGGCGTGTGGGGGCGGATGTCCGGTGCCGATCGCGGGAAGTACCTCTTCCGGATCGCGCGAATCATGCAGGAGCGCTCCCGCGAGCTCGCCGTCCTGGAGACCCTCGACAACGGCAAGCCGATCAAGGAGAGCCGCGACGTCGACGTGCCGCTCGCGGCAGCGCACTTCTTCTACCACGCGGGGTGGGCCGACAAACTCGGGTATGCCGCCCTGGGTCCAGACCCGCGCCCGCTCGGTGTCGTCGGTCAGGTCATCCCGTGGAACTTCCCGCTGCTCATGCTCGCCTGGAAGATCGCCCCAGCCCTGGCCTGCGGCAACACCGTCGTCCTCAAACCGGCCGAGACCACTCCCCTGACCGCGTTGCTGTTCGCCCAGATCTGCCAGCAGGCCGACCTGCCGCCCGGGGTCGTCAACATCGTCACCGGCGCCGGCCCCACCGGTCAGGCCATCGTCGACCACCCAGGCATCGACAAGATCGCCTTCACCGGCTCGACCGGGGTCGGCAAGATGATCGCCCGCTCCATCGCCGGCACTCGCAAGCGGGCCACCCTGGAGCTCGGCGGCAAGGCCGCCAACATCGTCTTCGACGACGCGCCGTTGGACCAGACCATCGAAGGCATCGTCAACGGGATCTTCTTCAACCAGGGCCAAGTTTGTTGCGCCGGAAGCAGATTGCTGGTCCAGGAGTCGATCGCCGACGACGTCGAGCGGCGACTCAAGCGGCGCCTGGCCACCCTGCGGGTCGGTGACCCGATGGACAAGAACACCGATGTCGGCGCGATCAACAGCCGCCGACAGCTCGACCGGATCACCGAGCTGAGCGCGGCCGGGGAGGCCGAGGGCGCGACCCGCTGGGACACCGACTGCCCGTTGCCCAAGAACGGGTTCTGGTTCCGCCCGACCGTGTTCACGGGCGTCAGCCAAAGTCACCGGATCGCCCAGGAGGAGATCTTCGGCCCGGTCCTGTCGGTGCTGACCTTCCGCACCCCGGCGGAGGCGGTCGCCAAGGCCAACAACACGCCCTACGGCCTGTCCGCCGGCGTGTGGACCGAGAAGGGGTCGCGAATCCTCTGGATGGCCGACCAGCTGCGCGCAGGCGTCGTCTGGGCCAACACGTTCAACCAGTTCGACCCGACCTCACCGTTCGGTGGCTACAAGGAGTCCGGCTACGGACGCGAGGGCGGCCGACACGGCCTGGAAGCCTACGTCCAGACGGGAGGCGTGGCGTGAGCCCGCACGTCGAGGTCCGCAAGACCTACAAGCTCTACATCGGCGGCAAGTTCCCGCGCAGCGAGTCCGGCCGCTCGTATGCCGTCCACGCCGCTCCCAGCCGCGCCGGACGACCTGGGTCGTTCCTGGCCAACGCCGCCGCCGGATCCCGCAAGGACGCCCGGGACGCGGTCGTCGCGGCCCGGGGCGCCTTTCCCACGTGGGCCGGGGCGACGGCATACAACCGGGGTCAGGTGCTCTATCGCGTCGCCGAGGTGATGCAGGGACGAGCCGCCCAGTTCGCCGACGAGGTGGCCGCCGCCGAAGGGCTCACCCCCGCGCGGGCCCGCGCCACCGTCGAGGCCGCGATCGACCGCTGGGTCTGGTATGCCGGGTGGTCCGACAAGCTCGCCCAGATCCTGGGCGGACTCAACCCGGTCGCCGGGCCCTACTTCGACATCTCGGCCCCCGAACCCACCGGGGTCGTCGCCGTCCTGGCTCCGCAGCGCTCGTCGCTGCTCGGCCTGGTCTCCGTGGTCGCTCCGGTCGTCGTGTCGGGCAACACCGCCGTCGTCGTGGCGAGCCAGGACCGGCCGCTGCCGGCGGTCACCCTCACCGAGTGCCTGGCCACGTCCGACGTGCCGGGCGGGGTGGTCAACGTCATCACCGGCCGCACCGCCGAGATCGCGCCGTGGCTGGCCTCGCACCGGGACGTCAACGCCATCGACCTCGCCGGGGCCGCGGGTGCCGACGGCGTGGTGTGGGGCGACCTCGAGGGAGCCGCCGCCGAGAACCTCAAGCGGGTGCTGCGCCCCGCCGGCAACGGCGCCGAGGCCGTCGAACCGGACTGGACGGCGACCCCGGACCTGTCCCGGATGACCGCGTTCCTTGAGACCAAGACCGTGTGGCACCCCAAGGGTCGATAGGCTCCCAGGTCCGTGGGATCCTCTGCCGGTCGAGCGCGCGTCGTCGTCCTCACCGGACCCTCCGGCGCGGGGAAGTCCCGGCTCGCGGGGGCGCTGCACACGGCATACAGGTGGCCGATCGTGCGCTTGGACGACTTCTACCGCGACGGCGACGACCCCGGCCTCCCCCTGGTCACCCTCGGTGCGGCACAACTGCCCGACTGGGACGACCCGCGGTCCTGGAACGCGACGGCGGCGGTCGACGCCCTCGAAGCCCTGGTCGACACCGGGTCAGCCCGGGTGCCGACCTACGACATCGCCCAGTCGCGGGCGGTCGGTCACACTGAACTCACCGCCGCGCCGGACGCCCTCCTCGTCGCCGAAGGGATCTTCGCCGCCGAGATCGTCCCGGCGCTGCGCGAACGGGGCCTGCTCGCGGGTGCCTATTGCATCACCCACGGGCGCACGCGCAACGCCGTGCTGCGCTTCGTCCGAGACCTGCGCGAGGGGCGCAAGCCTCCGCTCGTGCTCCTGCGCCGCGGGCTGGAACTGTGGCGTCGTGAACCGGCGATCATCGACCGGGCCGTGGCGTTGGGAGCCTCGTGTGGCTCGCCGAAATCCGTGCATGAGGCGATCCGCGCCCGCCTGATAGCGTCGGGCCCAACCGCAGGACCGCCAGACAGGGGGCCACACCCGTGGGAGCAGGGCCGTCAGCCCGGGTGACCGAGTGAGTGGATTCGGGCCGCCGCCCGGCCCACCCGAGGCGCCCGCCCGCGCGCGGCGAGCCTCCTACCTCGCGCCGGGCCGGCCCGGGATGGCCGGCCAGACGGCATACCGGGGCCGCTATGCCCTCACGCGCAGCGCCAAACCGGGGATCATCCCCCTGGGCCCGCTGCAGCTGGGTGACCTGCTCGACGGCTCGGTCAAACACGTCCGCCGCAACGCGGGGCCGGTCCTGGGGGCATCGGCACTGGTCAACGCCATCACTGCCCTCCCCGTCATCACCGTGGTCACCGTCGCCCTGGCGGGGTCGTGGCTGCGCACGACCGGAGTGTCGAGCGTCATCGGCTCGTCGGCGGTGTCCCCGCTGCTCGGGTTGGCGGGCACGGCATACGCGACGCTCGTGCTGACCGGGATCCTCTCGTATGCCGTCGCCGAGGCCGCCCTCGGACGGCGACGCCCCCTTGAGACGATCTGGGCGGCCGTCCGGCCCCGGCTGTGGACCATCCTCGGCAGCCAGGCGCTCGTCCTGGCCGCGGCAGTCCTGCCCTGGGCACTACTTGTCGGCATGCTGGCGCTGGCCGCCCGCCAGTCGGTGCCCGTCCTGTTGCTCACCGGGATGGGGTTCGGTCTGCTCGCCGTCACGGCCAACGTCGTCCTGCTTCCCCGGCTGCTGTATGCCGCCCCGGCAAGCGTCCTGGAAGGGCTGACGCTGGGTCGGGCGTTCCGGCGCTCATGGACCCTCAGCCGCGGACGCTTCTGGTCACTGATCGGGGTGCTCGCCTTGGTGGGGGCCTTGGCCGTCCTGGTCTTCTGGGTGACCGAGTTCCCCCAACAACTGCTCTACAACCTCCTCGTGGACATGCTTGAGCTCAGCCCGCGAGTGAGGGACGAGGCGGGCAGCGTCACGTTCGCGCTGGCCAACCTTGGCTCGGCGATCATCGTCACGCCGTTCCTCGCCACCAACGTCGTGCTGCACTACCTCGACGCTCGGATCCGCAAGGAAGGCTTCGACCTAGCCCTCATCCGGGCCGCCGCCGCCGATGCGGAGGCTCGCTCATGAGCGCGGTCATGGCGACAGTCGGCCGCTGGCTCGGCGGGCCCGGGACAGACGTCAGCCCGAGCGGCCCCGAAGCGCGGCAATGGCTGGCCGAGGAGCTCGCGAAGGACGACTATCGGGACGGTCGCCCGTTGCTTGCCCGGGTCATCGAATGGATCCTCGACCAGATCAACGACCTGCTGTCCCGGATGAATGCCCCGACGACCGCCGGCGAAGGCGCCCCGCCGATAGCAGTTGCGTTCGTCGTCGTGCTCGTGATCGGTGCGCTTGCCTTGCTGCTGAGCCGAGTTCGTCGCGAACGTCGGGCCGTGTCCGAGACCAAGACTGTTCTCGGCGACCTCGACCTCAGCGCTCCCGAGTTCCGCGACCGCGGGCAGGCTGCGATGCGGGACGGCCGCTGGAACGACGCCGTCATCGAGTTCACCCGGGCCATCGCCCGTGAGGCGGCCGATCGGACTCTCCTGACCGACGCCCCCTCGCTGACCGCCCACGAGATCGGCACCCAACTGGCGCCCGTCTTCCCCGATCATGCCGACACCACGGCCCGGACGATGGACCTGTTCGACGCGGTCCGCTATGGCCGGTATGCCGCGACCCAGGCCGACGCGGGCCTGGTTCGGACCCACGACGAGACCTTGCGCAAGGCCAAGCCGGTCCTGGTTGCTGCCCCGTCAGCCGACCCCGCTGCCGCCTTCGCTGTGCCCGGTGGGCCTCCCCAGGACGGCGCCGCATGACGACGACGCTGTGGTCGGGGGCTCAGACCGCCGTGTCCGCACGGACGGGCGGACGTCGCTGGTGGCGGATCGCCCTGGTGGCCGCCATTGTCATCGGAGCTGCGTTGCTGCTCGGCCGCAGCGGGCAAGCAGTTGGGAGCACCGCGGCATACCACCCGAACAACCCGACTGCAGGAGGCTCCCAGGCGATCGCACGAGTGCTCGCAGCCCGCGGCGTCGAGGTGATCGTCGCCGAAGGCGAGGGCGCCCTGTTGCACGCTCCGATCGACGGCGACACCACCGTGGTCGTCACCAACACCAGCGACCTGCGCGAAGACACCGTGGCGTCTCTCATCCACGCCGCAGGGAAGGCCGAGCGGCTTGTCCTCGTCCGGCCGGAGCGTCGAGTCGTGCGGGCCATCGCACCCACCGTCTCCATGGAGGAAGTCCCACACGGGCAAGATGCACTCATCAGCACGTGCGACACGGCGGACGTGCATCGGGACGATCGGCTGACCCGCTCACAGTCGCAATATCGGGACTCCCGAGCCGTCTCCTCCTGCTTCGTCAACGATGGGTATGCCGTCTATCTCACCACCTCGGCGGCCGGGCTGAGCGATCTCGTGCTGATCGGCAGCACCGACACCATCAGCAACGCCCGCACCGCCCAATCCGACAACGGTGCGGTGGCGCTGCGCGCGCTCGGGCACTCGGCCCGGGTGGTCTGGTATGTCCCGGACCTTCGCGATGTCCCACCAAGCTCTGCGGCCCAGACCGAGTCGTTCACGCCGCGATGGTGGGGGCCGATGCTGTTGCTGCTGCTGTTCACGGCCTTGGCCGCCTTCTGGTGGCGAGGCCGCCGGTTCGGTCGGCTGGTCGTCGAACCCCTCCCGGTCGTTGTTCGAGCCATCGAGACGACCGAGAGCCGGAGCCGGATGTATCACAAGGCGCGTGACAGCGCCCGGGCTGGAGCGGTCCTGCGCGATGCGAGCAGGCGCCGGCTCGCGGCATACCTCGGCTTGGCCAAGTCCACCCCGCCGGACCTGTTGGCCGAGGCCGTCGCCTCGGCGACTGGCCGTCAGCTCAACGAGATCCGGTGGCTGCTCGACGAGTCACTCCCGCAGACCGATCCCGCCCTGCTGGACCTAGCCGCTCGATTGGCGGCCTTGGAGAAGGAGATCCGACGCTCATGACCGAGCCGACCTGGAGCGCCGACGCCCCACCGTCCGCGCCTGCCGCGCCTGCCGCGCCTGCCGCGCCTGCTGCGCCTGCTGCCAGCGTCCCAGCCGCGGGCGGCGCGCGTGCGGCCCTGCTCGCCGTTCGCGGTGAGGTTGCCAAGGCTGTCGTGGGGCAGGACGCGGCGGTGACCGGCATCCTCATCTGCCTGCTGGCCCGTGGCCACGTCCTGCTCGAAGGCGTCCCCGGCGTCGCCAAAACCCTCTTGGTGCGGGCGGTGGCGCAGGCCCTGTCAGTGGACACCAAACGGGTGCAGTTCACCCCAGACCTGATGCCGGGCGACATCACCGGGTCGCTCATCTACGACACCGCCACCAGCCAGTTCTCGTTCCGTGAGGGGCCGGTGTTCACCAACCTTCTGCTCGCGGACGAGATCAACCGGACGCCGCCCAAGACCCAGGCCTCATTGCTCGAGGCGATGGAGGAGCGACAGGTATCCGTTGACGGGCACCCCCGCAAACTGCCGGCGCCGTTCCTCGTGGCCGCCACCCAGAACCCGGTGGAATACGAAGGCACCTATCCCCTGCCAGAAGCCCAGCTCGACCGCTTCCTGCTCAAGGTGGTCCTGCCCATCCCGCCCCGGGACCAGGAGATCGCGATCGTCACCCGTCACGCGGCGGGCTTCGACCCGCGGGACCTCGGAGCGGCTGGGATCCGGGCCGTCGCCGGCCCAGCGGATCTGGCAGCGGGGGCCGAGGAGGTCCGCAAGGTGCAGATCGCTCCCGAAGTCGCGGCATACATCGTCGATATCGCCCGCGCCACCCGCCAGTCACCGTCGCTGTCCCTCGGGGTCTCTCCACGCGGCGCCACGGCGCTGCTGGCCACCTCACGGGCCTGGGCCTGGATGAACGGGCGAACGTTCGTCACTCCCGACGACGTCAAGGCCCTCGCCCACGCCACCCTAGCCCACCGGCTGAGCCTGCGACCCGAGGCAGAGCTCGAAGGCGTCGGTGTGGCCTCGGTGCTGGCGACCGCCATCGCCTCGGTCCCGGTCCCCCGCTGAGTCCTTCGACAAGCCGACCATGACCGTCAGCGGACGCCTTCCGATCCTCGTGCTCCTCGGGGGGATCGCCATCGTCCTGGAGCCCACGCGGCGCAACGTGCTGCTGTGGGTCCTCGTCTGCCTCGGGCTGGTCCTGCTCGACGTCGCGCTCGCCCTCTCCCCCAAGAGGTTGGTCATCGAGCGCGAAGCCATCTCCCAGGTGCGGCTCGGCGAGTCGGCCCGATCGAACCTTCTGGTCACCAATCCCAGCCGTCGGACCCTGCACGGACACCTGCGCGACGCCTGGGTGCCGTCGGCCGGGGCCAGGGGCGAACGGCATACCGTGCGGATCCCCGGAGGCGAACGGCGGCGGTTCGCTACCTCGCTGCGCCCCACCCGTCGTGGCGACCGGCCCGCCGATCGAGTGACGATCCGGTCGTTCGGCCCGCTGCGGCTCGCGGCCCGGCAGCGGTCCTTCGACGTGCCCGGGACGATCCGGGCCCTGCCGCCGTTCGACTCCCGCAAGCATCTGCCGTCCCGGCTCGCCTCGCTGCGCCAGCTCGACGGGCGCTCGGCCGTGCGAATTCGCGGGCAGGGGACCGAGTTCGACTCGCTGCGCGACTACGTCGAGGGCGATGACGTCCGGTCCATCGACTGGAGAGCCACGGCCCGCCGTCGCAATGTCGTTGTGCGGACCTGGCAACCCGAGCGCGACCGGCGGGTCATCCTCGTCCTAGACACCTCACGCACCTCAGCCGGTCGCGTCGCCGACCAACCGCGGCTGGACGCCGCGATGGATGCGGCCTTGCTGCTGGCGGCCCTCGCGTCTCGCGCAGGCGACCGCGTCGACTTCCTGGCCGGTGACCGCTGGCTGCGCGCGCGGGTGTCAGCAGCGGCCAATCGGACGACTCTGCTCAACGACCTGGTCCAGGCGATGGCGCCGCTGGACCCCGCCCTCTTGGAGGCCTCCTGGCCCACGTTGGCCAGTGCCATCGCCGACACCAGTCGGCGCCGAGCGCTCGTCGTGCTGCTCACCCCGCTGGAGCCCGCGGCCATCCAGGAGTCGCTGCTGCCCAGCCTGCCGTCGCTGACCCGCCACCACCGGGTCGTCCTGGCCTCCGTGGCCGATCCCGCCCTCGCCACTCTGGCCGCCACACGCGAAACCACGAGGGACGCGTATGCCGCCGCCGCAGCCGAGCGGACCGTCGCCCTACAGGAGCGGACTGCAGCGATGCTGCGAGGAATGGGAGTGGCCGTCATCGACGCCGCCCCAGAGGACCTGCCGCCCAAACTCGCCGACCATTACCTCATGCTCAAGGCCCAGGGCCTGCTCTGAGGCAATGCTCAAGGCCCAGGGCCTGCTCTGAGGCGATGCTCAGCTGACCATCGGGGCGGTGTCGCCCTGGTCCGCGGCGGCGACATCACCCGTCTCGCCCCGCCGCACGGCATACCGGCCGAGAGTGAAGACATAGATGAAGAACCCGGCCTCGGCGAGGGCGCCGACGCAGATCCGGGCCCAGGTCGGCAGCGGTGACGGGGTGATGAACGCCTCGAGCACCCCCGAGATGAACAGCACGACGACCAACCCCAAGGCGACCGACATGGCCGCCCGCCCCTCGTGCGCGATGGCGGACATCCGGGTCCGTGGACCGGGCTCGACCCAGGCCCAGAAGATGCGCAAGCCCACGCCTGCAGCGACAAACACGGCGGTGAGTTCCAGCATCCCGTGCGGGAGGATCAGCCCGAAGAACAGTGACGCCCGGTCGTAGCGCCACATGATCGCCCCGATGACCGCGACGTTGACGATGTTGTTCCACAGCAGCCACACAACGGGCACCCCGAGCACCCCGAACGAGATGCACAGAGCAGTCACCCAGGCGTTATTCGTCCATACCCGCGCGGCGAACGACCCGGCGGCATACTCGCTGTAGTAGTCCTGAAAATCGTGGGTGACGAGTTGTTCGATCTCCGCGGGCGAGGCGAGGGCCGACTCGAACTGCGGGTTGACGTAGAACCACCAACCGATGACGAAGGCCACGGCGACGTTGATCGCCATGGTGATGAGCCACCACCGGCGGGTGCGATAGAGGGCGGCCGGGAAGGTCGCAACGAAGAAGGTGACGACGTCGTTCCATGACGTGGATCGGGACCCCACCGATCGCGACCGGGCCCGCGCCAGCATCGAGGACAGGTAGGCGACGATCGAGGGTTCCGGTGCCGTCGAACGGATCTCGGACAAGTGGGTGGCCGTGCGCTGGTAGAGATCAAGCAATTCGTCGGCCTCGGCGCCACCGAGCTTGCCCCGACGACCGAGAAGCGCTTCCAGGCGCGACCACTCGTGGGAGTGCGCGGCCACATAGGCGTCCAGGTCCACGCGGCTACTGTATGCCGTGTGAGCGAACCGATGATCGCGACGATCGGCGTGACCGAAGACGACCTCGTCACCGGCGAAGCCGTCGCGCTCGATCTGCCACCGGCCTCGATCGGGCTGCGGATCCTCTCCGGGCTGCTCGACCTGGTCATCATCGAAACCCTGCTCTATGTCGTCCTCGTCGCGGGGGCGTTGCTGGTGACCAGCCTGGATGAAGCGCTCGGGTCCGCCATCATGCTGCTGCTCACCGTCGCGGGGCTCGTGGGCTTCCCGACGGCCATGCTGACCCTGACCCGCGGAAAGACCGTCGGCAAGCTCGCGGCCGGGCTGCGGGTGGTTCGCGATGATGCCGGGCCGATCACCTTCCGGCACGCGCTCACCCGCAGTCTCATCGCGGTCGTCGAGGTCTTCTTTTTGCTCGGCATCCCGGCCGTCATCACGTCGCTCATCAACCCGCGAGGAAAGCGACTCGGCGACATCGCTGCAGGCACCTATGTCGTGCGCGAGCGGACCCGGGCCAACCTGCCCCCACCGGTGCCCATGCCCCCACACCTGGCGGCATGGGCGGCGTCGGCCGACATCGCTGCACTGCCCGACCGGCTTGCCGCAGAGATCCGGACGTTCCTGCCTGCGGCGTTCAGCATGGACCCTGGTGCCCGCGACGAGCTCGGCCGCGCCCTCCTCGAGGAGGTTATGGGCTTCGTGTCACCTCTGCCGCCGCCGGGCAACCACCCCGAGTATGTCCTGGCCGCGGTGGTCGCCGACCGTCGTCGACGCGACCTGGATCGCCTCATGCGCGACGCCGCGCTCCGCGACCGGGTCATTCCGCCGGACCCACTCGTTCCGCGGCACTGATCCGCGGCACTGACCCTTCCGGTCAGGGGTCAGCGGGACGAGGTCGCCGGCGCCCCCAGGGCGGCATACCCCGGCTTGATCGTGTCGTCGATGAGCGCGAGGCGCTGGTCGAAGGGCAGGAACGCCGACTTCATCGAGTTGATCGTCACCCACCGCAGGTCCCCCAGCGTCCAGCCCGCGTGCTCGACAAGCAGGGCGGCCTCATGGGACATCCGAGTGCCGCTCATCAGCCGGTTGTCGGTGTTGAGGGTGACGCGGAACCGCAATCGCAGCAGCAGCGAGATCGGGTGCAACCCGATGGTCCGAGCCGCGCCGGTCTGCAGGTTGCTGCTCGGGCACATTTCCAGCGGGATCCGCGAGTCGCGGATGTATGCCGCCAGCCGCCCGAGCCGCACGGTCGACAGGTCGACGCCGTCGAAATTGTCGATGTGCGCAGCATGGGCCTGGGCCACCCACAGCGGCACGGGGACTCCGTCGATGGTGATGTCATCGACGATCCGGACACCGTGGCCGAGCCGGTCAGCCGAGCAGTATTGGATCGCCTCCCAGATGCTCGGCAGCCCGAAAGCCTCACCGGCGTGGATGGTGAAGTGCGCGTTCTCGCGCTGGAGGTATTCGAAGGCGTCCAGGTGCCGGGTCGGCGGGTGACCGTCTTCGGCTCCGGCGATGTCGAACCCGGCCACTCCATCGTCGCGGTAGCGCACCGCCAGCTTGGCGATCTCGGCGCTCTTGGCGGCGTGACGCATCGCCGTCAACAGGGCGGCGACCTTGATCGGGTGGCCGGCCGCTGCGGCCTCGCGCTCGCCGTCCCGGAACCCTGCGTTGACCGCCTCGATGACCTGCTCCATGGTCAGGCCCTCAGCGATGTGCTGCTCTGGGGCATAACGGCTCTCGGCATAGACCACTCCGTCGGCGGCCAGATCGAGCACGCACTCCTTAGCGATGCGATGCAGCCCAGCCTCGGTCTGCATGACCGCGACCGTCTGGTCGAAAGTCTGCAGATAACGCACCAGCGACCCCGAGTCGGCGCTCTCCCGGAACCATCGGTCGAGCTCGACCGGGTCCCTTGTCGGCAGCTCGGCATACCCGATCTCGTCGGCGATCTCGACGACCGTCTGGGCGCGCACCCCTCCGTCGAGATGATCGTGCAGGAGCACCTTGGGGGCGGCGATGATCGTCGCGAGATCGGGGCGTGCGGCCGCGGCGCGTGGGCTCACGGGTCAGTCCTCTCGGTGGGCAGCGTCGGGGGTGAAGGCGGGCAGACAGACGGCGACGTACTCCGCGCCGAGGGGGCCTGCGGCATACCGGATGCGCTCCCCGGCTTTGGTGATGATCGATTGGCCCGCGTGGACCTCATGCCGCTGACCGTCGCAGTCGACGAGGACCGAGCCCTTGACGACGACGGTGATCTCGTCGAACTCCGGTGTCTGGTAGGGCTCGTCCCAGCCAGGTGGGGCCACCATGTGGGCGACGGACACCTCCCGCGTGTGGGTCGAGGCCATCCCCACGTGTTCGTCGATGAGCTTCCCCCCGGGGACCGGGATCCGCGTCGGTGCGGTCGTGACGTGCGGCATCCTCGCAGCCTAGAGGGTGTCAGCAGACTCCGTATGCCGCGCGGCCACGCCACGCCCGTCCTGGGTCGGAGTGAGGTGCTCGCGCAATCGCAGGAACAGCAGCGCAGCCACCGCCGTGCCGCCAATGACGGTGACGGCCCAGACGCCCGAGCGGCCGTTGCCGATGAGCAGCCCGGCGATCGACGGCCCGAGGATCGAGGCGACGGTCCACAGCATCGACTGGAGGGCGTTATAGCGCCCGCGTAACTCCTCGACGGCCAACTCGTTGACCAGCGCGGGCGCGACCGGCGCCCACAGCGTCTCGCCGAGCCCGAACAGCCCCAGCCCGACCACCGCACAGACCACGGCGGCCCGGCCGTCCACGAGCCCGGAGGAGGTGATGACGACCCAGGACAGCGACCAGATCGCGGCGGCGAGCGCGAGCAGCCGGGAGCGGCTGCGGCCGCCGATCCGGCGCAGCACGAGCAGTTGCCCGATGACGATGACCCCTGTGTTGGCGGCGAACGCCCAGCCGAGCCGGTTGGGTGACACGCCCCCGACCTCGGTGGCGTAGGCGGTGAAACCCGCCTCCATCTGGGCGTAGCCGAAGGTGATGACGACCACCGACACGCCGACCACCCGCAACAGGGTGCGATCGCGCAGCACCTCGCGCCAGCCGCCTGCCTCGACATGTGCCGCAGCGTCGCCGCCTTCGGTCATGGGCGCGTCACCCGTGCCCTTGGGCAGGGTCGCGATGACGCCGATATAGGCCAGATAGCTCACCGCGTCGATGAGGTAGATCCGCTGGAACGACTCGACCGAGGTCATGTCGACCAGGACGGAGGAGATCAGTCCGCCGACGCCCAGCCCGGCGTTCATCAGCATGAACTGGATGCCGTAGACCCGCTCGCGCTCCTGCTCGGAAACCATCCGGGTCAGCATTGCGGTGGCCGCCGGATAGAGCCCGACCGTCCCGAGGCACACGGCCGTTGCGACGATGACGGCCTGCTGGACCGTGGCGATGTAGCCCATCGAGCCGACGGCGCAGGCCTCGACGATGAGACCGACGATCATGACAACCCGCGGCCCGAAGCGGTCGATGAGGGTGCCGCCCAGCGGTGCCCCGAGGAAGCTGACCAGGCCCATCCAGGCGAACAACAGACCGACGGTCGGCCCGGGGATGCCGCGCACGTGGGAGAAGTAGACGTAGAAGAACGGCATGGTCAACCCGCTGCCCAACGCGGAGCAGGCGACGCCGACCATCAGGCGCCGCACGAGTGGGTTGCCCATACCGGTCAGCCTGACAGACCCCAACGACACCCGGCAAAGCAATAACCGGCCGGTATGCCGTGCCCGCCCGCCTCCCAGCGGTTCGGCTGGGCACGACCCTCCGCCGTCGCCGACGGGTCGGCAGCCTTCAGCTGATCCGGTCGATGACCAGCGGAAGCAGATCCGGCCGAGATCCTTCCGGAGCGATGAACCAGGCACCGTCGAGGGCTTCCAGGGCCCGGTCGAAACGCTCCGGGGTGTCCGTGTGCAGGGTGACCAGCGGGTCGCCCGCCCGGACGTAGGCGCCTGGTTTGGCATGCATGACGACCCCGGCGCCGGCCTGCACCGGGTCCTCCTTGCGAGCCCGGCCAGCGCCAAGCCGCCAGGCGGCGATCCCGACCTTGAGGGCATCGAGCTGGGTCAAGACGCCACTGCCTGGTGCACGCACCTCGTGGGTCTCCCGCGCCCACGGGAGCGGCGCATGGGAGTCGCCGCCCTGGGCTTGGATCATCCGGTGCCAGACGTCCATCGCCCGCCCGTCGGCCAGGGCGTCCGCGGGGTCGACGTCCTCACGCCCGGCTGCCGAGAGCATCTCGCGGGCCAGGGTGAGGGTCAGCTCGACGACGTCCTGCGGGCCTCCCCCCGCGAGCACCTCCACGGACTGCCGCACTTCGAGGGCGTTGCCGGCGGTGAGTCCCAGCGGGGTCTGCATGTTGGTGAGCACTGCGACCGTCTTCACCCCGGCGTCGGTGCCGAGGGTCACCATGGTCCGGGCCAACTCCTGAGCCTGGGCCACATCCTTCATGAACGCCCCCGACCCGACCTTGACATCCAGGACAAGCGCGCCCGTGCCTTCGGCGATCTTCTTGCTCATGATCGAGCTCGCGATGAGTGGGATGGCCTCGACGGTTCCGGTGACGTCACGCAGCGCGTAGAGCTTCTTGTCGGCGGGCGCCAGGCCCGCGCCGGCCGCGCAGATCACCGCACCGACCTCCTCAAGCTGGCGCAGCATCTGCTCGTTGCTCACCGACGCCTGCCAACCCGGGATCGACTCCAGCTTGTCGAGGGTGCCGCCGGTGTGCCCGAGCCCGCGTCCCGACAACTGCGGGACGGCCACCCCACATGCTGCAACGAGAGGAGCCAGCGGCAGCGTGATCATGTCACCCACGCCGCCGGTGGAGTGCTTGTCGGCGGTGGGCCTTGACAGCGAGGAGAAGTCCATCCGCTCCCCCGAGGCGATCATCGCCCCGGTCCACCGAGCGATCTCACGCCGAGTCATCCCGTTGAGCAGGATCGCCATCGCGAGCGAGGACATCTGCTCGTCGGCGACAACGCCCCGGGTGTAGGCATCGATGACCCAGTCGATCTGTCCGTCGCTCAACTCGCCCTTGTTGCGCTTGGCGACGATGACATCGACGGCGTCGAAAGGTTCGGGGGTTCCGGTCGCGGGGGTGGTCATGGCGCCCATCATGGCTCACCTTCGCACGGCATACGAGCACCCCTCGGTATGCCGTGAGCGGACACCCGTGTGAGAAGGAGCCACACCACCGCAGCGGCCGGAGAACGACCATGGCTACGCGAGGTCGCCGGCCATCTCGGTCAGGGCAGCCAGGTGATCGTCGTCGTCCATGAGGCTGACGACCCCTGGGTCCTCGCGGTGATGATCCGATCCCCGACGATAGCGAGGTTCTCGGTATCCGTGGCCAGGATTGTGCTTGACCCGTCGGTGACATCGATCCGCAACCACGTTCGCATGGCCGGGACACGCGGGCACTCTCCCCCTGCCTTGGGTGCCGGGGCTCCGATCAGCACGAGCCGATCGGAGACCCGGACTAGCGAGACGTCGCCCTCGGTCGGACACAAGGCAAGGAGCGGTAGGCGACGTAGCGTTGCGCCCTCCAGGACCGCTATCGAGAGTCGGGGGTGTGGGTTAGAGGGTTCGGGCGGATTCCCGACGGTGATCACGGCCCGGCCCTGAGTCAGGGCGGCCACGCCACGGACCACGCCAAGATCGACCGCGGTAGCCGGCACGAGGGCGCCCTCAGGGACCCGCGCGAGTGGCTGCTCCGGCTCGGTCCGCCACCGCCCGGCGACCTCAGTGTGACCCGTCGCCGTCACCTGATTCAGCAACACATCTACGGCGTTGTTCTCGGCACGTAATCCAGTGAACGTCGACGCCAGCACAGTGGAGCCGTCAACCACCGCCAGGCCTTCCTGGGCGACCAGTCGATCCGATACGACACGCCCTGACGAGAGAGTGACGGACCCTTCTCCGAGGGCGAGCAGCCTGGTGACCGCTGGATGCTTGGAACCGTCCGGCGTGGTCACCCGCTGGTCCGCTTGGACCAACCAGACGGCTCCTGTCGTGTCGACGGCGAGCCCACGCGGATTCCCCCCGATCCCCGCCGACCCGTCTCGGCTCGCGGGCACCGCGGACACGACAGGGCTGCCCTGCGGCCCAGAGATGACCGCCATCCGGTTGCCCCAGACGGCATACAGGGTGGAGCCGGAACCCACAAGGAGCGGGACATACCCGCCCGTAGTCCCCTCAGGCCAGCTGATGACCGTCTGGGGCGGCGCGGGAGGAGTGGTCGTGCACGCCGACACGGGGACCATGGCGAGCGCGACAGCGACGAGGACCCCCCTGCTGATCCTGAGCATGACCTCACCCTAGCTGACGCCCGGATTCTCAGCCCTCCCCAACCTTCAGCGGTGCTGCTCCGGATGGGTCGGGCCGAAGGGTCGGGCAACAGGCCGGCAACGGCTGGCAAAGAATCGCCGGGACGCCCTCGTCTCCCACGACGACCAGTCGGCAACCGCAGGGTCGAGGGGGGTGTGGCAGACTCGTATGTCACTGGCGCGCTGGCCTCAGAGGGGTGAAGAAGTGAGGTTGGATCAACGCGTCTCTTGCAAGGATCGCGTGCATCTATCGGTGCCGCCGGCCTTCGCCCCCGACCTCGACCCGCTGAAGGCACCTGGCGCCTCCCCCGCACTGCGGTGGGCCGATGGCCCGGGCAGACCGGACTACCGAGCTGTCGGCGTCTACGACGTCACCGCGTCGGCGAACGGCGGCAACGATGAGGAAGCCCTGAGGTGGGGGGCCGCGGACTTCCTCGCCCAGGCGTGGGGCGTCGTGCAGCCCGCTGTCGTCGGGATCTCCGAGTGGTCCGGCGTGCCGGGCGGCCGAACCGGCTCGCAGATTTACCCCACCAGCGATTCAACTGTGCCGTCGTGCGGGACAACGTCTTCTGGCTCGTTCCGGCGGGTAGGTCGAGGATCGTCGTGGCGGCGAGTGCCCCACGTGGGGCTCAAATCACGGAGTTGGCCGGCCAGGTATCCCCCACCATCACCCTCGGAGCCTGCCCATGAGTTCGCTACGCACCGCGCATTGGGCGAGGTCATCTCGCCCAATGCCTCATGGAGCAGTTCACCCAGCGGAAGGGCTCTTGCGGCAATGACAGGAATGAAATGTTCAAGCAGGTAGATCGGGGTGTCCGCATGACCAGTGTCGGACTGATCGCCGGGGCCTTGGGCGCTTGCACCCTCAACACGCCTCCGCCCACGACCACCATGTCGTCAACGCTGCCGAGATCCATTCACCAGAAGTCTGGCTGTTGGGACCTGCGCGCTACGGACGAGCGCAGCACGGTGCACGTAAGCCCACCCAACGGGTTCGTTCTGGACCTCACGACTCGTCCCCTGGGGGGCGACACCTGGGGCCAATGGGTAAAGGACGCTGGCACCCTTGACTTCCAAGCGGTCGCTGTCTACGACGTCACGTCATCCGCCGATGCGAATGCGGACGCGCTGTCGGCCGGCGCATCCACATTCCTCTGGCAGTCATGGGGCCCTGCCAAAGTGGACCTGGAGAACATCGAAAGTTGGGCTGGTGTCCCAGGCGGATTGACCGGGCACCAGATCTACCCCACGGAATCGACCCGGAACGCCAAACGCCGTGACAACCGGTTCTGGCTCGTCCCGGTCGGGCCGTCACGCTTTGTCGTCGGGGTCTCGGCGCCGGAGGGTGCCCACGCGGCAGAACTCGCACAAGCGGTCGCCGCCAGCATCGGCGCTGGCCCCTGTCCCTGACGCACGCAGCGCAGAACGCGGCAATCTCTGAGTCGGCCGCGTGCGAATCTTCAGCGGTGAAGGTCCAGATCGGTCGGGCCGAACGCGTGCGGGAGCAAGGCGGACAACGGCATCGGCCCGGTCTCCATCAGGACCAGACAGCGCGACCCGCCGTGTTCCCACAACAGCTGTCGGCAACGGCCACAAGGCATCAGTGGCTGCCCGTCGCCGCCCACGCAGGCGACCGCGACGAGACGTCCGCCTCCCGAGGCAGCCAGGGCGGAGACCATCCCGCACTCGGCGCACAGGCCCAGACCATAGGACGCGTTCTCGACATTGCAGCCGGTGACGATCCGCCCGTCGTCGACGAGCCCGGCCACCCCGACAGGAAAGTGCGAATACGGCGCGTAGGCATGGGCGATCATCTCCCCCGCAGCCAGGCGCAGCGCCTCCCAGTCGATATCGGGAGGCCCCGCGCCCGGCCGAGCGGGCGGCATACCCATGGCTATTTGGCCTCGCCCTTTCGATAGATCTGACCGTCAGCCGCGGGCATTCGCAGCCGTTGTGAGGCGAAGACGAGCACCAAGAGCGTGACGATGTAAGGGGTCATGCTGGTGAACTCCGCTGCGACCTCCTTGGTGATCGCGAACCACACAAGCACCAGGACGCCGATGACCACGCGGGACACGCCGACCATCGGCTTGCCCTGGCGCCGACGGACGAACTGCCACACACCCCAGGCGAGCAACAAGACGCCCAACGGGAGCAGGTAGGCGTGGATGACATCACCGCGGCCGCGCAGCTGGATCGCGTCGGCGTAGCCGAAGAGGGCAGCCGCGCCACCGAGGCCACCTGGACGCCAGTTGCCGAAGATCATCGCGGCGAGACCGATATACCCACGGCCACCGGTCTGACCCTCGCGGTAGAGGTTGGACGCCACGAGGACGAGGAAGCCGCCCGCAAGGCCAGCCAGCCCGCCGGAGATGAGCACAGCCACGAACTTGAACTTGATGACGTTGATGCCGAGGGTCTCCGCAGCTTGCGGAGCCTCGCCACAGGACCGAAGGCGCAACCCGAATGGGGTGCGCCACAGCAACCACCACGACAGGACGAGCAGGACGACCGCGATGATGGTCAGCACGTTGACGTTGGTGGTCATGGCCCGGAGGATGCCTGCGATGTCGGCAACCAGCCACGTGTGGGACTGCTCCAGCGACAGCAATGGGTCGCCGACGCCGGGCACGCTCAGGAATGGCAACAGTTTGAGCGGAGGCGACTGGGTGGGTCCGCCGTCGGGCAGGTTGCTGAAGGTTCGAACCGCGAGATAGGCCCCCGCGCCCGCACCCAGCAGGTTGACGGCCACGCCGCTGACGATGTGGTCGACCCCGAAGATGACGGTGGCCAAGGCGTGGATCGCCCCGGCGACCACGCCCATGAGGACCGCACCGAAGATGCCCGCCCACGGGCCGTAGTGATAGCCGAAGAAGGCGCCACCCCAGGTCCCGAGGATCATCATCCCCTCAAGGCCGATGTTGACGACGCCGGCACGCTCGGACCACAGGCCACCGAGACCCGCGAGGGCCAACGGCATCGCCAAGCCGATCGCGGCCGCCAACGCGCCCGAGGAGTCGATGTCATGGGCACCGGTCAGGACTCGCACGGTCGACAGGACCAGGAGTGCGCCGCCGAGGACGGCATACCAGAACCACCGCGGCCGACGCCGGGGACCGGCCTGAGCCGACTCAGCCGCGGGGGCTACCTGCTGTGCGACGGCGTTCATGCCGCCACCTCCTTCGGCTGCTGCTTGGCTCGCTGGGCCGCCAACTCGGCGGCGACCCGGTTCTGCTCCAGTCGCAAACCTGCGCGACGCGAGAGCTCGTAAGCGATGACGACGGAGAGGACGATGATGCCTTGGATGATGAGGACAAGCCGATCGGAGACGCCTGCCCCGATCTGCAGACCGTTGGAGAGCTGGTTGAGGTAGCCCCACAACAGCGCCGCGAAGGCGATGCCGACCGGGTGGTTACGACCGAGCAGCGCGACGGCGATGCCGGCGAAGCCCAGACCCGACTGCACGGTGTCGCCGTAGGCGTAGTCCTGGCCGAACAGCAACGGCATACCGACCAGGCCCGCTGCGCCACCCGAGATGACCATCGACAGCAGGACCATCCGCTTGACCTTGACCCCGCTGGCAACGGCTGCGGTCTCCGAACGGCCGGTTGCGCGCAGGTCGAACCCGAAGCGGGTCTTGCTCAGCACAAACCAGTAGAGGAAGCCGACCAGGATGGCCAGCACGATCAAGCCGTAGAGCTTGTTGGGCGTGGCGATGATCCCGTCGAGCGAGATGCCCGGGACCCGCGAGTCTTCTTTGATGATGGCCGTGCTCGTCGCGTTGCTGCCCTCGACCTTGACCGCCGCGCCCTTGAGCAGATAGGCGACCAGGTAGGTCGCGATGTAGTTGAGCATGATCGTCGAGATCACCTCGGACACGCCTCGGCCGACCTTGAGGAAACCGGCAATACCGGCCCAGATGGCACCGGAGAGGATCGCCACGATCAGCGACACGATGATGTTGAGCCAGCCGGGCAACCAGTGCTGACCAGCGAACACCGCTGCGGCGAACGACGCCACCCGGTATTGCCCGTCGACACCGATGTTGAACAGGTTCATCTTGAACCCGATCGCCACCGCGATCGCTGACAGGTAGAGCACCGTCGCCTCGTTGACGATGGCGATGATCTGACGTGGCAGCGGTGCTTTGAAGAACTGCGCCCACACCGCGCCGACCGGGTCTCCCGCCGCCAGCAGGATGACCGAGGTCAGCAACAGGGAGACGAGGATCGCGACGAGCGGTGCCGCCGCGCCCAGGGCGAGTTTTCGGGGATCGAGGCGCTTCACGGGGTTCCCCCATCGCTCGTGGAGTCGGTATGCCGTGTGGTCCCGGCTCCGGCAGCGCTCGCCGCGCCTGCAGCACCGGTCATTGCTGAGCCCAGCTCTTCACGGGTCACGGTGTCAGGATCGAACGCACCCGACAACTTGCCGCGGAGGATGACTCGGATGGTGTCGGACAGGCCGACCAGCTCCTCAAGGTCCGCGGAGATGAGCAGGACGGCCAGGCCGTTGCGCCGGGCAGTCTTGATGAGGTCCCAGATCGAGGACTGTGCGCCGACGTCGACACCACGGGTCGGGTGCGCCGCGACGAGCACCTTGGGCGCATGACTCATCTCGCGGCCAATGATGAGCTTCTGTTGGTTGCCACCTGAGAGCGATCCGGCGGTCACGTGGATCGACGGCGTGCGCACGTCGTAGTCCTTGACGATGCGTTCGGTGTCGGCCTTGGCCGACTTGGCGTCGATGAGTTGCCCCTTGACGTTGGGGGCTTGGGTCTGGTGGCCGAGGATGCGGTTCTCCCAGAGCGGGGACTCCAGCAACAGACCGTGCCGGTGGCGGTCCTCAGGGATGTAGCCGACCCCGGCCTCCCGGATCTCGCGGACCTGCCAGTCGGAGATGTCGGTGCCCTCCAGGAAAACCTGCCCTGAGGTCGGCTCGCGCATCCCCATGATGACTTCGACAAGCTCGGCTTGGCCGTTGCCCTCGACGCCAGCGATGCCGACGATCTCGCCTGCGTGAATGGTCAGGTCGATGCCGTCGAGCACCTTGCGGCGCCCGGCACCGCCCGCAAGGTCCACGCCCTGGATGGTGAGCACAGGGCGATCGGTGACCGTGGATTCCTCGGTCTGAGGGGAGGGAAGTGCCGAGCCGACCATGAGCTCGGCCAGTTGGCGCGCGTTGACCGTCTTGGGGTCAACCTCGGCGACGGTCGTCCCGCGCCGAATGACGGTGATGTCGTCGGCGACCGACAACACCTCGTCGAGCTTGTGCGAGATGAACATGACGGTGAGGCCCTCGGCCTTGAGCTCCCGGAGGTTGTTGAAGAGCTCGGTCACCTCCTGAGGGACCAGGACTGCCGTGGGTTCATCGAGGATGAGGATCTTGGCCCCTCGGTAGAGCACCTTGAGGATCTCGATGCGCTGACGCGCACCCACCCCGAGATCGGCCACCAGGTCATCGGGCTCGACGTCCAAGCCATAGGCGTCGGAGATCCGGCGGATCTCGGCGCTGGCCGCGTCCCCGATGCCGTGCAGCTTCTCGGCGCCGAGGACGACGTTCTCGCGGACGGTGAGGTTGTCGGCCAGCATGAAGTGCTGGAACACCATGCCGATCCCGGCCTTGATGGCATCGGTGGGGCTCTTGAGCGTCAGCTGCTGCCCGTTGACGGCGATGGTGCCTTCGTCGGGCTGCTGGACGCCGTAGAGAATCTTCATGAGCGTGGACTTGCCCGCTCCGTTCTCCCCCACGATGGCGTGAACGGTGCCGCGGCGCACCGAGAGCTCGATGTCCTTGTTGGCCACCACCCCCGGGAAGCGTTTGGTGATGCCGTGCAGCTCGACGGCCATCGGGCCCGAACGCGCGGATGCCGGTGGGGATGCTGGGGCGACGACGTTGCCGATGATGCACGCTCCTCGTCAGGCCCCGTCGTCATCGACGGGGGTGCTCCGTGTGTTGATCAACCTAGCGATGCCAAAGCCCGGGCGACACCACCTGTGTCGCCCGGGCCCTTGGCGTGTTGTGCGAGGTCAGGGCCTTCCAGACCTCAGATCACCGAGCCGTCACTTGGACGGGACGACAACCTTGCCGCTGATGATGTCGGCCTTGTAGCCATCGAGCTTGGCCTTGATGTCGTCCACCTTGCCACCGGTCGTCGAGTAGTCGACACCGCCGGACTTGAGGTCGAACACCTTGACGCCGGCCTTGAAGGCGCCGTCCTTGACCGACTTGATGAAGTCGTAGACGCCCACGTCGACCTTCTTGAGCATCGAGGTGATGATGACGTCGCGGACGTCCGCAGCAGCGGTCTTGGCCTGGTCGGAGTCGACACCGATGGCCATCTTGCCCGCAGCCTTGGCCGCGGTGAAGACGCCACCGCCGGAACCTCCGGCGGCCTGGTAGATGACGTCGGCACCGGCCTGGTACATGCCCTCTGCAGCAGCCTTGCCCTTGTCGACCGAGCCGAAGCCCGAGAAGTCCGGCGGCTGGGTGAGGTACTTGACGTCGATGACGATGGCCGGGTTGACGGCCTTGGCGCCGGCCATGTAGCCCGCAGCGAACTTCTTGATGAGGTCGACCTCGACGCCACCGATGAAGCCGATGTGGCCGCTCTTGGACTTCAGCGCGGCGGCCGCACCGACGAGGAACGAGCCCTCGTGCTCGGCGAAGGTGATGTTCTCAATGTTGGCGCCGGTCGAGTCGGGGGACGCGTCGTCGACGATCGCGAACTTGACATTCGGGTTGGCCTTGGCGACCTTCCCGACCGACTTCGCGTAGGCGAACCCGACTGCGACGATGTTGGTGTAGCCGGCGTCGATGAGCTGCTGGAGGCGCTCCTCGCGGGCGGATTCGGCCTCACCAGTGGTGGCCGAGGCCTCCTTGCTCGTCACACCGAGCTCCTTGGCGGCCTTGTCAAGGCCGGCAGCGGCGGCGTCGTTGAACGACTGGTCACCACGCCCGCCCACGTCGTAGGCCATGCCGACCTTGATGCCGGATGCGGCACCGCCGGTCGATCCGCCGGTCGCGGCGGGGGTGCCCGTGCTGCTGCTCCCACAGGCAGCAAGGGCGAGGGATGCGACAGTCGCGGCGACTGCCATCTTCATCACCTGACGCAAGGTGGTCTCCTTATCTCGGACAGAGGCGCAAATGTACGCGCGCTCACCGCCTTCGACAATAGCTCTGGCGGCCGGGTCCTCCCGAATTGCAGCGGCGTGCCGCAGCCAACCGTTACCGAAGCGACACGTCGGGCGAAGGCACCCCACCGCGGGCACGAGTCGCCGCTGCCACGACAGCCCCAGCAAGCACACGCGCCCCACCGATCACGGCTCGCTCGTCGATCGAGAAGTCGCCTTGGTGCAGGTCGTAGGTCCGTCCCTCAGGCGCACGAGTCCCCAACCGAGCCAGCGCACCGGGAATCTTCGTGAGATACCAGGCGAAGTCCTCGCCCCCCAACGACTGGCGGACCGGCGTCTCGACCGCCCCCGCCATCCGGACCGCGTCACGCAACACGTCGACCGAGTCGGCGGCGTTGACCACTGGCGGCACGCCGCGGGTGTAGTCGATGTCCACGTGCACGGCATACGGGGCGACGACCTGGTGGACCACTTCGCTGACGAGCGCGCCCGCGTCCTCCCACACGTCGGCGTCCAGCACCCGAAGGGTGCCGCCGACCAGCCCGTTGGCCGGGATGACGTTGAGGGCGCCACCCGCGTGGACCGATCCCCAGACCACCGAGAGTCCGGCGCGCGGGTCGACCCGACGGGACAGGATGGCCGGGACCTCGGCGATGACTTTGGCCAAGGCGAACGTGAGGTCCTGAGTGAGATGCGGTCGCGAGGTATGCCCGCCGGTGCCGTGCAGGGTCACCTCGATCCCGTCGGTCGCCGCAGTGATCGGGCCGACCCGCAACCCAACCTGCCCGACATCGAGGGTGGGCTCGCAGTGCAATCCGAAGATCTCGTCGACCCCTGCGAGGCCCTGCTCCTGGATGACCCGCAAGGCACCCCCAGGCACGGTCTCCTCTGCCGGTTGGAAGAGCAACCGCACGGCTGCGCCCCCTTCAGTGAGCTGCGCGGCATACCGGGAGAGCGCGAGACCCGCCCCCAGCGCGGCGGCCGTGTGGACATCGTGGCCGCAGGCATGGGCCACGCCATCGGTGCGGGAAGCCCACGGCAGGCCGGTTCGCTCGACGACCGGCAAGGCATCCAGGTCGGCCCGCAGGGCGATCCGGTATGCCGCGTCGTCGGGCCCGAGATCGGCCAGCAGACCGGTCCCGGGGAGGCGGCGGACCCTCAGGCCTGCGTCGACGAGCCGATTACCGAGCAATTCGGTGGTTCGGACCTCATGCCAGGACAGCTCGGGGTGGGCATGGATGTCGCGGCGGATCGCGATCAGCTCCGGGTCGAGCTCGGTCAACGTCGCCTGCAGTGTTGGTGACACCGTCTTCATGGTGGACGCCAGCGTAATGTGCCGCCATGCCATCGTCCGTTCACATCGCCGGACCCGAGCGCGGGTATGCCGCCCACCCGGGTCCGTTGTCCGTCCATCCCGAGGTCGCCGAGGCGATCGCCTCCGGGAGGGCCGTCGTTGCCCTCGAGAGCACGATCCTCGCCCACGGCCTCCCCCCGGGCGACAACCTTCGGGTCGGGCGCGAGATCGAGGCCGCCGTGCGCGCGGCTGGCGCGGTCCCGGCCACCATCGCGCTGCTGGACGGGCAGGTCCGGGTGGGCCTGGACGACGCCGCGCTGCAGCGCTTGTGCGACCCGGCCGCCGACATTCTCAAGCTCAGCATCCGCGACGTCGGGGTGGCGCTGGCGCTCGGCCGCAACGGCGCGACGACGGTGGCCTCGACCAGTGCCCTGGCCCACCGGGCCGGCATCTCGGTCTTCGCCACCGGCGGGCTCGGTGGGGTGCACCGGGGCGCGGCCCAGACCTTCGATATCTCTGCCGATCTCGGGGTGCTCGCCCGGACGCCGGTGCTCGTCGTCTGCGCAGGGGTCAAGTCGATCCTCGACGTCCCAGGGACCTTGGAGTATCTCGAGACCCTGTCGGTCCCCGTGCTCGGCTTCCGCACCGACGCCTTCCCGGGGTTCTACCTCTCCGACTCCGGGTATGCCGCCCCCTGGCGGGTCGAGTCGGCCGCCGAGGCCGCGGCGGTCGTCCATGCCCGCGAGGTGCTCGGCGGTGAGTCCGCCGGAGTGGTGCTCGCCAACCCGCTGCCGGTCGACCGGCAGGTCGACCCGGCGTTGCATGACCGTCTGGTCGCCGACGGGTTGGCCATGCTCGACCGCGAGGGCATCCACGGCAAGGCCGTCACCCCGGCCCTGCTCGCCTACTTCCACGAGCACTCTGGCGGTGAGTCGTTGCGCGCCAACGTCGAGCTCGTCCTGGCCAACGCCGGGCTCGCCGGTGCCGTGGCGGTTGAACTGGCCGCCCTGCGAGGTGCGGCGTGAGGCGAAGGTGAGCGGGCGGCATACCGGGTGGGCTCGGTGAGCACAGCGGCAGGAGCGGCGCGACCGGTCGTCGTCATCGGCGATGTGGGGATGGATGTCGTTGCGACACCTAGCGGTCCGATCCGCTACGGGACGGACACGCCTGCCGAGGTCACCATGCGTCGGGCCGGCGCTGGCGCGAACACGGCCGCGGCGTTGGCCTCGGCCGGGGTTGACGTCACCCTCATCGCGCGGGTCGGCGACGACTCCGCGGGACGGACGGCCCGCGCCGAGTTGGAGCACGCCGGTGTGCGCTGCGTGTGGGCGGTCGACCGCGACGTGCCGACCGGCCTGGTCGTCGTGCTGGTCGACGCGACTGGCGAGCGGACCATGCTGCCGTCCCGCGGCGCCAACGCGGGACTGCGGGTCGGCGACGTCGTCGGTGCCCTTGATGTGCTGGCCGCGTTCCCGGGGGGTATGCCGCACCTGCACCTGTCGGGGTACGTGCTGCTCGACGAGGGGTCTCGTGCTGCGGGGCTCGCGGCATTGAGCGAGGCGCGGCGTCGGGGATGGACGTCGTCGGTCGATCCCCAGGCGGCGGCGCTGGTGGAGCAGGTGGGGGCCGGGGTGTTCCTTGAGTGGGTGCGCAGCCTGGATCTGTTGCTGCCCAACGCGGTGGAAGTCGAGGCGCTTGGTGGGGTTGCTGCGATCCTGTCGGCGGTGGGGGCGGTGGCGTTGACCGAGGGCGCGGCGGGCGCACGGTGGGTCGGGCGCGACGGGACCGATGAGTGGGCTGGCGCTCAGACGGTGCCCGCTCGGGACACCACCGGAGCGGGGGATGCCTTCAACGCTGGGCTGCTGGCGGCCTGGGTCGGCGGGGCCATGCCCGGTGAGGCATTGGCCGCTGGGGTCGCCGCCGGGACTGCCGTTATCGCCGGTCGAGCCACGCACTGACCTCCTTCCGAGGCGCTCGTGTCGGCGGAGAGGCAGCGCTGGAGCAGCGGTCGAGCAGCCCTGGAGGCAGCGGTCGAGCAGCCCTGGAGGCAGCGGTCGAGCAGCCCGAAGGCAGGGGCGGGGGGGTGGAGCGGCCCTGGGGCAGCAGTCGAGCAGCCCCGAGGCAGCGGCGGAGCAAGGGTGGAGCAGCCCTGGAGGCAGCAGTCGAGCAGCCCCGAGGCAGCGGCGGAGCTTGCGCTTCGTGACGGCGCCGATGACGGCGCCGCCGCTGTCGTGTCCACAGCAGCGCTGGCGCCGTCACGGGAGCCGTCATGTGGCGCGGCCCTGGGGCAGCAGTCGAGCAGCCCCGAGGCAGCGGCGGAGCTCGCGCTTCGTGACGGCGCCGATGACGGCGCCGCCGCTGTCGTGGCAACAGCAGCGTTGGCGCCGTCACGGGAGCCGTCGTGTGGCGCGGGCATCATCGCTTGATCCCACCACCTCCTCAGCGACCCCCCTCGCGGTCGAGCAGGCGCCGTCGTGTGGCGCGGGCATCATCGCTTGATCCCGAGGGACGTGCGCGCACGAGCGGGGTGGGCACCGCCAGGGAGCGCCCAATCGGCACGCCGGGCTCCGCCAGTCAGGGAGGGCCGGGCAGCACCGGACAGCACCGGGCAGAGCAAAACAGCAACAGGAAGCGCGAGAAGCAGGACCGGACAAAGCGCAATCCAGCCACAGGAAGCGCGAGAAGCTGCACCGGCGTGCAGGTGCCAGCGCCTGAAGCACCGGCTGTGCCAAAGAGCGCAGCCGGAGGTAGTTTGCGAAGCGTCAGAAGGAGTCGGTGGGGACGTACATGCCCCACACCTCACGCAGCGCGTGGGCGACCTCGCCACCGGTGGCCCGCAGGCGCAGTGCTTCCTTCATCGGGTAGAGGACGTTGTCGGTGCCGCGGGCGGCCTCCTTGAGCGCCTCCAAGGCCGCCGTGACCGCGGCGTTGTCCCGCCCGGCCCTCAGCTCAGCCAACCGAGCGCGCTGCTCGGACTCGATGGCCGGGTTGACCCGTAACGGCTCGTAGTCCTCCTCGACGTCGATGGTGAACTTGTTGACGCCGATGACGGTGCGATCTCCCCCGTCGATCTCAAGCGCGACCTGGTAGGCCGAGCGCTCGATCTCGCCCTTCTGGAAGCCCTGCTCGATCGCCCGGACGGCGCCGCCACGGTCCTCGACCTTGGCGATGAGCTCCTCGATCGCGGCTTCGAGTTCGTCCGTCATCGCCTCAATGGCGTATGAGCCAGCAAAGGGGTCGACCGTCTTGCAGACGTCGGTCTCGTAGGCGATGACCTGCTGGGTCCGCAGCGCCAGGCGCGCGGCCTTCTGGGTCGGCAGCGCGATGGCCTCGTCGTAGGAGTTGGTGTGCAGCGACTGAGTGCCGCCGAGGACGGCACCCAGGCCCTGCAAGGCGACTCGGATGAGGTTGACCTCAGGCTGCTGCGCGGTGAGCTGCACACCAGCGGTCTGGGTGTGGAAGCGCAGCATTTGGCTCTTGGGGTTCTTCGCCCCGAACTCCTCGCGCATGATCCGGGCCCAGATCCGCCGGGCCGCCCGGAACTTGGCGATCTCCTCCAGCAGCGTCGTGCGCGCGACGAAGAAGAACGACAACCGCGGCGCGAAGTCGTCGACGTCCAGCCCGGCCTTCTGGGCGGCGCGGACATATTCCTTGGCGTTGGCCAACGTGAAGGCGATCTCCTGCGCCGGTGTCGCCCCCGCCTCGGCCATGTGGTAGCCCGAGATAGAGATGGTGTTCCAGCGCGGCATCTCCTTCTGGCAGTAGGCGAACACGTCCGCGATGAGCCGCAGCGACTCCTTCGGCGGGTAGATGTAGGTGCCGCGCGCGATGTACTCCTTGAGCACGTCGTTCTGGATCGTCCCCGTGAGCTTGTCACCGGAGATGCCCTGCTCCTCAGCGACCAGCTGATAGAGCAGCAGCAGCGTCGAACCGGGCGCGTTGATCGTCATCGAGGTCGAGATCTTGTCCAGCGGCAGCCCGTCGAAGAGCACCCGCATGTCCTCGATCGAGTCGATCGCCACGCCGACCTTGCCGACCTCACCCGAGGAGATCGACTCGTCGGAGTCGTAGCCCATCTGGGTCGGCAGGTCGAATGCCACCGACAGCCCGCCCGTGCCGGCAGCGACGAGCTGGTGGTAGCGCTCGTTGGACTCCTTCGCCGTCCCGAACCCGGCGTATTGGCGCATCGTCCACGGCTTGCCGGTGTACATCGTCGGGTAGACGCCGCGGGTGAACGGATACTTCCCAGGGTCGCCCAGCTTGGTCGGCGCGTCGAACCCGTCGAGGTCGTTCGCGGCATACAGGGGCTTGAGGGGGAGGTCGGACTCAGTGCGCGCGTCAGCCATGCGTTCCAGCGTAGTCGCGCCTCACCACTGCGGTCATGGGACGGACGTCACTCCCGTATGCCGTGTGCTCGCCTCGCGCGGTGCGCCTCCCAGCGAGCCGCGATGCCGTCCATCTCGGCGCTGATGAACTCGAGGAAGTCAACCGAGAGGGAAAGCCGGGCGCCAGCAGCGGTCGAGGGTCCGCCGACCCCGGCGACTCCAGCGGCCATCGCGTCCCGGATCGGCAAGTAGGCCAACTCGTGGCTGATCATCATGTCGTGCCACGCGTCGTCCATGACGACGAAGGTGTCCCTGCGCGACCCACGCTCGCGCTCGCGGCGGATCATCCTCACCTGCTGGAGATAGCGCACCGCCCCGGAGACGGCCGCGGGGCTCACCGCGAGAGCGTCCGCCAACTCGGCCGCGGTCATCGTCCCGTCCTCGTCCGCCATGAGCACGGCGAATACTCGGGACGGCAGTCGAGGCAGGCCGGCGGCATGCAGCACGGACCCGAGCCGCTCGACGAAACGACGCACGGCGACCTCGTCCCGGGGCATCGTCGCCTTGGCCATGTTGGGAGTTTATATGATTCACAAACTTGTGAAACTTGTGTAACCATGGAGACATGACGTCTCCCATCGAGATCACCGGGTTACGCAAGACGTTCGGGTCCACCGTCGCCCTCGACGGGCTGGATCTCACCGTCGCCCAGGGCGAGATCCATGGCTTCCTCGGGCCTAACGGCGCGGGCAAGTCGACGACGATCCGGATCCTCCTCGGACTCCTGCGCGCCGACGGCGGCTCGGTGCGGCTGCTCGGCGGTGACCCGTGGTCCGACGTCGAGACTTTGCACCGCCGGATCGCCTACGTGCCCGGTGACGTCGCCCTGTGGCCCAATCTCACCGGCGGCGAGGTCATCGACCTGCTCTCGCGCCTTCGCGGTGGCCTCAACACCGCCCGCCGTGACGACCTGCTGGCCCGGTTCGATCTGGACCCGACGAAGAAGTGCCGGGCCTATTCCAAAGGCAACCGACAGAAGGTCGCCCTCGTCGCCGCACTCTCCTCGGACGCCGAGCTGCTGCTGCTCGACGAGCCGACCGCCGGGCTCGACCCGCTCATGGACCGGGTCTTCCGCGACTACGTCGACGAGATCCGGGCCGAGGGCCGTACCGTCCTGCTCTCCAGCCACATCCTCTCGGAGGTCGAAGCCCTCTGCGACCGGGTGAGCATCATCCGCGACGGGCGCACCGTCGAGTCGGGAAGCCTCACCCAACTCCGGCATCTCACCCGGACCTCGGTCGCCGTCACCCTCCAACACCCGCCCACCCCAGCCGAACTCGCCACGATCCCGGGCGTCCACGACGTCGCCGTCGACGGTTCCCGGGTCACCCTGTCGGCCGACTCCGAACGCATCGGCGACGTGCTGCGCGCACTGGGGGCGCACGGCATACAGGCGCTGACCAGCCAGCCACCCACCTTGGAGGAGCTGTTCCTGCGGAGCTACGCGTCATGACCGCGAGCCTGGCCGGGACCGCGACGCTGGCGCGCCTCGCGGTCCGCCGCGACCGGGTGCTGCTGCCCGTGGGCATCCTGGGCATCACTCTGTTCGCGGTGAGCAGCGCCCGGGCGACCCTCGCGCTCTACCCCACCGCGGCGTCGATGGACGCCGGGATCAAGACGATCTTCGCCAGCCCCTCGGCGGTCGCGCTCTACGGACCGATCAGCGACCCCACCGACCCCGACGCGCTCGCCGTCGTGAAGACGACCATGCTCGGCGCGGTGTTGCTGGCGATCTTCGGGTATGCCGTGGTGCGCCGACACACCCGCTCCGAGGAGGAGGACGGGCGGTTTGAGCTGGTCGGCGCAGGGGTCGTCGGTCGGCGGGCACCACTAGCCGCCGCCGTAGGGGTGGCTGTCTGCGCCGTCCTGCTCACGTGCCTGCTGACCACCCTCGGGTATGCCGCGATCGGCATGAACGTCACCGGCTCGTTGGCCGCCGGAGCCGGTTGGGCCGCAACGGGATTGGCTTTCGTGGGGTTGACTGCCGTGGCCGCGCAACTGGCGTCGACCGCGCGCGGGTGCGCGGGCTTGACGATGGGTGCGCTCGGGGTGTTGTTCCTCCTGCGGGCGGTCGCCGACGCAGGCAGCGGCGTGCCCGGGTGGCTCAGCTGGGTCTCACCCGTGGCGTGGACGAGCAAGGCGGACGCCTTCGGCTCGGACCGCATCTGGGTGGTGTTGCTCGGGATCGGGGTGCTGGCGGCGTGCGTGGCCCTCGCTTTCGCACTCTTGGAGCGCCGTGACCTCGGCGCCGGGCTGCTCCCCAGCCGTCGCGGACGCGCTCAGGCCGGTCGGCTGTTGGCCACCCCAGCCGGGTTCTCGTGGCGACTGGGCCGCGGCGCCACGGTCGGCTGGACCGTCGGGATGCTCATCGGCGGCATCGTCATCGGATCGTTGGCCAAGAGTGCGCTCGACATGTTCAAGGACCCCGCGATCGCCGACCTGCTCGCCAAGATGGGCGGCAGGGTCGGGTTGTTGTCCGACGTCTATCTGTCCACCGAGCTGGGCTTCATCGCGATCATCGCGGCGGCATACGGAGTGACGACCGTCCTGCGATGGCGCGCTGAGGAGACCCAGGGGTTCGCCGAGCAGGTCCTCGCGACCGCCACCACGCGCACCCGGTATGCCGCGGGCCACCTGTCCGTCGCCCTGCTGGGCACTGCGGCGCTCGTCTTCGTGCTCGGCCTGGGCACGGTGCTTGCGGACTCGGTCGGCGGGGGCACTCTGGGCGGGGCCGGTCGGGTGCTGCCCGCTGCGCTCGTCCGCCTGCCCGCGGTCTGGGTGTCCGTGGGCGTGGCCGTGGCCGCCCTGGGGTGGCTGCCCCGATGGACGGCCGCGATCGGCTGGGGAGCCCTGGCGTTCTTCCTCGTCGTGGGCGAGTTCGGCGGGGTGTTCGGGTTGCCGCAGTGGCTGATGAACCTTGCGCCGTTCACCCACGTGCCTCGGATGCCGGTCGAACCCTTCGCGTGGCCACCGGCGATTGCGCTGACGGCCGTCGCCGCCGGGTTGCTGCTCCTCGGGGTCGTCGGCTTCCGACGCCGCGACGTCGGCTGAGGCCACCAGCGCGCACGCTTCACCCCGAATCACCCGATTCCTCCAACCCGGTGCGCTGTCCGACCGGACCGTCACCGAGGTACGACCCGCGTGTCAATGGGTCCGGCGTGGGTCCGGCGTGGGCCGGGCACCTGGTAGTGACGCCGACTTCCATTCCTGGCACCGCGAAGTCGGCGCTTCATCCCAGGCCCGAAGGCTCGGAACTCACGTGATAGCTCACCCCGGCTGCGGCGAGTTCGGCGAGGGTCGATGGCGAGACGGCTGGGCCAAACCAGTTGAAGAGAACCACGGGGCCGCATTCCGGCCGCGTCAAGACCAACCGATCCCGCTGGTAGTCAAGCGCCGCAACGGCGTCCGTAACGTGACAGAGGGTGGCTGCGACAACGACCAGCCGGCCTCGGACTTGCTCAGCGACCGTCTCCCGGAGCCGCTTGCCAACGAGGAACGTGACCTCTGCTGTCGCCGCCCTACCCAGGAGTTCGGTTGCGAACTCGACACTCGGAGGGTAGTCCGATGGCGGATCGACCCGGACGAACATCCCCTCCAGCCGCACCTCTCCGTCGCGTTCGGTCGGTTCGGCGGACGGCAAGAACGAATGGACCCGAATTCGGACGTCGTGCACGGACGCCGAACAGGCAAGGGTCAGCGTGTAGGGCCACATGGTCGTCCATCCAATCGCGAGTGTCGTTAACGGACCGGGGCATTCGTGTCACTGCCTGAGCCACACATAGGGTCCAGCTTTCACCGCCAGCAGATCCTCGGCGTCCACCTGCCGCGTCAGCGTTCCCGGGTCGCCCGGTCAGTCGTGGTGTGACCTTCGGTGGCGTGCCGAGAGATCATGTGGCTCGGCGTGGGCCGGTCACCGTGAAGTCAATGCCGACGTGCGCTAAGCGATCCAAACGCTCCTGCGTCAGAGCACCGGGGAACCACTCGTACAACACGATCGGCCCGCCCGGCGCCCGGGTCATCACCATGCTCTCTAGATATTCCATCGACGCTACGGCATCACACGAGTGAATCAACTCGGCACTGACCTGAAGCACCCGATCCCAGATTCTCCGATCAGCTTCGACGTCGAGGCCCTTGCTCACCAGAAAGCTCACCTCCGCCGTGGCTGAACGACCCAACATCTCGTTCGCGTAGAGGACCGACGGCTGATACGTCGACGGTGAACTGACAACGACGATCCAACCGCCGAGATTAGCCTCGCCGTTAGTCCACTCGACCTCCGGAAAGAACGCGGAAACTCGGTCACGTACTCTCTCCAGCGGCTCCTCCGTCGCCAAAGTGAGGTTATAGGTGAACATCGACATTTGCTAATCAACCTCTCGTCTGCGGGTCACGGCCAGAGCCACACATACCGCCCGTCCTTGACCGCGATAACTTCTTTCAGGCCCTCGATGGGCCAATTGCGGAACTGCTCGCGCATCTGGTCGGCCGTTACGGGGGTGTCTTCCAAGGAAAGCACGATCCGGTCAGCCTGGTTCTTGGAGACCTTCTTGTCGATCTCTGTTGCTATGTTGCGCGCGCTGTCGCGAGTGGGTGCATAGCAGTCCCAGAAAGTACCGGCAATGACGTAGTCAGGCTGCTTCCCGTTTGGGCGCGCTCCCGGTTCATGCGTGACGTCGAAACCATACCGAGCCAGTAGGTCCCCCGATTCGATCTGCCGTTTCAAACTTCGCGCTTGGTCGTCGGTCATGGTGCCCAGCACCTTCGGGGGCGCCCCCTTGGCAGCAGTGTTCAGGGGCAAGGTCGGCATGGTCCGGCCAGGTTTGACCCCCCCTCTGACGGCCGCCCGGGCCTTCGCGTCCAAACGGGACAGCAGGGTGACCAACTCCCGAGCCAACCTCGCCAAACGGGCCGCCAACTCGGCCAACCGCCCCAGACTCGCCACCAACCCCTTGAGCCACCGGGCCACCCGGGCGTACCACGACGCGCACAGGGCACCGACCTGCTCGACGACCAGTGGGGTGAGGAGCCCGCCACTCAGGATCTCTTCCGCGGCATACGTGATGATCCGCGAGAGCACCGTGGCTATCGCGTCGCGTACGAGCGTGCGGACGAAGGCGACAATGCCCCCGGCGGCCCGGGTGATCTCGCCCATCGTCGCCGCTGCCTTTGCGAGCGCGTCGAGAGTGCTCTGCTGAAGCCCGGACCACGCCATGTACCGGTCGGCGGCCTCGCCGGTCCAGGCGCCCAGACGTCCCTCCACCGACGCCCGGATCCGCTCGGTCTGCGATCCCAACACGGTGGAGACGTTGGACCACGTCGCCGCTTGACCCGCGATGGCACCAGGGTCGCCGGCAAGCCAGTCGAGGGCTTGGTTGAGCGGTTCGATGTGTTCGATCGCCCAGGAGATCCCATACTGCAGCAGCACGCCCACCGGGTCGGATGACAACGCGAAACCGTCGAGCGCTAGGCTCACGGCGCCCAATCCACCGTCGATCCAACTGCCCGAGGCGACACCTTGGGCGATCAGTTGGATGTCTTCGGCGATCCAGATGCCAGCCCACGGGTTGGCTGGCTCATCCAGCCGAGCGACCACCGCCGGGTTGATCGGGTTGAGGCTCACGCGATCCCCGCCGCCGACCGTAGGGCCGCCGACATCGCCGCGTCGCTGCCCTGGTATGCCGCGGCCGCAGCCGTCAACTCCGATACGGTCAGATCGAGTGCCACAAGCGACTGGTTGATGCAGGCCACGACGTCCGCGGACACCTCATTGATCACGCCCGGCATCCACGCACACAGCAGCCCATATGCCTCAGAACCCAGTGCCACGCTCTGGGCCGCCGATAGGGCAGTGCCGACATCAGCGGCCACCCCCGCCAGACCCACAGCGTGCGCCCTGAGCTCGCCCGGATCGACGTGGAACTGCTGACTCACCTCATGTCCCGCTTCCGCAGATGGGCACGCAAGGCCTCCGCCGCCGGTCCGGATGCCCGATCGGCCAACAGTGCCGCCTGCTCGGTGACGTCCCCTATCGCCTGCTCGACCGTCGCCAACACCGCCGCAGCCAGTTTGTCAGGACCGAGAACCTCACTGTCCCTCGAAAACCGCAAGTCCCGCAGGCGCCCCTGGCTGTCAACCGTAACCTGCACCCGCCCATCCACACTGGTCCGCGTGGCTCGCAACCGGGCAACCGCTGCCGACAACTCGGTGATCTGCTCCACCCGGGTCAGCGCCGCCCGCTCCCAGTCATCGATCTGCCCGAACGACAGATCAGGCGCATTCCCGGCCGACCCAACCCAACTCGTCATGACCGTTCCGACCTCCCCTGTGGCAACGCTCAGCCTGCAGCTTGCACTGTAGACCGACCCCCTTCGAGGCGCACCTCAAGCGCAGCGCACGGCATACAGCGGTGGACGGCGGCAATCGGTTGGGGAGCCCCGGCCTTCTTCCTCGTCGTCGGCGAGTTCGGCGGGGTCTTCGGGCTACCGCCGTGGTTGATGAACTTCGCGCCGTTCACCCACGTGCCCCGGATGCCGATCGAACCCTTCTCGTTGCTGCCGACGATCGCGCTAGCGGCGGTCGCCGCCGGGCTGCACGTTGTTGGCCTCGTCGGCTTCCGACGCCGCGACATCGGCCGAGGCCCTCGGCCTCGCATCACCCAGAATCGCCGGACCCTTCTTCCGGGTATGCCCACCCTTGGGCACAGCAACGCTGAACGCGTGCGTGACGGAGTGCGGTTGAAGGGGCGATCACGCACTCAATCGCACCCCGTCGAGCACGCAGATCCGGATGCAACGAGCAGCGCGTGCAGTCCGAACAGCGCGAGCAGTTCGCGCCGCAACCACGTCAGCGCAGGTCGTCGCGGCCGAGTTGGGTGAGCCGGTCGACCACGGCCTTGACCTCTTGAGCGCGCCCCCGCGGCACCACGAGCAGGGCGTCAGGGGTGTCCACCACGACGAGATCTTCGACGCCGACGACAGCCACAAGTCGGCCCGACCGGGTGACGACGAGCCCCGTCGAGTCGAGTGAGACGACGTCCCCCGCCTCGCCGATGACCGACATCCCTGTGCTCTCGGCGGCAGCACCCGCAACGAGGCCCGCCAACGAGTCGAAGTCACCGATGTCGTCCCAGCCGAAGGTCGCCGGAACGACAGCCACCCGCCCCAACGCCGCCGCAGGCTCGGCGACCGCGTGGTCGATAGCGATCTTCGTCAGGGTGGGCCACACCTCGTCGAGCCGCTCAGGCGCGCCCGCAACCGCCCGGACCCCCTCGGCAATCGCCGGGTGCCACTGCTCGACGAGTTCCAGCAACACGGTGGCTCGAACAACGAACATTCCTGCGTTCCAACGGAATCCGCCCGCCGCCAGATAACTCGCCGCCCGCCCTGCGTCGGGCTTCTCGACGAACTCGACCACCGCCCGGCCGGACGGGGCGCCTGCGATGCCGAGCGGCATACCCTCGCGGATGTAGCCGAAGCCGGTGGCGGCATACGTCGGGGTGATCCCCAAGGTGACCAGATGACCAGCGCGGGCGAGCGCAACCGCCTCCCCCACCGCCGCATGGAAGCCATCGACGCCAGTGATGACATGGTCGGCGGCGAACGACCCGATCACCGCGTCCGGGTCGCAGGCGGCGACCACCGCGGCCGCCCAGGCGATCGCCGGCATCGAGTCTCGGGGGGTCGGCTCGGCCAGCAGGTATGCCGCGTCCAGCCCTGACAGCTGTCGGGCCACCTCGGGCGCGTGGTCGCGGCCGGTGACGACGACGACGCGGTCAGCCGCCAGCGGGGCCAACCTGTCCCAGGTGGCCTGCAGCAACGTGCGCCCAGACCCGGTGAGGTCGTGAAGGAACTTCGGGGACCGGCGCCGGGACAGCGGCCACAGGCGCGTGCCAGCCCCACCCGCAGGGACGACGGCCCAGAACCCGGGGATCTCGCTCGCGACGCTCATGGCAGCACGCTAACCGTCCGCCGCTGAGAGAGGCATCTCACCGCGAAGAGGCATCGGGTCGACCGGTGGCCGCGGGGCAGACGATACGGTTGACCCCGTGGCCACTACGACGCTCCTTCAGGGCGAGCAGACGGCGCGCCGCACCACCGTCTTCATGAAGATCCTCATGGCGTCGACGGGTGCGCTCTTCGTCTTCTACGTCCTCATGCACATGTACGGCAACCTCAAGATCTTCTTCGGCTACCAGGCGTTCGATGAGTATGCCGAGCACTTGAGGGAGATGCTGACGCCGATCCTCCCGCACAGCGGCTTCCTCTGGCTGTTCCGTGCCCTGCTCGTCCTCTCCCTGTTCGTGCACGCGTATGCCGCGTTCACGCTGTGGAGCCGCGCGAGTGGTGCCCGTCCGCAGCGGTATGCCGTCAAGAGCGCGGCCAAGGGCGCGCTCCGCTCGAAGATGATGCGCTGGGGCGGGGTCGCCCTGCTCGCCTTCCTCATCTTCCACCTCGTGCAGTTCACCATCGCCAAGGTGAACCTCAACCCGAGCGTCACCGCCGCCCAGCTCAAGGGCAGCACGGGGCTGTTGGTCATCGCCAGCTTCCAGTTGTGGTGGGTCGTGCTCATCTACGCCATCGCGATGGTGGCGTTGGGCATGCACCTGTTCCACGGCGTGTGGAGTGGCGCGCAGACCTTGGGCTGGACGAACACGGCCGCCAGCAGGCGGTTGGCGCACACCGCCGCGCACGTCATCGCAGGCGTTGTTGTCATCGGCTTCCTGCTGCCGCCCTTGGCCATCCTCTTCGGGCTCGTGAAGTGAGGAACTGACCACCATGAGTGAGACCATCCCCACTGTCCCCGCTGCCTCGGCCGCCGACGGCGGCATCGTCGAGGGCCTTTACCGCGTGGGCGCGCCAGTCGCTGACGCGGCCGCCCCCGCAGGTCCCATCGACAAGAAGTGGACCACCCGCAAGTTCGAGGCCCATCTGGTCAACCCGGCCAACCGGCGCAAGCTGTCGGTCATCATCGTCGGCACCGGCCTGGCCGGTGGCGCCGCCGCTGCCACCCTCGGCGAGGCCGGCTACCAGGTGAAGTCGTTCTGCTACCAGGACTCCCCGCGCCGCGCCCACTCGATCGCCGCCCAGGGCGGCATCAACGCGGCGAAGAACTACAAGGAGGACGGCGACTCGACCCACCGGCTGTTCTATGACACGGTCAAGGGCGGGGACTACCGCGCCCGCGAGACCAACGTCTACCGGCTCGCCGAGGTCAGCGCCAACATCATCGACCAGTGCGTCGCCCAAGGTGTCCCGTTCGCGCGCGAATACGGCGGCCTGCTGGACAACCGGTCCTTCGGTGGCGTCCAGGTGTCCCGCACCTTCTACGCCCGTGGCCAGACCGGCCAGCAGTTGCTCATCGGTGCTTACCAAGCGTTGGAGCGTCAGGTCGCGGCCGGGACGGTCACGGCATACACGCGGCACGAGATGCTGGAGCTCATCGTCGTGGACGGGCGCGCGCGCGGCATCATCGCCCGCGACCTGGTGAGCGGCGAGATCGAGACCCACATCGCCGATGTCGTCGTGCTCGCCTCCGGTGGCTACGGCAACGTGTTCTTCCTGTCGACCAACGCGATGGGGTCCAACGTCACGGCCACCTGGCGGGCGCACCGCAAGGGCGCCTACTTCGGTAACCCCTGCTACACGCAGATCCACCCGACGTGCATCCCGGTCTCCGGTGACCACCAGTCCAAACTCACCCTGATGAGCGAGTCACTGCGCAACGACGGTCGGATCTGGGTGCCCAAGCGGGCCGAGGACTGCGAGAAGGACCCGCGCCAGATCCCCGAGGAGGACCGCGACTACTACTTGGAGCGGATCTACCCCTCGTTCGGCAACCTCGTCCCCCGGGACATCGCCAGCCGCCAAGCCAAGAACGTCTGCGACGAAGGCCGCGGTGTCGGCCCCAAGGTCGGGGATTTCCGCCGCGGCGTCTACCTCGACTTCACCGACGCCCTCAAGCGGATGAGCGCCGAAGCGGTCGCTGAGAAGTACGGCAACCTCCTGGACATGTACCAGCGGATCACCGGGGACAACCCCTATGAGGTGCCGATGCGCATCTACCCCGCGGTGCACTACACGATGGGTGGGCTGTGGGTCGACTACGACCTGCAGTCCAACGTGCCGGGCCTGTTCGTCACCGGCGAGGCCAACTTCTCCGACCACGGCGCCAACCGGCTCGGGGCCTCGGCCCTCATGCAGGGCCTGGCCGACGGCTACTTCGTCCTGCCCAACACCATCCGCGACTACCTCTCGCACGCGCCCTACCCGGCGGTCTCGATGGACCACCCCGACGTCGTCGCTGCCCGCCAGTCGGTGCAGGACCGCGTCGACACGCTCCTTCAGATCAACGGTGAGCGCACGGTCGACTCCTTCCACAAGGAGCTCGGCCACATCATGTGGGAGTACTGCGGCATGGAGCGCTCCGAGGAGGGCCTGCGCAAGGCCATCGACCTCATCCGGGGCCTGCGCGCCGAGTTCTGGCGCAACGTCCGGGTGCTCGGCGCGGCCGACACGCTCAACCAGAGCCTGGAGAAGGCCGGCCGGGTGGCCGACTTCCTTGAGCTCGGCGAGCTCATGTGCATCGACGCCCTGCACCGCCGCGAGTCCTGTGGTGGTCACTTCCGGGCCGAGAGCCAGACCGAGGATGGCGAGGCCAAGCGCGACGACGCGAACTTCCGTTACGTCGCGGCGTGGGAGTTCGGCGGCAGCCCCCAAGGCGGCGACACCGGGACCCCGATCCTGCACAAGGAAGACCTCGTCTACGAAGCCATCGCGTTGAAGGAGCGGAGCTACAAGTGAACCTCACCCTCAACATCTGGCGGCAGGACGGCCCGAGCACCTCGGGCCGGATGGTCACCTACCAGCTGGCCGACGTGTCCGGTGACATGTCGTTCTTGGAGATGCTCGACGTGCTCAACGAGTCGCTCATCGCCAAGGGCGAGGAGCCGATCGCGTTCGACAGCGACTGCCGCGAAGGCATCTGCGGCATGTGCGGCCTGATGATCAGCGGCAAGGCCCACGGGCCGGTGACGACGACGACCTGCCAGTTGCACATGCGCGAGTTCCGCGACGGCGACACGATCAGCATCGAGCCCTGGCGGGCCGACGCGTTCCCCGTCATCAAGGACCTCGTCGTGGACCGGTCGTCCTTCGACCGGATCATCCAGGCTGGCGGCTTCATCTCGGCCAACACCGGCTCGGCTCCCGAGGCGCACTCGGTGCCGGTCGAGAAGCGCAGGGCCGACCGGGCCTTCGAGGCAGCCGCCTGCATCGGCTGCGGCGCCTGCGTCGCCGCCTGCCCGAACGCCTCGGCGATGCTCTTCATGGGCGCCAAGGTCACTCACCTCGGCGAGCTCCCCCAGGGCCAGCCCGAGCGCTACGCCCGCGTCGTCAAGATGGTCGCCCAGCACGACCACGAGGGCTTCGGCGGCTGCACCAACACCGGTGCCTGCGCCGACGCTTGCCCCAAGGAGATTCCGCTGGACGTCATCAACACCCTCAACCGCGACCTGCGTGGTGCGCTGCGTCGCGGTCGCTGAGCACCGTCGCCCCGGGTCGTCCCCGGGGCAGGTCTCGGCGACTCGTGTGGTCGTCCTGACGATCCCGGTATGCCGCGCCGCGCGGCATACCGGGATTGGCTGCGTCCCAGCCACGACGGCAGGCGCGTGAGCCCCGTGCCGGATCCCCGAACCCTGGCTCTGGCTGTTGCCGCTGGCGCGGTCGTCACCGCGCTCGGCGTCACTGCGCCAGCGCTCGCCTCAGTGACAGCGCCTGCGCTCGGCTCGGTAGCACCCGCTGGCGGTCCGGTGGCGGTCGTTCCCGCGGCAACCACAGCGACGGGGAAGCCGAAAGCCGGATGTCCGGTGGGCCTGACTCCCGTCACCCTGACCACCCCGGCCGAGCCCCGTCTGGCAACCGCAGCACCGCGACTGCCTGGCGCCGTCGTCACGAAGGCCGACGGCAGTGTGGTCAGGAGCCTGTGCCTAGGCGCGCAGCCGACCCCGACCCCCGCGCCGTCCGTGCCCGCCGACCGGGTGGTGGGTGGCCCACGCCTGGCCGAACCCGGCGTCATCACCGACCTACCGGCGGGCGTTCCGGCCCCGCCGGACATGCCGCACGTCTCCTACGTGCTGGCCGACCTGGACACCGGGCAGATCCTGGCCGCCAAGAACGCCCATGCCCGCCTCCTTCCGGCCAGCACCCTCAAGACTCTCACCGCCCTGGTCGTCATCCCGGCGCTGGACCCCAAGACCGTCGTTATCGGGGCCGACGAGGACACCCGAGCCGACGGCACCCGGGTCGGTATCACCGTCGGCGGGCGCTACACCGTGGACGACCTGCTCAACGGGCTGATCCTCAACAGCGGGAACGACGCGGCATACGCTCTCGCCCGAGCCTACGGCGGACGGGCCAAGCTCCTTGCGGACATGAACGCCAAGGCGGGGGCCCTCGGAGCGTGGGACACGGTGGCTGGCGACCCGTCCGGGCTGGACGCCGCCGGTCAGCGCTCGAGTGCCTATGACCTGGCCCTGATCGGGCGCGCGGTCATGGGGTTGGCCGAGTATCGGCGCCGCGCTGTCATGCCCAACGCGATGTTCCCTGGAGGGTTGGTCACCCCCTCGGCAACGGCGGGCGCTCCCACGACGAAGACCAAGGCGGGCGCACCAACCCTCGTCGAAGGCCCTCCGTTCCAGATCGACAACCACAACCAGCTGCTCGGCGTCTATCCCGGTGTCATCGGGGTGAAGAACGGCTACACGGTTGCGGCGCAAGGCACCTACGTCGGCGCGGTCACCCACGGGGGCCGCACCCTCATCGTCGCGGAGATGGGCAGCCCCGAGCCGCAGGTCCACTCCACGCCCGCGCTGCTGGACTGGGGCTTCGCGTATGCCGCCCAAGCCCGGCCCGTGGGTCGCCTCGTCTCCCCGGGAGAGGTGCCACAGGCACCCGACCAGGCGCCCTCAACGACCTCGGTGCTCGGCACCTCGTCGAGCGCCCCCGCCGGAACGACTGCCGCAGTGGGTTCGTCCAGGTCGTCGAGTCCGGCACCGCAGCCGATCGAGCTCGCGCTCGCGGGGGCAGTCAATGGATGGTGGTCGGGCCTCGTCGGTTGGGTGCGATGGGCCGTCATCGGCGGCGGCGTGGCCACGGTTGGTGCGCTCGCGGCCCTCGCGGCCCTCGTGGCCCGACGGCGCCGACGGGCGCGAGCGCCTCGGGGGTCCTACCAACGCTGAGGCCCCAAGGGGGCTCGGCCGCGCTCGCCGGGTTAACGACGGCGGGCAGGCAGCACGCGGCGAACTGCGCCCGCGGCCACTGCCGCGCAGGCGCCGAGCACGGCCCCGGCAGCCAGGGTGACCCGGTCGCGGCTGCGCGCACCGAAGGTCGGCAGCCCAGCCGTGGCACGCGCCCGCGCATCGATGCCACGGCCAGCGCCGGGTGACACGGCGTCGTCCTGAGGGCCAGGTGAGGCCAGCTCTGCGAGCGGCTCCCCGTCGGCGCCGGAGTCGAGGTCGTTGGCGGCCCAGGAGGCCGAGATGAGCACGAGCCGGGCCATCAGGTTGAGCCAGAACAGCAACCCGACGACAACGACAAGCGAGCCGAACAACGGACTGCTCGTGGCACGAGCAACGACCTGAGCGCCGACGAGCTTGAGCAGGGTCATGCCCACGCCGCCGAAGACCGCCCCTGACCGAATGGCAGGCCACGGCAACCGCACGCCGCTGAGCACGCGCAGGAGCAGCACCATGACCGCGACGTCGACGACCAGCGACACGATGACGCCCGCGCTGCCCACGAGCCACGATTGGCCCGTGAGACCGACTCGTTCGGCCAACCAGGACGCCCCTGCCCCGACGACCGATGACAGGACCGCCGAGCCGAGCAGTGCCACACCGAGCAACGCCAGGACGGCCAGATCCCGCGCTTTCACGAGCACGGCGTGGCCGGCCGCACCGGACGCCCCGAACATCGCGCGCAGCGCCTCCCGCAGCGACCCGATCCAGCCCAGGCCACCCAGGACGAGGGTGATGACCGCGAGCGCACCGGCCCAGCTCAACGTGGCGGTCTCCGGCGCTGCCAACTGCACCAGGCCGCCGGGATTGGCGTCGGTCTTGACGAACCCCGGCAGCGCCGTGTTGAGCGCGTCACCCACTCCCGCCAGCAGGTCAGGTCGGCCCTGCAGCACAAAGCCGAAGACCACGGCAGCCAACGCCAGGGCCGGGAACAAGGAGAAGAACGAGAAGTAGGCGATGCCGGCCGCCAGCAGGTCTCCCCTGGCCATGCTGTAGCGCTCTCGCGCCCGCCAGACCCGGGTCCGGGTCACCCAAGACCACACCCGAGACCACACCCGTCGCCACCACGGGGTGTCTGGGCCGCGAGGTGTCCCCGCTGCCCCTGGTATGCCGCCTGGCTCGGGTGACGCGGCCGACCCGGGTGCGGTCATCGGGTCGGCGCGGGCCCGGTCAGGGGGAACGACCGGACCGGCCGCCACTGCCCGAGTCGGTCCTGCTCGAACAGCCAGATCTCGGCCACCTCGAAGTCGGCCCGGAAGTCGGCAAGATCGTCGAATGCCCGGTCCAGGTCGACCTCGGCGACGTCGTGGGCAACGGTGACATGCGGGTGATAGGGGAAGGTGAGGTCTGCGGCATACGGGCCGGTCCGGATCCGCTGCTCAAGCCGCTCGCACCCGGAGATGCCCAGCGCGACCTGGACGAACACGACATCCGAGACCGGACGGAAGGTGCCCGTCCCGCGCAGGGCCATCGGGAAGGCACCCACCTCACTGGCCACCCGCGCCAGGTGCTCCACGAGCGCCGGCCGAGCTACGTGATGCACGACGGTGGGCCCGAGCAGCGTGACGTGGGCGGGGATGGAGTCGGCCAAGGGGTCGTTGAACTCGGCCCGCTTCGCCTGCAGGATCGGCCCGAACGGCTCGGGCACCCGGATCGCCACCCCGATGGTCTGCCGGTGCTGCGGAGCATCCGTGGCGTCAGAGGCGTCAGAGGCGTCCGCGAACCAGTCCGCTCCGGGCCCCATCGTGACGGCGTCTCGAGACCTCGGGTCGGCGGACATGGGGGCCAGCGTAGCGACTTCGACTCTCGTCCTCGCCCTCACTAGGCTGCCGCCCATGCCCTCCGCGCCGCTCGATCGCGCCACCACGCAGTTCTCGGTGGCGTTCGGGGGGACCCCCGACGGCATCTGGTCCGCGCCCGGACGGGTCAACCTCATCGGGGAGCACACCGACTACAACGGCGGCTTGGCTCTGCCGATCGCGTTGCCGCAACGCACCTTCGCTGCCGTCCGGATCCGCCCCGACAAGGTGCTGCGAATGTCGAGCGACGGTATGCCGGGTGGTCCGGTCACGATCCCCCTCGCTGACGTGCGGGCGGGGTCGCCGGGCGGGTGGGCGGCATACGTGGCCGGAGTCTTTTGGGCACTGAGCGAGGCGGGGTATGCCGTCCCCGGAGCCGATGTCGCGGTGGCAAGCTCGGTGCCGGTCGGGGCGGGGCTGTCGTCGTCGGCAGCACTCGAATGCGCCGTGGGGGCGGCGCTGTCGGACCTGGCCGGACTGGACCTCCTGGGGACGTCGGGCGGGCGGACCGAGCTGGCGTCGCTGTGCCAGCGGGCCGAAAACGACATCGCCGGCGCCCCCACGGGGGGCATGGACCAACTGGCCTCGATGCTCGGGCGCCGCGGGCACGCCCTCCTGCTGGACTGCCGCGACGCGACGACCGATGCGGTCCCATTCGACCTCGCCGCCCACGGACTGGCGCTGCTCGTCATCGACACCCGAGCCCCGCACGCCTTGGTTGACGGCCAGTATGCCGCGCGGCGGCATACCTGCCAGGCGGCGGCCATGACGCTCGGGGTGCCGTCGTTGCGGGAGGTGCGGCTGGAGGACCTGGCGGGGGCGTTGGGTCGGCTGCCGGATGAGGTCGCGCGGCGGCGGGTGCGGCACGTCGTCACCGAGATCGGGCGGGTAGGTTCGTTCGTCGACGCAGTGCGCGCGGGTGACTGGGCTGCGGCGGGGAGGCTCATGGTCGCCTCGCATGAGTCGCTACGCGACGACTATGAGGTGAGTTGCCCGGAACTTGATCTCGCGGTGGACACGGCGCTGGGCGCCGGGGCTCTCGGGGCGCGGATGACCGGTGGTGGGTTCGGCGGCTGCGCGATCGCTCTGGTGTCGGCCGACCACGCGGTGCAGGTCGAGGCCGACGTGGCCGGAGCGTTCGCCAGCGCCGGCTTCCGCGCGCCGGAGGCGTTCGTCGCCACTGCTTCGCAAGGGGCTGGACGGGACCGCTTCGGCGGCTAAGGTGACCGCGTGACCGACGCGACGACCCCCGCATCCTCCCCGACGTCCACGCCGCCCCCGGCCGCGACGAACGCTCCCACCTCCGAGTCGAAGCCGGAGGGCAAGGCGCCCGAACCGGAGCCGACCGACGAGCTCGTGAGCACGCGGCATACGGTGACGGCCGAGGGCGGGCGGGTCCTGGACTACACCGCGACAACCGGGCGGCTGGTGCTGCGGGAGGAGGTCTACGAGGACGGCGTCTTCACGGGGCACACCGCCAAGGCGCAGGTGTCGATGACGTCCTATGTGCTTGAGGGCGTGTCGGCTCAGGAGCGGACGGCGCGCCCGGTGACGTTCGCGTTCAACGGGGGCCCGGGATCCTCGTCGGTGTGGCTGCACCTCGGGCTGCTCGGTCCGCGGCGGGTCGTCATGGGCGATGTCGGGGCGTTGCTGCCGCCGCCCTATGAGCTGGCCGACAACGCCCAGACGTTGCTCGCCGAGAGCGATCTGGTGTTCATCGACCCGGTGTCCACGGGCTATTCACGGGCGGTCAAGGGCGGCAAGCCCGGGCCCTATCACGGCTACCAGGGCGACCTCGAGAGCGTCGCCGAGGTGATCCGGCTGTGGACCTCGCGCAACGGCCGGTGGATGTCGCCGAAGTTCCTGGCCGGTGAGTCCTACGGCACGCTGCGCGCAGCGGCGCTGGCCGATCACCTGCAGACCCGCTACGGCATGTACCTCAACGGGGTCATCCTCATCTCGTCCGTGCTCGACCTGTCCTCGATCGACTTCGAGGGACAGCGCAACGACCGGGCGCACGCGGCATACCTCCCGCTGTATGCCGCCGTCGCCCACTATCACGGCAAGCACCCCGGACGCTCGGTTGATGAGGTGGTCGCCGAGGCGAGCGCGTATGCCGCGCGCGACTACCCGTGGGCGCTGTCGCGCGGGGCGCGGCTCCGCGCCGACGAGCGGGCTGGGGTGGTGGCGACGGTGGCGCGGCTGGCGGGTGTGTCGGAGCGTTATGTCGAGCAGGCGGAGTTGCGGATCGAGCACTGGCGCTTCTTCGGCGAGCTGCTCCGGGACCAGCGGCTCGCGGTCGGGCGGCTGGATGCGCGCTTCACCGGGCCGGCGGCCAGCGCGATCGCCGAGGAGATGGACGCCGACCCGTCCTTCGACGCGATCGTCGGCCCGTATGCCGCGGCGATGAACCACTACGTGCGGGCCGAGCTGGAGTTCGGCAGCGACCTGCATTACGAGCAGATCTCAGAGCGGGTCAACCCGTGGTCCTACAAGGACTTCGAGGGCAAGCCGATCGACGTCTCGCCGCGGCTGGAGCGGGCGATGCGGGCCAACCCGCATCTGCAGGTGCATGTGGCGTATGGGACCTACGACGGGGCCACTCCCCCGGCGGCGGCAGACGAGGTGTTCGCCAAGCTGCGGCTGACCGACCAGGCCCGATCCCGGATCGAGCACCGCACCTACCCGGCCGGGCACATGATGTACGTCCACGAGCCCAGTCGGCTGGCCCAGTCCGCCGACCTGGCGGCCTTCGTCCGGCGCGCCTCCGGTCAGGCGGGCTGAGGGGCCGAGCGGGCAGCAGCGGGTGGGCGGCGTACCGGCATACGGAATGACATTGCTCGCCACGACGGGACCCGGCCGTGCTCAACGCAGCCCGCGCGAGGCGACCAATGGTCGTCCGTATGCCGTGCACCCCGGCCCTGCCCACTTCACGACCGCGACAATGGGCCGGTGACCAACGCCCGGGTCGTCGCCGTCAGTCGCGACGAGGTCCACCGGTTCAGCAAGACGCCGGTGGCGTCGATCACGCTCGTGGCCGGGCTGGGCGTGCTCGGCGATGCGCATGCCGGGACGCTGGTGCAGCACCGATCCCGGGTGCGCCGCGACCCCAACCAGCCCAACCTCCGCCAGGTGCACCTGCTTCACCAGGAACTGTTCGCCGAGGCCGAGGGGTTCGGCTATGACCTGCGGCCGGGCGATCTGGGCGAGAACGTCCTCACCCAGGGCCTGGACCTGCTCGGACTCCCCACCGGCACGCTCCTGGACTTCGACGGCCCGGCGGTGCGGCTGACCGGCCTGCGCAACCCGTGCGCGCAGATCAACGACTTCCGGCCGGGTCTGCTCAAGGTGGTGCTGTCGCGGGCCGACGGGACGCCGTCCGAGGAGCCCGGGCCGTCGACCGGCTCGCCAGGCGCGGGCGGGACGACGCTCATCCGCAAGGCGGGGGTGATGGCGGTCGTGGAACGGGGCGGGGAGGTCAGACCCGGTGCCCGGATCACGGTGCACCTTCCTGACCTCCCACACCTGCCCCTGGCGCCCATGTAGGCGCAGGCCCTCGGCGTCGAGGCCGCTGGCTTCACAGCTGGGCAAGGGGGGGGGGGGGGGGGCCCCGGGGGGGGGGGGGGGGGGGGGGGGGGGGGGGGGCGGGGGACGGTGGTGCCGCCTGAACCCGAGCGCTTGATAGAGCCCCACGGCGGGCTCATTGTCCGGTTCGACTGCCAGCCCAAGCCGGGTGCCACCCATCGACACGGCGATGCGAGCCGCGGCCTCCATGAGCGCTCGGGCCACTCCGCGACGCCGGTATGCCGTCGCCACGCCGAGCGCGTTCACCTCCGGAAAGGTGCCGAGCCGGTCCCGCACCTCTTCGTACTTCGACTGCGCCGTGACCAGCACGTGGCCCACGGCCGCGTTGTCGAGCCAGGCCAGCAGGAGAGGCGCCCTGGGGGGGGGGGGGGGGGGGGGGGGGGGGCCTCGATCGCCGCGACATCCACCGCGGATTGGCACGGCCGCACGAGGGCGCTCACCCGAACGAGTGTGCCGGACCGTCGCGCGTAAGCAAACCCAAGGGCCACGGACACCAAGAGGTATGCCGCCCGGCGAAGGTGCGCGGGCGGCATACCGAATCGGCGGGCGAGGACCACGCGCCCGGGTGAGACTAGAGGGCGTCGATGACGGCGTTCAGCGTGGCACTCGGGCGCATCGCGGCACCGGTCTTGGCGGCGTCCGGACGGTAGTAGCCGCCCATGTCGACCGGTTGGCCCTGGACGGAGAGCAGCTCCTCGTTGATCGTCGCCTCGCCCGACCGCAACGCTGCGGCGACCGGCGCGAACCGCGCCGCCAGCTCGCCGTCCGCCGACTGGGCGGCCAGCTCCTCGGCCCAGAACAACGCCAGGTAGAAGTGCGAGCCGCGGTTGTCGATCTGCCCGACCTTGCGGGCCGGTGACTTGTTCTCGTCAAGGAACGTGGCGATCGCCTTGTCGAGCGCGTCGGCCAGCACCTGAGCCTTGGGGTTGCCCTGGGTCTGGGCCAGGTGCTCCAGCGAGGCACCCAGCGCCGAGAACTCACCCAACGAGTCCCACCGCAGGTAGTTCTCGGCGACGAACTGCTGGACGTGCTTGGGCGCCGAGCCACCGGCACCGGTCTCGAACAGCCCACCACCGGCCAACAACGGCACAACCGAGAGCATCTTGGCCGACGTCCCGAGCTCGAGGATCGGGAAGAGGTCGGTGAGGTAATCACGCAGGACGTTGCCGGTCACCGAGATGGTGTCCTTGCCCTCCCGGATCCGCGACAGGCACCACTGGATCGCCTCGACCGGGGCCAGGATGCGGTATTCAACGCCGGTGAGGTCGTGGTCGCCGAGGTAGCGCTCCACCTTGGCGATGACGTTGCGGTCGTGGGCCCGAGCGGCATCGAGGTAGAAGCACGCCGGGGCGCCGGTGATCCGAGCGCGGGTCACGGCGAGCTTGACCCAGTCCTGCACTGGGATGTCCCGAACCCGCGACATCCGCCAGATGTCGCCCGCACCGACCTCGTGGGCCATGAGTTCGGCGCCGTCCGGCCCGAGGACGCGGACCGTCCCCGCTGCGGGCACGATGAAGGTCGTCGGGTGCGAGCCATACTCCTCGGCCTTCTGGGCCATCAGCCCGACGTTGGGCACCGAGCCCATCGTCGCCGGGTCGAGGGCACCGTTGACCCGGCAGTCCTCGAACACCGCGGCATACATCGGGCCGTAGCTGCGGTCGGGAACCATCGCGAGGGTCGGCTGGAGCTTGCCGTCCCAGTTCCACATCTGCCCGGAGTCGCGAACGACAACCGGCATCGACGCGTCGATGATTGTGTCGCTGGACACGTGCAGGTTGGTGATGCCCTTGTCCGAGTTGACCATCGCGATGGCCGGGCGGGCGGCATACACGGCCTGGATGTCGGCCGCGATGGCGGCCCGCGTCTCGTCCGGCAGCGACGCGATCTTGGCCTCGAGGTCGCCCATGCCGAGGTTGGGGTCGACGCCCAAACCCGCGAGCGCGTCGCCGTGCTTGGCGAAGACGTCGGCGTAGAAGACCGACACCGCGTGACCGAACATCACCGGGTCGGAGACCTTCATCATCGTCGCCTTGAGGTGCAGCGACAGCAGCAGCCCGTCGGACTTGGCGGCCTCGATCTGCGCGGCATAGAACTCCCGAAGCGCCGACACGCTCATGAACGTGCCGTCGACGATCTCGCCCGGCAGGGTGGCGACCTTGTCCTTGAGGACGGTCACGGTGCCGTCGGCGGCCACGTGCTCGATGCGCAGGTCGCCCCCGTCGGCCATGACGACGGACTTCTCGTTGCCGTAGAAGTCACCCGGAGGTCATCGTCTCGACGCGCGCCTTGGTCGCCGGGTCCCACGCGCCGAGGCGGTGCGGGTGCTTCTTGGCGAAGTTCTTCACCGACAGGGGCGCGCGACGGTCGGAGTTGCCTTCGCGCAGAACGGGGTTCACCGCGGAGCCCAAGACCTTGGCGTATGCCGTGTGCACCGCCTTCTCCTCGTCGGTCGCCGGCGACTCGGGGTAGTCGGGGACGGCATACCCCTGGCTCTGCAGCTCGGCGATCGCAGCCTTGAGTTGCGGCACGGAGGCGGAGATGTTGGGGAGCTTGATGATGTTGGCCTCGGGGCGCAGGGTGAGCGCGCCGAGCGCGGCCAGGTTGTCCGGCACCCGCTGGGCCTCGGTGAGCCGCTCGGGGAAGGCCGACAGGATGCGTCCGGAGAGCGAGATGTCGCTCGTGACGACGTCGACCCCGGTCCCCTTGGTGAACGCCTGGACGATCGGCAAGAACGAATAGGTCGCCAACGCGGGCGCCTCGTCGATCTGGGTCCACACAATTTCAGAGGTCATCGCGTCTCCATCGAAGCGTGCCGGGCGGGGTGCCGACGGCAGGGTGCCGACGGCGGAACGCCCTCTATCTGGGCGCCAGCCCAGGCTAGCGGCCGGACGCTCCAGAGCCAACCTATCTTGACGTCAAGATATGTGAAACCAGCGACAGTCTGTCCCGCCGAGTGGCGTGAGCAACTCGTGAGCGCAGCCTCCTGTATTTCTCCGCGCGGCGTTCGCTCTTCTCCTAGCGTTGAGTTTGTTCGTTGGGGCACCATCGCACAGGGGCGTGCATCATGATCGGTCGACGAGCTTTTCTGACCTACACCAGTGGGACGATCCTCTCCCTCTACCTTCCCGTCGAGCCTGGCGGCACCTCGCCACGCCTGGTGGGGACGGCTCCCGGGGGGTCCTTGGATCCGCGAGCCATCACCGCGTTTGTCACTCCGGTCACCGTGCCATCGGCCATGCCGATCACCGGGACCCGACGGACCCGATCGGGTCGCGATGCCGACTACTACGAGATCTCGGTGCGTCAGCTGCGCCAGCAGATGTTGCCGGCCGGTATGCCGCCGACCACCGTCTGGGGCTACGGCCCGGCGGCAGGGGCGGGCGGGCGGGTCGTCCACGGAGCGCCGTCACTCACCATTGAGGCGCCGTGGAACCGACCCGTGCGAGTCAAGTGGATCAACGAGCTGGTCGATCCGCGCACCCGCACCTTCCTCCCGCACCTGTTCGCGGTCGACCCCACGTTGCACTGGGCGAACCCCGGCCAGTTGCCCGACGTCTATGGCGACCGGCGCACCGACAACCGGCCGAGCTTCACCGGTCGACGCTACGTGCCCCCCGCCCAGCACGACCCGACCGATCCGACGCAGTTCACGGCATACCGGGGTCCGATCCCGATGAGCGTCCACCTGCACGGGGCGGTCGGGGTGGGCGACGAGAGCGACGGCTACCCCGAGGCGTGGGTGCTGCCCGCGGCCACCAACCTCCCGGCCGACCACAAAGAGCACGGTCGCTGGCGTGACTTCTTTGCGGCGAAGTCGCTGGCCCGCAACGGGATCGGCTGGGGGCCCGGCTACACGGTGGCGCAGTACCCGAACAACAACCGGCCCTCCGCGCTCTGGTACCACGACCACACGCTGGGCATGACCCGGCTCAATGTGTATGCCGGTGCCGCAGGCTTCTACATCATCCGCGGCGGTCCGCAGGGCGACGGTGCCGTCCGCGACTCTCGGACAGGCGCAGTGGCGGTGTTGCCTGGGCCCTACCCGAAGGACTACCAGGACAACCCGAAGCCGGGGAAGTACTTCGAGATCCCCCTCGCCATCCAGGACCGGTCCTTCAACGCAGACGGTTCCCTGTTCTACCCGGACACCCGGGAGTTCTTCGACGGGATCACCGAGCCCTACATGCCGGAGAGCGACGTCCCACCGGTGTGGAACCCCGAGTTCTTCGGCAACACCATCATCGTCAACGGGGCGACCTGGCCCTACCTCACCGTCCAGCAGAAGCGGTATCGCTTCCGCCTCCTCAACGGCTGCCAGGCCCGCTTCCTCATCCTCGACTTCGCCCGGATCCCCGGCGTTCGCGCGTGGCAGATCGGCAACGAGGGCGGCTTCCTGCGCACCCCCATCGACCTGGCCGCGGTCGCGTCCGGACGGTTGCTCATGGCGCCCGCCGAGCGCGCCGACGTAATCGTCGACTTCTCAGGTGTGCCGCTGGGCAGCCACGTCCTGGGCAACGTGGGACCGGACGAGCCCTATGGCGGCGGCGAGCCCGGCGCGGACTTCCCTGTGGCAGACCCGGACACGACGGGGCGCATCGTGCAGTTCCGCGTCGTCCCGGCCGCCTCCGCCGATCTGAGCACACCTCCGCAGTTCCTCGTGCTGCCTCAGCCGGCACCCCTCCCCACCGAGAGCGTGACCCGCCGACTGGCGCTCATCGAGCACTCGTCGATGTTCGCCGATGGTCCGATCGCGGCGATGCTCGGAGTCCTGGACGGCGACCCGGCAGACGGCTTCGTGGGCAGCACCCACCGGATGTGGTCGGACGAGGTGACCCAGAACCCCGCCGTCGGAGCGACGGAGGTGTGGGAGCTGCACAACCTCACCATGGATGCCCACCCCATCCACATCCACGAGGTGGCCTTCGAGGTCGTCAACCGCCAAGCGCTGGAAATCGACGAACACATGCGTGCCCGGTTGGCTCCGGGGTCGACACCCCGCCCGCCCGAGGCTTGGGAGTCCGGCCTCAAGGACACGGTGGTCGCCCTCCCGGGCGAGGTCACCAGGGTGCGGATGCGGTTCACCCAAGGCGGCCAGTTCGTGTGGCACTGCCACATCGTCGAGCACGAAGACAACGAGATGATGCTGCCGTTGCGGGTGGGCCCGCCCCAACCGGGCCAACCGACCTGACCGGACGTGGCCAGCAAGCGGCACTGCGGTTCGCAGACACCCGACCGCCATACCGACGGTCAGGGCGGCCGGAGCGGGTAGCGTAGCCGCCGACGGCCGCGGCATACGCCCCGGTCGGGGGAACGATAAGGAGACCCTCCATGCAGCCGGCCCTCAGCAAGCGGCTCGGCGCCGAGCTCCTCGGCACCTTCTGGCTCGTCTTCGGCGGGTGTGGGAGCGCCATCTTCGCCGCGAAGTTCTACTCGCCCGGTGGCGTCGCCGACGCGCAAGGCACCGAGCTCGGGATCGGCCTGCTCGGCGTCTCACTCGCCTTTGGTCTCACCGTCGTCACGATGGCGTATGCCGTGGGCCACGTGTCTGGGGGTCACTTCAACCCCGCCGTGACGATCGGCCTGTGGGCCGCCCGCCGGTTCGACAACGTCCGGGACCTGTTCGCCTACCTCGCCGCCCAGGTCGTCGGTGGCCTGCTCGCCGGGGCCTGCCTGTGGGGCTTGGCCAAGAGCGCCAAGGGGGCCGGCAGCATGGTCGGCAACATGGCGGCCAACGGCTACGGCGACAACTCGCCCGGCGGTTACTCGATGTGGGCCGTGTTCCTCGCCGAGGTGCTGCTCACGGCGTTCTTCCTGTTCGTCATCCTGGGCGTGACGACCAAGCACGCTCCGACCGGGTTCGCGCCGCTGGCCATCGGTCTGACCCTGGCCCTGATCCACCTCATCTCGATCCCGATCAGCAACACCTCGGTCAACCCGGCCCGCTCGACGGCGGTCGCCTTCTTCAACGGGGCCGGTGCTCCGGGACAGTTGTGGCTGTTCTGGGTGGCGCCGATCCTCGGTGCGCTCATCGCCGGATGGTCGTATGAGGCGATCACCGGCATCGACGCCAGCGCCGAGGACGTCTCGGGCAACCTCACCGAGCCGGCAGCCAAGTAGCCTCTCTGCCCGCGCCTGCGCGGGGCACGACTCGATCACTGGGCACATCGTCTCGACGATGTGCCCAGTGATTCATGTTTAGCCCTTCATGCGCGCTAATGAAGGTGTTATCCTTCACTCTGACGAATGAAGGATGAGCCATGTATGTAATCACCGCCGATCAAGTGGGCAGCCGCCGCGAGGCCGACCGCGTCCCCGAAGTGCTGACGCTGCTCGCCAGCCTTCGCCCAGCCCGAGCAAACCCCTTCGAGCGGACGGCCGGGGACGAGATCCAGGGCGTCACGACCGACCCCGCAGACGTCCTGGCCGTCGTCGGCAGCCTGGTCCGGGCCGAACGGTGGCGCGTCGGCATCGGGATCGGCCCGGTGGACCTGCCGCTGCCGGACTCCCCGCGAGCCGGTCGAGGGCCAGCCTTCATCGCAGCTCGCACCGCCGTCCGCGAGGCGCACCCCTCGCCGGGCCAGCTGGCGGTCCGAATGGGGACCACACCGGGGCTGGATTCGTCCAGTCGCGAGGTGCGCGAACGGCATACCAGGTATGCCGAGTCCGCCCTCCTGCTCTACGCGCGCCTCTTGCGGGCGCGAACCCCCGAGGGCTGGGAGGTTACCGACCTGCTGGCCGCGGGGGCGAGCCAGAAGGAGGCCGCCGCACACCTCGGGATCAGCGCGTCCGCGGTCAGCCAACGGGTGCGTCGGTCGGGGTGGTTCGAGCAAGCCGGAGCCGAGGCGCTCGTCTGCCACCACTTGTCGGTGGCAGACGGTAGAACTGACCCGTGACCGTGACCCAGGCGCTGCTCGGCGGCGCGATCCTGCTGGCCGGGGTGCTGGCCATCTTCGGCGGAAGCCCGCTGACCGGCTGGGTGTTCGCCCACGTCGAGCGCCGGTCGGGCGGCAGCCCGACACAGCCGGTGACCGGCATCCACGCTGCGGCTGTCGTGCTCAGGGGTGGACAGACCATCGGGTTCCTGGAACGCACCGCGGTGTTCCTCGGGCTGCTCGCCGGCTGGCCGGAAGCGATGGTCGGGGTGATCGCCCTCAAAGGCCTGGGGCGCTTCGCCGAACTGCGCGGGACGACCGAGGGGGCGGCCGAGCGGTTCATCATCGGCAGCTTCACCAGCCTGCTGTGGGCGGCCGTGCTCGGCGCGTTGGCGCGGTTGGCCTTGGAGCATTACTGAAGCGGCTACGCGCCCCAGATCCGCCCTGCCAAAGACTTCGCCGCGGCCCGATAGGCCCTGGCTCCCTTGGACGACTTGGACGTCGTGAGGATCGACCGCCCGACGGCGGGCGCTTCGGCGAACCGGATCGTCTTGGGGATCGGCGGCTCGATGACGGGCAAGCCGTAGCGCTCCCCCACGTCGGCCAACACCGCCTGGGAGTGCGCGGAACGCCCGTCGAACAACGTCGGCAGCACCCCGATGACCTCGAGTTTGGGGTTGAGCAACCGGGTGACGTCGCGGACCGTGTCGAGCAGTTGGCCGACCCCGCGGTGGCTGAGCATCTCGCACGGCATAGGGATGAGCAGGCCCCGGGCCGCCGTCAACGCCGCCAGGGTGAGCACGCCGAGACTCGGCGAGCAGTCCAGCAGAACGATGTCGTAGTCACTTTCGACCTCCTCAAGAATCGTGCGCAGCACGAACTCACGGCCCGGTCGCCCTAGCAATTGCGCTTCGGCCCCCGCAAGGTCGATGACTGAGGGCACCAGGTGGACTCCATCGGCGCACTCGACGATGGCATCCCTGATGCCGGCCTGGCCGATGAGCACCTCGTTGATCGACACGGCCACCGTGTCAGGGTCGACCCCTAAGGAGAAGGTGAGGCAGGCCTGAGCGTCCAGGTCGATGAGCAGCACCCGCTTGCCCATCTCGGCGAAGGCGGCCCCCAGGCTCGCCACCGTGGTTGTCTTGGCGACGCCGCCCTTCTGGTTGGCCACGGCGAGGACGTACGGCCCCGTCGCAGCGTTTGCGTCAGAGCGACCCGAGCGATTCGTCCGACTCGTCGCTCCCGCACGACGCCGGACCTGCGGGTTCTCCGAGCCCGTCGCTGTGCTCGCGCTCGGCTTGCTTGAGCTCGTTTGGGCCGCCGAAGTGCGCTTCGTCGGTGACGCGGTCATCCGTGCTCTCCTCCAGTGCGGCCCAGGACGACTTCTCGGGACCGGCCTGCTGCCCTTCCCGACAATGGGCACGGTAGTCGCACCACTGGCACAACGGGGACACCCGTGGCGGGAAGCACGCCGCGTCGGTGCCGTCGGCGGCATACGCGAGGTCGGCGCGGCGCAGATCGGCGGCGATCGACTCCGCCTCACGCACCTTCCGCACGAGCGAGTCGTCCGAATGCTCGTATGCCGCGACCGTCCCCGTCGGCACGTGGTGCAGCTCGACGCGAACGCAGCGGCGGCGGAACATCCGCCAGACGGCGGCGGCATACAGGGCGAGTGGGAGGGACGTGCGGGCGTCCTCGTCGGTGAGGCGACGCCGCCCGGTCTTGTAGTCGACGACGACGAGCTCGCCGCCGCGGTCATCGAGCCGGTCGATCCGGCCGAAGAAGGCGAGCACCCCGGTCTTGAACGCCGCGGTCCGCTCGACGCCCACCGGGGTGCGGGACGGGTCGACACCCTGCAGGTATGCCGTCACCTCAGCCTGGGTGCGCTGCCGCCAGGTCAGGCTCTGGGCGGGGTCGCGAAAGCCAAGATCGACCCAGCCCTCGCGCACCAGGCGAGCCCCGGCCTCGGGGGTGCGGTCGGATTGGTCCCACCAGTCGCGCAGGGCGTTGTGCGCGGCAACGCCGATTGAGGTGTGAGCGCGCTGGGGCCGGGTGACCGGGCGGGGGCGGTCGAGGTACTGGAACCGATAGCGGCGCGGGCAGTCGACCCAGGCCAGCAGCTTGGAGGGGCTCGCGGCATACAGGGGCGTCGGCATGCCGGGGAACGCGCCCTGGGTGGGCGCCGGGCTCGACGGCTGGTCCTGCGACACCCGAGCCACGCTAGCCGGTGCCACGGACAGTCGGCTTAGCGCCGCTCCGGGCGGACGATGGCGGCCCCGGTGGCCTGGGCCTCGATGGCCGCCAACGCCGCAGGGTCGGTGAGGTTGTCGCCCAGCCGGGTGGTCTTCCCGGCCCCGTGGTAGTCGCTCGACCCGGTCACCAGCAGCCCAAGCCGAGCGGCAAGGGCATGAGCCCGGGCGCGAGCGGGCGCATCGTGGTCAGGGTGGTCGGCCTCCAACCCCCGAAGGCCCGCGTCGGCCAGCTCGCCGATGGCTCGATCGGTGAGGACCCCGGCGCCGCGGGTCTGGGTGAACGGATGCGCGAGCACGGCCACGCCCCCAGCCGCCTGCACGAGCCCGACGGCCCGGACCGGGTCGGGCGCGTAGTGGTGGACGTAGTAGGGGCTCTGGTCGTGCAGCCATCGCGCGAACGCTTCGTCCCGCGTGGCGACGGCCCCCGCCGCGACGAGGGCGTCGGCGATGTGTGGCCGCCCCGGGGTCGCGCCGGGCGGCACCTTCGCGAGCACCGCGGCATACGTCACCGGTATGCCGTCCGCCGCCAACCGGGCGACCATGCGTTCCAGCCGGGTGACCCGGGACTCGCGGGCCTTGGCGAGCTCGGTCGCAAGGGGGGTGTTGGAGGGGTCGACGAGGTAGCCGAGGAGGTGCACCGAGCGACCGTCGCGCTCGCAGGAGATCTCGACGCCGGAGACGAGGGTGATCCCGTGCTCGTGTGCGGCGGCGGTGGCCTCAAGCCAGCCCGACGTGGTGTCGTGGTCGGTGATGGCGACGGCGTCGAGGTGCGCCCGGCGTGCGTCGGCGACCAGCTCAGCCGGGGTCCGGGTCCCGTCTGAGCGGGTGGAGTGAGCGTGCAGGTCGATCCGCATCACCGCCGAGCCTATGCCGATTCCCCCGCCGACCGCCCTCTCACTGGCGCATCACCCGAGTGTCCAGCCCGCGCGCGACCCATCCACCAGTGGCACTTCAACCGGTTTGGTGGCAGATGTATCTGCCACCAAACCGGTTCACGTGCCACCCGATGACGTGGGACGTGCGCGCGTCGGATCGGCGTCATCCACATGGGTCTGAGCGGTCGTCCCACCGTCCACAGGATCGCCACGTTGGGTGGCCAGGCTCATCGAACGGCGGGACCCTCTGCGGATGGATCTCGCACTCGCTCACCTCCTCGACGCCCAACACGGCGCCCTGGCCAGCACGCAGGCCACTCGCCTCGGGATCCACCCGCGGGCCATTGCCGCCGCCGTCGACTCCGGCGAACTGCTGCGTGTTCGACGAGGGGCATATGTCGATGCCGCAGTGGTCGCCGCGGCCCGGCCTGAGGCGGCATACGCGCTCAAAGTCCGGGCGGTTGTCATGTCCCGGCCCCCGAACAACGGCGCGAGTCACCATGCAGCCCTCGCCATCCGAGGCCTTCCCCTCTGGCAGGTCAACCTCAACCGGTTCGACGTCGTGGGTGACGTCTCGATGCGGACCTCCGAGAGCGGGCTCATGGTCCATCCCCGCGAGGAGCTGACGCTGGCTCTCGTCGGCGACATCCACGCCGTCTCCGTTGCGGTGGCGTTGGTCCAGCTCGCCCGAACTGCACCGTTGCCCTCCGCCGTGGTCAGCGCGGATGCGGCGCTGCAACGCGGGCTATGCACCGATGAGGAACTGTCCGACGGGCTCGACGCCTGCTCCGGCAACCGGTTGCGCCGGCGGTTGGGACGATTCCTCGAGTCGGTCGACGGCGCGTCGGAGTCGGTCGGCGAGTCGCGGTCCCGCCTCATCCTCAGCGCTGCCGGACTTCACGTCACGAGCCAGGTGGAGATCTACGACGGGACGGAGTTCGTGGCCCGGGTCGACCTCCTCGTTGGCGCCCGGGTCATCCTGGAGTTCGACGGAGCCCTCAAGTACGCCGACGACCCGTCCGGCCTGAGCCTGTTCAAGGAGAAGCTTCGCGAGGACCGCCTGCGGGCGTTGGGATTCGTCGTCGTCAGAGTCTCCTGGGCCGACCTCACCAATCCAGCGCGCCTACTCGCCCGGGTGTATGCCGCCCTCGCCGCCGCCGAACGGAGCGCCTGACCACGTTTCGGTCCCCCGTCGAACCAGGTCCCCACACCAGCGTGTGGCACTTAATGCGGTTGTCTGGCAGATCTATCTGCCACACAACCGCTACAACTGCCACAAGAGGGCCAGGTGAGTGGGCGACCCACGGGGCGACGCGGGAGGGCACGACACTGAAACGGAGGGCACGACACCGACGCGGGAGGGCACGACACTGAAACGGAGGGCACGACACTGAAGCGGAGGGCACGACACTCCAGGGCCCAGCTCTGGGAGGCCGGCGCTAGAGTGCGAGGCATGGCCAAGGCCACCGGCGTGCCGGCATACACCCTCCAGCAACTGGCCGCGTTCGTGGCCGTCGCGGACACGGGCACCATTGCTGCCGCCGCGGTGCGCCTACAACTGTCCCCGTCAGCGGTCCGAGCCTCCCTCGGCGACCTGGAGCGCGCGTTGGGCGCCCAGCTGTGCGTTCGGCACCGAGCCAAGGGGGTGGAGCTCACCTCCGGCGGCAAGGCGGTGCTGGCCAAGGCGCGCGTGGTCCTGCACGAGGCCAACGATCTCGAGCTCGACGTCCGCGGCGAGCCCGGCCAGGTCACCGGGGTGCTGCATGTCGGGTGCTACACGACCCTGGGGCCGACCGTGTTGCCGCCCTTGCTCGACGCGTTCCGGCGCCGCTACCCGGCGGCCCGGATCGAGTTGCGCGAGGACACCCTCGACCGGCTGCGCACGGCGGTGGACGCGCGCGATGTCGACGTGACCATCGCTTATGACATCGACCTACCTCGGCATTGGAGCACGGTCGCCTGGTTGACCAACGCCCCCCGGGTCCACATGGCTGCCGCCCATCGTCTCGCCGGAGCCGAATCGGTGCGACTCATCGACCTCGCCGAGGATCCGATGGTGCTCCTGGACGCACCCCCGAGCCGCGAACACCAACTGGACATGTGCCGAGGAGCCGGCTTCGAGCCGCGGGTGGCGCTGCGGACCAGCAACTACGAGACGGCCCGAGCGCTGGTGGGACGAGGACTTGGCTGGGCGCTGCTCGTCCAGCGCACCGCGACCGACGTGAGCTATGAAGGGCGCCCGGTCGTGGCCAAGGAGGTCAGCGACCCTGTGTTGCCTCCGGTGAAGATCGTCGTCGCCTGGCCTCGGGACGCGAGGCTGTCGCGGGCCGCCCAGGCCTTCGTTCAGCTGGTGGCTCGACACGCGGCGCACGCGGGCGAGCCGCACTGAAACGAGCGACGCGGCATACGGGAAGCGCAGGCGAGCCGCGCAATAACCGACGGAACTCGCGCTTTTCAGCGGTTCACGATCCCCTCATCCTGAGTGCCAACCCAGCCACGGTGATCCATGGAGGACCGAATGACCAGCACTCTTGACCCCAACGTCCCGGCCATCGTCCTGGGCTGCGGCCCCGTCGGGCAGACCGCCGCCCTGTGCCTGGCCGCCTGGGGAGTGCCCGTCGTCATGCTCGATGCCCGCCCCGAGCGCGACCCCATCGGCTCCAAGGCCTTGTGCCAACAGCGCGACGTCCTCGACGTCTGGGACCACGTCGGCGCCGGCCGGCAGATCGCCGACGAAGGCGTGACCTGGACCCGCGCCGTGACCCTCTACCAAGGCCAGGAGCTGTTCACCCAGGGCTTCGTCGACCGTGGCCGCTCCCCCTTCCCGCCGTTCGTCAACATCGGCCAGAACCGCACCGAGGAGTTGCTCGACGAGCAGATCCGGGCCAACCCGCTCATCACCGAGAAGTGGGGCCACACCGTCGAAGCCGTCGAGCAGGACGCGGACAGCATCACCCTGGTATGCCGTGTGGGCACCCACGGCTCCGGAGAGACGGTGCGCATCACCGGGGCCTACGTCATCGCCGCCCCCGGCAACAAGGGCCACCTCACCCGCGAGATGGTGGGAATGACGTTTGAGGGCACGACCTTCGACGACCAGTTCCTCATCTGCGACATCCGCACGACGCTGCCAGGCTGGGAGTTGGAGCGGCGGTTCTACTTCGACCCCGAGTGGAACCCGGGCCGCCAGGTCCTCATCCACCCCTGCCCCGACTCGACCTACCGGATCGATTGGCAGGTCCCGCCGAACTATGACCTGGCCTCCGAAGAGGCATCAGGCGCCTTGGACACCCGGATCCGCAAGATCGTCGGCGACGCCGACTACGAGATCGTCTGGAAGTCGGTCTATCGGTTCCACGCCCGCCAGGTCGACCAGATGGTCGCGGGCCGGTTCCTCATGGCCGGTGACGGCGCCCACCTCGTCGCCCCCTTCGGCGCGCGTGGACTCAACTCCGGGGTGCCGGACGCCGAGAACGCCGCCTGGAAGGTCGCCTTCGTCATGCACGGCTGGGCCGACCCTTCGCTTATCGCGACCTACCACGACGAGCGCCACGCTGCCGCTGCTGAGAACCTCGACGTCACCGCCGCGACAATGCGCTTCCTCGTCCCGCAGAACGATGCCGAGTGGGCCCAGCGCCGCGAGATCCTCGAGGCGGCCAAGGCCGACCCCACCGACCTGGCGGTCCGCGCGCAGGTCAACTCCGGCCGGATGGCCGAACCCTTCTGGTATGTCGACTCCCCGCTCACGACGCCCTCGGCGGACCACCCGTTCCAGGGACGTCCGCCCAAGGGCGAGGACCCGGTGGCGGCTCCGGGCGTCATCGCCCCGGACGTCGAGGTCACCCTGGCTGGCGGCGACCGGGTGCGCATCCGGGCCCTGGCGCGGCAGGGCGTGCTCGTCCTCGTCGGTGCCGACCTCGACACAGCCGCCGTCGCCGACGCCCTGGCCGGGCTACGCTGCCCGACAACGGTGTTGCCTCTGGCCGAGGTGGACCCCGACGGCGAGGTCGCTCAGGCTTTGGGTGCCCGACCCGACGAGGCCTGGGTGTTCCGACCCGATGCCCACATCGCCGCGGTGGTGACCAGCGCACCCGACGCGGCGGCTGCGGCATACCGGGCCGTTGGCGCCACCGCCCCGGCGACCGCCTGACCTCGACGAAACCCGACGAAAACCCGACGACCGACTGACCAAGGAGAGACCGAGCACATGGCCTACTACCGCAGCGCAGGCAACGTCCCCCACAAGCGGCACGTGCAGCACCGGGACCCGGAGGGGAAGCTCTACTACGAGGAGCTCATGGGTGAGGAGGGCTTCTCGTCCGACTCGTCGCTGCTCTACCACCGGTTCATCCCGGCGGCGATCCGCGAGGTGCGGCCGTGGCAGCTGCCCGACCAGACCCTGCACGCCAACGACCCGATGATCCCGCGGCACTTCAAGACCCAGGACCTGCCCGGCGGCGGCGCGGGCATCGACGCCGTCAACGGTCGACGCCTGCTGCTCGGCAACGGTGACGTCCGGCTGTCCTATGTCGTTGCCAAGGAGCCGTCTCCCTACTACCGCAACGCCATTGGCGACGAATGCCTCTATGTCCACGGCGGCACTGCTCGCGTCGAGACGGTTTTCGGTGACCTGGACGTGTGGGAGGGCGACTACGTCATCGTTCCCCGCGCGACCACCCACCGGATCGTGCCGACGGGCGAGGCCCCCGTGCGGATCTACGCGATCGAGGTCAACAGCCACATCACGCCGCCCAAGCGCTATCTGTCGCGGTTCGGCCAGTTCCTCGAGCACGCCCCGTTCTGCGAGCGTGACCTGCGCGTGCCCACCGACCCCTATGTCGTCGAGGAGACCGACGTGCCGGTGCACATCAAGCACCGCGGCGCTGGCGCCAACGGGATCTCCGGCACGATCCACGTCCAGCCGCACCACCCCTTCGATGTCGTCGGCTGGGACGGCTGCCTATGGCCCTACGCCTTCAACATTTCCGATTACGAGCCCCTCACCGGCCGGGTGCACCAGCCGCCGCCGACCCACCAGGTGTTCGAGGCGCACAACGTCATCATGTGCAACTTCGTCCCGCGCAAGGTCGACTACCACCCGCTGGCGATTCCGGTCCCCTACTACCACTCCAACGTCGACTCCGACGAGGTGATGTTCTACGCCGCGGGCAACTACGAGGCCCGCAAGGGGTCGGGCATCGAGGCCGGTTCGATCTCGCTGCACCCCATGGGTCACGCCCACGGGCCACAGCCGGGTGCCTATGAGCGCTCCATCGGCATCGAGAGCTTCGACGAGACCGCCGTCATGGTGGACACGTTCGCGCCGCTGCTGCTCGGTGAAGGGGCCGTCGCCGTCGAGGACCCCGCCTACCCGTCGAGCTGGAACGAGTAGCCCTTCGCGCCTCACGGTCGCGGGCGGCATACCTCCCATGGGGTATGCCGCCCGCCCGCGTGTGGTGGCTAGCTCCCCGAGTTTCGCCGCCATGGCGGTCAGGCTGTCCGAGTTTCGCCGCCATGGCGGCCACAGCGGTCGATGGCGGCCAGATCTGAACGCCATCAACCAACTCCACCGCCATGGCGGTCAAACTCCCTGAGACTTGCCGCGAAGGGACGGCAGGGGTGGAAGGTGAGAGCCGGGGCTGACAGGCTTGAGGCATGGCTGATTTCGTGGGCGCGCTCGACCAAGGGACGACGAGCACCCGGTTCATGATCTTCGACCACGCCGGGCGCGAGGTCGGCAAGCACCAGCTCGAGCACGAGCAGGTCCTCCCCCGGGCCGGGTGGGTCGAGCACAACCCGCTGGAGATCTGGGAGCGCACCCAGACCGTCATCGGCTCGGCCCTCACCGCCGCTGGCCTGAGCTCCAGCGACCTGGCGGCCATGGGCGTGACCAACCAGCGCGAGACAACGATCGTGTGGGACCGGCATACCGGCCGCCCGTGGCACAACGCGATCGTCTGGCAGGACACCCGCACCGACGCGATCGCCGCCGCCCTCGATGCCGACGGCCGCGGGCAGGTGATCCGCGAGCGCGCCGGACTGCCGCCGGCCACCTACTTCTCCGGCGGCAAACTCCAATGGCTGCTCGACAACGTCGACGGCCTGCGCGAAGCGGCCGAGCGAGGCGACGCCCTGTTCGGCACTCCCGACACGTGGGTCATCTGGAACCTCACCGGCGGGCCGCACGGCGGTCGGCACGTCACCGACGTCACCAACGCCAGCCGCACCATGCTCATGGACCTGCGGACCCTGGACTGGGACGACGAGTTGCTCAGCTTCTTCACGGTCCCCCGCGCGATGCTCCCCGAGATCGTCCCGAGCGGTGACGCCGAGCGCTATGGCCAGACCGCCGCCTCCGGAAGCACCACCCCCTGGGGTGGCCCGATCCGGATCGCTGGCGACCTCGGGGATCAGCAGGCCGCCACCGTCGGCCAGGTCTGCTTCGCCCCGGGCGAGGCCAAGAACACCTATGGCACAGGCAACTTCATGCTGCTCAACACCGGAACCGAGCCGGTCCGCTCCAAAGCCGGTCTGTTGACGACGGTGGCCTACCAGTTCGCCGGTGAGCGGGCGGCATACGCGCTGGAAGGCTCCATCGCCGTGACCGGCTCGGCCGTGCAGTGGCTGCGTGACCAACTCGGGATCATCAGCGGCGCGGCCGACATCGAGCGCCTCGCTGCCCAGGTGCCCGACAACGGCGGCGTCTACTTCGTGCCCGCGTTCAGCGGTCTCTTCGCCCCCTACTGGCGTTCCGACGCGCGCGGCGCGATCGTCGGCCTGTCGAGGTTCAACACCAACGCGCACCTGGCCCGCGCCACCCTTGAGGCGATCTGTTACCAGACCAAGGACGTTGCCGACGCCATGTATGCCGACTCCGGCGTCCGATTGGACACCCTCAAGGTCGACGGCGGCGTCACCGCCAACGCCCTCTGCATGCAGATCCAGGCCGACATCCTCGGCGTCCAGGTGAGCAAGCCGGTCGTCGCCGAGACGACGGCGCTCGGGGCGGCATACGCCGCGGGCCTGGCCATCGGTTTCTGGCGCACGACCGACGAACTGCGCGCCAACTGGCAGGAGGATCGTCGCTGGTCACCGCAGTGGTCGGACGAGCAACGCACGACCGGGTATGCCGCCTGGCGCAAGGCCGTCACCCGCACCTTGGACTGGGCTCCCGTCTCCGGCTGAACCCACGCTGTCACCAGTCTCCATGCCGACGCGGACGTGCCGCGTCCCAGATCACCGACGGCACCGCAGCCGGGTCAACCCGCACCTGGGAGAATGGTGCCGTGAGCACTGCCACCGCCCTATCCCCCGCCTATCGCCAGTCCGCCATCGATCGACTCGCCTCCGGCGAAGAGCTGGACATCCTCGTCATCGGCGGTGGGGTGACCGGCACCGGGTGCGCCCTCGACGCGGTCACCCGGGGCCTGCGGACCGGGCTCATCGAAAAGCGCGACTTCGCCTCGGGCACTTCCAGCCGCAGCAGCAAGCTCATCCACGGCGGACTGCGCTACCTGGAGATGTTCGACTTCCGCCTGGTCGCTGAGGCGCTCAAAGAACGCGGTCTTCTGCTCACCCGTCTGGCCCCGCACCTGGTGCGCCCGGTGCCGTTCCTCTACCCGCTGTCCAAGCCGTTGGTCGAACGGCCCTACGTCGAGGCCGGCCTGGCGCTCTACGACTCGATGGCCCGCGCGTCCCGCCACTCGGCCGGGTTGCCGTGGCACAAGCACCTCACCCGCCGTCAGGCGCTCAAGCTCGCACCCGCCCTCAAGTCGACCGCGCTCGTCGGCGCCGTGCAGTACTACGACGCGAAGGTGGACGACGCACGGCATACGATGGAGCTCGCTCGCACGGCTGCCTCCTACGGCGCGCACGTCGCGACTCGCGTTGCGGCAGTGGGCTTTTTGCGTCAAGGCGAGCGGGTGACCGGGGTCCGGGCCCTCGACAAGGTGACCGGCCGAGAGTTCGACATCCTGGCCCGGCAGGTCGTCAACGCGACGGGCGTGTGGACCGACGACACCCAGGCGCTCGTCGGCGAGCGCGGCCAGTTCCACGTCCGTGCGTCCAAGGGCGTGCACCTGGTCGTCCCGCGGGACCGGATCCACTCGACGACCGGCATCATCCTGCGCACCGAGAAGTCGGTCCTGTTCGTCATCCCGTGGGGGCGGCACTGGATCATCGGGACGACCGACACCGACTGGGCGCTGGACAAGGCGCACCCCGCGGCGACGTCGGCCGACATCGACTACCTGCTCGGTCACGTCAACCGGATCCTGCGCACCGAGCTCACCCAGGCCGACGTCGAGGGCGTCTATGCCGGGTTGCGGCCGCTGTTGGCCGGCGAGTCCGACCAGACCTCCAAGCTCTCGCGCGAGCATGTGGTCGCCCACCCGACGCCGGGGCTGGTGGTCGTGGCCGGCGGTAAGTACACGACCTACCGGGTCATGGCCGTCGACGCCATCGACGAGGCGGCCCGCGGCCTGGGCGGCGACGTCGCCCCGTCGGCCACCGAGGACATCCCGCTCGTTGGGGCGGTCGGCTACCGGGCGATGTGGAACCGGCGCGGGGCCCTCGCGCGCGAGTCCGGTCTGCACGTCGAGCGGATCGAGAAGATGCTCATGCGCCACGGCGTCCTCATCACCGAGATCCTCGCCCTGGTGGCCGCGGACCGCACCTTGGGCGAGCCGCTCCCCGGCGGGGAGGACTACCTCAAGGCGGAGATCGTGTATGCCGCATCCCACGAGGGCGCCCTGCACCTGGACGACATCCTCGCCCGCCGCACCCGACTGTCGATCGAGTCGTTCGACCGGGCCATCACCGCATCGCGACCGGCGGCCGAGCTCGTTGCACCGGTGCTCGGCTGGAACGCCGCCACGGTCGATGAAGAGGTCGAGCACTGGCGCCAGCGGGTGGAGGCCGAGCGGATGAGCCAGACGATGCCCGATGACGCCTCCGCCGACGCCGCCCGGCTGCAGGCCCCCGACAAGGGCTGACTGGCGACAGCAAACGACACGCGGCGAGGTCACCGAAAGTTCATCTCGCTCAAGGCGTCACTTACATCACATTTCGGTTACAGTCCCTCGTAGGGGCCGCACCCGGGCCGACGTCGCAGTCGGAACCGTGACCATGCGGCCCCGCCAACGTGTCCGGGTCAGCGCGTCACGAAAGCGCACGACGTCACGCACGAAGTCAGCACCACGCGGATGACAGACTGGCCCGATGCGCCACGGCCTGACGATCCTTCCCGAGCACTCGTGGCGGGAGGCGGCCCCCATGTGGCGGGCCGCCGAGGACTTGGGCTTCGACCACGCTTGGACCTACGACCACCTCGTCTGGTCCGGACTGCCCGACCGGCCCTGGTTCGCAGCCGTGCCGACCCTCGCGGCGGCCGCCACCGTCACCGACCGGATCGGCCTGGGCACCTTCGTCAGCTCGCCCAACTACCGCCACCCCTACACCTACGCCCGCGACGTGCTCACCCTGCACGACCTCACGGGCGGCCGCTTCATCTGCGGCATCGGCACGGGTGGCACACTCGACGCCGGCATCCTCGGCGATTCGCTCACAGTTCGTGAGCGAGTGGACCGGTTCGCCGAGTTCGTCGCTGTGCTCGACCGCCTCTTGCGCGAGGACCATGTCGACCACCGCGGACCCTGGTTCACCACGGTCGACGCCCGCACCCTCCCCGGACCGATCCGCTCGGCAGTCCCCCTCGTCATCGCCGCGAACGGGCCACGCGGGGTGCGGCTCGCGGCGGCATACGGGGACGGGTGGGTGACCACCGGCTCGGGTGGGGACGACCTGGACTCGTGGTTCCGCGGCGTCGGCGAGCTCAGTGCGCGACTTGGCGACGCGCTCGCAGGCACCGGGCGCGGCGCGGGCTTCGCGCGTTATCTCTCGCTCGACGCCTCACCGCGGTTCGCGCTCGAGTCAGCTGGCCTGTATGCCGAGATGTCCGGTCGCGCAGGCGAGCTCGGCTTCACCGACGTCATCACCCACTGGCCCCGCCCGGACGGCCCGTATGCCGGTGATGTGCGAGTGCTCGAAGCCGTCGCCGCGACGCTCGGGTGACGTGAGCGACGCCACCGGGGTCGACCCGGTGGCCTGGTGGGAGGATCGCGAGAGGATTCCGCTGAAAGCGCCGCAGGCCGCGAGGGCCTCAGAGTCCGCAGAGCCCGCGGAGCCCGTGGAGCCCGCAAGGTCCGCAGTTTCATCCCAGGAGAGGCACATGAAGACGGCAACCGGCAACTTCTTCGAGGACTTCACGCTGGGGATGGAGTTGGTGCATGCCACGCCGCGCACGGTGACCGAAGGCGACGTCGCGCTCTACACCGCGCTCTACGGGCCGCGATTCGCGCCGACCTCGGGCCTGACGGTGGCTCGCAGCATGGGATTGGAGCGGATGCCGCTGGACAGCATGCTCGTCTTCCACGTGGTGTTCGGCAAGACGGTGCCCGACGTCTCGCTCAACGCCGTGGCCAACCTCGGCTATGCGGGCGGGCGCTTTGGCGTGCCGGTCTATCCAGGTGACACCTTGTCGGCCCGGTCCGAGGTCATCGGGCTCAAAGCCAACCGAGACGGCAAGACCGGCGTCGTCTATGTGCACTCGGTCGGGACCAACCAGGACGGCGCGACCGTGCTCGACTATGTCCGCTGGGTCATGGTCCGCAAGCGCGACGAGTCCTCCCCTGCGCCCGAGCCGGTGCTGCCGGAGCTGCCCTCGGCGGTCGCCGTCGGTGACCTGGAAGTGCCGTGGGATCTGCGTGGGGGGCACTACGACACGACCCTCGGCGGCAGCCCCTATCTGTGGGACGACTACGAGGTCGGCGAGCGGATCGACCACGTCGACGGCATGACGATCGAGGAGTCCGAGCACATGCTCGCGACCCGGCTCTACCACAACACCGCCAAGGTCCACTTCAACCAGCACGTCGAGTCCCAGGGGCGGTTCGGGCGCCGGATCGTCTATGGCGGCCACGTCATCAGCCTGGCGCGGGCGTTGTCCTACAACGGGTTGGCCAACGCGGTCTCGATCGCGGCGATCAACGGCGGCACCCACAGCAACCCCAGTTTCGCCGGCGACACCATCTACGCGTGGTCCGAGGTGCTCGACCGCATGGAACTGCCGGGTCGGACCGACCTGGGGGCGCTGCGGCTGCGGACGGTCGCCACGAAGGACCTCGCCTGCGGAGACTTCCCCTATCGGGACGCAGACGGCAAGTACCTCCCCAACGTCGTGCTGGACCTCGACTACACGGTGCTCATCCCGCGCCGCTGAGCCAGCGCTGGGCTGGCAACGGCCGCGTCAGGCGTGCGTCCCGGGCGGCACCCATAGCGGTATGCCGTGCGGGTGCACCACCCCGAGCACCCGCCCGTCGACGGCCAGTTCGGCATCGGCCGCGCCCGGATGGTCGCCGTGTTCCATGCTCACGTGGGCGAGCGGCATACGGGATCGGGCGTCAGCGATCGCGTCGGCCACACGCGCGGATTCCGTTGCCGGCCAATACATTCGGGTGATCGACTGCCACACGATGGTCAGCACCTCGTCGTCGGTGGGCGGGTCGCTCAAGGCGCGTTCGAGCCACTCCCCCGCCTGCGCGCGCTCCACGATGAGGGGGTATGCCGCCGCGACCGTCAGTGCCCCCGTGAGCCGCTCGTGGCGGGCCAGCTGCCAGGGCCAGACGAACGAGCGCAGATGCAGGGCGCCCTCGGGAGTCGCGGCGGCGACGGGCTCGACGTCGCAGCCGCGGCGCTGCGCGATCGAAAACGCCTCGGGCACAATGCCTTCGGCCTGCGTGTGAAGGGTGAGCGGAGAGTCCGACGGCCCCCAAGACCAATCCGGACCGTCGAAGCGGAACCGATCGACGTGGAGGTTGAGCCCGCCCGAGGCACCCGGCTCGAGCAGCCGGATCCGGCGCAGACCCGTCGCCCGGACGGCCTCAAAGATCCCGGCAAGCAGGACCGCCGATCGTCCTGGCTCGTTGGTCTGCGGGACGATCGTCAGCGCCTCCTGCAGCTGCGGGATGTGTTTGGCGACGACCTTGCGCATGACCGGCCAGACGCCGTCAGGCGGGAGGGTGCCGCCGAGGCAGGCGTAGTAGGGCACCAACTCGGGCGCTTGGCCGGTGAGCACCAGGCGGAAAACCCCTGCCAGGAAACGGAGTTGGACCATGGTGCCGTTCGGCGAGTCCTCCCAGCCGCGGCATACTTCCAGGGTCGGGCCGCCCGCCTCCCAGTCGTCAGCCATCCCCCGCATGGCGAAGCCGTAGAGGGTCGATGAGTGCCCCATGTGCGAGCGGAATCGCTGCGCGAGCGTCTCACCCGAGTCGAAGGTCACCACGGACACAGCCTGGCACGAGTTGTGACCCATCAGTCGGCGGGTGCGGTCAACCCGGGAGCCGAGCTACGCGCCTGCCAGGTGTGGATCGCATGGGCAAGGCGACGGCATACCCGGCGTCCGGCAGAAGCAGCCAGTCTCGGCGACGGATCAGGACGCTGTTGGGGATGGTGACCATCGTGGTGGTCGCCTGCGCGTGCGCGGCGCCGCCGGATGGAACACCCACTCCCACGCAGGCGTCGACCCTCCGGACCGTCGGCCCGCTCGCCGCATCCCCCGCGGGTCTGCCGTCGACGCCCCTACCACCGACTGCTACGCGCAACCCGGTCGTGGCCGCAACCCCGACCGCGACCCGGATCCAGCGTCGCGAGGCCATCCCCTGGACCCGGGTCGGGCCTGGATGGTCCGTGGTCACCTGGACGCCCGAGAACCTCTCCGGTGTCGAAACCCCCACCGCTGCAACCCTTCTCGTCGTGTCACCGGTCGGCGTGAGGTATGCCGCGGGCCCCCTCCCCGCGGGGTTCGGGCTCGCTGATGTGTCCGTCGATGGGCACCGGGTGCTGTTACGGGCGCATCTGGCGGATCGACTCATCGACTGGGATCTCGTCACGGGGCACGCTCGGGAGGTCGGCCTCCCAGACGTGACCTCGTTGGACGATGTGCGCTACCTCCCTCCGACGGGGGCGGCACTTCTCATCAGCGCCGGACTCAACGACGCTTGGCACCTCGAACGGCGCACTGTCGCAGGCAGTCTCGTCACGGCATACCCACGTCTGCCGGGACAGTCGCCTGCGGGAGGGCCTCTCGTGGCGAGCCCCGACGGACAGCTGGTGGCTGTCCCGATGCGCACCGGCGAACTGGCCCTGGTGGAGAGCACAGCTGGGTCGCTCGTGCGGGTGCTGCCTCGGCCACCGGAGATGCAGATGTGCGGGGCTGTCCGATGGTCGGACGCCGACCACCTCATGGCGTCGTGCTCGAATGCGACGTCGAGCGCGTGGCGCTACCACCGCGGGGGTGGCAATCCCGATGCCGTCGCGACGGCGGTCGGCCCGGACGGCTTGGGCTACGTCGATGCCTGGCCCGTGACCGATGGGGTGCTGGTCAAGCGGGAGGTCGCGTGCGGCGGCGAGGGCGTCGTCGGACGACGGACCTCCGACGGCTCCGATGACCCGGTGCGGGTTGTGGTGCCCGGCGTCGGCGCTGAGCGTTGGACGGCGGCCGCGGTGGTGGGCGACACGGCATACCTGCTGCCGATGGGCTGCCAGGAGCCGCGGTGGCCGAGGACGCTCGTGGCCTACGACACGACCGCCGACGTGGCGACCGTGCTGGTGGGTGGGCTCGGTGGTGGGACGCTGCTCACCGCCCGGATCTTGACTCGGTGACCGACACCGCGGGCCGCCCGGCCCCCGCCGACCGTGGCACGATGACCCGGTGAGCAGCGAAGCCCAGAAGAAGAGCGACAACCGGCCACGGCCGACGACCGACCAATTCCGCGCCTTTGTGCGCGAGGGATGGGCGCCCCGCTCCACGCAGCGTCCGCCACGCTCCCCCGCCGCCCCGTATGCCGCCGTCCGCCGCGACGCCGTCAGCGCGGCATACCCCGGGGAACGTCTCGTCATCCCCGCTGGCGGGTTGAAGGTGCGCTCCAACGACACCGACTACGTCTTCCGGCCGCACTCGGCCTTCGCCCACCTCACTGGATTCGGCAGCGACCGCGAGCCCGACGCGGTCCTCGTCCTGCACCCCCGCAGCGAGGACGACGGCGGCGGCCACGAGGCGGTCCTCTACTTCCGGCCGCTGGCCGGCCGCGACACCGAGGAGTTCTTCGCCGACGCCCGCTACGGCGAGTTCTGGGTCGGCGCGCGGCCCACTCTTGAGGACGTCGAGGCTGAGTTCGGGCTGACGGCGCGGCACATCGACGAACTTCCCGATGCCCTGGCCAAGGACGCCGGAGCCGTCACCCTCCGAGTCGTCCGCGACGCCGACCGCGACGTGGCCGCCCTCGTCGACCAGACCCGCACCGAGGCCGGGTCCGGAGTCACCGAGGCGACCGTCGAAGCGGATGATGCGCTCGCGGCATACCTCTCTGTCTTGCGAATCACCAAGGACGAGTGGGAGATTGCGCAGATGCGCGAGGCGATCGCGGCGACCAAGGTGGGCTTCGAGGCGGTCATCGCCGACCTGCGCGCCGCCGTCGAGCGCGGCCGCGGCGAGCGGTGGGTCGAGGGCACCTTCGGCCTGCATGCCCGCCACCAGGGCAACGGCGTCGGCTACGACTCGATCTGCGCGGCCGGCGACCACGCCAACACCTTGCACTGGATCAAGAACACCGGCGAGATCCACGAGGGCGACATGATCCTGCTCGACGCGGGCGTCGAGGTCGACAGCCTCTACACGGCCGACATCACCCGCACCCTGCCCGTCGACGGCACCTTCACCGAGGCGCAACGCGAGATCTACGACGCCGTGTATGCCGCCCAGCAAGCCGGCATCGCGGCCATCAAGCCGGGCGCGAAGTTTTCCGACATCCACGCGGCCGCGATCCGGGTCATCGCCGAGCATCTGCACGCGTGGGGGTTGCTGCCCGAGGGGATCGACGTCGAGGGCACGTTGAGCGACGAGACCGGGCAGTACCACCGGCGCTGGATGGTCCACGGCACGAGCCACCACCTGGGGATCGACGTCCATGACTGCGCTCTGGCCACCCGGGAGGAGTATCTCGACGCCGAGCTGCGTCCCGGCATGATCGTCACGGTCGAGCCGGGGCTCTACTTCAAGGCCGACGACCTGCTCGCGCCCGAGCGCTTCCGTGGGCACGGCGTGCGGATCGAGGACGACGTCCTCGTCACCGACACCGGCTCCGAGAACCTCTCAGCCGGTATGCCGCGCACGGCCGAGGCGGTCGAGGCCTGGATCGCACAGGTCCAGGCGCGCTGAGCGGCACAGGCGTGGTCGCATCGGCCCTGATCGACGGGAGCGACACGGGCCTCCTGCCGTCGGACAGCCCTTTGTGGAGTGCTAGCCACAGCCGAGTGTGGCTACCACTCCACTGATCGGGCTGCGACCCCTTCACCGGGCACCATCAGCCACCCAGCGCGGACAGCACGGCAGCCCGCACCGATCCACTCGGGTCCGCCGCCTTGAGCAGGTCGGTCGTCACCGGGGCGCACAGGCTGGGATCCAGGGCGACCACCTGATCCGGACCGGCCGCGAAGCTGACCACGACGTAAATCGCTTCCCGCCGCCCACCAGCGCCAGTCACAGGACAGTCGCCGAGCGACTCGGGTGTGAGCGCCCGCAGGGCAGCAACGATCGCTGCGGCCCCTGCCGCCGAGCCGACCACCGACGGGACCATCCCGCCGTCCACACGCGGGCGGCATACGGTGACTCGGGTGACGTCTCCGGGCACCAGCTGACGGTCGGTCCCGAGGCGACCGAGAGACGTCGGTTCGCACGCCGACACGGGCGCACCGAAGCCCGCCCAGGATCCACCACTCACTGCTTGGGCAAAGACCCCGGCAACAAGCGCGTCCGAGGTGAAGGTTCCGTTGGTCGTCTCCGCGCAGGGACTGTCCTGCGTTGCGACCCACACGTGGCGCCCCGACCCGTAGTCGAGCAGCGCCACATAGTAGGAGGCCGAAGGGGCCACTGGGCAGGGCCGGATCACCCCTGCGCTCCGACGCACCAGCCGCAGGTCGTCGCGGACCCGCTCAAGCCCGCCGCCCAGCCGACCCGAGGCGGTCAACTGATATGGCGGTCCCGACGCAGCCACGGTGCTCGGCGTCGGCCCGTCGGACAGAGCGCGGACGGCATACCGGCAGATGGTGACCGCCGCGGGGATATCCGAGGGGACGAGTGCGTCGGCGAGATCGAAGCCGACCGGCAGCTCGGGCACGTCTGGGGCGCCCCACGCCGCGGGGCAACCCGACGCGTCCAGGGCGACTTGCTGCTGCGTCGTGGGCTGCACCACGGCCGAGCCTCTCGCCGAGCTCACCGCGCCACTCGCCGCCACGCGGGTCGGCCCGGGCCGACCCGACGAATCCCCGGACGCGATCACCGATGCGGACGGTCGCGAGACGACCTGCGAGCCCACGACAAGCGCCAGAACGGTGAGGGCCGACCCACCCATCGCCAGCGCCCCACGGCGCACCCGCCGACGGCGACCCACCTCGGCCGCCACGGCATCGAAGTCGACACCAAGCCCGGACACCGGCCCCGACGCCTGCAGCCGCCGGATCAGGCCCTCGTCATCGATCCCCGTCACGGGTCAGCACCTCCCTCAGCTTGGCCAGCCCGCGGGCCGCCTGACTCTTGACCGTCCCTTCGGAACACCCGAGGATCTCGGCGACCGACTCGACTGACAGGTCCTCGACATACCGCAGCACGACGACCCGGCGCTGCCCGGGCGGCAGGGTCGCGAGCGCCGACGCGAGCGTGAGCCGGTCGTCGAGCGCGTCGGTCGGGGACGGCATACCGCCGCCTGCCGCCGCACCCGGCTCGGGCAGCACGTCGGTCGGGACCTCGCCGCGCCAACGCCGTCGCCACCAGGAGGCGTTGAGCCGCATCATGACGGTCCGCACGTAGGCCTCGGGGTTGCCGTCACGCACCCGCCCCCAATGTGGCCAGGTCCGCGCGAGCGCGGCCTGGACGAGGTCGCGGGCTAGGTGGGTGTCACCGGTCAGCAGGTATGCCGTGTGGACCAGTCGCGGGGACCGGGCGACCACAAACTCGCGGAAGCCGTCCGGCTCGGCCAGGCTCACGGCATACCCCCTTCCACAGTGGTCAACCCGGTATGCCGCCCCCAGGGTTGCATGCCGCCACCGACGACCGAGGGCCGCACCCCCGAAGGGTGCGGCCCTCAGCGACTCCGGCCCTGGGGACCGGACCGATCAGAGGCCGTCGATCCGGCTCGCCGGGGCAGTGAGGCCCGGGTGGGCCTGCAGGTAGGCCACCAACATGGCCAGGTCCTCCCCACCACCGAGCCGGTTGGTGCCCTGCTTGAACGCGAGGAAGTCATCACCGCCGTCGGCCAGGAAGTTCGGCAAGGCGACCCGGTAGGTGGCCGTCATCGACATCGGCACCCCGTTGAGGGTCATCGAGCCGGGGACGACCTTGGAGCCCTGCGGCGCCAGGGCGTCCCAGGCGTAGCTGAACCCGGCCGAGACACCCAAGGCGAGAGCAGGACGCCCACGCGTGGCGATGTATTGCTGCTCCAACCCCTGGCGGATCTGGTCTCCGGTGAGGTCGACAGTCACCATGACATTGCTGAACGGCACGACCGCATAGGCCTCTGCGTAGGTGATCTGTCCGGGTTGTTCGCCGTTGGGCGTCGCGTTGACCCGGAAGCTGGCCCGGGTGCCACCGACGTTCTGGAAGGCAATTTGTGCCCCGCCCTGGGATGCCCCGGATGTCCCGGAGAGCCAGGCGTCGGCGACCAGGTCGGCCATCGGGGTCTCGATGCCCCGGTTGCCGCCGGCGTCGCCGAGGATGTCTTCGACGTGGGAGCCGACGACACGGCCGGCCATCGGCGCGGCCAGGGCGTTCCACTTGGCGATGACCGCGGTCTCGGCCGGGTCCTTGGCGATCGAGCGGAGCACGAGGTGGTTCTCGGCGGACGACGCGGCCCGGTCGACCTCACCGGTGGCCTTGTTGACGACGAGGGTGGTCTCGGTGACGACCTGGCCGTAGGAGGCCGCGCTGGTCACCAACCGCGGGACGCCTCTCGCGTCCGGGATCTGACAGATGTAAGGCTCGTGGGTGTGCCCGGTGATGATCGCGTCGACATCATGGGTGATGCCCTGGGCGATGGCCAGGATCGGCCCCGAGATCCCCGAGCACCCGTTGATCCCGCTGGGGTTGACCCCGCCCTCATGAATGAGCACGACGATCGTCTTGACACCGCGCTTCTTCAACGCGGCCGCCTGGGCGTTGGCAGTCTCGATCTCGTCCTTGAAGTCGACCGACGCCACGCCGGAGGGGTTGACCAATGTCGGCGTGGACTCGAGGGTCATCCCGATGAAGCCGATCTTGACACCCTTGACCGCGCGAACCGCCACAGGGGGCAGCAACGGCTTGCCATTGGACTTCCGCACGACGTTGGCGGCCAGCCAGTTGAACGACGCCCCGTCGTAGGGCTGGTCGGGGAAGTAGCACCCGTCCACCGGGTGGCAGCCGCCATACTGCATGCGCAGCAACTCGGCGGTGCCCTCGTCGAACTCGTGGTTGCCCACACTGCTGACGTCCAGCCCGAGGGTCTCCAGCGACTCCACAGACGGCTCGTCGTGGAACATCCCCGACAGGAACGGCGACCCACCGATGAGGTCACCCGCCGCCACCGTGAGGCTGTTGGCGTCACCAACCTTCGCCCGTAGTGCCTTGATCGTCGCGGACAGGTACTCCACGCCGCCGACCGGCGAGGCGGTGGGGTCCCACTTCGTCGGCAGCGCCGGGTCGGTCGCCTCAAGGTGACCGTGGTAGTCGTTGAACGACAGCAACTGGATCGGCACCTGGACCGACCCGGCCGGGGGGCGCACCCGCTCCGGCCGAGGCGGACGCGGCGGGGATCGACATGCCAGCGGCGAGGACCAGAGCCCCGACACCGGCGATGCGCGCACGCTTTGACGTCATTGTCTCCCTTTCTCAGCGGGCGATCGCCTTTCGATGCCCGACGGGGCAATCTAGCCCCTCCGTGGGCTGGGGCGACGGCTTGGAGACCAGTCGTCCGGAGCCAACCGACATCAGCTGGACGGCGAACCCCCTGCTGGGGCATCAGGAGCATCTGCCGCACCAGGAGCACCTTGAGCACCAGGCCACGACGGCCGCCCGGTCGCGATGCCCGCCTTGGCCAACACCTCGCGGGCCTGCTGCGCGACCTTGTGCTCGGACAGCACCTCGAACTTGCTGGGGACGATCCGGCTCACCGAGGTGAAGTCGCGTTGGCCGCGGGTCGCGGCATACCCGATGGCGGCCCAGACCGCCCCGAAGACCGCACCGAAGAGCATCGTGGAGACCACCTGGGCAAACACGCTCGTCGGCGTGGTGAACAACGAGAAGATCACGCCGACGAACAGACCCAGCCACAGGCCCGACAACGCGCCTCCCATGAGGACCCGACCCCAGGTGAGCCGCCCGGTGACCCGCTCCAACTGGCGCAGATCGGTGCCGACGATGAGGCAGTTCTGGACCGGGAACCCGGCGTCCGAGAGCGCGTCGACGGCGCGCTGCGCCTCGGGGTAGGTGTCGAAGACACCGATGGACAACGGGTAGTCCAGGGTGAGGGCGCCGAAGGGAACGCGGCCAGGCTGAGTGCTCATGGCTCCAGTCTCACACGGGTATGCCGCTCGGCCAGCCCTCGGCGATTTCGCTGCGCCGTATGCCGTGTGGCCAAAGGCCCCGACCAGCCCCGCCCCCGAGCTGATCGCTTCAGCCCTTGAGCTTGTAGTCCTCCAGCAGGCGCCGGCCGATGATCATCTTCTGGATCTCAGCCGTGCCCTCACCGATGAGCAGCATGGGGGCCTCGCGGTAGAGCCGCTCGATCTCGTACTCCTTGGAGTAGCCGTAGCCGCCGTGGATCCGGAAGGACTGCTCGACGACGTTGGCACAGTTCTCGGCCGCGAGGTATTTGGCCATGCCCGCCTCGAGGTCGTTGCGCTTTCCGGCGTCCTTGAGCCGGGCGGCCTTGACCATCATCTGGTGGCTGGCCTCGACCTTGACCGCCATGTCGGCCAAGCGGAAGAGGATGCCTTGGTGCTCGGCAATCTTCTTTCCGAAGGTCTCACGCTGCTGGGCATAACGGATGCCCAACTCGAAAGCCCGCATCGACAACCCGCAGGCCCGGGCGGCGACGTTGACCCGGCCGACCTCGACGCCGTCCATCATCTGGTAGAAGCCCTTGCCGGGCACCCCACCGAGGATCTGGGCGTCGGTCGTGCGGTAGTTCTCGAAGACCAGTTCGGTCGTGTCGACGCCCTTGTAGCCCATCTTCTCGATCTTGCCCGGCACGGTGAGTCCCGGTGCGGTCTGGCCGAATCCGCTCTCCTTCTCGACCAGGAAGGTCGTCATGTTCTTGTAGACCGAGTCGGCTCCGGTGTCGGTGCGGACCAGGACGGCGACGAGGTTGCTGGACCCGCCGTTGGTGAGCCACATCTTCTGGCCGTTGATGGTCCAGCCGTCGCCCTCTGCGTCCTTGACGGCCTTGGTCTTGATCGCCGACACATCCGAGCCGAGCGCCGGTTCGCTCATCGAGAACGCGCCCCGCACCTCGCCGGTGGCCATCCGAGGCAGGTAACGCTGCTTCTGCTCCTCGGTGCCGTGCTGCAACAGCATGTAGGCGACGATGAAGTGCGTGTTGATGATGCCGCTGACCGACATCCAGCCGCGCGCGATCTCCTCGACGCACAGCGCATAGGTGAGCAGGCTCTCCCCCAGGCCGCCATACTCCTCGGGGATCATCAGCCCGAAGATCCCCATTTCCTTCATCCCGTCGACGATCTCCTGCGGGTATTCGTCGCGGTGCTCCAGCTCGGTCGCCACCGGGATGATCTGCTCGTCGACGAACTCTTTGACGAGCTTGAGCAGTTCCTTCTGGTCGTCGGTCAGTCCGTCGGTGGTCTGCAAGCGGGACATGGCTACCTCGCGGGTTCGGCTGTGAGAGCAGTGGCTAACCACCGAGTATGCCGCCCGCCCACGGCCCTCGCTTCAGTGCCAGCGTGTGAGCCCGGGCACGATCATTAACCAAGGTGTTCGCTTGCCGCAGGCAAACTTGCAGTCTGGCCTCTTGGCCCGTGTATCGTCAGCGCAGACGCCATGAGACTCACCCTCGGAGGGCGAAAACTCGGCGTCGTTTGACTGGCGTGGTTGGGCTCCACGTCAGATTTCTCGGGTGAGGGGTCTCCCGCATGCACACACGTAGGCGCGTGTTCGTTACGCCACTGTCTGCTGAGCGTCTAGCTGCGGCGAAGCGATCGTTCAGCGTCCGCCGACTTCCAATGGATGCGGGGAGCACCCTGCTCAGCGGGTCGCTGCGACCACAACCAGGCGATGCGGTGTTGGCCAGGGTGGAGCGAGTCGGCAATCACCGCCACATCGAACAACCACACGGTCGGCGGGCAGCGCTCCGAGTGGGTGACGAGATCCTCGTCGCCTATGCCAACCGCTACGCCACCGATCAGTACGAGTCAGAGGTCCCGACGACGCTCGGCCCCTGTCAACTGGTTGCATCAGGCGGGATCGCGTCGCAGGTCATCACTCGTAGCCGGGACGTGCGCACCGCCACCGACATCACTCCGATCGGGTTGCTCGGTGACGAACGCGGGCGGCCGATCAACGTCCGCGACTTCGCCCTCCCCAGCATTGACGAGCCTGCGTCCAGGCCGAAGACCTTTGCCGTCCTGGGCACGAGCATGAACTCGGGCAAGACCACGACGATCAAGCAACTCGTCCAGGGCTTCGCGCAGGCCGGCTACAAGGTGGGGGCAACGAAAGTCACCGGCACCGGCTCTGGCGGCGACTACTGGTGCATGCTCGATGCGGGCGCGCACCGGATGCTCGACTTCACCGACGGCGGCATGGCCTCGACCTACCTGGCTGACATCCAGGACATCGAGGTCATGATGCGACAGTTGGTCGCCCACCTCACGACATCCGGGACCGACATCAACCTGGTTGAGATCGCCGACGGAGTCTTCCAACTGGAGACGGCTCAGATCATCGCGTCCGCAGTGTTCAGCGAGCTGGTCGACGGGGTGATCTTCGCTGCTGGCGATGCGATGGGGGCGGCCATGGGGGTCGAGACCCTGCGCGCCCGGGGCCATGAGGTGTTGGCCGTCTCCGGTCGACTCACTCGGGCACCTCTTGCGGCCCGCGAGGCCGAGTTGGCCACCGGGCTGCCTGTCCTCACCCTCGCCGATCTGGTCGATGCTCCCGCAATGGCCAGCCTGTTGGGGTTGCCGGAGCCTGCCCAACCAGCAGAAGCCGTCCAGGGCGAGCCCGTGCGATGGGGGGTCTCCCTGCCCGGGCTGATGGCGATCGATCCAGGGGTGGCCCACCACCGGGACGGGTCGGTCAATGAAGACCTCGCCGAAGCCGAGGTCGCACCGGTGTCGGTGGACTGGTGAGCCGCGCGCCCATCGGTCCAGCCACGTCGTCGGGCTTGGACCGGCTCGATGCTGCGTTGCCTGAGGGCCTGGACCCGCAAGCCTATTCGGAGCTGCTGGCTCGGTTGATCGACGACGAGGAGCCGGTCGAGCGGTCGGAGTCGTTGGCGATCCTCGCCGATGAAGTGGCCGGTCCACCCGCGGCGGCTGACCCGCTGACGGCGCCCGACACGCTTGTCTCCCCGCATTCGACGCGGGATGACGCGCCGGTGGGGCGCACCCCGGGTGAGCTCACGGCATACCGAATGCGGATGGAGCGGGTGCGAGAGGGGAAGGACTCGTTCCGGATCCGGCGGCGCGACCTGGCCCTGGTGCTGGGGATCGGGCTGGCCGAGGTGGCGGCACTCGTGGGCTTCCTGTTCCTCGTCCACAGCATCGTCCTGCGCATGACCCCGACCATGGTCGGTGCCGCAGCCGGCGACGAGTGGCGGCGCCTGTGGGTGGATCTGGGTCTGCTTGCCGGCGTGGTCCTCGTGCACGCTTGGCTGCGCGCTGTCGAGTTCAGTCTCACGGAGAAGATCGGCTACCGAGTCGTCCAGCAGCTGCGTATGGACATGCACTGGCATCTGCAGGGGATGACCCAGCGGCAGTTCCAGTTCCGTGCCCGCGGCGGCTTGCTGCTGCGGTTCACCGGTGACCTGTCGATGTTGCGCACCTGGCTCAGCCGCGGTCTCCTGGGCGGACTGGTGTCCTTGGTCGTCCTTGTGGGTGTGCTCGGAGTCCTCTCCTGGATCAACCCGTGGATCGGCTTGACCTGTCTGGTGGTTGTCCTCGCCGGATCGGCTGTCTCGCTCGCCCAGGGCCGGTCTATGCGGGCAGCCACTCGGGTCATGCGTCGACGACGGTCCCTTCTCACGAGCAACGTCGACGAGCAACTCGGCGCCCTTCACGTCGTCCAGGCGTTCGGTCGGTCCGGCGGTGAGCGCCAACGGTTGCGCCGCCAAAACAACTCCCTCAACCGAGCCTTGTTCCGAATCGCCGAGTTGCGTGGCCGGTTGCGTGGGTTGGCCACCGGGACCGCGATGCTCATGGTCGTCGCCGTCCTGGCGATCGGCGCCGTCGAAGTGCGCCGCGGGGTTGCCGACCTGGCCACGGTCATCGCCGTCCTCACCGTCGTGCGGCAGATGACTCCCCACGTGCGCACGATCGGACTGGCCCACGACTATTGGCACCGGGCCGTCGTGTCCCGTGGCAAGATCCGCGACTTCCTGCTCAGTTCGAGCCGCCAGGTGCCGACCGAACCCACCGTCCCGCTGCGAGCCCGCCGCGGCACGGTGACCCTCGAATCGGTCAGCGTCCTGGGCTCCTTGGACGATGTCACCCTTCACGTGTCGGCCCGCGAGCGGGTGCTGATCGCCGGGCCGGTGGGATCCGGGAAGTCGACCCTGCTCGGCGTGGTCAGCCGCCAGGTTGACCCCACGGCGGGCACCGTCTGCATCGATGATCAGGACCTCGCGGGTTGCTCACCCGCGTCAGTGGCCAGGGCGGTCGGTCTCGTCCACCCGGACCTGGGCCTGGTGCGCGGGACGATTCGGCGCAACCTCGTCTACGCCCTGCCCGACGCAACCGACGAAGAGATCCAACGCGTCGCCTACGCCACCCACCTGGACGACGTGCTGCGCCAGCTGCCCCAAGGTCTGGCGACGTGGGTGACCGAGGGCGGCACTAACCTCTCTGCCGGTCAACGACAGTGGATCAGGTTGGCTCGGGGGCTGATGGGCAACCCCCCGATCCTCCTGCTCGATGAGCCGACGGCCCACCTCGAACCTGAGGTGTCCGCCGCCTTCGCCGAGGTGCTGCGTCGATACGACGGAACGATCCTCTTCACCACCCGAGACCCCCTCATTGCGGCCGTTGCCGACCGTGTGGTCTCGCTGGAGGCCGGTCGTCTCGTCTCCGACACTGGTCCGGGCAGGGCCCGATGAGCCAGGCTGGACCCACCGTCTCGGAGCGGGTCGCCGACCTCGGCACCCGCCCCTTGGGCTACCGGGTCTTCCAACCGAGCCAGCCGACCGGCATACCCCTGGTCCTCATCCACGGAGCGGGTCGGGCAGCTGCCGCGCAACTACGAGCGTTCTTGCCGGCAGCCGTGCGGCTCGGCGTGCCGCTGCTGTGCCCGACCTTCGATCGAGAGCACTACGGCTCGTTCCATCGGCTCGGCGGCGCACACGGCCGGTATGCCGCCCGCGACGCCCTGTTGGACCTGCTCGACGACGCGCAGCGCGTGTTCGGCGTGGACACCTCCCTCGTTGACATCGCCGGCTATTCGGCCGGAGCCCAGTTCGCTCACCGGTTTGCCATGACCACCCCGACCCGGGTCAACCGTGTCGTTGTCGCAGCGGCCGGCTGGTACACCTACCTCGACGACTCGCGGGCGTTTCCCTTCGGGACCCAGGGCATCGCCGATGAGTGCGGCGACGATCCGCCACTGGACCCTAGCGCCCTACTGGAGCATCCAACCCTGGTCCTGGTCGGCGAGCACGACACCGAACGTGACGCCGACCTGCGCACCTCGGTCCGACTGGACCGGGTGCAGGGCCCCAACCGACTCATCCGGGCCCTGGCCTGGGCCGACCATCTCGACGACCAGGCCACCTGCAGAGGTGTGCCGAGACTCGTGCGGTTCGAGTTGCTCCCCGACACCGGACATGGTTTCGCCGAAGCGGTCCGTCATGGGGGTCTGGTCGGCAGGGTCATGGCTCATGTCCGACCCGAACTGACCGACACCGCGACAGAAAGGAGCCGGCCATGATCACGCGCGAACGGGGCATCCTCATCACTCTCACCGTGCTTGCCCTGTCCGGCACGGGCGTCTTGGCACGGCATACGGCTGACGCAGCGACGATCCCACCAGTGGGCATCCACCGCGCGCTGACGGCAGGGGACGACGGGGTCGTGACGATCCAGTTCCTCGGCGACACGATGCTCGGAGATGGCGCTGAAGACACGGTCACCACCGACGCTGCACGGCTGACTGCCCTCATGGCGGGGTTCGCCGATGGTGACATCTCCATCGCCAACGCTGAAGGCCCCATCACGGACCGCGAAGTCCGCAGTGGGTTGGGCACCCGGGCGTATGCCTACGCATCCCAGCCCAAGGTCGCTGGGGTCCTGGCCGCCACCGGGGTCGACATCTTCAGCCTGGCCAACAACCACAGCATGGATGTCGGCCTGGACGGCCTGCGAGACACCCAACGCCTCCTGGCAGACGCCGGGGTGTTGACGTGGGGAGCTGGAGCGACGGCCGCTGAGGCTGAAGTCCCGCTCCTCTTGGACACCCCAAACGGGACCATCGGCGTCCTCGCGGTCGGTGAGGACTTCGGGAGCGACCGCCGCGCGACGGCGACAACGCCCGGAACCATCCCGGCAACACCGCAGCGGCTGCAGCGGGGAGTCGACCTGGCCCGAGCTGCCGGGGCAGATCTCGTCGTGGCATTCGTGCATTGGGGTGACAACTACCAACCGGTCAACGACGAACAGCGTTCAGTTGCAAGGATGCTCGTCGATGCGGGGGTCAACCTCGTCGTCGGGACCGGCCCGCACGTGACGCAACCTGTCGAAGTCATCGATGGAGTCCCCATTGCCTGGAGCCTCGGGAACTTCGTATTCACCACGCCAGGCAGATTTGCGGGATACAGCGCCGAGGGGTACGGCCTGTCCCTGACTCTGGTCATTGGAGCAGACGGATCCACCCGCTTCGACTGGCGCTGCTTGGTCACCGACAACCTACGGACGGACTATCAGGCTCGGCCGTGCACACCGTCGGAGACCCTGCACGTACTGCCTTTCCTTAACTCCTCGCTCACCGTCGCGGGGACTGTAGGGACCATGCCCAGTCCGCTCCGGCTCAAGCCTGCGCCAGGGTATGCCGCCCCCACCACAACGTCCTCGGGCACCAGTCCGTGACCCGAGGCGGACGACGGCCCCGGCGCGCGCGGCGATCCCTCCCGCTGTTCGCGCTGGGGCTGACGCTCCTTGCCGGCTGTGAGATCGCGTCCACGCCGACGTCCGGTTCGCCCGTGGTCACCGCCCGCTCGTCAGGGGCAGACACCCGAACCGCGGTCGCACCTGGCGCCGGGCCCCGACAACTGGTGCGCTCCCCCGGGCCGAGTTCGTTCAGCTTCGCCCCGTCCGGGGCCCTCGCCGGCCAACGGGTCACTGTCTACGTCCAGGCACCCGAGGACTGCGCTAACGCCACGATCCTCGTCGTCATGCCGGGTCAAAACCGCAACGCCCAGGACTACCGTGCCGATTGGCAACCGATGGTGGCCGGACGGAACGTGCTCGTGCTCGTGCCCGAGTTCGCCGAGACCGACTTCCCGGGCCCGGATGAGTACAACTTGGGCAACGTCCTACGCAGCGACGGGAAGGCGAACCCGTCCGATTCCTGGACCTACCGAATTGTCGAGCAACTCTTCGATGCCGTCGTGGCAGATGTTGGCGGGCATCAAGCCGGCTACCGCATCTTCGGGCACTCGGCCGGCGCTCAGTTCGTCCACCGACTCTTGATGCTCATCCCCGAGAACCGGGTGACGACCGCCGTAGTGGCTAACGCTGGGTGGTACACCATGCCTGACGACAACGTGGACTTCCCCTATGGGTTACGCGGGGTCCCCACCGACGAACGCGACCTACGAACGACCTTCGCCAAGGACATGGTGGTGCTCCTCGGGGCCGAAGACACCGATCCGGACAGTTCGTCAATGCGTCAGGATGAGCCGGCGCTCGCTCAAGGGCCTTACCGCCTCGCTCGAGGGCTGACGTTCTACCGGTCGGCAGCCGACGCTGCCGTGCAACACGGCTTCCAGCTGCGCTGGCGCTTGGTCACCGTGCCTGGAGTCGCTCACGACCACACCGAGATGGGCCGCGCAGCAGCGGCATACCTGATCGGACCGTGACCGACGCAGGGGCGCGGCGGTTCAGCTTTGGGCGCCGCGCAACCGGGCGAACTGGGCGTGGAACTCCTCGAACGCGGCATACGCTCGCGGCCCGTAGACCGTCGCAGGCCCCCCGTTCATGAGGATGGCGACGCCGATGGCCTCGGCGGCCTCCTCCAGAGAGGCACCCGCGCGAGCCGCTCCCCGGGCGTGCGAGGCGATGCAGCCGTCGCACTGCTTGGTCACGGCGATGCCGAAGGCGATGAGCTCCTTGTGCTTGATCGACAGGACCCCGTCGCCAAGGGCCGCCTTGTGCGTGTGAGCGAACCCCTCGTAGACACCGGGGATTTTCTCGCGCAGCGCAGCAGTCTCGTTGCGTAGTCCGTCCAGGACGTCCTTACCGTGGCTCATCTCGTCTCCTTCGGCGCGTGGGCGGCACCTCCGACCATAGTCGGGGCCAGGCCGGTATGCCGCCCCCGCACCAAGGGCTAGCTCACCAGGGCTGTCCGACGCCCGTCTTCTTGGCTTTCGCAGGCGCTTCGAGAGTCGGCCGCTGGGAGAAGTCCGCGTCCACGAGGCCCTTGGTGAGCGCCTTGTGCAGGTCGGCCCGGGAGCCGGTCGGGTTCGCCGCCAACGCCTTGAGGAAGAAGTAGGTGAACGCGCCGCTGGAGCGACCGTCGAAGGTGGCATCGGCGGACGTCTGGTCCGAGCGGCATCCGGCATACAGGACCGGTCGCCCACCGGCGGGAATCGTCTTCACCAGTTCCGTCGTCGATGACTTCGACGTGGTGGCTTGGATGGCTTTGAGCCCTTTGAGCGTCGGCGGAGGGACGAACCGGGGACGGCGCCCCGACAGGAGGTCTTCGGCACGCAGGCCGTCACCGGAGTGGCACGTGTCCAGGAAGACCTCCATGAGGACACCCTTGGGAAGCTTCCCGAAGAGGACCCGAAGCTCGTCGTCGACGATGACCGTGTCGGTGTCCCACTGATCCCCCTTCTGGGCGATGTCGTGGCAGGCGAAAGCCTCGTCAGCTCCGTCCGGCTCGGCGTTGCCGTTATCACCGTCCGTGTCGGGGACCTGGGTGCCGTGGCTGGAGAAGCTGAAGACGATGTGGTCGCCCTCCTTCGCCGTCTGCACCAGGCTCGTCAGGGCGCCCATGACGTTCGCCTTCGTCGCTTGGGCGTCGGTGAGCACGGTCACGGACCTCGAGGCGAAGCCGCGCTTGCGCAACATGGCGGCCATGTCGTTGGCGTCGTTGACACACCCGTTGAGCCAACTGGCCATGGGAAGGTGGGAGAACTGGTTGATCCCGACGCAGAGTGCACGTTTGGCCATGGGAGAGACCTCTTTCTGATGTGGTGGGTGGGCGTGTGGCTAGACCCGCACGAGCCGGGCATCCGGCCGGGCGTAGATGACGTAGGACAACCAGGTGGCGTCCCCTGACGCGCGCGCCTTCTGGCGGGCCGCCGCCGCGGCGTCGGCCACCGTCGCACCCCCGAGCAAGTGCGTGTAGAGCTCGGTGACGAAGTCGTGCGCCGGCGTGTCGTGGATGGACCAGAGCGCGGCCACGTATGCCGCAGCGCCCGTCGCGAGGAACGCTTTGGCGAAGCCTCCCGACCCGGTGAGTTGGTCCCCACCGCGGGCCAGTTGGCAGGCATTGAGCACCACCAGCGGTCCGCTTCCATCGTCACGCCGCAGTTTGGCGTTCTGTTCGACAGCCCGGGCCGTGAGGTAGCGCAACTTCTCCACGCCTCCACCGCCTGTTGCTCGGGTGAGAACGAGCTTCGCTGAACTGCTGTCCAGCGGGTCGGCAACCCCGTGACCCGAGAAGTGCAGGAGGTCGAAGTCGCCGCCCCGCAACAAGGTCCGCAACGCCGACTCGGTGCCGTCCAGGGGTTTCGCGCCCAGCTGTTGCTCGAGGAACTCAGCCTCCAACGCCCCTCCGGCTCCCGGCGACGCAGACCCAGTCTGGTCCGGACACAGAACGCGCACCTTCCCAGGCCGGGCGCGCAGCGTCGCCTGGGGATAGCCGTCGAATGGCCAGCGCAGCAGCCCCAATTGGCCCAGGAACATTGGTGCCTGTTGCCGCTGTCCCTTGGGCGGCTTGAGATGCACCAGTTCCCAGGGCACGTCGGGCTCGTCCGCCCTCAGGACGACGGGCGACAGCTGTGCGCGGTTAGCCCACAACAGCGCGCGCAGCTTCTCGGGGAAGAGCTGGTCGAATAGCTCGGCCCCCACGTCTTGCAGCGCCGCCAGGTATGCCGCCCCGGCTCCGTGGTCGTCCCACGCCCGCTTGACGTCTGCGAGCGTGGCCGCGATGTAGTCGGACCGGCGGCGCAGCGGCAGCGACTCGAACCGCTCGCTGATGCCCAGCCGAGGGCAGCTGACGACATAGAGGAACTTCGTGTCGTCGCCGATCCGGGCCTCTTGGACCTGGATGGTGAAGTAGTCCTCGAAGTCGGGTTGTGGACCGCTCGGGGCGCTGGCCGTCGAGGAAGCCGTCGCGCCGTCGTGGCTCGGCATGAGGGTCGGCACACCGCCCGCAGCTTTGGCTGTCGCGGTGACCGCGAGCGACTTCAGCCACGTGACGCCGTCCTGCACGACGACCGTGACGGTGACCGGGCCGACCTCTTGGGCGGCCACGAAGAACTCCAGCTCCGAGCTGCCTCCGCCCGGCGGCAGCTGGAAGGTGTCGGTGGCGAACTCACCGAGCTGATCCGGCGCCACTCCGACGAGAGCGTTGGCGGTGGCCGCGACGTTGACGAGAAGTGGGCGATCGGTCGGCGCAGTGAAGGTGCCACCACCGCTGGCCGTCCCGGCGTCGGCCTGTAACTGCTTGCGGGACAATGAGACTCGAAGCGGCACTGGCACGTGGACGTGCGGTGTGGCGGTCATCGAGGCAAGGATGTGGGCCTGCGAGGTGTCAGCGACTGCTGGCCCGGGGTCAGGTGGGGCTGGTGCTGGAGGCGGCGGAACGGGGACCGGCATCGGGGGGGCTGAAGGTTCGGCGGCCGTCGGCTCCGGACCCAGCGAGTGGACATCTCCAGCACCGGTGGCGAAGTCGATGCCCCGGATGGGCGGCTTGGCGTGTTGCCCGGGGTTCGGCTCGGCGCTCTCGGGCGGTTCGGCGCTCTCGGGCGGCTCGGCGCTCTCTGGCGGCTCGGCACCACTTGACTCAGAGCCGGCTTCCTCCGGCGGGCTGGCTTCGTCCGGCGGACCGGCTTCGGCGGCCTGACCGCGGTCGAGCAACCAGACCCGCATCCGCTCCACGAACTGCGGCTGCAGGAAGTAGTTGCCGTGGTAAACCCCATCATTGGACCCGAAGTCGAACGTGTCGGCGACGAACCCACCGCCAACGGCGTCGTCGATCGAGCCCATCGAGGCACAGTCGACGACCAGATCGTTGTCCGCCTTGAAGAGCTGGTCCACCAACCCCTCGGCCAACCTGACCGCAAGCTCCTTCGGGAACTCCGTCGGCCGGTGGCTGTCGTCGCCGAGCGTCACGTGGAAGTTGCTCTTGGCGACGAACCATGGGGATCCAGGTGTCGGTTGGCCAGGCTGGGTCTGGTTGATGCCGGTGATGAACGTCCCGCCCGGTCGCATTGCAGCCAGCCCAGGCACGCCGTCCTCTTCTACGGCATACGCGCCGAGGTACTTGACGAATGCTCCGAGGCCCTTGACGACCCCGCCGACCACGGCGGCGACCGGCGCGGCGCCCGGCATACCGGCGAGCACGCCCGCACCCACCATGGTGAGGTTGGTCGTCAGGTCAATGAGGTCATACCAGCGGTCGGTGTCGGCCAGGTGGGTCCCGTTGTTGGTCGCGGCCACGAACACCGCCTTGTTGACCCGGCCGTCCCAGCCGGAGCCAGGCAAGACGTATTCCGCGAAGCTGCGCGTCGTCAGACCGCCCCGGCTGTGGGTGATGACGTCGAAGGTCACCCCGCCGGTCACCGACGACACCCGCCCGAGCAGGTCGGTGGCGTTGGCCAGGGGGTCGACCGAGAGAGTCGGGTGGTCGAACCCGATCACCGCGTCATAAGTGCCCAACGCCTCCCGCAGGAAGGCTGCGCCATCCGCCGACACGGCCATGGATCCGAACGCGCTCAGCGTCGAGGAGAAGGTGCCGTGGATGAACAGCAGGATCCGCAGGGGGCGCCCGTTGGGCAGCCCGATCAGGTTGAGCCGGTCGACGGTCGTCCAGGTGGCCGGGTCGGGGTCGGCGATGTGCACGATCCCGGGCTGCACGTGACGCTCGAGGAAACCCACGGCGTGGCCGACGAGCCATGGCGCCGCGAACTTCATGACGACGACACGCACGGCCCCGGAGAGCAGGTCACCGAACAGGCCCCGGGTGCGAGCCCCAGCCGCCGGTTCCAGCCCGCGCTCGTGGCGGCGTGTCGCGTATGCCGCGTCGCTCACCGCGAGGTCAATGTCGAAGTGGACCGCCCGCTTCTCGCCGGGCAGACCTCTGGTCCGGGTCTTGCGGCCGGCATCGGTGGACAGGTGCCAGGAGTAGCACCCGTCCTTCTCGACGAGGACGACCGCGTCCTGCTCGGCATCGACATCGAGGGACATGGTGAGTTTGCCGGGGTCCGACGATGCTGGGCCAGGGTCGAGTCCTCGGGTCTTCTTCGGGGTGAGGGTGAACTCGTCGACCTTCTCGAAGTCGTTGTCCTGCAAGGCATTCAAAAGGATGGTGTGGGTGTCGACGGTGCCGAGATCACGGTCCCTACGCGTCGGCGGCTCGCCGACCGTGTGGCTGTTGGGGTAGGTCACTCGCAGTCCGCTGCCGCCAAGACTCCTGTCGGGCACGTCTGCTCCTTCGCGTCGGGGAGAACGACCACTCCCACCTTCTCGCGATGAAGAGCGCTTGACTAGGGATCTGGATACATCGGGCCACGCGGCGCGGGATGCTGCACTGCATTGCACGGCATTGCACTGCGCTGCTCGGCTCGGCGGCGGCATGGCTCGGCGGCGGACCCGCCGGGAATTCGGTTGCCGACTGCAGGGGTATGCCGCGACGCTGGGACCCGGGCGCACGGCATACCCGCGTGACCCACCTGACCCGAGCAAGACCGCAGCCGCCTCGCCGAGGCGATGTCGTGGTCGAGAAGGAGGACCGACATGTCCCGCACCGCCCTGGGTGCCCTTGGCAACCCTCCCCTTCTCACCATGGAGACTCCTCGTGTCACATCCCGAATCACCCAGCGAGCCAACGAAGTTCGCCTTCGACTCACACCCTGACGCCCCGCCCGAGGGCGAGCGCTGGTCCACCTGGGACGGTGCCTCCCACGGGCCCGGACCGCGACCGGCCTGGGTCATCACCGACCTTGGCGCCGTCGACGCCGACCTCGGCGTGCTCAAGACCGGCAAAGAGGCGGACGTCCACGTCGTCCGACGCTGGGTCCCGGGCGACCCGTCGCGCGACGTCTTGCTCGCGGCAAAGCGGTTCCGCAGCAGCAAACATCGCATGTTCCATCGGGACGCGGGCTACCTGGAGGGGCGACGGGTGCGCCGGTCCCGGGAGAACCGGGCGATGGCCAGGCGGACCGACTTCGGCAAGGAGATGATCTCGGGTCGCTGGGCGTTCGCCGAGTTCGAGACCTTGGGCGCCCTGTGGACCGAGGGACTGCCGGTGCCCTATCCCGTGCAGTTCGACGGGACCGAGATCCTGATGGAGTTCATCGGGGCCGACGGGCAGGCGGCGCCGCGCCTGGCCGACAGTCGTCCTACGGTCTGCGCCTTGGCCGGGCTCTTCGCGCAGGCCGAGGAGACGATGGTGCGCCTGGCCGAGTTCGGGTGGGCGCACGGGGACTTGTCGCCCTACAACGTCTTGCTCGACGGGGATCGACTCGTCGTCATCGACTGGCCGCAAATCGTCGACGTCATCGGCAACCCCCACGGCTTCGAATTCCTCGAACGCGATGCCCGCACCATGGCCGCGTGGTTCACCCGGCGCGGGTATGCCGTCGACCCCGACGAGTTCTTCGCCCGCCTCCTCGGGGCCGCCACCTCCCGTTGGTGACGGGTCGGCGTCGAATTCATCACACCCGCCGGTGACTTCCACGCGATCAGGCCCCGGAACGCCCGAATTCATCACACCCGCCGACAAATTCACAGCCGCAGCGCCCGATCAAGCCCGAATTCATCACACCCGCCGATGACTTCCACGCGAGCAGCCCCCGGAACGCCCGAATTCATCACACCCGCCGATGATCTCCCAGGGGGGCCAGACCAGAGGGGCAGCAACCGTCAGTCAGTCTGACGCGTCCCGTGGGGCGTCGTCCGGGCGAGGAGGCTGGTCGGCGCCGGGACTGGGCGGGCCAACGTCGGGAGTGGCCTTCCTGCCATTCGCCGGAGGGCGCAACTGCTCTTCGCGGCGCTTGAGATCGGCCTCCCATTGTTGGAGGAGCCGCTCCTTCTCAGGGTCGCCCCGATCCAGGTGTCGCATGAAGTTGGGGTCGTCCTCGGGGGCCAGCGGGCGACCGGTCGGTCGCCGACCGACCCCGGACCCGCCCGGTTGCGCCATGCGCGGACCGAAGCCACCGCGCCCCGGCACCCCATCCCGAGGTCGCCCCGCGACCAACCACGAGACCCCGCCGACGATAGGGACGATGATGATGAGGGCGATCCACCCGAACTTGGGCAGGTTGCGCACCCGTGACTCGTCGGTCTGGATGCAGTCGACGAGGCAGTAGATGAGCAGAGCCAGCTCCAGAACGACCGGTAGGAACCGGATCACGACGCACCTCCCGCACACGCTCGATGGTCCTGTCAGCGTAACCCGAGACCCACCGGGCCGATGACACGCACCAAAATGAGGGACGGCATACCCTGCTGTCGTGGAACTGACCCGCAGAGACGCCGTCCGAGCGGGCCTGGGAGCGGTGAGCGCCGCTCTGCTCGGCGGGTGCGCGACGGGCTTCCCGCTGGGCGGGTCACCGGCGGGTGTCGTCGCCACGGACGGTGCCCTCACCACCTCCCATTGGCCAGGCGGCAACCCGCGATGGGCGCTGTGGCGACCCGACCCCGCGCAGGTGCCAGCCCCTCGACTTGTCGTCGCCCTGCACGGCAAGGGCGGGTCGGTCGGCGACACGGCATACCTCGGACTGCCCGACCACGTCGCTCAGCTGGGGATCGCGGTGGCGGCGGTCGACTGCGGCGGGACCTACCTCCACGCTCGCCGGGACGGCTCGGACCTCGGCGCCATGGTCATCGACGACCTGCTCCCGGTGCTGCGCGCCCAGGGAGTGTCCCCGAAGCCGGTGGGGTTGCTCGGCTGGTCGATGGGTGGCTACGGCGCGCTGTGGCTGGCCATCCGCCACGGCGCCGCGGTGGTCGGCGCCGTCGGCGGGATGAGCTCGGCACTGTGGACCTCGCCCGGAGCGAGCGCGCCCGGCGCCTTCGACAACCGGGAGGACTTCCTCGCGCACGACGTCTTCGCGCGCGCCTCGGCCCTAGCCGGTATGCCGGTGCGCTTGGACTGCGGCACGTCCGACCCGTTTATCGCAGCCAACCGAGCCTTCGCCACGCTTGTCCCGCAGGCCGTCGTCACGTTCGATGCAGGCGGGCACGACGACGCCTACTGGCGCCAGCACGGCATACGGCAGCTGGAGTGGTTCGCCCAGACCCTGCCCGCCTAGGGGCGCCGACAGTAGCTCTCGACCTGCTCAGCCCAGGAGGTCGATCTCCGCGCGGGTGGACAGGACCTTCTCAGCCATCGTCACGTGCAGGTGCTCGACGAGCTTGCCCTTGTAGGTCGCCACGCCCTTGCCTTCGGCCATGGCCGCCTCGAACGCCTCGATGAGGCCGCGCGCGTCGGCCACCTGCTCGTCGCTCGGCGAGAACGCCGCGTTGCAGGGCGCCACCTGGTCGGGGTGGATCAGCGTCTTGCCATCGAAGCCCATCGCCCGGCCCTGGGCGCACTCGGCGGCGAAGCCCTCGGGGTCGCGCACGTCGTTGTAGACCCCATCGATGATGACCAGGCCCGCGGCCTTGGCAGACAGCACCGCCAACGCCAACGCTGGAACGATCGGGGCGCGACCCGGCTGGTGCTCAGCGTCCAACTCCTTGACCAAGTCGTTGGTGCCCATGACCAGGACGGCCAGCCGCGATGATGCCGCCGCGATCTCACCGACATCCAGGATCGACCGGGGCGTCTCGATCATCGCCCAGAGCTTGGTGTGCTTGGGCGTCTTGTAGCGCTCCATCTCGCGGACCAGGTCGTGGACCTCCTTGGCGGAGTTGACCTTCGGGACGAGGATGCCACTCGGGCCGGCCTTGCACGCTGCCATCATGTCCGGGTAGTGCCACTCGGTGTTGAGCGCGTTGACCCGGATGATCAGCTCCTTGCGCCCATATTCCCCCGACTTGACTGCTGCGCAGGCGGCGTCGCGTGCACCCTCCTTCGCGTCGGGAGCCACCGCGTCCTCAAGGTCGAGGATGAGCGCGTCGCACGTGATGGTTTTCGCCTTCTCCAGGGCCCGCGGGTTGGACGAAGGCATATAGAGGACCGACCGTCGGGGCCGGTGCCGGTTGGCGTGCTTCTTCGCGGGGGTCATCGGGGCTCCTTGGCTTGGCGGGGCGTCAGCTGGGGGGTGCGAGGTATGCCGGTCAGTCGGCTGCCGGGGGAGCCGTCGGTTCGGGGGTCGGGGCGGCATACAGGCTGGCGAGCTCGGGATCAGTCTTGGCCAGGCGCTCGGCCAACTCAAGCATGACCAGGCACTGCTTGAGACTGGCGTCGTCTTCCATCTTGCCATCGAGCATGACGGCGCCGGTCCCATCGCCCATGGCAGCGACGACCCGGCGGGCGTGGGCCACGTCGGCGGCCGACGGGCTGAACACCTTCTTGCCGATGGCGATCTGCGCGGGGTGCAGTGACCACGCACCGACGCAGCCGAGCAGGAAGGCGTTACGGAACTGGTCCTCACAGGCGACGACGTCCTTGATGTCGCCGAACGGGCCGTAGTAGGGGAAGATCCCGGCCATCGCGCAGGCGTCGACCATCCGGGCGATCGTGTAGTGCCAGAGGTCCTGCTGGTAGATCGTCCGCTCGGCCGCGATGTCGCCGCGGGGGGGGTCCTGGCGGACCAGGTAACCGGGGTGGCCGCCGCCGACCCGGGTCGTCTTCATCCGGCGGTCCGCGGCCAGGTCGGCAGGCCCGAGCGACAGGCCCTGCATCCGCGGGGACGCGAAGCAGATCTGTTCGACGTTGGCCATCCCCCGGGCCGTTTCGAGGATCGCGTGGATGAGGATCGGGCGGGTCAGACCCGCCTTGGCTTCGAGCTGGGCCAGCAGGCGGTCGACATAGTGGATGTCTTCGGGGCCTTGGACCTTGGGGACCATGATGACGTCGAGCTTGTCGCCGATCTCGGTCACCAGCGTCGTGAGGTCATCGAGCACCCACGGGCTGTCCAGGGCGTTAACCCGGGTCCACAGTTGGGTGAGGTCACCGAAGTCGGTTGCCTTGCCGATCGCGACGAGCCCAGCCCGTGCGGCCTCCTTGTTGTCGGCCTTGACGGCGTCCTCGAGGTTGCCCAAGAGCACGTCGACGGTCCCCACCATCTCGGGGATCTTGGCCGCCATCTTGGCGTTGCTCGGGTCGAAGAAGTGGATGACCCGCGACGGTCGGGCTGGCACCGCGCGCAGCGGCATGGGGGCGCCAACGGCAAGCGGTGCGTAGAAGTCCTTGGGGTGGCGCATGGCGCTCCTTCAACAGGCGGCGAGCGACGCCTGGCCGGTTCGGCCCAGGGTCCACTGCGACGCTAGCAGCGCGGCATACCCGACCGGTATGACGCGGACCACGATCGGGCCGTGACCCGCATACGATGGCGCCTATGCCTGTCGCCGCGCCGCCCACCCAAGACGCCCTCCTCGCCGCCCTCGCCAAGGTCAACGACCCCGAGATCCGCAAGCCGGTCACCGAGCTGGGCATGGTCAAGTCGGTCACGGTCGACGAGTCGGGGCACGTCGCACTTGAGATCTACCTCACCGTCGCGGGCTGCCCGATGAAGGACACCCTGCGCCGCGAGACCGCCGATGCCCTCCTGCGAGTCCCCGGCGTGGTCTCCGTGGACGTGTCGCTCGACGTCATGAGCGACGAGCAGCGCGCCGCCTTGCGCACGCAACTGCGCGGCGGGGTTGCCGAGCGGGAGATCCCGTTCGCCAAGAGCGGGTCACTGACCCGGGTGTATGCCGTGGCCTCCGGCAAGGGCGGCGTCGGCAAGTCGTCGGTCACCGTCAACCTCGCTGCAGCGCTGGCCGCCGAGGGGCTCAAGGTCGGGGTGGTCGACGCCGACGTCCACGGCTTCTCGATCCCCCGGATGCTCGGGGTGACCGGCCGCCCGACCCAGGTCGACGACATGATCTTGCCCCCCATCTCCCACGACGTGAAGGTCATCTCGATCGGGATGTTCGTCCCCGGCAACCAGCCGGTCGTCTGGCGCGGTCCGATGCTGCACCGGGCCCTGCAGCAGTTCCTCGGCGACGTGTTCTGGGGCGACCTGGACATCCTGCTGCTCGACCTACCGCCGGGCACGGGTGACATCGCGATCTCCATCGGTCAGCTCGTGCCCACGGCCGAGATCCTCGTCGTGACGACCCCTCAGCAGGCGGCGGCAGAGGTGGCCGAGCGGGCTGGGTCGATTGCCATGCAGACCCATCAGCGGGTCGTGGGCGTCGTCGAGAACATGTCGTGGCTGGAGCTGCCTGACGGGTCGCGCCAGGAGATCTTCGGCTCCGGCGGCGGTCAGACCGTGGCCGACTCGCTGACCAGGCTGATCGGGGCGCCCGTGCCGCTGCTCGGACAGGTGCCGCTCGACACGGACCTGCGCGAAGGCGGCGACTCGGGCACTCCCGTGGTGCTGAGCAACCCCGACTCCCCGGCTGCTGTCGTCCTGCGCGCCATCGCGCGAACCCTGGCCCAACGCTCGCGAGGGTTGTCCGGCCGTTCCCTCGGGGTCAGCCCCGTCAAACGCTGACGCCGTCGCCGGTGTCCTCCGGACCGGAGCGCCGGTCAGGTCGCGTCGGTGTCCCACGGGGTCGGCTTCCCCGGATCGTATGCCGCGCCCCCGGGCGGTGTCTCGGGCGCCCAGACCCGGGTGTCCGACGGCCCTGCGGTCCCGGCCGGTGATGGGTCGGTGTCCATCAGGGCATCACGCACGATCTTGCGCGGGTCATACTGCCGGGGGTCGTACTGGCGCCAGTTGACGTCGTCAAAGTCGGGCCCGAGTTGCTCCTTGAGCTGAGCCCGGGCGCCGTCGGCGAGGGTCTTGAGCTGGCGCACCGCGCGAGCCAGCTTCGCGGCATACACCGGCAGTCGCTCCGGGCCGAGGACGATCACGGCGACGATGGCCAGGACGATGACTTCCCACCCATTGATGTCGAACACGTCCTCACCTCCTCCTTCGCCCGCAGCGGCGGGTCTGCCGCTAGTTGGACGCCTGCAGGGTCAAGGTGACGTCCACGGTCTGTCCCGCGCGCCGCACCGTGAGTCGCACTGTATCGCCCACGTTCTTCGCCCGGATCGCCACAACCAGCTGGTTGGCTCCCGCCACCTTCTTGCCGTCGAACTGCACGACAACATCACCGTCCTGCAGCCCGGCAGCCTCGGCGGACGTGCCGGGAGACACCCCTCCCGGTGCGGCGATGCGGGCGCCCTCGCCGCTGTACTGACTGTCCAGCTTGACCCCGATGATCGGGTGTTCGGCCTTGCCAGTGGCGATGAGCTGCTGAGCCGTCTTGGCGGCCTGGTCGCTGGGAATGGCGAAACCCACGCCGATGTTGCCCACCGAGCTCGACCCGGGATCGCGGGCGATGGCCGAGTTGATCCCGACGACGCGCCCGGACATGTCCAACAGCGGACCACCCGAGTTGCCGGGGTTGATCGCCGCGTCAGTCTGGATCGCGTTGATGAAGCTTCGCTCGTCGCCGCCCACGGCAGTGACCGGCCGGTTGAGGGCCGAGACGATCCCGCTCGTCACGGTGGCTTCCAGGCCCAGCGGGGCGCCGACGGCGATCACGCCGTCGCCGACAACGACATCCGCTGAGCGGCCCCACTGAAGGGGGGTCAGTTCGGTCCGGTCGACGGCGAGCACAGCCAGGTCATACGACGAGTCTCGGCCGACGATGCGAGCCGGCAGCGACGTTCCGTCGACGAACTCGACGGTGATCTCCCCCGCGCCGGTGGCGCCGGACACGACGTGGTTGTTGGTGAGGATGTGGCCGGCGCGGTCGATAACGAACCCCGACCCGTTGCCCGTGGCGTCCGCGGTCACGATCGTGACCGTCACAACCGAGGGCAAGGCAGTGGCGGCGATCTTGGCGATGCTGCCCTCCGGCCGGGTCGTCGCTCCCGGCAGCGGCGCCGGCAACGGTGACTGCCCCTGTGTCACCGCCACCCCGCGGTTGACCAGCGCGCTGCCTACGGCACCACCCAGCAGCCCGGCGACCAGGCCGACGACGGCTGCCAACGCCAGTGCCCCAGCGCCCAGCCGCGAACGGGGTGCCGGGGTCTGGCTGGCTCCCAGGCTCGGGTAGGCCATCGCGGGCGAGGTGCCAGCCGGCGGGTGACCAGGGGCCGGGTAACCAGGGGCCGGGAAGCCAGGGGCCGGGAAGCCGCCCGGCGCGTGTCCTGTCGACCGCTCAGCGGTCGGCCCGGGCCCGACAGGCGGGTAGTCGGGCCCCAGGTCGGGAGGTGGGGGTGCGGCATACGGCGGTCCGAAGACCCCACCACTCGGCGGTGGCGGGAACGACTGACTCAGGGGGGCCGTCGGGACGCTGTCCAACACCTGGGTGGGCTCGCCCTGGGTGTCGGGTGCGCCGACCGGCGAACCGCTGCTGGCCCACGGCGCTGGCGGCTCTCCCGCGCCCGGGTCGACTGCCGGACGGTCGGGGTGCTCGCTCATCGGCCGGGTGTCTCCGTGCTCTGCATTGTGGTCGACGTGGTGGTTGACGTGGTGCTTACGGTGGATCGGCCGGTGGTCAGGCCCACCTGGCTCACCGGGAAGGACAACATGCCCGAGTATGCCGCGCCCAGACCGTTGGGCGCGCCCACACGCACCGGTGCGGGGGGTCCGATGGGACTTCCGCTGGCCGCCACGGGAGCAAGGCCGACCGTCCAAGCGGCGGCAGCCGAGGCCCCAGCCGCCAAGCCGGCAACGAGGGCTGCGCGACGGGCCGATCGGTGTCGGGGAGGGCCGGCTGGTGAAACGGTGGGCAGGCGCATCCCGCGAACGAGGTAGGGCGCGGCCGGGATCGATGGTGTGCTCTCCGGCATCGCCCCGGTCGCAGCAGCTGCCGCAATGAACCGGGCATTCGCTGAGGTCCCACCCATGCCCATCAGCAAGGCCTGCAGGCTCTCGGAGACACATGGCTCGGGAGCGCTACGCAGGGAGGCAAGCAGCCCACGTTCTTGGTCGACGGCATACCGGCATTGGGTGCAGACGAGCACATGCCGATCCCACGCCAACAACGCCGACCCGGGGAGCCGGCGGTCGACGTAGGCGCTGAGTTGGTCGCCGAGGTGTCGGGACATCACGCTCCCTGGCGCGCAGCCGGGCGGAGCCGGCCAGGACGGGGTATGCCGTGCCGTGTCGCCGCACGCGCGGGCGCTGCGGTCGGCACGGGTGAGGGCACGCGGGCAGCGACAGGGGCGGGCGACGAGGCGGCGCCAGGAGCTCGGTGGGCCAACGACTCGCGCAGGGCGGCGCGACCCCGGTGGATCCGCGAGCGGACGGTCCCGAGTTTGATCCCCAAGGTGGCCGCGATCTCCTCGTAGGACAGGCCCTCGATGTCACACAGGACGACCGCGGCCCGGAACTCGGGGGCAAGGGCATCCAGCGCCCGTTGCACGTCGTCGTCGAAGTGAGTGTCCGCGTAGACCTGCTCCGGCCCGGGGGCGCTGGTGGCCATCCGGCTCGCGGCGTCGTCGGGGAGGGCATCGAACCGGATGCGCTGCTTGCGACGCATCTTGTCCAGGAACACATTGGTCGTGATCCGGTGCAGCCAGCCCTCGAAGGTGCCGGGGGTGTATGAGTTGAGCGACCGGAACACCCGGACGAACACGTCGTGGGTGAGATCTTCGGCGTCGTGTGGGTTGCCGGTGAGCCGATAGGCCAGCCGATAGACACGCGCCGAATGCTGCGTGACGATCTCCTCCCAGGTGGGAGGCGTCCACCCGGCCCCCTCGGTGGGGGTCAGGTCGCTCCCGGTGAGGGGACGGGTCAGGGTGTCGGTCACTACCTCGCGCCTTTCGCAGCCTTTGACTTCTGACGATTGTGCTGGCTCCAGGGTTCCCTGGACGTCCATGCGATGACTGTGCCCTGCCTGTGGGTGTGCCAACCATCGGGGTCAACCCTGGTATTCCACCGATCCACCCCTGAGCTCAGCCGATCGAGACTCGGCGGTGCGGGCTAGGGTTCCTCTATGAGTGCCAACCGTGCTGCCAGCTGGGCGTATGCCGAGCAGTTCGTCGCCGAGTCCCCCACCGTGGAGGAGGCCCGCGAGCGAGGCCTGGCACTGGGTGCGGTGCCAGTGGGCCAAGCGACCGGAGCCGCTCTGCGGATGCTCGCCGCGGCCAGCGCCGCGAAGGCCGTCGTGGAGATCGGGACCGGCGCCGGGGTCTCGGGGCTCTGGCTGCTGGCCGGTATGCCGTCCGACGGCATCCTCACGACCATCGACATCGACGCCGACCACCAGCGCGCTGCCAAGGATGCTTTCGCAGCAGCCGGGATCGCGCACCAACGCACCCGGGTCATCCTCGGGCGGGCCCTGGACGTGCTCGCGCGGATGACGGACGCGGCATACGACCTGGCTTTCGTGGACGGTGACAAGGACGAATACCCGGCCTACGTGCGGGAGGCGACCAGGCTGTTGCGCCCCGGCGGGGTGCTGGCCCTGGACAACATGCTCTGGCACGACCAGGTGGCCGATCCGGCTGCTCGCGACGACCGGACCCGGACCTTGCGTGACCTGGGCAAGGCGGTGCGCGAGGACGAGGCCTTCGCGACCACGTTGCTCCCTGTGGGCGACGGGCTTTTGGTCGCCGTCAAACGCTGAGCCAGCGAGGCCCGCGACCGGGTCCACCAACGACGGCGGGCCCCCGTTCCTCGTCGGAACAGGGGCCCGCCGGCCGTCTGGTTGGGTCAGCGCACGCCGTCGCACCCTTGAATTGCGTCACGCAGGGCCGCAGCCTCGTCGGGAGTCATCTCGACGACAAGCCGCCCGCCACCTTCCAGGGGCATCCGCAGAACGATCCCGCGGCCTTCCTTGGTGACCTCAAGCGGACCATCTCCGGTCCTCGGCTTCATCGCCGCCATGGGTTCCCCTTCCTCGGAAACTCGTGCGCCGCAGGCCAGGGGTGTCGGCAGATTCACGACCCGCGGACTGCGCCGGAGACCATTATCACGCGTCTACCGTGCTCCGGCGAAATCGTCGTGCGGCACGATGGGGCCCATGACCGACGACCACGCCGCCGACACCGCGCCCGTCCTGCTGCACATCGAGGGCGGCATCGCGACCGTGACCTTCAACCGCCCCGACGCGATGAACTCCCTCGACCTGGCCACCAAAGACCTGCTCGTGCCGACCATCCGTCAGGTGGCCGAGGACCCAGCGGTGCGCTGCGTCGTCATCACCGGCAACGGGAGGGCGTTCTGCGTTGGCCAAGACCTCAAGGAGCACATCGCCGGGCTGATGGCCGGTGACGAGGGCCTGGGCGTGACCGTCACGAAGCACTACAACCCGGTTGCCGAGATGCTGGCGACGATGAACAAGCCGGTCATCGCGGCGATGAACGGTGTCGCGGCCGGCGCGGGCGCCTCGATCGCCATGGGTGCCGACTTCCGCATCATGGTGGAGGGTGGCGGGATGAACCTCGCATTCGCGGGGATCGCCCTGTCGTGTGACACCGGATCGTCGTTCTGGCTGCCTCGCCTGGTCGGCGTGGCCAAGGCCAAGGAACTGCTGCTGCTCCCCCGCACCCTGTCGGCCGCCGAATGCCTGGAGTTGGGGCTGGTCACCACGGTTGTCACCGCGGACGACTTCGCGGGCGAGGTTGCCGCCCTGGCCACCAAACTCGCCTCCGGACCGACCCTCGCCTATGGGGCAATGCGTCGGGCGGTCGCCTACAGCGCGACCCACGACCTCACAGAGGCGCTGGCCTTCGAGAGTGAGCTCATGAACGCCACGGGCGCGGCCAACGACCACCGGGTCGCCGTCGACGCGTTCCTGGCCAAGCAGAAGCCGGTCTTCGAAGGTCGGTGATCGCGACCGGAGCCACTAGGGCGCGAAGTCGACCGGCGGCGTGAAGAGCCAGACCACCGAGATCCACTTCCACTGCAACCAGAGGAAGGCGGCCGCGAGGACCACGGCACGAAGCGTCGTGGGTATGCCGCGCCCGCGCCCCGGCGACCCGGCCACGCCGAGCAGGACCGCGAGGTAGGGGAACATCGGCAGCAAGTAACGGGCCGTGCTGGTCCCCGGCGTCTGGACCGTGATGACGTATGCCGCGTAGACCGCGGGCCACACCCGAAGCTCGGGCCCCAAGCGCTGGGCCCAGGGACCGAGCATGGCCACGACGAGCAGCGCGACCGTCACGGCGAACAGCCACGGCCCCCACTCACCGAGGTAGTAGCGCGGAATAGAGAACCACGGTTCGAGGAACTGGACCTGACCGGTCAGCGACCACGCACCCATCGTGTCGACATAGGCCGAGCGCTCTCCCGTGGCCAACCAGGCGATGCCTGGCCAGAGCAGGCCTGCGACGCCGCAGCCGACGAGGCTGGCGAGCGCGGCGACGCGCTCGCCAGCCTCGATCGGTGTGCTGGCCCGCCGTCGCCAGCGGATCCACAGAGCGACCACGGTGACCACTCCGAGGGGCAGGGCGATCGGTCGGGTGACGCCGATGAGCAGCGCGAGCCCCGTGGCAACAAGCCACCGTTCACGGCTCAAAGCCAGCAGATAGCCACACAAGAGCAGCATCGCCAAGGATTCGGTGTAGGCGACCTGCAGGGCGGGCGAGGACGGGAACACGGCATACAGGGTGACCACGAGCAGGGCAGCCACCCGGCCCAGTCGCGGTCGCAGCAGCCTCGCCATGGCGACGGCGGCCCCGAACCCCAACACCAGGGCTAGGGTCGAGGCCGCCGCGGCGAAGGTTAGGCCCGTGACCGCCATGACGGCCCGAGCCAGGAAGGGGAAAAGGGGATAGAACGCCCACGCGTTTTGCCGTGCGTGGCCACTCGCGTCGCGCGGCACCTCGCTCGGGTAGCCCTCGGTCGCGACGATTTCGTACCACTCGCCGTCCCACAGCCGGGTGAACCCGATGTAGCCCACGGCTTCGCCGTCAGTCATCGCCGCTGGTGCCTGGGACGGGGCGACGATCGCCATCATCACCGTGGTGATGATGCGGGCGAAGGCGTAGAGGACGACGACCTGCAGGACCCAATGACCTCCGAGGACCCGATCCAGCAGGGCATCCGCCCGGCCGAACGGGCGCGCACGGTTCGGCGTGGTCATCGGTCCACCCCGGCTCGGTGACAGCCCTCAAGGTGGTCATCAACCAAGCCGCAGGCCTGCATCGCGGCATACAGGGTGGTCGGGCCGAGGAAGACGAACCCGCGCGTCTTGAGCGTCTTGGTCAGGACCACCGACTCGGGCGACGTGGGCCGCAGCTCGGCCATGGTCCGGGGCCGACGATGTTCGGGCGGGGCGTGCGACCAGACCAGAGCGTCGAGGCCTCCGTCGGCCCGCAGGTCAACGACGGCGGCGGCGTTGTGGATCGCGGCGTCGATCTTGCGGCCGTTGCGAACGATCCCCGGGTCGGCCATCAGCCTGGCCCGGTCTTCCGGCCCAAACCCGGCCACCCGTTCGGGGTCGAACCCGGCGAAGGCCGCTCGGAACCCCTCCCGCTTGCGCAGGATCGTGAGCCAAGACAGCCCGGACTGGAACGCCTCAAGGGTGAGCCGCTCGAACAGCTCGCGCTCCCCGTGCAGGGGGACGCCCCACTCCGCGTCGTGGTAGGCGATGTAGTCCGCCGTGGACGCTCCCCAGGCACATCGGGGTATGCCGTCCGCTCCCCTGACGACCGACGGCTGGCTCATGCCCGGGCCGCGAGATCGGCGATAGCCCGACGGAAGATCGCGAACACCGCGCGATCGGTGAGTGGCGCGGCCAGGCGTCCGACGGCATACGGGTGCGGGACGATCTCCTCGCGCCAGGTGAGCCGGGTGGACCCGCCGCCCGCGTCGGTCAGGCGGACGGTCGCCCAGCCGCTGAGCCAACGGCCGGTCTTGACCACGGCAAACTCAGCCTGACCATCGGTCGGTGGCCGCCACCGGGTGACGACCATCCGATCGGCGAAGCGAAGCCGCCCCACCCCGGTCAAGGCAACAAAGCCCCACCCAACGTCTGCCGGCCCGGGGTCGGTGTGGATCCGAGTGAGGGGCACCCGATGTCCAGCGAGGTCGCTCACCACCGCCCAGACGGCCTCGATCGGGCGCGGCACGACCCGTTCGACGGTGACAGCAGCCATCCGCTCAGCCCTCAGCGTTGTCCGGTGGACGGGTAAAGGGCGAGGGGGACGGCATACCGGCGTCCAGACTGGCCGCGGGCAGGGGTTCAGGCGCGGACTGGGGTTCGGCAACAGACGGGGGTTCGGGGGTCGGCACGACGTCGACGTGGGGCACCCGAGCCTCCACTTCCGACACAGCTGCGAGGTCGTTGCGCAGCTGCGTGAGCTCAGCACTGAGCCGATCGATGACCTCGTCGACCTGGTCCATCCGATAGCCGCGCAACCCCGTGTCCAGGCGCAGTTGCCGGACGTCCTCCGCGGTGAGCGGCTCGTCGGGCAGCGGAACATACGACAGCGAGGTGGTGGGTTCGACGAGCGACCCGTCGATCCGGCCGAGGACGGCCGCGACAGTCAGCCCGACGAGAACCACCGCAACCACGAGCGCAAGCCACATCAGCGAGCCTCCCCCAGGTCCTTGTCCTCGTCCACGACGAACCGGACCGCGTGGTCAATGTCGTCCGTGACCAGGATGCGATCGACGTCGTCGGGGGCGATGGTGCCGTGTTCGACGAGCGTGGCGCGCAGCCAACCGACCAAGCCGGCCCAGTAGTCGACGCCGACCAGCACGACGGGGAACCGGGTGATCTTGCCGGTCTGGACGAGGGTGAGCGCCTCGAACAGCTCATCGAGCGTGCCCATCCCGCCCGGCAACACGATGAAGCCGCGGGCGTACTTGACGAACATCGTCTTGCGGGCGAAGAAATAGCGGAAGTTGACACCCAGGTCGACGTAGTCGTTGAGACCGGTCTCGAACGGCAGCTCGATGCCCAACCCGACCGAGGTGCCGCCGGCTTCCAAGGCTCCCTTGTTGGCCGCCTCCATGAGGCCCGGGCCGCCGCCCGTGATGACGGCATACCCGGCTTCGGCCAGTTTGCGCCCCACCTGGACGCCCATCTCGTATGCCGGGTGGCTGGCTCCCAGCCGCGCCGACCCGAACACGCTCACCGCGGGGCCCAGCTCGGCGAGGGCTCCGAAGCCCTCGACGAACTCCGACTGGATCCGCATGACCCGCCAGGGGTCGGTGTGCAGCCATTCGGTGGATCCGCGGCTGTCCAGCAACCGCTGGTCGGTGGTCGTCGACGGCACCCGCTGGCCGCGCAGGGTCACCGGACCCTTCTGGTACGACCGTCGCCGGTCCTTGCCGTTCACGGGGGCAACGGTAACCGACCGCGCGGGGTGTCCGTCACAGCCGCCTCCTCGCGAGTGGCGGTCGTTGCGGCGCGGCACCGTGTGGCCGAACGCGCGGCATACACCTCGCAGCGCCACACCCACGAACACCGTGTCGGGCGATCGGCCCGGATCAGCCCTGCAACCAGCGCAGCATCGCCTCTTCGGCGGCAACATACTGCGCGACAGGGGCGCGTTCGTCGTCCATGTGGGCCAGCAGCGGGTTGCCCGGCCCGAAGTTGACGGCGGGCACGCCGAGTCCGGCGAACCGAGCGACGTCGGTCCAGCCCTCCTTGGCCTGGACCGGGACCCCGAGCGCGTCGACGAACGCGCGGGCGGCGGGCCGGTCCAGCCCTGGCCGCGCTCCCCCGGCGTTGTCGGTGATCTCGAGCTCGAAACCGCTGAAGACCTCTCGGACGTGCGCGACCGCCTCGTCCTCGGACCGGTCCGGGGCGTAGCGGTAGTTGACGGTCACCGTGCACGCGTCGGGGATGACGTTGGCAGCAGTCCCTCCTGTGATGAGGACTGCCTGCAGGGCCTCGCGATAGGTCAGTCCCTCGACGTCGACGACCCGCGCCGCATAGGAGACCAACCGGGCCAGGATCTCACCTGCGTCGTGGATCGCGTTGTGTCCCATCCATGGCCGCGCTGAGTGGGAGGCGACGCCGTGGGTGCGGACCTCGGCCCGCAGCGTGCCCTTGCAGCCGCCTTCGACCGTCCCGTCGGTCGGCTCCATGAGCACCGCGAAGTCGGCGACGAGCAGGTCCGGCCGGTTTTCGGCGACCCGGCGCAGGCCGTTTCGCTCGGAGTCGACCTCTTCGCAGTCGTAGAAGCAGAAGGTGACATCGCGGTTGGGCGCCGGCAGGGCGGCGGCCAGCTTGAGCATGACGGCGACGCCGCCTTTCATGTCGACCGTCCCCCGGCCGACCAGCTGGTCACCCTCGCGCCGGGTCGGGAGGTTCGGCGTATGCCGCGTCAGCGGCACGGTGTCCAGGTGACCGGCGATGACGACCCGCTCGGAACGCCCGAGGGCGGTGCGCGCCACGACCGTGTTGCCGTCCCGAATGACCTCCAGGTGCGGCAGCGCGGCGAGGGCAGCCTCGACGGCATCCGCCAGCGGCCCTTCATCACCACTCACTGACTCGATATCGCAGACGGCAGCGGTGAGGGACACGACGTCGAGGGCGAGGTCCAGCGAGGGCGCAGTGGGCGGCATACCGCCCAGGCTAGGGGTATGCCTCCCATCGGCGCGCCTGGCACGCTGCGCCCGCGACCTGTGGATGAGACCCGGCGCCGTGGGCACCCTCACCTAGGCTGAGGGCCATGAGCGAGCGCACGGCATGGGGTTTCGGGTTGGCCACGGTGACCAGGCAGTGCGACGTGCTGGACGTCTGGTTCCCTCAGCCTGCGCTCGGCACGCCGCCCGACGACGTCGCGGCGCCGACACAGTTGGCTGCGCTGGCCGGCAAGGACAAGGTCCGCAAGGTGGCCCAGGCGGTCGTGCTGGTCATCGCCGATCTCGACGCGCCCCCGGCGGACACGACGGACGCCTATTTGCGCCTGCATCTGCTGAGCCACCGGGTCATGGCGCCCAACTCGATCAACCTCACGGGCATCTTCGCTGTCCTGCCCAACGTCGTGTGGACCAGCCGCGGCCCGTGTGCCGTCGACGGGTTCGAGACGACGCGGGCTCGGCTGCGTGCCGAATACGGAGCGGTGACCGTTTTCGGCGTCGACAAGTTCCCGCGGATGCTCGACTACGTCGTCCCGTCGGGTGTCCGGATCGCCGACGCCGACCGGGTGCGGTTGGGCGCTCACCTGGCCCCCGGCACGACGGTCATGCACGAAGGATTCGTCAACTTCAACGCCGGCACCCTGGGGGCCTCGATGGTCGAAGGGCGGATCTCCCAAGGCGTCGTCGTCGGCGACGGCTCAGACATCGGTGGTGGCGCATCGACGATGGGAACCCTCTCCGGCGGCGGCACCGAGCGCGTTTCGATCGGGCAGCGCTGCCTGCTCGGTGCTGAATCGGGCCTGGGGATCGCCCTCGGCGACGACTGCGTGGTCGAGGCCGGGCTCTATGTCACGGCCGGCACCAAGGTCTCTCTCCCGGACGGTCAGGTCGTCAAGGCCCGCGAGTTGTCCGGGCAGGACAACCTGATCTTCCTGCGCGACTCGGTGACCGGCGCGGTCGTCGTCCGATCCCGGGACGGGCACGGGATCGCGCTCAACGCCGCCCTGCACGCCAACGACTGACCGGACCACGATCGCGTATGCCGCGCACCCCCGCGGGCTTGGTTCTCGCCGAACAGCAACCCCCTTCGCCGCGCCGACGGCGGCTGTTGCGCGCCTTGGCGGCGGGGCTGGTCGCTGTGCTCGCGGTCGCCGGGGTGGTGGGGGTCCGGATGATCCGCGACGCCTTCAACCCCCCGGCGTGTTGGACCCTGGCCCCGTCCCAGCGGGTCGAGATCACGCCGGAGCAGGCCGGGAACGCCGCCACCATCGCTGCGGTGGCGGTGCGACGCGGGCTTCCGACGCGCGCCGCGACGATCGCGATCGCGACCGCGATGCAGGAGTCAAAGCTGCGCAATCTGCGCTATGGCGACCGAGACTCTGTGGGCCTGTTCCAACAGCGACCAAGCCAAGGCTGGGGGACCGTCGAGCAGATCCTCGACCCGGTCTATGCCAGCAACGCGTTCTACGACAAGCTCGTCAAGGTCAAGGACTACCTCACCCGTCCCCTCACCGAGGTTGCCCAGGACGTCCAGCGCAGCGCCGCACCCACGGCATACGCACAGCACGAAGACGAGGCGCAGCCGCTGGCCGCTGCATTGACCGGGTCGGCCCCAGCGACCCTGGTATGCCGCCTGGCCCAGCCGTCGACGCGACCGGCATCGACCGCTGTGGGCACGGCGCTTAAGGCGGAGTTCGGGATCGAGCCGGTCGTGTCCGGAAGGACCGTCACTGCCGCCGCTGACGGAGCCACCGCTTGGGCGATCGCGTCGTGGGCGGTGGCCCGCGGGGACGCACTCGGCGTCATCGACGTCGACGCGGACGGGCGGTCCTGGACGAGAGCCGACCCGCAGGCTTGGCCGAACGCGATACCACCGACCACGGGATCGGTGGTCATCACGCTGGCGGCCACGCCCTGACCGAGCCCCGGACCGAGCCCCGGCCACCCGCAGACCAGGGACCCACCGGCCGGTCCCCCGGGCTCAGCGGTAGTCGATCCCCACGTAGTCGCGCGTCGCGGCCCCGACGTAGATCTGACGCGGGCGGCCGATCTTGGTCTCGGGGTCGCCCATCATCTCGCGCCATTGGGCGATCCACCCGGGCAACCGACCGAGGGCGAACAGGACCGTGAACATCTTCGTCGGGAAACCCATCGCCTTGTAGATGAGCCCGGTGTAGAAGTCGACGTTCGGGTAGAGACGACGCTGGACGAAGTATTCGTCGGCGAGTGCGATGGCCTCAAGGTCTTGGGCGAGGCCGAGCAACGGGTCATCGACGCCAAGCTTGGCCAGCACGTCATCGGCTGCCGCCTTGATGAGCGAGGCGCGGGGGTCGTAGTTCTTGTAGACCCGGTGGCCGAAGCCCATGAGGCGGACGCCGCCCTCCTTGTTCTTCACCCGGTTCATGAACGACTGAGGTGACTCCCCGGAAGCCTGCAGGCGTCCGAGCATCTCCAGGACGGCCTGGTTGGCGCCGCCGTGCAGCGGCCCGAACAGCGCGTTGATGCCGGCCGAGACCGACGCGAAGAGGTTGGCGTGGGAGGAGCCGACGAGCCGCACCGTGGAGGTCGAGCAGTTCTGCTCATGGTCGGCGTGCAGGAGCAGCAGCAGGTCCAGGGCCTTGGCATGCACCGGATCGACCTCGTAGGGCTCGGCCGGTGTGCCGAAGGTCATCCGCAGGAAGTTCTCCGGCAACGACAGGGTGTTGTCGGGGTAGAGGAACGGCTGCCCGATGCTCTTCTTGTAGGCATAGGCCGCGATCGTCGGCAGCTTGGCCAGCAGCCGGATCGTCGAGATCTCGACCTGCTGCGGGTCGAACGGGTCGAGCGAGTCCTGGTAGAACGTCGACAGGGCGCTGACCGCCGAGGACAGCACGGGCATGGGGTGAGCGTCCCGCGGGAAGCCCGAGAAGAAATTGCGAAGATCCTCGTGGAGCATCGTGTGATGGCGGATGCGCGAGTCGAAATCGGCCAACTGGCTCGGCGTCGGCAGGTCGCCATAGATGAGCAGGTATGCCGTTTCGACGTAGGTCGACTTCTCCGCCAACTGCTCGATGGGATAGCCGCGATAGCGCAAGACGCCGACGTCGCCGTCGATGTAGGTGATGGCGCTCTTGCACGCCGCCGTGTTGACGAACCCGGCGTCATAGGTGACGTGCCCGGTGTCCTTGAGCAGTGCTCCGACGTTGACGCCGGGCTCACCCACGGCTGCAGGGATGATCCCCAACGTGGCCGTGCGCTCGGCGACCTGGAGAGTGGCGGTTGTCGCGGTCTCGGTCATGACCATCCCTTCATCAGGCGAACATGGTGCATACCGTGGCTGAACCGGACGTTACCGGAGCCGCTGGGGCCAGGCGATGTGACGCCTACGACAACCGACCGGCGGCAGCGGAGATGCGCTCGTCGGTCGCAGTGAGCGCCACGCGCACATGTCGGCGCCCTGCCTCGCCGTAGAAGGACCCCGACGCCACGAGGATCCCGCGCTGCGCCAACCAGCCCACCGTGTCCCAGCAGTCCTCGTCCCGGGTCGCCCAGAGATAGAGCCCCGCCTCCGAATGGTCGATCCGGAACCCCGCAGTGCCAAGCGCCTCCATGAGGATCTCCCGGCGCACGCCATAGCGCAGTCGCTGCTCCGCCACGTGCTCGTCATCGCCCAGCGCCACCGTCATCGCGGCCTGGACCGGGCCCGGCATCATCATCCCGGCGTGCCGACGCACCTCAACCAGACCGGCGACCAGTGCCGGGTCACCGGCGACGAACGCCGCCCGGTAGCCGGCGAGGTTGGACTGCTTGGACAGCGAGTAGACCGCGAGCAACCCCTCGTGGCTGCCGCCGCACACCGCGGGGTCGAGGATGGACGGCGTCGTATGCCGCGGCCCCGGTCTTCGCGAATCGGGCTGACGCCAGTCCAGCTCGGCATAGCACTCGTCCGAGGCGACCACGACACCATGCCGACGGGCCCACGCGACGACCTTGGCGAGATGTTCCACCGGAAGGACGGCACCTGTGGGGTTTCCAGGGCTGTTGAGCCACACCAGTTTCGGCGTCGTCGACGGGGTGAGCGGCCCGAGGGCGGCCAGGCCGTCGACCACGACGGGACGAGCCCCCGCAAGCCGCGCGCCTACGTCATAGGTCGGATACGCCACGGCGGGGATCCCCACGAGGTCGCCCGGGCCGACCCCCAACAGGGTCGGCAGCCACGCCACCAGTTCCTTGCTGCCGATGGTCGGGAGGACCGCCTCCGGCGCGACCCCGGGCACGCCGCGACGACGCTCGAACCAGGCCGCGACGGCCTCGCGCAGAGCCGACGTTCCGACGGTGAGCGGATAGCCCGGCGAGTCGGCGGCCGCTGCCAGGGCGGCCTGGACGGCGGTCGGCGTCGGGTCGACGGGGGTGCCGACCGACAGGTCGACCAGACCGTCAGGATGCTCGGCCGCGGTCCGGCGGAATGGGACGAGCGAATCCCACGGGAAGTCGGGAAGGCTCGGCGGCGACAGTGGCAGGGCGATGCCTCAGTGCTCGGCGGCCTGCGGCGGAAGCGCCGCGACCATCGAGTGGTCCTTGGGAATGAGGCCGAGCTTGGCCGCGCCGCCGGGGCTGCCCAGGTCGTCGAAGAACTCGACGTTGGCCTTGTAGTAGTCCGACCACTCCGACGGGACGTCGTCCTCGTAGTAGATCGCCTCGACGGGGCACACGGGCTCGCACGCACCACAGTCAACGCACTCGTCGGGGTGGATGTAGAGCATCCGCTCGCCCTCGTAGATGCAGTCGACGGGGCACTCTTCGATACAGGCCTTGTCCTTGACATCGACGCACGGCTGGGCGATGACGTAGGTCATGGTGAGCGGTCCTCCTACGGGCCTTGGGTGACCCCTCTAGTATGCCGAGTCTGGCCCGGCCGCACACGTGGGCCAGGCGCTGAAAGGCAGGATAGTCATGACCATCACCGTCCAGGCCCTGGAAACCGTCATGGCCGACGGCTGGCGCGCCGTCGAGGAGGACCACCTGGGCGACTGGCTGTTGCGCGCGTCCAGCGGCTTCACCCAGCGGGGCAACTCAGCGCTCACCGTCGGGCGACCCGGGGTGCCCCTCACCGCCGCGATCGACATCGTCGAGCAGTGGTATGCCGCCCGCTCGCTTCCCGCCCGCTTCTGCCTGCTCACCGACGCGGCGGGCCGGGTCACCGACGAGCCTCTCAACGACGTGTTGAGCACCCGTGGCTACCTCCCGGCGTCGGCGACTCTCACGATGATTGGCTCTTGCGCCGATCTGCCCCAGTTGACCGAGGCCACTGCTGGAGTCGATGCTGACGCCCGGCTGAGCCCCGAATGGCTGGCGGGGTTCGCGGCATACCGGAGCATCGTCCCGGGGCCAGCCGAAGCGATCCTCACCGGGTCACGGTCGCAGCTGTTCCTCTCGATCCCAGACACATCCGACGCGGGGGGACGGCCCGTGGCGACCGCACGGATGTCGATCTATCCGGGGTGGGCCGGACTGCATGCGATGTGGGTCGCGCCGGAGCGACGCCGTGAGGGGCTGGCGACGGCCATCGTCGCGGCGGTGGCTCACCTCGGGCAGGAACACCACATGCCCCAGGTCTACCTCCAGGTGGAGCACAGCAACGAGGTGGCGCGGGCGGCATACCGTCACATGGGTTTTCGCGACCACCACGGGCACGTCTACCTTGCCAAGCCGCTGGGCGGTTAGGCAGCTAGGCAGCTCGCCGTCAGCCACCAGGCATCAGCCAGACGTGCAGATGACCTGGTCCTCGGCGTCGTACTTGGTCGTGTAGCTCTCCGTCTTGACGACCGCACCCGCCTTGCGGATGACCCGCTTCACCGTGATGTCGAAGCCGGCCACGATCGAACTCTGCGGCACACAGCCCGCGGAGCTGTCCCGGATCACCTTCCCCGGCCGCGGGTTGGTGCGGGGGCCCTCGATCGCCTCGACGTCGTAGACCTTCGTGCTCCACATCCGGCCGTGGACCTGGCTGCCGGAGACCCACATCTGGACGAGCATCCCGTAGGGCGTCGTGTTGGTCCACTTGTTGTCGATGGTCGGCCAGTTGACCGTCGCCTCCCGGCCGGCGGGATACCGCGAGATGTAGAACGAATGCGCCTGATGCTCGGTCAACGCGACTCCTGAGAACCAGGCGAGGTTGTAGATGACGGTCGAGATCTGGGAGACCCCGCCGCCGGTCGCCTTCACCAGACGGCCGTTGAGGATCATACCGGCCTCGCGATATCCCTTGGCCGCGGTGCGCTCGCCGAGGATGCCGTTGAGGCTGAACACCTCCCCCGGTTTGATGAGGGTGCCGTTGATCGTGTTGGCGGCCGTGGTGAGGTTGACGGTGCGATCGGGGTTGTTCGGGAAGGTTGAGTCGAAGGTCGCGACAAGCTCCTTCACACCCAGGGCCTGGGCGGCCTCGGTGGTCAACGCGGGTGCTGCCGGGACCAGGCTCAGGGCCATTCGGCGGTCGGGAGCGGTCATCGCCTTGACGAGCAGGTCGGCGGCCGGTGTCGTGTCGACCGCAACGCCTGCGACCGAGGGCCGCACGACCGGGGCGCCGCCCTCGAGCACGATCGACGCGTTCTGAGCGGGCACCACGAAGCCGCTCGTCGCCGAGACGACAACCCCACGCAGGGCCTCGGTATCCACGACCGGGGCAAGGGCCCCGGTCGCGTCAGGAACCATGGACAGGGCACCGGCATACTGCTCCGGGGTCACGGCCGCTGTCTTGTCGCCGATGACGATGGTCACCGGCCCCGACATCGCGGGGGTGGCGAAGGTGCGGACCGCGGCGTCGAGTTTGGCTTGGGTGACCTTGGGTTCGGTGACCGTCGCGTCCGCGGTCACCGACTGGACCCGAGGCCAGGCCTGGGTGATCTTGCGGGCCGCGTCATCGACGTGCAATGCCAAGCCGTTGTGGGCTGGGGTCGTCACGACCTTGCCGCCCACGAAAGACACCGTGCCGTCAACAGGCGCCGACTGCACCTTCGCGGCCTGCGCCGTCAGGGCCTCGGACAGTCGATTCTGGTCGACGTGGACCAGCAGAGGCCGCTCCGGACGGCCGCTGAGCCGGTTCCAGATGACGCTCGGGTCTACGGTGAAGCCGCTGAGTCCGGCCAGGGTCCCGGGGAGGTCCAGCGTCAGACCCGCCGTGGCAGGCTCGAGGGAGAAGGACGAGTTCGTCCCCGCGAGATCCACCCTGATCGGGGCCTTGACCTTCGCCGCGAACTCGGCCTGCAGGCGTTCCGTGGCCTGTTCGGTGGTCATCCCGCCGACGCTGACGCCCTCGACGACCAGCGCCGCAGGAACCGCGCGGCCGGTCCACCAGGCGACCGCGAGGTAGGCGCCTGCGAGCACCACGATCGCGATCATCGACCTGGCCAGGATCCGGCCCCATTCGCGCACGACAACACTCCTTGTCCGCAGTTGCGTCCCCCTGGCTCGGTTCGCACACGCTAACCCACGCCGGGCTTCCGGACCCGCATCCCGCATCCCGCGTTCGTGCGTCGGGTCGCGGGAGTGTTCCCGATCGCCATAGGTCTTCTCGACGACAACCCAATGTGATCCGGAAGGGCCGACGGGCCTCCTTCAGTCGAGGTGACCGTATCGACCGCGGAAGAAGGTGAGAGCCGGCGGCGGGTCGTCTGCGAGGGCGAGCGACACCACCTCGCCGACGATGATGCTGTGGTCGCCGCCGTCGTGGACCGCCGTGGTCCGGACCTCCAGCCAGGCCAGGGCGTCATCCACCAGGGCCACCTCCGTTAACGAACTCCTATGGTGCGCAACGGGATCCAATTGACCAGCCAGCGGCCGCCCGCGCGTCGCGAGCCACGTTGCGGCACCCCGCGCAGGCGAGCCCAACACGCTCACACCCCAGTGCGTGGCGGCCAGGATGGCTTCGTGGAAGCGGGTCTCGCGCTCGACGCAGATGAGGACGAGCGGCGGGGCCAAAGACACCGAGGTGAGCGAGTTGGCCGTCATCGCGTGGTCGGCGCCGTCGACGACGCAGGTCACCACCGTCACGCCAGTGGCGAATCGCCCCAGCACCGCCCGGAACCGCGCCTGGTCCACCGGTTCACCCATCGGGTATGCCGCGTCGGCACCCACGGAAGTCACGGAGCACCCACGAGGAGACCGTCGAACCACAGCTCACTCGCGGGCGGCAGTCGGTCCCCACTGGCTGGGTCGAGCCGGACGAAGGCCTCCCGGCCCGAGAGCCGTGCCGCGATGCTGTTGGACAGGGCGTAGTAGCCGTCGTGAACACTCACCTGGGTGCGGTGGGCAGCCAACGCCGACTCCTGACGCTCCCGGGCCGCATCGTCGATGACGACATGCGTGACGACGTCGTCGTCGACGACCGAGACGGCATACGGCTCAGCCGAGCCAGGCACCTGCAGACCGGCCTGAGGTGGCACGTGCTCGGCGAGCCACCGGCGGTCGTCGTCAACCCACGATCGGGGGGTGACGATCTCGAAGAAGTGGGCCGGACGCTCGTGCGGCTGCAATCGCTCCAGCGCTGCCTCGACGGCGCGGCGCGTCTGGATGTGGTCCGGATGGCCATACCCGCCCTCGCGGTCGTAGGTCACCACGACGTCCGGTCGGCGATCGCGCAGGTATGCCGCCACCACGCTCGCGACCTCGGCCACGTCGGCAGCCGCGAAGGCCCGCGGATGGTGGGCGGACGGCATACCGGCCATGCCGGAGTCGCGCCAGCGCGGCGTCAGGTGACGGTCCCCGAAGGCCCCAAGGAAGGTATGCCGCGCCCCCAACCGGGCGATCGCTGTGGCGAGCTCACCCCGGCGGAACGGGCCGAGGGCGCCGTCCGGGTCGGCGGTGAGGGGCGCGAGCTCGGGCGGGATGACCTCGCCCTCCTCACCAAGGGTGGCCGTGAGCACCTCGACGTCGTGGCCCCTCAAGACGTAGTGCGCAATGGCAACACCGGTGGCCAGGGTCTCGTCGTCGGGATGGGCGTGGACGAAGAGCAGACGAGCCATCAGAGAACGGCACGTTCCTCGGGGAAGTGACAGGCGACGCGATGTCCTGGGGTGAGCTCGATCGGCTCTGGCACCTCGGCGGCACAACGGTCCTGTGCCTTGGGGCACCGGGTCCGGAAGACGCAGCCACTGGGCGGGTTCTGCGGGCTGGGCAGGTCGCCCTTGAGCAGGATCCGGGCCTTGCGCTGGCTCTTGTCGGGGTCGGGGACCGGGACGGCGGACAGCAAGGCGTGGGTGTAGGGGTGCCGGGGCGACTCGTAGAGCTCGTCGCGGTCGGCCTCTTCCATGATCTTGCCGAGGTACATGACCACGACCCGGTCGGCGATGTGCCGGACGACCGACAGGTCGTGCGCGATGAAGACGTAGGCGAGGTTCTGCTCCTGCTGGATGTCCTCAAGGAGGTTGACGACCTGGGCCTGGATCGAGACGTCCAGCGCCGACACCGGCTCGTCACACACGATGAGCTTGGGCTGCAGGGCGATGGCCCGGGCGACCCCGATGCGTTGGCGCTGGCCGCCGGAGAACTCGTGCGGATAGCGGTTGTAATGCTCGGGGTTGAGACCCACCCGGGCCATGAGCTCTTGGACCGTCTTGCGGGTGCCACCCTCTGGGGTGATCCGTTGGATGTCGAAGGGCGCGGCGATGATCGACCCGATGGTTTGGCGCGGGTTGAGCGAGCCGTAGGGGTCCTGGAAGATCATTTGCATCTCACGGCGCAGGACTCGCAGGTCGTCACCGCTCACGTGGGTGATGTCGCGCCCCTGGAACTCGATCGTCCCCGCTGTCGGCTCCAACAACCGCAGCAACGTCCGTCCGGCCGTTGACTTGCCGCACCCGGACTCGCCCACGAGCCCGAGGGTTTCCCCACGGTTGACGTGGAACGAGACCCCGTCGACCGCGCGAACCGGGTTGTCCGGACGCTTGACGAGGGTTTGGCGGAACTGCGGGAAGTGTTTGGTCAGCCCGGTCACCCGCAGCAGCGGCTCGATGCTGTCGTGCGTCCCGGCGCGCCCCACCGCTGCGCTGGCCGGGTTCGTCGAGGCCGCTGGGGTGGTGTCGGTCGTCATGGGTGCTCCTCCCGCGGTCACAGCAGCGGCTTGACGTCGGCGGCGAACAGCTCAGCCCGTCGGGACTGGGCCAGGTGGCAGCGGACGACATGGTCGGGTCCCGTGCCGAGCAGGTCTGGCACCTGGGTGCGGCACGCGTCGCCGGCGACCTCAGCGGCATACCGGCAACGCGGGTGGAACGCGCATCCCGGCGGGATGTTGATGAGCGACGGCGGGTTGCCCGGGACGGGGTTGAGGCGCGCTGAGCGGACCCGGTCCAGCCGTGGCATCGACGACAACAGGCCCCAGGCGTAGGGGTGTTCGGGGCGGTAGAAGACGTCGTTGACCGGGCCGTATTCCACGGCCTTGCCGCCATACATGACCAGGATGTCGTTGGCCATCTCGGCAACAACGCCCAGGTCGTGGGTGATCATGATGATCGCCGAGCCGAACTCCTGCTGCAGCTTGCGCATCAGGTCGAGGATCTGGGCCTGGACGGTGACATCGAGCGCGGTCGTCGGCTCGTCGGCGATGAGCAGGCTCGGGTCGTTGGCCAGCGACATGGCGATCATCGCCCGCTGGCGCATACCGCCGGAGAACTCGTGCGGGTATTGGTCGACGCGGCGAGTCGGGTTGGGGATACCGACCAGACCGAGCAGGTCGACGGCGCGGGCTTTGGCTGCCGACTTCGACGTGTCGGAGTGGTGCACCCGGATCGCTTCGACGATCTGCGACCCGATCGTGTAGTAGGGGTGCAGGGCCGACAGCGGGTCCTGGAAGATCATCGCCATCTTGTTGCCACGCAGCTCGCGCATCCGCTCGTCGGAGACCGTCATGAGGTCTTCGCCGTCCAGCCAGATCTGCCCGGAGGCCCGGGCGCGGGTGCGACGATGCAGCCCGAGGATGCCCTGGCTGGTCACCGACTTCCCCGAGCCGGACTCACCGACGATGCCGATGGTCTTGCCGCGCTCAAGCTTGAAGGTCAGCCCATCGACGGCCTTGACCAACCCGTCGTCGGTCGGGAAGTGCACTTTGAGGTCACGGACATCGAGGTATGCCGTCTTCTCGCCGGCGGCTTTCGCCGACGGCGCCGCGGGCGAAGGCGCCGCACCAGCAGTCGAATGTGCAGAGGTGTCGGTCATGGTCAGGACATCCTCACCCGTGGGTCGATGACGCCGTAGAGGACGTCGACAACAAGGTTGGCGACGACGATGAAGAAGGAAGCCACCACGACGACCGCCACGATGACCGGCAGGTCGGTGTTGGTGATGGCCTGGATCGAGGTCCAGCCCAGCCCTCGGAAGCTGAAGACCTGTTCACTGATGATCGCGCCGCCCAGCAGACCACCGAGGTCCAAGCCGGCTGCGGTGACGATGGGGGTCAGTGCTGCCCGCAACCCGTGCCGACGGACGACCACCGACTCCTTGACGCCCTTGGCGCGAGCCGTCCGGATGTAGTCCTCGGCCATCGTCTCCAACATGTAGGCCCGGGTGAGCCGGACGTAGGAGGCACCGAAGATCGCCGCGAGGGTGACTGACGGGAGCATGATGCTCTGCGCCCAGAGTCCAAGGCCCTCGGAGGGTGGGACGAAGTTGGGGATCGGCCACAACTGCCACTTGATCGCCACGAAGACCAAGAGCAACTGGCCGATGAAGAAGCTCGGCAACGAATAGCCCACGAGCGAGATGCCGACCAGAAGCCGGTCGATCCACCGCCCTCGGTTGAGCGCCGCGATGATGCCGAGGAACACCCCGGAGGTGATCCACAGGATGAACGCACCCAGGGCGATCGATGCCGTGATCGGCAGACCGTCCTTGATGATCTCGGTGACCGACTTTGCCTGGCGCTGGGAGTAGCCCAGGCAGGGGGCCTCGCAGGTGAAGATGGTCTGGGGGGCCCGGGCCTTCTGCTCGGGATCGTCGGGGAAGTCCCGCGCGACGAACAGGCCCTTGACGAAGTTGGCGTACTGCACGGTGATGGGCTTGTCGAAGCCCAACAACTTGCGGTTGCCCTCGATGACCTGTGGGGTGCAGTTCTTGGCACAGGTCAGGCTGGCCGGATCGACGGGGGAGGCGAAGAAGACGAGGAACGTCGTCATGCTGATGATGAAGAGCATGACGACGACTGAGACCAGCCGCCTGATGATGTAGAAGAACATGTCTCAGGGCACCGCGTGGGTGCGCTCACCCTTCCTCTCGGTCCGGGGGCCGACTGTGCCGGGCGGGAGACTCCCGCCCGGCACAGCGGCATACAGCTTCGTCACCACCGTCGACTGCGACGGCGAGACGCGCGGCTAGTTCCGCGTGGCTACTTCACAGCGATGTTCGCCAGGTCGGCGTAGCCGCCGAACTGGGTGTTGACCTCGAAGTTCTTCACGGACGAGCCGTAGAGGAAGGTGAACTTCTGGTTGACCAGCGGGATGACACCGCCGTCCTTGGAGATCATCTCGTCGATGTCGGCCCAGGCCTTCTCACGGGCGACCGGGTCGGCGATGAGGTAGGCCGCGTCGATGGCCTTGTTGACGGCCTCGCTGTTGTAGTAGCCGTAGTCCTGGTTCGTGCTCGTCGGCGTGAGGTTGATCCGGCCGTCGAACAGCGGCGGGATGTCCGTCGAGCCCGAGGGCCAGTCAGCACCCCAGCTGGCGAAGAACGCGTCCTTGGCCTTCATGGCCGGGCTGGAGATGGTCCGGTAGTACTTGTCGGTGACACCCTCGAGCGTCACGTTGAAGCCGGCCTTGTCCCACGTCTCCTTCAGCGCCGAGAACGCCTTGTCACGCGTCGGGGTCTTGCGGTAGACGACGGTGATGTTGACCGGCATCGCGACGCCAGCCTCGGTGAGGACCTTCTTGGCACCCTCGGGGTCACCAGCGGTCGGCGCACCGAACGGGTTGTAGTCCTTGTAGCAGGCCAGGACCTTGTTGCAGATCGCGTAGGTCGGGACCATGACCGACGGGCCACCGTTGGCCGTGATGTAGGCGTCGCGGTTGGTCGACATCGCGAAGGCCTGACGGACCTTCGGGTTGGACATCGCGGCGCTGGTCATGTTCGGCTGGATGTAGTCGACATACGGAGCCGGGACGTTGGCCATCCGCTTGTCGGCACCCGGGGTGCTGGCGATGGTCGGGAGGACCGACGGAGGTGCGCTACCGAAGGTGATGGCGGTCTTGTCGTCGCCACCGTCGGCGAGCAGGCGCTGGTAGACGGTCTCGCCCGCGATGCCTTCGACGTCAACGATCTTGTCGGGGTAGGCCTTGCGGATCGGGTCGGTCGCCGCGTCCCAGTTGGGGTTGCGGACCCAGGTGCCACCCTTGGCCGGGTCGAACGTGCCCTCAAGCATGTAGGGCCCGTTGGAGAACGGCGCGAACAGGCTCTTGTCGGCCTTGTCCTGCGCCTTCGGGAACGGGGCGAAGATGCCGAGCGCGGCCGTCGCCTGGTTGAAGTCGGCCCACGGAGTCTTGAACTTGAGGGTCAGCGTCTGCCCGCTGCAGGACACTGCCTTGTCGTAGAGGTCCTGGCCGGTGCCCTTGTAGGGGCCCTTGTAGGACGAGGTGCCGTCAGCGTCGGTCGGGATGTCGAGGAACTGCAGCGTGTAGGTCGGGCCGTTGGAGATCAGGTCCGTGGCAAACGTGCGCGAACCGCCGTACTTGACGTCCTCACAGGTGACCTTGCTGCCGTCCTGCCACTTGGCGTTGTCGACGATGGTGAACTTCCACGTCTTGCCGCCGTCGGACATGGTGCCGAGGTCGGTCGCCAGGTCCGGAACCAGCTTGGCGTTCGCCCCCGGCGAGTAGCTGGTGAGGTAGCGCATGTAGACCCGGTTGGCGGTCTGCAAGTCAGCGCCGACGTAGGACTGCTGGACGTCGAGTCCGTTGTGCGGGCCCAGGTTGAGGATGTAGAGGGTTCCCCCCTTCGCGGCCGCCGCAGCCGATGCGGTCGTGGTGGCCCCGCTGCCCGTGGAAGAGCTCCCGCTGCAAGCGGCGGCCGTCAGGGCCACCACCGCACCGAGGGCGACGGTGGTCGCGCCCTTCATCGTGCGCATCATGCGTTCTCCTTGTCGTACTTTCCGTCGCAGGTTCTGCGAAGGGGCTTCGGTTCACGACGGACGTCGTGAACCATCACTCATCGGCCCCGTTGTCGGGGACGATCAGCATGGGTGCGGCTGAGTGCGTCGTGAGGGACGCGCCCGTATGCCGCGAGGTCGCCGATCACTGGCGGCCGGCTTTCGGGTCGAGGGCGTCGCGCAAACCGTCGCCCAAGAGGTTGAAGGACAGGACGAGCAGGAAGACCGTCACGCCCGGGAAGAAGAAGTAGGCCGGATCCGGAAGGGCATAGGCCACGGTGTCGTTGAGGATGGCGCCCAGGGAGGCCGTGGGCGGGTTGAGACCGACACCGAGGAAGCCAAGGGCGGCTTCCGCCGAGATGTTCGCCGGGAGCACCAACGTCGTGTAGACCAACAGGGGCGCCCACAGGTGCGGCAACAGCTCCTTGAAGTAGATCCGGCCCCGGCGAGCTCCGAGAGAGCGAGCCGCCTCGACGAACTCACGCTCACGCAGCGACAGAACCTGGCCACGAATGATTCGCGCGAAGAACGGGAACCCGAAGAAGCCGAGGACGAGCACCATGAAGGCGATCTTCGGCGGGGGCGCGCTGGAGGGTTGCCCCATGAGGGAGGCGATCCGGTCGACGAGGACCGCCTGCAGGGACAGCAGCATGAGGGTGCTCGGGAAGGACAACACCAGATCCATGAACCGGCTGAGCAACCAGTCGATCCGGCCTCCGGCGAAGCCAGAGATGATCCCGATGATCGTGCCGACGACGACCGAGAAGATCGTGGCCAACAGGGCGACCGTCAGGGAGGTCGTCATTCCGGTGATGATGCGGGAGAGCAGGTCTCGACCGGTGCCCGGCTCAACACCCAGCCAGTGCGACGCCGAGACCCCACCCATGAAGCCCTCAGGCATCGAACCCAGCCCCTGGACGAGCTCGGGGTGGGTCTGATCTGGGTTGAGAATGCCGACCTTCGCAAGCAGCGGAGCGATAGCGGCCAAGACGACGAAGAAGACGGACGCACCGAAGGCGACCATCGTCACCCGGTCCTGCCGAAGACGGCGACGAACGATCTCCCACGGGCTTCGGCCCTTGATGGCGACTGCGCCGTCGACTGCCGCAGAGTCAACTGTCGTGTCGACCTCGGCGACGGCTGCACCGACTCCCGACGGGCCCGAGGGCGGCTCGACCTGACCCGGCGCGTTAGTCATCGGCAGCACGTCCTTCCTGGTCAACCTTGAGGACCGCGAAATCCTGCGGAACGGGGCCACCCTAGCCCGCTTCACCGGGGTGTGTGGCCGACCTCACGGCACGTTTTCCGGATCGTGACCTCCGATCCAGGAGCCGACTCAGCGCGAGACGGCAATGGAAGCCAGGTCGACCCAACCGCCGAGATACGGGTTCTCGACATAACCCGACACCGCCGAACCGCGCAGGAAGGACCGCCTGCGCTCGGCCAGCGGAATCTGCCCGCCAAGTGCGGTGATCTTGGCGTCGATCGTCCCCCAGGCCTGCTCCCGCAGGGCCGCGTCCGGCTGGATCTGGGCCGCCTCGATCGCAGTGTTGATCGCTTCGTCGTTGAACGAACCCAGGTCCTGACCGGTGCCGGTGTCGGTGAGGTTCATCCGACCGTCGAACAACTCAGGGAGCACCGCCGCCCCCGCCGGGTAGTCCGCGAACCACGACCTCCGGAACACGTCGTAGCGACCAGAGGCGTCCGGCGCGGACACGATCCGGTAGTAGTCCTCGCCCAACCCGTCCAGGAGCACCTCGAACCCGGCCTTTTCCCACCCGGCCTTGAGGGCGGCATACGCGGCATCGGCGGCTGGGGACGAGCGGTAGGCGACCCGGATGTGGACGGGGAGGGTGACCCCGGCCGCAACGAGAGCCGCCCGCGCGGCCACGGGATCTGCGGTCGGGGTGACGCCGGCCGGTCGTTGCGTGGGACGGCCCGGGATGGCATCAGCGAGCGCCGAGTATGCGGGGGTCATCACCGTCCCTCCGTATGCCGCAGCGAAACCCTCCCGGTCGGTCGCGAGCGCCAGAGCCTGCCGCACTGCCGGGTTGCTCATCACCGGGCTCTTGACGTTGGGCTGGAGCAGTTCCACCGTGCCCGAGAAGGGGTTGGAGAGGCGCGCCTTGACGCCCGAGTCGCCCTGCAGGGCAGCCAGTCTGGGGCTGGGCAGGTCGGCGATCCCGATCGCAGTGTGATCCGGAGCCTTGTTTTCTACGAGCCGTTGGATCAGGGTGTCGACCGGGATGGACTCCCGAATGTCGACCACATCGGGGAAGGCGCGGCGCAACGGGTCACTGGATGCGTTCCAACCGGGGTTGCGCACGAACCGCCCGCCCGCGCCTGCCTCCCACCCGCCCTCCAGGCGGTAGGGACCGCACGAGAAGACCTCGAACGCACTCGCTGCGCCGTGGTCGCGGTCCTGGCGATAGGGCGCGAAGGTCGGCAGCGCCACGATCTGAGGGAAGTCCGGCACTGGGACCTTGAGTCGGATCGTCAATGTTGACCCGCGGCACGCGACGGCGGCATCGAAGTCGGCCGAACCGCTGCCCGAACCGCTTGGTGCCCCCGAACCGCTTGGAGCCCCTGAGGCGCTCGCTGTCCCGGTCGCCGTCGCTGTCCCGGTCTGCGTCGCTGTGCTCTCTGTCGCCGAAGGGTTGGCCGTCGCATCCGGGGCCGACCCGGCATACGGCCCGGCATAACCGGGCACCTCACGACCGGAGGAGTCCACCCGGCTGGGGATGTCGAGCAGCATCATCGGATAGGGCGTACCGCCGGGCAGTTGGTCTCGGGCGAAGGACCGGGCGATGCCGTAGGCCACGTCCTGACACGTGACTGGTCGGCCGTCCTCCCAGCTCGGCCCGGTGCGGATCGTGAACGTCCAGGTCTTGCCACCTTCAGACGGAGTGCCCGTGTCGGTGGCCAGATCGCCCACAAGCCCGCCGACCCCGCCGACACCACCAGCCGGGTAGCCGGTGAGGGTCCGGGTGAACAGCCGGACGGCGATGGCGCCCTCTGGGCCGGCATACATGCGTTGCGGGTCCCACGTGGTGATCGACTTGTCATAGAGCAGGCGCAGGGTGCCGCCCGCCGCGTCGGAGCCCGAGGGCGAGGGGCCCGAGGGAGTGCTCGTGCACGCGCCGGTCAGCAGCGTGGTGACGAGAAGCAGGTATGCCGCTCGTGCGGCATACGCGGCATGACCGGGCCTGCCTTTCCCGCGCACGGGGCTAGCTTTCGGCCTTGGCGGCCGACCGGGCGCGCGCCGCGGTGCGGGCCCGCTCGATCTGGTCGAGGACGACCTTGCGGATGCGGACGGCCTCGGGAGTCACCTCGACGCACTCGTCCTCGCGGCAGAACTCCAGCGACTGCTCAAGCGAGAGCCGACGGGGCGGGATGAGTCGCTCAAGCACCTCGGAGGTGGACGAGCGGACGTTGGAGAGCTTCTTCTCCTTGGTGATGTTGACGTCCATGTCTTCGGCGCGGGAGTTCTCGCCGACGATCATCCCTTCGTAGACCTCCGTCGTCGGCTCGACGAACAGGGTGCCGCGCTCCTGCAGGTTGAACATCGCGTAGGAGGTCGCCGGGCCGCTGCGGTCGGCGACGAGCGAGCCGGTGAGCCGGGTGGTGATCGTCCCCGCCCACGCGGAGTAGCCCTCGAAGACGTGGTGGGCGATGCCGGTCCCGCGGGTCTCGGTGAGGAACTCGGTGCGGAAGCCGATCAGCCCCCGCGACGGGACGAGGAACTCCATCCGCACCCATCCGGTGCCGTGGTTGGTCATCTGTTCCATGGCCCCTTTGCGCGCGGCCATGAGCTGGGTGACGGCGCCGAGGAACTCTTCGGGGATGTCAACGGTCAGCCGTTCCATCGGCTCGTGGACCTTGCCGTCGACGATCTTGGTGACGACCTGCGGCTTGCCGACGGTGAGCTCGAACCCCTCGCGACGCATCTGCTCGACGAGGATGGCCAAAGCCAGCTCGCCTCGGCCCTGCACCTCCCAGGTGTCGGGGCGGTCGGTGGGCAGAACCCGGATGGAGACGTTGCCGACGAGCTCGCGCTCGATCCGGTCCTTGACCAGGCGCGCGGTGACCTTGGCGCCGCGGACCCGACCGGCCATCGGCGAGGTGTTGGTCCCGATCGTCATCGAGATCGCCGGCTCGTCGACGGTGATGAGCGGCAGGGGGCGCGGGTCGTCCAGGTCGGCCAGGGTCTCGCCGATCATGATGTCGTCGATGCCGGCGATGGCGATGATGTCGCCGGGGCCGGCGCTCTTGTCGGGGTCGAGCGGCTTGCGCTCCAGGCCCTCCGTCATGAGTAGCTCGGTGACTTTGACCCGCTGCACGCTGCCGTCGCGACGGCACCAAGCGACCTGCTGACCCTTGCGGATCGTCCCGTTGTGGACCCGCAGCAGCGCTAGGCGGCCAAGGAAGTTCGAGGAGTCGAGGTTGGTGACGTGCGCCTGCAGGGGCGCCTCGTCGTCGTAGACCGGCGCCGGGATGGTCGCCATGATCGTCTTGAAGAGCGGCTCCAGGTCAGGACCGTCGGGCTGACCGCCGTCAGTGGGGCGCTCCAGCGAGGCTCGCCCGGCCTTGGCCGAGGCATAGACGATGGGGAACTCCAGCGCCTGGTCGTGGTGTCGCTCGTCGTCGGACCCTTCGAGCAGGTCCATGAACAGTTCGTAGACCTCGTCGACGACTTCGGCGATCCGGGCGTCCGGACGGTCCACCTTGTTGATGCACAGAACGACTGGCAGGTGGGCCGAAAGAGCCTTGCGCAGCACGAAACGGGTCTGCGGAAGGGGCCCTTCGGAGGCATCGACGAGCAGGACGACGCCGTCGACCATCGACAGACCGCGCTCGACCTCACCACCGAAGTCGGCGTGGCCGGGGGTGTCGATGATGTTGATCGTCACGCCCTGCGGGTGCCCTGCGGCGATGGCCGATGGGCCGTTGTAGTGGATCGCTGTGTTCTTCGCGAGGATCGTGATGCCCTTCTCGCGCTCGAGGTCGCCGGAGTCCATCGCGCGTTCCTCGACATGCTGGTGGGCGCCGAAAGCACCGCCCTGCCAGAGCATCTTGTCGACGAGGGTGGTCTTGCCGTGATCGACGTGGGCGACGATGGCGACGTTTCTGATGTCGCCGCGGTGCTGCGTAGGCATAAGGGTCAGTCTCTCAGGTATTCGGGTCGCTCCCGACCAGCAGGGGCGCCAGCGCACGCACGACCGGCAGGTCGGCGGGAAGCCAGGAGACGGCATACAGGGTGTCCGCGGTGAGCCACCGGATCTCGTCGTGGTCCTGCAACGGGGCTGGTATGCCGCCCTCCCGCACCTGCGCGAGCCACACGAGCAAGTGGTGGGTCGGGCTGATCGGCCACGCCCCGGCAGCGAGGGGGCCCTCGACCTGGGAGCCGAGGGTGACCTGCACCCCGAGCTCTTCGGCAAGCTCTCGGTGCAGCGCGAGGCCGGGTGCTTCGCCGGGTTCGACCTTGCCGCCGGGCAACTCCCAGCCACCTGCGACATCGACCGGGCGGGTTCGGCGCGCAGCGAGCAGCCTCGTCGGTGACTCGAGCGAGTCCACGATTGCCCCGGCAACGACCATCCTCACCGGGCGCACCCGCCCTCGGGCGAACCGTCCCTCAGGCGAGTGCGGGACGGTGTGCGCTGGCAGGGGTGATCACCCCGGTCAACGCACACCGTCACGCACATCGACGTTCCTCAGAGGGGGTGGCCGACGAGGGTGGCGGCCAGAACGGCCTTGATGGTGTGCATCCGGTTCTCGCTCTGGTCGAACACGATCGAGGCCGGGGACTCGAAGACCTCGTCGGTGACCTCCATCGCCGCCAGGCCGTATTCGGCGAAGATCCGCTCCCCGACGGCCGTTTCGCGGTTGTGGAAGGACGGGAGGCAGTGCATGAACTTCGTCGCCGGGTTTCCGGTCGACGCCATGACCGCGGCTGTCACCTGATAGGGCGTCAGCAGGGCGATCCGCTCGGCCCAGACCGCGTCGCCCTCCCCCATCGACACCCAGACGTCGGTGTGGACGTAGTCGACGCCCGCCACCCCGGCGTCGAGGTCCTCAGTCAGCGCGATGCGAGCGCCGGTCGCATCGGCGAGCCGACGCGCGTGTCCGATGATCTCCTCGCGCGGCCACAGTTGCCTGGGCGCGACGATCCGCACGTCCATCCCCGACATGGCACCGGCAACGAGCAGCGAGTTGCCCATGTTGTAGCGGGCATCCCCGACATAGGCGTAGGAGATCTCCGGCGCCGGTTTGGCCGAATGCTCGACCATGGTGACGATGTCGCACAGCGCCTGAGTGGGGTGCCAGGTGTCCGTGAGGCCGTTGTAGACCGGCACCCCGGCATACCGGGCCAGGGTCTCGCAGTCCTCGTGCCGTGAGCCGCGGAACTCGATCGCGTCGTAGAGCCGACCGAGCACGCGGCCGGTGTCGGCGAACGACTCCTTGTGCCCGATCTGGCTGCCGTGCGGGTCGAGGTAGGTCAGCTGCGCGCCCAAGTGGTAAGCCGCCACCTCGAAGGCGCACCGGGTGCGGGTCGAGGTCTTCTCGAAGATGAGGGCGATGGTCTTGCCGTGGAGCATCCGCTCTTCCCGACCTTCGCGTCGGGCCGCTTTGAGCTGCCGGGCCAAGCCGACCAGCCCCATCCACTCCGCGGGGGTGAAGTCGATCTCCTTGACGAAGTGCCGGTTGGTGAGGTCCACAGCCATACGACAACCGTATGCCGTCCGCTCACCCCTCGGCCCGGCCCCACCTCGCGAGGTGGGTCACCTCGCAGCGGTAGCTGCCCCGGCCGGCAGGCGCTGGGGGCGGCGATCCCGCTCCATCCACGTCGAGGGGTTGGCCAGGGGCTCGAAACCCAACCGGGCATAGACCTCGTGGGCGTCGCGGGTGGCCAGGACGACCCGCAGGATCCCTTCGGCCTCAAGGCCTTTCACGAGCTCGCCGACCAGCCAACCGCCGACCCCGATCCCCCGGACCTCTGGCGCGACATAGACGTCGCAGACCCACGCGAAGGTTGCCCCGTCGGTGACCGCGCGAGCGATCGCGACCTGCTCACCCGGCATACCGTCACCGCGGTCCCGGTAGACACCCATGGAGCGCGACCCCGCCAAAGCGCGGACGAAGGTCTCCCGGGGGCGCCCCAGCGCCCAATAGGCATCCCCCGACAACCAGGCATGGATCCGGTCCACCTGAAGGTGGGCCGGATCCATGCTGATGATGAAGCCGTCCAAGACGTCAGCCCTTGGCAGCAGGAGCCACCGTCTGGTCGTCGAGCTTGGCGTCGGGGGCGTTCTTGCGGATGGACTCGATGCCGTTGAGGCAGCTCTTCTTCGTCTCGTAGCCCTGGCCGGTCGCGATGACCTGGCCGTTGGTCGCCTTGAGGCGGAAGCGATACTTCCCAGCCGTGTCCTGATAGACCTCGAACTTGCCCGCCATGTGAACCTCCCACTCACGAGTGATGTGACATCACGAAGCGTAGGGCGACAGGTGCATTCCCGCGCGGAGTCGGGATTCGCCACGCCGGGCGAGGCTTGGACGGCGTCCGATCAAACCAGAACGGCGCCCCATCAACCCAGAACGGCGTCCAACGCCGCGCTGAGCAATCCCGGCTCCCTTTCGCGCAATTCGTAGCGCGCCCGGACAATCGGCTTGCTCACTGACAGCACTCGGGTGAGGTCGATCGGGGTGCCGCTGACGATGGCGTCTGCAGGAGTCGCCTCGATGGTCGCGCTGAGGTCGCGGATCTGCTCGGCCGAGTAGCCCATCGCCGGTAGCACACCACACGCGTTGGGGTACTTCGCGTAGGTCGTGGCCAGGCTACCCACGGCATACGGAGAGGGGTCGACGATGCCTGCGACGCGAGCCGCGCTCGCACCGACCACTCCCGCTCCGAAGGTCATCGACCCGTGGGTGAGGGTTGGGCCGTCCTCCACGACGATCACGTGCTTACCCTCCACGGTCGACGCGCCCTCGACGGTCACCGGGCTGTCGCAGCGGTGGATCTGGGCGGCGGGGTTCATCTCCCGCACCGAGGCCTCGACGGCGAGGATGTCCTCGGGGCGGGCGGCGTCGCACTTGTTGACGATGATGACGTCGGCCATCCGGACGTTGGCCTCACCCGGGTGGTAGCGGCGCTCGTCGCCGGGCCGCAACGGGTCGACGAGGCACACGTGCAGGTCCGGCTGGTAGAACGGCAGGTCGTTGTTGCCGCCGTCCCAGAGGATGACGTCAGCTTCCGCTTCGGCCTGGCGCAGGATCCGCTCGTAGTCGACACCGGCGTAGACGACGCAACCCGCGTCGATATGCGGCTCGTATTCCTCGCGTTCCTCGATGGTGCACTGGTGCCGGTCCAAGTCCGCGTATGCCGCGAACCGCTGCACCGCTTGGGCCGCCAGGTCGCCATAAGGCATCGGGTGGCGAACCGCGACGACGCGCAACCCCTTGTCCCGCAGGAGCTTTGCCAGATAGCGGGTGGTTTGGCTCTTGCCGACGCCGGTCCGGACCGCCGTGACCGCGACGACCGGCTTGGTCGAGGTGAGCATCGTGTGGCGTCCGCTGAGCATGGTGAAGTCTGCACCGGCGGCCAGGCACTGGGAGGCCAGGTGCATGACGCGATCGTGAGGGACGTCGGAGTAGGCGAAAACCGCGAGGTCGATGCCGTCCCGCTCGATGAGGTCGACCACGTCGGCCTCGGGGACGATCGGGATGCCGTCGGGATAGAGCGGTCCCGCCAGCTCCGGTGGATAGCGACGGTCGTCGATGTCAGGGATCTGCGTGGCCGTGAAGGCCACCACCCGATAGGCCGGGTCGTCTCGGAACACGACGTTGACGTTGTGGAAGTCGCGTCCCGCTGCGCCGAGGACGACCACCGTGCGAGGGCTGGACATACTGCACTCCAAGGCTGCGTCAACCACCGACGCCGGGATGCCCTCATGGCGTCCCGACCGTGGGACCCGCCGCTTCCACTGTCGGACATCGGCCCTGGCCCGATGGGGACCTTCGGCCCGGGTCAGCGAGTCAGCGGCCCGGGTCAGCTGGCTGGTCGGCGGCCGGCTGGTGCTCGCCGGCGGCATGCTCCCCGGCCTCGTGAGCGCCGCGCTCTGGCACGTCCGGGTGGGCGGGGTGTTCCGGGGCCACGGTATGCCGTGCCGCCCGGGCCTGCTCCAACTCGACGCTCAACTCGAGCACCCGAGCCCTGGTGAGGGAGTAACCCCGGGCGAGGAACCAGGCAGTCCCCATGAGGATGACGACGGTGACGAGCATGGTGATCCGGATGCCCCACAGGGCGCTGTCCGGTTGGGCCAGCCGAGCTTGGCCGGGGCGGGCGTGTTGGTAGCCGGTGAACTCCAGCACCCAGCCCACGGCGAACGTGGCCAAGGCCGAGGCCAAGGTCCGCACGAGCACCATGACGCCGCTGAACGACCCCGCGTTGCGGGCGCCCTGCGTCACCTCACCGTCGTCGACGACGTCGGGGAACATCACCCAGACCATGACTTGGGCTGCAGCCAGGCCCATCGCGAAAACCCCGGAGAGCACATAGACCGGCCACACCGCAGTGCCCGAGGGATAGAAGGCGATGCCGACCATCGCGAGGATCGACAGCGGGATCCCGGTGTAGTAGATCCGGTTCTTGTCGACCCGCTCGACCAGCCTCAGCAACAGCGGCAACATGATGATCGTCACCACGGCAAAGATGCCGGCGAAAAGCACCGTGCGGACTCCGGGGACGGCATACAGGGCGTAGTAGAGGATCACCGAGGTGACGATGTCGATGGTGATCGACGGGCAGAGGTACATCGCGGTGAGCCGACGGAACGAGGCGATCCGGAACGGCGAGACGACGACGGCAAGGTTGAACGCGTCGGGGTGCTCGGCAACGGGGGCGCGTTCGTGGGTGAATCGGGCCACGAGCAGCAGCGGCACCGCAAAGAAGGTGCCGAACCCGACGAACAGCGACACGTAGAGAGCGGTCACCGACAAGTGGCCCTCGGTGAACGCGTTGACCAGCGCGTTCATCACCAGGGTGCAGCCGACCGCCGAGAAGGTCGCGCAACCCAGCCGCAGGATGTTGACTCGGCTGCGCTCGTCGGGGTCGGTGGTGATCTCGGTGGACAGCGAACCGTAGGGAACCGCGACGATGCTGGCGACCGTCGTCCACAGCAGGTGGGCGATGATGACGAACCAGACTTTGGCGCTCTGGCTCTCCCAATCGCCGATCGGTGCCCACAGGCCTGCCATCGCAGGAGGCAGCAGGAGGGCACCAGCGAAGATCCAGGGCTTCCGCCGGCCCCAACGGCTGCGGGTCCGGTCGGTGATGACGCCCATGAGGGGGTGGTTGATCGCGTCCCACACTTTGGAGACCACCACGGTGGTGCCGGCCAGGCCGGGCGGGAGGCCGACGATATCGGTGAGATAGAAGAGGTAGAGGACCGCGAGAGTGGCCGCCGCCCCGCCGCCGAACGCGTCGCCGCAGGCGAAGATCGCCCGCTCGGCGCGGGACATCTGCGGGCCTGGGCCCTGGAGGGACGCAGGAGGTGGTTGGGGGGAGGGTGCGTTGCCGGTCGGCGACACGGCATACGACATGGTGGGAACTCCCCTGCTCGGTGACGTCCGCAGTCTGCCAGAACGGCGCGTCGGCGGACACCGGCCGCAAGACAGCCGACCGACTACCGCGCGGTCGAGCGGTCTACGATCCAGGCCGCGATGATGTCGACGTCGGCGGTTCCGGTCGCGATCGACACGATGAGGTCGTATGCCGCGCCGTTCGTCGCGTCGAGTCGTCGCCCGTTGATGCCGAGGAAGGCGAGCAGGGCCGCCAGCCCCAGGCGCGTGTTCCCGTCGACCAGGGCATGGTTGCGCACGAGCGAGTGGGTGAGCGCAGCCGCCTTGTGCTCAAGCGTGGGGTAGGCGTCCCGGCCGAACGCCGTGGCCCGCGGGCGTTCGAGCGCCGAGTGCAGCAGGCCGATGTCCCTGACGAGCACTTCGGGCACGACTCGCTCGGCGACGTGCAACAGTTCCTCAAGCGTGAGGTAGAGCATCCGGGAGCCTCACCTGCCGAGGCGGTCGAGCGCCTCGGCGTAGCGCGGCAGCTCCGCGTCCAGGACCGAGTCGAGCAGGGCGATCCGCGAGTGGCGCTCGACGTATTCCCTGATTGCCTCACGAGCGACGTCCTGCATGGACCGGGACTCCCGCTCGGCCCACGCCCGCAGCGCCTCGGTCTCCGCCGGATCCAGCCTCAAGGTCATCGCCACGCACTGATGCGTATCACTACTGATACCGCCCTCCCGTCGCTGTTGGGCGGGTGACCGGCATACGGAATGACGTTGCTCGTCACCCGCGGTGGTGCGCGTGCTCAGTCCCCTTCGCCGTCGGGGAACAACGTCAGTCCGTATGCCGGACGGCTCGGCGTGGAGGCAGCCCGAGGCAGCGTCAGCCCGAGGCTAGACCGACCTCGGACGTAGGAATTCGAGCTTCGCGCACCGTGCGGAGAGATCGCGGATGCTCTGCCAAACAGCAGCACGGGGCACGTCGATCCCGAGTGCTCGGATGGACTCGTCGAGACGTTGGGGGCGATCCTGCAGGTAGGTGACCGCTTTGTTGAGGCTCTCGCCAACCGTCTTGCCGTAGGCATCGACCGCCTTGCGCGCACCGGCGTGCAACGCGGCGGTGTCGGGTTTCATCATGGCCAGGTCGATGAGGTCGCGGCTGAACGTGGACGTGTCTGCCCAGCGGTCGTCGTTGGCGAGCAGCTTGGTTGCGACCTGGTCAGTTCGCGTCAGGTGCCGCACACCGCAGATTTCGTCACCCGACGATGGAGTGTCGAGGTCGAGCCGTCCTTCGTGGATGATCTCGAACTTGATCGCGACGCCGGCCACGAGCACCGACGTGCGGATCCCGTAACCGACAGAAGGTGTCCGACCTAACTCCAGTTCGCGGGTGGCCAGAGCGTGGAGCCCTTGGTCCCTGACCATCTGGCGCAGCTGTCGGTAGGACTGCTGGTCGGAGACCAGGAAGTCGATGTCAACCGACTCGCGGAACTCACCGTGGGCGAGGACGATCGCAGTGCCGCCTCCGAACCAGCAGTTGTGCTCGGCGAGGAGCGGTGCGTCCAGCCTCGACAGCACCTCGGCCACCCGCTGGTGATGCAGGCGCCTAAACAAGGAGCCTCCCATTGCTGTAAGTGTCCGCGAGGTGCTGGACGAACGCCTTCTCGTGATCGGTCAGCGTCTCGTGGTTGAGATGTCGCCAACCGCGTTCGTAGAGGTTGAGCGCCTCGGTCTCGGTGATGGTGACACCGGCGTCGGTCTGCCATGCCAGCATGCGAAGGCCGGGGTAGTCGCCGACCGTGATCGTGGCCGGTTCTGCTGATGGAGCGTCGAGGATCGGGACGACGAGGTGAAGTCCAAGGGCAGCTGCAACGTTGATGTAGGCACCGATCGTGACCGAGGGGTTGCCTGCCTCGATCCTGTGCATGGTGACACGCGAAACGCCAGCCGCTTCGGCACAGGCGACTACCGTGACGCCGAGGGCCTTCCGGCGTTCACGCAGCCGGGCGCCCAGGCGTTGGAGATCCGCCTGTTGCTCGGGACTCGTATACGGGCTAGGGGCTGGCATGTTTCTCATTTTAGCTATTCGAACGTCAAAGTCAACAATGAGAAACGGTTTGCCCGACCGCCGACGGTGCTCGCTGACGCTCACTGCTACCCGGGCGATGCCCCCTGGTTCACGCCGCGTCGATGAGCGATCAAACCCGGGGGGAAGGGACCGGCATACGGAATGACATTGCTCCTCACCCGCGGCGGCGGCCGTGCTCAGTCCCCCTCGCCGTCGGGGAACAACGTCAGTCCGTATGCCGGACAGCCCGGCTGGGGGCCGCGGCAGCGAGCTCCGCTTCGAGACGTACTCGCGCTGCGTGTGGGTTGGCGTTACTTCCCTAATCGACGAGATCAAGGGAGAGTCGCCAAGGGAGCACGCGCCCTTCACTGCTCTCCCCCTGAGGGTGACGTCACCACCGTGGGCGACGTGCAGATCGGTCACTGCCGTGGCAGCCGGGTGCCTGCGCTTGGTTGGCCTCACCGCATACAGGACTGTGGTCCCGCAGGGCCCGCGAGGCTGGCCGCTTGCGACGTCACGTCTTGGACCGGGCTCGGACGGGCTTGTGTTCGCAACAGGCTGTACAGAGCCTGGCCAGTGCGGCATCACAGTCAGGAGGTTCCACCGGACCTGACCTAGACATTGAAGCGGAACTCTACGACGTCGCCGTCGGCCATGACGTAGTCCTTGCCTTCTATCCGCACGCGGCCGGCCGCCCGCGCGGCCACCATCGACCCGGCAGCGTCGAGGTCGGCGAACGACACGATCTCGGCCTTGATGAAGCCGCGCTGGAAGTCGGTGTGGATGACCCCGGCCGCCTGCGGCGCGGTCCAGCCCTGTCGGATCGTCCAGGCCCGTGACTCCTTGGGCCCGGCGGTCAGGTAGGTCTGCAGCCCCAGCGTGTGGAAGCCCACGTGCGCCAACTGGTCGAGCCCCGGCTCGGTCACCCCGACCGACTCGAGCAGCTCGCGCGCCTCCGCGTCGTCGAGCTCGGCGAGGTCGGCCTCCAGCTTCGCCGAGAGGAACACACAGTCCGCCGGCGCCACCGACTCCCGCAGCGTCGCCTGCAGCGCCGCGTCGGTCAGCTGGTCCTCGTCGAGGTTGAACACGTAGATGAACGGCTTCGCGGTGAGCAGTTGCAGTGAGCGCGCCTCGGCGAGGTCGACCCCGTATGCCGCGTGACCGGCATACAGGGTGTCGCCGGCCTCCAGGCACTTCTGGACGGCGAGCGCGTTCTCGTATGCCGCCCGCTTCTCCTTGACGATCCGCGCTTCCTTCTCCAGGCGGGGGACGGCCTTCTCCATGGTCTGCAGGTCGGCGAGGACGAGCTCGGTCTCGATGGTCTCGATGTCCCCGGCGGGCGACACCTTGCCCTCGACATGGGTCACGTCATCGTCGACGAAGACGCGCACGACCTGGCAGATGGCGTCGGCCTCACGGATGTTGGCGAGGAACTTGTTGCCCAGGCCCTCGCCGACCGAGGCCCCTCGGACGATCCCGGCGATGTCGACGAACGACACCGTCGCGGGCAGGATCTTCTCCGACCCGAAGATCTCGGCCAGGCGAGCCAGCCTGGGGTCGGGCAGCGGCACGACGCCCACGTTGGGCTCGATCGTCGCGAACGGGTAGTTCGCCGCGAGGACGTTGTTCTTGGTCAGCGCGTTGAACAGGGTGGACTTGCCGACGTTGGGCAGGCCGACGATGCCGATGGTGAGAGCCACAAGCGGGAAAGTCTACCCGCGGGGCACGCGCCACCCGCACAGCTGCCGAGACAGGGCGACGAGGTTGCCCTCGGAGTCCCAGATCCGGGCGTCCTCCTCCATGAGCCCACCGGCGACGTTCTCGGTGCGCAGCTGCACCTGCAGCCAGCCAGGCGCGGGGTGGCGACGCAGGTGGGCGCTGAACTCCAGGGTCGGCGTCCAGCCGAGCAGGCCGAGGTCGAAGGCCACCGGAGGCAGCGCGTCCAGAGCCCACAGCAGCGACATGGCGTCCGGCTCGCGGCCGTCGGCCAGACGCAGCCAACCGCCGAGCACACCGGTCTGTGAGGGTCGACCGGCCAGCCACCCCGCCGATGCGGGGTCCAGGCGAAGATCCATGCGCTGCAACAGGGTTGAGTGCGACAGGAAGTCGGGCGTGTGGTCGCCTCCGCTGCCCAGGCACTCCTCGGGCGGCGGCATGGCCGGCGGGGGCGCGCTGCGCACGTGCGGCTCCAGCCGGTCGGTGAGGTCCCCGAAGTGAGCGAGCGCGCGCATCCGCTCACGCGGCATACCCTCCGCGTCGGTCTGCACGAGGGTGACCTGACCCGTGGACATCGTGCGGCCCACCCGCAGCACCTCAGTGCGGACGGTGAGGGGCCCGGGCTCGGACGGGGAGAGGAAGTATGCCGTGAAGGCGAGCGGATCGGGGTGCGTCCCGTCCTCGTCGAGGTCGGCGCGCAACGCGGCGGCTCCGATGGCCATGAGCAGGCCGCCGTTGATGCCATTGCCGATCCGCCACTGATCGTCGAGGTGGGCGGCCCGCTCGCCCGCGACGGGGCTGGCGGTCAGCGCGGTCGCGTGGTCGAACTCGGAATCAGCCGCTCTCATGGGCGTCGAGTCTGGCACTGCCGGACCGATCGGCGTGACGAGCTCCACCTAGTCGAGGGCGCGGACCAGCGCGTCACCCTCGGCGACGAAGCCCATCGCCTGCAGGTAGGTCCGGTGGACCGACGTCGATGGGGTGGCGACGACTCGGCGAAAACCGGCGTCGCGCAGGACTTTTCGGCCATCCGCGGTGTAGAGCCAGCGCCCGATCCGAGAGTCGCGGTAGGCCTCCATGACGTAGTCGAGGGTGAGCCGCAGCTCGGCGCCCCGCCGCTCCCCCAGCAGCGCACCCGCCGGGAGACCGTCGCGGGTGAGCACCAGCGCGAACGCGTCGGCCGGGATGCTCTGGTAGCCGGGCTGGCTCTTGTGGATGTCGGCGAGGTGGGTGCGCAGGAAGTCCTGCAGGAACGGCGCATGGGCATCGATCGGCACGGCGCCCAACGTCCGTCCGCCACCGAGCTCCTTGCGCAGGAACCACACGTTGAGCCCTGCGACGGCCGCATTGGTGAGGATGATCGGGATCGACCCGAGCAACACGCCATAGACGACGAAGATCACCGAGCCGATGAGCGAGATCGTGCGAAGGCGCACAACGTTGGTCATGGCGAGCGAGGCGACGACAAGTCCGGAGGCGAGGTAGCCGACGAGTTCCACGGGGCTGAGCCAGTTCACACGGGCGAGCATAGGTGTGTCGGTGCTCGATGGGAGAGTCACCGTCATGGAGTTGCGTGAGTTGCTGATCGGGGCCGTCGCCGGTGGCCTTCTCGTGTGGCTGGTTCTGCGCGCCGCGTATGCCGCGCGCCTGGCCTCCGCGGCCACCGAGCGTGACGTGCTGCGCGAGCGGGTGGTGGACTTGGAGGCGACGGTGTCGGCCGAGGCCGAGACTGCGGCACTGGTCGCGCCGCTGGCGCTGAGCCTGGATCGGGTGGCCCAGCAGGTGCACACGCTTGAGCGCGACCGGGGCGAGCAGTTCGCCAAGGTGGCGGTCGAGCTGGCCCGGGTGCAGTCGAGCACCGGGGAGCTGCGCGACCAGACCGCGTCGTTGGTCGGGTCGCTGGCCTCGGCCAACGTGCGGGGGGCGTGGGGCGAGGTCACGCTTAGGCGGGTGTTGGAGGTGTCCGGCCTGTTGGCCCGGTGCGACTTCGACGAGCAGCGGTCGGGCGTGACGATCGGCGGCGCCGCGGTGCGGCCTGACGTCGTGGTCTATCTCCCCGGTGATCGACAGCTGGCCGTGGACGCCAAGGCGCCCATGACCGACTTCCTGGCAGCCCAGGCCGACGGGATTACTGCCACCGAGCGATCTGGCTTGTTGCGGGCGCACGCGAAGTCGCTGCGGGGCCACGTCGACGCGTTGGCGGGCAAGGGCTACTGGACGGCGTTCGAGGGCTCACCGGAGCTGGTCGTCTGTTTCGTGCCGGGCGAGGCCTTGTTGGCTGCGGCGCTGTCCGCCGACCCACAGCTGCACGAGCATGCCATGGCGCGCTCGGTCGTCCTGGCCTCGCCAGCGACCCTGTTGGCCCTGCTTCGGTCGGTGGCCTTGGCCTGGCGTCACGACGCCCTCACCGAGGGGGCCCGGGAGTTGCTAGCGCTCGGCCAGGACCTCTACACGCGCTTGGGCGCGGTGGGACGGCATACCGAAGCGTTGGGGGCAAGCCTGCGCAAGTCGGTGGAGGCCTACAACCTGTTCGTCGGGTCGATGGAGAGCCGGGTGTTGGTCACTGCGCGCCGGATGCAGGAGCTCGGGTTGGCCAGCGTTGCGGTGACCGTGCCGACCCCGGAGCCGATCGCGGTGGCGCCGCGCCCGTTGACAGCCGCCGAACTGCTCGGGGCCTTGGATGACGAGTTGGACCGCGACGGCGTGTCCCGTCCGACGGTGGTCGACTTCGTGCCCGACAAGAACGTCAGACAGCCGTCAGCGGCCGGTTGACCCGACCGCCATCGCCGAGATTGACGTTGGGACCACGTCTATCGGCGTGTCCTGCACGCAATGTCAATCTCGGCGGGGGGAGGGGGGCAAAAGGGGGTCACGGGCTCAGTGCAGCGAACTGGGTGACTGTTCGTTGGAGTCGCGGCGGACGCTGGCCGCGTCCACTCCGGTGCGAGCCTTGAGGTCACGCCGCAGCTCGTTGGGCAAGGCGAAGAGCAGCGACTCCTCGGCGGCGACGACGGGGCGCACATCGGCATACCCGCGCTCGGCGAGGAACGCCAGGACGTCGCGGACGAGAATCTCCGGGACGCTGGCCCCCGATGTGACCCCTACTGTGGCCACGCCGTCCAACCAGGCTGGGTCGATCTCGGCGGCGTAGTCGACGAGGTGCCCCGCCCGGGCCCCATGCTCTAGCGCTACCTCGACCAGACGCACCGAGTTGGACGAGTTGCGCGAGCCGACGACGATCATCAGGTCTACGTCGCGCGCCATCTGTTTGACGGCGAGTTGTCGGTTCTGGGTGGCGTAACAGATGTCGTCGCTCGGCGGATCCTGCAAGGCCGGGAAGCGCTCGCGCAGCCGGGCCACGGTCTCCAACGTCTCGTCGACCGAGAGGGTCGTCTGGGACAACCAGACGACCTTCTCGGGGTCGCGCACCGAGACGTTGTCCACACCGTGCGGACCGTCAACGAGGGTAATGTGCTCGGGGGCCTCGCCGGAGGTGCCGACGACCTCTTCGTGCCCCTCGTGACCGATGAGCAGGATGTCGAAGTCCTCGTTGGCAAACCGCACCGCCTCGCGGTGCACCTTGGTCACCAGCGGGCAGGTGGCGTCGATCGTCTTCAGCGAACGGGCCGCCGCCTCCTCGTGGACGATCGGTGCCACGCCGTGCGCAGAGAAGATCACCGTCGCGCCCTCAGGCACCTGGTCGGTCTCGTCGACGAACACTGCCCCGCGGTCGCGCAGCGTCTGCACCACGTGCTTGTTGTGGACGATCTCCTTGCGGACATAGACCGGCGGTCCGTAGAGCTCGAGCGCCTTCTCGACGGTCACGACCGCCCGGTCGACCCCCGCGCAGTAGCCGCGCGGCGCGGCGAGCAGGACGCGCTTCGGCGGACTCGCAACAGGCGCAGCGGAAGACGTATCAGGGGCGGGCGGCATACCCTCCATGCTACGTGCGAGCAGCAGGTATGCCGTCCCGCCACCATCCGGACCACCTGCCGGGCACGCGTTCAGGAGCCCAGGTCGACCCGGATCATCGTCGCCGTCATCGTCGCGCAGTGCGATTCGACGCCTCCCTGGATGGCCCCCTCCATGCCGCCCGTGACGGCATACACGTCGCCGTGGCAGACCGTGATCGTCCGGCCGGATCGGATGACCTGGCCGCGGGCGACAAGCCGTTCGCCGCGAGCCGGAGCGAAGAGGTTGATCTTGAACTCGACGCTCAACACCTCGGAGCCCGCCGGCATCAGCGTGAGCGCCGAATAGCCGCACGCCGTGTCGGCGATCGCGGTCGTCACCGCACCATGGAAGAAGCCCTGCTGCTGGGTCAGCTCGTCGCGGAACCCCACCGCGACCTCGACGGCGCCGGGGGCCACGGACCTGAGCGAGGCGCCGAGGTGGCTCATCAGCCCCTGCTGGGCGAACGAGCCGCGCACCACCGCCTCGAAGTCCGGGTTGCGGACGGTGAGCTGGGACATCGAGCCTCCTGGTGTGGTGCCGGGAACGCAGCACCGCGGGTCGCCTCCGCGCGGAAGGCACCGGCCGCGGCATACAGTCGCATCTGTGAGTATGCCGCCCACCCCCGGAACGGGTCACGCGCAGCCCGAGCAACGGCATACCAGCGCATCTGTGAGTATGCCGCCCGCCCCCGGAACGGGTCACGCGCAGCCCGAGCAGCGGCATACCAGCGCATCTGTGAGTATGCCGCCCGCCCCCGGAGCGCGGGCAAGCCTGCCCGAGAAGGCGGCCGACACGAGCGCCGAAGCACCCTGGCCAGTGCGGGTGCTGAGCCTGAAGATCCGGGACTACGTCGACAAGATGTCAGTGCTCTGGGTCGAGGGCCAGGTCGTCCAACTGCAGCGACGGGGCAACACGGCATACCTCACCTTGCGCGACCCCGAGGTCGACATGTCGCTGTCGGCGACGATCTCGGTCAACGCGCTCAACGCGATGGGCAGCCCGCTGCTGGAGGGCGCGCGGGTCGTGCTGCAGGCCAAGCCGACGTTCTGGGAGCGTCGAGGCACCCTGCAGCTCGACGGCCGGCAGATCCGCCCGGTAGGGGTCGGCGACCTGCTGGCTCGGCTTGAGATCCTCAAGCAGCGGTTGGCCGCCGAAGGTCTCTTCGACGCTGACCGCAAGCGGCGGCTGCCGTTCGTGCCGCGTCGGGTCGGGTTGATCACCGGGCGTGACAGCGCCGCCGAGCGCGATGTCGTCGAGAACGCCCGACGCCGTTGGCCCGCAGTGCAATTCGAGATCCGCGAGGTGGCGGTGCAAGGCACCAACGCCGTGACCGAGGTGACGGCCGCGCTCGCCGAGCTGGACCGGCATACGGGCGTGGACGTCATCGTCATCGCCCGCGGTGGAGGCGCGGTCGAGGAGTTGTTGCCGTTCAGCAACGAGGCCCTGCTGCGGGCGGTCGCCGCCGCGGTCACCCCGGTGGTGTCTGCGATCGGACACGACGTGGACACGCCGCTGCTCGACTTCGTGGCCGACGTGCGGGCCTCGACGCCGACCGACGCGGCCAAGCTCATCGTGCCGGACGCGGCCGCCGAACGGGACCGGGTCGCTGGCCTGCGCGGACGGGCTCGGCTGGCAGTGCGACAGCGGCTTGACGCCGAGCGTCGCGTGCTCGTCGCCCACCGCACCCGGGCGGTGATGACCGACCCGCTGGCGTTGCTCGCGCCGCATCGCGCCCAGCTCGCGGCCCTGCGCGGGCGGGCCACCGACCGGCTCATCGCGCGACTGGAGCGCGAAAGCGACCGGATCGGGCACCTGCGCGCGCAGGTGCGCTCGCTCTCCCCTCAGTCGACCCTGGACCGCGGGTATGCCGTCGTCAGCCACCCCGACGGCCGGATCGTTCGCGACCGGGTCGAGGTCGAGCCGGATGAGGTGCTGCGAGTGTTGGTCGCCCACGGCGACTTTGGTGTCCGGGTCATCGGCACCCCCTCCCGCCGAGATTGACCTTGGCTGCAGGACACGCCGGACCGAACGGTCGCAACGTCAATCTCGGCGGGGGGGTAGGTCGGTGTGTGTCGCGTTAGGGTGTAGCCGCTCTCCATCTCGAGCACCCGAAAGGCACCTGACGTGTCCACCGAACCGGCCCTCGCGGCCGACATCCCCGACCTGTCCTACGAGCAGGCTCGCGACGAGCTCATCACCATCGTGGCGCGGTTGGAGTCCGGCCAGGTCCCGTTGGAACAGAGCATGAGCCTCTGGCAGCGAGGCGAGGCGCTTGCGGCACATTGCGCGACCTGGCTGGATGACGCCCAGTCCAGGATCGCCGACGCCGGCGTCGTCATGAGGGTCCGCGACGACGAGGAATAGTCGATCGGTCAGCTCGCCGGCTTGGCTGGAGTGAGCTTGTCGATGAAGAACCGAACGTCCTCCATGCCCCCCGTGCCGCTCACCACGGTCGTGATCCGGTCAGCCGCCGACGCGGACACCAGGAACACCTGGTTGCGCTCATCGGTGCTGACCTCCCACGTCCGTCCAGACAGCTCGACGGTGCCGGTCACCTTGGCCTGATTCATCCCAGCGGACACCCAGGCCGGCGTCGCGTTGATCGTCTGCCGCAGCCCGACGAACTGACCCCCAGGCGTGGTCCACCCCGCCTGCCAGGTCGGCAGTGAGTCCGTCGACACGGCATACCGGGCGCTCGTGGCCGACCACCCCATGGGCAGGCCGGCCGGGAAGGAGAACGGCGTGCCGCTGTCTTTCACGGCATACGAGACGACTGAGGCTGCGTCCACGGGAGGTTGGCGGACCGAGTCGACCCGAGGCACAAGGGCGATCAATCCAGCCACGAGCGCCAGGACGACGAGCAGCGAGCGCATCATGTTGGCGCTGCTGCCCATGCTGTAGCGGCTGCGCGGGGGCGCGGCGGGCGTTGGCTCCGGGGACGTCGTCACTCCCCCATCGTCCCCGACCCACCAGACCGCTACCAAACCGGGATGTGGACCGGCGAGGAAAACGTTTCGACCCCCGCCTAGGCTGAGACCACCACCGACCCGTAGGAGGAACCTCGTGGCTGCGCGCACTCCCGTCCTCGTCGTCGGGGAAGCCCTCATCGACGCCGTCATGAACAGCGGCGAGGTCACCGGAGAGCACGTGGGCGGTAGCCCCGCCAACGTCGCGTTCGGCCTGGGCGCACTCGGACATGACGTCGCGCTGGCCACCTGGCTGGGCACCGACGATCGCGGCGACCGGATCCTGGCCCGCTGCGCCGAGGCGGGCGTCACGGTCGTCCCGGGCAGCACCGCAGCCGAGCGCACCAGCGTTGCCTATGCCTCGATCGATGCGCGTGGGCAAGCGACCTACCGCTTCGACCTCACCTGGGCCGTCCCCGACCTCGGCGACCCGAGCGGGATCGGGCACGTGCACACCGGGAGCATCGCGGCGACCATCGAGCCGGGCGGCAGCCAGGTCCTCGACGCGATCCGCCGTTTACACGACCAGGCGACGGTCTCTTACGACCCGAACATGCGCCCCACCCTCATGGGCAGTCCCGAGGTCGTGCGGGCCCGGGTCGAGGACCTCGTCTCGCTCTCCGACGTCGTCAAAGCGAGCGACGAGGACATCCAGTGGCTCTACCCGGGCGCCTTCCTTCCCGATGTCCTGCGCCGCTGGGGCGACCTCGGCGCGGGCGTCGCCGTCATCACGCGAGGCGGACAGGGCGCCGTGTATGCCGTCCGCTCAGCAACCACGCCGGAAGTCACCACCGTGCCCGCTCGCGCAGGGAAGGTCATCGACACCGTCGGCGCGGGTGACTCGTTCATGGCCGGACTGATCTCCGGGCTGCTCGATGCCGGCTTCCTCGGGGGCCCGGCTGCGCGGATCCGGTTGCGGGGCGCAGGGATTGATGAGTTGCGTCCCTGCGTCGACCGGGCAATCGCCACCAGCGCAGTGACAGTCGGTCACGCCGGTGCCTATGCCCCGACCCGCGTCGAGCTGGGGATCTGAGGCCGCGGCTCGGTGCGGATCCCAGGCGGGACCGGCGCCGCGTCGCCACCCTCCTATGCTGGGACGTGCGGTGCCGAAGGCACGATCGCTCGTGACGACGTGTGAGCTTGAGAAGACGTGGGAGTGACGATGGTTGAGTTCGCCTATCAGGACCTGCTGCCGATCGGGAAGGACGAGACCCCCTGGCGGCTGTTGACGACCGAGGGTGTTCGGGTCGTCGAGGGGCCGGGTGGGCGGCAGTTCCTTGAGGTCGACGAGGAGCCGCTTCGGCTGCTCACCGAGACCGCGATGCACGACATCGCCCACTTCCTGCGCCCCGCCCACCTGGCCCAGTTGCGCACGATCCTGGATGACCCCGAGGCGAGCAACAACGACAAATTCGTCGCCCTTGACCTGCTCAAGAACGCCAACATCGCCGCTGGCGGCGTGCTCCCGATGTGCCAGGACACCGGCACCGCGATCGTCATGGGCAAGCGCGGCCAGCACGTCCTCACCGGTGGCACCGACGAGCGGGCGATCAGCCGAGGCGTCTTCGACGCCTACACCCGGCTCAACCTGCGCTACAGCCAGATGGCCCCGCTGACGATGTGGGAGGAGCGCAACACCGGCTCCAATCTCCCGGCCCAGATCGAGCTGTATGCCGACACAGCAGCCGGACACGAGACGGCATACAAGTTCTTGTTCATGGCCAAGGGCGGCGGGTCGGCCAACAAGAGCTACCTCTACCAAGAGACCAAGGCGATCCTCAACCCCGCCGGGCTGATGCGGTTCCTCGACGAGAAGCTGCGCTCGCTCGGCACCGCAGCCTGCCCGCCCTACCACCTGGCCATCGTCATCGGCGGCACCTCAGCCGAATTCGCGCTCAAGACAGCCAAATACGCGTCCGCGAAGTATCTCGACACGCTGCCGACCGAAGGGTCGATGACCGGCCACGGCTTCCGTGACCCGGAGCTCGAAGAGCAGGTGCTCGAGCTCACCCGGGCGTTCGGGATCGGCGCCCAGTTCGGCGGCAAGTACTTCTGCCACGACGTCCGGGTGATCCGCCTGCCGCGCCACGGGGCCAGCCTCCCGGTCGCGGTCGCGATCTCCTGCTCGGCCGACCGGCAGTGCCTGGGCAAGATCACCCCTGAGGGCGTCTTCATCGAGCAGCTGGAGTTCGAGCCCGGCCACTACCTGCCCGAACCGACCGTCGAACAGCTCGGGGCGTCCACCGCGACCACCGCGACCGCCGCGACCACCGCGAGCGAGGACGACGTCGTCCGGATCGACCTGTCCCGACCGATGCCCGAGATCCTTGCCGAGCTCACCCGCCACCCGGTCAAGACCCGCCTGTCGCTCACCGGCACCCTGGTCGTGGCCCGCGACATCGCCCACGCCAAGATCAAGGAGCGCCTCGACGCCGGCGAGGGTATGCCGCAGTACCTCAAGGACCATCCCGTCTACTACGCGGGCCCGGCCAAGACCCCGGCCGGCATGGCTTCTGGGTCCTTCGGCCCGACCACCGCTGGGCGGATGGACTCCTACGTCGACCAGTTCCAGGCCGCGGGCGGCTCGATGGTCATGCTCGCCAAGGGCAACCGCAGCCAGCAGGTCACCGATGCCTGCGCCACGCACGGCGGCTTCTACCTCGGCTCGATCGGCGGCCCGGCCGCGCGGCTCGCCCAGGACTGCATCAAGAGCGTCGAGGTCCTGGAATACCCCGAGCTCGGCATGGAGGCGGTCTGGAAGATCGAGGTCGAGGACTTCCCTGCCTTCGTCGTCGTCGATGACAAGGGCAATGACTTCTTCGCTTCGGTGACCAAGCCCATCGCGCACACGATCGGCAAGCGCCCGGGCCTCTGAACGGCATACGCTCATGGACGTGGACCGACACCGAGCACAGCCGGGCACCCGGCCGACCACTCCGACGGCGGCCTGGGCGGTCCTGAGCGCCGGTAACGCCCGGTTTATGGCCGGGGAGCGCGAGCACCCCAACCAGGACGTCGCGATCCGGCACCGAATCGCCCACAAGCAGCAGCCGTTCGCGATCTTCTTCGGCTGCGCCGACTCGCGGGTTGCTGCGGAGATCATCTTCGACCAGGGCCTGGGTGACCTGTTCGTCGTGCGGACCGCCGGTCACGTCGTCGACTCCAGCGTGCTGGGCTCGATGGAGTTCGGGGTCGGCGTCCTCGGGATCCCCCTCATCGTCGTCCTCGGCCACGACTCCTGCGGCGCGGTCAACGCCGCGGTCGATGCGGTGACCAGCGGCGACATGCCCGGCGGCTTCATCCGCGACATCGTCGAGCGCGTGACGCCCAGCGTCCTCGCGGCCAGCAAGCACGGTGACGCGGGCATCGACGAGATCGAGGCCGAGCACGTGCGCCAGACCGCCCGCCTGCTCGCCGAGCGCTCCCACCTCATCGCCGACCACCTCGCGACTGGTCGGTTGGGGATCGTCGGCGCGACCTACCGCTTGCGCGACGGCGAAGCCATCGTGGTGAGTTCCCTGGGGTTACGCGCGGACTGAGCCACCCGGCATACGGGATGGGTATGCCGCGTCCTCGTCGGGACCAAGCCCCGATTCACCCCTTTCCCAATGAACTACGCAATTCGCAAGTTCTCTCGCGCAAGAACTCTTGTGCTTCTGTGCCACCGCGGGGCATGCTGTTGCCATGTCACCAGCAGTCGATCGGGGGGTGCCCACCCGGATCACGGATCCGAAAGCAGTCGCGGCGATCACTCATCCGTTGCGCATGCGCCTCCTCGGGGAGCTGTCGCGCCGGGGCACTGCCCGGGCCGTCGACCTGGCGGCAGCCGTCGACGAACCGGCCAACTCGGTGAGCTTCCATCTCCGGCAGCTTGCGCGGTACGGGCTGATCGAGGAGAACCCGGACCGGGCGGAGAACGGACGCGAACGCTGGTGGCGTCAGGCCTCGGACTGCGGCTTCGAGATTGACCTCGACGCCATGCGACAGATGGAAGGTGGGGAGGCTGCCGTCGAAACGGTGAGGCGCGTCGCCGAAGGTCATGTGCTCGCATTGCACCGTGCGATCCATGGACCACCTGATCGTGCGCGCGGACACGAGACCCGAGCGGATCCCGCACGCCACACGATCAGTGACGACTTCGCGCTGCGCCTCAGCGCCACCGAGCTGGAGCAGATGCGTCGCGAGCTCAAGGGTTTCTTCGACCGCTGGGGCCAGAGGTCGCGTGACCTTGCGGCCGCCGAGGATGGTCAAGAGCGCCACGGCTACTACGGCGTGGTCATGGCTGCCCTCGCATCAGATCTTGCGGCCACCTACAACCACCAGAAGGACCAGCAACGATGACTTCGCGCACTGCTGCTGACAGCCCGGAGACCGTCAGCGCCGAGGGAACGGCCGACTACGACCACTTCGCGGCTGCCTACGCCGACCAGAACGACAATGGCCTGTTCAACGCCTGGTACGGGCGTCCCGAGATCCTGCGGCTTGCCGGCGACGTCACCGGTCAGCGAGTCCTCGACGCCGGGTGCGGCCACGGACCGCTCCTCCGTGAGCTACGCGCGCGAGGCGCCCACGTCAGTGGGTTCGACCTCAGCCCCGCCATGATCGCTCTCGCGCGGGAGCAGCTTGGAGACGACATCGACCTCCGTGTCGCGGACCTCGCCGACCCGCTGCCCTACCCCGACGGCGAGTTCGACCTCATCGTGATCTCACTCGCGCTGCACTACGTCAAGGACTGGCAGCCCACGCTGCGCGAGCTGCGACGGGTGTTGCGACCTGGCGGCCGCATCGTCCTGGCCATCCTCCACCCCTTCGTTTACGCCTTCTGCTACCAGAACGAGGACTACTTCGCCCTGACCCAGTACTCGGAGGACTACGACTTGGGCGGCACCACAGCGGTCATGACCTACTGGCACCGACCCCTGCAAGACGTCTTCGGAGCCTTCATCGAGGCAGGTCTGGCCATCACCAGTGTCACCGAACCGGCCGCGGTCCCCGGCACCCCCCAAGGGCTCCTTCCGCCGCAGGGACGCCGGTTCATCTGCTTCCTCTTCCTGGCCCTGGAGAACCCCAAGTCAGCATGAGACCACCGCCCACGTCCGTCCGCCGCAGATCCACTCCACGCCGACCCAGGTGACATAGCCGCTCAGGCGAGCGCGAGCTCGGCTTTGACGACGTCAGCCAACCGGTTCGCCACCGCCTGGGCCTGCTCCTGGTCGGCCGCCTCGACCATGACCCGCACGAGCGGCTCGGTGCCCGACTTGCGCAGCAACACCCGCCCAGCCCCATGGAGCTCGCGCTCGGCCTCGGCGACCGCCGCCTGCAGCGGGGCGTTGCCTTCGACCCCGTCCTTGTCGACGTCCTTGACGTTGACCAGGACCTGCGGGAGCCGGGTCATCACGGCGGCGAGGTCGGCCAACGTCCGACCGGTCTGGGCGACCCGGGAGGCGAGCATGAGGCCGGTGAGCACCCCGTCACCGGTCGTGCCGTGATCGAGGAAGATGACATGTCCGGACTGCTCGCCGCCGAGGGAGTACCCGCCGGCCTTCATATCCTCCAGCACGTAGCGGTCACCCACCCCGGTCTGGCGGACGACGACCCCCTCGCGGTCCATGGCCTGCAACATCCCCAGGTTGCTCATCACCGTGGCGACGAGGGTGTCCTGCGCAAGCACGCCGCGCTCTCGCAGGGCAAGAGCCAGGATGCACATGATCTGGTCGCCGTCGATGATCTCGCCGCGTGCGTCGACGGCCAGGCACCGGTCGGCGTCGCCGTCGTGGGCGATCCCCAGTTGGGCGCCGTTCTCGACGACAGCACGCTGCAGCCGGGCCAGGTGGGTCGAGCCATAGCCGGCGTTGATGTTCTCGCCATTCGGTGTCGCCCCGATGACGGTCACATAGGCTCCCGCCTCGCGGAACGCCCACGGCGACACGCTGGACGCCGCCCCGTGGGCTGCGTCGACGACGACGTGCAGGCCCTCAAGGCGGTGGGGAAGGATCGTCAGAAGGTGGCGGACATAACGGGTGCCGCCGTCGTCGAGGCGACGGATCCGCCCGACGGCCGCCCCGGTCGGGCGCTCCCACGGCTCCTGCATTCGCGCCTCGATGGCATCCTCGACCGCGTCATCGAGCTTGTGCCCGCCGCGGGCGAAGAACTTGATCCCGTTGTCAGGCATGGGGTTGTGCGAGGCGGACAGCATGACACCCAGGTCGGCGCCGAGGTCGGCGGTGAGGAATGCGATGGCCGGCGTCGGAAGCATCCCGGCGTCCATGACATCGACACCGGCCGAGGCCAGCCCGGCCATGACCGCGGCGGACAGGAACTCACCGGAGGCCCGCCCGTCGGTGCCGACGATCGCGAACGGGCGGTGCCCCGCGAACTCCCCGGCGTCGCCAAGCACATGCGCGGCCGCGACCGCCAGGTCCAGGGCCAACTCTGCGGTGATGTCCTGGTTGGCCAGGCCGCGGACCCCATCGGTCCCAAACAGACGTCCCACGAGTTCTTCGTTCCTTCCACCAGCCGTGCGGTATGCCGCGTGGTCGGGTGCGCGGGCGGCATACCCGCAGCAACCTACTCCTACGCAAAGGTGCCCAGGGGTCCAGGATTCAGACGCACGACGGGCGGCCCGGGTTGCCCCGGGCCGCCCGTCGGCGGTCACCTGCGTGACATCAACGCTTGCTGTACTGAGGCGCCTTGCGGGCCTTCTTGAGACCGGCCTTCTTGCGCTCGGGAACGCGAGCGTCCCGGGTGAGGAAGCCGGCCTTCTTCAGCGCCGGGCGGTTGAGCTCCTCGTCGACCCCGTTGAGGGCGCGGGCGACACCGAGGCGGACCGCACCGGCCTGGCCCGAGGGGCCACCACCGTGGACCCGCACGAGGACGTCGTAGGCGCCGTCCAGCTCGAGGATCTTCAGCGGCTCGTTGACCAGCTGCTGGTGGACCTTGTTGGGGAAGTACGAGTCCAGCGTGCGGCCGTTGATGGTCCACTCGCCGGTGCCGGGAACGATCCGGACCCGGGCGATGGCCTGCTTGCGCCGGCCGGTCGCCCCGCCCGGGGCGGAGGCCGTCGGCTTGCGCACGGGGGCGCCGGCCGGGGTGGTCTGGGACTCGGTGGTGTATTCGGAGAGCTCGGGCTCGTCGACGTCGAGCTCGATGTCCGTGGTCATGTCAGCCATTACTGGGCCACCTGCGTGATCTCGAAGGGCACGGGCTTCTGTGCCGCGTGGGGGTGGGCGTCGCCGGTGTAGACCTTCAGCTTGGCCAGCTGCTGGCGAGCGAGGGAGTTCTTGGGGAGCATGCCGCGGACGGCCTTCTCGATGGCCCGACGGGGGTCCTTGTCGAGCAGCTCGGCATAGGTCATCGACGACAGACCGCCCGGGAAGCCCGAGTGGCGGTAGGCGCGCTTGAGCTGGGCCTTGTTGCCGGTGAGGGCGACCTTCTCGGCGTTGATGATGATGACGAAGTCACCGGTGTCGACGTGCGGCGCGAAGGTCGGCTTGTGCTTGCCGCGCAGCAGCACGGCGGTCTGGCTGGCCAGCCGGCCGAGCACGACGTCCGTCGCGTCGATGACGTGCCAGGCGCGGGTGACCTCGCCGGGCTTGGGGGTGTAGGTGCGCATGTGCGTCACTTTCCGTTTCGGGTTCACAGCTCTCGGGTATGCCGTGCCCCCGGCTCCCGTGGTCGACGCCCCGTGCGGGGGTGGTCCAGCAGGTGTGGGTGGCCGCGCGGCATACCGCCACGCGTGGCACAACAGTCCTCAAGTCTACGCGTCTCTGTGGGAGCACCCAACTCGCCGACAAATGCCCGCTGACCTGCGGCGATGGACGTTCGGGTGGGGCCCGACCGGCCATATGCAAAGACTGTATGCAAAACTTCTGTGCATGCTCGGCTTCGCACCGCTCACCCCGGACCAGATCCGCGTCCTGGCCCACCCGCTGCGCTCGCGCCTGGTCGAACGGCTGCGCACGCGGGGGCCGGCGACCGCCACCAAGCTGGCGAAGGAGCTCGACACCAACTCGGGAGCCACGAGCTATCACCTGCGACGGCTCGCGGCATACGGGCTGGTGCAGCCGTCGGGAGGCGGGCGAGGGCGGGAGCGCCGCTGGGAGGCGAGCGCGCGACGGCATACCGTCCCGTCGGCGGGCGTCAGCGGGACCGAGGCGGGGGCGGGCGGACAGACTGCGGCAGCCCGCGGCGCCGACCCGGACACCGAATCGAGCCTGGACTGGCTGGACCGCGACTACGTGCGGCACTTCGCGGAGAAGGCCGAGCTCTGGCTCGACGCCGCACCCGAATGGCCGGAGCCCTGGACCGAGCCATGCGGCCTCCGCGACGGCATGGTCCTGGTCACTGCGCCACAGCTGGCCGACTTGCGCGCCGAGCTGGACGGCGTCCTCGCGCGTTATCGGCGGGTCGGGCAGGGCAACCCCAAGGCCAAACGGGTCGCGGTCTATACCTCGTGCCAGCCGCTCGACCTGGATTCGCCGCCCCTGGCCCGCTGATCCAGAGGTCGGCGCTCACCGAGCGCGCTGGACCCGACCTTCGTCCCACACCGGCTCGACCGACTCCACGACGCGTCCGTCGGCCCGGAAGACGAAGAACCGGTCGAACCCGCGAGCGAACCACCGGTCGTGCGTCACCGCGACAACGGTCCCCTCGAAGGCGTCCAGGGCCGCCTCCAACGCCTCGGCCGAGTCGAGGTCGAGGTTGTCGGTCGGCTCGTCGAGCAACAGCAGCGTGGCCCCTGACAACTCGAGCAGCAGGATCTGGAACCGCGCCTGCTGCCCGCCCGACAGTGACTCGAAGGTCTGCTCGGCCGCCTTGGCCAGGCCGTATCGGTCGAGCACCTTGGCCGCCTCCTCGCGGCCGCGGCCGTCCCGGTGCTCGTCGCCGCGATGCAGGATCTCGGCGAGGGTCCGTCCCAGCAACGCCGGTTGGTGGTGGGTCTGGGCGAACCAGCCCGGCCGCACCCGAGCGCCCAACCGGGCCGACCCGGTATGCCGCACCGGTTCCGGCCGGGTGTCCCCCACCGGTCGATGCTCGACGTCCGGGTCGGAGCCGCCGCACGCGAGCAGCCGCAGGAAGTGTGACTTGCCGGACCCGTTGGAGCCCAGGACCGCCAGCCGTTCGCCGAACCAGATCTCGGCGTCGAAAGGCGCCATGAGACCGGTGAGCTCCAACCGGTCACAGACAATGGCCCGCTTGGCCGTCCGGCCACCGGTCAGGCGCATTCGCAGCCGCTGGGTCACCGGCACCGCCTCCGGGGGCCCGGCCTCGACGAACCGTCGCAACCGGGTCTCCGCCGCCTGCAGTTTGGGCGCCATGTCGGAGTTGTATGCCGCCTTCTGCCGATACATGACGACCAGGGCCTTGAGCTTGGCGTGCTCCTCGTCCCAGCGGCGGCGCAGCTCCTCCAGCCGTGAGTTGCGGTCCTCGCGCGCGGCGGCATACGTGCCGAACGGACCGGGGTGCACCCAGAGGGTGGAGCCCGCGGCGCCCGGCTCCAGGGTTGCGACGCGGGTGGCGACCCGGGCGAGCAGCTCTCGGTCGTGGGAGATGAACAGCACGGTCTTAGGCGACTCGATGAGGGCGTCCTCGAGCCAGCGCTTGCCGGGCACGTCGAGGTAGTTGTCCGGTTCGTCGAGCAGTAGCACCTCCTCCGGTCCGCGCAGCAACGCCTCCAGGACGACACGCTTTTGCTCTCCCCCGGACAGCGTCGAGACCGACCGCCATTGGGCCTTCTCGTAAGGCACCCCCAAGGCGGCGACGGTGCAGGTGTCCCAGAGCGTCTCCGCCTCATAGCCGCCGACGTCGCCCCAGTCGACGAGGGCCTGGGCGTAAGCAAGCTGATCGCGCTCGGTGTCGTGCTCCATGATCGCCAGCTCGGTGCGGTCGATCTCGGCCGCCGCCGCTCGGATCTTGTCCGAGGCCACTGAAAGGAGCAGGTCCCGCACCGTCGAGTCGTCGCGCACCGAGCCGATGAACTGCCGCATGACCCCGAGCCCGCCGGACCGGGTCACCGCGCCGGAGTGAGCGGCCAGGTCACCGCTGATGATCCGGGAGAGGGTTGTCTTGCCCGATCCGTTGGGGCCGACGAGAGCGATCCGCGCACCTTCACCGACGCGCAGACTCACCTCGCGCAGCAACGGTCGCCCGTCCGGGAGGTCGAAGCTCACCTGGTTGACGTCGACGTGGCCCACGAGGGGGCAGTCTCCCGTATGCCGCCCGCTCCCGTCATCTGGTTTGGCTGCCTCCAGCCGCTGGGGTCGGTGCACTCGACGTCCGCGTGGCTCCCGACGTCGCGGTTCGGGTGGCGACGCCGACGCGCGAATCTTGGGGTGATGTGTGACCATTGTGACCAGAGTGACGACGTGACCGTCGCTGACCACATTTGCCGCTGGGTGCCCCGGGGTGACCACGCAGCGCCTGACGACAGGGGACGCCCTTCATGGTCAAGGTCAATCCGGGTCTGCGAACTCCGGCAATCATCTCCCTGGCGATGCTCCTCCTCGCGGCACCCACGGCGCCGATGCCATTCGTCGGCGGAGGCACCCCCGACTCGCACAGCCGCGTCTCGCTCAAAGGAGCGCCGATCGAGTCGCTGACCGCGGCGGGGCCGGCAACCGACCTCCCGGGGGCGACGCCGGTCACGGCGCCTGACCTTCCCGCCGCTGGGCCAGCAGCCGCCGCCCCTTCAGCGCGTGGCAGCAGTGCCGCCAACGTCCGCGGTCCCGGTGCTGCCGATGACCTCGTCGTGTCGCTCCCGGTCGCTCGCGGTGGCGTGGTCGGGCTGACCTGGCCATCGGGGACTGCCAACGTGACCGGTGCCGCGGTCCGCACCCTCGGTGCGACGGGGTGGAGCCAGTGGTACCTCAGCCCAGTGGAAGCGGTCGTCGATCCCGCCGGCGGACGGGACCAGCGTCCAGGGACCGAGCCCTTCTGGGTCGGGCTCGACGTGACACGCATCCAGGTCAGGCCGGCTGCGGCCGCTCGAAGCTCCTTCGAGACCGGACAACTGGACGTCTTCACTCCGGGGACCTCGCCGGCGCCTTCCGGACCGGCGGCGCGAGCGGCCGCCGCCCCCGTGCAGCTGTCTATCGTGACCCGCTCTCAATGGGGGGCTGACGAGACCCTGCGCAACGGCTGCGTGCCCGACTGGGCAGACACCACCCGCGCGGCCACCGTCCACCACACCGCCGGCACGAACACCTACACCCCGGAACAGGCCCCCGGCATCGTCCGGGGCATCATGAGCTACCACATCACGGTCCGAGGCTGGTGCGACATCGGCTACCACGCCCTCGTCGACAAGTACGGCACCATCTACGAGGGTCGAATCGGCGGGCTGACCAACCCGATCATCGGCGCCCACACGCTCGGTTTCAACCGGCGCAACTTCGGCGTCTCGGTCATGGGTGACTTCACCACCACCGACGTTCCGGCGGCTGCCGTTGACTCGGTGGCCAAGGTCATTGCCATGCGGTTCCACGACTTCTACGTGAATCCCAACGGCACTGCCACCCTGACGAGCGCAGACTCCGGCTCGCTCTATCCCGCAGGAACCGAGGTCACGGTTCCCACGATCGACGGGCACCGCGACTTCCAGTCCACCGCGTGTCCCGGGGCCAAGCTGTATGCCGCCCTTCCCACCATCCGCGCGAAGGTGGCCGCTCTTGTGCTCTACACGGACAGCGACCTCTACGCCCGCTATCAGGTGCTGGGCGGGAAGGCGGTCATGGGTGAGATCGGGATGGGCGAGGCAACCCTCTTCGGACATCGACACCTGGGGTATGCCAACGGCTGGGGGACGTGGACCCGAGCCGACGGGTCATTCATCGAACTCGGGCCCGCGTTCGATCGCTTCTTCGCCCAGTGGGGAGCCGCCTCATGGGGTGACCCGCTCCCGGAGAAGCCCGTCCCTGGCGGGGTCTCACTGGAATTCACCGGCACGTCGGTACGTCTGGTCTGGTCGCCCGAGACAGGCACCGGCATGGTCCTCGGCGCCATCCGCACCTACTGGGAGAAGAAGGGCGCACTCCAGTCGTGGATCGGCATGCCCGTCGAGCAAGAGATCGTCCAGCCGGGAGGCGTGTCCCAGCAGTTCTCGGTGGGTCGCGTGTGGTGGTCGCCGACGACAGGCGCCTTCACGACGCTGGGCGCCATCGGCTCACGGTATGCCGCCCTGGGCCCGGCAGTCCTGGGCTTCCCCACCTCCGAGGACACATCGGTTGCCCCTGATGGGGGACGGCAACGGTTCCAGCGTGGCTGGATCTACTGGTCCCCAGGCACCGGCGCGCATCCGACCTGGGGGGCAATCCACAGCGGATGGCAGGCCGGCGGCGGCGTCACGTGGCTGGGCTACCCCACATCTGACGAGGCGACGACCAGCCCAACCGGGGTCGGTCAAGACTTCGAACGCGGATCCATCTACTGGTCGAGCACAACGCCGGCGATCGCGGTGTATCGCGGCATCCACACGGTCTACGTGTCGGCCGGTGGACCCGGAGGATGTCTGGGCTACCCGATCGCCGGGGAGTCTCAAGCGACGGCAGGTGCGGTGAGCCAGAAGTTCCAGCACGGTTCGATCACCTTCCCCCTCGATGGCCGGGCTGCGTCATTCGTCTGCACCCTCTGACGGCCAGGCGCACCCTCTGACGGCCAGGCGCACCCTCTGACGGCCAGGCGCACCCTCTGACGGCCAGGCGCACCCTGTGACGACCGGCTCAGGTCGGTCGACCCCTACGCCGATGCAGGCTGTGCCTACAGCAGTTCAGCCGAGCCGGAGCCAGCCGCGCCCTCGCTGGGAGGCGCCGCGGCATAGGCCCGGGAGAGCAACCGGTAGGGCGGTGACGCGAAGGCGATCAGGACGGCGACCAGCATGAGCGCTCCCGCGAGGAGGAAGATCAGCGCGATCCCGCGGGTCTCTCCGGTCCCCAACAGCCAGGCGAACCGCATCGCTCCCTCGTCTGTGGCCAGGTATGGGATCAACCAGAATTGCGCGAGCGGCCCGATCAGGAAGGCCGAGATGGGGCTGGCTGCCGCCTCGACACTCTGGGCGAATCCGAACACCCGCCCCTGGCTGCGATAGGGCACCACCCGCTGGAGGATGGTCTGCTCTGCAGCCTCGGCGATCGGGATGAGGCACATGTACAGCAGGATCCCGCCGGCATACAGCCACCAGACCTCACGAATCGTGAAGAACATTCCGATGCCGGCAACGACAACGTTGGTCAGCAGCAGCGACCGTAGCGGCGTCGCGCCCAACCCGAACTTGGCCACCCACGCGCCACCGATGATGAACCCCACGCTGGTGACTCCGAGGACGATCCCCCAGGCCTCGACCGAGAACAAGGTCAGTCCATAGGGGTCCATGAGGGCCATGAACACCCCGCCGACGAGGTTGTTGAAGGTAGCGAAGAAGATCAGCGCCAGCAGGCCCGGGACGGCTTGGATCGCCTGCCATGCGCCGCGAACGTCGACGTGGCCTTTCGGGTCATCGGCGTGGCGCGTCGGCGGCACCTCGGGGATCTGGATGCTCAGCACGTGCGCCAACGCCAGCGCGGTCAGCCCGATCGCGATGACCAACGTCCACCCCATGCCGAGCAAGCCGACCGCCAAGCCGCTGAACACGCTGGTCACCATGAAACCCAGCCCTTGGACCGAGCCCACCAAGCCGTTGGCCTTGTCTCGTTCATCGGCCGGGACCAGCAGGGTGACCGTGGTCGACAGGGCGATGTTGCGCATGCTCTCGACCACGGCCCCAACAAGAATGACCACGACGAACACCCAGAACACCGGGCCGGTCCAATCGACCAGGCGCTCCTCCGGGAAGGCGACGAACAGCAGACCCGCGACAACGAACGTCACCAAGGTGACCAGGGTCGACCCGAGCATGATCCGCTTCTTGAGATGGCGGTCCACGAGCGTGCCGAACACCGTCCCGAACGCTGCGATCAGCAGCATGAACGACCCCCCGATGATCGAGGTCGCCAGCACTGACCGGGTCTCCACGTAGGCCCAGAACGTCAGCGCGAACCACAGGAAACTCGTCGTTACGTTGGCGAGCAACGTGTTGACCAAGGCCCAGCGGAACGCCCGGACCGTGGCGGGTCCGCGCTCGATACCAGGCGGGAGTAAGGCCGAGGATTCCATCGGGTCACCCTAAGCGCCGCCACCGACAAGGCCCTGCCGAACCTCGGCCCGGTCCTACGCTGGTCGGATGCGCAGCCACCCCGCGTCGGCCGACTATGCCCGCCACCTCTCCCTGATCGGCGCGGCGCTGGATGCCCGCATCACTCACCCGACCGGTGACCCGCTCCCTCGCCGTTCGACCTGGGGACCGGCCCTGGACGTCGCCCTACCACGACGCGGCCTCGGACCCGATGCCGTCCTCGACGAGGTCGTCGCTCACCTGATCCCCAACGGCATGCGGGCCGTCGATCCCGAGTGGTCGGGATGGATCCTCTCCGCGGCCGAGTCGAGCGTCCTCGCGGCGACGGCGGCGGCCGCGGTCACTGGCCCGCAGCGCTATCTGCTCACGGCATACAACCTCGTCGAGGACGTGTCGCTGAGGTGGCTCGCGCAGGTGTGCGGCCTCGACCCGGAGCGAATGAAAGGGATCTACTCCAGCGGCGGCTCGGTCGCCAACCTCGTGGCCCTCGGCGCCGCGCGGCAGTGGGCCTACGAGCAGCGCGGCGTCGACGTGGCCGCGGACGGCATGGCCGCAGCCGGGCGTCCGGGCGCGATCTACGCGTCAAGCGAGACCCACCACACCGTCCTGCGGGCTGCCGCGGTCCTCGGGCTCGGCCGCAGCGCAGTCCGCGAGATCCCTGTCGACCATCGGCAGCGCATGGACGTGGCTGCCCTCGCCGAGCGGCTCACCGCCGACCGCGCTGCCGACGTCGTCCCCATCGCCGTCGTCGCCAACGCCGGGACGACGAATACCGGTGCCATCGACCCGATTCGAGCCATCGGCGAGCTCGCCCACGAGCACGGCGCGTGGTTCCATGTCGACGGCGCTTATGGCCTCGTCGCCTGGGCCGACGAACGGGTCAGGCCGCTGTTGGACGGTCTCGACCTGGCCGACTCGGCGATCGTCGACCCGCACAAATGGCTTTCCGCCCCGACCGGCATCGGTGCCACGTTCGTCCGCGACCCGACCATCCTCGAGCGGGCCTTCACCCAGGAGCCAGCGGCCTACCTCGCCGCGATCGACGCACCCGCTGACGTCCAAGTTTCAGTGGAGTCGATGGGAATCCACTACGGCGACATGGGAGTCGAGCTCTCGGCCCCCGCGCGTGGCACCGCCGTCTGGGCGACCCTGCTCGCGCTCGGCAGCGAGGGCGTCGCGGCTCGGGTGCGTGAAGACCGGGACCTCGCGGCATACCTCTCGCGGTTGGCCCACGAGCACCCCCGGCTGGAAGTGCTCGCCGAGCCGACGTTGTCGATCACGTGCTTCCGGTATGCCGTGCCCGCGACCTCCCCGTCCGACGCGGACGCGCTGACCGAGGCGATCTACCACCGCCTGGTGCGGACGACGCCCTACGTGCCGAGCACGACCCGCGTCGCCGGGGCCTTGGCGATCCGGCCGTGTTTCACCAACCCCCGCACCGATGTCGAGCACGTCGCCGGGCTGGCCGACGCCGTGGCCCGGATCGGCGATGAGCTCACCGGTCGCTGACCGTCCCTGCGTCGGAATCAGCTGCCAGCGGCACATCGCGGCGGGCCCGGGCTTCGAGTGCGCGGGCGGCGAGCGCCGGGTCAGGTGGGTAGCCCACCTGCTCCAGGCACAGCCCGTGTGCGGGCATGACCTTGACCCGGCTGCTGCGCTCCCCGGACGCCTGCACCTGCGCCGGCCAGTGGACCGACTCTCGGCCCAGACCGACCGGGACCACCGCGCCGACGAGAGCACGCACCATCGAATGACAGAAGGCATCGGCGACCACGCGCCCCTCGACCACCCCGTCGGCGCCCCTCGACCAACCGAACTCCAGCAGGGTCCGCACCGTGGTCGCGCCCTCACGCCGCCTGCAGAACGCCGCAAAGTCCTTGAGCCCCAACAGTTGTGCACTGCCCGCGCTCATGGCGTCAACGTCCAGCTGCTCGCCGATCCAGACAGTGTCCCGGCGCCGCAGCGAATCACGCTCGGCACGGCCGTCAGCGATCCGGTAGGAGTAGCGTCGCCACACCGCAGCGAACCGCGCGTCGAAACCGGCGGGCGCACGGTATACCCGATGGACGACGACGTCGGGAGGCAACAGACCGCGCAGGCGCGCCACGAGTGCCTCGTCTGGAGTCCGGCCAGTGCGTCCCACCGCGGCGACGTATGCCGTCTCGGCCACGTCCGCGTGTGCCACCTGTCCCCGAGCGTGCACCCCGGCATCGGTGCGCCCGGCGACGGTGAGCCGCACCGGGTCGGGCGCGCGGAGCACCGTCGTCAGCGCGACCGACAGTTCACCTTCCACTGTCCGCAGGCCGGGTTGGGCGGCCCAGCCGGAGAAGTCGGTGCCGTCATAGCCGAGGTCGATCCGCAGCCGGACCGACGGGCTCCCAAGATCGCTCATCGGGGTGACCCGACGCGTTCGTAGCGGTCACACCAGTGGGTGTCTAGGACGGGCTCCGGTGTCGGGCTCCGATGGCAGATGCGCCCGACGCTCAAGCCGGACCCGTCCAGGTCCCAGACTGCGCCCGGCCCCTGGGACCCCGCGGCGCCGTCACCACCTGGGGTCGCCAACCGGCACGTGGCGCACGCGCGCAGATAGGCCGGCCGCAGCGCGGCGGCGAGATCGGTCAGGGCGGATCCGAGCGAGCCGGTGCCACGTCCCTGCACGGTGCGTCCTCGGTGGGTCAGGGCCACCTGCACATTGACCGTCGGCTGCTCATCGACATCGACGGTGAGGTCCGCGGGAACGGTGCCGCCGTCGTCCGTGACAAGGGTAGGCCACGCCGCGCGACGCGACGCGCCGCGCGGGAGGGGGAACGGCAACACGCGCACGGCCGTCATCATCGCGCATCCGAGCAAGCCCCGTGCCCTCCCGCCCGCCGACGCGGCGCCCAGGACAACTCCCCTCCAGTGACGCAGGTCACCAGACCAACCGGCAGTCGAGCGACGGCGATGGCAACCTGACTCGCCCGGCCCGCGTCATACGGGACATAGCGGCTCACAGGGGGCCGCTCTCTCCCGACAGGGGTTCTTTGATGAAGCACTCCCGGATGTTCGTCGCGCTCGTCGCAGCCGCGGCCCTGCTCCCCCTCACCGCGCCGGCCTCGTATGCCGCCGCCCCCACCAACGACGTGCCCGCCGGGGCCGTCGCCCTCACCCTCGGTCAGACGTGGACCCAGGACACGACCGAGGCCACGACCGACGCCCTCGACGCCACCCTCAACCGCACATGCGGGGCGCCAGTCACGAACGCGAGCGTCTGGTTTACCTACACCGACCCGACCGGAGCTGGGTTCCTCGCCGACATGACCGCGAGCGACTATTCCGGCGGCTTCATCGTCACCGCCGGAGATCCGGCCACCGGTGACTTCGTCGCCTGTGGCCCGGACGCGGTGGCCGTTCGGGGCACCGCAGGCACCACCTACTACCTCGTCGCCTTCTCCGACAACGCCACCCTGGGCGGCAACCTGTCGGTCACCCTGTCCGAGCCTCCCCCGGCGCCCGAGGTGACGCTAACCATCGACCCGAGGGGCACGGCAGACAAGGCCGGGACGGCACACATCAGCGGGACCTACTCGTGCAGCAACGCCGACGGCTACCAGAGCGACATCGAGGGGATGCTCACCCAACGGGTGGGGCGGACCAAGATCACGGGCTACTTCTTCTCCTACCCGTTGGAGTGCGACGGGGCGGTCCACCCCTGGGACGCCTTCGTGGTGAGCGACACGGGGCTGTTCTCCGGCGGCAAGGCGGCCAACGTCTCCGTGGCCTTCGCGTGCGGCATGGTCGACTGCGCGGCATACCAGACGGGTGCGACCATCCAGCTCGACCGCGCCCGCAGCTGGACCTGACCTCAGGGCAACGGCAACGACGAAGGCCCCCACCAGGGGGTGGGGGCCTTCGTCGTGTCCTTGCGCGGGGTGACCGCGCGGCGGCTCAGCCCTCGGACTTGCTGCCGGCCTTCTTGAAGCCTGCAGCCTGCGCGTCGGCCGCCGTCTTGAACCAGAACTCGGCAACCGTCGCGTCATACCAGCGGCCGTCCGGCTCGTGGTAGAGACCCGAGTCGGCGTTGCCCTTGACGGTGTAACCCTCGGGGGCGGAGCCATCGGCCAGCGGCGCCGCAGCGCCCTCGGGCAGGGCGGGCGCCTCCGGCGCGTCGACGAGCCCACTCGCCTCGGTCGCAGCCGCGTCAGTCGCGGCGTCGTCGAGCTCAAGGTCCTTGGGTGCCTCGACGTCGGCGGCCTTGGTGGCCTGGTCGGCCTTGGCGGCGTCGGCCTTCTTCTTGTCGGACGCGGCACGCTTGGTGGCGGCCTCGGCCTCCTTGACGGTGGCCTTCTTCGCCGACAGCGGCTCGCGGACCAACTCGATCACGGCCATGGGGGCGTTGTCGCCCTTGCGCGGCCCGATCTTGATGATGCGGGTGTAACCACCCTCGCGCTGGGCCATGTCGGGCGCGACCTCGGTGAAGAGGCGGTGCACGACGCCCTTGTCCCGCACGACGGTGAGCACCCGGCGACGCGCGTGCAGGTCACCGCGCTTGGCGAAGGTGACCATCCGCTCAGCGAGGGGGCGCAGCCGCTTGGCCTTGGCCTCGGTCGTGGTGATCCGGTCGTTCTCGAACAGCGCCGTGGCCAGACCCGCCAGCAGCAGCCGCTCGTGTGCCGGCCCGCCACCGAGGCGGGGTCCCTTGGAAGGGGTTGGCATGGTTTCTCCTTGGTTGTGCGTCCGGTATGCCGTGTGGCGCAGTCCGCGCTCACGGCACCCGGTCGGCGGCTAGGGGGTCAGAACTGCTCGTCCTCGGCCAGCGAGCGACCCTCGTCGAGGTCGTCGTAGTCGTCGGCGTAGCTGTCGACGATCGAGGCCGGGTCGAATCCGGGCGGGCTGTCCTTGAGGGTCAGACCCATGCCGGCGAGCTTGGCCTTGACCTCGTCGATCGACTTGGCGCCGAAGTTGCGGATGTCCAGCAAGTCGGCCTCGCTGCGCCCGACGAGCTCACCCACGGTGTGGATGCCCTCGCGCTTGAGGCAGTTGTAGGACCGAACCGTGAGGTCGAGGTCTTCGATCGGCAGGGCCAGGTCGGCGGCCAGTGCGGCGTCGGTCGGGCTCGGGCCCATGTCGATGCCTTCAGCCTCGACGTTGAGCTCACGGGCCAGGCCGAACAGCTCGACGAGGGTCTTGCCGGCCGAGGCCATCGCGTCCCGCGGGGTCATCGAGGACTTGGTCTCGACGTCGACGATGAGCCGGTCGAAGTCGGTGCGCTGCTCGACACGGGTCGCCTCGACCTTGTAGGTGACGGCGAGCACCGGCGAATAGATCGAGTCGACCGGGATCCGGCCGATCTCCTGGTCACCGGACTTGTTCTGCTGGGCCGAGACGTAGCCACGGCCACGCTCGACGGTCAGCTCCATCTCGATCCGGCCCTTGGCGTTGAGCGTGGCCAGGTGCAGGTCGGGGTTGTGCACCTCGACACCGGCCGGGGGCGCGATGTCGGCAGCGGTGACGACGCCAGGACCCTGCTTGCGCAGGTACATGACGACCGGCTCGTCGTGCTCCGAGGAGACGACCAGGCTCTTGATGTTGAGGATGATCTCGGTGACGTCTTCCTTGCAGCCCGGGATCGTCTGGAACTCGTGCAGCACGCCGTCGACGCGGATCGAGGTGACCGCGGCACCGGGGATGCTCGACAGGAGGGTGCGACGCATCGAGTTGCCGAGGGTGTAGCCGAAGCCCGGCTCCAGCGGCTCGATGACGAAGCGCGACCGATTGTCGGCCACCGTCTCTTCGCTGAGCACAGGACGCTGTGCGATGAGCATGTTCTCTTCCTTCCCATGAGCGACCGCTATTTGACGCTCATGACCAGACCCGCCGCACCTCTGTCTGTGGGCGGGGTGTGCGTTCGGTATGCCGTGTGCGCGAGGTGCGCACACGGCATACCGAAACGGTTAGTTCTTGGAGTAGAGCTCGACGATGAGCTGCTCGGTGAGGATCGTGTCGATCTGCTCACGGACGGGCAGCTGGTGGATGAGGATGGTCAGCGTGCCGTCGACGACCTGCATCCACGCCGGGGGCGTGCGGTCACCGAAGGTCTGGCGGGCCAGCTCGAACGGGAAGCTCTCGACGGACTGCTTGCGCACCGTGATGATGTCGAACTGCTCGACCCGGTAGGACGGGACGTCGACGCGGTGGCCGTTGACCTCGAAGTGACCGTGCGACACCAGCTGGCGGGAGTGGCGGCGGGTGCGCGCCAGGCCAGCCCGGTAGACGACGTTGTCCAAACGTGACTCAAGGATCTGCAGCAGGTTGTCACCGGTCTTGCCGGGACGCGTCGCTGCCTCTTCGTAGTAGCGACGGAACTGCTTCTCCATGACGCCGTAGGTGAAGCGAGCCTTCTGCTTCTCCTGCAGCTGGGTGAGGTATTCCTTCTCCGTGATCCGACGACGGCCGTGCTGGCCGGGCGGGAAGGGGCGCATCTCGAAGTTCTTGTCTCCGCCGACGAGGTCAACCTTGAGGCGACGGGACTTCTTGGTGATGGGGCCGGTGTAACGAGCCATGATCTATCTGTCTCCTGGTCCTGATCCGGCGCTCAGACGCGACGACGCTTGGGCGGGCGGACGCCGTTGTGCGGCGAGGGCGTGACGTCGCTGATCGCCCCGACCTCCAGGCCGGTGGCGGTCAGGGACCGGATGGCGGTCTCACGACCGGACCCGGGGCCCTTGACGAAGACGTCGACCTTGCGCATGCCGTGCTCCATGGCACGACGGGCAGCGGCCTCGGCCGCCATCTGCGCCGCGAACGGGGTGGACTTGCGGGAGCCCTTGAAGCCGACCTGGCCGGCCGAGGCCCACGAGATCACCGCTCCGGTGGGGTCGGTGATCGAGATGATCGTGTTGTTGAACGTGCTCTTGATGTGGGCGTGCCCGTGGGCGACGTTCTTCTTCTCCTTGCGCCGAACCTTCTTGGCGGCGCCCTGAGCAGTCCTGCTCTTGGGAGGCATGTGGTCTCTTCTTTCCTACGAGGTCTCTGTGTGGATCGGCACCCCACCCAACCCGACAGGGTTGGGGGTTCACGGGAGCGGCGCCCCCGTGCGTGGGGTTACTTGCCGGCCTTCTTCTTGCCGGCGACGGTGCGCTTGGGACCCTTGCGGGTGCGCGCGTTGGTCTTGGTGCGCTGCCCGCGAACAGGCAGGCCACGACGGTGCCGAAGGCCCTCGTAGGAGCCGATCTCGACCTTGCGACGGATGTCTGCGGCAACCTCACGGCGGAGGTCACCTTCCATCTTGACGTTGGTCTCAAGCCAGTCACGCAACGCGACAAGGTCGGCGTCGGTGAGGTTCTTGACCCGGGTGTCCGGGCTGATCCCGGTTGCCGCGAGGGCCTTGCTCGCGGTGGTGCGACCCACTCCGAAGATGTAGGTCAGGCCGATCTCCACGCGCTTGTCACGCGGGAGGTCCACGCCGATGAGACGTGCCATCTGGTGCTGTGCTCCTGATCGATAGCGGAGGTCTGGTGCAACACCGATCCGGTATGCCGTGCGCGTCGCCTTCGCGGGTCCGCGCTGGTCCGGTCCCCGGCCTCCGTGCCGGGGGTGACGTCCTGTCGGGGTCCTGGCCGGGGCACCTGGATGGGTGGGGGTCAGGCTTCCGGCAGGGGCCGGGTGCTGCGTATCGTGTTCAGTTGTTGCTGCGTGCTGTCGAAGCCCGCGATGTCATGCTCGGCTGGTCGGCCGCGATCAGCCCTGGCGCTGCTTGTGGCGCAGGTTCTCGCAGATGACCATGACCCGCCCGTTGCGGCGAATCACCTTGCACTTGTCGCAGATCTTCTTGACGCTCGGCTGGACCTTCATTGCCTTGTGTCTTTCAGATCGGTGCTTCGGGCCGGTCAGGCACAGGCCTGCCCGAGATCCGAAGCGATGGGATCGGGAGTGCCACCGGCGGACGCCGAGGGCGGGTGGTGCAGTCGGTCAGCGGTAGCGGAAAACGATGCGCCCACGGGACAGGTCATATGGCGAGAGCTCCACCACGACTCGGTCCTCGGGGAGGATCCGGATGTAGTGCTGGCGCATCTTGCCCGAGATGTGTGCAAGCACCTTGTGACCGTTGCTGAGCTCCACGCGGAATGTCGCGTTGGGGAGCGCCTCGACGATCGTGCCTTCGATCTCGATGACCCCGTCTTTCTTGGCCATGTCCTCCGTCGTTCCGTTGTCCGTGTGCCCGGGTCACGGGTCAGCGCACACTCCGAAACAATCGCAGAGCACGCATTACCTGGATGCCGCGAGCACACGACACCCAACGGACAATCCTACGGCAAGCGCGCGGCATACCCGAAATCGCGGGTGTGCACGCGCGAACGGCAGGGGCGGTCAGGGGCCGCTACGAGGACGCCGGGGCCGGGGTGTGTCGAGCGCCTCGTCGATGTGCAGCCGTCGCAACTGGATCACCCGGTCCAGGACGGCGTCGGGCACCGGCTGGTCGACCTGGAAGCGGATCGTGCCCGTGGACAGGCTGAACCCGTCGAGGTCTGCGGCGACGAGGCCGACAACCGTCCCGCTGTAGGGGTAGATCGCCAGGTGCCCCTTGGCTGCCATCGCGGACAGCAGCGGCTTCCCCCGGTGCAGGAGCACCGGCATTCCGTATGCCGTGCCCTCCTCCAACCCGGGGACCAACTGGCGCGCGCGGTCGACCACGCGCGCCAGGGCTGGCCGTCGGTCGGGGTCGATCGTGGCCAAGTAGTCGGTGACAGTGCCCACGTCAGCTCAGCATCAGTCCGGGTCAGCGCTTGGCCGGATCCCAGTGCTTGAAGCCGGCCGCCGCTGCGGTCGCTTCGTCGCGGAACCAGACCTCGGCTTTTGTCCGGGCATACCAGGGCGACTTGGGCGAGTGATACAGCATCGAATCAGCGTTGCCCTTCACGTCGAACCCCACCGGCATGGAGCCATCGGGCAACGGGTCCACCGACCCCTCACCGAACGACCCCACGGCATACGACGGTGCCGCGAGGGTCGCGGCGTCGCCCCCAGCACCGGCGCTGCCGCGAGTGCCACGACCCCGCGAATCCCAGCGCGCAAAGCCAGCCGCAGCCGCCGACTCCTCATCCCGGAACCACACCTCGGCCTTCGTGCGGGCATACCAGGGCGACTCCGGCGAGTGATACAGCATCGAGTCGGCGTTGCCCTTCACGTCGAACCCCACCGGCATGGAGCCATCGGGCAACGGGTCCACCGACCCCTCGCCGAACGACCCCACGGCATACGACGCCGCAGCGGTCCCACCTAGCAGGCCTGCGGCCGCGGCTGCCGTTTCCGGCTTTCCGTCGAATGCCGCTTCGGGGTCGGCCATAGCCTCGGCCTCGGGGGTGCCGCCCAGTTCGATGTCGGCTTCGGCCGCCGCGTCTGAGTCAACAGCGGCCGAGCCACCCTCTGCCTCGGCGTCCAACTCGGCGGCAGAGTCACTCTCGCCATCGACACCCGTGCCGACGAGCGGGACAGCCGCCGTTGCCGCGCTACCGGCGCCTGCGTCGACGTCCGAGACCGACAGGTCTGCATCAGTTTCGTCGCCCGCCAGGTGCACAGCTGCCTCCGGAACGTCGAGGTCCACCGCAGGGACGGCAGCCTCGACGTCAGGCAGAGCCACATCGGGCACATCCGCATTGGGCAGATCGACGTCCGCCTCCGGCACGTCGACGTCCACGTCGAGGTCAGCCGCTGGCGCGGCAACATTGACTATGGCTGCGTCACCATCAGGTGCCTGGGCCATCTCCAGCTCTGGTGCAACTGCGCCCCCCGCCAGCGTGGCGGCGCCTGCGGCCACTCCGGCACCAGCCGCGCTGGTACCGGCCGCGCCTGAGCTGGCGGCGACGGCAGCGACCTCCTTGGTGATCGGCACCCGTCCGCGGATCTTGCGAACCATCCACCACCAGGTGAACGCGAAACCCGCCAGTGCCGACAGCAGCAGCAACACCCACGAATGCCCGGCGACCCAGGTCATGCGACACGCTCCTTGAGGTCGGCCGACAGGTCCGCGGACACCTCACGGATGGGTCGATACAGCGCTCGAACGACGAACCACGCGACAAGCGCGCCCACAACGAAGGCCAGCAGGCACCAGAGCCACAGGTGGATGACGAGCCAGGTCATGTCAGTCCCTCACTTCACGCTGATGTCGACGCGACGGTTGAGCGCTCGGCCCTCGGCCGTGCTGTTGTCGGCCGTCGGGTCCGAGGACCCCTTCGCCGAGGTCGTGATCTTGTCAGCCGGAACCCCGGCCGCAACCAGGGCCGCCCGAACCGCTTCGGCTCGTGCCCCACTCAGCTTCTCGTTGATGGCAGCATTGCCGCTGGGATCGGCATGCCCAGTGACCAGAACGGCCGAGGGCGCTCCGCCTTTGCCCAGGCACGCGGTGATCTTGCCGGCCAGGTCCTTGATCTGAGCCTGTTGCGCTGCGGTCAAGGTGGTGACGTTGACCGCGAAGTAGAACGGGTTGGCCTTCTGGCTGTCGGCCAGCGCCGCGGGGAGACCGGCACATTCGGCGGCCACGACCGGAGCACTCACGGTGAGCCCATTGGCCACCTTCGCACTCGGGAAAGCTGCCGCCGCTGCGGCGCCCGCCGCAGCCTTGGCAGCCTCGCTCGCCACCTGGCCGGTGAGGGTGATCGTTCCGTTCTGGTATGCCGCGGCCGCGCCGTCCGGCAGAGCCGCGACCAGCGCGCCGAGGGTGGCGGCCGTGGGAAGCCCCGTTGCCGGCGCACTCGCCGTCACGGTGAGCTGGTCGGTGACCGTCACCCCAGGAGCCGCCGCCTTGACCGCAGCCACGAGAGCCGACCGGGTCGCCTCGTCGGGCACCGAGCCGGTGAGGACAATGCCTGCCGCGGTGCGCGAGAGCCCGAAAGGCACCACCGTGGGGACGACAACCGTCGGCGAGGCGGCGGGGGCTGCGATGGAGGGCGAGGACGCCGGGGCCGCGATGCTCCCGCCTCCGATGTCGGCGACGCGCACTCCGTCGACTCCAGCGACGACCGATAGGGCCTTCGCGGCGTCCATTCCCGGGGGCAGGCTGATCCGACCGTCGCGGCCGTCGAACGTCACGGCTGCCCCGTCCAGTCCGGCCGCCTTGAGTGCCGCCAGAGACCTCGCGGTGAGATCGGACTCCACACCGCCTCGCATGACGGTGGCCCCGATGAGGCCGAAGAGAAGCGGCACAAGCAACAGCGCCGCCCACCACCACCCCCCTGGCGACCGCCAGCCACGGCGCACCACGTCTTCATAGCCGACGACGGTGCTGGTCACGGTGCCGTTAGCACCGGCTCCAGAGGACTCGTTGTGCGACATCAAACCTCCACTGAGCAGAGTCGACTATCACCGCCGCCGAATCCCCGGCAGACGAATCGAGACCCATCGCTCTTGCCCCACCCAGGCCCCGATTGCCTCATTGTGTTACATCGAGATACCCACCGCCACCCCAGAACGCAACGTTATGAAAGCGGTGCGAACCGGGCCCCAAGGGCAGCCAACCGAGCCGCTCCCCCGTCTACTGCCGTGAGCACCCATAGGCCCTCGTCGCGCACCGCCACCGTGTGCTCCCAGTGCGCGGCCCGCGAACCGTCCGCCGTCACGACGGTCCACCCGTCGGCGAGGACGTCGGTGTCGGGCGATCCCCAGGTCACCATCGGCTCGATCGCGCCGGTGTAACCCGATCGGACCATCGGTCCCCGGGTGCGCACCGCGTAGTTGAAGATCTGCGGGTCCTGGTGCATCTCGGTGCCGATGGTGTGCCCGACGTAGTCCTCGACGATCCCGAGGTCACGTCCGAGCCGCTCCCCCGACGCCTCGATGCTCGCCTCGACGGCCTCGCCCACGGCATACAGGCGCTTGCCGACCTGCAGCGCCGCGATGCCGGCATACAGGGAGTCTTCGGTGGCCCGGGAGAGGGCGAGGTCCTCTGGGCGCGCGGCCTCGGGGCCGCCGACGATCACGGTCACCGCCGCGTCGCCGTGCCACCCCGCGACGATGGCGCCGCAGTCGATGGACAACAGGTCGCCGGCGCGCAGGACCCGCTCACCGGGGATGCCGTGCACCACCTGCTCGTTGACCGACGTGCAGAGGGTATGCCGGTAGCCCGGCACCTCGGGGAAGGATGGACGCCCGCCGTGGTCGCGGATGTGAGCCTCGGCCAGGCGGTCCAACTCGATAGTGGTGACGCCTTCGGCGACGGCGGCGCTGACGACCTCAAGGGTGCGGGCGACGAGCAGGCCAGCGACCCGCATGAGCAGCACCTGCTCGTCCGTTCGCCCGGGGGTCTTGCGACGAGCAGACAACCGGTCAGTCCGCCAGATCTGCCAACGCGGCCACGATGCGGGCGGTGATCTCGTCGATGTCGCCCATGCCGTCAACTTGGCGCAGCTTGCCCTGGTCGGCGTAGATCGCCGTCAAGGGGGCGGTGGCCGCGCGGTAGATGCTCATCCGCTCGCGAATGACCTCTTCGGTGTCGTCGGCCCGACCCTGGTCGGCGGCGCGGGCCAGCAGACGGGCCACCATCGCGTCCTCATCGACGATGAGCTCGAGGGCGCACTCCAGCGGCCGACCGCTCTCGGCGAGCAGCCCATCCAGGGTGTGCACCTGGCCGACCGTGCGAGGATAGCCGTCGAGCAGGAAGCCCGGGGCGCAGTCAGCCTCGGCGAGCCGGTCGCGCACGAGGGCGTTGGTCAGCTCGTCGGGGACGTAGCCCCCGGTCGCCATGATCGCCTCGACCTGCTTGCCCAGCTCGGTCTGGCCCTTGACGTTGGCGCGGAAGATCGCGCCCGTCGAGATCGCCGGGATGCCGAAGCGCTCGGCAATCCGCTCGGCCTGCGTGCCCTTGCCGGCCCCGGGGGGGCCCATGATGACCAACCTCATCGGAGGAACCCTTCGTAGTTGCGTTGCTGCAGCTGTGCCTGGATTTGCTTCACCGTCTCCAAACCGACACCGACGATGATGAGGATCGACGTGCCGCCGAACGGGAAGTTCTGGTTGGCGTTGAACAACTTGAGGGCGATGAGCGGGATCAGCGAGATCCCCGCGAGGTAGAGGGCACCGGGGACAGTGATCCGGGTGAGGACGTAGTCGAGGTATTCGGCGGTCGGCCGACCCGCCCGGATGCCCGGGATGAAGCCGCCGTAGCGCTTCATGTTGTCGGCGACCTCGACCGGGTTGAACGTGATCGACACGTAGAAGAACGTGAAGAACAAGATGAGGGCGACATAGATCGCCATGTAGAGCCAGTGGTCGCCGCGGGTGAGGTTCGCGCTGATCCAGGTCACCCATGCCGGGGGGGCCGATCCGTCCGACGGAGTGGCGAACTGTGCCACCAGGGCCGGCAGGGCAAGCATCGAGGAGGCGAAGATCACCGGGATAACGCCGGCCATGTTGACCTTGAGCGGAATGTAGGTCGAGCTACCGCCATACATGCGTCGACCGACCTGGCGCTTGGCGTATTGCACGGGAATCCGGCGCTGGGACTGTTCGACGAAGATGACCAGGGCCATGACGAGGAAGCCGACCAGGATGACGCCGATGAAGACGTCCCACCGGCCTTCCTGCTGCTGGATGGCCCACAGTGAGGAGGGGAAGCCGGCGGCGATCGAGGTGAAGATGAGCAACGACATGCCGTTGCCGATGCCGCGGTCGGTGATGAGCTCGCCCAGCCACATAATCAGGCCGGTGCCGGCGGTGAGGGTGAGCACCATGAGCAGGATCGTCGAGATGTTGGTGTCGACGAGAATCTCGGTGCACTGGGCTCCGAACAGCTGACCCGGGTTGCGCGCGAAGGTGATGAGGGTGGCCGACTGCAAGATGGCTAGGCCGATGGTGAGATACCGGCTGTATTGCGTCATCTTCGTCTGACCGGCCTGCCCCTCCTTCTTCAGCGCCTCAAACCGAGGGATGACGACGGTGAGCAGCTGGACGATGATCGTCGCCGTGATGTAAGGCATGATGCCCAACGCGAAGATCGACAGCTGGAGCAACGCGCCACCGCTGAAGAGGTTGACCAGCCCGATGAAGCCCTGCGCCGGGTCAGCCCCGGCCAGACACTGCGCCACCTTGGTATAGCTCACACCCGGCGTCGGGATCGAGGACCCCAGCCGGAAGATCGCCATGATGAGCAGCGTGAACAACAGCTTCTTGCGCAGGTCGGGCGTGCGGAACGCACGGGCGACTGCTGTGAGCACTGGGTCCTCCTCGGTGCCTCGCGCGGAGCGCGATGGTCGTCGGTGCGTTCGTCTCGCAAGATAACACCCCGGGCCTGGTTTGCCCTGGTCCCGGGGTGCCTCTCACTCGACTTTGTCGCACCTTTGGTGCGCGGCCGGCATACCGGATCTGGTATGCCGTGCGCCGCCGCGGTCAGGCTAGGGAGACGCTCCCGCCCGCGGCCTCGATCTTCTCCTTGGCAGACGTGGAGAAGGCGTCAGCCGTGACGTTCACCGTGACGGAAATCTCGCCGGACCCGAGAACCTTCACCGGGTAGCCGTCACGGACGGCGCCCTTGGCGATGAGGTCGGCCACGGTGATGTCGCCGCCCTCGGGATAGAGCGCACTGATCCGGTCGAGGTTGACGACCTGGTAGACCGTGCGGAACGGGTTCTTGAAGCCACGCAGCTTGGGCATCCGCATGTGCATCGGCATCTGCCCGCCCTCGAAGGCCTCAGAGACCTGGTAGCGGGCCTTGGTGCCCTTGGTCCCGCGACCAGCGGTCTTTCCCTTGGAGCCCTCGCCACGACCCACACGGGTCTTGGGAGTCTTGGCGCCAGGGGCCGGACGCAGGTGGTGGACTTTGAGGGTCGTGCCCGACTGGGCGCTGGACGCCGAGTCGGACGCGCTCACTGTGCTCTTGGCCATGATCAGTCAACCTCCTCGACGGCCACGAGGTGCGTGACCGCGCGGACCATGCCCCGGATCTCGGGACGGTCCTCCTTGACGACGGTGTCGCCGATCCGCTTGAGGCCCAGCGAGCGCAGGGTCTCACGAGCGAACCGCTTCTGTCCGACGTGACCCTTGGTCTGGGTCACCTTCAGGCGTGCCATCACGCACCGACCTTGTCTGCCTTGGCGGCGGCCGTCTTGGCGGCGGCAGCGGCCTGGGCGCGCAGCATTGCGGCGGGAGCGACGTCTTCGACGGCCTTGCCACGGCGGGCAGCGACCGACTCGGGGCGCTCAAGCTGACGCAGCGCCGCGACCGTCGCGTGGACGATGTTGATGGCGTTGGACGAGCCGAGGCTCTTGGAGAGCACGTCGTGGATTCCGGCGCAATCCAGGACCGCACGCACCGGGCCACCGGCGATGACACCGGTACCGGGAGCGGCCGGACGCAGCAGGACGACGCCAGCGGCGGCCTCACCCTGCACCGGGTGCGGGATGGTGCCCTGGTTGCGGGGGACCTTGAAGAAGGCCTTCTTGGCCTCCTCGACACCCTTGGCGATCGCCGCAGGCACCTCCTTGGCCTTGCCGTAGCCCACGCCCACGGTGCCGTCACCGTCACCGACGACGACGAGTGCCGTGAAGCTGAAGCGACGGCCACCCTTGACGACCTTGGCGACGCGGTTGATCGTCACGACACGCTCGAGGTACTGGCTCTTCTCCTGCTCACGCGAGTCGCGACGGCCGTCGCGGCCGTCCCGGCCACCGCGGCCGCGACGCTCGCCGCGCTCGCCGCCGAACTCGCCGCCGGCAGCGGGGCCCGCACCGGTTCCGGTGCCTCGACGCTGGGGTCCGGGCATCAGTGGTTCCTCATCTCAGTCAGTCCGTTCGGGGTCACGATGCTCACAGTGAGAGCCCTCCCTCGCGCGCACCGTCGGCGATCGCCGCGATCCGGCCGTGGTACTTGTTGCCGCCACGGTCGAAGACGACGGCCTCGACGCCGGCTGCCTTGGCCCGCTCGGCGAGCAACTCGCCGACCTTCTTGGCCTTGGCGGTCTTGTCTCCGTCGAAAGAGCGCAGGTCGCCTTCCATCGTCGAGGCACACGCGAGGGTCTTGCCCTCGGTGTCGTCGACGACCTGGGCGAACAGGTGCCGGGTCGAGCGGGACACGACCAGACGGGGACGCTCGGGCGTGCCCGAGATCTTCTTGCGGCCGCGCACCTGGCGGCGGATCCGTGCGGCGGCCTTGCTCTTGCCGCGCTTGATGATCATTGCCATGGCTTACTTCTTCCCGGCCTTTCCGACCTTGCGACGGATCTGCTCGCCCGCGTAGCGAATGCCCTTGGCCTTGTAGGGGTCAGGCTTGCGCAGCTTGCGGATGTTGGCGGCGACCTCGCCGACCTGCTGCTTGTCGATCCCCTGGACCGAGAAGCGGGTGGGGGCTTCGACGACGAAGGTGATGCCCGACGGCGGTTCGACGGTGATCGGGTGGCTGTAGCCGAGGGCGAACTCGAGGTTCTCACCCTTGGCCTGCACCCGGTAACCGGTGCCGACGATCTCCATCTTCTTCTCGTAGCCCGCGGTGACACCCTGGACCATGTTGGCGATCAGGGTGCGGGTGAGCCCGTGCAGCGAACGCGACATGCGCTCGTCGTCCGGGCGGGTGACCTCGATGGCCCCGCTGTCGCCCTTGGCGACGGCGATGGGCTCGGCAACGACGAGACCGAGCTGACCCTTGGGGCCCTTGACCGTGACGGCCTGGCCTTCGATGGCGATGTCGACCCCGGCAGGGACGGTGACGGGGAGGCGTCCGATACGTGACATGACTAGCTCCCCTTACCAGACGTAGGCGAGGACTTCCCCGCCGACGCCCTTCTCGTGAGCCTGCTTGTCGGTCAACAAGCCGGTCGAGGTGGAAATGATCGCCACACCGAGACCGCCGAGCACGCGCGGCAGGTTGGTCGACTTGGCGTAGACCCGCAGACCGGGCTTGCTCACCCGGCGCACGCCAGCGATCGAGCGCTCGCGGTTGGGGCCGTACTTGAGCGTCACGGTCAGCGTCTTGCCGACCTCGGCGTCGCTCACGGCCCAGCTCGCGATGTAGCCCTCACGCTTGAGGATCTCGGCGATGTTGGCCTTGAGCTTGGAATACGGCATCGCGACGGTGTCGTGGTGTGCCGAGTTGGCGTTGCGCACACGCGTGAGCATGTCCGCAATCGGGTCGGTCATCGTCATCGGGCTTCGGGCCCTTCCTCACCGGGGTTTCGTTCCCGGCCGAGCGGCATACGGTATGCCGTCCGGCCCGGAGCCGACCTACGGTGTTGAGATTCAGTGGTACTGGGGTGGTGCCGGATGGTGCTGAGGTCGTGCAGCGTGGTCGTGCATCGGGGGCGAGCCCCCGCGGGTGGTCCTACCAGGAGCTCTTGGTCACGCCCGGGAGTTCACCGCGGTGTGCCATCTCGCGAAGGCAGATGCGGCAGAGGCCGAACTTCTTGTAGACCGAGTGCGGACGCCCGCACTTCTGGCAGCGGGTGTAGGCCCGGACCTTGAACTTCGGGGTCGCGTTCGCCTTGTTGACGAGAGCGGTCTTGGCCATGTCAGTTCTCCTTGAACGGGAAGCCGAGGGCCTTGAGCAACGCGCGCCCCTCGTCGTCGTTTGTCGCCGTGGTGACGACGGTGATGTCCATCCCGCGGACCCGGTCAATGCGGTCCTGGTCGATCTCGTGGAACATCGACTGCTCGGTCAGGCCGAACGTGTAGTTGCCGCGCCCGTCGAACTGCTTGGGCGACAGACCACGGAAGTCACGGATACGCGGCAGCGCAACGGTGACCAGTCGGTCGAGGAACTCCCACATCCGGTCGCCGCGCAGCGTCGTGTGGCAACCGATCGGCATACCCTCGCGCAGTTTGAACTGAGCGATGGACTTGCGCGCCTTGGTGACCACCGGCTTCTGCCCGGTGATGGCGGTGAGGTCGCGGACAGCGCCCTCGATGAGCTTGCTGTCCCGGGCGGCGTCGCCGACACCCATGTTGACGACGACCTTGACGACGCCGGGGACCTGCATGACGTTGCCGTAGGAGAACTGCTCCTGCAGCGCCGACTTGATGTCATCGCGGTACTTGGTCTTCAGCCGCGGCGCGGTGCGCACGGTGGTGGTTTCAGTCATCGATTTCTCACAGGTCCTTGCCGGAGCGGACGGCGACACGGGTGCGGACGGTCTTGAGGCGACCGTCACGCTCGACAGTCTCGACACGGGTCTTGACCCGCGTCGGGACGTTCTTGTCCGGGTCGACGACCGCGACGTTGCTCACGTGGATCGGGGCCTCGGCGTGCACCAAGCCACCGGTCCGGGAGCCACGCGATGTGGTGCCAGCCTTGATGTGCTTGGTGACCCGGTTGATGCCCTCGACGAGCACGCGCTCGGTGTCGGGGTAGACGGCGATGACCTTGCCCTGCTTCCCGCGGTCGCCGCCGTTCTTCTGCGAGCGACCCGAGATGACCTGGACGAGGTCACCCTTCTTGATCTTCAGCTTTGCCATGGGTTCAGAGCACCTCCGGTGCCAGGGAGATGATCTTCATGAACTTCTTCTCGCGAAGCTCGCGCCCGACCGGGCCGAAGATGCGGGTCCCCCGCGGGTCGCCGTCGTTCTTGAGGATGACGGCGGCGTTCTCGTCGAACTTGATGTAGGAGCCGTCCGGACGACGCTTCTCCTTGACGGTGCGCACGACAACGGCCTTGACGACATCGCCCTTCTTGACGTTGCCGCCGGGGATGGCGTCCTTGACGGCCGCGACGATGGTGTCACCGATGCCGGCATACCGACGGCCCGAGCCGCCGAGCACACGGATGCACAGCAACTCCTTGGCGCCGGTATTGTCAGCGACGCGCAGACGGGATTCTTGCTGGATCACTTGGCCTTCTCCAGAATCTCCACGACACGCCAGTGCTTCGTGGCCGAGAGCGGACGGGTCTCCATGATGAGCACGAGGTCACCGACACCGCACGAGTTGGCCTCGTCGTGCGCCTTGACCTTGCTGCTGCGGCGCATGACCTTGCCGTAGAGCGGGTGCTTGACCCGCTCCTCGACCTCGACGACGACGGTCTTGTTCATCTTGTCGCTGACGACGTAGCCCTGGCGGGTCTTGCGGTCGTTGCGCTCGACGGCGGGTGCCTCCTGCACGGTGGGGTCGTGCACAGCTTCGCCCTGGATAACTTCGTCCTGGACAACTTCGTCCTGCACAGCTTGGTCCTCGCTCATGCCTTCGCCTTCTTCTCGGCCTTGTCAGCCTTCTTGTCGGCCTTCGCCGGGGCCACCGGTGCGGGCGCCGGGGCAACCGAAATCCCGAGCTCGCGCTCGCGCATCTCGGTGTAGATCCGGGCGATGTCGCGCTTCACCGCACGCAGGCGGCCGTGGCTGTCCAACTGACCGGTGGCCGACTGGAAGCGCAGGTTGAACAGCTCTTCCTTGGCCTTGCGCAGCTCCTCGACCAGACGGTCGTCACCGAAACCACGCAGGTTGTCGGGGGCCAGGTCCTTGGTTCCCACTGCCATCAGATGTCACCACCTTCACGCCGAACGAAGCGGCACTTCATCGGGAGCTTGTGCATCGCCAGGCGCATGGCCTCGCGAGCCACCGGCTCCGGTACACCGGCCAGCTCGAAGAGCATGCGGCCGGGCTTGACGTTGACGACCCACCACTCCGGAGAGCCCTTGCCGGAACCCATCCGGGTCTCGGCCGGCTTCTTGGTCAGCGGACGGTCGGGGTAGACGTTGATCCACACCTTGCCGCCACGCTTGATGTAGCGGGTCATGGCGATACGAGCGGCTTCGATCTGCCGGTTCGTGAGGTAGGTCGGTTCCAAGGCCTGGATGCCGTACTCACCGAAGGCGATCTCGTTGCCGCCCTTGGACATGCCGTGACGGTTGGGGTGGTGCTGCTTACGGTGCTTGACGCGACGCGGAATCAACATGGTCAGGCCTGCTCATTCTCGGTGCCGGCGGTGGCCAGGACGGGGGCCTCGCTCACCGGCGCGGACTCTGCGGTGTCGGCGGACGGCATACCGTCACGGTCGCCACGACGCGGACGGGCGGGACGGTCGCCACCGTCACGACGCGGGCTGCGCGGCGGGCGAGGTGCGGTCGCCTGCTGCTGAGCCAGCTCGCGGGCGGTGAGGTCACCCTTGTAGATCCACACCTTGACGCCGATCCGGCCGAACGTCGTCTTGGCCTCGTAGAAGCCGAAGTCGATGTTGGCGCGCAGCGTGTGCAGCGGGACCCGACCCTCGCGGTAGAACTCGGAGCGGCTCATCTCGGCCCCGGCCAGACGACCCGAGCACTGCACCCGGATGCCCTTGGCGCCGGCGCGCAGAGCGGACTGCATGCCCTTGCGCATGGCGCGGCGGAACGAAACACGCGCCGAGAGCTGCTCGGCGATGCCCTGGGCGACCAGCTGTGCGTCGATCTCGGGGTTCTTGACCTCGAGGATATTCAGCTGCACCTGCTTGCCCGTGAGCTGCTCGAGCTCGCCACGGATGCGGTCGGCTTCGGCGCCGCGGCGGCCGATGACGATGCCCGGACGCGCGGTGTGAATGTCGACACGGACGCGGTCACGGGTGCGCTCGATCTCCACGCGGGAAATGCCGGCGCGCTCCATCCCCTTCTCCATGAGCTTGCGGATCTCGACGTCTTCCTTGACGTAGTCGCGGTAACGCTGACCCGTCTTGGTCGAGTCGGCGAACCACCGGCTCTTGTGCTCGGTCGTGATGCCCAGGCGGAAGCCGTGCGGGTTGACCTTCTGTCCCATCAGCGGGTTCCCTTCCTGCTGGCGATCTCGGGCTGGGTGACCACAACCGTGATGTGGCTCGTCCGCTTGTTGATGCGCGAGGCGCGTCCCTGCGCACGCGGCCGGAACCGCTTCATCGTGGCCCCTTCGTCGACGTATGCCGCAGAAACAACGAGCGCACGCTCGTCGAAGGCCTCCGAGGCCGCGTCGGCCTTGACCCGAGCGTTGGCCATGGCGCTCTGCAGCACCTTGCGCACTGGCTCGGAAGCGGCCTGCTGGGCGAACATGAGGGTCGCCACGGCCTCGGTGGCGTTCTTGCCACGGATGAGGTTGATGACCCGGCGCGCCTTCATCGGCGTGACCCGCACATCGCGGGCGACGGCCTTGGCTTCCACGGTGATGACGTCCTTCTCGTTGGTGGCCATCAGCGACGACGACCCTTCTTGTCGTCCTTGACGTGACCCTTGAAGGTGCGCGTCGGGGCGAACTCGCCGAGCTTGTGGCCGACCATCGACTCGGTCACGAAGACCGGGATGTGCTTGCGGCCGTCGTGCACGGCGAAGGTGTGGCCGAGCATGTCCGGGCTGACGACCGAACGACGCGACCAGGTCTTGATGACGTTCTTGGTGCCCGCTTCGTTCTGGGCGTCCACCTTCTTCTGAAGGTGGTCGTCGATGAAGGGGCCCTTCTTGAGGCTACGAGGCATTCCAGGCTCCTATCAGCGCTTCTTGCCAGAACGACGGCGACGCACGATGAGCTTGTCGCTTTCCTTGTGGGCCTTGCGGGTGCGGCCTTCCTGCTGGCCCCACGGGCTCACCGGGTGACGCCCACCGGAGGTCTTGCCCTCACCACCACCGTGCGGGTGGTCGATCGGGTTCATGGCCACGCCACGCACCGTCGGGCGCTTGCCCTTCCAGCGCATGCGGCCGGCCTTGCCCCAGTTGATGTTGCTCTGCTCGGCGTTGCCGACCTCACCGACCGTCGCACGGCAGCGGGCGTCGACGTTGCGGATCTCGCCGGACGGCATACGCAACTGGGCGAAGGCACCATCCTTGGCGACGAGCTGGACGCGGGCGCCGGCCGAACGGGCGATCTTCGCGCCGCCACCGGGCTTGATCTCGATGGCGTGGATGACCGTACCGGTCGGGATGTTGCGCAGCGGCAGCGCGTTGCCGGGCTTGATGTCGGCGGACGGGCCGCTCTCGATCGTGTCGCCCTGCTTGAGCTTGTTCGGCGCGAGGATGTAGCGCTTCTCGCCGTCGGCGAAGTGCAGCAGCGCGATCCGGGCCGTGCGGTTGGGGTCGTACTCGATGTGAGCGACCGTCGCCGGCACACCGTCCTTGTCGTGGCGGCGGAAGTCGATCAGCCGGTAGGCGCGCTTGTGACCGCCACCGATGTGCCGGGTGGTGATCCGGCCGGCGTTGTTGCGACCGCCGGTCTTGGCGATCGGCCGGACGAGCGACTTCTCCGGGGTCGACCGCGTCACCTCGACGAAGTCGGCGACCGACGAACCCCGGCGCCCGGGGGTCGTGGGCTTGAACTTGCGGATACCCATGTGTGTTCCTCAGATCCCTACGTCACTCGGCCGTCAGGAAACGCTGCCGAAGATGTCGATCGAACCCTCGCGGAGGGAGACGATCGCTCGCTTGGTGTCCTTGCGCTTGCCGATCCCGAACCGGGTGCGACGGGTCTTGCCCGTGCGGTTGAGCGTGTGGACCTTGTCGACTTTGACGCCGAAGACCTTCTCGACGGCGATCTTGATCTCGGTCTTGTTCGCGCGGGGGTCCACGACGAAGGTGTACTTACCCTCGTCGAGCAGCCCGTAGGACTTCTCGGAGACGACCGGAGCGATCAGGATGTCGCGCGGATTCTTCTCGTGGATGCTCACTTGGCGTCCTCCCCATCCTTGGCCGCGGCCTTGGCCCGGCTACCGGCCTTCTTGAAGCCAGCGGCCTCAGCGTCAGCACCGGACTTGAACCAGAACTCGGCGACCGTCGCGTCGTACCAGCGGCCGTCCGGCTCGTGGTAGAGACCCGAGTCGGCGTTGCCCTTGACCGAGTAACCCTCGGGGGCGGAACCGTCCTCAAGCGGCGCGGCGGCACCCGCCGGCAGCTGCGCCGGGGCGTCGGCTGAAGCCTCAGCGACGACCTCGGCGGCCTTGGCCGCCTTGGTGGCCTTCGGCGCGGGGGCGGCATCGGCAGCCTCCACGAGCGTTGCGGCTTTCTGCGCCTTGGCCGGCTTCTCAGCCTTCTCGACCTTCTCGGCCTTCGCCGGGGCGACAGGAGCGGCTGCGGCGACCGGAGCCGAAGAGGACGCGGTGAACGTCGCCAGCGCACCGGCGGTGAACACCACGTCGTCGGCGCACAGGACGTCGTAGGTGTTGAGCTGGTCAACAGCCAGGACGTGGACCGAGTCGAGGTTTCGCACGCTCTTGAGCCCGACCTGGTCGCCACGCTCGAGCACGACGAGGAACTTCGTCCGGTCGGTGAGCCTGGCGAGCACCGCCGCGGCCGCCGACGTCGAGGGCGTGTCGCCGGAGACGATGGCGTCCAGGACGTGCACCCGGCCGTTGCGGGCCCGGTCGGACAGGGCACCGCGCAGCGCGGCGGCCTTCATCTTCTTCGGGGTCCGCTGCGAGTAGTCACGCGGCTGCGGGCCGTGGACGACGCCACCGCCGGCGAACTGCGGCGCACGGGTCGAGCCCTGACGGGCCCGGCCGGTGCCCTTCTGGCGGTAGGGCTTCTTGCCACCACCGGAGACCAGGCCCCGGGTCTTGGTGGCGTGGGTCCCCTGCCGGGCGGCCGCGAGCTGGGCCGCGACGACCTGGTGGATCAGCGGGACGTTGACCTGGACATCGAAGATGTCAGCAGGAAGCGCAGTGGTGGTCCCCATGATGGTCAGGCCCCCTTCGACGCCGAGCGAACGAGGACGATCGCACCGCGGGGACCGGGAACGGCACCCTTGATGAGCAGCAGGCCCTTGTCGGCGTCGACGGCCTGGATCGCGAGGTTCTGGGTGGTCTGGCGCACGCCGCCCATCCGGCCGGCCATTCGCTGGCCTTTGAAGACGCGACCTGGGGTGGCGCAGGCGCCAATCGAACCAGGCTTGCGGTGGTTGCGGTGGGCACCGTGCGAGGAGGAGACCCCCGCGAAGCCGTGTCGCTTCATGACGCCCGCAAAGCCCTTGCCCTTGGTCGTCGCCGTGGCGTCGACCAGCTGACCGGCCTCGAACGTGGAGACGGTGATCTCCTGGCCGAGGGTGTAGTCGGCGGCGTCGGCGGTCCGCAGCTCCACCAGGTGGCGACGCGGGGTGACCCCGGCGCGCTCGAAGTGGCCCTTCATCGGCTTGTTGACCTTGCGCGGGTCGATCTCGCCATAGCCGAGTTGGACGGCGGCATACCCTTCCGCGTCGCTGCGGACATGGGTGACCACGTTGGGCCCGACCTTGATAACGGTGACGGGGACCAGCCGGTTGTCGGCGTCCCACACCTGAGTCATGCCGAGCTTCTCGCCCAGCACACCCTTCACTGTGCGTGTCGTCGCGTTGCTCATCGTGATGTCCTCAGAGCTTGATCTCGATATTGACGTCCGCCGGCAGATCGAGACGCATCAGCGAGTCGACGGCCTTGGGCGTCGGGTCGATGATGTCGATGAGACGCTTGTGCGTCCGCATCTCGAAGTGCTCGCGGGAGTCCTTGTATTTGTGGGGCGACCGGATCACGACGAAGACGTTCTTCTCCGTCGGCAGCGGCACCGGGCCGACGACCGTGGCACCCGCGCGGGTCACTGTGTCGACGATCTTGCGCGCCGAACTGTCGATGACCTCGTGGTCGTAGGACTTCAAGCGGATGCGGATCTTCTGTCCCGCCATCGTCGTACCGTCTCTCTTCTCGCCAACACCTGCCCTGTTTGGCCCGTGGCGATCTTCCGACCCCCGCGGTCGGGCGTGTCGCGCCCTTCTCGCGGTCCCGCGCCCGGGCATTTGGGTGCCCCCGAACGATCGGGTGTCGTCTGACCGGCCGTGGCCGGCGCCTGCGCTTCCCTCGGGCCACCCATGGTGTCCGGTGCCGACACTGACCCGTAGGTCGAGCGTCCGGCCGAGAGGCGGCGGTGTCGACCCTGGTTCCACCCAGGGCACGACGCCGCGCGTCAGGCAACCGGTCTAGTGTGCCAGACGCGCCACTGACCGGCCAAATCGCGGGTGCCCCACGCTCGATGGTGTATGCCGTCCGCCCACCATCCGTCCCGGGTCCCTCCGGATCAGGGCGACTCAGACCGGCATACCGGGTCACTTCCCGGCGATGACAACCGGTGCGGGAGCGCGGCGCAGGGTCGTGACGGCCACACCCGCGACGAGCAGGGCGCCCCCGAGCAGCGCGAGGATGCTCGGGCGCTCCCCGCGGAACACCAGCGCCGCCGACATCCCGACGACGGGCACGAGCAGCGAGTAGGGGGCGACCTCGGCGGCCCGGTGCCGACCGAGCAGGGAGTTCCACACCCCGTAGCCGAACAGGGACGCCAACAGGGCCGTGTATGCCGTCGACAGCAGGCTGGGCAGCGAGAGGTGGGTCAGGGCCTGGCCCACCGCCACCGGGCCGTCGATGAGCAGCGCGAGGGCGAAGATGGGGACCGGGACGACGAGCCCCGACCAGACGGTGAGCGAGAGCCCGCTGACGCCCGGCAGGCGTCGCACCGCGATGTTTCCTCCGGCCCAGGACGCGGCCGCCCCGACACACAGGGCCAGGGCCCCCAAGGGCACCGACCCACCCCGCCCCAGAGCGACGATGGCCAAGCCAAGCAGACCGAGCCCGACCCCCGCGAGCTGGCGCCGCCCCGGGATCTCGCGCAGGACCACCGCGGCAAAGACCACGGTGAACGCCGCCTGGATCTGTAGGACGAGGGAGGCCAGGCCGGGCGGCATACCGGCCGCCAGGGAGCTGTAGAGCAGACCGAACTGGCCGACGCTGAGCAGCAGCCCCACGAGCGCGATGTCCTGCCAGCGCCCGGTGGGCCGGGGCACGAAGAAGACCGCGGGAAGCACGACGAGGATGAACCGCATCGTCACGAAGACCAGCGGCGGGACGCCGGGCAGACCCCAGTCGATGACGACGAAGTTGAGGCCCCAGACGGTGACCACGGCAAGAGCGAACAGTCGGTCACGGGTGGTCACCGGGCTACTCTCCCAGCCCGCACTGTCGCAAACCTGTCAGGTTGGGGCCGAACTGTCAGCCCACGGGGACGAGGAAGGCGGCGAGGGTCGCGGCATACATCGCCTGGTCGGCGACCCCCGCGAGCTCGCGAATGCTATGCATCGACAGCATGGGCGCGCCGAGGTCGACCGTCGTGACCCCGACCTGGCCGGCGGTGATCGGGCCGATGGTCGAGCCGCACGGCAGGTCGCTGCGCGTGACGAAGACCTGCAGCGGCACGCCCGCCTGGTCGGCGGCCAGCCGGATCGCCGCGGCGCCCACCGCGTCCGTCGCGTAGCGCAGTTCGGTGTTGACCTTGAGCACCGGCCCGCCGTTCATCGCGACCCGGTGGCTCGGCTCGTGCAGCTCGGCGTAGTTGGGGTGGGTCGCATGGGCCATGTCGGCCGACGCGACGATGGTTCCGGCCAGGGCGCGCCACAACTCGTCACGTCCGCCGCCCGCCGCCAGGACAACCCGCTCCAAGACGCTCGGCAGCAGGGGGGAGGCTGCGCCCCGCTCGCTGCGGCTGCCGACCTCCTCGTGGTCGAACAAGACGACGACCGGCCGGTATGCCGTGTGCTCACCCGAAGCGGCGACGTGGACGATGGCGCGCAGGGCGGCATACGTGCTCGCGAGGTTGTCCAGCCGCGGCGAGGCGATGAGCTCGCGATGGCGCCCGATCCGCGCGGGCGGCTGGGTGTCGTGCAGCATGGCGTCCCACGCGAGTACGTCACCAGGGTCGGCGGCCACCTGCGCAGCGAGGTATGCCGCTACGCTCACCGGCCGCTCCCCCACTCCCCAGAGGGGAACCAGGTGCTGCTGAGGGTTGAGGACCAGTCCGCGTTCGTTGACTCCGCGGTCGAGGTGGACCGCGAGCTGGGCGACCCGAAGGAGCGGGGCATGGTCGTGGAAGAGCCTCGTGGCGATGCCAGTCGGGGTCGAGGCATCGCGCACTGCGACCCGACCGGCCAGGCCGAGATCCCGATCAAGCCAGGAGTTGAGCAGCAGGCCTCCGTAGGGCTCGACGGCCAGCATCTGCCAGCCGGCCTTGACCAGATCGGGTTGGGGCTTGACCCGCAGGTTCGGCGAGTCGGTGTGGGTGCCGACGACCCGGAATGGTGCGGTGGACGGCATACCGGCGGGCTCGATCCAAGCCACGAGGGCACCGGCGCGGGCGAGGTAATAGCCGCCCGGGGCCGTCGGGAAGGACTGTTGGTCGTCGACGGCGGTGAAGCCGGCCGTGTCGAGCATTGCAGCGGCGGTCGCGACCGCGTGGAACGGGGTCGGTGAGGCGCTGACGAAGTCGATCAGGCCCTGGGCCGTGGAATCGGGGTCGAAGGCGGTGGGTCGGCGCACTCCTGGACCCTACCGGCGCTGCCGGTCAGCACCTCACGTGGTTGTGTCCGACTTTGGCCGCCATGGCGGCCAATCTCGTGGGGGGTGGCCAGATCTCACCGCCATCGGCTGACATGAGCGCCATGGCGGCCAAACTGAGAGGGCCCCGCCGGATTGGGTGGAGTGGGGACGGAGCCCGGGGAAGCGCGCGGGACGCCGATGGGCCCCAGCCTGTCGGCTGGGGCCCATCGCAGGGACTGCGTGTCGCGCAGGGCGACGTCAGATCACTTGTTGACCTTGATGACCTTGCCGGAGCCGACCGTGCGGCCACCCTCACGGATGGAGAACGGCTGGCCGTCGTCCATGGCGATGGGCTGGATCAGCGTGACGGACATCTCGGTGTTGTCGCCAGGCATGACCATGTCGGTGCCCTCGGGGAGCTTGACGACGCCGGTCACGTCCGTGGTGCGGAAGTAGAACTGCGGACGGTAGTTGTCGTAGAACGGCGTGTGGCGGCCACCTTCGTCCTTGGACAGGATGTAGACCTGCGCCTCGAACTCGGTGTGCGGGGTCATCGTGCCGGGCTTGATGACGACCTGGCCGCGCTCGACGTCCTCACGCTTGACACCACGAAGCAGCAGCCCGACGTTCTCGCCGGCCCGGGCCTCATCGAGCAGCTTGCGGAACATCTCCACGCCGGTGACGGTCGACTTCGTCGACTTCTCGTGGATGCCAACGATCTCGACCTCTTCGTTGACCTTGAGAATGCCGCGCTCCACGCGGCCGGTGACAACGGTGCCACGGCCTGTGATGGTGAAGACGTCCTCAATGGGCATGAGGAACGGCTTGTCCGTGGCCCGCTCGGGCTCCGGGATGTAGTCGTCGACGGCGTCCATGAGGGCCTGGACGGTCTTGGCCCACTCGGCGTCGCCCTCGAGCGCCTTGAGCGCCGAGACGCGCACGACCGGGAGGTCGTCGCCCGGGAAGTCGTAAGAGGACAGCAGCTCGCGGACCTCCATCTCGACCAGCTCGAGGATCTCCTCGTCGTCGACCATGTCGGTCTTGTTGAGGGCCACGACGACGTAGGGGACGCCGACCTGGCGGGCCAGGAGGACGTGCTCCTTGGTCTGGGGCATCGGGCCGTCGGTCGCCGCGACGACGAGGATGGCGCCGTCCATCTGAGCCGCACCGGTGATCATGTTCTTGATGTAGTCGGCGTGCCCGGGGCAGTCGACGTGTGCGTAGTGCCGGTGCTCGGTCTGGTACTCGACGTGTGCGATCGAGATGGTGATACCGCGCTGCCGCTCCTCAGGCGCCTTGTCGATCTGGTCGAACGGCGTGAAGGGGTTCAGGTCCGGGTACTTGTCGTGCAGAACCTTGGTGATCGCAGCAGTCAGCGTCGTCTTCCCGTGGTCAATGTGACCGATGGTGCCGATGTTGACGTGCGGCTTGGTCCGCTCGAACTTTGCCTTCGCCACTGGGGTCCTCCTAGGACTCTCTTGGTGTTACGCCGGACGACCTACGGGCAGGACGTGGCGCTTGCTTGATTGGGTTTGGTGGCAAGCCTACGGGAGTCTACCCGTCTCACTCACCACGGGTCTTCTTGATGATCTCGTCGGAGACGTTCCGGGGAACTTCGGCGTACGAGTCGAACTGCATGGAGTAGTTGGCCCGGCCCTGGGTCTTGGACCGCAGGTCCCCGACGTAGCCGAACATCTCCGACAACGGGACGAGCGCCCGGACGACCTTGGCGCCAGCAGCGTCCTCCATCGCCTGGATGTGCCCACGCCGGGAGTTGATGTCGCCGATGACGTCGCCCATGTATTCCTCGGGTGTGCGCACCTCGACGGCCATCACTGGCTCCAACAACACCGGGTCGGCCTTTCGGACCGCTTCCTTGAGGACCATCGACCCGGCGATCTTGAAGGCCATCTCGGAGGAGTCGACGTCGTGCGCCGCCCCGTCGATGAGGGTGGCCTTGATCCCGACGAGCGGATAACCGGCCAGCACGCCGTACTGCATGGCGTCCTGGATGCCGGCGTCGACCGACGGGATGTACTCCCTGGGCACGCGACCACCGGTCACCGCGTTCTCGAACTCGTACATCGACCCCTCGGCGGTGTCCAGGGGCTCGATCGAGACCTGGACCTTGGCGTACTGACCCGACCCACCGGTTTGCTTCTTGTGGGTGTAGTCGTACTTGAGCACCGACTTGCGGATGGTCTCGCGGTAGGCCACCTGGGGCTTGCCCACGTTGGCCTCGACCTTGAACTCCCGTCGCATCCGGTCGACGAGGATGTCCAGGTGGAGTTCGCCCATCCCCTTAATGATGGTCTGGCCGGTCTCCTGGTCCTGCTCCACCTGGAAGGTTGGGTCTTCTTCGGCCAGCTTCTGGATCGCGACGCCGAGCTTCTCCTGGTCACCCTTGGTCTTGGGCTCGATCGCGACGCTGATGACCGGCGCCGGGAACGTCATCGACTCGAGGACGATCTGGTTGGTCGGGTCGCACAGGGTGTCGCCGGTCGTCGTCTCCTTGAGACCGATGAAGGCGTAGATGTGTCCCGCCGACGCCTTGTCGACCGGGTTCTCCTTGTTGGAGTGCATCTGGAAAAGCTTGCCGACGCGCTCCTTCTTGCCCTTGGTCGAGTTGATGACCTGGGCGCCGGACGGCACCTCGCCCGAGTAGACCCGGACGTAGGTGAGCTTGCCGAAGAACGGGTGCACAGCGATCTTGAACGCCAGCGCCGAGAACGGCTCCGAGCTGCTGGGAGCCCGGGTGATCTCAGCCTCCTCGTCGTTGGGCTTGTGGCCGATCATCGGGGGGACGTCCAGCGGCGAGGGCAGGTAGTCGACGACCGCGTCGAGCATCGGCTGCACACCCTTGTTCTTGAACGCGGTGCCGCAGATGACCGGGTTGATCTCACCGGCGATGGTGAGCTTGCGGATGCCGGCCTTGAGCTCATCGATGGTGAGCTCCTCACCCTCGAGATAGCGCTCCATGAGGGTGTCGTCGGACTCGGCGACCAACTCCACCAGCTCGTGGCGGTAAGTCTCGGCCTGCTCCTGCAGGTCGGCCGGGATGTCCTCGACCGTGTAGTCCTCGCCCTTCTGGGTCTCGCCGCGCCACATCAGCGCCTTCATCCGAAGCAGGTCGACGACGCCCGAGAAGGCGCTCTCCTGGCCGATCGGCAACTGCAGGACCAGAGGCTTGGCACCGAGCCGATCCACCATCGTCTTGACAGTGAAGTAGAAGTCCGCGCCCAGCTTGTCCATCTTGTTGACGAAGCAGATCCGCGGGACGCCGTACTTGTCGGCCTGACGCCACACCGTCTCGGACTGCGGCTCCACACCTTCCTTGGCGTCGAACACCGCGCACGCACCGTCGAGCACACGCAGCGAGCGCTCCACCTCGACGGTGAAGTCGACGTGGCCGGGCGTGTCGATGATGTTGATCTGGTGGTTCTTCCAGAACGTCGTCGTCGCGGCCGACGTGATGGTGATGCCGCGCTCCTGCTCTTGTTCCATCCAGTCCATGGTGGCTGCGCCGTCGTGGACCTCACCGATCTTGTAGGTGATGCCGGTGTAGAACAGGATGCGCTCGGTCGTCGTCGTCTTGCCGGCGTCGATGTGCGCCATGATGCCGATGTTGCGGACCTTCGTGAGGTCGGTCAGGACATCTTGTGCCACGTCAGTGCTCTCGTCTCAGGATCATGGTGCAGGTCATCTTTGGGGCAGGTCGCGGGCGGCTCGTGCGGCGGCCCCGCCAGCAGTGGTATGCCGCGTGCGCGAGGTGCGCGGGCGGCATACCACTGCCGCGGTGGTCACCAGCGGTAGTGGGCGAAGGCCCGGTTGCTCTCGGCCATCTTGTGGGTGTCCTCGCGACGCTTCACCGCGGCACCGAGACCGTTCGACGCGTCGAGCAGCTCGTTCATCAGCCGGTCGGTCATCGTCTTCTCGCGCCGCTGGCGGGAATAGCCCACCAGCCAGCGCAGAGCCAGGGTGGTGGACCGGCCAGGCTTGACCTCGACGGGCACCTGGTAGGTCGCGCCACCGACCCGGCGGGACTTGACCTCGACAGCCGGCTTTATGTTGTCCAGCGCGCGCTTGAGGGTGACGACGGGGTCGGTGCCGGTCTTCTGCCGGCAGCCCTCGAGGGCGCCGTAGACGATGGTTTCGGCGATCGACTTCTTGCCGTCCAAGAGGATCTTGTTGACCAACTGGGTGACCAGCGGGCTGTTGTAGACCGGGTCGACGACGAGCGGCCGCTTCGGAGCGGGTCCCTTGCGAGGCATCAGCCCTTCACCTTCTTCGCGCCGTACCGGCTACGCGCCTGCTTGCGGTTCTTGACACCCTGGGTGTCGAGCGTGCCGCGGATGATCTTGTAGCGGACCCCGGGGAGGTCCTTCACCCGGCCGCCACGCACGAGCACGATCGAGTGCTCCTGCAGGTTGTGGCCGACGCCCGGGATGTATGCCGTGACCTCGATCTGGGAGGTCAGCTTGACGCGGGCGACCTTGCGCAGCGCCGAGTTGGGCTTCTTGGGGGTGGTCGTGTAGACCCGCGTGCACACGCCGCGACGCTGGGGCGAACCCTTGAGCGCCGGGGTCTTGGTCTTGCCGACCTTGTCCTGGCGCCCCTTGCGCACCAGTTGGTTGATCGTAGGCAACCTCTGCTCCGTCTTTCGATGTGGTCAGGCCCGTCCGCGTGCGGACAGACTCCTTGGTCGTTCCAGCCCCAGCACCCCAACGCCCCGGAGGGCGGTGCGGGCAACGGTGGCCGGGTGCCCTCCCCTGCACTTCCCGACGCACTCCGCTGCCCTGCTGAGGGTCAGGATGGAGGACGTCTGGCTGCCCGGCGAGAGCGGGGCGAACCCGGGCGTCGCCGACATCCGGCCCCGCCCACGTTCATGTGTCACGTTCCTGTGTCAAGGCGAGCCCAGACACGGCATCCCAATCTACCGGCCCGCGGGAAGCCCACCAAATCGGTTGTCACCCCCACCATCCCGTATGCCGTCCGCTCACCTCGCCGGGACGGCATACCTCCCGCTGGAACCCGCCTCGAACTCGCCTCGAAAGGTGGGAATCGGCGGCTTCCCTGGCTGGGGAAGCCGCCGATTGCCGCCTCTGGGTGGATCAGGCGTCCAGGCCGACTGCCAGGTCGTCCATGCCCGGGGCCAGTACGGCAGCCCGGCCGGCCTCCAGCCGCGCCACCGGCACGCGGAACGGCGAGCAAGACACGTAGTCCAGGCCGGCCTTGTGGAAGAAGTGGATCGACTCGGGGTCGCCGCCGTGCTCGCCGCAAACGCCGGTCTTGAGGCCCGGCGTGGTCGCGCGGCCCTTGTGCACGGCATACTTCACCAGCCGACCGACTCCGTCCTCGTCGATGGTCTCGAACGGTGACACCGGGAAGATGCCCTTCTCCAAGTAGGTCGAGAAGAACGAGCCCTCGACGTCGTCGCGGCTGAAGCCCCAGGTTGTCTGAGTGAGGTCGTTGGTGCCGAACGAGAAGAAGTCGGCATACTCCGCGATCTGGCCAGCGGTCAGGCAGGCCCGCGGCAGCTCCATCATCGTGCCGATCATGACGTTCTCGCCCGGGCCGACGTTCTCGCCCTTCTCGCGAGCGATCTTCAGGGCCTGGGTGCGGACCAGCTCAAGCTCCTGGTGGGTGTCGATGAGCGGAACCATGATCTCCGCAGTCCCGACCGAGCCGCTCTTGCGGGCTAGGTGGAAGGCCTCGAGGATCGCCCGGACCTGCATCTCGAACAGGCCCTTGGTGACGATGCCCAGCCGCACGCCGCGCAGGCCGAACATCGGGTTGGACTCGTGCAGCCGCTCGATGGCCCGCAGCATGACCCGGTCCTTCTCGGTCGCCTCGCCGCGCTCCTCCGCCACGGCGACCTTGGTCGCCATCTCGACGATGTTGGGGAGGAACTCGTGCAACGGCGGGTCGATGAGCCGGACCGTCACCGGCCGCTCCCCCATCACCGCGAAGATGTCCTGGAAGTCCTGGCGCTGCAACGGCCGCAGCGCCTCCAGGGCCGCCTCGCGGGTCTCGTCGGTCTCGGCGAGGATGAGCCGTTCGACGAGCTCGCGCCGGTCGCCGAGGAACATGTGCTCGGTCCGGCACAGGCCGATGCCCTCGGCCCCGAAGCGCACCGCGCGCGCCGCGTCGTCAGGGGTGTCGGCGTTGGCCCGGACCCGCAGGCGACGGACCTTGTCGGCGATCGCCATGATCCGGTGGACCGCCTTGACGGTGTCGGAGGTCTCCTCAGCGGCCGGGTCGAGGTTGCCCTCGAAGTATTCGACGATCGCGCTGGGCATGACCGGGACCGCGCCCCGGAAGACCTGCCCGGTCCCACCGTCGATCGACACCACGTCGCCCTCGCGCAGCGGCTCGCCGGCCTGACCCCGGATGGTGATCGACTTGTGCACGCTGTCGATGACCAGTTCGTCGGCGCCACACACGCAGGTCGTGCCCATCCCGCGGGCGACGACGGCGGCGTGCGAGGTCTTGCCGCCGCGCGAGGTGAGGATGCCACGGCTGGCGATCATGCCGACCAGGTCGTCGGGGTTGGTCTCGGTGCGCACGAGGATGACGTCCTCGCCGCGGTCGGCCCACTCCTTGGCCGCCACCGAGCTGAAGACGATCTTGCCGACCGCCGCGCCTGGGCTGGCCGCCACACCCTTGGTGAGCAACGCCGACGCCGCTGACGCATCGAAGCGCGGGAACATCAACTGAGACAACTGAGCACCATTGACCCGGGTGAGCGCCTGCTCCTCGGTGATGACGCCCTCGTCGATGAGCTGGCTGGCGATCCGGAAGGCCGCCTCAGCCGTGCGCTTGCCCACCCGGGTCTGCAGCATCCACAAGGTGCCGCGCTCGATGGTGAACTCGATGTCGCACAGGTCGTGGTAGTGCGCTTCCAGCCGGTTCATGTTCTCCAGCAGCTGCCGGTATGCCGCCGGCGACTCGCCGTCCAACTCGTGCAGCGGCCGGGCGTTACGGATGCCGGCGACGACATCCTCGCCCTGGGCGTTCATGAGGAAGTCGCCATATACGCCCTTGTCGCCCGTGGACGGGTCGCGGGTGAAGCAGACGCCAGTGCCGGAGTCTTCCGACATGTTGCCGAAGACCATGGTCTGGACGTTGACCGCCGTGCCGAGGTCGTGCGGGATCCGCTCCTGACGCCGGTAGAGGACCGCCCGCTCGCCGCTCCAGGACCGGAACACCGCCTCGATCGCCGCGTCGAGTTGGGCCCGCGGGTCCTGCGGGAACCGCTCACCCGTCGCGTTGAAGATCGCCGTCTTGAAGCTGCCGCATAGTGCGGCCAGGTCGGCGGCCGTGAGCTCGGTGTCCTGGGTGACCCGACGAGCGTGCTTGACCTGCTCGATGCGGGCCTCGAAGACGTCTGAATCGATGCCGAGCACGGTCTTGCCGAACATCTGCAGCAACCGCCGGTAGGAGTCCCACGCGAACCGCTCCCCCGCCATCCCCGCGAGGCCGAGCACCGAGTCGTCGTTGAGCCCGATGTTGAGCACCGTCTCCATCATCCCGGGCATCGAGAACATCGCGCCCGAGCGCACCGATACCAGCAACGGGTTGACCGGGTCGCCGAGGGTGCGACCCATGGCCGCCTCGATCGACGCTAAGTGCGTGGTGACCTCGTCGGCCAGACTCGCCGGCGCCTTGCCCTTGTAGAGGTAGTCCCGGCACGCGTCGGTCGTGATCGTGAACCCCGGAGGCACCGGCAGCCCGATCTTGACCATCTCGGCGAGGTTGGCGCCCTTGCCCCCCAGCAGTGCCTTCTGGTCCTTGTCGCCCTCGGAGAAGTCGAAGACGTAGCGGGTGGTCATGGGTCGTCCTTCCGGCGAAAGGGGGATGGGTGCCGTGCGACGCTGCACTTCCCCCATCCTCCACCCGCCCTCCCCTCGGAGGTCACCCCGGGGTGGGACCAAAGTCCCGCGCCTTCGTATGCCGTCCTGCCCCGCCCGGAACGTCCCCTTCCGGACCGCTGGAGAAGTCTCCCGAGATAGCGGTATGCCGCCCCCGCGAGGTGCGGAGACGGCATACCGAGGAGTGCGGCCGGTGACCCGGCGCGATGGTGGACTACAGGCGCCCGTAGTCGTCCAGGTTGAGGTCGTCGAGGCGGACCGCCTCGCCGGTGCCCGCACCGAAGTGCGAGTAGTCGTAGGAGTCGTAGTTGGGCATGGAGTACATGGCCGCCTTCGCCTCCTCGGTCGGCTCGACCTGGATGTTGCGGTAGCGGGCCAGGCCCGTGCCCGCGGGGATGAGCTTGCCGAGGATGACGTTCTCCTTGAGACCACGCAGCGGGTCGCTCTTGGCCTCCATGGCCGCCTGGGTGAGCACCCGGGTCGTCTCCTGGAAGGACGCCGCCGACAGCCACGACTCGGTGGCCAGCGACGCCTTGGTGATCCCCATGAGCTCGGGACGACCCGATGCCGGCTTGCCGCCGTCGGTGACGACGCGCCGGTTCTCGGCCTCGAAGGAACCGCGCTCGACCAGATCGCCGGGGATGAGGTCGGCCTCGCCGGCCTCGATGACGGTAACCCGACGCAGCATCTGACGAACGATGACCTCGATGTGCTTGTCGTGGATTGAGACGCCCTGTTGGCGGTAGACGTGCTGGACCTCATCGACCAGGTGCATCTGGACCGCACGCGGCCCGAGGATGCGCAATACCTGCTTGGGATCGATGGCACCCTGGAACAGCTGGTGGCCCACCTCGATGTGGTCGCCGTCGGCCACGAGCAACCGGGACCGCTTGCTCACCGGGTAGGAGTGCTCGTCGGATCCGTCGTCGGGGATAAGGACGATCCGGCGGGTCTTGTCGGTGTCCTCGATCCGGACCCGGCCAGTGGCCTCGGCGATCGAGGCGACACCCTTGGGGGTGCGCGCCTCGAACAGCTCAACGACACGCGGCAGACCCTGAGTGATGTCGTCGCCGGCCACACCACCGATGTGGAAGGTCCGCATCGTCAGCTGGGTGCCGGGCTCACCGATCGACTGGGCCGCGATGATGCCCACGGCCTCACCGATGTCGACGAGCTTGCCCGTGGCCAGCGACCGGCCGTAGCACTTCGCACAGGTGCCGACCTTGCTGTCACAGGTGAGGACCGAGCGCACCCGGACCTCGTCGACACCGGCGTTGAAGAGCAGGTCGATGACGACGTCGCCCAGGTCGATGCCGGCCGTGGCCAACGTCGTCCCGTCGACCTCGACGTCCTCGGCGAGCGTGCGGGCGTAGACCGAGGTCTCGACGTCCTCGTGCTCGACGCGCTTGCCCTGCGGGTCGGTGGTTGCGATCGGGAGCTTGAGTCCCCGCTCGGTGCCGCAGTCTTCCTCGCGGATGATGACGTCCTGCGACACGTCGACCAGACGCCGGGTGAGGTAGCCCGAGTCGGCGGTCCGCAGGGCGGTGTCGGCCAGACCCTTGCGCGAGCCGTGGGTCGAGATGAAGAACTCGAGCACCGACAGACCCTCGCGGAAGTTGGCCTTGATCGGCCGAGGGATGATCTCACCCTTCGGGTTGGACACCAGGCCCTTCATGCCGGCGATCTGGCGCAACTGCATCCAGTTACCTCGGGCACCGGAGTTGACCATCCGGAAGATGGTGTTGGTCCGGGGGGTGTTGGCCACCATCTCCTTGGCGACCTCGTTGGTCGCCTCGTTCCAGATCTCGATGAGGTCTTCGCGACGCTCGTTGTCGGTCATCGCACCGCGGTCGTAGAGCTTCTGCACCTTGGCGGCGCGGGCTTCGTACTCCTCGATGATCTCGGCCTTGCGCGGCGGGGTGATGACGTCGGTGATCGCGACCGTCGTGCCCGAGCGGGTGGCCCAGTGGAAACCGGCCTCCTTGAGGGCATCGAGGGACGCGGCGACCTGGACCTTGGTGTAGCGCTCGGCCAGGTCGTTGACGATCATCGACAGCCGCTTCTTGTCGACCGACTCGTTGACGAACGGGTAGTTGATCGGCAGTGCCTCGTTGAACATCGCCCGACCCAGGGTGGTCTCCAAGGAGATAACCGGCACACGGCCCTCCTCACCCGTCTCGACACCCTCGGGTAGCTCAAACCCAGCCGGCGGCACGGTGTCGAACAGCCGGATCTTCACCAGCGAGCCCAACTCGATGTCGCCCGCGTCGAACGCCATCCGGGCCTCGGCCGGCGAGCCGAACGAGCGCAGCGCCGTGGCGCCCTCACCGGACTGCGCGGCATACACCGGGGTGGTCTGCGTCGTGAGGTGGTAGAGGCCGATGATCATGTCCTGGGTGGGCATGGTCACCGGGCGACCGTCGGCCGGCTTGAGGATGTTGTTCGAGGACAGCATGAGGATGCGGGCCTCGGCCTGGGCCTCGGCCGACAGCGGCACGTGGACGGCCATCTGGTCGCCGTCGAAGTCGGCGTTGAACGCCGTGCAGACCAGCGGGTGGATCTGGATGGCCTTGCCCTCGACGAGCTGCGGCTCGAAGGCCTGGATGCCCAGGCGGTGCAGCGTCGGCGCACGGTTGAGCAGCACGGGGTGCTCGGTGATGACCTCTTCGAGGACGTCCCACACGACCGGGCGCGAGCGCTCGACCATGCGCTTGGCCGACTTGATGTTCTGGGCGTGGTCGAGGTCGACGAGGCGCTTCATGACGAACGGCTTGAACAGCTCGAGCGCCATCTGCTTGGGCAGCCCGCACTGGTGCAGCTTGAGCTGCGGGCCGACGACGATGACCGAACGGCCGGAGTAGTCGACGCGCTTGCCCAGCAGGTTCTGGCGGAACCGGCCCTGCTTGCCCTTGAGCATGTCCGAGAGCGACTTGAGCGGCCGGTTGCCCGGGCCCGTCACCGGACGCCCGCGGCGGCCGTTGTCGAAGAGGCTGTCGACCGCCTCCTGCAGCATCCGCTTCTCGTTGTTGACGATGATCTCCGGCGCGCCCAGGTCCAGCAGCCGCTTGAGGCGGTTGTTGCGGTTGATGACGCGGCGGTAGAGGTCGTTGAGGTCGGAGGTCGCGAACCGGCCACCGTCGAGCTGCACCATGGGGCGCAGGTCCGGCGGGATGACCGGGACACAGTCCAGGACCATGGCGGTGGCGCTGTTGGTCGTCGTCTGGAACGCGTTGACGACCTTGAGGCGCTTGAGGGCGCGGGTCTTGCGCTGGCCCTTGCCGGTGTCGATGATCTCGCGCAGCAGCGTGGACTCGGCGTCCAGGTCGAAAGACTCCAAGCGCTTCTGGATCGCCGCAGCGCCCATCCCGCCCTCGAAGTAGAGCCCGAAGCGGTCCCGCATCTCGCGGTAGAGGATCTCGTCGCCCTCGAGGTCCTGGACCTTGAGGTTGCGGAAGCGATCCCAGACCTGCTCCAGGCGCTCGATCTGCTGGTCGGCGCGGCGGCGGATGGAGGCCATCTCCCGCTCGGCGCCGTCGCGGACCTTGCGTTTTATGTCGGCCTTGGCGCCCTCGGCCTCGAGCTCGGCCAGGTCGGTCTCGAGCTTCTTGGCGCGGTCGTCGATCTCGACGTCGCGACGGTTCTCCAACTCCTTGCGCTCCACCTGGATCTGCGCCTCCAGCGAGGGCAGGTCGGCGTGGCGCTGGTCGACGTCGACGGCAGTGATCATGTATGCCGCGAAGTAGATGACCTTCTCGAGGTCCTTCGGGGCTAGGTCCAGCAGGTAGCCCAGCCGGCTCGGGACGCCCTTGAAGTACCAGATGTGGGTGACCGGGGCGGCGAGCTCGATGTGGCCCATCCGCTCACGACGGACCTTGGCCCGGGTGACCTCGACGCCGCAGCGCTCGCAGATGATGCCCTTGAACCGGACCCGCTTGTACTTGCCGCACGAGCACTCCCAGTCCCGGGTGGGGCCGAAGATGCGCTCGCAGAACAGCCCCTCCTTCTCCGGCTTAAGGGTGCGGTAGTTGATGGTCTCGGGCTTCTTGACCTCGCCGTGGCTCCACTGGCGAATGTCGTCCGCGGTGGCCAGGCCAATGCGCAGCTCGTCGAAGAAGTTGACGTCCAGCACGGGGTTCCTTCTCTCGTCCCTACAGTCTGGTCAGTTCGGGGGTGTATGCCGCGTGGCCGGCGCAGTGTCGCGGCCTGGGCCACGCGGCATACCGGATGTCGCTAGACCTCTTCGACGCTGCTCGGCTCACGCCGACTCAGGTCGATACCCAGCTCCTCGGCGGCCCGGAAGACGTCGTCGTCGCTCTCCTTCATCTCGATGGCCTGCCCGTCACTGGACAGCACCTCGACGTTGAGACACAACGACTGCATCTCCTTGAGGAGCACCTTGAACGACTCGGGGATGCCGGAGTCGGGGATGTTCTCGCCCTTGACGATGGCCTCGTAGACCTTCACGCGACCGGGGACGTCGTCGGACTTGATGGTGAGCAACTCCTGCAACGTGTATGCCGCGCCGTAGGCCTCGAGCGCCCACACCTCCATCTCGCCGAACCGCTGGCCACCGAACTGGGCCTTACCGCCCAGAGGCTGCTGCGTGATCATCGAGTAGGGGCCGGTCGAACGAGCGTGGATCTTGTCGTCGACCAGGTGGTGGAGCTTGAGGATGTACATGTAGCCCACCGACACCGGCTCGGGGAACGGCTCGCCCGAACGCCCGTCGAACAAGCGGGCCTTGCCGGTCCCATCGATGAGCCGCACGCCGTCACGGGTCTTGCGGGTCGAGTCGAGCAGACCGATGATGACGTCCTCACGAGCGCCGTCGAAGACCGGGCTGGCCACCCGGGCACCAGGCTGGGCGACGTGGTTGTCGGCCGGGATCGCCTTCGCCCAGTTGGGGCTGCCTTCGATCTCCCACCCACGGCTGGCAGCCCAACCCAGGTGCAGCTCGAGGATCTGCCCGACGTTCATGCGGCCGGGGACACCGAGCGGGTTGAGCACGACGTCGACCGGCGTGCCGTCCTCGAGGAAGGGCATGTCCTCGATCGGGAGGATCTTGGAGATGACGCCCTTGTTGCCGTGACGCCCGGCGAGCTTGTCGCCGTCGGTGATCTTGCGCTTGTTCGCGACGTAGACGCGCACGAGCTGGTTGACACCGGGGGGCAGGTCGTCGCCGTCGTCCTTGTTGAAGACCTTGACACCGATGACGGTGCCGGTCTCGCCGTGCGGCACCTTGAGGGAGGTGTCGCGGACCTCGCGGGCCTTCTCACCGAAGATCGCGCGCAGCAGGCGCTCCTCCGGGGTCAGCTCGGTCTCACCCTTGGGCGTGACCTTGCCGACGAGCAGGTCGCCGTCGCGGACCTCGGCACCGATCCGGATGATCCCACGCTCGTCGAGGTCGGCGAGGACCTCTTCGGAGACGTTCGGGATGTCCCGGGTGATCTCCTCGGGGCCCAGCTTGGTGTCGCGGGCGTCGACCTCGTGTTCCTCGATGTGGATCGAGGACAGGACGTCGTCCTGGACGAGGCGCTGCGACAGGATGATCGCATCCTCGTAGTTGTGACCTTCCCACGGCATGAACGCCACGAGCAGGTTGCGGCCGAGGGCCATCTCGCCACCGTCGGTGGCCGGGCCGTCGGCGATAACCGCGCCCTTCTCAAGGCGGGCTCCCTCGTCGACGCGGACCACCTGGTTGTAGCAGTTGCCCTGGTTGGACCGGTCGAACTTGGCGATCCGGTAGGTGCGGTTGGTGCCGTCGTCCTGGGCGACCGTGACCAGGTCGGCACTGACCTCGGTAACGACGCCGGGCGCCTCGGCGATGACGACGTCACCGGAGTCGATGGCCGCTCGGAACTCCATGCCCGTGCCGACCAGCGGCGCTTCGGACTTGACCAGCGGCACCGCCTGACGCTGCATGTTGGAGCCCATGAGGGCGCGGTTGGCGTCGTCGTGCTCAAGGAAGGGGATGAGAGCCGTCGCGGCCGACACCATCTGGCGGGCCGAGACGTCCATGTAGTCGACGTCAGTGCCCGGGATGTATTCCAGCTCGCCGCCCTTGGTGCGGACGAGCACGCGCTCCTCGGCGAACGTGCCGTCAGCCTTGAGCGGCGCGTTGGCCTGAGCCTTGACGAACAGGTCCTCCTCGTCGGCCGACAAGTAGTGGACCTCGTCGGTCACCTTGCCGTTGACGACCTTGCGGTAGGGGGTCTCGACGAAGCCGAACGCGTTGATCCGACCGTAGGAGGCCAACGAACCGATGAGGCCGATGTTCGGGCCTTCAGGGGTCTCGATCGGGCACATCCGGCCGTAGTGGCTGGAGTGGACGTCACGGACCTCCATGCCGGCGCGATCACGGGACAGACCACCTGGCCCGAGTGCCGACAGGCGGCGCTTGTGCGTGAGCCCGGACAGCGGGTTGTTTTGGTCCATAAACTGCGAGAGCTGGCTGGTGCCGAAGAACTCGCGGATCGAGGCCACCACGGGGCGGATGTTGATGAGCGTCTGCGGTGTGATCGCCTCGACGTCCTGGGTGGTCATCCGCTCGCGCACGACGCGCTCCATCCGGGACAGGCCGGTGCGGACCTGGTTCTGGATGAGCTCGCCGACGCTGCGCAGGCGACGGTTGCCGAAGTGGTCGATGTCGTCGGTCTCGACGGGCAGGTCGACCGCCTGGCCGTGGCGACGACCGGAGATGGTCGCCTCACCGGCGTGCAGGGCCACGATGTAGCGGATCGTCGCCACGATGTCGTCGATCGACAGCGTCGATGCCGCCAGCGGTGCCTCGACCCCGAGCTTCTTGCCCAGCTTGTAGCGACCGACCTTGGCCAGGTCGTAACGCTTGGGGTTGAAGTAGAGGTTGTCCAGCAGCGCCTGCGCGGCCTCCTTGGTCGGCGGCTCGCCCGGACGCAGCTTGCGGTAGATGTCCAGCAACGCGTCGTCCTGGCCCTGGGTGTGGTCCTTCTCCAGGGTGAGGCGCATCGACTCGTAGGCGCCGAAGGTCTCCAGGATCTGGTCGTTGGTCCAGCCCAGGGCCTTGAGCAGCACCGTCACGGACTGCTTGCGCTTGCGGTCGACGCGGACGCCGACCATGTCGCGCTTGTCGATCTCGAACTCCAGCCAGGCGCCGCGGCTCGGGATGAGCTTGGCGGTGAAGATGTCCTTGTCGGACGTCTTGTCGGCGGTGCGCTCGAAGTAGGCACCCGGCGACCGGACCAGTTGCGAGACGACGACCCGCTCGGTGCCGTTGATGATGAACGTGCCCCGCTCGGTCATGAGCGGGAAGTCGCCCATGAACACCGTCTGGCTCTTGATCTCACCAGTGTTGGTGTTCATGAACTCCGCGGTGACGAACAGGGGCGCGTCGTAGGTCTGGTCGCGCTCCTTGCAGGACTCGATGGTCTTGCGGGTCTCCTCGAAGCGGTGGTCGCGGAATGACAGCGACATCGAGCCGGAGAAGTCCTCGATAGGAGAGATCTCCTCGAAGATCTCTTCGAGGCCGGAGCGGTCGGGAACGTCGGTCCGCCCGGACGCCTTGGCCGCCGCGACGCGGGCCTGCCAGCGCTCGTTGCCGAGCAACCAGTCGAAGCTCTCCGTCTGGAGGGCCAACAGATCCGGCACCTCAAGGGGCTCATGGATCTGGGCGAAACTCAGTCGACCCGAGGCCGTCCGAGCGGTGGTGACGTTCTGGGACGCGTTGCGCGAGGCAGCCAACGGGGGTCCTTCCACAGACGTGCTGATCGTGGTCGACGCGCTACCCGCGCCTCAACACCGTGCCGACGCGGACCGCAACGTGACGAATGCACACAGCAGCGCTCAGGGTCGGTAGGGGGTCAGGGCATGGGCAGCGCAAAGTATGAGCATAGCCGAACGAGGGCACGACTGTCCAGCCGAGTCAAGTCCCAGGGCGTGCGATCACCTCAGCGAACGCCCGGTCACCGTCTCCGGTAGTCACGAGGATGACTGGTTGTGCCGCGCACGTCAAGGTATGCCGCCTCACCTCACCTCGGCGTGTCGCCTGTGCGACTTAGCATGAAGGACATGGTGGAGCTGGCTCGGACGGCCTGGGCGATGGTCAGCCTCGCCCTCGTCGCCGTGTTCGTCTGGGCCTGGCTGGTCCTCCCGGAGCGGGTGCCCCAGCACGTCGACGTCGGCGGCTCTGTCACCGAATGGGGTTCCAAGACAACGCTTCTCGTCGGGATGGCCATTGCGATCGCGACCACTCTGAGCCTCGGCCCGTTGGCTCGCGGCATCTCCCGGGCGATGTCCCTCGACCTGGTCAACGTGCCCCACAAGGACCGCTGGTTGCCCGCCCACGAGGGTGCCCTGCGCGCACGAGTGGCCACCGACCTGTATGCCGTGGGCGCGAGCACCGGAGGCCTGCTGGCCGGCATACAAGCGCGCAAGCCCATGCCTGGATGCGGGCCTGCCGGGGAATCACCGCTGGAACGAGGACGTCTCAGGTTGACGGAGACGGTTACGGTTGCGCCATGGCCGCGACGTCCACGCCCGCCCACCTCTCCCTCGAACAACGGATCACCCTGGGCCGCGCGGCACGCGAGCATCGCCCTCGGGCGTCGCTGGCCACCTGGCGAGCCCCGTCATATCGGGCTGACCCGATCGACCTGCTGATCTCCCAGGAGGCGGGCCGGGTCCCTGTGCTGCTACCCCTGCGGCACGCCCGGACTTCAGCGTCACCATTCGCGTTCTACCGGGGATCGGCGATCGTCATGGCCGCCGACCTGGGGTCGATGCCAACCAGTGGGCTCATCGTTCAGCTGAACGGCGACGCTCACTTGGGCAACTTCGGGGTGTTCCGCGCCCCGGACCGGCGGTTGGTCTTCGACGGAGATGACTTCGACGAGACGATGGCCGGGCCGTTCGAGTGGGACGTCCTTCGGCTGGCCACCTCGTTCGTGCTGGCCGGGCTGGCCAAATCGCCGACCGCGAGCAGTTCCTCGGCGGCTCGCGCCCGGGCCAGTGCGGGCCGGAAGGCCGCCCTCGTGGCTGCGGCGACCTATCGAGCATCGGTGCGAGACAACGCATCTGCGCCGGAACTCGACCTTTGGTTTGCTCGCGAGGACGAGGGCGAGCTGCGGGCGTGGAGCCGCAGCGAACCCCGATCCAACCGTCTGCTGGGCGACCTTGCCTCCGGGAAGGCCGGAGCGGCGACGGCGACGGCGCGCTCGGCCGTGGACCACTTCACGACCCGCATGGGCGGGCAACGCCTGTTCCGGGATGGCCCGCTCCTGACTCGCATCGGCATGGATGGCGCGCTCTCGGAATCGATCGCCCGGGCCGTCGACGCCTATCGCGCTGGCCTGGCCCCGGACCGTGCCGAATTGGTCAACCGTTATGAGCTCATTGACATTGGCCACAAGGTGGTGGGTGTCGGCAGCGTTGGGCTGCCCGACTTCGTCCTGCTGCTGCAGGGCCGCTCTCGTGACGACCTGCTCATCCTCCAGCTCAAAGGCACCCAGGCATCGGCGCTGCAAGCTGGCTTGCCTTCCCCGGCGAGTCCGGCGTGGACGACCGACGCCGGACGGGTGGTGCACGGGGCCCGGCTGAGTCAGGCCGATCCCGACGTGTTCCTCGCCCCGGCGGATGTGCCAGGAGCCCCGAGCCGCTACGTCCGGCAGCTGCGCGACGGCAAGTGGGCCCCTGACCCCACCACCCTGAGCCCGGGGCGACTGGTGGACTTCGCTCGGATGTGCGGCCATTCGTTGGCCCGGTCGCACGCCCGCACGGGCGACGCGGTGGCCATCGCGGCATACCTCGGGCGTAGCTCGACCTTCGACACCGCAGTGGCGAACTTCGCGCGCCGGTATGCCGATCAAGTGACCGCAGATGCTCGGGACTACCGCGCCGCCATCACCAAAGGGCGGCTCGCGTCGGCCACCACGGTCGAGCGCTCGGCGTTGCTGGCCGGACTGCAAGCGACGGTCGGCTGACCACACGACCCGAACGGAGATCGTCCAGGGCGAACGCTCAGCCGGTCGGCGCTTGCAGCCCCTCGGCGTAGAAATCGCGGATGTGCGCGTCGACCAGGTCCGCTGCCAGGGCTCCGTCCCCGGCACGCAGTGCGTCGTGAATTCCCTCATGCTCGGCACACAACCGCTCCCGCGTCGCGGCGAAGTCCGGCGCGCTGCGCAGTCGAGCCAGCAACGTCAGCCGCATGGCGTTACGCAGCGCAGTCGTCAATTCGGCAACCAGGGGGTTTCCGCTGGCGCGAGCGATAGCGACGTGGAAGGCCGCGTCCTGGACGTTGAAGTCGGGCACCGAACACGATCGTTGGGCCATGGCGTCGAGATGGACCCGCATCTGATACCAATCGGCATCGCGCGCATGGGTGGCGGCCAGGCGAGCCGATTCACGCTCAAGGGCAATCCGGGCGCGCACTAGGTCGGCTGTGGCCACCGACGCGAGCAGGACGTGCATCTCCAACAGCCTGCTCAGCGCGTCGGCCGGGGCCCCGTCGAGGAAGGTCCCCGCCTCGGCTCCCGAACCGACCGCCGTGCGGGCCACCCCGAACGCTTTGAGCACTCCGACCGCTTCGCGCACCGCGACGCGGCTGACGCCGAGGGCCTGGGCGAGGTCCCGCTCCGATGGGAGCCGATCGCCGGCCTTGAGCCGTCCAGTCTGGATTTGCGCCTGGATCTGGTCGAGGACCAGCTCGTAGGTGGTCACCCTGGGCACCGGAACCCAGCCATCACCGACCATCACGCGATCCGTGCTCACGCAAGACTCCTCGTCGATGTGCCGGTGGGGCGGCCTAGTCGGACGGTTCGGGCGGGCTTCCCGGCGATCCGCAGCCGATCAGGTCTTGTCAGCGCCCGATGCTATCTCTATATTGTCAGACAGCAAAGTGGTCTGACCACAGACCACCCAGAGCGGAGGATCGTCATGATCGTCTCGGACTCCACCAGCCTTCCTCTCCCCCGTGGCGCGGGCCGCCCCATCGACCAGCAGACCCTCGATGACCTGCGCCGGATCGTCGGCGGCCAGCACGTCCTCACCACCGACGGGGATGTCGAGCCCTACTCGCGGGACGCCACCCCCCTGTTCCGGGCCCGACCAGGGGTTGTCGTGCTCCCGGCCAGCACCGGCGAGGTCTCCGCGGTGCTGCGGATGGCGAGCGAGCGCGGCATACCGGTGACGCCTCGGGGGGCCGGCTCCAACCTGGCGGCCGCGACGATCCCCGAGCACGGGGGTATCGTGCTCGTGCTCACACGGATGACGACGATCAAGGAGATCAGCCCCGACGAGCTGCTCGCCGTCGTCGAGGCTGGGGTGACGACCGCGGAGCTGGCTGACTCGGCCGCGGCGCTCGGCCTGCTCTATGCCCCCGACCCGGGCTCCCGGACCGTCTCGACCGTCGCCGGCAATGTCGCCATGTGCGCCGGCGGACTGCGCGGGTTGAAGTACGGGGTCACCCGCAACTACGTGCTCGGGCTGGAGGTCGTCCTGCCGACCGGCGAGGTGATCCGCACCGGGGGACGACTGTGGAAGGACGTTGCTGGCTATGACCTCACCCGGCTGCTCACCGGATCGGAAGGCACCTTGGGTGTCATCACTGAGGTGACCGTCGCCCTGCTGCCGATGCCGGCCGTGGCGCGCACCGGAGTGGCCTACTTCGGCAGTCTGGCCGACGCCGGGCGGGCTGTGGCGGGCGTGATCCATGATGGGCTGGTCCCGGCCACGCTGGAGTTCCTCGACAACCGGTGCATTAACGCCGTCGAGGACTTCGCCAAACTCGGCCTGGACCGGGACGCCGGCGCTCTCCTGCTCTTCGGTGACGACGGCACGGCCGAGTCCGTCGAACGGTCGCTGTCGCTCATGGCCGCGACCTGCGAGCGCACCGGAGCCCGCGGCGTGACCATGGCAAAGGACATCGCCGAATCGGAGGCCCTACTGACGGCCCGCCGCTGCTCACTTCCCGCCTTGGCCCGGCTCGCCCCGGTCACGATGCTCGAGGACGCCACAGTCCCCCGACCTCGGCTGGCCGAAATGGTCGACCGGATCGATGCCATCGCGGCGCGGCACAACGTCGTCGTGGCCACCTTCGGGCACGCCGGAGACGGCAACCTCCACCCAACGATCGTCTTCGACCCGGCCGACGGTGACGTCCGGCACCGCGCCGAGGCGGCCTTCGGCGAGGTCTTCGACACAGCCATCGAGATGGGGGGGACGATCACCGGCGAACACGGGGTGGGCGCGGCCAAGCGACCCTACCTGCAGCGTCGGCTCGGCGCCGACCAAATGGCCCTGCTCCGCCGGCTCAAGGCGGCTTTCGACCCCGCCGGCATCCTCAACCCCGGGAAGCTCGGCTCATGACCGCGGCACCAGAGCACTCGGACGCCGAGGCCGGGTCGACCCTGACCGATTCCGCCTTGAAACCTCGGGGCATCTTCGACCCGGATCTGCTTGCTGCGTGCATCTCGTGCGGCTTCTGCCTACCAGTGTGTCCCACCTACGCTCAGACCAAGGCTGAGGCCGACTCGCCGCGTGGTCGGATCACCCTCATGCGGGCCCTTGACGAGGGCCGCCTTGACGTCGACGACTCGACACTGCAGGAGCAAGCCGGTCGTTGTCTTGGGTGCCGGCGCTGCGAGACCGTGTGTCCGGCCGGGGTCAAGTACGGCGAGCTGCTGGAGCAGTGGCGCGACCATCAGTGGCGGGGGCGGCATACACCTCCTGTCGCGGCCGCGCTGCGTGCGGGTGTGCGGGTCACCCCTGCCCTCACCGCAGGTGGACTGGTCCGAGGCGCGGCACGTCCGACGGGCGCTGCTGACCCACAGCGTCCCCACCTCATGCTCGGGTGCCTGGAGCGCTCGCTCTTCCCCAAGGTGAGCAAAGCCGTGCTCAAGTTCTTGCCCGACGCGGATGTGCCTGCGGGACAAGGGTGTTGCGGAGCTCTGCATGCCCACAACGGCGGGTCGGTCGAGGCAGCCGAGATGGCCCAGCGGCTGGGCGCGACCATGCCCGGGACGATCGTGTCGACCTCTGGTGGGTGCGCGGCATACCTCGCGCATCAGCTGGGGCACGAGCGGGTGAAGGAGATCTCCGAGTTCCTCCTCGCGCGGTGGGAGGCCGACCCGGGGAGTATGCCGTCGCTGCGCCGGCTCACGGTCGACGGTCGCCCGGCACGGGTGGGCCTCAAGGACTCGTGTCAGCTGCGCAATGGGCTCGGGGTCATCCAGCCGCCGCGGGCGTTGATCGCCAAGGTCGCCGACTATGTCGAGTTGCCGTCGGCGGGCGTCTGCTGTGGCGGCGCCGGGACCTATTCGATGCTCCAGCCGGAGATGTCCAAGGCAGTCCTGGACCCGACGCTCGTTCAGGCGCGCGAGGCCGACCTGGATTATCTGGTCGCGCTCAACGTCGTCTGCACCCGGCAGCTACAGGCCGGGGTCAAGCGGGCTCGCCTGCGGGTCAAGGTCGTTCACCTCGTCGAGCTGCTCGAGCTGGCCCTGCCGGACTGAGCCGGTCAGGCATGTCGTCGGGGCCATACGTGCGGTCCAGCCAACGACAACGCGGGGCGAGTCCGATGTGGACTCGCCCCGCGTCGACAGTGCGTGAAACGGCGGATGCCGCGTCAGGTCACTTGAGCTCGACAGTGGCGCCGGCGCCCTCGAGGAGCTCCTTGGCCTTGTCGGCGGCAGCCTTGTCGACCTTCTCCAGGACGGCCTTGGGGGCGCCGTCGACGAGGTCCTTGGCTTCCTTCAGGCCGAGGGAGGTCAGGGTGCGGACCTCCTTGATGACCTGGATCTTCTTGTCACCGGCGGCGACGAGGATGACGTCGAACTCGTCCTTCTCCTCCTCGGCCGGAGCGTCAGCGGCGCCGCCGCCCGCGCCCGGAGCCGCCGCAACGGCGACCGGAGCAGCCGCGGTGACCCCGAAGGTCTCCTCGAATTGCTTGACGAACTCGGAGAGCTCGATGAGGGTCATTTCCTTGAAAGCCTCGAGGAGCTCCTCGGTGCTGAGCTTCGCCATGATGGCGATCCTTTCTCTTGGTGCCAGTGAGTGGCGGGTGATGGAAGACGTCGCCACTCAGGCGTCGTCGGTGGAGCTGTCCTGCGGGGTGGCGTCGGCGACGGCGTCGGCCGGCACGGCGTCCTGGGGAACTGCGTCCTGAGGAACCTCGTCCTGCACAGCCTCCGCCGCAGGCGCGGCCGGGGCGGGAGCGGACTCGGCGCGCTGTGCGCGCAGCGCGTCGACCGTGCGAGCCGCCTTGGACAACGGGGCGGCGAACAGGTAGACGGCCTTGGCGAGCGAGGCCTGCATGGCGCCGGCCAGCTTGGCCAGGAGCACCTCACGGGACTCGAGGTCAGCCAACTTGCGGATCTCGTCGGCGGTGAGCGGCTTGCCGTCGAGCACCCCACTCTTGATGACGAGCAGGGGGTTGGCCTTGGCGAAGTCCCGCAACGTCTTGGCCGCCTCGACCGGGTCCCCGGTGATGAAGGCGATGGCCGACGGGCCCGCGAGCTGCCCGTCGAAGGCCGTGACTCCGGCCTCCTTGGCGGCGATCTCGGTGAGGGTGTTCTTCACCACGGCGTAGGTGGCGTGGTCGCGCATCGAGGTGCGCAGCTGGGTGAGCTGCTTCACGGTCAAACCGCGGTACTCGGTGAGCACGGCCGCGCCCGAGCGACGGAAGTTCTCCGTGAGCTCGGCGATGGCTGCTGACTTGGCAGCGGTGGCCATCGGGCCTCCTTTACCTAGCGGTGCGACGCCGGTTCGGGCTGCGAAGGCTCCCCATAAGAAGGGCCCCGGCGCGAGGCGCACGGGGCTTCGCGGCATACGCAGCAGGTATGCCGGGTGCTTACGTGGCCTGCGCTGGTCGCCCGCATCGTGCGGGGCCTTCGGTCATCCCTCCCAGCCAGTGCTCTGGCGGACGGCATGACAACCGGCGGTCATTGGTCGTCGCTCAGGGTAGTCGGTCCAGCGCGGGTTACCCAAATCGCGCCCGTTGTTGCCAAACAGGCGGCAGCGTCTGGGCAGTCCGGACATTCACGTCAACTGCTGCACGAGGTCCTTCGGGAGATTCCGCAGGACCGTGGCAACCTCGGTCAACAACTCGGGGAAGACGCTCGTGCGGCGCCAGACCAAGGCGACGTCGCGATGGGGGGCCGGAGCACTGAAACGCAGCAACGCCACCCCCGGGGACTCCGGCACCGGGTCGGACACCGCGAGGACCGGCAGCAGCGTGACGCCGACCCCGGCGGCGACCATGTGCCGCAGGGTCTCCAGGCTGGTCGCCCGGAAGCCGTCGCGTTCGGTCACACCGGCCATCTGACAGACGGCCAAGGCCTGATCTCGCAGGCAGTGCCCGTCGGCCAGCAGCAGGACCCGCTCGCCGGCTAGGACCTCGGTGGTGACCGGCGCACCATCGGGCGTGGACGGCATACCGGCTGATGGTTCGTCCCGCCCGCGGCCGGCTGCGAGCGGGTGAGTGACCGGCACCGCAAGGACGAAGTCCTCACGGAAGAGGGGTTGCACCTCCAGCGAGTCGTCGTCGACCGGCAGCGCCAACACTGCCGCGTCGAGCCATCCGGAGCGCAGCTGTTCCAGCAACACGGGCGTCTTCTCCTCGACGAGGAGCAGCTCCACGTCGGGCAAGTCGCGGCGCAGGTGAGGGATGACGTGCGGCAGCAGGTAGGGAGCGATCGTCGGGAAAGCGCCCAGTCGCAGCGTGCCGGCCCGCGGGTCTTGGGCGTGCCGGGCGATACCGCGGATGGCATCGGCCTCGCGCAGGATCGTGCGGGCCCGCGCGAGGACTTGCTCCCCCGCCGCGGTCAGCATGACCTGGCGAGGCGTGCGCTCGACGAGTTCGACACCGAGCTCGGCCTCGAGCTTCCTCAGCTGGGTGGATAGGGTCGGTTGGCTGACGAAACACGCGTCGGCCGCCTTGCCGAAGTGCCGATGCTCGGCGACGGCGACGAAGTATTGCAGGTCGCGAAGATTCACGCGCGCCTGGCCGGTATGCCGCTCGCCTGGCGGTTCACTTCCCCGTCCTGCTCAGCCTCAGACCGAAGCAGCAGCTGGCTGTTCGGCCGGAGCCGTTGTGCGGATCAAGTGATCAAAGGCGCCCAGGGCGGCCGTCGCACCCGCGCCGAGACTAATGACGATCTGCTTATAGGGCACCGTGGTGCAGTCACCCGCGGCGAAGACGCCCGGCGCCGAGGTCTGACCTCGCTCATCGATGACGATCTCCTTGCGCGGCGAGAGGGTGACCGCGTCACCGAGCCAGTCGGTGTTGGGCAGCAACCCGATCTGGACGAAGATCCCTTCGAGGTCAAGGTGTCTGGACTGGCCAGTGGTCCGGTCCTCGTAGTCCAGGCCCGTCACCTGATCCCCGTTGCCGAGCACCTCGGTCGTCTTCGCACTCAGGATGACCTCGACGTTTGGCATGCTGTAGAGCTTGCGTTGCAGGACGGCATCAGCCCGCAGTTCGTCCATGAACTCGAGAACGGTGACATGGCCGACCACCCCGGCCAAGTCGATCGCGGCCTCGATTCCCGAATTGCCACCGCCGATGACGGCCACCCGCTTGCCCTTGAACAGCGGCCCGTCGCAGTGGGGGCAAAAAGTGACGCCCTTGTTGCGGTAGTCCTCCTCGCCCGGGACACCCATATGCCTCCAACGGGCACCCGTCGAGATGATGACGGTCCGCGACCGCAGCACCGCGCCGTTGTCCAGGCGCACCTCGGCTAGGCCCCCTGGCTCGGTCGCCGGGGTGAGCGCGGCCGCCCGCTGCAACTCCATCACCTCGACCTCGTAGGAGCGAACGTGCTCCTCAAGCGCTGCGGCGAGTTTGGGTCCTTCGGTGTGCTGGACCGAGACGAAGTTCTCGATGGCCATTGTGTCCATGACCTGGCCGCCGAACCGTTCGGCGACGATACCCGTACGAATCCCCTTGCGGGAGGCGTAGATCGCCGCCGCAGCACCGGCTGGGCCGCCTCCGACGACGAGCACGTCGAACGGTTCCATCGCGCCCAACCGCTCGGCGTCTCGGGCAGCCGCTCCGCTGTCGAGCTTGCCGACGATCTCCTCCAAAGTCATCCGGCCTTGTCCGAACAACTCCCCGTTGCGGTAGACGGTCGGCACCGCGAGGACCTTGCGAGACTCGATTTCACCCTGGAAGGCCCCGCCCTCGATTGCGACGTGGGTGATCCGTGGGTTGAGCACGCTCATCGCGTTCAGTGCCTGGACGACGTCCGGGCAGTTCTGGCAAGTGAGCGACATGTAGGTCTCGAAGTGATGCTCCCCCTCGATCGCCCGGACCGCCGCAGCAGTCTCCTGGGACACCTTGGGCGCGATTCCGCCGACCTGCAACAACGCCAACACCAGCGAGGTGAACTCATGCCCCAGCGGGACCCCAGCGAAGCGCACCGCGACATCGGACCCGGCTCGCTTGATCGCGAAGGACGGCTTACGCGCGTCGTCACCGCTCGTCACCGTCACCTTGTCGGACAGCGCCGCTATCTCGCCGAGCAGTTCCTTGGTCTGCGACGACGCTCGCGAGTCGTCGAGGCTCGCCTCGAGTTCGACCGACTCGGTGAGACGCTCCAGGTAGGACTTCAGGGCGGCGGTGAGGTTCTGGTCGAGCACGGTCGGCTCCTAGCAAGGCGCGTGGAAGGACAGGTACGTGGGTGGTTGCGGATCCAGCCGGTATGCCGCGCACGCGAGGTGCGCGGCATACCCAGGCGTTGGGTGGGCAGACCGGGAATCGTGAGCGGAGGCTCAGATCTTGCCGACGAGGTCCAGCGACGGAGCGAGCGTCTCGGCGCCTTCTTCCCACTTGGCGGGGCACACCTCGCCGGGGTGGTTGCGGACGTACTGCGCGGCCTTGACCTTGCGGACGAGCTCTGCGGCATTACGCCCGACGCCCTCGCAGGTCACCTCCATGACCTGGATGATGCCGTCGGGGTCGACAAGGAAGGTGCCGCGGTCGGCCAGGCCCTGTCCTTCACGCATGACCTCGAAGTTCGTCGTGAGGGCACCCGTGGGGTCGCCGACCATGTAGTAGTCGATCTTGCCGATTGTCTCGGAAGAGGCGTGCCACGCTTTGTGGGTGAAGTGGGTGTCGGTAGAGACGGAGAACACTTCGACGCCCATGCCCTGCAACTCGGCGTAGTGATCCGCCATGTCGCCCAGCTCGGTCGGGCAGACAAAGGTGAAGTCGGCCGGGTAGAAGAACACGACCGACCACTTGCCCTTCAGGTCGGCCTCGCTGACGTCGACGAAGGCGCCGCTCTTGAAGGCGGTGGCGGTGAACGGCTTGATCTCGGACCCAATGAGAGCCATGTGGGGGGAACACCTCGCTGATTCGGTGCGGAACTGACGATAGTCAGCCTATATCAATTTCCGCACTCCTCCAAGCCTCCGTCAATCGGTTATGGCTATCTTCGCCATCGTCGCCATCAATGAAGGGGGCCCTTATCGGCTGTGTCGGGTCGACCAGGCGGTGAGGCGCTCTATCCCGCACGCACCATCACTTCAGGTCGGTGACTTGGTCGGCCGCTGGCGCGGCGATGGTGACCGGTGCGCCCCAGTCACTGAACGTGATGTCCGCGCTGCCCTCGGCTGTTTGGGTGGTGATTCGTTGTGGTCGGCCGGTAGCATCCTCGATCCACATGAGGGTCTGCACCCCTGGGGCGCCCGCGACCCCCGAGAGTTGGTATTGACTGATCCCTCCCGAATTACCGACCAGAGTCACCGTGGCTCCGTCGTATGCCTTGGATGCCCGCCGCGGATCCGCATCATCCAAGGACTTCTTCAGTTGTTGGGCGATTGGGCTGCTGCCGTTGGAGTCGATGCGCAACCACGGCTTCCCCGCCTTCGCGGTCGGCATCTTGACGTACATGGTGCCGCTGACGAGGAGGACCTCCATCGTCTCGCCGGCCGCCCCCATGCTCATCTTGAGGTCCATCTGACCCGCTGAGTTGGTGAGGAACTCCGTCACCATGGTCACCGGACCCGTCGCCGACGCCGCACCACTGGTTGTCTTGCGCGCTACACTCCGACCCATGGGCCGTCAGGAGGGGGCAGTTGTCGTCAACCGGGCTTTAGCCATCCTCGGAGTCGCCTGCATCGGAGTTGCCGCTCTGGGAGTTGTCGGTCGCGTCTGGTGGGCTGCGGCTCGCGGCTTCGATCTGACCGACGAAGGAATGTACGTCAACTGGCTGACTCACGCTTCCGACTGGCCGTGGGCTAGCACCCAGTTTGCGTTTGTCTTCGGCCCGCTGTGGTCGGCAGCCGGGCAAGATCTCGTGTTGACTCGCAGGCTCACGGTGTTGCTCCTCTGTGCATTCGTGGCCGCTTTTCTGACCGTGACCACAAGACGAGCCCTCCGATTGCCGAGGTCAAACGCTCTTATGTGGGGGCTGCTTCTATCCCCCGTCGGATGCCTCGGAGTCGGATCCCCGACGTTGTTTGCCATTCCCAACTACAATCTTCTGGGCTTACTTGGAATTCTTGTGGCCGCCACATCGCTCATTCTCCTGCTCATGCCGTGGGAGAATGACGATGAACTCGCGCCATGGGTCCTGCTCGGAGTTGCTGAAATGCTGTGCTTCGCCTCCCGGCCAACGGCCGGAGCGCTTCTCTTGGTTGTTTGTCTGGTCGCGATCCCCGTGGCAGGACGCTGGTCCTATCGGGGAGCGTGCATGGCCCTGCTATCCGTCTTGGTGTGTTTTCTGGGGCTGGCCCAGGCTGTGGACGGCCACCCGGTGAGGTTCCTGGCGCGGGTGATCGAGGGTCTCAACTTATATCAGTTGCAGACCCGACGAACTCTTTTCGACGCTATCGCCAGCACGTGGACCACTGGGACATCGTGGTATGAGGGCGACCAGCGTGTCGCTCTCAGCTTGGGCGGCGCACTGCTCATTTCCCTACTGGCGGCGAGAAGGTCAACTTCAGGCTCACGCCCAGAGCTGGTGACAAGAGTTCTGGCAGTGGTTGTAACTGGCCTATCCGCTATGGCTGCGCTTGTCGCTCTGCTGACCTTTACTTCTGTGCTTAGTTCCGCTTTGAGCCGAATGGTAACACTAGCGTTAGTATTGACAGGAGTTGCTTGCTTGATGTGGCTTAGCCGCTTGAGGCTTCCGCATGGACGTAACGTCATAGTAGCTGCGGCCACGGTGGGAACGCTCCCGTTTGTTTATGCGTTTTCTACGTACAATAGCACAATCGCCCTCATGGGTACAGCCTCGGTGTGTTGGCTCGGGACGTCCATAGTGTTGCTGGGGCCTTCGTCCACTTCTCTTGACGTACTGCTCCCGGTTAGCGGCGTCTGGCTGCTCACCACTGCCATATGCCTTACGGCCTCAATGGAGTCGCCACCAAGACAAGCGGATTTGCGCGACGCGACCGCATCTGTGCGGCTCGCCAGTCGTGGGACGGTTCTTCTGGCGCCCGAACTGGCCAGCTACCTTAGCGCTCTCGAAGCAGGGATGAACGCCGAGGGGTTTCTGCCAGGAACGCCGATCCTCGACCTAACCGGGGAGTCGCCGGGGGTCGTTTATCACGTACGGGGGCAAGCGACGGCGGACCCCTGGGTGATCGGTGGTTATGTCGGATCACGTGACCGTTTAGAGCGCCAACTGAGACTTCACACAGATTGTCTGACCCTCGGTCAGTCCTGGCTTATCGTCTCACCCGACGGGAAACGTCGAATTGATGTCGAGATTCTGTCCATCTTCGGCCTTGACTTTCCAGGTGGCTATCGTCAAATTGTCGAACGAAAGGCCCCCGAGACGTCCGGGGGGTATCGGGCACAGATATGGGCGCCGATCGCGCCGTCTGTCCAAGCGGCTGCTTGTTCCGCCCAGAGGAAATAGCATTTGGGTCCTCCCAGGGTCTGGATGATAGAGGCTGTGGAGACTAGTGGAGCGTGTAGTTAGTTGATTTACGTTTGGTGGGCTGGGACGATGGGGTATGGCGAATCGTCCTGCCCCGGCGTTGGTTCTTCGTGAGGGTGACCGGGAGGAACTCGGCCGGCTTGTCCGGTCTTCGACGGTCAGGGCGGGGTTGGCGCAGCGGGCCCGGATCGTGTTGCTTGCTGCGGATGGCGAGCCCAATGTGGTGATCGCTGAGAAGGTCGGAGTCTCGCGTCCGACGGTGATGAGACTGTCCGGCTTTCGGTGTAACTGGCTCGACACGCCGAACGGGTGTTCGGTGAGGAAGGTTGGTCACCGTGACCGAGATCCTGGCGGGTATGAGCCCGTTGGAACAGGCAGCACGCAAGACAAAGACGCCCGAGCAGGCTGAGCGGGCCGCGATCCGAGAGCTGGTGAAAGCCGCCCGGGCTCGTGGGGATGAGCTGACCGGCCCCGACGGGCTGCTGAAGTCGATCACCAAACAGGTCATCGAGACGGCCCTGGCCGAGGAGATGTCCGAGCACCTCGGGTATGACAAGCACGCCGTGGAAGGCCGTAACCACGGCAACTCCCGCAACGGCACCCGGACCAAGACGGTGTTGACCGACAACGCCGGCAAGGTCGAGGTCGAGGTCCCCCGCGACCGTGACGGTACGTTCGAGCCGGTCATCGTCAAGAAGCGGCAACGACGGTTGACTGACGTGGACGCTGTCGTGATCTCGCTGTACTCCCGCGGTCTGACCACCGGAGAGATCGCAGCTCACTTCGCCGAGGTGTACGGGGCGTCGGTCAGCAAGGACACGATCAGCCGGATCACCGACAAGGTCATCGAGGACATGACGACCTGGTCCAGCAGACCACTGCAGCACGTGTACGCCGCGTTCTTCATCGATGCCATCTACGTGAAGGTCCGTGATGGGCAGGTCGGCAACCAGCCGTTCTACGCGGCGATCGGGGTCGACCTGGCCGGTCACCGCGACGTGCTCGGGTTGTGGGCCGGCACCAGCGGCGCCGGGGAGTCGGCGAAGTTCTGGCTCGCGGCGCTCACCGACCTACGCAACCGCGGCGTCCGGGACGTGTTCTTCCTCGTCTGCGACGGGTTGAAGGGGCTGCCCGATTCGGTCGCCACGGTGTTCCCCGCGACGATCGTGCAGACGTGTGTGATCCACCTGATCCGCGGCACGTTCCGGTACGCCTCGAAACGGTACTGGGAACCGTTGGGCAAGGACATGCGCGCGATCTACACCGCGCCCACCGCCGACGCAGCCTGGAACGCGTTCCTGGAGTTTGAGGAGAAGTGGGGCAAGCCCTACCCGGCCATCCCCAAACTCTGGCGCAACGCGTGGGAGCAGTTCATCCCGTTCCTGGACTACGACGTGGAGATCCGCCGCGTCCTGTGCTCCACGAACGCGATCGAGAGCCTGAACGCCAGGTTCCGGCGCGCCATGAACGCCAAGGGCCACTTCCCGACCGAGCAGGCCGCCAGCAAGACGCTCTACCTGGTCGTGCGGTCCCTGGACCCCAAGGGCCTCGGGCAGGCACGATGGGTCACTCGGTGGAAGCCAGCCTTGAACGCCTTCGCCATCACCTTCGCCGACCGCATGCCAGCAGCACAGAACCTGTAAGAACCCAATGCCAGTTACACCGAGAAACGGACAGACCCGCTCCCGGGGATGGCGAAGTCATGGTCCTGGACATGGGTAACGAATCGTCGAGTGGCGCGGGCGCTCATCCGGATGTCCGGTCGACGCGAGATCGACAGCACCTACACCGCCCTACGGCCGGGCGAGAAGTTGACTGAGGACCTCGTCTCGCGCGCCGAGGATGCAACCCCGACGAAGAACTCTCTCGTCATTTGCGCGAAAGTGCTGCCGATGGATCCGTCCCAGTTGCCAGAGTCGGAGGTTCCCGACCATTCGACCGCCATGTCGTAGACCCGCGAGCATGCACTGACGTGAGACGCCGGCGAACCTGACGGGTCCAATGAGACCGATTCGGTCGATTCACGTGTTCCGAATTAGTGGGCACCGCACCCTGTGACCCGATACAGGCGCAGGTCGCCGTCCTGAAGGACCGGCGTCGTCGCCCAGAAGTCGGCGGGGACCTCCATCCCTGGGGCGATCTGCGGGGGCAACGAGGGGGTCGGCGGCACTGCTCCACCATTGATGATCCACTGCACCCCGTCCGCCTTCATCTCGGTACAAACCTCGGCGTGACTCATCGTCAGCAGCCGTTCTCGCAACACAACGCCGGCGTTAGTTCCGGGAACCCCGTTGAGCACATAGAACACGGTTCGCACACCTGTGTACGCGTACAGAAGTCCTGAGCCATCCCAAGGGTTGTTGAGGACGCGCTCGCCCGGAGGCACGACCTGCGCCACCCGTTGGTAGAACGCGATCTCTCGGGGGCTGACGAAGCCGACCACAGGATCGGTAGCGGCCTTGGCATAGAACGGGCGTAAGTAGCTGACCGCGCCGATGGCGCCGCTCGCACCCACCACGACCGCGAGCACGAACGACACCGACGGCCGGCGCCCCCGATCGCCTCCCCAGACGCCACGCCGAATGCCTCCCGGAGCGTCTGCCCACCTGCCCCAACGACCACGGGCCACGGAACTGGCCCATTCCCACGCGAGCAGGGCGAGGGGCACGGCAACGGCAGGGGGCACGATGATGGTGCGATGGCGGTCGTTGTACCAGAACCTGGCGATGGCGTTGAAGGGCGGCACGTAGTTCGTTGTCGCCGTGGCGATGTCTAGCCCCACCGCCGACAGGTGGAGCACCACCAGCCAGCGGAGTGAGCGTTCGCGCCACGCGAGGACGATTCCGGCCACAACCAGCGTGGCGACAAGCAGCCGTGGCATCGACTGCTCGGGGCCACCGATGAGGTATTGCACGATCTCGGAGACCCTGCCCTGCAGGATCGGCCAGGCGCGCGCGACGAGCTCACCGTTGCCTCGTCCCACCAGCAGGGCGGCCGCGGCGAGCAGGACGACCGGCATACCGGCCAGGGCGGCCGGGCCCGCGGCGCTGCCGCGCCGGTCCGCGCGCCAGCGCCGCACGGCGCTCCCCCCAAAGACCCACACCCAGGGCGCCACCAGCACCGTTGACGTGACCACCGCCACCCGCGGATGTAGCACACCCACGAGGGCGAGCGAAGCAACGAAGAGAAGCCCGGCGAGTCGACGATCCCGTGGCGCCCGCGTGACACCGAGCAGGCCACCGAAGGTCACCACCACCAGTGGAACCGCCGCCCCCGCCAACGAGGTCGCCCACAGCACCCCCCACCCGAGGGGCGCCCACGGCATACCATGCATGCCCCAGGCGATCGTGACGGCAGCGAGGAGGACGCCTCGGCCACCACCCCAGAGATAGCGGGAGGCGAGCGCGACGGTCGCAGGCCAGAGTCCGCCCGCCAGCAGGGCGGCCGAGATGTTTGTAGCGGTCACCGCGTCGGAACCGGTTGCCTGCATGGCGAGCACCGCTAGCCCATGGAAGGTGCTCGGATAGTAGTTGATGACCGGATAGGCATAGGCGAACGCGGACAGCTGGGTGGGGGCGATGACCTGACTCTCGGACGCCGCACGGACCGCGTTGGCGTCGAAGAACGCGTCCCACGTCTGCGAGGCGACCTGCAAGTCACCGCCGGTCGAGAGCCACATGACCATGTATGCCGTGGCTATCGACGCCGCGAGCGCCGCGGCTACCGGCCAGCAATTCCCCCCTGAGTCCTCCACGCGGGCCCCCGCGTCCCTAGATAGTCCCCAGTGACCCGAGTGGAGCCGACGAGCTAGGCCGACGAGCGCTCCCGACAGCCAGGCGACGGTCACCAGGGTTGCCCAACTGAAGGGCAACCGGACGACCTCCTGCATCAAGCCGAACGCGGTCACGGCCAGCGCAGTAACAGGCAATCCAGCTGCAGGGACGACCACTCCGCGGAAACCGGACAGCCATACGGCGACGGCGCCGACGCACGTGAGGGCGACCCACACAGCAAGAGGGCCGAGAACAACCCAGGAGCCGGTCAGTGCGGCCCTCCTTCCTGTCGCAGTCACCCGCGGTGAGCGGACGCGACTCTACCCGCTCAACCCACGCGGGAAGCCCGCTCGCAATCGGGTAGCATCATTGGTCTGCCCGCCGGGGCTTGTTGGTCCAGCGGAGCGTCCCCTTAGGAGGCCCCGGATGAAAGTCCTCAGCGTCGTTGGTGCCCGGCCGCAGTTCGTCAAGCTCGCCCCGGTCGCGAGTGCCTTGAACGCCCGTGGCGTCGAACACTACATCGTGCACACCGGCCAACACTACGAACCGGCGCTCTCCGACATCTTCTTCGAGGAGTTGGGCATCCCGCGCCCCGATGTCCACTTGGCGGTCGGCTCGGGGGGTCACGGTGAGCAGACCGGCGCGATGCTCGGGCGACTGGAGACGGTGATCCTTGGTCAGCGCCCCGACTGGGTGCTCATCTACGGTGACACCAACTCGACGCTCGCGGCTGCCGTTGCTGCCGTGAAGATCCACGCTCCGCTTGCGCACCTCGAGGCGGGGCTCAGATCTTTCAACCGACGGATGCCGGAGGAGCACAACCGCGTCCTCAGCGACCACGCGGCCGATCTTTGCCTGGCCCCGACCGAGGCGGCCATGACCCAACTCGCGCGCGAAGGACTGGCCGAGCGCAGCGTTCTCGTGGGCGACGTGATGACCGATGTCCTGATGCGCGTTCGTGACCGGGTCGCCGGCTCCCCTCCACGGATCCCCGACGGCGTCACTGGTCCATTTCGGATCGCCACCATCCACCGGGCCGAGAACACCGATGACCCGGCCCGACTGCGCGAGATTGTACTCGCGCTGCAATCCCTCCCCGAGCCCACGGTGCTCTTCGTGCATCCCCGCCTTCGGGCTCGGGCTGCCGAACATGGTGTGACGCTGGCCGCCGGCTCGCTGCACGTCGTCGACCCGGTGGGCTATCCCGACCTGATAGGGACGGCGCTGCACAGCATCGGCATCGTCACCGACTCGGGGGGGTTGCAGAAGGAAGCCTTCCTTCTCCGTGTCCCCTGCACGACGATCCGCACCGAAACGGAATGGACCGAGACCGTCGACCTCGGCTGGAACATTCTCGTCCCGGACCCGGCCCAGGGGCGCCTGTTGGCCGCGGTCTCCCGGCCGGCTCCCCCGGCGACCGATGACACACCCTATGGCAGCGGAGACGCATCCGAACGCACGGTGGACGCCCTCCTCCGGCGGGTCACACCGCCGGCATGGCCGCATGAGGCCAGTGGTTGATGGCGTACGGCCGCGACATGCGGCATCGGCGTGATGCTGGGTGGCGCTGGTAGCCTGAGCGAGCGGACAGCGGGACACGACGGGTGAGGAGAACGGGATGAGCACTTCGCCCCGCACCCGACGCTCTTCGTCCCGAGCCCTTTCTACGACCCCGACACACCTCTTTGTCGCGGTCCTGTTCTTCTGCGTCGTCTTCCTGGTGATCTACGCGACCTACCTCTCGGGTATTTGGGCGTATGAGGGCGTCAATTGGCAGGACCCTCCGTTCCTCGAGGTAGCCATCGCATTCGTAGCGATTGTGGCGACCGGAGCGACCATGACCCGGTCGGTGCAGCGCCCCTCGGATTTCTGCTTATGGATCATCTATACGATCGTCATCGTCCCCAGTGCCTTATTGGCCGAGGCATCGAACTGGCTGCCCCAATCCGAGCGCCTCCCAGCGGCGCTGGGCATCTGCGCCGTCGCCGTGGTCGTCCGACTGATCACCGCTCCGAATTCCGGAGCCCTCCTCCCGACGCCCAGCCGGATCCGGATCAACTTCTGGCTCGTCTGCGCCGTGCTCCTGGCGATCACCTACGCGTGGCTGATCTCGGCCATCGGGATCCACCACACTTACATTTCGTTCGCGGACATCTACGCGGTGCGGGCCGACTACAAACAAGCCCTTGCAGAGGTTCCCGCCCTCGCGTACCTGCTGCCCCTGAGTTACGCGTGCATCAACCCGGCGCTGATCGTCTGGGGTGTCCTACGTAAGGACTGGGTGAAGGTGCTCGCCGGCATCGGTGGCGATTTCCTCATCTACCTCGCGAGCGGCGCCAGGCTGGCCCTGCTGTCCGTCCCGCTGCTGTTGTGGATCGCCTATCGAGCCCGACGCGGGAGTCCACCCAAACCGAGCCACATCCTGTTCCTCCTGGGTTTCCTCATGATCTTCGCGCGGATCATGGACTCCTTGACCGGGAATCTCTTGTGGACCGCGGTCTTCAGCATGCGAATCCTGGCCATCCCGGGCGTCCTGACGGTGGGATATTTCAAGTACTTCCAGATCAACCCGCAACTGGGTCTGGAGAGTTTTGCGCCGTGGCATCGAGAACCGGGAACGGACCCACTGATCCTTGTCGGTGAGTGGATCTTCAACACACCCGGCACCAACGCCAATGTCAACTTCATCGGCTCGGGGTTCATGCATGCTGGCCTGGTCGGCATCGCCATCGAGACTGCCCTGGCTGCGACCCTCCTCCGCTTGGCGGACGACTCTTCCGCCAGTCTCCCCACGCCCTTCCGGTACTCGTTCTTCGTTGTCCCTGCGATCTCGCTGGCCAACGGCAGCGCCTTCACGTCGGTGCTGACCTACGGTTTCGGTGCGGCCATCCTGCTGGCCTACGCGGCCCGTCTCGATCCTCGGCTCCGCATCGCGCAAACACCGCACATCGGCACGGCATTGCCCTTTTCACGGGCTTCTGAGCATGGAAGTCATGACCGTTCGTGGGTCCAGCCCGCCACCACCTCCGCCACCCCTGCCCCAGTCGGGGCGACTCAGACGGGACCTGTTATGGATATCCGCGACTATCTCCGCATCGCCCGCCGCCAGTGGGTCTTCATTGTCGTTGTCGGCGCGGTCGTGACCGCCCTCGGCATCGCGGTCACCGCCCTCATGCCCAAATCGCGAGCGGGTAGCTTCGAGTCGACTTCGGCCGTCATGGTCACCCTTACCCAGAACGCGACGCTGCGCGCGGAACCGTCGGCGGCTCAGCTCGCGCAGAACTTCACCCAGGTGGCGCTCAGCCGGGAAACCGCCGAACGCGTCACGCGGGGCCTGGCTCTCGGGATACCCGCAGAGAAGTTGCAGTCGCACCTCAAGGTGACCGTTCCGACAGGGACGAGCATCGTCCAGATCGTCGTGAGTTATCCCAACGCAGACGTGGCCCAGAAGATCAACGCCGCCCTGATGCAGGCGGTGCTCTTGGCCGCGCGTTCCACCGACGCCACGCTGGGTGGTACGTCCGGCTCGGTCGTCAAGACGATAGAGATCGACCCGCCGAGCCCGGGCCTCACCGACGACACGAGCGGCACGGGCGACAAGACGCTCCGCGACGGCGCCATCGCGCTGATCCTTGGCCTGCTCGTCGGCTTCGGACTGTCCGTGGTCCGCGAACTGTTCGACAAGAGGGTGCGCAATCCTGGCGAGGTCCCCGCCTTGAACGGGACTGCCGTCATCGGTGAGATCGGAACGAACGCCACCCTCACGGGGGCACCCGAGTTCGCCAACGTCGGCCTCGGCAAGAGCGCCGAAGCGTTCCGTTTCCTCCGCGCCAACGTGCAATCGATGGCCGGGCCGGGGCACAACGTGATCACCTTCACGAGCACCACACCTGGAGAGGGCAAGACGACGGTTGCTGTGGGGACTGCGTTGGCCCTGGCCCAGGCCGGGTGGCGGGTCGTGCTGGTCGATGCGAACCTGCGCAGCCCCGCTGTAGCCCCACTGCTGGGACTTTCCGCCGGTGCTGGGTTGTCGTCGGTGCTCAAGGGTACGGCAGACCTCAGCTCCGTGCTGCAACACCATGCTGCCAGCGGACTTGAGGTCGTGGCGGCAGGAGCACCTGATACCAATCCGGCCGACCTCCTGCACAGTAGACGATTCCTGGAGACGCTGCGGGAACTCGGCGATCGTGCCGACTTCGTCATCCTCGACTCGGCAGCCGTGCAGACCGTTGCCGACACTCTAGGATTGGCACGGGTCGGGAACATCGCCTTGGTGCTCGATTACGGGAAGACGCAGAGCGACAACGTGGCAGCAGCAGTCGAGAAGTTGCGCCTGGTCAACGCCTCGTTGTGCGGAGTCGTGGTAAACCGAGCGCCCGCCGACAGCTCCTCGACCCGCTCCACTGACGGCCCGCAGCCGCGGGCGTCCGCGCGACCCTAGATGTCTCGATCAACATCGAAGAAAGCGAACGCAATGAACCGTGGAGACGTCAAAGCGCTCTTCCCTCGGGTTCGGGAACGAATCTGCTCGCTGAGACGACGTCGCCCTGGCGGGGACAGCTCTGTTCGCCAACCTGGCGACGCGGTGCGGGTGGTGCATGTGACATCGGCGCACCCGGCAACGGACCCGCGCATCTACCTGAAGGAAGTCGCGACCCTCCGCGATGCCGGCTACGACGTCACCCTAATCGCGCCCGCGGATCCGGCACCGCCCCGGGAGGACCACAAGGTCGAGCTGCTCCCCAGGTATACCTCTCGACTGGCCCGCTGGTCCGGGGCGTGGACCGGCGCTCTTGCCGCGACCCGGCGGGTTGATCCCGACGTCATCCACTTCCATGACCCCGAACTGCTGCCGCTGTCGTTGCTCTGGCGCCTTCACGGCCGCAAGGTGATTTACGACGCCCACGAAAGTCTCTCCAAAGACGTGGCGCACAAGGACTATCTCGCGCCGTGGCAGAGTCGACTGATTGCCCCCATGATCGCGAAGAGCGAACGCGCCATCGCCAGCCGGATGACGCACGTGGTGACCGCCACTCCGGCAATTGCCGACCAGTGGCGGTTCGACACGACCGTTGTGGCAAACTATCCCATTCTCGATGAATGGGCAACGATCGACAGCTCACGGGCGAGCTTCCTCGCCCGCCCGAGGCGTGGGTGCTATGTGGGCGGGATCCACCCCGAGCGATGCACGGAAACGGTCATCGAGGCCGCGGGCATCATGAACGCCACGAGGGACTACAGCGTGGTCATGGCCGGACCGTGCTCCGACAGCACCGCCCCATCCGGACGCGGCATCGAGTATGTGGGCGTTCTGTCCAGACCGGAGGTCGCCGAGCTCACCGGGACTTCGCTGTTCGGGCTGGCCATCTTCCGGCCTTCTCCGAACGTGGTCGAAGCCTTGCCCACGAAGGTTCTGGAGTACATGGCAGCAGGGGTCCCCGTGATCGTGTCCTCTTCGTTGCGGGTCGGCTCCCAGTTGGTGACCGAGGTCGGCTGCGGCATCGTCGTGCCTCATGACAGCCCGCAAGAGCTCGCCGCCGCGATGATGCGACTCGCCGATTATCCGGCCCTTGCCTGGGAGATGGGTTCCCGCGGGAAGGAAGCCGTCCTGGAGCGCTATTCCTGGGCCTCGGAGGGGCAGCGACTCGTCGAGACCTACCGTCGCTATGTGGGACCGCCGGGGAACGGTTCGAGGATCGAGTGACATGCGCGTGCTCATGGTAGGTCACCAGTACTGGCCCGTGGCCGGATCCGGAAGTCAGGTTCTGGGTGCGTTGACCGCGCAGTTGCGTGCCAAGGACGTTGAGGTGACCGTCATCACCTCTGCTCCTGGTGACGGTGGCCCTCGCCGGCGAACGGGGCCCTGCGGTGAACGCGTCCTATGCGTGGGCCCGGCTGAAGGCACCGCGAACCCCGTTCGCCGACTGTTCAACCTCGTGCTCTTTGCGGGGCGCATCGTGAGCTCCGCACGAGTTGTCGATTTCGACGTGGTCGTGTCGGATCCGCCGCCCACAGCCGCCTTCGCGTCGCTGCTCGTCGCTCGCCGACGTCGCGTGCCGTTCGTCTACTACCTCGCTGACTCCTGGCGCGCCGCAGCCGAGGGCGCGCGCCAGATCTGGTTGCGTGCTCTGACTCCCGTGATCGGGGCGGTGGAGGACTACACCCTGCGACATGCCTCGTCAGTCCTCGCGGCGACCCCCGGCATGGCGCGCGTCGCCGCCACGGCGGGGGCGGCCGACTCTGTTACCACGATCCCCAACGGCATACCGACGGACGTGTACACCCCAGATGGTGAGCAGTGGTGGCCCAACGGCAAGCACAACCCCTTCTTCGTCTACGCGGGTAATGCCGGGGTCGTGCACGGGGCGGAAATCTTCGCGAGGGCTGCCGAAGAACGCTGGCGCGCCGGCGAAGTTTTCGACTTGGTCTACCTGGGCTACGGCAGCGACAGCGAACTCATCAACGACGTCGCCTCGCGTTGGCCGGACCGAGTCCACTGTCGGGGTTCCGTGTCAGCCGCGACGGTCGCCGCCGCCACCAGGACCGCGGTGGCCAGCCTGGCGTCGCTCCGACCGTCCACCGGGTACGCCGATGCCCGGCCGATCAAGGCCATGAGCGGGCTCGCTTGCGGTACTCCTTTGATCTATGCGGGAAGCGGTGATTTCGCGGATCTGTTGGCGCAAGCAGACCTCGCCTACGTGTCTCCATGGGATGTCTCCGCCGTTCAGGAGAACCTCGTCCGGGCGCTCCTCGATGCCACTCAGGCGGATGCCGACGAGCGGGCGCGCCGGGTGGCGTTTGCCCGGGAGAACTTCGATGACCGGATTCCCGCACGCATCGCCACGGAAGCCGTCCTACGCCCGGTCTCCGGGTAGCGGTCGGCCCCATGCCCCGCATGCCTCTGGCTTCGCTCACCGCTCGGGCCCGCCAACGCCTCGGCGCGACCGGTGAGGGCGTCGCAGCCATCATCATGGCGACCGCCGCGGCCCAGGGCTTGGCGTTCCTGGGCTATCCCATCGTGGCGCGGCTCTATACGCCTCATGACTTCGGGACGCTGGCCACGGTCACCGCCTGGTCCATGCTGCTCATGCCGGTCATGGCGATTCGGGCCGATGTCATCGTGCCTCTGCCCGCCTCGGATGACACGAGTCGCCGGATCGTCGGTCTGGGTGTCAGGGCGGTCCTAGTCAACACCCTGTTGGTCGCGGCTGCATTCACGGGTCTGTATCTCACCGGGCACGACTTCGACCTTGAGGCTTGGATCTTCTCGATCCCGATGGTAAGCGCGTTGTTGGCGCTCTTCCAACTGGCCAACGCGTGGGCGATCCGACGGCGGCGGTACTCCACCATTGCCGGCCGGAACGTCATCCAGGCCCTCGTCACGCTTGTCACCCAGACGGCCTTCGGGGTCGTTGCCGCAAGCGCCTTCGGGCTGATCGCGGGCCTCGTCCTGGCCTTGGTCGTGTCGACGCTGTTCTTGGCCGTCGCGAACAAGTCGCGGCCGTTCGACGGTCCCACCGACGCGAGCGAGGCTGCCGCACCAAACCGGCCCGATGACCTCAGCGCGCCCGTGGTCACCGGTGCGGCGACCACCTGCTCCGACGACGTCCGAGCGTATGTCAACCAGGCCCCTGCCTTGTCCCTGGCTGGCTTGCTGAACGCCGCCGGGCTCTACGCCCCTCCCTTGCTCATCACGACCTTCTTCGGGCTAGCCGACGCAGGTCAGTTCGGCCTGGCCCAACGCGTCGTCGCCATCCCGATCGCGCTGCTCGGCCAGGCCACTGCGCAGGTGTACCTCGGTTGGCTGTCGGAGACCAAGCGAGCGGGTCAGTTCGGCGCGCTCCGAGCGTTGAGGAAGGCCACCCGGCTGCTCCTCCTCGCGGCCGTTCCGATGGGCCTCATCGTCCTGGTGGCCTCCCCCTCGGCCTTCCCGCTGCTCTTCGGTGAGCGTTGGGGAGTCGCGGGGAGCATGGCGGCGGCGCTGTCGATCAACCTCGCCGCCCAATTGGTTGCGGCCCCTGTCTCCCAGACGCTGATCGTGCTGGGGCATGCCCGCCTCCAGTTAGCCTGGGACGCCGGTCGATTCACCCTCGTGGTCGGCTCGCTACTCGCGTGTGTCCACTTCGAGGTCGGTGTCGTCGCAACGGTGTGGACCTCCTCGTTGGCCAGCGCCGTGGCCTACGTCCTGTCCTGGGGGCTGTCGCGGTGGGCGGCGGCAGTGGAGCACAGGTCTGCTCCCGCCCCGCAGCCCTGACCTCGTCAGCCAAGGGTGACGACCTGTCCGGAGACTGTCCGGCCCGAGTCATGCCACTTTAGTGGCTCATCACAATGCAGGGTGTAGCCGTGGTCTGAAGCCGCCGGTCTCGAGGAGGCAGCGGGCGATGTAGTTGGTGAGGTTACGGAAGCCGAGGGCGGAGCCTCGGAGGTGTTCGAGGCGCCCGTTCAGGGCTTCGGTGGGGCCGTTGCTGGTGCCGGGCCGGTCGAAGTAGGCCAGCACGTCGGCGGCGCGTTGGTTCAGGGTGCGTCCGAGGCGGCGCAGTTCGATCAGCACGGTAGGGACGCCGTCGCGGAGGGCGTCGATGACGGCGACCATGGCTGTCCTGCCGGCTGTGCGGTCGGGGTGGCGGTAGGCGGCGATCATCCGTTGCAGGATGCCCCAGGTCGCTTCGACCTCAATGTGGTCCTCGTTCGCGAACAGGTGCAGGAGGCGTTCTCGTTGCCGGTCGGTGAGCAGGTCCTCACCGGTATGCAGGGTCCGGCGGGCCCGGTACAGCGGGTCGTTGCGCAGGCCTCGGTGGCCGTGGAGGTCTTGTTGGACCCGGCTGCGGCACCGGTCGAGCGCGTCACCGGCGAGCCGGACGACGTGGAAGGGGTCCATGACCGCGACCGCGGCCGGCAGCTCTTCGGCGGCGGCGGTCTTGAACCCGGTGAACCCGTCCATCGCGACGACCTCCACGCCCTCTCTCCATGCTTGGGGGCGGTCGGCGAGCCAGGTCTTGAACGCGGACTTGGAGCGGCCCTCGACCATGTCCAGCAGCCGCGCACGGCCGGTGCCATCCCGGATCGGGGTGAGGTCGATGATGACGGTGACGTACTTGTCGCCCTTGCGCGTGCGGGGGTCTGCCCAGGGTCTGGTTGACAGTCTTGGTGTGGTGTTGCGTCAGGCCGCTGGGGCGGTCTGGTAGATGGTCTCAAACTCGACGGGGGTCAGGCGACCCAGGCCGCGTTGCCGACGTCGGCGGTGGTAGGTGCGTTCGGTCCAGGTGACGATTGCCAGACGCAGCTGGACGCGGGTGGCCCACCGTCGTCGGTTCAGGACGTTCTTCTGCAGCAACGCAAACCAGCTTTCCATGGCCGCGTTGTCAGCGCTTGAGGCCACCCGGCCCATGGAACCGACCAGCCCAGCCTCGGTCAGGGCGCGGGTGTACTTCCGAGACCGGAATTGACTCCCACGGTCGCTGTGCACAATGCACCCGGCGACCACGCCGGGGCCGCCGCGCCGGTCGATCGCGTTGCGCAGGGCGGCCACCGCCAGCGACGCTTTCATCCGTGAGTCGATGCTGTAACCGACGATCCGCCCGGAGTAGACGTCCTTGACTGCGCACATGTACAGCTTCCCCTCACCGGTGGGGTGTTCGGTGATGTCGGTCAGCCACAGCTGGTTGGGTCGGTCGGCGGTGAAGTCGCGTTCGACCAGATCGTCGTGCACCGCTGGGCCGGGACGCTTGCCGCCCCGACGTTTGGGGGACAGCACCGAGAAGATCCCGGCCAACGAGCACAGCCGCCACACCCGGTTCTCCGACGCCTCGTGGCCGGCGTCGGCCAGTTCGTCGCTGATCAGCCGGTAGCCGAACTCCGGGTCGTCGGCGTGCACCTGTCGGGCCGCCTCGATCAGGTGGGCGTCGTCCCAATCACGTTGGCTGACCGGGTCAGCCCGCCACTTGTAGTACGCCTGTCGGGAGACCCCCAGGACCCGGCACGAGACGATCACGGGCACCCGGATCGTGGCCCCCTCAGCGGCCAGGTCAGTGATGAGGGGGTAGGTCATTTTGGGAGCACGTCCCGGGCCAGGTACGCCGCGGCGCGGCGCAGAACCTCGTTCTCCTGCTCCAGCAGCCGGTTGCGCTTCTTCAGCTCCCGCAACGCTTCCGACTCCTCCTTCGTGGCTCCAGGACGTTTGCCGTCCTCGATGTCAGCCAGGGCTAGCCAGCGGTGCAGGCAGGACTCGGAGATCCCGAAGTCCTTGGCCACCTGCGCCACCGACGCCTCGGCCTTACGTGCCACCGCGACCACATCGTCGCGGAACTCCTTGGGAAACGCTTTAGGCATGGTCAGCATCCTTCCTGCGGGGACTGACAGTCCTCACAAGCTCGGTGTCAACCAGACCCTGGGCAGACCCCTGAAACGAGCCATTGCCCGCGAAGTCTTCCGAATCATGACCCGCCACGCCAAGGACCCCGTGGCGGCCTAACCGACCGGACCCGAGCGGGAGTCAAGGCTCGGGCGCAGCCCGACCGCGCAGCGGCCGCAGGGCCTTGACACCCGCGAGGAACCGGTCGACCATCACCAGCCCGGGCCCTTGACACGACATAGAAGCATCACTTGGCCCTCGGAGAGCAACTGAGGACGAACACCGTGAAACGGACGCGACGGATGAGGCTCTAGCCCCGGTCTTTCATGAGGTCGCCGACGGTGGCGTTGCTGGGTGGGGTGGGTCGTTGTCCGTCTGCGGGTATGTCGGTTCGCCGGCTGGCGCTGCCGGGCTGCGGTTCTCCGGGTGGTGATGTCGTGGGTGGACGGGTCGAGTCAGGCTGGTTGGGGGATGGCGGCGATGTTCGCGAAGACCGCGACGACCGCGGCCGCCCATGGCCAGGACTGGGGGATGCGGAGCCGTCGTCGGCGGGCGCTGCGGGTGAGCCGGGCCGGGACGTGGAGGAAGCGATAGCGCAGCGCCTTGGGCTCACACGAGGCCAGGATGGCGGCGTCACCGACACAGCCCAGGAGTCGGGTCCAGGCGACGAGGTCGGCGGCGATCATGGTCAACGTCAGCCAGGTCTGGTTGATGTCGAACTCCCGCGAGGGGAACCGGCCCAGGCCGGTGTCCTTGGCGTGCCGGATGCGGTCCTCAACCCGGGCGTGGGCGCGGTGACGGGCCTCGAGGAAGGCGAGTTGCCCGAGTGTGGTGTTGGTGACGAAGGCCTGGTAGCGCCAGCCGTCGCGCTCCTCGAACAGCGACAGCTGCGCCCCTGGGTGCGGGCGTTCGCGTCGCACGATGACCCGCATCCCCTCCGGCCACTTGGCCAGCACGGCCGGGTCGATGAGGCCGGTGAGCTCGGCGACATCGCCACCCTCACGGATCCCACCGTCGGCGTCGATCGCTGGGGTCCACACCTTCTTCGGGACCAGGTCGATCGCGTCGCGGAGCTTGTCGGTGAGGGCGAACCCGATGGAGTAGTCGACGCTGCGGCCGCGGACCCGCCCTTGCTCGGTGAGCCAGTTCAGCAGGCCGTGGGAGGCGCCCGCACCGTCGGAACGGATCAGCAGCTTCTTGCGATGTCCGCCGGGGACTTGGCTGATCGCGTCGGTGAGGACCTCGATGTGGTCGGCAGTGGTGTTCGACCCGGCGCTGCCCGCCCGGAGCTTGCCGGCGAGGAACTCCTGCGTGTTGTCGCACCACACCCCGATCGGGTGGTAGCCGAAGGTCCGCTTGAACGTGGCAGCCGCGTGCTCCTTCTCGCTGTGCGCGACCACGACGGTGGCGTCGACGTCGAGAACGATGACCTCATCGAGGTCGGTGCCCGCGACCTTCGAAGCAGGCACCCCGCCGGGCAGCTGTGCCCACACATGGCGCCGGACCCGGGCTCGGGCCGCAGCGATCTTCCTCAACCGGCCAGCGGTCACCTCGTCCAGCGCCCGCCACACCGTCGGCGGCGATGCCACCGGACCCAGGACCCCGCCCTGGTGGCGAAGCACGTCAATGTCCGCTATCGCCTCACCCCCAGCAGCGAGCATCACCGCCACATCGACCAGCACCCGCCCACGATCATGCACAAGCGTGAAGTTGCGGCGCACCATCGCCTTGGACAGCTCCCCGGTCAGACCGGTCCGGTCAGCCAGCAGCCGGGTCGCGACGCTACCCGCGTGGGCCACCACACCGACACCATCAGCGGTCACCGACAGACCCGCCGACCACGAAGTACGCTTCACCTACGGAGTGCCTTCCACTCGGGATTCTCAGACCATCAGCAAGTCCAAGTTTCCCGTGCAGGACAGGCACTTCCGTACGTTCAGACCCCCGACGCGCCGCTCACCCGTGAACGATCCGGGCTAGTCTCGGTGTCTTCACAGCGGAGCACTCGCCGCCGCGCCCTGTGCTCGGCTCATCAGGATTCAGGAGGCATGATGATTCTTAAGCGTGTTCTGGCCAGGCTCATTCATAGCCGGGGGAGTGCTCGCCAATATCTTCTTGGGTGTTCAGAGTGCTTGGGCTGATGGGTCGGGCCCAGGAACCGAGACGGGGGGGGACGTTAACCCAGCCAATCAATTGGTCGATTTCGGCCCAGCTTCCCGAGCCAAAGCCGCACTCTCGTCCGCATGGTATGCGGCAGTAGTGCGCGGGGATTCGGCGACTGCCGATGACTGTTGCGTGATGCGGGAATTGCGACCCATGGCAAGACTTCGAAGGTGGGAGTTTCCCCTGACTCGGTGCCGCCGGACGGCGGAGGTTCGTTCCCGGCAAGTCGAGTCCTGTCAATCACACACGCCTCACAGAATACGGGGTATTTTTGCGGTCCTGCGACCGGCTACATGATCATTCGTTACCTGCATGGAACAGGATTCACCAGCAGGTATGATGGCAGCCAACCTGGACAGGCGGGTCTCGCGAACGCGAATCACATGCGTACCGACATTAACAAGTCAACAGAGTGGGCAACGGGGTACTTTGTCAGAGGAGCAAATCGTTGGAACGGTGATTCCTATTACGTTCAGGTTCCTAAGCCGAGCAGCCTGGCTTCGGTGATCACGTATTCGGTCGGAGCTGCAGGAAAGCCCATGGCTGCCGACACGGTTGAGTTCGCGGGGGGTGTCCACTACAACAACCACCCGACCTCGAAGACGATCGGGCACTGGATCATGGGCTACGGCTATGCATCAAGCGGCTCAACCAGCTACTTCGCGGACCCAGTCGGCGGTTCGAGCGCGGTGCCGTGGAGCGGCCCAGTCGCCAAGACATTCAGCTACTCAAGCTCCTCCTTCACGTCACGCTTCCTGCAATCGAACGGAGTTGCGTACTGATGCGCTTGGGTCGGTCGGCCGCGTCAGGCCTCACCTGTGTAGTTGTGGTGATCCTCGTGGTCGGTTCGTGTGCTTTAGAGCCAAGCGGAGACCGGTCGGCCGACCCCTCACTATCGAGGACATCGAAGGCCACGTCCACGAGCAACGCAGATCGTAAGGGCACCTTGAAGGCTCCCTTCCAAATGTCGTCAACGTCGTCGGTGCCTGTGGCGGACTCTCAACTGCACGTGATTTTTCGGTATCCTCCCTTATCGGATCCGAACCTCTTGGCGAGCCCGCTGGCAGTGACGTCCGTCGGAAAGCTCATCGCGTATGAAGCGCCACTCCCCGACGGGGAGAAGCTCAAGCATGGGTTGGTCGTCGTTACGGGGGAATCTGGCCGTGTCACACGGGAGTTGCCGGAACGGAACACGGTGCGTCAAGTTGTGGTGGCCACGTCATTCGGTGAGTCCGTGGTTTGGCGAGAAACGGCAAGCACGAGTCTCGACTACGAAGATTACCAAATTTCGGCGATGACGGCTGGGGGGCACCGAAAGTTATCGCAAATTCGTCAGACATCACTCCTCCAGGTATGGTGCTGCCGACGACGACCGACTCTGAGCGGGATCTGGCTACAGATGGTCACACCGTCTTTTTCACATCCGGTCTCCCGGTTGAACCAGGCGCACGCCTCACTGGCACCGAGATCAGAGCCGTACCGATTGCAGGAGGCGCCAACGCTCAGGGGACCGTGGTCGCGACCAATCACGTCTTCCCGTTCTTCACGGGGACGGAGACTCTGGCAATCGGCGCAGCCGGGCCGATGGTTGCTGCCACACAGCCACTGCAGGTGGCCGTCATCGGAGAAGGCCAGCCGCCTCGTGCCCGTTACCTGTTCTCCGTCGACGGACCGGAGACAGTCAGAGATGCGTGTGGCACGGCCGACTACGTAGCTGTCGCGGTGAGCACACACGCCGTGGAGGTCGGCGCTGAGCCAGCGTCGCGGGTTTTGATCTTTACTCCCGCCCACGGTTCCGAACCTCTCGGGCTGATACGAGGACTTGGAGACGGGGTGCATCTCGCCTGCGGTGACGCCTTTCTTGCTTGGGGTAATGGGAGCGGAAACGGAGACGCAGGTCAGTACATTCTCGACTTCGGTACCTCAACTATTGCGAAACTCGGTGAGGCTTACGGGGCATCAATGGTTTACGGGGCCGGGTCCTATATCGCATGGACAGACCTCAATCCCGAGTTGCGGGCGCCCGTTGTAAAACTCGCTCGGTGGCTCGGGTAAGCCGCTCAGATCTGGAAGATCAACTTGCCGGTGGTCGCGCGCCCTTCCAAGGCCCGGTATGCCGCCGCCGCGTCCTCCAGCGCGAACGTCCCGCCGATCTGCAGCCGCACCTGCCCGGACTGGATCGTCTGGAACACCTCGCCGGCCCGCCACAACAGCTCGTGCCGGTCGGCCAGATAGTGCCCGAGCGACGGCCGCGTCACGAACACCGACCCGGCCGCGTTGAGCCGCTGCAGGTCGAATGGCGGCACCTGGCCGCTTGACCCGCCGATCAGCGCCAACATCCCGCGGCGCCGCAGTGAGCCCAGCGACGCATCGAAGGTCGCCTTGCCGACCCCGTCGTAGGCCACCGCCACCCCCACGCCGCCGCTCGCCTCACGGATCGCTCCCGCCAGCTCCGCGGGGCTTCCGTATGCCGTGTAGTCCAGCGTGTGGGCCGCCCCCAGGTCGCGGGCGATCGCCAGCTTCTCGGCCGAGCCGGCCGTGGCGATGACCGTCGCCCCGGCAGCCGTGCAGACCTGGACGAGCCATTGTCCGACCCCGCCCGCCGCGGCGTGAACGAGGACCGCGTCGCCGGGCTGCACGGCATACGTGCTCGTCGTGAGGTAGTGCGCGGTCATGCCCTGCAGCATCGCGGCGGCGGCCTGCTGGGAGGTGACCCCGTCAGGGACCGGGACGACGGACGCCGCGGGCAGCACGGCGAGTTCGGCGGCCGCCCCCGGGGCCATCGCCCAGGCGACCCGCGACCCGACGGCGATCTCGGCGTCGGGGCCGACCGACTCGATGACCCCGGCGCCCTCCATGCAGGAGGTGAACGGGGTCGGGCCGGGATAGGTCCCCTCGCGCAGGTAGACGTCGATGAAGTTCAGGCCCGCCGCTTCCACCCGCACTCGGACCTGGCCCTGCCCAGGCTCGGGGACGTCGACGGTCTGGACGGCGAGGACCTCCGGGCCGCCGTGCTGGGTCACTCGAAGGGCGCGGGCATCGGTCATGGCCGCAGCCTACGGCGCGCTCGAGACAGCACGGGGTGTCCGAGCGAGCGCATAGGGTGGACGCCGACATGGGCACCCTCTTCGACGAACTGGGCCTCTCCGGATTCGGGGAAGCCGATCCCGGCGCGCCCGTCGCCGCGCCGGACCCACAGGCCGTCGACGACGCGGGAGTCCCGCTGTGGGCCGCCGAGGGCAGCGGGTATGCCGCGCCCGAGGCGAGCGGGCGGCATACCGGATCGCGCGGGGCGGGCGACCCGGAACGGTTCCTCGAGGGGCTCAACCCCCAACAGCGGGCGGCGGTCGTCCACGAAGGCAGCCCGCTGCTCATCATCGCCGGCGCCGGCTCAGGCAAGACCCGGGTGCTGACCCACCGGATCGCCTACCTGCTCGCCGAGCGCGGCGTGCAACCGGGGCAGGTGCTGGCGATCACCTTCACCAACAAGGCCGCCGCGGAGATGCGCGAACGAGTCGAACAACTCGTCGGCGGGCGATCCCGGGCGATGTGGGTGATGACCTTCCACTCGGCCTGCGTGCGAATCCTGCGCCGGGAGATCGAGAAGTTCGGGCTCAAGTCGAGCTTCTCGATCTATGACGCGGCAGACAGTCAGCGGCTGATGGCGTTGGTGCTGCGCGACATGGACCTGGACCCCAAGCGCTACAACCCGCGCTCGTTCTCGCATCAGGTGAGCAACCTCAAGAACGAGCTGGTCGACGAGGAGACCTACGCGCGGCGGGTGGGCGGGGATGAGGGCACCCACCACGAGCGGATGATCGCCGAGGCGTATGCCGCCTACCAACGCCGCCTGCGCCAGGCCAATGCCCTGGACTTCGACGACCTCATCATGACGACCGTCCATCTGCTGCAGTCGTTCCCGGACGTCGCCGAGCATTACCGGCGCCGGTTCCGGCATGTCTTGGTCGACGAATATCAGGACACCAACACCGCGCAATACCAACTGGTGCGCGAGCTGGTCGGGGGCGGGGTGGGCTCGGCTGCCGGAGAAGGCGGGTTGCGGGCGGAAGGTGAGCGGGCGGCATACCGGACGGGGAGGGTGGCGCCAGCGACCCCGGCAGGGACCCCGACGGTGCCGCCGGCCGAGCTCGTCGTCGTCGGGGACGCCGATCAGTCGATCTATGCCTTCCGTGGGGCGACGATCCGCAACATCGTCGAGTTCGAGCAGGACTACCCGGACGCGCGGACCATCCTGCTGGAGCAGAACTACCGGTCGACCCAGACCATCCTGCGCGCGGCGAACGCCGTGATCGCCCGCAACCCCGACCGGCGGCCGAAGAACCTGTGGACCGACTCGGGGGACGGGGCGAGCATCGTCGGCTACGTGGGGGACAACGAGCACGACGAGGCGTCGTTCGTCGCGCGGACCATCGACCGGCTCGGGGACGAGCACGGGGTCAAACCCAAGGACGTCGCGGTCTTCTATCGCACCAACGCGCAGAGTCGGGCCGTCGAGGAGGTGTTCGTCCGGGTCGGGTTGCCCTACAAGGTGGTGGGCGGGACCCGCTTCTATGAGCGCAAGGAGGTCAAGGATGCCTTGGCCTATCTGTGGGTCATCTCGAACCCGACCGACGCGGTCAACCTGCGGCGGATCCTCAACACCCCGCGCCGAGGCATCGGCGAGCGGGCCGAAGCGTGCGTGGCGGCGTTGGCCGACCGGGAGCGAATCCCGTTCGTGGCGGCGCTCGGACGGGCGGCGGACGCGCCGGGGATCGCGACCCGCTCGGTCGCGGCGATCGAGGCCTTCACCCGGCTGCTGGAGGATCTGCGGGTCGTTTTCGAGGGAGGGTCCGGCGTGGCCGGGCTGTTGGAGGCCGTGCTGGAGCAGAGCGGCTATCTGCGCGAGCTGAGGGCCAGCCCCGACCCCCAGGACGAGACGCGTGTCGAGAACCTCGCCGAACTTGTTGCCGTGGCACAGGAATTCGACGAGGGTCGTGCGGAGGCGGGCGAGCCGGCCAGCCTGGAGGACTTCCTCGAGCAGGTGTCGCTCGTGGCTGACGCCGACGAGATTCCCGATGCCGACGTGGAAAGTGGGGGAGTCGTCACCCTCATGACGTTGCACACGGCGAAGGGGCTGGAGTTCCCCGTCGTGTTCGTCACGGGGCTCGAGGACGGCACCTTCCCGCATCTGCGCTCGCTCGCCGATCCCAAGGAGCTGGAGGAGGAACGGCGGCTGGCCTACGTCGGGATCACCCGGGCTCGTGAGCGGCTACACCTGTCCCGCGCTGCGGTGCGTTCGGCCTGGGGCCAACCGCAGTACTTCCCCGGGTCGCGGTTCCTCGACGAGATCCCCCGCGAGCTGGTCGCGTGGGAGCGGGAGGCCGCCGCTTCGGACTCGGCACGCTACGGGCGGCGCAGTTCCGAACCCGCTGTGGCCACGCTTGCGGCCCGTCCGGGCGTGCGTTCGCCGGGCAATCGCATCGCACCGGCGCTCGCCGCTGGTGACCGAGTCAGCCATGACTCGTTCGGGCTCGGCACGGTGCTGCGGGTCGAGGGCGAGGGGGAGCGGGCGCTCGCTCACGTCGATTTCGGTGCGTCCGTAGGCGTCAAGCGGCTGCTGCTGCGTTACGCACCGGTCGAGAAACTCTGACCTCACCGCGTGCGCGTGGTTCCCCAGAGACGCCGGTATGCCGCGGCATACGCCCGCGTGCGGGGAGGGGCCTCAGAGCGGGGCGCCGTGCGCCTTTAGCCACGGTGCTGGCGCGACGGGCGCTCCGCCGCCAGGGTGGATTTCCAAGTGCAGGTGAGGGCCGGTCGAGTGTCCGGTGTTGCCGCTCAGAGCGATCAACTCACCGGTAGACACCTTCTGACCCTCGGTCACCTTCAGTTTGCTGTTGTGGCCGTAGTAGGAGACGGTGCCGTCCCAGTGCCGGATCTCCACTTTGTAGCCGTAACCGCCCTGCCAACCGGCAAAGATGACCACTCCGCTGGAAATCGCGTGCACGGCCGTCCCGATCGGGCACGCCATGTCCTGTCCAGCGTGCAACCGGCCCCACCGCCAGCCGAACGGTGAACTGAGGCGGTAGGTCGTCGTGATCGGGTTGACCCAGGACTTGGGGCCGATCGGCCCGCTGTACATCGCGTCGGCGGAGGCCTTAACCGCGTCGGCGGAGGCCTTAACCGATGCGTCCGCGCCCGCGATGGTGACCTTGACTGGAGCCTCCGCGGCGCTCAGGGCGGCCTCGGTTTCCGCGCGCTTGGCGTTCTCCGCGGTGACCGCATCCAACCGGCTGCGCTCATTGTCGCGGGCGACCCGGTCCTGCACTCCGCGCGCGAGGGCGGCCGTAGCAGATGACTTGTCGTCAGTGAGCTCAGCGCGGTCGGTGGCAGCATCGTCGACAGGTGTGGCTCCGGCGGTCACGCTGCTGCTTGCCAAGGTCATCGGCGCGCCGTTGGTCATCGACACGATGGCCAGGGTGGCGGTCGTCGGGAGCACGAGACCCGTGCCGACAATCCGAGGGCTTAGCGAGGATCGCCGCCGGGCGCGGTGGCGCCCACGGTACTTGGCGTCGGTCACGTCGTCGTCTCTCCCGCTGCTTGGACTGGCCTGGTGGAGACTAGCGTGATGTATTCGTTATCTCCAAGTCGGAGTCCATGAGGCGGACCGCGGCAGCGACCCGGCGCAGGAATGTCGCGAGAGTCAAGTGACGAGGGTCACACAGCGACCCACAAACGGGCGTTTCGGTAGAGTGCTGCCATGAGTGACTCTCCGCTTCGCGTCGTCGTTGCCAAACCTGGCCTTGATGGGCACGACAGGGGCGCCAAGGTCGTTGCCCGGGCCTTGCGCGACGCAGGCATGGAGGTCGTCTACACGGGACTGCATCAGACGCCGGAGCAGATCGTCGAGGCGGCTATTCAAGAGGACGCCGATGCGGTCGGCCTGTCCGTTTTATCCGGGGCGCACATGACGCTCTTCGCCAAGGTCATCGCGTTGCTCAAGGCCCGTGACGCACAGGACATCGTCGTCTTCGGTGGGGGCATCATCCCGGACGGGGACATCCCTGAGTTGCAGGCTCTGGGAGTGGCCAAGGTCTTCACCCCGGGCGCGGCGACGCACGAAATCGTCGACTGGGTCCGGTCGAACATCGAGCATCACTAACCCAGGTATGGCGTCAGGGCGTCAACGTTAAAAAGTTGGTAAGGAAACCCCGAACTGGACTTGCCGACCCGGTCGCAGGCCCCATTATTGGTGTCAGACGTCGTCGACACCTCCCCCCAGGCGCCGACCCGTCGAGTCGAGAACGAAGTGGATGGGCCCCCGGTACTCCCGCATCCCGGGCGAGGCCCTCGTGCCGGCAACGGTGCTCGCTGACTTGATCAGCGCGTTCGCTTCACGACGTTGGTTGTGGGGCCACGGCCTTTCCGTGGCCCCACAACCACGTTTCGGCGGGTCGCCTGACCCTCGTCGGGTGCCCGCATAGGCTGACCAGATGATGCGCATCCCGGTTGCCTGGTGCGCGGTCCTCGCGTTGGCCGCCGGCTGCACGGCCACCATGCCAGAGCCTCCTCCTGGGCCCGCAGCCAATGTTGGCCAGCGGAGCGCGTCGGGGGATGCCACGGCCTCGACGGTTGCAGGCACGTCATCCGCGACGAGCACTCCCGGGAGCTCTCTCTTGGCCACCGGCGTCGTGCTCGCCGTAAAGATCGACAACACCGGCCCGGCCCGGCCACGGGTAGGGCTGGACGCGGCCGACATCGTCTACGTCGAGCCCGTCGAGGCCGGGCTGACCAGGCTCCTGGCCATCTTCTCGTCGACGAAGCCACCCGAAGTCGGCCCGATCCGCAGCGCCCGAGAATCCGACGCCACGCTGCTCGCCAACTACGGTCGAGTGGCGTTCGCCTACTCCGGCGCTTCGACGATCACGGCGACCGCTATCGCCGGAGGGAGCCAGGTCAACGTGTCGATGGACGCGGGGGCCTTGGGCTATCGCCGGGATCGCTCGCGACCTGCGCCGTACAACGTGATGGGTGACCCGGCCGCCCTGATCGCCAGAGCTGGGGGCAGCGTCTCGGCGGGTGACATCGGCTTCCGCGTTGGCCCCGTAGCGCCCGGCTCCCGACCAGCGACCTCGGTGAGCACGGCATACTCATCGGCCCGAATTGGGTTCACCTGGGACGCGGCGGTTGGGCGCTATCTCATGACGACGGACGGCAAGCCCGAGGTAACGGCGGCCGGCGTCCGGGTGGGGGCGGCCACCGTCGTGGTCCAGATCGTTCGAACGCACTTGTCGGCCAACCGCGACGTCAACGGAGTGGCGACCCCCGTCCTCGACGTGGTCGGCTCCGGTGCCGTGCAGGTCCTGCGGGATGGTCAGCTCAGCACCGGCCGCTGGTCGCGATCCAGCGCGACGTCGCCGACGGAACTCACCACGTCGACGGGGGGCCAGATCACTGTGGCCCCGGGCCCACTGTTCGTGTTGCTCGTCCCTGAAGGCCAGTCGGTCACCGTGCCTTGAGGGGCGCTTGATCACGCTCGGGTCGCCGAGTCCGTGAGATTGGTCATGGCCGGCGTTCCGGCCACTGATGCAGCCGAACTCGTGCACTAGAGTCCGAATGCTGTCCGAGCGCCCCCGCGTGCGGCGGCTCGGCCGGTCACCCCTTCGACGACGAGGACGGACGCCCGTGGATCTGTACGAGTACCAGGCACGTGACATGTTCGAGGCACACGGGGTCCCCGTGTTGGGCGGCGAGGTGGCCGAAACGCCCGAACAGGCCCGGGCCGCAGCGGAGCGCATCGGGGCCAAGAGCGGCGGCGTGGTCGTCGTCAAGGCTCAGGTCAAGACCGGTGGCCGCGGCAAGGCCGGAGGCGTCAAGGTCGCCAAGTCCCCTGAGGAAGCGCAGTCGCTCGCCGCGCAGATCCTCGGCATGGACATCAAGGGCCACACGGTCAAGAAGGTCATGATCGCCCAAGGCGCCAAGATCGCCGAGGAGTACTACTTCTCGATGCTGCTCGACCGGGCCAACCGGTCCTACTTGGCGATGTGCAGCAAAGAAGGCGGCATGGACATCGAAACCTTGGCCGTCGAACACCCCGAGAAGCTCGCCCGGATCGAGGTCGACCCGATCGACGGACTCAACGCGGCCAAGGCGCGGGAGATCATCACCGCGGCGGGCTTCGACGAGGGCGACTGGCCCGCGCTGGAGCACGTGCTCGTCCGGCTGGGCGCGGTGTATGCCGCCGAGGACGCCACACTCGTCGAGGTCAACCCACTGGTCAAGACCGAGGACGGCCAGATCGTCGCCCTCGATGGCAAGGTCACCCTCGACAACAACGCGTCGTTCCGCCACCCCGACCACGAGGCGCTCGTGGACCACTCCGTGACCGACCCGCTCGAGGTCCTGGCCATCGAGAAGGACCTCAACTACGTCAAGCTGGACGGCAACATCGGCATTATCGGCAACGGCGCCGGCCTGGTCATGTCGACTCTCGACGTGGTCGCCTACGCCGGCGAGGAGTTCACCGGGCGCGACGGCAGCCACCCCCGCCCGGCGAACTTCCTGGACATCGGTGGCGGCGCTGACGCCAACGTCATGGCCAACGGTCTGGACGTCATCTTCGAGGACGCCCAGGTCAAGGCGGTCTTCGTGAACGTCTTCGGTGGCATCACCGCGTGTGACCAGGTCGCCGACGGCATCATCAAGGCCTATGAGATCCTCGCCAGCCACGGCAAACACCCCAAGCCGCTGGTCGTCCGGTTGGACGGCAACAACGCCGAGAAGGGTCGGGAGATCCTTGACGGAGCCGGGCTGCCCCAACTGGAGCGGGTCGACACTATGGACGGCGCGGCTCGTCGCGTCGCCGAGCTCGCGGCGCACGCCGTCTGACCCGGACAAGACCTAGGACAAGGAACACTCGACATGGCGATCTTCCTCACCCGTGACTCCAAGGTCATCGTTCAAGGCATGACTGGCTCGGAGGGTATGAAGCACACGACTCGGATGCTCGCATCGGGCACCCAGATCGTCGGCGGCGTCAACCCGCGCAAGGCCGGCACGACGGTCGACTTCCCCGGCGGCGTCCAAGTCCCGGTGTTCGGCACTGTAGCCGACGCTATCTCGGCCACCGGAGCCAACGTCTCGGTCATCTTCGTCCCGGCCGCCTTTACGAAGGCCGCGGTCGTCGAAGCCGTCGACGCCAAGATCCCGCTCGCGGTCGTCATCACCGAAGGCGTCGCGGTCAAGGACACCGCTGAGTTCTTCGAATACGCTCAGAAAGCCGGCACCACGCGGCTCATCGGCCCAAACTGCCCCGGCCTCATCACGCCCGGTCAGGCCAACGCCGGCATCATCCCAGCCGACATCTCCGGCCCGGGACGGATCGGCCTGGTCTCCAAGTCGGGCACGTTGACCTACCAGATGATGTTCGAGCTGCGCGACTTCGGCTTCTCGACCGCCGTGGGGATCGGTGGAGACCCGATCATCGGGACGACCCACATCGACTGCCTCCAGGCATTCCAGGACGACCCCGACACCGACGCGATCGTCATGATTGGGGAGATCGGCGGCGACGCGGAGGAGCGGGCAGCGGCATACATCGCGGCCAACGTCACCAAACCGGTGGTGGGCTACGTCGCGGGTTTCACCGCCCCCGAAGGCAAGACGATGGGCCACGCCGGCGCGATCGTGAGCGGCTCCAAGGGCACTGCGGCTGCCAAGGCCGAGGCACTGGAAGCCGCGGGTGTCAAGGTGGGCAAGACCCCGTCGGCCACCGCTGCGCTCATGCGCGAGATCATGCAGGGCCTGCAGGGCTGACCGACCACACACTGCCGCTGCACTGGAGGGCGCGTTCGGGATCTCCCGGCGCGCCCTCCGGCGTCCGCGGAGGTCGAGCGACGACGATAGATCCATCATGAGCCTGCTGGACCGAGTCCGTTCCTCCGCTTCCGCCACCCGGGACACCGTCGATGCCCTGCGCGTGCGGCCGTTCACCGCGTCCGGGTGGGCCGCCGGAGCGGTCGCCGTCGCGGTCCCTTGGCTGGCCACTGTCGCGCTCGCCGTCTTTGTCTGGGCGGTGACCCCTGGCAGCGATACCCCGTGGGGCCACGTCGTCGGGATCGGCAGCGCCGGGTGGTTTCTCGGCACCGGCGGGGCGATCGCAGTCGACGGAGTGGTCGTCGGGATCGTGCCGCTGCTCGTCTGGGGTCTGGCGGCGTGGTTCACGGCATACCAGTTGCGTCGCCTGGTCGTGCATACGGGGCAGGTGCCCCGCGCTCTGCTACCCGGCTTTTTCGGCGGGTATGCCGCGGCTGCCGTCTTCGTCGGCCTGGTCACTCTCGGTGGCCCGGCTCGGCCGACGCTCAGCGGTCTCCTCGGCGTGTGCTCGGTGCCGGTCGTCGCGGCCGCCTGCGTGCTCGGCCAGAGCGACGAGGAGTTGGTGGAGAGGCTGCCGACCTGGGCGGTGCGGGCCTGGCGCCCTGCGTTGTGGGGCCTGGCGGCCCTGGCTGGTCTCGCCGCGGCGCTTGTGCTCGTCATGATGGTCGTCCGATGGCCGACGGTGAGTTCCGTGCACGCCGCCGTCGGCGCGCACGGCCTGAGCGGCCTGGGTCTGATCCTCGGACAGGCGGTCTTCGTCCCCGATCTGGTCGTGTGGGCGCTCAGCTTCATCGCCGGCCCCGGAGTTCAAGTGTCGGCCGGAGGCAGCGTGACCGTGTCGGGAGCTGCGCCGGGACTGTTGCCAATGATTCCCGTCCTGGGCGTCGTGCCATCGGAAGGGCAATACCCAGCATGGCTGGCTGGCGTCCTGCTGGGGCCGGTCGCCGTTGGTGCGTTGGTCGCCTGGCAGTCCGGTCGGCAATGGTCCCTGTTGGCGCGGTGGCGGGACAAGGCTCGCACCGTCGCTGCAGCCGTTCTAGCCGTGGACATCGTGGTGCTGGACGGGGCGTGGTTGTCGAGTGGTTCGCTGGGTTCCGGGCGCCTCTCGCACGTCGGGCCCGACCCGTGGGCGGTGGCCGGCGCGGTGCTCCTCGAACTCGGGTTGGGGGCGGGGTTAGCGCTCACGTGGGAGAGGGTCGGCCGCCGCTGGCTTCGGTAGCTCCCTTCGCTGGAGCCGAGCCCGGGAACGCCTGTCCACCGGCAGCGCAGCCGCCACCTCCTTGGTGAGCCTAGGGATTAGGCCTCGGCCACTGTGGCAAGGGCGTGCGACCGGCTCCAGGCGAGGGCAGACGAGTGATCGGCCACCCCGACGGCCGGCAGCAGCGATTCATCCAGTGGAGCGACGGACGCACTGGTCACAAGAGGGTTCTTCGTCGGAGTGAGGGTTTCCGCATCGGCGACAAGGTCTTCGGTGAGTTTCTCACCGGGCCGCAGGCCAGTGAAGTCGATTCGGATATCAGTCCGCCCCGACATCCGAATGAGCGCCTTGGCCACGTCGACGATCTTCTGAGGGCGGCCCATGTCCAGGACCATCACTTCGCCGCGCCCCTGAGCGGCGGCAGCAGCCTCCATGACCAACTGACAGGCTTCCGGGATGAGCATGAAATAGCGCTCGACGTCCGGGTGGGTCACCGTGATGGGACCCCCACGCTCGATTTGGGCGGTGAAAGCATGGACGACTGAGCCTCGGGAGCCCAGAACGTTGCCGAACCGGACCGAGACATAGCGGCCGGGGTGGTTGACGGCATACCCCGCGGTCAGCCGCTCGGCAACCCGCTTGCTGTACCCGAGCATGCACGTGGGGTCGGCAGCTTTGTCAGTCGAGATGTTGACCACCGTCTGGACCCCGGTAGCAGCAGCGGCGGCCAATACGTTCAACGTGCCCATGACGTTGGACTTGTAGGCCTCGTACGGAAACTGTTCGAGGAGCGGGAGGTGCTTGAGAGCCGCCGCGTGAAAGACGATGTCGGGTTTGACGTCGGCGAAAACTAACTCCAACGCCTCCCGGTCGCGGATGTCGACCAGCAGCGACCCGTCGCGCTCGAACAGGCCGGGACGCTTGAGCGACAATTGGACCGAATGCAGCGCAGACTCGTCACGGTCGAGCGGAAACAATGCCGCGGGTCCATACCGCATGATCTGGCGACACAACTCTGAGCCGATCGACCCCCCTGCGCCCGTCACCAGGACGCGCTTGCCCGAGATCGTTTGGGCGATCGCTGCTGAATCCAGGGAAATGGCGCGCCGACCAAGCAGGTCGGCCAAGTCGAGGTCACGCAAGTCTCCCAGCGACGGGCGCCCGATGAGATCCGAGACCGGCGGCAGGACCATGACGTCGAGTCCAACGTGATCGGCTCGCTCGCTGAGGTCCCTGATCAGGTCGCCGTCGGCCGATGGCATCGCTATCGCGAGCACGTCCGCGTCGTACTCGTTCGCCACCTGTTCGAGGGTGGCTCGGGTGCCGCGAACTCGAACTCCTTCGACGGTCAAGCGCTGTTTGAGTGGGTCGTCGTCGAGGATTGCCACCGGGAGGTAGGTGCGGCTGCGGTCACGTACCATCGCGCGGACCAACTGCCGACCGCCTTCGCCAGCACCGAAGACGAGCGCCCGCCGCGCGTCCGCGACCGCGTCCGGGTCGACCCCAACCGGATTGCGGGTTTTCCACGCACGAACGAGCAGGCGCAGCCCGAGCATGGCCACGAGCGCGAACGGTCCGGCGATGATCGGGACACTCTTGGGCACCAAGATCGGCCTGGCCACGAACACGGGAATACACAGGGCGGCCGCGGTCAAGACGACGGTTTTGGCCAGATCGACGATCTCCTCGAATGACCCACGCAGATGGCCGACCGCATACGGACCCAGGAGAAACCCGAAGATCAGCTGCAACACCGACGCGATCCCGAACGCGCCCGCCAATCCGCGCCAGTCGATCGGGTCGAAACTCAGTTCGTAGCGCAGATAGGTGGCCCCGGCGAGAGCCGCCGCCCAGACGAGACAGTCGACAACTGTCCAGGCCAGCCGGTATGGGTGGTCGGAGGTGGAGACGCGCTGAATCGGACCTACTCCTCGTGCTCAATCGGGAAGCCGCGGTCTCACGGGGAAGCCGCGGTCTGGTCACCGCACTCAACGGTACCAAGCCCGTGCCCTGCCCCCGGTAGCCTGACCGCATGACGCCCGCGGCATTGGTGGCTTCGTCGCTTTCGGCGCATGGGCATCCGGACGCTGCGCGCGAGGGATAGTCCGGACATGCGGATCGTCGTCGTCAACAACTTCTACCCCCCGCGGGTCGGAGGCTCCTCGCACCTGTCCGACGCCCTCGCCAAGGGGTACGCCGCCCGCGGCCACGAGGTCTTAGTCGTCACCGCGGCATACGGGGACGCCCCCGCGCGGGAGGACCGTGACCGGCTGCGGATCGTGCGGCTGCCGGCGGTCATGCTGCCCGAGACCCGGTTCGCGGTGAGCTTCGACCTGTCGTTCGCGTCACGGCCGTCCCTGGCGCGTCAGCTGGGACAGCTCCTCGACGACTTCCGCCCGGACGTCATCCACCAGCACGGGCAGTTCATGGACCTCACCTGGGCCTCCGGTGCGCATGCCCGGCATCGCGGCATACCCGCGTTGCTGTCGGTCCACACCCGCCTGGAAAACCCCACGGCGCTCTATCGACACGCGTTCCGAACCCTCGACGCGACCCTGGTCGCGCCCCGGCTACGCCGCTATCGGCCGCGGATCGTGGTCATGGACGCGCACATGCGTGACTACATCACCGACCGCTATCGCGGTGGTTATCGCGATCTCGTCCCGATCCCCGTCGGGGTCGACCCGGCCTGGGTGCGCGGAGGCGACGCGACGGTTGGGCGCAAACTGGCCGGGGTCGGCGACGCCCCGATCCTGTTGTCGGTCGGTCACGTCATCCCCCTGCGCGATCGGGTCGGGTTGGTCGAGGCGCTGCCGGCGGTCCTCGCGCGCCACCCGGGGGCACGGCTGGTGGTCGCGGGGAAGGTGTACTACGACGTGTTCCTGCGCCGCGCGGAGGAGTTGGGCATCGCGTATGCCGTGCGTCCCCTCGGCGCGGTCCCCAAGTCGAGCATCCCGCACCTGCTCGCCGCGGCAACCCTGGAGAGCCACGAACAGGGGGACGGGTTGGGCACGGCAACCTTGGAGGCGATGGCGGCCGGGGTGCCGGTCGTCGGGTGGGGCCGGCTGGATAACTTCCCTGGAGTTGCGCTGCGGGACGGCGGCGAGGTGCTGTTGACCCATCGCGGGGATGTGCCGGGGCTGGCACAACGGTTGCTGCGCGTGCTCGATGATCCGCAGTCCGCGCGGGAGATGGGCGAGTGCGGACGAGCCCTCATCGACGCCCACTTCACCCTGGAGCGGGTCCTTGATGCACATCTGGACACTCTCGGCGACCTTCGCGCCAGCACGTGAGGCCCGCGGCGCGATCTCCTGGCGAATCGCGCAATGGCCGGGCGGCATACTGGCCCGCTGGTAGCATCTGGGCCGAACCCAAGGAGTCCGCATGCCCCGCACCGTGCCCCTCGGCCAGCCGACGGTCGGGGAGCCTGAACTCGCCGCTGTCGCTGAGGTGTTCGCGTCCGGGTGGTTGTCGGGAGCGGGACCCACCTGCCTCGCCTTCGAGCGCGACTTCGCGGCAGCCGTCGGAGTCGAGCATGCGCTGACCACCGCTAACTGCGGATCGGCCCTTCACCTGGCGTTGCAGGTGCTCGGTGCCGGACCCGGCGACGAGGTCATCGTCGGTGACTACACGTTCCCCGCCACTGGCCACGCGGTCGTGTGGACCGGTGCCACCCCGGTCTTCGCCGACATCCGCCCGGACATCTGGTCGGCGGACCCCGCTGCGGTTGAGGCAGCCGTCACTCCCCGCACCGTCGGGATCCTCGCAGTCGATGTCTTCGGTCAGCCGGCCGACTACGACGAGTTGCGCGCGCTCGCGGACCGACACGGGCTGTGGCTCGTCGAGGACGCCGCCTGCGCCGCCGGTGCGACCTATCGCGGGCGACCGGCCGGGAGCCTGGCCGACCTGGCCGCGTTCAGCTTCCACGGCCGCAAAGGGATCACAGCCGGCGAAGGCGGCGCCCTCGTCGGCGATCGCGCCGACCTCATGGGTCACGCCCGTAAGCTGCACACCTACGGCATCGCCCCGGCCGTCACCCGCGAAGGCGAGGCGACCCTGCCGGTGCCGAGTTTCGACGAGGCGGGCTACAACTACCGGCTCTCGGACGTCCAGGCCGGGATCATGCGAGCCCAGTTACGCCGTCTGCCGGACCTGCTGGCCGCGCGCACCCACGCGGCGCACGTGTATGCCGCGGGGCTGGGTGACCTTGACGCCGTGACCCTCCCGGTCGCCGTGGCTGACCGCACTCACCCGTGGCAGTCCTACGTCCTCACCCTGGACCCGGCCCTGGACCGGGGCCGGGTGGCGATCGCCCTGCGCGAGCAAGGGGTGGGCTGCAACTTCGGCACCTATGCCTCGCACGTCCAGCCGGTTTACGGGGCGTCCCCCGAACGCCGGTGCCCGGTGTCGGCCGACCTCTTCGACCGACACCTTGCCATCCCCATGCACGCCAACCTCACCCACGACGACCTGCAGCACGTCATCGACACCGTCCGGGCGGTCGTCGGTTCGGCCGCCGTCCGCCGCCGTTAGCCAACCGCCGACGCACCTGTCCGCCGACGGCGTGGGTGGGCACCCGGCATACGAAAGGACCGACCGACCCATGAGCAGCGCCGAGACCGAGACGGTCTTCTTCACCGGAGGTGCGGGTTTCATCGGCCTGCATGTCGTGCCGCTGCTGCTCGACCAGGGTCGGAACGTGCGGATCTTCGACAACATGTTCCGCGGCGACCGAGCGGCGGTCGAGGCGCTGCAGGCCGCCCACCCGGGGCGGGTGGAGCTCATCGACCAGGACGTGCGCTACGGCGGCGCAGTCCACGCTGCGATGCAGGGCTGTTCATCCGTCATTCACGCCGCGGCGGTGTCGATCAACAAGAGCCAGGCCGACCCGCACGAGTCGATGGCGATCAACACGATCGGCAGCCATAACGTCATCGCTGCCGCCGCCGACCATGGGGTGCGGCGGTTGGTCTATTGCTCGTCGGCATCGGTCTATGGCGACCCCAAGAAGCTGCCGATGCACGAGGACGACGACCTATCCCCGCAGACCCCCTACTGCATCTCCAAACGGACCGGCGAAGATCTGCTGGCGTTCTACCAGCGACGCTCCGGGGTGTCCTGGCTCGCGCTGCGCTTCTTCAACGTCTATGGGCCCGGCCAGAAGACGACGGCCTACTACACCTCGGTCATCAATCACTTCGTCAACCGGCTCAAGGCAGGCGAGCCGCCGATTATCGACGGCAAGGGTGAGCAGTCGATGGACTTCATCCATGTCCATGACATTGCGCGATCGGTCGTCCTGGCCCTGGACTGTGCTGGTGACAACGTGCCGGTCAACATCGGGACCGGCATCGACACCACGGTCGCCGAGCTCGCCAGGATCCTCATCGACGCGGTTGGCGTCGACGTCGAGCCGCAGTTCAGCGGGCGCGATGTTATCGCCAGCCGGCGGGCGGCCGACGTCACGAGGGCCCGTGAGGTGCTTGGTTTCGAGGCGACTATCCCGGTTCGCGATGGGATGACCGACCTGATCAGGGACGCGGGCTGATGTCCTGGTCGGCGGACACGCCGCCTCGTCCGGGGACGCTGCCGACCAACCGGTGGAACGAGCACGCGTGGGTCGTCGGTGAGCCGACGATCGGAGCCGGCACCTGGATCGGTGCGTTCACGCTCATCGACGGGTCGGGAGGCCTCACCATTGGTTCCGGTTGCGACATCTCTTCGGGCGCGCAGATCTACACCCACTCATCGGCGAAACGGTGTGTGAGCGGGCGCCGGTTCGACGTCGTCGAGCGAGCACCCGTCGTCATCGGTGACCGGGTGTTCGTTGGTGCCGGAGCCATCGTCCAGATGGGTGTGACGATCGGTGACGAAGCAGTCATCGGCGCTGGGGCGGTCGTCACCAAGGACGTACCCCCTCGGGCCATCGTGACCGGCGTGCCCGCCCGGGTTGTGGGTCACGTCGAGCTGGACGTGGACGGCATACCGTCCTTCGGTATGCCGTCCGTTTGAGCCTTCGGCGATCCCGGTCAATCGCGACCCGCTGCCAGGACCGCGTCGACGACCTCGTGGGCGGGCAGGATCGAGTCGCGTTCGGCGTCGACGTCCGCGCGTCCGTCGACGAGGTCCACGAAGTGTGCCAACTGGGCGACCAAGGGTTCGACTCCGAGGATCTCAGGCACCTCCATCTCGGTCACCTGACGGTAGCCCCCGCGGCCGACCTCGCCCTCGATCGTCGTATGCCGGTAGGCCGTCACCCCACGGCGCAACAGGTCCACCTCGATCATCCGGTCGAGCTCCTGGATCACCATGGAGCGGACCTTGCGCTGGCCGACCCGGCTCGCGGACACCGACGCGATCCCTCCGCCTTCGAACCGCAACGACGCCTCGACCACATCCTCGGCCCCGGGGACCGACCCGGGATGGAACTGCCCGACCTCGACGCCGACGCAGGTCAGCGTCCGCCCGCCGAACGCTCGCACGACCAGGTCGACGTCGTGGACGAGCAGGTCCCAGCCCACCCCCGTCTTGATTCGGGCGGCATACGGTGAATGGCGTTCGGCGCGCACGTAGCACGGCGACTGCGCCATCCGCAGTGCGGTCATTACGGCAGGGTTGAACCGCTCGAGCAATCCGCACTGCAACGCCGTCCCAGCCCGTCTCGATGCCTCGACGACCTCGCGGGTCTGGGCCAGGGAGGGGCACACCGGCTTCTCGATCAGTAGGGGCAGACCTGCGGCGATGATCGGCAGGGCCAAGTCGTAGTGATGCTCGGTTGAGGCGGCGACCACTGCGGCGTCAATGCCCGCCAGAGCATCCAGGCTCGGCGCCCAGCGGGCCCCATGGCGCTCGGCGGCGGCGCGCCCGGCCTGCTCGGAAGGATCGATGACGACAGCCAGCGTGGTGCTCGGCCCGGTCGCGATGACGCGAGCGTGGTTGAGCCCCATCGAGCCGGAGCCGACGAGGGCGACCGCCAGTGGCGCGGACATGTGCTCTCCTCCCTGCCGCCGCGGATGAGCGTTTCCGCGGGCGCGTGGGCCACACTAGTCCCGTGACCGACCCCGTTGCCGCGCCCCTGCCGGGTGCGCGATGGTCGGGAGGTATGCCGTGACCCGGGCCCGGCTGGTGCGGATCGCGCGCACGGTGCTCTTGCTGCTGGTCCTGGTGGCGGCGGCATACGCGGTCGTGCGCAACTGGCGCGACGTCAGTGCGACGGTGACGCACCTGTCCTGGCGGGCGTGGATCCCGGCGTTCCTCATCCTCCCGGTCGCCATCGGATGCTCGACGATGAGTTGGCAGGTGCTCGTCGACGAGTTGGGTGAGCCCATCGGGGCGCGGCGAGGGGCGCAGATCTTCCTCGTCGGACAGCTGGGCAAATACGTCCCCGGGTCGGTATGGGCCTATCTGCTGCAGCTGGAGCTCGGGCGACGGGCTGGAGTCGCCCGTGCCCGGACCTTCGCGGCCACGGTCTTCTCGCTCGCTGTCGTGATCGTGGCGGCTCTGCTGGCCGGGTCGCTGGCCGTGCCGTCGCTCGTCGAGGTCAATCCCGACCTCGGCGCCTTGCGCTGGCTCTATCTGCTCCTGCCGGTCGCGATCGTCTGCCTGCACCCACGGATCCTCACCTGGGCCGTTCGCCAGGGGTTCCGCGTGCTCGGCCGCCCGGCGCCTGACCATCCGATCCGCAAACGTGCCGTGCTGGCTTCGTTGGCGTGGGCGTTGGCGTCTTATCTCGCCTTCGGCGCGCACCTGTGGTTGCTCGTGCGGGCCAGTACCCCAGTCAGTGTCTCGGTGCTTCCGCTCGCTGTCGGCACGATGTCGGTGGCGATGATCTCAGGGCTGTTCGTCTTCCTGCTGCCTTCGGGTGCCGGCGTCCGCGAGGCCGTCCTCGTGGCCGGGTTGGGCCCGCTGATCGGGACCGGACCGGCCATCGCGCTGGCGGCCGTGTCGCGCGTGTTGCTCACCGTCGCAGACCTCGTCACCGCGGGTGCGGCAGCGTTCCTCGCCACCCTGGAACAGCGCCGGAGCGGCCCCTACCAGGGCGACCAGGGCGTCGACGCCGACGAGGAGTAGCAGCTCTGGAAGCGCTGCCGCCCGGTGAGCTCGGGGCGGACGCAGCCGGGCATAGGCTCGGTCGGGTGAGCACGGTTGCGGTAGTCGGTGGAGGCATCGTCGGTCTGGCAACGGCGCGGGCCTTGGCCCGAAGCGGGTATGACGTGGTGCTCATCGAGAAGGAGGCCGCCCTTGCCCAGCACCAGACGGGCCGCAACTCGGGGGTCGTCCACGCCGGGCTCTATTACCCGCCCGGCAGCCTCAAGGCTCGGATGGCCGCCGCAGGCTCCGCGTCGATGTATGCCTACGCCCGTGAGAAGGGCATCCCCCACGACAACTGCGGCAAGCTCGTCGTGGCCTGCGATGCATCCGAGCTGCCCGGTCTGGCCACGCTTGCCGAACGCGCGGCGGCCAACGGCGTCCCGGCCACGATGCTCACGCCCGAGCAGGCCCGCGCGCACGAGCCCTACGTGCGGTGCGTCCAGGCGTTGCACGTCCAAACCACCGGCATCATCGACTATCCAGGTGTATGCCGTTCGCTCGCCGACGATGTCGTTGCTGCGGGGGGCGAGCTGCGCCTCGGCGTCGCCTTCGAGGGCGCGGAGTCGGTGGGCGGCATACCCGACGGGGGCGGTGCTGGCGTCGGAGGGTCTGGCGGGGGTGGGAGGGCGGCAGGGGTGCGGGTCGCCACGTCCGCGGGGGAGCTACGGGTCGACGCGTTGGTGGCTTGCGCCGGCCTGTATGCCGACCGTGTCGCCGCCGCGTCCGGGTTTGAGCCCGAAGCGCGGATCGTGCCGTTCCGTGGGGAGTACTTCGAGCTGTCGCCGGACAAGCACTACCTCGTCCGCGGGTTGATCTACCCGGTTCCCGACCCCCGGTTCCCGTTCCTGGGCGTGCACCTCACCCGGATGGTCGGGGGAGGGGTTCATGCGGGGCCGAACGCCGTCCTCGCGCTGCGACGGGAGGGTTACACCTGGCGCGATGTCGACCTCGCCGAGCTGCGCGACTCGCTGGCCTGGCCGGGTCTGTGGCAGCTGGCCAAACGTAACGTCGTCCCGGGGGCGCGCGAGGTGATCCGATCCCTGTCCCGGCGCCAGTTCGCAGCCAGCCTGTCCCGGCTGGTCCCCGGCATCGCTGCCGACGACCTGCACCCGGCCCCAGCGGGGGTGCGCGCCCAGGCGCTGCGGCGGGACGGCTCAATGGTCGAGGACTTCCTTGTCCAGACCCACGGGCGCCAGATCCACGTGCTCAACGCGCCGTCCCCCGCTGCCACTGCTGCCTTGGAGATCGCCGACCATGTCTGCGCGCACGTCATTGGCTCCCTGTCGTAGCGCCCACAAGGCATGCCGAGCCGGTTCTCGCGCAACGGATCTTCTGACACCCGGTAGTCTGAGCCTGCTTCGTGGACGGCCATGGTGGTGTCGTCGGGACCTCGCCAGACGGGCGGTCACGGCGGCCGAGGGGCCTCACCGTCGCATCCGACCGCGCACCTCGACAAGGCCCACATCACACCGATGAGCGACACGGCGATCTTCCAGGCCCCGGGCTCCGGGGGCGGGCTGCTCGACGTCTTCCGCCGGCGTTACCTCTTGCGCTTGCTGGTCCACAAGGAGCTCAAGGCTCGCTACCACGGGTCGGTGCTGGGCATGCTCTGGTCCTACATCAAGCCCGCGGTGCAGTTCGGCGTGTTCTACTTCGTCATCGGCGTGTTCTTTAAGATGAACAACGCCGTGGACAGCTACGCGGTCTACCTGTTCTCGGGCATCATCGCCATGAACTTCTTCAGCGAGGCCTTCGGCAACGCCACTCGGTCCATCACCGGCAACTGGGCCCTGGTCAAGAAAATATACCTGCCCCGCGAATTGTTCCCTGTCGCGTCAGTGTTCGTCTCGTTCACGCACTTTATCCCCCAGGTCCTCGTCCTCATCGTCGGGTGTCTTGTCACCGGATGGCACCCCACGATCTGGCAGTTGGCGGCAGGAGTGGGTGGTTTCCTCGTGTTGGCGGTCTTCGCGCTCGGACTCGGACTCATCTTCGGCGCGCTCAACGTCGTCTTCCGGGACTTCGAGAACGTCGTCGACCTGATCCTCATGGTGGCCACGTGGGGCTCGCCGGTCATCTACACGTGGACCGCAGTTCGAGATGCTCTGGGTGACGGTCCGCTGTGGTGGTTCTACCAGTGCAACCCGCTCACCAACGTCGTCGAGATCTTCCACTGGACCTTCTGGTACCCCACGACGGACGGGCAGGCCCCGATGCCGACACAGATGCCGACCTTCGTGGCGATCGCCGCTGGTGTGTCGGTCGTCGTCTTGGGAATTGGCCAGCTCGTCTTCCGTCGGTTCGACGGTCGATTCGCCCAGGAGCTGTGAGCGTGGGCCAACGTCAGCTCGACCAGGACCGGATCCGCATCGACAGGGTGAGCAAGCACTTCACCCTGCGGCATACCCGAGCGGTCAAGGAGATCGTCGTCAAAGGGCTGCAGGGCCGGCGCAAGGAGCTGTCCGAACAGTTCACGGCGCTGCGCGACGTGTCGCTGACCGTCGGCGAGGGGGAGGCGATCGCCCTACTGGGCCGCAACGGCTCCGGGAAGTCGACCCTGCTCAAGCTGATCTCCGGAGTCATGGGGGCCGACGAAGGCAGCATCGCGGTCCGAGGGAATGTGGCGGGGCTGATCGATGTCGGGGCCGGTTTCCACCCCGATCTCACCGGTCGCGAGAACATCTTCCTCAACGGCGCGATCCTTGGGATGAGCGAGGCCAAGATCCACCAGGAGTTCGACCGGATCGTGGCCTTCAGCGAGATCGAGGAGTTCATCGACACCGAGGTGAAGTTCTACTCCTCGGGGATGTTCCTCCGGCTCGCCTTCGCCGTCGCCGTGCACACCGACCCGGACATCTTCCTCGTCGACGAGATCCTCGCGGTCGGCGACGAACCGTTCCAGCACAAGTGCCTCGATCGAATCCGGGAACTACGCGACGAGGGGAAATGTCTCGTCATCGTCAGCCACGATCTGGACATGGTGTCGAAATTCACCGAACGCGGGATCGTGCTCGAGCGGGGCCGGATGATCCATGACGGCCCCATTGGGGAGGCGGTAGCTCTGCTTCGTCAGCGATCCGAGGGTTGACCGGCCGGTCGCGCTGAACGCGCCATAGCCCACGGCATACAGTGGGGTTCCACCCGAGAAGCGAGAAGGCGAGGACCGTGACCGACTTCATCCCCTTCGCACTGCCGGATATCGGTGAGGCGGAGATCGAAGCCGTCGTCGCGACGATGCGCTCCGGGTGGCTGACCACAGGTCCCAACGCCGCGGCGCTCGAGCGCGAGTTCGTCGAGGCGCTAGCCCCGACGCGCCACGTGCGCGAAGCGACTGTTCAGGGAGTCGCTGTCAACTCGGCAACGGCGGGACTTCATCTGGTGTTGGAAGCACTGGGGATCGGCCCGGGCGACGAGGTGATCGTGCCGACCTGGACGTTCACGGCGACGGCCGAAGTCGTCCGTTACCTCGGAGCGACCCCCGTCCTTGTCGACGTCCACCCGGACACCCTGAACATCGACCTCGATCGCGCAGCCGAAGCCGTCACCCCCCGGACCAAGGCGGTCATGCCCGTTCACTTCGCCGGCCTGCCGGTGGCGCGGGCTGAGCTCGCGGAGTTCGCCTCGGCTTATGGGCTTCGGGTTGTCGAGGACGCGGCTCACTCCCACCCGGTCGACTCGGAGGGTATGCCGGTCGGTCTCGGGGCCAGCGACGCCGTTGTGTTCAGCTTCTACGCTACCAAGACGATGACCTCGGGTGAGGGCGGCATGATCGTGAGCGCCGACTCCGACCTCGTCACGCGGATGCGCACCATGCGACTGCACGGGATCAGCCGGGACGTGTTCAGCCGCTATACCTCGACGGCACCGTCCTGGCATTACGAGGTGGTGGCACCCGGGTTCAAGTACAACCTCACCGACGTGGCCGCTGCGATGGCTCGCGTTCAACTCACTCGCTCGGTGGCGATGCGAGAGCGCCGCTCGGCCATCGCCGCCCGCTACGACGACGTCCTTGCCGGGCTCCCAGTGCGATTGCCTTCCCGTCCGGCCCATCCGCAGACCCACCATGCCTGGCATCTCTATGTGCTGCGGCTGACCGAGGATGCGTCGATGGGTCGTGACGAGTTCATCCAGCGAATGTCCGATGCCGGGGTCGGGACGTCTGTGCACTTCATCCCGCTGCATCACCACCCCTACTGGCGAGACCTCCGGGGCCCGGATGCTGCGCCGCTTCCGGTCGCCGATGCCCAATTCCAGTGCGCGGTGAGCATCCCGATCTTCTCCTCGATGAGTGACCAGCAGGTGGAGCGAGTCGGCGAGACCGTACGGGCGGTGTTGGAGGGCAGGGCGTGACTAATCGAGCTGCCGCAGGTATGCCGCCTGCAACCCGGTTGGATGCGAAACGGGCCTTTGACGTCATCGTGTCCGGCGCGACGCTGGCCGTGCTCTCCCCGGCGTTGGCGGTCATCGCCGCACTGGTCAAGCGGGACGACCCCTCGGGGCCCGTCCTGTTTACCCAAGAACGGGTCGGGCAAGGCGGCATGCCGTTCCGGATCCACAAGTTCCGGACAATGCGCCCGGACTCTCCGGGACTTCAGGTGACATCCGACGGGGACCCCAGGGTGACCCGGATCGGTGCCTTCTTGCGCAAGACCAAGCTGGACGAGTTGCCACAGCTCTGGGATGTCCTCGTCGGGCGGATGAGCCTGGTCGGACCTCGCCCCGAAGTGCCGAAGTATGTCGGACTTTGGCCGGAACAGCTCCGTGACCTCATTCTCTCGGTGCGTCCGGGGATCACCGACCCCGCGAGTGTGCGGTGGCGCAACGAGTCGGAAGAGCTCGCCCAGGCGGCCGATCCGGAGGCCCACTATGTCGAGGTGTTGCTTCCGCAGAAGGCGGCCATGTATGCCGAGTACGTCCGGACCCGCTCATTCTGGGGGGACCTCGTGGTGCTGATCAGGACCGTCTCGGCGGTGGGGCGCGGCTGAGTCGACTCGGCGGCGGGGATAGACTTTAGTGGCTGCGACGCTCGAGACGGGGCCGACATCGGCTCTGAGACGACACGAAGGAGACAGGTGAACGTCACCGTTGTCGGGCTCGGCAAGATCGGACTTCCCCTGGCCGTCCAGTTTGCCCGCTCAGGGATGACAGTCATAGGGGCCGACACCAATCCGGCGGTCGTTGACCTGGTCAACGCGGGCCAGGAGCCCTTCCCAGGGGAGGCCCACCTTGCCGACTACCTCGCAGAGTGTGTTGCAGCGGGCACGATGTCGGCGACAACGAACACGGCAGACGCGGTCTCCAGGTCACACGCGGTCGTCGTCGTCGTGCCACTGTTCGTTGACGCCGACGCGCGCCCCGACTTTGGGTGGATGGACAGCGCCACCGAGGCCATCGGTCGCGGGTTGCGCTCCGCGAACCAAACGCTGGTCTGCTACGAGACGACCCTGCCGGTGGGGACCACTCGGACCCGGTGGAAGCCGATGCTCGAAAAGGTCTCCGGTCTGGTGGAAGGTGTGGACTTCGACCTGGTGTTCTCTCCGGAGCGGGTTCTCACCGGCCGGGTCTTCGCAGACCTGCGACGATACCCCAAGCTCGTCGGGGGCCTGGGAGAACGTGGAGCCCACCGAGCCGTCTCGTTTTACGAACAAGCGTTGCAGTTCGACGAGCGGACAGATCTTCCTCGAGCCAACGGCGTGTGGGATTTGGGCAGCGCCGAAGCTGCCGAGATGGCCAAGCTCGCCGAGACCACCTACCGCGATGTCAACATCGGACTGGCCAACCAGTTCGCCCGGTTTGCGGCGGCCAACGGGATCGACATCCACAAGGTCATCGAGGCCTCCAACTCCCAGCCCTACTCGCACCTGCACCAGCCTGGGATGAGCGTTGGGGGGCACTGCATTCCGGTCTATCCGCGGCTCTACCTGTGGAACGACCCGGATGCCACCGTCGTGCGGGCCGCACGCGCCGCGAATGCCGGTATGCCGGCATACACAGTCGGGCTGGCCGCGGGCGCTGCCGGGGGCGACCTCGCCGGCAAGCGGGTCGTCGTGTTGGGGGCCGCCTACCGCGGGGGGGCTAAGGAGACTGCCTTCTCGGGTGTCTTTGCCGCCGTCGACGAGCTTGCGGCGCGCGGCGCGGTCGTCATGGTCCATGACCCGCTGTACACGGACGAGGAGCTGGCCGAGCTTGGCTGGGCTCCCTACCATCTGGGCGAGCCGGTGGACGTGGTCATCGTGCACACCGACCACGCCGAGTATGCCGCGCTGACTGCCGCGGACTTCCCCGGGCTGACGGTGCTCGTCGACGGGCGAGCAAGGCTCGACCCGGCACGCTTCCCGGGGGTAAGGATGATCGCGGTCGGGAAGCCCGACCCGGCAGGAAGGCAGGCCTGAGATGGGCGTGCGGATCGCGGCGAGCGCGGATGTGTCTCCGGAGGCGTCAATTGGAGAAGGATCGGCGATCTGGCACCTGGCTCAAGTCCGGGAGCAGGCAGTGCTCGGCAGCAATTGCATCGTCGGTCGAGGTGCCTACGTCGGCACGGGCGTCGTCATGGGCGACAACTGCAAGCTGCAAAACTACGCCCTGGTCTATGAGCCGGCCCGCCTGGGGCATGGCGTCTTCGTGGGGCCAGCGGTGTGCTTTACCAATGACCACTTCCCCCGGTCGGTCACCCCCGATGGCCAGCTCAAACGTGGCGACGACTGGGAGGCGGTCGGAGTGACCTGCTTGGACGGGGCCTCGATCGGTGCCCGCTCCGTGTGTGTGGCACCGGTCACGATCGGGCGTTGGGCGCTGGTCGCCGCGGGGTCGGTCGTCGTCAAGGACGTGCCTGACTTCGCGCTGGTCGCGGGAGTCCCCGCCCGCCGGATCGGGTGGGTCGGCAGGGCCGGGGTGCCCCTGAGCGACGGCGGCGACGGACAGTGGATCTGCCCCGAGACGGGGACGGCATACATCGAAAACGACGGGACCCTGACGGAGGCAACCCCATGACTGACTTCATCCCCCCAGCCAAGCCGATTGTCGGCGAGGACGAGATCGCGGCGGTGACGCGGGTGATTCGTTCCGGGATGCTCGCGCAGGGCCCGGAAGTCAAGGCCTTCGAGGAGGAGTTCTCGGCGCACTTCGGGCTGGGGCGTGCGTGCGTCGCGGTCAACTCCGGGACCTCGGGCCTGCACTTGGGTCTGCTCTCCAGTGGCGTCGGGGCCGGTGACGAGGTCATCGTGCCGTCGTTCACCTTCGCCGCCACGGCCAACTCGGTCGCCCTCACCGGAGCGACGCCGGTCTTTGCGGACATCGAGCCCGACACGTTCTGCCTCGACGCCGCGTCCGTCGAGGCGGCGATCACCGAGCGGACGGTCGGGATCATGCCGGTTCACCTCTACGGCCACCCCGCCAGCATGGGCCCGCTTCGGGAGCTCGCCGACCGCCACGGGCTCAAGCTTTTCGAGGATGCCGCCCAAGCCCACGGCGCGTCGCTGGACGGAACCCCGGTCGGTGCGTTCGGCCAGTTCGCGATGTTCTCGCTCTACCCGACCAAGAACATGACCTCTGGTGAGGGCGGCATGGTCTCGGTCGCCGACTCGCAGACCGAGCGGCTGATGAGGCTCTACCGAAACCAGGGCATGGAGCGGCAGTACGAGAACGAGGTCGTCGGCTTCAACGCCCGGATGACCGATCTGCATGCGGCCATCGGACGGGTGCAGCTGACCAAGGTCGGTGGGTGGACCACGCAGCGGCAGGCGAACGCGGCATACCTATCGGCCCACCTGCAGGGTGTCACCCCGCCGCCCGTTCGCCCGGGCGCGACGCACGTTTACCACCAGTACACCGTTCGCGTTCCCGAGGACCGGGACGGGTTGGCCAAGGCCCTGCGCGAGGAGTATGCCGTCGGGTCGGGGATGTTTTATCCCGTTCCCAACCACCGGTTGGCCCCGTTCGGGCACGACTTCGACCTGCCTGAGACGGAGATCGCGGCTCGGGAGTGCCTTTCGCTGCCGGTCCACCCGTCGTTGTCGGAGGGTGACCTGGAGCGGATCGTCACGGCGGTCAACACGTTGGCCCGGGCCGGCGCCTGATGGCTGCGCTGCGGGCGGGGCTAGTCGGCCTGGGCATGATGGGCCGTCACCATGCTCGGGTGCTGGCGTCCCTTCCCGGCGTCGAGCTGGTAGCCGTCGCGGATCCCGGCGGCGACGTCCACGGTGCTGCTGCTGGACGCGAGCTGCTGGCCTCGACCGAGGAGCTGATCGCCAAAGGGCTGGACTACTGCGTCGTCGCAGCGCCGACAGGGTTGCACGAGGAAGTTGGCCTGCGTTTAGCGGACGCAGGTGTGCACGCGCTCGTTGAGAAGCCCTTGGCTGCGGATGCAACCGCCGCCCGCCGACTCGCCGACGCCTTCGCTACGCGTGGACTGGTCGGCGCCGTGGGGCATATCGAGCGCTACAACCCCGCACTTCAACGCGCCCGGGTGCTCCTCGAAGAGGGTCATCTCGGTGCGGTCTTTCAGATCGTCACTCGGCGTCAGGGGCCGTTCCCGGGTCGGATTGCCGACGTCGGCGTGGTCAAAGACCTGGCTACTCACGACATCGACCTCACCGCGTGGGTGGCTCAGCGGTCCTTCGTGAGCGTCGCTGCTCAGGCGGCATACCGAAGCGGCCGCGCGCACGAGGACCTTGTTGCGGTCACCGGGCGGCTTGAGGGGGGCACGGTGACCAGCCACTTGGTCAACTGGCTTTCGCCGATGAAAGAGCGGGTAACGATCATCACGGGCGAAAAGGGCGCGCTGGTCTGCGACACCCTGAGCGCCGATCTAACCTTCTACGCCAACGGCACGATGGGCTCAAGCTGGGATGAGGTCCGTCAGTTCCGGGGCGTCACGGAGGGTGACGTAGTCCGCTATGCCATCCCGAAGCCGGAACCGCTGCGAACCGAGCATGAGGCATTCCGTGACGCGGTGCTCGGTGTGCCCGCTGACATCGTGACGATGGAGCAGGGCGTGCGGATCGTCGAGGTGGCGGAGGCCGTTCTGCAGTCGACGTCCAACGGCGGACAGGTCGTCGCCCTTGGCTGACGAGGTCAGGGCTGCGGGGCGGGAGCAGACCTGTGCTCCACTGCCGCCGCCCACCGCGACAGCCCCCAGGACAGGACGTAGGCCACGGCGCTGGCCAACGAGGAGGTCCACACCGTTGCGACGACACCGACCTCGAAGTGGACACACGCGAGTAGCGAGCCGACCACGAGGGTGAATCGACCGGCGTCCCAGGCTATCTGGAGGCGGGCATGCCCCAGGACGATCAGCGTCTGGGAGACAGGGGCCGCAACCAATTGGGCGGCGAGGTTGATCGACAGCGCCGCCGCCATGCTCCCCGCGACTCCCCAACGCTCACCGAAGACCTGACTTGCGCCACTTTCGGCGATTCGGCGTGATCGGTGGGTGTTTGTGCTGGTCAGGGGCCTGTGGGGGGTCTGCCCAGGGTCTGGTTGACACCGAGCTTGTGAGGACTGTCAGTCCCCGCAGGAAGGATGCTGACCATGCCTAAAGCGTTTCCCAAGGAGTTCCGCGACGATGTGGTCGCGGTGGCACGTAAGGCCGAGGCGTCGGTGGCGCAGGTGGCCAAGGACTTCGGGATCTCCGAGTCCTGCCTGCACCGCTGGCTAGCCCTGGCTGACATCGAGGACGGCAAACGTCCTGGAGCCACGAAGGAGGAGTCGGAAGCGTTGCGGGAGCTGAAGAAGCGCAACCGGCTGCTGGAGCAGGAGAACGAGGTTCTGCGCCGCGCCGCGGCGTACCTGGCCCGGGACGTGCTCCCAAAATGACCTACCCCCTCATCACTGACCTGGCCGCTGAGGGGGCCACGATCCGGGTGCCCGTGATCGTCTCGTGCCGGGTCCTGGGGGTCTCCCGACAGGCGTACTACAAGTGGCGGGCTGACCCGGTCAGCCAACGTGATTGGGACGACGCCCACCTGATCGAGGCGGCCCGACAGGTGCACGCCGACGACCCGGAGTTCGGCTACCGGCTGATCAGCGACGAACTGGCCGACGCCGGCCACGAGGCGTCGGAGAACCGGGTGTGGCGGCTGTGCTCGTTGGCCGGGATCTTCTCGGTGCTGTCCCCCAAACGTCGGGGCGGCAAGCGTCCCGGCCCAGCGGTGCACGACGATCTGGTCGAACGCGACTTCACCGCCGACCGACCCAACCAGCTGTGGCTGACCGACATCACCGAACACCCCACCGGTGAGGGGAAGCTGTACATGTGCGCAGTCAAGGACGTCTACTCCGGGCGGATCGTCGGTTACAGCATCGACTCACGGATGAAAGCGTCGCTGGCGGTGGCCGCCCTGCGCAACGCGATCGACCGGCGCGGCGGCCCCGGCGTGGTCGCCGGGTGCATTGTGCACAGCGACCGTGGGAGTCAATTCCGGTCTCGGAAGTACACCCGCGCCCTGACCGAGGCTGGGCTGGTCGGTTCCATGGGCCGGGTGGCCTCAAGCGCTGACAACGCGGCCATGGAAAGCTGGTTTGCGTTGCTGCAGAAGAACGTCCTGAACCGACGACGGTGGGCCACCCGCGTCCAGCTGCGTCTGGCAATCGTCACCTGGACCGAACGCACCTACCACCGCCGACGTCGGCAACGCGGCCTGGGTCGCCTGACCCCCGTCGAGTTTGAGACCATCTACCAGACCGCCCCAGCGGCCTGACGCAACACCACACCAAGACTGTCAACCAGACCCTGGGCAGACCCATACGCCGACAACCGGTGTGAGCGGGATGCCGGAGATGGACGTTGACCGGCTCGAACGGCTGCTCGGGACCTTGTCGTGGACCCGAACCGGTGTCGTGGACGGTCGACGAGTGATCGCCCTGGACGGCAAGAGCGTGCGCGGCGCGAAGCGCGGCGTCGGGAGCCTGCACCTGGTCGCGGCGTCGACCACGACACGGGAACCGTTCTCGGCCGGCTGCGGTCACCGCCAAGAGCAACGAGATCCCTTGCGTGCGTGACCTTGAGTTTCGTCATCGTGTGCCGGCGGGCCAGGACGGTGCTTTCTTCGAACGCTTCTTCCCGAACACGCTCCCCCACGCGTCGCCCGAACACAGGCTCCACGCGGTGCGGTCGCACATGTCCTGCCCGGGGCATCCTGGGCGGCCAGCTCACGGACGAGCGGGTAGATCATTTTCCCCGCAGGTGCGCCTGCGACAGGTACGCCGCTGCGCGGCGTAATACCTCGTTCTCTTGCTCGAGCAACCGGATCCGGCGCTTGGCCTCGCGCAACTCACCGGGCTCGCTCAAGGCAGCGGCGGCCTTTCTCCCGTCCTGCCGGTCAGCGACCGCGATCCAGTTCGTCAGACACGACTCCGAGATCCCGAAATCCGCGGCGATCTGCTTCAACGTCGTCCCGTCGCAGTCCCTACCCCGGTGACACGAGTCAGGAGTTGCGCCGAAAAGCCGGTCCGACCGTTCGAATGCATTTGCCCCCTCAGACCGTGGTCTGAGGGGGCAAATGCATCGTATCAGTATGCGGATAGTCCGCAGCTGAGAACGTAGACGACGGTCGTCACCAGGTCATGAGGGCAGCAAGCTGGTTGCTGACGTTCATGGAAACGGATGCAGTGCCACCGACGACGACGATGTCAGCATGTCCGGCGTAGTAGGAGCCTAGCGCGGCCTGGGTGTAGCTGTTCAGGCTCGCGTTGTCGGTGAGCAGGAGCGCTCCATCGTGGTTGGAGACCCAACCACCAGCGGACACGGCGTCGGCGAAGCCCTCACCGCTGACGATGGCAACCTTCTTCGGCGTGTGCTTGTACTTGCCGAAGAGCATCGCGGCCGTCTCGTATCGGTCCTTGCCCGTATTGGTGTCGCGAATGTCCTCGATGGAGGATCGAGCAGCACCCTCGGCCTGGCCACCCACGGTGTGGATCTCGATGCCATTGGTGTATTGCGGCAAGGTGTCGTACTGCCTCTTGAGGAACTTGTAGGTGAACTCCATGTTCATCTTGTAGTCCTCGGTGAGCAGGACGACCCCGTCGTTGTCCGCGGCAGCCGCGCCGGCGGCCAGGCCGTCGGGGAAGTTCATGCCCGTGGCCAAGTAGACGTTGACGGTGCGCTTGTTGACACCTTCGTTGGTGACCTTCTTGACGACCTCAAGGGCGATGTTCTTCGCGGTCTCGTAACGGTCGACGCCACGCATCCGCGTGGTCTCGAACAACGGCTGAAGCTTAACCTCGGCGACCTCGGTGATGACACCAGTGCCACCCAAGATTATTACCTTAGTGAAGCCCTTCGCCTGCGCAGCAGCGACGACCCGCGGGTCGACCGTGTCACCAGGAGCTGTGAGCAGGATCGGTGCGTTATAGACGTCGGCCAGCGGGCCGCCAGCGAGGGCGTCCGGGAAGTCATCTGAACGAGCAAGGATGAAGGTCTTGCCCCACCTCTTGCTCGAGGCGTTCATCAGCTTGATGGCGGTGTCCACGCGGTCCGGCCCAGCGACTCGGAAGAGGTGGGCGGTGTTGCTGTAGTTGCTCTGAACCGACGCATTCATCGGGTCATTGTCGTCCCGCATGGGGCCAGTGTCCGCGATGGCTGACGGCACGACGAGAGCTAGCACGGCAGCGCTAGCGAAAGTAGCGGTCAAGCCGCGACGGAAGGTCTTGCGCATGTGGTGACTCCTCAGACTTGTCTGCGATGAGATCCAGGGGAAGGCAGTCGGAGGAGGTTTGCCCCCCACACCAGGCCCTGAACGGAGTGGATTGGAATCCACAACCGGCAACGTTAGCGTATCGCAAGGCGAAGTCAAAGCAATGGTGCGACGAGACTCACGTGAGCGGTCCGGGACGGTCAGCGCTTGCCTCACCTGAGGATGTCCGCGTAGCGCATAGTTCGGTCCGGTGAGCTAGGGATCCACTGAACCGCCCCGGCGAGTCCGGAGACTTTCTAGTTTGAGACTCCAGCGGTTGCTGGGGTCTGGTGGTGAGCGTAGTGCGCTGCTTCAGCCTGGACCGGGGTGAGGTCGTCGCAGTACTCGTGGGGTCGGCGGTGGTTGTACCAGTCGACCCATTCGGCGGTGGCGATCTCGAGGTCCTCGAGCCCTTTCCACGGTCGTCGGGGCTTGACGAGTTCGGTCTTGTAGAGCCCGATGATCGACTCGGCGAGGGCGTTGTCATGGGACGAGCCCACGGCTCCGGTCGAGGGCTTGATCCCGGCGGCGGCCAGGTGTTCGCAGTAGGCCACTGACAGGTACTGGACTCCGTGGTCGTGGTGCGCGATGAGCCCGGCGAGGTCCTTGCCCTGGCGGCGCCGGGTCCAGATCGCCTGCTCGACGGCGTCGACGACGAACCGGCTGGTCATCGTGGTCGCTGTCGACCAGCCTAGGATCCGCCGTGCGTAGGCGTCGATGAGGAATGCGGTGTAGCACCAGCCCGACCACGTCGAGACGTAGGTGAAGTCCGCCACCCACAACCGGTCCGGTGCCAGCGGACGGAAGTTCCGGTCGACCAGATCGCGCGGCTTGGGCGTCTTCGGGTCGCTGATCGTGGTCCGTTTCACCTTCCCGCGGACCGCGCCGGCCAGGCCGAGTTCACTCATCAACCGCTCGACCGTGCAGCGCGTGATCAGCGCCGAGCCAGCCGGCCGTTCACGGTTCAGGGTCAGCCACACCTTCCGTGCCCCATAGACACCGTAGTTCGATGCGTGCACAGCTGCGACCCGCGGCTTCAGCTGCTCGTCGCGGACCTCGCGCGCGGTGGGCTTGCGTGCGCGGTGTTCGTAGTAGGTCGCGGGGGCGATCTTCGCGCCGAGCTCGGTGAGCGCGGCGCAGATCGACTCGACACCCCATCGCAGACCGTCATCGTGGCGTTCACCGACGTGCTCGTCGATGTAGCGCACGATCAGCGTTGTGGCCGGTCGAGTTCGGCCGCGAAGAAAGCCGACGCGCTGCGCAGGATCGCGTTGGCTCTCTTGAGTTCGGCGTTCTCCCGCTTCAACCGTTTCAGCTCGGCTGCCTCTTCGCTGGTCACTCCCGGACGAGCTCCGGCATCGACCTGGGCTTGCCTGCACCACTTACGCACCGTCTCCGGTGTCCCGACCCCGAGCAGCCTGGCGACATGGGTCATCGCCGCCCACTCCGATTCGTGATCACCCCGGATCTCGGCGACCATCCGGACCGCCCGCTCACGCAGCTCGGCCGGGTACCTCTTCGACGTACTCCCTGACATGACTCCAACCTTCCCAAGGTTTGGAGTCTCCGGACTCGCCGGGGCGGTTCACGACGGGTGGGACAAGGCCGATCTCGCCGTGCAGGCGCCTGTGTTGAACCAGTCGATGTACTCGGCGGCGGCGATCTCGACGTCGACGACCGACTTCCAACCGCCCTTGGGCCGCATCACGGGGTTACGGATGCACTCGGCCTTGAACAGCGAGTTGAGCGCTTCGGCCAGGCGCTCGGTGTAGCGAATCGCTCGGTATTGACCGGATTCAACCAGTGGAAGCAACACCGGTTGGTGGGGACGATGGTAGGTGCTCGTCGAGGGCTTCGGCGGGGGTCTTCCAGCCAAGGACTTTCCGGGACCCGGGTGTTGAGTGGGCGGATTCCAGTGACCGTCGCAACAGGTGTGGTTGCAGACTACCGGTGTGAGCGGGATGCCGGAGATGGACGTCGCCAGAGTTGAGCGGTGGTGTCGAGCCACGGTGCCGCACCGGCTGCGGGACCAGGTGCGTGTCGAGGCCGACATCGCGCTCCGGCACGTGACGATCATGGAGTGCCGACCGCCGTGGCGAGAGGACGTGCGTTCGGAGTGGACGCGGTTCCCGATCGCGCGACTGCGATACGCGAAAGCGAGCGGGTTGTGGTCGCTGTGGTGGCGAGACCGGAACCTGCGGTTCCATGCCTATGACCTGGTCGCGCCGTCGGCGACGGTCGAGGAACTGCTCGCGGAGGTGGACCGTGACCCAACGGCGATCTTCTGGGGCTGAACGAGTCAGGCTCCCGCGACCGCGTACTGGGCGCTGAGCAGATCGGCTGGACGTGCCCACCCCAGGGTCTTACGCGGCCGGTCGTTGATCTCCTCGGCCACTTGGCGCAGCCACTGGGCGGTGATCAGGCTCAGGTCGGTGCCTTTGGGGAAGTAGTCCCTTAGCAGCCCGTTCATGTTCTCGTCGGTGCCGCGCTGCCAGGGTGAGTGTGCGTCGCAGAAGAACACGCGGGCGCCGGTGGCGGCGGTGATCTGCTCGTGGTGGGCCAGTTCTTTGCCCTGGTCCCAGGTCAAGGTCCGTCGCAGGGTCGGTGGCAGGCCCGTGAACGCGGCAGTGACCCCGTCGCGGATCGCTTCGGCCCGGGAGGCATCGGCGGGGACATGGACCAGGATCAGGAACCGGGTGGAACGCTCGACCAGCGTCCCGATCGCGGAACGGTTCCCGCGGCCCATGATGCAGTCGCCCTCCCAATGGCCAACCTGGACGCGGTCCTCAACCTCGGCGGGCCGGTCGGCGATCATCGTCATATTGGTCAGCCGGCCCCGACGCTCCAATCCCTGGACCCGCCGCCGACGCCGCCGCCGACGTCGCTTCGCCGGCCTGGTGACCTCCACCGCCGTGTCGTAGATGCCCTGGTAGATCGACTCAGGACACAGGTGCCGGGCCGGCTGCTCGGGGAACCGGGCCGGCAACTCATGGGCGACCTGCTCGGGGCTCCACCGCTTGCCCAACAGCTCGACCACGACCGCACGCAACGGTTCGTCGACCACCAGCCGCCGAGGACGGGGGCGGGCGAGCCGTCCAGCAGCGAGACGGTCCGCCACGCCTGGCCGGTAGTGGCCATCGACGCCGACGTTACGGCGCAATTCACGGCTGATCGTCGACGGGCTACGGCCCAATACCTCGGCAATCGCCCTCACTGTCTCTCGCTGACAGTGCAGGTCCGCGATCAGAGTTCGCTCGTCCAACGACAAGTACCTGGCACTCAACTGCCGCGCCACGCGGGGTGTGCTCACCGGCGGATAGTGCACCGGCTGTCCCGCGGTGTTGTGGATGGTGCGGCCGTACCTCCAGCGTGTCCCGGTCCGACGGTTGACCCCGACGATCCGGCACGCTTCGGAGTTGCTCACCCCCTGACCAACGAGCCGGGTGAACTGCTCCTGCTTGTCCGTCGCCCCACCACCAGGACGACGCCTTCGACCCTGACCCATCGCAACCTCCGTGACCAGTCGGTGTTGCGACGGTCACTGGAATCTGCCCGACGACAGGTGGGGCCAGAGAACTTGACGAAACCCAGAGAACCCATGCCATGATCACTTCGCCAGGACCGACACATCAGGCCATACCCCACACGACACGTGAGGCCATACGCCGACAATCGCCGACCTTGAAACACGGATGCTGACCAGAACGACCAGCGCCAACCCTGCCCTACTCGCCATCAAGGGTGTCGGGCCCGTCATCGGCGCCCAGCTGCTGATCACCGCCGGTGACAACCCCGACCGGCTCCGATCCTCGGCCTCATTCGCGGCCTTGTGCGGCACCGCGCCCATCCCGGTGTCCTCCGGGCGCACCGACCGGCACCGCCTCTCCCGCGGCGGGGACCGGCAGGCCAACGCCGCCCTGCACCACATCGTCAAGGTCCGGATGTCCTACGACCCGCCACCCGCGCCTACCGCGACGCCCGCCTGGCCAAGGGCTGGACCCTCAAAGCCGTCTTCCTAGCCTTGAAACGAGCCGTCGCCCGCGAAATCTTCCAAGCCTTAGCCGGCCACTGCGCCGTGCCCGACTACTCCGACCTGCGCCCAGCCCACCGAGCCAAGAACCTCACCCTGACCGCAGCCGCCACACACCTGGGAGTGTGGCCAGCACGGATCGGAGAACTCGAACTCGGCCGCCGACCCAACGAAGAACTCGCCGCCCGCTACCGCGCCTGGCTCACCCCGGCATGAGGCTTGACACGCAATAGGAGCATCAGACCCGTATCGCACCCCGCGCGGGTCACGCGGGTCCGGCATCAACGCGAGTAGGTCCAGCAGGCGACCGGCCCGGTCCGGTTTGGCAGGGGTATCGGTGATCGGCGCAGATCGCATCGACGGGTGTGGTCCTTGCTGAGAAGGGTCGGTATGAGAACCCCCATGTCAGCCTCTTGGGCCACACCCGTCACACACGTCACGCCGGTCACACCACCACGTTTGCCCAGGCCACGGCCGCATTGACCGACCTTTCCGGGGCCCTGGGACACCCCCCACGTCAGGGAGCCACACCGGCCACCCAATCCCGACCACAATACGGGGCTCTTACCGCCTACACCCTGCATTGTGAAGAGCCACTAATGGTGGGCCCAAGGACCACAACGTCGGGTTGCCTTGTTGGGCGTGATCGCCATCGTCATCTTGCCCGACTTCGCGTCGGCGTAAGCCTTGTTCATCCGGGCCGCCAACGAGGAGCCGTTGAGGGGGGCCGGGACAGCCGACGACGTGGCCACGGCAGCGCTCGTGATCGCAGCAGACGGCGCAGCTACTGGCGCTGTCGCACTCCCGCAGGCAGTGAGGGACAACAGGCCCACGAGAACAGCGGCAGGTCCTAAGGCGAGTTTCACGGCATACCCCCTGTATGGGTGGGACACATCGACCTAACGGGCGTCAGCCTACCAACGGGGTGACTCAGGCCTCGTCCTCGGCCAGCAGGTTGCGGGTCTTGGTGTAATCCAGCGGGATCCCGGGGCCCATCGTCGTCGCCATGGTGGCCTTCTCGATGTAGCGGCCCTTGGACGCCGACGGCTTAAGCCGCAGGACCTCATCGATCGCAGCCGAGTAGTTCTCCACCAGGGCACGGTCCTCGAACGAGGTCTTGCCGATGATGAAGTGCAGGTTGGCGTGCTTGTCGACGCGGAACTCGATCTTGCCGCCCTTGATGTCGGTGACTGCCTTGGCGACGTCCATCGTCACGGTGCCGGTCTTGGGGTTGGGCATGAGGCCTCGGGGGCCAAGCACCTTCCCGAGCCGACCGACCTTGCCCATCATGTCGGGGGTCGCGACAACGGCATCGAAGTCCAGCCAGCCGCCGGTGATCTTGTCGATCATGTCGTCGGCCCCCACGTAGTCCGCCCCGGCGGCGCGGGCCGCCTCGGCCTTGTCGGCGTTGGCGAAGACGAGGACTCGGGCGGTCTTGCCGGTGCCGTTGGGCAGGTTGACCGTGCCTCGGACCATCTGGTCGGCCTTGCGGGGGTCAACGCCAAGGCGGAGGGCGACCTCGACGGTCGCGTCGTACTTGGTCGAGGACGTGGCCTTCGCGAGGCGGACCGCCTCGAGCGGGGCATAGACCTTGCCGGGGGTCAGCTTCTCGACGGCGGCCTTGTAAGCCTTGCTGCGCTTCACTTCTGCTCCTTGGGTGATGCGGTATGCCGGGTGGTCACCCGGCCGGGGTGGAGTTGTGGTCTGCGAGCCGCGCGCGGCTCTCCCACCCGCTCAGACGCGAAGCGTCCGAGCGCTTCTTCAATTGTGCCTTCAGTTCGGCCGAAGCCGCCCCGTCTGCGGGGGTGGTCGGGGGCGAAGCCTCCGACTGGGTCAGTAACCCTCGGTCTGGACGCCCATCGAACGGGCCGTGCCGGCGATGATCCGGGCGGCCATCTCGACGTCGTTGGCGTTGAGGTCCTCGAGCTTCTGCTGGGCGATCTCACGGACCTGCTCGGCGGTCAGCTTGGCGACCTTGGTCTTGTGCGGCTCCTTGGAGCCCTTGGCAATCCCGGCGGCCTTCTTGATGAGCTCGGCGGCCGGCGGCGTCTTGGTAACGAACGTGAACGACCGGTCTTCGTAGACGGTGATCTCGACCGGGATGACGTTGCCGCGCTGGTGTTCGGTGGCCGCGTTGTAGGCCTTGACGAACTCCATGATGTTGACGCCGTGCTGACCCAGCGCCGGGCCGACGGGTGGGGCGGGAGTGGCCGCACCGGCGTTGATCTGCAGCTTGATGAAGCCGGTGATCTTCTTCTTCTTGGGGGGCATGCTGTTGTTCTCCTCGGGTGTGGGCCGACGCCGTGGGCGATGACCCGGTTGCAGTGCCGACCGGCTCGTGCACGGTCAGCGGTCCGGTCAGATCTTGGCGACCTGACCGAAAGACAACTCGACCGGGGTCTCCCGGCCGAAGATCGAGACGAGCACCTTGAGCTTCTGGGTGTCGGGGTTGATCTCGGAGATCGTCGCCGGAAGGGTCTCGAACGGGCCCTCCATGACGGTGACGGACTCGCCGACCTCGAAGTCGACGACCCGGATCTCCTTGGTCTTGCCGCCCGTGCCCACCGCGCCAGCGCCAGCCGGGCCAGCCGCCGGGGCCAGGTCGGGGGCGAGCATCCGGTAGACCTCGTCAAGGGTCAGCGGGATGGGCTGGTGGGCGTTGCCGACGAAGCCGGTGACGCCAGGGGTATGCCGCACGGCACCCCAGGATGCGTCAGTGAGGTCCATCCGGACCAGGACGTAACCGGGCATCCGAACGCGGCGGACGAGCTTCTTCTGGCCGTTCTTGATCTCGGTCACCTCCTCCATGGGGACCTCGATCTCGAAGATGTAGTCCTCCATGTTGAGGCTGATGATCCGGGTCTCAAGGTTGGCCTTGACCCGGTTCTCGTAGCCCGCATAGGAGTGCACGACAAACCACTCGCCCGGCTTGGCCCGCAGCGTTGCCTTGAACTCGGCGACCGGGTCGATCGGCTCAGTGGCCTCAGTGGCCTCAGTGGCCTCAGTGGCCTCGGCCGTCTCGACGACCGACCCAGCGACGACCTCAGGCTCGGATGCGGGGTCGGCAACCGCCTCGACGTCGTCGAGCTGCGTGTCGTCCGCCTCGATGTCGAGGACTTCGTCCTGGTCGGCCACGGCCTGGACCTACTTTCCTTGCGTCGTGGGGCGCGGTAGCGCCCGAATGAGACCCGCCCGCCTGTGCGAGATCGGCACCGTCAACTGCCGGCGAAGACCCACAGCACCAGGCGGTGCAGGAGGAAGTCGAGCCCCGCGACGATCGCCATGATGGCGAGCACGAAGAGGATGACGACCACCGTGAAGTTGAGCAGCTCGGACCCGGTCGGGCGGACCACCTTGCGCAGCTCGTCAAGGATCTGGCGGACGAACAACGACACGGCAGCGAAGAAGCGGCTGAACGGGTTGCCGTCACCGGGCCGCTGGCGGACAGCACGGCTGCCCGTCTGTGCGGTGCTCGACTCGGTCACGCGGCCTCTTCTCGATCAGGTCCTACTACTGACGCAGGGCAAGAGGGACTCGAACCCCCAACCGCCGGTTTTGGAGACCGGTGCTCTACCAATTGAGCTATTGCCCTCCGCCGGACCTGGGGAGATCCGGCAGTCGACTGGCGTGAGCGTGACCTGCCCACTGGGATGCCCACACCTTGCTGCGGGCACGACTGAGCATGGTCTCGAAAGCCAACCGAAGGGAAAGCATACGTGAGGCAGCGGCCCGGCGCGAACCGGCATACCTGGGAGATCCCCGCCCGAACTGCGGACCGGACGCACGGACATCCCCGGCCCAATGGGAACATGTCGCCTGTGACCGACCTCATCGTCCCCCGCCGTGTCTCTCGGCGCATCGGCGCCATCGCCGAAAGCGCCACCCTCGCCGTCGACGCCAAGGCCAAGGCTCTCAAGGCCCAGGGTCGGCCCGTCATCGGCTTTGGCGCCGGCGAGCCGGACTTCCCGACGCCCGACTACATCGTCGAGGCGGCGATCGCGGCGGCGAGTAACCCCGCCAACCACCGCTACACGCCCGCCGCTGGCCTCCCCGAACTGCGCGAGGCGATCGCGGCCAAGACGCTGCGCGACAGCGGGTATGCCGCCCCCGCGACGTCCGTGCTGGTCACTAACGGCGGCAAGCAGGCGGTCTACCAGGCCTTCGCCTCGATCATCGACCCGGGCGACGAGGTGCTGTTGCCCGCGCCCTACTGGACGACCTACCCGGAGGCGATCGCGCTGGCTGGCGGCACGACCGTCGAGGTCTTCGCCGGCGAGGAGCAGGGCTACCTCGTCACCGTCGACCAGCTTGAGGCCGCGCGCACCGAGCGGACCAAGGCGCTGCTGTTCTGCTCACCGTCCAACCCGACCGGCGCGGTCTACTCCCCCGAACAGACCCGTGAGATCGGCCGCTGGGCCCACGAGCACGGCATCTGGGTCATCACTGACGAGATCTACGAGCACCTCACCTACGACGGCGCGCGGGCGACGAGCATCGTCGTCGAGGTCCCCGAGTTGGCGGACACCTGCATCGTCCTCAACGGCGTCGCCAAGACCTACGCGATGACCGGCTGGCGGGTCGGCTGGATGATCGGGCCCAAGGACGTCATCGCCGCGGCCACCAACCTGCAGAGCCACCTGACGAGCAACGTCAACAACATCGCCCAGCGGGCCGCGATCACCGCCCTGCGCGGAGACCTCTCCGCCGTTGACGCGATGAAGGAGGCGTTCGACCGCCGCCGACGCACCATGGTGGCCATGCTCAGCGAGATCGACGGGGTCCAGTGCCCGACCCCGGCCGGTGCCTTCTATGTCTACCCGTCGGTCAAGGGTGTCCTCGGTCGCACGATCCGCGGCGCGAAGCCACTCACCTCGGCCGAGCTCGCCGCGCTCATCCTCGACGAGGTCGAGGTCGCCGTGGTGCCGGGTGAGGCGTTCGGCCCGAGTGGCTATCTCCGGCTTTCCTACGCGCTCGGAGACGCCGACCTCGCCGAAGGCGTGGCTCGGATCCAAGGGCTGCTGGCAGAAGCACACTGAGCCAGCGGCGCGCATGCCCACCGACCCTCGCGGACTGCGCGCCGACGCTCCGGCCTTGGATGCCTGGCTGGCCTTCCAGGAAGCCGGTCCGACGCCGTTCACCATCCCCGGACACAAGCGCCGTCTCGACCTGGTCGGCGACGTCGTGGCCGGGGACGTGCCCCTGTATGCCGGTCTGGACACGATGTCCCAGACCCGCGGCGTGCTCGCCGCCGCCGAGGCCAAGGCGGCCGGGCTCTGGGGAGCGGACGTGTGCCGGTTCTCGGTCGGTGGGTCGACCCACGGCAACCAGGCCCTCGCGCTGGCCGTCGGCTCCCCCGGCGACCGGGTCATCGTCGGGCGCACCCTGCACCGCTCGCTCCTTCTCGGGCTGGTCCTCGCCGGACTGTCACCGGTGTGGGTGTGCCCGACCGTCGACGACCTCGGTATGCCGCGCGGCATCACCCCCGAGGCCCTCACCGACGCGCTGGTCGGCGCGCCCGATGCCGTTGCCGTCTTCGTCGGTGACCCGTCCTATGTCGGCACGTTCGCTGACATCGAGGGCCTGGCTGCGGTCGCGCACGGGTGGGGGGCTGGCGGCATACCCCTGGTCGTGGATGCCGCGTGGGGGGCGCACTTCGGGTTCCACCCGGGGCTGCCCGGACATGCCCTGGCCAGAGGTGCCGACGCGCTGGTGACCAGCGCGCACAAGACGCTTCCGGCGTGGTCGCAAGGGGCGCTCGTGCTGGCGCGGACCGAGCGGATCGACCCGGCCCGGTTGGCCGCCGCGATCGAGGCGACCGCCACGACGAGCCCCTCGGGGGCGATCCTCGCCAGCATCGACACGAGCCGGGCCCTGCTCGAGCGGGACGGACCGGACCTGCTGGGCCGCCTGCTTCACGGCGTCGGCGCCCTGCGGTCCCGCCTGCGCGCCGTCCCCGGTCTCGCGGTCCTGGATGGCCCCGACGTCGATCCGGTCAAGGTCTGCCTGCTCCTGGCCGGCACGGGCGCTGACGGCACCCGGATCGAGGCTGACCTCATCGACCTCGGTATGCCGGTCGAGCTGGCCGACCGCGACACCCTCGTGGCGATGGTCACCCTGGCCGACCCGCCCGCCACGCTGGAACGGCTCGGCGACACTCTCGTGGAGTTCGTCGAACGACACCGAGGCACGCCTCGGCCTCCTGCCGCTTCGATCGCGTGGAGCGTTGTCCCTCAACAGGTCTGCCCGCCACGAGAGGCGTTTTTCGCTCCTCAGGAGACGGTGCCCGCGGATCGTGCGGTGGGACGCACCTGCGGTGAGCTCGTCGCGCCGTATCCACCCGGCATACCTGTCCTTGCCCCTGGTGAGCGCGTCACCGAGGAGACGGTGACCGCCCTGCGGGCCGCGCACAGGGCCGGCGTGCGCATCGCGTATGCCGCCGACCCCACCCTCGAGACGGTGCGCGTCCTGCGTGACTGAGCGCGCGGACAAGGGGTCGGAGGTGAGGTGTTCACCACCTCGCACGGAACGTGATGAAGGTGGCAGAGTGAGGTCATGAGCACCGATGAGGCTGCCTTCGACAACGACACCATCGCCGACGGGTTGGAGGTGTGGTCGGTCGACGACGAGGACCAACTGCAGCCGGGCGACACCCTGGTGGACCGCGGCGTCGACGACATCCTCGACGAGGGCTACTCGCCGCCGGACCGTCCCCGAGGGTCCTATGCCTTCGGGACGACGGCAACCGAACAACGCGGCCACGAGACCATCGACCAGCGGATCCTGCAGGAAGAACCGGACCCCTACTCGGCCTATGGCGCCCCCGAGGACGAGTCGGGCTTCGAGCGGGCCCGACGCGAGAAGCTCGGCGGTGACGACCCGGACTCGATCTACGCCGAGGAGGACTTCGTCGGTCAAGCCGGGCGCACCCGCAGTGGTCGCATCGTCGCCAGTGCCGAAGACGGTGACCCGGCCTTCGAGAACGACGTCTTCGCCGGCGACGTGGGGATCGACGGCGGCGGCGCGTCGGCCGAGGAGGCGGCGATGCACATCATCGACCTGGACACCGACGAGGACCTCGAGGACTGAACGCCGACCCGACTCTCGTCCCGGATCTCGGGCAACGATCGCTCGCTGCCTTGCCGAAGGCGCATCTGCACCTGCACTTCACCGGTTCGATGCGGATCGGCACCCTGGCCGACCTCGCCGCGAGCCGGGGGGTGCGGCTGCCTGACGCGCTCACCGACCACTGGCCACCCCGGCTGCATGCGACGGACGAACGAGGCTGGTTCCGCTTCCAACGGCTGTATGACCTGGCCCGATCGTGTGTCCGTGGCGAGGAGGCCATGCGCCGCGTCGTTGCGGAAGCAGCCGCAGACGACGCTGCCGAAGGCTCCCGGTGGCTTGAACTGCAGGTCGAGCCATCCTCCTATGCGCCCCATGTCGGGGGCCTGACCCCAGCCTTGGAGATCGTGCTGGACGCCGCAGCCCAGGCGACGGCGGCGACCGGCGTCGGGGTCGGGATCGTGGTGGCCGCCTCGCGGATCCGCCACCCGCTGGACGCTCGGACGTTGGCCCGGCTGGCGGCGAAGTATGCCGGTGACGGCCCGGGCACGGTCGTCGGTTTTGGCCTTTCCAACGACGAGCGACGCGGCGCGACGGCCGATTTCGCGCCCGCCTTCGAGATCGCCCGCAGGGCCGGTCTGGCCCTGGTCCCGCACGGCGGCGAGTTGCTCGGCCCTGCCGCAGTTCAGGAGACGCTGGGGTCGTTGCGGCCCGACCGGCTCGGCCACGGGGTCCGCTCGGTCGAGGACCCGCGGGTGCTCGACGAGGTGGCCGAGGCCGGGGTGGCCCTTGAGGTGTGTCCAGGCAGCAACGTCGCGATGGGGGTCTTCGCGAGCCCCGCAGAGGTGCCGTTGCGCGAGTTGGTGCGGCACGGCATACCGGTCGCGTTGGGTGCCGACGACCCGCTGCTGTTCGGTTCCCGGTTGGTCGGGCAATACGCCGTGGCGCGTGAGGCACTCGGGTTCACGGACCCGGAACTGGCGCAGCTGGCGCGCGACTCGATCCGGGCCAGCCGGGCTCCTGACTCGATCCGCCTGCGTGCGCTACGGGACGTCGACGCCTGGCTTGCCCGCGCGTGACCCGGCATCTCGATCTCCGCGCTGCCTCACCTCGGCCGGGTTCGTGGCCCGGACCCAGCCGCGTTTAGGCTGGCCCGCGTGAGGAGTATGCCGTCGTGCCCGGCCCCCAGCGCAGCCGCGGCGGGCGTCTGCGGAAGGCCGACCCACGGCCCTGGGCGGCTCCTTGCCGCCGCGTGCCTGGCCATCCTCGGCGCCCTGTCGGGGTGTTCCAGCGGTGCCGCAACCGCGCCCCGCTCCACTGTGCCGACCGAGACGTCCTCGGCAGCGGTGCCGTCACGCGCACCCACAGCGACCACAACCGCCGAGGTCACCGCGCAGGCCACCGCAGCGGGAAGCAGCCCGGCCGGCATACCCACGTCGACGGCGACCATCACCGGTCCGGCGGCGACGACCCTCCCGACCGCAACGGCCTCGGCCGTCGCTCTCACCGGCCCGCTGCCGACAGAGTTCGTGGCGATCTCGAAGGTCATCAAGGACGACTCGCTCGGTCACGAGATCTCGGTGCTGCGGATGGCCCGTGCTCTGCCCTGGCCTAGCGGGTCGGCCGCGCAGGCCGCGGCGTTCGAACTGATCGCCATCGAGATGACGTGGAAAGCGGGGACGAAATACACCGCGCCATTGCGTGAGGTGGACTTCTCGCTCGTCACCGGGTCGCAGTATCCGAACCGTGCTGACCCGTTGGTCGACGCCCAGTTGGCCACCGCTGGCTGGGCGCTGCTCCCAGCCGAGGTGCCAGCGACCCAGTCGGCCACGGGATGGGTCGTCTTCAAGGTCGATCCGAAGGGGGCCGCGTCGATCCGGTTGGACTACACGCGCCCCGAGATCGTCGTCACCGGGACCAAGACGAAGTTCGCCAAGAAGGTCTTCAGCCTCCAGATCGTCGGCTGAGCACGAGGTTTCGCCGTCTAGAGGCTCAGGCCGACAAGGACCGGTTCGTTGACCAGGCGCACACCGAAGGCCGCCTCAACCCCGTCACGCACCGCGCGGGCCAACGCAACGACATCCGCCGCGCTGGCCGAGCCACGGTTGGTGACTGCGAGGGTGTGTTTGGTCGACAAGGCGGCCGGACCCGGCATACCGAAGCCCTTGCCGAACCCCGCGCGTTCGATGAGCCACGCTGCGCTCGTCTTGACGCCGGCCGCATCGTTCCAGCGAGGCAGGGTGGGACCGTCGGGACCGAGCCGAGCGGCGACCCGCCCCTGGAGCACCTCGAAATCCTGTTGCGAGAGAATCGGATTGGTGAAAAACGACCCACAGCTCCAGGTGTCGTGGTCGGCGCCGTCGAGAACCATCCCGCGACGGCGACGCTGCGCGAGCACGGCCTCCCGCGCATCGGCCAGCGGCACCCGCTCTCCTTCGGCCACCTCCAGGGCGGCGGCGAGATCGGCATAACCGACCGGGGCCGACAGATCGCCGATCGGGAGCTGGAAGACGACCTCAAGGACGACGAACCGACCGGCGCTCCGTTTGAAGAGCGAGTCGCGATAGGTGAAGCCGCAGTCCGCAGCGGCCAGGGTGCGCACCGCCTCGCGGTCGCGATCCCAGACCCGGACCTGGGCGATCGTGTCGGCCACCTCTTGGCCGTAGGCCCCGACGTTCTGCACCGGGGTGGACCCCACGCAGCCCGGTATGCCGGACAGCGCCTCGATCCCCGACCACCCCTCGGCGACTGCTCGAAGGACCAGGTCGTCCCAGGGCTCGCCTGCTGCGACCCGGATCGTCACCCCACTGCAGTGGTCTCGGGACTCCACCCGCACGCCGCGGTTGGCGACCTGGACCACGGTGCCGCGGAAACCCTCGTCGGCGACCACGAGATTGGAGCCGCCGGACAGGACGAGCAACGGCTCCTGTGCGTCGTCGACCTGGCGGACCGCGTCGACCAACTCGTCCACCGACTCCGCGCTGACCAGCCGATCGGCGCGGCCGCCGACCCGCATGGTGGTCAGCGCCGCGAGCGGCGCATCGAAGGCTTCGCGCACGTCAGGCGAGCTGAACGACAGCGGCGGCGCGCCCGAGCACCTTGTCCGGACCGCAGGTGGCGGTGATCTCGACGGTGGCCTGACGGGCCGTCTCGTCCACCGCGGTCACCGTCCCCGAGAACTGCACATCGGCCCCGGTCTCGTAAGGGACGACAACCGGCTTGGTGAAGCGGGTGCCATAACGCAGGACCGCGCCAGCGTCCCCCACCCATTCGGTGACGACGGTGATGGCCGCCCCCATGGTGAACATGCCATGCGCGATGACGTCAGGCAGCCCGACGTGCTTGGCGAAGCGTTCGTCCCAGTGGATCGGGTTGCGGTCCAACGATGCTCCGGCATATTGGACGAGGCGGGCCCGGTCGACGTGGACCGTCTTGGCCGGCAGGGACTCCCCCACCGACACGCCCTCGAACGACCTGCGCGCACGTGTCGCGCCACCGGCGAGGTCGGTCATCACTCGCCTCCCCTCACGACGATGGTGGACAGGGCGGTGCAGACCGGCTCCTCGCCCGCGGACAGCTCGGTGCGGGTGACGATCATCGTGTGGCCGCCGGCCGCCTTGACCGAGTCGACGGTGAGGACGCCAACGATCTCGTCGCCGGCCGTCATCGGACGGTGATGGATGAAGGTTTCTTCGCCGTGGACGACCCGGCTGAAGTCGACTCCGGCCTCCGGGTCGAAGATGAACTCCATCTCCGCGCGCTGCGCCACGAGCACCGCAAACGTGGGCGGGGCGATGACGTCACGGTAGCCGCGGGCCTGCGCGGCCGCTCGGTCGGTGTGCGCCGGATCGGTCGCCCCGACCGCCTCGGCGAACTCCTTGATCTTGGCGGCGCTCACGCCGTAGGGGGCGCTGGGAGGGTAGACCCGTCCCGCGAACTCGGGGTTGACCGGCATACCGGAAGCCTAGGCCACCCCGTCGTCGTGGTGGCCGGAGAGCACCGGGTATGCCGTCCGCGCACCGCAGCCACCGCCCAGGCCTAGAAAACGGGGAAGCCCCCGTCGCCATCAGGCGGACAGGGGCTTCGACCGTGGAGTCGGCTCAGGCCTCGGGCTTCAGCGGAAGCACCGCAAGGCTCGCGATGCAAGGCGTGGCCTTGTAGTCGTTCCGGTACAGCGAGATGAGCTTGCGCATGTCAATCCCCCCTTGGGATCTCACGTCGTCACCCTGTTGGTGACGGCTCGAGGTGCGCTGGGCTGTGACCTTGCGGTCGTTCACCCGTTGTTCATGTTCGAAAGGTTAGCAGTTCACTTTGGGCAACGCAACTCGCGAACGTTACCAGCGTGTCGCGTGTTGGGGAAGGGCCGAGGTCCCGTGATGTGGGGCACGCGCGCGTGCGCGCGAACGGCCGCTGCCGGGTCGGCGGCGCCGGTCCCGAGGTAACCCGCGGACCCGCGGACCGGCGGGGACGGCATACGACACAGGCCGCGCCTTCCCATCGGGAAGACGCGGCCTAGAAACGCATGCCGGCTGCGAGCCTCAGCGGGTCTCGCGGTGCTCCGTGTGCTTGCCGCACTTGGGGCAGAACTTGGCCAACGCCAACCGGTCGGGGTCGTTGCGGCGGTTCTTCTTGGTGATGTAGTTGCGGTTCTTGCACTCGGTGCACGCCATGGTGATCTTCGGCCGGATGTCGGTCGTCTTGCTGGCCACGGTGGCTACCTCGCTGCTGGTCTGTCGATGGGTGGAGCGTCGAACGGGCGGACATGCGCTTCAGGCGCACGCGCAACGCTCAAGGGTACGGGATGGGGCGCTGAACCGGGAAATCCACGATCCCCAACCACCTGCAGGCGGTCCGGAACCGAGGGCTCACCGGAGCAGTAGCGGGAGCGGGGCTCGATCCCGCGACCTCACGATTATGAGTCGTGCGCTCTGACCAACTGAGCTATCCCGCCGTGGCGATCCGGCGTTATGCCTGATCCCGAGCCCCAATAGGGAATCGAACCCTAGACCTTTTCCTTACCATGGAAACGCTCTGCCGACTGAGCTATTGGGGCGCCCCACCCGGCCCGCGAGGGCCGCTGGAGTGCGTCGGAGAGACTACACGCTCGCCCCACCGCAGTAGAAATCGGTTGGCCGCTGTCGGTGCCAGGCGCCCGCCGCAATGGTCCTAGAGTGGCGAGATGCCTTGGATCGCCGTCCCACTCGGACTGGTGACCGGCGCGGTCATGGGAGCGCTCGGCGGTGGCGGTGCGATCCTCACCATCCCGGTCCTCATCTATGTCCTCGGTATGCCGCCGCACGACGCGACTACCGCGTCCCTGGTCATCGTCGGGGTGAGTGCCGCCTCGACCGCCGTCAGCCACGTGCGCGGGGGCACCGCCCGGTTGCTCGACGCGGTCGTGCTCGCCGTGGTCGGCATCGTCGGCACGTATGCCGGGTCCCTCGCCTCCGCGGCCGTGCCAGCGGCGGTGCTCGTGGTCCTGCTGGCCAGTCTGTTGGCGGTCGTCGGTGGGCTCATGGTGCGCCAGACCCCCGGCGGTGCGGACGACGACCCGGACGTGGCGATAGCGACGGGCGAGGCCGCCTCGGGTGCCTCGGGAGTCGTGGGAGCCTCAGGAAACACGGCTGGCTCTGGCCCGACCGTTCGTCGGCTCGGTCCGATCGCTGCCGTCGGAGTCGGGGTCGGGCTGCTCACCGGCTTCTTCGGGGTCGGGGGCGGGTTCGCCATCGTCCCTGCCCTCACCCTGGTCCTGGGCTATTCGATGCGGGCGGCGATCGGGACGTCGCTGCTGGTCATCGCCCTCAACAGCGCGACCGCCCTGGCGGCGCGGCTCGTGCAGGGTGCGTCCCTGGACTGGCCGCTCGTGGCCACGTTCACCGTCGGCGCCATCCTCGGCGGGTTGCTCGGCGGACGTCTGGCCCGGCGTGCCTCTCCGCAGGCGCTGCGGCGCGGTTTCGCCGTGCTGCTGTTCCTTGTCGCGGCATACATGCTCGGGTCGGCGGTCGTGCACCGGTGACCCGAGGCTGGTGCCCCAGGCTGGTGCCCGTGCCGCACGAAGCGGTGCCGGACTTCACCTGACGACCCGCAAGGGAACCGCGTAGATTGGCCGCACGTCTGGACTATCGGTGCCCGCACCCGCGACGCCCGACACGGACCCCCCGGACCCGGAACACCCAGACCACGGCATACCCCGTCACACCAGCTGCACGAACAGGGAGACAGATGAGCCAGCCGCCCTACGGCGCCCAGGACGCCGCCACCTCCGCCGCGGCCATGCAGCCGCTCGCGCCGCCTGCGGCCAACGACTCGCTGCGCCTTGAACCGCCAGCGGCGGCCGCCCAGCCGATCCCGACGACGGCCGCTCCTCGGATGGCACCCGCCGTGCCCGAGGCCGCGCTGCCCGGGCTGGACGCCAAGGTCGAGAGCTACCTGCAGGCGCTCATGACCGCCGCCCCCAAGTCCCCCCAGTTCGAGACCAAGGCCAACGACGTCCGCGTCATGGGCGACGAAGACATCCGCCGCGCGGCCGAGTCGAGCAACCGACTGCTCAAGTCACCGGTCAAGGCGCTGCAAGAGGGCGGCCTGTCCGAGGGCGGCAAGGTGGGCAAGACCCTGCTTGAGCTGCGTCGGACCGTCGAGGACCTCGACCCGAGCCAAGCGACCGGGGTCAAGAAAGTCCTCGGGATGATCCCGTTCGGCGACAAGATCACCGACTACTTCCGCAAGTACCAGTCGGCGCAGAGCCACCTCGACGGCATCCTCCAGGCGCTGCGCCAGGGCCAGGACGAGCTGCACCGCGACAACGTCGCACTCAACCTGGAGAAGCAGAACCTCTGGGACTCGATGGGCCGACTCAACCAATACGTTTACATCGCCGAGCGGCTCGATGCCAAGATGGCCGCCCAGATCGCCACCTTGGAGGCGGCCGACCCGGACAAGGCGACCGCGCTCAAGCAGGACGTCCTGTTCTACGTCCGCCAAAAGCACCAGGACCTGCTCACCCAGCTGGCGGTGTCGATCCAGAACTACCTGGCCATCGACATCACCATCAAGAACAACATCGAGCTCATCAAGGGCGTCGACCGGGCCTCCACGACGACCGTGTCCGCCCTGCGCACAGCCGTCATCGTCGCCCAGGCCCTCGGCAACCAGAAGCTCGTCCTTGACCAGATCACCGCGCTCAACACGACGACCTCCGGGTTGATCCAGTCGACGTCGGAGATGCTGCGCGACAACTCGGTCCGGATCCAGGAGCAGGCCGCGAGCGCAACCATCGGCATCGAGCAGTTGCAGGCGGCGTTCGCGAACATCTACCAGACGATGGACGCCATCGACACGTTCAAGGTGCAGGCCCTGGACAACATGGCCGCGACCATCGGCACCCTGGAGACCGAGGTCGCCAAGTCGCGGACCTATCTCGAGCGCGCCAACCGGGTCAACCCCAACGTCCAGATGGGCTCGCTCGACATCGGACGCTGACCGTCCCGGCCCACCTCCCGCGGGCCGAGCCACTCGTCCGCCGGTATGCCGTCCCGCCACCTTGCGCGGACGGCATACCGGCCGAACGGGGTCACGAGCGCAGGAGCCAGGGTCGGTCAGGGACCGGTCAGGGCGGACCACCACAGACAGACAGACGCGGACAGGGGACAATCAGCAACCATGGGCATCGGCGAGTGGCTGTTCGGGCGTCAGGAGCAGCCGCCCGAGACGCCGATCCCCCGCGTCCCGACGGCCGCTGACCTGCTCGCGGCCGTCGACCAGGTCGAGGCGATGGCGGTCGCGGGGAAGGTCCGGCCGGAAGTCCTCGCTCGGCTGCGCCGGGTCACCAAGACGGTCCGCGAGACGATCCCGCGGATGGACCGGCTCGGCGGCGGGAGCACCCAGGCCTATCACGTCATGGCGACAGCGACCGACTACCTTCCGGAGGCGATCGGCGGATATCTGCGGCTGCCCCGCGAGTGGGCCGACTCCCGACCGGTCGACCGGGGCAAGACTCCGTTGATGATCCTCGTCGACCAGCTGGACCTGCTCGGCCGGACGATGGACCGGGTTTTCGACGCGATCAACCGCGCCGATGCTGAAGCACTGGTCATCCATGGACGGTTCCTGCAGGAGAAGTTCGGGCACGCCTCGACTGGCGGTGAGCTGGCCCTCGGTGCGGGCACGCCCCTCCCGCCCATGCCGAGCAGTCCCGGCCCGGCACCTGCACCGGACTCGGCCGCCCCGAGGCACCCGCAGGTCACGCCGGACTCCGGGGCACCTTCGGCACCCTCTCCGACGTTGACCCCCCCGCAGGCACCCGCGACCCCGGACATCCGGCTGCAACCCCCCATCGGAAGGCAGGGCTAGATGAGCGCGCTGCGCGAAGCGGTCGACGGTCTTGTCGCCGTGGCGACCGAGGCGGGCCTGGCGCCCGACCGGGCCCGAGACGAGGGCATGGTGTTCGCCGCCGCAATCGCGGAAGCCGCGCCTCGCGCGGCCCTGGACTGGTGCGCCGCGCTCGACGCAGGTCCCACCGACCTGGCCGCCGCCAATGCCGCGTTCTTCGACGCCGCCAGCCGTGGACGCAAGTCCCGGGGAGCGCCGACCGCGCTGTTGAGCGAGCTGGCCGCCACCGCGCCGAGTCGAGCCACGGCATACGCCAAGGCGCTCACCGAGGTCGCCTCGGCCGCCTGCGGGCTCGGCGAGCCGACCCTGCGGGTGACCGGGAACGCCGCCGTCGCGGCCGCCGCCCAGTTGGAGGCCGCCCGCTTGGCCAACCCGCGCGTCCCCGCCCCAGACGTGGCCGGTATGCCGTCCTCCCCCGCCTCGCCCACCTCCCCCGCCTCGCCCGCCTCCCCCACCTCAGCCGGATGGGACGCCGCCTGGCCGACCCCGACGCTCACCCCGTTCCCGTGGTCGACGGGAGCGGGCGGCATACCGGGGGGGCCGACCCAGCCGCCCACGAGCGGTGACTCGACGTCCGGACCCACCCAAGCAGCCGACCCGGGAACCGCGCCGACCCCGCCGCCCGCCGAGCCCGAGCCCCCGAAGCCGACCAAGACCGTCGAGGAGCTGCTCGCCGATCTCGACGCGATGATCGGCCTCGAACGGGTCAAGCGTGAGGTCCACCAACAGGTGGCCATGCTCAAGGTCGACAAGCTGCGCCGCGAGGCGGGCCTGAAGAACGCCGACATCACCCGACACCTGGTCTTCGTCGGCAACCCCGGCACGGGCAAGACGACGGTGGCCCGGATGGTCGGCGGGATCTACCAAGCGCTCGGGCTGTTGTCCAAGGGGCAACTCGTCGAGGTCGACCGGTCCGAGCTGGTCGCCGGCTACCTCGGGCAGACCGCGATCAAGACCGCCGAGACGTGCGCGAAGGCCTATGGCGGGGTGCTGTTCATCGACGAGGCCTATGCGCTCTCCGGCGACCAGTACGGCCAGGAGGCGGTCAACACCCTCGTCAAGGAGATGGAGGACCACCGCGACGACCTTGTCGTCATCGTGGCGGGCTATCCCGACCCGATGGTCGTTTTTATCGCCCAGAACCCCGGCCTGGCCAGCCGGTTCAAGACGGTCATCGAGTTCGAGGACTACACCGACGACGAGATCGTCGCGATCCTGCACAAACTCGCGACGGCGGCGGACTACACGGTGACGCCCGATGCCGAGGCGCACTTCCGCACCGTGCTCGCCGCGACGCCGCGCAACGAGGCATTCGGCAACGGCCGATTCGCCCGGAACGCCCTCGAAGAGGCCATCGGTCGGCAGGCCTGGCGGTTGCACCTCCAGGCCGACCTCACGCCTGAGCAGCTCAAGGAGCTGCGGGTCGAAGACTTCACCGGGCCCGGTTCCGAGGCCGACGCGGCCGACGACCACACGGCCGACCAACGCGCCGATGAGCCCGTCGAGCTCGTCACCTTCGGGGACGGTCGCGCCAGCGACGACGGTATGCCGCCCGCCCCCGACCCGGCGCTCTCAACCCCCACCGAGACGCCCACGGGTTCGCTGAGCGACCCGTCTGAGGCCGCCACGGACGAAGGAGCCACCCAACCATGAGCCAACAGGCAGCAGCCCCGCCGCCGGTCGCAGCCCCTTCGCCCGCACCGACGCAGGCTCGCCCCGCGGTCCTGGCGCCGACAGGGCAAGGTGCGCGACCGGCATACCCGAACGCCGTGGTGACCCCCACCAAACCGCGGGTGACCGCTTGGGTGAAGGGCAAGGCGAGCGGCACGCCCGGCCGGATGCGGATGCTCGGCGCGGTCGCGGCCATCGCCGCCGTCCTCTTCGGGGTTGTCGGGGCGTGGAACATGTGGTCCAGCGCGCAGGCGCTCGGGCGGGCCGGAGCCACCACTGACCAGGTCGTGCGGGTGCAGTCGATCTATGCCGACATCCTGCGGGCCGATGCCGACGCCACCAACGCGTTCCTCGTCGGCGGACTGGAAGACTCGGCCCAGCGGGCCGACTACGAGGCCGCCCTCAAACGCGCAGCCGAGACGATCGCGACCGCGGCGGCGGCGCAACCGGCGGACGGCGCCGCCCTGGCGGCGCTCAACGCAGCCCTGCAGGACTACGCCGGGCTCGTCGAACGCGCCCGGGCCGAGAACCGCCAGGGCATGCCCATCGGCAACACCTACATGACCTCGGCCAGTGCGGGGCTGCGGGCAGCGGCCGTCCCGCCGTTGGAGGCGCTCCTGCAGGCCAACGCCGAGCGCTCGCGCGGCGAGCTGTCGATGGCTGGCTCCTCGTGGCCGACGCTGGTCACCGGGGCTGTTGCCGTGCTGGTGCTGGCGTTGGTCGGTCTCTGGCTCGCACGGCGCACCCACCGCTACCTCAACATCGGAGTGACCGCGGCGACCGTCGCCGTGCTCGTCGGGTTGATCGCCGGGATGGTCATCTTCGGCGGGATCGCCGCCGACGCCCGCAAGGTCTCCACCAACCAGCTCGCTGGCACCCTCGCCCTGACCAGCGCCCGGACCGCGGCCTTCGACGCTCGGGCCAACGAGAGCCTCGGTCTGATCCGACGGGGCCAGGCGAGCGCCAACGAGACCGCCTGGGCCAAGAACGACGCCACGGTCACCACCAACCTGTCGGCCCTGGGCGGGGTGACTTGGTTCGGCGGGACCGGCAGCGCCAGCGCGCTGAGCCAGGCGTGGACGGCATACCAGAAGGCCCACGTCGAGGTGCGCGGGCTGGACAACGCGGGCACGTGGGATGCCGCAGTCGCCAAGGCGACGGGAGCCACCGAGACGCCACGCGCCAGCTTCGCTGCCTTCGAGAAGGCCAGCGCGAGCGCCGTCGACGGCTTCCAGGCCGCGCTGGTCAAAGACGTCGACGGCCCGGCAACCCGGGCCTCGACGACCGCGGTCGTCCTGTTGCTCGTGGGGCTGGCAGCCGCTGTGCTTGCCACCCGCGGGATCGCCAAGCGTGTGGAGGAATACCGATGACCCGTATGCCGCGTCGCCACCTCCCCCTGTGGGCCGTCGGGACCGCCGTGCTCGTGTCGTTGGCGGCGTGTGCTGGGGGCGGCTATTCCCAGACCCCGTTGAGCCCCACGCCGACAGCCGCGGCGTCGAGCGCCCCGCCGACTTCCGCCGCGCCCTCGACGACGGCCTCCAAGTGCAGCCCGGCTCCAGCCGGTTTCAACCCAGTGCAGAGCTACGACCCGGTGGCGACCCTGCCCGCTGCCGGCGCGCTCACGGGTCGGCTCGCCGAGATCCGGGCCCGTGGCTACCTCATCGCCGGGGTCTCGGCCGACACCCTGCTCATGGGCGCCCGCAACCCGCTCGCCGGCCAGATCGAGGGCTTCGACATCGACCTCGTGCGTGAGATCGCCAAGGCGATCCTCGGCGACCCGACCAAGGTCCAGCTTGTCGTCATCACGGCCGGCCAGCGCCAGTCCTTCCTCGTCGAGCGCAAGGTCGACATCATCGCTCGCAACATGACGATGAACTGCACCCGCTGGTTGGACTGGCCGATCGCCTTCTCCTCGGAGTACTACCACTCCGGCCAGAAGGTCCTGGTCCGCAAGGGCAGCACCGCCAAGAGCCTGGACGATCTCGCCGCCGCCAAGGCCAAGGTCTGCGCGCCCACGGGGACGACCAGCCTGACCAAACTGCAGGAGTTCGTCCCCAAGGGCGCCGTCGCCGTCACCGCGGACACCCACACCGGGTGCCTCCTGCTTTTCCAACAGGCCAAGGTCGACGCGATCACCGGCGACGACATTGTCCTGGCGGGATTGGTCGCCCAGGACCCGTATGCCGTCGTCCCCACCCAGACCGCGATCACCGACGAGCCCTACGGCCTGGGGTTCAACGCTGCCGACACGGGGTTCGTCCAATATGTCAACCGGCTCCTGGAGACCATGAAGGCCGACGGCCGGTGGAAGGCCAGCTACGACCGGTGGCTGGCACCCTCCCTTGGCGCGGCCCCGGCACCCCCGACCGGTGTCTACGGACGGCAGTGACGGTGACCTCGACGTGAGCCTGTCCATCGACCCGATCCCCCAGCCCGCCGCGGGTGGGGCGCTGCCTGGTGCCGTCGCACCGGATGCACCCGGACGGCTCGGCAGTCCGTTAGCGGTCAACGAGGCGTTCGCCTACCTGCGCGACCTCGGCATCTGGCGGGACAAGCGCAAGGCCGAGCTCGACTCGCTGGACGCCGCGGCCCTGGCCTCCAGCGAGCGTGACTCGTTCAGCCGCGACATGCTCGTGTCGATGGCGCTATGGAAGGCGATCTCCGACCGCTACGACCTGCTGACGGTCACCTTCGACTCAGGCCGGGTGGGTCCCACCGAGGCCGCCCGGCTCTCCACCCTCGTCTGGGGCCGCCTCGACGTCGCGCCCAACTCGGCGGCGGCAACGATCTCCCCGGCCACCTCGGGTGCGCTCGGGTTGTCGCTGCCCGAGGCGTGCCGACTGTGCGATGCGATGACTTCGTCGCTGCGGGCCCGCCTGTCCCTGGAACCATCCGGCGCCGAGGTCGGGACCCGGCTCAAGGACGTCCGCGCCACGATCGAACGCATCCGCGACCATGTCGGGATGGCTCCGGCCGGCCTCGAACGCGAAGCCGCTCGCACCCTGCTGACCCGGTTGGAGCAGCGTCTCGTCGACGTCACCGACCGCGCCAAGCGGGGCGCCGAGGTCGGCGGGTTGCTCGCACCCCTAGAGCTCGAAGCCGCCGGAGCCGAACGCGACCTCATCGTCGGTGCCGGACGTCGGGTCGAGACGGCCCGCGACGCAGCCCGAGCAGCCCAGCTGCGCGACGAACTGCTCGCCCGTAGCGTCGCCGTCCAGCAGTTGGTCGACCGCTGTGTCGCCACGGTGATCCCGGCCCCCCGACTCGCGGTCCCCGACCTGCGCGCCCTCGGACCGGTCCCTGCCGACGGTCCCGCCGTCGACTCCTACCTCAAGCGCCTCGACGCGGTGAGTCGAGCGCTCACCGTCGTGCACACGGCATACGGGGAACCGCTCGCGGAACGCGACGAGATCTCCGGGTATGCCGGTGCGCTGGCCGTCGAGGCGCGCGCCACGGGCGTGACCGACCCCGATCTGGACCACCTGCGCGAGCGACTGGCGACCGTCGTCGCGGAGGTCCCCACCGACCTCCGTCGGGCGCGGGCGCTGCGGGACGCCTATCAGGCCTACGCCATGTCACTGCGCACGACCGACACGTCCTCCGGACGGAAGGGAGCATCGTCCCGATGACCCAAGCCGCGAAGTGCCAGGAGCCCGGGTGCACCGGGTCGATCCTCGACGGCTACTGCGACGTGTGCGGCACGCCAGGGGCCGCGGCGGCGCCCGACGTCCCGGCCGCCTCGGCGCCCCCGTCTGCCGAGCAGGAGGAGCCGATCACCCCTGCCGCCCGCCCGCAGCCGCAGCAGGTGTCGTCCGTCCCCAACGGCACACCGTGCGCTCAACCCGGCTGCCCCGGCCATATCCTCGACGGCTACTGCGACGTCTGCGGCACCGCGGCCGAGAGCGAGTCGGAAGAGCCTGCGGCAGAGGGCTCCCCCATCGGCGCGACCCGCTCGACCGCGAGCAACCGGCTCTCGGCGACCGTCATGGGCTCCGCGCGGGCCCGACAGACCGGCACCAAGGCCACTCGCCGAGTCGGGTCATCGAGCCAACGGATGCGGGCCGCCCGGCTCGGCGCCGGGCTGACCGTCATCCCACCGGTGCCCGCGATCGACGCCGCCAACGCGGTGATGAAGGACCCGGTCGTCCCGGAGGACAAGCGGTTCTGCTCCAACTGCGGCACCAAGGTGGGTCGCAGCCAAGGCGACCGGCCCGGACGGACCAACGGGTTCTGCCCCAAGTGTCGCCAGGCCTTCTCCTTCGACCCCAAGCTCAAGGCCGGCGACCTCGTCGCGGGTCAGTACGACGTGGCCGGCTGCCTCGCCCACGGCGGGCTGGGCTGGATCTACCTCGCCCGCGACCGGAACGTCTCGGACCGTTGGGTCGTCCTCAAGGGCCTGCTCAACACCGGTGACCCCGACGCCCTGGCCGCAGCGATCGCGGAACAACGTTTCCTCGCCCAGGTCGAGCACCCCCGGATCGTCGAGATCTACAACTTCGTCATGCACGAAGGCGCCGGTTACATCGTCATGGAGTATGTCGGCGGGACCTCGCTCAAGGCCCTGCTCAAGCAGCGGATGCGCAAGACCGGCCGCTATGACCCGCTCCCCGTCGACCAGGCCTTGGCCTACATCCTTGAGATCCTCCCGGCCTTCCAGTACCTGCACGACCTCGGCCTGGCCTACTGCGACTTCAAACCCGACAACGTCATCCAGGTCGGGGATGACCTCAAGCTCATCGACCTCGGCGGCGTGCGGAGGATGGATGACGACGACTCGGCGATCTTCGGGACGCTGGGCTACCAAGCGCCCGAGGTCGCCGAGCAAGGGGTGTCGGTGGCCTCGGACATCTACACCATTGGCCGCAGCCTCGTCGTGCTCACCACGGAGTTCCGCGGCTACCAGACGACATATGTCGACTCGCTCCCGCCGGTCGAGGAGACACCCGTCTTCGCCCGCTACGACTCGTTCTACCGTCTGCTGCTCAAGGCGTGCGCCAAGTCCCCCGACGACCGGTTCGCCAGCGCCGACGAGCTGCGGGTCCAGATGCTCGGAGTGCTGCGGGAGGTGGTGGCCCAGGACGCCAAGACCGGACGGGCCACGACGTCGGCCACGTCGCTGTTGTTCGAGGAGCCGTCGATCTCCACCGATCGGCTCGAGTGGTGGTCCCTGCCGCGGTTGCGACCCGACCCCCACGACCCCCAGGCCGCCTTGGTCCGCGACGTGCGCGCGATGGAGCCCCACGAGCGGTTCGAGGCCCTGCGCGCTGCCGACCCGGCCACGCCCGACGTGCAGCTCGAGCTGGCCCGCACCGCGCTGGACCGGGGCGACAACGCCATGGTCGAAGCCGTCACCAACAACCTCCTGCGCGAAGACCCGTGGGAGTGGCGAGCGGTCTGGATCCAGGGCCTGGCCGCCCTCGCCCGGCGCGACAACGCGGCCGCCCAGGCCGCCTTCAACGCCGTCTACGGTCAAGTCCCCGGTGAGCTCGCCCCCAAGCTCGGCCTGGCCTTCGCGTGCGAGGTCAGCGGGGAAGGCCCCATCGCCGACTCCCTGTATGCCGTGTGCGCCCGCACCGACGGCAACTACACCCCGGTGGGTGCCTTCGGGATGGCCCGAGTGCGTCAGGCCACCGGAAACGTCACCGGGGCTGTCGATGCCTTGGACCTCATCCCCACGAGCTCCAGGGCCTATGCCCCGGCCCGACAACAGCGCGGTCGGCTGCTCGCCGAGTCGGGCCAAGGCCTGCCGGCCCTCACCGAGGCCCTGCGCAGCGTCGACGGCGTGCCGATCGACCCGACCGACAAGGCGCAGCTCAAGGTCGCGGTCCTGGAACGCGCCCTCGCCTGGGTGTCCTCTCCCCAGGGCGGGCCCAACAAGGGCGTCACCCTGGCCGGTCACCCAGCCACGGTGAGCGGCGTGCGGCAGGGCTTGGAGGCGGCATACCGGCAACTCGCGGCGGTCACCCCCGACGAAGGCGAGCGGGTCGCGCTCATCGACCGAGCCAACGCGGTCCGACCGTGGAGCGTCCTGTGAGCTCGCCGGCCGGCACCCCCGGAGCGGGGGCCAGCGCGGCAGCGTCCGCAGCCTGTCCGGCGTGCGGTGCCGAGCGTCCCCCCGACGCGGCCTTCTGCGAGCAGTGCGGCCACGACTTCGGCGCGGCCCTGCCGACTCCCGCCACCGCCGGTCCGACGGCCACCCGCAACGGTGAGACCCAGACCCGACACGCGCCGGTGCGCGCCCAGACTGCGGACGAGGGTCTGGAGTCGCCGTTGGATCTGGGCTGGACCGGCCCGGTGTCCCGAGGTGCGGCGACCGAGGTCGACCCCGCGCCGGCTGCGGCCCGATGTGCCCAGTGCGGCACGGGCGGCTACCTGGACGGCTACTGCGACACGTGCGGGGCCAAACAACCCGACCCCCGAGACCACTTCGCTGAGTCGCCTGCCGCGTGGGTCGGCGGGGTGTGCGACATCGGGCGTCGGCACTCACGCAACGAGGACGCTATGGCTCTGCTGGGGTCGACTCGGCCCCTGCAGCAGGCCGTCCTCGTCGTCTGCGACGGCGTCTCCAACACGACCGACTCCCACATCGCCAGCCTGGCCGCCGCGCGAGCCGCCCGCGAGGTGCTCGACGACCCGGTCCCGCGTGGGATGGGGCTGCCCGATGCCGTCGTCGGGGTCATCACCAAGCGGCTGGGCGACGCGGTTGTGGCAGCCCGCCAGGCGGTGGTCGAGACGACCCCGGACGTCAACGCGCCGACGCCTCCCTCCTGCACCTTCGTGGCGGCGCTCATCGACGAGGGTTTGGCCGTGGTCGGCAACGTCGGTGACAGTCGGGCCTATTGGCTGCCCGATGCGCCCACCTCCGAGCCACGCCAGTTGAGCGCGGACGACTCCTTCGCAGCAGAGCAGATGCGCGAGGGTATGCCGCGCAAGGACGCCGAGACCGGCCCCAACGCCCATGCGATCACCCGATGGCTCGGGATCGACTCGCCCGACGACCTCACCCCGCACACGGCGTCGCTGCAGCTCACCGAGGACGGCTGGCTCATGCTCTGCTCGGACGGGCTGTGGAACTACTGCTCGGACGCGGTGGCGCTGCGCCAACTCGTCGCCGACACGGTGGCCGGGCTCGGCGGTCATGGCCTGCACCCGCCCACGTTGGCGCAGGCCCTCGTCGATTTCGCGAACGCCCGCGGCGGCGTCGACAACATCACCGTGGCATTGGCGCGGGTCGGAGCGACCGCTGGTCCGCCTCCGGTAGCTTCGGCCGTCGTCGAACCTGCCGCAATGCCTGCGAACCCCACTGCTGCGAACCCCACCGCTGCGAACCCCATTGCTGCGATCCCGACCAGCGCGGGCCCGCCGGGTGCCACGGAAGCCAGCCCGGCGGCATACGCTCCACCGCAGGCGACCACCCCGGCGACCGACGCCCCCGAAACTGCTCCCGCTCCCGAACTCCATCCTGCTCCCGACCCCGCACCCAGCCCCGCTGCCGACCGAGAGGACAGCCCCGATGGCACAGTTCACGACTGAGGTCTTCCAGAACGAATTCCTGCCCGACGGCGGCACCGACGTCCACGCGATCGTCCGGGTCACTTGCTCGGGTGCTGGGGAGACCCGGATGGGCGGCGGGGGCGAGGCCGCGGAGATCCTCATCGTCGACACGTCCGGCTCGATGGGTGCCAACGGCATCGCCCAAGGCCGGTATGCCGCGACCGTCGCCCTCAACGAGATCACCGACGGGACGTGGTTCGCCGTCATCGCCGGCAACCACGTGGGCACGCTGGTCTACCCGGGCTATGGGATGACCCAAATGGTGCGGATGGATGCCCGGACCCGGCAGGAGGCCGCCGCCGCGGTCCAAATGTTCCGCGCCGATGGCGGCACCGCGATGGGCACCTGGCTGACCAAGGCCAAGGAGGTCTTCCTCTCCGTGCCGCAGGTCATCCAGCGACACGCGATCCTGCTCACCGACGGCACCAACGAGCACGAGACCCCCGACCAGCTGACGTGGGCGATCCAGGGAGCCACGGGGTTCTTCCAGTGCGACGTGCGCGGGCTCGGCGACCGGTGGCAGATCGACGAGGCCCGTCGGATTGCTTCGGCGCTGCTGGGCACCGTCGACCTCATCCCGTCGCCGGAGCGCATGGCTGACGAGTTCGAGAAGCTCATTCGTGCGTCGATGGCTCGCGGAGTCGCCTCGGTCGACGTGCGGGTGTGGGCGCCCCAGGGCGCGCAGGTGCTTTTCGTCAAGCAAGTGGCGCCCAACCTGGAGGACATCACCGCCAAGCGTTCTCAGGTCAACCCACTGACGGCGGCCTTCCCGACCGGGGCCTGGGCTGACGAGACCCGCGACTACCATGTCGCCGTGCGGCTGCCTGCCAAGAGCATCGGCCAGGAGCAACTCGCCTCGCGCGTGCAGATCGTCGTGCGCGACGAAGTGCAGACTCAGGCGCTCGTCAAGGCGACCTGGTCCAACGACGACTCATTGACGACCCGGATCGACGATCAGGTCGCCCGCTATACCGGCCAGGCCGAGCTCGCCGCCGCCATCCAGGATGGGCTGGCCGCCAAGGCGGCCGGCGACGACGCGGGCGCCACGCGCAAGCTCGGACGAGCCGTGCAGATCGCCACGGCGACCGGCGACGAGGAGATGACCTCGCGGCTGAAGAAGGTCGTCGAGATCGACGATGCCGAGGCCGGGACCGTTCGGCTGCGCAAGAGCGTCGAGAAGCTGGATGAGATGGCTCTCGACACGGCCTCCACCAAGACCAGGAGGATCAAGAAGTGACCTACGTCTGCCCCAACGGCCATGACTCGACTGCAGCGGACTTCTGCGACACGTGCGGGGCGAAGATCGACGCCACCCAGTCCGGTGCGTCCGGCGCCCCTGAGGCGAGCGCCGCGCCACCGCCCACGAGTCCCGGCGGGCTCGCCTGTCCGAATTGCGGGACGGAGAACGTCCCCGAGAGCCTGTTCTGCGAGGCCTGCGGCTACGACTTCACCACCGGGGCGATGCCGCGCGGCACTGAAGGCGCGCAGACCGGTGAGGGTGGGCCGGTCGGCGCGTCGGCCGCCGGGGCTGAGTCCCCAGCCTCCGGTATGCCGTCCGCTCCCCCCGCAGGTGTTGCCCTCGCACCGGGTGGCGCGACGGCCGGCGAAGGCGAGGGGGGCGGCATACCTGCCCCCGCCGCGGCGACCCCCCCGGCATCCGGAGCGGGCAGCGGCATCCCGCCGGTCATCCCACTGGAGTGGGTCGCCGAGGTGTGGATCGACCCCGACTGGTATGCCGGGCAGGAAGCCGACGACCCGATGCCCTCGCCCGGGTTGCCGGTCGTCGTGCCGCTGACGGTCCGCAGCGCGCTCATCGGCCGGGTGTCGGCGAGCAAGCACATCACCCCCGACATCGACTGCACCACCGACTCAGGAGTGAGCCGCCGACACGCGCAGCTGACGACCGACGGGACACGTTGGTTCGTCGAGGACCTGGGGTCGTCCAACGGGACATTCGTCGGTGATGCGGGCGACGCCTTGCCCGAAGACCCGATCGAGGTCGGGCCCAAGCGCGAGCTCGGCGATGACGACCGGATCTACGTCGGCGCCTGGACCCGCATCGTCGTGCGCCCCGCCACCCCCGAAGAAAAGGCTGCCTCCGCCGAGTAACCGCTTCGGTGTTGGCAAGTCCGCGCCCAGGTGCCCGAAACGCGCGAAGAACTGCGCCGAGTGTTGGCGATTCGACGCGCGCCGCGGGTGGGGTTCGGTCAGATCGCGTCGATTTTGCTCAAGTAGTTGATCGACACCCAGCCGAACGGAATCGGCAGCCAGTAAGTGACGATCCGATAGAGCAGCACCGACGAGACCGCCGTGCCACTGTCGACCCCGAGGGTGGTCAGCCCATACGACATCGCCGCCTCGATGCCGCCGAGCCCGCCCGGAGTCGGCACCGCCGACCCGATGATCGCCCCAGCGAAGTAGACGACCGCGACCCCCGCCAGCGGCGGCTGCGCCCCGAACGCCCGCGTCGCGCAATACAGCGCCGCGACGAAAGAGACGTCCAGCAGCAACGCGCCCCCGAGCAACTCGGCAAGCTTGCGCGGCCGTTGGAAGACGGCCAGCACCTGGGGCAACACCTGGCGCAACTGCGGCATGATCCGCTCGCCGAAGAAGCGACGCACGCGCGGCACAGCGAACAACCCGATAACAATGACGAGCGCCACCGGCAGCGCCGCCACCACCTTCGCGGGAGGCTGAAACGACGCCTGCGGGCTGATCCCCGCGATGACGCCGGTGAGCCCAAGCAGGGTGGCATAGCTCGTGAACTGGAACACCTGGGCCAGCCCCACGCTGGCACCCGCCGCACCCGCCGGGACCCCCGAGCGTTGCAGATAGCGCGTGTTGAGCGCGATGTTGCCGATCGCTGCCGGAGCGACCAGACCGCTGAAGGCCACCGACAGCTGAGTCATGAAGGTCCGCGGGAACCGCAACCGCGTCGGCACCGACCCGGTGAGCACAAGTGACGCCCCCACGAACGTGAGGACCGCGGCCACCAAGCTGGCCAGCGCCCACGGCCACTGCGCGCGCGACACCACCGCGCCGAAATCCACCTGCGCCAGTTGCGGCAAGACAATGTATGCCGCGACCGCACCACCCACGAGCGTGAGCAGGCCCTTGACGGTCACCCGACGCAACTCGATCGTCGCCGGCTGGTCGTGGCTGTCCTCAAGGGTGAGGACCTGCTCCCGCAACCGGTCGAGCAGCCCCTTGTGTGACCGCAACTCGGCCCGCAGCTCCCGCCCGAGAGCCAGGGTCTGCAACAAGGGCAACGTGCGCGACACGGTCCGCGGCCCCGCCTCGTCGACGGCGAGATCCACCGCACGCTCTGGGCCGATCGCCAGGGCCAGCATGACGAGGATCTGGGCGGCGTCAGCCCGGCGCGAGATGTCTTCCCCACCGACGTCGCCCTCGCCGACCGACAGCAAACCGGCCGCACCATCGGGCAGGATGACGACGTTGTCGCGGGTGAGACCGCGGAAGGCGATTCGGTGTTCTTGGAGCGCAACCAACATCCGCACCACGGCTCGAGCCTGCGCGTCGGTGAGGTTCTCACCAAGCACCCGCAGCGGCACCCCTTCGACCCGGGTCACCGCGAGCACGGCGGTGGCACCCTCGACATCGCAGACCGCGATCGGGAACGGCGCCCAGACACCCGCCCACCGCAACGCCAAGGCCTGCAAGCTGCGGTGTTCCAGAGCAGAGCGCAGCGTGAAGGACGGGACGCGCGCGGTGGCCCCGCGCAGCCGCAGCCGGTTGAGCAGCCGCATCCCGGACGCCAGCCCGAAGGTGTCCCGGTCGAAGACGTGCACGTCGATCGGCCCGCTGGGCGTCAGACCCCGATAGAGCCGCGCCCCCTCCTCGTATTCATCGACCAGTTCCAGCGTCTGCAGCGGCGTCCCAGCGTTGACCAGCTCCCGCGCGATCGCCGTGCCCGGAGCCCGTGTGGACGCCGTCCCGAACGCGAACCTCACGGCATGCCCGACCAGCGCCCCCAACAGGAACGAGCACAGCAGCGCCAGAGCCGTGTTGGCCCCGGCCAGGAAACCAGTGACGAGCAACGACCCGATGACTAGCGGTGCAAGAGTGGCCAGCCATCGACGCCCACTGATGTTGGCCACAACGACAAGCGCGACGAGCGCGACGACGAGCACATCCAGGGGGTTGGTTCGCCCGGCGGTGTGTAGCGGCCGGGTCAGGGCGGCGAGCACCTGGGTGAACTGCCCGTCGAGGATGGCCGCCTTGATGAGCATGGCGATCCCGGCGGCCAGCCCGGCCGCCAGCAGAGCCTGGACGAGCTGCCAGCCCCGCGAACGCAGCAGCATGTCGATGCCGACCCCGATGGGCAGGAGGAGCACACCAACGCCGGCCACCCACGAGAACAGTTGCAGCAACAGCCGCGGCAGCCCCCCTGTCGCCAAGGCCAGGTCTTGTTCCAGCGCGTCGGCAGTCCCGACCGCGAGATTGCCGAGGGTAATCGCGACAGCCGCGAGGACGGCATACCCCAGGAGCAGGTAGACGTCGGAGGCCCGTCTCACGCGGTCGGCCATCTGCGGCTCGACCACTTCGACGCTCACTTGGCGTCGTCCCGCGCTGCTGGCCACCGCCCCATCCTGCCGCACGAGTCGCCGGTATGCCGCGCGCCCCGCCAGACCCGGGTCCGACCTCGCCTGCCGTGGTGCCTCGTCAGCCCGATGTCGTATGCCGGTCAGCCACCGTGAGCGCCTCGTCGAGGATGGCCAGGCCTTCGCGGACCTCCTCGACACTCGTCGTGCATGGCGGCACGACGTGAGTGCGGTTGAAGTGGACGAACGGCCACAGCCCCCGCTCCTTGCAGGCGGCCGCGAACTGCGCCATCGGCGCCGCGGCAGCCCCAGACGCGTTGTAGGGCACGAGCGGCTCGCGGGTCTCGCGGTCGCGAACGAGCTCGACCGCCCACATCGCGCCCAGGCCGCGGACCTCGCCGACGCTGGGGTGGCGCGCCGCGATCCGCGCGAGCTCGGGGCCGATGACCTCGGCGCCGAGCATCCGGGCGTGCTCGACGACGCCCTCCTCCTCGAAGATCTGGATCGAGGCGACCGCGGAGGCACAAGCCAGCGGGTGCCCCGAGTAGGTGAGCCCACCCGGATAGACCCGGTCGCGGAACGTCGCCGCAATGGCGTTCGAAATGATGACGCCACCGATCGGCACATAGCCGGAGTTGACGCCCTTGGCGAAGGTGATGAGGTCAGGGTGACGCCCCAGTGCTGGATCGCGAACCACTCCCCGCACCGCGCGAACCCCGCCATCACCTCGTCGGCGATCATGATGATCCCCAGCTCGTCGCAGATGGCCCGCACGCCCGCGAGGTAGCCCGGCGGCGGCACGAGGACACCGTTGGTGCCGACAACCGTCTCCAGCATGATCGCCGCGACGGCCCCCGGACCCTCCACCATGATCGTGTCGCGCAGGTGCGCCAGCGCCCGCTCGGCCTCCTGCTCGGGGCTGTTCGAGTGGAAGGCGCTGCGGTAGGGGTAGGGCCCCCAGAAGTGGACGATCCCGGGCAGGCCCGGCTCGCTCGGGACGCGGCGCGGGTCGCCCGTCATCGTCAGGGCTCCCGCGGTGGCCCCGTGATAAGACCGGTATGCCGCGAGCACCTTGTGCCGCCCCGTGTGCAGGCGAGCCATCCGGATGGCGTTCTCGGTCGCCTCGGCGCCACCGTTGGTGAAGAACACCATCTCCAGGCCCTCGGGAGCCTTGCTGGCGATGAGCCGAGCCGCCTCGGACCGGACGTCGACGGCATACCCAGGGGCGATGGTGGCCATCCGCCCGGCCTGCTCCTGCACGGCGGCGACCAGTTTGGGATGCCCGTAGCCGATGTTCGCGTGGACCAGGCCCGAAGAGAAGTCAAGGTACTCCGTGCCGTCGTAATCCCAGAACCGGCTGCCCGACGCCCGCGCGATCGGCAGCGGGTTGATCGCGCCCTGCGCCGACCAGGAGTGGAAGACGTGCGCGCGGTCGTTTGCGCGAACGGTCGCCTGGTCGGTGGGGACGCGGAAGGTCGCGGGAGCAGCGGGCTCGGTCGTCACGTCGGTCATGGCGACACACTGTATGCCGACACACGGGGGCTCCGCCCCCGTGCACCCCCGACGCACACCCCGACACACGAGGGCTCCGCCCCCGTGCACCCCCGACGCACACCCCGACACACGAGGGCTCCGCCCCCGTGCACCCCCGACAAACCCCTCCCGACACGGGGGCTCCGCCCCCGCACACCCCCGACCCACACCTCCGCTCAGGCCAGCAAGGTCACACCGGCTGCGCGGGCTGCCTCGGCGAGGGTCGCATCGAGGGTGGCCAGTGGCAGTCCGCGGGCAACGGCCACCTGCAGGTATGCCGCGTCGTAGGCCGTCAGCCCATGCTCATTGGCCAGCCCCATGAGGTCGGTCAGTCGGCGTTCCGGGTCGGCCACATCGATGGGCAAACCGACCAACAGGTCCGCGAACTCCGCTGCCGTTTCAGCCGTCAGACGACCGCGGCGAATGCCGAGCGCCAGCACGTTGGCGACTTCAAGCAACCAGAGCGAGGGAACGACCGCCCGCTCGGCGGAGAGTCGCTCGCGGATCTGCAGGGTCGCGGCGGACACCTCGTCCTGGAAGCACCACGACAGCGCCACCGACGAGTCGAGAACGAAGGTCATCGACGACGGCCTTCCTCGATCATCTCCCTGATGCTCATCCCGCCCGTCGTGACTCCCTGACGAAGCCGATCAAGCTCGACGAAGATCTGTTCGGCGGGCCGATGGATGTCGATCGGGATGAGCCTGGCGATCGGTCGGCCGTGCCGCGTGATGGTCACGGTCTCACCGCGCTCCACCTGGGCAAGCAGAGCCGGCAGATGAGTCTTGGCCTCGTAAGCCCCCACCGTCGTTGTCGTCATGGAATCAGACTAGTCGCAGACCAGTCTGATGTCACGCTCACGCTCGCCACGTGATCGGCAGCCGTTTGACCCCGCGTTGGAAGTTGGACTGCAGCCACACCGGCTCCCCCGCCGCCTCCAGCCACGCGGTCCGCCCCAACAACTGGGTGAACATCGTCGTCATCATCGACCGCGCCAAGAACGCCCCGAGACACACATGCGGCCCAGCGCCGAAGGCCAGGTGTCGCCGGGCGTTCTCGCGCCCGATGTCGAAGACGTCCGGCTCGGCGAACACCTCCGGGTCGCGGTTGGCTGCCGCGAACGACACGACCACCTTGTCGCCCCGCGTCAGCGACACCCCCGACAGCTCCACATCACAGGTCGCCGTCCGCCGGAACGTCATCACCGGCGTCCACCACCGCAGCATCTCCTCGACGGCATTCGGTATGCCGTCCGGTCGGGCCCGCAACTCCTCCTGAGCGGCAGCCGAGCCGAGCAGCCCGACGAGACCACCCGGCATACCGTTGCGGGTCGTCTCGTTCCCGGCGACGGCGAACAGCCAGAACAGGTTCTCGAACTCCTGCACCGAGACCGAGCCGCCGCTGTCGTCGCGCTGGGCCATGAGGATCGACATGACATCATCGCCGGGCTGTTCGCGCCGCAGCGTCCCGAGCGCGTGCGCATAGGCGTAGAGGTCGGGCATCCCCTCCCGGCTGCGCGGGTCGGGCATCAGCCCGTCCGCTCCCGGCGAGGGCCGCAGCGCGTATGCCGCCCGCCCCAGATCCGTCGCCCCGCTCGGATCGAAGGCGGCCGAGATCCGGTAGTCGGGGTCCTGCCAGCCGATGACCCGATTGGCCCAGTCGAACATCAGCCACCGGTCCGGTGCCGGCACGCCCATGACGTCCGCGAGGGTGAGCAGCGGCAGGTCGGCCGATACGTCCTTGGCGAAGTCGCAGGTCCCCTGACCCCAGCCGCCCGCGCCGCGTGAGCCGCCCGAGCCCGCTGAGCCGCCCGCACCAGCTGAACCCCGCGAAACCCCTGCGCCGCCCGCGAGCATCCGGTCGAGGATCCCATCGACGTGCCCGCGCACCTGGGTCTCCAGCGACCCAATCGCCTTGGGCGTGAACGACTGTGCGAGCAGCCGCCGCAACCGGGAGTGCTCCGGCGGGTCCATGTTGAGCATCATCCGGCGCACGTAGGCCAGGTCCGCCTCGGTCCGCGGATCGCGCATCTGGGTGCCGCCGAGCGACGACGAGAACGTCGCCGGGTCCTTGAGCACCCGGTCGACGTCGGTATGCCGCAGGACCAGCCAATAGCCCGTCCCCTCCGGCCAGCCCGGCAGCGCCGGCTCGGCCACCGGGACGACGCCGCGCGCCTCCCGCAGTGCCGCGAGGGCGGCATACGGGACCTCGCGGGTGTACGTCGCGGGGTCGTGGACGAGTCGGGTCGCCTCCCGCTCGGCCTGCGTGAGCCGCGCGTATGCCGTGTCAACCCGCGCGCGGGCAGCCGCCCGATCGACCGTGCTCACCTGCGCCCGCCTCGCCGCCTCGCCCGCCTCGCCGGGCTCAGTCGCCGAGGAACCGTTCGATGACCGTCGCGAGTTGCACCGGGGTCTCGAACATCGGGTAGTGGCCGGCGTTGGCCATCACGTGGATCTGGCAGTTGGGGAAGTGCGGCTCCCAGGTCTGGCGGACCGTGGCCTCGCCGAGCGCCGGGTCGTGCTCGCCTGCGACGACGAGCATCGGCGTCTCGCTGCCGGCGATCTCGGCGAGGAAGTCGGGTGCAGCCCAGGCCTCCAAAGCGCCGGCGAAGCCCTCGACCGTCGAGTGGCTCAGCGAGTGATCGACGACGCCCTGGACCCAGGTGGCCGTGTTGCGGTTGCCGGTGGTGAAGTCGATGATCCCGAACCGCTTGCCCGGGTCGTCGACGGCGCCCCAGAACAGGTCCCGCCCGGCCTCGTCGAACGGCGTCGGGGACGCGCCCACCGGAGTGAGGCCGACGAGCTTGCGCACCCGCCCCGGAGCCTTGGCCAGGATACGCAGCACCCCGGCGCCGCCCATCGAGTGCCCGATCAGCGAAAAGGTTTGCACGTCAAGGGAATCCGCGAGGGCCAGGACATCGTCGGCGACCTCGTCGAGGCTGTAGTAGCCACGCTGGTCCATCCGGGCGCCATAGCCACGGTTGTCGGTGAAGTAGTAAGTGAACTGGGCGCCGTCCAGATAGGTGGGGAACAACCCCCACCCATCCGCCGAGCCGAACCAGCCGTGCAGGACGAAGACATGGTGGTCGCCGGAACCGACCGTCAGGTGCGGGATGGTCATGCACCGAGGCTAGTCCGGCGCCCGCCTCAGGGGGAGTCTTCACCCGCCGAGATTGACGTTGCGTGCAGGACACGCCGGGCCAAGGCGCCCCAACGTCAATCTCGGCGGGCGGTTCAGGAGTGGCTCGGCCGGAACCGGCGCAACCGCAGGCTGTTGGTGACGACGAATACCGATGAGAACGCCATCGCCGCCCCGGCGATCATCGGCGTAAGCCGGCCCGAGGCCGCCAGCGGGATCGCGGCCACGTTGTAGGCGAACGCCCAGAACAGGTTCCCCTGGATCGTCCGCAACGTCGCGCGAGCCAGCCGCACCGCGTCGACCGCACTCACGAGATCGCCGCGAACCAGAGTGAGGTCGGAGGCCTCGATGGCCACATCGCTTCCGGTGCCGATCGCGATGCCGAGGTCGGCCTGGGCGAGCGCCGCCGCATCGTTCACCCCGTCGCCCACCATCGCGACCACGCGCCCCTGGGCCTGCAACGCGGCAACGACCGCCACCTTGTCGGCGGGTAGCACCTCCGCCCGCACGTCCTCCTGCGCGATTCCGGTATGCCGTGCCACCGCACCAGCCGCTCGCGCGTTGTCCCCGGTGAGCAGCACCGGCCGCAGACCCAGCGTCCGGAACAGCTCGACGGCCCGAGCCGACGACGGCTTGACGGTGTCGGCGACGACGACCAGGCCCTGAACCGCCCCGTCCCAGCCGACCCACACCGGTGTCTGTCCGTCGGCCATCGCGGTGTCCGCGACGCCGGCCAGGTCTCCCCGCGGCCCTTCGCCCGGAAGCGCTTCGCCCTGAAGTTCTTGGCCCCGAGCTTCTTCGCTCCGAAGTTCCTCGCTCTGCGCGAACCCGTCCGCGACGAAGCTCAACCGCCCGACCCGGACCTCCACCCCATCGACAAGGCCCTGTACGCCGAGCCCGCCGGAACTGCGAAAATCGCTGAGCCCCAGACTTCCTGGCGCGCCGCCCGACGCGGAAGCGGCACCGGTGATGGCCCGGGCGATGGGGTGTTCCGAGCCCGACTCGACGACGCCGGCCAGCGCCAACACCCGCTCACCCGACTGGCCGGGGGCGGCATACACCCCGGCGACCGACATCCGCCCGGTGGTGACGGTCCCCGTCTTGTCCAGGACGACGGTGTCCACCCGACGCGTCGATTCGAGCACCTCGGGGCCCTTGATGAGGATGCCGAGCTGGGCTCCCCGCCCGGTCCCGACCAGCAGCGCGGTCGGAGTGGCCAGCCCCAACGCGCACGGGCAGGCGATGACCAGCACCGCCACGGCCGCCGTGAACGCCGACTCGAGGTCATGCCCGGTGACCAGCCAGCCGACGAGGGTCAGCGCGGACAGCACCAGGACCACGGGGACGAACACCGCCGACACCCGGTCCGCCAGCCGCTGCACCGCAGCCTTGCCCGACTGCGCCGACTCGACCAGCCGCGCCATCTGGGCCAGCTGGGTGTCGCCGCCGACCCGGGTCGCGCGCACCCGTAGCAGGCCCGACGTGTTGACCGTCGCCCCGGTCACGGCATCCCCGACGCCGACCTCGACCGGCACCGATTCCCCGGTGAGCAGCGAGGCATCCACCGCCGACGACCCGGCAACCACCACGCCGTCGGTGGCGACCTTCTCCCCCGGTCGGACGACGAACTCGTCGCCAACCATCAGCTCGTTCAACGGGATTCGCACCTCGACGGCCCCGCGCAACACCGCCACGTCCTTGGCGCCCAGGTGCAGCAGGGCCCGCAGAGCCGCCCCGGAACGCCGTTTGGCCCTGGCCTCGGCATACCTGCCGGCCAGCAGGAAGGTGGTGATCGCCGCCGCCGTCTCGAAGTAGAAGTGCCCGTGCTCCCCCATCGTCGCCAGCATCCACAGCGACCATCCGAACGCCGCCAGCACGCCGCCGGAGACCAGCGTGTCCATCGTCGTCGCGGCGTGCCGCAGGTTGACCCACATGGCCCGATGGAACGGCCAGGCGCACCACACAACCACGGGCAGCGTCAGCACGAGCACGACCCACGCCCACCCGCGGAACTGCCAGGCCGGGACCATCGAGAGGGCGACCGCGGGCACGCTCAGTCCCAGCGCGACGACGAGCCGTCGGCGCAGGTATGCCGTGTGCTCCAGGTCCGCGTCCGGCTCACCGTTCGCGCTGGCTTGGGCCGCGGAGCCGGGAATCGTGACCGGCGCCGGGGCTGCCGAGTAGCCGGCCGACTCGACCGCGGCCACCAGATCGCCGAGCGCCACCCCGGCCGGGTGCACGACGAAGGCCTTGCCGGTCGCGTAGTTGACCGCGGCAGTCACGCCGTCGAGCTTGCCGAGCTTCTTCTCGACCCGGGCCGAGCAGGAGGCACAGGTCATCCCGCCGACGAGCAGCTGGGTCTGGTGCGGCTCGGCGGGCGGTGCCGTGGCGACCTCGGGCCCAGCGGTCATCCCGTCGGCCGTCATCCCGTCAGCGGCCGACCAACGTGTAGTTGCCGGCCTCGTTCAGCGCCGCGGTGATCTGCGCGTCGGTCAGCTCGTGGTCGGCCTCGACATGGACGGTCGACGTGCCACCGGCGACGAGGTCGACGCGCACGTCGCTGACACCGGCGACGGCGGTGAGCTCGGTGCTCACGTGACCGGCGCAGTGACCACAGGTCAGACCGTCGACCTGGAAGCTCTGGGTGGCCATTCGGATCTCCTTGGGAGGGCGAAGCGGAACCCCCTCAGCATACCCCCCATGGGTATGCCGGGGGGGTCGCCGCGGGCGGTCCGCACCGGGCGGCGTCCGCCGTCAGTGGTTCATCCCCGGCATGGTCCCGCCTCCGGGCATGACGTGACTCGCACCCCACCCGAGGACGGCCGGATCGAGCATCCCGAAGATCATCGCGACGTGGGCCAGGACGAGGAACGCACCGACGAACATGGCGTGCCACTTGCGGGCATCGCGAGCGTCCCGGCCGACCAGCCCGACCTCCACCAGGGCGATCCCGATGAGCGGCAGTCCGGCCAGCAGATAGGAGATGACCGCGATGACATCGGCCGGCCCACGCCAGCCGCCACCGGAGCTCAACGGCACGACGGCGTTCTTCACCAGGTGCACGAGCACGAGCACCATGAGCGGCCCGGCCAGCAGGCCGGCCCACCGGCTCAACGAGTGCACCCAAGCCGGCGGGTCGGCGCGGAAGAGCAGCACGAGCTCGGTGATGGCCAGGGTCTCGGCAAGGATCACCGGGATCGCCATGAACAGAATGAGGTTCCACGGCTGGTTCACCGCCAGCAACCCCATGTAGTGGGTCATCGACATGCCGTCCATGGCGCCGGTGCCGACGGTTCGGTCGGGCAGCACCCAACCGACGACGGCTGCGGCCGCGGCCAGCACGCCGATCGGCAGGATCAGCGGGGAACGGGTGCGGGTTGCGGTGCTGCGGGAGGTGTCCAATGTGGTCATGTCAACCACCGTCTCCCACTCAGGTCAAGGCGCCCGTGAGGTCTGACGAAGATTCGGTCAAGGTTGGCGCGGGAGGTGAGCGGACGGCATACCGAGTCGGTCGGTCAGGTGACACTGGGGGTATGCCGCCGCACCCACCCGCCGCGCGCGTCCTCGTCGTCGAGGACGAGGCGCCGTTGGCCGACCTCGTGCGCACCTACCTCGAGCACGCGGGCTTGTCCGTGCGGGTGAGCACGACCGGACCGGACGGGCTCGCCGCGGCGCGGGAGTGGGCTCCCGACGTCATCGTCCTGGACCTCGGGCTTCCGGGGTTGGACGGCATCGAGGTATGCCGCGCGGTGCGCACCTTCTCGGACTGTTACGTCGTCATGCTCACCGCGCGCAGTGACGAGGTCGACACCCTCGTCGGGCTGTCGGTCGGGGCGGACGACTACGTCACCAAACCGTTCCGCCCGCGGGAGCTGGTCGCCCGGGTCCAGACCCTGTTGCGCCGGCCCCGCCAGGGCGAGCGCGAGGCGACGTCCGCCGATGACCCGCCGGTCAGGGTGTTCGGCGACCTGAGGATCGACATCGCCGGCCGTGAGGTGCAGCTCGATGGATCATCGGTCGAGCTGACCCGCACCGAGTTCGACCTGCTGGCGACCCTGTCGTCCCGGCCGGGCTTGGCCTGGTCCCGGCGACGGCTCATCGACGAGGTGTGGGACGCCTCCTGGGTCGGCGACGAGCACCTCGTCGATGTCCACATCGCGCACCTGCGGCGCAAGCTGCGCGACGACCCGGCCAGTCCGCGGTTCGTCACCACGGTGCGCGGCGTGGGTTACCGAATGGGGAAGGGGCAGCCGCGATGAGCGGGACCGCAACCATGCTCGCGCGGCGCGGTTTCGCCGCCCGGCTGCTCGGCGCCCAGGGGGTCGTCCTGGCGGTGACGGTCGTCACCGCCGCCACCGTTGCGTCCGTCGTGGGTCCGCCCATCTTCCACGACCATCTCGCCCAGGCCGGCCACGCCCTGGACGCCGAGGGGATCGGACACGTCGAGCAGGCGTATGCCGATGCCAGCTACCTCTCGCTGGGCATCGCCCTGGCCGTGGCGCTGGTCTGCGCGACCCTGGCGTCGTGGTGGCTCGCCGCCAAGGTGCGAGCCCCCCTGGCCGAGCTCACCGGCGCGGCCACCCGCATGGCCCGCGGCGAGTACGGCGCACGGGTCCAACCGTCGGGGACCGCCTTCGAGTTGGACGCTCTTGCGACGTCGTTCAACGACATGGCGCAGCGGCTCGAACACGTCGAGGACACTCGCAGGCGGCTGCTGTCGGACCTGGCCCACGAACTGCGCACTCCGATCGCCACGCTCTCGGGCTACCTCGACGGCCTCGACGACGGGGTGGTCCCCTGGACGGCGCAGACCCGGCAGGTCCTGCACGATCAGGTCCGCCGACTCAGCCGGCTGGCGACCGACCTCGACGACGTGTCTCGCGCCGAGGAGGGCCGGATCACGCTGCAGCGCAAGCACATCCCCGTCGGCATGCTGATCGCGTCCACCGCCGCCACGGTCCGCGACAGGTTCGCCGACAAAGGGGTGCAGCTGGTGGCCCCCGGCCTTGAGGACGCGCACGGCACCGAGGGGGCCGCAGTCACCGAGGGGGCCGCAGGTGCCGCAGGTGCAGAGGGCACCGAGAGCACAGGGGGCGCTGAAGGCGCCGAGGGCACGGCATACGCCACGGTCGTGGAGGTCGACCCGGAGCGGCTCGGGCAGGTGCTGACCAACCTTCTGGGCAACTCGCTGAGGCACACGCCTACCGGCGGAAGCGTGCGCTGCGCAGCAGCACTCACGAGGGGCTCGGTCCTGCTCACCGTCACCGACACCGGCGAAGGCATCGACGCCCAGCACCTTCCGCACGTCTTCGAGCGGTTCTACCGCGCTGACCCGGCCCGCCATCGGACCGAGGGCAACGGCGCTGGCTCTGGCGCCGGCGACGGGGCCGGCATCGGGCTGACGATAAGCGCGGCGATCGTGCAGGCCCATGGGGGACGGATCCGGGCGGCCAGCGAGGGCCCGGGCCGGGGCGCGACATTCACCATCGAACTGCCGGTGGCCACGACCGCGACGCCCGTCAAGGAGCACCATGTCTGAGCCCACCCGCATCGGCGACCCCCAGCCGTTGACCCTGCCCTCGATCCGGCCGTCGGTCACCCGTCGGAGCGTGCTCGGCGGGGCCCTCGGCGGCCTCTTGGGCACCGGCCTGCTGTCCGGCTGCACCACCACCCCGCATCGCGATGGGCATGGGCTCGGGCCGACCTTCGGGCCACCGACACCGACCAGCCCGGCTCCTGGCCAGCGCGTCGTCGAGCGGACCCTGACGCCTCAGGTCGCCACCGTCGACCTCGGCGGGCCGACCGTGTCCACCTGGGTCTTCGGCGACACCGTGCCCGGTCCACTGATCCGTGCCACGGCCGGTGACTTCCTCCGGATCCGGGTCGACAACCAGCTGCCCGCACCGACGACGGTGCACTGGCACGGCATCCGCCTGCGCAACCCGGCCGACGGCGTGCCCGGACTCACCCAGGATCCCATCGGACAGAACGCCTCGTACACCTACGAGTTCACCGTCCCGGACCCAGGCACCTACTGGTTCCACCCCCATGTCGGGGTGCAGCTGGACCGGGGCCTGTACGGCGCGCTCGTGGTCGACGACCCGCGCGAGCCCGGCGGCTATGACGCGGAGTGGGTCGTCGTGATCGACGACTGGCTCGATGGGCTGGGCCGCACGCCCGACGACGTGCTCGCCGGCCTGATCGCCGGCGGCCACACCATGGGCGGCATGGGCGGCCACTCCATGGGCGGTCACACCATGGGCGGCCCGGGTGGCATGGGTGGCATGGGGATGGACGAGCAGGGGATGCCGGCCGAGGGCATGGGCGGGGACGTGACCTACCCGCACTTCCTCATCAACGGTCGGGTCCCGGCGGCGCCGAGCACCTTCACGGCCAAACCCGGTCAGCGGGTGCGCATCCGGGTCCTCAACGCGGCCTCGGACACGATCTTCGCCCTCGCCCTGGGCGGCCACCGGCTCACCGTCACCCACAGCGACGGGTATGCCGTGGTGCCGCATGAGATCGGCGCGCTGCTCATCGGGATGGGCGAACGCTACGACCTCGTGGTCACCCTCGGCGACGGCATCTTCCCGTTGGTCGCCAAGCCGTATGGAAAGGCCGGTCAGGCGCTCGCCCTGGTGCGCACCGGGTCGGGGTCGGCGCCGGGAGCCGATGCCCTCCCCGCCGAGCTCGACGGCCCGGCGATGCGGGCGCGCGAACTGGTGCCCGCCGAGGCGTCCCGCTTGCCCGCCCGAGAGGCCGACGTCACGCTGCCGTATCACATGGCCGGCGGCATGGGCTCCTACACGTGGACGATCAACGGGGCGGCCTACGGGGAGAACGCCCCGCTGCTGGTGTCAGCGGGTCAGCGGGCCCGACTGTCGATCACCAACCAGACGATGATGGCGCACCCGGTCCACCTGCACGGTCACACGTTCGCGGTGACCGGGAGCGGGCTGCGCAAGGACACCCTCGTCGTCCCGCCGATGGGATCGACCGCCATCGAGTTCCAGGCCGACAACCCCGGACGATGGATGTCCCACTGCCACAACACCTATCACGCCGAGGCCGGCATGATGATCGAGCTCGCCTACCGGACCTGAGCGCCGTGCAACGGCGTATGCCGCGTGCCCGAGGCGGGCACGCGGCATACGACCGAGCAAGTCAGCTGACCTTGGGGGCACCAGGCCGGACGTAGCGCACCCAGGTGACCCCGATGCACACCACGGCGAACGCGACGCCGATCCAGTAGAAGGTCGTCGGCGACATCAGGGTGAGCCCCACCCCGAAGAAGAACGGCCCGAACGCGGCGATCGCCCCGGTCCAGCCGATCACGCCGCCGGCCTGGCGGCGCTCGAAGATCATCGGCATCTGCTTGAACGTCGACGCGTTGCCGATCCCGGCGAACAGGAAGATCGCGAGCATTCCCCAGAGGAACCGGGTAAACCCGGTCTGCAGCGCGGCGGCCGACGAGGTGTCCGGCACCAGACCACCCATCGTGTAGATGATCGAGCCGACCAGACCGAGACCCGACACGAGGGTCCAGCGCGCGCCACCCATCCGGTCGGTCAGCGGTGAGAACAACACCCGCGCGCCGGCTCCGACCAGCGGGCCGAGGAAGACGTACTTGGCCGAGTCAGGCACGGCATACCCCGCGACGAGCATCTCCGCGGTGGCGCCGGTTCCCTTGACAATGGCCGCGTTTCCCGCGCCGTAGAGGTTCGTCATGAGCAGCCCGAACTGTGCGGACAACCCCGAGAACGTCCCGAAGGTCATGATGTAGAGCAGCGTCATCCACCAGGTGTCCTGGGTGCGGAAGATGTCGAACTGCTGGCGGACGTTGGCCTTGACCGGCACCGACTTGAGCATCGTCCAGGCGAGGATCGCGCCGATGATGATGAACGGGATGTAGAAGAACGCCGCGTTCTGGTACCAGACCGTCGCGTCGGGCTTGCCCGGCACCTTGATCTGCTGCGACGCGCCCAGGAACCCGATCATCCCGAAGCCGACCAGCCACGGGGTGAGTAGCTGCACGAGCGAGACACCGAAGTTGCCGACGCCCGCCTGCAGACCGAGCGCCGTGCCCTGCAGCCGGCGCGGGAAGAAGTAGGACGTCGAGGGCATGAAGCCCGAGAACGCGCCGCCGCCGATGCCCGCGAGGAACGCGAGCACGAGCAACTCCCAGTAGGGCGCGGTCGGGCTTTGCACCCGCACGCCCCAGCCGAGCACCGGGAAGAACAGCAGGCCCGTGGTGAGCGCGACCATCTTGCGGGTACCGACGATCGGCGGCAGCGTCATCCAGACGATCCGCAACAGGCCACCGGACAGACCCGGGATGGCCGCCAGCCAGTAGAGTTGGTCCTTGGTGAAGCTGTAGCCCAGCGCGTTGAGCTTGGGGACGAGAGCGCTGGGCAGGAACCAGGCGACGAACGCCATGGTCAGGGTGAAGGTCGTGATCCCCAGCGTCTTCCAGGCCAGGCCCTTGTCCCAGGTGGCTTCGTTCTCCGGGTCCCATTCGGGCAGCCACTCCCGCGAGCGCGGGGTAGTGGTGGTGGCGCTCATCTGCGGTTCTCCAGTTCAGTTCGGGGGTAACGGATCTCGCGGGGGTATGCCGTGTGCGAACCTTCCGCTCGCGTCGGCATCAGCCGCGGGTGCTCACGTGGTCGCTGTCGAAGTGGTCGGCGAGCTCAGGGGAGCCGTGGTGCAGCAGGTGCACGACGGTGTAGTGCATCCACACCGCGCAGATCGCGGTGACGACGAACAGGCAGGCGAAGGTGCTCGAGGGGAATCCGGTCCAGGCCTTGGTGTAGGCGAACATCGGGGGGAGGAAGAAGCCGCCGAGCCCGCCGAGCATGCCCACCAGACCGCCGACCGAGCCGACGTTGTCGGGGAAGTACTCGGGGATGTGCTTGTAGACGGCGGCCTTGCCGATGCCCATCGCCACGCCGAGGAAGAACACCAGGATGACGAAGGCCGGCAGGCCGATCTGGTAGCCCAGGTGCGTGCTCTGGGTGCCGTCGGGGTGGCTCACGACGAGGTGGCCGTTGGGCATCATGAGGATGCCGGTCGTCACGAGCATGACGCCGAAGGTCCAGTACATCACCTTGCGTGCGCCGACCCGGTCGGACACCCAACCGCCGACGGGACGAAGCAACGACGCCGGGAAGATGAAGGTCGCGGTGAGCAGGGCGGCCGGCCAGATCTCGATGCCGAAGTTGTCGATGTAGTACTTCGGCAGCCAGGCCGACAGCGCGACGTAGGCACCGAAGACCGCCACGTAGTAGAGGCTGAAGCGCCAGACCCGCACCTGCTTGAGCGGCTGGAGCATCTCGCGGATCGGCTTGGTGGCCCCGGGCATCCGGTCGCGACGGGGCACGACGATGTAGGTGAGAACGGCCAGGACCAGGAGCAGGACCGAGTAGATGACCGGGACGAGTCGCCAGCCGCCTTGGATCCCGAAGACGAATGAGCTGCCCGCCGTGCCGATGATGATCGGGGGGCCGATGAACTTCGTGACCGAGGCTCCGACGTTGCCGGCGCCGAACACCCCGAGCGCGAAGCCCTGGCGCTCCCGGCCGTACCACGCGGCGTTCCACGCGATGCCGACCGAGAAGAGGTTGCCGGCGAAGCCGACGAGGAAGGCCAGGACGAGCAGCATTCCGTAGCCGCTGGCTTTCGACACGAAGAAGGCCGGGATCGCCGTCGTTGCGAGCATGAAGAGGGTGACCTTGCGCCCGCCGATGCGGTCGGTGAGCATCCCGGCCGGCAGGCGCCACATCGACCCGTTGAGGACCGCGACCGCGGTGACCCAGGAGAGTTCGACATCGCTGAGCGCGAACTCCTTCTGGATCGACGGGCCGAGGATCCCGAACATCAGCCACACCGCAAACATCACGGTGAAGGCTGCCGTGGACATGACCATGACCCGGGTCGCTCCGCGACCGGTGTCATGGACGGGGGCGACGACCTCTCCCGCGAGAGCGCCCTGGTGCTGCACGTCGACCACTTCCTTGCGTCCTCTAAATTGCGGCCCGAGGCCCGGTTAACGACTCCCCGGGTGACGCTACTCCGGCCCCCGATCCGGCAAATCCAACCGTCCTCCTTTAAACTACGTCATGCTCGTCACATACCCTGACCAGCGCAAATCCACCCGGAGGGGGTGCATCGCACCGCAGGGGTTGTGGTTTGATAGGGGCCGCACCCGGATTCCTCTAAATCAAGGAGACCAGGCCCTGTGAGCCCCGAGCAGATCCCCGTGTTGTCCTCGGACGTGCGCCGGCGGATCCTCGAACACCTCAACGTGGTCGCGGACCACGCTGCCCCCGGCACGCCGGTCGGGCGCAGCGCCGCCGAGCTCGCGGCGCACTTCGGCCTGCACGTCACCACGGTGCGGTTCCATCTCGACCAGCTCGTCACCGGCGGCTACCTCGTCACCGCGTTCGAGCGGACTCCGCGCGTGGGGCGTCCACGCAAGTTGTATGCCGCCCCTCGCCTCGACGCGGGCACCGAGGCCGAGACCCAGAAGCACTACCAGGTGCTCGCCGGGCTGCTCGCGCAGAGTTGGCCGGCCGACGCGGGCGAGCAGGTGACGCCCGAGGAGGCCGGTCGCCGCTGGGCCGCCGATCATGCCGACCCGACCCGAGCCTGCGCGGACGCCGCGACCACCGCCGGTCGGTGGCTGGCCAAGGTCGGCGACATGGTCGACCAGCTGGAGCACTGGGGCTACACCCCCGAGTTGTCGACGTCCGTGGGCGGGCGCACCGTGACCATCGCCTTGCACAACTGTCCCTTCCTCGCCCTGGCCCGGGTGCGTCCGGACGTCGTCTGCGGCGTCCACCACGGCCTCATTACGGGGGCGCTCGACCACGTCGGCGAACACGCCGTCCAGATCGAGGTCCGACCGTTCGTCGGACCGACCCGTTGCCTGGTCAAGGTGACCACCGAGACCCCGTTCACCACCCCCGCTCTCGAAGGAGAGACCCGATGACCACGCAGGTGGAGCGTCCCGCCGCACCCGAGCCGGCCGGCCTGGACGGCCCGCTGGCCGACGCCCTGATCGGCACCCGCCGCTTCTTCGCCAAGGCCACGGGTGCCACCGTGTCCGCCGACGGGCGCACCCTGCATCAGATCGGGGGCCGCGAGGGCGACAGCTTCTACCGGGACCGCTGGGCTCACGACAAGGTCGTCCGCTCGACCCACGGGGTCAACTGCACCGGCTCCTGCTCCTGGAAGGTCTACGTCAAGGACGGGATCATCACCTGGGAGGCCCAGCAGACCGACTACCCGTCGGCCGGGCCGGACCGCCCCGAGTACGAGCCCCGCGGCTGCCCTCGCGGCGCGGCCTTCTCCTGGTACACCTACTCACCCACCCGAGTTCGCTACCCGTATGTCCGCGGGGTGCTGCTCGAAGCGTTCCGCGCGGCGAAGGCTGTCGTCGGTGACCCCGTGGTCGCGTGGGCGGCGATCCAGCAGGACCCGGCGGCGCGGGCGGCATACACAAGCGCACGCGGCAAGGGCGGCCTGGTGCGGGCGAGCTGGGAGGAGGTCGTCGAGCTGGTCGCGGCGGCCCACGTCTACACGGTCAAGCGGTGGGGACCCGACCGGATCGCCGGCTTCTCGCCGATCCCGGCCATGTCCCCGGTGTCCTATGCATCGGGCGCCCGGTTCCTCGAGCTCATCGGCGCCCCGATGCTGTCGTTCTACGACTGGTATGCCGATCTGCCGAACGCCTCGCCGCAGATGTTCGGCGACCAGACCGACGTCCCGGAGTCCGGCGACTGGTGGGACGCCGGCTACCTCATCATGTGGGGCTCGAACGTCCCGATGACCCGCACGCCGGACGCCCACTGGATGACCGAGGCGCGCTACCGGGGCCAGAAGGTCGTCGCCGTGGCGCCCGACTATGCCGAGAACGTCAAGTTCGCCGACGAGTGGGTCGCCTGCCGGCCGGGCGTCGACGGAGCCCTGGCCATGGGCATGGGGCACGTCCTGCTCAAGGAGTTCTTCGCCGACCGGCAGGTCGAGTTCTTCGAGGACTACAACCGGCGCTACACCGACCTGCCGTTCCTCGTGTCGCTCGACCGGCACGACGTATCGTGTTACAACGCAGGCAAGTTCGTCGTCGCCGGCGACCTGGAAGTCCCCGAGAAGGACTCCGACAACGCCATGTGGAAGCCGGTCGTGCTCGACGCCCGGACCGACGACGTCGCGGTGCCCAACGGGTCGGTGGGCTTCCGCTATGGCGACGAGGGCCTGGGCAAGTGGAACCTCGACCTCGGGGACATCGAGCCTCGGCTGACCCTGCTGGGTGCGCACGAGGACACCGCCCTCGTGCGGTTCCCGCGGTTCGACTCCGAGGGTGGACTGGTCGCCTACGAGACCCGCGGCGTGCCCGTGCGCACGGTCGGCGGGCGCGTGGTCACCACCGTCCTGGACCTGCTGCTCGCGCACTACGGGGTGGCCCGCGACGGGTTGCCGGGCGAGTGGCCGACCGGGTATGCCGATGGGTCGGTTCCGGCGACCCCCGCCTGGGCCGCGGAGATCACCGGAGTGCCGGCCGAGCAGATCATCCGGCTGGCGCGCGAGTGGGGGCAGAACGCCATCGACACCCAAGGCCGGGGCATGATCCTCATGGGCGCGGGGACCAACCACTGGTTCCACTCCGACCAGATCTACCGGGCGATGCTGCTGCTCACGACGATCACCGGATGCCAGGGGCGCAACGGCGGCGGTTGGGCGCACTATGTCGGCCAGGAGAAGATCCGCCCGATCATGGGCTTCCAGCACCTGGCCTTCGCGCTGGACTGGCACCGGCCGCCGCGGCACATGAACCAGACGGCGTACTGGTATGTCAACACCAGCCAATACCGCTACGACACCTTCACGGCGAACGACCTCGACGCGGGCACCGGCGTGTTCGCCGGCAAGGGGGTCATGGACCTGCTCGCCCAGTCGGTGCGACTGGGGTGGACGCCGAGCTACCCGACGTTCAACCGCAGCAGCCTGACCCTCGCCGACGAGGCGAAAGCGGCGGGACAGGAGCCCGCGGCATACATCGTCGAGCAGTTGCGCACGGGCGCACTGAAGTTCGCGGTCGAGGACCCGGAAGCCCCGGAGAACCACCCGCGCGTGCTCAGCCTGTGGCGCTCCAACCTGCTGGGCTCCAGCGCCAAGGGCAACGAGTACTTCCTCAAGCACCTGCTTGGCACCGACCACGCGGTGACCGCCGCCGAGGCACCGCCGGAGCAACGGCCGGCCGGCATCGAGTGGCCCGAGCACGCGGCCGAGGCCAAGCTCGATCTGCTGACGACGATCGACTTCCGGATGACCAGCTCGACGATGTTCTCCGACATCGTCCTGCCGGCGGCGACGTGGTACGAGAAGCACGACCTGTCGACCACCGACATGCACCCCTTCGTCCACTCCTTCAGCCCGGCCATCTCCCCGCCCTGGGAGGCCCGGACCGACTGGGGCATCTGGAAGGCGATCGCCAAGAAGTTCTCCTCGCTCGCCGTCGACCACCTCGGCACCCGGACCGACATCGTGGCCAAGCCGCTGTGGCACGACACACCGGAGGCGATGGCCACCGTGCACGGCGTCGTCAAGGACTGGCGGACCGGCGAGGTCGAGCCGGTGCCCGGCAAGACCATGCCCGTGATCGCCGTGGCCGAGCGGGACTACCCGGCCACCTTCCAGAAGATGACCTCCATCGGCCCGCTCATGGAAAAGGTCGGGATGCTCACCAAGGGCGTGCCCTACGACGTCAAGCGCGAGATCAAGATCCTGCGCCGGCGCAACGGGGTGGCCAAGTCGGGGGTCGGTGTCGGCCAACCGCGGCTCAAGAGCGACGTCCACATGGCCGACGCGATCCTGCACCTGTCGGCGACGACCAACGGGCACCTGTCCACGCACGGCTTCAAGAACGTCGAAAAACGCACGGGCACACTGCTGCACGACCTGGCCGCCGAGCATCAGGGCAAGCAGATCACCTTCGCCGACACCCAGGTCGCCCCAGTCCCGGTGATCACCTCACCGGAATGGTCGGGCTCGGAGTCCGGCGGTCGGCGCTACAGCCCGTTCACGATCAACATCGAGCGGCTCAAGCCCTTCCACACCCTCACCGGGCGCCAGCAGTTCTACCTCGACCACGACTGGGTCATCGGCATGGGTGAGTCCTTGCCGGTGCACCGGCCGCCGCTCAACATGACCACGCTCTTCGGTGAGGTCCCGATCGGCGGGCAGTCCGAGTCGCACGGTCAGCGCAGCGTGTCGGTCCGCTACCTCACCCCGCACAACAAGTGGTCGATCCACAGCGAGTACCAGGACAACCTCTACATGCTCTCGTTGTCTCGCGGCGGGCAGACGATCTGGATGTCCGACACCGACGCGGACAAGGTGGGGATCAAGGACAACGACTGGGTGGAACTGGTCAACCGCAACGGTGTCGTCGCCTGTCGCGCCATCGTCACCCACCGGATGCCCGAGGGCACGATCTACATGCCGCACGCGCAGGACCGGATGGTCGACGTTCCGCTCACCGAGACCAACCAGAGGCGGGGCGGCATACACAACTCGCTGACTCGAATCATGATCAAGCCGACGCACATCATCGGCGGCTACGCGCAGTTCGCCTACTTCTTCAACTACATCGGCCCCACGGGCAACAACCGCGACGAAGTGACGATGATCCGCCGTCGTTCGTCGCAGGAGGTGACGTACTGATGCGCATCATGGCGCAGTTGGCGATGGTCATGAACCTCGACAAGTGCATCGGCTGCCACACCTGCTCGGTGACCTGCAAGCAGGCCTGGACCAACCGGGCGGGCACCGAGTACGTCTGGTTCAACAACGTCGAGACCCGCCCGGGGTTGGGGTATCCGCGCGGCTACCAGAACCAGGACGAGTGGCAAGGGGGCTGGACCCGCACCTCCAACGGCCGGTTGCGGCTCCGGGCGGGGGGCCGGTTCAAGAAGCTTGCTTCGATCTTCTCCAACCCAAAGCTGCCGTCGCTGCAGGATTACTACGAGCCCTGGACCTACGACTACGAGACCCTGCTCAACGCTCCGGCCCAGAAGAACTTCCCTGTCGCCCGGCCGTATTCGATCATCAGCGGCAAGCCGATCAACGTCTCGTGGTCGGCCAACTGGGACGACGACCTCGGCGGGTCGATGGAGCACGCCGTCAAGGACCCGATGCTCAAGGGCATCGAGGACAAGGTCACGTTCGAGTTCGAGAAGACCTTCATGTTCTACCTGCCGCGGATCTGCGAGCACTGCCTCAACCCGGCGTGCGCGGCGTCCTGCCCGTCGGGAGCGATCTACAAGCGCTCCGAGGACGGCATCGTGCTCGTCGACCAGGACCGGTGCCGCGGCTGGCGGATGTGCATTTCTGGTTGCCCTTACAAGAAGGTCTACTTCAACCACAAGACCGGCAAGGCCGAGAAGTGCACGTTCTGCTACCCACGCGTCGAGGTGGGGCTCCCGACGGTGTGCGCGGAGACCTGCGTGGGTCGGTTGCGTTACATCGGGCTGGTCTTCTACGACGCCGACAAGGTCCTCGAGGCTGCGTCGGTCGCCAAGGACACGGACCTGTATGCCGCGCAGCGCGCCTGCTTCCTCGACCCGGACGATCCGGAGGTCCAGCGGGCCGCCCGTGAGGCCGGGATCCCGCAGGAGTGGGTGCGGGCTGCCGAGCGGTCCCCCGTATGGAAGCTCATCAGCAAGTACCAGGTGGCCCTGCCGCTGCACCCGGAATACCGCACCATGCCCATGGTCTGGTACATCCCGCCGCTGTCCCCCGTCGTCGACGTCATCCGGGACACCGGCCACGACGCCGAGGACGCCGGCAACCTGTTCGCCGCGATTGACACACTGCGTATCCCGGTGGAATACCTCGCCAACCTCTTCACCGCCGGCGACACCGCTCCGGTCGACGCCGCGCTGCGACGATTGGCGGCCATGCGTTCCTACATGCGCGAGCGCACCTTGGGCCGCGAGCCGGGGCCGGCCATGGCGCAGGCGGTCGGGATGAGCGAGGAAGACCTCTACGAGATGTTCCGGCTGCTGGCCATCGCGAAGTATGCCGACCGCTACGTCATTCCGACCGCGCACGCCGAACAGGCCCATGCCCTTGAGGAATTGGCCACCGAGTGCGCGCTCGACGGCGACGGCGGGGTCGGGATGGGCGGCAGCGGTCCCGTGGGTGAGGGCTCCGGCCGGCTCACCCCGGTTGCCCTGGAGAACCTCCGGGCCTTGAAGGCGCGGGCGGGCGGATCCGAAGGCGGCGAGCTGGTGAGCGGCGGCAGCACCCGCGGCCGGGTCAACCTGCTCACCTGGGACGGCAAGGGCATCCCCGAGGGCCTCTTCCCAGCCGACGGGAAGGACGGATGATGTTCCGGCGCACCCGGCATACGGCCACTGTGCGGCTGCCCGACGATCAGCTGCGGATCGCGTGGCAGGTCTGCTCGCTGTTGCTGGACTACCCGACCGAGACCCTCGTCTCCCGGCTGGGACTGGTGCGGCAGGCGGAGGGTGAGCTGCCGGCATACCTCGCGGAGCCGGTATGCCGCCTCGCCGACCACCTCGCGCAGACCCCGCTCGGGCGGTTGCAGCGGGACTATGTCGAGACCTTCGACCACACCCGGCGCGGCTGCCTGTACCTCACCTACTTCACCGCCGGTGACACCCGCAAACGTGGGGTGGCGCTGGTGCAACTCAAGCAGGCCTACCGACGGTCTGGCGTCGAGCTGAACAGCAGCGAGTTGCCCGACCACCTCGGGGTCGTGCTGGAGTTCGGTGCGACGGCGGACGTCGACGCGGCCTGGCGGATTCTCAACGACCACCGCGCCAGCCTCGAAGTGCTGCGAGTGTCGTTGCAGGAGAAGCAATCTCCCTGGGCTGATGCGGTCGTCGCGGTCAGCCGGACCCTGCCCGAGCTCGTCGGCGACGACGCCGAGGCGATCGCCCGCCTGATCGAGCAAGGCCCTCCGGCGGAGGACGTCGGGCTGGCTCCCTACGCGGTGGACCCGCGACTCAATCCTTACCCATGGGGGGCTGCGCCCCCCATGCTCCCCCCCAGCGTCAATCCTTTGCCCGACTACTTGGACCCACAGGGGGCTCCGCTCCCCGGGCTCCCCCCGCACGACGCCTACTCAACCGTTGGAGCCGACCGATGACGACCTTCCTGTGGGTCATCTTCCCCTACCTCTGTCTCACGACCTTCGTCGTCGGGCACTACTGGCGCTACCGCTACGACAAGTTCGGGTGGACCACGCGCTCCAGCCAGCTCTACGAGGACCGGCTGCTGCGGATCGGGTCACCGCTGTTCCACTTCGGGATGCTCGGCGTCGTGGGTGGTCACCTGATCGGCCTGGTCATCCCCCAGGGATGGACCGACGCGATCGGGCTGAGCCGGCACACCTATCACGTCATCGCCCTCGCGGCGGGCGTCCCCGCCGGCGTGGCCGCCGTCGTGGGGCTGGTCATCCTCGTCTATCGGCGGCGGATGACCGGACCGGTCTTCAGCGCGACGACGACCAACGACAAGCTCATGTATGCCGTGCTCGGCGCGGTCATCGTCCTGGGCATCTGGAACACCATCGCCGGGTCGTGGCTGCAGTTCGGCGGCGACTACAACTACCGCGACGGGGTGTCGCCCTACTTCCGCAGCATCTTCGCCTTCGGCCCCAAGCCGGAGCTCATCGCGGCCGCGCCGCTGGGGTTCCAGGTGCACGCGTGGCTCGCGTTCCTGCTCTTCGCGATGTGGCCGTTCACCCGGCTCGTGCATGTCTTCTCGGCGCCGGTCGGCTATCTCACCCGCCCCTACATCGTCTATCGGTCGCGTGAGCCGCGCGCCGTGCGGGTCATGGGAAGCCGTGCCCCGCAACGTGGTTGGGAGCGCGTGGGGTGATCCGGTTCGACGCGATCATCCTCGCCGGTGGCCGGGGCTCCCGGCTCGGAGGCGTCGACAAGGGCGCCCTACCGGTGGGTGGTCGGGCGTTGTTGGATCGCGTGTTGGATGCGGCTCGGGCGGCTGAGCGGGTGGTGGTCGTCGGGGACGGACCGGTCCCTGCTGGTGTGCTGCTGACGCGCGAAGAACCAGTATTCGGAGGGCCCGCGGCGGCGGTGGTCGCCGGCTTGCGGGCCCTCCGTATGCCGTCCGCCCCACCAGGTGCCCAGGTTTCCAGTCAGCCGCCCGGACCGGGCGCGGCACCTGACCAGGACTCGCCGGCGGATCTTGATGCGTCGCTGGCCCCGGCTCTGGTGCTGGTCTTGGCGTGCGACTTGCCGGAGGCTCAGGCCGGGGTGGAGCTGTTGCTCGATGCGGCCGTTGCGACCGAGGGCGGCGAAGCAGCCCAGGCGGCCGAGGGCGACGAGACAGCCGAGGGCGACGAGACGGCCGAAGGCGACGAGACGGCACGGGCGGCCGCGTGCGGCATACCCGGTGCCGGCGGTGAGCGGGCAGCCGACGGGTGGTGCCTCGCCGAGGCCGACGGGCGACTGCAATGGCTGTTCGGGCTCTACCGGGCGAGCGCCCTCGAACGCGCCGCGGACGCACTTGGCGACCCGACCGATCGGTCGATGGGCCGGCTATTGGGCGGCCTCGATCTGGTCGCCGTGTCGGCACCCGCCCGCGTGACCATGGATATCGATACCCCGGAGGACGTGCAGCGATGGACGACGTGAGACCTAGCCATGACCTGGATGCCGAACAGGCGCAGTGGCAGTCGTGGATCGACGGCGTGTGCGCCGACCTGGACGTGCCGTCGGCGCTCGTCGATGTCGCCGCGATCCACGACCTGTCCCGACAGGTGGCACGCGGCCTGGCCCGACCGCTGGCGCCCGTGAGCACGTTCATCCTCGGACTCGCGTTGGGCCGGGCACTCGGTCAGGGCGACGAGCCAACCGGCAGGCCAGAGCTTGCCGCCAGTCTGGCCACCCGGATCACCACCCACCTCTGAGCAACCCAGGTCGGGCCTCTCCAGCATCGTCCCCGCTTCGCCAACTCTCTCCCCACCCCTCACCGGGAAATCATCGGCGTGTGTGAGGAAGTCGGCGCTCCTGAGCCTGCGCGTCCCGAATTCGCCCGCGTGTGTGAGGAATTCGTGGCGGCACCGGGTCGTGACGCGCGAAACTGCCTGCGTGTGTGAGGAAGTCGGCACTTCTGAGCCTCTGCGGGCGCGAAAACGCCCGCGTGTGTGATGAATTCGGAATGCCCCGGTCTCGGCGACGGATCAGGCGATGGCGTCGGCGATCGGGCGGTAGGCCAGGTCGAGATCGTCAGCGACCGCCTTGTAGGTGACGAAGCCATCGTGAGTGTTGAGGCCGAGGGCCAGCGCCGGGTCGGCGGCCAGAGCGCCCTTCCACCCCTTGTCGGCGAGCTTCACGGCATACGAGAGCGTCGCGTTCGTCAGCGCCCAGGTGGAGGTGTTCGGCACGGCCCCAGGCATGTTGGCGACGCAGTAGTAGATGGCGTCGTGGACCCCGAACGTGGGGTCGGCGTGCGTCGTCGGGCGGCTGCCCGCGAAGCACCCGCCCTGGTCGATGGCGACGTCGACGAGCACCGAGCCGGGCTTCATCGCGGCGACCATGTCGTCGGTGACGAGCTTCGGGGCCTTGGCGCCGGGGATGAGGACGGTGCCGATGACCATGTCGGCGCCGAGCACCTGCTCGCGGATCGAGAGCGAGGACGACGCGATCTGGTGGACGCGGTTGTCGTAGCGCCAGAAGCTCATCCGCAGCTTGTCCAGGTCGGTGTCCAGCAGCGTGACGTCGGCGCCCATGCCGAGCGCGATGTTCGCGGCGTTCTGGCCGGCGACACCGGCGCCCAGGACGACGACCTTGGCGTTGGCCACACCGCCGACGCCGCCCATGAGGACACCGCGCCCACCCTGGGCCTTCATCATCGCGTGGGCGCCGACCTGCGGGGCCAGACAGCCGGCGACCTCGGACATCGGGTAGAGCAGCGGCAACATGCCCGAGGGCAACTGCACTGTCTCGTAGGCGATTCCGGTGACCTTCTTGGCCATGAGCTCTTCGGTGAGCGGCTTGTCCGCGGCCAGGTGCAGGTAGGTGAACAGGGTGAGGCCCTCGCGCAGCCGGTGGTACTCCTCGGCGATCGGCTCCTTGACCTTGAGGACCATGTCGGCCGCGCCCCACACGTCGTCGGCGCTGTCGATGATCCGCGCGCCCTGGCTGACGAAGTCCTCGTCGCTGATCGACGAGCCGCTTCCGGCGCCCTTCTGGATGATGACCTCGTGCCCGTGCGTCACGAGTTCGTGAACGCCGACCGGGGTGATGGCGACCCGGTACTCGTGGTTCTTGACCTCGGCGGGGATACCGACCTTCATGTCGTCACCGTTTCCCGGCCCCAGGGGCCGCGTCCGTATGGATGCCCCGATCGGGGGCGGGCCGCGTCGTTGCGGGCTCGGGCGAGATTCTAGTAGCGGGCGCGTGGCATGTGGTGCCCTTTCGCGCCTCTGTATGCCGCTATCTTTGGCATGTCCTGCCGTTCTGGACCACGCTGGGAGTGGATCATGTCTCTGGAAGGTGAGCCCGCGGCATACTCGGGCTTGGACGGATTGGACCGCGCGATCCTGCGGGCGCTGCAGGAGGACGGGCGGCTCACGAATGTCGACCTCGCCCGGCAGGTGGGGTTGTCCCCGTCACCGTGCCTGCGGCGGGTCAAGTCGCTGGAGGAGCGCGGCTACATCCAGGGGTATGCCGCGTCGCTGGACCCCGCGCGGTTGGGACGCGCGCTGCAGGTCGTCGTCATGGTGCGGCTGAGCGATCAGCGGCAGGAGACGCTCGCGGCGTTCGAGGAGGCGGTCGTCGGGATCGAGGACGTGCTGCGGTGTTCGCTCATTGCGGGGGACGCGGACTACCTGCTGACGGTGCAGGTGAGGGACCTGGATTCGTATCACGCGCTCTACACCGAGCGGCTCGGTGAGCTGCCGGGAGTGGCGTCGCTGCGCAGCCTGGTGACGATGAAGGCCGTCAAGGACACCCGGGCCCTGCCGGTCTGAGCGGACTGCTCAGCGAGTAGTCAGTGACCGAGGCGATCAGTGAACGATCAGTGGTTGACCAGGGCGGCGCGGGCGGTAGCCACCACCTTGGCTTCGGTGCCGGTGAACACGATCGGCGCCAACGGCACATCAATGAGCCCATCCAGGCGGAACTGCACGCGCCAGGTCACCGTCAGCCGGACCTGTTTGACCCCACCGGTGAGGTAGGTGGCACCCAGATACTTCCCCGGGACCGTGGATGGCAGGTCGCCCGGCTGATACGCCAAGCCCGGCCCGAGTCCGGTCAACCCATCACCGAAGTCCCACGCATACTCCGGAACCGCCCGAACCTCACCCGGCACCGGGGCGGTGATCTGGATGACCGGCTCCGGCTGAGGGACCGTCGAGTAGATCGTCAACAAGTTCACCAACGACACACCCGGCGGAGCCGAGGTCACCGTCGGAGCCTGAATACGCTTGCGGATCTCCTCATGCGCCGCAGCCTCCACCACCGCCACCGGCACCGACCGCCCCGGATACTCACACACCGTTCCCTGCAGCGGCCGTGCTCCAGGCACCCGAACACCGTTCCCGTCCAACAGATAGGCCCACGCGTTGTACATCAGCCCCCGTTGGCCACCCTCGAGCGGACACGTGAACGCCGACGCCGGACACATCGCACCGTCAATGCCACAGCGCAGGCCCATCTCGTAGTCGTACCTGGGACCGTTCGCCGTGTCTAGCGACCCAACCGTCCTTCCTGCCTTGTTCAGCGTGCGAGCTTGCGGATCGTAGGTCCACACGATCTCCTTCTCGCACGCTGACGCCTCCCCGTTCCACACGGATCGTGAGTCACACGCCGCCGCTGCTGAGGGGCAGTAGATCAGCAGGGTCGCAATTAGCAAGGCCGACAGCGCTGCAGAGGTGGATCTGCCCGCCACCAGATAAGTCCTCATGAGATGAGACCCTCGACGAGCCACACCCCGTTGAGTCTGACCATCACGAACCGTTTGGGGCCCGTCGAAGCGTCGAAGCGGTCAACGACCTTGCCGGCGGCGTCTTTGACAGTCGCCTCGGCACGTGTCATCTCCCCCTGCAGCAACACGTGAGTCGGGTCAGCCCACACCTCGACGCGGGCGTTGGCGTACGTCAAGGTCCCTCCCACCATGGTGCGGCCCGACGCCTTGAGCGCATCGATCTTGGCCGCATCCCCCTCACAGGCCACCGAACCCGCTGCAAACAAGGTTCGCAAGGTGGTCGTGGACCGACTCACAATGGCGCGATTGAACTCGGTGAGATACGCCTGGGCGGCGGCGATGGCGGCGGCTTCCTCGGTGGCAGTCACCCCCATCGTCGACGTCGCCGTCGGGGTCGAACTAGTCCCGGTCGACGTCGATGTCCACCCACTCGACCCTGTCGCTGTCTGCGACGGCCCCGGGGCAGGACTGCCCGTGCACGCCCCAACCAGGAGCAACCCTGCGACGCCAACGGCCAGCCGCATCACACTCGAACGTCCAGACACGTCACCCTCCGCGCCTCGGGGAACCATCCGTGGACCGTCGCCGACCCCTGTCCTGAGATTCAAGCATCAATCCCGCAAACGGCAACTGGAGTATCCACAGGCAACCGCATACTCCACAGGACGTCCTCGGCGGATCGCACGGGCAGATCGACATCACGACCAGAGGGCGGCAATAGGGACAGCGGCGATCGTGTCGCTTAGCTGGTAGACCCGCGGCCCGGTGTGCAGGACGAGTCCGGCACGCAGGGTGGGAAGTCGCTCACGCAACCAGATCAAGTGCCGGGCGTCATGTCGAGTCGGAGCAGAGGTCGCCTTGACCTGGATGGCAAGTTGGCCCCGGCGCCCGTAGTCCAGCAACAGGTCGATCTCGTGACCGTCCCGATCACGCAGGTGGTAGAGCCGCGGCATCGCATCCGAAGCGGACGCCTCCGCTCGGACTTGGGCCGCGACGAAGGTGTCCAAGATCGGTCCCATGAGTGCGCCGTCGCGCAACAGGCTGGGTGCGTCCGTGCGTAAGGCAGCTGCTACGAGGCCGCCGTCGGTCAGATATCGCTTCCCACGCTGGGTCAGGCGCTTGAGCCGATTGGCCGACCAGGCCGGGACCACGTCAAGCACCCCGAGGGCTTGGAGCAACCGGTCGTATGCCGCTGCCGTCCGGACGTTGATGCCGCCGGCTTCGACGAGTGTCGTGTCCGTGGGCAGCCCGGCCGTGGTCTCGGCCAAGACATCCAGATAGCGTCGCAACCGCACCGGATCGCGCCCAGCGCCTACGCCTTCGGCGTCGCGAGTGACCACCTGTTCGAGATACGAGGCATACCAGCGCCTCCGGAAGGCGGGGTCCGGGCTCAGCGCCGCGTGCGGTAGGCCACCGGCGACGGCCGCATGGAGATAGCCCGACAGATCCGGCGGATCGCTCGGGTCGACAACGGCGTCCAGGCCATCGGCCATCACCCGGTCCAGCAGACCAGGGCCACTCGCACGTTGGCCCAGCTCGCGCTGAGTCAGCGGCCAGACCGGCACCCGCACGAGTCGGCCAGTCCCCGGGCAGGTCTGCTCGTCCAGGTCGGCCCGCACGCTGCCGGTGATCAGATAGCGGCCGGGGCGGGGGTCGGCATCCACGGCGCGCTTGACCGCCCCGAGAACCCCGGGCACCACGTGCCACTCATCGATGAGCAACGGCGTTGACCGAGCCGCCAACGCCACATCCGGGTCCGCCAGGAAGGCTGCGGCCTCACCCGGCCGGTCCAGCCGCGCCGCATCGACTACATGACGAAGCCCCGTCGTGGTCTTCCCAGTGGCCCGAGGTCCAGTCAGCATGATCGCTGGTGCCGTGGCCATCAGGTCGGCCACCAAGGCGTCTACGAGGCGAGGGACGTACTCCGTCACGGTCCAAGGCTACCGGTTCTGCGGACTCACTAGTACAAGATCTGCGGACGTGATGATACAAGTCACGCTTAACATGACGCCCTGCTGAGGAGCGGAGTGGCCCTCGGCCTTCCGCGCCACCGCGACCACATCGTCGCGGAACACCTTAGGAACGATTTGGGCATGGTCGGCATCCTTCCGGTGAGGACTGACAGTCGTGACACGCGCGGTGTCAACGATCACCACATCCTGCTTTGGCTCAGCAGAACGCCGAGTTCTCGGGTGTTGATGCGTTGGTGGGCGCTGTCGTTGTTGATCACCCGCCTCCCCCCGGTGCGGGCCCTCGCTGCCACGAAGATCGTCTCGAGGAATACGCGCACGTCATCCTCGGCGACAATGTGCACCTCCGGGTCGTGTCCGGTCAGGTCGACAAACGCCCAGAAATGATCCTCGCGCCCCAGCCGACCGTGATCGGTAGCCGACATCTGGAAGTCGCCGCTGCCCCGGGTGGACCATCGCAAGACGCGCCGTTGGTTGCCGCGTGTGGCCACGATGACCGTGCGCCGACCCTCTCGGCTGACTTTCGTGCCACAGCCTTCTCCGGCCAGCCAGTCCAGCAGCGCTAGCTTGCCTCTCTCGCGCGTGCCGTTCATGTCCGGCTCCTTCGATGAGCGTCGGGGTCCGTCTTCTCGATGAGATCAGTTTGGCTGGCCTCGCCGGGCAGCCCCGAGCCAATGACAGTTGGGGAGTCCTGCTGGCCCGGCTGACCGCCAGCCCTTCTCAAACGTTTCAGCGCGGTTCGTAACCTCGTACGGCTCGCGTGTCGGAGATTGAACGGCGGGTCCAACGCCGCCAACACCCGCTCTTCCAGTGCGTGCAGAGTGTCCCGGTCAGCAACAACGAGCGGGGCAACGCGCAGATGTGCTCGCATCCACGTAGAGAGGTCCGATTCGGTGATCATCGCACCCCGCGCCGCAGCGAGAGTGCCGCCCAGGCTGCGCCGCAACGTCGACATATCGGCCTTGTCGCCGAGGTGCATTCCCGCCAATCGGCCCCACAGCGTGTTCTTTGACCTCTTGCCACTTGGCCACTTCGTCGCCCCTGCCTGACCCAGATAGAGCAGCCCGGCTTCGACCAGATGGCCCAGGCCAACCGTTAGCTCGGCGGCTCCTTCGTGGTCGATCCACCATGTGTAGAGCCCCGGGCCGCCAAGAGCGTCACGTAAGTGGGAGAGCGTCTCAAGCTCGACCGCGTTGGCCGGATTGCCCAAGTACGCAATGACCTCGTCGTCTCGGGACGGCCCGCGTGCCGTCGTTAGGGGCGCCGGCAGTGACTTGGGATGGTGGCTGCGGGCGGCATACCAGGACAGTCGCTCCCCGCGCGTGAGGCCCTCGAGCGGAGTAGCGAGCCGCAGACCCGCGCGCTCGGCGGGCGCCCGCAAGGGGTTGACGTACGCCGCACCGGCGTGGACCTCCGCGCGCAAGCCTCGCAGCGTATGCCGCTCGGCCAACTGAGCGACCACCCACTCACCCCAGGCGCGCCGGTAGTCCGCAGACAGGTCGGCGAGGTAGACGTCGTAGGGAGCGACGATCTCATCGGGGTCGATCAGCCCCCAGCGTGCGCTGAGGATGTGCCAGGGCCGGCCAGCTCCCTCCGCGACCTCTTGGGCCCCGACGAAACCCGCGCCACGGAACAGTTCGCGGGCAGGCGCCGCGGTTGGCGCCTTGGTCTTGCAGCAGCCGACGAGATAGAGGTCAGCCGACCCATCGCCCGCGCCTGCCGCCGCCGTGGGCCGAAGGCTGAGAGCGGAGGTGCCCGGCGATTGGGTGCTCGGCCTGGACTCGCGACGGCGCCACGGCCGCGGGGAGGCTTCGGGCTCGGTGCCCTGGTATCGGACGTAGAGCCCGTGACCGACCCGGGTGATGAGCGGCCGACGGCCACCGAAGGCTGCCGGACGGCCCTCCCCACCGGCGTTGGACGTCGCAGCCTGGATATGCGCCCGCAGAGACGACTCCTTGGTGGTCGGGTAGTGCCGACGGAACCAGGACAGGATCTCTTGCGCGGAGAACGGCTCGGACAGCGTCTCGACGCACTCGCCCAACTGCTCCCAGATGGTCATGGCTTCCTCCGGCACAGAGCGGATAGGTCGCAGTTCGCGCAGTGACTGCACCAATGGGTATGCCGTGGAAGGACATTGGTGCGCAGCGCGTTACCCGCCTCGGCCTGGGAGATGACCTCGGTCTTGCCCGAGCCCGCGCACGCGATGATTTGAAGGTGGGAGTCGACGCAACCGATCGCGGCCTGTTGCGCCGTGGTGTATGCCGTCACGCCCACTATCGTGCCCCCTGGGTCTGACATACGCCTGCGGAAGGAATGAGAATGGCAAACGGTATCTATTGCTTCGAGGGCGACTGGGGGAAGAGCAAGGCCCCGGGGCGTGACGTTCGGCCGATCTTGGACGCGCTGAAAGCCTGGGATGGGACACCCTACGAGCATCACGGCGTCGGCACGAAGCGCGAATTAGAACATCGCCTCGAGGGATGGAAGCGCCGGACCAGCTTCAGGGTCGGCTACCTAGCTACCCACGGCACGACTCGGACCATTGACCTGGGCGCCGACGAGCTCCACCTCGATGAGCTGGCCGCATCTATTGCCGGACGAGCCGAAGGACGAGTCCTCCTGTTCAGTGGCTGCAGCGTCCTCACCGCACCCGAGGCTGTGCTCAAGCAGTTCTGCCTGGACGCGGGCCTGGCTGCCGTGGCTGGATACACGCGACAAGTCGACTTCGTCGACGGTATGGCCTTCGAGATGTTGGTCCTGCGTGAGCTGGCCGCCTCAGAGAGGTTCAAGTCGACATATGCGCGCATCTTGAGGCGACACCCGGATTGGTGCGCGCGCCTGGGGTTCCGCATGGCGACGCCCACGTGGGCATCTGCCAGCCCACGTCGCGGCCGACCTCCGAAGGCGGACGCCTAACGGCGTCCACGTCCACGCGCGGTCGCGTCAGCTAAGCGCCATCCGCGAGGCATCGGATGTTCGGGCGTTGCGCAGCACAGCCGCGCGTTGGGGTCTGGCCGCGGGCTCAGCCTCCAACGCCCGCTCCAACCGCAGCACCTCGTGCGAGTTCAGCCGCGCATTCGGGCTTCGGCCGACACTGTCCGCGCCCAGTCCAGTGCGGCCCCGAGCACCAAGGCACTCCGCATCAGCGGTTCGGTTGTGGGTCCGTCGTTGACTCGGGTCAAACCGCGGCATACCGTCGCAAGGGTGAAGGTGGTCGTCGGGGTGACGGACAACGCGTGGGCTGGCTTCCTTCGCGCGCGACCACACCTCAGTGAAGCCAACTTCTGGCTGCCGTCGACGTCAAGTAGCTTCAGGGCATTGGCGACAGGGGAACCCTTCCTCTTCAAGACGCACTGGCCGGATAACCGGCTGGTCGGCGGCGGCTTCTTCAGCGGATTCGCCCAGTTGTCGATCGACGAGGCGTGGGACATCTTTGGAGAGGGAAACGGCGTCCCGAGTCTCGACGCTCTGGCCAGCGCCATCGCGGGGTACCGGAAGCAGGCTCCCGACCCGAAGACAATGATCGGCTGCGTCTTGCTCCGGGACCTCTTCTTCGCCAGCGAAGGCGAGACGCTGCCGGCCCCGGAGGACTTCTCCAAGAACATTGTGCGTTTCAAGGGCTACGACCTCGCGCAGGACAGTGTCCTGGAAAGGCACTTCCGGACGTTGCTCGGATCCGCAAAGAGTCGCGCCGCCGAGCCCGACGGTGAAACGCTCAGCGTGCCGGGTGCAACGCGTGGCCTGCGGTCCCTCACGGTGCCCCGCCTTGGACAGCAGGCATTCAAATCCCTTGTGCTGACGTCCTATCAACGCCGGTGTGCGATCACCGGCAACAAGGTCGAACCGGTCCTGCAGGCTGCCCACATCCGACCGATCGCCGAGGACGGTCAGCACCGGGTGGACAACGGTCTCTTGCTGCGCTCGGACGTTCACATCCTCTTCGATCGGGGGTATCTCGGCGTCGACGATCGACACCGACTGCAGGTCTCACCCCGCCTGCGTTCCGACTTCGGCAACGGCGAGGAGTTCTACAGCCGGGCCGGACAGGTCATCGCCATCCCTGAGCGTCGCGCCGATCGACCGAGCCGAGAGTCAGTCCTCTGGCACATGGACACGAAGTTCATGGCTGGCTGACCGCGACGACGCGCCCGCCCAACCACGAGCAAGGGCCCCGGGGCGGCATACGCCGACCTCCGGGGCCCTCCGCACGTGGTGGCAGGTCAAGGATTCGAACCTTGGAAGCTTTCGCGACGGATTTACAGTCCGCTCCCATTGGCCACTCGGGCAACCTGCCGTGGTGCGCATGCGAGGATAGCAGCCAGCCCGGCGGCATACGAAACCTGTATGCCGCCCACCCACCACCCCGCGGCTGCGCGCCCACCGCCGCCGCCGACCGCGCAACCGCCCCAGCCCGAGGAGGAGCCCCCGATGGCCGACAGTTCGTTCGATGTCGTCAGCAAGTACGACAAGCAGGAGGTCGCGAACGCCGTCAACAACGCGGCCAAGGAGATCGCCAACCGCTACGACTTCAAGAACGTGGGCGCCTCGGTCGAGCTCTCCGGTGAGAGCATCGTCATGAAGGCCAACTCCGAGGAGCGCGTCAAGGCGGTCCTGGACGTCCTGCAGACCTGGCTGGTCAAGCGCAAGGTCTCGCTCAAGCACCTCGACGGCGCCGACAAGCCGCCGCGCCTGTCCGGGAAGGAATACCGCCTGGACGTCGCCCTCAAGGAGGGCATCAGCCAGGAGGTCGCCAAGAAGATCGCCAAGCTCATCCGCGACGAGGGCCCCAAGACGGTCAAGGCGCAGATCCAGGGCGACGAACTGCGCGTGTCGAGCAAGTCCAAGGACGACCTGCAGTCGGTCATGACGATGCTGCGGGCGGCCGAGGACCTCGATGTCGCGCTCCAGTTCACCAACTACCGCTGACCGCGGCCAGCCCACACCAAGCGCACCACGCCCCCACACGCCACCTCGCCCAACGACCAACCCCACCAGCCGCCGACCATGACCAGTCGCGACCGGATCGGCTTCGCGGTCGTTCTCACCGCGGTCAGCGGCCTGCTCATCGAGAACGGCACGTCCTCCTCGCCGTGGTTGTTCTTCGACGCGTGGGGGCTGCTGTTCGTCCTGCCGCTCTACGGGCTGCACGTCCTGTTGCTCGCCCGCGCCGTCCTCGCGACCCCGCGTCCGACCCTCCCGCTGCTCTACGTCGCCGGCGCGCTGCTCGGCCTCTACGAGGCCTACATCACCAAGGTCCTCTGGTCGCCCACCTGGGGGCCGACCGACGGCCCGGTCGTCGGCGGGTTGCACGTCTTCCAGACCGCAGTGCTCGTTCTCTTCGCCCACCCGGTGCTCGCCTTCATCGCGCCGCTGGTCATCGCCGAAGCTCACCTCGTCGGCCGGTCCGGGGTCATCGCCGGTATGCCGCCTCGCCTCGCCGCCGCCCTCGGCTCACCGCGCGGACGCGCCTGGGTCGCAGTCGCCCTCACCGTCTCGCTCGCCGCACACCACGCCGCCGTCCCGGGGGGGCCGGTCGTCGTCGGCGTGAGCGCTCTGGCCAACACGCTCGTCGTGGCGGTCCTCGTGTGGTGGTGGCATCGCCGGTATGCCGCCCGCCCTCTCCCCACCCTGCGCGAGGCTCTGCCCGGACCGCACGCCACCGTCATCCTCGCTGGGCTCCTCGGGCTTCACTACGTCGTCGCCGGGGTGTTGGTCCGCCCGGAAGGTGTGCCCCAGGCAGCCGGCCCTCATGTCGTCCTCGCGGCGATCTATGTCGTCCTCATCGCGATCCTCATCCGGTTGATCCGCCGCGACCGTCGGGCCCTGCCGGAGCACCTGCGCGCGTCGCCGATGCTCGACCATGTGCAGGCCGGCCTGGCCGATCCCACCCTGCAGGGGACCCCTCCGAGGCCGCCACACCTCGATCCAGCGTTGCGTATCTTCCTCGTCGGCTACCCCCTGCTCTCGGCGGCACTCAGCGTGGTCCCGCCCGTCGCGCAACTGGTCGTCGTCGTGACCTGGGTCGTCGCGATCCCTTACGGCGCATGGCAACTGGGGCGGGCGGCATACCTCAGCATCGTCCCGCCCCGCGGCGCCCGCTGACCCCGCTCAGTCAGAAACTGTCGCTCGCGCGCGCAGCTCACCGACCCGCACCGCGCCCACCCCGGCGAGGATGAGCACCCCACCGGCCAACTGCACGGGCGTCGGCAACTCCCCCAACAGCAGCCACGCAAGCACCACCGCGAAGAGCACCTCGGTCAGCCCAACGAACGACGCGACCGTCGACCCAAGCCGCCGCGCCCCGATGGCACCCAGCAGGTATGCCGTCGCGGCAGCGATGACGGCCAACTCACCGATGGCAAGCCACCAGGGCAGCGTCACACCACCGAGGGCGATCGGTGCCGTTGCGGTCGCCGTCGGCAACGCACCGAGCGCGGCCAACCCCAGCAGGGCCACCGCCCCAGCCAGCATCCCGAACGACGCGAGCGCCACGGGCGGAAGGCCGGTGTCACCGTGCGCTGACACGACGAAGTAGACCGCGAGGCCGACCGCCGCCAACAACCCCCACACGACTCCTACCGGGTCCAGGCGCACCGACCCGGTGAGGTCGAGGACCAGAACCAACCCCGCCAACGACAGCACCACACCGATCAGGGTCGCTCGGGTCGGCGCGCGACGGCTGCGGGCCCAGACCCAGAGGACGACAAGGACGACGCCGAGATACTCCAACAGCAGCGCGACCCCGATCGGCATCCGTTGCACCGCATTGAAATACGCGACCTGACACCCGGCGACCGCCACCAGCCCGAAGGCGAGGATGAGCCACGCGCTGCGGCGCACGACCCCGGGAAGGGCGCGGACGGCATACAGGGCGGGGCCGAGGAGCACGAGGCCGGCAAGGCCCACGCGGGCGGTGACGACGGAGCCGGGCGACCAGCCGGTGGCGAGCAGCGCTTTGGCGAACGGCCCCGAGCTGGCGAACGTCGCCGCCGACAGGACCGCGGCGAGCAGGCCCGCATCGACCCGTATGCCGCGTGCCCACCCCCCAGCAGCCGCCGTCTCGCTCGTGGCCACGCCCGTCTCCTGTCGCTCGGTGCGCTCATCGCGCTTGCCGCGCTCGTCGCGCGCGGGGCGCCGATCGTCGGCGCGCCTCGGGACAGGCTAGGCCCTGGCCGCTGTCGCTCCTGCCAGCCGTGAAAGGTCGACGATGTTTCGCGAGGTCGACCACATCTCATCGAGCCCACGAAAGGTCGACGATCTTTCGGCCGCGAGTGCGCCGCCGACTCACGTCAGGCCGGGCCCACGCCGGTCCGAATCAAGCCGAGCCGACGCCGGTCCGCGCGGCCCGCTCGGGGAACAGCGTCGCCAGCCCGAACCCCGACCGGCCCGCCGCAGTCGTCCGCGCGAACAACACCTGGTGCAGCTGGATCCGGTTGCGCTCGAACGACAGCCGCGACCCGGCAAGATAGAGGCCCCACACTCGGGCGGTGCCTCGGCCCGCTTCGCTGACACACTCGTCCCAGTTCTTGGACAGGTTGGCGCACCAGTCCCTGCAGGTCATCCCGTAGTGCTCGCGGATGTTCTCGTGATGGCGGACCTCGAGCCCGGCGTTCTCGGCGGCGGTGACGATGTCGCCCGACCCGGTCAGCCCACCGTCGGGGAACACATACCGGTTGATGAACCCCCGCTCCGGTAGGCTCGCGTGTCCATTGTCGGGCCGGGTGATGCAGTGGTTGAGCAACCGACCACCGTCGACGAGCTTGCCGCGCAGGAAGTCGAAATACGCCGGGTAGTTGCGCGGCCCGATGTGCTCGGTCAGCCCGATCGAGCTCACCGCGTCGAACCCCTCCTCGGACACGTCGCGGTAGTCCTGGTGGCGCACCTGGGCGCGGTCGGCGAGACCGTCGCGCTGCAGCCGTGCGACGGCATACGCCGCCTGCTGCTTGGACAGCGTGACCCCGAGCGCGTTCACCCCGTAGTGCCGCACCGCGTGGGCGACCATCCCGCCCCAGCCGCATCCGACGTCCAGCAGCCGCATCCCTGGCTCCAACCCGAGTTTGCGGCAGACCAGGTCGAACTTCGCCTCCTGCGCGGCTTCCAGGGTCGCCTCCGCGCTCGGGTATGCCGCGCACGTATAGGCCATCGACGGCCCGAGCACCAGCTCGTAGAACCGGTTCGAGACGTCGTAGTGGTGAGCGATCGCCTCGGCATCGCGTCGTCGCCCGTGCGCGAGGCCCGACGCGAGTCGCCGCATCCGAGAAGGGGTTTCCTCGCGCGGCAACTCCGGGATCCGCCACCGTTGCGCCGCGACGAACCGGGCCAGCTCCGGTATGCCGCGCCACTCCAGTCCGCGTGGCACCAGCCCGTCCTCGAGCGTCGCGAGCAGGTCGTAGGGGTCGCCCTCGTTGACGCCCTCGAAGACCAGCTCGTCCTGCAGGTAGGCGCGGGCCAACCCCAGCGAGCCGGGCGCGGTGAAGAGATAGCTGAGGCCGCGCTCGCTGGCGATCCGCACGGGCCACCCGTCGGCGGGGCCAGTGCTCGACCCGTCGAAGGCGGTCACCCGTAGCGCCGTGTTGTCGAAGAGGCGCTCCACCGCCTGGGCCACCGTCATGGTCATCGTCGTCGCACCGCCTTGTCATAAAGCCCCGGGAACCGGCCGTCCGGGTCGTAGGTCGCCTTCACCTGTTGGTATGTCGTTCCGCCATAACGGGATTCGAACTCCTCGCGGGAGTAGTAAGCGTCGGAGTAGAGCGACTTGTGCCCGCCGAAGTCCGACACGACCCGCTCGATCTCCCGGTTGACGTCGCCGTCGGCCCGGCCGGGACGGATCGGCACGCTCGACCAGAAGCCGACGTTGACGTAGATCTCCCCGCGACGCATCGGATAGAGCGGCCACGGCGCCTCGCTCGCACCCGCAGCGCCGAGGCCGGGCTCACGCAGAGCGACGGGACACAACCAAATCGGCTCGATCGGCACCTCACGAAGGAACCAGTCGAGGAACGCAGCGGTCCGCTCCAGTGGGATCTCGACGTCCTGGACCACGCGCTCGCGCTCGGGCCGCCCACGCCACCGGTCAACGCGGGCCGCCACGTGGTGCCGATTTTCCAGGCCGACCAGTCGCTGAAAGACGTCGGAACGCTTGAGTCGCCGCGGCCACAGCCGCCGCACCACTGGCCGCTGCACCCCGAACGCCCGCGAGCACCAGAACCAGTCGGTGTCCCAGCGCCACAGGTAGTCGTGCACGGTGAGGACGTCGCTCACCCGCTGCTGGATCGACCGGTAGTAGATCCGTTGTCCCGCATAGTCGCTCGGCCGTTCGGCCGCGTCCAGCGCCTGCTCCCAGCGCCCCATCGTCAGGTATGCCGTGTGCCTGCCGAAGACGACTCCGTCGAGGAAGTCGACCGGCTCGCCGTCCCACTCCCGGGCCGTCACCACATGGGCCACAGCGTCCGCGAGCTTGCCGAGATTGTCGAACGGAATGTGCCGCAGTCGCACGAACGGCGCCACCGGTTCGACGTCGATGGTGAGGGAGACGGCATACCCCAGCGATCCGTAGGAGTTGGGGAAGGAGCGATACAGGTCGGCGTGCGGGCCGGTTGGCGCGGCGGTGACGATCTCGCCCGTGCCCACGAGGATGTCCATGGAGCGGACCGACTCATGCGGCAGGCCGTGCCGGAAGCTGCTCGCCTCGATCCCCAGCCCGGTGACCGCCCCACCGACGGTGATCGTGCGCAGTTGCGGGACGACCAACGGCATCACGCCACGTGCCAGCGTCGCGTCGACAACGGTCTCGTAGGTCGCCATGCCTTGCACGGTCGCGGTGCCAGCCACCGGGTCGACCTCGACAACGCCAGTCAGACCCGAGACGTCCAGACCCGGCGCCAGCGCGGTGGCGCGGGGCCGGAAAAGGTTGGTCGTCCGCTTGGCCAGCCGCACCGGCGCGCCCCGGTCCAGGCCCGCGAAACTCTCGGTCACCGCCTGCACAGCGGCCTCGTGCTGAGCCCGGGTCACCACCGCACGCTCACCTCCTCGCGTCGTTGCCGGCGGGGTGGCTCGCTCAGAGGCTAACCCGCGGTCGCGTGGATCGGGGCGTTAGCCGGTATGCCGCGCGCTCGTCTCAGTGGGCGCCGAACCAGCGACGCCGGGAGGCCAGGGCCTCGCGCACGGGCCAGGACCATTCGACGAAGGCGCGCCGCACCCCCGCGGTGAGGTCGTCGCGGGCCAACGCCGCGTCGACGAGCTCGATCGTCCGGGCCTCGACGACGAAGGGGAACCCGAAGCGCACCACCTTGGTCAGGGCGTCGGAACCGACCCAGGCCGTCATGGCCGGGATCGCGTCGAGGAACGGCCCGACGAACGGCCGCACCAGAGCGCGAGTGGGTGAGCGCCACAGTCCGCGCGCGAGCTCGATGAGCGCGTGGTTGGAGTGCCCGGCCGCCTGAGAGGTCAACTGCTCGAACGCCCACGCCTTGGCCTCGGGCGTTGGCACCGACGCCCGGGCCAGCAGCCCGGCCAGGTGTCCCGACACGGTCGGGTCGGCGGCCTCGGCGGCGGCCAGCTCGCTCTCGGACAGCGCCCCCAGCGCGGCGAGGTTGCCGACGACCATCCAGTGGAAATCGGTGTCGTCCCGCAACCACTGCGGCGCCGCGGTCAACCACGACCGCAGCAAGCCCTCGTGGGTGCTCGTGCGGGCGATGACCCGGGCGGCGATCGTCGCCCGCGGCGACCCGGCCGGCTCCTTCTCGACCACGGTCCGAGCGGTCTCGGCCAGGTCCGCCCGCATCGCCGGCCGCACCTCGTCGGGGATGAAGCGGCTGAGCATGACCAGGGAGTCGTCGGCCACATTGGCAAACAACGCCGGGTGGTCTTCGGCCGGCCACGAGCGGGCCACCACCTCGAAGTAGAGGCGCGGGTCGACGACCCCCCGGGCCACGCCATCATCCAACGCCTGCCAGCACACCGAGCGCGCCAACGGGTCGGTCAGCTCCCCCAACCGCCCGGGCAGAGCGCCGAGGGTCGCCTCGTCGAAGTCGACCGACGCCCAGGTGAGGTCGCTGGAGTTGGGCAGCACGATGCGGTCGACGCCGTCGATTCGCAGCTGCGGCAAGGCGGTCCGATCGCCCTCGACCCGGGCGCGGGTCACCTGGGCAGGTGCGTCCGCGGCATACACGCCGACGTCGAGGACGTGCGGACGGGAGGCGGGGTATGCCGCAGGGCTCACTCGCGCGAGCACCGCGCCAACCGCGTCAACCCCGTCGGTCTCGACCCGCAGCGTGTCCCGGCCGGTGGTGAGCAACCAGGCGCGCGCCCAGTCACCGAGGTCCTGTCCGGAGGCGGCCTCGATCGCCGCAAGGAACTCGGCGAAGGTCCCGTTGCCAAACGCCTTGTCCCGCAGGTAGGCCGAAACCCCGGCGATGAACGCCTCGTCCCCGACATAGGCGATGAGCTGGCGGATCGCCGTCGCGCCCTTGGCGTAGGAGATCCCGTCGAAGTCCGACAACGCGTCCTCGGCGGTCACCGCGGGCGCCCCCGCGACCGGGTGGGCGGACGGGGCGCGCTCGGCGGCATACCCCCAGGGTTTGCGCAAGATCCCGAAGTCGACCCACGCGTCCGCGAACTCCGTGGCGCCGGTGAGGACCCGGTGGGCGAGGTATTCGGCGAACGACTCGTTGAGCCACAGGTCGTCCCACCAGCGCATGGTGACCAGGTCGCCGAACCACATGTGCGCCATCTCGTGACACACGGTCCGCGAGCGCCGCAGCACCTCGTCGGGCGTCGCAGCGCCGCGATAGAGCAGCGAGTCGCGCAGGGTGATGCAGCCCGGGTTCTCCATGGCGATCGCGTTGAAGTCGGGGACGAAGACCTGGTGGTAGTCACCGAACGGATACCGGATCCCGAAGAGCGCGTGGTAGGCGTCGAAGGCCTGCCTGGTCACCTTGAGGATCTGCGGCGCCCAGCGCTCCAACTCGGCCTGCATCGACGCCCGCGCGTGCAGCCCGAGCGGGATTCCGTCGTGCGAATCCCGCACGGAGACAAATGGACCGCCACACACGGTGAACAGATAGGTCGAGATCGGCTGGGTCTGGGCGAGGACCCACTCGCCCGCTCCGACCCGCGTCGCGGCACCGTTGCCGACGATGATCCAGTGCGCCGGGGCGCGCACGGTGAGGCTGATGGGCGCCTTGAGATCGGGTTGGTCGAAGCAGGCGAACACCGCCGGCGCGTAGTCGAGGAACGACTGGACATAGACATAGGCCTCGCCGTCGGCTGGGTCGACTGCGCGGTGCAGCCCCGACCCGTCCCGCCGGTAGGCCATCGTCGCCTCGATGGTCAATCGGTGCCCGCCCGCTGCCAGGGCCGGAAGGGCCAGCCGCCCGTCGTGCCACGCCCCGACCTCGATTGGTATGCCGTCCACCTCGGCCCCGCCCAGGTCGCTCGCCTTGAGGTCGACCCAGGTCTGCACGCCGTCCTGCAACACGTGGAAGTCCACGACGGTGCGCGAGGCGAACCGGGTGTCGCCGGCGTCGAGATCCAGGTGCACGGCATACCCAGTGACGGTCAGGGAGGCGGCGCGAAGGGTCGCTTCGGCGCGGGTGAGCGACGGCATGCGCGCGAGTCTGCCACGCACGATCCCGGCCCACCCTGGGCGCGGAACGGACGTGACAGACCCGTGACAGGCCCGCGCAAGGGCCTACCCGCACCCTCAGGGCACAACAGCACTCACAAGGAGCTCTCCCGTGCCCTGGTTTGCCCCGGCCTACCCGGCCTTCTCCCCGACCGCCCATCCCTATCTGACGATCCGCCCCTTGGCACCGCAGGAAGCCGGTCCGCTGCAGGCGGTCTTCCAGGACCTCAGCGCCCGCTCGCGCCAGTTGCGTTATCACACGCCCTTGGCCGCCCTGCGCCCTGCGATGGTCCGCCACCTCACTGATGTCGACCCCTCCCGGCACGTCGCCCTGGTGGCCACCCTCGGCGGGCGGCCCGTCGGCATCGGACGTTGGCTGCGCGACCCCTTCCGCCCGACCGAGGCCGAGCTGGCGGTCGAGATCATCGACCGCTGGCACGGAGCCGGCATCGGCACGGCGATCGCCGCCGAGGCGGCCCGCCACGCCAGCCGGGCCGGCGTCCAAACCTTCGTCGCACACATCGACCCGGTCAACTCCGCGGCCAGGGCGTGGGCTCGCGCGCTCGGTGCGACCCCCAATCCCGACGACCCGGACCAGGTCCGGCTCGCGGTCTCAGCCCTGGCCCCTGGCCTCCCCCGCCACCACCCGGCCGCCTGACCTTCCGCTGTCACTGCACACCTCCTCTCATCTCCCTCCCCAGCTCATCAAGGACTCCACATGGTCGACACCTTCATCACTGCCGTCATGCACCGGGCTCGCGCGATCCTCATCGTCAGCGCCGTGCTGCTTGTCGCCGCCGGAGCACTCGGCGTCGGGGCGATCAGCCGCCTGCAGTCAGGCGGGTTCGATGACCCGTCCTCCGAATCCGCTCACGCAGCAACGGTGTTGGCCAACGAACTCGGCCGACCGACCGCAAACCTCGTCCTGCTGGTCACCGCACCCGAGGGCAGCACCGTCGACGCCCCGGCCGTGGCCCGGATCGGCCGGTCAGCCGCTGCCCGGCTGGACGCCGAACCGGGGATCGACCTCGTGGCCGACTATTGGAGCGCTCCGCCATCCGCAGCAGGAGGCCTGCGGGGGACCAGCGGCCGAACCGCGCTCATCGTCGCGCACGTCGAGGGCGACGAGGACGACTACCGCGAGCGCATCGCCACGCTCCAACCCGCCTTCACGACGACCTCGCCGGAGGGCGTGACGGTCCAGACCGGCGGGGTCGCGCAGACGATCACCGACCTGACCACGCAGGTGAAGAAGGACTTCGCGATCGCCGAAGCCCTGGCCATCCCGGTGACCCTGCTGCTGCTCGTCGCCGTCTTCGGCTCGGTCGTGGCCGGGTTGCTGCCGATGCTCGTCGGCGTCTATGCCATGGTCGGCACCTTGGCCGTGCTGCGCGTGCTCACCTCGGTCACCGACGTGAGCATCTTCTCGCTCAACCTCACCACGGCCCTGGGGCTGGGCCTGGGCATCGACTATGCGCTGCTCGTCGTCAACCGCTTCCGCGAGCAGCTGCAGGCCGGGGACGACGTCGAGTCGGCCCTGCGCGCGACATTGCACACCGCCGGGCGGACCGTTGCCTATTCCGCGGTGACGGTCGCCGTCGCCCTCGGCGCGCTGCTCGCCTTCCCCATGTACTTCCTTCGCTCCTTCGCGTATGCCGGCATCGCCGTCACCCTGCTCACCGCCGGGGTCTCGCTTGTCGTCCTGCCCGCTGCGCTGCGCCTGCTCGGTCACCGCGCGGCCCATCGTCGGTTCGGCACCCCCACCCGGTATGCCGCCGCGGGCCTGTGGAGCCGGGTCGCCACGGTCGTCATGCGGCGGCCGATCCTGTGTGCGGCTCCGGTGGTCGTCCTGCTCGGCGTGCTCGCAGCCCCGCTCGTGGGGGTGTCCTTCGGTTTGCCGGACGACAGGGCCATCCCGGTGAGCCACTCCCAGGGTCGGGCCGTGGCCGAAGTGGCCCGCGCGGATTTCACCAGCCGCGAGAGCGAGGCGATCACTGTGGTCTTCCCCGAGGGGGTCCGTGACGGAGCGGACCGCCCGACGCTCGCGGCATACGGGGCCAGCCTGTCCGTGCTGCCGTCGGTGAGCCGCGTGGACACCCCGGTCGGCACCTACGTGCGCGGTATCCGGGTCGCCGAGCCCCGGCCGGGGTTGCAATCCGACTCTGCTGCAGCGGTTCTCATCGTTCCCGACGTCGAGGTCTACAGCCAAGCCGCTCAGGACCTCGTCGCTGCCGTGCGTCGCGCGGAGGCTCCGGCCGACCGACTGGTCGGCGGCCCGACGGCTCGCTTCGTCGACGTCAACGCCGCCATCGCCGACCGGCTGCTGCTCGTCGGTGGGCTGATCGGCCTGACAACCTTTGTGGTCATCTTCTTCTTCACCGGGTCGCTCGTGCTCCCCGTCAAGGCGTTGCTGACCAACGCCGCGACCATCGCGGCGGTGCTCGGGGTGATGGTGTGGATGTTCCAGGACGGGCACGGCTCGGGCCTGCTTGGCTTCACGCCGATGCCGCTGTCGGTGTCGATCCCGCCGCTGATGTTCTGCCTGGCCTTCGGACTGTCGATGGACTACGAGGTGTTCCTCCTCGGCCGGATCAAGGAAGCTCGCGACGGCGGGTTGGACGACTCAGCGGCCGTTGCAGCCGGCCTGGGCAGCACCGGTCGGATCGTCACGGCAGCCGCCGCCCTCATGTCGGTGACGTTCCTGGCCTTCGCGACGAGCAAGGTGTCCTTCATCCAGATGCTCGGACTGGGCTGCGCGTTGGCGATCCTGCTCGACGCGACCCTCGTCCGAGGCGTCCTCGTCCCGGCGCTCATGCGGCTCATGGGCCGATGGAACTGGTGGGCACCCGGCCCGCTCGTCCGGCTGCACGCGCGGATCGCCCCCGCACCCGAGAGCGGCTTCGTCCACGTCGCCCGAGGCTCCGAGCCGGGTGAGGTTTCTCCCCCCAAAACCGACCAGGGCCCCGCACCGTCCATGGCGCACGCCACGTTCTGACCACATCCACTCTCGAGGGAGCCGATCCATGACCACCCAGACACCCATCTCATCGTTCGACATCACCGACCCGAAGTCCGGACCGTCGGGCGGCATACGGGTCGCCGCCGACCTGCACCGCGACCGACTCGAGGTGCGACTGTCGAGCGGGATCCTCGCGGCCCTGTTCGCCTTCCCCCAACTCGGCCGACCACACTTCCCCGAACCCAGCGGCTCCGAGGGCCCGATGACCGTCCTGGGCCCCGAGGTCGTCACCGTCCTGGTCGCCGGGCTCCCTGCGGAGAGCGCCGAGCTGATCCGATCCGCCCTCGCCGGACGGATCGCTCTCGTCGCGTCGGGCGACCCCACCGACGTCGTCCCCCTCGAGCTCGGGCCGGCCAGCCCTGTCGACGACGGAGTCGGCTTCCCCCTTGTCGGCCGACCCGCCGAGCGCCGGCTCTACGACGTCGCGCTGCGGGCGGGGACGGTGGGCTGGGAGGTCGTCGCCCCGCATGCCGTCTACTACCGCTCGTCGTGGACCGACTTCGGGCTGGCCCACATCACCGACACCCACGTTGCCCGTCGGATCGACGCCTTCCGACCGACCCTGCGTGACCTCGGGCTGACCGAAGCGGCGGCCCGGATGTGCAACATGAACGACCAGTTCCGGGGGTTCGTCTCGTTCGCCAACCGGCTGCACGCGGCCGGCGAACTGGACGTCATCGTCGCCACCGGCGACCTCATCGACTACCTCCACGAGACTGACGACGATCCGCAGGGCCTGGGCAACGCCGGCTTCCTGCGCGACCTCATCCTCGGTCGGGCGCCGGGCCCGGACTGGCCGGTTGTGGAGGAGCTGCGGGTGCCCATCCTCATGACCCCGGGAAACCACGACTATCGACGCCACCCCTACCACCTGGTCTTCGACGCCCAGATCGCCGGTCAAGACGTCTACCGGATCCGCAACTTCAGCAACCTCGCCCTGCTCGAGCGCGAGGCGATGGCCCTGACCAACGCCCTCTACTTCCCCGGTTCGACGGACGTGCCCAACCTCGGCAAGTCCGCGGCAACGGCCATGGTGGAGATCGACCCGCACGTGCGGGCCTTCCGCAAGGCCCTCGCCGAGCCCGGACCGCATGTCGCACGACTGGGCAAGCACCGCGTGGTGCTCGTCGACAGCGCGCACGACGTCGGCATGCCCGACTCGGGGACTGACGCGCTCTGGGAGGTGGTCAAGCAGTGGTGGGATGGCTCCGGAGACGAGGACCTCTTCACTCTCATCGGTGGCTCACCCAACTGCGAGGGGGTCAACGACGAGGAGTATGCCCTCGCCCTCGACGCCCTCGAGTCGGCCCCCGACGACGGCCTGGTCATCCTCGGAGTGCACGCCCCGCTGATCAACCCGTGGAACGGGGAGACCCCCTACTTCCTGCGCGAGACCCAGCGGCCCGCATTGGCGCACCAGGCCGCGTGGTGGGTGCAACGGCATACGGGAGAGCGGTCGGACGCCCTCGTCAGCGAGCACCCGGACTGGTTCGCGCGCCCGGGTGAGAGCGAACCGGCATACCTCAAGCGCGGGGACACCCAGGACCTGCTGGACTCGGGGGTCTCGCGCGGCCGCACCGACGACCTGCTGCGCGCGCTCGCCGGGGTCGGGACGCGGCGGCGGGCTGATGTCGTGCTCGCCGGACACACCCACCGGCAGAACGAGATCTCGATCCGGGTGCTCGAAGACGGCAGCCTGGCCTACTTCCTGGACTTCTACACCGTCAACCCGCGGGCTTGGTATCCCAGCAAGGTCGTGCGGGTGGGCGACGCTCGACCCGCCGCCGACGGTCACCTGAACTTGCCGACGACGATGACCTACGTCGAGGTCGACGAGGACGCCATCGCGAACGCCGAGCCGCACCCGTTGCCGTGGGACGCCACGCACGACTGGGTCACCTTCGTCCCGCCGTATGCCGATCCGCTGGCGACATCGATCGACCCCCGCGCCTGGTGGGACCGGCACAAGCCGCTGCAACTGCAGACCGGGGCGCTGGGCCTGTGGGAGAACAACCAGGTGAGCTTCAGCGGGCTGCGCTTGCTCACCGTCCGCAGCGACGTCATCCAGCGGGTCCATTTCCTGCCACGCGAGCGCCTGGACGCCTACCGCTGGGAGCTGACCCTTGAGCAGGCCACCGCGCCGGACCCACGCCACCACGTCATCACCCGGGAGCGCACCCGCCGGTTCGGCTCCCCTCCGGCCGCCGGGGCGCCCGCGGTGCTCGTGCCCGCGGGCGGTGGGCACTCGGTGGTCTACCGCGACGGCGAAGGCTTCCTCGTCGAGATGTGGGACGTCCCCGGCTCAGCCGGTGCCGGACGCCTGGCCGGGAGGGACGTCGCTCCGGCCGCCGTGGGCGCGCCCTCGGGCTTCGTGGGTCCGGACGGGATGGCCGTCGTGCTGTTCCGCGGCGACGACAGTCACATCCATTCGCTCTACTGGTTGGGGACCGCGGCCGCGGGGCACGACGCCCTCTCACAGTCGTGCGGAGCGATCGAAGCGGCCGGAGACCCCAGCGGCTATGTCTGGGGAGGCATCACCCACGTCTTCTACCGCAGCCCCGACAACCACATCGAGGAGCTGTGGTGGCCAGGAAGCGAGGCGGTCAACCACGGGCATATCACGGGCTACTGCGACGAGCCGTTGGCTGCCGGTGACCCGCATGGCTATCCGGTGACGACAACCGGGCAGAACGTCGTCGTCTACCGCGGGGTCGACGGTCACATCCACTCGCTCTATTGGTCGGACGGGCCGACCGGCCATGACAACCTGTCCGGCTACTGCGGGTCACCGTTGGCCGTCGGCGACCCGGTCGGCTATCACCTGGCCCATCTGGACGCCCATCAGGTCGTCTATCGGGGCGGGCGATGGTCACCTGCACGAGATCTGGTGGGTCGGCGCCGCCGCGGCAAGCGCATGGGACCTCGTCGCCGCGGCAGGCGCTCCCCCGGCTGCTGCCGACCCGGCGTGCTGGTTCACCCCCGCGAGCGGGACCAAGCACGTGGCGTATGCCGGTCTCGATGGCCACGTCCACGACCTCGCCTGGGCGCCCGGAGCCGCCTCCCCCACGTGGACCGACCTCACCCTCGCCGCGCTGGCCCCGCCAGCAGCCGGTGACCGGGTCGCGGGCTTCGCCGAGGCCGGGTCGGCGACCTCACGGGTGGTCTTCCGTGGGACCGATGGACACCTGCACGAGATCCGTTGGGGCTGAGCCGCTTCCGGGCAATTCCCGCGCGCCCGGGGACCCTGCTGTGATTCGATGGGTCGATGCGTGTCGGCGTGCTGGGGCCGCTCCTGGCCGAAGGAGCGGACGGCGAGACGACGCCTCGCGGCCAACGGCCGCGAGACGTCCTCGCCGTGCTGCTCCAACGCCGAGGCCACATCGTCACCCCCGACGCGCTGCTTGACCTGGTATGGGGCGACGCGGCACGGGACCTCACGTCGTCGGCCGTGCATACCGTTGTCGCTCGACTGCGCCGATCCCTGGGCAGCGACAGCATCGAAACCCATGATGCTGGCTACCGACTCGGGCGAGCCGTCCAGCTCGACTCGGATGACTTCGACGCGGCCTTGCGCCGGGCCCGTGAGGCCACCGCGGCCGGGGACGCCACCGGTGCGGTCGCGGCATACCGGGATGCCGTTGCGGTGTGGCGCGGTCCGCACGCCTTCGAAGGGGTGAGCGACGACCTCGTCATGGCCGATCGGGCGCGGCTGGAGGAGGCCCGGGCACAAACGATCGACGAACTGGCGGCGGCCCTGCTGTCCACCGGGACCGCCCCAGCCACGGACGAGGCCCTCGCTCTGGCAACCGCTCTCACCCGCGACCATCCGCTGCGGGAAGGGAGTCATCGGACAGCGATGCTCGCCGCGGTCCGAGCTGGTCGCCAAGCCGAGGCACTGGAGATCTACCGCGGTTTGAGGGCTCGGCTGCGCCAGGAACTCGGCATCGAACCCGGTCCGCCCACCCAGGCCCTGCACCTGCGCATCCTCGAGCAGGACCCGACCCTGGAGATCGTGCCCAGGCCGGGGGTCGCGGTGGGTCGGGGCCTGGACTCCGCGGGCGAAAAACCGCGGCCCGGCCAGCGGGAAAGCGGCCGGTTGCCCGCGCCGCTGACCCCGACGGTGGGCCGAGACCAGGAGGTGACCACTGTGCTGACCCTGCTGGAGCAGGGACGCCGGTTGGTGACCATCCTCGGTCCGGGGGGCGTGGGCAAGAGCCGACTGCTCGCCGAGGTCGGCACCCGGCTGAGTGCGGACCCCGACCAAGAGGTCGTCTATGTCGACCTCGCCGGCCTGGGCGTCAGCGCCGCGGCCGACATCGCCGACGCGGTGTCCGTGAGCTTCCGGCTCCCGGTGTCCCGCGAGGATCCCGTGACCGGCTTGGTCACCGCACTCGCCGATGATCGTCTCGTCGCTCTTGTCGATGAGGCCGAGTGGTCGACTCCGGCGGTCGCCGAGGTTGCGTCGCGAGTCCTTGCTGGCTGCCCCGGCGTGCGCCTCGTCGTGACCTCGCGAGTGCCGCTGGAGGTCCTCGGGGAGAGCCGGGTGCTCCTCGCCCCCCTGGCCTGCCCTGCCGAAGACGCGTCAGGAGGCGACGCGCGCACAGCCCCGGCGGTTCGGCTCCTTGAGGACCGGCTGCGCGACCACGCGCCGGACATTGTCATCGGAGATGCGGACGGAGCCCACCTCGGACGGTTGGCCCGCCGCGTCGACGGCCTCCCACTCGCGCTCGAGCTGCTCGCCGGGTATGCCGCCTCCCGCAGCCTCGCCGAGCTGGTGCCGCTGGTCGAGGCTCCGTTGGATGTGGCCAGCCCCCAGGTGGGACACCGCCCTCGGCACCGGAGCCTGCGCGACACCCTGTTGTGGAGCGTCGAACGTCTGTCTCCGAGCGAGCGCACAGTCCTGAGGCGGCTGGGCGTGTTTGCCGGGTCCTTTGACGTGTCGGCTGCTCGTGCCGTCGTCGGTGGATCGCTGCATCCGTTGAAAGTCGAGGCGGGCCTGCGGGCCTTGGTGCGCGAAGCACTGGTCCAGCTTGATCGACGCGGGCCTCGCACCCGGGTGCGGTTGTTGCGCACAGTGCGAGACCTGGCTCTTGAGGAGCTCACCGCAGCCGGAGAGATCGAGCAGGTACGTCGCCGCCATCGGGAGTGGTATGCCGCCCGCTGGCGTGGTCAGCCGCTGCACGACGAGTTGGTGATCGAGGTCGGGGAGAGCTACGACGACTACCTTGAGGCGCTGCGGCAGGCCTTGGCCGCCCGCGACGCCCGCTCGGTCGCCGACCTGGCGATCGCCTTGGGGCGACGGTGGGCGTTCGTGGAGGCCGCCGGGATCGGCGTGCGGTGGTTGGACCGGGTGTTGGCCGCGGATCTGCTCGACCCTGTGCAGACGGCCCGGGTGCAGGTGCTCTGGGTCGGGCTCGGCCACCACATGTCGTGGACCGACACCTCGCACGTGGTCGGGACAACTCACGCTGCACTCGCCGACGACCCCGACTGGCTGGCCCAGTCGTGGCTGCTCGAAGCCATCCACCGCTACATGTCCGGCGACTTCTCCGGGGCTGTCGCGGCGTCCGAGCGCATGGTCCAGACCGCCAAGAGCGGGGCCCGATGGCACCTGCCCGAGGCCCTGGCCACCCTCGCGGCCGCGTTGGCGGCCGCCGGGGAGCGCGAGCGAGCGCTGGCCGCGGCCGACCAAGCATGGGCGCTCATCGGAGCTTCACCCACCGTCGTCCATTTCGCCGCGGTCGTGCCAAAGGTCGGGCTTTCGCTCGTCGACGCCGACCAACCGCAGCGGGCCTATGACATCTTCACCACCGCCATCGCAGACGTCGGCGCACGATTCGGAATCGCGCCGACGCTGACCACGGTGACCAACGTCGGGTGGGCGGCCCTGGGGATCGATCGTCCTGCGGAGGCGCTGCGCTGGTTTGGCCACGCTGCAGAGACTGGCTCGCACCGAGGACTCTTCCTCGCCGAAGACAGCTTGGGGACCGCCTGTGCCTTGGCCTTCCTGGGCCACCCCGATGCAGAAGTGATGCTCGATGCTGCCGACGAGTTGTGTCGGCGACATGCGCTCACCCTGTCACCGCGCCAGGCCGCCCACCGGGACAGGGCCCGGGCATTGGCGCCGTCATCCAGCGCCGCGCACCTTGACGTCCAAACCGACGACGATCTGGCCAGCCCGATCTTTGCCGCCGCCCGCGCATTGGCGACCTGACCGCGGACCGGGGCGGACGGCATACCGGATTCTCGTATGCCGTGCGGCTGGGGCGGGCGGCTCAGCGGCCGAGGTGGCCGCCGCCGGCCATGGCCTCCAGGCGGCGGACCCGTTCGTGCATCGGCGGGTGGGTCGAGAACAGCCGGGACACGTCCTGGGCCCGGAACGGGTTGGCGATCATCATGTGGCTGGCGTTGACCACCTGCTGTTGCGGCGCGAGCGGGGCGCGCGCCACCCCCAGCTCGAGCTTGCGCAGTGCGGAGGCGAGGGCGAGCGGGTCGCCGGTGAGGGCCGACCCGTCCTCGTCGGCGTCGAACTCCCGGGTCCGGCTGATCGCCAGATGGATGACCGTCGCGGCCATCGGGGCTAACAGCGCGAAGCCGAGCATGGCCAGCGGGTTGGGGCGGTTCTCGTCCGAGCTTCCGCCGCCGCCGAACATCCCGGCGAACATCATCATCTGGGCCACCGAGGTGATGACACCGGCGATCGCGGCGGCCACCGACGAGGTGAGGATGTCGCGGTTGTAGACGTGCATGAGCTCGTGCCCGAGCACGCCGCGAAGCTCGCGCTCGTCGAGCAGGCGCAGGATCCCCTCGGTGCAGCAGACGGCTGCGTTGTCCGGATTGCGGCCGGTGGCAAAGGCATTCGGGGCATCCGTCGGGCTGATGTAGAGCCGCGGCATCGGCTTGCCGGCCTTGGTCGACAGCTCACGGACGATGCGATACATCGCGGGGGCCTGGGCCTCGCTCACCGGGTAGGCGCGCATGGCGCGGATCGCGAGCTTGTCGCTGTTCCAGTAGCCGTAGAACGTCGTGGCCAGCCCGATGAGGGCAAAGATCCAGATGTAACGACCCCCCGACACGAGCGCGCCGAGCCCGAGCAGCAACGCCCAGATGGCGCCGAAGAGGGCAGCGGTCTTGAGGCCGTTGTAGTGCTTGTGCATGACCCGCTCAACGAGACAGCGGCTCAGGGTTGTTCCCGGCGCTGCCCGGCGGGACGGCCCCGCCAGCCTGAGGTGACCACCGGGCGAGCCGGGGGCGGTTCGGGGCGAGCCGGGGGCGAGCGGCACCGGACGGCATACCGGACGGCATACCGGACGACATACCGGCACCGGCGCGCGCGGGCCCCGATTCACTCCGTTCGGACATAATCGGGCACAATCGAAGGTGCGGCGACTGCCGACCAACGTCACCAACGCCCGGCACCGCATGCCGAGCCCAACGGGAGGAGCGTTCCCGGTGTATGCCCCAGAACGCCAACAGGCCATCCTGGCGACCGCCCGCGCCGAGGGACGGGTGGAGGTCGCGGCGCTCGCCGAGACGCTGCATGTCACCCCGGAGACAGTGCGCCGTGACCTCACCGCACTGGAACGCCTTGGCGTCGTCCGGCGCGTCCACGGGGGCGCCTTGCCCGTTGAGCGCCTGGAGATCGAACCGACGCTGGCGACCCGGCGCGACCAGTTCGCCGAGGAGAAGCAGCGCATCGCGGCGCGGGCCCTGGAAGAACTCCCCCGCGAGGGCACCGTGCTGCTGGACTCGGGCTCCACGACCCAGGCGTTGGCGGACATCATCCCCGCCGACCGGGAACTCACCGTCGTCACAAACTCGATTGCCATCGCGCTCACCCTGCAGAGCCATCCCGGCGTGGACCTCTACGTGCTCGGAGGTCGAGTGCGCCAGCGCACCGGAGCGGCAGTGGGCACCTGGGTCACTACGGCCCTCACCGACGTCAGCGTGGATGTCGCCTTCCTCGGGGCGAACGGCTTCTCGGTCACCCGCGGAATGACCACGCCGGACCAGGCCGAGGCCCTGGCCAAACGGGCCATGGTCGCGTCGGGACGGCGATGCGTCGTCCTGGCCGACTCGTCCAAGGCCGAGCTTGTCCACTTCCATCGCTTCGCGGACCTGGATGACATCGCCCTGCTCATCACGGACCGCGGGCTCGACGAAGAGACCGCCGAGCAGCTGGACGCCAGCGGCACGGACGTCGTCCGGGTCTGAGGGCCGCCACACACCCGGAGACAAATCCAACACAAACACAGATTCAGATCCCCGAAACTCTTTACTTGGCTTTGTTTGTGTGGCATCATCGGTGATGTAACCGCTTGCGGACACTGCCGAGGAGGCCCGGATGATCGTCACGCTCACCCCGAACCCGAGCATCGATCGCACCGTGTCGGTTCCGGCCCTTGAGCATGGCGAGGTCAACCGCGCGTCCGGCAGCCGGATCGACCCGGGCGGCAAGGGCATCAACGTCGCTCGCGCCCTCGCCACCAACGGCACCGAGGCCCTGGCCGTCCTGCCCTCCGGCGGACCCGAGGGGCACCTGCTGCAGGCGCTCCTGCGCCGGGCCGGCACGGCATACGCGGCGGTGCCCATCGAGGGCACCACCCGGATGAACATCGCGGTCATCGAGCCCGATGGCACGACGACCAAGCTCAACGAGCCGGGTCCCACCCTCTCGGACGACGAGCTCGACGCCTTGCTCGCCGCCGTCGACGAGCACCTCTCCCCCGACCTGCGCTGGATCGTCGGCTGCGGCAGCCTCACCCCTGGGATGCCGACGACGATCTATGCCGACCTGGTCCGGCGCGGTCACGCCCACGGCATCAAGGTCGCCATCGACTCCTCGGGCGCGCCCTTCACCGCCGCGATCCCGGCCGGCCCGGACCTCATCAAGCCCAACCACGAGGAGCTCGAGGAGCTCGTCGGTCGTCGGCTGCACTCGCTCGCTGAGGTGGGCGAGGCCGCTCGGACCCTCGTCGACGGCGGCATTGGGACCGTCATCGTCAGCTTGGGCAGGCACGGCGCCCTGCTGGTCAACGCCGACGCGGTCGCCCACGCAAGCGCGCACGTCACCCGCCCGGTGTCCACCGTCGGAGCCGGCGACTCGCTCGTGGCCGGCTACCTGCATGCCGTATGCCGCGGCGCCACCCCCCGTGAGGCCCTCGCCACCGGGGTCGCCTGGGGGGCAGCCGCCGTGAGTCTGCCCGGCAGCCGGATGCCCGGGCCCGAGGACATCGCCGCCATCACGGTGACAAGCACCGACACCCCTGATCTCACGCTCTGCCTCATCGACTGATCCACCGCTCACCCCCTCGCCGCCACCCGACGAGCCCACCGAAGGAGTCTCCCGCCATGTCCCTCATCAGCCAGACCCAGGTCATCCTCGACCTCGCCGCACCGGATCGGCACGAGGCGACCCGCACTCTCGCGACCACCCTCGTGGCCGACGGCCGGTGCACCGACCTCGACCTGTTCCTCTCCGACGTCCGCAAGCGCGAGGAGCAGATGGCGACCGGGTTGCCCGGCGGCATCGGCATCCCGCACGCGCGCAGCGCCGGCATCAGCACTCCCTCGCTCGTCTTCGGACGCTCACGTGAGGGCATCGACTGGGGGGCCGAGGACGGACCCGCCACCCTCATCTTCCTCATCGCCGCCCCGGACGGCGGTGGGGAGGCGCACTTGGCGATCCTCGCCAAGCTCGCGCGCAAGCTCATGCGGAAAGAGTTCCGCCAAGCACTGACCGACGCGGCCACGGAGGCCGAGGTCGTCGAGATCATCGAACGAGAGGTTGTGAACGCATGAAGTTCGTCGGAGTAACGTCGTGCCCAACGGGCATCGCGCACACCTATATGGCCGCCGAGGCCCTGGAGCAGGCAGCCAAGGACGCCGGCCACGAGATGGTCGTCGAGACCCAGGGCTCGGCCGGGTCGGACCCGATCCCCCAGTCAGTCATCGACGCCGCTGACGCGGTGATCTTCGCCCACGACCTTCCGGTCAAGGACGCCCACCGCTTCGCTGGCAAACCGACGGTTGACGTCGGCGTCAAGCGGGCCATCAGCGACGGCCCGGCCCTGGTCGCCCAGGCGGTCGCCGCCGCTGCTGACTTCAAGGCCAACCCGGCCAAGGCCGCGGCCGCCGCTGCCGCAGCCCCGGTCGGTGGCCTGGCCACGAAGGTCGACTCCTCGGCCAGCCTCGGCACCCAGATCCGCCAGTGGCTGATGACCGGTGTCTCCTACATGATCCCGTTCGTCGCCGCAGGTGGCATCCTCATCGCCCTCGGCTTCATGCTCGCCCAGGTCGCCCTGGGTGAGAACGGCGCGATCGACATCACGAAGTACGACATCGTCGCCAAGGACGCTGCCTTCAGCATCATGGACAGCTTCAACCCGTTCAGCCTCACCATGTGGGCGGCCCTGCTGTTCCGCGTCGGTGTCGCCGCCTTCGGGTTCCTCGTCCCGGTCCTGTCCGGCTTCATCGCCTATGCGATCGCCGACCGGCCCGGCCTGGTCCCCGGCTTCGTCGGTGGCGCGCTGGCCGGCACGATGGGCGCCGGCTTCCTCGGTGGTCTGGTCACCGGCATCCTCGGCGGTCTGGTCGCTCGGTGGATCTCCCGCTGGAAGGTCGCCAAGGGTGTCCGCGGCGTCATGCCGGTCGTCGTCACCCCGCTGTTGTCGACACTCATCGTCGGCGGCCTGTTCGTCATCGTCCTCGGTCGTCCGATCAAGGCCCTCATGGAAGCCCTCACCAACGGCCTCAACGGTCTCGGCGTCGGCGGCGGTCTCGCCCTCGGCTTGGTCCTCGGCGCGATGATGGGCTTCGACCTGGGCGGTCCGGTGAACAAGGTGGCCTACACCTTCGCCACCACCGGCATCACCACCGCCGGGTTGGCCACCAACGCACCGCAGTTCAAGATCATGGCGGCGGTCATGGCCGCCGGAATGGTCGCCCCGCTGGCCATGGCCCTGGCCACCACGCTGCGCCCCAAGCTCTTCACCGAGCCCGAGCAGGAAAACGGCCGCGCGGCCTGGCTGCTGGGTGCGTCGTTCATCTCTGAGGGTGCCATCCCGTTTGCCGCTGCCGACCCGGTGCGGATCATCGCCTCCTCGGTGGTCGGTTCGGCGATCACCGGCGGCCTCGTCATGGCCTTCGGCGCCACCTCCCGCGCCCCCCACGGTGGCATCTGGGTGCTCCCGCTCATCGGCAACTTCCTGCTCTTTGTGCTCGCGCTCGCCATCGGCGTCGCGGTCACGGCCGGCATCGTCGTCGCCCTCAAGTCCCGCGACCACAGCCTCGCCGACGCGGCCGCGTGACCTTCGGCCACCAGGCCACCGCTCGACCCGGTATGCCGTGTGGCGCGGGCCCCCGCGTCCGCGCCACACGGCATACCGCCCCGCAACCCCCCGCAACACCCCGCGAAAGGACACCCGTCATGGCCACCCGTACCGTCACCATCGCCTCCTCCGTCGGTCTGCACGCCCGCCCGGCTTCGTTGTTCGTCCAGGCCGCCAACGCGACCGGGCTGGACATCGAGATCGGCCGTGCGGGTGAGGACTTCGTCGACGCGACGAGCATCCTGGGCGTCATGGCCCTGGGCGCCAAGCACGGCGAGGAGATCACGCTGACGGCTGAGGGCGAGGGGGCCGAGGAAGCCCTCGACTCGCTCGTCGCGCTGCTCTCCCGCGACCTCGACGCAGAGTGATCTGATGACCGAGTCCACGAGGGGCATCGGCGTCAGTCCGGGCGCAGCGGTGGGCCCGGTCGTCCAGGTGCGCCCCCCGGTGCGCCCGCCGGACAACGAGCCAGCCACGACCGACGCCACCGCCGAACACGTCCGGGTCAAGGCCGTCTTCGAGTCGGTTGCCATAACGCTGGAGGAGCGTGCGGCTGCGGCCGACGAGACTGCCCAACAGATCCTCACCGCCACGGCGCTCATCGCGCGCGACAAGGGGCTGCAGAAGGCGATCGGCAAGCACCTCGCCGCCGGACAGGGCCCCACCACCGCGGTCACCGCGGCCGTCGAGGAGTATGCCGCGCAGTTCGAAGCGCTTGGCGGCTACTTCGCCGAACGGGTCACCGACCTCAAAGACGTCCGCAACCGGGCCGTTGCCCGGCTACTCGGACACGAAGACCCCGGGGTTCCGGACTTTCACGTCCCGAGCGTCATCGTCGCCCACGACCTCGCCCCGGCCGAGACCGCGACGCTCAACCCGGCCATGGTTCGGGCCATCGTCACCGAGGCGGGCGGGCGCACCAGCCACACCGCCATCCTCGCCGCCCAGATGGGGATCCCCGCAGTCGTTCAGTTCGCCGGGGCCACAGCGATCCCAGCGGGCACGATCGTGGCGGTCGACGGCGACTCGGGTGAGGTGACTCTCGACCCAAGCGAGGACTATCAGCGCGAGTTGGTCGGCAAACGCGAGCGCCGCCGGTCCGCGTTGGCCGGGTCAGCGGGACCCGGCCGGACCCGCGACGGGCACCCCATCGCCTTGTTGGCAAACATCGGCGGCGTCGATGACGCGGTCTCTGCGGCAGCGCAGGACCTCGAAGGGGTCGGCCTGTTCCGGACCGAGTTCGTCTTCCTCAGCCGGGACACCGCGCCGACGCTGGCGGAGCAGACCGAGATCTACACCAAAGTGTTCGAACCGTTCGGGACGCGTCGGGTCGTCGTTCGGACCTTGGACGCAGGAGCCGACAAACCCCTGGCCTTCGCCGACCTCGGGCCGGAGGAGAACCCCGCGCTCGGCAAGCGCGGGTTGCGGTTGTCGGCGCTGCGCCAGGACTTGCTGGACACCCAGCTCGAAGCCCTCGGCCGGGCCGCCAAGGCCACGCTGGCCGAGGTCAAGGTGATGGCACCGATGGTGGCCACCCCCCGAAGAAGCCGCCTGGTTCGCCCGGCGGGTGCGCGAGAACGGCCTCCCCAGTGTCGGGGTGATGATCGAGGTGCCCGGAGCGGCCCTGTTGGCCAGCCACGTGTTGGCCGAGGTCGACTTCGGGTCGCTCGGCACCAACGACTTGGCTCAGTACACGATGGCCGCCGACCGGATGGAGGGCGAGCTGTCCGATCTGCTCGACCCCTGGCAGCCGGCCGTGCTCAAGGTCATCGGACACGCCTGCGACGGTGCCCGGGTCGCTGGCAAGCCGATCGGTGTCTGCGGCGAGGCCGGTGGCGATCCGCTGCTGGCGCTGGTCCTGGCGGGACTCGGCGTCGGCAGCCTGTCGATGGCCCCATCCAAGGTGTCGATCGTGCGGCTCGCGTTGTCGTTGCACGACCTGGCGACCTGCCACGGCATGGCGACGGCCGCGTTGGACGCTCGGACCGCAACCGACGCCCGGGAGGCCGTCGTCGCGCTCGCTCACGACGACCTCGTCGCCCTGCTGTAGTCCCTGACCCGCGGCCTGCGCTCCCGCCACCCTCAGCCCACCCAGAAACCCTCAGCCCACCCAGAAACCCTCACCCCACCCAGAAACCCTGAGGCACTGCTCACTCTCAGTGAGCAGTGCCTCAGCGTCTCGCTACCCCCACACCCCGAACACCCGCTCCGACAGGCCCGCAGGAGGATCGAGTCGACCTCAACGGACCAGCTTGCCCGGGTTGAGGATCCCCGTCGGGTCGAGGGTGTCCTTGACGGCGCGCAACACCCGCATCCCCAGCTCGCCGACCTCGGCGGCCAGCCCGTCGACGTGATCGGTGCCCACGGCGTGGTGATGGGTCACCGTCCCGCCGCCCGCCACGATGGCCGCGGTTGCCGCGGTCTTGACCGCACGCCACTGAGCCAACGGATCGGCCGCCTCCGGAGCAACGACCGTGAAATACAGCGAGGCCCCCGTCGGATAGACATGTGAGACGTGGCACTGGACGATGACCGGCACCCCCTGATCCGCTGACACCGCACGGATCGCTGCGGCGACTCGGTCATGCAGGGCAACGAGATTGGCCCACGACGTCGCCGTCTCCAAGGTCTCGACGAGCACGCCGTGTCCCATGAGCTCGTCTCGCAGGTATGGCCCGGAGAACCGGCCCTTCTCCCACGCATGGGCGATCGCGGACGGCATACGGACGGCTCCGGCGCGCCGCAGGACTTCCCATGAAGCCGCCTTGCGCTCCCGCAGTGTCCGCGCGTCGTTGCCCTCCCAGAGCAGCACGACCAGGCACGCGGCGGGCAGCCGCCGTGCCTTCGTGTAGGCAGCGAGTGCCTGGCCCGCGCGCCCGGCCAGGCCGAGGCTTACGCGGGTCTCGTCGGGGTCGGACAGGCGCACGACATCAGGTCGGATCCCGTGCGGCAAGTCCTGGGCCAGGGAGCGCAAGCCCTCGACCGCCTCGCCGAACGAGGGGAAGGCCAGCGCCGCGTATGCCGTCTGGCTGGGCATCGGCGCGACTGCCATGGTCACCTCGGTGATGATCCCGAGCGCCCCCTCGCTCCCGACGACGAGGTCGAGCAGTCGAGGCCCGGCCGCACTGGCCGGGGCCCGCATGTCCAACCGCAGGGTTCCTTCAGTCGTCGCCAACGTGGCTCCGAGGACGAGCTCGTCGATCCGGCCATACCCGGTCGATGCCTGACCCGCGGACCGCGTCGCGACATAGCCACCGATGGTCGCTTCCTGGTGGCTCTGCGGGTAGTGGCCGAGGGTGAACCCGTGCGGTCGCAACGCACCCTCCACGTCCGGACCGCGCATCCCCGGCTGGAAGACCGCCGTCCGCGAGACCGGGTCGATCGACAGCATCCGGTTGAGCCGACGCAGGTCGATCGACACCGCCGCTGCGAACGGCCCGGGCGAACCCGTCACTCCCCCAACGACACTCGTGCCCCCGCCGAAGGGGACGACGGCGAGGCGACGATCACGGCATACCGACAGCAGTTGCTCGATCTCGGTCGCGTCCGCGGGGGTGACCACGACGTCCGGTGCGTCCGCGGCGTCCCCGTCGCGCAACCGGCGCAAGTCGAGGTAGGACTTCCCGGCCGCGTGCTCCACCCGGGCGAGCCGGTCAGTGTGCACGTATGCCGTGCCGACCACCGCGCGTAACGCGGCGAGATCGTCCGGCGCGAGCCGGCTCTCGGGGAGGCGGACATCCTCAAGAGCGACCGGGCGGGTGGGCTGGGGACGGCGGGTCACCCCGAGCTCACGGCGCAGCATCGTCCAGGACCGGTCCGGGAGCGGGTGAGCGTCGGCCGGATCGCCCCACCCGTGCCACGGAGAACGGGAGATCGTGCGGGTGAGGGCGTCCTGGGCTGCCGAGGTCATGTGAAACATTGTTACACGGATTGTTTCAATTGCGATATGGTGATGGGCAGTTCACAGGAGGCCTGATGACCCACTCCCCCGACCAGATCCACGTCGCCCGAAACGGCGCCGGAAACACCGGCGGCACGGATCGGCCACTGGACGACGATCTCGTCGCCGCCGTCGTCGCCGAAGTCCGGGACTACGGCGTCCGCCGCGCAACTGCCAGCTCCATCGCGACGCGCGCGGGGGTCTCCCGGGTGACCCTCTACCGGCGCGGTGGAAGCGTGCGCAGCCTCGTGCTCGACGCCTTGTCCGCCGAGTTCGCCCGGGTGCTCGGTGAGGCCGCCGCAACCACCAGCGGGGTCACAGCCCGCGAGCGTCTGGTGGACCTCTGTCTGCGGGCGGTCGACGTGCTGGCCCACGATCCCCTCGTCGAGGCGCTGCTGCGCCACGATCCTGAACTGCTGCTGCCCTATCTCGTCGATCGGCCCGGCCAGAGCCAGCTCAACGCGGCCCGGCTCATCGAGGCCGGGCTCGCGGCCGGTCACGCTGACGCTTCGATCCGGGAGCTGGACGGGCACGTGGCCGCGACCACGATCTTGCACGCACTCACACCATTCGTCGTGTCGGCCCGGCTCGTCGAGAGCCAGGCCGACGTGACCGCCGTGCACACCGAGCTGGCCACCATGCTGGACGGCTACCTCCGTCCAACCGGAGCCCCGGCACCTCCCGAGACACCGCGAGCACACGCAACAGCTCGCCCCGCCAGGGGCACGCGATGACGCGGACCGGGCCGGACGGCATACGGGCCACCCTCGACCGGGCCACGCGCGAACGGGCCCTGCACCGGCTGGCGGAACGGCGCTACGACGTCCTCGTCGTCGGGGGCGGCGTCACCGGCGCCGGCGTTGCCCTCGACGCGGCCTCCCGCGGCCTGCGCACGGCGCTCGTCGAACGGGTGGATCTCGCGGCGGGCACCAGCCGGTGGAGCTCGAAACTCGTCCACGGTGGTCTGCGCTACCTCGCCAAGGGCGACCTGCCGATTGCCTGGGAGTCGGCCCACGAACGCCATGCCCTGACCACCACCATCGCCGCGCACCTCATCCGGCCGCTCGCAACGATCGTGCCGCTCGACGACAACACCGGACCGTGGCTGGGGGCGCTCACCGAGACCGGCATCCGCCTGGCCGACCTGCTGCGGGTCGGTTCCCGCACCCCGCGGACGGTCCTACCGCCCCCGCTACGGGTCAGCGCGGAGGCCGCGCTCCTGCACGCCCCGGGCCTGCGCCGCGAGGGTCTGCGCGGCGGCATCGTCTACTGGGACGCCGCTCTTGAGGACGACGCCCGGCTTGTCGTCGCCCTGGCCCGGACGGCCGCGGCATACGGGGCGGACATCGTGACCCATTGCAGCGCAAGCCAACTCACCGACACGACCGCGATGCTCACCGACGAGCTGACCGGCGCGACGCTCTCCGTGCAGGCAGCCGTCGTCGTCAACGCAACCGGCGTCTGGGCCGGCGAGCACGAGCCAAGCGTCCGCATCCGTCCCAGTCGCGGGTCACACCTCGTCGTCCGCTCGGCCGCACTCGGCGAGCCGCGGGCGATGATGACCGCGCCGGTGCCTGGACACTTCGGCCGGTTTGTCTTCGCTGTCCCCCACCCCGACGGTCTGGTCCACATCGGCCTCACCGACGAGCCCGCCGACGGGGTCGACGGGCTGGCACCGGAGGTCCCCCAGGCGGACGAGACGTTCCTGCTGGAGACGATGAGCCTGGCCCTGGAACGCCCGATCACCTCGGCCGATGTCGTGGGCCGGTTCGCCGGCCTGCGCCCCCTGGTCGCCTCCGCGAAAGACTCGCAGGACACGGCCGACGCGTCGCGCGTCCACCTCCTCGTCGACGATCCCGGGCTCCCGGTGTCGATCATCGGCGGCAAGCTCACGACCTACCGTCGGATGGCGCAAGACACCGTCGATGCCGTATGCCGTCGCCTCACCATCGCGCGCCCCTGCCGGACCGCGTCGCTTCCGCTCGTGGGTGCCGCCGACCCGGCAACGCTGCGGCACGTCCCCGCCCCGGCCCGGTTGGTCCGCCGCTATGGGACCGAGGCCCCGCAGGTCGCCGCCCTGGCCGACCGGTTCGGCCCCTGGCTCGCCGATCCTGTTGCGCCGGGCTGCCCGACCCTCGGGGTCGAACTGCTCCACGGGGTGCTCGCGGAGGGCGCGATCACGGTCGACGACCTGCTCACCCGACGCACCCGGGTGTCCATGGTCGAGGCCGACCTAGCGCCGGCCATCCCGGTCGCCGAGCGGGTGCTCGCGCTCGGCGCAACGATCCCGACCCGGCTCGCGCGGGAGGTCACCGCGCGGCATACCGTGGGGGCGTGACCACAGCGCCAGCCGTCGGCCCGCTCGCGGGCGTCCGGATCATCGAGCTCGCGGGCATCGGCCCCGGGCCGTTCGCAGGGATGGTGCTCGCCGACCTCGGCGCCGATGTCATCGGCATCGACCGGCCGGGGGGCGGTGGACCCTTCGACCTGCCGGTCCTGCGCCGCGGGCGTCGGTCGATCGCCGTCGACCTCAAGTCCGACGGCGGGCGCGACGTGGTGCTGGACCTTGTCGCGAGCGCCGACGCGCTCATCGAGCCTTATCGGCCGGGGGTCATGGAGCGGCTCGGCCTCGGCCCCGAGGTCGCCCTCGCGCGCAACCCGCGGCTGGTCTACGCGCGGATGACCGGATGGGGGCAGCACGGACCCCAGGCCCGGTATGCCGGTCACGACCTCACCTACACCGCGACCGCCGGCATCCTCTCCAGCGTGGCACGGGACCCCCGCGACGGCAGCATCCCCCGGCCGGTGCTCCCTGGGCCTTACCTCGGGGATGTCGCCGGAGGGGCCCTGTTGCTCGTCGCCGGGCTCCTCGCCGCCCTGCACTCCGCGGGGCGCACCGGGGTCGGCCAGGTGATCGACGCAGCAATCACGGACGGCGCCTGCTACCTCACGACCTTCACCCACGCGCTGCGGTTGAGTGGCATGTGGGACGGTCTGCCCGGCCACAACGTGCTCGACACTGGTGCGCCCTTCTATGAGGTCTACGAGTGCGCCGACGGACGGCACCTGGCCGTCGGACCGTTGGAGCCGCAGTTCTACGACGAGTTGCTGCGCCTGCTCAGTGAGCATGTCGGTCTGGACCTGGGCCCGGACGATCCTCGTCGGCCTGAGCACCGGCTCGACAACCGCCGCTGGCCGGAGGCAAAAGTCTTGTGGGAGCAGTTCTTCCACACCCGGACCCGGGACGAGTGGTGCGCCTTCCTTGAGCACACCGATGCCTGCGTGTCGCCGGTCCTGTCCCTGGACGAGGCGTCGACGCACGCCCACCTGGCCGCGCGGGCGGCATACCGGCCGGTGGGAGGTGACCACGGGCCGACCTTGCCGGTGCCCGCTCCCCGCTTTTCGGGGACCCCGACGCAGACCCGACCGTCCCCGACGCCGGGCGAACACACTGACGAGGTGCTGACCGAGCTCGGCTACCACCCGGCGCGCATCGCGACGCTTCGCAGCAACGCGTCGGTGGCCTGAGGGTCGTTTCGCAGTCAACGTCCTACGATGGGAGCAGGCGCCGTGGCCCCCACGGCGGACGTGGATTCAAGGGCCTGGTGACCACCCCATGAGCAAGCCTGTCCAACAACTGGAACGCGTCGTCATCCGGTTCGCCGGAGACTCCGGCGACGGGATGCAGCTGACCGGTGACCGGTTCACTTCTGACGCCGCGTTCCACGGCAACGACCTGTCGACGCTGCCGAACTTCCCCGCCGAGATCCGGGCCCCGCAGGGCACCATCCACGGCGTGTCCAGCTTCCAACTGCACATCGCCGACCACGACGTGCTCACCCCCGGCGACTCGCCTGACGTCCTCGTCGCCATGAACCCCGCCGCGCTCAAGGCGAACCTCGCCGACCTGCCGCGCGGCGCGACGATCATTGTCGACACCGACGAGTTCAACCGCCGCAACCTCGCCAAGGTCGGGTATGCCGTTTCCCCCCTCGACGACGGCAGCCTGGAGAGCTATCACGTCCACGCGCTGCCGCTCACGTCGATCACCGTCGACGCGCTGGCCGAACACGCGTTGACCCGCAAGGACAAGGAGCGGGCGAAGAACATGTTCGCCCTGGGCCTGTTGTCCTGGCTCTACACCCGGCCGACATCCACGACCGAGCGGTTCATCAAGACCAAGTTCGCCAAGAAGCCCGACCTGCTCGCGGCCAACGTTGCTGCGCTGCGGGCAGGGTTCAACTACGGCGAAACGACCGAGGACTTCGCGCACACCTACCAGGTGTCGGCGGCGTCGATGCCCGAGGGCACCTACCGCAACATCACCGGCAACGTGGCCCTGTCCTATGGGCTGGTCGCGGCAGCGCACCGCGCCGGGCTGCGGCTCGTGCTCGGCTCCTACCCGATCACGCCGGCCTCCGACATCCTCCACGTGCTGTCCGGGCTCAAGCGCTTCGGGGTCACGACCCTGCAGGCCGAAGACGAGATCGCCGGCGTCGGCATCGCCATCGGCGCGTCCTTCGGTGGGGCGCTTGGCGTGACGACGACCTCGGGACCCGGCCTGGCGCTCAAGGCCGAGGCCATCGGGTTGGCCGTCTCGCTCGAGCTGCCGCTCGTGGTCGTCAACGTCCAGCGCGGCGGCCCGTCGACCGGTCTGCCGACCAAGACCGAGCAGGCCGACCTGCTCCAGGCCTTGTTCGGTCGCAACGGCGAGTCGCCGGTCGCCGTGATCGCTCCGGCGTCCCCGACCGACTGCTTCGACGCGGCGATCGAGGCGTGCCGGATCGCGACGGCATACCGGACTCCCGTCATCCTGCTGTCCGACGGCTACCTCGCCAACGGGTCCGAGCCCTGGAAGGTCCCGGGGACCAGCGACCTGCCCGACCTCACGGTGACGTTCACGACCGAGCCCAACGGGGTGGACGCCGACGGCAACCCGCAGTTCCAGCCGTTCTTGCGCGACCCCGAGACGCTCGCCCGGCCGTGGGCGATCCCAGGCACGCCTGGGCTCGAGCACCGGATCGGCGGCATCGAGAAGGCCGACATCACCGGCAACATCTCCTATGACCCTGACAACCACGAGCTGATGACCGCTCTGCGGGCCGGCAAGATCGCCAAGATCGCCGACACCATCCCCGATTTGGTCGTCGACGACCCCGACGGCGATGCCCGCGTGCTGATGATCGGCTGGGGCTCGACCTACGGACCGATCCGTCAGGCCGCCCGGTCCGCGCGGCTCACCGGCCACCACGTCGCGACCACCCACCTGCGCCACCTCAACCCGTTCCCGCACAACACCGCCGAGGTGCTGCGCCGCTACGAACGGGTCATCATGCCCGAGATGAACCTGGGACAGTGCGCGATGCTGCTGCGGGCGGCATACCTCGTGGACGTCCAGTCCCACACGGCAGTCCGCGGGCTGCCTTTCAAGGCCTCGGAGCTCGCCGAGGTCATCCGCACGACCGTCGACGGCTTGGAGGCGACGAAGTGAGCATCGACCTGGGTATGCCGTCCAGCGGGGTGGCCTTCGTCCCACACCTTCCCGACGGGGCAACTCCGTTGGGGCGCAAGGATTTCACGTCTGACCAGGACGTGCGGTGGTGCCCTGGGTGTGGGGATTATGCGATCCTCGCCGCGATGCAGGGCTTCCTGCCCGAGCTCGGGCTGCGTCGAGAGAACATCGTGTTCATCTCCGGCATCGGGTGCTCGTCGCGGTTCCCCTACTACCTCGACACCTATGGGATGCACTCGATCCACGGGCGCGCGCCGACATTCGCCACGGGCCTGGCCACCGCCCGCGAGGACCTGTCGGTGTGGGTCATCACCGGTGACGGAGACTCGCTGTCGATCGGCGGCAACCACCTCATCCACGCGCTGCGCCGCAACGTCAACATCAAGATCTTGTTGTTCAACAACGAGATCTACGGGCTGACCAAGGGGCAGTATTCGCCGACCTCGCGAGCCGGGACCGTGTCGAAGTCCTCGCCGCTCGGGTCGCTCGACACACCGTTCACGCCGGTGTCGGTGGCTCTGGGCGCCGAGGCGACCTTTGTCGCCCGGACCATGGACTCCGACCGCAAACACCTCACCGAGGTGTTGCACGCGGCAGCCCGCCACCGGGGAGCGGCATTGGTGGAGATCTACCAGAACTGCCCGATCTTCAACGACGGCGCCTTCGACGTGCTCAAGGACAAGGACCAGGCTGCAGCGCGGATCCTGTGGCTTCAGGACGGCGAGGAGGTCGCTGCCGGCGATCACGTGGCGGTGCGCGCCGACGACGGCTCGATCCAGATCGTCCCCCGAGCCACCGCCAGCCCGACCCGGATCGTGCGGCACAGCATCGACACCGAGCACCCCTCGTCGGCGTTCGCGCTGTCGCGCCTGACCTCCGACGGGACGCTCGCACACGTGCCCATGGGTGTCTTCCGGCAGATCTCGCGGCCGACCTATGACGACATGGTCCGCGGCCAGGTGTCCGCGGCCGTCGACGCCGGTGGTGGGCCCGCGACCGATGCCGACCTGGCCGGGCTGCTCGCCGGCCGGGACACGTGGACCGTCAGCGGGTGACCCCAGACCTCGACTCACGCTCCGAGCTGCGACGCGGCGCGATCTTCGGCTCCGCGGCATACCTGCTGTGGGGGTTCTTCCCCCTCTACTTCCACGGGCTGTCCCCCGCGACCCCGCTGGAGATCCTCGCGCATCGCATCCTGTGGAGCCTGGTGTTCTGCCTGCTCGTGCTGGCCTGGCAGCGTGACCTCAGTTGGGTGCGGCCGGTGCTGGCACGACCCAAGCTCATCCTCGGCTTGGCCGCAGCCGCGTTCGTCGTCGCGATCAACTGGGGCGTCTACGTAGCCGCGGTCGTCAGTGGCCACACCCGGGACGCGGCGCTGGGCTATTTCCTCAATCCCCTCATCACTGTTGCCCTTGGGGTGGTGCTCTTACGGGAGCCGTTGCGGCGCCTGCAGTGGGTGGCCGTGGCGATCGGCCTGGTCGCGGCGGCATACCTCACGGTGGCGGGTAGGCAGGTGCCGGTCATCGCGTTGACGCTGGCGGTGTCCTTTGCGCTCTATGGGTTGCTGAAGAAGCGACTCGGCGCGAGTTTGGACGCGTTGCACGGGCTGACCGTCGAGACCGCCGTGCTGCTGCCCGTGGCACTGCTGTTGCTCGGGCCGCTGTCCTGGCTTGGTGGGACGCACGAGGGGATCGGATCGCCAGGCCAGTTCGCCGGTCTGGTCCTGACCGGGCCGATCACCGCGGTGCCGTTGCTGATGTTCGCCGCGGCGGCCAGGCGGGTGCCGCTCGTGACGATCGGGCTGTTGCAGTTCCTCACGCCGGTCATGCAACTCGTGTGCAGCTTGCTGCTCGGTGAAGTGGTGAGCTCAGCCCAATGGGTCGGCTTCGTCATCGTGTGGGTGGCCTTGGCGGTCCTCACGGCTGACTCACTCATCCAGCGCAAGCGGTCGGCCTCAGCGGCCGCGATCGGCTCACCGCTGGTCGATCTGGACCCAGCGGGTGAGACGTCTTGAGGCGTTGACCACCGGGAGTGGTCAGCGCCTCAGGCTGTGTGGCCCCCTGGTTGGAGGCGTCACACAGCCGGGTTCAGCCGACGCGGTCGACGACCTGATCGACGAGGGCGACAAGGGCCGCCTTGGCGTCGCTATCAGCCAACCCCGCGAGCGCGTCGAGCGCTTGCGCGCCCACGTCGCGCGTATGCGCCCGGGCTCGTTCCACTGCAGGGTGGGCGCGCAGCAGGGCCAACGCCTCGCCATGCAGGTCATCGTCGGTGAGGTCGCTGCGCAACAGCGCCTGCAGGCGCGCGTCTGCCGGATCCGTGGACGCCTTCGCAAAGAGCACCGCGAGGGTGTCCACGCCTTCGCGCAGGTCGGTGCCCGGCGTCTTGCCACTGGCCGATCCGTCCGAGGCGATGTCGATGATGTCGTCCGCCAGCTGAAAAGCCATCCCCAACCGCTCGCCGTAGACGCGCAGCACCTCGACCGTCTCCGGCGAGCCCCCACCGAACATTGCGCCATAACGCGCGGCCGTCGCCACGAGCGCTCCGGTCTTGTCGGCCAGCACCCCGAGGTAATAGTCGATGGGGTCCGCCTGCGGCGGACACGGCCGGGTGTCTCGGATCTGGCCGTAACAGAGCCGAACGAAGGTCTGGGCCTGGATGAGGACGGCCTCGGCTCCCAGCCCTGCGACAATCTCCGATGCCTTCCCGAACAAGAGGTCACCGACGAGGATCGCGATCGTGTTGTCGTATGCCGCGTTGACGCTCGGCACCCCTCGGCGCACCGTCGCCTCGTCCATGACATCGTCGTGGTAGAGCGAAGCCAGGTGGGTGAGCTCGACCCCCACGGCAGCGGCGACGACCTCGTCGGTGACGCCGCGGCATACCTGCGCCGCCAGGAGGGTCAACGTCGGCCGGAACCGCTTCCCGCCCGCTGCGAGCAGGTGACCCGACGCAGCGGCGACATACGGATCGTCATGGTCGATGGTCGAGCGCAGGAGCGCGTCGACCCGGCCCATCCCGTCGGCCAAGGCAGCCGCGAGTGACGGGCTCACCCCTGGCAGGGACAGCACCTGGGGTGCGCTCATCGGCCTGACTTCCTGGACTCAGCGGCGACCGAGGTCACCGGATGAACTGCGATGCCCGCTCTGCGAGCAGCAGGACCGAGGCCGGTGCCACGCCGAGCACGAGGGTGAACAACGTCCCCGTCGCGACCGTCACGGTGGTGAAGACCGACGGCTCGACGACCGCCACGGAATCGCCCGGAGACTCGGTGAAGTACATGAGGACGATGATTCGGACGTAGACGAACACCGTGATGGCGCTGCACAACAGGCCGAGGACCACGAGGACCGCGCCTGCAGTGCCGCTCTCCAGAGCCGGCTTGAAGACGGCGAACTTCGCGGTGAAGCCCGAGGTCAGCGGGATGCCGGCGAACGCCAGCAGGAGGAAGGCGAACACGCCCGCCGTCCATGGGTGCCGCTTGCCCAGGCCGGTCCACTGCGACAGGTGCGTCGCCTCAGAGCCTCCTTCGCGGACCAGTCCGACAATGGCGAATGCCGCGATTGTCGTCAGCCCGTATGCCGCGAGGTAGAACAAGACGCCGCTCACCCCGGTGCGCTCCATGGACAAGACACCGACGAGGATGAACCCCGCGTGGGCGATCGACGAGTAGGCCAGCAGCCGCTTCATGTCGGTCTGGGTGACCGAGAGCACCGCTCCGACGATCATGGTGAGCGCGGCGACAACGACCAGCGCCGGCCGCCAGTCCCAGGCGGCACGGTCCACGCCGACATAGACGAACCGAAGGATCGCCCCGAAGGCGGCCGCCTTGGTCCCTGCGGCCATGAAGCCGGTCACCGGTGTCGGCGCACCCTGGTAGACATCGGGCGTCCACATGTGGAAGGGCACCGCGCCGACCTTGAACAGCAGGCCGACCAGCACGAGCAGCACACCGGGGACCAGCAGGCCGTCCAGGGCTGAACCCTGCCCAGCGATGGCGGCAGCGATGTCCGTCAGGTGGACCGAGCCGGCAAAGCCATACAGCAACGCCGTCCCGAAGAGGAAGAACGCCGAGGAGAAGGCCCCGAGCAGGAAGTACTTGAGCGCCGCTTCCTGGGACAGCAGGCGCCGCCGGCGAGCCAGGCCACAGAGCAGGTAGAGCGGCAGGGACAGGACCTCAAGGGCCACGAACATGGTCAGCAGGTCGCCTGCCGCCGGGAAGAGCATCATGCCGGCGACGGAGAAGAGGAACAGGGGGAAGACCTCGGCGGTCATCGCCCCGACCTTGCGAGCCTGAGCCTCCTGAGGCGAGCCCGGCGTGGCAGCACCCATCGGGGTAAAGGCATCGGCCCCCACCCCCCCGAACCGTTCGGCAAGGCTGAGCGCCGCGAGCAGCGCAAACAGCAGGATGGTGGCCTGCAAGAACAGCGTGGGGCCGTCGATGATGACCGATCCTTTGACCGCCCCGCCGACCCCGGCGAGCCCCGCCGTGGCGACTCGGTGCGAGACCGCGCCGAAGGCCAACGCGCCCATCGCAGCAACGAGACCGACGAGGGTGATGCCGACGTGCGCGGCATACCGGGCCGACCGGGGCAGGAACGCTTCGACGAGCACGCCGAGCATGGCCGCACCGAAGACGATGAGGACCGGAAGCAGCGCGACGTAGTCCAACGACGCCGGCGTGAAGGCCGCGGGCAGCGCGGTGCTCACTTGGTGCTCCCTTCAGCCGCGCCGACGACGGGCGCCGGATCGCTGACCTGGATCGAGGTGAGGATCGTGGTGACCGCAGGGGTGACCATGTCCAGCACCGGCTTGGGATAGAACCCCAGGACGATGAACAAGGCGATGAGGGGGGCAACGACCCACTTCTCGCGCAGGCTCAAGTCGGGTGTGCCAGCCGCGCTCTCGGGCTTCGCGCCGGTCATGGTGCGCTGGTACATCAGCAAGATGTAGAGCGCGGCCAGGATGATGCCGGTCGTCGCGATGATGGCGACCACCTGGTAACGCTGGTAGGTGCCGGCCAGGACGAGGAACTCCGAGACGAACGACCCGAGGCCCGGCAACGCCAGGCCGGAGAGCCCGGCGATGAGCCACACGCCGGCGAGGCCAGGGACGACTCGTTGCCAGCCACCGAAGTCCGGAATTCGCTTGCTCCCGCGGCGGCTGATCAGCATCCCTGCGACGAGGAACAGGCCAGCCGTCGAGAACCCGTGGTTGATCATGTAGAAGCTCGACCCGGCCCAGCTCGTGGAGGTCATCGCGAAGATGCCCAGCACGATGAAGCCGAAGTGGCTGATCGAGGTGAAGGCGATGAGCCGCATGAGGTCGGTCTGCCCGATGGCAAGCAAGGCCCCGTAGAGCACTGACACCAGGGCCAGGACGAGAACCACCGGGGTGGCCCACTGGCTGGCGCCCGGGAACAGCTCGAGGCAGAACCGGATCATTCCGTAGGTGCCGACCTTGTCGAGCACGCCGACGAGCAGCGTGGCCGTGGCTGGGCGGCTCTCCGCGGCCGCGTCGGGCAGCCAGGTGTGGACCGGAACCATGGGGGCCTTCACCGCGAATGCGATGAAGAACCCGAGGAAGATCCACTTCTCGGTGCCCGGGGCCAACTGTATGCCGGCCAGTTTGGTCAGCAGGAAGCCGTCAGCTCCGCCGGGCCCTTGGACATAGAGGGCGATGACCGCGGCCAGCATGATGAGCCCGCCGGCCAGCGAGAACAGGAGGAACTTGACGGCGGCATACTGCCGACGCGGTCCACCGAACTGCCCGATGAGGAAGTAGACCGGGACGAGCATCGCCTCGAAGAACACGTAGAACAGGAACACGTCGGTCGCCGCGAACACGCCCACCATGAAGGTCTCAAGGACGAGCATGAGCGCGAAGTAGTGCCGCTCGCGGTGGGCTTCCTCGGCGGGCAGATCGTTCCACGCGGCCAGGAGGCAGACCGGCACGAGGATGACCGACATGAGGATGAGCGACAGTGCGATGCCATCGACACCGAGGGCATAACTGACCCCGAACTGCGGGATCCACGAGTGCTCTTCGACGAGTTGGAACTTGTCCTTGCTCGCGGTCGAGAACTGCAGAGCGCCGGCCACGGCGAAGATCAGCGTGACGACGGAAGCACCGAGCGCGATGTGCTTCGCCCGGTCGATGAGCGAGGCGGGCAGCAGCCACAGGACCACGGCCCCGACAAGCGGGATCAGGCCGATGACGGTCAGCCAGGGGAACTGGTTCATCACTGCACCACCCAGACGACACCAAGGATGACGACGACGCCGAGCAGCATCGTCAGGGCATAGGAGCGGGCCAGGCCGTTCTGGACCTTCCTCAGGCGGGACGACGTCCCGCCGATGAGGGCCGCCAGGCCCCCGGCCGCACCGTCGACCCCGCGCTGGTCGAGGAAGACCAACGCCCGGGTGAGGTGAATGCCGGGACGCATCAGCACACCTTCGTTGACCTGGTCCTGATAGAGGTCCTGGCGGGCGGCCCGGGTGAGCAGGCTCCCCACCGGAGCGGTCCGCGGCACGGCATCGCGCCAGTAGCGCATCCACGCCAGGGCGACTCCGCCGGCGACGACGAGCAAGGTCAGACCCATGAGCGGGATCGCCGGGATCACCGGATGATGCTCTTGGCCATGTCCCCCGACGACCGGCTCGAGCCAGTGCAGGATGCCGTTGGTCGGGCCGAGGATCAGCCCGAGGAAGGCCGACCCGACAGCGAGGACAATCATGGGGACGGTCATCGTGCGGGGCGACTCGTGCGGGTGCGCCTCCTTGGGCCAGCGCTTGTCACCGTGGAAGGTCATGAAGAACAGCCGGGACATGTAGAACGCGGTGATGCCAGCGCCGATGAGCGTGGCCATCCCGAAGACCCACGGCCGCCAGCCCTCGCCGACGAACGCAGCCTCGATGATCTTGTCCTTGCTCCAGAACCCCGCGAACGGCGGAACGCCGAGGATCGCCAGCCAGCCGAGCCCGAAGGTCACCCAGGTGATCTTCATGACCCCGGACAGGTTGCCGAAGCCGCGCATGTCGACCTTGTCGTTCATGCCGTGCATGACCGACCCCGCTCCGAGGAACATCCCGGCCTTGAAGAAGCCGTGGGTGAGCAGGTGGAAGATCGCAAAGGCATAGCCGACCGGGCCAAGGCCAGCCGCGAGCATCATGTAGCCGATTTGGCTCATCGTCGAAGCGGCCAGAGCCTTCTTGATGTCGTCCTTGGCGCATCCGACGATCGCCCCGTAGGTGAGGGTGATCGCGCCGACAATGACGACGGCCAACTGCGCGTTGGGCGCGGCGTCGAAGATCGCGTGGCTGCGCACGACGAGATAGACGCCGGCGGTGACCATCGTCGCCGCGTGGATCAGCGCCGACACCGGGGTCGGGCCGGCCATCGCGTCGCCGAGCCAACTCTGCAGCGGGAACTGGGCCGACTTGCCACACGCCGCCAGCAACAGGAACAGGCCGATCACCGTGAGTGCGCCCTGGTTGGCGTTGGCCACACCAGCGTTGACCGTCTGGAAGTCGACCGCACCGAACTGCCAGAACATCGCCATGATCGCCAGACCCATGCCGACGTCACCGACGCGGTTGGCCACGAACGCCTTGTTGGCCGCGCTCGCGTAGGGCGGGTTCCAGTTCCAGAAGCCGATGAGCAGGTAGGACGCCAGACCGACGCCTTCCCAGCCGACATAGACCAGCAAGTAGGAGTCGGCCAGGACGAGCAGCAGCATCGCCGCCACGAAGAGGTTGAGGTAGGCGAAGAAGCGCCGCTTGTCCGGGTCGTGCTCCATGTAGCCAAGCGAATAGACGTGGATGAGCGATCCGACGAACGTGACCAACAGCACGAAGGCGACGGACAACGGGTCAAGCAGCATCCCAGCCTCCAGCTGGAACTGCCCCGCGGGCACCCACGAGAACAGGTGCAGTGACAGCGCACGCTCCTCGGAGCCCAGCCCGAGCAGGCTCAGGAACACGCCGAACCCGACAAGGAAGGCGGCCCACGACATCGCGGTCGCGAACAGCGGCCCCCACGAGTCGGTGCGTCGCCCGCCGAGAAGCAGGACTGCCGCACCGAGGAGCGGGAAGGCCACAAGCAACCAGGCGTATGCCGCGAAGCCGCTGGCCGCGTGCGCGGCAGCCGCGTCGCCTACGAGCGGCATACCGGCGGACATGCCTGCCACGGTGGTCAGAGAGAGGCTCACTGGATCTCCCCTTACAGCTTCAGCAGGTTGGCGTCGTCGACCGAGGCCGAGCGGCGGGCACGGAAGATGGCCATGATGATCGCCAGACCGACGACCACCTCGGCGGCCGCGACGACCATGACGAACAAGGCGATGACCTGGCCGTCGAGGGTGCCGTGGATCCGCGAGAAGGTGACGAAGGCCAGGTTGGCCGCGTTGAGCATCAACTCGATGCCCATGAAGATGATGATCGCGTTGCGACGCACGAGGACGGTGGCCGCCCCGATCGTGAACAGCAGGATCGACAGGTAGATGTAGTTGATGAGGTTCACCGCGACCTCCCCTCCTCGATCTCGGCGCTGGCCTGGGTCGTCGGCGTCTCGTCCGGAGCGACGATCTGGTCACGTGCGACGAGCACCCGGGAGACCGACAGGTCGCTGGGCGTGCCGTCCGGCAGAAGCGCCGGGGTATCGACGGCATTGGACCGGGCATAGACACCGGGGGCCGGCAGGCCAGCGACGAACACGTTGTCCTTGACCCGCTTGGCCGCCAGCTCGCGCTGTGTCGCCTTGGGCGTCAGTCGTTCGCGGTGGGCGAGCACCATGGCCCCGACCGCTGCCGTGATGAGCAGTGCTGAGGTGACCTCGAAGACCCAGACGTACTTGCCGAAGATGAGATCGGCCAGTCCGCTGACGTTGCCGGGGTCAGAGTTGATCTCATCCAGACCTGCCGCCGGCGGCAGGGTGAAGGAGCCGACCGCGAGGAACATCAGGGCGGCCAACGCCAGCGCGAGGACGAGGGAGGCCACCCGGTGTCCGCGGATGGTCTCGGACAACGAGTCGGACGCATCGACTCCGACGAGCATGAGGACGAACAGGAAGATCATCATCACGGCGCCGGTGTAGACGAACACCTGGACGATCCCGAGGAACTCCGCCTGCTGGGCGAGGTAGAGGACGCCGAGGTTGACCATGACGAACGCCATGCACAACGCGGCGTGGACCGCCTTGCGCGCGAACAACAACCCCAATGCGCCCAACACCATGAGCGGGGCGATCAGCCAGAACAGCCAGGCTTCCGCATAACTCATCGCGCGGCACCTCCTTCGGCAGTCATTGCGGCGGCGTCGGCCGCGGCCGTTGCAGGGGCCGTTGCCCCGTCGGCGGCGTCAGCGGCCGCCTGCTCGGCCGCCCAGGCCCGCTGCTCGTCGGTCGCCTCGGCCACCTTGCCGAGGTAGTAGTCGCGCTCTTCCATCCCCGCCACCATCGGGTGCGGCGCGGGCAGCATCCCCTGCTGGATCGGAGCCAGCAACTGCTCCTTGGTGAAGATGAGGTCGGCGCGGTTGTTGTCGGCCAGCTCGTAGAAGTTGGTCATCGTCAACGCCCGCGTCGGGCACGCCTCGATGCACAACCCGCAGAAGATGCACCGCAGGTAGTTGATCTGGTAGACGCGGCCATAGCGCTCGCCCGGCGAGAACCGGCCGGTGCCGCCCTCCTCCGCCGGGGTGTCGTCGTTGTCGGCACCTTCGACGAGGATCGCGTCGGCCGGGCAGGCCCACGCGCACAACTCACAGCCGACACACTTCTCCAGCCCGTCGGGGTGCCGGTTGAGCTGGTGTCGACCGTGGTAACGCGGCGCCGTCGGGCGCTTCTCCTCCGGGTATTCCTCGGTGAGCACCTTGCGGAACATCGTCGCCCAGGTGACCCCGAAGCCGCCCACGGCAGCCGGCAGGATCTCGCCCAACCAGCCGGCCCGGGCGGTCGGCTCGTCAGTGCGGGTATGCCGGGTGGAGGGCAGGTTGGCGCCGTTGGAGTGGTCGGGTTGCGCGGGCAGGTTGTCAGCCACGGCTCTCCTCCTTCGCGGTGAGGGTCGAGGCCGCAACGGCCGGTATGCCGCGTTCCGGCTCGCGCAGGGTCTGCCCAGGCAGCGGTGGCACCGGGAAACCGCCAGCGAACGGATCGATCTCGTCCGGTGGGGGCGGGGTCGTCGTCGTTGCCGAGCCACGGTCAAGCAGCACGCCCAGCACGAACAGAGCGACGAGCACCGCACCGATGAGGATCAGCGAGGCGGTCGACAAGCCGCGACCCATGATCGTCACGACGGCCGAGCCACCGAACCAGCCCAGCGCAGCCGCACGCATGAAGGCGACGAGCACAACCCACGCCAGGGTGAGTGGGATGAGCAGTTTCCAGCCCAGCCGCATGAACTGGTCGTAGCGGACGCGAGGCAACGAACCGCGCAGCCAGACGAAGAAGAACATGAACGACCACACCTTGAGGGTGAACCAGAGCAAACCCCACCAGCCGGTGCTGAAGTAGCCGTCGCCGATCGCCGAGATGAACGGCGGCGCCTGCCACCCGCCGAGGAACATCGTCGTGGCCAGTGCCGAAACGCTGAACATGTTGATGTATTCGGCGAGGAAGAACATCGCGAAGCGCATCGAGCCGTATTCAGTGTGGAACCCACCGACGATCTCGCCCTCGCCCTCGGCCAGGTCGAAGGGCAACCGGTTGGTCTCCCCCACCATGGTCACGAGGTAAACGAGGAACGACGGGATCGCCGACACGATGAACCACGTGCTGCGCTGGGCATCCACGATGGCGGAGGTCGACATCGACCCGCTCATGATGAAGACCGCGACGAGCGAGAGCCCCATGGCGATCTCGTAGGAGATGACCTGAGCCGACGAACGCAACCCGCCGAGCAGCGGATAGGTCGACCCGGAAGACCACCCGGCCAGCAGGATGCCGTAGACGCCGACGGACGCCACCGCGAGCACCAACAGCACCGCAACGGGGGCATCGGTCAACTGCAACGGCGTCCGGTGTCCGAACATCCACACCTCGCCGCCGAGGGGCATGATCCCGAAGGCGACGAAACACATCGTCGCGACGATGAGCGGAGCCAAGGTGAAGATGAACTTGTCGGCCGCCGCCGGAGCGTTGTCCTCCTTGAACATCGACTTCATGCCGTCGGCCAGGGTCTGCAACAGACCGAACGGCCCGTTGCGGTTCGGGCCGGGACGCTGCTGCATCCGGCCGATGACCCGCCGCTCGAACCAGATGACCAGCAGGGTCGAGATGAGCAGATAGACGAAGATGAACAACGCCTTGACCAGCGAGAGCCACAGCGGCGTGTCGCTGAAGTCGGCCAACGGCCTTTCGATCGCCGGGACCAGCATCGATGTGATCACCGGGCACCTCCCTTGGTCACCGTGACGCGGGCACCGGCATCGACGCCGAGTGTCGAGCGGACTGCGCACCCGAGCGAGTTGGTTGGCAGCCAGACCACGCCGTCGACCATCCCGTCGGTCACCAGGACCGGAACGCTCACCGAGCCGGAGCCGCTGGACACGGTCACCTCGTCGCCGTCAACGACCGCGAGCCGCGCGGCCAGCGCCGCACCGACGCGGGCCACGGATGCGCGCGCGGTGCCTGCGAGGAACGGCTCGCCGTCTTGCATGCGCCCGCGGTCGAGCAGCAGCGGCCAGGTCGCCAACACGACGTCGCCGTCGCCCGCCCCGTATGCCGTCCCCCCACCGTTCGCAGCGCCACTGGACGTCGCGCGAGCACCGGTCCACGGACCGAGAGCCTCGAACTGGTCGTTGATCTGCTCCTGGGTGCGGGTCTCGAGGAACACTCCGAGCTCCGCCGCGAGCATGTCCAGGACCCGGTGGTCGCTCATCGAGTTGGTCGTGAGGGCCGCTTCGAACGGCCGGACCCGGCCTTCCCAGTTGACGAAGCTGCCCGCCTTCTCGGCATGTGGGGCAACCGGGAGGACCACGTCGGCGACCGCCGTCACGGCCGACTCGCGGATCTCGAGGCTGACGACGAAGGCCTTGGCCAGCGCATCGGACACCTGCGGCAGGGCCAGGTCGCCGGGGTCGACCCCACCGACGACGAGGGCGCCGAGGGCGCCGCTTGCCGCAGCCGAGACGATGCCGGCGGTGTCGCGGCCCGGCGTGGCCGGAAGCGAGGCGACCTCCCAGACCGCGGCGACCTCACCGCGTGCCGCGGCGTCGGTCACCGGGCGGCCACCGGGCAGCAGGGCGCCGAGGGCACCGGCCTCCAGCGCACCGCGCTCGCCGGCCCGCCTGGGGATCCAGGCCAGCCGAGCACCCGTTGATGCGGCCAAGGACACGGCCGCGGCCAGCGCGCCGGGCGAGGTCGCGAGGCGCTCACCCACGAGAACGATCCCGCCACCGGACAGCGCCGACGTGAGTGTCGGGTCGGCCAGGGCGGCAGCCTCGGCTCCCGGGGCCGCGGGCACGAGGGTCCCGGAGAGCTTCTCCAGGCCGCGGGTGGCAAAGGGGGCCACGGCATACACGGCGGTCTTGGCCTTGCGGACCGCCCGCCGAAGCCGCAGGAAGACGATCGGCGACTCCTCCTCCGGCTCGAACCCGGCGAGGACGACGGCCTTGGCGGACCGGAGGTCGGCGTAGGTGACCGCTCCCCACCCGGGCCGGTCGCCACCACGTGCTCGGCGAGGAACGCGACCTCGGCCGCGGAGTGCGGCCGGGCGCGGAAGTCGATGTCGTTGGTGCCCAAGGCGATTCGCGCGAACTTGCCGTAGGCGTAGGCGTCTTCGGCGGACACCCGCCCGCCCACGAGCACGCCGACACCGTTGGCTGCCTGCAGCCCCGCGGCCGCGGCGGCTAGCGCCTCGGGCCAACCGACGGCCCGCATCGACCCGTCGGGCTGGCGCAGCAGGGGGAGCTCAAGCCGGTCGGGCAGGGTGGCCGACTGGAAGGCCCATCGGCCCTTGTCACAGGACCACTCGCCGTTGACCTCCGGGTCGTCGATGGCCATCCGACGCAGCACGACGCCGCGGCGGTGGTCGGTGCGGATCGCGCAACCAGAGGCGCAGTGCTCACACGTGCTCGGCGTGGACACCAGGTCGAAGGGACGCGACCGGAAGCGGTAGCGCGCGCCCGTCAGCGCCCCCACCGGGCAGATCTGCACGGTGTTGCCGGAGAAGTAGGACTCGAACGGCTCGTCCTCGTAGATGCCGATCTGCTGCATCGCCCCGCGCTCGACGAGGTTGATGAACTTGTCACCGGCGACCTGGTCGGAGAAGCGGGTGCAGCGCTGGCAGAGCACACAGCGCTCGCGGTCGAGCAGCACCTGGGTCGAGATGTTGACCGGCTTGGTGAAGGTCCGCTTGACGTCGGCGAACCGGGTCTGCGCGCGGCCGTTGGACATGGCCTGGTTCTGCAGGGGGCACTCGCCGCCTTTGTCGCAGACGGGGCAGTCCAGCGGGTGGTTGATGAGGAGGAACTCCATGACACCCTGCTGGGCCTTGTCGGCAACCGGCGAGGTGTGCTGAGTGTTGACGACCATGCCCGGGCTCACCGTCATGGTGCACGAGGCCTGCGGCAGGGAACGGCGCCAGGGTGCCATCGGAAAAGGACCGACTTCTCCGGCGGGAACAGCTGGGCTGCCGGGGTGTGCATGCCGGCCTCGAACTCTGACCGGAAGTGCTTGATGGCCGAGGTGATCGGGCTGGTCGCCGCGTCGCCGAGCGCGCAGAAGGAGCGCCCGAGGATGTTGTCGCAGATGTCGTCGAGCTTCTCGATGTCACCGGGCTGGCCCTGGCCGTGTTCGAGACGCTCCATGATCTGGCGCAGCCACCAGGTGCCCTCGCGGCACGGGGTGCACTTGCCACAGGACTCGTGCGCATAGAACTCGGTCCAGCGAGCCACGGCCCGCACGACCGACACGGTCTCGTCGAACACCTGCAGGGCCCGGGTGCCGAGCATCGAGCCAGCCGCCGCAACGGAGTCGAAGTCGAGCGGGATGTCCAGGTGGGCGTCGGTGAAGATCGGCGTCGACGACCCACCGGGGGTCCAGAACTTCAGCTGGTGGCCCTTGCGCATCCCACCGGCGAGCTCGATGAGCTCGCGCATGGTGATGCCCAGGGGTGCCTCGAACTGGCCGGGGTTGGCCACGTGCCCTGACAGGCTGAAGATGCCAAAGCCGGTGGACTTTTCGGTGCCCATCGCCTTGAACCAATCGGCGCCGTGCAGGAGGATCCCCGGCACTGATGCGATGGTCTCGACGTTGTTGACCGAGGTCGGCCGGGCATACAGACCGGCCGCGCCCGGGAACGGCGGCTTGAGCCGCGGCTGACCGCGACGGCCTTCGAGGGAGTCCAGCAGCGCCGTCTCCTCACCGCAGATGTAGGCACCGGCACCAGCGTGCGGGGTGACCCGCAAGGTGATCCCGGAGCCCAGCACGTTCTCGCCGAGGTAACCGGCCGCCGTCGCCTCTTCGACCGCGCGCAGCAGTCGCCGATAGACGTGGACGACCTCGCCGCGCAGATAGATGAACGCGTGGTCGGACCCCATGGCGTATTGGCTGATCGCCGCGCCCTCGATGAGGGCGTGCGGGTTAGCCATCATGAGCGGGATGTCCTTGCAGGTGCCCGGCTCCGGACTCGTCGGCGTTGACGACGAGGTAGCGCGGGCCGCCGTCAGGCGGGGACATGAACGACCACTTCATGCCGGCCGGGAATCCGGCGCCACCACGGCCACGGATCGCCGAATTCTTCACCGCGGCGAGCACGTCGGCAGCGGGCATGCCCACGGCCTTGCGGAGGGCGGCATACCCGCCCGTCTGCTCGTATGCCGCGAGCGTCCAGGAGCGCTCCTGGTCCCAGTGGGCGGTGAGGACGGGCGTGAGGGTGTCGGTCACTTCGGAGGCCCCCTTCTTCGCAGCGGACTCAGCGGCGGGTGCGGGTGCAGCCGAGGCCGGCGGCACCGGCGCGGTCAACCGCGCTCCTGGGCGATCTTGAGACCGAGCAGCGAGGCCGGCCCAGCAGCGGGACCTTCGTCGGCGCGACCGTCGTGGAAGCCCGCGAGCACCCGCGAAACCTCCTTGAAGGTGCAGACCTTGTCGGCGCCGCGGGTCGGCCGGACGTCCTTGCCGGCCCGCAAGTCGTCGGCGAGGCGGATCGTCGACTCGGGCGTCTGGTTGTCGAAGAACTCCCAGTTAGTCATGACGACCGGGGCATAGTCGCAGGCGGCGTTGCACTCGACTCGCTCCAGGGTGATCTTGCCGTCGGAGGTCGTCTCGTCGTGGCCGATCCCCAGGTGCTCGGAGACGGCGTCCCAGATCGCGTCGCCGCCCATGATCGCGCAGAGCGTGTTGGTGCAGACCCCGATGGTGTAGTCGCCGTTGGGGTGGCGCTTGTATTGGGTGTAGAAGGTGGCGACACCACTCACCTCAGCAGTGGTGAGGTCGAGCACCTCGGCGCAGAACTCGATGCCCCGGCCGGTGACGTAGCCGTCGACCGACTGGACCAGGTGCAGCAACGGCAGGAGGGCCGACCGCTTGACGGGATAACGCGCGACAACCGCGGCGGCGTCCTCGCGCAACGTGGCCAGGACGTCCGCGGCATACGGGCCTTGCTCTCCGCGCTGACGTGCAGGTGACCCGACGCGTCATGACCGGTCATCGGTCAACACCCCCATAACCGGGTCGATGGACGCGACCGCGACGATGACGTCGGCGACCTGGCCGCCTTCGCGCATGATCGAGGTCGCTTGCAGGTTGTTGAAGGACGGGTCCCGGAAATGCGCCCGATAGGGCTGGGTCCCGCCGTCGGACACGAGGTGGCAGCCGAGCTCGCCCTGGCACTCTCGACTGCGGCATACACCTGGCCGGGCGGCACCCGGAAGCCCTCGGTGACGAGCTTGAAGTGATGGATGAGGTCTTCCATCGAGGTGCCCATGATGGTGCGGATGTGGTCGAGGCTGTTGCCCATGCCGTCGGACCCGATGGCCAGCTGGGCCGGCCAGGCAATCTTCTTGTCGGCCACCATGACCGGGTCGCCGGCGCTGGCCTCGAGCCGGTCGGTGCACTGGGTCACGATCCGCAGCGACTGGTACATCTCGTCGAGCCGGATCCGCAGGCGACCGTAGGCGTCGGCGGTCTCGCGGGTGATGACGTCGAAGTCGTAGGTCTCGTAGCCGCAATAGGGAGCAGCCTTGCGCAGGTCGTGCGGCAGGCCAGCCGAGCGCAGCACCGGGCCGGTGATGCCCAAGGCCATGCAACCGGGCCAGGTCGGTAGACCGACGCCGACCATGCGGCCCTTGACAATCGGGTTCTCGTTGACGAGCAACTCCAACTCGCGGATGCCCTTTGCGGATCTCGGGAACGAGCTCACGGATCTTGTCGATCGCTCGGGGCAGATCCTGGGCGACACCACCGGGGCGGATGTAGGCGTTGTTCATCCGCCGGCCGGTGATGATCTCGGTCAATTGGAAGACCCGCTCGCGCTCGCGGCGACCGATCGTCATCACCGTCGTGGCGCCCATCTCCATACCACAGGTGCCAATGCACACCAAGGTGCGGGGAGATCAGGGTGAGTTCCATCCCAGGAAGGACGCGGTTGACCGACGCCCGCTCAGGGATGTCGTCGGTGATCCCCGAGCAGCGACTCGATGGCCCGAGGCAGTAGCCGGTCTCACGGAACATCGGCGTGAGGTATCCATCCGGGTGCAGAAGGTAACCCCCTGGACCCAGGTGCGGAACTCCATGTTCTTCTCGATGCCGGTGTAGAAGTAGCCGATTCCGCGCGCGGGCCTCGGTCACCGGTCTCACCGTCGAGCTGAGGATGAGCCGGGGCACGCCGTGCGTCGGCGGGTTGCTGCGGGCCCATGATAACGACTGATCCGCTCCTCGACGTGGCGGAGGTCGCCTCGTCGACGAGGTCGTCAAAATCGCCCGCGCCGCTCACCGGCGAAGGACCGGTGTTGAGTCGACGAGTCCTCGGCGGCGCTCGTCGCGGGGCGCTCGCTCGCGCCCGAGCCGCGGGTCCAGGCCGGGCTGGTCCGTGTGCCGTGTCTAGCCATGTCAGCCGTGTAAGTCGGTTCCCAGGTCGGCCATCGGTTGGAACGCCTCCCTCACGTCGGCGGGGG
>JADIZV010000005.1 GCA_016704565.1 Candidatus Phosphoribacter baldrii
GTACATCAGCAAGATGTAAAGCGCGGCCGGGATGATGCAGGTCGTCGCGATGATGGCGACCACCTGGTAACGCTGGTAGGTGCCGGCCAGGACGAAAGGAACTCCGGACGAACGACCCGAGGCCCGGGCAACGCCAGGCCGGAGAGCCCAAAGCACGCTTCGATGAGCCGCACGCCGGGCGGGCCGAAAGTGCAGGGACGACTCGTTGCCAGCCACCGGGAGTCCGGAATTCGCTTGCTCCCGCGGCGGCTGATCAGCATCCCTGCGACGAGGAACAGGCCAGCCGTCGAGAACCCGTGGTTGATCATGTAGAAGCTCGACCCGGCCCAGCTCGTGGAGGTCATCGCGAAGATGCCCAGCACGATGAAGCCGAAGTGGCTGATCGAGGTGAAGGCGATGAGCCGCATGAGGTCGGTCTGCCCGATGGCAAGCAAGGCCCCGTAGAGCACTGACACCAGGGCCAGGACGAGAACCACCGGGGTGGCCCACTGGCTGGCGCCCGGGAACAGCTCGAGGCAGAACCGGATCATTCCGTAGGTGCCGACCTTGTCGAGCACGCCGACGAGCAGCGTGGCCGTGGCTGGGCGGCTCTCCGCGGCCGCGTCGGGCAGCCAGGTGTGGACCGGAACCATGGGGGCCTTCACCGCGAATGCGATGAAGAACCCGAGGAAGATCCACTTCTCGGTGCCCGGGGCCAACTGTATGCCGGCCAGTTTGGTCAGCAGGAAGCCGTCAGCTCCGCCGGGCCCCTGGACATAGAGGGGCGATGACCGCGGCCAGCATGATGAGCCCGCCGGCCAGCGAGAACAGGAGGAACTTGACGGCGGCATACTGCCGACGCGGTCCACCGAACTGCCCGATGAGGAAGTAGACCGGGACGAGCATCGCCTCGAAGAACACGTAGAACAGGAACACGTCGGTCGCCGCGAACACGCCCACCATGAAGGTCTCAAGGACGAGCATGAGCGCGAAGTAGTGCCGCTCGCGGTGGGCTTCCTCGGCGGGCAGATCGTTCCACGCGGCCAGGAGGCAGACCGGCACGAGGATGACCGACATGAGGATGAGTGACAGTGCGATGCCATCGACACCGAGGGCATAACTGACCCCGAACTGCGGGATCCACGAGTGCTCTTCGACGAGTTGGAACTTGTCCTTGCTCGCGGTCGAGAACTGCAGAGCGCCGGCCACGGCGAAGATCAGCGTGACGACGGAAGCACCGAGCGCGATGTGCTTCGCCCGGTCGATGAGCGAGGCGGGCAGCAGCCACAGGACCACGGCCCCGACAAGCGGGATCAGGCCGATGACGGTCAGCCAGGGAACTGGTTCATCACTGCACCACCCAGACGACACCAAGGATGACGACGACGCCGAGCAGCATCGTCAGGGCATAGGAGCGGGCCAGGCCGTTCTGGACCTTCCTCAGGCGGGACGACGTCCCACCGATGAGGGCCGCCAGGCCCCGGGCCGCACCGTCGACCCCGCGCTGGTCGAGGAAGACCAACGCCCGGGTGAGGTGAATGCCGGGACGCATCAGCACACCTTCGTTGACCTGGTCCTGATAGAGGTCCTGGCGGGCGGCCCGGGTGAGCAGGCTCCCCACCGGAGCGGTCCGCGGCACGGCATCGCGCCAGTAGCGCATCCACGCCAGGGCGACTCCGCCGGCGACGACGAGCAAGGTCAGACCCATGAGCGGGATCGCCGGGATCACCGGATGATGCTCTTGGCCATGTCCCCCGACGACCGGCTCGAGCCAGTGCAGGATGCCGTTGGTCGGGCCGAGGATCAGCCCGAGGAAGGCCGACCCGACAGCGAGGACAATCATGGGGACGGTCATCGTGCGGGGCGACTCGTGCGGGTGCGCCTCCTTGGGCCAGCGCTTGTCACCGTGGAAGGTCATGAAGAACAGCCGGGACATGTAGAAGGCGGTGATGCCGGCGCCGATGAGCGTGGCCATCCCGAAGACCCACGGCCGCCAGCCCTCGCCGACGAACGCGGCCTCGATGATCTTGTCCTTGCTCCAGAACCCCGCGAACGGGGGAACGCCGAGGATCGCCAGCCAGCCGAGCCCGAAGGTCACCCAGGTGATCTTCATGACCCCGGACAGGTTGCCGAAGCCGCGCATGTCGACCTTGTCGTTCATGCCGTGCATGACCGACCCCGCTCCGAGGAACATCCCGGCCTTGAAGAAGCCGTGGGTGAGCAGGTGGAAGATCGCAAAGGCATAGCCGACCGGGCCAAGGCCAGCCGCGAGCATCATGTAGCCGATTTGGCTCATCGTCGAAGCGGCCAGAGCCTTCTTGATGTCGTCCTTGGCGCATCCGACGATCGCCCCGTAGGTGAGGGTGATCGCGCCGACAATGACGACGGCCAACTGCGCGTTGGGCGCGGCGTCGAAGATCGCGTGGCTGCGCACGACGAGATAGACGCCGGCGGTGACCATCGTCGCCGCGTGGATCAGCGCCGACACCGGGGTCGGGCCGGCCATCGCGTCGCCGAGCCAGCTCTGCAGCGGGAACTGGGCCGATTTGCCACACGCCGCCAGCAACAGGAACAGGCCGATCACCGTGAGTGCGCCCTGGTTGGCGTTGGCCACGCCGGCGTTGACCGTCTGGAAGTCGACCGCACCGAACTGCCAGAACATCGCCATGATGGCCAGACCCATGCCGACGTCACCGACGCGGTTGGCCACGAACGCCTTGTTGGCCGCGCTCGCGTAGGGCGGGTTCCAGTTCCAGAAGCCGATGAGCAGGTAGGACGCCAGACCGACGCCTTCCCAGCCGACATAGACCAGCAAGTAGGAGTCGGCCAGGACGAGCAGCAGCATCGCCGCCACGAAGAGGTTGAGGTAGGCGAAGAAGCGCCGCTTGTCCGGGTCGTGCTCCATGTAGCCGAGCGAATAGACGTGGATGAGCGATCCGACGAACGTCACCAACAGCACGAAGGCGACGGACAACGGGTCAAGCAGCATCCCAGCCTCCAGCTGGAACTGTCCCGCGGGCACCCACGAGAACAGGTGCAGTGACAGGGCACGCTCCTCGGAGCCCAGCCCGAGCAGGCTCAGGAACACGCCGAACCCGACGAGGAAGGCGGCCCACGACATCGCGGTCGCGAACAGCGGCCCCCACGAGTCGGTGCGTCGCCCGCCGAGAAGCAGGACTGCCGCGCCGAGGAGCGGGAAGGCCACAAGCAACCAGGCGTATGCCGCGAAGCCGCTGGCCGCGTGCGCGGCAGCCGCGTCGCCTCCGAGCGGCATACCGGCGGACATGCCTGCCACGGTGGTCAGAGAGAGGCTCACTGGATCTCCCCTTACAGCTTCAGCAGGTTGGCGTCGTCGACCGAGGCCGAGCGGCGGGCACGGAAGATGGCCATGATGATCGCCAGACCGACGACCACCTCGGCGGCCGCGACGACCATGACGAACAGGGCGATGACCTGGCCGTCGAGGGTGCCGTGGATCCGCGAGAAGGTGACGAAGGCCAGGTTGGCCGCGTTGAGCATCAACTCGATGCCCATGAAGATGATGATCGCGTTGCGACGCACGAGGACGGTGGCCGCCCCGATCGTGAACAGCAGGATCGACAGGTAGATGTAGTTGATGAGGTTCACCGCGACCTCCCCTCCTCGATCTCGGCGCTGGCCTGGGTCGTCGGCGTCTCGTCCGGAGCGACGATCTGGTCACGTGCGACGAGCACCCGGGAGACCGACAGGTCACTAGGCGTGCCGTCCGGCAGGAGCGCCGGGGTATCGACGGCATTGGACCGGGCATAGACACCGGGGGCCGGCAGGCCGGCGACGAACACGTTGTCCTTGACCCGCTTGGCCGCCAGCTCGCGCTGCGTCGCCTTGGGCGTCAGTCGTTCGCGGTGGGCGAGCACCATGGCCCCGACCGCTGCCGTGATGAGCAGTGCTGAGGTGACCTCGAAGACCCAGACGTACTTGCCGAAGATGAGATCGGCCAGTCCGCTGACGTTGCCGGGGTCAGAGTTGATCTCATCCAGACCTGCCGCCGACGGCAGGGTGAAGGAGCCGACCGCGAGGAACATCAGGGCGGCCAACGCCAGGGCCAGGACGAGGGAGGCCACCCGGTGTCCGCGGATGGTCTCGGACAACGAGTCGGACGCATCGACTCCGACGAGCATGAGGACGAACAGGAAGATCATCATCACGGCGCCGGTGTAGACGAAGACTTGGACGATCCCGAGGAACTCCGCCTGCTGGGCGAGGTAGAGGACGCCGAGGTTGACCATGACGAACGCCATGCACAACGCGGCGTGGACCGCCTTGCGCGCGAACAACAACCCCAATGCGCCCAACACCATGAGCGGGGCGATCAGCCAGAACAGCCAGGCTTCCGCATAACTCATCGCGCGGCACCTCCTTCGGCGGTCATTGCGGCGGCGTCGGCCGCGGCCGTTGCAGGGGCCGTTGCCCCGTCGGCGGCGTCAGCGGCCGCCTGCTCGGCCGCCCAGGCCCGCTGCTCGTCGGTCGCCTCGGCCACCTTGCCGAGGTAGTAGTCGCGCTCTTCCATCCCCGCCACCATCGGGTGCGGCGCGGGCAGCATCCCCTGCTGGATCGGAGCCAGCAACTGCTCCTTGGTGAAGATGAGGTCGGCGCGGTTGTTGTCGGCCAGCTCGTAGAAGTTGGTCATCGTCAACGCCCGCGTGGGGCACGCCTCGATGCACAACCCGCAGAAGATGCACCGCAGGTAGTTGATCTGGTAGACGCGGCCATAGCGCTCGCCCGGCGAGAACCGGCCGGTGCCGCCCTCCTCCGCCGGGGTGTCGTCGTTGTCGGCACCTTCGACGAGGATCGCGTCGGCCGGGCAGGCCCACGCGCACAACTCGCAGCCGACGCACTTCTCCAGCCCGTCGGGGTGCCGGTTGAGCTGGTGTCGACCGTGGTAGCGCGGCGCCGTCGGGCGCTTCTCCTCCGGGTATTCCTCGGTGAGCACCTTGCGGAACATCGTCGCCCAGGTGACCCCGAAGCCGCCCACGGCAGCCGGCAGGATCTCGCCCAACCAGCCGGCCCGGGCGGTCGGCTCGTCAGTGCGGGTATGCCGGGTGGAGGGCAGGTTGGCGCCGTTGGAGTGGTCGGGTTGCGCGGGCAGGTTGTCAGCCACGGCTCTCCTCCTTCGCGGTGAGGGTCGAGGCCGCAACGGCCGGTATGCCGCGTTCCGGCTCGCGCAGGGTCTGCCCAGGCAGCGGTGGCACCGGGAAACCGCCAGCGAACGGATCGATCTCGTCCGGTGGGGGCGGGGTCGTCGTCGTGGCCGAGCCACGGTCAAGCAGCACACCCAGCACGAACAGAGCGACGAGCACCGCACCGATGAGGATCAGCGAGGCGGTCGACAAGCCGCGACCCATGATCGTCACGACGGCCGAGCCACCGAACCAGCCCAGCGCAGCCGCACGCATGAAGGCGACGAGCACAACCCACGCCAGGGTGAGTGGGATGAGCAGTTTCCAGCCCAGCCGCATGAACTGGTCGTAGCGGACGCGAGGCAACGAACCGCGCAGCCAGACGAAGAAGAACATGAACGACCACACCTTGAGGGTGAACCAGAGCAAACCCCACCAGCCGGTGCTGAAGTAGCCGTCGCCGATCGCCGAGATGAACGGCGGCGCCTGCCACCCGCCGAGGAACATCGTCGTGGCCAGTGCCGAAACGCTGAACATGTTGATGTATTCGGCGAGGAAGAACATCGCGAAGCGCATCGAGCCGTATTCGGTGTGGAACCCACCGACGATCTCGCCCTCGCCCTCGGCCAGGTCGAAGGGCAACCGGTTGGTCTCCCCCACCATGGTCACGAGGTAAACGAGGAACGACGGGATCGCCGACACGATGAACCAGGTGCTGCGCTGGGCATCCACGATGGCGGAGGTCGACATCGACCCGCTCATGATGAAGACCGCGACGAGCGAGAGACCCATGGCGATCTCGTAGGAGATGACCTGAGCCGACGAACGCAACCCGCCGAGCAGCGGATAGGTCGACCCGGAAGACCACCCGGCCAGCAGGATGCCGTAGACGCCGACGGACGCCACCGCGAGCACCAACAGCACCGCAACGGGGGCATCGGTCAACTGCAGCGGCGTCCGGTGTCCGAACATCCACACCTCGCCGCCGAGGGGCATGATCCCGAAGGCGACGAAACACATCGTCGCGACGATGAGCGGAGCCAAGGTGAAGATGAACTTGTCGGCCGCCGCCGGAGCGTTGTCCTCCTTGAACATCGACTTCATGCCGTCGGCCAGGGTCTGCAACAGACCGAACGGCCCGTTGCGGTTGGGGCCGGGACGCTGCTGCATCCGGCCGATGACCCGCCGCTCGAACCAGATGACCAGCAGGGTCGAGATGAGCAGGTAGACGAAGATGAACAACGCCTTGACCAGCGAGAGCCACAGCGGCGTGTCGCTGAAGTCGGCCAACGGCCTTTCGATCGCCGGGACCAGCATCGATGTGATCACCGGGCACCTCCCTTGGTCACCGTGACGCGGGCACCGGCATCGACGCCGAGTGTCGAGCGGACTGCGCACCCGAGCGAGTTGGTTGGCAGCCAGACCACGCCGTCGACCATCCCGTCGGCCACCAGGACCGGAACGCTCACCGAGCCGGAGCCGCTGGACACGGTCACCTCGTCGCCGTCGACGACCGCGAGCCGCGCGGCCAGCGCCGCACCGACGCGGGCCACGGATGCGCGCGCGGTGCCGGCGAGGAACGGCTCGCCGTCCTGCATGCGCCCGCGGTCGAGCAGCAGCGGCCAGGTCGCCAACACGACGTCGCCGTCGCCCGCCCCGTATGCCGTCCCCCCACCGTTCGCAGCGCCACTGGACGTCGCGCGAGCACCGGTCCACGGACCGAGAGCCTCGAACTGGTCGTTGATCTGCTCCTGGGTGCGGGTCTCGAGGAACACCCCGAGCTCCGCCGCGAGCATGTCCAAGACCCGGTGGTCGCTCATCGAGTTGGTCGTGAGGGCCGCTTCGAACGGCCGGACCCGGCCTTCCCAGTTGACGAAGCTGCCCGCCTTCTCGGCATGTGGGGCAACCGGCAGGACCACGTCGGCGACCGCCGTCACGGCCGACTCGCGGATCTCGAGGCTAACGACGAAGGCCTTGGCCAGCGCATCGGACACCTGCGGCAGGGCCAGGTCGCCGGGGTCGACCCCACCGACGACGAGGGCGCCGAGGGCGCCGCTTGCCGCAGCCGAGACGATGCCGGCGGTGTCGCGGCCCGGCGTGGCCGGAAGCGAGGCGACCTCCCAGACCGCGGCGACCTCACCGCGTGCCGCGGCGTCGGTCACCGGGCGGCCACCGGGCAGCAGGGCGCCGAGGGCACCGGCCTCCAGCGCACCGCGCTCGCCGGCCCGCCTGGGGATCCAGGCCAGCCGAGCACCCGTTGATGCGGCCAAGGACACGGCCGCGGCCAGCGCGCCGGGCGAGGTCGCCAGGCGCTCACCCACGAGAACGATCCCGCCACCGGACAGCGCCGACGTGAGTGTCGGGTCGGCCAGGGCGGCAGCCTCGGCTCCCGGGGCCGCGGGCACGAGGGTCCCGGAGAGCTTCTCCAGGCCGCGGGTGGCAAAGGGGGCCACGGCATACACGGCGGTCTTGGCCTTGCGGACCGCCCGCCGAAGCCGCAGGAAGACGATCGGCGACTCCTCCTCCGGCTCGAACCCGGCGAGGACGACGGCCTTGGCGGACCGGAGGTCGGCGTAGGTGACCGCTCCCCCACCCGGGCCGGTCGCCACCACGTGCTCGGCGAGGAACGCGACCTCGGCCGCGGAGTGCGGCCGGGCGCGGAAGTCGATGTCGTTGGTGCCCAAGGCGATTCGCGCGAACTTGCCGTAGGCGTAGGCGTCTTCGGCGGACACCCGCCCGCCCACGAGCACGCCGACACCGTTGGCTGCCTGCAGCCCCGCGGCCGCGGCGGCTAGCGCCTCGGGCCAACCGACGGCCCGCATCGACCCGTCGGGCTGGCGCAGCAGGGGGAGCTCAAGCCGGTCGGGCAGGGTGGCCGACTGGAAGGCCCATCGGCCCTTGTCACAGGACCACTCGCCGTTGACCTCCGGGTCGTCGATGGCCATCCGACGCAGCACGACGCCGCGGCGGTGGTCGGTGCGGATCGCGCAACCAGAGGCGCAGTGCTCACACGTGCTCGGCGTGGACACCAGGTCGAAGGGACGCGACCGGAAGCGGTAGCGCGCGCCCGTCAACGCCCCCACCGGGCAGATCTGCACGGTGTTGCCGGGAGAAATAGGACTCGAACGGCTCGTCCTCGTAGATGCCGATCTGCTGCATCGCCCCGCGCTCGACGAGGTTGATGAACTTGTCACCGGCGACCTGGTCGGAGAAGCGGGTGCAGCGCTGGCAGAGCACACAGCGCTCGCGGTCGAGCAGCACCTGGGTCGAGATGTTGACCGGCTTGGTGAAGGTCCGCTTGACGTCGGCGAACCGGGTCTGCGCGCGGCCGTTGGACATGGCCTGGTTCTGCAGGGGGCACTCGCCGCCTTTGTCGCAGACGGGGCAGTCCAGCGGGTGGTTGATGAGGAGGAACTCCATGACACCCTGCTGGGCCTTGTCGGCAACCGGCGAGGTGTGCTGAGTGTTGACGACCATGCCCGGGCTCACCGTCATGGTGCACGAGGCCTGCGGCTTGGGGAACGGCGCCAGGGTGCCATCGGGTCGGGGTGCGGCAACGTCGACGAGACACTGGCGGCAGGCGCCGACCGGGTCCAGCCCCGGGTGGTCACAGAACCGCGGGATCTCGATGCCGGCCTGTTCGGCGGCGCGGATGATGAGGGTGCCCTTGGGCACGCTCACCGTCACCCCGTCGATGGTCAGGGTGACCGCATCGGGCGGCGGAGCCTGCCCGGCGGCGGGTGCGGAGCTGGTCGGGACGGTCATGCCTTCGCGGCCTCCTTGACCTCGAAAAGGACCGACTTCTCCGGCGGGAACAGCTGGGCTGCCGGGGTGTGCATGCCGGCCTCGAACTCCGACCGGAAGTGCTTGATGGCCGAGGTGATCGGGCTGGTCGCCGCGTCGCCGAGCGCGCAGAACGAGCGCCCGAGGATGTTGTCGCAGATGTCGTCGAGCTTCTCGATGTCGCCGGGCTGGCCCTGGCCGTGTTCGAGACGCTCCATGATCTGGCGCAGCCACCAGGTGCCCTCACGGCACGGGGTGCACTTGCCACAGGACTCGTGGGCATAGAACTCGGTCCAGCGAGCCACAGCCCGCACGACCGACACGGTCTCGTCGAACACCTGCAGGGCCCGGGTGCCGAGCATCGAGCCAGCCGCCGCAACGGAGTCGAAGTCGAGCGGGATGTCCAGGTGGGCGTCGGTGAAGATCGGCGTCGACGACCCACCGGGGGTCCAGAACTTCAGCTGGTGGCCCTTGCGCATCCCACCGGCGAGCTCGATGAGCTCGCGCATGGTGATGCCCAGGGGTGCCTCGAACTGGCCGGGGTTGGCCACGTGCCCCGACAGGCTGAAGATGCCAAAGCCGGTGGACTTTTCGGTGCCCATCGCCTTGAACCAGTCGGCGCCGTGCAGGAGGATCCCCGGCACTGATGCGATGGTCTCGACGTTGTTGACCGAGGTCGGCCGGGCATACAGACCGGCCGCGCCCGGGAACGGCGGCTTGAGCCGCGGCTGACCGCGACGGCCTTCGAGGGAGTCCAGCAGCGCCGTCTCCTCACCGCAGATGTAGGCACCGGCACCAGCGTGCGGGGTGACCCGCAAGGTGATCCCGGAGCCCAGCACGTTCTCGCCGAGGTAACCGGCCGCCGTCGCCTCTTCGACCGCGCGCAGCAGTCGCCGATAGACGTGGACGACCTCGCCGCGCAGATAGATGAACGCGTGGTCGGACCCCATGGCGTATTGGCTGATCGCCGCGCCCTCGATGAGGGCGTGCGGGTTGGCCATCATGAGCGGGATGTCCTTGCAGGTGCCCGGCTCGGACTCGTCGGCGTTGACGACGAGGTAGCGCGGGCCGCCGTCAGGCGGGGACATGAACGACCACTTCATGCCGGCCGGGAATCCGGCGCCACCACGGCCACGGATCGCCGAATTCTTCACCGCGGCGAGCACGTCGGCAGCGGGCATGCCCACGGCCTTGCGGAGGGCGGCATACCCGCCCGTCTGCTCGTATGCCGCGAGCGTCCAGGAGCGCTCCTGGTCCCAGTGGGCGGTGAGGACGGGCGTGAGGGTGTCGGTCACTTCGAGGCCCCCTTCTTCGCAGCGGACTCAGCGGCGGGTGCGGGTGCAGCCGAGGCCGGCGGCACCGGCGCGGTCCAACCGCGCTCCTGGGCGATCTTGAGACCGAGCAGCGAGGCCGGCCCAGCAGCGGGACCTTCGTCGGCGCGACCGTCGTGGAAGCCCGCGAGCACCCGCGAAACCTCCTTGAAGGTGCAGACCTTGTCGGCGCCGCGGGTCGGCCGGACGTCCTTGCCGGCCCGCAAGTCGTCGGCGAGGCGGATCGTCGACTCGGGCGTCTGGTTGTCGAAGAACTCCCAGTTAGTCATGACGACCGGGGCATAGTCGCAGGCGGCGTTGCACTCGACTCGCTCCAGGGTGATCTTGCCGTCGGAGGTCGTCTCGTCGTGGCCGATCCCGAGGTGCTCGGAGACGGCGTCCCAGATCGCGTCGCCGCCCATGATCGCGCAGAGCGTGTTGGTGCAGACCCCGATGGTGTAGTCGCCGTTGGGGTGGCGCTTGTATTGGGTGTAGAAGGTGGCGACACCACTCACCTCAGCAGTGGTGAGGTCGAGCACCTCGGCGCAGAACTCGATGCCCCGGCCGGTGACGTAGCCGTCGACCGACTGGACCAGGTGCAGCAACGGCAGGAGGGCCGACCGCTTGACGGGATAACGCGCGACAACCGCGGCGGCGTCCTCGCGCAACGTGGCCAGGACGTCCGCGGCATACGGGGCCTTGCTCTCCGCGCTGACGTGCAGGTGACCCGACGCGTCATGACCGGTCATCGGTCAACACCCCCCATAACCGGGTCGATGGATGCCACCGCGACGATGACGTCGGCGACCTGGCCGCCTTCGCACATGATCGAGGTCGCTTGCAGGTTGTTGAAGGACGGGTCCCGGAAATGCGCCCGATAGGGCCGGGTCCCGCCGTCGGACACGAGGTGGCAGCCGAGCTCGCCCTTGGCACTCTCGACTGCGGCATACACCTGGCCGGGCGGCACCCGGAAGCCCTCGGTGACGAGCTTGAAGTGATGGATGAGGTCTTCCATCGAGGTGCCCATGATGGTGCGGATGTGGTCGAGGCTGTTGCCCATGCCGTCGGACCCGATGGCCAGCTGGGCCGGCCAGGCAATCTTCTTGTCGGCCACCATGACCGGGTCGCCGGCGCTGGCCTCGAGCCGGTCGGTGCATTGGGTCACGATCCGCAGCGACTGGTACATCTCGTCGAGCCGGATCCGCAGGCGACCGTAAGAGTCGGCAGTGTCGCGGGTGATGACGTCGAAGTCGTAGGTCTCGTAGCCGCAGTAGGGAGCAGCCTTGCGCAGGTCGTGCGGCAGGCCAGCCGAGCGCAGCACCGGCCCGGTGATGCCCAGGGCCATGCAACCGGCCAGGTCGAGGTGACCGACGCCGACCATGCGGCCCTTGACAATCGGGTTCTCGTTGACGAGCAACTCCAACTCGCGGATGCCCTTGCGGATCTCGGGAACGAGCTCACGGATCTTGTCGATCGCTCCCGGGGGCAGATCCTGGGCGACACCACCGGGGCGGATGTAGGCGTTGTTCATCCGCAGGCCGGTGATCATCTCGATGATCTGGAAGACCCGCTCCCGCTCGCGGAACCCGATCGTCATCACCGTCGTGGCACCCATCTCCATGCCACCGGTGCCAATGCAGACCAGGTGCGAGGAGATCCGGGTGAGCTCCATCATGAGCACCCGGATGACCGACGCCCGCTCGGGGATGTCATCGGTGATCCCGAGCAGCGACTCGATGGCTAGGCAGTAGGCGGTCTCCTGGAACATCGGCGTGAGGTAGTCCATCCGGGTGCAGAAGGTGACCCCCTGGACCCAGGTGCGGAACTCCATGTTCTTCTCGATGCCGGTGTGCAAGTAGCCGATTCCCGCGCGGGCCTCGGTCACGGTTTCACCGTCGAGCTCGAGGATGAGCCGGAGCACCCCGTGCGTCGACGGGTGCTGCGGGCCCATGTTGACGACGATCCGCTCCTCGTGCAGCGAGGTCGCCTCGTCGACGAGGTCGTCCCAGTCGCCCGCGCCGCTCACCGTGAAGACCGGTGAGTCGACGAGGTCCTCGGCGGCGCTCGTCGCGGTGTGCTCGCTCGCGCCGAGCCGCGGGTCCAGGCCCGGGCTGGTCCCGTGTGCCGTGTCAGCCATGTCAGCCGTGTCAGGCATGTCAGTTCCCAGGTCGGCGGCCATCAGTTGAACGCCCTCCGCTCGTCGGCCGGGGGCACGGTCGCGCCCTTGTATTCGACCGGGATGCCACCGAGCGGGTAGTCCTTGCGCTGCGGGTGGCCCGGCCAGTCGTCGGGCATGAGGATCCGCGTCAGGGCCGGGTGGCCGTCGAAGATGATCCCGAACATGTCCCAGGTCTCGCGTTCGTGCCAGGTCGTCGCGGGGTAGGTCGCGACGATCGACGGGATGTGCGGGTCGGCGTCGGGGCAGACGACCTCGACGCGAATCCGCTTGCTGCCGTGGGTGATCGACATGAAGTGGTATGCCGCGTGCAACTCCCGGTCGGTCTCGCCCGGGTAGTGGACACCGGACACCCCGAGACACAGCTCGAAGCGCAGCGCCGGGTCGTCGCGCAGCACCTGGGCAACGACCGGCAGGTGCTCGCGGACGACGAAGACGGTCAGCTCGCCGCGGTCGACGACGACCTTCTCCACCGCATCCGCGTATGCCGTCCCAGCCCCGTCCAGCCCCGCCTCCAGGGCGTCGATGCAGGCGTCGAACCAGCCGCCGTAGGGCCGTTCGGAGGCGCCGGGCATGGCGATGGGAACGACGAGCCCGCCATAGCCCGTGGTGTCTTGGCCGGAGGTCGCACCGAACATGCCGTGCCGGGCGCCGACGACGACCGGCATACCGAGCTCGACGGTGCGGCCACCTGCCGCGCCGGTCTCCTGCGCCTGGGCGAGGTCGTCGGTGCTCATGCCAGCAGCCCCTTCATCTGGTGGGTCGGCACGGCGGCGAGCGCGGCCTCCTCGGCGGCGCGAGCGGCGGCCACCTTGTTGGCGCCGAGCGGCATCGACTCGATCTGCTCGTGGAGCTTGATGATCGCGTTGAGGAGCATCTCAGGCCGCGGCGGGCAGCCGGGGAGATAGATGTCGACCGGGACGATGTGGTCGACGCCCTGGACGATCGCGTAGTTGTTGAACATGCCGCCCGAGCTCGCGCAGACACCCATGGAGATGACCCACTTCGGGCCGGGCATCTGGTCGTAGACCTGGCGGACGATCGGGGCCATCTTCTGGCTCACCCGACCAGCCACAATCATCAGGTCAGCCTGGCGCGGGGTCGCGGAGAACCGCTCCATCCCGAACCGGGCGATGTCGTAGTCGGGTGTGCCGACCGCCATCATCTCGATCGCGCAGCACGCCAGCCCGAATGTCGCCGGCCAGATCGAGGCCTTGCGCATATACCCGGCGAGCAACTCGACGGTGGTGAGCAGAATCCCCGAGGGGAGCTTCTCTTCCAGACCCATGTCGGCGCCTTCCTCAGTCCCACTCGAGGCCGCCACGACGCCAGACGTAGGCGTAGGCGACGAAGACGGTCACGATGAACAGGATCATCTCGACGAGCGCGAACAGGCCCAGCTGGTTGAAGGCCACCGCGAACGGGTAAAGGAACACCGACTCGATATCGAAGATGATGAACAGCATGGCGGTGAGGTAGTACTTGATCGGCACCCGGCCGCCACCGGAAGCATGCGGAGTGGGCTGGATGCCACACTCGTAGGCCTCCATCTTGGCCCGGTTGTAGCGCTTGGGCCCGACCACGAGGGACAGGCCCACGGACACCAGCGCGAACGCCCCTCCGAGGCCCAACAGGAACAACAACGGAACGTAGGACTCGGTCATCCGTCGCTCCCTTTCAGGGTGGGTGCATGCAGGCCGTTCCCCATCCTAGGGGGGCCTGGAAGTGGGTCGCCCATGACCGAGGTCCCCGGCATGTCAGGCATCCGGGACCACCTTCGACATGAGGTGGACGAGGCGGTCGTCGAGCCGTCCGCCGTGCTCTTCGGGGAGGTTGGCCATAACCTTGAGCAGGAAGCGCATGAGCGCCGTCCGGGGCAGCCCGTAGGTGGTCGCCAGGCGCATCACCTCGGGGTTGCCGATGGCCCGCGCGAACCACCGTCCCAGGGTGAAGTAGCCCCCCAGCTCGTGCTTCATGATCCGCGGGTATGCCGCGAGCGCCCGCTCGCGGCCGGCGTCACTCTGGCGGGCGAGGGCCTGCCCGATGACGTCGGCGCCGACCCGGGCGGCCTCCAATGCGTAGTCGATGCCCTCGCCGTTGAACGGGTTGACCATGCCGGCCGCGTCTCCGACGAGAAGGAGGCCATCGGCATACAGGGGCGTGCGGTTGAAGCCCATGGGCAGGGCGGCGCCGCGGATCGGGCCACCGGCAGGGTCGAAGGCCAGCTCCCACCGATCGCCGAGGCTCTGCGCCCAGCGGCGCAGCACATCCTTGTAGTCGGTCTTGCCGAAGGCGCTGCTCGTGTCGAGGATGCCCAGGCCGACGTTGGTGCGGCCGTCCTCGAGGGGGAAGAGCCAGCCGTAGCCGGGCATGAGGATCCGGGCGCCGCTGTCGTCGGTGGTCCACAGCTCAAGGTGCGATTCGAGGTAGTCGTCTCGGCGGGGGGTGGTGTAGTAGGCCCGGACGGCGACGCCCATGACCCGGTCCTCGCGCTTGGGGCGCCCGACCGCGGTGGCCAGCCGGGAGGAGACCCCGTCGGCGGCGACGACGACCTTGGCCCGATAGTTGGCGGTCTGGCCGGTGGCGCGTCCGGCCTCGTCGAGGACCTTGGCACTCACGCCGACCACCCGACCGCGGCCGTCGAACAGCGGCGCGGTGACGCTGGTCGCCTCGTGCAGCCGCGCCCCCCGGGCGACCGCGTGCGCGGCCAGGGCGTGGTCCAGTTGTCGCCGGGTGCGGACCATCCCGTATGCCGGGAAGGTCGCGCTCTCGGGCCAGTCGAGGGTGAAGTTGCGTCCGCCGCCGAGGATGCGCAGGCCCCGGGTGCGCTGCCAGCCCGCGGTGTCGATGCCAAGGTGGACGAGTTCGCGGACCGCTCGCGGGGTGAGGCCGTCACCGCAGATCTTGTCGCGGGGGAAGCTCGCCTTCTCCAGCAGGAGGACGTCGACGCCTTGGGTGGCCAGATAGGCGGCGGTGGCCGAGCCTCCCGGCCCGGCCCCGACGACGATGACGTCGGCGGTCTCTCCCGCCTGGTCAGCCGATCCGGTGGTCACTATCGCCCTCGGTGCGCAGCGGCGCCACCCGGGCGCCTCTTGTGAAGAATGGCACGAACTCCGCACAGTCTAGGGGGCGCTGACTGGCCGGCCGACCGCGCCACCTGCCCGTCACACGCAGCTCCCCCTCCCGCTGACCCCCTCCCGCGAGTAACCGCTTGAGTGTTGGCGAATACACGAAATTTGCCCCGAAATCCGTCGAATCGCCAACATCTAAGCGGTTACTCGCGCGTCAGGGGCGGGTGGCGCGGTGCAGGGCAACGATGCCGCCGGACAGGTTGCGCCACTGGACCTGGGCCCACCCGGCCGCCCCGATCCGATCGGCCAGGCCCCGCTGGTCGGGCCAGGCCCGGATCGACTCGGCGAGATAGACATAAGACTCCGGGTTGGACGAGGTCCGTCGCGCGATCGCCGGCAGGGCGCGCATCAGATAGTTGAGGTATGCCGCCCGCACCGGCCCCCACACCGGCTGGCTGAACTCGCACACCACCAGCCGTCCCCCCGGCTTGGTCACCCGGGCAAACTCCCGCAGCGCGGCCTCGACGTCGACGACGTTGCGCAGCCCGAACGACATCGTCACGGCATCGAAGGACGCGTCAGCGAACGGCAGCCGCGTCGCATCAGCGGCAGTGAAGGCCAGGTCGGGCCGGCGCCGTTGCCCGACCCGCAGCATCCCCAACGAGAAGTCGGCCGGGACGACGTGCACCCCGGCATCGGCGAACGGCTCCGAGCTCGTCCCCGTCCCCGCAGCGATGTCCAGGACGGTCTGCCCGGGCCCAGCACCGACCGCCGCGACCGTCGCCCGACGCCACAGCCGGTCCTGCCCCGCCGAGAGGATGTCGTTGGTGAGGTCATAACGCTCGGCCACCGTGTCAAACATCGACGCGACGTCCTGTGGTGCCTTGTCCAGATCCGCCCGGGTCATGGCAGGCATCCTCCCATCCCCGGAAGGTGACCCGACGTGCCGCGGCCAGCGGGCGGCATACCGGGTCGTAGCATTGACCCTCGATGTCCAGCCTCCGCGGGCCCGCCCGCGCCGCCTCCGCCGCCGTCGCCCCCCTCGTGGTGCGCACGGTGGAGATCGGCGACCCCGGCCCGCTGCTGGCCCTACTCCCCCCTGCCGACGAACCCGGTGACGCGCTCTCCTGGGTGCGCCGCGGCGAGGGCCTGGTCGGGTGGGGACGCGCGGCGTCGTTCACCACGGCCGGCCCCGAGCGCTTCGCAGCGGCGGACCAGTGGTGGCGGCATACGGCCGCGCACGCCGTGGTCCGCGACGAGGTCGGTATGCCGTCCAGCGGGCTCGTGTGCTTCGGGAGCCTGCCGTTCGCGGACGACTCCACCGACGCGGCCCACTTCGTCGTCCCCCGCGTGACCGTCGGCCACAAGGGCGACCGGTGGTGGGTGACCACGGTCGGCGACGGCCCGACGATCGCCGTCACTCCGACGCCAGCTGACGACCCGCGGCCGCCGCGCAACGTCGCCTTCGCCGACGGGGCTTTGTCGAGCACCGCCTGGGCGGCCCGGGTCGCCGAGGCGGTCTCCCGGATCAACGCTGGCGATCTGGACAAGGTCGTGCTGGCCCGCGACCTGCTCGTCCAGGCCGAGGGCGCGGTCGACCCTCGGTGGGTCCTGCGGGCGTTGGCTGAGCGTTACGACAACACCTGGGTGTTCGCCGTGTCGGGGATGCTCGGGGCAACGCCGGAGCTGCTCGTGCGACGGGAGCGCGGCCTGGTCACCTCACGGGTGCTCGCCGGCACGATCCGACGCACCGGCGACGACGCCAAGGACCTGTCCCTGGCCGCCTCCCTCGCGCGGTCGAGCAAGGACCTCGAGGAGCACGAATACGCGGTGCGCTCGGTGGCCGACGCCCTGGCCCCGCACTGTTCGTCCATGAACGTCCCCGAGTCGCCGTTCGTCCTGCACCTGCCCAACGTCATGCACCTGGCCACCGACGTGACGGGGGTGGCGACTGACTCCGCCTCCTCGCTGGCGTTGGCCGCGTCACTGCATCCGTCCGCAGCCGTCGGCGGCACCCCCACGGACCTGGCCGTCGCGCTCATCGCCGAGCTCGAAGGCATGGACCGCGGCCGGTATGCCGGTCCGGTCGGCTGGATGGACGCCACGGGCGACGGTGAGTGGGGCATCGCGCTGCGGTCCGGGTGCTATGTGCCGGGCGACCCCAGCACGCTGCGGATCTTCGCCGGATGCGGCATCGTCGCAGGCTCCGACCCCGAGGCTGAGGTCAGCGAGGCCGACGCGAAGTTCGTCCCCATGCGTGATGCGCTGAGCGGTCGTTGAGCCCGCGCGGCATAGTTGCCTCTGTGACGGACCGGAGTGCGGGACGCGCGATGCCGACTGCGAGTGCGGATCGCGCCGTCCACGTGCTGCAGGCGCTGCTCGCGGCGGGTGTCCGCGATGTCGTCCTCGCCCCGGGGTCGCGGTCGGCGCCCTTCGCGTTGGCCCTGTATGCCGCGGACGCCGCCGGTGACCTGCGCCTGCACGTGCGCCTCGACGAACGGACCGCAGGCTTCCTGGCCCTGGGCCTGTGCATCGGGTCCCGGGCTCCGGTCGCGGTCGTCACCACCTCGGGGACCGCGGTCGGCAACCTCCTCCCGGCGGTGATGGAGGCCCACCACGCTGGGCGGCGGCTCATCGTCGTGTCGGCCGACCGCCCCGCGTCCTTGCGGGGAACGGGCGCCAACCAGACGACCTGGCAGGACGGCATCTTCGGGACCTTCGCGCCGACGGCTGACCTGGCCGTCGAGGCCCCCGGATCGGCCGTTGTCGAGGCCGTCCGTGTGGCGGCGGCCGGGGTCGGCCCGACCCACCTCAACGTCCAGTTCGACGCCCCGCTCGTCCCCGAGCCCGGTATGCCGTGGTGGCCCGGTCCGCTCGACCCTTCGGTCCTGCAGGTGGCGGACGGGCCGACCTCGGGTGATGACGGTCCCGCCGCGTTGCCGGTCACGCTGGCAGCCGGCCCGCGCACGGTGATCCTCGCCGGAGACGACGCTGGCCCGGCGGCGCGGGTCCTTGCCGAAGCAGCCGGGGTGCCGTTGCTCGCCGAGCCGACCTCCGGCTCCCGGGCCGGTGACCACGCGATCCGCACCTACCGCCTGCTGCTGGCCACCGCCCTGGGCGGCGCCATCGAGCGGGTCGTCGTCGTCGGCCACCCCACCCTCTCGCGCCCGGTGACCGCGCTGCTCTCGCGCACCGACATCGACCTGTATGCCGTCCGCACCCGCACCGGTGTCGCCACCGATCCGGCGCGCCGCGCGGTCGTCCTCGACGCGCCCCCCGTCATCGCCCGAAGGGTCGACGACGACGGCTGGTTGACCGCCTGGCGCGATGCCGACGCGGCCCTCAGTGCCCGGGTGGACGCGCTCGTGGCGGGTCTGCCCGACCTGCACGCCCTCCACGTGGCGACCGAAGTGTCCGCGGCGCTCGGCCCCGGCCAGAGCCTCGTCGTCGGCTCGTCCAACCCGATCCGCGACCTGGACCTCATGCTGGTCCCTTATCGGCCGCGTGAGCGTCGGCTCGTCGTCGCCAACCGCGGCTTGGCCGGGATCGACGGGACGATCTCGACCGCTGTCGGCGTCGACCTGGGCCGGGCCGGGGCTCCCCGGACGCTGGCAGTCCTGGGCGACCTCACCTTCCTGCACGACAGCACCGGCCTGCTCGTCGGGCCTGACGAACCCCGGCCCGACCTCACCCTGGTCGTCGTCAACGACGACGGGGGCTCGATCTTCGCCCTGCTCGAGCAGGGCGGGCCGGACTACGCCGAAGCCTTCGAGCGAGTGTTCGCGACCCCGGTCCATGCCGACCTGGAGGCGCTGGCGGCAGCCAGCCACACGGCATACCGGCGGGTCGAGTCGCGTCGCGCGTTGCGTGAGGTGCTCGCCGCCCCCGCCCACGGGCCACTCGTCGTCGAGGCCCGAGTGAGCCGAGCCGACCGGCGGGCGACCGCCGCTGCCCTGACCGCGCTGGCCGCCGACCTCGCCCCGTCCTGGCCTCCCGCCTCGGGAGGTATGCCGTGACCGCCACCACCGCAGGCGAGGAGAACGTCGGGCGGGCCAGCGCCGCCATGGCGGCCGGATCGATCGCTTCTCGGGTGCTCGGCGTCGTGCGGCAATCACTCATCACGCTGGCGATCGGACAGGGCTTGGTGGCCAATGCCTTCACGACCGCCAACACTTTGCCCAACATCATCTACCTGCTCATCGCTGGCGGCGTGCTCAACTCCGTGCTCGTCCCCCAGCTGGTCAAGGCCAGCGAAAACCCTGACGGGGGAAGGGAATACACCGACAAGCTGCTGACCCTGGCGGTCGGGGGGTTGCTTGCCGTCACCGTTGCAGCAACCCTCGCAGCGGGCCTGCTCGTGCGGGCCTATGCGCAAGAGCTGACCGGCAGCCTGCTCAACCTCGCGGTCTTCTTCGCGGTCATCACCCTGCCGCAGATCTTCTTCTACGGGCTTTATGCCCTGCTCGGGCAGGTGCTCAACACCCGTGGCCGGTTCGCGGCGTTCGGGTGGGCGCCGGCCATCGCGAACCTCGTGGCGATCATCGGCCTGTTGGCTTTCATGCGGCTTTTCCAAGGGCACGTCACCGCGGCCGAGTGGACGCCGGAGATGGTCTGGTGGTTCGCCGGGACGGCGACCCTCTCGATCGTCGCGCAAGCGCTCATCCTGCTGGTCCCGCTGTGGCGCAGCGGATTCCGGTGGCGTCCGCGGTTCGGTGTGCGCGGCATCGGGCTGGCTGCAACCTCGCGGGTGGCCGGCTGGGCCCTGGGAGCGTTGTTGGTGTCGCAGGTGAGCTACCTCGTCGCATCGCAGGTCATGTGGCACGCCACCGGCTCGGACGAGGTGGCCCACGGAGCGGGTCAGGTGTTCATCGCGGGCACAACGATCTATGCCAACGCCTTCCTCGTCTTCATGGTCCCCCACGGCCTGGTGACGGTGTCCCTGGTCACCGCGATGTACCCCCGGATCGCCCGCGCGGCCCGCGCTGACGACCGGCCTGCCCTGACCCGCGACTACGCGCGCGCCCTCACGCTCCCGGCCGCGCTCACCATCCCGGCGTCGGTGGCCCTGCTCGTCTTCGCGGTGCCGATCATGGGGCTGCTGTTCAGCTCCAAGGACCCCGCCGAGATCCCGGCCGCGGGGGCCGCCCTGGCCTGCCTGGCGATGGGTGTGTTGCCCTTCGGCGTCGACATCATCAACCAGCGGGTCTTCTATGCCTTTGAGGCGGGCCGGTTCGCGTTCACCGAGCAGGTCATCGCCACGCTGACGGCGACTGCCGTCGCGCTCGGCGCGGTCCTCGCCCGTCCGGAGTGGGCCGTCCCGATCATCGCCATCGGTGTCGTGCTCAGCGCGAGCGCCGCCGCGGCATACGGGATGCGGCGGGTCCGGCGGTTCATCGGCGCCTACAGCGCACGGGCGATCGTGCGCACCTGGGTGCGGATGCTGCTCGCGTCGGCCGGGGCGGGTTACGTCGCCTGGGGCGTCGTCATCATCCTCACCAGGGCGCTGGCCGGGTTCGGGCGGGTCGGGTATGCCGTGATCCTCCTGGTCGGTGGGATGATTTTTGCGGTGGTCTATCTGCTCGTCGCCCGGCTGCTTCGGGTGGAAGAGATCGCCGTCATCGCGGCACCGGTCATCAATCGACTGGACCGTCGGCCGCCCGGTCGGCATCGGCCCCGTCACTAGCAGGCACCACCTCGGGGGAAGGGAGGCGCTGAGCCCGATGAGCCTCGTCCGGAAGGCGTTGGCCCATCTCGGGCTCACTGCCGCAGTCCACGTCGTGATGCTGGCCGTCTTGCTGGGAAGTGCCCCTGCGGCCGCGGCCAACACCCCCTCGTTGACCACCTCGTTGACCACCTCGTTGACCACCTCGTCGAGCGCTTGGGAGGAGTGCGCCACACCGATGCGGACCCTCTTCTGCCGGACCGTCAGCCCGACGACTCCCCCGCCCACCCAACGGTCGACGGACCCCAGGACGGTCTCGAAGGTCGTCTGCAACACGGCGACGCTCAACGTCCGGATCACTCCCGGCACCACCTATCCCCCCATCGCCACCTTGACCGCCGGGTCCGTGGTCTTCGGCACCATCAGCAACGGGTGGATGGCCCTGGCCCGTCCGTATGCCGGCCGCTTCGTCTCCGCGACCTACCTGTGCACCCGACCGACGCCCTCCTCCCCGCTGGCACCCGGAATGACCTATGCACCAGGCACGGTCGTCAATCCGGCTGAGCACCAACAAGTGCTCGTGGCCAAACAGACCGGCGGGACAACCGGGTCCTACCACGGCAGATGGGCGCGCTGGGAATGGAATGGGTCCTCTCGGGACCAGGTCGGCGACACGACGACCGACGTCCGGTTCGGCAAGAACGGCGTGCTCGATGGCACCGTGCGGATCATGGGCTCCTTGACGACGCCCGCAGGCACCTATGCGCTGCCGATGGCGTTCGGCGAGGGCAATCCCGGCACCCGAGCCGAGTATCGGACGATCACCGATTGCTCATGGTGGATGGGCACGAGCGGCATCCCGTTGGGGGTGTTCAACCGCTGGTACGAAGCCTGCGGCACGACGTTCAGCGACGCCGAGGACCTGAGCTACTACCGGGACAAGGGCTACTACCGCCAAGCCGTCGTCATCGCGCACAACTACTACCCACCGCAGATCACCAGCGGTCCGGGGAGTTCCTCGGCGATCTTCCTGCACTACACGCCGGCCGGCGGCTACACCGCCGGGTGCGTCGGCCTCACCAACTTCACCGAACTGGTCAACACCGTTCGATGGCTCGACCCGACCAAGAGCCCGGTCATCGTCATCGGCTAGCACTCGCCGCTCACGACGCAGACGTGGCACCACCCACATGCCCGTATGCCGCGGTCACCCGATCGCGCCACCACGCCGTCCTCGCGGGTCCGGCGTCCCACCGGTCAACCAGTTCTTCGGCCACCACAGGCGCCGAGCGTGACACACGGAGTTCGCCGGACACCTGCGCGACCGGCGCGACGACGACGTCGCCGGTGAGCAACGCCAGCGTCCCCAGCCCGCAGGCCCACGGCAGCTCCGGCAGCGCGGCTGCCAGAGCCACCCCGGCCGCCATCCCCACGGACGTGTCCAGGGCGGAGGAGACCACCGCCGGAAGCCCGCACTCGGCGACGATCTCGAGCGCGCGGCATACGCCACCGAGGGGGGCGACCTTGACGACGACGAGGTCCGCGGCGCCTTCACGGGCGACCCGCAACGGGTCGGCCGCCTTGCGGATCGACTCGTCGGCGGCGATCGGCACGTTAATGCCGTTGCGCGCCAACGCCGTTCGCAACCGGATGAGATCGGGGACGTCCGGACAGGGCTGCTCGGCATACTCCAGTTGGTATGCCGCGAGCGCACCGAGTGCGCGGGTCGCCTCGTCGACGTCCCAGCCGCCGTTGGCGTCGACCCGAATCCGCCCGGTCTCGCCGAGCACGTCGCGCACGGCGGCGACCCGGTCGAGGTCCTCGGGCAAGCCTTGACCGGGCTCGGCCACCTTGACCTTGGCCGTCGTGCACCCGGGGAACCGCGCGAGGACCCCAGCCACGTCGGTGGCCGGGACGGCAGGCACGGTCGCGTTGACCGGGATGTGATCGCGAACGGGAGGCGGCCACCCGGCATACGCAGCCTCGATGGCCGACGCGAGCCAACGGGAGGATTCGCGCGGGCCATATTCGAGGAACGGGCCGAACTCGCCCCATCCGAGCGGGCCTGGCAGCAGGGCGACCTCGCGTTCGGTCACCCCGCGGAAGGGCACCCGCAGCGGGATCCGGACCACCCGCACCCCAGCGAGCACCTCGCCCAGGGGCGGCAGCCCCGCGGGTCCTCGGGAACGAGGGGCGGCTGCGCTCACCGGTTGCGGGCCGACAGCACGCAGAACTCGTTGCCCTCGGGATCGGCCAACACCGTCCAGCTCTCGGCCCCGGTCTGCCCGACGTCGACCCGCGTGGCCCCTCGCGCGAGCAACGCGGCGATCTCAGCGTCGCGGTCCTGGGTCGTGTGCGGCGCAAGGTCGAGATGCAGGCGGTTCTTCACCGACTTCCCCTCGGGGACGGTCACGAAGATCATCGCCTGACCGGCCGCGAGCCAGGTGGCCAGATCCTCGATCGGCTGCTCGGACATGTGCGGCGGGATGATGACGACCTCGTCGTCGGCCTCATAGATGAGTTTCCAGCCCAACGTCTGTGCCCACCAACGGGACTGGGCGGCGATGTCATGACAGTCGACGACGACGGTGTACCAGCGCAGCGGCATACCCGCGATTGTGCCAGCCACCAGTGTGAGGTGCGGCAACACCCGGTTACGGCAGGCTCGGCGCGCGGGTCAGGACATATCCTTCGGGGGTGAGCACCGGCGCCCTCCCCTTCGTCTCGGCGACCTTCGACGCCACCGCGTGGGAGCCAGTCGCCGGTTTCGACCTCACCGACATCACGTATCACCGGTGCGTGCTCCCGGGTCCCGCGAGCGGCACGGTGCGGATCGCCTTCGACCGACCGGACGTGCTCAACGCCTTCCGACCGCACACGGTCGACGAGCTGTATCGGGCGCTCGATCATGCCCGGATGACCCCTGACGTGGGGTGCGTCCTGCTCACCGGCAATGGCCCGAGCCCGCGACAGGGCTCCTCGCCGACGACGGAAGGCTGGGCGTTCTGCACCGGCGGCGACCAGCGGATCCGGGGGCGCTCGGGTTATCAATATGCGGCCGATCCGGGCGGCGACCCCACCGCGCAGGGCATCGACGAGCGCCGGGTCAAGGCCGAGGGCGGGCGGCTGCACATCCTTGAGGTGCAACGGCTCATCCGCACGATGCCCAAGGTCGTCGTTGCTGTCGTCTCCGGGTGGGCGGCCGGTGGCGGGCACAGCCTGCACGTCGTGTGTGACCTCACCATCGCCTGCCGGGAGCACGCCCGGTTCAAGCAGACCGATGCCGATGTGGGGTCTTTCGACGGGGGTTATGGTTCGGCCTACCTCGCCAAGATGGTGGGTCAGAAGTTCGCGCGCGAGATCTTTTTCCTCGGGCGCGCTTATTCGGCCGAGGACATGCACCGGATGGGCGCGGTCAACCTCGTCGCCGATCACGCCGAGCTCGAAGCCGTCGCCCTGGAGGTGGCCGCCGAGATCAACGGCAAGTCGCCGACCGCCCAGCGGATGCTCAAGTTCGCCTTCAACCTCCTGGATGACGGGCTCATGGGCCAGCAGGTCTTCGCCGGCGAGGCGACCCGGCTGGCTTACATGACCGACGAGGCCGTCGAGGGCCGCGATTCCTTCCTGCAGAAGCGTGACCCCGACTGGTCCGCTTTCCCGTGGTTCTTCTGAGCCTGGTTCGACGGCATACCCGATGCGACTGCAGCCGATCGCCCTGCCTAGCGGACCAGCGCTCCTGGCCGCGGTAGGCCCGCTCGCCGCCGCCCTTGACGGGTCGGGGCCGCCGCTGCTGCCGTATGCCGCGGGCTCACCTCCCCCGGTCCTCTCCCCGGGCGCGGACGCCGACCTGCCCGAAGGGTTGGCGCTCGTGGTGTCCACCTCGGGGTCCACCGGCATCCCCAAACGGACGATGCTCACGGCCGACAACCTGCTGGCCTCGGCCGCCGCCGCCCACGACGTGCTGTCCGGGCCCGGGGCCTGGCTGCTGGCGTTGCCGGCGCACCACATCGCGGGGCTGCAGGTCATCATCCGGGCGGCCCTCGGGTCGGCGGGCGAGCCGTCGGTCATGGACCTCACGGGCGGCTTCAGCGTCGACGGATTCGTCCGGGCGGCTCGAGACATGCCGGACACACCCGACCCGACCTATGTGTCGCTCGTCCCCACCCAGGTCGCGCGGCTGTTGGCCGACCCCGCGGGAGTGGAGACGCTGGCGGCCTTCGACGCGGTGTTGTGCGGCGCGGCGGCCATCCCCGTGGCGGTGCGCACCCAGGCCCGAGATCTGGGCATCCACCTGGTCACCACGTTCGGGATGACCGAGACCGCTGGGGGCTGCGTCTACGACGGGATGCCCCTGCCGGTGAGCGAGGTGCACATCGACAACGACCGCCACGTCGTGCTCGGTGGTGCGACGGTGGCGGCGGGCTATCTCGGCGACCCGGCGATGACCGCCGACCACTTCACCATCGACGCCGACGGGGTCCGGTGGTTCCGGGCCGAGGACCTGGGATTCCTCGACGACGACGGCCGACTGCACGTCACTGGGCGTGCCGACGAGATCATCAACACCGGCGGGGTCAAGGTGGCACCCGGTCCGGTCGAAGACGCCTTGGTCCGCTATCTGCCCGGGGTCCGCGACGCCGTCGTCGTCGGCGTCCCTGACCCCACGTGGGGTCAGGTGGTTGCCGCTGCAGTGACGATGCAGGCCCGGCCCGGTCGAGCAGCGTCGGGCGGGCGCGCCCGGATCGAAGACCGTGCTGCGCTCACCGTGGCCGAGGTGCGAGTGACGCTGCGCGGGATCGTCCCGGACGCGGCGTTGCCCAGGCTGTTGCAGGTCGTCGACGCCTTCCCCACCAAGGGCCCCGGCAAACCCGACCGCGCCGCGATCAGCGCCTCCTTCGTGCACCCCTGAGCCCCCCGTAAGGTGGTGGCGGACGGCGTCGTCCTGCCCTGCGTCACCACGTCGATCACGCCGGTCACGTCGACCACGTCGAGGACGCCGGACCGCCAACCCAACCACCACAACCAGTTCGAAGGACCAGCTCACCGTCATGGCCACGTTCGCCCAATGGGTCGCCGGAGCCCGCCCCCGGACCCTGCCCGCCGCCGTCTCCCCCGTCCTGGTCGGGACCGGCGCCGCGTATGCCGTGGGCCGTGGCGACTCGGGTCTGGCGCTGCTTGCGCTCGCGGTGGCGCTGTCGCTGCAGGTCGCAGTCAACTACGCCAACGACTATTCCGACGGCGTTCGTGGGACCGACGCACAACGGGTGGGTCCGGTGCGACTCGTGGGGCAGGGTCTGGCCGTGCCTGGGGAAGTCAAGCTCGCGGCATACCTAGGGTTCTTCCTGGCCGCCCTCTTCGGGCTGGCCCTGGTGGCCCTCTCGCAGGCCTGGATCTTCATCCCGATCGGGCTGGCGGCGGTGGTGGCCGCTTGGCGCTACACGGGCGGGACCCGTCCGTACGGCTACCGCGGGCTCGGCGAAGTCATGGTGTTCATCTTCTTCGGCCTGGTGGCGACACTGGGGACCGAGGTGACCCAGGCGGGGGCGCCGTCGTGGCCGGGGCTGCTCGGTGCGGTCGGAATGGGGTGTCTGGCCTCGGCGATCCTGGTCGCCAACAACCTGCGCGACATCCCGTCCGACACCGTGGCTGGCAAGCGAACCCTTGCGGTGCGGCTCGGGGATGCCCGGACCCGGCGGCTGTGGCTGGCCCTGGTCGTGGCGGCGCTGGTTGCGGCCGCCTTGTGCGGGCTGTGGCGCTGGGGAGCGTTGGCCGCGTTGGCTGCCGTCGTGCTCGCGGTGCCGCCGTGGCGGACGTTGCGATCGGGTGCGGTCGGACGTGACCTCGTGCCGGTCCTGGTCGCCACTGGTCGCCTCCAACTCGGGTATGCCGTCCTGCTGGCTCTCGGCCTCACCCTCACCCCCCGCTGACCCCCCTTTTCACCCCGCCGAGATTGACGTTGGCTGCACGACACGCCGGGGCGTGTGGCTGCAACGTCAATCTCGGGGTGGAGGGGCGGACGAGAGAACGGTGACTTATCCACAGGCGTGTGGGTAAGTCACTCGTTGCATCCCGTGAATCCGACAGGCTCAATCCATGACCAGCCCAGCGCATGCGCGTCAGATGCCCATCCGTGCTGCCGACGGACCCGAGTTCACTGCGGAACAGACGTGGCCCGCGATGGCCCTCTGCCCGGCGACCGAGCCGAGCCCGCGGCCTTCGAGCCGAGCCCACCAGCCTTCGAGCCGACTCCACCGCCACCGCCGGTCTCCCAACCCTTGGTGCGCACCAACTCCTTGCCGCCAGAGTGGTCTGTTCGCCGAGCCCGCCGGGTCCTGCAACCGGTGTTCCGAGGAGCACGCGCACTCTCACCCGACGACCTCAACACTCGCGAGCGCATGGCCGCCCTGCGCAGTCTGGTCGGCTCCGGTCCGGTGTGGGCCGGTCTGTCGGCGGCCCATCTGTTGGGGGCGGATACCCAGGCCATCGGACTGCCATTGGATCTTGCCAACGCCACGTCCGGGCGATTCCGTCATCGTGACGGTGTCCGAATGCGCCGCCTCCTGCTCACCGAGGAGGACATCGTCGAGACCGACCTCGGCCACTCAATGACCGCGTTGCGGACCGCACTTGGACCTGGCCGTCCGCGGAACCAGGCCTCTGGATATCGCCCGTGTCGATCAGGTCTTGCGCGTGGGCAGGGTGAGCGTCGCCGACCTTGGTGCCCTCGTGGACCGCAGCGGCGGGATGCGCGGCATACGGACTGCACGAGCGAATCTCGCGGAACTGGACCCGCGCGCCGAATCGATCCCCGAATCGGTGTTGCGGCTGGAACTGGTGCGCCTCGGTCTGCCCCCTCCGACGCCCCAACTTGAGGTTCGCGCTCCAGACGGGCGAGTCATTGCCCGGCTCGATTTGGGGTGGAAGGAGCAACGGGTCGGGGTTGAGTACGACGGGGAATACCACGACGCCGATCGGCAACAGCGCAGCCGAGACCGGGGGCGGCACAACGAACTGCGGGCCGTCGACTGGACGGTCTATCAAGTCGACGCCATCCTCGGTCGGAACCCCACAGCGGTGTTCGACCTGCTGCGGCCGCACCTGCTCATGCCCCGAGATTGACGTTGCGGCCGGTAGGCCCGGCGTGTCCCGCAGCTAACGTCAATCTCGGCGGCAAGAAGGAGGGGTCAGCAGGTCGGCAGATCAGCGGGTCAGCGGATCAGCTGGACTCGGCTTCGGCGTCTTCGGCCTCCGCGTCCTCGTCGGCGGCCGTCCGGCGCCGGTTGGGGTGCTCGGCCGCGGCAGACTCGGCCCGCTCACTCAACCGCCGGTTGACCCGGTCATTGATCCCCGTCGAGATGTCCTCGCGCATCTGGCGCAGCGCGAAGAACGAGATCGCCATCGACACCACCGCCGCAATGACCAGGCCCCAAAACATCTGGTCGGGGTAGCTGCGGATCAGCGACCCGAAATCACTGTCCAGGCCACGCAGCCATACCGCCCACACGACCCCGAAGCAGACGGCGAACAGCCCGAGGCGGACCACGGTGTACTTGAGCACGGCACCCTCTCACCACAGGACGAGCCGGACGGCCCGCCAGCCAAACCTCGGTCGTCACAGCCCCGAATACGAATGCTGCCCGACGAAGAACACGTTGACGACCGCGAAGTTGATGATGATCGTCACGAAGCCCGCCAGCGCGATCCACATCGCCTTGCGCGGCTCCCACCCGGCAGTCGCCCGCGCGTGCATGTAGGCGGCATACACAACCCACACGACGAACGTCCAGACCTCCTTGGGGTCCCACGTCCAGTAGGAGCCCCACGCCTTCTGCGCCCAGATCGCCCCCGCGACGAGCGTGAAGGTCCACAGGATGAACCCCACCATATTGAGCCCGTATGCCGTCCGCTCCAGACCCGCGGCCGACGGCAGCGTCTCGAGGAAGGTCGCCCGAGCCGGTGGCGTGGCCTCGCGTCGGGCCTTGACGAGATAGAGCGCCCCGACCGAGAAGCCGATGACGAACAACCCGACAGCGATGATCGCCACGGTCACGTGGATGACCAGCCAAACGCTCTTGAGCGCCGGCATGAGCTCGGCCGCCTCGGTATAGAAGGCGAGCAGCGCCGTCCCCAGGGTCAACAGCACCGGTCCGACAACGAACAGCCCCAGCCACTCCCACCGGTTGCGCCGAGCCAAAAGGCAATAGGCCACCGCAGCAGCCGTCGCCCCCGCCGTCGCGAACTCGAACATGTTGCCCCACGGCGGTCGCGACACGGCCAGCCCGCGCAGCACCACCGACCCGATGAGCACCAGCGTCGCCAGGCAGGTCATCCCGAAGGCACTTCCGGCGAGCTTGCGAGCCCGCAGCGACGGACCCCCGATTCGTCGCCGACGCCGAGCGTGCCTCCGGACCCAGCGCCCGCCGCCCCCCACCCCCGCCGCCGAACCCGCCGAACCCGCCGAACCCCCGAGCCAGCCGAACCCGAACTGGCCACACCGGCCCCCACGAGCTCCTTGGCCCGATCACCGGTCGCCTTCGCCCCCGCGACCGGCCCCAACGCAGCCAGGTATGCCGCATAGAGCAGCATCGCGATCGTGAACACCACCATCGCCGAATAGAGCGCCAGGTTCGCAGCGCTCGCCAACTCCGGCGACGGCGCCGCCCCGACAAGGGCAACGGCGGGCAGGGCCGCGGTCGACGGCATACTCACGTCCTTTCGGGGTGGGCCGCGAGCGCGGCGCCGGGCGAGCGTCCGGACAACTCGGCCACCAACCCGTCAAGGACGGCGGCGAGGCCCGGATCGGCGGTCTTGGACAAACCTCCGATGGTGACGAGGGTAGTCGACGGGTCGGACGGGTCGGGCTGGGCCCGCACGAACACCCGGCGCCGCCGCACGAGCAGCGATGTGACCAGCCCGGCGATCGTCAGCAACGACGCAATGAGGGTCATCCCCTTGCCGGGATCGGTCCGCACCGAGAGCCCGGCGAACCGGCTGACCGAGTCGAAAGTGATCGACCCGCGACCGCCGGGCAGTTCGTAGGTCTGGCCGGGCGCCAACCGGATGAGCAGCGGCGACCCGTCGGCCTTCGGCACGGCGGTGAGCTCGCTCGTGTTGAGCGAGTAGACCGACTGCGAGCGCCCGCCGGGGAAGAGGTTGCCTTCCCACACGGACAACGCCAACTCGGGGTTTTTCAGGGCCGGGAACTCCGACACCGGCCCGTTGGCGAAGCTCGGGTCCACGGTCGGCAGGAAGAACCCCGAGAAGCCGAGCATCTTCGGCGATGCCGCAGGCACCTTGATCGCGCCGACGGAGGTATAGAAGTTGTCCTGCGCGAGGAACGGCGTCGCCTGCCGATAGAGCACGGTCCCCGCGGCGTCCCGCACGGTCACCACGGGCGCATAGCCGTTGCCCAGCAGGAAGACATCCGCTCCCCCGAGGGTCACCGGCTCGTTGACGGTTAACACCTGCTCGCGAGTCGCGTCCCCGGGGCCCTCCGTCGTCGTTGTGTATGCCGTGAACCCCCGAGGCGCGCCGAACTGCGCCCCGCCGACCTGCTCCTCGAACCGCACGTCGAAGCGGTCGATCCGCATCGAGAACGGCGGCACGGTCAACGGGTCGACCAGCGCTCCTCCAGAGAAGGTGTGATAGCTGCGGAAGGTCGAGGTGAAGGTCTGCCCCTCCGGCACGATGACATCGCCGCGCCAGCCCCACAGGTGCCCGACCGCGACCCCGACGATGACCAGGCACAAGGCCAGGTGGAAGACCAGGTTGCCGGTCTCCCGCAGATAGCCCGACTCGGCGCTCACCGAGCCCTCGTCATGGGCGTGCACGCGATAGCGCCGCCGCCGCAGCGCCGCACCGGCTGCGGCGAGGGCGTCGGTGGGCGGGACGGCATACGAGAAGCTCGTGTGGGCTGGCAGCCGCTCCAGGCGCATGGGCGCCCGCGGGGGCTTCGAGCGCACCGCGTGCCAGTGCAGGCGGCTTCGGGGCACGATGCAGCCGATGAGCGAGACGAGCAGCAGCAGATAGACGGCCGAGAACCACGGCGAGGTGTAGACGTTGAAGAACCCCAGCCGATCCAGCCATGGCCCGGTCCCCGGGTTGTCCGCGAGGTAGTCGGCGACCCGCCCCGGGTCGATGGTGCGCTGCGGGAAGATCGACCCGGGCACCGCCGCGATCGACAGCAACAGCAACAAGAACAACGCCGTGCGCATCGAGGTGAGGTTGCGCCACGTCCAGCGCGCCCACCCGAGCGGGCCGAGCGCGGGCTGGCGGATCGCCTCGTCGGCCTGGCTCATAGGAGCGTCTCGAATCCGGTGACGAGGTGGGCCTGCACCCACGACATGATGCCCTCCCAGAGGCCGCTGACCATGAGCAGTCCCAGGACCAGCAGCAACCCACCGCCTGCGAGCTGCACCCCCCGCTGATGGCGGCGCAGCCACGCGTTGGCCCGCGCCGCCCGCGACCACCCCGCGGCCGCCAGGATGAAGGGCAACCCCAACCCCACGCTGTATGCCGTCGCCAACGCCACTCCCCGGGCCACCGGCGCATCGCCCGCGAGCGGGGCGGCAAGGGCATAGATGGCGCCGAGGGTCGGTCCCGTGCATGGGCTCCACCCGACGGCGAAAGCCGCGCCGAGCAGGGGGGCTCCGGCCAACCCGGCCGCTGGACGCCAGTGGGTGCGGACCTCGCGTTGGCTGCCGAGCCTCCCACCAACCCCGAGGAAGACCAGCGCGAACACGATGACGACCGCGCCGCCGATCCGCGTGAGCAGGCCCTGTCGGGTGGCCAGCGCGGCTCCGGCCGCCGACACGGCCACCGCGCCGAGGATGAAGACGACGGTGAACCCGAGCACGAACAGGGCGGCGCCCAGCACCATTCGGGACGTGCGGCGCTGCGCCAGCGCCACGTCTGACAACCCGGTGACATAGCCGAGGAAGCCCGGGACGAGCGGCAAGACGCACGGTGACGCAAACGACACCAACCCGGCAGCCACCGCAACCAGCACGGCCAGCGGCAGCGCGCCGGAGGTGATCGTCGAGGCGTCGGTGACCACGAGCCGGGTCACGCCTCGGCGAGGACGGCGTCGACCAACGTCCGCAGGGTCACCTCGGTGATCGGGCCGAGCACCCGCGCGGCGACCCGGCCCTGCCGGTCGAGCACAAGGGTCGTCGGAGTCGCGGGCGCCTTCCCCTGCAACGCGAGAGTCGGCGCACCCTGGCTGGCCTGGTCGCTGATCGACGGGTAGGTCACGCCCTTGGCCTTGAGGAACGCCAGCCCCGTGTCGGGAGACTCCATCGTGTCGATCCCGACGAACGCGACCGGCTTCCCGGCCTTCTCGTATGCCGCCCACGCACCTTGCAGGGCTGGCGTCTCGGCCACGCACGGTGGGCACCACGACCCCCACACGTTGACCACGACGACCTTGCCGGAGCCCTGGTCAGTCATCGACCACCTGCCCCCGTCGACGGTCACGCCCGCAATGGCCAGCGCCGAGCCACGTGAGGCGGGAGCGAGCTGTTCGATCGAACCGTCGCCCGCGGCATACCCAGCGCGACTCCCCGAACCCGCTTGGGCGGCAAGGGAGTTGGGGTCGCTCTGGCAGGCAGCGAGCGCCACAGTCGCACCCACGAGGGCGAGCACCGCGACCCATCGAGTCGGCGTCGAGGTCACGCGCCGGCCTTCTTGGCGGCATCGCGGACCAAGGTGGCCGCCGGCTCGCTATAGACCACTGAGACGAGCTCGTTCCCGAGGTAGTGCAGGGAGGTGAGCGACGCGAGGGCGCACTGACGCTTGCGCGGGTCGTGCCACAACCGGCGGCCTTCGAGCCGCGATCGGGCGGTCCACACCGGCAACTGGTGGCTGACGACCAGCGCTTCATGGCCGCGCGCCGCGTCCCGGGCCGCGTCGATGGCACCGAGCATCCGAGCGGCGATCGCGGCATACGCCTCGCCCCAGCTCGGGGTGAACGGGTCGCGCAGCTTCGACCAATACTCCGGGTGTCGCAGCACGCCGTCTCCCACGCCGACGACCTTGCCCTCGAAGAAGTTGCCCGCCTCGATCAGCCGACCGTCGACGTGGATCCCCAGACCGTGGCTGTCCGCCGTCGGCCGGGCGGTCTCGATAGCCCGCTCGAGGGGCGAAGACACGACGTGGACGATGTCATGGGCCGCCAGGTGCTCAGCGACCTCGACGGCCATGGCGCGCCCCAGCTCGGACAGGCGGAATCCGGGCAGCCGACCATAGAGGACCCCGTCGGGATTGTGGACCTCCCCATGCCGCATCAGGTGGACGACGGTCGACTCCGGTGTGGACATGTCCCCATTCTTCCAGCACTCGCTGTGTCGCCGGACAGTCGGCAGGCGGTCAGTCCGCAGACCAGCCGATCACTGCGTCTCTCCCGGTGAAGCCTCATCGGCGAGGCCCGTTGCAACCGCACCCATGGCATCGCCCAGCGCGGCGAACTCGGCGGCGGTCAACCTGTCGACCAGGTTCGCGCGGACCTGCTCGACGTGGACGGGCGCGATCTGGCCCACCTTGGCCCTGCCTTCGCTGGTCAGCGTGAGCAGCACCCCACGCCGGTCACCGAGGCACGGCTCCCGCACGACCCAGCCGCGCTTCTCCAGCCGGGTTGCGGTGTGAGTGAGGCGGCTACGCGACTGCACCACGAGGTCGGCCAACTCCGACATCCGCATCTGCTGGTTTGGGACCTCGGAGAGCATGGAGATGATTTCGTATTCCGACAGGCTCAGCCCGTGCGCGGCCAGCCCGCGGTCTAGGGCATCCATGAGCAGCCGACCGCCCCGCAGGTAGGCGCGCCAGGCCTGCTGCTCGGTCTCGCTGAGCCAACGGGGCTCACTCACTGCTGCCATGGTGCGCACTTCATGTCGAGGGGCTGGAGCGACCTCAGGGCGCTCACCCCGGCCGGCTGTGAGCACCAAGCATAGGCGTCCGGCGCGACTCGACCTATGTGGGTTGTGCGGGTGCCGGGTTCACTTGGCATTCGGCCGGCTCGACCGGGGGTGCGTCCACACTCTGAGACCCAGAGAGATCATCGGGAATAGTTGACTGTTCAAGTTGATTGTCTCTCCCGCAACGCCGGCCCGCCGGCTCACCAACGAGAGGACTCCCATGACCGCCTTCCCCGGACTCACCGCCGGCACTTGGACCGTCGACCCCGCTCACGCCGAGGTGGGCTTCGTGGCCCGCCACCTCATGGTCGCCAAGGTTCGCGGCCGCTTCACCGAGGTGAGCGGCACCGTCGAGGTCGGCGAGACCCTCGCCGAGACCTCAGTGCGCGCCCGGGCCGCTGCAGCCTCGATCTCGACCAACCAGGCCGACCGCGACGCCCACCTGCGCGGAGCCGACTTCTTCGACGTGCAGACCTACCCCGAGCTGACCTTCGAGTCGACCGCGGTGACCGCCGACTCGATGACCGGCACCCTCACCATCAAGGGGGTCAGCCGTCCGGTGACCTTCGACGTGGAGTTCGAGGGCGTCCAGGCCGACCCGTGGGGCAACACCAAAGCCGGCTTCACGGCCACGACGTCGATCAACCGGTCCGACTGGGGCCTGACCTGGAACGCCGCCATCGAAGGCGGCGGCGTGCTCGTCTCGGACAAGATCCAGATCACCCTTGAGGTCGAACTGCTCAAGAGCTGAGCCCAGCCCGCCCGGCACCAACCACGGGCGCACGGTGACGTCGCCCCGGTATGCCGTCCACACGGCATACCGGGGCGACGCTGGCTCAGCGCGTGCGGCGGCGCGACCCGGGCCGGCGCTCGCTCGGGCGACGCAACGGCACTCCGGCCTCCCGTGCGCGCATGGCGAGCATCGTGCCGTGGGCGGCGAGCGCGTCGATGAGCGCCTCTGACGATGGGATCTCTGCCTGCACGTCGACCCGCAACCCGTGCTCACCAGCCGTTGCCGCCGTCTGCGGGCCGATGCACGCCACGACCGTTTGGGCATGCGGCTTCCCGGCGATGCCGACGAGGTTGCGGACCGTCGAGCTCGACGTGAAGACGACGGCGTCGAACGACCCGTTCTTGATCGCCTCGCGGATCGTCACCGCGGGCGGAGCCGCTCGGACCGTCCGATAGGCCGTAACGTCCTCGACCTCCCAGCCCAGGTCGGACAACCCAGAGACCAGCAGATCGGTGGCGATGTCGGCCCGGGGCACGAGGACCGTCCGCATCGGGTCGAGATCCTCGTCGAACTCCGGCCAGTCCTCAAGGAGCCCAGCCACCGACTGTTCGCCGTCGGGGACGAGGTCGGGGCGGATCCCCCAGTCGCGCAGCGCGGCAATGGTCAGCCCGCCGACGGCGGCGATCCGCACCCCGGCAAACGCGCGCGTCGAGCCCGAACGCCTCGACCTTCTCGCGGACCGCCCGCACCGTGTTGGCCGACGTGAACGCGACCCACTCATAGTGCCCGGTCACCAAGCCCTTGACGGCCCGCTCCATCTGCTGGGGGGTTCGCGGCAACTCGACCGCGATGGTGGGGACCACGGTCGCGCGAGCCCCGTATGCCGCGAGCCGCTCGATCACTGCGTCGGCTGGCTCTTTCGTGCGCGGCACGAGCACCTCCCACCCGAACAGTGGCTTGGTCTCAAACCAGGACAGGGCCTCGCGCAGCCCGACGGTGTGACTGGCCACAGCAACGATGGGCAGGCCCGGCACGCTGTTCGCCAACGACTGTGGCGCGTCGGCGAGGCTGGTGACCCGGCTCGCCTGAGAGGTCGTCGTGCCGCCCTCGATGACCGCCACGGGCGTCTTCGGGTCGCGACCGGCCTGCAACAGGCCGTCGAGCGTGCGGGCGATGCGCGGCCCGGAGCCGACGACGACGACCGTCACCGACTCCTCGATCGCGGGCCCCCAGGACTGGGGTTCCCGCCCGGCATGCACGACCTGAACCGACGTGGCACATCCCGAGGTGAGCGGCACTCCGGCGTAGGCCGGCGCGGCAGTGAGCGGGCTGACCCCGGGAACGACGTCGAAGGTCACACCGGCGCGCCGGAGCGCCAGTGCCTCTGTGGCCAACCCGTTGAAGGCCATGGGGTCGCCATACATCAGTCGCACGACCAGACTTCCGGCCGGCAGGGCGCTGGCCTCCTCGACGAGTTCGCCACCGAGGTCGTCCGACAGGCGAGCGTCTGGCTCGGCAGCACGGTCGCCGTGCCGTTCGACCCGGACGATGCGGGCATCATGGCGGGTGAAGTGCCGGACAAAATCCTCCCCGAGGTCGTCCGTGACGACGACATCGGCCAACGCGAGCAGCTCACGGGAACGGATTGTCATCAGCCCCGGATCACCCGGCCCGGCCCCGACGAAGGCGACCCGCCCCGGCGCGGTCAACGGCCGACCGACAGTCACCCGGACCGTGGACGGCGGGGCCAGCGTTAACGGCACCGGTGCGCGCTGACCCGTTGACGCAGCGCCCCCGACGTGGTCAGCGGACCGCCGGATCACGCGATGTCACCGACCCGGCACCCGAGCCCGCCAGTCGCGCGTCGCCGCCGCGCGGCGACTCGGCCCGCGCCCAGCCTTCGAGATCAGGTCCCTTCATCCGGCCCTCCCTACGTCGGCGCTGACCCGTTCGGGCTGGCGCAAGAAAGCCAGGACGTGCAGCTCAGTGGCCAGATCCACCGACCGGGCGGCCACTCCTTCCGGCAGGACAAGCGCCACCGGAGCGAAGTTGAGGATCGCTTGAACCCCGGCGCCCACGAGGGCGTCTGCGGCCTCTTGGGCCGATCCGGCGGGGGGTGGCGATGACCCCGATCGCGATCCCGAGGCGAGCCACAGCGCCGGGTAGGTCGCTCATGGGAGACACCCGAAGCCCAGCCACCTGGTCGCCGACCACGGCTGGGTCCCGGTCAAAAAGCGCCTCAACGTGGAAACCCTCGGTGGCAAAGCCGGAGTATGCCGCCAGCGCCCGCCCGAGCTTGCCCATCCCCACAACCGCCACCGGCAGGGGGTGGCTCAACCCCAGCGCGCTGGTCAGCTCGGCGGTGAGCCGCCCCACCTCATAGCCGACCCCCCGGACCCCGTGGGAGCCCAGATGGCTCAGGTCTTTGCGCAGTTGGGTCGGCCGGACCCCGGCCAGGGCGGCTAGCTCTTCTGAGGACACCCGGGTGACCCCGCGCGCGGCCGAGTCGTGCAGCGCCCGAAGGTAGACCGGGAGGCGGGACACGGTTGCCGAGGGGATCTCGCGTCGGGAGACGGACGTGCCGACCATGGGCTCCACCGCTCCTTCCTGCGCGCCGCGTTCCGCCGCAGGGCGGCGACGGTGCTGGCCTTTCCCTCCAATGTAGGGGTTTGTGAAGGATTGCACAAAGAGCCGTCCGTCACCCGAGAGGTCTCGGCGAAATCCCTGGACAACGAGTTTGCCGCCCAGGCTCAGCGTTTGAGGGCCGCTCGGAGCCGGTTCTCAGACACCCGGTAGAAGTCATGTGGCCGCCCATCGACCAGGGTCACCGGGACCTGATCGCCCCAGCGAGCCAGCAGGTCGGGGTCGTCATCGACGGACACCTTCACCCAGCGGGTCTCGGATTCGGCCGCAACGCGAGCGATGATCGCCTCGGCGTCATCGCACAGGTGGCAGCCCGGGCGGCCGATGAGGACGATCCGTGGCTCGCCGGGATCGACCTCGCGACCGCGGCTTCGTCGCCAGAACACTCGGGCCCGCCGCGATCAGGAGAACACCGAGCGGCGCTGCATCAGCAACGAATAGAGGGTTTGCTGGATGGTCTCGCGGACCTGGTCGGTGAGGTCAAACACCAGCATCGGGTCATCGGCCCCCGCCGAGCCATACCGGGCGGTCTCGACCGGCTCACCGAACTCCATGATCCACTTCGAGGGCAGCGGCACGAGGCCCAGCGGACCGAGCCACGGCCAGGTCGGCGTCACCGGGAAGTAGGGGGCACCGAACAACCGGGCGAGCACCTTGATGTCTCCGAGCAACGGATAGGTCTCTTCGGCGCCGATGATCGAACACGGAATGATCGGTGCGCCCGTGCGGATCGCCGCGCTGACGAACCCGCCGCGGCCGAACCGCTGCAACTTGTAGCGCTCACTGAACGGCTTGCCGACGCCTTTGAACCCTTCCGGGAACACCCCGACGAGCTCGCCCCCGGACAACAACCGCTCCGCGTCGGGGTTCGCGGCCAACGTGGCGCCTTGTTTGCGCGCCAACGACCCCATGATCGGGGTCTTGAAGACCAGATCGGCACCGAGCAACCGCAAGTGGCGCTGGGCCGGATGCTCGTCGTGGATGGCCACCTGCACCATGTGCGAGTCCAGCGCGATGGTGCCTGAGTGGTTGGCGACGATGAGTCCCGAGCCCTCGGTCGGGATGTTCTCGATGCCCCGGACCTCGACCCGGAACCATTGCCGGTAGAGCACCCGCATGATCGGCATGAAGATGTTCTCGATGTAGTCGGGGTCCAGCCCGAAGTCGTCCACGGTGTAGTCACCGGTGAGCCGACGACGCATGAAGGCCAGCGTCCGCGCGACGGTCTGCTCCACCTCGTCGGCGCCCAACCCGGACGCCGCCGCCACCGTGCGCAACACACCGATGATCGCGGCGACAATGTCCTCGATGTCGGGGTGAGTTCCTGCTGGGTCAGCGCCGACGCGAGCAGGGAGTCAGAGATATCCGCTTGTTCGGGGACCCGAGCCCGGGAGCGGTATGCCGTGCCCGTCCGGTCCCCACGCAGCCGCGGCGTGCTGCGGGTTGTCGACGAATCCGCCGCTGCCGCAGGCGCGCTCGCGTCTGCAACCACTGCCGGAGCCGATCGGTCGCCGACCGGGTCGACGGCGCGGGCGGCGGGTGCACCGACGCGCGTCGACCCAGCAGCCTGAGCGGGAGTCGCCGCTGCGGTCGTGTCCAGCGCCGTCCGGGACCTCGCCTCGGTGGCCGAACCCCCACCGACATGGACCGTCCCGGCCGTCGTGGCCGTCGTGTCCGTCGCGGCCGTCAGGCGGGCTCGCCGTCCGGCGCGGGAGGCCGGTGTCAACCGGGTGCTCGTGCCGACCCGGTCCCCCGGGCGAGACGTCGGGAGCTGGGTCACGGTGGCTTCGCCGACATTGGTCAGCCCGGCAAGCACCGGGCGGGGTCGGCGTTCCCGGACGACGGCATCGACAGTGGTCGCCGACGGAGGTGCCGTCGGGGTCACCTGCGGCACCGGCCGATGCGGCTGCGAGCGGGCGTCGTCGTCGGGGGCGGACGGCATACCGTCGACGGGGGCGACGAGCGGGGTGCTGTTGCGCTTGCGACGCTCCCCCGCGGCGCGGGCAGCCCCGGCGGCGAAGGCGTCACGCGAGGTGCCGGGCATCAGCTGGCCACCTGCCGCATGCGACCGAGCACGCCGGCGAGACCGCTCGCGGTTTGCAGAGCGCTACCGGCGGCCCGACCGATGAGGCTCGCTGCGGCGTCGGCGCCCGGAATCACCGGCGGCACGTGGTCGGCGAAGTCGAGGAAAGCTTCGCGGGTGGTGTGACGGGGGTGAACTTCATGACCTCGCGCATCCTCGTGGTGTCCAGACCCCGCCCGTAGGAGAGGAAGGACAACTGGTCGGTGGAGAAGTCGGCCAAGCCCGCTCGACGCACCAGCGAGCCCCAGGTATGCCGTCCCGAACGGCACCGGAACGATGGGACGCCCGACCATCGCGGCGGCTTGGCTGACGGTGATGATGCCGTCTCCGGCGATGTTGACGATCTGCACCGACGGACCGCGGACCGCCAGCAACATGGCCGCGGTGGCGTCATCCTCGTGCACGAACTGCAGCCTCGCGTCAAACCCCACCGGCACGGGCAACACCGGCAAGGAGAAGTAGTCGGTCATCGCCGTCTTGATCCCCGGGCCAATGACGTTGGCGAAGCGCAGCAGGGTGATCTCGGCGTCGGGGCGGCGCCGCGAGAAGCCTCGGACGTAGCCTTCGACCTCGACCGAGTCCTTGCCGAAACCGCTCGTCGGCATCGTCTTGGGGCCGGTGTCCTCGGTGAACATCGCCGGGTCGCGGGGCGAGCTGCCATAGACGGCAGCCGTCGACTTGACGACGAGCCGCTTGACCGACGTGGCCTTCTGGCAGGCGGCGAGCAGCTGCATCGTGCCGATGACGTTGATCTCCTTCTGGGAGACCCGTCCACCGGCGGCCGTCGGCGTGGCCAAGACGTTCATGTGGACGACGGTGTCGACCTTGGCTTGGGTGATGATCCGCCCGATCATCGGGTTGCGGATGTCGGCCCGCACAAACTCGGCCCGCCCGATCGAGTGCGGCGGCGGCACGACATCGATGCCGATGATCCGCTCGATGCCACTGTCCTTGGACAGCGCCGACGCGAACCGCCCGCCGAGATAGCGGGACACCCCCGTGACGAGGACGACGTCAGCCACGGCGCTCCCTTCGATGGGTCGGTCCGGTGGCGGCTTGGTGGCCACCACCGTCAATCCTACGCACCGGTAGCCGACCGCGCCGTTCGGGCGACGCACGGCATACCGGCGAAGCTGCGGGCGACCGCACCCAGGTGGGGTACGGCCGCCCGCGAGGTATGCCGGGTGGTTACTTGCGGTTGCGACGCTGGTGGCGCGTCTTGCGCAAGAGCTTGCGGTGCTTCTTCTTGGCCATCCGCTTGCGGCGCTTCTTGATCACAGAACCCATGGGTCGTCCTTTGGCTATTCAGTCGAAATGTCGGCTGGTGGGCAGCCTACCCGCTCGGTCAATGCCCGCGTCGTGCGTGGTCGGGGCCGGGTCAAGGCTGGCCCGGCCGTGCGTCTGCGGAGGCACGGCCGGGCCAGCGTGGGACGCTAGCTCCGTCGGCTGCGGGCGCCCCTGCGGCGCGGGGACGCCAGGAGCAGCAGCCAACCGAGGAGAAGCATCCCGAGTCCACTGCCCACCAGGCCGGTGACGTTGGCACCCGTCTGTGGCAGTGGAGTCGCAACAGAGATCGCGTATGCCGTGTCCGTCGCCTGTGGCGCTGGCGCTGGCAGTCCGTCCTCTCCGACCGCAGGCGTCCCGTCAGCCAGCACAGGCGTGCCGGAGGCGGTGACGGTGTTGCTGTGCTGCGTGCCCACGGCCGGAGCCGCGAGGTTCGCGCTGCACGTCATGACCTCACCTGGGTCAAAGGGCCGCGGCAGGGCAACGGATCTCAGTGACGGTGCTGTCGGTCAGCACAACCGGGTCGATTCGGACATCGCCGGTGTTGGTCACCTCGAAGGTCACCATCATCAACGAGCCAGCCGGCACGGACACACCCGGAGCCGTGGCGGCGTCGTCGCCGTTGATCCGCTTGACGACACCGATCCCCGGATGCGCTGGCGCGTAGGCGTGCGCGTCATCGGTGGCCGTCGAGGGCGGCAACGGCTGACCATCGGCACCCACTGCCGGCGTGGTCCCATCCGCCAACACCGGCGTCCCAGACACCGAGCCGGTATCCACGTGCGTCGCGCCAGGAGCCAGGGCAGCAACCGTCCCCGTACACGTGACACTCGCCGTGTCAGACCCTGCCGGACCCAACAACGGAATCACGTTGGCCGTGCCCGTAGCCGCACCCGCACACGTGATCCCGGTCGCCAACGAAGTCAGTCACCGTGACATTCGCCAGGTGTGCCGTCCCGGTGTTGGTCACGACGAACGTCACCGTGACCGGCGAACCAGCAACCACCGACACACCGGGAGCCGTATTCGCATCATCGTCGTTGAGCGACTTCACGATGGTCACACCCGCCGTCGCCGGACGCAAACGCATACGCATCGTCCGTGTTAGACGGGGGCGGCAACGGCAGGCCATCGGCACCCAACGCCGGAGTCGACCCATCTGCCAACACCGGAGTCCCAGACACCGGACCCGGTGTCCACGTGAGTGGCACCAGCCGCCAGTGCCGCAACTATCCCGGTGCACGTGGCGACCGCGGACGGCTGCCCATCCACACCCGACGAACCGGCCGGACCCAACAACGGGATCACATTCGGGGTCGCCGGGTCCGCACCAGGACAGGTGATCCCGGTCGCCAACGAATCCGTCACCGTCACATTCGCCAGATACGACGTCCCCGTGTTCGACACCACGAACGTCACCGCGACCGGCGAACCAGCAGCCACCGACACACCAGGAGCCGTGTTCGCGTCATCACCGTTGAGCGATTTCACGATGGACACACCCAGACGACGCCGGAGCAAACGCATGCCGCATCGTCGGTGTCCGTCAGGCGGCGCAACGGCTGAGCATCGGCACCTACTGCCGGCGTGGACCCATCCGCCAACGTCGGCGTCCCAGACTACGGGACCCGGTGTCCACGTGAGTGGCACCAGCCGCCAACGCAGCAACCGTCCCCGTACACGTGACACTCGCCGTATGTCAGACCCTGCCGGACCTCAACAACGGAATCACGTTGGCCGTGCCCGCAGCCGCACCATGACAGGTGATGCCCGTCGCCAAGGTCCGTCACCCTCACATTCGCCAGATACGACGTCCCCGTGTTCGACACCACGAACGTCACCGCGACCGGCGCACCCGCAGCCACACTCACACCGGGAGCCGTGTTCGCGTCATCACCGTTGAGCGACTTCCACGATGGTCACACCCGAAGTCGCAGGAGCAAACGCATACGCATCGTCGGTGTCCGTCGGCGGCGGCAAGGGCGCACCATCGGCACCTACTGCCGGGGTCGACCCATCCGCCAACGTCGGCGTCCCAGACACGGACCCGGTGTCCACGGGCTTGGCGCCAGCCGCCAGGGCAGCAACCGTCCCCGTACACGTGACACTCGCCGTGTCAGACCCTGCCGGACCCAACATAACGGAATCCGTTGGCCGTGTCGTAGCCGCACCAGGACAGTGATGCCCGGTCGCCAACGAGTCCGCCACCGCTTGATGCCCGCCAAGAACGACGTCCCCGTGGTTGGTCGCGACAACGCTCACCGACAACGGCGCACCCAGCCACACCAGCATCGGGGAGCCGTTCGCGTCATCACCGTTGAGCGACTTCCACGAGGGTCAGCACCTGGAAGTCGCCGATAAATGCATGCATCGTCGGGGTCCGACGGCGGCGGCAAGGGCGCA